>NZ_CP189846.1:0-2638678 GCF_050271075.1 Cupriavidus sp. H39
GCCCTTCGTTCGTATGGCCCATCTCGGTGATAGCGGACATGTGACGGACCCAAGCCACGGAGAATGTCCCGGCCAAGCCGGGACATGCATTGGCCTTCGATCAGTCCACGAAATCGGTGGCTTCGGACGCGCCCCGCCAGGCATCGAGATCCTTTGCGACAGCGCTTGCCTTGGCGGCCGCGAGTTCATTGGCGATCTTGCCTGCAAACAGATGCAGCGGGGCCGATTCAACAGTCGCGGCCTGGATGATCAGCAGTGCGAGCTTGTCCGGGTCCCCAGCCTGGTGGCCATGCAGGGTGTCGAGATGCAGGTCCAGCGAAGCCTTGGCCTCGGAGTAGTCGTCGATCTGCCGTCTGGCCACCGCCAGCGCACCATTCGACAGGAAATCGGTGCGCACCGGTCCGGGATAGACCACTGTCGCGCGAATGCCCAGTTCGGCGACTTCCGCCGCAAGGGATTCCGTCAGGCCAGACAGCGCGAACTTGCTCGCCACATAGCTGCCCCATCCCGGATAGCCCCCCTGGTAGCCGACGATGGACGAGATATTGAAGACGTGTCCGCTGCGCTGGCGGCGAAGCTGCGGCAGCGCATGACGCAGGACAGCCATCGGCGCAAAGAAGTTGACCTCGAAATTCCGACGAAGCTCGTCGTCCGACAATGCCTCGACGGTCCCTTGCTGGGCGTAGCCGGCGTTGTTCACGACCACGTCGAGAACGCCGAACCATTGCACGGTCTTCTCGATGGCCTCGTGGACGCTGCGGTCACTGGTCAGGTCGACCCCGAGCGGTAGAAATCGCTCGGAGGCCGCACCGAATTCCTCCGTTAACGAGGCGGCTGTGCGGGAGGTGGCCGCCACCCGGTGGCCTTGCTCCAGCAGGTGTGTCACGAGTTTTTGGCCGACGCCCTTCGATGCGCCGGTGATGAACCAGGTACGGGATGCTTGCTTCACGGTAAGAACTCCTTGAGTGATGAAACGTTTGGCTTCGGACAGTATGTTTCTTCAGGGCAAGGCCACGCTCATGCCCCCGTCGGCCATGACCACGGCTCCGACGATGAAGCTGGCCTTCTCCGATGCGAGGAAGGCGATCACCTCGGCTATTTCCTTCGGCTGGGCTGCGCGGCGAATGGGTGCCTTCTTGCCATGCTCGGCAAGAAATGCCTGGCCATCGGCATGGATGTGATTGGTGATGTTGGTAATGACATCGCCAGAGCCCACCGCATTGACGCGAATGCCATGTTCGATGGCTTCCAGCGACAGCGCGCGAGTCAACTGCGCAAGCGCACCCTTCGACGCCGCATAGGCCGCGATCAGCGGAAATGCCTGATAGCAGGCGTAGGAACCCACGTTGACGATGGCGCCGGTCTTTGCCGGCATCATCGCGCGCATGGCTTCCCGGGAAAACAGGAACGCGCCCGTGGCATTGACGGCCTGGATGCCGTTCCAGTCATCGAGCGACATTTCCACCAGGGGCTTGTTGATGATGATCGCTGCGTTGTTGACCAGGATGTCGAGCTTGCCGAACCGGTCGATCGCGGTGGCCACCGCCTGCACCGCGCTTTCCTCGCGCGCCACATCGGCGACGATGGGAACGATGCCGGGACGCGCAAGGGCTTCCACGTTGCTGCTGCGCCCGACGGCAATGACGTTCGCGCCTTGAGCATGGAGCAGTTCCGTCGTGGCCAGGCCGATGCCACTGGCTGCACCGGTAACGATGGCGACCTTGCCTGCAAAGGCGCCGCCCGCTGTGTGAGTGGATGTCATGGTGTTCTCCTTGATTCGCTTGGGTAATGCGTCGTGCGTAGTGCGTACCGGTTCGTCAGAACGGGCTGGCGGTGGGGCGCACGACGATCTCGCTCACGTCGACGTCGGCAGGCTGCTCCACTGCGTAGGCAATGGCACGCGCGATGGCGTCGGGCGTGATGGCGATGCGGCGGAATTCCTTCATGGCCGTCCGCGCGGTGTCGTCAGAGATCGAGTCGGCGAGCTCGGATTCCACGACGCCGGGGCAGATCACCGTCACACGGACGTTGTCGGTTTCCTGGCGCAGTCCGTCAGAAATCGCGCGCACGGCGAACTTGGTGGCGCAGTAGACGGCGGCAGTCGGCGACACGGATAGTCCGCCGATCGAGGAAATATTGATGACCTGACCGTGTCCCTGCGCTTCCATCGTTGGCAACACCGCGGCAATGCCGTGCAGTACGCCACGGATGTTCACGTCGATCATCCGGTTCCACTCGCCTACCTTCAGGGCATTGAGCGGCGAAAGCGGCATCACGCCTGCGTTGTTGATCAGCACGTCGATGCGGCCGAAGGCGTCGAGCGCGAAGCGGGCAAATGACGCCACGTCGTCTGCGGAGGTCACGTCGAGTTCGCGATAACGAACGATGCCGCCGGACGCTTCGATCGATTGCGTCAGTTCCGCGAGCCGGTCGGTACGGCGCGCGCCAATCACAAGGCGGTGGCCTTGCGCGGCGAGCAAACGGGCCGCACCCTCGCCGATGCCGCTGCTGGCGCCGGTGATCAGAATGACTTTCGACTGTTCGGTTGTGTTTGCCATATTGCATACTCCTATCGTTGGTTCGGGTCTGGCCGGTAAACTCCGCGCTTGACGTGGTACGTTTTCGGCAGGTTGTCTGCCATCAATGAAGCGATATGGTTCGTCAGCCGGTGAGTGAATGTTAGGGATGGCCGGCCTTCCGGCGAATACACGGACCGATGCCGTCATTGCCTATTCCTATCAAGTACGCTAGAGCCGGGCGCGAGGGGAGACTAGAATGGCGCCTATAGCGAACACACAGGAGAACGTGATGTCGAAGGTCCGCTCCCCCGCTTCCGTCAAGATGGTCAGCCTTATCGAGAAATTGGCGCCTAACGAGGGCTACACGCAGTCGACGCTCGATAGCGTTCGGCTGATGCGTTCAGATCGGCCCCTTGGGCGCACGCCAGTGCTGTACGAGCCGAGCATCGTGATCGTCTGCCAGGGCTGCAAGCTGGGCTTTCTGGGTAATGAGGTCTATGTCTACGACGCGCAGCACTATCTCGTGCTGTCTGTGCCGCTGCCGTTTTCGACGGAAACCCAGGCGTCGCCGGAGGAGCCGATGCTTGCGGTCTCCATCCGCCTGGACCTCCTCGAACTCAGCGACCTGATCACGCAGATCGGTGCGGCGGGAGATCTTTCCGACGGGCCGCCGAATGGCATGGTGTCTACACGGCTTGACGAGACTCTGGCCGGCGCAACAGTCCGGCTGCTGGAGGCATTGACGGTGCCAATGGATGCGCAAATCCTGGGACCGAGCCTTGTGCGGGAGATCTGCTATCGGGTACTGACGGGCGCGCAGGGCGGCGCGATGCGTGCCGCACTAGTCCACCACGGACGGTTTGGCCGCGTCGCGAAAGCGCTGAAGCGCATCCACGCCGACTATGCAGCGCCGCTCAATGTGACGCGTCTTGCCGAGGAAGCGGGCATGAGCGTGCCGGCATTTCACGCGAACTTCCGCACGGTGACGCAGACTTCGCCAATCCAGTACATCAAATCGACCCGTCTCCACCAGGCGCGCCTGATGATGATCCGCGACGGCGTCACTGCCGCGGCGGCAGCAGGACGCGTCGGCTACGAAAGCCCCTCACAGTTCAGCCGGGAGTTCAAGCGCCTTTTTGGAAGAACGCCGGTTGAGGAGGCACGCGACATGCGCGAGTCTTTCACCCTTTCGCCGGCGGTCCGCTTTGGTGCCTAGGGCAAGGTCTACTTGATCACGTCTAGAACAACCTTGCCTCTCACGTGGCCGCTCATGCTGTGGCCAAGGGCATGGCCCGCGTCTGACAGAGGAAAGACCGAATCGATGTGGGTGCGCAGGTCGCCCGCTGCATGGAGCGCAGCCAATTTCTCAAGCAGCGGGCCATCGCTACGGGTCGCAAAATGTCTGCCGTTGGCCTGCGCGCCTTGGGCGCGTGCGGAATCAGGTCTGGCAACGGTCGAGACCAGCGTGCCACCGGATTTGAGCACAGACCATGACCGGTCCTGGGTTTCTCCGCCGATCAGGTCCAAAACCAGGTCGACACGTGAAACACGCTTGGAGAAATCCTCGGCACGGTAGTCAATGAAGGCGTCGGCGCCAAGGCTCTGGACATAGTCCCGATTTCTCGCCGAGCCGGTGCCGATCACGCGCGCACCGGCCAGCTTGGCGAGCTGCACGGCCGCACTGCCTACACCGCCTGCCGCACCGTGAATCAGGACGGCTTGGCCGGCTCGCAATGCCCCATGTTCCTGTAACGCCTGCCAGGCCGTCAGCGACGCCGCGGGAATCGCGGCGGCCTCGGCAAAACTTACGGACTCTGGCTTGCGTGCCAGCCGGGACGCTTCCACCACAGCGCGGGTGGCAAAGGCCCCGACGATGCCAATGAAGCCCATCACTTTGTCCCCCGGCTCAAGCGTAGTGACATGGCGTCCTACGGCGATGACGGTGCCAGCAGCATCCACGCCTGGCGTAAATGGCAGTGGCAGTGGAATGAATGCCTGCATGGCGCCACTGACAATTTTCCAGTCGATGGGATTCACTGACGCCGCGGCAACATCGATCAGTACTTCGTTGTCGCCAGGCACGGGGTCGTCCACCTCGGCGACAGTCAGACCGTCAGGGCTGCCATAGGCAGCGACTCGGATCGCTTTCATTAGATGCTCCTGGAAGAGACGCCCACCACGGGGGCATCGAGGGCGAGGGCGGCCTGGACCGGATCAAAATACTCCCGCAGATGCACGATGCGGTCGTCATGGGCGGTCAGGAACACGACGTACTCCTGGCGATAGATGCGGCCGGTCGCAGCAATGAGGCCCTCGGCGTGTACCCGTGCGATCGCATGCCGGGGGTCATCCGTCGCTGTCACGACGGCATCGAAAAAGCGGAAGTTCTTCACGGCTGCCGCGAACCAGCTCGCGTGCCGCAGCACGGATTCGCGACCTTCGAGTTTCAGCGGATGGCCCAGACTGGGGGCGTATGGCAATTCCCAAACGATGTTCTCGGCAATCAGTCCCTGCCATTGCTGGGGCTCGTCCACCAGCCATTGGAGGTGTTGCTGCATGAGCGTTGTTGCGATGGTCATGATGTGGTCTCCAGTCATCCAATCATCAGGCGACGACGCGGGCGGCTGCTGCGCGACGGTTGTCAATGCTGAAGGCGCCCGGTCCAAAAGCCACTACCTGCAAGAGGCCACCGGCCATTGCCAGGTTCTTAAGGAAATGGAACATCTGGTTCTGGTCAGCGAGTGCGTGATGGAAGATCAGTGCGGTCACGACAGCGTAGGCAGCAAGCAGTAGCGCTGCCAGACGCGTCTTGTAGCCAACGGCCAGGAGCGTGGCGCCCGCCAGTTCCAGCACCAATGCGCCAGTCAGTCCGAGCGCAGGCGCCGGTAGACCGAGCGATGCGATATAGGACATCGTTGCGCCGGGGGCCAGAAGCTTGCCAATACCGCTGATGAAGAAGATGGCTGCAATGAGCGTGCGGCCAGCGGCCGGAACTACCGGGTTTGCAGCGAGCGAGACATTGAGGTTCGAGTTCATGGTGATCATCCTTTCAAGTGAGAGTGGGTAGACCGAAGAGTAGAGACTTGACACATATCCAGGAAGCCTATATTTCTAGATGTAATCCATCTAAACCATAGATACATGCTCGACGCCGTCTCGCTGGACCAGCTTCGCACCTTCATCGCCGCTGCCGACGAGGGCAGTTTCTCCGCAGCAGGCCGTAAGCTGCGCCGCGCGCAGTCCGTGATCAGCCATACGCTGGCCAATCTGGAGGGCCAGATTGGCGTACAGCTCTTTGATCGCGTGGGACGTTATCCGCGGCTGACGGATGAAGGGACGGCCTTGCTTGCGCAGGCGCGCCTCGTGGTAAGCGGCATGGACGGCTTCAAGGCAAAGGCCCGCGCCATATCCGACGGACTTGAACCCGAGCTGTCCGTCGTGGTGGACGTGATGTATCCAATGGCGTCATTGACCGACGCCGTGGGCGCGTTCCGGGAAGCGTTTCCGCACACACCATTGAGGCTTTACGTCGAGGCGCTTGGCGCCGTCATGCAGCCTGTACTCGCGCAGGCATGCCGGATCGGCATCAGCGGCTCGATGCCATCGGTCCCGGAGCTTCTCGATGCCGAGAAGCTGCTGGATGTTTCCATGATCACGGTCACCGCGCCGTCACACCCGCTGGCATCAAAGAAGGGGGTCATCCGGCCGGCCGAGCTCAAGGCGCATGTGCAATTGGTGCTGACCGACCGCACAACCCTCACGGAGGGCAAGACTTTCGGCGTCTTCTCCCCACAGATATGGCGGCTTGCCGATCTCGGCGCCAAACATGCATTCCTACGCGCCGGATTCGGATGGGGCCATATGCCGGTAGCGATGGTGCAGGATGACTTGGATGCCGAGAAGCTGGTGCCCTTGCGGCTTGAAGCCTTCCAGCCGTACACGCCTCCAATCGCCATGTTCGCGGTTTATCGAAAGGACACGCCGCCGGGACCCGCCGGTCGCTGGTTTCTCAAACGGCTTAAGGGCGCCCGTGATATCGAATCGATGGGGTAACGGAGGTAAGCGTCTCAATATCATCCATGTTCGGTCAGAGACAATAGCGAGTCGATAGACCGATATGGGTCGGAAGCGGAAATCCGTGGTCGCTGCAGGGCTGGCGACCGACGATCGCCCGCCTTCGGCCAATTGCGGTCATTGATCGTGTCGTGTTCCAGGACTCTTTTGACTCCATCAACAGACGCTCAAAGCGGTCGAAGGGCCGTTGGCCCGCGCAATAGCTATAGTGCGATAGCTCACGCGGGGCTCTTCCTTAGGCACACGGCTGTAGTTGGGCAGACTCGCATGGTCGCCGTGTTCGAGAGATGAAGCCATTGTTGCGACCGCGGAGAGTCTGATCCGGCCGGCTTGCTCGGCCAATCAACGGAGATTACCTAGGGCAATCTACTCGGCATCAGACAGCTTTTAGCAACTCGTTGCGCTGCTCCGCCCATTTGAGAAGAGCGTCCAAAGCGGGACAGAGTGCTTGTCCCCAATCAGTCAACCGGTATTCCACCTTGGGCGGCACCTGGGCATAGAGCTTTCTTGCCACGATCCCGTCCGCCTCCAACTGGCGTAGCTGCTGCGCGAGCATCTTTTGCGAAATACCAGGGATGAGCTTCTCCAGATCAGAGAAACGCTGCACCTTGCCATCGAAAAGGTGGAACAGGATGACCAGCTTCCAGCGCCCTTCCAGCAATTTAAGCACTGCTTCGACACCAACTGCGGCCGTGTCGGGGGTGTATTCCTTTCCCATAGGTAGGTAACTTACTTTTCCGTGCGTTCTTGTTCAATAGTAAGTTTATAGCGAAAATTCCTGTATCGACACTTTGCCATCAGAGGCTCCTTGCATGGACATTTCACTACCCGATGCGGTCTCCACTTTTTTTCAGGTGAGCAATGGTGCCGCGCCTTCATCGCTGCGACGTGCTTTTTCCGAAAAGGCCGTTGTCCACGATGAAGGCCAGACGTATCAGGGACACGAAGCAATCGAAACCTGGCTGGCGGAAGCGCAGCGTAAGTATGCCTATAGCGTAGAGCCGTTGACGTTCGTGCAAGACGACGCCCGCGTCACTGTCGTGGCTCAATATGCTGGCAACTTCCCCGGAGGTCTCGCCGACCTGAAACATGTATTCCGGCTCACGGACCACAAGATTGAATTTCTAGAGATTCACTGATGACCACGAACCGCGAACTCACGGGCAAGCGTGTGCTGGTCACGGCTGGCACGAAGGGCGTTGGCCGCGCCGTCGTCGAACGGCTCGGCGAACTCGGCGCGCGCATTCTGACGACGGCTCGTGCCAAGCCGGACTTCATTCCCGACGCCATGTTCGTCGAAGCCGACCTCACTACGCCGGAGGGTTGCGCCACCGTAGCACAGGCCGTCGAAAACCGGCTGGGTGGCGTGGACGCCATCATCCATGTCCTGGGCGGATCGTCAGCCCCGGCAGGCGGTTTTGCCGCGCTGGATGAAACCGAATGGCAGAAAGAGCTGAACCTCAATCTGTTTCCGGCCGTACGACTGGATCGGGCGTTGTTGCCGAAGATGATTGAGCAACGTGCAGGCGTCATCATCCACGTCACGTCCATCCAGAATCGTTTTCCCTTGCCGGAATCGACCACGGCTTATGCTGCCGCCAAGGCTGCACTGTCCACGTACAGCAAGAGTCTGTCGAAGGAAATCACGCCTAAGGGCGTGCGCGTCGTGCGCGTGTCGCCGGGCTGGGTGGAAACCGAAGCGGCAGTTGCGCTGGCAGAACGGCTTGCCAGCCAGGCCGGTACGGATTACGAAGGCGGCAAGCAGATCATCATGGATGCGCTGGGTGGCATCCCGCTCGGGCGGCCGTGCAAGCCGGCGGAAGTCGCCGACCTGATCGCCTTTTTGATCTCGCCGCGTGCGGCGGCGATCAGCGGGGCAGAGTACGTGATCGACGGTGGAACCATTCCCACCGCGTAAGACTGATCCATCTGGACACCGACACGATTCTGCAGTACTCATCGCCCGGGCACCCTGTGCGTCCTGGTGTACCGCCGCTGGGTTGGGGCGTGCGCCCCGCGCCGCGGGAGCCGCTGCCATCCGGCTTTGACCCCTGACGCCTTTGGCCCGCGCGGGCCTGCGCGCTCCGCTTGCCGATGATGAAGCTGCGAGGGCGAGTCGTAAGGCTGTCGGTTTCCATCGCCGTTTTAAGGCGGTGATGGCGTCGAGCCCGTTGCAATATAAGAAGCGAATCCGATTGTTGCACGCGATCGCTGCTGGTTCGTAGTCACGACGGTGCGACGTCGATTGTCTTCAGCGACCCAGTTCAGCATAGATTAGGCTCGCCTGTTCGGTCTGCCATCCTCAAGTGACCTTGCGAAGGCCATCCAAAAACTTCGGGGCGCATACTCACCGCACAAACCAATGCCGCGGGACGGTCTGTGCCATAGCATCGAGGGTTCACAATTTCGGGAGAAGGAAGGCTGTTGACAGGCGCCGAAAAATCTCCCTCACGTATCGCTTTCCGTTTTGTAGCCGATCCAGTGCAGCGCGCGATGTCAGCCCTGCTCCCAGGCGCTGCACCACCCCTTCGCCGCGACATCCTTGCCGCCGAACAGTGCGCAACCGCCGGCGGCGCTGCCCTCGTCACCCTGGTAAAGCTGGCAGTTGGCGCAGGTCTGCGATGGCTTGTGGGCCGGGTATTTCCGCGGATCGACCCTGGATGAGTCGGCCATGTAGCCGACCTTGAGCGCCTGCGGCTCCTGCTCGCCCAGCATGGCGGCGGCGCGGGCCGGCCGGCTGCCGAGGGTCGCTGCGGCAGCGATGCTGCCAGTCAGCGCAAGCGGGAGATAGCCAAGGAACTGTCGTCTGCAAGGCATGGCTGGTGCTCCTCTGTTGGGGGACGGTGCGCGGCTTATGCCTGCCGCAGGAGACAGAGCTTACTGCGGGTCGTCCGCAAGAGGCAATGACGGCGCCGGAAGGACGGCGCGCAAGCATTGGTGGCGCTGGTGCGCGGGCCACAACCGCTGCTCAGGCGAGCGTGGGGTAATCGATATAACCTTCGGCGCCGGGAAGGTAGAAGGTTGCCGGCTGCGACGCGTTGAGCGGCGCATCCGGTTGCAGGCGGCGCGGCAGGTCCGGGTTGCCGATGAAGAGCTGGCCGAAGGCCACTAACTTTCCGCTTTGCTGGAGTGCGCGAAGCGGCACTAGTCTGCCCAAGTGAGGAGCAGTCTTATCGGTTTGCCGCGCTATTGCCGACTCATCTTGCTGCGGAATTCCTCGGCAGTGCCAATCTGCCGGAACAGCGGCCCGCCCGGCGCGAACTTGTCCGCGCTGGCCAGCGGCCCCACAACCACCGGCTCAAACCCCGCATCGCGCACCAGTTGCGCCGCCACCTGCAGCGCCGCCTGGTCGTCGCCGGCGATCGGCACGGCAATCAGGCCGCCCGGCCGGTGATGCTGACTGGCAAAGTTGGTCGCTCCCATGAAGTTGAACGCGCGCACCACGCGCGCGCCGGGCAGGTATTTCGCCGTGGTGATGCCAATGCCGTTGCGCTGGGCTTCATCGGCAATCGCGCCGTCGCGCTGGGCAATGGCATTGGTGGCATCCAGCACGATCTTGCCTGACCACGCCCCGGCATTCTCCTGGCCGAGTTGCGGCAATGCGCCATAAGGGGTGGCGAGGAACAGCACATCGGCAAAGGAGATTGCCTGCGCGACCGTGCCAGCCTGCGCCAGCGGGCCGAGGCCGTCGACCAGCGGCTTGAGCGCTTCAGGATGCCGCGAAGAGAACAGGACCGGGTGCCCGGCCTTGACCCAAAGCCCGCCGACGGTCCCGCCAATGCGTCCGGAGCCGATCACGCCAATGCGCGCCGGGCCCGCGTTCCCGCCAGCGGCCGTTCCCTGAGCGCACGCGGTCAACGGCGGAAGGCTCAGCGTCAGGATGGCTAGTGTCCCTGCTCTCAGCATGCGGCGGCGTTCGGGATCCATGACAACTGCCGGCTTTTGCATCGCGCGCTCCCAGGAAGACTGCTTGACCCCGCGGCCGGTGCGCAAGGACGCCTGCTGCACACGGGCCGCCAAGAAACTCTAGGCGAAAAAATGGCTTGCCGGGCAATCGCGCTTGGCACCGCCTGCGCGCTGGATTAGATTAGGTAGCATTGGCGCCACTCCAGGAAGTCTCCATCACAGCCGCCCTGTGCGAGGCGGCGCCAGAGGGGAAGCCATGGCCGATGCCCGACGCCGCACCTGCCCGTCCCTGCCTGCGCCGGGCATGGTCGCCGTTACCCTGGCGGCGGCCACGCCTGTCGCAGCGCAGCAGGCGAGCCCCGATCCGGGTATCCAGGCCGACCAGGTCCACAACCTCCAAGAGGTCACCGTCGTGGCCCCGACGCCCTTGCCCGGCTTCACCATCGAGCGCCAGGCTTTCCCCGCCAATGTCCAGACTGCCACCGATGGCGACCTGGAACGTGCGAAGTCCACCAACCTGCCGTCCTTCCTGGCGGAGCACATGAACGGGATCGTGGTCAATGACGCGCAGGGCAATCCGTTCGCGCAGGACATCCTTTACCGCGGCTACCGGCTCTCACCCACGCTCGGTTCCACACAGGGGCTGTCACTGTACCTTGACGGCGTGCGCCAGAACGCGGCGCTGGGCGATATCATCAACTGGGCCGGCATTCCTGAGGCCGCTCTCAGCACGGTGACGCTGGTGCCCGGCAGCAACCCGCTCTACGGGCTCAACACGCTGGGCGGCGCACTAGCGCTTGTCACCAAGTCCGGCGAAACGCATCCGGGCGTGGAGGCCGACCTCAGCATCGGCAGCTACGGCCGGGCGCGGCTCGATGTCAGCGCGGGCAAGTCGCTCGGCGATGGCTGGCACGCCTACTTTGCCGGCACCGGCTGGCGCGAGGACGGCTGGCGCGACCGCTCCGGCAGCGATCTCGGCAACCTGTTCTTCAAGCTGGGCCGCTCGACCAGCGCCACCCAATGGAGCATGAGCCTGCTCGGCAGCAACAGCCGGCTGTCAGGCAACGGCCTGACGCCAGACAGCATCTACGGCAGCGACCGCCGCGCGATTTACACCGCGCCCGATGTCACGCGCGTGAAATCGCTGCAGCTGACGCTCAACGGTGCGCATCAGTTCAATGCTCAGAACCAGCTGCAGCTCACGGCCTACGTGCGCCGCACGCGCTTGCACGCCAACAGCGGCGATATCAACGATGACTACCTCGACACCCTGCTCGGCTGCCAAGGCGCCGAAGGCTGCCAAGGGGACGAAGTGCCCCCCAGTGCCATACTCAATACTTCCACGGTAAGCGAGACCAGCTACGGGCTGTCGGCGCAGTGGTCGCTCGATGGCGAGACCCACCGCTTCGCACTAGGTGCCGCGCTGGACCTGAACCGGTCGCGCTACACGCAGGCCACGCAGCTGGCCAGCTTCGACGCTGCGCGCACGGCACAGGGTGATCCCAATGCGCCGGTGGTCACCAATGCCTTGCTGGACGGCCACGACAGCACTGTGGGGCTGTACGCGACCGACACCATCCGACTGCTGCCGCACAGCTTCCTGACGCTGGCCGCCCGCTGGAACGACGGCCGCCGGCATACAGTGCTGGGCGCGCCCACGCCGTCGGACGAGCGCTTCACCTTCTCGCGCCTCAATCCCTCGGTGGGGGTATCGCACCTGCTGTCCGACAGCGTGACGGTCTTCGGCTCCGCCTCGCAGGGCACACGCATGCCCACGGCGATCGAGCTGGGCTGCGCTGACCCGGCCAACGCCTGCCAGCTACCGACCGGCCTGCAGGCCGACCCCTTCTTGCGCCAGGTGGTCACGCGCACCGTCGAGCTGGGCGGACGCTGGCAGCCGGCTGACACCACTGAAATGACCCTGGCGCTATACCGCAGCCACAACACCGACGACATCATCTTCCAGCGCTCGCCGTTCAGTCCGCTGGGGTATTTCTCGAACTTCCCGAAGACACGCAACCAGGGCCTCGAGCTCGGCTTGCGCCAGCGGCTGGGCCGGCTCACGCTGCGCGCCGGCTACAGCTATACGCAAGCGACCTACCGGGCGGACGGCCAGTTGCAGACCCCCTTCGCCGCGCCGGTGATGGTGCATCCGGGCACACGCATGGCAGGGATCCCCCTGCACAGTTTCAGGCTTGGGGCAGACTGGCGCGCGACCACCTCCGTCAGCGTGGGCGGCGACGTGATCGTGTCGTCCTCGCGTCCGGTCGCGGGCAACGAGGATGGCGCGCTCAGCGCGCAAGACCCGGGCCTCGCCCGCACCGCTGGCTTCCTGCTGCTGAACCTGCGCGCCAGCTGGCAGTTCTCGCCCCGCTGGCAGGTCTATGGGCGCATCGACAACCTGTTCGACCGCCGCTACCAGACCTACGGACAGGTGGGCTACAACCTGTTCCCGGACGGCACGCTGCTGCTGCCGGGCGCGGCCGTACCCGTCGGGCGTTTTGTGGCGCCGGGCGCGGCCCGGCTGTTTCTGGTCGGCGTGCGCTATGAATGGGACGGGCGCTGAGCGGGCAACAATATCCTGCCTGACTACGAGGAGACACCATGCCTTCACATCCGTGCCGTACCTGGCACCTTCTCGCCTCCGCCGTGCTCGCGCTGGCCTGTCCCGCTGCGGCCAACGCGGCGCGGGCCTACGTGTCCACCGAAGGCGGTGGCATTGCCGTCATCGACCTGGACCGGCTCGAAGCCGTGGCCAGCCTCCCGACCGGGGGCAAGGGGCCGCGCGGACTGAGCGTGACCGCCGATGGCAAATACCTGCTGACGGCCAACAAGGACACGGGCGACCTGGCGGTGATCGACATTGCCACGGGCCAGCTGGTCCGGCGCGTGCCGATCGGCCAGAACCCGGAATTCATACGCGTGGCGGGGGACCAGGCCTTCGTCACTTACGAACCGGGCGAGCGCTCCGGCCCGCCCGGCGCTGCGCCGCCACCCTCCGCCAAGGGCAATGGCCATGATCACAAGCCCCTGCCGGCGGAAATTGCCGTGATCGACTTGAAGGACTGGCGCGTGAGCCGGACCATCCGCAGCGGGCTGGAAACCGAAGGCATCGAGTTCTCGCGCGATGGCAAGCTGATGCTGGTCACCAACGAAGGCGACGACACCGTCACGGTCTATGAGAAAGCCAGCGGCAGGCAAGTGAAGCTGCTGCCGATGCCGGCTGGCTCGCGCCCGCGCGGGATCAAGGCAAGTCCGGACGGCAGGCGCTATGTGGTGACGCTGGAATCGGCCAATGCCTTCGTCGTGCTGGACGCCGCGGACTTCCGCGTGCAGCGCACCGTGCCGACGCGTACCGGTCCCTACGGGGTGGCGTTCGATCGCGCCGGCGCGCGGCTGTTCGTCGCCGCATCGCGCGCCGATACAGTGCAGGTATTCGATGCGCAGACCTTCGCCTTGCTGGCCGAGATCGCGGTAGGCAAGCGCTGCTGGCATTTCAGCTTCACGCCGGACGATGCGCGACTGCTGGTGGCCTGCGGGCGCTCCAATGCGGTCTATGTCTTCGACGCGCGCACCTACCAGCCGGTGCGGCAGCTCGACGGGCTGCCGCTAAGCTGGGGCATCGTGACCTATCCGAGGAGCGTGGGTTCGATCGATTCGCCGTGACCGCAGCGGCACTACCTCACCGGCCCCGCCGCGGTCTGGCTGCCCGACAGGTTGGTTAACGCGTTCTTCGCACCGGCCTGCTCGGCAATCTCGCGCGCAGTCAGCCCGCGATCATCTCGCAACGCGGCATCCGCGCCACGCGAGAGCAGCAGTTGCACGACCTCGCCCCGATCGTAGCCGGCCGCCCACATCAGCGCAGTCAGGCCATGTGCATAGCGCGCGTTGATATCGACGCCGGCATCGAGCAACTGCTTCACCACCACCGTGTGTCCCTCCCCCGCTGCGTAGATCATGGCGGTCTTGCTGACGCGGTCGGTGGCGTTCAGCTCGGCATGACGCGCCAGCAGCAGCGCGGTGATCTCCTGGTAGCCACCAAACGCAGCCGCCATCAGCGGCGTCACGCCTTGCACGTTCGCCTGGCTGACATTGGCCCCGTGTTCGACCAGCGCGCGCGCCATGCCGGTCAGGCCGCGCTTGGCGGCAGTCAGCAGCGGCGTGTCGCCGATACGGTTGCGCGAGTTCACCGCGGCGCCCTGTTCCAGCGCACCGCGCACGCCGGCCTCGTCCCCGGCGCGCGCCGAAGCCAGCAACCGCGCGTTCACGCTGATGTCGCCTTCCGCAAGTGCCTTGCCTGCGAGCAGGCCTAGCGCGCACAGGCACGCCACTGAAACCTTTCGCGGACCACGCTTCATTTCCGGCTCCTCGGATAACAACCGGCGCGACGCGTTGCGCAAGACCGGTACCGCAGTTCAAGGCCATTCGCTGGCTCATTCGCTCACCCGCCCGCTAAGTCTGGTGCGTGCGAAGCACAAATTCAAGTCGCCTGCGGGTGCCCGAATGCAAAGACTCAGCGGATCCCTTGCGGCGTGTCAGCCGCGCCTTGTGAGTTGGTTGTTTTGCGGGGGTTCTTGCCTATACTGCACTTTACCTCGGGCCACTTCGACGCATGGCAAGACCTGCTTTGCGTCGGCACGGTACGCAGCGACTTATGCGTTTCCCACAACCAAGCGGCCAGGTCGACAAGAATCGAATAAGGAGCACCCCATGCTCTCATTTCCTCGCCTCGTTGGGCATGCCCTCCCCTTGCTGTTTGTTGCCTTCCATGCGTCCGCCGCGCTGGCCGCCGAGGAAGTCCAGGGCAGCGCGACCACGCCAGCCGCGCCAATGTCCAGTGCGCTGCGCCCGGTCACCCAGGCTCAACTCGATGCCGCGGGCACCAACAGCAACGACTGGCTGCACTCCAACGGCTCGTACGTGCAGACGCGCTACTACCCCGCGGCGCAGATCAACACCAAGAACGTCGCCAGGCTGCGGCCCGCCTTCATCTTCCAGACGGCCGTGATGGAGTCAATGGAGACTGCGCCGATCGTCGTCAACGGCGTCATGTTCCTCACGACTTCCTACAACCACGTCTATGCCATCGACGCGGTGACGGGCAAGGAGTTCTGGCACTACAAGCACAAGATGGGACCGATCACCACGTTCTGCTGCGGGCCAAACAACCGTGGCGTGGCGATCAGCGGCGATCGTCTCTACATGGGCACGCTTGACGCCAAGCTGGTCGCTCTCGATGCCAAGACCGGCAAGCTGCTGTGGGAAACACAGATCGCGGATCCGGAGCTTGGATACTCGGAAACCATGGCGCCGGTGGTCATCGACGACAAGATCCTGATCGGCACCAATGGCGGCGAGTACGGCATCCGCGGCTTCGTCAAGGCGTTCAGCGCCACCGATGGCAAGCTGCTGTGGACCTTCTACACCATCCCCGAGAAGGGCCACGAGGGTGTCTGGGCTACCAAGGACGCTACCGGGCGCGACATGAAGCGCGACATCGCCGCAGAGAAAAAGATGCTGGCCGACAAGGGCGGCGACTTCTACAAGACACTTGGTGGCGGCGTGTGGATGGCTCCGGCAGTGGACCGCGCCAACAAGCTGGCGATCTTCGTGGTGGGCAATCCGTCGCCGGACCTGTATGGCGCGATCCGTCCCGGAGACAACCTGTACACCGATTCGCTGGTCGCGGTCGACCTGGACACCGGCGCCTACAAATGGCATTCGCAATATATCGCCCATGACGTGTGGGACCTGGACGCAGCCAGCCCGCCGATCCTGGTCGATGTGCGCGATGAAAAAGGCCAGATGATTCCGGGCGTCATCCACGGCGGCAAGTCCGGACACGTCTACGTGCATGACCGCCGCGACGGCCGCCTGATCCGCTATTCCCAGGCGATGATCCCGCAGGAGAACATGTGGACCTTGCCCACCGCGCAAGGCGCGCGCATGCTACCGGGCGCAAACGGCGGTGTGGAATGGTCGCCGATGGCGTTCAACCCCAAAACGCGGCTTGCCTATGCCGCCAACCTGCATCAGCCGATGACCTACCAGGTGGAAGACGTGCCTTATCCGGGCGGCAAGCTTTGGCTGGGCGGCGCATTCAAGGTCATCTCGAGCGAACAGCAGTGGGGCAAGCTTTCGGCGGTCAATATCGATAGCGGCAAGGTGGCATGGGACTACAAGACCGAGCAGCCGCTGATCGGCGGCGTGCTGGCTACCGCCGGCGGACTCGTCTTCACTGGCGAGGGCAACGGCCTGTTCAAGGCGTTTGATGCGACCAACGGCAAGATGCTGTGGCAGTTCCAGTGCGGGGCCGGCGTCAATTCACCGCCGGTGTCCTATACCGTCGGCGGCAAACAGTACATTGCCGTGGCAGCCGGCGGCAACACCCAGTTGGACTTCAAGCGCGGCAACAGCATCCTGGTGTTCGCGGTGCAATAGGTCCGTGGCAATCGATCCGGAAATGCGGGCTCCCCCGATCCGTCCGCGCCGCCATCCCGCGGCGCGGCGCGTCGTGATGTCTGCCCTGCTCGCACTGTTCGCAGCAAGCGGCAATGCCCGTGCCGATGCGGCGGCCGGACAGGCCAAGGCACAGGCATGCGTTGCGTGTCACGGTCCCCAGGGCAATTCCACCAATCCCGCCTATCCGCAACTGGCGGGACAGACGGCGCGCTACCTCTACCTGCAGTTGCGTGATTTCAAGGAAGCACGGCGGAGCGACCCTGTCATGTCGCCGATGGCCACGCCGTTGTCAAAGGAGGACATGCTGGACCTGTCCGACTACTTTGCCGCGCAGAAGCCGATGGCATCGACCTACAAGGTCGATGCAGCGCGGGTCGCGGCCGGACGCAGCAAGTCGGAGGAAGTGCTGTGCACGATGTGCCACCTCGGCGGCTTCGCCGGGCAGAACGAAATACCGCGGGTAGCCGGGCAGCAGTACGCGTATATCGTCAAGCAACTGGAGGATTTCCGGGCCAGGCGGCGCACGAATGACGCGGGGAATATGACGAGCGTATCGCGCAACCTGAGTGATGACGATATCAAGAATCTCGCCAACTACATTACCGGCCTGAATTGATCCGGCGACGGGACCAGCAAGGCGTAAGGCCCCTGCGGCGTGGCGCGCGACCTCGTTTCGACGTGCGGAAATCGTGTACTACATTGCGCTTCGAAGTTCTCCCCATCATTTCGTCTTGACTATGGCCACAATATGGCACGAGAGTTTTGCTGCCCCCGGCCGGTTTGCACTGTCGCGGCAGGCGGTTTCCTCACTTTTCGACGCATACTCGGTCAGGAGGCGGACATGCTGGAAGTCGGGAAGGGAAGAGCTGTGACAGCGGTGAGCAGGATTCTTGAATCCGTGTTGGTTCCCTTATGTGCATCGGCCTTCCTGAGCGTCCTGCTCGCGATGACTTCGGCACGAGCGCAGGCTGCCTTGTTCGAGACGTTTGCCGTCCCCCCAGGCAGCGCACCGCACGATGTTGCACCAGTCCCCGACGGGACCGTGTGGTACACCGCGCAGGCGCAGGGCGCGGTGGGACGCCTGGACCCGCGCACCGGCACCGTCGACACGGTGTCTCTCGGCGCAGGCTCGGCGCCACACGGCGTGATCGTCGGACCCGATGGGGCGGCATGGATCACGGACGGCGGCCAGAATGCGATCGTACGCGTCGACCCGAAGACACGTGCCGTTCACGCGTTTCCCGCTACCGAAGGACCGGCCGAATGGCAATCTGAATACCGCGGTGTTCGACAAGCGAGGGCATCTGTGGTTCACGGGACAAAGCGGCATTTACGGCGAACTCGACCCAGCGAGCGCCAGCATGCGCGTTTTCGATGCGCCGCGCGGGCCCGGTCCGTACGGCATTTGCGTGAGCCCTGACGGCAGCCTGTACTTCGCGTCACTGGCCGGTAGCTATCTCGGCCGCATCGATCCCGCGAGCGGCGCGGCGCAGGTCATTGAGCCGCCGACGCCGAATCAGGGTGCGCGACGCGTATGGGCCGATTCGAAAGGGCGTACTTGGATCAGCGAGTGGAGCGCCGGGAAAGTCGGCGTGTTCGATCCGGCAATGCACCAATGGCGCGAATGGCGGCTGCCCGGCCACGACCCCCATGCCTACGCGATATTTGTCGACGATCGCGACATCGTTTGGCTTAGCGAATGGAGCGCCAACGCGTTGGTTCGCTTCGACGCGCGTGCCGAGCGATTCGAAGTGATCACGCTTCCGCGTCCGCACGCGAACGTACGCCAGATAATGGGCCGCCCCGGGGAAGTCTGGCTGCCCGCATCCGGCACCGACCATCTGCTGCGCTACCGGCCTGGTGCGGCCGATGCCAAACGCAATTGATGCCGCTCTGCGGCGGGGACATAGCGTGCATCTGCGCGGGGTTGCTGGGAAGCGTCGAATGCGTGATCATGGGCATCGCCGGCACGGCGCCTGCCTAGAGCATCGAGATCACGATTATCGGGACGGCCGGCACACTGTCGGCGGCGCGCATCCTGGTGTGCGGGTTTTGGAGACAGCAATGAAGAATTTGGCTTGCGTCATTGTGCTTTCGCTAACGGTTGTTGCGGCTTGGGCCCAAGGCGGTCGCTACGGTTCACCTCCAACACCAGGAACGGATACTGGCAGGCGCCCGGAGCTGTCTGAGCAGGCCGCTAGCGGTGCCGCGGGCAAGCGTGCCAAAAGTGACCAGAGCGAAGCGCATGGCAAGGTTGACCGCAGTATGGGGCCTACCGGCGCCCGGGGCGCTTCCGGCGCGGCAACGCATAGCCGTCCTGCCTCGGAGCCAAAGAGCCGGCCCTGAGTTGGTTCTGCTCGCCCACGCACCGCGCACAACGGCGTGCGAATTGCTTCCTTGCGTCGCACCGCACTCTGGTGGAACGTTGCGTCACTCCAAAGCACGTTAGCTCGGGTTCGTTCGGACGGATGCTCCGTCGAAGTCTCAATAACGTCATTCAACTCCGATCGTCGTGACCGGAACCCAACGGCCACCTTTTACCTGATAGAGCGTCGACGTCGGGTTCTTCAAGTCGCCGTTCGGATCAAAGGCAATCTTCCCGGTGATACCCTCGTATTGCGTTGCGCGCAGCGCCGCGAGGAACTCGGCCGACGTCGCAGAGTTCGCCTGCCTGATCGCGTGTATCGCCACCCACGTGGCGTCATACGCGAAGGGCGCATAGCTGAGACTGTCGGTGCCGAAGCGCTTCCTGAATTTCTGCATGAAGGCCTTGCCTTGCGGCAGCGTTTCGACAGGACGCCCGTACTCCCAGGCCATCGCGCCATCCGCGGCGGGACCGGCAATGTTCAGGAAGATACTGTCCGCGATGCCACCGCTTCCGACGAACTGGGTGCGCATGCCGAGTTCCCTCATCCGCTTCGTGATGAGCGCCCCTTGGCTGTCCAGGCCGCCGAAGAACAGGATGTCGGCATTGGCGGCCCGGATGCTCGTGAGCTGCGCGCTGAACTCGACCGCCCTGTCGCTGGTGTATTCAGCGATCGCGATTCTTCCGCCGGCACGGGTGACGGCCTTCTTGAACTCGTCCACTGCCCCCTGGCCGAACGCGGTCCGGTCGTCCATCACGGCAATGCGCTGCCCCTTCATGACGTTGACCGCGTACTTGCCAGCGGTACCGGAGTTTTGCCTATCGGTCGCAATGATGCGGAAGACCGTCTTCAGACCTTGATGCGTGATAGCCGGATTGGTTGCCGCCGGATGGATGACCGGGATGCCTGCGCGGGCGAAAATCAGCGAGGACGGAAGCGCTACGCCAGAGTTGTAATACCCGACAACGACAGCCACCCCGTCATCGACCAGCTTCTGGGCCACCTGAACGCCGATGCGCGGGTCACTTTGGTCGTCCACCGAATCAAGCTCGAAGCGGGCGTCCTGGCCATCCAGTCTGATGCGCTGCGCGTTGGCTTCTTCAACAGCGAGACGAACACCGTTCTCAATGTCCTTCCCGTTGGCGGCATTGATCCCTGTCAGCGGAACGGAAACACCGATCTTGACAACCAGTTGCCCATACGACTGGTTGCAAGCGAAGGACAGCAACAGGGCGCTCAGACTCGTAACGAGCAGCCGTCGAGGAAAATGGATCATTGGCCGACTCCGGCGACTAAGGGACGGTGCTATCAGCGGCAGATACCGACCCCGCACCGATTCTGATAGCGCCCTGAATGGCGACTTCTATTTTGCCATGGTGCCTGCTCAGGTGCGCCCGCGATTCTGAACCGACGGTGGAACGGCGCATCCCGGATCAGCCTGTTTCGCTTCCAGGCACGCATGGACGACAGCCATGACGGATGCAAACAGAATCATCGGAACCGATATCGGGCCGGGCAAGAAATAGGCGACGGCAACGCATGCCGTGAGGAGGGTGCCCACCATCTCCTTTGTCATCATCGACTTTTATCCTTTTCTACGGCGAAGCTTGATACCGCGACATGGCGCGCCAACCTCAAGACGCGAAGCATCATCGCGTCGACACCCTTGACCAATCGCTGATCTCAGCTCTCGTCGATATGACACAAGATACGATGTGCGAGGCGAAGGTGTGGGCGATCTATCATTGCGTTTCCCAATCTGGCAACACCAGAGGCGCCGACCCGCGAAAACGCCTCGACCACCTCACTAGCCCAGCGTATTTCCGCTTGCTGCGGTATGAAAGCCTGGTTGATAGCGTCGATCTGAGAAGGATGTGCCGCGGCTTTGGCCGAGAATCCGTCTCGCTTTGCCTGCGCAGCTTCTTCCCCGATCCTCGCCGGATCGATCAGGCTCGTGCTGACCGCATCGATGGCGTCGATACCCGCCTGGGCGGCCGCCAGCAGGCACATGGTACGAGCCACCGAAAACGGCGTGGTCAGCTCCTTGCCGGTATGCGACGAGAATGCGCCAAGGTCGGCCGCAAGATCGTCCACGCCCCACATCAGCGCCCGCAGCCGCATCGGCGCGTTGCGATACGACGATAATCCAAAGACACCTTCGGAGGATTCGGTCGCCATCGCGATGATGGAGACTTCCCACCTATCCTCCAAAAGCGCGCATTCAAAGGCCGCGAGGAAGTCACAAAGGCGATGCACATCATCGACACTACGGCACTTTGGCAGCACGATCGCGTTGGGCCGGTGCGGGATCACGGCCGCCAGGTCGCGCAGAATGTGGCCGGATGCCAGCCCGTTGACACGCACCAGCAAGGCCTGATGCATCGAGGCACGATGCTGTTCGAGAAAGCCAACCAGCTTGCGCCGTGCGTCCTCCTTCCCTGGCTCGGGGATGGCATCTTCCAGATCGAACACTAGTCCATCCGCTGCTGACTTCAGCGAGGACGCGAGCTTCCGGTCACTGTCAGCGGGGACGAAAAGGAGTGAGCGCAAGCGCTGTGGCAAGTTGTCGTGCATAAGCGTTCGTAACGTGATTCTCGGGCGGTCAGGTCTGTGGCTGCTTTAGCCGTACTCCAGACAAAGCGATGCTTCCGGTGGTCCGGCAACCCGGACTGTCCGAAGGCAGGTTCCTTCCGCGACAAATGGCCTGGTGGAATGCGTCGGCACGATCTCTGGCAGAGATGTTGCACAAAGCCGTCCTATTGTTCCCGCACTGGGCTCCCGTCCCGTACGAAAGGTGGACGAACGACTTTCGCGGAGATTCTCTTGTTGTAGACCTCAACACTCACATACGACCCGACCTTGACCTCTGGGGTAACCAGAGCCAAAGCGATGGCGATTCGAAGCGTCGGACTATAGGTTCCGCTGGTGACCTTGCCAATCTTCTCCCCTTCGATGCTCATCACCGGGCTCTGCGTGCGGGCGACCGCGGCGCTTCCTTCGAAAGCCAGCCCGACGAACTGCCAATCCTGGCGGCGGGCACGTAGCGCTGCTTTGCCGACAAAGTCCCGCTCCAGCTCCAGATCCACACTCCAGCCCAGGCCGACGTCGAAGGGCGAGGTCTGCGGGTTCATGTCCAACCCATTCAGGTGCATGCCTGCTTCGAGCCGAAGGGTCTCCCACGCGTCGAGGCCTGCTGCAGAGATGCCGGCCGACCTCAGCATGTCCCATACCTGACCGGCATGCTTTGCCAGCACGATCATTTCGAAGCCGTCCTCGCCGGTCTTCCCCGTCCGCGCCAGCATCAATTCGCCCACTGCGGAGTCGTGCACGATGATGGAGTTGAACGGCTTCACCCTGTCAGCGGCGCGTGTTGACGGGATGGCTCGAAATACCTTTTCCCGAGCATTGGGACCCTGCACGGCGATCATTGCCAGCGCCTCAACGTCGCCGCTAACCATATCCTCGCGCCGCGCGACCAGGGTCACCGAGCTTCTGGTCTCAACGATCTGTGACCGGATCCATTCAATGTCGCGGCTGGCAGCGTGCGCGTTCAAGACCATACGGAAGCATTCATCGTCCAGGTAGTAAACGACAACGTCATCGATCACTCCGCCTTCCCTGTTAAGCATGCATGAATAGAGCGCTTTTCCAGGCGATCGCAGCTTGCCGATGTCGTTGGCAAGCAGTTGGCGGAGAAACATTCGAGCGTCCGCCCCGTGTATGTCGATCACGCACATGTGCGAGAAGTCAAACATGGCGGCATCCGCCCGCACGGTGTGGTGCTCCTCGATCTGGGATCCATAGGCAACCGGCATACTCCAGTCACCAACATCTGCCATGCGGGCGCGGATGAAACGGTGACGCTCATACAGCGGGGTGCGCAATGGGTGCAGGATCGTCTGGGTCATGGGAGGTCAAGGTCAGTAGTCAAGCTGGCGCAATATCGCGCACTCCGTTGCGCGTCTGAAGGCCGGGTATCCGCGGCCCTGGCGAGCGCTTCGTGCCCCGCCAGCAGCGATCATCGGGTCGGTCGGCGTTCATGGCTGGGCGCATGACCGAACTGGGCGCGGTACGCCTTGCTGAAGTGGCACGGCGAATGGAATCCGCAGACGGCCGTGACACGGGCAATTGACGCATTGGTCGTGCGCAGCAGCTCGCGCGCGCGCTTCAGGCGCAGGGTCAAGTAGTGGTGGGTCGGCGACACATTCAGATAGAACTTGAAGATCCGCTGCAGATGCCGTTGCGACAGCTGAACCAGCCGGGCCAGCTCGTCCAGCGACAGCGGCTCCTCGATATTCGCCTCCATCAGCCGCACCACCTCGACCAGCTCCGCCCGCGAGAGGCCAACCCGTGCATCGACCGGGATCGGCTGTGGATCGGTCGCGCCACGGATCCGCTCGAGAATGAACTGTTCGGAGACCTGCGCGGCCATTTGCTGGCCAAAACGCAGGCCGACGAGGTTCAGCATCATGTCGATCGGTGCGGTACCACCCGTACACGTAAGCCGGTCCCGGTCGATGACGAACAGTTCGTCGGCGAATTGCACCAGCGGAAACTCGTGGTGCAGCGCGGATCGGTTCTCCCAATGCACGGCGCAGCGGTAACCGTCGAGCAGACTGCTCGACATCAGCGCGTAGGCACCCGTGCAGATGCCGCCGAGCGGCATATTCTGCCCGGCGAGTCGCGCAAGCATCATGCGCGTGCCATCGTCAACGGCATCGCGGATGCGGATGCCGCCGCAGACGATCATCACGTCCGGCAATTCCGAGGCATCGAGCGCGCGCGTCGGCCGTACCGCGATACCATTGCTCGCCCGCACCGGCGCGCCCTCGGACGAATAAATCGACCACGTGTAATGTTCGGCACGCCCGACATAGTTCGCCATCCGCAGCACTTCGACCGCGCTCGAGAATGCGATCATCGAGAAATCGGGCAACGTCAGGAAGCCGAAATGCGCGAGCGTCGACATCGGCGGTGGAGCGCTGTGAGCCAGCGCGGCGGCAACGGACCTCACATCGCTCTCCTGGCGAACGGATCAGCCGGAATCAGGCGTGGGCCGTCGCCGTCTTGGCACTGAACAGCTGCCTGAGCCCCGAGAACAGCGGCGCCTTCGCAGTGCCCGGTGCGCGCCCAAAGCTCTCCGTAATGCGGTCAAGGACAATCGCCAGCAGCACCACCGACAGGCCGCTTTCGAAGCCCAGGCCGATATCGAGCCGCTGGATGCTCGCTAGCACCTCGTTGCCGAGGCCGCCCGCGCCTACCATCGATGCAATGATCACCATCGACAGCGCCATCATGATGGTCTGGTTGACGCCTTGCATGATCGACGGCAGCGCGTTGGGGAACTGCACCTTGTACAGCAACTGCCACGGCGTGCAGCCGAACGCATAGCCGGCTTCAACGATCTCCATGTTCACCTGGCGGATCCCAAGGCTGGTCAGGCGCACCGCGGGCGGCATCGCAAATATCACGGTCGACAGGATACCCGGCACGCGACCCAGTCCGAACAGCATCGCGGCAGGAATCAGATAGACAAAGGCCGGCATCGTCTGCATGAGGTCAAGGATCGGGCGCACGATGGCCGCAACCACCCGGCTCTTCGCCGCCCAGATGCCGAGCGGAACGCCAAGAATCAGACTGATGATCGTCGACGACAGCGTGAGGCCCAGCGTAATCACGGTCTGATCCCAGAATCCCGTGGCGAAGATCACGAACAGCGACGCGGCCGTGAAGATCGCAAAGCGCCAGCCGACGCGCCAGAGTCCAATGCCAATGAAGAACGCCATCATCAGCCACATCGGCACCGCCTGCAGGCTCCGCTCGATCATTGCGGCGAGCCCCTCGATCGCTCGCCCGACCGCGTCGAACGTCGCCGCGTCGTGATCGAGAAGGTAATGGACGGACTTGTCGACCCAGTGGCCGAGCGGAAGGATTTCAGACATGGTGACCTCGCAGGTGCGTGATGGCTTTCAGGATGACGGCACGGTCGACCGAGCCGCAGTAGCAACCGTTGTCGTCGACGACTGGCAGCGCGTTCGGGCTCGCCACGACGCGCTCGACAACGTGTTCAAGCGACGCATCGCGCCGGATGCTTTCGATGGGCCGCACGCTCGCCGCCGCATCGCGCATGACGCAGCCTCGAAGCTTGCGTTGGGCATCGAGCACAAAAGCACATCCGGCCTGGCCGTTCAGCATCGCGTCGAGATTTGGCGTATCGAGCTTTGACACGACCGGCACGGCGTCCGTCTGCATCAGGTCGCCGGCAGTCAGGTAGCGGCTGGTGTCGATGCCGTCGAAGAACGTGCGGACGTAGTCGTCGGCTGGCTTCGCAATGATTTCCTGCGGCGTCCCGACCTGGACCAGGCGGCCACCTTCCATGATCGCGATCCGGCTGCCGATGCGCAACGCTTCCTCCAGATCGTGCGACACGAACATGATCGTTCGGCGAGACTCCTTCTGCAGCTGCAGCAGCACGTTCTGCATTTCCTTGCGCTTGAGCGGATCGAGCGCGGAGAACGCTTCGTCCATGATCATCAGCGACGGGTTGACCGCAAGGGCCCGCGCAAGGCCGACGCGCTGCTGCATGCCCCCGGACAACTCGCGCGGCAGCTTCTGCGCAAACGTCGAGAGCCCGACCTGCTCCAGCACATCCATCGCCCTGCGCTCACGCTCGGTCCGGCCGACGCCGGCGACCTCGAGCCCGAACGCGGCGTTCGACAGCACGGTGCGCTGCGGCATCAGCGCGAACGACTGGAACACCATGCTCATGTCCTTGCGACGAAGCGCGATCAGTTCCGAGCGGCTTACGGCGGCCACATCGCGGCCACCGATCAGCACCTTCCCGGCTGTCGGCTCGACGAGCCGGTTGACGAGACGGATCAACGTCGACTTGCCGGAGCCGGACAGGCCCATCAGCACGAAAATCTCGCCCTCGTTAACGTCGAACGACACGTTATGCACGCCGACGACCTGGCCGGTCCGCCTGAACACTTCGTCCTTCGTCGAACCGGCGGCGAGCATGTCGAGCGCCTGCTGCGGATTGCTTCCAAATACCTTGCACAGACCTTCGACCACGACCTTGGGACTATCCATCGAAACCTTCTCCTGGTCCTGCGGGGACTCATACGTCATATGGCATGCCCGCGACTTCCTAGTATCCGAAAGGCGCTGGCGGTGCATTGCTACGTCTTCCCTGGAATGCTTTGGCAAATTCGGTTCGTCGCATCACAAACAGAAACGGTGCGATCACCTACATAGTTGCCAGAAAAGGCCCTCTCCTGCCGATGAATTCCGACAAGGGCTTGCACAAATGCGACACCGCCAATCGTGGCAACCGATGGTCCGGCCCGGCTTGTGCGCAAGCGACGCCGAATGGATCGATTGCGACCCGCCCGCGCGAGCTTGCTGAAGACACCGGCATCGGGTAGCACCGTGCGTTGGCGCGCCGATACCAGCCACGCGGCGCTTCGGTTCTATCCGGCCTGCCATGCAGCCTGCTCTACTTCGCGCATGGCCCGCGCAGGCGCTCGACGCGTCCGCCCGCCACACCACCCCAATAAAGGAATCCCATGGACGCCATGCCCCGCTCACAACCATTCGTTCTCACGCTGGCGTGCCCCAGCGCGCCTGGCCAGGTGGCCGCGGTCGTCGGCTTGCTCGAGCGGCACCGCTGCTACATCGACGAGCTGACCGTTTTCGATGACGACCTGAGCAATCGCTTCTTCTTGCGCTGTGTATTTCATCCAACGCATTCAGAAGCGCTTGTCATCGACGTACTGCGGCAGGAATTCACGCCGATCGCGGATCGCTTCGGCATGCAATGGGCGATCCATGACGCCCTCGCGCGTCCGAAGGTTCTGATCATGGTGTCGAAGCTCGAACATTGCCTCGCGGACCTGTTGTTCCGCTGGCGAATGGGCGAGTTAAAGATGGACATCGTCGGGATCGCCTCGAACCATCCCGACCTGGAACCGCTCGCCCGGCAGCATGATCTCCCGTTCCGGCATTTCCCCATCACGCCAGAGACCAAGGCACAACAGGAAGCGCAGTGGCTCGACCTGTTCGAGTCGAGCGGCGCGGAACTGGTGATCCTCGCCCGCTACATGCAGGTGCTGTCTCCCGCGACCAGCGGCAGGCTCGCCCATCGCGCGATCAACATTCACCACTCTTTCCTGCCTGGCTTCAAGGGTGCGAAGCCGTACCACCAGGCGCATGCGCGCGGCGTCAAGCTGATCGGCGCGACCGCGCATTTCGTCACCGACGATCTCGACGAAGGCCCGATCATCGAGCAGGCCGTCGAGCGCGTTGATCATTCGTACCGTCCGGAGCAACTGCTTGCTGTCGGACGCGACGTCGAGTGCATCACGCTCGCGCGCGCCGTCAAGGCCTTCATCGAGCGACGGGTGTTCCTGAATGGAGACCGGACGGTCGTGTTTCAGTAAGCCCTAATGCACACCGGCCACGCGCGCAATGCGATCGTGGCCGGTGCCTGGTGATTCTCCTGTATCGCTTGACGAATTAACGCTCGCCCTCGATCCACGCATTGACGCGCTCCGCGTTCGCGGAGATCCACGCATCGGCGGCCGCGTCGGGTTTCGTGCCGCCCTGGATCGCCAGCATCACGCTGTCGATCTCGCCTGGCTTCCATTGGAATTTCTTCAGGAACCCGACGACCGGCTTCGCCTTTGCCTCAAGCCCCGGATTCACGATGTTGTCGACGTGCTCGGCATCGCCGAACACCTTCTTCGGATCGTCGAGGAAACGCAGCTTCCATTTGGCGAACATCCAGTGCGGCGCCCAGCCGGTCACGATCACCGGCTTGTTCGCGTTCATCGCGCGCGCCAGTTCCGCTGTCATCGCACTGCCCGAACTCGGCATCAGCGAATAACTGAGGCCATAGCTCTTGATCGCCTCGGAGGCCTTGCGCATCACGCCGGCGCCAGCATCTATGCCGACGATGCGGCCTTCGAACTTCCCCTTCTGCGCGTTCAGGTCGTCGATGCTCTTCGCGCTCACGGATTCCGGAACGATCAGGCCAATTCTTGCCTCGGTGAAGTTGGGGCCGAGATTGACCACCTTGGTCTTGAACTGGTCCCAGTACGCGCCCTGCGTAACCGGCAACCAGGCGGATAGCGTCGCATCGAGATCGCCGCGCGCGACACCCTGCCACATCACGCCCGCCGCGAGTGGCACCAGTTGCACCGGGTATCCCAGCTTCTTCTCGATGATCCGCGCAGCGACGTTGGTCGTCGCGACGCTGTCGTCCCAACCCTCGACGTAGCCTATTTTCAAGGTCGGTTTGGCATCCCCTAGCGCGAACGCGCTCCATGTCATCATCACCGACGCCGCGCCGGTAAAAAACAGCTTCGCAAGCAGCTTCATGGCATACCTCCATTGGCCGGGGCGGAAACGCCCCGTGTACTTAGAATCGTCGAGAGAGCGGCCCGACGGTCCTCATCGACCGTCATCCGCGTGGCAGGCGCCTGCCCTACTTATCGATGATGAGATCCGACAGAGGCTTGCTGCAGCACAAGAGCACCATCCCCTGGTCGATCTCGCGCTGGCGGATGCCGCCGTTGTGCTTCATTTCGACCTGGCCGGACACGAGCTTGACCTTGCAGGTGCCACACATGCCCTGGGTGCACGACGCCGGCAGCCGCACGCCCGATTGCCGCGCCGCGTCGAGTACATGCTGTCCCGAACTGCAGAGGATTTCGCGGTGGCTCTTGGCGAAGCTGACGCTGAACTGCGCCGTGCCGGCATCGCCGTTGGTCGCCGGTGCGGTGTCGGCAGCCGGCACGTCGACTGCGGCCTCGGCCTCGGCGATCAGCGTCTCGAACGAGAAGCTCTCCTCGTGGTAGCGCCTGCGATCAAAGCCGGCCTCGTCGAGCAGGTTGCGCACCGCCTTCATGTATGGCGCCGGCCCACACGTAAAGACCTCGCGTTCCATGAAGTCCGGCGCGATCAGCTTCAGCAGCGGCAGCGACAGGAAGCCCGTCATGCCCGCCCAGTTGGTACGCGCGCCGACCCGCTCGCATACAAAAGAAGTGCGGAAGTTGGCGTGGTTTGACGCGATCAGGTCCAGCTCGCGAGCGAAGATGATGTCGTCTGGCGTGCGCGCACTGTGCACGAACACGATGTCGCGATCCTCGCCAAGATCGTGGTGTGCACGGCTCATCGACATCAGCGGCGTGATACCCGAGCCCGCGGACAGGAACAGATACTTGCGCGCCGGATGCCGCGCGCAGGTGAACTCGCCGGCCGGGCCGAGCACCCGGATCGGCGCGCCCGGCCGCAAGTTGTCGTGCAGCCAGTTTGACACCTTGCCGCCCGGCACCCGCTTGACCGTGATGGCGAGCGTATGCGGCCGCGCGGGCGACGACGAGATCGTGTAGCACCGGTTGATCGTCTCGCCCTCGATCTCGAGCTCCAGCGTGATGAACTGCCCCGGCTCAAACACGAACGCGCGGCCCTCCGGCGAATGGAAGAAGAAGCTCTTCACATCGTGCGTTTCCTGCCGCACGTGGCAGCACACAAGCGTCTCCTCGATGTCGCTCGTCCAGCGTTCAGGGAGCGCACTCCAGAACGCCACGCGCGTCACCCGGCTGTCGGCGGGCTCGAATTGGACCGCATCGCGCATCATCTCCATCTCCCCTTTCTTCGCTTTTGCCTAGTCACCCATCTGCTCGGCGAGCCGGCGGATATACCAAGCTGAGAATTTCTCGACGAGACCTTCGGTGAACGGCGAGTACGGGCCGGGCTCGTACGCGCTGCTTGCCGCGCCGCGCTGCGAATACTCGACCAGCACGCGGTCCTGGTCGTTGGTCGCGTTCCACACCGCCGTCAGGTTCTCCACGTCGTAGTCGACACCTTCCTGCGCATCCTTGTGGACGAGCCACTTCGTGCGCACCAGGGTTTCGCCGGCAGACAGCGGAATCACCGAGAACGTGACGATGTGGTCGCTCATGAAGTGATGCCATGCGTTCGGCTGCGTCCAGAACGAAAGCCCGCCCAGGTCGGCCTGCGCGAAGTTGCCGAGCAGCTTCTTCGAGGCGACCTTCGCATCGAGCGTCTGCGATTCGCCGCTGCGGTCGAGCGGCAGGCGCTGCGTACGGAAGCCGGTGGTGTCGAGCAGGCGCTCGATTTCGGACGACGGCAGGTTCAGCGCTTCCCACTGCGCCGCGCGCTCGATGCAGGTTCTCTCGAACGCTGCCATGCCCTCGGCGTTGGCCGGCGAGTGCTGATAGCCGAATCCGTACTCGTATAGCGAGACGGTCAGCTCGGGATGGTTCGCCACGCAGTGATAGCACTCGCGGTTGTTTTCCATCGTGAGCTTCCAGTTGCCCTTTTCGATGATGTCGACCTGCGCGGCGATCTTCGTGTTCGGCAGGTCGTGGGGGAGCAGGTACGGCTCCATCGCGGCGCGCATCGCCGCGAAGTCGGCTGGCGGCTCGTCCGCCAGGCAGACGAAGATCAGCCCCGCCAGGTTCTGCACATGGACAGACTTGAGGCTGTGCTTGCAGCGGTCGAACTTCTCGCCCATGTGCTCGGCGAACATCAGGTCGCCGTTCAGGTTGTAGGTCCAGCTGTGATATGGGCAGACGATATTGCCGACCGTGCCCTTGTCCTCGTTGCACAGGCGCGCCCCGCGATGGCGGCACACGTTATGGAAAGCGCGCACCTGCATGTCGTCGTCGCGCACGACCAGGATCGAGTCGGGGCCCAGCTCTACCGTCACGTAGTCGCCCGGCTCGGGCACGTCCGGCTCGACCGCCACGTGGATCCAGTGCTTGCGGAAGATCGCTTCCATATCGAGCGCGAAAATCTCTTCACTCTGATAGAAAGGCGCCTCGAGGCTGTAGCCTTGCTTGCGCCGGTCCACCAGCGCACGAATGTCTGCCGATACTTTCATCGTTTGGCTCCGGATTCCTTGTTTTCTGTTTGTTTGCCGACCGATCGGCAACATCAGTAGTCGATGAGTTGATGCTCGCGTAAGTACGCGAGGATGGCTTGTGCTTTTTCGACCGAAGTCCCTCCGTTTACGACGTTTCCGCCGCGGCTCTCGGTCGTCGTCGCCGACAGCATCCGGGCGTGTCCGGAGCGCTTCTCGGCGGCGGCCAGCCTGACTGGCTTGCGCTCGGGAGCGCCGAGCGTCCATGCGGCGGCGCTGGCGTCTTCGAATCGCGCCGCGGGCGCGGTCCGGATCGCGCCCGCACGCAGCCGTGCGTACGCATAGCGCGGCTGCGCGTTCGCGAGTGGATGGACGGCCACCACGGCCGGCAATACCGCGTCGACGCGCCGGCGCAGTCCCTTCGGCAGGAACTGCCGCACGGTGGCGCGGCCGTCGGCGATGCCGACATCGACGGCCGCGGCGAGCAGCGGGCGGCCGAGCGCCGCGGCGACCTGGTAGGGCAGCATCCCGGTGTCGTACGCGCCTTCCGCGCGGGTACCGGTCAGCACGAGGTCGTAGTCCTTGACGCGCGCGGCCAATGTGCGCCCGGGGTCATCCGCAGCCCCGCATGCGAGCACCTCGACTTCACGTGCGCCAAGCGCCAGGTACTCGGCGAGCGCCGGCTCCGCGGCGTCGCCCGCATGCAGCACCGCCAGTTGCGCGCGATGCTTGTCCGCGAGCGCCAGGCCGATTTCGAGCGCTGCCGCGTCGTTGCGGCTGTAGCGCCGCGCGCCGCTGAGCGGATGACGGCCGACCGACACCAGCACCGCGATGCGTCGGATTTGCTGGGGGGCATTCATGCTGCGGCTCCTAAGGGTTCGCGGACGCTGGCCGCGGCCGGCGCCTTTCCGTTCGCGCGGCGCGCGGCCTGCACCGCTTCGATCAGCGCCGCGATCGTCTCGTTGGCGTCGCCGACGATGGTCAGGTTCGCACGCTTGGCAATGGGTGCGCTGCCGTCCAGGTTGACGGCGATCACGTGACGGCAGTCCTTGATGCCCTGCAGGTGCTGCACGGCGCCCGAGATGCCGAACGCGATATAGACGCTCGCTTCGACCGTCTTGCCGGTCGCCCCCACCTGCTTGTCGCGCGTGAAATGGCCGTTGTCGACCGCGACACGGCTCGCGGCGATCGCCGCGCCGAACACGCCGGCGAGCTGCTCGAACGCACCGATATCGGCCACGCCGTTGCCGGCCGACACGATGAAGTCCGCTTCCTCGAGCGCGACCTGTGCGGCATCGATCTCCTCCAGGCCCAGGTCGCGGTACGGCTGCGAGCTATCGCCGATCCCGAGCAGGAAATCGCCGGACAGGGCCTGTCCCGCGCCAGTGAACGGCAGCTTCGTGTCCACCGCGCCGGGAGCGAGCAGGATCACGTCGGGCAGCGAGCGGGTCGCAAACGCGCGTTTCGCCTGGGCATAGGTGCCGACGTGGCGCGCGTCGATCTCGTTTACGTGCGTCGCGACGCTCGCGCCGGTCGCCGCCACGTAGCGGCGGCCAAGATCGCCGTCGCCGGTGGCGTTATCAGGCAGGAAGAGATGCTTCGGCGACAGCGCGGCCGCGCAGGCCAGCAGCGCCCGCAGCTCGGCATCGGGCGCAAACGCGCGGCGATCGAATGCGGGCAGCGCGATGACCTTGTCGGCGCCGAGCGCCGCCGCGTCGTCCTTCAGCTCGCCGAACACCAGCAGCGCGACCTCAGTCCGCGCATCGGCTAGCAGCGCGGCCGCGGCGAGCGCCTGGCATGCATGATCGTCGAGCGCTCCGCGCTCGCTGTGCGCGGCGACGAGCAGTACCTGCCGCGGATCGCTGACCGCCCGGCGCGGCCTCGCCGCCGTCGCGCCGTGGCCCTGCCCGGTCCAGTGCGCGGCGTTCGGATCCGCGCTGCCGGTTTCGCCGAGCGTGATCCTTCTCAGGCCCGCCGCCGTGATCACGAACGGCCGGCGCGGATCGATACGTGGGATCTTGTTCATCGAATCACTCCAGCGAGGCCGCAACAAGTTCGGCCACATCGAGCACGTCCGGGCGCGGGCCGACCACGCCTTCGAGCATTGCCGTGCAGTTCGGGCACCCGACCGCGACCACTTCCGCGCCCACGGCCTGCGCATCGGCGATGCGGATATCCGGGATGCGCTGCTTGCCCGGGATATCGGTCAACGGCGCGCCGCCCCCGCCGCCGCAACAGCGGCCACGCATGCCATGGCGCTCCATCTCGACCACCTTGATGCCGATCGTCTTCAGCAGCTTGCGCGGCGCCTCGGTCTCGCCGTTGTAGCGGCCGAGATAGCAGGGGTCGTGATAGGTGGTGACCTTCTCGCGCAGCGCTTCAACCGCCTTCGGCGCAATGCGGCCGCTGTCGGCCAGTTCGGCGAGGTAGCTCGTGTGATGCTTGACCGTGACGCGCAAGCCCAGGGCGCGATACTCGTTGCGCAGGCTGTGCATCACGTGCGGATCCGCCGTCACGATCTGCCTGAACGACAACGTACCGAGCGTGCCGATCAGGCGCTTCGCCATCTGCTGGAACGTCGCCTCGTCGCCGAGACGGCGGGCCACATCGCCCGTGTCCGTTTCCACGCTACCGAGCACCGCGTAATCGACGCCCGCCTTGTTCAGCACCTTCACGAAAGCCCGCAGCGTGCGCTGATAGCGCATGTCGAAGGCGCCCTCGCCGGCAACGATCAGCACGTCCACCGCCTTGCCCTGCTGCGCGACCGGCGCATTGAGGTCAACCGACCAGTCATAGCGCGCCGCGGTGTCGTAGCCGCCCATCGTGCCGGTCTCGCGCAGGTTCGCGAGCACTTCGGCGCCTTTGCCCGGCACGGTGCCGTGCACTAGCGTCTGGTTGCGGCGCATGTCGACGATCGCATCGACGTGCTCGATCAGCATCGGGCACTCCTGCACGCAGGCTCGGCAGGTCGTGCACGACCACAGCGTCTGCGCATCGATCAGGCCGGACACGATCGGGCCATTCGGCTCGCCGCGATGGCGGCCGACCGGAATGCCCGGCGTCGGGCTGCCGGCGTACGCGGCATCGGTGCCGCCCGCCATGCCGACAACGAGATCCTGGATCAGTTTCTTCGGATTGAGCGGCTGGCCCGAGGCGAACGCGGGACACGCGGCCTCGCACTTGCCGCACTGCACGCAGGCGTCAAAGCTCAGCAGCTGGTTCCAGCGGAACTCAACGGGCCGGGCCACCCCGTACTCCTGCTTTTCGATCTCGGGCAGCTTGAGCGCGGTCGGCGGCGTGGCGGTGCCGTTGCCGGTGTACGCGTCAGGCTTGCCGGCAAACCGCTCCTGGCGCGGATGAAACGCCAGATGCATGAGGCCCGCGATCGCATGCTTCATCGGCCCGCCTTTTGCCGCGCCGAACGTCATCGCGAAAGCGCCGGCACCGATCAGCAGCGCGCAGACCACCGCGAACGCACCGGACATGACGCCAGCCGGCACGACCACGAACAGCACGAGGCCGAGCGCGAACGAACCGAGCAGCCATGGCAGCGTGTTCCATGGTCCCTTTGACAGGCGCGCGGGCACGTCCTTGGCGCCCCGCCGGCGCCAGACGAACACCGCGCCAATCAGCATCGCGACCGCCGCGGCGAAGATTGCCCGGTCGAGCCATGGCGAGTAGATGGCGAGACCGTAGTTGACGAACACGAGCGCCAGCGCGGCAATCGCGCCACCGGCCGTGGCGACGTGCGTCCTGGCGATGTACGGATCGCGGGCGACGACGTGGTGCAGGTCGACGAAATAGCGCTTCGGGATGGCCAGCAGGTTTGCGATGCCGAACGACCCGGGCGCGGTCGCCCGGCCGAGCCGCCAGTACGACGCGCGCTTCACGACCGCGAACGCGAGCCCCGCCACCGACAGCCAGAGCAGAACGGTAATCAGGAGGGACGGATTCATCGTCAGAAATCCTTCACGAGCCGCAGCGCGTCATAGATGGCGCCGTGGATGTTGTGCATCGAGATGCAGTCGCCGACGCGGAACAACAGGAAGCGGCCGTTGCCGAGCGTTTCCGACAGGCACGGTTGCGGCTCCGAAGCAAACAGCTTGTGTACGTCGACCTGGCCGCGATTGAGCGATTCCGGCTTGAGCTTCCAGTACAGCGCGTCATTCGGGGTCGATCCGTTCTCGATCACGACCTGGTCGACCGCGCGCTCCTCGAGCTCTTCCGTGTACTCGTTGCGCAGCACCGCGATCTTCTTGCCGCCTTCCTCGTAGACGCGATCGAGCCAGTAGTTCGGCGTATGGATCACGCCCTGTGCGTACAGGCGGCGATAGAAGATCGGGAAGGTGGTGCCGCCGCAGTCGTCGGCCACCTTGACGTCTGGCGTCACGATCTCGACCTTCGCACCGCGGCTCGCCAGGTAGTCGGCAACACCCGCACCGGCGTGCGTGCTGACGCCGTCGTAGACGAGCACGTTCTCCTTCGCCTCGACACGGCCGGCGAGCACGTCCCACGAACTGTCCGCGAGCCCCTCGGCGACGGCCCAGCCGGGCACCTGATCGGAAAATGCCCGGCCACCCGTCGCGAGCACGATGATGTCCGGCTTCTCCGCCATGATCATCTTCGCGTCCGCCTCGACGCCCAGCCTCCGGTCGACGCCGAGGCGCTTGGTCTCCATGTCGAACCAGCGCACGATGCCCTGCATCTGCTCGCGCTGCGGCGCCTTGGCGGCGAGCAGGATCTGCCCGCCCACTTCGGTGTTCTTCTCGAACAGCACGACGTCATGGCCGCGTGAACGCGCGACGCGCGCCGCTTCCAGGCCGGCAGGGCCCGCACCCACCACGACGACCTTGCGCTTCGGGCCACGCGACTTCTCGATGATGTGCGGCATCGTCGCCTCGCGCGAGGTCGCGGCGTTCTGCACGCACAGCACGTCGAGGCCGTTGTACTGGCGGTCGATGCAGTAGTTCGCGCCGACGCATTGCTTGATCTCGTCCTCGCGGCCGTCGCGAATCTTGATGACCATGTGCGGATCGGCGATCTGGGCGCGCGTCATGCCGACCAGGTCGACCATGCCGTTGGCGAGCAGGCGCTCGGCCTGGCCCGCGTCGCGGATGCTCTGCGCGTGCATCAACGGTACCTTGATCACCGACTTGATGCCCGCCGCGAGATGCACGAACGGCTCGGGCGGCAGCGCCATCGGCGGCATGCAGTTTGCGAGCGTGTTGTGCGTATCGGCGCCGGAGCCGACCACGCCGATATAGTCGACAAGCCCCGACTCGGACATCGCCTGGGCGATCTCCTTCAGTTGCTCGTGATCGAGACCGTCTTCATGGAACTCGTCGCCGCACATGCGCAGGCCGACGCAGAAGTCCTTGCCGACCACCTCTCGCACCGCTTTGAGCACCTCCACGCCGAAGCGCATCCGGTTCTCAACGCTACCGCCCCACTCGTCGGTGCGGAAGTTCGTGCGCGGGCTCCAGAACTGGTCAATCAGGTGCTGGTGAGCGGCCGAGATCTCGATGCCGTCCATGCCGGCGTCCTTCACGCGCTTCGCGGCTGCGGCGAAGTCGGCGATGATGCGGCGGATCTCCTCGACCTCGATGATCTTGGCGTTGCCACGGTGCACGGGCTCGCGCACGCCGGACGGCGTCATCAGGTGCGGCCAGTGCTCGCCATGGAACGCCGAGCGGCGTCCCATGTGGGTGGCCTGGATCATGATCTTGGCGCCGTGCCGGTGCATCGTTTCGGCGAGCCGGGACAGCGGATCGATGATCTTGTCGGTCGAGAGATTCACTGACTTCCACCAGCCCTGGGGACTGTCGATCGACACGGGGCTCGAGCCGCCGCAAATCGCCAGGCCGACGCCGCCCTTTGCCTTCTCTTCGTAATAGCGAATGTAGCGGTCGCCGGGCAGGCCGCCCGGCTCGGCATACACTTCCGCGTGCGCCGTGCTCACGATCCGGTTGCGGAGCGTCAGCTGATTGAGCTGCAAAGGTTTGAACAAGTGGGGATAACGCATCGCGGACGACCTCTGGCGTTGGTGTGTCTCGTATTTGTCGTAGTGCGGAAGGGCCTCGGTGTCAGCGTGCGATCGGCGACACTTGGAACACGCAGTGATCGTGCCCCTCGGCTGCGCACTGCACTTCCTTCGACTGCGCGCGCGGGGCGCCCTTGCCCTTGCCCGCGGGCGTGGTGTCGTTGACCCAGTCCATTGCGCCGGCGAACCAGCCGGCGAACATGTAGCAAAGCTTGCCGCTTTTTTCCGGCTGCTGTAGCACGAATGATGAGTGGCGCAGCGCGATGCGCGCGCTCGCCGTCGCCGGATCGGCTTCCAGGATCGAAAACAGCCCCCAGCCGCGCTGCGACAGCCGCTTCAGGTAATGCTCGAACACGGCCATCCCGCTGATGTCATGCAACTGCGCCTCCTTGTCGCACCAGTGGTAGGCGGACTTGTAGCCGGCCTTGTAGAGGATCTCTTCGTACGCCTCGCGTCCGAGCGCCTCTTCGACCGCGACATGGTTGTTCGTGAAGAAGTGGCGCGGCACGTAAAGCATCGGCAGCGCGTCGGTGGTCCAGACACCGGTTTCGGGATCAACGTCGATTGGCAGTTGCGGTTGCATCGTGATAACTCCGTGAGGAAAGGAAAGCCGCTGGTAGCGTTGCGTAGACGCGGCGTCGCCCGCGAGCGCGCGCTATCGCGCGCGCCCGTCCGTTTGTGGTGATTTGATGAAAGTTGGCGCTGTCGGGGATCAGGCGCCCCACACTTCCTTGAAGACGCGCACCCAGTTCTCGCCCATGATCTTGCGGATGCGAGAGGCCTTCCAGCCGGCTCGCTCCATTGCCGCAGTCAGGTTCGGAAACTCGCCGATGGTCCGGATCCCTTCGGGGTTGATCACCTTCCCGAAATTGGTCAGGCGCCGGTAGCGGCCCTTGTCGTGCGTCAGCATGTCGAAGAACTCGGTGCTGTAGCCCTGCGTGAAGTCGGTGCCGATGCCGACCGCGTCCTCGCCGATCAGGTTGACCACGTAGTCGATCGCTTCGATGTAGTCGTCGACCGTCGCCTCGATCCCGCGCTTGAGGAACGGCGCGAACATCGTCACGCCGACGAAGCCGCCCGCATCGGCGATCTCCTTCAGCTGCGCGTCGCTCTTGTTGCGCGGATGTTCCTTGAGGCCGGACGGCAGGCAGTGCGAGTAGCAGACCGGCTTCTTCGAGAACGCAATCGCCTCGGACGAGGTGTTGCCCCCAACGTGCGACAGATCGACCATGATTCCGACGCGGTTCATCTCGGTGATCACTTCACGGCCGAAGTCCGACAGCCCGCCGTCGCGCTCGTAGCATCCGGTGCCCACCAGGTTCTGCGTGTTGTAGCAGAGCTGCACGACGCGCACGCCCATGTCGGCGAACGCTTCGACATAGCCGAGGTTGTCCTCGAACGCGTGGGCGTTCTGGAAGCCGAGGATCACGCCGGTCTTTCCCTCATGCTTTGCGCGGCGGATGTCGTCAGTGGTGCGCACGAGCGTCAGCAGTTCGCTGTTGTCGCGAATCGCCTTCTTCATCAGCGCAATGTTGTCGACGGTCTTGGTGAAATTGTCCCAGACCGAGACCGTACAGTTCGCGGCCGTGACGCCGCCCTTCTTCATGTCTTCGAACACCGACCGCTCGAACTTCGAGATGTTCAGGCCGTCGATAATGATGCTGTCCTGGTGCAGCGGGCTCATGGGGGCTCCAGTCTTTTCGTTCGTCGGGTCAGTAGATCGGGAAGCGATCGCACAGCGCGAAGATCTGGTGGCGCACGCGTTGCTCGGTGGCGGCGTCGCCCTCCGGATTTGCGCGCAGCGCTTCGAACACCTCGAGGATCAGGCGCCCGATCTCGCGGAACTCCGCAACGCCGAAGCCGCGCGTCGTGGCCGCCGGCGCGCCGAGCCGGATGCCGGACGTGATGGTCGGCTTCTCCGTGTCGAACGGGATGCCGTTCTTGTTGCAGGTGATGCCGGCACGTTCGAGCGCCTGCTCGACCTGCGTGCCCTTGAGCCCCTTCGGGCGCAGATCGACCAGCAGCAGGTGATTGTCGGTGCCGCCGGTGACGAGGTCGACACCGCCTTCCTTCAACACTTCGCCGAGCGCCTTCGCGTTCGCGAGCACGTTGTCGATATAGGTCCTGAAGTCCGACGACAGCGCCTCGCCAAACGCCACTGCCTTGGCTGCGATCACGTGCATCAACGGGCCGCCCTGCAGACCGGGGAACACGGCCGAGTTGATCTTCTTGGCGATCTCTTCATCGTTGGTCAGCACGAAGCCGCCGCGCGGGCCGCGCAGGGTCTTGTGCGTAGTCGAGGTGACGACGTGCGCATGCTCGACCGGGTTCGAATGGCGGCCCGCGGCGATCACGCCGGCGATGTGCGCCATGTCGACCATCAGCTTCGCCCCGACGCCGTCGGCGATTGCGCGGAAGCGGGCGAAATCGAGCTGGCGCGGATACGCGGAGAAGCCGGCGATGATCAAGCTCGGCTTGTGCTCTTTCGCGAGCGCTTCGACCTGATCGTAGTCGATCAGCATCGATTCGCGGTTCACGCCATACTGCACGGCGTTGAACCACTTGCCCGACAGCGCCGGCTTGGCGCCATGGGTCAGGTGACCGCCCGCGTCGAGCGACATGCCGAGCACGGTGTCGCCCGGCTTGGTCAGCGCGAGCATCACCGAGCCGTTCGCCTGGGCGCCCGAGTGGGGCTGCACGTTGGCAAAGCCGGCGTTGAAGAGTTGCTTCACGCGCTCGATCGCGAGCGATTCGACTTCGTCCGCAAATTCGCAGCCACCGTAGTAGCGCTTGCCGGGGTAGCCTTCGGCGTACTTGTTGGTCAGTACCGAACCTTGCGCCTCAAGCACCGCACGCGACACGATGTTTTCCGAGGCGATCAGCTCGACTTGCGATTGCTGACGCTCGAGTTCCTTCGAAAGGGCGCCGCGAACCAGCGCATCGCGCTCGGCCAGAGGCTGCGAGAAGAAAGACTGGGTGTTCGACATAGAGGTCCGTGTGGGATGAAATGGCTGACTGGGGCGAGAGGCCCGCCGCGCCAGGCTTGTTCGCCTGATAGGCGCAGCGTTGCCAACGGCTCTATTCTTGTCGTTCGTGTTTTTGGCCGATTGATGAATTCAGACGCGTTCTTTCCCATTTCCGCCATTCGCGTCCGATTTGCACAAGTGGCCCCGGGCGGGCACTGCGGCGGTGCCTGACGCGCATTGCGGGTGCGGAGCGTCACGATTGCAGTGCAACAAGGAGGCGTCCACCCAGTCTCCAGCGGGACACCCCACTAAAGAGCTAGGGTTTCGCCGTATGGCATGCTTGTTGCGGCTGACTTAACAATAAGTAAAAAGCATCCGGACCCTTCCCCCAAGGGCTGGAAAAGCACCTTAAAAATCTGAAGGACGCCCCCATGTCGACCGACCGCACCGCGTCGTTATCTCACTTCGCGTTCCTGCCGCTGCCCAACTTCACCATGATCGCGTTCACCAATGCGATCGAAGTGCTGCGCATGGCCAATTACCTGAGCGGCCAGGAACTGTACCGCTGGAGCATCATCAGCCCGGAAGGCGGACTGGTGACGGCGAGCAACGGCTTGGCGCTCGACACCGAGCGGGCCGACAGCATCGGGCGTCCTGACATCGTGTTCGTTTGCGGCGGCATCGACGTGCAGCGTTCGACGACAGCGGAGCACCTCTCCACGCTGCGCCGCGCGGCGCGCGAGGGCACGATGCTGGGGAGCCTTTGCACCGGCACGTACGCACTCGCGAGATCCGGCCTGCTGGCCGGCTATGCCTGCGCGATCCACTGGGAAAACATGTCCGCGCTCAAGGAGGAGTTTCCCGATACGCGCTTCCTGAAGGAACTGTTCGTGATCGACCGCGACCGGGTCACTTGCACGGGCGGCGTCGCGCCGCTGGACATGATGCTGAACCTGATCACCCGTCGCGTCGGAACCGCGCGCGTCACGCAGATCGCCGAACAGTTCATTGTCGAGCACGTGCGCGACACCAGCGCGCAGCAGAAAATCCCGTTGGTCGCGCGACTGGGCTCGGCGAAGAAGTCTCTGTTCGAGGTGGTCTCGCTGATGGAGAACAATATCGAGGAGCCACTGTCGCGCGAAGAGCTGGCGCGGCTTGCAAACTTGTCTCAGCGGCAGCTGCAGCGCCTGTTCCGCGACCATCTCGGCATGACGCCCACGCATTACTACCTGACGTTGCGCCTGCGCCGTGCGCGCGAGCTGCTCCTGCAGACGGATATGTCGATCATGCACATCACGATGGCATGCGGCTTCCAGTCCGCGTGCCATTTCAGCAAGAGCTACCGTGACGAGTTCGGCGTCGCGCCTACGCGCGAGCGCAGGGCGCAGAGCGCGCCGCTGGCGAAGTCGTCAGGGCACAAATCCTCTTCCGTGATGCTGCACGCGTGAGCGTCGGCGGCAGTGAACCACACTGCCCCAACTGCAAAACGGGCGGCCGCTAATCGGCCGCCCGTTTTTTTTCTGCGCGGGTGGTCAGGCCGCCAACAGCCCGTGCGGATCAATGACGAATTTGCGTGGCGCGCCGCCATCGAACTGCTTGTAACCTTCCGGCGCCTGATCAAGCGGGATGACCGTCACATTGACAATCTCTGCAATCGGCAAGCGATTGTGGAGAATCGCCTGCATCAGGTTGCGGTTGTACTTAACGACCGGCGTCTGCCCCGTATGGAACGAGTGCGACTTCGCCCAGCCGAGGCCGAAGCGGATGCTGAGGCTGCCGCGCTGGGCCGCGGCATCCTTGGCGCCCGGATCATCGGTCACGTACAGACCCGGAATGCCGATCGCACCGGCTGGCCGCGTGATTTCCATCAGGGAGTTGAGCACTGTGGCGGGCGCCTCCTCCACATAGCCCGACGAGCCGTGACCATGCGCCTCGAAGCCGACGCAGTCCACCGCGCAGTCGATCTCGGGCGTGCCGAGAATCTCGGCGATCTGCTCGCCGAGCGTTGCGTCCTTCGACAGATCCACGACCTCAAAGCCCATCGCCTTCGCATGCGCGAGACGCGCCGGGTTCATGTCGCCGACGATCGTGCAGGCCGCGCCGAGCAGGCGCGCCGAAGCGGCAGCCGCCATGCCGACCGGGCCCGCGCCGGCGATGTAGACCGTCGAACCCGGCTTCACGCCCGCGGTCACGGCGCCGTGATAGCCCGTTGGCAGGATGTCCGACAGGCAGGTGAGATCGCGGATCTTTGCCATCGCCTGGTCGCGGTCGGGGAACCTCAGCAGGTTGAAGTCGGCATACGGCACCATCACGTACTCGGACTGCCCGCCGATCCAGCCGCCCATGTCGACATAGCCGTACGCCCCACCCGCGCGCGACGGGTTGACGCTCAGGCAAACGCCGGTGTGCTGCTCCTTGCACATCGCGCAGCGGCCGCACGCGACGTTGAACGGCACCGACACCAGATCACCGATCGTCAATGTCTCGACGTCGCGGCCGATTTCGATGACCTCGCCGGTGATCTCGTGACCGAGCACCAGGCCGGTCGGTGCGGTGGTGCGGCCGCGCACCATGTGCTGGTCCGAGCCGCAGATGTTCGTGCTGACGACCTTGAGGATCACGCCGTGGCCAATTGCCCGGCCGCTGGGATCGACCATTTTCGGATAATCGATCTTCTGCACCTCGACCTGGCCCGGCCCAAGATATACGACACCTCGGTTGCTGCTCATCGCATTGTCTCCATGTCTCGTTGAATCGTGCCGCAGCCACGCCGATCGGCGCGGCATGCGCGGCAGCGTCTTCGAGCGTATTCCGGGACACCAGGCGGCTATGTTCAAAACCCGACAGGCGCTTGCCCAGCGCCGACATCGGCGAGCGTCGGCTCCGCCCTCGGCATTGCGTACGCCGCGCGCGCCCACCGAGCGAGGCGGGCGGTACCGCCCCACACTGGTCTGCCGATGTCGGATTTGCACAGACCGGCGACGGGTATACCCCAGAGCGTGCGGCGATAACCGCGTCTACTGAAGATTGGGGCCTGAAAGCAACCCGCTAAGAGGTCCTCATTTCTCAAGGACGCCATGCCAACTCCCGCCACCTCACCCACGCGCTCGAACGCCGCCGCCCGGCTCGAGCGTCTGCCGTTTTCCGGCTACCACAAGCTGATCTTCGTCATCATCGCGATCGCCTTCTTCTTCGACTCGGTCGATCTCGCCACCATGACGTTCATACTGGGCTCGATCAAGCAGGAGTTCGGGCTGTCAACCGCAATGACAGGCGTCGTCGCCAGCGCAAGCTTCTTCGGGATGGTGGTGGGCGCGGCGCTCGCCGGCCTGCTCGCTGACCGCTTCGGACGCCGGCCTGTGTTCCAGTGGAGCATGGTGCTGTGGGGCATAGCGTCGTATCTTTGCTCCACTGCGCAAAGCGTCGACGCGCTCATCGCGTGGCGCGTATTGCTCGGGATCGGCATGGGCATGGAGTTTCCGGTCGCGCAGACGCTGTTGTCCGAATTCGTCCCCACCGCGAATCGCGGCCGCCTGATCGCACTGATGGACGGCTTCTGGCCGCTCGGCTTTATCACCGCCGGGATTGTCTCTTACTTCGTGCTGCCGCAGTTTGGCTGGCGCACCGTGTTCGCGCTGCTTGCGATCCCGGCCGTATTCGTGCTGATCGTGCGCCGCATCGTGCCCGAGTCGCCGCGCTGGCTCGAGCATGCGGGCCGGCACGCCGAGGCCGACGCGGTGATGCGTGGCATCGAGGCCAGGGTGATGCGTTCGGCCGGCGTCGCGATGCTGCCGCGACCGTCGCAGCAGCCAATGGCCGAGCCAGTGCGCGGGCGCGGCGCGCTGCGCGAGATCTGGAGCGGCGCCTACCGCCGTCGCACGACGATGGTCTGGCTGCTTTGGTTCTTCGCGCTGCTCGGCTTCTACGGACTGACCTCCTGGCTTGGCGCGCTACTGCAGCAGGCCGGCTTTGCGGTCACGCAATCGGTGTACTACACGGTGCTGATTTCGCTCGGCGGCGTGCCGGGCTTCCTGTGCGCAGCGTGGCTCGTCGAGCGATGGGGGCGCAAGCCAACCTGCATCGCGTCGCTGCTCGGCGGCGGCATGATGGCGTACCTGTATGGCCAGAGTGCGCTGTACGGCGGTAGTGTCACGCTGCTCGTGGGCACCGGCCTGGCGATGCAGTTCTTCCTGTTCGGCATGTGGGCGGTGCTGTACACCTACACGCCGGAACAGTATGGCACCGGCTCGCGTGCGACGGGGTCGGGTTTCGCCTCGGCGGTCGGGCGGATCGGGTCGCTGATCGGGCCCTACGTGGTTGGCGTGGTGTTACCGGTGTTCGGACAGGGGGGCGTGTTCACGCTCGGCGCGCTGTCGTTCGCGGTGGCGGCACTCGCTGTGTGGGTGCTGGGGATCGAGACCCGTGGCGTCGCACTGGAAGCGCTGGCGTCTGGGGACGAAACAGGGGAGAGCGCGCTTTATCCCGCTGTAGCGGACAAGTCCTCCTGACGCGCACGCCCGGTTCCCGCGAGAGGTTCCTGTCCGGGCGCTCTGCCACGAGTCGCTGTCGCGACTCGTGGCGACCGCCGGGAGGGAACAGGTTTAGAACTTGTGGCGAATCGCGGCACGGACCTGGAACTGATTCGACGTCGATGAAGCGTTCGATGCCCCGGGCAAGTCAGCCATGTCCAATGCGGTGCCGGTCTTGCCGCCGGCGACATGCTGGTAGGCACCCTGGATATAGACGTCCGTGCGCTTCGAGAAGCTGTAGTCCGCCATCAGGCCGACGGAATGAACTTTCGGCTTCGCGTCGCCCGACGACGCGTTGAAGTTTTCCAGGGTGAGCGTATACGCCCCACCGGCGTAGAAAGCGGGCGTGAACTGATACTTGAAATTCACCTCCAGGTTCTGGAACCGGAGCGAGTTCAACGTGCCGCTGGCCGGCAGGATCGAGCCAGAGATGTACGAAGTGGACAGCGGTTCGGTCAGATTCGAGTTGGAGTAAGCGAAGCCTGCCGTTGCGGCGCCGAACGTGTAGTTGATGCCGGCACCGAAGATGCGCAAACGCCTGGCAAGGAAGTTCTGGTCGCCGCCGTTATTGATGGCGCCCCCCGCCGTCGCCGACGGGTTGTCCGCCTGGAGATAGGCTGCAGCCAGCAACAAGCCTCCGTTCGCGTACTGCATCCCCGCACCATACTGGCGGTTGTTGGCAAAGTTGGTGTCGTTGCTGAAACTGTAGGTGCCGCCGAACTGGAACCCGCCAAGCGAGGGACTGGTGTACTTGACGGTGTTGTTGACGCGGAACGAGTAGATCAGGTTGTCGTTATCGTAGGGGTGGCCGAACATGGTCCCCCCCCAATTGCCGGCAACGGTCGTCGGCGCGAGATAGTCGATCACCGAATCATACTGGCGCCCGAGCGTGACGCTCCCCCATTGATTGTCGGAAAGCCCGACGTAGGCTTGCCGACCGAACATCAGCCCGCCCTGTGCCGCTTTGCCGTTGCTTGCATTGAAACCGTTCTCGAGCTGAAACAACGCCTTGAGGCCGCCGCCCAGATCCTCCGTCCCCTTCAGGCCCCAACGGCTGCCTTGCGCAAAGCCGCTTGCCAGCTCGGTCAGGCTATGTCCGCCGACGTTATTCGTGTAGTTGATGCCTTCGTCGATCACACCGTACAGCGTGACGCCGCTTTGGGCAAAGGCGGACGCGGAAAACATCAGCGCCAGAGCCGGGCCCGCAGTCGCTCCCATTTTCATTGGATTCTCTCCTTGTATTATCGTGACTCGCGCCGCTGCCGCGCCGGTCGGCGCAGCATGTGCGGCAGCGTCTTCGAGAGTAGTCCGCGAGAAGGGGAAGCCTATGTCCAATACCGACACGCGTTTGACCAACGCCGACACGGCTCGGGAAACGACTATCCCGGCTTCCCGCTGCGCCTCAGGTAATCGGCGCGTGTCCACTCAAGTGCGACACCGACGCGTTGCGTGCCAGGCCGGATCTTCGGCTTGTGCACGGCGATTGTCAGCGTGTCGAGCGCCGGCCATTCGCGAAACGATAGCTCAGCGATTTCGGCCACCAGCGTCTCGAGCAGCCGCGTATGCGGCTTGTGCCCGAGAAACGCGGCGAGGCGAGCACAATAGCCCTCGTAATCGATCCACTCGCCTTCCTCGCGCGGCTCGCAACGATAGCCGAGTCGTGCATCGATGACAATCGGCTGCGGTGCGTCGTGCTCATGCGGATGGATGCCGATCCGCACCGGCACCTTCAACGCATCGATAAACACGCTCCATCCCGTGCCGGGCAGGAGTGGCGCGTCGAGTGCAGCGAGTGGACCGTTGAACGCGTTATCGACGAGCTTCATGATGTCAGCGGCTGCGCCGCGTCGAGCATGATGCGGCAGAAGTAGTCGGCAAAGCTGCGGCGCACCACGATCTCGAAGCTGTCGACGCCGGTCGGCACGAGCACGATCGAGGCCTTGAAGTAGTGGCTCTGCAAACACTGCCCCGGCTTGAGCACGCGCGGATGCAGATCGAGCGGGCAGCCGCGCGCCAGCACGTCGCGCACGCGGCTCCCACTGATCTCGACAACCGTATAGCCGCTGCCGACGTCGACCGCCGCCGCGTAAGCCCCGGCGATCGCCTGGGCGATCTTCGGCTCGAGTACGCCCGCCGGCACGGGGCCGCTCGACCGCACGAGCCACTCGTCGGGGCCGAGCCACAGCACGTCATAGTTGGCACTGCGGGCGACTGTGTTAGGGGCGGCTGGCGGACAGCATCCGACCACGCCCTCGAACGCGTCGACGAATATCGGATCGGACAGGTCGCCGCGCACGTTGACGAGATCAAGGAAGGCGCGCTCGCGCAGAACGAAGTGCTTCGATGCGCGCGCCTGCTGCGCGTTCAGAAGATCGGTCGCGCCGATGAACGGCGACTCGAGTCGGACGCCGCGCTGGCGCGCGTCCGTTGCCGGCATATCTGCAACCGGCGTAGCATTACCCGTTTCATTCCACATTCTGGCGCACTCCTTCGGTATCGTAGAAAACGGGGCTGGAGATCTTCGCCATCACGCGCCGGCCATTGGCCAGCGGGATCGCAACGCTCTGGCCCATCTTGCCCAGGCCGCCCTTTACCACGGCGAGCGCGATCGAACGCTTCAGGATCGGACTGTAGTAGCTCGACGTCACATGGCCGATCATCGGCGTTGGCTCGGCCGTCGACACGCGCGTGCCCGGCGCGAGGATCTGAGCGCCCTCGGGCAGGACGAACTCCGCGTCGTCGGTCAGCAGGCCGACGAACTGCTTGCGGCCTTCCTTGGCGGTATCCGAGCGCGTCAGCGAGCGCTTGCCGAGGAAGTCCTTCGACTTCGCGACGACGCCTCCCATCCCGAGGTCATACGGCGTGACCGAACCGTCTGTGTCCTGGCCGACGATGATGTAGCCCTTCTCCGCGCGCAGCACGTGCATCGTTTCCGTGCCGTACGGCGTGATGTCGAACTCGGCGCCAGCGGCCATCAGCGCTTCCCACACGGCACGGCCGGCGTTCGCAGGCACGTTCACCTCGTACGCCAGCTCGCCCGAGAAGCTGATCCGCATCACGCGCGCCTTTGCGCCGGCGACGGTGCCGTTGCGATAGCTCATGAACGGGAACGCGTCGTTGGCGAAGTCGATGTCATCGCAGACCTTGCGCAGCACCCTGCGGCTGTTCGGCCCGACCACCGCGAACGTCGCCCAGTGATCGGTCACCGATGAAAGCCGGACCTTCAGGTGCGGCCATTCGGTCTGCAGCCAGCGCTCCATCCAGGTCAGCACGCGCGCGGCGCCGCCCGTCGTCGTCGTCATCATGAAATGCTGCTCGCCGAGCCGCACCGTCACGCCGTCGTCGAAGACCATGCCGTTCTCGTCAAGCATCAGGCCATAACGGCACTTGCCGACTTCAAGCTTGTTCCACGGGTTGGTGTACATCCAGTTCAGCAGCGTTACCGCGTCCGGGCCCTGGATGTCGATCTTGCCGAGCGTCGACGCATCGAGGATGCCGACGCTGTTGCGCACCGCGAGGCACTCGCGCTTTACCGCCGCGTGCAGGTTCTCGCCCTTCTTCGGGAAGTACCACGGCCGCTTCCAGTTGCCGACGTCTTCGAACAGCGCGCCATGCTCGACGTGCCATTCGTGGATGCAGGTCTTGCGGACCGGGTCAAGGAAGTCGCCGACTTCGCGCCCGGCGAACGTGCCGAACGTGACCGGCGTGTAGTTGGGGCGGAAGGTGGTCGTGCCGGTATCGGGAATCGACTTGCCGAGCGCCTGCGCCAGGATCGCCATCCCGTTGATGTTGCCGAGCTTGCCCTGGTCGGTACCGAAGCCCATCGCGGTGTAGCGCTTGACATGTTCGACTGACTCGAAGCCTTCGCGCGCGGCGAGCAGGATGTCTGACGCGGCGACGTCGTTCTGGAAGTCGACGAACTGCTTCGGCCCGCGTGCGGCGGCCGCGTGGCTGCCGACGAGCCACAGCGGCAGCAGCGCGCCCTCGGCGACGGGCGTGACCTTGGGCGCGGCCGACACCTTTGCGGTACCAAAGCCGGCGGCCTTCGCCGCATCGACCCCCGCTTCCAGCGCGAGGGGCAGCGCCAGCGCCAGATTGAACTCTCCTGCCGCCGCGCCGACGCTCGCCTCGGCCTGCAGCGACTTGCCCGGGACGAAGCACACCTTCTCATCGTTCCACTGTGCCTTGCCGCCCGACTGTGCAAACAGGTGAAGCACAGGGCTCAGTCCACCCGACATGGCGACGAGGTCGCAAGGAAGCTTCGACACCTTGCCGCCTGCCTGGCCGTTCGCATAGGAAGCCACCTTGACAGACGTGACCTGTCGCTTGCCGGACGCGGCTGTCACGACCACGCCGTTCAGGACGGTCACGCCCTGCCGCTTCGCCAGGGCCGGCAGCGCGCCGCTGGTCGAGGTGCGCGGATCGACCACCGTCACCTTCGCGCCGGCCGCCTTCAGGTCGAGCGCTGCCTGATAGCCGCGATCGTTGTTCGTAAAGACCACCGCCTCGCGCCCCGGCAGCACGCCGTAGCGATGAATGTAGGTCGATACCGCTGACGCCATCATCACACCCGGCAGGTCGTTGTTGCCGAACACGATCGGACGCTCGTGCGCGCCGGTCGCGAGGATCACCCGCTTTGCGCGGATCTTCCACAGCAGTTCGCGCGAGCCATGGCGCATCGATACCGGCAGGTGGTCAGTGAGGCGTTGCGTGACAGTGACGAGATTGTGGTCCTGGTAGCCGAACGCGTTGCTGCGCGACAGGATCGTCACGTCGGGCAGCTTGCGCAGCTTGCTCTCGATCTCGCCGACCCACTGCAGTGCGGGCTTGCCGTTGATCTCGGTCCGCCCGGAAAGCAGGCTGCCGCCGAGCTCACGCTGGTCATCGACGAGGATCACGCGCGCGCCTGTCTCTGCCGCCGCAAGCGCGGCGATGAGGCCCGCCGGCCCGCCGCCAACCACCAGGACATCGCAGTGCGCGTAGCATTTGTCATAGCGATCCGCATCCAGCGTCGTGGGCGCCTTGCCCAGGCCCGCCGCCTCGCGGATCTTCTCCTCATACTTCGGCCACATCTTGCGTGGCCACATGAAGGTCTTGTAGTAGAAGCCCGCCGGCATGAAGCGCGCAAACTTCTGGTTAACCGCCAGGCGGTCGCGCTCCAGGTCCGGCTCCGCGTTCACGCTTGTCGCGACGAGCCCCTCATACAGCTCGATCTCCGTTGCGCGCGCATTCGGCACGGTGTACGCGCCGCGTTCCAGTTGCACCACGGCATTTGGCTCGGCGACGTCGGCGGTCATGATGCCGCGCGGGCGATGGTACTTGAAGCTGCGCGCGAGGAAACGCACGCCGTTGGCCAGCAGCGCCGAAGCCAGCGTATCGCCGTGGTAGCCACGGTACGCGCGTCCGTTGAACGTGAAGGCCAGCGGCTGGCCGCGATTGATACGGCCGCCCGTGCCGAGACGGTCTTTCTGGCTCATTGCTTGCCCCCTTTCCGCGGTGCGTTGGGAGTGGGCTGGACGAAGGTCTCGTAGCCCTTGATGTCGTAGGTGACGGTGTCGCGCTCGACCTTGAACCACCGGCGGCAGCCTTGGGCGTGGATCCATTGCTCGCGATGCATGCCGCGGGTATTGGTGCGCATGAACAGGTAGTCTCCCCATTCGCGGTCAGACAGCTTGTCGGTTTCGAGCGGGCGTGCGATGTCGGCCTCGCCGCCACACGAGAATTCGGATTCGGCGCGCGGGCCGCACCACGGGCATTCGATCAGCAACATTTCTTTCTCCTCGGGGCGTTCAGTGCGCGACGGCGGCAGCGCCGTGCTCATCGATCAGGTGGCCGGTATAGAAGCGATCCAGTGCAAATGGCGCGTTCAGCGGATGCGGCTCGTCGCGCGCGATCGTGTGCGCGAATACCCAGCCCGATCCCGGCGTCGCCTTGAAGCCGCCCGTGCCCCAGCCGCAGTTGAAATAGAGGCCCTTCACGTCGGTCTTGCTAATGATCGGGCAGGCATCCGGCGACACGTCTACGATGCCGCCCCACTGACGGTTCATCCGCACACGCGAGAACACCGGGAACATCTCGACGATTGCCTGCAAAGTCCCCTCGATGATGTGGAAGCTGCCACGTTGGCCAAAGCCGGTGTACTGGTCGATGCCCGCGCCGATCACCAGGTCCCCCTTGTCGGACTGGCTGATGTACGCGTGCACCGCGTTCGACATGATCACCGAATTGACGACCGGCTTGATCGGCTCCGACACCAGCGCCTGCAGCGGATGGCTCTCGATCGGCAGGCGCACGCCGGCCATGTCCGCGAGGGTCGAGGTGTTGCCGGCCGCGACCACAGCGACCTTCTTCGCCTTGATGAAGCCCTTCACCGTCTCGACGCCGACGACCGCGCCACGGTCGCGGCGGATGCCGGTCACCTGGCAATTCTGGATGATGTCGACGCCGGCGCGATCCGCCCCTCGCGCGAAGCCCCACGCGACCGCGTCATGCCGGGCCACGCCGGCACGGCGCTGGATCGACGCGCCAAGCACGGGATAGCGGCTGTCCAGGTTGATCGTCGGTTCGATCTCCTTGATCTGCTGCGGCGTCAGGAACTCGGCGTCGACGCCGTTCAGGCGGTTCGCGTTCACCCTGCGCTCGGTATCGCGCACGTCCTGCAGCGTGTGGGCGAGGTTCATCACGCCGCGCTGGCTGAACATCACGTTGTAGTTCAGGTCCTGCGACAACCCCTCCCACAGTTTCATTGCCTTTTCATAGAGCGCCGCGGACTCATCCCACAGATAGTTCGAGCGGACGATTGTGGTGTTGCGCGCGGTATTGCCGCCGCCGATCCAGCCCTTCTCGAGTACCGCCACGTTCGTGATGCCATGTTCCTTCGCGAGGTAGTATGCGGTCGCGAGACCGTGCCCACCACCGCCGACGATCACCACGTCATACTCGCGCTTTGGCTCCGGGCTCTTCCATTGCTTCTCCCAGTTCTCGTGATAGGACAGGCCGTTGCGGAACAGACTGAATATCGAATAGCGGCTCATTTCATGGACCCTCGTTAGCATTCAATGACGTTTACGGCCAGGCCGCCGCGCGACGTCTCCTTGTACTTCGTCTTCATGTCGGCGCCGGTCTCGCGCATGGTCTTGATCACCGAGTCGAGCGACACGTAGTGCTGGCCGTCGCCCTTCAGCGCCATGCGGGATGCGTTGAGCGCCTTGATCGCGCCCATCGCATTGCGCTCGATACAGGGAATCTGCACCAGTCCGCCGACCGGATCGCAGGTCATCCCGAGGTTGTGCTCCATGCCGATTTCGGCGGCATTCTCGACCTGGCCGGGCGTGCCACCCATCACGGCGGCGAGCGCCGCCGCGGCCATCGAGCACGCAACGCCAACCTCGCCCTGGCAACCGACCTCCGCGCCCGAGATGGAAGCCGTCTCCTTGTAGATCATCCCGATCGCGGCCGCCGTCAGCAGGAAGTCGACGATGCCGTCGTCATTCGACCCTGGCACGAACTTCACGTAGTAGTGGAGCACCGCCGGGATCACGCCAGCCGCGCCGTTCGTCGGCGCGGTGACGACGCGGCCGCCGGCCGCGTTCTCTTCGTTGACAGCCATCGCATACAGGTTGACCCAGTCAAGCATCGACAGCGGGTCACGCAGTGACTCCTCGGAACGTGTGCGCAAGCGGTGGTTGAGCTCGGCCGCGCGGCGTTTCACGCGCATCGGGCCGGGCAGCTCGCCCTCCACCTTGCAGCCACGCTCGACGCAGGCGGCCATCGTCTGCCAGATCGCCAGCAGCCCGGCGCGCACGTCTTCGGCTGGGCGCAGCGCGCATTCATTGCGAAAGATCAGCTCCGCGATCGACAGCCCGCTGTCGGCGCAAGCTTGCATCAGGTCCGCGCCGGTGCGGAACGGATACGGTACGTCGGCCGCCGCGCGCACGCCGTTCACGCGGTCACCGTCGCGATTGACCACGAAGCCGCCGCCGATCGAGTAATACTCCTTTTCGACGAGCAACTGCCCCTGCTCGTCGAACGCCTGGAAACGCATGCCGTTCGGATGCACGACGTTGCCCGTGCCGCTCATCAGACGGCGAAAGAAGCCGATATGCTCCTTTTCGTCGAAAGCGATCTCATGCTTGCCAAGCAGCATCAGGCGTTTGTCCTTGCGGATCTGCGCGAGGCGCGGCTCGATCCCGTCCGGCTCGATCCGGTCGGGCAGGCTTCCCTCCAGGCCGAGCAGCACCGCCTTGTCGCTGCCGTGGCCCTTGCCGGTCGCGCCGAGCGAACCGTACAATTCGGCCCGCACGCGGCGCACGAAGCCGAGCAGGTTGGCGTCTTCAAGGTGCGATACGAACCGGCATGCGGCGATCATCGGGCCGACCGTATGCGAACTCGATGGGCCGATGCCGATCTTGAACAAGTCGAAAACGCTGACATTCATCTGGCTGCCTCTCTGCGCTTGGCTGGTAAGTGTCGTTGGACGCCAGTACATCAAAGCGCAGGATTTGCTGATAGAACAAAAGCGGCATCAACGTGGGACGCCGCCGCCAGGCGCGAGTCCAGACGGGCCGGAAGTTCGCTTTGGCGATGATTCGCGTCGGAAATGTGCAAGTCCGCGGCAGGCTGATCGGCGACGCTGTCGGTGACGGAGCCGCGTCGAGCGGATAGGGGGCGAGCGCAGCATGGATGCCGTACGCATCACCGGCATCGATGCTGAAGCGCCACCGCCCCGCAACCCAGATCCGCCCACTTGCGCGGGCCTGTCAAGATGGATGCCGCCATGACACCCGACGTTCCCATTTCCCCTGTCGCCGAGCCGGCGCCACGGCGCGTCCGCTTCGGCATCGTGCTGCTGCCGAACTTCACGCTGACCGCGTTTTCGGGTTTCGTCGACATGCTGCGGCTGTCGGCGGACGATGGCGACTACAGCAAGCCGGTGCGGTGCGTCTGGAGTGTGATCGGAAACACACTCGCGCCGGTACGCGCAAGTTGCGGGATCCAGGTTGCGCCATGGGAGACTTTCGACGCGGCGGAGCCGTTCGACTACGTGGTCGTGGTCGGCGGGCTACTGCATTCGGGACCACAGGCCGGACCTGAGACGCTTGACTTCATCCGTCGCGCGGCGCGCGGCGGCGCGACCATCGTCGGCATCTGCACCGGCGTATTCACGCTGATGCGCGCCGGCGTGCTCGAGGGGCACCGCGCCTGCGTCAGCTGGTTCCATTACTGGGATTTCACGGAGCGCTTCCCGTCGGTGGCCCCGGAACTGCTGATTGCCGACCGGCTGTTCGTGATTGACCGCCGGCGCATCACCTGCTCAGGCGGGCGCGCGTCGATCGACGTCGCAGCCGCCATTCTGCTGCGCCACTTCGATCACGCGACCGTACAGAAGGCGCTACGGATCCTGCTCGTCGGCGAGATGCAGAAGGGCAATGCGCCGCAGCCGCATCCGCCCGGCCTCGAGCCCGCGACGCACCCAAAGGTCAAGCGCGCGATTCTGCTGATGGAGCAGCACGTCGGCCGGGCGCTCCCGCTTGAAGCGCTCGCCTGCAAGCTCGACCTGTCGCCACGCCAGCTCGAGCGCCTGTTCAAGGCGGAGACCGGCAAGAGCCCGCAGGCATTCGCCAAGCATGTGCGGCTGCGGACCGCCGCGTGGTTGTTGACCAGCTCGGACCGCACGGTCGCCGACATCGCGTTGAGCTGCGGTTTTGCCGACGCATCGCACCTGGGCCGAGAATTTCGCAAACAGTTTGGAGTACCGCCTGCGACCTACCGCGACAAGGGCGCAGATCCGGCCGAGTCAATGCTGCGCGATGGCGATGCCGGCGATGGGTTGGCGCTCACTGAAAGTGAAAGCGAGGATTGAACTTGTAGTTTCATGATGACGAAACGACATGTCTCGGCATTCGGGTCACCTGATCGCCATGACGGTCGTCGGCCAACTTACCTCTGTCTTCGGACAAGTGCACGGCCAACGGACCATGACCAACGTCGGTCCGCCTATAGTTTCGCGCCAAAAACTTATATCTGAGAGAAGGATCAATGAAAACACGCGCAGCAGTTGCCTGGGGTGCGGCAAAGCCGCTGACCATCGAAGACGTGGACCTGGACGGCCCCCGTGCCGGTGAAGTGCTGGTGGAAATCAAGGCCACCGGCATCTGCCACACCGACTACTACACGCTGTCCGGCGCCGACCCGGAAGGCATCTTCCCGGCGATCCTGGGCCACGAGGGCGCGGGCATCGTCACCGACGTCGGCCCGGGCGTGACCTCGCTCAAGCCGGGCGACCATGTCATCCCCCTGTACACGCCGGAATGCCGCCAGTGCAAGTTCTGCCTGTCGCGCAAGACCAACCTGTGCCAGGCAATCCGTAGCACGCAGGGCAAGGGCCTGATGCCGGACGGCACCTCGCGTTTTTCGATCGACGGCAAGCCCATCTTCCACTACATGGGCACCTCGACCTTCGCCAACCACATCGTGGTGCCGGAGATCGCGCTGGCGAAGATGCGCCCGGATGCGCCGTTCGACAAGGTCTGCTACATCGGCTGCGGCGTCACCACCGGCGTGGGCGCGGTGCTGTTCACCGCCAAGGTCGAGGCCGGCGCCAACGTGGTCGTGTTCGGCCTGGGCGGCATCGGCCTGAACGTGATCCAGGCGGCGAAGATGGTGGGCGCCGACAAGATCATCGGCGTCGACCTGAACCCGGGCCGTGAAGCGATGGCGCGCAAGTTCGGCATGACGCATTTCATCAACCCGAAGGATGTCGACAACGTGGTCGACCACATCATCCAGCTGACCGACGGCGGCGCCGATTATTCGTTCGAATGCATCGGCAACACGCAGGTCATGCGCCAGGCGCTGGAGTGCTGTCACAAGGGCTGGGGCAAGTCGATCATCATCGGCGTGGCCGAGGCCGGCGCCGAGATCTCGACGCGACCGTTCCAGCTGGTGACCGGGCGCGAGTGGAAGGGCTCCGCCTTCGGCGGCGCGCGCGGCCGCACCGACGTGCCGAAGATTGTCGACTGGTACATGGAAGGCAAGCTCAATATCGACGACCTGATCACCCACACGTTGCCGCTGGAGCGCATCAACGACGGCTTCGACCTGATGAAGCGCGGCGAGTCGATCCGCTCGGTGGTGCTGTACTGAGGAGCGGGCCGTGACCCTGGAACTGCTGCCTGGACGTTCTTATCCTGTAAGCACACGTGCGGCACTAAGGGACGGAGCCGCGCGGCGGCCTTCTGGTTGCCAATCCTGACCCACGTGGCGAACTGAGCACCGATGTGGATGGAGTGGACAGGAAGACATAGGCCAGCACTTCGGCCCGCCCCTGGCCTGGCAACCGCCGGTTCGGGGCCCCCACCGCCCGCGCTGCCGGAAGCAGTGAGTGAGCTCCGGCCACCCCGCGCAAGCGCACGGGTTCGACGGGCCCTGCCCGCCTTGATAAGATCTAATCGTTGACTGTCGCTAGCCCCATCAGGGGACAGCCCCATGCGCTGCGCAAGGTGCGGGTTCGAGAATCCGGCAGGTGCCAAGTTCTGTGAGGAATGTGGCGCCAGGCAGGTGCGCGCCTGCCCCGCCTGCGGGCAAGAGACGGCTGCCAGCGCCAAGTTTTGCAGCGAATGCGGCGCGCCGCTGGGCGCTCCTGTAAGTGCCCCCGCTGCCTCAAGCGCGGCCCCCGGTGCCACGGCAACTGCGTCCAGCACCCCCATCGACTACACCCCTCCCTATCTGGCCGAGCGCATCCTCGCGGCGCAGGCAGAAATGGAAGCCCGGGGCCCGGCGGACGGCGAGCGCAAGATGGTCACCGCGCTGTTCGCCGACATGGCCGGCTCGACCGCGCTGATCCATGACCTCGATCCCGAAGACGCCCGCCGCCTGATCGACCCGGTGCTGGCACTGATGATGGAGGCCGTGCATCACTATGAGGGCTATGTCGCCAAGTCGATGGGCGATGGCATCCTGGCGCTCTTCGGCGCGCCCATCGCGAACGAAGACCATCCGCAGCGGGCCATGCTGGCGGCGCTGCGCATGCAGGAAGCCATGCGCCATTACGCTGACGGCGTGCGCCTCGCCCAAGGCATCGCGCTGCAGATCCGTGTCGGCATCAATTCCGGCGAAGTTGTGGTGCGTACAATCCGCATCAAGGACTTGCACACCGACTATGACCCAGTGGGCAATTCGATCCATATTGCTTCGCGCATGGAGAGCATTGCAGTGCCCGGCTCTATCGTTGCGAGTGAACACACGCGCAACCTGACCGAAGGCTATTTCGCGTTCAAGGCCCTCGGAGAAACGCCGATCAAGGGGCTATCCAAGCCGCTCGAGGTCTTTGAAGTCGTCGGTCTGGGCCCGCTGCGCACCCGGTTGCAGGTGTCGGCCAGCCGCGGCCTGGCGCGCTTTGTCGGGCGCACCCGGGAACTCGAACAGTTGCACGAAGCGCGGGCACGGGCACGGGCCGGACGTGGGCAGATTGTCGGCGTGGTCGGCGAACCAGGGGTCGGCAAGTCACGGCTTTGCCACGAGTTCAAGCTGCTCGCGCCGCGCGATGGCCTGGTGCTCGAAACCTTTTCGGTTTCGCACGGCAAGGCCTACCCCTATCTGCCGCTGATCGAACTGCTGCGAAACTACTGCCAGATCACGGGGCAAGACGATGAGCGCCGGCGGCGCGAGAAGCTCACTGGCAAGCTCCTGACGCTGGACCGTGCGCTGGAAGACAGCCTGCCTTATCTTTGCCACCTGCTGGGAGCCGTCGAACCAGGCTCGGCACTGGCGCAGATGGACACCCAGATCCGCCAGCAGCGCACCTTCGAGGCAATCAAGCGGCTGCTCGTGCGCGAAAGCCTGACCCAGCCACTGGAGCTGATCGTCGAAGACCTGCAGTGGCTCGACAGCGAAACCGAGGCCTTCCTCGGTTTTCTCGGCGAGAGCGTGCCCAGCGCACGCATCCTGCTGCTGGTCAATTTCCGGCCGGAATACCGGCACGACTGGAGCCGCAAGAGCTATTACACCCAGCTACGCCTGGATCCTCTTGGCGAAACCGAAGCTCGGGACCTGCTGCGCGCGCTGCTGGGCGACGCCACCGAACTTGCCCGGCTCGAGCCGTTGATTCTGGAGCAGACCGAAGGCAACCCCTTCTTTATCGAGGAAGTGGTGCAGGACCTGGTCGAGGGGCAAGTCCTGCGCGGCGAGCGCGGCCATTATCGTCTCGAGCAGGTCCCGGGCAAGCTGCACATCCCCGCCACCGTGCAAGGGGTCCTCGCCGCCCGCATCGACCGCCTGCAGCCGGCCGAGAAAGCGCTGCTGCAGACCCTGGCCGTGATCGGCAAGACATTTCCCTGGAGCCTGCTTGCGCGCGTCGTCGAGCAGCCCGAGGACAAGACCAAGAGCTTGCTGGCCCGGCTGCAGGCTGGGGAGTTCATCTACGAGCAGCCAGCGTTCCCGGAGATCGAGTACAGCTTCAAGCATGCGCTGACCCAGGAGGTGACCTACGGCTCCCTGCTGAGCGAGCGGCGTCGTACGTTGCATGAGCGCACCGCCCAGGCGATCGAGGCCCTGTTCAGTGCTCAGCTCGAGGAGCACTGCAGCGAGCTGGCCTATCACTTCAGCCGCAGCGGCAACACACCGAAGGCGGTGGAGTACCTGCACCGAGCCGGGCGCCAGGCCGTGCAACGCTCGGCTGACGCCGAGGCGGTCGCCCACCTCACCATGGCGCTTGCCTTGCTTGCCAGGACGCGGACTGACGACCTCGAACACGCACGGCAAGAGCTGAGCATCCAGCTCACCCTCGGCCCGGCCTTGATGTGCAACAAAGGCTTCGCCGCCCCCGAAGTAGGGGCAGCCTATACGCGTGCGCTGGCGCTGTGCCGGGAACTGGGCGAGACGACCCAGCACTTTACGGCGCTGCTGGGACTACGCACCTTCTGTACGGTCCGAGCGGAACACCGGACCGCTCGCGAGTTGGCGGACCAACTGCTTGGCCTGGCCGAACAGGCGCAGGATCCTGCTTTGCAGCTCCAGGCGGGTCGGGCGTTGGGGGCCAACCTGCTCTATCTTGGCGAACTGCTGCCTGCCCGCGCGCGGCTCGAGCAGGCCATGGCAATCTATGACCCCGGGTTGCACCGATCACAAGCCTTCATCTATGGCCTGGAGCCCGGCGTTCAAGGCCTGGCTCTCATTGCCATGGATCTGTGGCTGCTTGGCTACCCGGACCAAGCCTGCACACGCAGCCAGGAGGCGCTCGCCCTGGCCCGGCCCCCCTCCCATCCTTCCGACTCGGCCGATGCGCTGATAGCCGCTGCGCAGGTCGGTCTGTTCCGTGGCGAAGTGCAACAGGCTCACGATCTCGCACAGGCACTCGTCGCCCTCGCAACCGATTATGGCTTGCCATACGGATTGGCTTGCGGAACGATCCTGTCAGGCTGTGCCCTGGCTGCTGGTGGGCAAGCAGAAACGGGGATCGACCTCATGCAGAAAGGCTTGCGCGCATACCGCGAAACCGGTGCCGAGCTTCTGCGAACCCTTTTTCTGGCGCTGCTTGCCGAAGCCTGTGCCCGAGCCGGACAAGTTGACGCGGGGCTTGCAGCGGTGGTCGAGGCGCTGGCTGCCGTGGAGCGAACCGAAGAGCGGGTGCACGAAGCAGAGTTGCATCGACTCAAAGGAGAACTGACACTGCTGGAAGCGGGCCGACTGCGCGAAGCGAACGGGGTCGCCAACGACGCCGAAGCCTGCTTCCAGCGGGCGATTGCGATTGCCAGCAGGCAGGACGCCCGATCGCCGAAGCTCCGCGCGGTATTAGCGCTGAGCCGCCTGTGGCAGCAGCAGGGCCGGCATGCCGAGGCCCGTTCCTTGCTGCGCGAAACCTACGGCTGGTTCAGCGAAGGCTTCGACACTGTGGACTTGCGAGAGGCCCACGCGTTGCTCGTCAAACTCGAGGAACAGTGAACCCATCGCCGGACGGATAGCTCGTTTAATCGGGCGTCGCCATCGCCGGTTTGCACAGCATCCCGAACTGGATCCGTAAGCTGCAGACTGAAGGCGGCGCCGTGGATTGAAGCAAACTCCACATCGAGTGGACCACCATCCCTAGCTTTCCAAAGCGAGAACGGCGCCCCGCTCATCCTGCTGATGGGGGCGTGCTACCAGGTAGCGGCCATCCCCGAAGACGAGCGGCCTCTGTTCGGACCGTTCCTGGCGGATAACTCGTCCGATATAGACCACATGGTCACCTTCAGGGTGGGCGGAAACCTTCACGCACTCCAGGTTTGCCGCGCATGAACTAATAATGGGAACGCCGCCCAAACCGGATCGAAATGCGATATTGCGAAATTTGTCGTCGCTAGCTGTCGAAAACTGCCTGGAGATGTGAATTTGATGCTCTGAGAGGATGTTTACCACGAACCGCTCCGCGTCCCGAAAAACGGGGTGGCTCCTCGATGAAAGCGATTGACTCCATAGGATTAATGGCGGATTCAGGGAGACAGAGCTGAACGAGTTGACGGTGAGCCCACATGCCCTTCCGGTGGCGTCCAAAGTGGTCATCACAGCCACCCCTGTGGGGAAAGCACCCAACGCCTTGCGCAGAGCCAGACTATCAATATGTTCCATGGCTTTTCCTTTCAGGCTGCGCTGAGGGCCCCACCGCGACAAGGTCGCCGGCCGTGCTGTCCGGGCGGGTCGCAGCTTATGCCAAGGTTGTGCTTCAAGCCGATTTCAACTGCGTTCTCGATCTGTTCGTTGCTACCGCCAAGCACCGCGGCAAGACCCGCTGCAGCCATCGAGCAGGCCGCCCCGACTTCACCCTGGCTACCGGCCTCGCCCCCAAATATCGACGCGTTCTTCCTATAAATAATGCCGATGGCCGCAGCGGTTAACAGGAAATCCACCACACCATCCTCATTGGCTCCGGGTACGAACTTGCGGTAGTACTGCAGTACAGCGGGAATTATGCCGCCAGCGCCCATGGCAGCGGCAATTGCCAGTAGCCCGGCGCGAATGTCATAGGTGCTTCGCCAGCATTTCTCATTCTCGAGCATCAGGTCGGCAATGGTGCGACCTGACTCCTTGCACATCCGCAATAGCTCCTCGGCGCTCTGAAAGGGGTAAGGAATCGGGTGTTCGTCGACCCTCGGCACATTCAAGTGGCAAGCCGCGATCATGGGGCCCACGGTATGCGAACCAAGGGGCCCGATTTCAACCTTGAAGATATCGAATATGCTGACGGACATACTGCCCTCGACCATGTCTGCGGTACCAGTTCCGCTCGCTCCGAACGGAGCGTCGTCCGCCCTACGGCGTGTCACTAGTACATCAGGTATTGCAGGCTGAGAGATAGAACCGGTGCGTCGTCACATTAGGACATTCGCGCCAAGGCGGGGATTCGTCTACTTCGGCAATCATCACGTCGTGCTGACAGAGGCAGCATTGGACAACAAGGAAGTTGCGATCGTGTTCAAGCCGCGACACGAGTGGCCAAGGAAGTTTCGGTTTCTGAGGCTCTACCGCGACCCACCCCAATCCAGAGCCGCCGGCGAAACGCCCGGCGTCATCCATAGCCGGGCAGCTTCACGTCTAGCCCTATCAAAACGAGGCGGCGCGTTGGTGCCGCCCGATCATTCGGCGCCAGCACGCGCGCGCGGTGGCGCCGCCCGCAGCTCGCGCGGCCGCGTCTTCACGCAGACGGACGTGATGCCCGCTGCGGCGAAAGCCCGGCGTGCACCGCGAGCACCAGCAGGCCGCCCGCCATCGACCTCAGGCCGCATTGTGGAGCCTACGCGCCGTAGGCCGCCAGGAAGACCCGTACGGCCTCGCGCAGCAGAGCCCTGTTTTCCCGGGTATCCGGCATCTCGAGCTTCAGCAGTCCGCGGATGTGCCCGGAGCCCAGGAACATCGACAAGAACAGGTCCGCCGCCTGAAGCGGGTTCCGCACCTTCAGCGTGCCCGCCGCGTCGGCACGGCGCAGGTATGCAGCCAGCTCGCCGTTCACACGCTCCGGGCCGTCCTTGTAGAACGCACGGCAGACTTCCGGCTGCGCCCCCGCGACGCCGTAGACCGAGCGCAACGCGCCCAGGGCGTCGTCTCCGCGCGCCAGTGCGAGAAACCGGGCGCCGATCGCCAGCAGCGCCTTCTCCGGCTGGTCCGGGTCCAGCGCCCCGGCGCCCGGGACGCCAGCCACCACCGTCGCCGTCCTGTCGCGCACGACCGCCTGGAACAGCCTCTCCTTGGAGCCGAAGTTGCTGTACACGGTCATCTTGGACACACCGGCGTCCGCGGCGATGGCATCCACGCTGGCACGCTCCAGGCCATGCTCGTTGAAGTGCCTTTGCGCCGCTTCCAGGATGCGCCGCACGCGCTCGGGATCGCGTGGCCGCCCGCGTTGGGGCTTGAGAGCGGGAGCTGGGGGGCGGGCCATGGGCAGATTAGTGGATTTAACAGTTCATTATAGCGCACGCACTTTATTGGACTTGCAGTCCAGTAACTGACGGCGATCCCGAGGAGCCCCTCAGCGGTGGACAGGGCGGGCCGCGAGCAGCGGCAGCAGCGGCAGCAGCAGCAGCAGCAGCAGCAGTGGGCTATCAAGCATGGCGGACTGTGGAAGATTAATTGTACTTGACAGTTTACTATTTATGCCTAGTATTACTATACTCGTAGTCTAATAATCAGTCGACCCATGACTTCCTCCCCCTGGCGCAGCCGCGGGCCGGCCCCGCCGCCCGTCTCGAGCGCGTAACGCTGGACGATATTTCGCGCCAGGCCCAGCCCACCCCTCCATCCACAACACGGAGCCCATCACCATGAATGACGTGATCATCATCGGCGGCAGCTTTGCCGGCCTCGCCGCCGCCCTGCAGCTCGGCCGTGCCCGCCGCAAGGTCACCGTTCTCGATACCGGCCTGCCGCGCAATCGCTTCGCCGGCCACTCGCATGGCCTGCTCGGGCACGATCACAAGCCACCGCTGGACATCCTGGCAGAGGCGCGGCAGCAGCTGGCGCGTTATCCTACGATCAGGCTGGTCAGTGCCCGGGCCGACAGCGTCTCCGGCGCCATCGACCATTTCTCCGTCCTCACTGGCGATGGCGAAGGCCTTGGGGCGCGCCGCCTGATCCTGAGCTATGGCGTCGCCGACCAGATGCCTGATGTTCCGGGCTTTGCCGAAAGCTGGGGCACGTCCATCGTGCCCTGTCCCTATTGCGACGGCTTTGAAGTCGCCGGCCAGCATTGGGGCCTGGTCTGGGCCGGCCCGCAGTCGCACCAGTCTGTCAGGCTGTTCCACGATTGGACCGACAAGTTGACTGTCTTCGCCGATGGTCACGACATTCCGCCCGATATCCAGGCCGATCTGGCGCGCCGCAACATACCTGTCGTCGATGGCCGGATCATCGAGATCGCCCATCACAAGGGCCATATCACCACCGTCAATCTCGATACCCGCCGCAATATCGCGGTCGACATCCTGTTCGCCCATCCGCGCAACAAGCCGTCCGCAAGCCTGCATGAATCACTGGGCCTCGCCACGGTGGAGACGCCCGTCGGCATCGCCCTCAAGGTCGACGAGCGCCGCCAAACCAGCATGCCCGGCATCTACGCCGCCGGCGACCTCGCCACGCCCTTCTTGCCCTCGGTCACCCTGGCATCATCGCAGGGCGCGATGGCGGGTATCTTCGCCCAGCAATCGATGCTGGTTTGAGGGCGTAGATTCCCGTCTCCGGTGCCGCGGGCTATCGCCAGCAGGGCGATCCCGGCGTGGGTTCGATCCGCAAGACTTGCCGCTAATCAGGTGTGTGCGTGGCGGGTCATGCCGGGCGCCAGGCCTCATCATGGAGTGATATGAGCGTGCTTGAACTGAAGTTTCCTCCTCCCATCGTGGCGCTTGTCCTGGCTGTTCTTATGTGGCTGACGCCAGCCGTCGCGGGCCTTGTGCAGATTCCCTATCCGGTCCGCGTGCTCTGCGCCGTCGTTTTGGTGTGCGTCGGCCAAGGCATCAGCATCGCCGGAATGGTTGCGTTTCGGCGCGCCAGGACCACCGTGAACCCGGTCAAGGCAAGCTTGGCTTCCTCGTTGGTCATTCAAGGCGTGTACCGCTATACGCGCAACCCCATGTATGTCGGGCTCTTGCTTACCCTGTTGGCGTGGGCAGTGTTTCTGGCGAATCCGCTCGCTGTCCTATGGGTCGTCGTGTACGTGCTTTACATCACTCGGTTCCAGATCATTCCGGAAGAACGTGTGTTGGCGTCTCTATTTGGGGCAGAGTACGAGGCTTACAAAGGGAGGGTACGCAGATGGGTATGAGGCCTGACGGGTCTGCAAGCACTTTCCCCCTAAGTCAACCGCCAGACCAACGCTCCGGTTGACGCAGACAGCGCCAGATGGAGATCTCGCCCGTTTCTATGAACGAAAGATGGGTGTTCAGCTTTTCTTGAAGTAACTGGAGATGACGGCCGTCCCATCGAAACGCTCCCAGGCAGTAATATGAGCGTTCGCTCCCCAACTGGAAATACCGCAATGCAAGTACTGGTTGACGCAGACGCCTGTCCGGTCGTCGTCAAGGAAATGCTGTATCGGGCCGCGCAGCGCGTCGAAGTGTGCGTCACGCTGGTAGCGAACAAGTACCTGCGCACGCCGCCGTCCCGCTTTATCAAGGCACTGCAAGTGCCGGCGGGTTTCGATGCCGCGGATGACCGCATCGTCGAACTTGCCAGCAGCGGTGACCTCGTGATTACGGCGGACATACCTCTTGCGGCGGCGGCCCTTGACAAGGGCGCTTACGTGCTCGATCCGCGAGGAATCTGGTTTAGCCCGGAGAATATCCAGGAGCGCCTGACGATGCGTGAGGTGATGGAACAGCTCCGCAGTGCCGGCATCGATACCGGCGGCCCGGCGCCGTACGCCGCACAGGATGGCAAGGCGTTCGCTGGCCAATTGGATCGGTTCCTTGCACGCCATGCGTTGCCAGGCGCGGCCGGCTGAAGCTTGCCATCCCCAGGAACGCAATAGTGGGCCGACGCTGTTGCGGTCGCCCCGCCAGCCATGACGAGATAGCCATGTCCCGATACGTTGCCTTTCTTCGCGGCGTCAGCCCGATGAACGCCCGGATGCCCGAACTCAAGCGCTGCTTCGAGGCGGCGGGCTTCTCCGAAGTGAAAACCTTGCTCTCCAGCGGAAACGTCGTGTTCAATGCGCGATCATCGTCACTGGCCAGCCTGGAGCGGCGCGCCGAGAAGGCAATGCAATCGGAACTGGGCCGCAGCTTCGACACCTTCGTCCGGCCGGTTCGCTATCTCCAGGACCTCATCGACGCGGACCCGTTCGCCGAGTACAGCCTTGCGCCTTCAGCTAAGCGGGTGGTTACCTTTTTACGCAGCCCGGTGCCGCTAGACGTGAAGCTGCCCATCGAGCGTGACGGCGCAAGCATCGTCAAGGCCAGGGCCACGGAGGTCTTCAGCGCCTACGTGCCTGACCCGAAGAAAGGCCCGGTGTTCATGAGCCTGCTGGAGCGCTCGTTCGGGAGGGATATCACCACTCGCACGCTCGATACGGTCATCAAGTGCGCCAGGGTTTAGGGTGGATGCGTAAGGCGGCCGACCTCCAGCTCACGCACTCGGACACTATTGCTGCGCGAGCATCAGGTTCAGGTTCTGAACCGCGGCGCCGGATGCGCCTTTGCCCAGATTGTCGAAGACCGCGGACAGCAGGACGTGCCCGTGTTCCATGTTAGGAAAAACGCTTAGGTGCATGTCGTTAGTACCGTTCAGCGCTTGCGGATCCAGATGCTTTAAATCACGCGATTCGTCCAACGGTACGACACGTACATGAGCCGCCCCGGCATAGTGGCGCGCGAGGCAGGCGTGCAGCGTGGCGCCGTCCACGTTGGGGGCCAGCAGCCGCAACGCGAGCGGCACCGTCAGCACGATGCCCTGGCGGAACGCACCATACGCGGGAACGAAGATGGGACGATGCACGAGCCCGGCGTGCTGCTGGATCTCCGGGGGATGCTTGTGCGCGAGTTCCAGGCCATACACCTGGAATGCCGGCGCGCTGACGGCATCCGGCCCCTCGTGCTCTTCCACGCCGGCACGCCCGCGCCCGGAATAGCCAGACACCGCATGCATGCTGACGGGGTAGCTGGCTGGGACAAGCCCGGCCTGCACCAGGGGACGCAACAGGCCAATCGCACCGGTCGGATAGCAGCCGGGATTGGTGACCCGTCGTGCGTTCGCGATGCGCGCCGCCTGTCCCGGTGCCATTTCCGGAAAGCCATAGGTCCAGTCCGGATGCGTGCGGTGGGCGGAACTTGCGTCGATCACCCTGACCGCGGGATTGACGATGGCGTTCACCGCCTCGCGTGCGGCGGCATCGGGCAAACACAGGATGGCGATGTCGCAGGCATTGATGGCTTCCGCGCGACGCCGTGGGTCCTTGCGTTCCGACGCGCCAAGCGTGAACAGCCTGAGGTCGGTCCGCCCGCGCAGCCGTTCGTGGATCTGCAACCCGGTGGTGCCTTGGTCGCCGTCGATGAAAACCAGGGGAGAGCGCATGCGAGGAATACTCCGGTGACTGAAGGGGTAACACGTCGAAGGAGCCCCAATCTTCCATGGACCGCTAGAATAGGGAAAGTTGAATTTCACAACCTTGATATTCAGCTTTACTGAACCGGGAGCCGACATGCGAGAGATCAGCCTGGACCGCCTGCGCACGCTGGTCGCCATTGCCGACCATGGTTCATTCGCCGGGGCAGCGCGTGCCTTGCACCTTGCGCCGCCCACGGTCAGTCTCCACATCGCTGAACTGGAACACCGCATCGGGGCACCGCTGCTGTCGCGCAAACGCGGACAGGTAAGGCCGTCGGCGATCGGCGAGGTGCTGGTGGAGCGCGGGCGTCGGCTGCTGGCCGATGCGGAGCAGGCGCTGGACGATATTCAACGACAAGTGGAGGGGCTCGAAGGGCGCGCCCGGCTCGGTGCGTCGACTGGCGCGATCGCGCACCTGCTGCCACAGGCGCTCGAGGTGCTGCGCCAGCAGCATCCCGCCATCGACATTCAGATTGCGGTCCTTACTTCGCAGGAAACTCTGTCCCGACTCGCGGACGGCGCGCTGGATATCGGGCTGGTTGCACTGCCTCAGCCGCCGGTGGCAGGACTAGTGATAAAGCCCTGGCGCCGCGACCCCGTGATGGCCTTCGTGCCGGCGCATTGGCAGTGCCCGGCCCGCGTCACGCCGGAATGGCTCGCCGCCCAGCCGCTGATTCTCAATGACGCGACCACACGCCTCTCGCGTCAGACTGCCGAGTGGTTCGCGGCCGCGGGGCACCATCCCGCACCACGCATTCAGCTCAACTACAACGACGCTATCAAGAGTCTGGTCGCGGCGGGTTACGGCGCGGCGCTGTTGCCCCACGAGGCCACCACGCCACTGCCGGACAAGCGCATCGTCATGCGTCCGCTGCGCCCGGCGTTATGGCGTCGGCTCGGCATCGCGCATCGTGCGGGGTACGTTGAACGCTCCACCCAACACGTACTGGATGCGCTGTGGGAACTCCGAGTGGTGTAGTTGGCGGCGGCAGACCATGCCCGCCGCCATCCTGTCGGCCTATTTGACGCAGGCAAGGTTCACGGCAAGGCCGCCCCAATCGGTGGCCTGGTTGTTGTCCACCTGTACCTGGAGCTTGTCGCCATGGGTGACCGTCCCGACCGCCACCTCCTGGCTGCAAGACTGCTGGCCATTGGTGACCTTGCAGTTCAGGTCCTTGACCGGTGTAAGCGTCACCGACGCACCGGAGCCGGTCACCTTGTGCACCGAGATATCGAGCGTGCCCTGCACCTTGCCCAGCGTGCTCGCCGTGAGCGTGACGCGCGTGCAATCGTAGGGAATCACGACCCCGAAGTCAGACGGCAACGGTACCGCACCGCCGGCGCCGGTCATGGCATAGCGGCCGCGGCTGAGCGAATCCGGCACGTTGAAGTTGCCGTTGTAGACGGTGCCGTTGGCCATGGTCACTCCCGACGTTGGCCACTTGCCGTCCTGCTTGGGCCCGTACATCGTCCACGTCGTGGTGTCGAAATAGAAGTCGCCATTCTCGCCGATGTTGTCGGTCGGTGCGCCGCTGCCGTACAGGACATGGCCGCCATTGCCGACCGTGGTGCCACCCGTGCCGCCCGTGCCACCGGTGCCGCCCGACCCACTGGTCAGCGTGACCCCTGCCGGCCACGCGCCATCGGCCTTCGGCCCGTACAGCGTCCAGGTGGTGGTGTCGAGGTAGTAGTCGCCGTTGTTGCCGAGGCTGTTTGCGGGCGCGCCGGCTCCGGTCAGCACCGCGCCGCCGCTCGGTGGCGGCGAGCCGGTGGCGCTGCCGAGCGGCACGCCGGCGGGCCAGGTGCCGTTCGCCTTGGGGCCGAACAGGGTCGAGGTGGAGGTGTTGATGTAGTAATCGCCGTTGTTGCCGACCCCGCCGGTCGGATCCACCGAGCCGGACAGGATGGTGTTGCCGGCCGCGCCGGTATTGCCTCCCGGACCCGCCAGCGAAACCCCTGCGGGCCACACGCCATTGGCCTTCGGACCGAACATCATCCACGTCACGGTATTCAGGTAGTAGTCACCGTCTTTGCCGATCCCGGGCCCCGGATCGGTGGTGCCAGACAGCATGGCACTGCTGGCGGCCGCAGCCGGGGCGGGCGCGGACGGAGCGGTGGGTGTGGTGGGCGTGGCGGGCGACGTGCCTGTCGAAGTGCCCGGGCTTGCGGCGGCGCCGGCAGAGGTCGAGTCGCCCCCTCCGCCCCCGCCGCATCCGGCGAGCGTGATGACAAGGCAGGCGAATGGCACGGCGGCCAGTTTGATGCGGGCGATTTTCATGGGCTCCCCTTCCGCGGACTCTTCGGTCGTAATGGTCGACGGCTTCGAAGCGCCATCGATGAACCCAATCTAGTTGGCGGAAATGGAATGGAAAATCGGCCCTATGGATGAGCCGCCCGATCGAAGCAACGCCGTTGCGGCGCTGATGGCATGGCACTACGTCCGGGCTTCTGCAAGGTGTCCGGCGCGCCGGCGCGAAGCAAGAAACGGCCAGCGCCGCGCTCCCGCGGAACCCTGCAGAGCTTTGCCTGACAAGGCCTTCAGCCATTGACAATGCCGCCCGCAGCGCGCTGGCGAGCGGTAGCCAGCGACGCAAGTCTGAGGTTGGAAAAACAGTCCAGGCGCGCCGAAACCGGTGATCGGTCAGCGCCAGCCAGGGCCCGCCAAATGGACCGGCAAAAGTATGTGTCCGGGATGAAACGCTGAGGGCGATGCGCCGCAACGCGCGGGATCTTGCCCTGCGCCCCGCGTGCCCGGCGGTGGAGGCCACTCTGATCTTCACCCTGCAACCGAAGCCTCCGGCCCGGAAGTCCAGGGCCACTGCCCCGCCGGAATCCCGAAAAAATGCCGGCCATCGCCGATGGCCGGCACCAAGCTCACAGCAGATGGAGAATGCGGCCCCGCGGCGGGTCGCCGCCGCCGGACAGCGCGAACGCGGGGCCGGAGTTCAATGTGCATCACCGCGACGGCCTCGCCTTCGTCCACCCGGACTCGTCCGTTCGGGGTATGCGAGGCGCGGGCGGATGGCTCTAGTGTTTCCTTTCCCAATGACTTTGATGAAGGAGGAGACCATGGCCAAGGCCGAGAATCTGGTGACGTCGATCCAGGTGGAGATCGATGCGCCGGTAGCGCTGGTGTGGGAAGTGCTGACCGACTTTGCGCGCTACGGCGAATGGAACACGTTCTGCCCCGGCCTGGAGACCACCGGGCGGCTCGGCGACATGGTGCACATGCAGGTGCGCATTCCCGGCACCGACCAGGTGATTCCCGTCAACGAGCATCTGGTGGCATGGGAGCCGGAGCGGCTGCTGTCGTGGGAGCAGCGCCCCACCGACGCGAACAAGGACGCCGCCCGGCGCGACCAGTACCTGGAAGCGATCGGTCCGGGACGAAGCCGCTACTTCACCACCGACCTGTTCCTGGGCCTGAATGCCGAGACCATCATGCGCGAGCACGGCGCCTGGGTGAAACAGGGATTCGACCAGGTGGCACGCGACGTCAAGGCGCGCGCGGAAGCACTCCACGCGCAACGGGAGGCCGCGCGCGGCTGAGCCCGGATCAGATCGCCCGGACAACGGGCCGATCTGCCTTTACTGTGGCGGACGCTGGCTCAGCACCAGCAGCGCCGCGGCGCCACGGCTGCGCACGCAGGCGTCGTCGCAGCGCTCCACCGAGGCTTCGGCGGCGGGCAGTGTAACGGCAGGCCGGTGGTCCTGGCCGGCATCCACTGCCAGCCCCCAGGCCACGCCCATGGCGGCGCCGGCCCCGGCCAGGCCCGCCGCCCAACGAAATCCGAGCCGCTTCATCGCTGTCTCCTCCGCTTGCCCCGCTGTTATCCGAGGTGTTGAAAGCATCGTAGTCAGCGGCGCGCCGGATCTCTTCGTCCGAGCAGACTAAGGGGTATCCCGCATCAGGGCGGGGTTGGAAGTAGCAGCGGATCGACCGGCCTCCGGGGTGGCGGCAAGCGCCGGATTGCCCTGGTACAGCCGGGCCAGCGCGGCGGCGCTGCCAGACAGGCCGGATGGCGCCAGGTGCATGGCATGCGCGCCCAGCAGGCCCCACAGGTGGGCCAGCAGCAGGCCGGCGAGGCCGGGCGCCGGCAGCAGCATCGCGAACGCCGCGCGCAGCGCTTCGGCGCCGCGCAGCACGCGCTCGCGCAGCGGACAAAGCTCGCAGGCGTCGCCGCACTTGTGCTGCAGCAGCGCCGCGATCAGGCTGACATGGCGGGCAAGCTCGTCGTCGCTGAGCAAGGCGGAAAGCGCCTGTTCCAGCGCGTGCGTGCCAGTGCCGTCGCCCCCCTGCGTCAGCGGCGCGAGCCGCGCGGCGAAGTCGGCTTCGGCGCAGCACAACAGTGCGCCCAGCAATTCGGCGCGGGAACGGAAGTGCCCATAGACGGCGCCGCGCGTCATGCCGATGGCGCGGGCCACGTCGTCGACGGTGACGCAGTGCAGGCCGCGCTGGCGCATCAGCTGCTGCGCGCTGGCCAGGATGCGCGCGCGCGTGGCGGCGGCATCCTCGCGGGTGTGGCGGGCCATCGGCGCAGCGCGCTTACAGGAAATGCACGTCGTCCGGGCCCCAGTGCGCGCGCATGCTGCGGATGCGGCCATCGTCGCCGAAGGTCATGATATCGGTCACGTCGATGCGCGCGGGCCGCCCTTCCAGCCGGGCATGCACGGCGAAGGTCAGCGCCGCGGCATTGCCGTGCGAGCCACGCGGCGGCGCCACCACCTCCAGCCGCGCGCCCAGCGCGGTGGCGTGCTGGTAGAACGCCAGGATGGCCGGCTTGCCGGCGATCGACTGCGCGCCGACCGGGTCTTCCACGGTGGCGTCGTCGGCATAGAGCGCGACAACGCCCTGCGCGTCGCCGGCATTGAAGCGCTCGACATAGGCGAGCAGCGTCGCCTTCATCGCGGCGCTATCGGGGCCATGGGGCATGGGATTCTCCTGATCGTGGGCTTCAGCGTGCGGTGTAGCCGCCGTCGATCACCAGTTCGGCCCCGGTGACATAGCGTCCGGCGTCGGACACCAGGTACAGGATGCCCGCGGCGATGTCGCGCGGCTGGCCTACCTTGCCCGCGGGCGTCTGCCCGCCCAGGTAATCGAACAGCGCCTCGCCCTGCCCCGAGGCCTGGGCCACGTGCTCGAGCATCGGCGTACGGATAAAGCCGGGATGGATCGAGTTGGCGCGAATGCCCTTGCCGGCATACAGCAGCGCGTCGGTCTTGGCCATCATCCGCACCGCCGCCTTCGACGCGTGATAAGGCGGCACGTCCGGCCCGCCGGCGATGCCGTACATCGACGACACGTTGACGATGGCGCCGCCGCCAGCACGCTCCATATGCGCGATGGCGTGCTTGGTGCACAGGAAGGTGCCGGTCACGTTCACCGCCATCACCTGCTGCCATTGCTCCAGCGGCAGTTCATGGGTGGGCGCATTGGGCCCTTCGATGCCGGCGTTGTTCACCAGGATGCCGAGGCCGCCGAAACGCTCGGCGATCTCGCCGAACGCGCGTGCCACGTCGCTTTCGCGGGTGACGTCGAGCTGCCAGAACGCGGCCTCGCCGCCTGCGGCGCAGATGGCTTCGGCAGTCGCCTTGCCGTCGGCTTCCAGCAGGTCGAGCACGGCCACCCTGGCACCCGCCGCCGCCAGCACGCGCGCGGTCTCGGCGCCGATGCCTCGCGCCGCGCCGGTGATGGCCGCCACCTTGCCATGCAGGCCGAACAGGTCATACGGGTATTCCATGATGTCTCCTTGGTTTTGTCTTGTGGGCGTGCGGGCCAATTATGCCGCGCCGTCCGGCGCGGTATCGCCCAGGAAGCCCAGGCATTCGCGATTGAAATAGGCCGCGTGCTCGACCATCACCCAGTGGCCGCAGCGATTGATCATGACGAAGCGCGCATTGGCGCAGCCGCTCAGGAATTTCGCCGCGCCCGAGGCGGGATTGAACTGGTCCTCGGTACCCCAGAAACCCAGCACCGGGCAGCGGATTTCACCCAGCCGCGCGGTCAGGTTGGGCACCTTCATGGTGGCCAGCACCTCGCGCGGCTGCTCGCGGCAGACCGCCATGCGCTCGTCGACCAGCGCGTCGGTGACCAGGCTGGCGTCGTGCACCAGCAACTGCAGCAGCTGCCGCATGGTGTCCGGGTTCATATGGCCGCCGGTGAACAGCGACACCATGCGCTGGATGCCAGGCATCTCGAAATAGGTCTCGCGCTCTTCGACGCCGCCGGGCGCCATCATCACCAGGCGGCTGACATGCTCGGGGTAATCCAGCGCGTATTGCAGCGCGATCGCCCCGCCCAGCGAGTTGCCCACCAGCACGCAGCGCGGCAGTTCCAGCGCCAGCAGCTGCGCGCGCAGCGCGGCGACGAAGAAGTCCAGCGTGTACTCGACGTCGTCCGGCTTGGACGACAGCCCGTAGCCCGGCAGGTCCACCACCACGGTGCGGTAGCCCGCCGCGCCGAACGCCGGCACGTTGTGGCGGAAGTTGCTGTGCCCGCTCGCGCCCGGCCCGCTGCCATGGATAAAGACCACCGGCTCGCCCGCGCCGGTGTCCAGGCAGTGCAGGCGCAGGCCCGTGGCGGTGGTGATGAAGCGCCCCACCGGCAGGCTGGGGTGCAGCGAGGCCGGCGTGGCGGATGGCGAGGACGGGTGCGGCGAGGTAGCGGACATGAGGGCGTCTCCCTTGGTTTGCCCAGCATCTTGCGCAGCGCCAACGCCGCGGGCATCGTTCATTCGGACTACGAGCCGCCGGGCCACTTCTCCTACGATGGGCGCTCCATGCATCGAACGGGGGGAAAACCCATGACAGGATCCGCAGGATTCCATTACACCGGCCAGACCGTGCTGGTCACCGGCGGCATGCGCGGCATCGGCCGCGCCATCAGCGAAGCCTTCCTGCGCACCGGCGCGCAGGTCTTCGTGTGCGGACGCACCGCGCCCGCCGACGACAGCGAGCTGCCGGCCGCGGACGGCCACCGCGCCCGCTTCATTGCCGCGGACATCCGCGACCTCGAACAGGCCGACGCGATGCTGGCGCGGATCGCGCAGGCGAGCCCAACCCTGGACGTGGTGATCCACAACGCCGGCGGCGCCCCGTTCGCGCTGGTTGCCGAGGCCTCGCCGCGGCTGCTCGAGTCGGTGATCCGGCTCAACCTGGTGGCGCCGCTGCAGCTCGCCCAGCGCGTCAATGCGCGCATGCAGCAACAGGCCGGCGGCGGCGTCCAGCTGTTCGTCGGCAGCGTCAGCGCGCTGCGCCCTTCGCCCGGCACCGCCGCCTACGGCGCCGCCAAGGCCGGCATCCTCAACGCGGTGCGCACGCTCGCGGTGGAATGGGCGCCCCGCGTGCGCGTGGCCGCGGTCAGCCCGGGCATGGTGCTGACCGATACCTCGCAGCAGCAGCACTACGGCGACCCGGCGGCGCTGCGCAGCATGGCGGCGACGGTGCCGCTGGGCCGGCTGGCGCTGCCGGATGACATCGCCGCCGCCTGCCTGTTCCTGGCGTCGCCGCAGGCCGCGTACGTAAGCGGCGCCAATCTCGTGATCGATGGCGGCGGCGAGCGGCCGGCCTTTCTCGACGCGGCCTCGGTCAACCGCGGCTGAGCCGTTGCCCGTAGGGAAACCGCCTAGTCCGTTCTGCCGATTTGTGCGTGGCTCCCCCTCTCTACGCTTCTCGTCCAGGCGAGCGCCGATCGAAGTGCCAGGCAATGAACCAACACCGATACCACGGGGAGACCACCATGCACCAACCAACACGCGGGCCACTGCCGCGCCGCAACCGGCTGCGGCCCATCGCCGCGGCCGCGGCCCTGACAGCGCTGGCCGCGCTGCTCGCGCAGCCCGCGCGCGCCGGCGATACCGTCGACCTGGGCCACGACACCACGCTCGACTACAGCGTCACCGCCTCCTACGGCGCGGCGCTGCGCACCGGCCGCCAGAGCGACGCGCTGCTGAGCCCGGCCAATATCAACGGCGACGACGGCGACCGCAACTTCAAGCGCGGCGACCTGATCGCCAACCGCGTCTCGCTGCTGGGCGAAGCCCATCTCAAGCACAATGCCTTCGGCGCGCTGCTGCGCGGCAGCGTGTTCCAGGACTGGGCCTACAGCGGCACCAACTCGAACAACGCGCCCTTCACGGTCAACCACAGCGGCCCGTTCAACCAGTTCACCGGCTCCGCGCGCGACTACCACGAGCACCGCGCGCAGCTGCTCGACGCCTACGTCTACGGCGCCACCCCGATCGGCGGCACGCAGCTGAGCTTCAAGCTGGGCAACCAGGTGGTGGCGTGGGGCGAAAGCCTGTTCTTCGCCAACATCGCCGGCGCGCAAGGGCCCGCCGATGCGACCAAGGCCTTCGTTCCGGGCGCCGAGGTCAAGGACATCCTGCTGCCGGTGCCGCAAGCCTCGCTGCAGCTGCAGGTGACGCCGTCGTTCAGCGTGATGGGCTATTACCAGTTCACCTACAAGCCGAACCAGATGTTCGCCCCGGGCAGCTATTTCAGCACCACCGACGTGGTCGGTCCTGGCGCCGAATTCATCATCGGGCCCGGCTTCAACATCCCGCGCGGCCCGGACATCCGCCCGTCCGACTGGGGCCAGTGGGGTGTCGGTGCCCGCTTCCGCGTGTTCGAAGACACCGAGGTCGGGCTCTACCAGCTGCGCTACCACGACAAGAACCCGAGCGTGGTCACCTCGCTCTTTCCCACGCTGCAGTACCAGCAGAAGTTCTTCGGCGGCATCAACCTGACTGGCGCCAGCTTTTCCACGCAAGTGCTGGGTGCCAACGTGGCCGGCGAAGTCAGCTACAAGGACGGCATACCGATGCTGGTGGACGTGGCCGGTTCGCCCACGGCCTCGCGCGGCAAGGCGCTGCAGGGCAACCTGTCCGCCATCTACTCGGTGGGCCCGACCTTCCTCGCCAATTCGCAGTCGCTGCTGGGTGAAATCTCCTACCTGCACGTGCTGAGCGTGGATCCGGTGATGGGCTTCAGCCAGCTGACGAATACGCGCAATTCGGCGGCATTTCAGCTTGGCTGGTCGCTGACCTACAACAACGTGTTCGATGGCTGGGACCTGACGGTGCCGTTCACCTACGCGCAGCAGTTCAGCGGCAGGTCGGCGGTGGCCGGCGCCTTCGGCACGCTGATGGGCTATAGCGACAAGCGCGCCAGCGTGGGGCTGACCTTCAAGTACCTGAACAACCTGGAGCTCAACCTGACCTATGCCGCGTTCATTGGCGGCGCCAACATCGCCAACCGGCCGCTGGCTGACCGCGACTACGTCGCCTTCAACGCCAAGTACTCCTTCTGACCCTGGTCCCGGTCCGCGCCGCCATGGCGGCGCGGACCGTCCCTTCCCTGCCATGAACGCCGACCTGATCACCACGCTCAGCAACGAACTCCACCACGCGCTGGTCACGCGCACGCCGGTGCCACCGCTCAGCGGCCGCGGGCTGGCGCTCGATGTCAGCGCTGCCTACCGCATCCAGCAAGGCTTTATCGCCCACCGGCTCGCCGCAGGCGACCGCATCACCGGCAAGAAGATCGGCGTGACCAGCGCCGCCGTGCAGCAGATGCTGGACGTGCACCAGCCCGACTTCGGCATCCTGCTGCAAAGCATGCATTACGCCGCGGGCCAGCCCATTCCCACGGCGTCGCTGATCCAGCCGCGCGCCGAGGGCGAGATCGCCTTCTTCCTGCGGCGCGACCTGCGCGGGCCCGGTGTCACGCGCGACGATGTGCTCGATGCCACGGAAGCGGTCGCGGCCTGCTTCGAGATCGTCGATTCGCGCATCCGCGACTGGCGCATCCGCATCGAGGATACGGTGGCCGACAACGCCTCTTGCGGCGTCTATGTGCTCGGCGACGAACGCGTCAGCCCGCATGCGCTGGACCTGGGCACGTGCGCGATGACGCTGGACAAGAACGGCGAATGCGTCGCCACCGGCACGGGCAGCGCCGCGCTGGGCCACCCCGCCGACGCGGTGGCTTGGCTGGCCAACACGCTCGGCAGCTTCGGCATTCCGCTGCTGGCGGGCGAGACCATCCTGTCGGGCTCGCTGGCGGCACTGATTCCCGTGCAGGCCGGCGACCGCCTGTCCATGCATATCACCGGCATCGGCGGCTGTGCCGCCGTGTTCTCCTGACCCCTGACCTTGCCACGCGAGACCCCATGAACAAGATCCGATGTGCCCTGATCGGGCCCGGCAATATCGGCACCGACCTGCTCTACAAGCTGCGCCGCAGCGAGATCCTCGAACCGGTCTGGATGGTCGGCGTCGAGCCGTCCTCGGAAGGGCTGGCGCGTGCGCGCGAACTGGGCCTGAAGACCACCAGCGACGGCATCGACGGCCTGCTGCCGCACCTGGAGGCCGACGATATCCGCATCGCCTTCGATGCCACCTCGGCCTACGTCCATGCCGAGCATTCGGCCAAGCTGACCGCCCGTGGCGTGCGCGTGATCGACCTGACGCCGGCGGCGATCGGGCCGTTCTGCGTGCCGCCGGTCAACCTCGAGGCCCATATCGGCAGCAACGAGATGAACGTCAACATGGTGACCTGCGGCGGGCAGGCCACCATCCCCATGGTGTACGCGGTGTCGCGCGTGCAGCCGGTAGCGTATGGCGAGATCGTGGCGACGGTGTCGTCGCGCTCGGTCGGGCCCGGCACGCGCCGCAATATCGACGAATTCACGCGCACCACGGCGGGCGCGATCGAAGCCGTCGGCGGCGCGCGCCAGGGCAAGGCCATCATCGTGATCAACCCGGCCGAGCCGCCGCTGATCATGCGCGACACCATCCACTGCCTGACCGAAGACGCGCCCGATGTGGCCGCGATTACCGCGTCGGTGCACGCCATGATCGCCGAGGTGCGCAAGTACGTGCCCGGCTACACGCTGAAGAACGGGCCGGTGTTCGACGGCAAGCGCGTCTCGATCTTCCTCGAGGTAGAAGGCCTGGGCGACTACCTGCCGAAGTATGCCGGCAACCTCGACATCATGACCGCCTCCGCCGCCCGCACCGCCGAATGCATCGCCGCCGCCATGCGCGCCGGCAGCCCCGCAACCGCCACCGCTTGAGGAGCCAGGCCATGACCCAACGCATCACCCTGCATGACATGACCCTGCGCGACGGCATGCACCCGAAGCGCCACCAGATTTCGCTGGACCAGATGAAAAGCATCGCGCGCGGGCTCGATGCCGCGGGCGTGCCGCTGATCGAAGTCACCCACGGCGATGGCCTGGGCGGCGCCTCGGTCAACTACGGCTTTCCCGCGCACAGCGATGAGGAATACCTGCGCGCGGTACTGGGCGAACTGAAGCAGGCGCGCGTGTCGGCGCTGCTGCTGCCCGGCATCGGCACCATCGACCACCTGCGCATGGCGCACGAGATCGGCGTGCATACCATCCGCGTGGCCACGCACTGCACCGAGGCCGATGTCTCGGAGCAGCATATCGGCATGGCGCGCAAGCTTGGCATGGATACCGTCGGCTTCCTGATGATGGCGCACATGGCGCCGGTGCAGATGCTGGTGCAGCAGGCGCTGCTGATGGAAAGCTACGGCGCCAACTGCCTGTACATCACCGATTCCGCCGGGCACATGCTGCCGCACGATGTCACCGAGAAGCTCACCGCCGTGCGCCAGGCGCTGCGCCCCGAGACCGAGCTGGGCTTCCACGGCCACCACAACCTCGCCATGGGCGTGGCCAATTCGCTCGCCGCGATCGCCTGCGGCGCCACCCGCATCGATGCCGCGGCCGCGGGGCTGGGCGCTGGTGCCGGCAATACGCCGATGGAAGTGCTGGTGGCAGTGTGCGAGCGCATGGGCATCGAGACCGGCGTCGATGTGTTCCGCATTGCCGACGTGGCCGAGGACCTGGTGGTGCCGATCATGGACCACCCCATCCGCATCGACCGCGACGCGCTCACGCTGGGCTATGCCGGCGTGTATTCGTCGTTCCTGCTGTTTGCCAAGCGCGCCGAGGCCAAGTACCGCATTCCCGCGCGCGAGATCCTGGTCGAGCTGGGCCGGCAGCGGCTGGTGGGCGGCCAGGAGGACATGATCGAGGATACGGCGATCACGCTGGCGCGCGAGCGCGGCTTGCCGGTGGCGTAACGGCGGCGGCCCCGGTTTCGGCCCGGCGCAGCCGGGCCTGCTTTCATCACCAACAAGAAAAGGAGACAGGTTCCCATGCTCAGACTTCGTGCGCGCCCGCGGCGCGCAGGCCTCGCCATCGCCGCCATCGCACTGGCCGCCGCGGCCAGCCCGGCCCATGCCCTCAATATCCTGCTGACCAATGACGACGGCTGCGCCGCGCCTGGCATCGCCGCGGTACGCAAGGCCCTGCAGGACGCCGGGCACCGCGTCATCACGGTCGGCCCGGCGATCAACCAGAGCGGCTCGGGCGCTGCCTATGCCGTGCCCGATGGCCGCACCCGGCTGGTGGTCGACCCGCTCGCAGGCAGCGCCGAGACTTTCTGCGTGCACCGGGTCAAGCCTACCTTCGTCGCGGGCGGCGCGCTCAACGCCACCAACCCGGAATACATTGGCACCGGCTCGCCGGTGGACGCCACCGCCATCGGCCTGAAGATCGTCGCGCCGGAAAGCGGCTTCACGCCGGACCTGGTGGTCTCGGGCGCCAACTTTGGCGAGAACCTGTCGGACTCCATCCCGCATTCGGGCACGGTGATGAACGTGCTGTTCGCCGCGCGCCGCGGCGTGCCGGGCATCGCGCTGAGCGTGGGGGTGGACTTTGCCGAGGCACGCACCGGCTTCCCCAGCACGCTCGCCGCGTTCCCCAAGGCCGGCGCCTTCCTGGCACGCGTGATCGCCAGCCTGGAAGCCACCCGCGCCGCCGGCCAGCCGCTGCTGCCGGTGGCCAACCCGCTGAGCATCAACTACCCCGTGACCGCCGGCGGCACGCCCGCGGGCGTGCGCCTGACCGTTCCCGGCACCGTGGACTCGTTTACCACGGCCTACAAGCGCAATCCCGACAACACGGTATCGATCGACGTGGGCGCGACGGAGACCGAACCGGCTGCGCTCGCGCGGATTGCCGAGACCCCTGCGTTCCTGGCGAAGTTCATCACGATCTCGCCGCTCGATGTCGACTTCCGCCCGACGCCGCTGGCGCGCGGCCTGTTCAACCGCTCGCGCCGCGAGCTGGCCAACCTGGCCCCTTGAGCACCGATACCATGGGCAAGCACCTTCGACACTGGCGCCACCTCGTGCTCGCATGCGGGGTTGCCGCCGTCGCGGCATGCGGGGATGACCCGGCACAGGAAGTGAGCGGCACCGCGGCGGTCGGCGCGGCGCTGGCGGGCGCGACCGTGCAGTTGCGCGACGCGCACGGGCACGTGCGCCACGCAACGGCCGATGCCAGCGGCGTATTCCGCCTGTCCGGCGTATCGGACGGTGCGCTGATGGTCCGCTGCGAAGGCGGCCTCGCGCAGGGCGAACCGAACCGCCAGCGGCTGCATGGCCTGGTACTGGGCGGGCGCACCGTGAACTGCACGCCGCTGACCGAGCTGGCGCTGTGGAAGCTGACAGGCGGCCCGCCGGTCCAGGCCTTCGACAGTTTCGGCGAGGCAAGCGCCAAGGGGCTGTCGGCCGAAGCCCTGGCTGAAGCGGAGAACGCCGTGCTGGCTGCGCTGGCCGCAGGTGCCGGGGTCGATATCGACCCCGCCGCCACACCGCGGCGCTGGCATGACACCCCGCTGCAAGCCGGCAATGCCGGCGATGCCCACGATGCCGCGCTGGAAGCGCTGCGCGAAGCCATCGCCGACCAGGCGTCGATGGACTTGATGGGCGAGATGGTGGCGCACGGCCTGTGCGTGGCGGACGGGACCTGCGGGTAAGACAGGGGCTGCGGGACGCGTGACCGTCGTCCCGCATGGTCCCGCACTGCGGGCCCGGGGTTCGGCCCCCGCTGTCATCCCTCCGGCCGCAACACGGTCAATTCCAGGCCCGAGCTTCCCTTGGCCTGGCGCAGCACTGCCAGCTCGCCAGGCACCCGGAACAACGCAGCGAGGCAGCCCTTTAGTTCGTGCAACAAGGCTTCACCCCGCGCCGCGTCCTTGCCGCCGTCAAGAACCCACTCGCGATAACCGCTCTGGATCGCCATCACGTCTTCGGTGATCTTCCGCTTCATGGCATGCCCCCCGCCCCGTTGTGCTTCGTCCGTATTCACCTGGACCGCGTAAATACGTGCCTGCCGCCAGCCATTGGCTGCCGACGCGTTGCACCGATGGTAGCCAGGTGAGCTTCGATGCCATATCGGGCAAAGGGATGTTTCAGAAGTGAACGGCAGGACCGGTCGGGAAGCGCCGGCCTGGGACTCGCGCAGGCGTACGCGGTAGTCGTCCCGCCGTCAGGCCGTCGCCAGCAGACCGGTGGTGTCTTGCTGCGCGGCCCGGTACTGGGTCAGAAGCGCGTCCACCAGCCCGGCCACGTCCTGCACCGCATTGACCCCTGACACCGAATGCCCCGCGCTCCAGATATCGACCCAGCGGCGCGGCGTGCGGCCGCCGTTGTGGTGCTCGCTGTACAGTTCGGCCGCCCGCTCCGGTGTGATCGGGCCAGCCAGCGACTTCGGGTCGAGCCCCGCGGCGATTACGGACGGGCGCAGCATATTGGTGTCCAGCCCGGTGAAGGCCTGGGTCAGCAACACGTCATCGAGCCGGCTGTCGACAAGCATGGCCTTGTAGCGGTCCGCGCCCAGGCTTTCGCGCGTGGCAATGAAGCGTGTGCCCATCATGCCCAGGTCACAGCCCAGCGTGCGGGCCGCCCACAGCGCGGCACCGTCGGACATGCCGCCAGACAGCACGATGGGGCCGTCAAACATCTGCCGCACGGCACGCACAAAGGCAAACGGGTTGGCCCAGCCGGTCTGCCCGCCGGCCCCGGCCGTAAGCAGCACCAGGCCGTCGGCCCCGGCCGCCAGCGCCTTCTCCGCATGGCGGATCGAAGCCACGTCGGCGAACACCAGGCAGCCGATATCGTGCAGCGGCTGGATGACCGCCTCGGGCGAACCCACGCTGGCGATGACCATCTCCACCCGGTGGCGGATGAGGACCTGCAGGTCTTCATCCAGCGTGGCCTGGCGGCGCATGATGAGATTCGGGCAGACCGGCGCGGTCGGGCCAGGCGCGTCCGCGCAGTGGGCCTTGATCTCGGTAAGCCAGGCGTCCAGTTGCGCGGCGCTGCGGGCGTTGACCGTCGGAAACGCGCCGATGACGCCGCTGCGGCACGCGGCGCTCACCAGTTCCGGGCCGGACACGCGCAGCATCGGCGCGGCGATCAGTGGCAAGCGCAGGCGCGACGCCAGCGATGAAGGCAAGCTCATGCAATCCTCTCTTGGATGCCTGGCGTCCGCGCACAGCGCGGTGCGCCAAGCCATGTCGATCCATCAGTTGGTGTAGCCGGTCTTTTCGATCAGGCGGGCAAAGCGCTTGCGCTCTTCCTGTGCATAGCGCGTGGTCTTTTCCGGATCCAGGTCGACCGTCTCGGAGCCCGCGCTGGATTGCTCCACGTAAGCCAGATACTCTTTGGATTTCAGCGCAGCGGAGAACCCCTTGTACAGGCGCTGGACCATCTCGGGCGGCGTGCCGGCCTTGACCCCGTAGCCGACCCAGATGTAAGCCGTCGAACCGGGGTAGCCCAGCTCGCTGAAGGTTGGCACATCGTGGAAGGCCGGAGGCCTGCGCTCGTGCGTCAGGGCCAGCAGATGGATCTTGCCGGCGCGGAAGAATTCGCGCGCGGCGCCGGCGTCGATGATCATCGCATCGACATTGCCGCCGACCACGTCGTTGAGCGCGGGCGCAGGGGCCTTGTATTGCACGTTGTTGAGCTCGATGCCGAGCTCGCGCTGGATCATCAGCGCCAGCAGCTTGTAGTAATGCCCGCTATAGGTCGCCAGCGACGCCTTGCCCGGATTGGCCTTGGCGTAGGCGACGAAGTCGGCCAGCGACTTGTGCTTGCCTGCCTTCACGACCAGGGCAGTACCGCCGCGCGTCGAGGTGATGACGGGCTGCAGCTGCGTTTCCGGATTGAAGCGCAGGCTCTTGTTGACCAATGGCACGATCACCATGTTGCTGGGCGAGATCATCAGCACGCGGGTTCCGTCAGCCGGTCCGTTCAGCACGTACTGCGTGGCGATCATGGTGTCGGCCCCCGGCTTGTTCTCGACGATCACCGTGCGCTGCAGTTCCTGGGACAGGATGCTGGCCAGGATGCGCGTGCTGGTATCCGCGCCTGAGCCGCCGCCAAGCGGCAGGATGATGCTGATCGGGGTCTTGTCCTGCGCCAGCAGCGGCGCATGCGCCGTCCATGCCGCGGCCGCCGCGGCGGAGCCCAGCAGAAAGCTTCGTCGTTGCATCGTTGTCTCCTCCTTGTTGGCGCTATTCGCCCGACCAGACCGGCGCGCGCTTGGCCGCGAAAGCCTTGAGTCCTTCCACCCGGTCCCTGGAGTTGAGCGCGACCTGGGCGATGGGCATCTGGTTTTCCCAGGCGTCCAGCTCCTGCCATTCGAAGGCCTTGGACATGATGCGCTTCGACGCGGCCAGAGCCGTCGGGCCGTTCACCAGCAGCGAGCGGGCCAGCTCGATGGCGCTGTCCAGGGCCGCGCCCGGCTCGACCACCCGGTTCAGGAGGCCATAGGGCCGCAGGAAGTCGGCGTCGTAGAACTTGCCGGTCAGGGCCATCTCAAAAGCGATATTGCAAGGAATCTTCTTGGGCAGGCGGAACAGCCCGCCGCCCACGGCGACCAGATTGTGCCTGACCTCGGGCAGGCCGAACTTGGCGTTAGCGGCGGCCACCACCATGTCGGCAGTCAGGCACAGCTCGAAGCCGCCGCCGACCGCATAGCCCTCGACGGCGGCGATCAGCGGCTTGCGCAGCGGGTGCATGAAGCAGCCGAAGCCGCCGCGGCGCAGCCTGGCGCGCTTGGCGCCGCTGGCCGCTTCCTTCAGGTCGGCGCCGGTCGAGAAATTGCCGCCTGCGCCATGGATGACGGCAACGAAGCAGGTACGGTCCTCTTCGATCTCGTCCATGATGTCCTGCAGCGCGATCGCCATGGCGTTATTGCAGCAGTTCTTGACCTCGGGCCGGTTCAGGGTGATGACGGCGACCCCGTCTTGCTTCTCCAGCACTGCGGCTTGCTCGGTTGTCATGCTGCGCTCCTTACAGGTTGAACGAGAATCCGCCGTTGACCGGGTAGGTCTGGCCGGTGATCCACGAACTGGACCCCGAGGCCAGGAACAGCACCATGTTGGCCACGTCCTCCGGCTGCCCCACGCGGCGGATCACGTAGTTCGACAGCATCTTCTTTTTCCTGTCGGGATCGGCCTCGAGACGCGCCGCGATCGCCGGCGTTGCGGTGGCGGAGATGGCCACGCAATTGGCCGTGATGTTGTAGCGCCCCAGGGCGCGGGCCGCGCCGCGCATAAAGCCGGCGGCGCCGGCCTTGGCGCCGGAATAGATCTCCAGGTTGGGCTCGCCCACGCGGCCGGCGTCGGAGATGATGGTGATCAGCCGGCCCGCGTTTTTTTCGATCATGCCCGGCACGACCGCCGCCGTGCAGTTGATGACGCCGTAGAAGTTGACGCGGATAAAGCTGTCCCACGCCGCCTCGCCGACTTCCCAGAAATGCTTGCGCGCTTCCGGGTCGGGGTTGACGCCAGAATTGCCGGCATTGTTGACCAGGATATCGATGCTGCCGCCGGCCTCTTGCACGGCCTGCGCAAACACGGCCTTGACCTGCGCCTGGTCGGTCACGTCACAGACGGCCGCCACGGCTTTCACGCCCAGCGCCGCGATTTCCCGCACCACCGCGTGCGCGCGCTCGGCATAGAAGTCGTTGACGATGACGGCCCGCGCGCCGCTCCTGGCAAAGTGCAAGGCCACCTCGCGGCCCACCCCCTGGCCTGCGCCGGTCACGGCCGCGATTTTTCCGTCGAGGTCGGTCAGGTTCAAGTTCATACGTTGCGCTCCTGGTTATTCCAATGAGGTTGGCGAAGCTCGCGCTTCAGGATCTTGCCGACGGCGTTGCGCGGCAGTTCGGCGACATGCACGAAATCCCGTGGCCGCTTGTACGAGGCCAGGTGCGCCTGCCCCAGCGCCGCCAGTTCGTCGCCCGCGATGGGCCGGCCGTCCCTGGACTCGTAATAGGCCACTACCTTCTCGCCGAATTCTTCGTCGGGCAGGCCGACCACCGCGATGTCGAGCAAGCCGGGATGCTGGTAGAACGCGGCTTCGATTTCCGCGGGATAGATGTTGACCCCGCCCGAGATGATCATGTCCTTGGCGCGGTCGGTGATGTAGAGATAGCCGTCTGCATCGAGATGCCCCATGTCGCCGGTGCGGAAGAAGCCGCGCGCGTCGAGCGTGTCTTCGTCCAGCGGCGGCGCGTTGAGATAGTTCCTGATCACGGCCGGGGTGTTGACCCAGATCTCGCCGACGGTGCCGCAAGGGCACGGCTTGCCGTCCTCGTTGCGGATTTCGACTTCCACGCCGTCATAGGGCAGGCCGCTGGATCCGGGTTTCCTGAAGTGGTCTTCCGCCTTCATGCCGGCGATCATGCCGGTCTCGGTGGAGCCGTAGCCCTCATGCAGCACCGGCCCGAACTGCGCTTGCACCCAGTGCTTGATCGCCATCGGGACCGGCGCGGCGCCGATGCCCATGCTCTTGAGGCGCGGCACCTGGCGGCCCGAGGCCTCCTGGTAGCTCTTGAGCCGCTTGTACATGGTGGGCACGCCGGTCCAGTGCGTGACGCCGTGCTGCTCGGCCAGGTCGAACCAGTGCGCGGCATCGAAGCGGTTCTGCAGGACCAGCATGGAGCCGTGCGTCATTGCCGCGCGCACCTGCGAGGGGCCCGAGCCGTGGTGCAGGGGCATGGACACCAGCACCACGTCGGATGCCTGGTAGCGCTTGTACGCCCCGCCCTGGGCTTCCAGATAGCGGTTCAGGCGCTCGTTGCCCGGCTCAGGCCGCAGATGGCGCGCCACGCCTTTGGGCCTGCCCGTGGTTCCGGAGGTGTAGATGATCTGCTCGCACAGTTCTTCCATGAGGATGGGCGCTCCGCCCGGCTGGATCAGCGCGTTCCATTGGCTCTGTGCGCCAGTCCTGCTTACCGGAATGATGGCGTCCCGCGCCAGCACGGAGATTTTTTCCATGAACCCATGCGGCTGCTCGTCGTCCAGTATCAGCATGCCGGCGCCGGCGTTCTGCAACACATAGTTGACCTCGTCGGGAACCAGGCGCCAGTTGATGCCCAGAAGCCGGGCCTTGAGCTTGGACAGCGCCAGCATCAATGCCACCCATTGCGTCGTGGTCTGCATGCGCAGGGCCACGATGTCGCCGGCGACGACGCCGCGGCTGGCCAGCTGGTTGGCGATGTTGTCGGCCAGGGTGTTGAGTTCGCGCCAGCTCAGGCAGTCGTCCGCGGCCAGCACCGCGGTCCGGTCGGGCTGAACCTGGGCCCAGTGCTCAGGCAGGGTCGGTACAGTTGTCATGGGGATGTCCATCGATCAGCGGAACAGGTGACGGGCCAGCACGTGGTACTTGTGCACCTCGCTCGGGCCTTCATAGATGCGGGCCGGGCGCTGCGAGCGGTACCAGTGCGCGATGGGGTTATCCAGCGAGACCCCGGCCGCGCCGAAGATCTGCACGCCGCGGTCGAGTACGCGTCCGACCACCTCGGTCGCCTGCATCTTGATCAGGCTGGCCTCTACGCGCGTGTCCTGGCCGGCATCGGCCTTGCGGGCGGCCGCGTACATCATCAGGCGGCACTGGTTGATATCGATCCATGAATCCACGACCATGGCCTGGATCGCCTGCTTCTGCGACAGCGGCGAGCCAAACGCCACGCGATCCTTCGCGTAGTCGGTCATCATCTCCAGCGTGCGCATGGCGATGCCCATGGCGCGCGCGCCCACGCCGAAGCGCGCTTGCGATAGGATGATCTGGGCATTGCGAAAGCCTTCGCCGCTGGCGCCGATCAACGCATCCTCCGGCACTTCGCAATTGTCGAAGATCAGCTCGTTGGTGATCATGCCGTCCAGCGTCTGGATGTCGCGCGACACCTTCAGGCCCGGGTTGGCCTTGTCGACCGCGAACATGGAGATGCCGCCGTGCTGGCGCTTTTCCTGGTCGGTCACGGCCACCACGAAGATCACCTCTGCCGGGCCGACGCTGGAGATGAAGACCTTGGTGCCGTTGATCACCCACTTGTCGCCGCGCTTGACGGCCTTGGTCTGGATCGCATTGCCAGGATCGGCGCCGCCCGAAGGCTCAGTCTGCGCAAACGCGTAGCGCAGCCGGTCCTCCAGGCAGGGATCGAGGTAGCGCTCCTTCTGCACGCCCGTGGCGTTGAAGAGGAACGGCGGCACCTGCCCGCCGAAGCGCAGGGGCACCAGGCACTGGAAGTTCTCCTCGATGACCGCCAGCTGCTGCGTCACCGTCAGCTTCGCGCCGCCCAGCGCTTCGGGCAGCGTCAGGCCCCACAGTCCCACCTCTTTTGCGGCCCGGGTGCCGGGCAGCAGATCCTGCGGCGTGATCTCGCCGCCCTGCAGCTTGCGGGCCTCCAGCGGCATCTGGTGCTTGTGCACCAGCTTGCGGGTGAGGTCCACGATGGCACGCGTGTCCTCGTCGAATTCGACCATGTAGTCGATCATGTCTGTGTCTCCTGGATAGGGTTCGGGGTTCAGATGCCCAGCACGTGCGCGTAGCAGACGGCGCCTACGCCAACCATGTGCGCCAGCCCCGTGCGCGCCCGGGGTTGCTGCCGCTGCCCGGCCTCGCCGCGCAGCTGCAGCGTGATTTCGGCGATCTGGCCGACGCCGGTGGGGCCGATCGGATGACCCATGGCAATCAGCCCGCCGGACGGGCTCACCGCCACCTTGCCGCCGATGTGGAACTCGCCCGCCTTCAGGGCAGGGATAGCGTGGCCCGGCTTGCATAGGCCCATGGCCTCGAGGTACAGCACCTCTTCGATGGCAAAGGCATCGTGCAGCTCGACCACGTCAAGCGCCGCGGGGGCGACGCCGGCCTCCTGCAGGGCCTGCTGGCAGGTGGCTTGGGTGAGCAGTTCATCGAACGCCGTGGCGTCCTGGTACACGGCCTGGCTTTGGGCGGCGGACGACAGCACCCGCACCGCGCGGCCGGGGTCGATGCCGTGCGCCCGGATCGCGTCTTCGGACATCAGCACCACGGCCGCCGCGCCTTCACCGACCGGCGTGCATTGCAGCACCGTGAGCTCGCCCGACACCTTGCGCCCGCCCAGCACCTCCTCCAGCGTGCGCGGCTTCTGGCGCTGGGCGTTCGGGTTGAGCGCGCCGTTGTTGTGGTTCTTCACCGCGGCCAGCGCGATGTCGCGCATGTCGGCCCCGGAGCGATGCACGTACTTGTCCGCCAGCAGCGCGAAGTGCGTGAACGGCGCGATGTATTCACTGGCCAGATGCTCGATGCCGGCCTGCGTCTCGGCCCGGACCACCGGCGCGCGCTTGTCCACGCCCAGCACCAGCGCGGTATCGGCCAGGCCGCTGGCCACTTCGATGCAGGCATGGCGGAACGCCGTGGAGCCGGAGGCCGACGCGTTTTCGACATGGGCGATGGGCAGGCCCGTCGCCCCCAGGTGGCGCAGGATGGGTCGCCCGCAGGCCATGCCCAGCAGCGCCCGCGCAACATAAGCGGTATCGACGCCGGCGATGGGCACGCCCGCATCCGCCAGCGCCTGGCGCGCGGCGGTCAGGCCCAGGGTCACGTACGGCGTATCCGACGGGTCCTGGTAACGGTGCCAGCCAATGCCAACCACGTAGACCGGCCGCAGGTCCTTTAGTGTTTGCTTCATGCCGTCACCCCGAAGCGGAATTCCAGGACCGCCGGGTCGTGGCCGCGCTGACGCAGCACGCCATGGACGCGCCGGCCATGCCAGTCGCCCGGCTCATGCCCCACGTCGAGCAGGGCGCGCACCACCGGCCCGGCGTCGAGTCGCACCTCTGCCACCGTGAACGGCATGGCCGGCTCCGGCTGGGCATGGATGTGGACCTGGCTGCTGCCCAGCACCACGCCCTGGGCGGCCAGTTCGATATCGGCCAGGGCGCCGCTGCCGCAGCGCTCGCAGCCGTAGTGCTGGGGGGGAAACGCCACTTCATTGCACGCGGTGCAGCGGATGCCCTTGAGAAAAGGGGTGTGATGGGTGTTCCAGCCACAGAGCCCGGGCTTGTCGATTCGTGGGGTTGTCTCGTCTGTCGTCATGTTTTTTCCTCAACTTACTTACCATATGGTCGGTAAGTTTGTATGATTTATCAAATAGGGTTTTCACGCAGTCGGACACCTATGTCCTGGCTTGCCCCACCCATCCCTGTCCAACAAGGAGCGCACACCATGGGCCCACTCGCAGGCGTCAAAGTGATCGAAATCAGCGGCATCGGGCCCGGCCCGTTCTGCGGCATGCTGCTGGCCGACCTGGGCGCGACCGTCATCGCGGTCGAGCCGCCGGAGCGCCTGGCCGCGCCGGAACGGCCCCATGCCATCACCAGCCGCGGCAAGCAGTCCGTGGTGCTGAATCTCAAGCATCCCGTCGCCGTCGAGGCCGTGCTGCGCCTGTGCGAGGGCGCCGACCTGCTGATCGAGGGCATGCGCCCGGGCGTGATGGAGCGCCTGGGCCTGGGTCCGGAGGTGTGCCTGCAGCGCCGGCCCGCGCTGGTGTACGGGCGCATGACGGGCTGGGGCCAGGACGGGCCATGGGCACCGCGCGCCGGGCACGACAGCAACTACACCGCCCTCAGCGGCGCGCTCTGGTTTGCGAGCCCGCCCGATCAGCCGCCGATGGCGCCGTCCACCGTGCTGGGCGACGTGGCAGGCGGCGCGCTTTACCTGGCGGTCGGACTGCTGGCCGCCCTGCAACATGCGCGCAGCACGGGGCAAGGACAGGTCGTCGATGCCGCCATCGTCGATGGCGCGGCCCACATGCTGAACCTGATGCTCGGCGCCATCCAGCGGCGCGGCGGCAGTTTCGCGCGGGGAACGCAGGCGTTTGACGCGTCGCACTGGGCGGCGCAAAGCTTCCGGTGCAAGGATGGCGGCTGGATCAACTTAGCGCCGCTGGAACCGAGGTTCTATGCAGAGTTGCTGGCGCGCCTCGGACTCAGCGGCGACGCGCGCTTTGTCCGCGGCCAGAACGACCCCGACCTGTGGCCCGCGCTCAGGCAGGCCATGGCCGCACGGATAAGCTCGCGCACACGCGCCGAATGGGAGGCTTGCCTGGAAGGCAGCGATGCCTGCTGGGCACCCGTGCTGGCGCCGGACGAGGCCGCGCGCCACCCACACCTGGCCTCCCGCCAGAGTTATGTCGAGCATGGTGGCGTGCTGCAGGCCAGTCCCGCGCCGCGGTTCTCGGCCACGCCCGCGGCCTTGCGGGACATCGCCCCGGCCGGTACGCACACGCGCGAAATTCTCGGCGCCCTGGATTTCACACCCGATAATCTGGAAGAATTGCTGTCTTCCAACACGCCTGAATTTGCTCGCACATGACCGCCCCTGCCGCCCACCCCGCCCGAACCCGACGCACCCAGGAGGAACGGCGCGCCACGTCGGAGGGTGCGTTGATCAAGGCCGCCATGACGGTCATGCGTGCCAAGGGCATTGGCGGCATGACCATTGCCGAGGTGGCCGAGACTGCCGGCGTCAGCAAAGGGCTGGTGGTCCACCTGTACGGCAACAAGCAGGCGCTGCAACTGGCCGTGCTGTCCGAATTGCGCAGCCAGTTCGCCAGGCGTTTCCATCAGGCGGAGGGGCACACGGTGGGCCTCGCGCGCCTGCGCAGCTTCATCCGTACCCAGCTCGGCAGCCTCGGCAAGTCGGACTCCAACACGCAGGTGTTCTCGGCACTATTGTCGGAGGCCATCTTCCAGGATCGGGAATTCGCGGCAGACGTAGCGCGCATGAACGATGCCACCGTCGCTTTCGTGCGCGAGTGCCTGGAGGCCGAACAGGCCCAGGGCACCCGCTTCATCGAAGAGGACCTGGACAGCCTGGCCACTTTCATCGTCGCCAGCCTGCGCGGCATCGCGCAGGTCTATTCCATCAACGCAACCGCAAAGACCAAGACGCTGGACACGCAAAAGCTGCTGCAGCTGTGCGAAGCCATGGTGGATGGGATGGTCGTTTCGGCTTGATGCCGAGCTGGCATTTTCCGGCCGCCACCGGCGCGAGTTCACGCGCACGCTGTCAGGGACGTCGGGACGCTACCGCCCACGTGTCACCCTGGCCGCGCAGGCGTTTCGATCATGTCACGTCGCCGAACGGCAGGCTACGATACCGCTTGCCTGTAAGGGCCGCAACGGCGTTGGCCAGTGCGGGCGCAATCGGCGGCACCGCGGTTTCGCCGATGCCGGTCGGCGGGTCGGCCGAGGGCACGATGTACACGGCAACCTGGGCGGGCATGTCCGCATGCGTGGCCAGCCGGTAATCATTCCAGTTGCCTTGCTGCACCACGCCGTCCTTCAGCGTGATCTGCGCGCCCGGTAGCGTGGTGCCCAGCCCCATCAGCATGCCGCCCTGGACCTGTGCCTCGATGGTGCGCGGATTGATCGGCATATTGCAGTGCACGGCAGCGGTGACGCGATGCACGACCGGCTGGTTGCCGCGCATCGAAGCCTCGACGATGTACGCCACCACGGTGTCGAACGATTCGTGGACCGCCACGCCCCATGCGCGGCCGGCCGCCAGGCGACGCTTGCCGTAGCCGGAGCGTTCCACCGCCAGGTCCAGCGCCGCGATATGTCGCTTGTGCTCGCGCAGCAGCGTGCGGCGATACGCCACCGGATCGATGCCGGCGGAGCGGGCCAGTTCGTCGACCAGCGTCTCCATGACAAAGGCGGTGTGGGTGTGTCCCACCGAACGCCACCACAGTACCGGCACATTGACCTTGGGGTGATGAACCTGGAGCGCGATCGGGAACGGATAGGGGCTGCCGGCGACGCCCTCGACCATGGTCGAGTCAACCCCATTCTTGACGGTGAAGGATTCGAACGGCGTGCCCATCGTGATGGACTGGCCAACGATGACGTGCTTCCAGGCGAGAACCTTGCCCTTGCCGTCGTGGCCGATTTCCACGCGGTGGAGGTGCATCGGGCGGTAGTAGCCACCGCGCACGTCGTCTTCGCGGATCCAGATCATCTTGATCGGCTCGCGGCGGCCCGCGGCGTACCGTGCCTTGGCCACCTGGGCGGCTTCGAACAGGTAATCCGAAGTCGGCACCGCGCGCCGGCCGAAGCCGCCGCCGGCCATCATGGTGTTGAAGGTCACCTGCTCCGGCTTCAGGCCAAGTACGGCCGCGACATTGGCCTGGTCAACGGTCTGGAACTGCGAGCCGGCCCACACCGTGCACTGGTTGCCACGGAAGTCGATGGTGCAATTGAGCGGCTCCATCGGCGTATGCGCGAGGTATGGGAAGGTAAATTCGGCGGTGATCCGGTGTGGCGCGGCAGCCAGCGCGGAGGTGTCGGCCGTGCTCGCCTGCGTGCCGGGCTGAATTGCCAGCTCGCGGTAGCGGGCCAGCAGCGCGGTGCTGTCCGCCTTCTCGACGCCGGTGGTATCCCATTCCACCTGCAACGCCTCGCGTGCCTGCCGCGCCGCCCAGAATCCGCTGGCGACGATGGCCAGCCCGGTGGCGCCGCCGACCAGCGGTACCTGATAGACATCTTCCACCCCGGCGATCGCTTTTGCGGGCGCCGTGTCGACGCGCGCCACGCGGGCGCCGAACACCGGCGGATGCACCATGACCACGGCGCGCATGCCGGGCAACATCATGTCGATGCCGAACTGTTGCCTGCCGTTGGACTTGTCGCGCGCATCCAGTCGGTCGACAGGCTTGCCGATCAGCCTGAACTGCTGCGGCGACTTGAGCTGCACGCTTGCCGGCACGGGCTCGGCCAGCGCGGCCGCGGCCAGCTCGCCGTACGTGGTGCGGCGGCCGTCCGGCGTGGTCACCACGCCCGAGTCGGCCTTCAGCTGCGCAGGCGGGACACCAAAGCGCCGGGCGGCTGCGGCAAGCAGCATGGCACGCATGCGCGCGCCCACCTCGCGATACTGCGTCCAGCAGTTCTTCATGCTGGTCGAGCCGCCGACCATCTGCATGTGAAAGACCGGATCCTTGTAGGCCTCGCCGGCGGGGGCGAGCTGGCAGCGCACCTTGCTCCAGTCCGCGTCAAGCTCTTCTGCCACGATCATCGGCAATGCCGTCTGCACGCCCTGCCCGAACTCGAGCTTGCCGATGGTGACCGTCACGATGCCATCGGCATCGATACCGACAAAAGCCGATGGCGGAACCGGGGGCGCGGGCGGTGTGGGCGAGGCACCGCCGGCCGTCTGCGCACCCACCGGGAAAGCGCACAGCGCGAAGCCGGAACCGAAGCTCAGCTTCAGGAATGTGCGCCGGTCGATGCCGCCACTTGCCTGCTGCATGCGTATCATGGCATCTCCTCAGCCGATAGACTTTGCGGCGTCCTTGACCGCAGCATGGATGCGCGCGTAGGTGCCGCAGCGGCACAGATTGGCGCTCATGGCGCGGTCGATATCGGCGTCCGTCGGATGCGGGTTGGCCTTGAGGAGCGCCACCGCGGACATGATCTGGCCGCTCTGGCAGTATCCGCACTGTGCAACATCGTGACGGATCCAGGCTTCCTGCACTGCCCGGCCCACCTTGTCGTCGCCAATGGCCTCGATGGTGGTGACCTGCCGGCCGGCGACGGAAGACACCGGTGTCACGCACGCGCGACGCGGCTGGCCGTCGACATGGACGGTGCATGCCCCGCACACCGCGATACCGCAGCCGAACTTGGTCCCGGTCAGCGCAAGGTTGTCGCGCAGCACCCAAAGCACCGGCATGTCGCCAGGCACATCCACTTCCTGCGTCTTGCCATTGAGGCGTAAAGAGATCATGGCTGGCTCCCGTTGCCTTCCCGCGCCGTCTTGGTCATGACGCCAGAGCGCGCGATCTCGCGCAGATGCTTCGCCAATGCCTCGTCAGCAGCGGCGCGCGTGGGTCCGACCGAAGTACGCAGCGGTTCGCTCGTATCGCAAGGCGCGCCATTGCGGATCCATGTGCGCACCTGCTCGTCGAAAGACGCCTTGTCCAGCGACGGCAAAGTGCGCCCGGGCCCCGGCTGCCAGCCCCAGGCAACGAGATGGTCCATGACCATATGTTCCTCGAGCATTGCGAGCGAACGCCCGCCGTTGGTCTTTGGCTCGCGGAACACCTTGCACAGCGCAGGGCCATTGAGTCCAAGCCAGGACATCTTCATGCTGGCTGGTGGCATGTGCCATCCCGGCTGGCCGTCGGTATCCAGCCCGGGGGGCGCATGCACAAGCGGGCTGTTCTGCGTGCCATGGCAGGTGGCGCATTGCAGCGGTGCAACGCCCCTGCCGTCGACGCCGCGCTGCACTGGGGGATAGTGCGGCGCCTTGGCATCGCCCTGCAGTGGGGAATCGGGCACATGGCAGTTCAGGCAGCGGCCATGCAACAGCACCCGCTCGATATTGGCAAAGGCTTGCAGGCCGGCGTTGCGATCGGGCGACGCAGACACCTGGGTGGGCTGGAAGGGCGCATCCGGACCCGCTGCGGAAGCGAGCGTGGACAAGGCCGTAGCACCGATTGCCGCAACGCGGCGAAAGCCCGGGTGAATGTCCATAGCGCCAGCCTCCCCATGCCGCCATGCTGCGGCCATTGGAATGTTGTAGTGCCGGATGCGCTGGCTGGCAAGAACTGGACCGACGTAGCTCGGCGTCTCAGGCGCCGGAGGGTCGATCTGTAACAGCCGCCGTCACGCGTGCCGCTTCTATGGACCCACCGACGGCAACATCTCGCACACCGGCAGCCGGAATATGAACTCGCTGCCGCCGCTGCGCCGGTTGCGCACTTCCAGCGTGCCGCCGTGCGCCTCGATGATGGAGCGGCAGATGGCGAGGCCCATGCCCATGCCGTCTTCCTTGGTGGTGAAGAATGGATCGAATACCTGGCCCAGCACGTCGTCGGGAATGCCGGAGCCATGGTCCTGCACGCTGACGACGACGTTGTCGTTTTCCCGGTACGAGGTCACGATCAGCTCGCGCTGCGCCGCCGGCGTCTGCGCCATGGCGTCGAGCGCGTTGGTGATCAGGTTCAGCACCACCTGCTGCAGCTGGACGCGATCGGCTTCGACCATGGTGGTCCGCGCAGCCAGGCGCGTGCAGACCTTGACGTCGTGCGCGTCGATGTCCAGGCGCACCATGTCCAGCACCTCGCGCAGGACTTCGTCGGGATGCAGCGGTGCCAGCACCGCCGGTGCCTGCTTTGCCAGCGCGCGCATGGCGCGGATGATGTCGGCGGCGCGCAGCGCGTTGTGCTTGATATGGCTAAAGCCGTCGAGCGCCTCGGCGATCTCCGGGGTGGGCCGGTTCAGCCAGCGCAGGCTGGCGTCGACAGTGGCGACGATGGCGGTCAGCGGCTGGTTCACTTCATGGGCGATCGATGCGGCCAGGCTGCCCATCACGGTCAGGTGCGAGGTGCGCGCCAGTGCCGAGCTTGCGCTGCGCAGCCGCATCTCCGCCGCGACGCGGCGGTTGCTCTCGTCGATCAGTTGCTCGTACAGGCGCGCGGTCTCGAGCGAGATCGCCAACTGCGGCGCCAGCACCTCGAGTTCGGCGATCCGGCCGGCGTCGAACACCGCGGGGGCCAGGTTGTTTTCCAGGTAGATCGCGCCGATCATGCTGCCGCCGCGCAGCAGCGGCAGGCACAGCACCGAGCGCAAGCCGCTGGGGATGGCGCCCTTGCTGCGGATCGACGGCGCGTCGACCATGGCATCATCCAGCACCAGCGTCTGCCGGGTGCGCAGCACGCTGTCGAGCACCGCCAGCGGCAGGGCCTGTTCGGTCGGCACCGCGCTGCCCAGCGTCACCGCCACCTTGCCGTCGGCGACGCGTCCCGAGGCTTCGATCATGGGCTGCTCGCCGCGCATCAGCAGCAGCAATCCGTACTGGGCGCCAGCGTGGACCACCACATGGGTCATCAGCGTTTCGATCAGCCGGTCCATCACGATCTCGCTGGACATTGCCCTGGCCGTCTTCATGCCCAGCTCCCAGCGGCTCGCGGCAAGCTTGCTGTCGGCGCCGCCGGGGCCACCGTCGTCAGGCCCCGCAACGTCGAGCTGCGGATGCCGCGCGTCCAGCAGCATCGCCTTGTGCTCCGCGCCCCAGCGGCGGTAGCCGGCACGGGCCAGGCGCCAGTGCTGCGCGGCCGCGGTCGGCAGGCCGCGCGCGTCGCACAGCATGCCGGCCAGCTCGTGCGCGAGCGCCGCCTCGTGAACGAACCCGGCCGCAGCGGCGGCAGCGGCCGACTGCTCATAGCAGGCCAGCGCCCGCATCGGATCGCCGCGCAAGCGCGCCAGCTCGGCATCGACCATCGCTAGCTTGCCCTGGAAGGTCAGCGGGTTCAGCGCCGCCCAGCGGACAAAGCAGTCGCGCTGCGCCGCCACGTCGGCCATGACGCGGTCCGGCGCCGCACCGGTGACCGCGTGCGCCAGTGCAATGGCGAGATACAGCCGGCAATCGGCGACGTTGATATGGGCCGGCGCCGACCAGCTCAGCGCCTGGGCCTCGCGCAGGCTCCGCACCGCGTGGTCCCATTCCTGCCGGAACACCGCAGCCATGCCGTCGTAAAGCCAGATCCAGAACTGGGTCGGCAGCGAGTTGGCGTGCGCCAGCCGCTGCGCCGCGCTCATCTGGTGGACGGCCTCGCCCTGCGGCGGCGCTTCGTCGCCGTTGCGCAGGCGGTGCAGGAAATGCAGCTGCGAATACAGGATCAGCTCGATGTCCCGGTATTGCACCAGCCGGGTCAGCGCCAGCCCGCGGCCGATCTCTTCCTCCACCAGCCGCAGGTGCTCGCCCATGGCAAGCAGGTCCGAGGCGATATGGTTGCAGGCATAGCAGGCCATGCCGATATCGCCCGAGGCCAGGCCCAGCAGGACCGCGCGCTGCGCATGCGCCAGCGCGTAGGACAGTGGCCGGGTCCAGGCGCTGACCTGGTCGACCGCCACCAGCGTTGCAATGCGTTCGGCCTCGTAGCCATGGCGATCGGCCAGGTCCATCGCCGCCAGCCCGTAAGCCAGGCCGTCCTCGTATTCCTCATACAGGCTGGCGATAAAGACGCCGAACCAGGAAAGCCCGTACGGCGATTCCGCGGTGGCGCCGTGCTCCAGCGTCAGTTCCACCATTTTGGCCACATGCAGGAAGCTGATGCCGTCATGCACGAACAGCGATGAGATCAGCGTCGACAGCAGGCCCATGATGGTCTGGATGCGGCTGTCTTCGGTCGCCGGAAACGACCCCAGGCTGTCGATCGGGCGACCGTCCAGCGCCCTGCTCACTGCCTCATAGGCCTCGCGCATGCGCGCTGGCGTGGGGCCGCGCTCCAGGTGGATATCGAGCAGCGCCAGCCCCGACAACGCGGCGTTGATCGCGCCTTCGTAATCGGAACGCACGGTCTGCAGGCTGGCCTTCAGCCGATGCACGGCTGCCTTGTCCGCCGGCGGCAGCTCGCGCGCGAGCAGCGCATCGATCTCGCGCGAGGCGGGCTCAAGGCGTGCCTGCGCCAGCAGGCATTCGCAGTGCAGCAGGCTGGCGGCGTAGGCCAGTTCGCAGTGCGTCGACCACCACGACGGCTGCATCAAGGCGAACGCCTCGTCGGTGTAGCGAATCGCCTGCGCCAGCGCCGCGCTGCGCCGGGCGCGCCTGGCAGCGACCAGCAGCACCTGCACAAACGCCACGCGTTGCAGCTCCGGCAACGGATGCCCGTGCGCGCGCTCGATCTGGTTGCCGATCTCGAAGGCATGCACGGCCAGCTCGGCTTGCCAGTGCTCGATCATGATGCCCGCGATGCGCGCGTGCATGGCCGTACGTTCGCGCGCATCGACCATGGCGTACGCGGCTTCCAGCACGCGGTCATGCTGGAAGGCGTAGCCATCCTCCGTACGGATCAGCAGTCCGGCAGCGACGAACGGGCGCAGCCGCGCGCCAAGCCGGGCCGGACTGACTTGCGCCACGCAGGCGAGCAGGCTTCGCTCGCAGCGTATGCCCACGCACGCCAGTTGCTGCAGCAACTCCGCACCGTCTTCCGGCAGCCTGGCGAAGCGGCGAGTCATCAGGTCGGTCACGCTGTCGCTGTAGCGATGCTGGGCGGCGTCTGCCTCGTCCCAATGCCAGCCGGCGTCGTCGTCGCGGTAGGCCAGCACGCCGTCGTCGACCAGCGCGCGCAATAGCTGGTACGAGAAGAAGGGGTTGCCACCGGTCTTCGCATGCACCAGGCGCGCCAGCCCCTCGACCCGCGGCGCCGGCTCATGCAAGGCAGCCGCCACCAGTTCGGTCAGGTCCGGCACGGCCAGGGGGCGCACGGCGATGCGCGTGACCGGCAGCGCGCCGGAGCGACTGGCGTGCAGCAGCCACGAAAAGCGCTGCTCCACGTCGTTGCCGTGGTCGCGATAGGCGGCGATCAGCAGCAAGTTGCCAGGACGTTGCGTGGTGAAGGCTTCGAGCAGCGCAATGGTCGACGCATCGGCCCATTGCAGGTCATCGAAGCACAGCACCAGCGGCGCGCCCTTATCCGCAAAGATGGCGAAAGTGGCCAGGATGGCCTTCACCGCGCGCGCCTGCGCCTGCCGGGCCGGCACGTCGGCCAGCGGCGCGGTGCCTCCAAGCACATGTCCGGCCTCCGGCACCAGCTCGGCAACGGCCCGGCCCTGCCCCGCGAGCGCGCCCAGCCAGCGCTCGCGCACCGGCGCCAGCGCGGCTTCCGGCTCGGCGAGCAGCGGCAGCACCAGCGCGCGGATCATCTGGGCCACCGGCGCATACGGAATTTCGCGTTGCAATTGGTCGCTCTTGCCGCTGGCAAAGCGCATGTCTTGCTGTCCCGCGTGACACGACAGCCAGGCCGCCAGCGCTGACTTGCCGGTGCCGGCGGCGCCGGCGATCAGCACCAGCTCGGACTGGCCGCTGTGGCGCACGCGCGCCAGCGCATCGGCCAGCTGCGCGGTTTCGCGCGCGCGGCCAAAGAGTTCGCCGGACACGCTCAGCGTCGAAGTCGCGCCGGCGCCGTCGAGGTTAAACGGCGCGATCTCGCCGCGTTCGCGCCAGTCCGCCTGGCAGCGCAACAGGTCGGCCAGCAGCGACATGGCGCCGGCATAGCGGTCGGCGGGATCCTTGGCCAGCAGCCTGAGCACGATCGCCCCCAGCAGCGGCGCGATGCCAGGTGCGAGCACCTGGGGCGGAACGGGTTCGATGGCGAGATGGGCATGCTGCCACGCCGCGGGCGAGTCCGCGGTGAACGGCAGCGTGCCGGTCAGCATCTGGTAAAAGGTGATGCCGAGCGAATACAGGTCCGAGCGCGCGCTGGTGCGCGCGTGGTCCTCGCGCGCGACTTCAGGCGACCGGTATGGCCATGATGCAGGCCCGGGCCGCGGCACGACGGACGGCATGGCATCCAGCGCGGTGGCGTGGTCAAAGCCGGTCAGGCGCACGCCGGCGCGGTCGTCGGCGAGCAGGTTGTGCGGCCGGATATCGCCATGCAGCAGGCCGTGCGCATGCGCGCCCGCCAGCGCACGGGCGCTGCCGATGGCAAGCTCGAGGAAGCGTGCGACGGGGACCGGGGCGCCGCCCAGTGTCGCGGCGAGGGTCGAAGTGGGCGCTGCGCCATACACCACCACCATGCGCTCTGCGCTGCGCAGCGTGGCCGCCGGCACTGCGGCCCAGTCGGCTTGCAGGCGGCCGGACAGCCGGAGCTCGTCCTGCAGTGGCTCGCTGTGCGCCAGCGGCGCACTCCTGGCGAAGCGGCGCAGATGGGTATCGGGATCGGCGAGTTCCAGGTAGCTGATGCCGTCCGATATGTGCAGCACGGTCTGCGCGGCCCGTCTCAGCCAGGCGTTGTCAAAGGCCGGCGCAGTGCTTTGCTGCGGAGGGATGCCAGGCGTCATGGGGGCAGGAATGGTCGGAATCTGGGCGTCATGCGGATGCCATATCTGACTGGCGAAACCCGCACCGCCATGCCGCGCCATTCTAACCGGCATGCGCGGCAAGTCAGGCCATCGATTCCGCGCCGGCGGGCCATCCCATCCCCAGGCGTTGAGGATGCCGCTTCAGGCGGCCACCAACGCACGTCGGGCGTGATCAGCCCCCGACCTTGCAGATGCCGAGCTGCTGCGCCATCAGCACCAGCTCCGCAAAGGTGCGCGCCTTCATCTTGCGCATGGCCTGGCCGCGATGGATCTTCACCGTCACCTCGCTGATGCCAATCTCGGCGGCAATCTGCTTGTTGAGCAGCCCGGCCACCGCAAGGCCCATGACTTCGCTTTCGCGCGGGGTCAGTGACTGGTAGCTGGCGCGCAGCGCTTCGCCCTGGCGCAGATCCTCGCGCCGCAACCGGTCTTTCTCCAGCGCCGCGGCCACCGCATCGAGCAGGTCCTGATCCCGGAACGGCTTGGGCATGAAATCTTCGGCGCCGGCCTTCATGGCCGCGACCGTCATGGCGATATCGCCGTAGCCGGTCATGAAGATGATGGGGATGTCGATGCGCATCCGGCCCAGGCGCGACTGCAGGTCGAGTCCGCTTGGCCCGCGCAGCCTGACGTCGAGCAGCAGGCAGCACGGCGTATCGGGAAAGGGAGTTGCCAGCAACTCTGCGGCCGAGGCGAACAACGCCACCTTCAGGCCGACCGAGCGGAACAAGTTGCCCAGCGCCCGGCGCAGCCCGGCATCATCGTCGACCACCAGCACCGTCGCGTCATCGCTCGCACTGGCGTCGGCCGGCTCCAGGCTTGGTGATGTCACGGTCAGATCTCCAGTGCGCGCGGAAAGGTGAGGCGGATTATAACCAGCAGACAGGCAGGTCACTGCAAGAACCGCGATTGGACCATGGCAGTGATGCACCGGGCACTCATACCATGGTGTTAGTCGCACGGTTGCCCAGCGTGACGGCGTGCCAACCGCAAACCGCACGACCACCCCGGCAGGGTGCACGGGGTACCACGCCAGGGCATCGGCCGTGCCGCCGGGTAATACGAACATACGATTTGCATGGTGGCCCCCAACGACTAGTCTTTCATGCGGCAGCGCTGCGGTCACCACGGAACCACGCCGCCCTTTTCCGCCCCTCCCGTCCACGGCCTTGCCCGCAAGCAAGGACCACGCTCGGGCTCAACCCTGTCCCAAGGAACGACATCATGTCCAATCCGAAGCTCGAAGTCCTTACCCCGCAGAACAGCCAGCTGATCATCATCGACCATCAGCCGCAGATGGCCTTCGGCGTGCAGTCGATGGACCGGCAGGCCATGAAGAACAACGTGGTCGGCCTGGCCAAGGCGGCCCGGATCTTCAATATCCCGACGACGATCACCACCGTCGAGAGCGAATCGTTCTCGGGCTTCACCTACCCGGAACTGCTCGACGTGTTCCCGGACCAGAAGACACTGGAGCGCACCTCGATGAACTCGTGGGACGACCAGAAGGTGCGCGACGCGCTCAAGGCCAACGGCCGCAACAAGGTGATCGTCGCCGGCCTGTGGACCGAGGTCTGCAACACCACCTTCGCGCTGTGCGCGATGCTCGAAGGCAACTACGAGATCTACATGGTGGCCGATGCGTCGGGCGGCACCAGCAAGGAAGCGCACGACTACGCCATGCAGCGCATGGTGCAGGCCGGCGCGGTGCCGGTGACGTGGCAACAGGTGCTTCTGGAGTGGCAGCGTGACTGGGCCCACCGCGACACCTATGACGCCGTGATGAAGCTGGTCAAGGAGCATTCCGGTGCCTACGGCATGGGCGTCGACTATGCCTACACCATGGTCCACAAGGCCCCGCAGCGCACGGCCACGCCGCACGAGTCGATCGCGCCGGTACCGGCGCGCTGAGCCTGCGGCCCTATCGTCTCCTCCTGTCGTCCTCCTCCATCGCAAAGGTGAACCATGAGCTTTGTCACTACCCCAGACGGTACCCGGATCTTCTACAAGGACTGGGGCGCCGGCCGCCCGGTCGTGTTCTCGCACGGCTGGCCGCTGAACGCCGACGCCTGGGATGCGCAGATGCTGTTCCTGGTGCAGCAGGGCTTTCGCGTGATTGCCCATGACCGCCGCGGCCATGGCCGTTCGGACCAGCCCGCGCAGGGCAACGACATGGACACCTATGCCGATGACCTGGCGGCGTTGCTGGACGCACTGGACCTGCAGGGCGCGACGCTGGTGGGCCATTCCACGGGCGGCGGCGAAGTGGCGCACTACATCGGCCGCCATGGCAGCGCGCGCGTGGCCAGCGCGGTGCTCATCGGCGCGGTGCCGCCGGTGATGCTGAAGACCACGGCCTATCCCGACGGACTGCCGATGGCGGTGTTCGATGGTATCCGCAAGGGCGTCGCCGACAACCGCTCGCAGTTCTACAAGGACCTGGCGGTGCCGTTCTTCGGCTTCAACCGCGACGGCGCCAGGGTTTCGCAGGGCACCATCGACGCGTTCTGGGCGCAGGGCATGGCCGGCGGCATCGTCGGCCAGTACGCCTGCATCAGGGAATTCTCGGAGGTGGACTACACCGATGACCTGAAGAAGATCGACGTGCCCACGCTGATCCTGCATGGCGATGATGACCAGATCGTGCCGATCGGCAACTCGGCGCGCCTGTCGGCCGAGATCGTGAAGGACGCCACCCTGAAGATCTACCCGGGCGCTTCGCACGGCCTGTGCGTGGTCAACGCCGACCAGGTCAATGCCGACCTGCTGGCCTTCCTGAACGCCTAAGCTTATGTCAGTTACCCGCCGGCAATTCATCGCCTCCGCTGCCGCGATCGGCGCGGCCGCATCCTCGGAGATCTTCGCCATGTCACCAGGCACGCACCCTGACCTGATCCTCGTCAACGGCAAGTTCGCCACGCTTGACAAGTCCAACCCGCAGGCGGATGCCGTTGCCGTGCGCGACGGGCGCTTTGTCGGCGTCGGCACGCGCCAGGACATCATGAAGCTGGCCGGGGCGCAGACGAAGGTCATCGACCTGAATGGCCGGCGGGCCATTCCCGGGCTGATCGACAGCCATATGCATATCATCCGCGGCGGCCTGAACTACAACATGGAACTGCGCTGGGACGGCGTGCGCTCGCTGGCCGATGCAATGCGGATGCTGCGGGAGCAGGTGGCGCGCACCCCCGCGCCGCAATGGGTGCGCGTGGTGGGCGGGTTCACCGAGCATCAGTTCGCCGAAAAGCGGCTGCCCACCGTCGAAGAACTGAACGCCGTGGCGCCCGATACGCCGGTGTTCATCCTGCACCTGTACGACCGGGCGATCCTGAACGGCGCGGCACTGCGCGCGGTGGGCTACACCAAGGACACACCGAACCCGCCGGGCGGCGAGATCATGCGCGATGCCCGCGGCAATCCCACTGGCCTGCTGCTGGCCAAGCCCAACGCCACCATCCTTTACGCGACGCTGGCAAAAGGCCCGAAGCTGCCGCCGGAGTACCAGAAGAACTCGACGCGCCATTTCATGCGCGAGGTGAACCGGCTCGGCGTCACCGGCGTGATCGATGCTGGCGGCGGCTACCAGAACTACCCCGAGGACTACAGCATCATCGAGGAACTGCACAAGGACGGCCAGTTGACGGTGCGGCTCGCCTACAACCTCTTTACGCAGAAGCCCAAGGAAGAACTCAGCGACTTCAAGACCTGGACCTCGACAGTCAGGCCCGGCCAGGGCGACGACCTCTACCGCCACAACGGCGCGGGCGAAATGCTGGTCTACACCGCCGCCGACTTCGAAGACTTCCGGGTCGAGCGCCCGGAGATGGCGCCGTCGATGGAAGCCGACCTGGAGCCGGTGATCCGCCTGCTGGCGGAAAAGCGCTGGCCGTGGCGCCTGCATGCCACCTATGACCAGACCATCACGCGCGCGCTCGACGTCTACGAGAAGGTCGCCAGGGAGGTGCCGTTCGATGGCCTGAACTGGTTCTTCGACCACGCCGAGACCATCTCGGACCGCAATATCGACCGCATTGCCGCGCTCGGCGGCGGCATCGCCGTGCAGCACCGCATGGCGTACCAGGGCGAGTACTTCGTCGAACGCTACGGCGCGCGCGCGGCGGAAGCGACGCCGCCGGTCAAGAAGATGCTGGAGAAAGGCGTCAAGGTCGGCGCCGGCACCGATGCCACGCGCGTGGCCTCGTACAACCCCTGGGTGTCGCTGTACTGGCTGACCACCGGCAAGACCGTGGGCGGCATGGCGATGTACCCGCAGGCCAACCTGCTCGACCGCGAGACCGCGCTGCGCCTATGGACCGAGGCCAATACCTGGTTCTCCTCCGAAGTGGGCAAGAAGGGCCAGATCAAGGTGGGCCAGCTCGCCGACCTGGCGGTGTTGTCCGCCGACTACTTCAGCGTGCCGGGCGACGAGATCCAGGACATTGCCTCGGTGCTGACCATCCTCGGCGGCAAGGTGGTCTATGGCGACGGCGACTTCAGCAAGCTGTCGCCGCAGATTCCGCCGGCGATGCCGGACTGGTCGCCGGTACGGCATGTGGGCGGCTACCAGCCGCGGCCGCCGGCACGCACGCTCGCCATGAACACCGCGTGCGGCTGCGCCAGCAGCTGCGGCGTGCATGGCCACGCGCATGCCAGGGCCTGGACCTCCAGCGTCCCGGCTTCGGACGAAAGCACCTTCTGGGGCGCGCTCGGCTGTTCGTGCTGGGCGTTCTGATCCCGAACCTCAGTCGCCCACCCAAACAGGAAGACCGGTCATGCCCGAACCGACTACCACGCTGACGCCGGCTACCTCCGGCGATTCCACCCACGGGTTGCCGCGCTGGCTGCACTGGCTCGCGCTGCTGCTGCTGTGCGCGGCCTACCTGCAGGGCGGCCTGGTCAAGCTGGCCGACTTCCACGGCGCGATCGCGGAGATGCAGCACTTCGGCCTGGCGCCGGCGGTGCCGATGGCCATCGCGACCATCGTGCTGGAACTGGGCGCCTGCGCCATGATCCTGCTCGGCTGGCGCCGCTGGCTTGGGGCACTGGCACTGGCCGCGTTCACGCTGGCCGCGACCTTCGTTGCCAACCGCTTCTGGCAGGCGCCGTCCGATGCCAGGTTCATGATGGCCAATGCCTTCTTCGAACACCTGGGACTGGTAGGCGGCTTCCTGCTGGTGGCCTGGCATGACCTGCGCGAGCGCGCCCGGCGCACGCAGCTTGCGCAAACACACCGGTGACCACCATGGCAGAACAAGCCCTCCGCCCCGCGCCCGCCCCTGCCAATGGCGGCACCTTCGCTCCGCTCGCGCAGGCCACCTTCGCGGTGCTGTGGGCCGCGACCATCCTCGGCAACATCGGCAGCTTCATGCGCGACGTGGCCAGCGCCTGGCTGGCCACCGACCTCTCCACTTCCCCGGCCGCGGTCGCCACGATCCAGGCCGCGGCCACGCTGCCGGTGTTCCTGCTGGCGATTCCGGCCGGCGTGCTGTCCGACATCCTGGACCGCCGGCGCTTCCTGATCGCGGTGCAGGTGGGGCTGGCCATGGTCAGCGGCACGCTGATGGTGCTGGCCTGGCGCCAGGCGCTGACCATCGAAATCCTGATCGGCATGGCCTTCCTCGGCGGCATCGGCGCGGCGATGATGGGCCCAACCTGGCAATCGATCGTGCCGGAACTGGTGCCGCAGCAGGAGCTCAAGCGCGCCGTCGCGCTCAATGCGCTGGGCGTCAACATCGCGCGCGCGATCGGCCCAGCCGCCGGCGGGCTCCTGCTGGCCGCGTTCGGCGCGGCCACGACGTATGGCGTGGACCTGGTCAGCTATGTCTTCGTGATCGCCGCCCTGCTGTGGTGGAAACGCCCGCAGCGCCCTGCCGACCCGCTGCGCGAGCATTTCCTCGGCGCGTTCCGCGCCGGGCTGCGCTTTACCCGTGCGCACAGCAAGCTGCATGTCGTGCTGGCGCGCGCGGCCGTGCATTTTGCCTTCGGCAGCAGCATCTGGGCGTTGTTGCCGCTGGTGGCGAAGCAATTGCTGCACGGTGGCGCCAGCCTCTATGGCGTGCTGCTGGGCGCGGTCGGCATCGGCGCGATCCTCGGCGCACTGGGGATGCCGCGGCTGCAGCGGCGGCTCGATGCCGACGGCATGGTGCTGCTGTCGGCCATCGTCACCGCGGTGGTGATGGCGGCGCTGTGCCTCGCGCCGCCGGTATGGCTGGCGCTGCCGCTGCTGCTGTTTCTCGGCGCGGCCTGGATCTCCGCCCTGACCACGCTGGGCGGCGTGGCGCAGGCCATCCTGCCCAACTGGGTGCGCGGACGCGCGCTGGCGGTCTACCAGATGGTGTTCAACGGTGCAATGGCGGCGGGCAGCCTGGCGTGGGGCTTCGTGGCCCAGGCGCTGGGCATCTCCGGCGGGCTGCTGGTGGCCGCCGGCGGCTTGCTGGCCGCGGCGCTGCTGCTGCATCGGCTGCGGCTGCCGCGCGGCGAGGAGGATCTTGGACCCGCCGGGCACTGGCCGGAGCCGGAAGGCGCCGACGAGATCGCGCATGACCGCGGACCGGTAATGGTCCTGATCGAATATTGCGTGCGCGCGGAAGACCGCGACGACTTCCTGCGCGCGGTACACAAGCTCTCGGAAGAGCGCCTGCGCGACGGCGCCTTCAACTGGGGCGTGATGGAAGACCCGGCCGATCCGGAACTGCTGACCGAGTGGTTCCTGGTCGAGTCCTGGGCCGAGCACCTGCGCCAGCACCGCCGCGTGCCGCATGCCGACGCCGACCTGCAGCGCGACATCACACGCTTCCATGCCCGCGAAACGCCGCCGCGCGTGCGGCACCTGCTCGGCGTCGGGCTGCCGGCAGCGCCGTCGGCCCGGCATTGATTTGCGCAACCATCAGGAATTCCTCCCATGAAGCTCTACCTTGTCTCCCTGGCCGCCGGCATCCTGGTCGGTATCATCTACGCGCTGATGCAGGTCCGTTCGCCGGCACCGCCGGTAGTGGCGCTGCTCGGCCTGCTCGGCATGCTGATCGGCGAACAGGTGGTGCCGCCGATCAAGCGCATGCTGGCCGGCGAACCGGTGACGGCCGCATGGTTCCATGCGGAGTGCGTGCCCAAGATCACCGGTACCCCCGGCCCGACGCTGAACGCCGCCAGCAAGACGCCCGCAGACGATGCGGCGAACTAGCCTGGCCGCCCGCGCGCTGCTGGGCACAGGCTATGCAGTGCTGTGCGTGCCTGCGCTGGCGGCAGGCAGCGTCACCGTCTACGGCCGCCTGAACACGTCGATCGAGTACAGCCGCGCCAGCACGGCGACCGACGGCACCGCTCTCGGCGGCATCGTGCGCCTGAACAACAACCGCTCGGTATTCGGGCTGCGCGGCGAGGAAGAACTGGGCGGCGCGCTCAAGGCGCTGTGGCAGATCGAAAGCGCGTTGTCGCTCGATTCCGGGCAGGGCCAGATCGCCAGCCGCAATTCACGCATCGGCCTGCAGGGCAGCCATGGCTTGCTGTTCATGGGCCACTGGCACACGCCCTACACCGAGGCGACCATGGGGTACGACCCTTACTACCCGACCACGGCCGGGTATATGGCGCTGATCGGCAACGGCTCGGCATCGAGCACGGACAATGTCGAGAACACCAGCGCGTTCGATCGCCGCCAGAAGAACATCGTGCAGTACCGCTCGCCGCCATGGGCGGGCGCCAGCCTGTGGCTGGGCTGGGGCTTGCCCGAGGAGAAGACCACTGTCGCGCGCAATCCCGCGCTGTATTCGGTGGCGGCGGTCTATGAGCGCGGCCCGCTCAACGCGACGCTGGCGTGGGAACGCCACCAGCACTACCAGGCCGCTGGCCGCAACGACGACGCGCTCAAGGCAGGCGTGGCGTGGCAGCTGCTGGCCGGCACGCGCCTTGCCGCGGTGGCCGAGCACCTGCACTACCGCACCGATACCGGCGACCTGCAGCGCAACGCGTACTATGCCTCGCTGGTGCAGCAGGTGGGGACCGGCAGCGTGCGCATCGGCGTGGCCTACGCGGCCAACGGCACCGGATCGTCGGCGCAGACCATCGGCTCCTTCCGCAGCGGCGCGCAAACCCACGCCACGCAGTTCACGGTCGGCTACGACTATCCGCTGTCGCGGCGCACGGCGCTGTACGCCTACTACAGCCGCATCGACAATGCGGACAACGCGGTCTACGACTTCGCCATCAACGACCTTGGCATCCGCGCGGGCGCCGATCCACAGACGGTAGCGCTGGGGCTGCGCCACAGTTTTTAGCGCGGTGCCAAGCCCGTGGGCCTGCTGCCGACGAAACAATGGGGCGTGCGTGCCCCTGCCTTCGCGCACACTTTCCTCGGGGAATTTGCGTGAATGCCATGCCCGTGATTGCCATCGTCGACAACGACGCTGCCGTTCGGCACGCCATGGGTCGCCTGCTGCGCGCCTTCGACCTGGCGGTGGAGCTATACGCCGGCGGCGCGGCGTTGCTGGCGTCGCCGTCGCTCGGCGGCATTGCCTGCGTGATCACCGACGTGCAGATGCCGGACATGAACGGCTTTGCACTCAGCCATGCACTGCGCGCGCGCGGCCTGCGGATGCCGGTCATCTTCATGACGGCATTCGACAAGCGCGGGTATGAAGCGCACGCGCAAGCGGCGGGGGCAGCGTGCTTTATCGGCAAGCCGTTCGAGGACACGGAGATCATCCGATGTATCGAACAGGCGCTGGGCCTGCCCGGTGACACGTTGTAAGCCAATCGTGCCCCGGTCTCGACGCGACGCCAGGCCTGCTTGTCTCTCTCCGGTTTCATGGTTTTATGTTCTTCTGGAGGCGCCAGCGCCCCGATACGCTATGTCGGCTGGCTGGTGCGCGCGGTTGGCGCGGTACGCTCGCCTTTGCCATGCGTCGCTAGCCAGCAAAGGATCGAACCCGCGACCACCATGGCGGCGCCCTTCCAGAACGCGAACGACAGCGGCGCTTGCAGCAGCGCGGCGGCCAGCGCCGCGGAAAGAACGGGAATGAAATACGAGGCCCCCGCCAGCACGGTCACGTTGCCGTGCAGGATGCCGACGTTCCACGCCGCGTAGCCGAAACCCATCGCACAGGCCGCCAGCGCCAGGTAGACCACGCCCGCCATGCTGAACGCCATCGCTTCGCCGCCGGTGAACAGGTACTTGGCCCACAAGGCGAGCGCGGTCAGCATGAAGAACAGCGTGACGGCGTTCTTGCCCTGGGCGATCCGGGCCGTCACCGTGCAGTAGCCCGCCCAGATGATGGCGCCGGCGAAGGCCAGTCCGTAGCTGAGCGGGTTGTCCCGCACGTTGGCTGCCATGCCTGCGAGGTCCAGGCCCTGCTCTCCGGCCAGTACCGCGCAGATCCCCACAATGGCCACCACGAAGCCCGGCACGATCAGCCAGTTGGCCCGCTGCCGGTTGAACAGGATCGCGGCCAGCATGGTGAAGGCCGGCCACAGGTAGTTGACCATGCCCACTTCGATCGCCTGCCTGCCGGTGTTGGCGTAGCCGATCGACAGCGACAGGCACAGCTCGTACGAGACGAACAGCACGCTGCCCCAGATCAGGTAAGCGCCGGGCAGCGCCCTGAGCCGCACCTTGCCCACCGCGATCCACAGCAGCACGGAGGCAACCGTATACATCAGGGCCGCCCCGCCCGTGGGGCCGAAGCTCTCACTGACGCCGCGGATCAGGCCGACAATCGAACTCCAGAGGAGCACGGCGACCAGCCCGATCAGTGTTGCCCGTTTTCTTTGCATGACTGCCATGGGGGAAATCTATCGATGGAGCGAAAGGGGCCCTACTTTACTTGAGCGGCACCGGCACATCGATCCAGATCGTCTTGATCTCGGTGTGCTGGTCATGCGCCCAGATCGGCTTGTCGCGCGCCGAAGCCGGAGTCCTTGAACGACGAGATCATCGATGCGATCGCGCGCCACGATGCCGACGCCGCGGCGGAGATTGTGTGCCTTGAGGAGACCCGCCCGGCGCCGGCCGTTTCTTCAGCGCCGGCGCGGGCCTGCGCGTACCGCTAGAATGCAGGCAACGACGCAGCAGTGCTGCGTTGAGTCTGATCCCCGGGAGCCGGCATGGAACCTCTCTCTTTTGAGTTCGTCACCGTTGAGGAAGCAAAGAAGATCCTGGACGGCGAGCCGCCGGTGCAGGCCGCGCCCGACTGGAGCGACCTGCGGCGCCCCCCCGCGCCGCAGGATACGGTGCTGTCGGACCTCGCCATGCGCTGGGTGTTATCGCTGCCCGGCGAGGCGCGTCCGCTGATGCTGTGCCGGCGCTATCCACGCATCGGCAACCAGTTGGCGGCGCTGTCCGCCAATCCGGCCGCGCTGCATGATTTCCTGGTCGAGTTATTGATCGACAAGCGCGGTGGACGGCAGGGGTTCCCGGATGGCATCGCGCTGGAACTGTCGCGCTTGCATGCATACTTGGTGCGGCAACTGCCCGGCGGCAGCGATGCGCCGGGCTGGCCGGACCTGACGGACTGAAACGCCGGCAATTCCCCTTTGCCGGGATGCGCGGCGGGCGCGCTTGCCCGCCGCGCCGCCGTTCAGATCACCAGTTCGATCACGAACGGCCCCTTGCGCGCATTGGCCATGCGGAACAGGTCGGCAAAGCTCTCCATGTCGGTGGCCTGCGCCCCTTCCACGCCCATGCCCGCGGCCAGCTTGACCCAGTCCAGGTCCGGGTTGCCGATGTCGAGCATGTCGAGCGCGGTCTTGCCGGGGTTGGCGCCGACCCCGGCCAGCTCGCCCAGCAGGATGGCGTACTTGCGGTTGGCCAGCAGCACCACGGTAACATCGAGTTGCTCGCGCGCCATGGTCCACAGCGCTTGCAGCGTGTACATGGCCGAGCCGTCGGCCTGCAGCGCGACCACGCGCCGGCCGGGCGCCGCCACGGCCGCGCCGAGCGCCAGCGGCAGGCCTGCGCCGATGGCGCCGCCAGTCAGCTGCAGCCAGTCGTGCGGGGCCGCGTGCACCGTGCCGGGATAGAACGCGCGGCCGAAGCTGATGCTCTCTTCCACCACGATGGCCTGCTCGGGCAACAGCGCGGTAAGCGTGCGCGCCACCGCCTCGGAGGTGACCGCGCCGCGCGCGGGTGCCACCGGCGCAGGCACGGCGGCGGCGGGCAGTTGCGCCTGGCGCGCGCCGAGTTCATCGGCCAGCCGTGCCAGCGCTTCGGCCAGGTCTTCTTCCGGGCGGGCCAGCACATGCATCGCGGCATCCTCCGGATACGGGCGCGGCGACTTGCCGGGGTAGGCAAAGAAGGTCACCGGCGCAGGCGCGCCCACCAGGATCACGTTGCGGATGCCGGCCAGCTTGTCGCGCGCGGCATCGCCCGAATACGGCACGCGATCCACCGCCAGGCGGCCGCGCCCCCGCGCCACGCGCGCATTCGACATGGGCGAGATCAGCCGCGCGCCGGTGGCGGCGGCGATGCGGTGGGCATCGGCCAGCGGTGCCTCGCGCAGGGCGCTGCCGCCCAGCACCAGCAGCGTCGGCTGGCCCGAGCGCAGCACGCGCGCGGCCTGCTGCACGGCATCCGGCGAGACCCTCGGCACCGGCAGCGGCGGCAGCGGCGCGGCCACGACGCCGCCGGCATCCCAGCACACGTCGGACGGCAGGATCAGGCTGGCGACGCCCCCCGGCGCGGCACACGCCGCCTGCACCGCGGCCGACGCATCGGCGCCCACCGAAGCCGCCTGCGTGGCGGTGCGCGTCCACACCGAGACCGGCCGGGCCCAGCCTTCGGTATCGGCCGTGAGCGGCGCGTCCAGCGGCCGGTGGTAGGTGGCCTGGTCGCCGATGAGATTGACCACCGGCGTCTGCGCGCGGCGCGCGTTGTGCAGGTTGGCCAGGCCGTTGGCCAGACCCGGCCCGCAATGCAGCAGTGTGGCGGCGGGCTTGCCGGCCATGCGCGCATAGCCGTCGGCGGCGCCGGTGACCACGCCCTCGAACAGCCCCAGCACGCAACGCATGCCGGGTATGCGGTCCAGCGCCGCGACGAAATGCATCTCGCTGGTGCCCGGGTTGGCAAAGCAGGTGTCCACGCCATTGGCCAGCAGGGTCTTGACCAGGCTCTCGGCGCCGTTCATCGGTTGTGCGTTGTCCATCTGGGGTCCGGTGGTTAAAGTGTTAGCAGGGATTGGCAGGGACCGGTCAGTCATGCCGTCTGCGGGCGCGTGGCCAGCAGGTCGAAATCGAGGCAGACAAACTCGGTCGGGAACTCAATGCGGGCGAAATAGACGATGCGCTCCGCACCCGCCGCCGTGGCCGGCGGCACGCAGGCAAAGCGGCGCAGCTCGGCCACCGGTGCGCCCACCGCAAGCGCCAGCGCGGCCGCCGATTCCGCGCCCGCCGCGACGATCGACAGCCGCTGCCGCGCCGTGCTGACCGACAGCCCGGGAAAGCGGTCGAGCACCGGCACCGAGGCGCCCTGGCGGAAGGCGTCGGGCTCGCGCGCGAACACCTCGGCATCGATATAGACCTCGCCCACGGCAAAGGGGCGTCCATCAAGGCGGTGCAGCCGGCGCAGGAAGTGGTAAGCGGGCGCGCGCTCGCCGGAGCAGGGCATGCCGAGGTCGTCCGGTAGCGGCACATTGCCGGCCGACTCGACCATGGCTTCGGTGTCGAGCTGCGCGCCGACGGCAACGGCCTCGTCCCAGCTGGTCGACAGCGATACCTGCCGCCGCGCGCGGCACGGCGCCTTGACGAACGTGCCGCGCCCGCGCGAGCGCTCCAGCAGCCCTTCCTCGTCGAGCATCGACAGCGCATGGTGCATGGTCATGCGCGCCACGCCGTACTGGCGGCACAGCTGCTCCAGCGACGGGATGCGCGCGCCCTGGCGCCACGCGCCGCTTTCGATCTGGCGGCGAAAGATGGTGGCGAGCTGCAGGTAGACCGGCTGGCGGCTGCGCGACAGCAGTTCGCTGGAAAGACGTTCCGGCATGGGCGGTTGCCCGGTGCCGGGCACATTGAGAGTGCCGGTGGATTCCGGCGGGGTGCCCGACAGTATAAAAAGTCTATATAAGTAGACTACTAGGGTAAACCTTGAACAAAAAAAAAGCGCCCGAAGGCGCCATACAAGACCATCGTGCAGCGTCTTACCACCGCACATCCCGTTCCCACTCCTTCATCTCTTCCTCGGCGCGCTCCTTGGTATAGCCATAGCGCTCCTGGATGCGGCCGGCGAGCTGGTCGCGCTTGCCGTTGATCTGCGTAATATCGTCGTCGGTCAGCTTGCCCCACTTCTCCTTGACCTTGCCCTTGGCTTGTTCCCACTTGCCTTCGATCTGATCCCAGTTCATGTCGTGCTCCCAGGTTTCATGGCAAGGGGGCGCCGGCAGCGTCCCCTTGCATGTGGTGCGGTGAACGGCCCGCCCTTGGCCGGGCCGGACGGTACTGAAGCCGCTTACTTGCCGTACTTGGCCTTCACGTCGGCCTGGCACTTGTCCTTGGATTCGCCAGACAGGGCGTCGCAGCGTTCCTTGTCGGCCTTGTAGGCGGCATCCATGGTGTCCTTCTTCGCGTCAGCGCGGGCTTCCGCGACGTCGGCGCGCGAACCGGTCGCCGCGGCCTTGTCCACCTTGGCGGCAGTCAGGGCCTTTTCATGCGCGGCCTTGGCGTCCTTCTTGCAGACGTTCTTGTCATTGCCCTTCTTGTCGTCGCACATTTCCTTGGCAACGTCATAGTCGCGGTCGGCCTTGGTCTTCTCGGCCTTGGCCATCGACTTTTGCGTGCCGTCGCGGCGGGCTTCGGCCTGGGCCTTGGCCACATCGCGGTCGCGCTTGGCTTCGGCCTTGCAGACGTCCTTGGCATTGTCCTTCATGCCATCGCACTTGGCAGTGGCCGCCTTGTAGTCCGCGTCGGCCTGCTTCACCGCGGCGTCATAGTCGGCTCTTGCGCCGGTTGCAGCCGGGCGGGCCGTCGTTCCCGGTGCTGTGGTCTGCGCCAGGGCAAAGCCTGCCGGGGCAGCAATCATCATCGAACACACTGCTGCAGTCAGCCATTTTTTCATCATGTCGAGCTCCTTTCCGGTTGATTGCGTAAGGGTACGCATGAGAGGCCGGCGGCTATGCTGCTGGCCACGCCGTATGTACAGAGTAGGCCCGGGGGGATGGGGTCAGCAGGCGTTGGGCTCCGAAAGGAACGTCAGACTATTCCGACATAGCGCATCGCGCTCGGCACATGCAGGGCGGCACCGGGTTGCGCAGGGCTTGTCGATTGCGTCTCGCCATGAAAAACGCCGCCCGGCAGCGGGCGGCGCCAGGCATCGCCTATGTCTGCGATGCCAGACAGGCAGCGCAGGGGCACGCCCCCGCGCGCGGCACTGTCATCAGCCTGAAATCGAAGACCCCAGCCGGTTTACGTCGGGCTCCGCGCCTGCCTCGTCCGGCCAGTTGCGGCCCACCATCCATTCATAGAGCGTCGGCAGCACGATCAGCGTCAGCACGGTCGCGGTGATCAGCCCGCCGATGATGACGATGGCCAGCGGCCGCTGCGTCTCCGAGCCGATGGCGCGCGAGATCGCCATCGGGAACAGGCCCAGCATGGCCAGCAGCGCGGTCATCAGCACCGTGCGCAGCCGGTCCATCGAGCCGGTCAGCACCGCCTGGCGCACCGGCATGCCTTCTTCGCGCAGCTGGTTGAAGTAGGTCACCATCACCACGCCGTTGAGCACCGCCTGGCCGAACAGCGCGATAAAGCCGATCGCCGCCGACACCGACAGCGGGATCCCGGTCAGCAGCAGCGCAAACACGCCGCCGATCAGCGCGAACGGGATGTTCGAGATGATCAGCGTCGCGCTCTTGAACGACTTGAACGCATTGAACAGCAGCAGGAAGATCACCAGCACCGACAGCGGCACCACGATCGACAGCCGCGCCATGGCGCGCTCCTGGTTCTCGAACTCGCCCGACCAGCTGATCTTGACGTCATCGGCCCTGACGTTCTTCGCCACCAGCTTCTGCATGTCCTTGACCACGCTGCCCATGTCGCGGTCATGGATGAAGATGCCGATCGAGGTGGTGCGCTGGCCGTTCTCGCGGCTGATGTTCATCGCGCCGGAGGCGGTGCGGAAGGTCACCAGCTGCGACAGCGGCACCTGTGCGCCATCGGCGGTCTGCATGAAGATATTGGGCAGGTTCGGCAGCGCGCGTTCCGACGGCTTCAGCCGCACGGCCACGCTGAAGTGCTTCTCGCCCTCCCACAACTCGGTCGCGGCCTTGCCCGCCAGCGCGGTTTCCATCAGCTCCTGCACGTCGGCCACGTTGATGCCGTAGCGCGCGGCCTGGGCGCGGTCGAACTCCAGCACGTACTGCGGCAGCTCGCCGTCGCGGTCGATAAAGGCGCGCATCACACCCTTGACCGACTGCACGTTGGCCAGGATCTGGTCGGCCACCTTCTTGTTCTGCTCCAGGCTGTCGCTCTGCACCTTGATCACGATCTGGCCCTTGATCTGCGAGATGCTTTCCAGGATGTTGTCGCGCACCGGCTGCGAGAAATTGGGCTCGATGCCGGGGAGCCGGCGCAGGTTCTTGTCGATCTCGCCGATGATGGCGCGCTTGTCGAGGCCGCCGCGCCATTGCTTCTCGGGCTTGAGGTCGACCAGGATCTCGACGGTGTTGATCAGCTTGGGGTCGGTGCCATCGTCGGGACGGCCCACCTTGGAGATGGTGGTGTTGACCTCCGGCGTCTTGCGGATCACGCTGCGCAGCAGCCGCGCCTGGTCGCGCGCCTCGTCGATCGACACCGACGCCGGCAGGTCGAAGCTGACCCACATCGAGCCTTCGTCCAACTCCGGCAGGAACTCGCTGCCGAGGAACTTGCCCGCGCCCACGGTCATCACCAGCAGGCCCAGCGCCGTCCCCACCACCAGCTTCTTGTGGTCCAGGGCCCACGCCAGCATCGGCGCGTAGAGCCGCTTGCAGTGGCGCACCAGGAAGTTGTCGTCGTGCGCGATGTTTTTCTTGAGCAGCAGGTGGCACAGCAGCGGCACCAGCGTCAGCGACAGGATCAGCGAACCGATCAGCGCGCCCGTCACCGTGTACGCCATCGGCGCGAAGATCTTGCCCTCGTGGCGCTGCAGCGTGAAGATCGGGATGTGCGCGGCGATGATGATGACCATCGAGAACACGGTCGGTCGGCCTACCTCGGTGGTGGCTTGCAGGATCGCAAGCAGGCGCGCCCTGCTGTCCTGGATCTGCTGCTCCTTCAGTTCGCCCAGCCGCTTGAAGATATTCTCGACCACGATCACCGCGCCGTCGACGATGATACCGAAGTCCATCGCTCCCAGCGACAGCAGGTTGGCCGGAATCCCGACCCAGGTCAGGCCGATGAACGTGGACAGCAGCGCCAGCGGGATGATCAGCGCCACGATCGCCGCGGCGCGCACGTTGGCGAGGAACAGGTACAGCACCGCCATCACCAGCAGCGCGCCCTCCACCAGGTTGCCGAACACCGTGTGCAGGGTCTTGTCGATCAGCGTGGAGCGGTCGTAGTACGGCACGATCTTCACGCCCTTGGGTAGGATCTGGTCGTCCAGCAGCGCGATCTTCTGTTTCAGCGCGTCGAGCACCAGCGACGGGTTTTCGCCCTTGCGCATCACCACGATACCCGAGACGATGTCCTCCTCGTCGTCCTGGCCCATCAGGCCTTGCGGCGGTGCGCTGCCGACGCGCACGTCGGCAATGTCCTTCACCAGGATCGGGGTGCCGTTGTTCTCCGCCACCACCACGTTGGCGATATCGGCCGACGTGCGGAAGCTGCCCAGCGAGCGCAGCAGAAACTGCTGGCGCCCGTGCGCCACCGCGCCGCCACCGGCGTTGGCGTTGGCGCGCTGCAGCGCGGTGAACAGCTGCGACAGCGAGATCCTGGCGTCGCGCATGCGCGCCAGGTTGGGGTTGACTTCATACTGCTTGATGGTGCCGCCGATGGTGACCAGGTCGGCCACGCCGGGCACCTGGCGCAGGTTCTTCTCCACTACCCAGTCCTGCAGCGTGCGCAGTTCCTGCGGCGTATAGCCCTTGCCGGTCAGCCGGAAGCGGTAGATCTCGCCAATCGCGGTGGACAGCGGCGCCAGGTCCGGATGCACGCCGTCGGGCAGGTCCACGCTGCGCAGCCGCTCCAGGATCTGCTGGCGCGCGGCCACGTCGGTAGCGCGGTCGTTGAAGGTCACCATCATGAACGACAGCCCGAACTGCGTATGCGAGAACACCCGCACCGCGTTGGGCGTGCCCGCCAGCGCGGTCTCGATCGGGATCGTGACCTGGCGCTCCACTTCTTCGGCGGCGCGCCCCGGGTACAGCGTGATGACGTTGACCTGGATGTCGGACACATCCGGGAAGGCTTCGATCGGCAGGTTCTTGAACGCGGCGACACCGCCCCCGACGAAGATAAGCAGGCCCAGCCAGACAAAGAGCTTCTGGTGCAGGGCAAAGCTGACGATACGCGAAATCATTGGGCGGCAGTCCTCATTGTGCTTTTTTTGCCGCGGGTGCCGCGGGCGCGGCGCGCGCCGCGTTCACCGCGGTGGCATCGCGCAGGATGTCCTGCAGGTAGAGGTTGCCTTCGCTGATCACGGTCTCGCCGTCCTTCACGCCTTCGAGCAGCTCGGTGGTGCCCGGCAGCGTCACGCCTACGCGCACCTGGCGGCGCTCGAAGGTATTGGGCGCGGTGCGCACGAACACATAGTTGCGGTTGTCGGCCAGGAACACGGCCTTGGACGGCACCGCGATACCCTTGAACGAGGCCGCCGGCAGCTTCGCCGTGACGAACATCTCGGCCTTCAGGCGGCGCTCGGGGTTGGGCACGCTCAGCCGCACCTTGATGCTGCGCGCGGTCGGATCGACATAATCGGCAATCTTGACCACGGTGCCGGCAAAGGTCTCGCCGGGCCAGGCGGCGCTGGTCAGCTGCACGTCGACGCCGGGCTTGAACAGGCTCAGGTCGGCCTCGCCCGCATCCACCTGCGCCCACAGCGTGGTCGGATCGGTCACCAGGAACAGCGGCGCGGTCGGGGGCTGGTCGGGGCGCAGTTCCATGCCGAGGTTGATGTTGCGCTCGACCACCAGGCCGTCGATCGGGCTGCGCAGCGCAAAGCGCTGGTTGACACCAGCCGCCCCGGCCGCGGCCGCGCCGTACTGGCTGAGCGCCGCCTGGGTGCGCTGCAGGTCGGCCGCGGCGCGCGCGGCATCGGCCTGGGCCTGCTCCAGTTCCTTCTGCGCGATGATGCCGGCGCCATACAGCTCGCGCTGGCGCGCCAGCGCCTTGGCCGCGACCGCGCTGTCGGCGGCGGCCTTGCGCGCATCGGCCTGGGCCACGCCGAATTCCGGCGAGGTCAGCGTCGCCAGCGGCTGGCCGGCCTTGACCGTGGCGCCCGGCTGCACCAACACCTCGGTCACGCGCCCGGCAAACGGCGTGGCCACGCGCACGGTCTTGTCTTCGTTCCACACCAGCCGGCCGGGCAGGCTCAGCATGCGCTCGCCGCCGGTTTTGGCGGCCTCGCCGGCGATGCCGGGCAGCGTCTTCACGCTGGCCGGAAACTGGATGGTATTGCCGCTGACCTTGGGATCGTCATCGGCCTTGGGCGCTTCGGACTTGCCGCACGCGGCCAGCACCAGCGCGCACAGCGCCACGGCGCAGGCCGTCGACAGGCTTGCCGGCGCGGCGGCGGAAAAAGGGATGCAGGACGTACGGCGGAACATGCGTGACAGGAGAGACATGAAGAATGCGCGGGAACTGCGGTTCAGGGACGTGCCTGCGAAGCCACGGGTGCGCCCGTGGTGGTAGAGGTCTGCAGCGCGACACGGTACGCCGACAGCGCCTTGGCGTACTCGCCCTGCGCTTCGGTGGCATCCAGCCGGGTCTGGCGCAGCGCGCGGCGCGCGTCGAGCAGGTCGAGCACGCCGGTGGCGCCCTTGCTGTAGGCGAACTCGGCACTGCTGGCCACGCTCTCGGCCGCCGGCAGCACCTCCTCGCGCATCTGGCGCAGCGACTGGCGCGCGGTTTCGAGCTGGCTGCGCAGGCGGTCGATCTCGTTGCCGGCCTCGAGCATCACGCGGTTGCGGTCGTCCAGCGCGGCGTAGTAATCGACTTCGGCGCGCCGCGCCTCGCCGCCATTGCGGTGGCGCACGAACAACGGGATCGACACGAACACGCCGAAGCTGTTGCCGGAGCCGTAGCTGTTGGTGGGCGAGGTCGGATAGTGCTCCGCCTGGGCACCGATGGTCACATCCGGCACCCGTCCGGCGCGGGCAAGGTCGCGCGACGCGGCGGCGGCGGCCAGGCGGGCTTCAGCCGCGGTCACGTCGGGCCGGCGCTGGAGCGTGTCAGGGTCTGGTTGCGGCACGGCGGCATCGAGCGCCGGCCAGTCCGCCACCAGCCGGTTGTCGGCAAGCGTGCCAGGCACGCCCATCGCCTGCGCCAGCATGGCCTTGTCGCGGTAATGGTCGGTGATGGCCTGGCGCATGTCATTCTGGGCACGCAGGGCGTCAAGCTGCAGCTTGGTCACGTCGGCGCGCGCCACGTCGCCGGCCTTCAGGCGCGTCTCGCTGGCCTGGCGGGTGCGCTCGTACAGCGCCAGCGTTTCGCGCAGTACCGCCACGCGCTCCTGGCTGGCCAGGGCCTCGAAGAAGGCCTGCTCCGCCACGCCGGTCTGCTGCGCCACGACCGCCTGCACCACTTCGCCGGCGGCGGCGCTGGCCTTGCGCGCGGCATCCACGCGCAGGTTGCCCTTGTTGGCGGTCTCGATGAGCTGGTCGACACGCAGCGTGGAGTCCACCGTCTTGCTGCGCAGGTTGCCCGAGCCGACCCCGGCATGCGGGTTGATGTTCTCCACGCCCACGCTCAGCACCGGGTTCGGCCGTTGCGACGCAATCTGCACATCGGCCTGACTGGCTTCAACTCCGCGGCGGGCGGCGATGATGGTGGGGTTGCAGCGCATCGCGTCCAGGCGCGCCTGGGCCAGCGTCAGCGAGGCGCCCGCCGGCGGCGGCGCGCACGGGCCGGGGACGGCCTGTGCGGCCTGGGCGGAGTCTGCGGAAGGAAGCGGATCGGCGGGGCGTGCGCCGAGGGGTTCGGCGGCAAAGCTCGGCGCGGGCCCCGCCACGGCCCCTGATACCAGCAGGACAGCTACGGCTACACGGGAAAAGACAAAAGGCACGGTCAGTCAGGCTCGGTTCGACAACGATCTGCGGTAAACGACCGTGCCCGCCGAACGGTTCACCGGGGCGCAAAATATTCATGCGCCCGGGCCCGCGATGCGGCTGCGCGGCGCGGCTGTCTTGGATGCGCCTTCGCCGCTGTCCTGATGCCGCCAACGGCACCCGGACACGATCTCCCGCCCGCATTCAAACCGAATCGCATTACAAACGGCTTTCATTCGGCTGACAAAAGCCTTTAACTGCTCGAAAACCCCTAGTGGCCGGAATATTCGGCAGCCATCATGGCCGATGCCGGCCATGACGGCGGAAGCCGCCGCCGGATTATCCCTTCACTCGGTCATCGAGCCCCAGGCCGCGGCCGATGATCTCCTTCATGATCTCGCTGCTGCCGGCATAGATGCGCGAGATGCGCGCATCGGCATACATCCGGCAGATGCGGTACTCCTCCATATAGCCGGCGCCGCCGTGCAGCTGCACGCCCTCGTCGACCATGCGTCCCTGCAGCTCGGACGTCAGCAGCTTGGCCGACGCCGCGGTTTCCACCGTCAGCGTGCCGGCATTGTGTTGCAGCACGCACTGGTCGACAAAGGTCTGCAGCGCGTCCAGCTGCGCGCGCAGTTCGGCCAGCTTGAAGCGCGAATTCTGGAACGTGCCGATGGCGCGCCCGAAGGCCTCGCGCTCGCGCACATAGTCCAGCGTGATATCGAACGCCACCTGTGCCGACGCCATGTAGCCGCAGGCCCCGATCAGGCGCTCCTCGGCCAGGTGGCGCGTCAGGTAGCGGAAGGCCTGGCCGGGCTCGCCCAGCACGTTGGCCTTGGGCACCTTGACGTTGTCGAAGAACAGCTCCGAGGTGTCCTGCGAATGCAGGCCCAGCTTGCGCAGCTTGCGCCCGCGCTCGAAGCCCGCCATGCCGCGCTCGACGATAAAGAGCGTCAGGCCGTGGCTGCGCTCCGGGTCGGTGCGGGCCACCACGACCACCACGTCGGCCAGCTGGCCGTTGGAGATATAGGTCTTGGCGCCATTCAGCACCCAATGGTCGCCGTGGTCCTCGGCGCGGGTGCGGATGCCGGCCAGGTCCGAACCGGTCTGCGGCTCGGTCATGGCCACGGCGAAGATCGACTCGCCGCGCGCCGCCGCGGGCAGCAGGCGCTGGCGCTGTTCTTCATTGCCGATGCGGCCGATATAGGGTGCCACCAGGCGCGAGTGCAGCGTGCCGAAGAAGCCGGAGTCGCCGTGGCGCGCGTTTTCCTCGATCAGGATCTGCTCATAGCGGAAGTCCTGGACGCCGGCGCCGCCGTATTGCTCGTCGGCCCACATCAGCAGGTAGCCCTGCTCGCCGGCCTTGCGGAACACCTCGCGGTCCACGCAGCCCTGTTCGCGCCAGCGCTCGCCGTGCGGACCGACCTCGCGCTGGTAGAAGCGGCGGGCGGATTCGCGGAAGGCGTCGTGTTCGGCTTCGAAGATCAGGCGTTGCATCAGGGTCTCCAGGGGTTTTTTGAGATAGACCAGGCCAGTGTCGGCCGCGCAACGCCTATGAGATTCGTCGGAACGGATGATTTTTCTTACCGCTCCGGCAAACCCGCAACTTCAGCAAAAAGCCGATTGAATGCAATTTTATTGATATGAAGTGCAAATAACTTTCATTTACCTGCCGGCACGCTTTGTGCCAATACTGGAACCACGGATAACGATTCGACGGAGCGGGAACATGGAAGCCATCCTCTGGATTGGACTGGCGCTGGCACTGGTGGCGTTGGGGGGTACCGTCACCTGGCTGATCGGCACGCGCGTGCCGGAACCGGTCTTTGCGCGCGCGCAGTTGCACGGGCGCTTTGCCGGCCTGGAGCCACGCCCGCCGCGCCGCGGTGGCGGCGGCCGGATGCGGCGGGTGCGGCAATGGCGCCTGGTGGCCGTGCCCACGCCCGCCGGCCAGCTGGTGCCGGTGCGGATCTGACGGCCGCTCGGAGGGCAGGTCGGCCGGGCGCTATTGCGGGAAGTCCCAGCGCTGCGACCAGTCTGATTCCTCCCGCACGATCTCGCGCAGGATCTCCACGGCGTGCTGCGCCGTTCCCGCGGGCGCCTTGGCACAAACCAGGAACACGGGATACGAGAACTCCGGCGCGCCGGCGACGCGCGCCAGCACCCCGCTGTCCAGGTAGCTCTGCACCACGCGCGTACGGAAATAGCCGCTGCCCCCGAACTGCAGGATGTACTGCAGTGCCAGCGGCCCCAGGTTGAAGTACAGCGACGCCCGCGCATGCTCCGGCAGTGCGCTGTCATGCTGGCGGCGGAACTCCGGGCCCCAGTCGACATAGACATAGCCGCCGTCGCGCTGCGTCGAGCGGATCAGGACCAGCTTCTCCTCCATCAGCGCTTCCACGTGCATGCCGGGCGCGTACTCCGGCTGATAGACCAGTGCCGCATCCAGCGCGCCGGACTGCAGCCTGCGCTGCAGCTCGGCGCCCTCGCCCACCTCGGCCCGCACCGCCTGCGCCGGCATGCGCTGGCGCAGGCGCGTCGCCCACAGCAGCACCAGCGGATTACCCAGGCTGATTTCCGTGCCATAGCGAAACAGACTGGCCAGCCCCGCCGGCAACGGCAACTCGCGGCACGCCGCCTCCCAGGTCTGCACCAGCTGGCCGGCGTAGCCCAGGAAGCGCTGCCCGTCCGGCGTCAGCCGCGCCCCCGCCTTGTTGCGCTCGAACAGGCGGCAGTTCAGCTGCGCCTCCAGGCTCTTGATGCGCGCGGTCACGGCGGTCTGGGTGACATGCAGCTTGTCCGCGGCGGCCAGCAGGCTGCCATCGCGCACGACTTGCAGGAAAGTGCGGGCGAGTTCGATATCCATGGGGCGATCCCGGGGGGGTGTGGCGAGTTTCGGGCAATCTGGCCATTGAGAATCGGAGCATACACACAAGGGGCTTCGAGGGTGATGTGGTGTTGTCCGCCGTCACGCTGGCCGAAGTCGGATTCGGTGTCACCACCTCGCGCGATCCGCAGGGCGCACGGCGCGCCCTCAGGCGTTGATCGGGGGCCGCGCCGCGCCAGCGTGCCGCCACGGGTCGATAACCGCGGCCTTCGGCTGACTTCGCCCTGGCTCAGCGCGCCGGCTGTGCCCGCACCCCCGCTGGCATGGCAACCGGCACGGCGCCCGCCATCGGCGCCACCGGCACGCTGCGCCCCTCGCGTGGCGGCCTTAACGGCACGATGCCTTCCGGCTCCTGCCACGCCTGGCCATTGTCATAGCCGGTGGCGGCGGCCTCCAGGTAGCCGACGGCGAACTTGCGCTCCGGCGTCACGGCCTGCATGACCGGCGAGGCCGGGGCCTGCGGCGCCTCGGACTGCGCGCAGGCGACGCTGTTGATGCATAGGCCCAGCACACGCAGCAGCGCCATGGCCTGGCGCGAGCGGTGCAGGATGGCGGGCGGGCGCGACGCGGCCTGCCCGTTCTGGCATGGGGATCGGGTATTCATCGGGGTTCTCCGGGAAGCCATTGCTGGCAGGTGGCACAACGAGCCGCGGCGCCGCGCTCGCTGTCCATAGCGCAATCACCGTGCCACCGCCTGATGCCGGCTACAGCGGGGATTACGGCACTTTCCGGAGGGGAAGTGGTGGGTTCGGGCCGACGCTAGCGACGCTGGTGTCGGCTGGCGCCCAACATCCCGGCACCGAACCGCCTCAGGGCTTGACCGCCGCCGCCAGCACCGCCGGCATCGGCACCTCGAAGCCGCTGCCGCGCATGTAGCCGGCAACGGTGCCGCGCAGCACCGCACGGATTTCGTCGCGGGCCTTGGGTGTCTGCGCGCGCAGCGTGGCGGCGGCGCGCACGGTGCCCTGGGCCAGCGCATCGAAGAGCTGGTCGGGCGTGGAGAAACGCCAGACCTGCGGCACGCTGCGACAGGTCGGCATGACAAAGCCAGCCTGCTGCAACGCGCTGCGGCAATGGCCTGGGTCGCTGAACAGGAAGAAATTCGGCCCGACCGGGATATCCACTTCCATCGAGCCATAGGCGCGGATCGCGGCATAGACCGCGCCGAAGCCGACGGCGCGCTCGGGCGTATCCCATACCGTGAAGGCGATGCGCCCGCCCGGGCGCAACACGCGAAAGGCCTCGGCCAGCGCCGCGTCCGGGTCGGACATATGGCACAGGCCAAAACCATTGACCACCGCGTCGAAGCTGGCGTCGCCAAAGGGCAGCGCCTGCGCGTCGGCCTGCTCATACCGGACGCCGGGATGCAGCTTGCGCGCCAGTTGCACTTGCGCCATCGAGAAATCGATGCCGATGGCCTCGGCCCCGCGCTGCAGCGCTCCCGCCGCGACGTGGCCGGAGCCGGAGGCGACGTCGAGCACGCGTTGCCCGCCGGCGACATGGGCCGCGTCCAGCAGAGACTCGACCGATTGCCGGGTCACGTGCGACAGATGCTCCTGGTACCGGCTGACGACTTCCGGGTCTTCCCAGCCGGCCAGCTCAAAGGCGCGAAACGAATCTGCGGTGTGGTCCATGCCTACTCCTCGGCGTCGATATCCAGTCGGGCGGGCGTGTATTGGTGATATTGGTGAGCGGACGCAGTGGGGCTGCATCGCGAGAACCCGGTCAAGCCAAGTATAGACAGCGCCGCGGCCAGGGAGCGGCCAGGCGCCCGGACAGGCACCCCTGCGCTTTGCCGCCAGGTCTCACCCGTTCAGGCGAAGCGCAGCGTGGCCACGCCGGCGGCGATCAGGCAGGCCGCGCCCAGGCGCGCGGCGCCGACGCGCTCGTTGAGCAGCAGCGCGGAGATCAGTGCGCCGAACAGGATCGACGACTCGCGCAACGCGGCCACCGGGGCCACCGGCGCGCGCGTCATCGCCCACAGCGACAGCGCGTAGGACGCCAGCGTGCCGCCACCGCCCACCAGCGCGAACACCAGGTTGCGCCGCAGGTAGCCACCGAGCTGCGGCCGGCGCGTCGCCAGCGCCCACGCCGCCAGCGGCAGCGCGGTCAGCAAGAAGATCCAGAAGGCATACGCCACCGGCGCGCCGGAGCGGCGCACACCGGCGCCGTCGATCAGCGTGTAGGTGGCGATCACCAGCGCGTTGAGCAGGGCCAGCCATACGCCCTCGCGGCCCCCGCCCACGCCATGGGCGCCACGCGCGCCGCCGGCCATGGCCAGGATGCCGAGGCTGACCACGGCGATGCCGCCCCATGCCAGCGCCGACAGGTGCTCGCCCAGCCAGCCCACGCTGGCCAGCGCCACCAGCAACGGCGCGCAGCCGCGCATCAGCGGGTAGGTGAGGCTCATGTCCGCGCTGCGGTAGATCCGCGCCACCAGCGCAAAGTACACCACGTGCACGCCCACCGACGCGGCGATGAAGGGCCAGCTGGCGGCCGCCGGCTGGGGCAACGCCGGCAGCGCCACCGCGGCCATCAGGCCCGCCGTCACCGCCACCATCACGGTGGACAGCATCTTGTCGCCGCCGCCCTTGACCACGGCATTCCACGCGGCATGCAGGAAGGCGGCAAGCAGGACGACGGCGAAAACGGTAAGCGACATGGGCGGCAGCAGAGTCGGCGCCATCAGGCAGCGCGGGATCGCGCCATTCTAGCCGCGCCCCTGCTGCGCTTCCTGCCGCGGCGCCTATCGCGCTAAAGCCGGCTCACCTGGCGCCGGTGACGCGCCAGACCGTATTGCCGACATCGTCCGCCACCAGCAATCCGCCACGCTTGTCGATCGCCACGCCCACCGGCCGCCCGCGCGCCTTGCCGTCGTCGTCGACAAACCCGGTGAGCACATCGAACGGCGCGCCCTGCGGCCGGCCCCCGCTGAACGGCACGAAGATCACCTTGTAGCCCGCCAGCGGGCGACGGTTCCATGATCCATGCTGGCCGACGAACATGCCTTCGCTGAAGCGCGCCGGCAGGCTGTTGCCGCTGGCCGCGGCCAGGCCCAGCGAGGCGGTGTGCGCGCCCACGGCATAGTCCGGCACGATCGCTCTGGCCACCAGGTCCGGTGCCTGCGGCTTCACGCGTTGGTCCACATGCTGGCCATAGTAGCTGTAGGGCCAGCCATAGAAGCCGCCGTCGCGCACCGAGGTGATGTAGTCCGGCACCAGGTCGCTGCCGATCTCGTCGCGCTCGTTGACGGCAGTCCACAGCATGCCGGTGACCGGCTCCCACGCCATGCCGTTAGGATTGCGCAGGCCGCTGGCAAAGATGCGGTGCGTGCCGGTGCCAGGGTCGACCTCCCAGATCGCGGCGCGGCCGGCCTCCTTGTCCAGGCCGTTCTCGCCCACGTTGCTGTTCGAGCCCACCGTCACATACAGCTTGCTGCCATCGCGGCTGGCGATCAGGCTCTTGGTCCAGTGATGGTTGAGCGGCCCGCCGGGCAGGTCGGCCACCTTCCGTGGCGCGGCGCTGATCTCGGTCTGGCCGGGCTGGTATGGGAAGCGCAGCAGCGCGTCGGTGGCGGCCACGTAGAAGTCATTGCCGACCAGCGCCATGCCGAAGGGCGAGTTCAGGTCCTTCAGGAATACCGAACGCTGGTCGGCCACGCCGTCGCCGTTGGTGTCGCGCAGCAGCGTGATGCGGTTGGCGCTGGGCGTGCCGGCGCCGGCGCGCTTCATCACCTTCTTCATGATCCAGCCGCGGATGCCCTTGCCGTCGTCGGGCTTGGGGGGCGCATTGCTCTCGGCCACCAGCACGTCGCCGTTGGGCAGCACATAGAGCCAGCGCGGATGGTCCAGCTTGTCGGCGAAGGCGGTCACCGCCATGCCTTCGGCCGGCACCGGGTGCTGGCCCGCGGCCCAGCCGACGGCCGGTGCGATCTTGACGGTAGGAATGGCAGTGGGGTTGGGCGGCGGCAGCTGCGGCGCGGATCCAAAGCCGGCTTCGGACGGCAGCTTGGCCGATTCGCCGCAGGCGGCCAGCGCGGCCATCACGGGCACGGCGCTCGCCAGCAAGGCGGCGCGCAACAGCGGCAAGGCGGTGGGCATCGGCATGGTCCGGGCTCCTCGGCAACGCGGGGCGGCGCGCCTGTGCCTGGACTATAGGACGCATGGCGCCGGGCGCTCTGTAGGCGCCGGGGAAGGCACCGTGTAGGACGATGCCCACCTCCGCGCCGCTAGATCAGCCGCGATGCGGCGTATCGAGCCCCTTGACCACGGCCGGACGCTTGACGAACACCTCCAGCACGCGCCGCACATTCGGAAAATCCTGGATGCCAACCAGTTCCCCGGCTTCGTAGAAGCCGACCAGGTTGCGCACCCACGGGAAGGTCGCGATGTCGGCGATGGTGTAGTCGTCGCCCATGATCCAGTCACGCCCGTCCAGCCGCTGCTCCAGCACGTTCAGCAGGCGCCGGCTTTCGGCCACGTAGCGGTCGCGCGGGCGCTTGTCTTCGTAATCCTTGCCGGCAAACTTGTGGAAGAAGCCCACCTGGCCGAACATCGGGCCGATGCCGCCCATCTGGAACATCACCCACTGGATGGTCTCGTAGCGGCGCGCCGCGTCGGCGGGAATCAGCTTGCCCGACTTGTCGGCCAGGTACAGCAGGATCGCGCCCGATTCGAACAGCGCCAGCGGCTTGCCGCCCGGCCCGTTGGGATCGAGGATCGCGGGGATCTTGTTGTTCGGGTTCAGCGACAGGAATTCCGGCGAATGCTGGTCGTCGCTGTCGAAGCGCACCAGGTGCGGCTCGTACGGCAGGCCGGTCTCTTCCAGCATGGTCGACACCTTGACGCCGTTGGGCGTGGGCAGCGAATAGAGCTGGATGCGGTCGGGATGCTGCGCCGGCCATTTGCGGGTGATGGGGAAAGCGGACAGATCGGGCACACGGGCTCCTGGTGCGGGCGTTTCCACGCCATGGCGGGAAACGCCGGACAACGGCAAAGCCCGATCATAAACCGGCCTTGCCGGGCTTGCAGCGCAGGCCCAGACCGTTGCGGCCGCCGGCGCCGCGCGATACAGGGCACGCGCGCGGCTGCGCAAAAACAGAAGGGGCCCCGCTTGGGGCCCCTTCCTCATGCCCGCCTGGCTGCGCGGCTTACACCGTCACGCCGTCGGCCACTTCCTTGAAGTCCTCGATCTGGTCGAAGTTCATGTACTTGTAGATCTTGTCGCCATTGGCGTTGAGCACGCCCATGTCGGCCATGTACTCGTCCTTGGTCGGGATGCGGCCGAGGCGCGAGCAGATTGCCGCCAGTTCGGCGGAACCCAGGTACACGTTGGTGTTCTTGCCCAGGCGGTTCGGGAAGTTGCGCGTGCTGGTCGACATCACCGTGGCGCCTTCGCGCACCTGTGCCTGGTTGCCCATGCACAGCGAGCAGCCCGGCATTTCGGTGCGCGCACCGGCGGTGCCGAACACGCCGTAGTGGCCTTCCTCGGTCAGCTGCTTCTGGTCCATCTTGGTCGGCGGAGCGACCCACAGCTTGACCGGGATGTCGCGCTTGCCTTCCAGCAGCTTGGAGGCTGCGCGGAAGTGGCCGATATTGGTCATGCACGAACCGATGAAGACTTCGTCGATCTTGGCGCCGGCCACCTCGGACAGCGTCTTCACGTCGTCCGGGTCGTTCGGGCAGGCCACGATCGGCTCATGCACGTCGGCCAGGTCGATCTCGATCACGGCGGCGTACTCGGCGTCGGCGTCCGGCTCCAGCAGCTTCGGATCGGCCAGCCACGCTTCCATGGCCTTGATGCGGCGCTGCAGGCTGCGCGGGTCTTGATAGCCCTGGGCGATCATCCACTTCAGCAGCGTGATGTTGCTGTTGATGTATTCGATGATCGGGTCCTTGTTCAGGCGCACCGTGCAACCGGCGGCCGAACGCTCGGCCGAGGCGTCGGACAGCTCGAACGCTTGCTCGACCTTCAGGTCGGGCAGGCCTTCGATTTCCAGGATGCGGCCCGAGAAGATGTTCTGCTTGCCTTGCTTGGCCACGGTCAGCAGGCCTTGCTTGATCGCGTACAGCGGGATCGCGTTGACCAGGTCGCGCAGGGTCACGCCCGGCTGCATCTGGCCCTTGAAGCGGACCAGCACCGATTCCGGCATGTCCAGCGGCATCACGCCGGTGGCGGCGGCAAAGGCCACCAGGCCCGAACCTGCAGGGAAGCTGATGCCGATCGGGAAGCGGGTGTGCGAGTCGCCGCCGGTGCCGACGGTGTCGGGCAGCAGCATGCGGTTCAGCCACGAGTGGATCACACCGTCGCCCGGGCGCAGCGAAATGCCGCCGCGGGTGCTGATGAACTCAGGCAGCGTGTGGTGGGTCTTGACGTCGACCGGCTTCGGGTAGGCGGCAGTGTGGCAGAACGACTGCATCACCAGGTCGGCCGAGAAGCCCAGGCAGGCCAGGTCCTTCAGCTCGTCGCGGGTCATCGGGCCGGTGGTGTCCTGCGAGCCCACCGAGGTCATCTTCGGTTCGCAATAGGTACCCGGGCGGATGCCCTTGCCTTCCTGCAGGCCGCACGCGCGGCCGACCATCTTCTGCGCCAGCGTGAAGCCCTTGCCGGTGTCGGCCGGGTTCTGCGGCAGGCGGAACAGCGTCGACGGGGCCAGGCCCAGCGCCTCGCGTGCCTTGGCGGTCAGGCCACGGCCGACGATCAGCGGGATGCGGCCGCCGGCGCGGACTTCGTCGAACAGCACGTCGGACTTGACCTTGAACTCGGCGATCACTTCACCGTTCTTCAGCGCCTTGCCTTCGTACGGGCGCAGCTCGACCACGTCGCCCATTTCCATCTTCGACACGTCCAGCTCGATCGGCAGCGCGCCGGCGTCTTCCATGGTGTTGTAGAAGATCGGGGCAATCTTGTTGCCCAGGCACACGCCGCCGAAGCGCTTGTTCGGGATGAAGGGGATGTCTTCACCGGTGAACCACAGCACCGAGTTGGTGGCCGACTTGCGCGAGGAGCCGGTACCGACCACGTCGCCCACGTAGGCGACCAGGTGGCCCTTGTCCTTCAGCGACTCGATGAACTTGACCGGGCCGCGCTTGCCGTCTTCTTCCGGCTGGAACGCCGCGCCTTCGCGCTTGTTCTTCAGCATCGCCAGCGCGTGCATCGGGATGTCGGGGCGGGTGGTGGCGTCCGGGGCCGGCGACAGGTCATCGGTATTGGTTTCGCCCGGCACCTTGAACACGGTGATGGTCAGGCTTTGCGGCACTTCCGGACGGCTGGTGAACCACTCGGCGTCGGCCCAGCTCTGCAGCACGGCCTTGGCGTTGGCGTTGCCCTTGTCGGCCTTCTCCTTCACGTCATGGAAGGCGTCGAACATCAGCAGGGTCTTCTTCAGCGCCTCGGCGGCGACGGTGCCGACTTCGGCATCGTCCAGCAGCTCGATCAGCGGCGAGATGTTGTAGCCGCCCAGCATGGTACCCAGCAGCTCGGTGGCCTTGGCCCGCGAGATCAGCGCGCACTGTTCCTTGCCCAGCGCCACGGCGGCCAGGTACGAGGCCTTGACCTTGGCGGCGTCATCGACGCCGGCGGGGACGCGGTGCGAGATCAGCTCGACCAAGTTCTGTTCTTCACCGGCGGGCGGGTTCTTCAGCAGTTCGATCAGCTCGGCCGTCTGCTTGGCGGTCAGGGGCAGAGGGGGGATGCCAAGCGCGGCGCGCTCGGCCACATGTGCGCGATAGTTTTCAAGCATGGGAACCTGCTGAGTAATTAGGTTTAGAAAGACTCGGTACGTCGCGATTGTAGTCCGAAGCGGCTCCTGGGTCAAATGTCTTATATCTTATATAAGAGTACTTTTACAAAAATCCATCTGAAACAAAGGCTTGCTGAATAAAGGAGTTGAAAACTCGCGTGAGTGACTACCCGACTAGCGTAGTAGGGATTGTGGGCTGGTAGGCATGTGGCCCTGCGGTTGGGTGGCGTGCTTGACGTGCGTGGCTGTTTCGCCGGCGTAGCCGGCGACTTACTCTTTTGTCCGAGCGACAAAAGAGTAAGCAGAAAAACGCGTCGCCTCTGGGCGGCTGGCCAAGGCGGCGTTGGTCATTCGGATGGTGGCGACTTGCGGTCGTGGGTCCGGTGGTTCGACCCTGCTGACGCTACCGGGAGGTGCCTGACGTTCGGGGTCGGATGGACGAACCCGACTTTAGGTCGGTGGCAGCCTGCCAACCAGGTTGTTGGTGGGACGCCTTCGGCTGCGCTGCGCGCGCTCACCATCTCAGGTCGTATGCCGTGGCACGGAGTGCATCGCTGCGCTCGCACGGCGCTGTCGCGGGCGAGCCCAAAAGCTTGGCTTCCCTCCCGCTTGTTCTCTCTCCCCTCCTCCCAACCCAATACCAACACTCAAGTTCCTCCGTCAACAAGCGTTAACCACCCTGCAGGCGCGCAACACAACGGCGCCCGCTCGCGTAGCCGTGCCTGCTCCCTTTCCGCTCAAATGGCCAAGCTGAAAGGGTTTCCCCCTTTTTTTCGGCCCTTTGCTGGCCTGCAATTCCGGAAGAATGGCAGGCATTCCGATACAGGCTTCTCATGGCGAACACGGCTTCCCCTCCCCGGACTGGCAACACAGGCAAGCGCGGCCGGCTACTGCTGATCGGCGCCGGCGTGCTGGTGGTGGCACTGGGTGCCGGAGGCTTCGTGCTGGGCAGCATCCTGAGCAACCGCCAGCCGGCGGCGCCCGCCGCGCCCGCCGCTCCGGTGGTCCCGCCGCCGATCTTCGTGCCGCTGGATGCGTTCACCGTCAACCTGCGCAGCGACGACGGCGACCGCTTCCTGCACACCGGCCTGTCGCTGAAGGTGGCTGACGCCGAGACCCAGGCACGCCTGGCCCAGTACCTGCCCGAGGCGCGCAGCCGCATCCTGCTGCTGCTGTCGGCCAGGCAGCCGGCCGAGCTGGCCACCGTCGAGGGCAAGCGCAAGCTGGCCGACGACATCCGCGACACCATCAGCAAGCCGTTTGCCAGCGGTCTGCCGGCGCAACGCGTGCTGGACGTGCTGTTCACCTCGTTCGTGGTGCAGTAAGCGAGCAGCCAGGGCAGCACGTTTCATCCATAACGCCGCACAAGGGGCAGGACACTAGATGGCCTACGACAAGTTCCTCTCGCAAGACGAGGTAGACGAGCTGCTCAAGGGCGTATCCGGCGAGGCCGATACGCCCAAGGCCAGCGAGACTGCGCCCGACGAGGGCGGGGTGCGCCCCTACAACCTGGCGACGCAGGAACGCATCATCCGCGGCCGCCTGCATACGCTGGAAATCATCAACGAGCGCTTTGCGCGCTCGCTGCGCACGGCGCTGTTCAACTTCATCCGCCGCGGCGCGGACATCACCGTGGGCAGCATCAGGATCGAGAAGTTCGGCGATTTCGCGCGCAACCTGCCGATGCCGACCAACCTGAACCTGGTCCACCTGAAACCGCTGCGCGGCACCGCGCTGTTCGTCTACGACCCCAACCTGGTCTTCCTCGTGGTCGACAACCTGTTCGGCGGCGACGGCCGCTTCCACACCCGCGTGGAAGGCCGCGACTTCACCCAGACCGAGCAGCGCATCATCCAGCGCATGCTGGAGCTGACGCTGAACAGCTACGGCAATGCCTGGCGCACTGTGCATCCGATCGAGACCGAGTACATCCGCTCGGAGATGCACCCCAAGTTTGCCAACGTCGCCACCCACAACGAGGCCGTGGTGACCACCGCCTTCCACATCGAACTGGGTGCCGTCGGCGGCCAGCTTCACGTATGCCTGCCGTACGCGATGATCGAGCCCCTCAAGGACCTGCTGATGAATCCGCTGCAGGACGAGAAAGAGGTCGACAAGGGCTGGGTCACGCAACTGTCGACGCAACTGCGCGCGGCCGAGGTCGAGCTGGTGGCCGAATTCGCCCACCTGCAGAGCACCGTGGCCGAAGTGCTGGCGCTGCGCGCCGGCGACGTGCTGCCGATCGAGCTGCCCGAGAAGGTGTTCGGCAAGGTGGACGGCGTGCCCGTGATGCAATGCGGCTTTGGCACCATGAACGGCCAGTACGCGCTGCGGGTAGAACGAATGATCAATCACCAGGACGGCGATTCCCACCTGGATACCGAGGACACCGATTATGACTGACGGCATCGAGGACAAGCCGGTCGACCCGATGGACGACTGGGCCAGCGCGCTGGCCGAGCAGACCAGCGCCACTTCCGCCGAGATCCCCGCCGCTGCCGCGCCGGCCGCGCCCGCCGCCACGCCGGCCGCGGCCACGGTCTTCCCGCCGCTGGCCAAGGAAGCGCCGAGCGGCTTCCGCAACGATATCGAGATGATCCTCGATATCCCGGTGCAGCTGACCGTGGAACTGGGCCGCACCAAGGTGCCCATCAAGAACCTGCTGCAGCTGGCGCAGGGCTCGGTGGTGGAGCTGGACGGCCTGGCCGGCGAGCCGATGGACGTACTGGTCAATGGCTACCTGATTGCCCAGGGCGAAGTCGTGGTGGTCAACGACAAGTTCGGCATCCGCCTGACCGATATCATCACGCCGTCCGAACGCATCCGGAAGCTGAACAAATGACAGCCGCAATCCGTGCCTTGCTCACTGCGCTGGCCGCGCTGCCTTGCGCCGCGACTGCCGCCGAAGGCACGCACGCGCCCGCGATCAGCGGCGCGGCCAGCCTGGCGCAGGCCGGGCTGGGACTGTTCGCCATCATCGCGCTGATCCTGGGCATGGCCTGGGTGGCCCGGCGTGCCGGCCTGGTGCGCCACGCCACCGGCGGCGCGATCAAGGTGGTCGGCAGCACCATGCTGGGCGCACGCCAGCGCCTGGTGCTGGTCGAGGTGGGAGACACCTGGCTGGTGCTGGGCGTGAGCCCAGGCGAAATCCGGCCGCTGCACACCCTGGCCGCAGGCACGCCCGCCGACAGCCAGGCCATCGTCCACGGCGCCACCGGCCCGTTGCAACCGCCCACCGGCGGCAGCTTTGCCGACAAGCTGCTGCGCTCGATCCAGGCTCAGTTCAAGTCATGACTTTCCCGCGTGCCACGCCGTGGCGCCAGCTGCCGCGCCATGCGGGCGCCGCGCGCCCACTTCCGCTGTGCCTGCCGATACTGCCCCTGCTGGTGCTGATGCTGACCGTGGGCACGCTGGCGCCCGCACCCGCCTGGGCCCAGGCGCTGCCCGGCGTCATCAGCAAGCCCGCGGTGGGCGGCGGCCAGATCTGGTCGCTGCCGGTGCAGACGCTGGTGCTGCTGACCTCGCTGTCGTTCCTGCCGGCGGCGATGCTGATGATGACCGGCTTTACCCGCATCATCATCGTGCTGGGCCTGCTGCGCAACGCGCTCGGCACGGCCACCTCGCCGCCCAACCAGGTGCTGGTGGGCCTGTCGCTGTTCCTGACCTTCTTCGTGATGTCGCCGGTGTTCGACCGCGTCTACAACGACGCCTACAAGCCGCTGTCCGAAAACAAGCTCAGCCTGGAAGCCGCCGCGGCCAAGGCCGCCGAACCGCTCAAGGCCTTCATGCTGCGCCAGACCCGCGAGAAGGACCTGGCCATGTTCGCGCAGATGGCCAAGGCGCCGGAGATGCAGGGGCCGGAGGAAGTGCCGCTCAGCATCCTGGTGCCGGCCTTCGTCACCAGCGAGCTGAAGACCGCGTTCCAGATCGGCTTCACCATCTTTATCCCATTCCTGATCATCGACCTGGTGGTGGCCAGCGTGCTGATGGCGATGGGCATGATGATGGTGCCGCCGGCCACGATCTCGCTGCCGTTCAAGCTGATGCTGTTCGTGCTGGTCGACGGCTGGCAGCTGCTGCTGGGTTCGCTGGCGCAGAGCTTCATGAACTGAGGCGGGCCTCCGGCGCCCGCCACCCCTCACATCATCCGAGCCATGACCCCGGAAACCGTAATGACCATCGCCACCCAGGCGATGAAGATGACCCTGCTGCTGGCTGCCCCGCTGCTGCTGGTGGCGCTGGCCGCCGGCCTGGTGGTCAGCCTGTTCCAGGCCGCCACCCAGATCAACGAGATGACGCTGAGCTTCATCCCGAAGCTGATCGCGCTGTTCGCCACCATGGTGCTGGCCGGGCCGTGGATGATCAATGCGATGGTCGACTACATGCGCGAGGTGTTCCAGAGCATTCCCGCGCTGGCGCACTGACGGCCGCCCCCGCCGCCACCTGCGCTGCTGTCCGCCACCGTTGCCGCTCTTTGCCTGCCTGCCCGCTGACCCGCCGCCGTGATCGAATTCACCTCAGCCCAGCTCTATGGCTGGCTCGCGGCATTCCTGTGGCCGTTCTTCCGCATCCTCGCGCTGATCGGCACCGCGCCGCTGTTCGGTGAATCGACCATCCCGCGGCGCGCCAAGATCGCGCTGTCGGCGCTGATCGCCATGGTGGTCTCGCCCACCGTCGCCCAGCTGCCGGTGGTGCCGGTGTACTCGTTCGGCGGGCTGATCATCATCCTCAATGAAGTCGGCATCGGCCTGGCCACGGGCTTTGTCATGCGGCTGGTGTTTGCCACCGTGCAGCAGGCCGGCGAGATCATCGGCCTGCAGATGGGCCTGTCGTTCGCGTCCTTCTTCGACCGCGCCGCCGGCGGCCAGACCATGGTGCTGTCGCGCTTCCTGAACCTGATCGCGGTGCTGCTGTTCCTGGCGCTGGACGGCCACCTGCTGATGCTGGGCGCGCTGGTCGACAGCTTCAACAGCCTGCCCATCGGCGGCACCCCGGTGTCCGCGGGCGGCGCCATGGCGGTAGCCCGGGCCGGCGGCATGGTGTTCGCCTCGGGCCTGCTGCTGGCGCTGCCGATGATCGCCGCGCTGCTGACTCTGAACCTGGCCATGGGCATCCTGAACCGCGCCTCGCCGCAACTGTCGATCTTCGCGGTGGGCTTCCCGGTCACGCTGTCGGGCGGGCTATTGGTGCTGATGCTGGTGATGCCGCAGATGGGCGGCTACATGCAGCACATGATCGAGGCGGGGCTGGAGGCGGTGGGGACGGTGCTGGGGCAGTTCGGGCGGTAACCGCGCCTGGTGTGGCGGCGCTCAACCCTTCACGCACACCACCTGCCGCAGCGTGTGCACCACCTCCACCAGGTCCGCCTGCGCCGCCATCACCGCGTCGATGTCCTTGTACGCCATCGGGATCTCGTCGATCACGGCGGCGTCCTTGCGGCATTCCACGCCTTGCGTCGCCTGCTTCTGGTCGGCCACGGTGAAGCGACGCTTGGCCTCGCTGCGGCTCATGGTGCGGCCCGCGCCGTGGCTGCACGAGCAGAACGACTCCGGATTGCCCTTGCCGCGGACGATGAACGAACGCGCTCCCATCGAGCCCGGGATGATGCCCAGCTCGCCGGCCCGCGCGCTGACCGCGCCCTTGCGCGTGACCAGCACGTCGGCGCCGAAGTGATGTTCCTTCTGCACGTAGTTGTGGTGGCAGTTGACCGCTTCGAGCTGCGCCTGGAACGGCTTGCGCAGCACCCGCCGGGCCGCGGCCAGCACGGCCTCCATCATCAGCTCGCGGTTGCGGCGCGCGTAGGCCTGCGCCCACGACACGGCGTAGATATAGTCCTCGTAGTGCGTGGAGCCTTCGACCAGATAGGCCAAGTCGCGGTCCGGCAGGTTGGCCAGGTGCTGGCGCATGTCCTGCTGTGCCAGCGTAATGAAGGTGGTGCCGATGGCATTGCCGATCCCGCGCGAGCCGCTGTGCAGCATGAACCAGACCGACTGCGCCTCGTCCAGGCACACCTCGATGAAATGGTTGCCGGTGCCGAGCGTGCCCAGGTGGCTGCGATGGTTGGCGCGCGCCAGGTGCGGGTACTTGTCGGTGATGCGGCGAAAGCCCGGCGCCATCTCGGCCCAGGCCGCGTCGACGTGCGACGGTGCGGAGCCCCAGGCGCCCTGGTCGCGCCGCCCGCCCTGCGCGGTCCGGCCATGCGGCACGGCATGCTCGATCGCGCTGCGCAGCTGGCCCAGGTTGTCGGGCAGGTCGGAGGCGGTCAGCGAGGTCTTCACCGCCATCATGCCGCAGCCGATATCGACGCCCACCGCGGCGGGAATCACCGCGCCCACCGTGGGGATCACCGAGCCGATGGTCGATCCCTTGCCCAGATGTACATCCGGCATCACCGCCAGATGACGGAAGATGAACGGCATCCGGGCCGTATTCACCAGTTGTTCGCGCGCGGCGTTTTCCACCGGCACGCCGCGCGTCCACAGCTTGACCGGCTTGCCGGCGCCAGTGTCGAGTACGTCGTATTGATGCTTGTCCGCCATGTCAGCCCTGTCCCCCGTCGTCATGCTTTGCAGCTTAGAGGCCGGGGCTTGCCAAGGATTCCCTAGCTGCCGGCGTGCCCGACAAAGCCGGCAAACGCACCCAGGTCCACATTGCCGCCCGACACGATGATGCCCACGCGCTTGCCCTTCACATCGAGCTTGCCGTGCAGCACCGCGGCCGCGGCCAGGCAGCCGGTGGGCTCGGCGACGATCTTCATGCGTCCGGCGAAGAACTTCATGGTGTCGACCAGTTCGGCATCCGACACGGTGGCGATGTCGGTCACCAGCTCACGGATCACGGCGAAGGTGTGTTGGCCCAGGTACGGTGTCTGCGCGCCGTCGGCGATGGTACGGGGCGTATCGATGCGCACGATCTCGCCGCTGCGCAGGCTGCGCTGGCCGTCGTTGCCGGCCTCGGGCTCGACACCGTACACCGCGCAACCGGGCGACATCGCCTGTGCCGCCACCGCGCAGCCCGACAGCAGTCCGCCGCCGCCCAGGCACACCACCAGCAGGTCCAGCGGGCCGGTTTCCTCGAACAGTTCCTTGGCCGCGGTGCCCTGGCCGGCCATCACATGCGGGTGGTCATAGGGCGGGATCAGCGTCATGCCGCGCTCGCCGGCGATGCGCCGGCCCAGCGCCTCGCGGTCGTCGCGGTAGCGGTCGTACAGCACTACCTCGGCGCCATAGCCACGCGTGGCCTCGATTTTGATCGCGGGGGCGTCCTGCGGCATCACGATCACCGCCTGCACACCCAGCAAGCGCGCCGACAGCGCGATCGCCTGCGCGTGGTTGCCGGAGGAGAAGGCCAGCACGCCGCCCGCCTTCTGTTGCGGCGTGAACTGCGCAATCGCGTTGTACGCGCCGCGGAACTTGAACGCGCCGATGCGCTGGAAGTTTTCGCACTTGAAGAACAGCTGCGCGCCGGTGGCGGCGTCCGCGGTGGCCGAGGTCAGCACCGGGGTGCGGTGGGCCGCCGCGCGGATCCGTTCGTGGGCGGCGGCAACGTCGTCGAAAGAAATCGGCAGGGCGGTCATGGCGGTGGCAAGAGGGAGTCGGGACCGGCCAGTTTACCCGCCCCGGCGCCTCCGCGCAGCCATGCCGCGCCGGCGGCTATGCCGTGGCCAGCCTGTGCGCCGCGCGCCGCGGCGCGGGCAGCGTACCGGCACCCGGCTGCAAGCCAGCCGCTTCGCCCGGCAGGCGGAAGAACGCCACCACCTCGCTCAGTTCCCGGCCCTGCTCTTCCAGCGCGCGCGAGGCATTGGCCGCCTCGCTCACCAGAGACGCGTTCTGCTGCGTTACCTGGTCGATCTGCACGATGGCCTGGTTGACCTGCTCGATGCCGCGGGTCTGCTCGGCCGACGCCGTGGCGATCTCCTCGACGATGCCGGTCACACGCGCCACCGCCTGGGTCACCTCGGCCATGGTCTGGCCGGCCTCGCTGGCCAGCGACGAACCATCCTGCACCTGCCGGCCCGACGCCTCGATCAGTTCCTTGATCTCCTTGGCCGCGCTGGACGAGCGCTGGGCCAGCCCGCGCACCTCGCTGGCCACCACGGCAAAGCCACGCCCCTGCTCGCCCGCGCGCGCGGCCTCCACCGCCGCGTTCAGCGCCAGGATATTGGTCTGGAAGGCAATGCCCTCGATGATGCCGGTGATCTCCGCGATCTTGCTCGAACTGGCGCTGATGTCCTGCATCGTGCCGACCACGCGCTGCACCGTGGTGCTGCCGCGTTGCGCCACATCGGCGGCGCTGCGCGCCAGCTCGCTGGCCTGGCGCGCATTCTCGGTGTTCTGGCGCACGGTTTCGGTGAGCTCTTCCATGCTGGCAGCGGTCTGCTCCAGCGAAGCCGCCTGTTCCTCGGTGCGGCTGCTCAGGTCGGCATTGCCGCTGGCGATCTCGCTGGTGCTGATGGCGATATTGCCGCTGCTGGCGCGCACCTGGGTGACGGTGGCGGTCAGGCGCTCGTTCATGTCGCGCAGCGCCGCCAGCAGGCGGCCGGTCTCGTCATCGCGGTCCACCTCGATGCGCGCGCCCAGGTCGCCGCCGGCGACGATGCCGGCCACCTCGACGGCACGCTGGATCGGGCGCGTGATGGCGCGCGTGACCAGCACGCCGCCGGCCAGCGCAATGGCCGCGGACGCCAGCGAAATCAGGATCAGCAGGTTGCGCTGGCGCTCGTAGTCCGCCTCGAGCCTGCGCTCCATTTCCTTCTGGCGCGCCTTGGTGAACTCGGCGTAGGCATCGGTCGACTTGATCAGCGCCGCCAGCAGCGGACGGCACTGCTTGTCGATGCGCGCGACGGCTTCCTCGATCTTGCGCTCCACCGCCAGCCCGACGATGCCGGTGGCCACCGGACCATACTGCGCCTCGACCTTGGTCACGTCCTCGACCAGCTTGCGCGCCTCGTCGCTGACGCCAGGCTGGCGCACCATCTCGTTGAGCCGCGCCAGCCGGGCCTGCACGTCTGCGTGCGCGCGCAGGGCGTCGGCCTTCTCGCGCTCCAGTTCCGCCGCATCCGTCACCAGCACCAGGTTGCGCGCCGCGATGGCGCGCCGGTCGACCGCGCTGCGGACTTGCGTGGCCATGTCGGCGCGCGCATTCAAACCGTCCAGATAGTCATTGAAGCCGGCGGTCGCATCGCCCAGCGCATGCAGCGAATACGCCGACACCACCAGCACCACGCCCGCCAGCGTGCCGAACCCGGCCAGCAGCCGCGTGCGGATAGACAGACTCCTGAAATTCATGATCACTCCCCTTACCGTCCAAGAAGACGTATGCGCTTCCGTTGTTATGGTTCTAGCCCTGGTGCATGCCCGACGACTGCATGCCACTGCGCGCCCGTTCCTGCCGGCCGGCACGGTGTGCGCAAGCCGCCGGGCGCGCATGGCCCCGGCGGCGGTCTGGCATCCGTGCTCTTTGTTGCGGGGGCTAACGGTAGGGATGCGGGGAACTGTTCCCTACTGGAGTGGGGGATGGGAGGGTGAGGGTCTCCATGCCGCGCTGTCGGTGCGCGGCAATGCACTTGCGGGTGGTCTGGCTGCCTCAGTCCGCGCGGATACCCCGCTGCCGGATCAAGGCGCCCCACTTGTCCGTTTCCTTCGCGAGGTGCTCGCGCAATCCTGCCGGCGAACTGCCGATCGGCTCCGCGCCGATCAGCGCCAGCCGCTTCTGCACCGCGGGCTTGCGCAGCGCCTCGAGCATGGCGCGGTTGAGCGTGTCGATCACCGGCTGCGGCGTCTTCGCCGGCACGAAGGCGGCGAACCACGGCGACAGCTCGTACCCCGGCAAGCCGGCTTCGGCCACCGTCGGCACATTGGGCAGCGCGCTGGAGCGCTTGCTGGTGGTGACCGCGATCGCCGTCAGCTTGCCCGAATCGATATGCGGCTTGGCCGAAGTGATGCTGTCGAACATGTAGTCGACCTGGCCGCCCAGCAGGTCGGTCATGGCCGGACCGCTGCCCTTGTAGGGGACATGCAGCATGTCGACGCCGGCCATCGACGTGAACAGCTCGCCGGCGAGGTGGATCGAGGTGCCGTTGCCGGCCGACGCATAGGTGTATTTGCCGGGCGCTGCCTTGGCGTGCGCGACCACCTCCTTGACGGTGCTTTCCTGGCGCCGCGCCTTGTTGGCCACCAGCACGTTGGGCACCACCGCCAGCAACGACACCGGGGCAAAGTCCTTGACCGGGTCATAGCTCAGGCGGCCGTACAGCGCCGGGTTCACGGCCATGCCGTTGGCGACGATGATCAGGGTGTAGCCGTCGGCGGGCGCGCGCGCCACCAGCTCGGCACCGATATTGCCGCCGGCGCCCGGTCGGTTTTCCACGACGATGGACTGGCCGAGCGTGCGCGACATCTCTTCGCCCAGCGTGCGGGCAATGTTGTCCATCGCGCCGCCCGCGGGGAACGGCACGATCCAGCGGATGGGGTGATCCGGATAGGCCGCGTGCGCGGCCGGTGCGGCGAACGACAGGCTGGCCGCCAGGGCCAGGGCCCCGGCGCGGCTGGTGCTTGCCAGCCGCTGGAATAACGTCTTCATGGTCTCCTCACTGCGTGATGCGCCGGCGCGGGCAACGCGCCGGGCGCTGGAATAGCTGCGCCGGCTCAACGGCGGCGGTAATGCGCCAGCTTGTCTTCGTCCAGCACCAGGCCCAGGCCCGGCCCTTCGGGCAAGTGCAGGCTGAAGTCGCGGTATTCGGGACGCTGCTGCACGATGTCATCCTTGAGCAGCAGCGGGCCGAACAGCTCGGTGCCCCACGCCAGTTGCGGCAGCGTGCAGAAGCCGTGCGCCGCGGCGATGGTGCCGACGCTGCCTTCGAGCATGGTGCCGCCATACAGCGCGATGCCCGCGGCATCGCCCACCGCGGCGGTGCGCAGCATGCCGAAGATGCCGCCGGCCTTGGCGATCTTCAGCGCGAACACGTCGGCGCCGCCGATGCGCGCCAGCTCCATCGCATCCTCCGGGCCGCACACCGCTTCATCGGCCATGATCGGCACCACGAAGCGCGCAGCCAGCCGCGCCAGCGCCATGCGCTGCTCGCGCGGCGTGGGTTGCTCGACCAGGTCGACGCCGGCGGCTTCCAGCATGGCAATGCCGGTGGCGGCGTCGGCTTCGTTCCAGGCCTGGTTGACATCGACGGTGACGCGTGCGCGGTCGCCCAGCGCGCGCTTGATCGCGGCCACGTGCGCCACATCGTCGCGCACGCCGCGCCGGCCGATCTTCAGCTTGAAGGTGTCGTGCCGGCGTTGGGCCAGCAGTTGCTCCGCCTCGGCAATGTCGCGCGCGGTGTCGCCGCTGGCCAGGGTCCACAGCACCGGCAGCGTCGCGCGCACCGCGCCGCCCAGCAGCGTGGCCAGCGGCACGCCCAGGCGCTTGCCCTGCGCATCCAGCAAGGCGGTCTCAAGCGCGGACTTGGCAAAGCGGTTGCCGCGCGCGACCTTGCCCAGGCGCGCCATCGCGGCATGCACGTTGGTCGCATCCTGGCCGGCCAGCGCCGGGGCCAGGTAGGTGTCGATGGTCAGCTTGATGCCTTCGGGACTTTCGTCACCGTAAGACAGCCCGCCGATGGTGGTGGCCTCGCCGATGCCCTCCACGCCATCGCTGCAGCGCAGGCGCACGATCACCAGCGTCTGCTGCTGCATTGTCGCCATGGCCAGCTGGTGGGCCCGGATGGTGGGCAGGTCCACCAGGATGGCTTCCACCGAAGTGATAGTAGGGGTCATACCTTGTCGATGCGATTTGAAGTTGTGGCCAAGTATGCGGCTTGACTTTGCCGGTGTCCAAGACCGATGATGTCTCGATCAATACCCTGTAGGTATGGGAAGGCTCCCTATGGAACTTCGGCACTTGCGCTATTTCCAGGTCGTGGCGCAGGAACTCAACGTCACCCGTGCCGCCGAGCGGCTGCATATGGCGCAGCCGCCGCTGTCGCGCCAGATCCGGCAACTGGAAGAAGAGATCGGCGTGGCGCTGTTCGACCGCGTTGGCCGCGGGCTGCGCCTGACCGAGGCCGGCCGCTTCCTGCTGGAGCAGACCACGCAATTGACGCAGCGCCTGGAAGAAACCATCGAAGGCACGCGCCGCATCGGGCGCGAGGAAAAGCGCTGGTTCGGCATCGGCTTCGTGCCGTCGGTGCTGTATGGCGTGCTGCCGGAGCTGATCCGCGAACTGCGCGAGTCGGACCGCAACGACCAGCAAGTGGAAGTAGGACTGGCCGAGATGATCACCGTCGAGCAGATCGAGGCGCTCAAGGCCGGCCGCATCGACCTGGGCTTCGGCCGCATCGCGCTGAACGATCCCGCCATCCGCCAGCAGGTGGTGATGGCCGAACCACTGGTGGCGGCGCTGCCCGCGCGCCTGCCGGCACCGCGCCGCAAGGCGCTGACGCCGCAGGCGCTGGCGGCACGTCCGTTCATTCTCTATCCGGCCCGGCCGCGGCCCAGCTACGCCGACCACCTGCTGTCGCTGTTCCGCGCACAAGGCCTGCAACTGCGCGTGGCGCAGGAAGCCAACGAACTGCAGACCGCGCTGGGGCTGGTGGCCGCCGGCATCGGCATCACGCTGGTGCCGGCGTCGATCCAGCGCCTGCACCGCGACGATGTGCGCTATTGCCCCATCGATGCGCCGGGCTTCGTCTCGCCGGTGATCATGAGCTATCGCGAAGGCGACACCTCGCCGTTCCTGGCGCGCGCCGTGGACTGGGTGATGCAGCGGCGCCAGGTTCCCGTCAGGTCCCGGTAAACCGCGGCTTGCGCTTTTCCTGCCAGGCCAGCGCGCCTTCGCGGATATCATGCGAGCCGTTGGCCGCGCCGATGTCGGCAGCCAGCGCCGCGTCGCCCGGCTGCACGGCGTAGAGCCGGCGCAGCAGGTATTCAGGCGCAGGCCACGCAGCAGCGTGGCGCCCGCGACCTCCTTTGCCCCTATGCCAGCATCCGCACCTGCGGCTCCCGGCCCCACTGCCGCGTCTTCGCCGCCGCGATAAAGCGGGCCGTGTCGCTGGCGGACACGATGCCGTCATCCGGCTGCAGTCCGGCGCGGGACAACAGTGCGTCGCCGCCCGCATCGGCGGCAATCGCCTTCAAATGGGCATAGGCAAAGCAGACAAAATCCAGTGCCGCGCTCTCCTGCGCCAGCATGGCGGCACCGTTGGCGGAGAGCACCACGGCCACGGCATCGAACATCACCGAAGGGGTCCCGGCCAGCTGCCCGTCGGCGGGCAGCTTCGCGCCGTCGGCCAGCACCGCGCCGCCCACCTTGGGCGCGACGATCTTCACCGTGGCGCCGGCGGCCATGGCCGCCTGCCGGATCGCCTCGACCGTGGCGCCATCGGAGCCATCGGCGACCAGGATGCCGATCTCGCGTCCCTGCAGCGTGTCCTTCATCTTGCCGATGATTTGCAGCGCCGGCGACGGCGGCAGGTCCTGCACCGGGGCGGCGGTGGGCAGCGGCTCGGGCACCTGGTCCAGCGCCAGGCCGTCGGCCACGCGGCGGCCCAGGTCCGGGTCGATATTGAGCAGGTGAGCCACCATCCGCTCGCGCACATGGACGTGCTCGACCTTCGACAGCTCGAACACCAGCGCCGAGGCGATGTGCGCCTGCTCGGCGCGCGTCTGGCTGCGGTAGAACAGGCGTGCCTGGCTATAGTGGTCAGCGAAGGTCTCCGGGCGGATACGGCCCTTGTCGCCCTGCTCCGGCACCTGCGCGCTACGGAAGCCCAGGTCCGGCGCTTCGCGCGGCGAGTCGTCGGACAGCGAGTTGGGCTCATAGGCGACGCGTCCCCTGGGCTGCTGCATCTGCATATGGCCGTCGCGCTGGTGGTTGGCAAACGGGCACTTGGGCGCGTTCACCGGGATCTGGTTGAAGTTGGGTCCGCCCAGGCGCAGCAGCTGCGTGTCGAGGTACGAGAACAGCCGGCCGAGCAGCAACGGATCGTTCGAGAAATCGATGCCGCGCACGATGTTGGCGGGGCAGAACGCCACCTGCTCGGTCTCGGCGAAGAAGTTGTCGGGCCAGCGGTCCAGCACCATGCGGCCGATGATCTTCAGCGGTACGGTCTCTTCCGGGATGATCTTGGTGGCATCGAGATGGTCGAACGGAAACTTGGCGGCATCGGCTTCGGTGAACAGCTGCACGCCAAGTTCCCATTCGGGGAAGTTGCCGGACTGGATCGCGTTGAACATGTCGCGCCGGTGGAAATCCGGATCCGCGCCGGCGATCTTGACGGCCTCGTCCCACACCGTGGACTGCAGCCCCAGCTTCGGGCGCCAGTGGAACTTGACGAAGGTGGACTTGCCCTGGCTGTCGAGCAAGCGGAAGCTGTGCACGCCAAAGCCTTCGATCATGCGCAGCGAGCGCGGGATGGTGCGGTCCGACATGATCCACATCACCATGTGCATCGACTCCGGCGTCAGCGAGATGAAGTCCCAGAAGGTATCGTGCGCGGTCGCCGATTGCGGGAAGCCGCGGTCGGGCTCCATCTTGACCGCGTGGACCACGTCGGGGAACTTCATCGCGTCCTGGATAAAGAACACCGGGATGTTATTGCCGACCAGGTCCCAGTTGCCCTCCTTCGTATAGAACTTGACCGCGAAGCCGCGCACGTCGCGCGGCGTGTCGACCGAACCGGCGCCGCCGGCCACGGTGGAGAAGCGCGCGAACACCGGCGTCTTGACGCCGACCTCGGTCAGGATGCTGGCGGTGGTGAATTGCGCCAGCGAATCGGTCAGCTCGAAATAGCCGTGCGCCGCCGTACCGCGCGCATGGACGATCCGCTCCGGGATGCGCTCATGGTCGAAGTGTGTAATTTTTTCACGCAGGATGAAATCTTCGAGCAAGGTCGGGCCGCGCGGGTTGGCCTTGAGCGAGTTCTGGTTGTCCGCGATCGGCGCGCCCTGGTTGGTGGTCAACGGCGCGTGCGTGCCGCCGGCAACCTGGTGCAATTCACCGCCGGCGCCGCGCTGGGCATCGCCATAGCCGGCCGGCGCAGCGGCAGCGGTGGTGGCGGAACTGGCGCTTGACGCGAGCCTGGCCTTGTCGTCGGACGTCTGGGGCATAGCGGTCTCCTGGGTCGGATTGACGGTTGAAGGGATGGCAATCCGGCATGGCTTGCAATTGCCGCGCCCGCTTTCGGACACTTTTGGTTACAAAGGCAAAGCAGCGGAAGTGCGGCCTGTCAAACATCTGACATTTGATCCGTCAACAATCGCCCGCTGTCGCGACAAGCCACGGCCATCCCGCAGCCTCCGGCCGGATCTGGGCTTGCCATCCGCTGCGGCGGAGTCCATCGCGTGCAGCCGCTGTCGGCGCATGGGCGCGGCCATCGTTATTCCTTTAACCAAAAGTAAAGGCCCTGCACCAATGAGACCTAACTTGCTGTCGCATTCCGCCCGGCCATGGCTGGCCGCCGGCACCATCACCCTGGCCTTGATGCTTGCCGCCTGCGGCGGCGACGACTCGCCCGGCGCGGGAGGCGGCACGCTCCAGCCCGCCGCCGCCAATGGCAAGGCTCCGGACACAGCGGGCAAGCCCGATGACGCCGGCAAGCCCGGCACCTGCGCCACGCGCTGCGCCCCGTGATGCGGGCCGCCTTCCGACCCAGCGACAGACCCACCCAAGCCACGCCATGACCTTCAATCCGTCCAAGCGACAGTTCCTCAAGACCAGCCTCGGCACCGGCGCCGCCGCCGCGGTGCTGGCCAGCTTTCCGCCCAGCATCCGCCGCGCGCTGGCGATCGAGGCCAACAACGCCACCGGCACCATCCAGGACGTCAAGCACGTCGTGATGGTGATGCTGGAAAACCGCTCGTTCGACAATTACTTTGGCACCTTCAAGGGCGTGCGCGGCTACGGCGACCGCTTTGCGATCCCGCTGCCGAACGGCAAGAACGCGTTCTACCAGACCGATGCCAACGGCAATACGCTGACGCCCTACCACCTCGATGAAACCCAGGGCAACGCGCAGCGCGCCGGCGGCACGCCGCACACCTGGCCCGACGCGCAGGCCGCGTGGGACCACGGCCGCATGGACCGCTGGCCGGTCGCCAAGAAGGCGCTGTCGATGGGCTACTACGACAATGCCGAGATCCCGTTCCAGCGCGCGCTGGCCGACGCCTTCACGCTGTGCGACGCGTACCACTGCGCGATGCACACCGGCACCATTCCCAACCGCCTGTTCTACTGGACCGGCAGCAACGGTCCCACCGGCGACAACGTCGCGGTGATGATCAATGAATTCAACGCCGGCGCCGACGTGGGCCCGTCCACCGAAGGCTGGACCTGGAAGACCTACGCCGACCGCCTCCAGGGCGCCGGGGTGAGCTGGAAGGTCTACCAGAACGTGCCGGACAACTACGGCTGCAACCAGATGATGAGCTTCCGCCACTGGCGCGCCGAGATGGAAAAGATGCCGGACGGGCGCAAGCTGTCCAACACCGCCGGCACCGGCGTCAATCCGCCCTACAACCCCGATATCGACGACCAGTACAGCCCGTTCGCCAAGGGCTTCTGCAACACCATGGCGGACGGCGGCTTCCTGCAGTCGCTGCGCGACGACGTGCAGAACGGCAGGCTGCCCGAAGTGTCGTGGATCATCCCGCCGGCCGAGTTCAGCGAGCACCCCGGCCCGTCCAGCCCGGCCAAGGGCGGCTGGTACGTGCAGGCCATCCTCGATGCGCTGACGGCATCGCCGGAGGTATGGAGCAAGACCGTGCTGCTGATCAACTTCGACGAGAACGACGGCTTCTTCGACCACAGCCCGCCGCCGACCGCGCCGTCGCGCAACCCGGACGGCACGCTGGCCGGCAAGTCCACCCTGGACGACGCGCAGATGGCCTACGAGTACTTCAACTTCCCGCCCGCCACCGCCAAGCAGCCGCCGCAGGACGGCAAGCCATTCGGGCCGGGACCGCGTGTGCCGCTGTGGGTGGTATCGCCGTGGAGCCGCGGCGGCTGGGTCAACTCCGAGGTGTTCGACCACACCTCGGTGCTACGCTTCCTGGAGGCGCGCTTCGGCGTGATGGAGCCGCAGATCAGCGCCTACCGCCGCGCCGTCTGCGGCGACCTGACCAGCGCCTTCAACTTCGCCACGCCCAACACCGAGACGCTGCCCGTGCTGGCGGGGCGCACCACGCGCGCCGATGCCACCAGCCTGACCGCCTGGCAGCAGGCGCAGCCCGCGATCCCGGTGCCGGCCACGCCGGCGCTGCCAGCGCAGGCCACCGGCTCGCGTCCGTCGCGCAAGCTGCCGTATGAACTGCATACCAGCGCGCGCGTCGATGCCGCCGCCCGCACCGTGCGGCTGCTGTTCGCCAACGGCAGCGCGCACCAGGCGGGCGCGGTATTCCATGTCTACGACAAGCTGCACCTGGACCGGATTCCGCGCCGCTACGTGGTCGAGGCCGGCAAGGCGCTGGACGATACGTGGGACATCAACGCCGACGGCGGCAAGTACGACCTGTGGGTGCTCGGGCCCAACGGCTATCACCGCGCGTTCACCGGCGACATCCATGAAGCGGCCACCACCGCCGCCGAAATCCAGGTCTGCTACAACCCCTGCAAGAAGCCGACGATCCAGGTCAAGCTGCATAACGACGGCGATGCCGACGTGACCTTCACCGTCAAGGCGCTGGCCTATCGCGGGGACGGCCCGTGGACGCAGCGGGTCAAGCGCGGCAAGGTCGAAACGCTGGAATGGCCGGTGGCCGAAAGCGGCAACTGGTACGACTTCGCCGTGACCTGCGAAGCCAGCCCGGCATTCGCGCGGCGCTTTGCCGGTCGCATGGAGAACGGCGAGGACACGGTCAGCGATCCGGCGATGGGACTGGCCTGATCCTCCGGGGCGCGGGGCCTCGCGTCCCGCGCAAGGCCCGGGCCGTTTCGTCCGAGCGCAACGAAACGGCCCGTCTGCCGTTTGCTCGTCGCATGCGAGCTTGCCTTGCCTCGGCACCACTAGGCAGGCGGAGCCGACGGCCCGCCTGCGCTGGCACGCAACCGGCTTACGCCTTGCGCCAGACCGGCGACGCCGACACCGCCACCTTGCGCGGCAGGATGCCCTGCGCGGCAAAGGCGTCGGCAATGCGCTGCTGCTCGGCCAGCGCGTCCGCGTCGACGGTGCGCACCGCGTAGCTGCGCCGCGCGTTAGCGGCCTCGACGGTGGCGGCATCCAGGCCGATCAGCGGCGCATGCCAGCGCGCGGCCTCGGCGGGGTGGCGCTTGACCCAGTCGCCCGCGTCGCGCAACGCGTCGAACACCACCGCCAGCACCTCGGCATGGGTGCGCGCAAACGGCGTGGCCGCCAGGTAGAAGCGACGATAGCTCGACAGCCCTTCGCCGTCGCGCAGCACGCGCGCATTGGCCTGGCGCTGCACCGCGGCCAGGAACGGGTCCCAGATCACCCACGCCGCCACGCTGCCGCGCTCGAACGCCGCGCGCGCATCGGCGGGGCTCAGGTAGGCCGGTTCGATATCGCGGATCGACAGCCCCGCGCGCGCCAGCGCCTCGAGCACCAGGTAGTGCGCGCCGGCGCCCTTGGCAAACGCCACGCGCTGGCCCTTGAGCTGGGCCACCTCGCGGATCGGCGAATCGCCGCGCACCACGATCGCCTGCGCCTGGGGCGACGGTGTCTCGGTCGCGTAATACGTAAGCGCCGCGCCCGCGGCCAGCGCGAACGGCGGCACCGCATCGGCCACGTCGGCACTCAGGTCGATGTTGCCCAGGTTCAGCGCTTCCAGCAGCGGCAGGCCGGAGGTGAACTCATACCACTGCACCGCCACGCCCCTTGGCGCCAGGGCTTTTTCCAGCGTCTGCCGCGATTTCAGCAGGATCATCAGCGTGGAGGACTTCTGGTAGCCGATGCGTAGCGTAGCCTCCCCCTGTCCCCGGCTGATGCCCGGCAGCGCGGCAGCGGCGGCCGCGCCCGCTGCAGCCCGGAGCAGGCGGCGACGGCGGTCATGGGTCGGGTTCATGGCGTTGCTCCAGGATGCAGGTCGGAGCGCCAGCTTAGTCAGGGCAACGGGCAAAGCCAACGAAGATTGTCGCGCATGCTTATGCAACCGCCAGCGGGCTCGTTCGGTCGCGGCGCTATCATCCGGGAATCGCGCCCCCCCCCGAACGGAACCCCATGGACCTGTCCGCCGGCATCCCCATCCTCCGCATCTTCTCGGTCGACAAGGCCAGGGAGTTCTATCTGGATTACCTCGGCTTCACGCTCGAGTGGGAGCATCGCTTCGAAGACGGGTTGCCGCTATACGCGCAGGTCAGGCGCGGCGGCCTGACGCTGCATCTCAGCGAACACCACGGCGACGCCACGCCGGGCTCGACCGTGTTCGTGCCAGTGACGGATATCGATGCGCTGCACCAGGAGCTGTCCGCCAGGAACTATCCGTACGCCCGGCCCGGTGTCGAAGATGTGGGCTGGGGCCGGATGCTGCAGGTGGCCGATCCGTTCGGGAACCGGCTGCGGTTTTGCCAGGTGGCGGAGGATTAGGCGGCCGTTCGAAGCCCGAATCCGCCAGCAACCCTCATGGCGCGCTGGGCCGCCTATGCGCAGGGCAATGCCTCGAATGCCGGTAGCCGCTCCAGCGCGGCGGTCAGCGCTGCCAGCGCCGGATGCGACGCCGGATCAACGGCGCCGGGCATCATGCATTGCGCGAAGGTCCAGGCCACCGCGGCGGTCAGTTCAGGCTGCCCGATCTCGGCTTCGCTGGCCGGGACCGGGCGCACGGCAAGCTCGGCTTCCAGCAAGGCAAAGGCGCTCTCGCGCTGGGCATCGACGCGGTCCAGCCACGGCTGGTGCAGCTTGCCGGCCGGACGCTGGCTGTGCTCGTAGAAGTTCTGCACCACCTTCTCGCAAGCCGCCAGCGCCAACCCGATGACGCGCAGCGCGGCCTGCCGGGACGCCGTATCGGCCGGCATCAGGCTGCGGCCCGCCAGCGACTCGGCATAGTCGATGATGAGCGTGGAGTCCATCAGCACGACGCCGTTGTCGCACACCAGCGAGGGGGCCTTGACCACGGGGTTGACGGCGCGGAAGCGCTCGACCTCCCGAAAGACGGACACGGACTCATGCGTGAACGGCAGGCCGAGCAGGCGTAGCGAGATCGCCGTGCGGCGGACATAGGGGGAGTCGAGCATGCCGACGAGTTTCATGGCGTGGCTCCGGTGTCGGGATGGGTCGCGGATGGGTTGGGACGGGATCCCCGCCATCATCCACCCGGCCCGCCGGCCGCGCCACTGCCCGGGACGTGTAAACTGCTGGATTTTTCGAATCCAGCGGAATGTTACAAGTGCCCCGGCGCACAGGCTTCAGCGGACCCACGCTGGTCCGCCTGCTGGCCCGCCTGGCTGAGGCCGATGCCCCCGCCCCTGCAAGCTCGCTTTCCAGCCAGCTGAGCCAATGGCTTGGCTGGGCGGATGCGATCGCGCTGTCGTCGGCGCTGAAGGCCCAGGCGCCCGCCTTGCCAACCGCGCCAAGTGCCGGCGGCGGCACCGAGGCGCAGGAATGCGCGCGCGTGCGCGCCCGATTGGCCGGCGCCATTGCGGAAGACGCCGCGCCAGCGGGCCGGCGGCGCGGGCCGCCGCGCCCGTCGGCGCTGCCCGACCCGGTCGATGCGCAGGTCGATTACGCGGTCCATCGCCAGCGCTACCTGACGCTGCAGCAGACCATGGAGAGCACCATCGGCAGCCTGCGCGCAAGCTTGCGCGCCGCGCTGTCGGCCCGCTCGCCCGCCCTGGCCAAGCTGGCCATGGTCGATGCGGTGATGGAGCGCGTGCTGGGCACGCGCGAGCAAAGCCTGCTTGGCGCGGTGCCGAATCTGCTGGAACCGCACTTCCAGCGCCTGCGCCAGGCCGAAGCCGCCGCGCTGGAGAACCCGGCGCAGGCAGCAGGACAACCCGCGGCGGTCCGCCCCGGCGCATGGCTGGGCGTGTTCCGCAAGGATATGCAGAGCGTGCTGCTCGCCGAACTCGAGATCCGCTGGCAGCCCGTCGAGGGCTTGCTGGCGGCGCTGCAAGACAGCTAACCCGGACATCATGACCCGATACCTCACCCATATTGTTGCGTTCCTGGCGGGCCTGGCGGTCGTCTGCTGGATTGGCGCGGGCTATGCCGGCACCAATTTCCTCGCGCTCGTCGTCACTTTGCTGATCGGCGGCTTCTACCTCGCGGGCGCGCTGGAACTGCAGCGCTACCGCCAGGCCACCGCCACGCTGGCCCAGGCGCTGGCCGGCCTGTCCGAAGCCCCGGCCAGCCTCGGCGGCTGGCTGGAACGCCTGCACCCGAGCCTGCGCGACAGCGTGCGGCTGCGCGTCGAAGGCGAGCGCATCGGCCTGCCCGGCCCTGCGCTGACGCCCTACCTGGTCGGCCTGCTGGTGCTGCTGGGCATGCTGGGCACCTTCCTGGGCATGGTGGCCACCTTGCGCGGCACTGGCATCGCGCTGGAAGGCGCCACCGACCTGCAGGCGATCCGCGCTTCGCTGGCGGCGCCGGTCAAGGGGCTGGGCTTTGCGTTCGGCACCTCGGTCGCGGGCGTGGCGACCTCGGCCATGCTGGGGCTGCTGTCGGCACTGTGCCGGCGCGAGCGCATCCAGGCCGCGCAGGCGCTCGATGGCCGCATCGCCACCACGCTGCGCAGCTATTCCCGCAGCCACCAGCGCGACGAAGCCCTGCGGCTGCTGCAGCGCCAGGCCGACGTGATGCCGGCGCTGGCCGAGCAGATGCAGGCCATGATGCGGGCCATGGCGCAACAAAATGAAGCCCTGGCCGAACGGCTGGCGGCCAGCCAGGACACCTTCCACGGCAAGACCGAGGCGGTCTATACGCGCCTGGCAGCGTCGGTCGAGCAATCGCTGAAGGACAGCATCGCCGACAGCGCCCGCGCCGCCGGCGCCGCGATCCAGCCGGCGGTGGACGCCACCATGGCCGGCCTGGCACGCGAGACCACGGCCCTGCGCGACACCGTCACGCAAGCGGTGCAACAGCACCTGGAGGGCGTCTCGAGCCGGTTCGACAACGCTACCGCCGGCGTCGCTGACACCTGGAACCGGGCGCTCGCCGGCCACCAGCGCACCAGCGAGGCGCTGGCGGCGGACCTGCGCACGTCGCTCGATGGCTTTAGCCAGACCTTCGAACAACGCTCGGCCAGCCTGCTGGACAATGTCGCGAGCCGCTTCGACGCCGTCGCGGCCAGCACCGCCGAGGCGTGGCGCGAGGCACTGTCGCACCAGCAGCAGGCCGGCGAAAAGCTGGCCGGCGACAACCAGCAAGCGCTGGCCGCCGCCGCCGCCGCGTTCGGCGAGCACGCCGCGGCGCTGGTGCGGACGGTGGACACTGCGCATGCCGGCCTGCAGGCGCAACTGGCCGCGCAGGACGCGCAGCGCCTGTCGGCCTGGGCCGACACGCTCGGCGGCATGACCGCCACGCTGCGCCAGCAGCTGGAACAACTGAACGCGCACACCGTCAGCCGCCACGACGAAATCAGCGCCACGCTGGCGCAGAACGTGCGCGAGATCTCGGCGCAGACGCAGGCGCATGCCAGCAGCACGCTGGCGGAGATCGACCGCCTGGTGCAGGCCGCATCGGACGCGCCGAAGGCCGCGGTCGCGCTGCAGGCAGAGCTGGCGTCGCGCGATGCCGAGCGCTTTGCCGCGTGGACCGAGACGCTCGGCAGCATGACCGCAACGCTGCGCCAGGAATGGCAGCAACTGAACGCGCAGACCGTCGCCCGCCAGGACGAAATCAGCGCCGCGCTGGCGCAGAACGTGCGCGAGATCTCGGCGCAGACGCAGGCGCATGCCAGCCGCACGCTCGCGGAGATCGACCGCCTGGTGCAGGCGGCCGCGGAAGCGCCAAAGGCCGCGGTCGCGCTGCAGGCGGAACTGGCTGAGCGCGATGAAGCGCGCTTTGCCGGCTGGACCGAAACCCTCGGCGGCATCGCCGCGACGCTGCGCCAGCAGTGGGAGCAGTCGAGCACGCACGCCGCCGCCCGCCAGCAGGAAGTCTGCGAGGCGCTGGCACAGACCGCGCGCGTGATCGCGGCCGAGACCCAGGCGCACGCCAGCACCACCCTCGCCGAGATCGACCGCCTGGTCCAGGCCGCGGCCGAGGCACCGAAGGCCGCCACCGCCTTGCAGGCGGAGCTGGTGGCGCAGGACGCGCAACGCCTGGCGGCCTGGACCGATACGCTGGGCGGCATGGCGGCGTCGCTGCGCCAGGAATGGGAACAGGCCAGCACGCACGCCACCGCGCGCCAGCAGCAGATCTGCGAAACGCTGGCCGTGACCGCGCGCGACATGGCGGCCCATGCCGAGACCCAGGCCACCGGCACCATTGCCGAGGTTTCGCGCCTGCTGCAGGCCGCGGGCGAAGCGCCGCGGGCCGCGGCCGAGGTTATCGCCGAGCTGCGCGAGAGGCTGACCGAGGGCATGGCGCGCGACCACGCCATGCTGGAAGAACGCAGCCGCATGATGGAAACGCTGGGCACGCTGCTTGACGCCGTGAACCATGCCTCCACCGAGCAGCGCACCGCGGTCGACACGCTGGTCGCCACCACCGCTGACCTGCTCGAGCGCGTCGGCACCCGCTTTACCGACAAGGTCGAGTCCGAGACCGGCAAGCTCACCGACATCGCCGCGCAGGTCACCGGCAGCGCGGTCGAGGTGGCCAGCCTGGGCGAAGCCTTCGGCGTGGCGGTGCAGCTGTTCAGCGAATCGAACGGCAAGCTGATCGACCACCTGCAGCGCATCGAGGCCGCGCTGGACAAGTCGATGACGCGCAGCGACGAGCAACTGGCCTACTACGTGGCGCAGGCGCGCGAGGTGGTCGACCTGAGCATGCTGTCGCAGAAGCAGATCCTGGAAAACCTGCAGCTGCGCACAACTCCGCAGGCACCCAGCGCAGAGGCGGCATGAGAGAAGAACTCGACGCCGGCGTTGAGCCCACCGTGCCGGCCTGGGCGGTCTTCGGCGACCTGATGTCGGTGCTGCTGGGCGCGTTCGTGCTGGTCCTGCTCGGGGTCATCGGCGTGCAGATGGAGCTGTCGGCGCGGCTCGAAGCCGAAGTGAAGCAGCGGCAAGAGGAAGCCCAGCGCCGCGAGACTCTGGAAAAGGCGCTGGCCGGGCCGCTCGCCGCCGGCCGCGTGACGCTGGTGAACGGACGCATCGGCATCAGCGGCAGCGTGCTGTTCGCACTGAATTCCGCCGAGCTGCAGCCCGAGGGCCGCGACCTGCTCAAGAGCCTGGCGCAGCCGCTGTCGGCCTACCTGCGCAGCCGCGACGAGATCCTGATGGTCAGCGGCTTTACCGACGACCAGCTGGTGCGCGAGGGCAACCGGCGCTTTGCCGACAACTGGGAGCTGTCGGCGCAGCGCGCGCTGACCGTGACCCGCACGCTGATCGATGCGGGCATCCCGCCCTCGTCGGTGTTCTCGGCCGCGTTCGGCTCGCAACAGCCGGTGACCCCGAATGCCGATGCCGCGGGCCGCGCCAAGAACCGCCGCGTGGAAATCTCGCCGGTGCCGCGCGTGACCACCGGCACGGTGAAGGCGCATGGCTGACCTCGACGCGGCGGCCAGGGTCCGCGCGCAACTGGACGACTGGCAGGCCAGCGGCGCGGACCGCGCCGACCCCGTGCGCTTCCGCCTGATGCAGGCACTGGCCCGCCGTGCGGCCGGACACGGCGGCGCGGCGCGGCGCCTGCTGGAGGCGCGCCTCCAGGGCTTGGTCGCCGCCTATGCCGCCGTCGTGCAGGGCAATGCCGATAGCGTTGGCGAAGCCATGGGCCAGCACGCGCCGCCCGGGCCGGCGCCGGCGCAAACCGCCAGCGCTCTTGGCGCCCTGGTGCATGACCTCGCCGCCCGCGCCAGGCCGGCCATCGCGGCGGCCCCGGACGCTGCGCGCCGGCTTTCGCCCGCACCGGCGCAAGCCGCGCCGCCGGCCACGCCGCTGGTCGACACCCTCGCTGACTACTTCCGCGAGACCTGGGCCCGGGTCAGCGTCGAGCAGCAGTTCCGCCAGTCGCTGGAACGCGTGCCGGAAAACGCCGGGCCGCTCAATACCGACCACCTCGTGCACCGCTCGCTGTCGCTGATGCGCGAGACCTCGCCGGAATACCTGCGGCATTTCCTGTCGTACGTCGAGGGCATGGCGTGGCTGGAGCAGCTGGGCGCCGCGGCAGCGGCGCAAAAGGAAGCGGCCCGTGCCGCCGCCAGGAAAAGCCAGCGCGGCAAGGCCCGCAAATAGCAGCCCGCCCGCCTGCGGCCTCAGCGCAGCCGCACCACCACCTTGCCAAACGCGCCGCGCTCGAGGTGATCGAGCGCCGCCGGCAGCTGCGCAAAACCATACTCGCATTCGACCACGGGACGCAGTTCCAGCCAGTCGACGGCGCGTACCAGGTCTTGCAGCGCGCGCCGGTGCGACACCCCGATGCCCTGCACGGTCACGCGGCCGTGCAGCACCGGATAGACATTGGCGCGCAGCTCATCGCCCTGCAGGTTGCCGATCACCGAGATCCGGCCGCCCTGCGCCAGCGCGGCCAGCGAGCGGCCGAAGTTGTCGCCGCCCGCCAGTTCCAGCACATGGTCGGCGCCGCGGCCGCCGCTCAGCTCGCGCACCGCGGCGGGCCAGTCGGGTGTGCGGCCGCGATGGATGCCATGCGCCGCGCCCAGCGCCTGGGCGCGTACCAGCTTGTCGTCGCTGCCCGACACCACGATCACGCGCGCGCCTTGGGCCCGCGCAATCTGCACTGCAAACAAGGCCACGCCGCCGGTACCGATCACCACCACGGTATCGCCGGGCCGCGTCACCGTGGCCTCGGCCAGGGCCTGCCACGCCGTCAGGCCGGCGCAGGTCAGCGTACTGGCCTGCGCGGCGTCGAGCGTGCGCGGCGCCGCGACCAGCGCATCCCCGGCCAGCACCACGTATTCCGACAGCATGCCGGGGCCCGGCACGCCCAGCGGCTTGCTGTGGCGCGGCTGCACGCCATCGAGCCAGCCGGTGAAGAAGGTGCTGATCACGGCGTCGCCCGGCGCAAGCTCATCCACGCCATCGCCGGTGGCCACGACTTCGCCGCGCATGTCCGACCCCGGCACCAGCGGCGGCTGCACCGGCATTCCCATGCCGTCCCGAATGACCAGCAGGTCGCGGTAGTTCAGGGCCACCGCCTGCACCCGTATCAGCACTTCGCCAGGTCCGGGCGTGGGCACCGGCGCATCGACGCGGTGCAGGTTGTCGCGGCCGAACGCCGAGAGTTGCCAGCGTTGCATGGAGGAAGTCATGGAAGCTCCAGTAGGGAATTACGGTGAACCCACTATACTGATTCCCCTGTAGATCCATTGGGCAATCGAATTCATTCCTGTGTAGCCTCCATGGAACCAATAACCCACGACCGGCTGGCCGGCATCACGGCCTTCGTGGCCGCGGCGCAGGCCGGCAGCTTTGCCCTGGCGGCGGCCCGCCTGGGCCTGACGCGCTCGGCTGTCGGCAAGGCCATCGCGCGGCTGGAAGCGCGCGTCGGCGTCCGCCTGTTCGTGCGCACCACACGCAGCCTGGCCCTGACCGATGACGGCCAGGCGTTCTACGAACGCTGCGCCCAGGCGCTGGAAGACCTGGATGCCGCGCAGCACATGCTGGAAGCGGGGCGCGGCGCCGTCGCGGGCCGCGTGCGCGTGAGCGCTCCGGTGGTGTTCGGCCGCCATCATGTGGCGCCCCTGCTGCTGGAGCTGGCGGACCGTCATCCGCAGCTGCGGCTGGAAGGCAATTTCACCGACCGGCTGGTGGACTTTGCCGACGACGGCATCGACCTGGCGATCCGCAGCGGCCGCCTGCCGGACAGCGATACGCTGGTGGCACGGCCGCTGGGCACGCAGGCCATGGTGTTGTGCGCGGCCCCCGACTACCTTCGCCGTCACGGCACACCGGCCAGCATTGGCGGGCTGGCCTCGCACCGGTGCCTAGTCTACCTGCACGGCAGCCAGGCGGTACCCTGGTCGCTGGCCGGCGCTGACGGCAATACGGTGCAGCCCGGCCTGTCGCACTGGATCGGCTTCGACGATATCGACACCCTCGCCATGGCCGCGCTCCGTGGTGCCGGCGTGGCCAACCTGCCGCTATGGCTGGTGCGCGCGCCACTGCAACAAGGCACGCTGGCGCGCGTGCTGCCGCACGCCTCGGTCAGCCGCACGCCGATGCACCTGGTATGGCCGCGCACGCGTTTCCTACCCTCCAAGCTGCGGGTCACGATCGATCTGCTGGTGGCGGCGCTGCCTGCGGTGCTGGCGCTGGATTGATGCCGGCGGCGTGGCGATGTAAGACCGCTACGCCGCCACGGCAAACCCGTACAGCGCCGCGGCGTTGCGCCAGCGCAGCGCGGCGGACAACGCCGCACCCGCCGCCTCGCCATCGCCGGCCGGCCCTTGCCACGCGGCCAGCGTGCGGCACTCGTCCAGCCGGACCGGCCCCTCGTGGTTGGTCCATGGCCAGTCGCTGCCCCACAGCAGGCGATCGTCGCCGACGATTTCGCGCCATGCCTGCGCCAGCGCGGGCCAGTCGTGCGGTGATGGCAGCCGGTATGGCGCACTGATCTTCACCCACACCGGGCGGCGCGCCCGCACGGCCGCGGCAACCCCGAAGATGGCATCGGCGATGCCGGCGCTGCCAGGGCGGCCAAAGTGGTCCAGCACCACCGGCGTGCCGGCATCGCCAAGGGCCGCGTCGAGCCGCGCCAGCACCATGCCGCCGTCACCGTTGTGGGTATGGAGTTCGACATGCCAGCCCAGCGCATCGATCCTGCGGAACAGCCCGCGCCAGGGCGCGGTGGCAATGCGCTGCCAGTCCGGATCGCCGTACAGGTTGAGGCGAATCCCGCGCACGCCGGCGGCCTGCAGCGTTTCCAGTTGCGGGTCGGTCACCGAGGGGTCGACCACCGCCACGCCGCGCAGGCGTTCGGGCCAGGCCTGCAGCGCGGCCAGCAGCGTCGAGTTGTCGGTGCCCAGAAAGCTGGTTTGCACCACCACCCCATACAGGTCTCCCAAGCCGCCCAGCGTGGCCCGCCAGTCTTCCAGTCCGGCGGCATAAGCGGGCCGGTAGCGGGCCGACGGCATGGCAGCACCGTTATCGAAGACGTGGAAGTGGGTATCCACCAGCGGCAAAGCGTGCCGGCTCATCATCAGCCCTCCGTGGGGCGGGTATATCCGGATATGGCGTCCGGACCCGCGTCAGTATTCTAGTCCTCTAGAGGACATGAGCAATCAATTTAGCACGGCTTCGGCATGCCAGACAACGCGCTGCACCAGACCACTCCCGCCGCCGCGGGCCTGAGCCGCTACGGCCAGATTGCGGCGGCACTGCAAGCCCGGATCGTTTCCGGCGACTGGACACCAGGCAGTGCCATCCCGGCCGAGGGGGCGCTGGCCAGGGAATTCGGCATTGCGCTGGGCACCATCCGCCAGGCCATTGCCGTGCTGGTCCAGCAAGGCCTGCTGGAGCGCGTGCAGGGCAAGGGCACCTTTGTGCGCAAGGGACTGAGCGGCGCCAGCCTGATGCGGTTTTTCCGCTTCGGCCGGTCCGATGGCGCGCCCGTGGTGCCGCGCTCCGAAATCCTGTCGTGCCGCGCGGTGAGGCTGGACCAGGCCATGGCTGCGCGCTTCGGCCTGGCAAGCGGCGCGCGCGGGCTGGCGATCTCGCGCCGCCGCTGGCTGGACGATACGCCGCGGCTGCTGGAATCGATCTGGCTGCCGCTGCCGCGCTGCGAAGCGCTGCAACAGCTGCCGCGGGCGCAGTGGGGCGACCTGCTCTACCCGCTGCTGGGCAGCGCCTGCGGCGTCACGGTCCATCGCGCCGTCGACGAAGTGACCTTCCGCACGCTGGCGGCGGACGAGGCCGGATTGCTGGCGCTGCCCGATGCGCATCCGTGCGCGGTCGTCACGCGCTACGCCTTCGACCTGGCCGGCCAGTGCATCGAATACCGGCTCACGCGCGGCGACGCCTTTGCCTTTCGCTATACCGCTGACGTCCGCTAACGGACCGTCCCCACGGAGACAGAATCATGCACGCACGCCACGCGATCGCTGCCACGGCCATGATCGCCACCCTCACGCCGGCGCAGGCCGCCGACCCTGCCGCAACGTGGCCGGCACGCCCCCTCACCATCGTGGTGACCTACCCCCCGGGTGGCGGCGCGGACCTGATGGCACGCTTGATTGCCCCGGCTCTCGGGCGCGAGCTAGGGCAGACCGTGGTGGTCGAGAACCGGCCCGGCGCCGGCGGGCAGATCGGCGCCGCCTATGTCGCCAAGGCCGCGCCGGATGGCTACACGCTGATGATCGATGCCTCGTCGTATGCCGTGAACCCGAGCCTTTATCCGCGCCTGCCCTACGACCCGGACAAGGCCTTCCGGGCGCTCGGCGTGCTGGCGCGCTATCCCAACGTGCTGGTGGCCACCGCGAGCTTTCCGGCGGGCAAGGTCAGCGATGTCGTGGCCATGGCCAAACAGAAGCCGGGCTCGGTCGCCTTTGCGTCGTCAGGCAACGGCTCGGCGCAGCATCTGGCGGGCGTGCTGTTCGAGCAGCGTGCCGGCGTCGACCTGCTGCACGTGCCGTACAAGGGCGGCGGCCCCGCCATGACCGATGTCATCGCCGGCCAGGTGCCGCTGTTCTTCGCCAACGTGGCCTCGAGCCTGCAGCACATCCAGGCCGGCAAGCTCAAGCCGCTGGCGGTGACCAGCCGGGCGCGCACGCCGGCGCTGCCGGCCGTGCCGACCATGCAGGAAGCCGGCGTGGGCAGCTACGAGGTCTATGAATGGAACGCGGCCTTCGTCCCCGCCACGACACCGGAGCCGGTCGCCACGAAGCTTGCCGATGCGCTGCAGAAGGTCATGACCAGCGCCCAGATCCGGCAACGGGTGGCCGAACTCGGCGGCGAAGTGGTGGCGGCGCCGCCGGCTCAAGCGCGCCAGTTCATCGACGGGCAGGCGCGGCTCTGGGCCAAGGTCATCCGCGACGGCAACATCAAACCCGAGTAACGCCCGCGCTACCCACTATCGCCCGTGGCTCGCCATGGCCCGGCTACCGCAATTCCAGGAGACAAGCATGACCAATCCCTTTCGCCGCCAACTGCTCAAGGCCGGCGCCGCGCTCGGCGCGTACGCGCTGGCGCCCACCCTCGCCCGCGCCCAGGCCTGGCCCGCCAAGCCGATCCGGCTGGTGGTGCCGTTCGCGCCGGGCGGCAGTTCGGAGATCGTTGCGCGCTCGACCGCGGCGGAGCTGACCAAGCTGCTGGGCGTGTCGGTGTTCGTCGAGAACAAGCCCGGCGCCGCCGGCAATATCGCGATGGGCGAAGTTGCGCGCGCCGATGACAACCACACGCTGATCCTCGGCCATATCGGCACGCTCGCGGTCAATCCCTTCATCTTCCCGAAGCTGCCGTACGACCCCGTCAAGGACTTCCGCGCGATCTCGCTGCTGTCCAAGGTGCCGAGCCTGTACGTGGTCCATCCCGACGTGCCGGCGAAGAACCTGAAGGAATTCGTCGCGCTCGCCAAAGGCAAGCCCGGCAAGCTCAACTATGGTTCAGCGGGCAACGGCAGTGCCGGCCACCTCGCCTTTGAATACCTGAAGGCCGCCACCGGCACCTTCATCACCCACGTGCCGTACCGCGGCAGCGGCCCGCAGATCACCGACCTGCTGTCCGGCCGCCTGGACGCCGCCGCGGTCGGCGCGCCCGCGATCCTGCAATTCATCAAGGCCGGCAAGGTGCGCTGCATCGCCACCGGCACGACCCAGCGCATTGCGCAGTTGCCTGACGTCCCCACGGTGGCGGAGCAAGGCTATCCCGGCTTCGAGATGACGCAGTGGTACGGCCTGCTGGCGCCGGCCTCGCTGCCACAGGCGGCCGCCGACAAGCTGGCGGACGCCACCATGAAGGCAGTGAAGAGCCAGAGCTCGGTCGAACGCCTGAGCGCGGACGCGGCCATCGTGGTGGGCGGCACGCCGGCGGAATTCTCGCGCTTCATCGCGCAGGAGCAGCAGCGCTGGAAGCCGATCATTGCGCGCGCCGGGATCAAGCCGGACTGATCGTATCGGCCAGCGCCGCCCCGTGGCTCAGGGCTTTTCCTGCCACACCGCGATGCCGCCCGCGGTGCCGGCACGGCCATCCAGGCCGATTTCCACGCGGGTCAGGTCTTCGCCGACCAGCAGTTCACCGGCGTAGGTCTTGCGCACCCGCTCGACGATCTGCCCCACGGTGGCATCGCCGTTCAGGCCGATGTGGCTGAACACCGCCAGCTTGGGCGCAGCGGCCTGGAACACCCGCGCGGCATCCTCGGGCGAAGACAGATGGTCGTAGATGGCGCGGTACGCGGGGGTGGACGCCAGCAGCGCATCCGGGATCAGCGTGACGCAATGCACCAGCACGTCCGCATTGCGGGCCTGCGCCACCACGGCGGGACTGAAGCGGGTATCGCCCGACAACACCACCGAACGACCACGATAGTCGATGCGATAGCCATACGACGGGCGGATGTTGTCGCCGTGGTCGTTCTCGAACGCGGTCACGCGCACGCCGTCCTTTTCATAGACGACGCCGGGCGCCACGTCGTGGGCATCGATGGTGATGCCGGTGAGCGCGCTGCCCTCGTCCTTGTGCCGGATCGCGATATCGGCGGCAAAGGCCTGGCGCAGGCCATCCGCCAGCGCGCGCGTGCCCGCCGGCCCATACAGCGCCATGGGCCGGTCGCGACGGCCATAGGGCGGCCGCAGCCAGCCGGTCAGCCACAGGTCGGGCAGGCCCACCAGGTGGTCGGAATGGAAGTGCGTGAGGAAATGCGCATCGACGCTGCCCAGCGGAATCCGCAGCTGCCACAGGCGCACCGATACGTTGCGGCCGAAATCGAACACCAGCTTCTGGCCACCGGCCTCCACCAGCGTGCTGTAGCCGGCGCGGGTTGGCGACGGCACCGGCGTGCCGGTGCCAAGCAGCGTCACGCGGAAATGGTCGGCGCGATCGGCATCGCCTGCGCGGCCCGGCACCGCCGAGGGTGTGACAGCCACCGGCGCCGTGGCGGGCGCGGCGGCCGAGAGCGCTGAAGCGCAGACCAGGACGATGCCGGTCAGCATCGACAGCGAGCGGGATGGTTTCATCGTTCTACCTCTTGAATGGCCGCAACGGCTCAGAAGATCTGCTTGATACCAAGCATGACACCGGCCTGGTTGCCGCCGGGCGCGGGATTGCCGCCGGGGCTGCCTCCGCTGACCGACAGTGCCGACTGGCCGCGATTGTCGATATAACCCGCGGTGGCATAGACCGAGGTGCGCTTCGAGAACGCATAGGTGCCGCGGATCGCGCCCAGCCAGGCCCGGTTCGCGCTGTGCCGGTAACGCAGGTAATAGAGTTCGCCGGCAAGGTTGAATGCGGGCGTGAGGTCATGCGAGGCCCCCGCGAACCACAGATCGCTGCGCGGCGCGGCGCTCGCCTGGTTGTTGCGCGACAGCAGGCCGAGGCCCAGCTTGGTCCGCTGCAGCAGCATGTAGCCGCCCAGCGAGAAGCGATCGTCCGTCAGGCTGCTGCGGGTCAGGCCGCCAAACGCGCCCGGTCCGCCGCGCAGCGAATCGTAGGCCGCGCTCACCCCCCACCAGCCGGTCTCGTACATCAGCATGGCGGACCATTCGCGGCAGGCCCTGGCGTCCGCCGGGTTCTCGCCCGCGCAGTTGGTGCCGGCCGGTCCGGGGCCGGCATTGACGGCATCGCGGCCCAGGCTGTACGTCGCGCCGACGGTGACCCCGCCGAACTTGCCCTTGTACGACACCGCGTTGTCGGCACGCGTGTTGGGGATATAGCTGTCGATCGAGCCGACGCCATAGACGTTGGAGGTCAGGATGTCGGTATCCAGCCTGGCCCAGAACAGCATGGTGTACTGGCGGCCGAACCCGACCTGCCCCCAGGGGCCGCTCAGCCCGACGAAGGCCTGGCGCCCGAACAGGCGCGCGCCCTGGTTCGAAACGCCCGAGTCAGGCGCAAACCCCGATTCCAGCACGAACACGCTCTTCAACCCGTTGCCCAGGTCCTCGCTGCCGCGCAAGCCCCAGCGTGACGGCACGGTCGCCGCCAGCGACGGCTGGCGCACCAGGGTATCGGCCGCCGCGCCGACGTGGTTCAGGTATTCCACGCCGGTATCGATGACGCCGTAGAGGGTCACGGACTGCGCTGCCGCCACCAGCGGCAGCGCTGCGGCGAGTGCGGGAGCGAATATGCGGAATTTCACGATGTCTCTCCTTGCCGGCCACACCAGCCCTCGCATTGGCCCTGTGGGTCGCGTGTTCATATTTGAACATCTGTTTCTTTATTGAACCAATAGGCGCGAATGATAGCGCTACGGGCAATGCCGGCAGAGTGGGGAAACTACCAATCCGGAAACAGGGCAAGGCATGCGGCACGCAGCCAATACCGGCGGCTGAAGCGTGGAAGCCCGTGCCGATACACGCACCATTTACAAACGGCGTGTGCTAACCGCGCGGCAGCAACGCGCAGCAACGGTGGCCCGGAACCTGCAAGGGCTTGCTGCCACGATCCACCTTTCAGGAGCCCGCCATGAGCATCTTCAAGGACATCCTCAACAAGCTGCTGGGCAAGCACAAGCCCGCTGCCACCACCACCGCGGGCACACCCGCCGCCGGGTCGCCGACTTCGGCCGGCGCGCCGGCCGGCACCGCGCCAACCTCCGGCACCGGCACGGCGCCCGCCGGCGGCAACGTCCAGGGCACGACGGGTGCGCCCGCCGGAGCGCAAGCCGCGCCGCTGTCAGGCGTCGATGTCGAGGCCATCATGGACCGGTTGGTGCAAGAGAGCGGGCAGACGCTGAACTGGCGCACGTCCATTGTCGATGCGATGAAGGCGCTTGGCATCGACAGCAGCCTGGAACACCGCAAGGAACTCGCGCGCGAGCTGCACTACAGCGGCGACATGAACGATTCCGCCGCGATGAACGTCTGGCTGCACAAGCGCCTGATGCAGGAACTGGCCGCCAACGGCGGCAAGCTGCCCAAGGAACTGTCCTGAAATGCGGCGCCGGGCTGGCGACGCGGCGGTTCAGCCCGCGATGCCGGCCCAGCGCAGATGCCGGTCCCAGTCGTTGTCGCTGATCACGCCGGACACGCCCTGTCGCTGGCCATCGGCACGATAGAAGTAGGTGCGCGGCATCTCGCCCATCCAGTCGGGGTCGACCGCATAGCGCAGCCGCTCCTGCGGCTCATGCCCGAACACCCACGCATTGCGCGTAAGGCTGACGCGCTGGAGCACCTGCCGCACTTGCGGCAGGGCGTCGGCGCTGTCCGTCGACAGCGTGACGACGCGCAGCGCCGGATGGCGTGCACGCAGCTTGCCGAGGGCGTCGAAGTTGCGCTTGCAATAGACGCAATCCAGCGACCACACCACCAGCACGAAGGGCTTGCCGCCCTGGCTGGCGGCGAGGCGCGCGGCATTGGCCGAATCGAACACCGCGACACGGTCGGCGGCCGGACCGGCGGCATGGGCCGTGCCGGACAGCAGCGCCAATGTTGCAACGGCGGCGGCGAGCAGTTGGCGGCGCGATCGCATCATGCGCCCTCCTGCCCGAGCGCGAATACACGGAAGCCCTCGGCCTCCGTGCGCCATAGCACGTAGGCGCGGCCGGCGTGCTGCAGCAGGTGCGGCTGGTCGGAATCACGCTCGGTACCGGCCAGCTTGCGCGTCTGCCAGGTCTTGCCGCCGTCGTGCGACAGCATGGCGGCGAGCCGCGTTTGCTGGCCGTCGAACGATTTCCACACCACCGCGATGTCGTTGTCGTTCAGCGCGACGATATCGGCATGCTGCGCGCGCGCATCCTCCAGCGGACGTTGCGATTGCAGCTTGCCGTCGCGCCAGCGCCCCACCGACACCGTCGGCTTGTCTTCGCGCACGCTGAACCACACCATGTGCACGGTGCCGTCGGGCGCCACCGAAGCCCCAGAGCCGTGGTGCGGGCACGCGTCGATGCGCCAGTCGTCGAAGGTGGCGCGCTGCATCGGCGTGGCCTTGCCGTCGGCGCCCAGCAGCGCCAGCGCGTGGTCGCGCGCGTTGGGCGGGAACACATGGCGCCACACCGCCAGCATGCGGCCATCCGGCGTGGGCGACAACACGATGCGGCAGCATTCGCACGACTGGTCGGCGATCTTGTAGTCGCCCTGGAAACTCTTGCCATGATCGGACGACACGGCGTAGTAGATCGCGGCGCCGGCATACGGCTGCTTGCGCGCCTCGGCGGCGGCCACGTCGCGCTTGTCGATCCAGCTGACAAAGACGCGCCCGGCCGGATCCACCGCGATGGCGTCGAAGCGATGCGCGATCTGGTCGCGGTTGGCATGCACCGTCAGCGGTTCGGCAAAGGTGTTGCCGCCGTCGGTGGAGCGCGCAAAGCGGATAAAGCCCGTCCACGGCGTGGGCAGCGGCTGGGTCCAGGTGACGTAGATCTCGCCATCGCGCCCGGCGGCCACCTTGGGGCGGCTTTCATGATCGGCGGCGACCAGCTCCGGCGTGCCGTTGACATGCCGCGCCGGGCCGAAGCTGCGGCCGTAGTCCGTCGACGACCGCACGGCAACATGGGGACCGTCCTTGTAGGCAATCCACAGCTTGCCGTCGCGGTCGAAGGCGGCGCCGGTGCCCAGTTCGCTCGTCTTCACGGCCCTGGCCTGGCCCCCATGGCCGGCATGATTGCCGTGCGTCTGCGCGGTCGCGCTGGCGGCGGCCGCCACCGCGACGCAGGCGACCAGCCCGGCAAGGATGACGCGGACGGCGGGACGGGTGCCTGGCAGGGTGGAAGTCAGCGTGTTCACGGGCTCAGAAGGAAAGTTTTGCCTCGGCGTAGAACGTCCGGCCCGGGTACGGGTGGTAGACGTAATAGCGCTGGTCGGTGAGGTTGTCGATGCCAAGCCCGAGCCGCACATTGCGCGCGGGCTTGTAGGTCACCTTGACGTCGAAGGTCAGGAAGCTGCTGGTGCCGCCAAAGGTATCGGGATTGGTGTCCGAATTGTCGAGCGTATTGTACTGCCGGCCCGAATAGGTCATGGCCAGCGTGCCGGCCCACGCCGGCGCGAAACGATAGGTGCCCGCCAGGTTGGCGCGCCACTTCGGGATGCGGTAGAAATACTTGCCCACCGAGGCCGGGTTGTTGGCATTCTCCAGCGTCTTCGAATGGTTGTAGGCGCCGCTGGCCGACAGGTCGAAGCCGCTCACCAGCACGTCGCGCCCGTCATAGGCCAGCTCGATGCCGCGCGTGCGCACCCGCTCCACGTTCTGGAAGCTGGTGACGGTGGGGAATACCGTGGTGTTGGTCTGGCTGACCAGCGCATCGCGGATATCGTCCTCGTACAGCGAGACCCGGAAGTTCGAGGCATCGACCGTGCGCTCGAAGGTCAGGTCCTTCGAGAACGAGCGCTCGGGCCGCAGGGTGGGGTCATTGTTGATCAGCGCCGTGCCAGTGATGCGGCCCTGGAACAGCTCGCTGACGGTCGGGTAGCGATAGGCCTGGCCCAGCGACAACCGGCCCAGCCAGTCCTGCCCGAACGCCTTCTCCAGCGTCAGCTTGGGTGACCAGTTGGATTCGCTGCGCACGGGATAGCCGACCGCCACGCCCGGCTGGCTGCGGCTGCCGTCATAGGCGCGCCAGTGCTCGTAGCGCACGCCGGGAATCAGCTTCCAGTCCTCGGCAAAGTACCAGGCGTCCTGCGCAAAGAGCGCCTGGGTCTCGGTCTTGCCGGCGAAGGCGTTGTTGAACGCGGTGATGGTGGCCGCGCGCCAGTCAGAGGTGTCGTAGCTGGTGTTGCTCAGCCGGTAGTTGTCATAGTGGTAGCCGACCGTGACCCAATGCCCGCCCTGCAACCGCTGCGGGCGGTAGTCGGCCTTCAGGTCGAGCGTGCGCCAGCCGGTGCCATCGCCATAGGTCACCGTTCCCGGTCCGTTGCCGGCGGTGCCGGCGCTGCGGCTCACGTCCTTGCTGACATCGAACAGCGAGGCCACGCCCGAGAAGTTCCAGCCGGTCTGATTGCGCGTGCGCAGCGACAGCCCGTAGAGCCAGCGCGCGTCCTCGCCGTTGCCCGGCGCGAAGGCGTTGGCAGGAATCACATACTGGTAGCCGCCGATATTCACCGGCCCGCCCGAGACCACGTTGCCGTTGGCATCGCGCAGGTAGCTGCCGGTGGAATTGGAGCGGTCCTGCTGCCAGTAGGCGGCGGTGAACTGGGCCTGCAGCGTGCTGGTGATGTCGTAGCCGAGCTTGAGCTTGAGCTGGTCTTGCACCGTGTGCGTGATGCCTTCGCTGTTCACGCCCATCACCACGCGATCGCGGCCGCTCTGGTCCCGGTCGAAATAGGCGCCCGAGACCGGGATGTCCGCCGCGCCCGCTGGTCGCGTCGAGCGCGACGCGGTATAGAAGCTCAGCGGCTGGCTCTTGCTGTCCTGCCGGTCCACGCTGACCAGCCACGAGAACGCGCCGACGCGGTCGCCCACATAGGCGTTGGCATGCACGCCGTTGAAGTTGTCATGGGTGCCATAGAGGCCGAAACGCTGCGCAAACAGCTGCACGCCGGCATCGCCCTCGAACTTCTCCGGCGTGCGCGTGGTGATCAGCACCGTCGCGCCCAGCGAGTTGCCGGGATACAGCGCCGAATACGGGCCGTACAGCACGTCCATGCGCTCGATCTCGGCGGCATTGACCAGCGACCAGCGCGGCGGGAAGCTGAAATCCGAACCCAGCAGGTTGGACAGCAGCAGGCCGTCCGCATAGACCAGCCCGCGCGCCGACTGGCGCGAACTGGTGCTGCGCACCGAGATGATCGAATTCATATCGCCGATAAAGCGCTTGCGCACGGCGAGGTTGGGCGCGTATTTGAGCGCGTCTTCCGTATTGACCACGTTGAAGTCGGCCATGCGGGTGCTGCGGATGCCGTAGGCGGGCGCGGGCGTGTTGGGCGGGATCGCCGGTGTTTCGCCGGACTCCGATTTGGCCGAGACCACCACCTCCTGCAGCGGCTCGGGCGCATCCACGGCCTGGGCGACCGCAACGGGGGGCCCCATCAGCACCGCCGAAACCGCGAGCGCAATGCGATTTTTCTTCACTGGAAACCTTGTTGTCGTCTTTTTGGCTCGCTGTCCTGCGCAGCATCAGGCGCCTCCCGCGCCTCCCCGATAGCGAGCGCTGACATTTTATGGGGCGAGGCGATTGGCGCCGATGCGACATAGCGACGCGGGCCGCCGGCAATCTCAGCGTTAACCCGCATACCCAATGCACGGCCTTGTCACTACATTGCCCCGACTGGCATCCAGCCAGCGTGATGCAGGGAGAGACCGTCGCGGCGCCCGCCGCGCACGGCGCCGAAGGAGCAACCGCCCCGGAAACTCTCAGGCAAAAGGACCGGCATCACCCGTCAGTGCACTCTGAAGAATGCCGGACGCCATCGTCAGCCCGGCATACCGAAGGAGCAAGCGCGCCCCGCCCCCGCGGCCAGGCGTCGTGAATCTCTCAGGTCCAGAACAGAGGGGGCGTCCTTCACGCATGTTGCGTGCGGACTCCTACCCTCAGACGTTCCTGGATCCTGCAGATCATGAAAACGATCGCTGTCATCGGCGGTGGCATCACCGGTGTTACCACGGCCTACGCGCTGGCCCGGCGCGGATTCTCCGTCACGCTGTTCGAACGGCACCGCTATGCCGCCATGGAGACCTCGTTCGCCAACGGCGGGCAACTCTCCGCCTCCAATGCCGAGGTCTGGACCCACTGGTCCACCCTCGTCAAGGGCATCAAATGGATGCTGCGCAATGATGCGCCGCTGCTGGTCAATCCCCGGCCCAGCTGGCACAAGCTGTCATGGTTCGCCGAGTTCATCGCGTCGATTCCCCACTACCGCCGCAACACCATCGAAACCGCGCGCCTGGCCATCGCCGCGCGCGAGCACCTGTTTGCCTGGGCGGCGCAGGAAGGCATCGACTTCGACCTGAAGCGGGCCGGCATCCTCCATATCTATCGCGACCGGGCCGGCTTCGAGCATGCCGGCCGGGTCTCCGCGCTGCTGGCGCGAGGCGGCCTGGAGCGGCGCGCGGTGACGCCCGGGGAGATGCGGGCGATCGAGCCGACGCTGGCAGGCTCCTACTATGGCGGCTACTTCACCGAGAGCGATTCCACCGGCGACATCCACAAGTTCACCAGCGGCCTCGCCGCCGCCATTGCGCGCCTGGGCGTGCGCTGCCTGTACGGCCAGGACGTGCGCGCGGTGAAAACGGACGGACGGCATGCCACCGTCACCGTGCAGGACGACAACGACACCGCCAGTTCCACCTTCGACGGCGCCGTGATCTGCGCCGGCACCGCCAGCCGCGCGCTGGCCGCCGGGCTGGGCGACCGCGTCAATATCTATCCGGTCAAGGGCTATTCGATCACCGTCAACCTGACCGATGACGCCAGCCGCGCCGCGGCACCGGTGGTCAGCCTGCTAGACGACGAAACCAAGCTGGTAACCAGCCGCCTGGGCGACGACCGCTTCCGCGTTGCCGGCACCGCCGAGTTCAACGGCACCAACCGCGATATCCGCGCCGACCGCATCCGCCCGCTGGTGGACTGGGTGCAGCAGTGCTTCCCCGGCGTCAGCACGCGCAGCGTGGTGCCGTGGGCCGGGCTGCGGCCAATGATGCCCGACATGCTGCCGCGCGTGGGGCGCGGTCGCGCGGCCTGCATCTTCTACAACACCGGCCATGGACACCTGGGGTGGACCTTGTCGGCGGTGACGGCGGACATGGTGGCGGGCGTTGTGGACCAGGCACTGGGAACGGCGCCGGCGGTAGTGCCGGGCGCTGCCATGGCGGCGGGCGGGATCTGATGATGCGAAGGTAGAGGGTCAGGGCAAGACCGGAGCCGAACAAATGGCCACTCAGCCGTTGGATTCGTTCAGGAAGGCACTCACTCACCCGCGCAGTCTCCAATTGTGCGCAGAATGAAAGCCTTCTGCGTGGAGGCCAACCAACGGGCGCTGCACGACAGGACCCACACGATCGCTTGCGCAATACAATGCTCCTGTACAAACGGCGGTGGGTCCTGAGGAGCGTACAGATGACCGACAGCAGGGTGAAATCCAATCTTCGCAATACGTGGGAATCGGCAGCACCCGGCTGGGCGAAGTGGGAGCATGTGTTCGCCACCAATCTTTCGGGCGCCACGGACACGCTCATGGATATGGCCGGTATCCGGCCGGGTATGCGCGTTCTCGATCTCGCTTGCGGTGCCGGGAGCCAGAGCATCCAGGCAGCAATGCGAGTGGGTGCCGACGGCGAAGTGGTTGCCTGTGATTTATCGGGCACCATGCTGGAGCATGTCCGCCGAAATGCCGCGCGTGCCGGTCTTCAGAATATCGAAACACTGGAATGCGCCGCAGACGAATTGGACGAGACATTGGCGCCGTTCGACGCGGCGATGTGCCGCTTGGGATTGATGCTTTTTCCGTCACCTGGTGAGGCCTTGATAGCTGTCCAACGCGCACTCAAGCCTGGCGCGCGTTTCGCGGCGCTGGTCTTCACGACGCCGGCCAACAATCCCTTCATGGCTCAGCCGATGGCGATCCTTCTACGCCACGCAGGCAAGTCTCCTCCCGCGCCCGGACAACCTGGAATCTTCGCACTGGGAGGCGATGGCGTGATGGAACGCCTGATGAACGACAGCGGTCTTGGCGATGTGAAAACACAACACGTTCGAGCGCAACTCGCCTTGCCGAGCGCGTCCGATGCTCTGCAACTGATGCAGGAAGCCGCCGGGGCATACCGGGCTGTGATAGCCGACCTCGACGTCGCGGCGAGATTGAAGGCCTGGAACGATGTTTATGAATGCCTAAAGCAGTTTGACGCCGGTGATGGCTTCAAGACCGAGCTTGAACTCATCATCGGGTCGGGCGCCAGGCCAGGATAGTTTCAACAGGCCGATGCAGATCGGGAGAAAGTTTGAGTCCTGTCCGCGCTACCGAGTTTGCAGGGGTGAGCGAATGACGGCTCAACAACGATGGACGGCCGTTCCAGACACGAAGACTTGATTGACGGCGAAGGGTCGGTCGTTCTACGACGGTAAAACTCACCAGCCCGCGCCAGGCCAGTCGGCCGCATACTGGCCGCCCGGCGCTATCAATCAACCTCCGCCAAAGTGCACATTCCCCACAGACTTCGCAACGCTCGCCGCGCCGTCTGCCGCCTTAATCCAGCGTGATCGCTTCGCGCTGGATCACCGCCGTCCAATTGCCCTCCTCCTTTGCCACGCGCTTCGCGAAATTGGCCGGATCGATCATCACGACATCGCCTTGCTGGCCCAGCGCGGTCTTCGCCTTGCTGTCCTCGAGCAGCCCCTGCGCGACCGAATGAAGCTTCTGGACGATCTGCGGCGGCGTGCCGGCCGGTACCAGCATGCCGATCCAGAAGGTCACGTCGAAGGGCGAGATGCCAAGCTCCTCGAGCGTTGGCACCTCCGGCAACTGCGCCATGCGCTTCGGAGCGCTGACGGCGAGGGGCTTCAGCTTGCCCGCTTTGATCTGCGGCAGCGCGGTCCAGGTGTCGAAGGCGGTATCCAGCTCACCGCTGATCACGGCCAGTTGCGCCTGGGCCGCGGACTTGTAGGGAATGTGCGTGGTCTTGATTCTGGTCCGGTTGTTCAGCATGGCAAAACTGAGATGCGCAATATTGCCCGGCCCGGCGGATCCATAGCTGACCTTGCCAGGATGCTGCGTCGCGTAGCGCACGAGCTCGGGCACCGAGCCGACCGCGTTTTTCTGCGACCATTCAGGATTGGTGACGAGGATGAAGGGCGCCTCCAGGACCAGCGTGACCGGCGTGAAGTCCTTTGGCGAGTAGGTGCCCTTCTTGTAGATCTGCGGGTTGATGGTGATGCTGCTGGAGTTGGTGACCAGCAAGGTATAGCCGTCGGGCGCCGCCCTGGCGGCCTCGCCAACGCCGATCAGTCCGTTCGCGCCAGCCTTGTTTTCCACCACCACAGGCTGGCCGAGAGACTTGGTCAGGCGCTCCGAAAGCACCCGGGCCACGGTATCCGTGAACGATCCCGCCGGAAAGGGAACAATCATCCGGATCGGCTTGTTAGGCCAGCCGGTATTCTGGGCCGCGGCCGGCGCGGCCATCGTCGTGGCCAGGAGGCCAAGCGCGGCTGCCGCCATGCTGAGTTTGCCGGCCTTTGCGCCTGCCTGGCACCGCTGGATCCATGTCGATTTGTTCATGTCGTCTCCGTATCGTAATAGTCGTGTTTCTGAATACTTGCAGGGCTTATGGCATCTGCCTTGCCTGCTTTGGTTTCGCGACGGTGCCGGTGATGCCCTGTTGTTCCAGGCTTGCGATCTGGTCCGCGCTGAGCCCGAGCACGCCGCGCAGCACCGCTTCGGTGTGTTCGCCCAGCGTCGGCGCGAGATGGCGGATGGGCACGGGGTCCGGCCCGGTCCTGAACCATGCGGTGCTGGATGTGTAGGTGCCGACGTGGGCGCGCTCGACCTGGCGCCAGAACCCGCGCGCGCGCAGGTGGGGGTCCCGCAGCACCTGCGACATGGGCCGCACCACGCCGGCAGCGATCCCGGCCTGTTGCAGCTGCTGCATTGCCGCGTCGGCGTCGCGAACCACGCACCAGGACTTGATCGCCTGTTCGATCATGGCCTCCCCGGCGCGCCGTCCCGAGGCCTGCGCCAGCCGGGGATCCGCCGCGAGGTCCGCCCGGCCGATCGCCCGGCACAGCGCGGGCCAGTCCGCGTCGGTCACCGTCAGCACGATCCACGCATCGTCGCCGGCGCAACGGAAGCAGCCATGCGGGCAATGCATCGGATGGCGATTGCCCTGCCGCGGCGACACGCCGCCGGTGACGGATTGCTCCAGCATGAACGGTGCGGCCATCGGCAACATGGCCTCTACCTGCGACAGGTTGATGTGCCGACCCTGCGCCGTCGCTTGTTGGGCAAACAACGCAAGCAGAATCGCCGCGCCGCCGTTCAGGCCGCCGACCGGATCGCCATAGGCGTACGACGTCATGGCCGGCGGACCATCCGGGTGACCCGTGTATAGCGGCAGCCCGCTGGCCTGCTCGAGCGTGCCGCCGTACGCTCGGGTATTGCTCCACGCGTTGCCGAGCCCGAAGGCCGGCATCGACAGCATCACCAGCCGTTCGTTCCTGGCGCGCAGGGCTTCGTAGTCCAGCCCGAGCTTGGGCAGGACCTCGGCGGAATAATTCTCGATGACCGCGTCGGCACCTTCGACCAGCTGCAGCAGCAGCTGCTTGCCTTCGGGCCGTGTCAGGTCCAGCGTGATGCCCAGCTTGTTGCGGTTCATCAGGTTGAAGTTCGAGTTCTTCTCGTACAGCCTGTCCCGATAGAACGCCTCGGTGAAATTGGCGCCGCGCCACCAGTCGGGATAGCCGGTGCTCTCGACCTTGATGATCTCCGCGCCAAAGTCGGCCAGCGTCCGCGCCGCCAGCGGCCCGGCCCAGCCCATCGTCAGGTCGATCACGCGCATGCCCTGGAGCGGCAGGTGCTCGCCGGCCGTTCGCATCAGCGCCAGGCGCGGGCGATGGTCCAGTCCCGCGGTGCGGTAGTGCAGGTCATGCGCGCCCTTTGCCGGCGCCTTGCCGCCGGGCAGGGGCCCCGCCGCATCGAGGCGCAGCGGCACCACCGGGCCTTCGAACGTAGCGCCGCCCACGCCGACCGGCACGAAGGCACCGCGCTGCCGGTGCACTTCCTGGCCAAGCAGGGTCTCCATGGTCGGCACGATCACGGCCGGATGCTTCTGCCCGCCCAGGATCTCGAACCACTGGCGGGCCGTGCGCGTCAGGAACGCAGGCATCAGCAGCGCGTCGATCTCGTCCGCACGTTCCATCCGTTCCGGCCCGCTTGCGTAGCGTGGATCGCTGCCGAGGTCGGGACGACCGATGGCCTCGCACAGGCCCTTCCACTGCGGCAGGGTGTGCGTAAAGATGCCGATCCAACCTTCGGCTGTCTGGTAGATCCCGGCCGGATGCGTGCCGCAGAACCGGTTGACGCCAAGGCGCCGCAGCGGATGGCGCTGGTCCTGCACCATGCCCGCTTCCATCTCGACCACGCCGAAGACCGCTTCGTGGGCGCTCAGCACATAGCGGCGGCTGCCCTGGCCGCTTCCGATCAGCGCCGCGACGGCGGCCGAGAATGCGCTCAGCCCGACCACGATCGCCGACTGCACGTCGTGCGGCATGTGCGGCGGCCCATCCGCGGGGCCGCTGCCGTGCACGGCGCCGGCAAGCCCGCGACACACGGCTTCGGCGCCGGCGTAATGGCTGTACGGCCCGCTCTCGCCGAACCAGGTGAGTGCCACCTCGATCGGCTCGTGACGTGGCGTGTGATCGGCCGCCTGCCGCCAGACCGGCGTGCCGAGAATGCCCGGGCCTTCAGCCAGCGCACGGGCGTCCAGCACCACGTCGCACGTCAGCGCCAGCTGTGCCAGCCACGCGCCGTCCTCGGCGTTTCGGTCATCGGCGGTAACGCTGCGCTTGTTGGTGTTCAGCCACGCAAACAGCGCGCTTTCCGGTTGCGCGGCGCCTGGTGCGCTGACCAGCGGCGGCATGCGCCGCCACGCGTCGCCCGCCGGGCTCTCCACCTTGATGACTTCGGCGCCGAAGTCGGAAAACAGCTTGCCCGCATACGCCAGCGCGGGGCCGCTGCCGACCTCCAGCACGCGCAAGCCGCCCAGCGCCAGCTGCGCCGGGTCAAACCCATGCTTCGTCATGGAAACCTCTTGGCTCTGTGTAGGGATTCGCCGGGTACGGCGCTTACCACGCATCGATGAATCCGCGGCGCTCCCTGCGGCCGCGCAAGTCCGCCGAGGCGATGCCCTGTGCGATCCACTTCCGTGTCTGCGCGGGGTCGATCACCGCATCGATCTCGACGGCGGCCGCGGTGTTGATCGCGTGGCCGCGCTCGTAGGACTGGGCGACCAGCCTGTCGAACAGCGCCTTGCGCTCGGGGCCATCCGGCACGGCCTCGAGCTCCTTCTTGAAGCCCAGCCTGACCGCGCCCTCAAGACCCATCGGCCCGAATTCGCCGGTCGGCCACGACACGGTGAAGCTTGCCGAGCGGAAGCCCCCTCCCGCCATGGCCATCGCACCCAGGCCGTAGCCCTTGCGCAGCGTCACCGCCAGCAACGCGACACGCAGCTTGGCCGCCGTCAGGAACATGCGCGAGACGTGCCGCACCTGCGCCCGGGCCTCACATTCCGGACCCACCATGAACCCCGGGGTGTCGATCAGCGAGATGATCGGCAGGCCGTGCGCATCGCACAGCTGCATGAAGCGCGACGCCTTGTCCGCGGCGTCCGCATCGATGGCGCCGCCAAGGTGATACGGGTTATTGGCCATGATGCCGACGGGCTGGCCTTCCACACGCGCCAGCGCGGTGTGGATGCCCACGCCGAAGCCGGCGCGCAGCATCAGCACGCTGCCGACGTCGGCGATGCCCTCGATGGCCTTGCGGGTGTCGTACACGCGCAGCCGGTTCTCGGGCACGACCTGGCGCAGCGCCAGCGCTTGCGGCGCGCTCCAGTGCGCCACGCGGCCCTGGAACATGGACAGGTAGTGCTTCGCCGCCTGCACAGCCTCGGCCTCGTTGTCGACCAGGATATCGATCACGCCGTTGGCCACCTGCACCGCTGCGGGACCGACTTCTTCCGGGCGGAAGATGCCGAGGCCGCCGCCTTCGATCATGGCCGGTCCCGCCATGCCGATATTGGCTGACTTGTCGGCAATGATGACGTCGCAGCAGCCAAGGAAGGCCGCGTTGCCGGCGAAGCAGCGGCCCGAAACAATTCCTACCACCGGCACGTTGCCGCTCAGCTCGGCAAACGCGGCGAACGACGGCTGGTACAGCCCGGACACCGAAGGGAAATCGACGTCCCCGGGCCGGCCGCCACCGCCTTCACCGAACAGCACCAGGGGCAGCTCGTCGCGCAGCGCCACCTCGACGATGCGGTCGGTCTTGATGTGGTTACGCTTGCCCTGCGTGCCGGCCATCACCGTGGCGTCGTAGGCCATCACCGCGCTGCGTGCACGCGCCTTGCCGACCAGTTCGCCGTTGATATTGCCGATGCCGGTGATCAGGCCATCCGCCGGGGTGTTGACGATCAGGTCCTGCTGGCTGCGGCGCGACGACTGCGCGGCGAGCGCCAGCGCGCCGTACTCCACGAAGGTATCCGGATCGCACAGGTCGGCGACGTTTTCGCGCGCGGTGCGCTGGCCGCGCGAGCGGCGCCTGGCGACGGCATCGGGGCGCGCGGCGTCATCCAGGTAGGCATGCCGGTCCAGCACGCGCTGCAGGTCGGCGCGGATCGCGTCGGAGTCGGCCTGCTGCGCGGCGGCCACGGCGACGCCATCGGCCTCGAGCTGCTCCAGCACGATCAGCACCTGGTTTTCCGCAGCCAGCGCGCCCGGCTCCAGCCTCAGGTCGACCACGCGCCCACCGCATTCGGCGACGATGGCGTGCTCCATCTTCATGGCGTCGAGCACTGCAATCGTCTGGCCGGGCTTGACGATTTGGTCCAGCGCGACGCCAATCTCGACCACCCTGCCCGTCAGCGGCGCACGGACAGCCACCAGGCCCTCGCTGATTTCCTCTTCCGGATCGACGTGGCGCGGCGCAAGCGCCTGCGAAGGACGCGTCGCGCCGCCCAGCAAGGCTTCGTGCGCGCGACCGGCCTGCGCAATGGCCTCCGCCGCTGCGGCCAGTTCTTGCACGATCGCCTCGAAGTGCCGGGTATGGACGTCCTGCGCGAGGAAATCGTCGCGCTGCACCAGCGCGCGCAGCAGGTTCAGGTTGGTCGGGACGCCGGCGATGCGGAACTCCGCCAGGCTGCGCTGCAGGCGCCGCACGGCCGCGTCGAACTTCGGCGCTGAGCTGGTGACGATCAGCTTGGCCAGCAGGGTGTCGAAATTGGGCGACGGTTCATAGCCGGTGTAGCCATGGGAATCGACGCGAACGTCCGGGCCCGAAGGCGGGTCGAAGCGCTCCAGGCGGCCGTGTGCGGGACGCGCCAGGCCTTGCGCATCGGTCATCTCGGCGTTGATGCGCACCTGGATGGCATAGCCCCGGGCTTGCGGCGGCGCGGCGGGATCCAGGCCGAGATCGGCGAGCGCCTGCCCGGCGGCGATCCCGATCTGCAGCGCGACCAGGTCGACACCGGTAACCTGCTCGGTGATGGTGTGCTCGACCTGCAAGCGCGGGTTGGCCTCGATAAAGACAAAGTCCTTCTGCTCGCCGGATTCGGCTTCCTCGACCAGGAACTCGAAGGTGCCCAGGCTCTGGTAGTTGACGCGGCGCGCCAGCCTGAGCGCCGCCTTGATGATCTGCTCGCGCAGCTGTGGCTTCAGTACCGGGCTGGGGGCGATCTCGACCACCTTCTGGAAGCGGCGCTGCAGGGTGCAGTCGCGTTCGCCGAGGGCAATCACATGCGCGCCGTCGCCGGCGATCTGCACTTCGATATGGCGCGCGCGGGCAACCAGCCGCTCGGCGTAGACGGCATCGATGCCAAACGCCGAGCTCGCCTCGGAACGGCAGCGCGCATACGCTTCGGCCAGGTCTTCGCGCCGTCGTACCACGCGCATGCCGCGGCCGCCGCCACCGCCAACCGCCTTGATCACCACGCCCGCGCCGCCTTGCTGGTCGAAGAAGCTGGCGATTTCCTCCAGCGACGCCGCGCCGCGCGTCGCCGGCATGACCGGCACGTCGCTGTCGGCCGCCAGTTCAAGCGCCCGCCCCTTGTCGCCGAACAGCGCGAGCTGCTCGACGGTAGGGCCGATAAAGCGGATGCCGGCGTCATGGCAGGCCTGGGCGAAGTCGGCCCGTTCGCTGAGGAAGCCATAGCCCGGATGGATCGCATCGCAGCCGGATGCCTTCGCCGCGGCGATGATGCCTGCCATGTCGAGGTATGCAGCCGGCCCGGCGCCGTCGAGGGCAACGGCCTCGTCGGCCAGGATCCGGTGCAGCGCGCCCTGGTCGTCCTGCGAATAGACCGAGACGGTCCCGATCTCGAGATCGCGTGCGGCGCGCAGCACGCGCAGCGCGATCTCCCCTCGATTGGCAATCAACAGCTTCTTCAATGCAGTCTCCTCTCTGTAATTCGATGTCCGTGCCGTACCGGTGATGCCTGGCCTGGCCGCTCAGGGACGGATGCCAAAGCGGCTGATCCCGGCCTCGCGCAGCGGCGCCGCCAGGTTGGCGAACTCGCACAGCAGCGTGCGGGTGTCGCGGGGGTCGATGATGTCCTCGATGACGAAGGCTTCCGCGCTGCGGAACGGCGACGTCAGGCTGCGCACGCGCAGCTCGATCTCGGCGCGCTTCTGCACCGGATCGTCGGCGCCTTCGATCTCGGCCTTGTAGGCGACGTCGAGGCCGCCTTCGATCGGCAATGCGCCCCAGCTGGCGGAGGGCCAGGCATAGCGGAAATTGAAGCGCCCCATGTGCTGGTGGCCGGCTGCCGACACGCCATAGGCGCGGCGCAGGATCACCGAGCACCACGGCACCGTGGCCTGGTAGAGCGCTGCCAGCGCGCGCACGCCATAGCGCATGATCCCTGCCCTTTCTGCCTCCAGGCCGACCTGGAACCCGGCTGTATCGACCAGGTTGACCACCGGCAGGTGGAAGGCCTGGGCCATGTCGACGAAGCGCGTGAATTTCTCGGCGCTGTCGCTGTCCCAGCTGCCGCCATGGAAGGACGGGTCGCTGGCGATCACCGCCACCGGCCAGCCATCCAGGCGTGCCAGCGCGGTGATGACGGCGCAGCCCCAGTGCCTGCCGATCTCGAAGCAGGACTCGTCATCCATCAAGGCCTGCAGGATCGGCCGGATCTTGTAATCCGCCCGGCTGTCACGCGGAATCGCCGACAGCAGCCATTCGTCGCGGCGCGCGGCGTCGTCCCTGGGCTCGCCGCGCGGCGGCAGTTCAAATACGGAAGGGGGCAGATAAGACAGGAACTGGCGCGCGCGCGCGAAGGCCTCCTGCTCGGTGCCGACCTCATCGTCGACCACGCCGTTGCGGGTGTGGATCTGGCTGCCGCCCAGCTCGTTCTTGCTCAGCGCCTCGCCCACGCGGGCCACGACCGACGGCGGGCCCTCACTGAACAGTTGCGAGGTTTCCCTGACCATCACCGAATAGTGGCTGGCGGCCACGCGCGCCGCGCCCATGCCCGCCACCGAACCCAATGCCAGCGACACCACCGGCACCACCGACATGTTCTCCACCACGTGTTGCCAGACCTTCATGGTGGGAATCAGGGTATGGCCCTTGATCTCGATATTGCGCACCGAACCGCCGCCGCCGGTGCCGTCGACCAGCCGGATCATCGGCAGCCGCAGGTCGTGCGCCATCTTCTCGGCGTGGATCAGCTTGTCGCCCACTGCGCCTTCGTTGGCACCGCCGCGCACGGTGAAATCGTCCCCCACCAGCACTACGGGCCGGCCGCCTACCTGCGCCCGGCCCATCACCAGGTTCGACGGAACCAGGTCCACCAGCCGCCCGTTGCTGTCGTAACGGCCGCTGCCGGTGAGGCCACCGACCTCCCGGAACGAGCCGGGGTCCGCCAGGGCGTCGATCCGCTCGCGCACCGTCAGCTTGCCGGCCGCCTTGTGGCGCTCCACCTTGCCTTCGCCGCCCATCCGGGCGGCGAGCCGTCGACGGTGGGCCAGTTCATCGATTTCAGGCTGCCAACTCACTGTCCTCTCCTGTGTCTTTGCGCAATACATGTGTTGGCAACTTCTCGCAGGAGATGTGCCAGCCCCCAAAAACCCGCTTATGGGTTGAATTTATTGAATAATTTCGGGGCCGCCATTAGGATGTCTCCAATGACTACACAATGTGTCCGCACAGCAGGCACGCACGGAGACACAATGTGTCCTCAATGAAGGCACAAGACGGAACCAAGTTCGCGCTCGGCGTGCTCGTCTGTTCTGGCGACGGAACACGCGAGGCAGCGCTCGGTGCTTGTACCGACCCCGCCATCGCCGACGCCGCGTTCGCTGCATGCGCCCGCGCAGGCGCGCCGGGTTCGGGACGCAGGCTGTTTCCCGTTGACGCAGCCGACCGGCGCTTCATCGGCCTGTCGCTGGAAGACGGCGAGCGCCAGCTGATCGTTCTGCATCACGCCGATAGCCAGGCCGTGCTGCTCGACTTCCTGGGCACGGTGCCCTTCGCCGGCGCGATCCTGGACTACTTCCTGAACGACCCGTACCAGGCCATCACCGTGGTCGACAAGGCAGGACGGGTGCGCTTCATCAGTCCCGTCCACGAGAAATTCCTGGGCCTCGAGACCGGCGGCGGCATCGGCCGTCCGGCGGCCGAGGTCATCCCCAATTCGCGGCTGCCGCAGGTGGTGGCCAGCGGGAAGGCCGAGATCGGACAGTTGCAGCAGCTTGACGGCGCCACCCGCGTCGTCAACCGCATGCCGATCCGCCAGGACGGGGAGGTGGTGGGCGCGATCGGGCAAGTCATGTTCAAGGGGCCAGAGGCGCTTGTCCGCATGCACAAGGAACTGGTTGAATTGCGCTCCGAGGTGGCGCGCTACCAGCGCGAGGTCGATGGTCTTCGCCACGGCTTGCACGAACGGCAACCGACGTTTGGCCTGATCGGCGAAAGTGCGCCGATGCAGCGCCTGCGCCGCGAAATCCAGACCGTCGCGCGCCTTGACGTGCCGGTGCTGATCCTGGGCGAGAGCGGCACGGGCAAGGAGCTGGTGGCCCGCGCCATCCACGGCGCCGGGTCCGAGCCGGCCAGCGCGCGGCCACTGGTCAGCCTGAACCTCGCTGCCCTGCCCGCCACGCTGATCGAGTCGGAGCTGTTCGGCCACGCGCCTGGCGCCTTCACCGGGAGCCAGCGCCAGGGACAGGCGGGCAAGCTCGAACTGGCCGCGGGCGGCACGGTCTTTCTCGACGAGGTCGCCGACATCCCGATGGAAATGCAGGGCAAGCTGTTGCGCGTGCTGGAAGACCACATGATCGAACGCCTGGGCAGCCGCCGCGCGCAGCGGGTCGATTTCCGCCTGGTCACGGCCACCAACCGCGACATTCCCGAACTGATCGACGCCGGGCGTTTTCGTCTTGACCTGTACTACCGGCTCAGCGGCGTGGTGCTGCGCATCCCCGCGCTGAGCCAGCGGCGCGAGGACATTCCGGCGCTGCTGCAGCATTTCGTCGACGCCTTCTGCACGCGCAACGCCATGCCGGCGCCTGGCATCGACCATGAAGTGGCGCGTTACCTCGCCGGCCAGCCATGGCCCGGCAATGTGCGCCAGCTGCGCCAGCGCATCGAGGAGGCACTGGTCTTCTGCGACGGCCGGACGCTGCGCGTGGCGGATTTTGCACGCGGCGAGTCGGCGCGCGGGCTATCGGGGCAGCAAAGCCGGCCCGCCTTGCATGCGCCCGAAGAGGCGTATCCAAACGAGACTGCCGCGACGGACGACCTGCCATCGCCAACTCCCACACATCGCTCCCCTGCCGAGCCCGCCGCGGGCATGCGGGAGCTGGCCTATGCCGCGGTGATGGACGCCGTCGCTCGCCACGGCGGCAACAAGAAACGCGCGGCCGAGCAATTGGGAATCTCCCGCTCGCATCTGTACAAGATCCTGGAGCGCGGGCCGCACGGGTCGCGATCGAAATAGGGTCGCTGCTCGGCGCTGGCTGCCGCAACTACTGGTTCACCAGGCGCCCTGTGGGGACCTCGGCCGATGTCGCTTGGCAGCTTAACCGCCGCTGCGGTCCAGCTTGGTGTCAGCAAGAGGATGGTGAGCCTTTGCATTGCGGAGCCGGAGCGAGCCGCGGGCGTGGCGCACGGGACGGGGCCGGGGCAAAAGGAGTGCCTTTGCAGGCCGCCATCTCGCCCTCCGCTACGCCAAGGCAGCGCCGCGCTTCGGGAAACCGCGCCTCCGCCCTTCCGATATCATACCGATGCCCCGTTTCAGCGGCTTGCATGGCTAAGTGAGAATTCCTTTTCGACAATGACGAAGATTACTGTCGGCATACTGCTGTTTCCCGGCTTTCAACTGCTGGATGTTGCAGGTCCACGTGATGCATTTGCTGAGGCCGAGGCGCTCAGTCGCCGAGTGCACCAGTACAGCATCATGACGGTTGGAACGACGCGGGGCAGCATTACTTCGTCGAGCGGCATGACCGTGGTGCCGGATCGCACGATCTTCGATCCCTGCCCTGACTTCGACACTGTTCTGATCCCAGGCGGCGTGGGAATCTTCGATGCGATGCAGGACGCGGGGCTTTGCGAGTGGGTGGTGGCCCGGAGACGGACCTGTCGCCGCCTTGCGGCAATCTGCAACGGCGCGTTCCTGCTGGGCGCGGCAGGATTGCTCGACGGGCGCACGGCAACGACCCACTGGATCGACGCCGGCAATCTTGCCCGGCAGTTTCCCCGCGCCATCGTCGAGCCGGATCGCATCTACGTCAAGGACAAGGGCATCTACACGACTGCGGGCGTGACCGCAGGCATCGATCTCAGCCTGGCATTGATCGAGGAGGATTTCGGCAGGGTACTTGCCCTCGATGTGGCCAAGTACCTGATCGTCTATTTGCGTCGGGCAGGCGGCCAGTCGCAGTTCAGCCCCTTGCTGGATGTCCAGGGGACGGCAAACTCGGAGGTCGAGCGGCTGCAGCACTATCTGCAGGAAAACCTGCGGCAGCAGCACACTCTGGACTCGATTGCAAAGCAGGCACACATGAGCGCCCGCAATCTTTCGCGCCTGTTCGCGCGGGATTGCGGCATCAGTCCCATGGCATTCCTCAACGACGCCCGCATCGATGCAGCAAGGCGCATGCTGGAAGAGACCGATTGCTCGATGAAGGAAATCGCCGCGAAATGTGGCTTCGACAGTCCGACCGGGCTGCGCCGGGCATTCCAGCGCAGGCTTGAGCTGACGCCGCTGGAGTACAAGCATCGCTTCCGTTCCCGGCACTCGGAGAAACAGAAGACCGGTACGAGCCCGCGCAAGCCTGAATAAATACGTGACGGCAAATATGGCTGCGGGCGTTTGAGGAACTGCGGGCCGTTTCGTCGAATGTTTCTGTGCCAGGCAACGCTCGCCGCGGCCAGGATGGCGCGAGGGGTGCGCGGCGGACTCGGACCATCCGTCCGGTTGGTCGGGAGAATCTTGCGCCGGCCGACCCGTCTGCCTACCGAAAACGCACATCCCAGAGTTTGTCCAGATCGGTTCACATGGACACTTCTGGCCAGCTTGGCGCACCTACTCCGCCAACCTGATAACAGTGCTGGACACTCGGCGCGCGGGGCGGAAGAACGCCCGAAATCCACCCTAGAATCCGTCCAAGACCCGTTTTTCTGAACCTCCCGGAAAGGCCAATCGATGGAAGACGGGTCGTTTCTCCAGCGCTTGGTTAATTGAATGAACGCGATTTTCCGAGCTCCGCACAAGGAATTAACAGGACGGATTCAGTGGATATCTTCATGCTTATCGCCATGGCTCTCGGCGCGGTGGCCGTCGGTGTATCGGCGACCGTAATCATCGGGGTCCTGGTTTCGGATCGGCTGGCTCTCGCGGCACAGCAGCACGGGCGCCATGCGGGCTCAGACAGCAGAACCATCTCGCAAAACGCCAGATCCAGGACACGCAATTCGCCTTTGCGGCGTTGACGCGCCGCGCCCCGGCTTGCAGTGAAGGCCCGCATTAAAAGACGGGCCGGAGGAGAACCATGCGTAATATCGACATATTCAAGCTCGCAGAGCATTCGCGTTTCACGTCATTGCATGGCGTGGTGCTTGCGTGGTGTGCCCTGGTCATTATCTTCGATGGGTATGACCTGGCAGTCGCGGGCATTGCCTTGCCCTACATCATGAAAGACCTGAATGTGGAATCCGCGCATGCCGGCATCATGGTCAGCGCGGCGTTGTTTGGCGCGATGTGCGGGGCGGTGTTGCTCGGGACCCTGGCGGACAGAATCGGCCGGCGCCGCGCCATCGCGCTCTGTGTGGGGCTGTTCAGTGTGTTCACCGCCGCCGCGGGGCTGGCGCGCGACCCCCTAACCTTTGGTGTGTTCCGCTTCATGGCGGGCCTGGGCATTGGTGGTGTGATGCCGGCTGTGGTGGCGCAGATGACCGAGTTTTCGCCCCATAAGTTGCGCGGGACACTGGTTACCCTGATGTTCAGCGGCTACTCCGTTGGCGGCATGATTGCGGCGCTGCTCGGCAAAGGCCTGATCGAACATTATGGCTGGCAGGCGGTGTTCTTCGCCGCAGCCGCGCCGCTGGCGATCGTCCCGTTCCTGCTCAGGTCGATGCCGGAATCGATTCCCTACCTGATCCGGCAGCGCAGGAACGCGGAACTCACGGCCATTGCCGTTCGACTGAGCCCCGACTACACGCCTGAACCGGGCGACCGGTTCGTGATTCCCAACGAGCCGACCCCAGGGTCCACGCCGATCCGGAGCCTGTTTGCGAACGGGCGCGGCATGAGTACGTGCATGTTCTGGCTTACGTTCTTCATGTGCCTGTTCATGGTCTACGCGCTGAGTTCCTGGCTGACCAAGATCATGGCCAATGCGGGCTACAGCCTGGGATCCGCCCTCACCTTCGTATTGATCCTCAATCTCGGCGGCATGATCGGCGCAATCGGCGGCGGCATGCTGGCCGACCGCTACAGCATCAAGCGTGTGCTGCTCTGCATGTTCGCACTGGCTGGCATCTCGATTACCTTGCTCGGCTACAAGCCGCCGACCGCGGCGCTGTACCTGCTGCTGTGCGTGGCCGGCGCCGCGACCATCGGTACCCAGATCGTGGTCTACGCCTATGCCGGTCAGTACTATCCCCTGTCGAGCCGGGCCACGGGCATCGGCTGGGCATCCGGCGTCGGCCGCCTTGGCGCGATTTCGGCACCCGTGATGCTGGGCTTCGTTGTCGCGATGAACTTGCCGCTGCAGCTCAACTTCCTGCTGATGGCTGTTCCCGCTGCCATCGCGTTCATGGCGGTGCTGCTGATCAATCGAAAATCCCGCAACCGGGGCGCTTGCGCCTCCCATGGCAACCTCTCACATGGTCCGGCCACTGCCGCCGCCCTCAGCGAGCACTAGACGCGAGGCATCGGCGGCCGATACCGCATGGCAGGTAGCGGGCGGCCACGCGCTCCCCGCAGCACAGATATTTCCATGATCCGCTCAGGCAAAACTGCCACCCCCGGCAAGCGCGTTGCGCGCCCCAGTCATCTTCCCGCCTCGGGCGAACCATGGCGTTGGCGCGCCACTGAAATCAGTGCCGCAGTACGCGCGGGCCACGTCTCCAGCGTCGAGGTTGTGGAAAGCGTCTATGCGCGGATCGAGAGCGTGAATCCGTCCCTCAACGCCATCGTCCATATGGATCGCGACCATGCGCTCGCCAGTGCCGCCGCGATAGACGAGCAACGCAGGCAGGGCAAGGCGATGGGGCCACTGGCCGGCGTGCCAGTCTCCATCAAGCTGAATGTGGATGTACGAGGCCAGTCCACCACCAATGGCACCCCTCTGTGGAAGGCGCGGATCGCACCGGACGATAGCACGGTGGTAACCAACCTGCGCCGCGCCGGCGCCATTGTCATCGGCCGGACGAATACACCGCCCCACTCCTTCCGCTGGTTCACGGAGAACCCCATCCATGGTCGCACCACCAATCCATGGACGTCCGCAGTGACGTCCGGCGGATCCAGCGGTGGCGCCGGCGTCTCCGTCGCCGCGGGGATGTGCCCGGTTGCCCACGGCACCGACATCGCCGGCTCCATTCGTTATCCCGCATACGTTAACGGCGTGGTGGGCCTGCGGGCGACGCCGGGGCGGATTCCCGCCTATCACCCCACAACGCAGCAACGCTTCTTCGGGCTGCAGTCCATGTCCGCCCAGGGGCCGTTGACGCACACCATCGCCGATGCGCGGCTGGCCCTGGAAGCCATGGCCGATGGTGGCGGCATGGACCCGCTGTGGGTGGATGCACGCATGCACTTCGACGACGATTGCCTTCCGGTGCGCGTGGCCCTGGTGGACGAGATCGATGGTGTCGAGCTGGAGCCGCCGGTTCTGGAAGCACTGCGGAAAGCGGCGGGCGCGCTCGCCGCCGCAGGCTACCGGGTGGAACGGGTGCGCATGCCCAATCTGGAGCGCGGCGTGAGAATCTGGGAGCAAATCGTCATGACCGAGTGCGGATTCGGAATGATCGCCGCAGTGGATGCCATTGGCGATCCGGACATAAGCACTGCAGTCCACAACATGGCACGGTGCTCACCCGGGGTCGACCTGGCGGGCTATGCGCGGGCGATCGCGGATCGGGACAACCTGCGCCGCGAATGGTGCGAACAGTTCGCCGAGTATCCGCTCGCGCTGATGCCTACCTCGTGTCACATGCCCCTGCCCTGGGGCGCCGACCTCGGCACCGTAGCGGACATGAAGGCCTTGATGGCGGTGCAAAGCCCGCTCATCGCCGTGGCGGCCAGCGGTTTGCCTGGTCTCCATGTGCCGACCGGTGTTGCCGATGATCGGCCGGTAGGCGTCCAATTGGTCGCCGGCAGTTTTCGCGAAATGCGCCTGCTCCACGCGGGCGAGATCATCGAGGCCGAATGCGGCATTCTCAACGAGTTGCGCTGGGAACGCGAATAGCACGAGGAGCGGCAAGCTTTATATCTTCGCCGTGACCACTGGTAGCCAGCGTAGCCCGGCTCTCGATACAAATTGATAGCGTTACAACATAGGAAGACAAAGCCATGTCAACGAGCCGCGTGCTTAGCGCCATGATCCCCGACAGCAAACTGGCAAGAGAAGTCACGCAACTCATTCGCGACACCGAAAGTGAATTGCTGTTCAGCCACTCCACTCGCGTCTATCTGTGGGGCGCGCTGCTTGGGAAACGAAAGGGCCTGGCCTTCGATCCGGAGTTGCTTTACGTCGCAGCGATGTTCCATGATATCGGCCTCACATCGAAATATGGCGAGAGCCAGCTGCGCTTCGAGGTGGATGGCGCGAACGCCGCGCGCGATTTCCTGCGAAGCCATAATCTGCCCGAAGATGACGTGGACAAGGTCTGGACAGCTGTTGCGCTCCATACGACTCCGGGAATTCCGGAGCACATGCGCGGGGAAATCGCGTTAGTGCAGGCCGGAGCTGGAATGGACGTGGCTGGGCGTGGCTTTGAGGACTTCACGGACGAACAGCGCGACGCGGTGATTGCTGCATATCCCCGCGACCCTGATTTCGCCGCCAAGATGATTGATGCCTTCTATCACGGTATGAAGCATCGGCCCGGTAGTACGTTTGGTACTTTCAACGATGATTTCCTTGCCTACAAGGATCCGAGCTTCGAGCGGGTGAACCTGTGCAGCATTATTCTGAACTCAAGCTGGAAGCGGTGACCGTTTAGATCAGCGTCTCGTCCGCAGCATCGCGTCCAGGCTACATATAACACCCCCCAATGGATGGGTGTCCAGCTGGCGCAACAACCGAGGGAGTGACACCGATGGCGTGACGCAAAGGGCCTCATCTTTGGCAAAATGTTTTTACGTCGGCGTGGGTGTGCAGGCCGACAATCGTCACGGCACGATTATCGTGACCGGCGACGCTAGAAAAACATCGATTATAAGAAAGGTCTCCGCCGTGGGTCGCATCAAAATCTGCCTGGCACTTGGCGCGCTGGGCTTCATCCTGTCCGGGTGCAGTGTAGTTGCACCACCTTATCCTCCATCGCTCGACAACGTCCAGACGTTAAAAACCAGCGGCGCCGCGCCCACGCGCGTCGGCACGTTCACTGAGAGCGGGCCCGGCGTCAAGCACCCCATTCCGCTGCGGGCCAACAGCCTGGTGTCACCGTATGGCAGCACGTGGTCGGCGTACATCTCGGAGGCTGTGACGCGTGAGCTGACCATGGCCGGCAAAATTTCGCCGAACGCCGATGTGGTGATTTCCGGCACGCTGCTGCGCAACGAGATCGATCCCGCGATTGTCACTGCCTCTGGAGACGTATCGGCGCGTTTCATCGTCAAGAAAGGCGAGACTGTGCGTTACGACCAGATCAAGTCGGTCCATCGCGAATGGGAATCCTCGTTCGCGGCGGCCGTGGCGATTCCGAAAGCAGTCACCGAATACGGCTACACGGTGCAAGCGCTGCTCGCCACGCTCTACGCCGACCCCGCTTTCCTCGACGCCTTGAAATAACACCGATAACGACACAGAAAGGAGAAATACGATGCGTGCCTGGTTCACGATCGCTAGCCGCTGCGCGGCTGTTGCCGCGCTGATCGCACTGGCTGGCTGTGCCCATCCGATTCAGATCGCGACCGACAAGTCCGCGCCCGCCACACCTGCGCAGAAGAAGGTCGACAGGAACATCGGCTTTGTTATCCCGGACCCGCTACTGGCAAAGGAAGTCACCACGCCAGGCGGCGGTGGTGACAAGGTTAGCTACCTGCCATACCGCGACCTCGAGGTGCCGCTCTACAGCACCTTGTCCAACGTGTTCGCCAACGCTACCAAGCTCAAGGCACCGGACGACCGTGCGGCAATTGATAAAGCACAACTCGCCTATATCCTGACGCCTGAGATCTCGACCGATTCGTCGTCGGAAAGCGCCCTCACCTGGCCACCGACCCGTTTTACGATCAACCTTACCTGCACCGTGACGGATCTCAGTGGCAAGGTCGTGTTCAAGAAGGTGGTCTCGGGCCATGGCAACGCGGAGTTTTCGGAATTCAAGAGCAACTTCGCGCTGTCGGCCCAGCGCGCCAGTGAGAACATGCTCAGCAATCTGCAGAAGGCGCTCAGCGAAGCCCCCGAATTCGGCGCGACTCTGCCATCGGCAGCAGCCGTCGCCACGGCACGCTAGCATCGCGCGCGGTATCGGATGCTATGGGGGTCATGCCGCCGTTTTCGGGAGTACGTTTGGCATGCCACCCCGCCCACAGCACGCATGTGCGTCCGGATGCCAGTGACGCGAAGCTGGAACCGAGCGTGACGACGTGAATTGCTTTCGACCAACAAGGGTGGATCTACCCACTGGACCAGTCCCAGATCCCGTGGGTAACGGTGCAATTGAGTCGGTTTGGCGCCGGTTGACGGTCGCCCGTGCCGGATCACGCGGCATCCTCCGGCGACGTTCGTCGGCTGTCAAACCCCTGGTCTAGGGGTGAATGGTCTCCCCGCGACTGAGCATGTCGATGAACTCCTCGATCTTGCGCACCCGTGTTGCGGGCTTTTTGGCGTTCTGTATCCGAAACAGGATGGCGTAGCGGTTTCGGCCGCTCAACGTCGCAAAGAACGCGCTGGCCTTGGGGTTGGCATCCAGTGCGGCCTGCAGGTCGTCCGGCACGGCCGAGTTGCTGGCCGACGTATAGGCAGCCTGCCAGCGGCCATCCTCTTTGGCTTTCTCGATCTCTCGCAAGCCAGCAGGAAGCATTCTGCCCGCGGCGATCAGGGCTTCGGCCCGGTCTCGGTTGAGCTTGGACCAGATACTTTTTGGGGAGCGTCGAGTGAAGCGTTGCAACCAGTATTCTTCGCTTTCAGCCTGTTTTTGACCATCAATCCAGCCATGACAAAGGGCGCTTTCCAGCGCCTGTTGGTAGGTCAAGGTTGGCTGCCCGGCGCCCTTCTTGGCAAGGCGCAGCCATATCGCGGTCGAGGTACCGCCGTTTTGCGTCAACCAGTTTTCCCATTCATTCTGGTCAAGGAACGTCAGGCGAGGCTCAGTCATGGAGATCCGAATGGTTGCATTCCGGCAGCGAGGCTTTTTCGTTTACTAAAGCCTCGCAGATTACCGATTTGCGCGGATTTTGGAATACCCGATTTAGCGCCGATTCGGCGTGCATCCCTCTGAGCAATATGTCAGACCACCCCCTCATCCCGCAACCGCCCCAGCTCTTCCTCCCCAATCCCCAACTCCCCATAAACCTCCGCATTGTGTTCCCCCACATCCGGCCCGGTACGCGGTGACGGCGGCGCATAGCCCGAGAAACGCGGCACCACGCAAGGCGCCGGCACCGTGCCCAGGTCCGCATCGGGCAGCCGCACGATGGCCTGGCGCGCCACCATCTGCGGGTCGTTGACGATATCGGCGATGCTGAACACCTTGCTGAACGGCACCTGGCATTGTTCCAGCCGTGCCGCTGCCGCGGCATAGGGCTGGGCGGCGAACCATGCCGCGATGCTGGCATCGAGTGTTTCGATATGGCGGACGCGGCCGGCGTTGGTGGCGTACTCCGGTGCCTGCGCCAGTTGTGGTGCGTCCATGGCCTCGGCCAGCCGGCGGAAGGTGGCGTCGGACGAGGCCACCACGGTGACCCAGGTATCGTCGGCGGTGCGGTACATGTTGGATGGCGCGGCGTAGGTGGTGCGATTGCCGGCGCGCTGGCGCACATGGCCAAGCTGTTCGTATTCGATGGCAAGCGGATCCAGCAGGCGGAACAGTGCCTCGGTGGCGGCCAGGTCGATCTCGCGGCCGAGCTGGCCGGGTCTGGCGCGCTGCTCCGCCACCGCGGTGGCAATCGCAAAGGCGCCGAACAGGCCGGCGATCATGTCCCCCACCGGGTAGTTCATATGCATCGGCCCGCTTTGTGCCGTGCCCGCCAGGTTGGTGAAGCCACTCCTGGCTTCAAAGATGCGGGCAAACCCGGGCCGCGCCGCGTCAGGCCCGGTCTGGCCGAAGCCGGTCAGGCGCAGCACGATCAGGCTGGGGTTGGCCGCGTGCAGCGTATCGAGATCCAACCCCCAGCGCGCCAGCGTGCCGGTGCGGAAATTCTCCACCAGCACGTCGAAGCCGGGCAGCAGGCGCAGGATGATCTCGCGGCCGCGCGGCGTGCGCACGTCCAGGGAAATGCCGCGCTTGCCGCGGTTGGTCACCTTCCAGTAGAGCGCGTGGTCCTCGGTGACCGGCTCCAGGCCGCGCAGCGGATCGCTGCCGTCGGGCAGTTCCAGCTTGACCACTTCGGCGCCCATGTCGGCGCACAGCGTCGCGGAGAACGGAGCCGCCACCACGGTGGCCATGTCCAGGATGCGCAACCCGGCGAGCGGGCCGGTGGCCGGTGATTCGGGCAATACAGCGGGGGCGTGGGGGTCTGGCATGCGGGTCTCCGGCGGCAGGTTGTCCGCTGCAAGGTGGCAGGCGGGCCGCCCGGGCGCAAGTACGGTTTCGCTGTGCGGAACGGTCGTGCTACAACGTTGACGCCCCCTTCTCCGGATCCCAGCATGGAACCCAATCAACCACCGCACCGCATGGACCGCAACCCGGAACTCCTGCCCCTGCCAGGCCTGGCCAGCGAAGACGCCCTGGCGACCGACCGCCAGTTCGCCACCAACCTGGCGCGCGGGCTCGAAGTGCTGCGGGCGTTCACGCCGTCCAGCCCGGTGCTGGGCAACCAGGACATCGTGGCGCGCACCGGGCTGCCGAAGGCGACGGTGTCGCGGCTGACCTACACGCTGGGCCTGCTCGGCTTCCTCAGCCGCGTGCCGGGCAACCAGAAGTACCGGCTTGGCGCCGGCGTGCTGGCACTGGCCTACCCGATGCTGGCCGGGCTGGCGATCCGCCAGGTGGCCCGGCCGTACATGGAAGCGATCGCGCGCGAAACCGGCTGCACCGTGAACCTGGGCATGCGCGAGCGCCTGTCGGTGGTCTACGTCGACAGTTGCCGGCTGGACCCCGGCAACCTCTACCAGCCGGACATCGGCAGCACGCGCCCGCTGCTGGCCAGCGCCATTGGCCGCGCGGTGTTGCTGGCCTGCAGCGCGGACGAGCGCACTGCGCTGCTGAACCGGCTGCGGGTGGAGGACCCGCAGCGCTTCAACCAGGAGCGCCAGATGTGGGCGGACGACCAGAAGCATTTCCGCGCGCACGGCTATTGCCTGAGCCGCGGCGAGTGGCGGCCCGAGATCCACGCGATCGCGGCGCCGCTGCGCCAGTCGCTGCACCAGGACCCGTTCGCGCTGAACTGCACCATCGCGGCATCGCGCAATCGCGACAACATGCTGGAGCGCGAGGTGGCGCCCCGGCTGCGCGAAGCGGTGCGGCAGATCGAACTGAGCTGCGCGCGCTGACCCGTTACGGGACCGTGGCGCGGCAGCGCAGCCTGCCGGCAATGCCGCCGGCAGGAGCATGACCAGCGGCCCGCAAGAGGCCTGCACGAGACCGACCTTGCGCCCGGCAACGTCCCGGCGCAGGCAACCAAGGAGACAAGATGGATGCCTTTTACCCGTTGCGCCGGCTCGCCGCCGGCATGCTGGCCTGCGCCGCGCTGACGCCTGCGGCTACGCTTGCCGCCGACGATGCCGCGCGCTTCCCGGACCGCCCGGTGCGGATCATCGTGCCGTTCTCGGCGGGCGGCGTGGTCGACTCGGTCACCCGCATCACCGCCGAGAACATGGCCAGGGTGCTGCAGCAAGCGGTGATCGTCGAGAACAAGACCGGCGCCGGCGGCGCCATCGGCGCCGACGTTGTCGCCAGGTCGCCCGCCGACGGCTATACGCTGCTGGCGGTCAGCCCCAGCTACGTGGTCGGGCCGCTGCTCAATCCGTCGACCCATGGCAAGAGCGGCAAGGACTTCCGCGCCGTGGCCGGCATCGGCGCGGTGCCCAACGTGATCGTGGTGCCGGCCGCGTCGCCGCTGCGCACGCTGCCGCAACTGCTCGATGCCGCGCGCAAGCAGCCGGGCACGCTGACCTACGCCAGCGCGGGCGTCGGCACTTCGAACCATTTGTCAGCGGAATTGCTGGCGCAGATGACGCACGTGAAGCTGACCCACGTGCCCTACAAGGGCCAGCCCGAGGCCATGAGCGACCTGCTCGGCGCGCGCGTCTCAATGATGGCGCTGACCTCGGCCATTGCGCGCCAGCAGGTGCAGAGCGGCAAGCTGCGCGCGCTGGCCGTGACCTCGGGCAAGCGCACGGCGGTGCTGCCGGACGTGCCCACCGTGGCCGAGGCGGCGCAGCTGCCGGGCTATGAAGTGGGCGCATGGTTCGGGCTGGTGGCGCCGCAGGGCACGCCGGACGCGGTGGTGCGCAAGCTGGCCGATGCCGCCGCGCGGGCCACCGCCGACCCCGCCACCGCACGACGCCTGGCCGAACTCGGCATGGAGCTGGCACCGCAACCCCCCGCCGCATTCGAGCGCTTCCTGGATGCCGAAACCAAAAAATGGACCGGCGTGCTGAAGACCGCCGGCATCACGGCACAGTAGCCGCGCAAGCCCCAACACGTTCAACTCCCCACCGGAACCCTTCCATGATCCGCGACTCCGCCCGCCAGCAAGCGCTGCTTGCCGAACTCCGCCGCTTCGTGCTGGAAACCTGCATCCCGCTCGAAGCGCAGATCGACCGCACCGACGTCATCCCCGAGCCCGTGGTCGAGCAGATGCGCGGCCTCGGCCTGTTCGGCCACAGCATCCCGGAAGCCTACGGCGGCGCCGGCCTGACCACGGAAGAGCTGGCGCAGGTGAACATCGAAGTGTCGCAAGCCGCCACGGTGTTCCGCGCCCGCTTCGGCGGCAACACCGGCATCGCGTCCGAGTCGCTGGTGGCCGACGGCACCGAAGCGCAGCGCCAGCGCTACCTGCCGCAGCTGGCGTCCGGCAAGATGACCGGCTGCTTCGCGCTGACCGAGCCGGAGGCCGGCTCGGATGCCACCGCGCTGCAGACCACGGCCACGCAGGACGGCGACCACTACGTGCTGAACGGCAGCAAATGCTTTATCACCAATGCGCCGATCGCCGACCTGTTCACCGTGTTCGCCCGCACCGACCCCAGTACGCCGGGCGCGCACGGCATCAGCGCCTTCCTGATTGAACGCGGCACGCCGGGCCTGAGCACCAGCGAGCCTGAGCGCAAGATGGGCCAGCACGGCTCGCCGGTGGGCGATGTCTACCTGAAGGATTGCCGCGTGCCGGCCAGCGCCATCGTCGGCGGCAAGCCCAATGTCGGCTTCAAGACCGCGATGAAGGCGCTGAACAAGCAGCGCATCAACCTGGCCGGCCTGTGCGTGGGGCCGGCGATCCGGCTGATCGACGAGATGGTCCGCTATGCCACGCAGCGCCGCCAGTTCGGCAAGCCGATTGCCGACTACCAGCTGGTGCAGCAGATGATTGCCGACAGCAACACGGAACTGCATGCGGCGCGCGCGCTGGTGCTTGACACCGCGCGCCGGCGCGATGCCGGCGAGGACGTGACCATGGAGGCGTCGATGTGCAAGCTGTTCGCCTCGGAAATGGCTGGCCGCGTGGCCGACCGCGCGGTGCAGGTGTTCGGCGGCAGCGGGTATATGGCGCGCACCGTGGCGGAGCGCTTCTATCGCGACGTGCGGCTGTTCCGGCTGTATGAAGGCACCACGCAGATCCACCAGCTCAATATCGCGCGCCGGACGATGGAGGCGCGCGCGGCGGCGCTGGAGGGCGACGCGGGCTGATGGCGCGCGCAAGCCTTCAATGCGGCACGACGTTGCGCTGCGCCGCGGCTTCCGCGACAAAGGCATCCAGCAACCGCTGTGCCGGCACCGTCAGCGGCGTGTCGGCCCGATACAGGGCATGGATGGTGGTGCGTGGCAGCGCGTCTGCAATCGGCAATTCGATCAGGTCCAGCGCGGGGCCGTAGCGCGCGAAGAAGCCCTTGGGCATGATCCCGACCACGTCTAGCCTGGGCATCAGCGCCAGCAGCGTGGCAAAGGATTCGCATTCGAGCCGTACCTGCGGGGTACGGTCCTGCGCGGCATCGAAGCGCAGGTTGCGCGGATCACCCGGTCCGCCGGTGGGGCCGGTCAGCACCCAGTCGGCCTCGACCAGCCGGGCAAGCTTCCTGGCGCGTGCAAGGGGATGGCTGCGGCGCGCGGCGATGACGACCTGGCTATCGAACAACGGCTGGACCAGCAAGTCGCGCCCCGCGCCGCCGGTCGGCAACGGCCCCAGCGCCAGGTCCAGTTCACCGGCACGCACCTGCTCCAGGGCGCGCGGGTACAAGGTATCGCGCACGCGCAACCGCACCTGCGGCCACCTCGCGCCAAAGCGCGCCACCGCGCCCGGCGCAAGCAGGATCGCTGCCACCGGCGACAGCCCCACGCTGACCTGAGCCTCGGCATGCCGCAGGTGCCATGCCACTTCTTCCCGCGCGCGCTCGAGTTCGCGCACCACGGTGCCCGCGCGCGCCGCCAGCAGCTCGCCGGCAGGCGTCAGGCGCACGCCCTTGGGCGTGCGCAGCACGAGCGCGGCGCCAAACTCCTGTTCCAGCTGCCGCAGCGCCTTGGTCAGGGCGGGCTGCGTCACATTGAGGATCTGCGCCGATGCGCGCAGGCTGCCGCTCCGGGCGAGGGCCAGCAGCAGGTGGAGTTGTTGCAGGCGCACAAGCGCTCCCAGGTTGGGGCGATTACCCATGGTAATCGAGATAGCAAAAGGTGAAGCGATTTTTGCCTGCGGGCCGCCTACGATGGGTCTGGCCGGGCGGTCGTTGGCCCACCCCCGCAGCGCGGTGCCGCGACGAACGTGGAAGCCATATATCCCCTCACCTTGGGAGCGTCCCTTGCCGAAGCGCGTGAAGAACATCCTCTTTATCATGTGCGACCAGTTGCGCGCCGACCACCTGTCCTGTTTCGGCCATCCGGTGCTGAAGACCCCGCACCTGGACGGCCTGGCCGCGCGCGGCGTGATCTTCGACCGGGCCTATGTCCAGTCGCCGGTGTGCGGCCCTTCGCGCATGAGCTACTACACCGGCCGCTATGTGCATGCGCACGGCGCGAGCTGGAACTTCGTGCCGCTCAAGGCCGGCGAGATGACGATCGGCGACCACCTGCGGCCGCTGGGCGTGCGCTCGGTGCTGGTGGGCAAGACCCATATGCGCGCCGACCTGGCCGGCATGTCGCGCCTGGGCATCGACCCGGCATCGCAGATCGGCATGCGCATCGCCGAATGCGGCTTCGACCCGTACGAGCGCGACGACGGCATCCATCCGTACTCGGGCCACGATCCTGACCCGGCCTACAGCGCCTACCTTCGCGCGCACGGTTTCGATGGCGACAACCCGTGGGAAAGCTGGGCCAACGCGACGGTGGACGACGACGGCACGATCCGCTCAGGCTGGTTCCTCAAGTATTCGAACCGCCCGGCGCGCATCCCCGACGAACATGCCGAGACGCCCTACATCACGCGGCGCGCGATCGATTTCATCCGCGACGCCGGCGCTCAGCCGTGGTGCCTGCACCTGTCTTACATCAAGCCGCACTGGCCTTATATCGTTCCGGAGCCCTATGCCAGCATGTACCGGCCCGAGGATGCGCTGCCGGTGGTGCGCGCGGACGCCGAGCGCCACAACCCGCACCCGGTCTACGCGGCGATGATGGACCACCGGGTCTCGCGCACCTTCTCGCAGGACGGGGTGCGCGACACGGTCATGCCCGGCTACATGGGCCTGGTCAAGCAGATCGACGACCAGTTGGGCCTGCTGTTCGCCATTCTCGAAGCACGCGCGCTGATGGATTCGACCATGATCGTCTTCACCAGCGACCACGGCGACTACCTGGGCGACCACTGGATGGGCGAGAAAGACCTGTTCCACGAGCCCGTGATCCGCGCCCCGCTGATCATCTACGACCCCGACCCGCGCGCCGACGCCACCCGCGGCACGCGTTGCGACGCGCTGGTCGAGGCCATCGACCTGGCCCCGACGTTCCTGGACGTCTGCGGTGGCGAGGCCGTGCCGCACATCCTCGACGGGCGCTCGCTGCGCCCGTTGCTGTTCGGCCAGCGCCCTGCCGACTGGCGCGGCCATGTGGTCTGCGAATATGACTTCGCCTTCCAGGACGCGCGCATCGCGCTCGGCACCAGGCCGCGCGAGGCATGGATGCGGATGATCTTCGACGGCCGCTGGAAATACGTGCTGTTCGAGCAATACCGGCCGATGCTGTTCGACCTCGCCACGGATGCCAACGAGTTCCACGATCTCGGCGCCTCGGACCACCCGCAAGCCGCGGCCGCGCGCGCGCGGCTGCACGAGGCACTGTTCCGCTGGGCGCGTCAGCCGCGCCAGCGCGTCACGATCGCGGACGGCACCATCGCGTCCACCGAGATCCAGCCGCGCATCACCGAAGGCGGCATCCTGATCGGCTTCTGGGACGAAGCCGACCTGGCGCAGGCGCGCCAGTCCTTCAAGCCCCGTTTCGCATCCGCCAACCCGCTGGTGAAGCCCACCCTGGACCGGCTGACCCAGCCCCAAGGAGTCGAACATGATGACTGAAACCCCCGACATCACGCGCAACCGCAACGGCATCGACGGCATCTCGTGGAACATTCTCGGTCAGGTCTACGTGCCCATGCAGGTGAGCGACGACAGCATGGCGTGGCATGCCACCTTTCCGGAGGAAACTTTCGTGCCGCCGCACGTGCATCCGCACCAGGACGAGTACATCTACTTGCTCGACGGCCAGATCGACCTGCTGCTGGGCGACAGCAAAACCACGGCCGGCACCGGCGACCTGGTGCGCATGCCGCGCGGCATTCCGCACGCCTTCTTCAATAACTCCGGCAAACCCGTCACGGCCCTGTTCTGGGCCGCGCCTGCCGGCAAGCTGCTGGCGCTTTATCGCCGCATCCACAACGTGTCGAGCCCGACGGAAGTGATGCAGGTCGCGCCGGACTACGGCGTCGTGTTCCTGCCTCCGGTATCGGCGGCGGCCTAGCGCACCAGCGCGCCCGGCAGGGTGGACGCCATCCAGGCTTGATCACCGGAGGGACGATGCAATGCATACCCTGACAAACGACGCTAGCGCGGCCAGCGCGACCCACCGGGCAGCGGCGACGCGGCGCCAGGCCTGGGGCGTGACGGCGATGCTCACGCTCTTCATGGTGCTGAACTTCGCCGACAAGGCCGTGCTTGGCCTGGTGGCCCGGCCGGCGATGGCGGAGCTGGGACTGACGCCGGTGCAGTTCGGCTTCATCGGCAGCAGCTTCTTCTTCCTGTTCAGCCTGAGTGCGATCGCGGTCGGCCTGGTGGCCCACCGCGTGTCGGGCCGCTGGCTGATCCTGGTGCTGACGCTGGTCTGGGCGGCGGTGCAGTTCCCGATCCTCGCCGGCGGCGGGGCCGGCGTGCTGCTGGCCTGCCGCATCATCCTGGGCGCCGGCGAAGGGCCCGCGCTGCCCGTGGCGTTGCACGCAACGCACGGCTGGTTCCCGGCCGAAGACCGCGCCCTGCCCAGCAACCTGATCGCCATCGGGCCGACCATCGGCGCCGCCATCGCAGCGCCGCTGCTGTCCTGGGTCATCGCCTCGCCGGCACTGGGCTGGCGCTGGGCCTTCGGCCTGCTTGGCATTGCCGGCATCGCATGGGGCCTGGCCTGGGCCTGCATCGGCAAGGACGGGCCCTACCGCGGCGGCCATGGCGCCAGCGAGGGCGGACCGGTGGCCAGCTCGTCCACCGAGCGGCTCAGGTCCGTGCCGCTGCGGCGCGTGTTCGGCGGCAGGATGTGGCTGGCTGCCACCCTGGCAGGGTTCTCCTGCTTCTGGGCGCAGGGTGCCATGACCACCTGGGTGCCGCAGTACCTCGGCGGCGTGCTCGGTGTCGAGCCGGCGCGGGTCGGCCTGGTCTACGCGCTGCCATGGCTGTTCGGCACGCTGCTGCTAGTGGTGCTGGGCTTTGCCGGCCGCCACCTGATGCGCAACGGCGGCTCGGCCCGGGTGGCGGTGGGCGGTCTGTTCGGTGCGTCGCTGGTGGTTTCCGGCGCTTGCCTGCTGTGGCTGCCGCACACCTCGGGCCTGCTGGCGATGGTGTTGACCACGGTCGGCTGGGGTGCTTTCCTGGTGTTTCCGATGGCACCGACCGCGGTCGCCTATGCCGTCAATCCCGAGCAGCGGGCCGCCGTGATCTCGACCCTGGTCGGGGTCGCCTCGATCGGCGGGGTGCTGTCGCCCGCGGTATTCGGATGGCTGGTGCAGAACGCCGGATACGTCGCATCCGCGGGCGGCGCTGGCGACACGGCCCTGCTTGCGCAGGGCCTGAACCTGGCCTTTGCCCTGACCGGGCTGCTGCTGCTCGCTACCGGCCTTGCGGCTGTGGCCCTGGTCAATCCGGAGCGCACGGCGACATTGTTGCAGGCAGCCCGCTGAGCGAGCCACGGCGCCACCGCCGCGGGCCCGCAAGGGACCCTGGAATATAGCGCACGAGTCACATTTAGTCACGGCCAGCCCATCTGGCTGGCTGCTCACCGCGATGGCAGCGCTGCAGGCGCAATCGCCCCGCCCCACACCGCATACCCCCCTCCAAACAGGCGTCGGGTTGGTGGAAGTCCGGTCACAATCCTCCCCTGAAGGCTGGCACAGTGGTCGCTACATCAAGCGGGCGCCAGAGCTGACCAGTCAATGGTTCACGCCGGATCATGCCGGGCGCGCCCGCGGCGTGCGCGGACGGCATCCGTTTTGCCGACGGCGCCGCGCCGCGTCTTGCCCACCCTCCGCTTCTTACCGACCTGTTAAGGACCACCGATGCTCACCCACGCCGAGCCTCCGCTAGCCAGGCAGCCTGGCTGCCGCACCAAAGCCCCCACGCTGCCGCCATGGATCACGACGCGCATGGCACAACATTTCGAGGAGCGCATGGGCAAGCTCTGGGGTGGGGACCACCTGCTGCACGGGCTTACCCCCGGACCGGACGCGCTGCACCTGAGCAGCAACGACTACCTGTGCCTGCTGGGCGAAGCCACACTGGTGCAGGCCCAGGCGCGGGCCTTTCACGATGACGCGCCGGAGTTGCTGATGTCTTCGGTATTCCTGCACGGCGATACGCCGCAGCGGCGGGTCGAGCGCAAGATCGCAGACCTGATGCAGGCCGAGGACGGGCTGATCGCCCAGTCCGGCTGGGCCGCCAACGTGGGCCTGGTGCAGTGCATTGCCGGCCCCGGCATTCCGGTCTATATCGACATGAACGGCCATGCCTCGCTGTGGGAAGGCATCATTGCCGCGGGCGCGCAGGCGGTGCCGGTGCGCCACAACGATTGCGAGCACGTGCGCCGCCAGCTTGAGCGCTTCGGCCCGGGCGTGATCATGGTGGATTCGGTCTACAGCACCACCGGCAGCGTGGCGCCGCTGGCGGACTATGTCGCGCTGGCGGAAGCCTCCGGCTGCGTACTGGTGGTGGACGAGTCGCACTCGCTGGGCACCCACGGCCCGCGCGGCGGCGGCCTGGTGCCGGCGCTGGGGCTGTCGGAGCGCGTCCACTTCCGCACCGCCTCGCTGGCCAAGGCCTTTGCCGGCCGCGCCGGCTATGTGGCCTGCTCCACGGCCTTCAAGGATTTCTTCGCGGTGGAATCGCGGCCGGCCATTTTCAGCTCCGGGCTGCTGCGCCACGAGATTGCGTGGTTCGACGCGGTGACGGATTTCATTGCCGCGGCGGATGCGCGCCGGGCGCGCCTGCATGCCATCACCCGCGAGACCCGGGCTGCGATTGCCGCGCTGGGCTACAACATCAGCGAGGGCTCCGAGCAGATCATCGGGCTGGAGGCGGGCAGCGAGCCGCAGGTGAAGGTGCTGCGCGACGCGTTGCAGCGCCGCGGCATCTTCGGCGCGGTATTCTGTGCGCCGGCCACGCCGAAGAACCGGGCATTGATGCGACTTACGCTGCATGCGAAACTTGGCGCCAGCGAAATCGACCGCCTGGTCGGGGTGCTCGCCAGCATCCGCGACGAAGTCCGGCTGGACGAGTGGTCCTCGACGCGCCGGGCCCGGCGCAAGTCCTAGAATCCCACAAGCGGGCCGCTGGCAGGCATCCGCGAGGAGTAGCCCTGGAGATGGATGCAAAGGTAGCGCAAGCGGAGGACGGCCGCACCACCCTGGCCGGGCTGGCCCGCCAGGCGTGGCAGGCCGTGTTCGAGACCGCCGCACGGGCCACGCTGCTGGACGAGGAGAGCGTCATCCGCCTGCGCCGGATCCAGATGGTGGGCGCGCTGGGCGTGGTGGGACACCCGCTGTACTACGTGATCTGGTCCTACGTGTTCCCGCAGCCCTATGAAAACCTGTGGCTGCGGCTGGCCTGCACCGCGCTGTTCGTGCCGCTGCTGTTCGCCTCGGCGTTCTCGGACCGGCGCTGGCTGCCGCCCTATGCGCTCTTTGCCATCACGGTAGGCCTGCCGTTCGCCTTTATCTTCTTCTACCTCGAGAATGGCGGCTCGATGGTGTGGGCCGAATCGGTGATCATCGCGGTGGTGATCCTGTATCACTTCAACACCGCGTTCGCGACCATTGCCTTGTTCTCGGGCGCCGCGGCCGCGATTGCCCTGTTCGTGCTGGCCGGCAACACGATGGGCGGCGTCCCGTGGGAACCGGTGCTGCTGCAGTTGCCGGTGATCGGCTTCGTCATCGCGGTGCTGGTGGTCATCAAGATGGACCGCCAGCTGCTGGCCGAGCAGAAGCGGCGCGGCATGGCCGCCGCGCTGGCAACCGTGGCCCATGAGCTGCGCACGCCGCTGACCAGCCTGGCCATGACTGCCAGGGGCCTCAAGGCCCGGCTGCCCGCGGCGCTGGACCAGGACACGCCGCAGCGCGACGACCTGATGCAGGCCGTGGCCCGGATGGAGTCAGACCTGGCCCATATCAGCAACAGCATCGAGCTGCTGGTCGCCAACTCCAAGAACCCGGAAAACGCCACGCAGGCCCTGTTCGAAGTGGGCGAGGTGATTCGCGACGCGGTCGGCCGCTTTCCGTTCGAGCCCGGCGACCAGGAGCGGGTCACGCTCGACCTGCCCGTCCGCGCCTACGTGATGGGCAACGCCCAGTTGTTCGGGCTGGTCACGACCAACCTGCTGAAGAACGCGCTGGAAGCGGTCCGGCGCGCCGGCAAGGGCACCATCCATATCCGCTGCGAGGTCGGGTCCGAGGCCGTCCACGTGGTGTTCCGGGACACCGCCACGGGCGTGCCACCGCAGGTGCTGGCGCGGATGTTTCAGCCCTTCTTCTCCTACCCCGCGCACCGCGGCACCGGCATCGGGCTGGCGTTCTGCCAGAAGGTGCTGGGCAGCTGGGGGGCGGGCATCAGCTGCCGCTCCGAGGAACACGTATTCACCGAGTTCGACATGCGCTTCCCGCGCAAGGGAAAATGGCCCGAGCCGCAGCGGCCGGACCTGCCGCGGCCTGACGGGCCCCTGACGCACAACTGATACCTGCGGGCCCGCGCGGGCCGTTACACCACGCCGGCGGCCTTCAGCGCGGCCACCTGTCCGGCATCCATGCCCAGCAGGTCGCCCAGCACGCGCTCCGTATCCTGCGACAGCAGCGGCGGCGCGGCGCGCACGGGCAGGCGTTCGCCGTCGAGCCGGTACGGCGGCGCCAGCACCTCGACGCGGCCGGTTTCCGGATTGGGCAGCTCGGCCAGCAGGCCGGCTTCGGCCGAGCGCTTCGAGCGCAAGGCCTCGAGCAGCCCCAGCACCTCGCCGCACGGGATGCCCGCGGCGCCCAGGCGCGCCAGCAGCAGCTCGCGCGGGCGGCGCGCCAGTTCGGCGCGCAGTTCCGGCAGCAGGGCCTGGCGGTTGGCCGAGCGGCCGGTGTTGGTGGCGAAGCGCTCGTCGCCGGCCAGGTCCGGGCGCTCGATCACCTCGGTGCAGAAGCGCTGGAACTGCGCGTTGTTGCCGACCGTGATCACCAGGGGGCCATCGGCCGCGTCGAACACGCCGTACGGCACGATGGACGGATGGGCATTGCCGTACTTGGGCGGGTCCTCGCCCATCAGCAGCGCCTCCAGGCCATAGTAGGCCGTGATCATCAGGCCGCAGTCATACAGCGCCATTTCCACGTGGCGCCCCTGGCCGGTGCGCTGGCGGTCGTACAGCGCGGCCAGCACCGCCTGCGCGGAATACATGCCGGTGAACATGTCCACCACCGCCGTGCCGAACTTCAGCGGGCCCTGCCCTTCCTCGCCATTCAGCGCCATCAGCCCGGCCTCGCCCTGCACTACCAGGTCGTAGCCTGGGCGGGTCGCCTCGGGGCCATTGCTGCGGTAGCCGGTGATGGAGCAATACACCAGCCCGGGGTTGATCGCCTTCAGCGCCTCGTAGCCCAGCCCCATCTTGTCGATGCCGCCGAACTTGAAGTTCTGCACCAGCACGTCGCACTTCGCCGCCAGCTCGCGCACGATGCGCTGGCCCTCGGGCTGCTGCAGGTCGATGCCGATAGACTGTTTGTTGCGGTTGGCACTGTTGAAGTAGGCGGTGTTGCGCGTGCCGACGCGCAGGCCCCAGTCGCGCGTATCGTCGCCGCGGCCGGGGTGCTCCACCTTGATCACCTCCGCGCCCAGGTCGCCCAGCGCCTGCGTGCACATCGGTCCGGCCAGCACGCGGGACAGGTCCAGCACGCGCACGCCGGCCAGCGGCAGGCGGGAATTGTTGGTATCAGCCATCCGGCGATCTCCTTGTGTGTATCTCTCTCGGGCAAGCGATGGATCGGCCCGGGCTTCGCCCGGATTTTGCACTGTCAAGGCCGGGTCGACAATTCCATGGATCGTTGACACGGTGTCAATCAAAAATTAACACTCCGCCGCCTCCAGGCAAATGGCGGTCGGCAAGAACGGGCTTACCTTAGTGCGCGGCAACACAAGAGATTGGGGGGATTCGGCGTGGTGCGTGAGCCCGCCGCGCGCTCGCATGCACGGTCGCGTGCCGGCCCTATAGTATCCTCGCGGGTTCCGCACCCCGTACCACGAGATTGATGCAACACACCGACGACGCGCTGCCCGGGCACGAATCCTCAGTCATTCATGAACCGCGCCTGTGGCGCGACAAGGGCTGGACCGCCCGCGTGATCAAGAACGAGGACGGCGACGGCTGGGCGGTCGAGATGATCCGCGACGGCAGCGCCGAGCCGGCGCTGGTCGGCCCCTGGACCATGGGGCGCAACAAGGTCGACCCCAAGCCGCTGGATGCCACCGCTCACCAGACCCTGGTCAAGACCGCGTCGGAGGTGATCCGGCGCCATGAGCAGCAATTGCACGCGCAGCTCAACAAGCAGGTCAGCATCGAGTCCGACTCCGGCACCGTGACCGTGAAGCTGGCCATCACGCCCGACGAGTTCGAGCCCTTCGGCACGCTCACGGCCGAAGACGCCCTCGGCGAGGTGCTGGCGACCATCAAGGTGCGCCCCGATTTCCGCCTGACGCGCGACAGCGCCGAGCGCTGGGCGGCCAGCGGGTTCGACAGGATCCGCTAGGCGGCCTTGGCGCGCTAGGTTGCCAGCCCGTCGTCCGGATCAATGTTCTGGTTCAACCGGAAGACGTTGTCAGGATCGTACTTGCGCTTGATCGCAACAAGACGGGCATAGTTCTCGCCATACGCCGCCCTTACCCGGTCTTTTCCCTCGTCGCCGAGGTTATTGGCGTAGACGCCTCCGGTAGAGAACGGACGAACGGCCTGCCACATCGCGCGTGCCCATTCCATCTGCTTGCCATCCTCGGCGGGGTCGTCCCAGATGGCGATCGGGAAGCAATCAAAGTTCGCGTCGCGATTGCATCTCGAGATAGGTACGGGGTTGGAGCGTGGCCTCGCCTGGGATGCCGGAATCGATCAATGGCCGCAGCGCCTCGCGTCCCGCATCGCGGACCTGCTGTGGGCACTTCGCGGCGGGGGCGGCAAATTCGGCATTTGACCCCATCGTGGTGGCGAGCCCGTGCCGCATCGTGGCGCGATCGAACTCGCCCAGGTTGAGGCCCGCTTCGGCACGTGCCACGCGGCGTCCGGCATCGACGTCGATGCCTTTGATGCAATGCTTTGTTGGGACGCTGCGCGGCGCACGGCCGGCAAACGTGCACGCGTCAATCGCGCATGCGAAGCAGATCAGCGTAAGAGACCAGCTTGCTGGTCTCCTTGGACAGCGTCTTTCGTTTTGACGCCGGGCGGCGGGACTGGCCGTGCTCGAACGTTGCCGCGGCGCGCGCATCTTCGCGCGCGTTGGTGCGGTCGGTCCTGGCTTCCGCCTTGAGGCGGTCGGCTTCGAGACGCGCGGCGACCCGCTCTTCCCGGGCGACGTCTTGCGCAACCGAAAGGATTTCGGCCCGCAACAGCTCGCGTCTTTGCCGGGCGATGGCACGGGCTGCCTGCAATTTTTCCTTGCGCTGCTGCAGCCAGTCCCTTCTGTTGACCGGCGCGGGCCTCGCCTCCGCCGGCACGCTCAGGCGCAGAGCCCGGCTGAGCGAGACTTTATCCGCCAACAGTTTGCGCCGCGGTTCCTTCGCATTACTCACGCTGCGTCATTCTCCAGCTGCACGTGGATGTCGACCATGCATCACCCACGATCCATGCAATCATCCCGTCGACCTTACCATAGGACGCTATCTCAGGCCGATGATGGCGCAGCATGCCGGCCGCGAAACGGCGACCGTCCGGGAAGCGACTGCACGGCATGGCATCATGTCGATGACCCGCCCGGACCACGTGAAGTCCTTTGCCCCGAACCCTCGCCACTGAACGGATCGAAATATTCGAAGCGCCGCCCACGACGGCCACGTTCCAGTCTCCCGCAACGCGGGGCCGTCCCGGTATTGCCCGGACAGCGTTCCGCTTCATCATTGCGAGTGAACCAGTCCACGCACACTGAGGGCGGCAAACACGTGGTTGACCACCGCGTCGCAGCGTGGGCCGGCAAAGCTGAAAGTGTCCCGCAGATAGGGCTTCGCCTCTTCAGCCAGGGCCTGGCGCAGCATCTTGCGGGCGCGCAGGAAGCGTGTCTTGACCACGTCATCGCTGACGCCAAGGCAATAAGCCGTCTCCTCCACGCTCATGTCTTCGACGGCGCGCAGGATGAACACGCAACGATAGATTGGCGGCAGGTTCTCGACCGCGCTTTGCAGGAGCTCGCGCACCTGGGTGCGCTCGGCCATGGCTTCGGGGGATGCGTCATCAGCGGTGCGGAAGGGCATCACGTTCTCCTGTGAAGCTTCGCCAGAATCTTCTTCCGCCCGGGCGCCCATCTGGACCAGCCCGCGTTGCTTGCGCTGCGTGGTCAGGGCGACATTGATGGCAATACGCGCCAGCCAGGTGCTCAGTGCGGCCTCGCTGCGAAACGAATCCAGGCGGGTAAAGGCGCGCAGGTAGGTTTCCTGCACCACATCCTGCGCTTCGGCGTCGTCCGGGACCACGCCCCGCGCGGTGCGGAACAACAGGCGGTTGTTGCGCCGCATGATGATTTCGAAGGCGGACGCGGCGCCGGCGCGGGCGCTTGCGACCAGGTCGGCATCCGTCGGGGCACCGGCAGCAGACGGCAAAGGTGGCCAGGGATTCTGCTTTGGGTCCATAGTGGCTTTTCCCGTTCCTGGTCATTAGACGGCACCGCCGCGAAAAGGTGACAGCCGGCTCGGGCCGGATCCGACCGCCACCCGGGTTCGCTCGAACCACGCGTCAGCAATCATAGGAGAACGCTACCCGCCGCCACCGGCCGCCACGAGCCGCAATGTGGCCCAGGCCTCTTGTCACCTTCCCGCGTCCGTCAACGTCTAACGACATATGCCACGGACGCGCCCAGGCCACTGCCCTCGGACATGTCCGTTGCCATTTATCAGTCGCCTCATCCATGTGACAAGGACACCGATCATGATCAAGCAACCCTCCGCACTGGCAACCGAAGCAGAAGTCCAGCCCGTACCGTTGCGGCGGGCAACGATGAAGCCCATGCCTCGGCCGCGGCTGGTCAATGCCCTGATGACAGTGGCCGCGATGGCGGCAGCCACGGCATGCGGCGGCGGTTCCGGAGGGGGAGGGACTGACGCGGCCAGCACGGAAGCAGCGCAGAAGGCCCTGGTCGAGCAGGGCAAGCAGATCTTTCGCTTCGATACCTTCGGCGACGAAGCACAGTGGACCGACAAGCTGAGGATGCACGAGGTCATCGCCAGCTCGGTGGATCCCTTGACCGCGTTTTCCGTCGGGCTGAAGGTCGACGCCGACGCCTTGCCCGAGACGGTCGCGAATGGCATCCGCAATGGCACCATCGACCTGAAGAGCCCGGCGACGACGGTGGCGCTGCTGAAACTGAACGCGGTCGTCGGCATCAAGGGGACGGTCGAGACGGTCAACGGGGCAGACAAGCTGACCCATGTCGGCATCACCTGCGCGCTTTGTCATTCGACGGTGGACAACTCGTTCGCGCCGGGCATCGGCAGGCGGCTGGACGGATGGCCCAACCGGGATCTCAATCCCGGCGCCATCATCGCGCTGTCACCTGCCATCGACGATGCCATGAAGAAGGTCCTTAACGCCTGGGGTGCGGGCAAGTACGACCCGCGCAGCAATATCGACGGCCTCAGCAAGCCGGTGGTGATACCGCCCGCCTTCGGGCTGGCCGGCATTCACCGCATCACCTTTACCGGCGATGGCGAAGACATCATGTACTGGAATCGCTATGTCGCCGTCTCCCAGATGGGCGGCCTCGGCTCCGTATCCGAGCCACGGCTGAATATTTCCATCACGCATGGTACGGAGGATCTCGTCACCAGCAAGCTTCCGGCGCTGCAAGCGTATCAGCTGTCGCTGAGCGCGCCCCCGCCGCCGGCCGGCAGTTTCGACCCGGTAGCGGCAGTGCGGGGACGCCTTGTATTCGAAGGCGCGGGTCGATGCGCCACCTGCCATAGCGGCCCGGCATTTACCGATGCCAACTCGGTCCTGCATCCGCCTGGCGACTCGATGGCCGAACCGGAAACCCCGAGCTACGCGTCGCGCTCGGCGACCAAGCAATACCGGACCACGCCCCTGAAGGGCGTGTGGCAGCACCCTCCGTATTTTCATGACGGATCGGCGGCCACATTGCACGATGTCGTAAATACCTACAACACGAAGCAGGGACTGGGACTGAGCAGCGGGGATATTGCTGACCTGGCGGAGTATCTGAAGGCGCTGTGACCGATATTGCCGGTTGCACTTCTCAGCGGGCCTGGCAAACCAGCAGGTCCGGGCTCTTTCTCTTTATGGTGCGCAGGCGGTCTGGTTCCCGATCCGAGCGGCGCGGCGCCTGCCGCCGTTTCAAGCATGCTATAAATCCGCATGCTGCAGTGACCACATCCCCGACGCCCTCCAGAGAACAAGAAAATGCCAATGAGAAAGACGATCGTTGCCGCGGTTGCGCTACTGGGTGCCGCGCCGGTGCTGGCCCAGTCGCCCGCGCCCGCCACCGCGGTGTCGCCCACGCTGTCCCGCGTGGCGCAAGCGGGCATCCTGCGCGTCTGCACCCCGGGCGACTACAAGCCCTTCAGCTTCATGAAGTCCGAAGGCCTGTACGAAGGGCTCGACGTGGACCTGATGACCTCGCTGGCCAGCTCCCTCGGCGCCAAAGCGCAATTCGTCAAGACCACCTGGGCGACGCTGATGCCCGACTTTGTCAGCGGCAAGTGCGATATGGGTGCCGGCGGCATCTCGGTGTCGCTGGAACGGCAGAAGCAGGCCTATTTCAGCGCGCCCTACATGGTCAACGGCAAGACTCCTATCACCCGTTGCGAGAACGTGGCCCGCTTCCAGACCGTCGAAGCCATCGACCAGCCCAACGTGCGCGTGATTGCCAACCCCGGTGGCAGCAACGAGCGGTTCGCCCGCACGCGCCTGTCCCGGGCGAAGCTGACCATCCACAAGGACAACCTGACGATCTTCGACGAGGTCATCCAGGGCAACGCCGACGTCTTCGTCACCGAGGCCGCCGAAGCCATCGTCCAGAGCAAGGCGCATCCCGAGCTTTGCGCCGTCAATCCCGACAAGCCACTCCAGTACGCGGAAATGGGCTATCTGCTGCCGCTTGGCGATGAGGTGTTCAAACGGTACGTCGACCAGTGGCTGCACCTGGCCAAGGCCGGCGGTGAATTCGACGCACGCCGTGCGACATGGCTGGGAAAGTAGTTTGACATCGGGCGGCGCCCGCCCGATGCTTGCGCTGTCGCTGGCCTGCGTCGCGCGGGACAATGGCGACGTTCGATCCACGCAGGAGGGAAATCATGCGCGCTGCCTGGTACAGCAGGAACGGAGAAGCCCGGAAGGTCCTGGAGTTTGGTGAGCTGCCAACGCCGACGCCCGGACCTGGCGAAGTCCGCGTCAGGCTTGCCACGTCCGGCGTGAATCCGTCCGATGTCAAATCCCGGCATGGCCGGCCGCTGGCGAGCGAGCGCGTCGTGCCGCACAGCGACGGGGCTGGCGTGATCGACGCGGTGGGCTCGGGCGTGGCGCAGGCCCGCATCGGCGAGCGTGTCTGGATCTGGAACGGCCAATGGCAGCGGCCCATGGGCACCGCGGCGCAGTACATCGCGTTGCCACAGGCGCAGGCCGTGCCATTGCCCGCCAATACGGATTTTGCGGCGGCCGCCTGCCTTGGCATTCCGGCGATGACGGCTTTCCACGCTATCCATCTGCTTGGCGACATTGCCGGCAAGACCGTTCTGGTCATCGGCGCATCATCCGCCGTTGGCCATTATGTCGTGCAACTGGCGGTTTATGCCGGTGCCTCCGTCATTGGCACCGTGGGCTCGACGCAGAAGGCTGACCATGCGATGGCGGCCGGCGCGCAAGCAACGATCGACTACAAGCAGGAGCCGGTTGCGCAAGCCGTGATGGCGCTGACCGGGGGCAAGGGCGTACATGCCATTGTCGATATGGACTTCTCCACCACGGTACAGCTGCTGCCACAAGGCGTGCTGAGGCCCCACGGCACGCTGGTCAGCTATGGCTCGAACGCGTACGGCGATATCCCGGTCCCGTTTCGCGACCTGCTGTTCAGCTCGGCCTCGCTCCGGTTTTTTCTTGTGTACGATCTCTGCCGCGCCGACCGGGAACGCGCCATCGGCGGGCTGACCCGGCTGATGGAGGATGGCAGGCTGAAGCACGCCATCGGTGCCCGCTTTCCGCTGCAGGCGATCGCGCAGGCGCATGAGGCGGTCGAAGGCGGCAAGCTGATCGGCAACGTCATCCTGGATATACCACCGGAATGACCGCCGGCCGGTCCTGGCCGGCAGACCCGCCAGGCAACCGGCGGCTATCAGAATCGCGCTCGCCCGCCTGACATGTCGAAGACAGCGCCCGCGTTGAAGCGGCTGGCGTCCGAACATAGCCACGCGACCAGGTGCGCGGCCTCGGCCGGATCGCCGAGGCGCCCGGCCGGGCTCTCGCTCACCATGGCCGCCACCTCCTGGCTGCCGAGCGCGCGGATCATGTCGGTATCCATGGGACCGGGTGCAACGCAGTTCACATAGATATTGCGCTTCACCAGTTCGCGGCCGATGGCCTTGGTCAGTGTCACCACACCGCCGCTGGCCGCGGAGTACGCCGCCAGCCCCGCCAACCCTTCCTTGCCGGCCATCGAGCCCATATTGACGATGCGGCCGCCGCCCCAGCGCAACATATGCGGCAGCATCGCCTGCAAGACGTACATGGTGCCGACCAGGTTGACGGCGATGATGCGCTGCCATTGCGCGGGATCGTGGGCTTCGAACGGCCGCACCGGGCCAAGGTAGCCAGCATTGTTGACCAGGATGTCGAAGCGCTGTCCCGCTTCCACCAGCCGCGTCAGCGCCAGCCGGACCTGCGCCCCATCGGAGATATCGACGACCTCGGTGGTGGCATCTGCCAGCTGGAGCGGGACGATATCCCACACATGCACGCGTGCGCCGCCGTCGACCAGTTGCGCCACGATCGCCCGCCCCAGTCCGTTTGCCCCGCCCGTCACCAGCGCTGTCTTGCCCGACAGGTCATAGCGATTTGACACGGTACCTCCAGTGCACCCCGGGATGCGCAGCAGGACAGCGTGGTCTTGCCACGCGGCCTACCCGCGGACCGCTACGGACCGCTACGATACAGGCCGTCTTGCGTACGCTCTGTTCGGTTTCGGACAAATCGGGCCCTGCGCCGCGGTCAGGCATCCCTGATCGAAGTACCGGCCATGCTGCTGGTCGTCGGCATCTTCAACCGGTCGCCGCGCTGGTATGAGGGCAGCGCGCGCCGAGGCCGCGCCATGCTGGCTAGCGACGAAGGTCGGCCACCGCGCCGCGCTTCAAACCCTCGGGATGGAGCCGGTCCGCGTCCAGCCGCCGGAACACCAGCCCGGACAGCACCGTCACCACGCCCATGCTGAAAAAGGCCAGCCGGTAGGCCGGCGCGGCCACGCCGAGCGTGGCCGAGAAATAGCTGACCAGCCCGCCGCCAATCGTGACGCCCAGCCCGATGGCCAGCATCTGCACCATCGAGAACAGGCTGTTGCCGCTGCCGGCATCCGCACGCGACAGGCCCTTGAGCGTGACACTGTTCATCGCCGCGAACTGCATGGAGTTGGCGCAGCCGAACACGGCCAGTTGCACGATCGACAGCGCCAGCGGCCAGCCCGGCGCAATCGCCGCGAACGAGGCAATGGACACGCCGACGATCCATGTGTTGACCAGCAGGAACGTGTCGTAGCCAAAGCGGTTCACCAGCGGCACGATCCAGCGCTTGGAGATGGTGCCGGCAACGGCGATGGGCAACAGCATCAGGCCCGAATGAAACGGGGTGTAGCCGAGCTGCAGCTGGAACAGCAGCGGCAGCAGGAACGGCACCGCGCCTACGCCAATGCGGCACACCAGGTTGCCGGCCAGGCCGACGCTGAAGTTCGGTTCCCCGAACAGCGCGAGGCGGAACAGCGGCGACGCGTGCCGCCTGGCATGCGGAATGTAGAGCAGCGCGCTGCCGACGCTGAGGGCGATCAGGAGCGCGCTCCACGGACTGTGCGCGCCGTGTTCCAGCGCCAGCGAAAACGTGACCATGCATAGCGACAGCAGGCCGCAGCCGATCCAGTCGAACGGCGGCGCCACGCCGGCCTCGCCCTGCGGCAGGTAGCGCCGCACCGCCAACAGGCCCGCCAGGCCCACCGGCACGTTGATCAGGAAGATCCAGTGCCACGACGCGCTCTGCACCAGCCAGCCGCCCAGCACCGGTCCGAAGATCGGGCCGACCTGCCCGGCAATGGAAACGAACGCCAGCGCCGCGATGTACTGTTCGCCCGGGACATTGCGCAACACCGCGAGCCGGCCGACCGGCAGCAGCATCGACCCGCCGATGCCCTGCAGCACGCGCGCCACCACCAGTTGCGGCAGCGTGAAGGCGGTGGCGCAGAACACCGAGCCCAGCACGAAGATCAGGATCGCGCTGAAATAGACCCGGCGCGTGCCGAACTTGTCCGCCAGCCAGCCGGAGGCCGGCGTCAGCATCGCCATGGTCAGCGTGTAGGCCACCACCACCGGCTTCAGGTCGAGCGGGCTTTCGCCGAGGCTGCGCGCCATCGCCGGCAGCGCGGTGTTGACGATGGTGGTGTCCAGGGTCTGCATGAAGAAGCCGGCAAAGACGATCCAGAGCATGGCCTGGCGGGAGACATCGGCGGCGGCGGGAGTTGAGGCGGTGGGCATGCGGTTCCTGGAAGCGGCCGGCCCGGCGGGCTGCGGGATGGCTTGCCTTGCATGCTACGCAGCGCCACCCCCATCGGGAACCCCTCTGGCCTTGTTGACTGTCATCGCAGAATCCGATGACAATGCCGCGATGCTCAATCCCGTCTGGATCCGCACCTTCGCCACGGTCGCCACGGCGCGCAGCTTTACCGACGCCGGGCGCCAACTGGGCTTGTCGCAGTCATCGGTCAGCGATCACATTCGCCGGCTGGAACAGAGCGTGAGCCGGCGGCTGTTCGTGCGCGACACCCATTCCCTGGCGCTGACGCCGGATGGCGAGGCGCTGCTGGTGCATGCGCGGCTGATCCTGGAAGCGCTGGCGCGCGCCGAGTCGCAGTTCACCGCGCCGCGGCTGCAGGGGCGGGTCCGGCTGGGCACGTCCGAGGACCTGGCGCAGGGGCCGCTGCCCAACCTGCTGGCGGCGTTCCGGGCGACGCACCCGGATGTCGAACTCGAGATCATGATTGCCATGACCAGCAAGCTGTACGAGGAGATCGAGGCCGGCACGCTCGACCTGATCGTCGGCAAGCGGCGCGAAGGCGAGCGCCGCGGCGTGCCGGTGTTCCGCGGCCAGCTGGAATGGCTGGCGCGGCCCGGCACCGTGGTCGATATCAGCCAGCCGCTGCCGCTGATCCTGGTCCATGAGCCCAGCGTGACGCGCTCGGTGGTGCTCGACACGCTGGCCAAGGCCGGCTGGCGCTGGCGCGTGGCCTGCACCAGCAGCAGCCATTCCGGCTGCATCGCGGCGGCGCGCGGCGGACTGGGCATTACCGTGCGTGCGCAGAACCTGGCCGGCGGCGGACTGGTGCCTCCCGTCAACGTCGATGCCCTGCCGGCGCTGCCCGGCGTCGAATTCATCACCCTGGCGGCGCGGCGCCTGAGCCGGCCGGCGGAAACCCTGCGGCAACTGATCGCCAAGAGCGACCTGCGCGCGGCGCGGCTGGACTGAAGGCCTGGCCACGCTGCGGCGCCCGGGCCAGCAGCTTTGTGCCCCACGGGTCTGCCAACACGGGTCTGCCAATCATGCGTGCGATGACGCACAGACCAGAATTTACCAGCCGTTAATCTCGATCCCATGAACACGCCGTCGCTTCGAACGGCGTGCACCGGTCTCCCAGGAGCATCGGATGGATCGATTTTGCTTGTCGGACGCCGCGTTCTGCCCGAGCGTCAATCCGGGTCGCACTCCCATCTACAGCAGCTCGCCCGAGCGCGCCGTGGCGTCGCAGATGACCGCGTTCACCGCGGCCCTGCAGGCGTGCACCGGCCATTCCTTCCATCGGTACGGCGCGCTGCATGAATTCTCGGTACGGGAATTCCGCACATTCTGGGGTTGCTTCCTGCAGTGGTCGCAGGGGCTGGCCTGGTCGGGCAACCCCGAGCCGGTCTGCGTCGGCGACGATTGCGAGCATGCCCGCTTCTTCCCGAACGTGCTGCTGAACTACGCGGACAACCTGCTTGGACTGGAGGTAGCGGGTCCCGACGCACCGGCGTTGACCGCCTGCCACGCCGATGGTCGGCGCGAACGCCTGAGCCGCGGCGAACTGCGCCACCGGGTCGCGCGTGCGGCACATTCCTTGTCGCAACTGGGGCTGCGCGAAGGCGACCGCGTGGTGGGCGTGATGCGCAACGACGCGGAAGCCATCGTCGCCGCGCTGGCCGTGACCGCGCTCGGCGCAACGCTGTCGACCGCCGCGGCCGAGATGAGCGTCGAGACGCTGCTCGACCGCTTCGCGCCGCTGGCGCCGCGGCTGCTGCTCGCGCACACCGCGCAGCGCGCATTCGACACCGGCCTGGCGCTGGCGGACAACGTCGCCGGCCTGGCGGCCGCGCTGCCGTCGCTGCAGGGCATCATCCAGCTCGACGACGGCAGCTTGCCGGACACCGTCAGCCAGCCCGTGCATGCGCTGGGCGACCTGATCGCCCGCGGCGATGCGGAGCAATTTTCCTGGCGGCGCTTCCCGTTCAACCATCCGCTCTTCATCATGTTCTCGTCGGGCACGACCGGCAAGCCCAAGTGCATCGTGCACGGCGCCGGCGGCAGCCTGCTGGAGCACCTGAAGGAGCACCGCCTGCACTGCGACCTGCGGCCCGGCGACCGCATGTACTTCCACACCACCTGCGCCTGGATGATGTGGAACTGGCAGTTGTCGGCGCTGGCGTCGGGGGCCGAGATCGTAACCTATGACGGGCCGATCGCCACGGTCGACGCGTTGTGGCGCCTGGTCGCGGACGAGCGCGTCACGGTGTTCGGCACCAGTCCCGCCTACCTGAAGATGTGCGAGGATGCCGGCCTGGTGCCAGGGCAGCAGTTCGACCTGGGCGCGCTGCGCGCGATGATGTCGACCGGATCGGTGCTGTTCGACGCGCAGTTCGAATGGGTGCGCGATCACGTCAAGCCGCTGCCGCTGCAGTCGATCTCCGGCGGCACCGACATCCTCGGCTGCTTTGTCCTGGGCAATCCGAACCTGCCGGTCTATGCGGGCGAAGCCCAATGCAAGAGCCTGGCGCTCGATGTGCAGGCGTGGGAACACGGCGCGCCTGCCAGCGGCATCGGCGAGCTGGTGTGCGCGAACCCGTTCCCGTCGCGACCGCTCGGCTTCTATGGCGACGTGGACGGCAAGGGCTTCCACGCGGCCTACTTTTCCGCCAACGCCGGGGTCTGGACCCACGGCGACCGGATCGAGTTTACGCCCGAAGGCACGGCGCGGCTGCACGGCCGCTCCGACGGTGTGCTCAATGTCCGCGGCGTCAATGTCGGGCCGGGCGAGATCTATCGGGTCCTGCGCGATATCCCGGAAATCCGCGAGGCGATGGTGGTGGAGCAGCGCGCGCAAACGGCACCGCCCGACCGCACGCACGCGGAACGGTACGAACAGCGCATGGTGCTGCTGCTGGTGCTGCAGGATGGCGTCGCGCTGACCGGCGCGCTGGCCGCGCGCGTGCGCCGCGACCTGGCGCGCCGCGCCTCGCCAACGCATGTGCCCGACCGCATCCTGGCCGTGCCGGCGCTGCCGGCCACCCATAACGGCAAGCTCTCCGAAGCGGCCGCGCGCAATGCGGTCAACGGCCTGCCGGTGGGGAATACCGCGGCGTTGCGCAATCCGGGCTGCCTCGACGCCATCCGCACCCATCCGGGCCTGAACCTGGCGGCGCGCGAACTGCCGGCCCCCGGCACCACACGCGAGCAGCTGGAACGCCATTTGCAGGCCCTGTGGGAACGATTGTTCGACTTCGCCCCGATTGGCCGCGACGACAACTTCTTCGACCTCGGCGGGCATTCACTGCTGGCCGCGCGGCTGCTCGCCGACGTGCACCAGTCGACCGGACGCACGATTCCACTTGCGACGCTGCTGTTCACGCCAACCATTGCGGGCCTGGCCGCGGCGATCGACGAGACCGCGTCCCCCCAGCCCTCGCCCAACCTGGTGCCGGTGCGCGGCGGCACCGGCTCGCCGCTGTTCCTGGTGCATGGCGCGAGCGGCTCGGTGATGGAATGCTGGGGCATGGTCAACGCGCTGCGGACGTCGCGCCCGGTCTATGGGCTGCAGGCACGCGGCCTTGACGGCGAGCAGCCGACGCAGCGACGCGTCGAGGATATGGCGGCCAGCTACATCGAGCAGATCCGCACGTTGCAGCCCAGTGGTCCGTATGCGCTGGCCGGCTACTCGTTCGGCGGCCTGGTTGCGTACGAGATGGCGCAGCAGCTGAGCCGCGCCGGCGAGCACGTCGAGCTGCTGTGCCTGCTCGACACCTATGTCTGCGAGCATTTCCTGCCATGGCGGACCTGGGTGCGCTTCTGCTGCAGTTATCCCGGCTATCAGTGGCGCAAGCTGCGGGCGGTGCCGGCGGCGCAGCGCCTGCGTTACCTGCGCTACGCACTGCACCGGGCCGCCGAAGGCGTGGGCATGCGCCGCGGCCGCATCACGTGCCGGCCCGACGCGTTCACCGAATCGCTGCCGCCGGCGCTGCAGCGCGTGCGCGAGACCATGGGCCGCGCCATGACAACCTATCGGCCGCAGCCTTACCACGCCGGCCCGGTGCTCTATCTGCGCGCCGCGGTCAGGCAGCAGCAGCGCGGCGATCCGCTGACGCTGTGGCGGCGCGTTGCGCTGGGCGGCCTGACCATTGCCGAAGTGCCCTGCAGCCATTTCGATCTGGTGCTCGAGCCCAACCTCCAGGTGGTGGCGGCGATCCTGGACGAGGGCCTCGCGGGTGCGTGATGTGGCGCGGCATGGATCAGGCGCCGGCTGGCGCGCGCAGGAACCCGACGCCATGCAGCAGGATGGCTTTGCCGCACTGGGCGCGGTAGATGCCGCGCCGCTCGTGCTGCCGGAGCCGGAACGCCTCGCGTTGCCGGACGGCGCGGTACAGGTATGGATGCTGGAAGACGCGCAGGTCAGCCCCGCCTGTGCGCGGCTGGCCCATGCGCTTGCGCCGGACGAGCGCGCGCGCGCCCTGGCCTACCGCCACGCCCGGCACCGCGAGGGCTATATCGCCCGGCGCGGCCTGCTGCGCTGGCTGCTCGGCGGCTATCTGCGCTGGCCGCCCGAAGCGCTGCGTTTTGCTGTGTCGGCATTCGGCAAGCCCGTGCTGCAATGGCCGCCAGCCGGGCTTGCCTTCAGCGTGTCCCACACCGACGGCATCGCGCTGCTGGCTTTCGGGCGGGATTGCCGCCTGGGCGTGGACGTGGAGCGGCGTGCCGGCGGACTGGATGCTCCGGGCCTGGGGCGCGGCGTGTTTTCCGCCGTGGAGGCACGAACCCTCGCGCGCGCGCGGCCGGATTCGACCGACACCCTGCTCCGCCTCTGGACGCGCAAGGAAGCGCTGCTGAAGGCGCTCGGCATGGGCCTCTCGGGCGATCCCACCGCCTATACGACGGGCAACGACAGGCAGCGCGGCGCGGGCCATTGGCGGGCTTCGCACCATGGCACCGCCATCTCGGGCTGGACCTGCCTGGACTTGGATGCCGGGCCAGCGTTCCGGGCGGCGCTGGCCGTATCGCTGCCGGACGCAAGCGTCACCTGCCACGGCTGCGCGTCGCCGGCACAGCCGCTTGACACGTTACGTGACGCGTTACGTAACACGTAACGCCCCGCCGCCCGTTACCCGCGCATCCACGCGGTCCCGCCAGCCTGGGCTCTTGCCGCAGACCCGCGGCCCGCCTGGATCCGGCGCTGGCACGGCATGGCACGCCAGTCCTTGCCGGGGCTGGCATCGCCCTTGCTGATACCGATGAAAAACGTTGGCCCTCGCGCCGACACCAGACCAGCGGAGGAAGGAATGAGCTCGATTCACCGTGGAACGCCGGACCCGGCGCAAGTGCTGCAATACGGCCGCGAGGCGCATGCCGTGGTCATCGACGACATGCCGATCTACCGGCACGGCGTCATGCGTTTGCTCAGCGAGATGCCGGGCATCAGCCGGGTGGAACCGGTAGAGACAGAGGCCCTGGCGGCGCGCAATCTGCGCTTGCCGGCGCCGGCGCTGCTGGTGTTCGGCATGCCGTTGGACCTGGCCGACGGCTGGAACCAGTTGCGGCTGGCCAGCCTGGTGCTCAGGCCGCGGCGCCTGCTGCTGATCTCGGACAATATGTGGCTGCGACTGCCGCCCGGCCTGGACCCGCGCTATGCCCGCACCTTGTCCCGGTCTGCCTCCGTCGCAACCATCGAGCGGGACGTGCGCGCGCTGCTGGACCTGCCGCTCGCCGCGCCGGCCCAGGCCGGGCCGGACGCCGCGCCTGCCAGCTTGCAGCGGCCCTTCCACGCGTTCGCGTAAGCCGCGGCTATCGCGTCGGCGAAACCATGTGCACCCGCGCCGTGGATCCGGCGATCCGGCGCGAGAACGCACTGGCATTCTCGTTCTCCCCGTAAAAGAACGTTGGCGCCGGGGCGAGATGCCTCAGGAACGGCTGGAACTCCCGGCTGCCGATGCAGATCTTCGACCGCTCCGAAGCCGCCCCCAGCAGCACCTCTCTTGCCGCGCGGTCGGCCTTGTCCAGCCCTACGGCGCGGGCGCGCTGGTCGGTGAGATCATCGTCGACCAGCACATAACGCCCCGGCAGCAGGTGCGACAGCATGAAGTCGCTCAGCGCTTCCTGGACCGATATCGACAGCCCGAACAATCGCTTGGGCATGTTGGCGGGATTGATCCCGCCCCAGTCGTAGGTGCCGCCCTCGCGATTGCGGCGGGGGTTCACGGTGAACTTCGACGACATCGTGCCAATCGCCATGACGTGGACATCGGCGGGCGACCGGAGCAGGGAATACTGCGCCTCGTGCACCGCCAGCAAGCCCGGCGCATTGGCGTAAAGGCCGCCGTCGACAAACTGGTTATGGTTGAACGTGTAGCGCGCAAAGTAGCCCGGTGCCGCGCTGGTCGCCATTGCGATATCGACGATGCGGAACTTGTGATCCCGCTTGAAATTGACGTGGTGCGGTGTCTTGAATATCTGCGGCCGGCCGGTGGAGTAATTGATCGCGGGAATGACCACGCGGTGCGCGCACGCGCCCAGCAGGCGCTGTCCGAACATATGGTCATCGGCAAGCAGTTCGCCGAGACGACGCGAGGAAAACGGGGCCCGCCAGATGCCGGCTAGCGACCAGCGCCGCTGGAAGATTTTCTCGCCATACTCGGTCAGCAGCGCAACAATGCGGCTCGCCGGCACTTCCAGCGCCAGGGCCAGCGCAATCACCCCGCCAATCGAGGTGCCGGCGATCAGGTCGAACCGGGTCGCAATCGGGGCACCGATTTCTTCCTCGAAATCGGCAAGCAGCCTGGCGGTGTACAGCCCGCGAAAGCCGCCGCCCGAGAGCGCGAGAATCTGAAACCGGGTTGGCGCCGCCTCGTCCAAGAAGTCCCCCCTTCAGCCGCATGAATCTTCCGCTATCACGACGGGCAACAGCGGCGCGCTCGGGAACGGGTGCCGCCAGTAACCGCGTGGACACCAAACCGAGTTTCGAAGTCTCGTGGAACGCAGCGCGCCCGAGATGCCATGCGCATCCATACTAGACGACGTCGGATTATTTTTACAGCAGCCAAGGCGCACCGCCGCAGTTCAGCGACGCGGCGCGCGCAGCCAATTAGACGGCATTTCATTCTGACTTGCGCAAAGTGCGGTCTCGCGCGACGTCGATCGGCGGCATCATCAATGCGGTGCCGAACGACCCGGGACTCCTGCGGCTGTCGAGCCGCGCGTTCGAGATGGAGCTGACGCGGGCGTTCTGCGCCGATGTGGACGCGCCGTGAGGCGGCGCGCCAGCGTCACCGGATCCATGCAGATCCCGGCGACGCGCGCGCTCAACGGCTGCAGCGCGCTGTCCGGGCGGCAACCGCTCAGGCGTTTGCCGCCAGCGCGGCATCCGGGGCACGGCGGAAGCTGATGGCAAGCCGGTTGAAGGCGTTCATCAGGCCGATGGCCATGGTCAGGTCAGCAAGCTCCTTCTCGCCGAACACCGCCGCGGCACGCTGGAAGTCGTCGTCAGGCACATGGGTATCGGCAACGCGGGTAACCGACTCCGCCCATGCCAGCGCCGCCTTCTCGCGTTCAGTGAACAACGTGCCCGCTTCATGCCAGGCTTGCACGAGCGCCAGCTTTGCCGGCGTGACACCATGCTTGATCAGGTCCCGGGTATGCATGTCCAGGCAATAGGCGCAGCCGTTGATCTGGCTGACGCGCAGATAGACCAGTTCGACCAGCACATCCTCCAGGCCTGACTGCATGACATAGCCATAGACAGATCCAAACGCCTTCATGCCGCCCGGCGCTGCCTTGGTGTAGTCCAACCTCATTTCAACCTCCCTGCTCGTCGTGGGTAGTCAGTGCCGTGTCGTTCGAATCCACCACGAACACGGCCAGTAGTTTGGCCGGCTTGCGCCGGTCCGCATTACGGCTCACGCGATGGCGCGAGCCGGGTTCCTCGAAGAAGGCTTCGCCGGCCTTGTAGACGCGCTCCGGCTCGTCGTTCACCTTGCTGGCGATGCTGCCCGAGACGACATAGGCATAGATGAACGCCGACCTGGCGTGGGTATGCGGCAACGACGCGCCTCCAGGCGGATAGACAACTTCCACCGCGACCAGTGATTTGCCCGGGATATTGGATATGGTGCGCGAGAAGTTGGGCTTGACGATATCGCCGGCGCCGGCCGGTTGCGGGCCATGCGCGGCAGCGGCGCCGGCGAATGCCATGCCGGCAGCGGTCATCATCGAAAGAAGTGCGTGTCGAGGTGTCATGGGTATAAAAGGCAGGAAGTGCTACAGCGCGCCGTCAGCGTGGCTTGCCACGGCGCGGGAAAACGGGCGGCCGCCTCGCATCACACCGCTTCGGCCTGGCCGGCGGCTGCGGCGCGACCATCCAGGGCCGGCCGCGCGATGCGGCGATGCGCTGCCGCGGTGAAGACAAACGCCAGTGCAATCATTGCCGCCGCGAACAGACTCAGGTACTGCCCGCCGGTCGACCGGAGTACGATGCCCCCAAGCACGCCCGAGCCGGCAAGCCCAAGATAGGTGGCCGTATTGTTCAGCGCGAGCAGCAGTGGCGCCACCTGCGGCGACAGTTGCACCAGCCGGTGCTGTTGCGGCACGATGAGCCCCCATCCGCAGAGCCCCCAGATGACCAGCGCGATGACAGCGCTGACCGGATGCGCAGCGGTCCACGGCAGCGCACAGAAGTTAAGGATGGCGATCCACAGCATCGCATCGACGATATGGCGGCTGTCGAAGCGGTCCACCAGGCGGCCGGCGACCAGGTTGCCAACCGTAGCCGCGACGCCCCACAGCAGGAACAACCCCGCGAGCATGCGTTCGTCGCCGTGCGTCACCGGTTCCAGCACCACGCCGGCATACGTATAGACCATCAGGAATCCGCCGAACGCGAACAGCGACGTCAGCAAGGTCAGCGCGACGCGCGGGTCGCGCATGGGGGCGAGCCGCTCGCGCAGCCTGACCGTTGCGGGCAGCGGCACCGACGGCAGCAGGGTCCAGACGCCGATCATCGCCGCGACCCCGAGCGCCGTGACGAACCACAGCGTCGACCGCCAGCCGCCGAATCCGCCGATCAGTGTGCCCAGCGGCGAACCCAGCGCGGTGGCGCCAGTGAGCCCGGCGGTTACCGTGGCCAGTGCGCGGCCGCGTTTTTCAGGCGAGGCAAGCGCCGCGGCCACGCCCAGCGCAGTAGGCGAGAACAGCGCGGCGCCAAACCCGGCCAGGGCCCGGCTCATCAGCACCCAGTGCACGTCGGTCGCGAGCGCGCTGACGGCGTTGCCGACGACGAAAATGCCCAGCGCCGAAACCAGCAGCAGCTTGCGCGGCAAGCCGCCCGCCACCGCTGCCATCACGGGCGCCGCCACCGCATAGGTCAACGCGTAGCACGTCACCATCAGGCCAGCCACACTGACCGATGTATGCAGCGACGCCGCCACGCTGGGCAGGATACCGGCGACGACGAAGTTGTCGGTGCCCATTGCAAACATGCCCAGCGCCAGGATCAGTAGTCGACGGTCCATAGGAATGCTCTTGCGGAATGCGGTTGCGGATGGGCCCGGGAAGCGGCGCATACGCCGCGGTGTTACTGCGCAGTCACCGTATTGGCCCGCTGTGGTGGTTACCTGCGAGCAATCATAGCCAGCGTTGACCGCGTCTCAAATGTCATATATACCGTCAATTCAGGACATGACTCAGGCACTGACCAGGACAACGCATGCACACCATCGGCTTCGTCGTATTCCCCAACTTCTATGTGATGGGCCTGGCGGCGATCACCGCGTTCGAACTCGCGAACGTCGTGCTCGAAGAGCGCGCCTACGACGTGACGGTGCTTTCCGAGCAGGGGGGACTGGTGATGTCGTCGGCGGGCATCCGCGTCGAGTCGCAGCCGTTCGGCAAGGCGGCGTTCGACACCGTGATGTTCGGCTCCGGCGTGGAAATCGACGTGGTTTCCACAGCGCTGACCGGGTTCGTCAGGCACGCGCTGCAGACCTCGCGGCGGATTGCCGCGCCCTGCACCGGCGCCTTCATCCTGGCGCACGCGGGCGTGCTGGACGGCCGGCGCGCAACGACGCACTGGCGGTTCGCGCACGACTTGCAGCGACACTTCCCCAAGGTCGTCGTCGAGGAAGACCAGATCTTCATCGTGGACGGCCCGATCTGGACCTCCGCCGGCATGACCGCAACCATCGACATGGCGCTGGCCATGATCGAGAAAGACCACGGCCAGGAAGTCTCGCGCGCGGTCGCGCGCAAGCTGGTGATCTACCATCGGCGCGCCGGTGGCCAGTCGCAGTTTTCAACGCTGCTTGACCTCGAGCCGAAGTCCGACCGGATCCAGAAAGCCATCGACTATGCCAACGCCAATTTGCGCAACGCGCTGACTGTCGACGAACTGGCCGATGTTGCCGGGCTGAGCCCGCGCCAGTTCAGCCGGGCCTTCAGTGCCGAGACCGGCCAATCGCCCGCCAAGGCGATCGAACATCTGCGCGTGGAGGCCGCCAGGCTGTTGCTGGAAAAAGGCCGCCTGTCGCTGGACGTGATCGCGGACGAGGTGGGATTCTCGGACCGCGAGCGGATGCGGCGCGCCTTCCTGCGTACCACCGGGCAGCCGCCCCAGGCGGTGCGCCGCATGAGCCGGGAACCGCGCGGGCCGGTCGCTGCCTGAATACGGCAGCCCATGCGATCATAGCCAGGCCCCAGGCCAGCCTCGCCCCGCCATGCCGACCCGCTCCCCACGCTCCCCACGCTCTTCCCCGGTACAACGCGCGCTCTCCATCCTGCGTGCGCTTTCCGATCCGCAGGTGCGGCGCCTGTCCGACGTGGCGCGCGCCACCGGCCTCGACCCGGCGACGACGTCGCGGCTGCTGGACAGGCTGGTCGCGGAAGGGTTCGCCACGCGCGATGCCCGGCGGCGCTTCGGCATCGGCGCCGAGGTGTTCCAGCTTGCCGACGTGGCGCAGCGCCGCGTCGACCTGCGCGCGCTGGCCCGGCACAGCCTGGAGCGGCTGGTCGAGGAATTCGAAGACACGGCCGTACTGACCGAAGCCAGCCGCGGCGAAGCGGTCTGCACGCAGCTCGAACTGGGCACCTTTGCGATCCGCGCCAACTATGTCGAAGTCGGCACGCGCCGGCCGCTCGGCGTGGGGGCTGGCAGCATGGCGGTGCTGGCGTGGTTGCCCGCGGCGGAGCGGGCCCGGCGACTGCAGCAGACCGCGCGCAAGCTGGCGGCGTATCCGCGCCTGAGCCCGGAACTGATCGCAACCGAGGCCGAAGCCGCGCGCGAGCGCGGCCACGTGATGTTCCTGGACTGGGTCATCCCGCAGATGGGCGGTATCGCGGTGCCGATACTGGACTACGAAGGCCAGCCGCTCGGCGCGCTCAGCATTGCCGCGCTGAGCGAGCGGCTGCGCGGGCGCGAAGCCCGGCTGGCCAGGCGCCTGAAGGACGAAGCGCGCCGCATCAGCAGCGCCTGGACCCGACGCGCGGGGCCGCGCTAGCGTGCCACCGTGTTAGTGCGCCATCGCGTCAGGCTGGCGGCCCGCGCAGCAGTCCGGCGAGCGCATCGGGGATCTCCAGTTCAAAGCGCAGCACCACGCTCGCCAATGCCTTGCCGTAATTGTCGAGCGCCAGGCTGCGCGATACGCCGCCACCGAGCGCGCCGTGCGCGACAAAATTCAGCACCTGCAGGCCATCGACGGCATGGCGCTCGACCTCGCCCGTGATCACCGCCCCGTACATGGCCTTGAAAGCCTGCGCGGTGAGCTGATCCTTCAGGTACGGATAGAACGCCGGGTCATAGGCAATTACCGCCGTGTTGGAGGTATTGCCCTTGTCGCCCGACCGGGTATGCGCAACGCGCCGCAATGCAACGATCATGGCTGGCCCTCAGAGAAAGTGAATGCGGGACTCGACCTGCTCGCGCGGCACCAGCGTGGACCATACGCCGATGATCTCGCGGGTGCGGTCCTGGTGCGGCACGCGCTTGCCCGTCGACGCCAGCCCGCACACCGCCATGCTGTCGATCTCGCGGCCGACCTTGGCGGCCTCTTCGCGGGTGCGGGTGCGGGCGGCCACGCGCACGGCGATCTCGTTCGGCTCGCACGGCGGCACCGGCGACGCCGCACCGTGGATCGCGTTGACACCGAGAAAATCAATGCGCAGTTCGTCCGCCTGCAGGTTCGCCAGCGCAAAGCGCTGCTCCAGGATGATGCGCGCCAGCTCCGCCTTGGCCAGGCAGCCAGGCCCCGCATAGAAGAACATGTCCTCGCCGATAAAGCCCTCGGTGCAGCCCAGCGACACCTTCAGCGTGCCGGTGCGCGGCGCGCCGCGCACGCCGCTGATGCGCACCTGGTCCGGGCCGGCCTGCTCGAGCACGGCGGTGGTGAAGTCCACCACCACGTCCGGCGTGATATAGCGGGCGGGGTCATGCACCTCATAGAACATCTGCTCCTTGATGGTCTGCAGGTCAATGCGGCCGCCGGTGCCGTCTACCTTGCCGATGACGGCGCTGCCCTGCGCATCGACTTCCGCGATCGGGAACGCGAGGTTCCACGGCTCGGGCACATCCTTGTAGCCCGGGTCGCCGAAGTATCCGCCGGTTGCCTGTGCGCCGCATTCCAGCAGGTGGCCGATGGCGCTGCCGCGCGCCAGCAGGTCCACGTCGCGCGCGTAGTCCCAGCCAAAGGCGTGGATCATCGGCGCCAGGAACAGCGACGGGTCGGCCACGCGGCCAGTCACCACGATCTGCGCACCCTGCTCCAGCGCCTTGACGATGGGCAGCGCGCCCTCGTAGGGCTCGGCGGAAATCAGCGTGCCGCGCAGCGACGCCACCGGTGCCCCGCTCTCCATCAGCGCGAGGTCCTGGTCGCAGATCGCCGCGGTCAGGTCGGTGGTGGTGATGGCGGCGATGCGCGGCACCGGCAGCCCCATTTCTTCGCAGAGTTCCGCGATGCGGCGCGCCGCGCCGAGCGGATGGATCCAGCCCTGGTTGCTGATGATGCGCGTGCCGTTGGCCAGGCAATGCGGCAACACCGCGCGCATGCGCTCGTCGAGATAGGTGTCATAGCCGGCAAAGGCGGGATCGCGGCGCTTGCGCACCTGGGCCGCCGACACCGTCGCCTCCGCCATGGTCTCGAAGCAGAGATAGTCGAGCCGGCCCAGGCGGGCGCTGAGCGCGGCCGGCTCGACGCGGTCGCCCCACCAGCCGGAGCCGGAGCCGACGCGCAGCGTGGTCTTGGTCATGGAATGGTCCGTGTGAAATGGCGCCTTACTGGGCCTGGATGCCAGCCTGGCGGATCACGCGCGACCACTTGTCGTGGTCCGCGCGCAGCATCGCCGCGAATGCCGCCGGCGTGTCGCCGCCCGGCATCGCGCCGAGCTGTTCGATGCGCTGGCGCACCGCCGGCTCGGCCAGCACGCCGGCCGCCGCCTTCTGCAGCTGCGCGACGATGTCCGGCGGCGTGCCGGCGGGCGCGAACAGGCCGAACCAGGAATTGACCACATAACCGGGCAAGCCGGATTCCTGCACCGTCGGCACGTTCGGCAAGACCGCAGAGCGCTGCGGGCTGGTCACGGCCAGGGCCCTGACCTTGCCGGCCTGGATCTGCGCCAGCGCCGAAGGCAGGTTGTCGAACATCAGCTCGACCTGCCCCGCCAGCAAGTCGGTCATCGCGGGCGCCGCGCCCTTGTACGGCACGTGCTGCATCCTGACATCTGCCATGCTGACGAACAGCTCGCCCGACAGGTGCGGCGAGCCGCCGGTGCTGGTCGACGCATAGTTGAGGCGCCCCGGCTCCTTCTTCGCCAGCGCAATCACGTCCGCCACCGATCGCACCGGCTGCGCGGCATGGGTCAGCAGCACATTGGGCGAGTTGGCCACCAGCGTCACCGGCGCGAAGTCCTTCGCCGGGTCATAGGGCATCCGCGCGTAGAGGTACTGGTTGGTGACCTGCGTGCCGAGCGTGCCCATCAGCAGCGTATAGCCGTCGGGCGCGGCACGCGCCACCGCTTCTGCACCGACATTGCCGCCCGCGCCGGGACGGTTTTCCACCACGACACTCTGTCCGAGCACCTCGCCCAGCCGGGCGCCGACCACACGCGCCAGGATATCGGTGGTGCCGCCGGGCGTGAACGGCACCACCAGCCGGATCGGCCGCGCCGGATACCCGGCAGCGCTCGCCGCCTGCGCCGTTGGCAGACAACACACGGCAACCACAAGCGCCAGCCGGCGCAGGTCCCAGATTCGCATCGCTGTCTCCTCGCACTGCGCCGGCAGCGCCAGCGCTGTTTCGCCTGATGAAGGTCTTGTGCAGCGATGTTAGGCAGCGCGCGCAAACACCGTCAAACTTTGCGGCCGAATTTTCACTGAATGAAAATGTGGGGGCCCGCATCGCAGCGGTGACGCAGTGCCGCTGCGTGATGCGGCAAACCCCGCAGCCGACAGGTGACGCCCCCGGCCGCAGCGGACGACACCGATTTTTCTAAGCTCGCCGCCGAAAAGTTTCACTTCCGCTCGAAAACACTAGCTGCAACCATGCACCAAACTCTGTCCCCGGCCCGCATGGATGGGGAGCGCACGCGGCGGTGGCATTGCCGTTTCCCAAATGACGCGAGCGACGGATGACCATGGTCTTCTTGCTGATGCGGCGGCTTGCCGCACTGGCCATCCTGCTTTGGCTCGGCATCGCCGCGGCCCAGGCCGCGCCGGAGCCCGACGCTGAAGCGGAGGCCGGAACGGTCGAACTCCGCCTGATGAACCGCCCGATCGCGGTGCTGCGCGCAACGCTCGCCGACGTCACGCCCGAAGCGCGCGTCCGCCGCGCGCGGGACCGCTTCGAAGCACTGACCCCCTCCGACCTGCTGCAGCCCGTCAGAACCAGCCCTGGCGAACTCGCCGGCCAGCACGGCGAGGCCATCTATATCGGGGAGCGGCTGCTGATGGCCGTAGTCGAGGGTGACCGGGATCCCGAAGACAAGACCTCGTTCGAAGCGCTGGTCGGGCAGACGGTGGATAACGTCGGCCAGGCCGTGGCCGCGCGTCGCCAGCAGCAGCACTGGCCCACGCTGATTCGCGCCGCCTTGCGCACGGCCGGCGCGCTGGCGGTGGCGGTATTGCTGGGCTGGGCGTTGACGAAGACCCGGCGGTTGCTGGGGCGCGTGGTGGATGCCTCGCTGCAACGGCATCTGAAGGCGCGCACCGCGGACGGATTCGACTGGACCGCGGCCCTCTACCAGCTGACCGACCGCATCGTACGCATCCTGGCGGTCGCGCTGTTCGCACTGGTCGCCTTTGTCTGGCTGGAATTCTCGCTGCTGCAGTTTCCGCTGACGCACCCGCTCGGCGATCGCATGGGGGCGTACCTGTGGCGGCTGCTGGAAGGGATCGGCGGCGCCATGGTCGGCGCCATCCCGGGCCTGCTGGTCGTCGCCATCATCGTCTTCATCACCCGTGGCGTGCAGGGGGTGGTTGCCAGCGTGTTTGCGGCCACCGAGCGCGGCAGCCTCACCGTACCCGGCCTGCATCCGGAGACGGTGCCGGCGACGCGCCGGCTGGCCGCGGTGCTGGTGTGGGCGCTGGGCTTCACCTTTGCCTACCCGTACATCCCCGGTTCGCAGAGCGACGTGTTCAAGGGCGTTTCCGTGCTGCTCGGCTTCATGCTGACCCTGGGCTCGGCCAATGTCGTAAACCAGCTGATGAGCGGCATGGTACTGGTGTACGCGCGCGCGCTGCGCGTGGGCGACATGGTCAGCATCGGCGAGACGGTGGGATGGGTAGAGAGCCTGGGTCCGCTGTCGGTCAGGCTGGTCAACCTGCGGCAGGAGCAGGTCACGCTGCCGAACGCCGTGGTGGTCGGCAGTGCCGTCCACAACTATTCGCGCTCCGGCGACATCAACGGGAGCAGGGCGGCGCTGCTGTCGTCGGCGGTGACGATCGGCTATGACACGCCCTGGCGCCAGGTCCACGCGATGCTGCTCAACGCCGCGCGCGAAGTGCCCGGGCTGGATCCGGGCACAGCGCCCTTTGTGCTCCAGCGCGGGCTCTCGGACTTCTACGTCGAATACGAACTGTTCTTCGCCATCGAAGACCCGCGCCGGCGCTTCTTCGCCCTCTCCACACTGCATGCCGCCATCCAGGACGAGTTCAACCGCCACAACGTGCAGATCATGTCGCCGCATTTCGTGCTGCAACCGAAGGATCCGGTGATGGTGCCGGCCGACCAATGGCATGCGCCTCCGGCGCACCCGCGCCGCGACAGCTGACCCGCCTGTGCGCCGCCGCGCCGGAATCATGCAGGCTTCATGACCCTATAAGCTGTCCTAATCAATCCAGCACGGCAATCTTGACGACAATGATGGCTTTATGACACGGGCCGCAGTCCGGGCTCATTGGCATGACGCCATGCCCCTTTGTCTTCACAAGGAGTTTCCCCATGACAAGATTCCAGGTCAATGGCCAGCCCAAGGACGTCGACGTTCCCGACGAGATGCCGCTGCTGTGGGCATTGCGCGATGAGCTCGGGCTGACTGGCACCAAGTTCGGCTGCGGCATGGCGCTATGCGGCGCCTGCACGGTGCATGTGGACGGCACCGCGATCCGGGCCTGCGTGACGCCGGTGTCCGCCGTCGCGGGGCGGTCCGTCGCGACCATCGAAGGCCTGGAAGGCGACCGGGTGGGCCAGGCGGTGCAGCAAGCGTGGATCGAGCATAACGTGGCCCAATGCGGCTATTGCCAGGCCGGCCAGATCATGACCGCGGTCAGCCTGCTCAAGACCGCGCCGGCGCCGACCGACCGGCAGATCGATGAAGCCATGAGCGGCAACATCTGCCGCTGCGGCACCTATCCGCGTATTCATGCCGCGATCCGACAGGCGGCCAGGCACCTTGCGCAGGGAGGCAAGTAAATGGCCGACATCGCTCAACTCTCACGCCGCCAGTTCCTGCGCGGCAGCCTCGGCCTGATGACGCTGGCCGTGACCACCGGTGGCCTGGTGACCGTCGCCCGCGCCGCGGATCCGGCGCCAAAGAAATTTGGCGCCGACGGCATGCCTGGCGGCACCGTGGACGATCCGCTGGCGTTTGTCTCGATCGCGGCGGACGGTACCGTCACCATCGTGGCCCATCGCGCAGAGATGGGCACCGGCGTGCGCACCAGCCTGCCGATGGTGGTGGCCGATGAGATGGAGGCGCGCTGGGAGCGCGTCAAAGTGGTCCAGGCCGAGGCCGACGAGACCCGCTACGGCAACCAGAACGTCGACGGCTCGCGCAGCGTGCGGCATTTCCTGATGCCGATGCGGCGCGTTGGCGCGGCGGCCCGCCAGATGCTGGAAGCCGCTGCCGCCGCGCGCTGGTCGGTGCCGGTGTCCGAGGTCAGGGCCGTCAACCACGAAGTGCTGCACCAGCCCACCGGCCGCCGCCTGGGCTATGGCGAACTGGCGGCCGACGCGGCCAGGCAGCCGGTGCCCAAGGGGGATGCGCTCAGGCTCAAGCCCCGCGCCGAATTCCGCTATATCGGCAAGAACGCGGTACGGCCGGTCGACCAGCAAGCCATCGGCACCGGCCGCGCCGTCTACGGCATGGACCTGCGCCTGCCCGGCATGGTGTACGCCGTGGTGGCGCGCCCGCCGGTGGTGGGCGGCAAGCTGCGCCGCGTGGACAGCCGCAAGGCGCTGGCGCTGCCGGGGGTCTTGAAGGTGGTGGAGATTCCCGCCTTCCAGGGCGCGCCGGCGTTCCAGCCGCTGGGCGGCGTGGCGGTGGTCGCGCGCAACACCTGGGCGGCCATGCAGGGCCGCGCCGCGCTGGAAATCGAATGGGACGACGGCCCTAACGGCAGCTACGATTCCGCGGCGTATCGCCGCACGCTCGAGGCGGCTGCGCGCGTGCCGGGCAAGACCATGCGCAACCAGGGCGATGCCCGGCAGGCCTGGGACCAGGCGCCGCCGGCCGCGCGCCTTGCCGCCGAGTACTACGTGCCGCACCTGGCCCATGCGTCGATGGAACCGCCGGTAGCCACCGTGCGCATCCGGGGCGGCAGCGCCGAGGTCTGGACCTCGATCCAGAATCCTGTCGCCGCGCAAGCCGCCGTGGCAAAGCGCCTGGAGCTGAAGCCGGGCAACGTCAGGGTCAACGTGCTGCTGCTGGGCGGCGGCTTTGGCCGCAAGTCCAAGCCCGACTTTGTCGATGAAGCCGCCACCGTTGCGCAGGCAATGCCCGAGGGCACGCCGGTCAAGCTGGTCTGGACGCGCGACGACGACATCCACCACGATTACCTGCACACCGTCTCCGCCGAGCGGCTGGAGGCGGTTATCGACAAGCAGGGACAGGTACAGTCCTGGCTGCACCGCAGCGCCGCACCGACCATCGCCTCGCTGTTTACCGAGGGCGCCAAAGGCCAGCAACTGTTCGAGTCGGCCATGTCGGCGATCAACATGCCCTACCGCATTGCCAACGTGCGCGTTGAGACCGCCGAAGTGCCGGCGCATGCGCGCATCGGCTGGTTCCGCTCGGTGGCCAATATTCCGCATGCATTCGCGGCACAGTGCTTTATCGCCGAGCTGGCGCACCGCGCCGGCAAGGACCACCGGCAGTTTGCGCTCGACCTGATCGGACCGGCGCGCAAGCTCGACCCCGGCACGCTGGCCGATACCTGGAACTACACCGAATCGCCGGAACGCTATCCATACGACACCGGCCGCCTGCGCGGCGTGATCGAAGCCGCCACCCGCGGCGCGGGCTGGGGCCGCAAGCTGCCCAGGGGCCACGGGCTGGGCCTGGCCTTCTGCTACAGCTTCATGAGCTACACCGCCACCGTGGTCGAGGTGGCCGTGGATGCGAAGGGTGAGGTGCGCGTGCTGTCAGTGGACATGGCGATGGACTGCGGCCCGCAGATCCATCCCGACCGTATCCGCGCGCAGATGGAAGGCGGCGCCATCATGGGCCTGAGCCTGGCGCTGGCCAGCGAGATCACCTTCGACAAGGGCCGCGTGATGCAGAGCAACTTCCACGACTACGAAGTGCTGCGCCACCATGCGTCACCGCGCGTGATCCGCACCCACCTGGTCAACGACAACCACGACCTGCCGCCGGGCGGCGTGGGTGAACCGCCGGTGCCGCCCGTGGCGCCCGCGCTGTGCAACGCGATCTTCGCCGCCACCGGCAAGCGCGTGCGCAGCCTGCCGGTGCGCAAGGTGGCATAGGGAAGGCGGCGCCGCGTGCCGGTCAGGCCGGCCGCGCCGCTTCGGCGCGCGCGGTCAGCCAGGTCAGCAAGGCCGCGGCCAGCAGCAACGCCGCGCTGGCCGCGAAGGTGCTTTGGTAGCCGCTGCGGTCAAACAACAGGCCACCCGCGGTGGAGCCCAGCGCGATGGCAAGCTGGACCACCGCCACCAGCAGCCCGCCGCCGGCCTCGGCGTTCTTGGGGAAGGTTCTGGCGATCCAGGCCCACCAGCCCACCGGCGCTGCGGTGGCAACCAGCCCCCACAGCGCCAGCAGCGCGACCGCTGCGGCAGTCTGGGCGCCGAATGCGACCAGCGCCAGTGCAATGCCGGCCATCAATACCGGTATGGCGACCATGGTCGCGTAGAAGCCGCGCCTGAGCGCCGTGCCGATGGCCATGGTGCCGATGAAGCCCGTAATTCCGATTACCAGCAGGATCAGCGACAGCGAGGACACCTCCACCCGTGTCACCGTCTCGAGGAATGGTCGCACGTAGGTGAACAGCGTGAACTGCCCCATGAAGAAGACACTGGCACCGAGCATGCCCAGCGCCACCAGCGGCTTGCGCAACAGCCGCAAGCCGTTGCCGGCGCCGCTGCTGCGCGCTGCCACCGGCATGGACGGCAGGCTGATCCACTGCCACGCGAAGGCGATCAGCGCCACCGGAACCAGGCACAGAAACGCGCCGCGCCAGCCGATCACCGCGCCAAGGTAGCTGCCCAGCGGTGCCGCCACCACCGTGGCCAGCGCGTTGCCGCCGTTGAAGATAGCCAGCGCGCGCGGCACCTGGTTGGCCGGCACCAGCCGCATCGCCGTTGCCGCCGACATCGACCAGAAGCCGCCGACCACCACGCCGATGAGCGCGCGGCCCGCCATGTAGATGGCGTAGCTGGACGCCAGCGCGATAACCGCGCCGGAGACGGCCATCAGCGCCGTCAGCGCCAGCAGCAGCGTCTTGCGGTTCATGCTGCCGGCCAGCGCGGCGATGAACAGGCTGGTTACCACGGCAAAGGCGCCGGAGATCGCAATGCCCTGGCCGGCCAGGCCTTCGGTGACATGCAGATCGGCGGCCATGGGCGTCAGCAGGCTGACGGGCATGAATTCCGAAGCGATCAGCGCGAACACGCACAGCGTCATCGCAAAGACGCCGCCCCAAAGGGCGGGCTGTCGCGCGGCGTCGTGCGGGGAGAGGATCGCGCCCAAAGGGGCGTCACAGAGTTGGGTTGTCATGCAATCGGGAAGGACTGGAGGCGCGGGGCGCCGGGAGCGAAATAAATGCCGGGGGCGGCACTGGCGAAGCCGGATCGCGGCTTCTTCGTTCCTGCCATCTTCGCGCGCGCGGGCACCCGTGACTAGCTAATGAGTGCTTAAAGAGGTTATAAGTACGGCTAATCAATGTGCCGATGGAGGCCGATTCCATGGTCCGACGCAATCTCAACGATCTGCTGGCCTTCGTGACGGTGGCGCGCGAAGGCAGTTTCACGCGCGCCGCGGCCTCGCTGGGCGTGACCCAGTCAGCACTGAGCCAGGCCGTGCGCGGCCTCGAGGAACGGCTGCGGATCCGGCTGCTGACGCGCACCACGCGCAGCGTCTCGCCCACCGCGGCGGGGGAACGGCTGATGCAGGCGATCGGCCACCGCTTCGACGAAATCGAGGCGGAACTCGATGCACTGACCGCCTTGCGCGACAAACCCGCCGGCACGGTGCGCATCACCTGCGGCGACAACGTGCTGCACACGATCTTGCTGCCCCGGCTCGCGCCGCTGCTGCATGAATATCCGGACATCAAGCTGGAGTTCGACGTCAACTACGGCTTCCGCGACATCGTCGCGGACCGCTTCGACGCCGGGGTGCGCCTCGGCAGCACCATCGACAAGGACATGATCGCCGTGCCCATCGGCCCGCCGCTGCGCATGGCCGTGGTGGCGTCGCCCGACTACTTTGCCGCGCATCCGTTGCCGAAGACGCCGCAAGACCTGATGGCGCACCGCTGCATCAACCAGCGCATGCCAACCTCCGGCGGGTTGTACGTCTGGGACTTCCAGCGGCGCGGCCGCCAGGTGAACGTGCGCGTGGACGGTCCGCTGATCTTCAATACCACCCAGCCCCAGGTGGACGCGGCACTGGCGGGGCTGGGCATCGCGCTGCTGCCCGAGGATGAACTGATGCCGCATATCGAGGCCGGCCGCCTGGTGCGGGTGCTGGAGGACTGGTGCCCGAAGTTCAATGGCTACCACCTGTATTACCCGAGCAGGCGGCAGCCGTCGCCGGCGTTTGCGTTGGTGGTGCAGATGTTGCGGGGGGGGGTAGGGGTAACGTGCTGACGCTTACAGAGGCGTCATCTTTCAGATGACGCTGCCGGCGATACAAATTGTATTTCTCTACTGGAGAGTCCCATTCCAGCGTCGGGCTGAAAAGCGCTCATTGTCGCTGCTTCGGATATAAGGGCATCTGCTCCGGGAGAAGTGATGGCGAATCGTCGGGACTTACCTGCAGCGCACGGTGTTTCTCCCGAGAACGAGCACGAGCTTCAGCATCGCTTGCGGCTCCACGCCATGGTTCGAAATGAAAGTCCGGTGGCATTACCGGATAGTCAGGACCGGGATAGTCGGGATGACCGGACATGAAATTGGAGATAATTATTCTGATTTTCCATTCAGGCAGAAAATGAATTTGAACTGTACCCGTCTCATCGTACTTCTCGATTGGAACGATGGCCTCATGCCATTTTTCTACTGCCGCATCCCCCGTCGCATTGGGATCCGAACTGGAGGTGGTCCAGCGTACCGTTGCAGTCAGTCCCTGATGCCACTTTCTTGGGTAAGTCACGCAACAAACAAAGCCCCCGCCCCCGCCATAAGCGAAGGAATTGCCTCCCCACGCATCGTTGATGTAGAACTGATGAATATAGTCGGGCGTATGATTGTAAGCAGTGATACTGGAAGCGGCCATATCATTCGCTCGCGCCTCTTCCTTGCCACAAGCCGTAATCATGATGGTCAACGCTGCCACGATGACCGCCATCAGGATTGTGCGCTTACGCTTCATGCTATTTTCGCTCTTCGCCGTGTTGCCGGACTCATGGCAGTACTACCTGCCACCTCCCCGGAATTCGCCGATGAACTTTTCTGTTCGATCGAGCGATTTTTCCCGCCGTGATCATAGAGCGGGGTCAAGCCTAATACGCCTGCTCCTCCATGAACGCCGTGATCGCCGCCATCTCCGCTTCCGTCGCAGCCATGGCGCGGAACAGCTCAGCGTTCTCCATATAAAGATCTTGCGGTATCGATCCGCTGCTGGCGTAGCCGTTCAGCGCCTTGCCAACCACCTCGGAACGGACGCGCGTCTGCTTAAGTTTCTGGTCAAGCTCTTTCATCCGCCTTTTCAGCGCGATGGCGTCAAGTCCAGCTAGTTCCGGATAGCTGGCGCGATAGTCCATATATTTATCGTCGTAGACTGTACGCCATCGCAGATAGCCCCACATCTGCCAGAACTCGCGTCCACTGGCCTGTTGCGGCAGCTGGTCAGTGTAGGCCGGATCCTTCAGGGCTTCGTCGACCGACTGGCCCTTGGCTTCGCGTTGACCTTTGAGGCGTGTGTGCGTCTCCAGCATCGCCTTTTCCTCTGCACTCAATAGCGGTGGTGGCATGACGCTGACCTTGGCCGTCATGGCCCCGCTCATCGCCGGCACAGTTTCCTTTTGTGAGGCTGACTGTGCGGCGGCCGCATCGAGCTTGTCCTGTTGTCTCTGGTACCAAACATCGTCGTCGTCGCCCATGGGCTTGAACCAGGCGCGGGAGTCGTGCACATGGCGAGAGAAGAAAACGTCGACGGCCAGCGGAACATCGGTGTCGTCCCAGGCCCGTTTGACGTCCTTCCACATGCCGAACTTGATGCCGATTGCCCTCTTGGCCTGATAGAACATGGCGGCGCCCTGCACCGCGCCGACGGCCGGCATCCAGGCGAGCGGCCCACCCGGTGCTTCGGGAACTGCCGCCTGTACGGCCGGGCGCACGGCTGAGCCAGCGATTGCCGCCGTTGCCGCACCGAGGTTGTTGGCATGGGCTTCGGCGACCCATTTCGCGCCCTCCATCAGCCAGCCGGTGTAATGACCACGGGACCAGCTCGGCACCAGGTTTTCGTAGCGGTCCTGGCTCCGAACCCATCTCAATTCCTCGGCCAACTCGGCATCGGCGTAGATCAGATCCGTGCGGTCGTTCCTGGGCGCGCGCTGGACGCTGGGCATGGTTGCCACCTTGCCCAGCCAGCGATGGCGCCAGCGCAGGAAAAAGCCGTAATGGTGCCGGATCAGGTTCGGGGTCGTGTCAGGCAGGAGCCCTGAAGTTGCAGTGGCGTCTCGGTAGCCGTTGAAGGCCGCGATAAGATCGGGGTCGACCCGAAACTGCTTCCTCAATTCGGCTGGCGCAGACGCCGGGCTCATCAGGGGCACACCGGCGATGACGGCCTCCCGGTACATGTGCGCCAGCGGAATCTGGGACAACTTGGCGCTGTCGTCAGGTGTCCCGTCGGCGCGGCAGCCGCGTCCCTGTTCGCCCGGCTCATAGCCTCCGCCGAGGTCAGAGTGGACACCGGGATAGACGAATTCCTCCACGTTGCCGCCTTGCGCGCTGTCCAGGGGAAAGGAGCCACGCACCTCATGGCTCGATACCAGATGCACGCAACGTTTGACCAGGTCGGGGCCCGGAATGCGCAGCCAGCGCTTCTGCGCCCACGCGCCGTGTCCGGAAGCCATGGTCTCCATCATGCTCTGGGCGATGCCAGCAGAAGCCACGGTGTCGAACAGCCCCAGAAAGTCAATCTGGACCGGGATGCCGCATAGGCTGAGCTTGCCTCCATTGGCGTCGCACGCGTCCCGCAGCCAGTTGCAGAACACGCGAGCCTGCGCAGCCCCGCGAGAGAAGCCGAACACATGCAAACGAATGCGCTTGATGATCGGCTTGCGGTCCCGGGGCAGATTACCCAGAACCCTGGCCAGCGCCGCCTTGCGTTCGTTGAGCACGCGCCGGCGGCCCTTGGTATTGACCTCGCGCCAGTTGGTGCGCGCTACGGCGGTCAGGGAGGCGAGTGGGCCGACGCCTGAGCGCAACTTGCGATCGAATTCTCCCTTGGCGCGGTATTTTCCGTTCAGTTCGCGCTCGATGGCGCTGCTGTCGCCGAGGCCTGGAATTCGAATCTCGGGAGCATTCAGGTCGGCACTCATCTGCTTGACGAGGTCACGATCAGCGTTTCGCTCGGTCAGATTACTTTGGTGGTAGTGGAAATGCAGATGGTTGTGTATCTGTAGCAGAGCCCAATTCATGCGCGCCTCACCGCCCCAGCCAGCGGCGGCGCCGGCGACCGCCTGGATGCCAATGCCAACATCTCCAACTTCCTTGTAGAACGGTGTACCCACGCCCGCAGCATAGCTTCGAAAGCGGTATCGCTTTAACTCGGATTGTTTTGGATCGACGTCAAACAGGTCAAACAGCCTCGCAATGTTGCTCTGAGCGCTGCGCGGCCGGTCGTTGTCTGCGTTGTTGCGAGTGCCGTCGAAGAAAAATCCGAAGTGCAAATCCTCTTCACACGGAGCCGGTCCGGCAAGACGGAGATCGAGGCCGGTGAACTGGCGATATATTTCCTGCTGCGAAAGTCCGAACGGCTTGGGCGGGCATTGCGGCGCAAACTTGACGACGGTCATGGCTTCTGCAGTCTAGCGGAATAGGTGGTATGGGACTGAAGCATGCTGAGGCAGGCCAAGTGGTTACCTACCTACCTTGCTGGGGGCTTTCGGGGGGATCGCGCAGTTCGGGCCGATAGCATAGACGCCGGTCTTGCGGGGCCCGGCGTTTGATACAAGCCTCTTTCGGATCTTCAAGACGGTAAGGATCTTTCTCAGCCCCGGGCCCCCATTTCGTCAGGTATAGCTTGACCTCTTGGTGTGGGTAGAAGGCAACGTAGAAGAAAGAGGCATCTTCGGGCGGATACTTTTCGACTGATACTTCCTTGGTATAAAGAGCCTTCTCGTCCTTCGCGAACAGTTCGTCGTCACTCCATTTGATCGTGACCTTGAAGTTCGGGTCCCAGTGCTTGGGTACGGAGATCCCTCCAGTCCAACTGGTGCCGCCAGCATTCGCCACCATCCCTCCAGCCCATTGGCCGTTGACGTACACGACGCCGATTGGCACATCGGTGTAGTTGAGCACCCCGATCTGGCCGCCAAGCGTCTCGTCCTCGATCGCTGCGGGTGGCGGCTCGGCTTTGCCGCACGCGGCTATGCCGAACAACGTAGCGGCCAGAAGTACAACAAACGAGCCTCGGATCATCCTTGTCATCATCATTGGTCATCCCTTATGCGCCAGCATGATGCCATGGCGCCGAGCCCTGCCAAGGGCGATTGCCTTCCCGAACGCCGTCACAAGCATGCCCCCTCGAGCAAATGCTAGTGCAGTGCTTCTGTGAGAAACAAATGGCCTCTCTCTGTGCGTCATGGCGACTAAGGCATGAGTGACGTTGGCTCGCGTGGAACCCTTTACTTTGAGACTGTGTTGTCGTCATGGACGGTCTTGTCGGCATCAGAAAGCTTCCCGGCCAATCCGGTGCATTCCTCATGCACAACGTCACGCCAATGCTCACGCGGCTCTCTCTCCCTGATATAGATGTATGACATTTCGATAGTCATCGCGAGCATGCACGCTAGATCTTTCTTGTCATCTCGTTTGGCTGCTTCGTATTGGGTGATGTAGCCATCAATGCGAGTGGGTTCCGATGCCCTCTCGAAATTTTCCGCACCATTTCCCAAGAACCAGTATCCGGCGCAAGCGAGGCCGATCCAGGCAACGCTGATGCCCGCGATGATCCACGTATCACGGCCCATTTTTGATTGTCCTTCGGAGGTCTTCCTCGCAGGGACGGAATCTTGAGGTTGAACAGCTTCGAAAGCGGTATCGCTTCAACTCGGATTGTCTTGGGTGGATGTCAAACAGGTCAAAAATCCTCGCGACGTTGCTCTGAGCACTGCGGGGCCGATCGTTGTCTGCGTTGTTGCGGGTTCCGTTAAAGAAGAAGCCGAAGTGCAGGTCCTCCTCACACGGCAACGGTGCATTAAGGCAGGCATCCAACCCGGTGTGTTGGCGATATCTCTCTTGCGGCGACAGATCAAACGGCGTCGTAGGGAACGGAGGCGCGAACTTAACGATCGTCATGCTTGGGCAAAGTGAGCAGATTCATGTGGAAGGCATGATATGCAAGGGCTAGTTGCGGCCCTTACGCTCCTGAAGCATCCGGTATTCTTCTCTGAACTCCGGCGCATAGCAGGTCTCCCTTTCCGTCGGTGCTTTTCTTTTCAGACAGGCATCGGTGGGGTCCTCCAGGCGGTATGGATCTGCCGCCGCACCGGGGCCCCATTTTGTCAGGTATAGCTTGACCTCTTGGTGGGGGTAGAAGGCAACGTAGAAGAAGGAGGCATCTTCGGGCGGATACTTTTCTACGGATACTTCCTTGGTATAAAGCGCCTTCTCGTCCTTCTCAAACAGTTCGTCGTCACTCCACTTGATCGTGACCTTGAAGTTTGGGTCCCAGTGTTTGGGAACAGAAATCCCGCCAATCCATTCGGTCCCACCTGCATTCGCCACCATCCCCCCAGCCCATTGGCCGTTGACGTACACGACGCCGATTGGCACATCGGTGTAGTTGAGCACCCCGATCTGGCCACCAAGCGTATCGTCCTCGACAGGTGCTGGCTGCGGCTCAGCTTTGCCGCACGCGGCCACGCCGAACAACGTAGCGGCCAGAAGTACCACACACGAGCCCCGGATCATTCTTGTCGTCATCATTGGTTATCCCTTATGCGCCAGCACGATGCCATGGCGCCGCGTTCTGCCAAGGGCTATTGCCTTCACGAACGCCATCACAAGCATGCCCCCGCAAGCAAATGCTCGCGCAGCGCTTCCGGCGACCGGTGTGACTCGCACAATCGCTGCTGCAGCGCTGGTGAGTGCAGGCCGTGTTCCCCCGTTGCCAGTGCATGCGAAGCAAGCAGCAGGATGTCAGGCATAGCCGCAATCCGATGCTGCTTTGCCAGCGCCCAGGCTTGCGCGACCAGCTGATGCGCCTGGGCCCGCTCGCTTGCAGGCAGCACGCCGCGAGATTGCCGATAGAGCGTGTCGAGCAAGGCGTCCGGCATCGCCGCGTCGACCATCCTGTCGAGTGCACCCTGCGAGATCAGCAGCGGTTCTGACGGGTATGCCTCGGGTTCGGTCCTGGGCTCGGTAAGCGGCAATGTTTCGAGCAGCCCATCCCGGTTCACAAGGTGCCACTGCACGACGGGGGCCGTCAGCTGAGCCCATGCCATGGGCCCGAGAGCCACTGGCAGTGAGGACAGGACCCGCGTATCGGCGAAGCGCAGCAGCAGGCGTGTGTCATCGCCTTCGACGACTGGTTGCAGGCAAGGCTCCCATAGCTGCGCCAGGCGCGCAGGGGGTTGCCATGACGTCACGAAGCTAAGCATCGGCCTGCCCTGGCAGTGCTTGCCCAGCGCCGAGACCAAGGCACGCCGTTCATCGCCGGCGAGGCCGTCCAACGGCAATAAGTACGGGGAGGCCGAGAGCAGATCGCGGAGCGCGCTTGTCCCGCCGTACAAAGAGTGGCGCGGGACAGGCGCCGCGAAAGGCCTCGCGCCGTGATCAAACGCGCCATCGACCAGGGCAGACCAGTGGACGCCCGCGGTACTCTCGATGCGATGCAACAGGCTGTCAATCCATGTCTCGGGATCTCGGGACTCGACTGCGAAATACATAGGTGCCTCTACCGGTCTATACGGTTGCGAGCGGCATGCCGGCGGCTGCCGCTTTGAGCAGGCAGTCGAGACAGATCGTCTGCGGGAACTGCGGCAACGAATAGGGTGTGCTCGCCGCCCCCTCGAAGGTTCTCTTCGCGGCCTTATAGGTAATCGGCCCCGGACATTCGACGGTGATATTGCCGCCCTCGATCGTGATGGCCGCCCCGCCCGCCGTCGCAATACGAATGCGCTTGGCGGCGGCAAAGTCCACGTTCATATTGGCCGAGACGATGGTCAGGTCCTCGCGCGCCGCCAGCCTCAGCAAGTCATGCTGCGCCTGCAGATCGATATCATCCTGACCGGCCGTCAATTGCAGGCCGACGTTACCCTCGCCGGCCGATGACAGACCTGCCGCAATGCCGATCGCTTGTCCGGCATGCACGCGCGCCTGCCCTGCGACGGCGACGTTGTTGTCCTGCCCGCTGGCCAGCACCACGCTTTCGCCGCTGGCGATCTGCAAATCCTGGCCCGCGACCATCGCTACGCCTGCCCTGCCGTTGAGATGGACCATCGGCTCGCCCTGATGGGGCACCTTTGCCGGCGTGCTGGTATTGCCATCAGCGGCATCACTCTGGGCCGCTTCAAGCGATTGCCCATCGACCATGCCGGCAGCGGCCCTCGCTTGTTTCGTCAGCGGTGACTCGTCGTCCTTCCCCGCCGACAGCGCCGGGGTCTGGTGCGCGGTCGCGCCATCGCTCAGCGTCCTGACCAGGTCACCCGCCTGCCGCAGCAGCGCGATGCCGGCGGCGTTGTCTCCGGTCGGCAGTAGGCGCCCTGTGATGGCATCGCGATAGGTCGTTAGCAGCAGCCCGGCCTGGCCACGTACCGCGGCATGGCCATCTGTACGCAGCTCGAACCCCTGCCCCCGGAAGCTGCCACGGCGGTTGTCCTGCTGGTGTATTACGTGGCCGAGGTTGAGCTGGGTGGCTTGTTCCGTCGTTGCCAGTTGCGTGCGCAGTTGGTCGTCGGTGTCGTCGAACACCAGTTGGTTGTAGCCCTTGCCGCCATGCTCCTGGCTCTTGAAGCCGGTCAGCGCGGCGGCGTTGCGGTGGCCGTCCGGGTCGGTGCCCATGCCATGCCACGCCGGGCTGTTGCCGCCGGCGAGGTTGCCCTGGGCGCTCGGCTGATTGTCGGAGCCCATCGCATAGACACCGCTGGCGTCATAGGGCTGGGCGAACGTGGTCGCGGCCATCGACTTGCCGCCCGGCGTGGGCGCGATGCCGGCTTCGCCCTGGCCGTTGTACAGCGCGCCGATCACGAAGGGCTGCTCGATATCGTTGTCCGCGAACTTGACCAGCACCTCCTGGCCGATACGCGGCAACCATTGCCAACCCATGCCGGCGCCGGCTTGCCGCTGCGCGACGCGTACCCAGCGGCTGCTGCGGTCGTCGGCGCGTTCGCCGCGCTGCCAGGGGAAGCGCACGCGGATCTGGCCGCGCGGGCTGGCGTGGTGTTCGGCATTGCCATCGGCCTGGGTCTGCCCGTCAGGGCCGACCACGATCGCGGTATGGACGCCCAGTGGCATGGAATGGCTATAGAGGCGCGGACAATCGCCCTCCAGCACGGCGGCACGCCATGGCCGCCGCGCATCAAAGGCACGAAACAGCGCCGCATCGCCGTGCTCCCGAGCCGTGGCCAGCAGGGCTCCGGTCGGCACCAGCCGCTCGGCTGCGTCGTCGAAGAAGCTGCTCATCAGGCCGGCGGTGGTCGCCACGGCATCCGGCGCCGGCGGTGGCGTGTCGAAGTACAACGCCGCTTCCAGCGGTCCCATCCGGTCGGCGAGCGCGGCACGTGTTTCCACCGCGAGGTTGTTGATGCCGCAGTGCTCGACTGCGTCGAGCAGCAAGGGATATCCCGCCGTATCGTCCTCTTGTGGTGGCAGGTGCGGGCAGCCGATGACGGTGAGTCGTGTACCGCAGCGCAGTGTGCGTACGGAAGCGCTGCCGGTGAACACCAACGCACGCGCTTCGATGGCTTCCATTACCTGCTCGGCTACGCGCTGCGCACTTTGGATGTCCGGCGCCAGCGACAGGCTGACCGACAGATAAGGATCGGGACTGGCGGCACGGCCTGAAAATGCGCCGAAGCGCGCCGGCGCGTGGCCACGGACGGTGCGCTTGCTCTCGGGATCCCAGGCACCCACTGCCACGCCGCCAACCGCGGCACGCGTTTCACAGATCAACTGCTGGATGGCGTCAGCCGATTCCTGGCTATGCGCACGGTGGTACCGGATGCCACCGCCGGCGGCCGATTCGGCATCCTCTGGTAATTGCGCGCTGTCGGCAAAGATCACCACGGCATGGCCGAAGGGCGCTTCCTCGTCTTCCACCACCGAGTAGCCGAGCCCGGCCTCGGCCAGCAGGCGCGACAGGAAGTGGTAGTCGGTCTCACGGAATTGTGCGACGTAGGCACGTTCTCCGATTGCCGCGATGCGGGCCTCTGCGCCGGCGGCATACCGCCACCGCGCGTAGGGCGCGTACGGCTGCAGGATGGCCTCGATGATGCTGTCGAGGCGGCGATTCTGGAACACCTGGTTGTGGCGCTGTTGCGTGGTCAGCCACAGCCAAGGCACCACGGTCAGGCGGTAACGCGCGAGGCTGCCGTCAGCGCCAAGCTTCTCGGCCTGCCGGACCAGGCCGGTGCGGCGTGACTGGCTGCCGTCAGCGAGCGTGGTCAGCAGCGTGATGCGCTGTCCGAGCAAGCTGTCGAGCGGAATATCGGCATTGGCGCTGAGCGCGATGATGCGCGATTCCGAAAGCATCGAGACACCTTCGCGGCCGATCCATGCTTCGACAGCAAGTTCCTCGACCGGCGACCGGCCGTCCAGCCTGTACAGGCGATGTTGCGATGAAAAAAGATGCTGATAGAGCGTGGCTAGATCCATTTCCCGTACAAGCAGGCGCAGCGCAATCACCGAAACCTGCAAATCTGCCCCGAAATAATACGGAAGTCCATCAGAAATGTATTAAATACTATTTACATCTATTTTTATCAAATTAAGAAATCGTCATAGGGACTGGTCGGTGTTCGTTTGACCAAAAAAAAGCCGCTCCGAAGAGCGGCTTTGGCAGCTTCATGGGCCCTTGGCCCATCGCGGCATCAGTCGTCCAACAACGACAAATCGCGCACCGCGCCCTTGTCCGCCGACATCACCAGCTTGGCATAGGCCTTCAGCGCAGCGGACACCTTGCGCGGACGCGGCTTGGCCGGCTTCCACCCCTTGGCGTTCTGCGCTTCGCGGCGATGCGCCAGTTCCTCGTCGGACAGCAGCACGTTGATGGTCCGGTTGGGAATGTCGATGCGGATCTTGTCGCCGTCGCGCACCAGGCCGATGGCGCCGCCGGCCGCCGCCTCGGGCGAGCAGTGGCCGATGGACAGGCCCGAGGTGCCGCCGGAAAAACGGCCGTCGGTCAGCAGCGCGCAGGCCTTGCCCAGGCCCTTGGACTTGATGTAGCTGGTCGGGTAGAGCATTTCCTGCATGCCGGGGCCGCCCTTCGGGCCTTCATAGCGCACGATCACCACGTCGCCGGCCTTGACCTTGTCGTTGAGGATGTTCTCGACCGCTTCGTCCTGCGATTCGGTGACGTGGGCGGTGCCCTCGAACACCAGGATGCTCTCGTCCACGCCGGCGGTCTTCACCACGCAGCCGTCGAGCGCGATATTGCCGGTCAGCACCGCCAGGCCGCCCTCCTTGGAGAAGGCGTGCTCGTAGGAGCGGATGCAGCCTTCGGCGCGGTCCAGGTCCAGGCTGGGCCAGCGCGTGTTCTGGCTGAACGCCACCTGGGTGGGAATGCCGGCCGGGCCGGCCAGGTAGAACTGACTGACGGCCTCATCCTGGGTGCGACTGATGTCCCACTGGGCCAGCGCGTCGCCCAGCGTCGGCGCATGCACCGTCGGCACGTCGGTGTGCAGCTTGCCGGCGCGCTCCAGCTCGCCCAGGATGGCCATGATGCCGCCGGCGCGGTGCACATCCTCGATGTGGTACTTGTTGGTGTTGGGCGCGACCTTGCACAGTTGCGGCACCACGCGCGACAGGCGGTCGATGTCGGTCATGTCGAAGTCGATTTCCGCCTCGCGCGCAATGGCCAGCAGGTGCAGGATGGTGTTGGTAGAGCCGCCCATGGCGATGTCCAGCGTCATGGCGTTCTCGAACGCCTTGAAGCCCACCGCGCGCGGCAGCACGCGCGCGTCTTCCTGCTCGTAGTACTGGCGTGCCAGTTCGACGATGCGGCGGCCGGCGCGCTTGAACAGCTGCTCGCGGTCGGCGTGCGTGGCCACCACGGTGCCGTTGCCGGGCAGCGACAGGCCCAGCGCCTCAGTCAGGCAGTTCATCGAATTGGCGGTGAACATGCCCGAGCACGAACCGCAGGTCGGGCAGGCGGAACGCTCCACCTCGGCCACGTCGGCATCGGAATACGCGCTGTCGGCGGCGATCACCATGGCGTCGACCAGGTCCAGCTTCTTGAACTCCATGGCCTTGGTGACGGGATTGGCCAGGCGCGTCTTGCCGGCTTCCATCGGCCCGCCCGAAACGAAGATCACCGGAATGTTCAGGCGCATTGCGGCCATCAGCATGCCCGGGGTGATCTTGTCGCAGTTGGAGATGCACACCATGGCGTCGGCGCAGTGCGCGTTGACCATGTACTCGACCGAGTCGGCGATGATGTCGCGGCTGGGCAGCGAGTAGAGCATGCCGTCGTGGCCCATGGCGATGCCGTCGTCGACCGCGATGGTGTTGAACTCCTTGGCCACGCCGCCCGCGGCCTCGATCTCGCGCGCGACCAGCTGACCCAGGTCCTTCAGGTGCACGTGCCCCGGCACGAACTGCGTGAAGGAATTGACCACGGCAATGATGGGCTTGGAGAAATCTTCGTCTTTCATGCCGGTGGCGCGCCACAGCGAGCGCGCCCCCGCCATGTTGCGGCCGGCGGTGGAGGTTTTGGAACGGTAGGTGGGCATGGTCTTGCTTTAGAAGTATCGCGGTAGGAAGCGGGCCGCGGGAATAAGGGCCCTGGCATGCCCGTGCGAACAACCTCTTGAGCTGCGCCGTGGGCAAAGCCGCGATTATCCCACACCCGGCCGGGCGGGATATTCCGGCGGTGGCGGCGCCCGCCAAGTCCGTCGCAATGTTCGGGCGGCCACCATGGGCGCGCGGCGGCGGCCCCCGATGCCCTTGCGCGATTGCCGTTTCGGGGAAATGCTTGCGCTTATGTCACCAGCGCGGAGCAACGTCATGGATACATCAAGCGAACTGCAAGCCACCGTGGACGCCCTGGCACAAGCGGGCAAGGGCCTGTTGGCCGCCGACGAAAGCGGCCCGACCATCGCCAAGCGCTTCGAGCGCATCGGCGTGGAATCGAGCGAAGAAAACCGCCGCGCGTGGCGTAACCTGCTCCTGGGCACGCCGGGGCTGGGCGACTACATCAGCGGCGTGATCCTGTACGAGGAAACGCTGGGCCAGCACGCCGACGATGGCACGCCGCTGCCTGAACTGGCCGCGCGCCAGGGCATCGTGCCGGGGATCAAGGTCGACAAGGGCAAGATTGCGCTCGCGCTCGCGCCCGGCGACGAAATCACCGAAGGCCTCGACGGCCTGGCCAAGCGGCTTGCTGGCTACCGGCAGCAGGGCGCGCGCTTTGCCAAGTGGCGCGCGGTCTACAACGTCTCGGACACGCTGCCCGGGCGCGCTGCCGTGCAGGCCAACGCCGAGGCGCTGGCGCGCTACGCCGCGATCTGCCAGCAGGCCGGCGTGGTGCCGATCGTCGAACCCGAGGTGCTGATGGATGGCGGCCACACCATGGCCCGTTGCGCCCAGGTGACCGAAGCCGTGCTGCATGAAGTCTTCCACGCCCTGCATCGCCACGGGGTGGCGCTCGAACACATGCTGCTCAAGCCCAGCATGGTCCTGCCCGGCAAGGAAGCCGGCCACGCGCCGCCGTCCGAGGTCGCCAGTCAGACCGTGCAGGTGCTCAGGCGCACCGTGCCGGCGGCGGTGCCAGGCATCTTCTTCCTGTCCGGCGGACAAACCCCTGCCGAGGCCACCGCCAACCTCGACGCGATGAACCGGCTTGCGCCACTGCCGTGGCGGCTGTCCTTCTCTTATGGGCGCGCACTGCAGGAGCCGCCGCTCCTGGCCTGGCGCGGCGAGGCCGCCAACGCCGTGCAGGCGCAACAGGCATTGCTATTGCGCTCCCGGCTGAATGGCATGGCTTGCCTGGGGAAATATGAGGCGGCACAGGAGGGCGCGGCCGGTTGAGCATGCACGATGCGCCTATGCCGTGGAGCATAGGCGCAATGCCGCGCCACCGTCTCAGCGGAATACCCCCACCGCCTCCACCAGCCGCACCGCCTGCTGATTCAAACTCTCTGCCGCAGCCGCGCTTTGCTCGACCAGCGCGGCGTTCTGCTGCGTGATCTGGTCCAGGTCGCTGACCGCGTCGCCCACCTGCGATATGCCGCTACTCTGCTCTTTGGTGGCGTCGCTGATCTCGGCGATCAGTTGCGACACATGCCTGACCTGCGACACGATGTCCTGCATGGTCTTGCCGGCATCGTCCACCAGCCTGGCGCCGGATTCGACGTTGTGCACGCTGGCATCGATCAGTCCCTTGATTTCCTTTGCAGCGTTGGCGCTGCGCTGCGCCAGGCTGCGCACCTCGCCCGCCACCACGGCAAAGCCGCGGCCCTGTTCGCCGGCGCGCGCGGCTTCCACCGCGGCATTCAGGGCGAGGATGTTGGTCTGGAAGGCAATGCCGTCGATCACCCCGATGATCTCGGCGATACGCTTCGAGCTGTCGGTGATCGCCTTCATCGTGCTGATGACCTCGGACACCGCCTCGCCGCCGCGTTCCGCCGCGACACTGGCCGAGCCCGACAAGGTATTGGCCTGCGCCGCGGTATCCGCATTGCTTTTGACCGTGGCGGTCATCTGGGTCATCGACGCGGCGGTTTCCTGCACGTTCGACGCGGCCTGCTCGGTGCGCGCGCTCAGGTCCGAGTTGCCGCGCGCGATTTCATTGCTGGCGGTCTGGACGTTGACCACCTGTGCGCTGACGTCATCGATCAGCCAGCGGAACATCAGGCCCAGCTGGTTGATGGTGCGCAGCGTCATGCCGATCTCGTCGACCCGGTTCATGTGCACCGCCTTCTGGCTTTCGCCCGCGGCCACGCGCAGCGCGTGTTCCAGCACTTGCTCCAGCGGCGTGGTGACCTGCCGCTGCAGCAGCCACGACACCAGCAGCGTGCAAAGCGCCATCACCCCGGCAAAGCCGGCCAGCGCCATGCCGCCCAGGCCAAGCCACCAGGCACTGGCGACACTGGCCGGGAGCAGTCCCGCCAATGCCAGCCGCACGCGCCAGCGCACCGGCATGACCTGGAACACCGACGTCACCGCCATCAGCCCGGTGCGGACGATCAGTCCCTTGTGGAATTTGCGGTTGCCGGCACGGCCTTCTCGAAAGTCGCGGTACAGGCGCTCCGCGGCGGCAATCTCGTCGCGCGTGGCCTTGGTCCGCACCGACATATAACCGGCTGGCCGCCCGTTGCGCACCACCGGCGTGGCATTGGCGCGGACCCAGTAGTGGTCGCCGTTCTTGCGCCGGTTCTTCACCAGCGCAGTCCACGGCTCGCCGCCCTTCAGCGTGGCCCACATGTCGGCGAAGGCTTCCGCCGGCATGTCGGGATGGCGCACCAGGTTATGCGGCTGGCCCTGGATTTCTTCCTGCGTGAAGCCGCTGACTTCGACAAAGGCCGCGTTGGCATACGTGATGTAGCTTTGCGTGTCGGTGGTCGACATCAGCGTGGCGTTGTCCGGGAACTCGAATTCCCGCTGCGTCACCGGTTGATTGTTGCGCACGGCACTCCTCCTCATTCTCGATAAAAGCGGGGGACGCATGAGTGTTTGCGGCTTGCAGAATCGCTGTCTGCATATGTCCCATCCAGCCTGAATATCGGTTTGCGGAGGGTTCGCCTGACCCCCTCTATCGTGGGGGCCGGAAAGAAGCATGACGATGACCGGTGCCGGCATGGCTTCGGACACCGCGCCGCTGTCGGGTCTTGGGGAAAACACCAGGCTCCCCCGACATGCGCCTCAGGAAGCGGCCTGCCGGAGTCGCAGCGCGTTGGTAATGACCGAGGCAGAACTCAGGCTCATCGCCAGCGCCGCGATCATCGGCGACAGCAACAGGCCCGTCGCCGGATACAGCACGCCCGCAGCCAGCGGAACGCCCAACGCGTTATAAATGAACGCAAAACCGAGGTTTTGCTTCATGTTTCGAATGGTCGCGTGCGAGAGTTGCCGGGCCCGCGCAATCCCCCGCAAATCTCCTTTGACCAACGTGACCTGCGCGCTATTCATGGCGACATCAGTGCCCGTGCCCATGGCGATACCCACATCCGCCTTCGCCAGCGCCGGCGCATCATTGATGCCGTCGCCCGCCATGGCCACCACCGCGCCTGCCTGTTGCAGGGAACTGACCAGTTCCAGCTTGTCCGCCGGCTTTACCTCGCCGTGGAACTCGTTCACGCCAAGCTTCGCCGCCACCGCCCTGGCCGTTGCGATGCCGTCCCCGGTCGCCATGACGACACGGATACCTTCTTCCCTGAGACGCGCCAGTGCCTCGGGCGTGGTGGCCTTGACGGGATCAGAGACGGCGAGCAGGCCCGCCAGCCTGCTTTCGACGGCGAGGTACATGACGCTGGCGCCTTGCGCACGCAACGCGTCCGCCTGTGCCACCAGCGGTCCGATGGCCACGCCTTCCGCTTCCATGAGCGCGGTGTTTCCAATCGCGATCGTCCTGCCACCCAACGTGCCCCTTACCCCGATTCCCGAACTCGACTCGAAGCCCTCCGGCTTTTCCAACGGCAGGCTGCGCCCGCGGGCTGCTTCGACAATCGCGGCGGCCAGCGGATGTTCGCTGCCTTGGTCCACGCTGGCAGCCAACCGCAGCACCTCTTCCTCGGTAAAGCCGTCTGCGCCGATCGCGCGCTCGAAGACTGGCCTGCCTTCGGTGAGCGTCCCGGTCTTATCGACAATCAGGGTATCAACCTTGCGCAGGTTTTCAATGGCAGCGGCGTCCCGAAACAGCACACCGCTGGAAGCGCCCTTCCCGCTTGCGACCATGATCGACATCGGCGTGGCCAGGCCCAGCGCGCAAGGACATGCGATGATCAGGACGGCGACGGCATTGATCAGGCCGAACACCCAGCTCGGCTCGGGCCCGAAAAGCCCCCATGCGACAAAGGTCAGCACCGCAATGCCGATGACGCCGACGACGAAGACACCGGCAACCTTGTCCGCCATCCGCTGCATCGGCGCCTTCGATCGCTGCGCTTGCGCCACCATCTGCACAATCTGCGACAGCACGGTCTCGGAGCCGACCTTTTCGGATCGGATAACGAGGCTGCCCGATGTGTTCATGGTGGCACCGATGACATGGTCGCCGACCCGCTTGGAGGTCGGGATCGGCTCACCGGTGATCATTGACTCGTCGACCGCGCTGGTGCCTTCCGTCACGACACCATCGACTGGCACCTTCTCGCCGGGTCGCACGCGCAGCAAGTCGCCAACGTGAACATGGGTGAGCGGCACGTCTTCCTCGACATTGTCGGGACCGATACGTCTCGCCGTCTTGGGCGCCAGTCCCAGCAACGATTTGATCGCGGCCGAGGTTTGCGAGCGGGCCTTCAGTTCAAGCACCTGTCCCAGCAAGGTGAGGGAGATGATCACTGCCGCGGCCTCGAAGTAGACGCCGATACGGCCATGCTCGGCAAAAGCCTGGGGAAAGGCGCCTGGCATGATGGTCGCCACGACGCTGTAGGCATAGGCGGCGCCCGTGCCGATCCCGATCAACGTCCACATGTTCGGACTACGGTGGATGATCGACTGGAAACATCGAACCAGGAAGGGCCAGCCCGCCCACAGCACCACCGGCGTCGACAAGGCAAGCTCGACCCAGCTCTGCGTCGGGACCGCCATCCAGCCAAGGCGATGCCCGAACATCGCCAGCACGAACACCACGCCGGTAAGTGGAAGTGTCCACCAGAAGCGCCGACGGAAGTCCGCCAGCTCCGGGTTCTCGCCCTCATCCAGTTCCGGCAACAAGGGTTCCAGCGTCATGCCGCACTTGGGGCAATTACCCGGATGATCCTGGCGGATCTCCGGATGCATCGGGCAGGTATAGATCGTGCCATCGGCGCGCGGCGCCGCCGTGGCTGGCTCCGTCCTGATGCCCGTCTGTTCATGAACACGATCATGGTGATGCGCATGCTCGTGATGATGGCCATGACCAGCCTGTTCCTGTGCCGCAGTATGTTCGCCGGCGCCGCGGCGCCCTGGCTTTCTGGCATCGCGTTCGTTGCTCGTCCTGTCCATCCTGGCTCCCTTGGTTGCTAGGCCCGCCGTCCACGGCGAACTCCGGCTTGCTTGCTACGTGGCCTTGCCGCAGCCGTGGTGTGGGCCACTAAGGAAATGGTTCAACAGACACGGCCACACTAACTTAAAACGCAGCGTGGGGACTCCGCCATCGCGCCGGAGACGTCAGCTTAGACCTTCCCATAATGGCAAGGTCAAGGGCAACGGTGCACTCCATTGAGTTTCGAGGCTGACCTCAGCCATGCTGATGGTATGGGCCGGTCGCGCACCACAACGTTACGCAACCATGACATCCCGGTAAGCTGCAGCGAACATTGGCTCGGCATGTCGATTGCCAAATTGCGCCTGACGCCCGCACGAACTTCCACACACACTTGTCAGGCGATCGAGAGTTGTTGCGCGCCCGGCGGTACAGCAGGCACTGAAGGACGAGGGCATCGGCTGACCCACCGCGCCACCACCGCCTCGCCCGCAACCCTGATCACGGGAGGCCGGGCCTTACGGACAGGGCAGCGTTCTGCGCGGCTCCGAGGGGCCGCGCGCGATGCGGCTTTCCTTGGGGCTACAGCCAAACTGCGCGTGATACCAGCGCGAGAACCCGCTCGGCGCGGAGAAGCCCAGCAGAGTCGCCACCTCGGTCAAGGGACGGTTGGTTTCGATCACGTGGCGCGCCGCGAGCTCCATGCGGATGTCGTTGACGAGGGACGAGAAAGGCTTCCCCTCTTCTGCCAGGCGGCGCTGGACCGTGCGGCACCCAATGCCCAGGTGCTCGGCGACCTGCTCGATGCTGCAGCGGCCGCTGGGCAGCAATAGCAGGACCATGCGCCGAACGTCGTCGAGCATGGTGGCCTGCTGCGACATGGCTGCGGCGTCTATCAACTGCTGTACATAGCGTGCCATGGCCGGATCGGCATAGGGGTTGCGCGCGTCGAGATCGGCCTTCGTGCAGACGATGCAGTTGAAGTCGTAGTTGAACTCGACGTTTGGGCCAAAAAAACGTTGGTGCACACTGAGGTCGCGCGGCGCCGGGTGCTCAAGGCATACGCGCGCCGGCTCCCAGTCCGGCCTGTGGAGCTGGCGAATCAACCGCACCATGACCCCCAGCGCCAACTCCACCCGCTGACGCGTCGGCTCGTGCGCATTGCCGGCCATGACCCCTTCGCGGATGATGACCAGATCGCCGCACTCCTCGATCGCCAGCGACAACGCACTGTTAAGCAGCGCCTGATAGCGCATCAGCATCCGAAGCGAGTCACGCAGCGTCGGCTGGTCACGGATCAGCAGCCCCACCGGCCCAAGATTGGATAACAGCCGCGACTCGGCCATGCACAGCCCGAAACTCTCGTTACCTGACAGGGTTGCGGCCGCCTGCAGCAGGCGGCCGAGGCGCTCCACAGGAATCATGACGTCCGGCTCACGCAGCGCGCTCGGATTGAGTCCCGCATCAAGGAGCATGCGCACCGGATCCAGCCCGGCGGCTCGGGCAAGCTCGCTGAAGTTGGTCAGGGCTGCGGCGCGGACAAGTGACGACATCAGGCGTATAGGGGGCGGGGGCTGTGACACACAAGGATAAATGCCTGTCACGTACTGTCAAGCGGGAAACGGCGCCAGCCGCCACACTGCTGTGGCGGCATGGTTATCACAGGAGACACGTCATGAATCAGCCACTACACGCGGCACCCGCCGTGGTTCGCGCAACCTCTCTGGGAAGCTCGATCCGGGTCGAACCCCTTACTTGCACGATCGGCGCAGAACTCAGCCACGTCAATCTGGGCGCGGCCGCGGAGGATGTCCAGCAGATGGCGGAAATCCGCGCACTGCTCCTCAAGCATCGGGTGCTGTTCTTTCGCGACCAGGACATCACGCGCGCACAGCACGTGGCGTTTGCAAGCCGCTTCGGCCAGCTGGAAGACCATCCGGTGGTGGGCAGCCACCCCAACCACCCGGGCCTGGTTCAGATCTACAAGACACCGGACAGCCCACCCGACCGCCACGAGAATTCCTGGCATACCGATGCCACCTGGCGCGAAAGGCCCCCGATGGGCTGCGTGCTGCGCTGTATCGAATGCCCGCCTGTGGGCGGCGACACCATGTGGGTCAACATGGTCGAGGCTTATAACCAGTTGCCGGAAGAGATCAAGACGAAGATCGCCCCCTTGCGGGCGCGCCATGGAATCGAGGCGAGCTTTGGTGCTGCGATGCCGATCGAAAAGCGTCTTGCCCTGAAGGCTCAGTACCCCGACGCCGAGCATCCGGTGGTGCGCACACATCCGGAAACCGGAGAGAAGGTGCTGTTCGTCAACGGCAGCTTTACCACGCACTTCACCAATTACAACGTGCCGGCCAACGTCCGCTTCGGGCTGGACAAGGCGCCGGGCGCCGGCAATTTGCTCAGCTATCTGGTCAGCCAGGCCAACATCCCCGAATACCAGGTGCGGTTTCGCTGGAAGAAAAACAGCGTTGCGTTCTGGGACAACCGTTCCACGCAGCATTACGCCGTCATGGATTACCCGCCGTGTCACCGAAAGATGGAGCGCACCGCCATCGTCGGCGACGCGCCTTTCTAAGCATTGGCCGGGAAATCCGACATGCCGCGGCGAGATTACTCCGGCTGGTAGTTGATGGACTTCAGCAGGGCGGCCTGTTGCTGGTACGCTTGCCTTAGGTCCGCCATCATCGCTTCCGAGGTGGCGGCATCCCCCTGCTCCATGCCCATTTCCTTGACGCGCTTCTGCACCGCCGGTTGCCGGAAGTACGCCAGCGTTGCCTCGCGGACTTTTTGCTGGATTCCCGGTGCGACGTCCGGACGCGACCAAACGGCGAACCAGCCTGCCTGCGACAGTTGCGGATAGCCGAGCTCCTTGAACGTAGGCACATCCGCCAGCGCGGATATCCGGGACGGATAGGCCACCGCAATTGCCTTGATCTTTCCCGCCCTGATCAGCGGCAGTGAGGTGGTCACCCCATCGAACATCAGCGGAACATGGCCGCCCGACAAGCCACCCGGTTCACTAGTCGATCTGGATCCGGGCATCGGCGGCGATCTTCGACCAGAGCTGCAGATCGCGGCCGACCATCTCCCGGAACTGCTCAGGCGTGGTCGCGGGTGGCGGCCCGAAGTTCATCGTTTTCATCTTGGCAGAGAGATCGGGAGACTTCTGGACCTTGTTGATTTCATCGCCGAGCCGCTTCAGAATCGCCGGGTTGGTCCCCGCCGGTGCGAAGACGCCAAACCACCCCACCGCATCGAACCTGTAGCCCTGCTCGCCCATGGTCTTGACTTCGGGCAGCTGCGGCGCACGCGCATTGCCGGTAATGGCAATCGCGCGTATCTTCCCCGAACGCAGGAAAGGAATCGGTGCTCCCGGATCGGTCCAGCCAATTTTCACGACGCCTGAAGCCAGATCGGTCAATAACTGATTCGAAGTCCGATAGCGAACGTGGTCGGTCTTCATGCCGGTCTGCTTCTTGATCCATTCCATCGTCAGTTGCCCTGAAGATCCGGTAGACCAGGTGGCGTAGCCGTACTTGTCCGGATTCGCCTTCACGAACTGGATCAGCTCCGACAGGTTATGAACCGGCAGATCGTTGCTGACCAGCAGCACCACACCACCCTCGGCCGTCTCGGCAATCGGCACCAGGCTCTTCTTCGGATCGTAAGGAATGGTCTTCAGCACGGCGGGGGCGATGACCATGTTCGACGCCGTGGTGTAAAGCAGCGTGTAGCCGTCGGGCGGTGCCTTGACAACAAAGTTTGTCCCCACGATCCCACTGCCGCCTGGCCGGTTGTCAACGATGACCGGTTGCTTCAACGATACCGACAAGCGTTGCGCCAGCAGGCGTGCCAGCGAATCGGTTCCCGACCCTGCCGACGACGCCACCACCATCTGGATTGGGCGCGTGGGCCACCCATCCTGCGCGCGCGCGGGCGCTGAAGCGCACCACGCCGCAAGCACTGCGATGCCAAGCGGGACCGCAAGCCGCTGCGTCCGGAATGCCATTGTCACCCTCCATATCATTGTTCTGTCAGCGCGATCACTCAACGTGCGGGAACGACACCAGCCGCTGGCATCAGCCAATGACTGGATTCGTGGCCTGGCTTCAGACCGGCAGGCTTTCCTGCTTGCGCAGGAAGCCCTGGTGGCCACCATTGCGATTGGGGGCGAAGCCATTGGCCTGGAGCGTTTCTTCCACGGTGTCGTAGAAGACGCCGAGCTTCAGGATTTCACGCGTTTGCTGCGCCGTCGCGATGGGACGGCCGAATTCGCGGGCGATACGCACCAGTTGCCTGATCTGCTCGACCGAGCTCATCTTGCCCGTGCGCGTCTGGTTCCAGAGTACGTCCTCGATGCCGCATCGCACATGCAGGCCCAGGGCCATGCCGATCATATTGATGGGCAGCACATTGAGGACCGAGCTTTCCACCGTCACCACGGCGCCATCGGGCACCGCACGCAGCATGTTGGCCAGGTTGTAGATGTTCGCCTGGTCCATGCCGCCGCTGATCGCCACCCAGTTCATCACCAGCGGGCCCTTGTAGACGCCGCGGCGAATCATCCGCTCGATCGTTTCGAAGCTGTTGATGTTGTAGACCTGGAATTCGCTCTGGATGCCGGCCGCGGACAGGCGCCGGATATGTTCCTCGGCCCAGCTGGGATTCGACGGCACGATCATGTCCTTGTACGTGTCGTAGAGATGCGGGAATCCGCGCGATACGCCCTTGAAGTCGTCCACACCGGCATGCTCGGTCACGTTCATCTGTGTCGTGTTGACGGTTACCGTGACCTGGTCGGGCCTGGGGTCGAGTTCGGCCAGCATATGCCGCGTGTCGTCGCTCAGCCATTTGGCGGCCTGACCCTCCTCGGGCGCGAAGCTGATCGAGCCGCCCACCTGGATCACCATTTCAGGTACGGCGGCGCGCACCCCGGCGATCAGTTCGTTGAACATCGACAAACGCTTGCTGCCCTTGCCATCGGCTTCGCGGACATGGAGATGGAGCACCCGGGCACCGGCTTCGTAGCAATCCACCGCTTTCTGAATCTGTTCTTCCATGGTGACAGGGATATCTTCCGGGAAGTCCGAAGGAATCCAGCCCGGCGCATACGGGGCGGCCGTAATGATCAGCGGCTGCTGGTTTTCGGGATACAGGTGGCCGTCAAGGAAGTTCATGGTTATGGGTCTCCAGGATGCGTGTTGTGTATGGAAATGTCGAACCGGCTGAGAGCGTTTCCCGGGCGGGAAACCGTCAGATCACGAAGATGGACGAGCCCGTGGTCTTTCGGGCCTCGAGGTCCCGGTGTGCCTGCACGGCATCCTCCAGGGCATAGCGCTGATTGATCTCGATGCGGATGCGGCCCGCCGCCACATGGCCGAACAGTTCATCGACCAGTTCCGCCTTTTCGGCAGGGTCGGCGATATAGTCGGCCAGGCCAGGGCGCGTCAGGTATGCCGAGCCCTTGCGGGCCAGGATGGCCGGATCGAACCCGCTGACCGGGCCCGAGGCAAAGCCGACGCAGACCAGCAGGCCGCGCCGCTTGAGTGAGTCCAGCGAGGCCATGAAGGTGTCCTTGCCGACGCTGTCGAACACCACAGACACGCCCGCGCCATCCGTCAGTTCCCGCACGCGCCTGGCCACGTTCTCATGGCTGTAGTTGATCGTGTCATCACAGCCATGGGCGCGGGCAACTTCGGCCTTGGCATCGGTAGAGACCGTTCCGATCACAGTCAAACCCAGCAGCTTGGCCCATTGCGAAATGATCAGGCCAACACCCCCGGCCGCGGCGTGCAGCAGGATGGTGTCGCCCGCCTTGAACGGGTAGATCCGGCGCATCAGGTAGGCGGCTGACAAGCCCCGCATGGTCATCGCCGCCGCGACTTCGCAACCGATTGCCTCCGGCAGCTTGATCAGCGGCGCGGCAGAGATCAGCCGCTCGGTACCGTAGGCGCCCAAGGTGTTGGTGAAACCCGTATAGGTGACGCGGTCGCCGACCGCCAGATGGGTAACGCCGGCGCCAACGGCCTCGATCACGCCGGCGGCTTCGTTGCCGAGGCCGCTGGGCAGCGGAACCTGATAGGTGCCGCTGCGGAAATACGTGTCGGCAAAATTCAGTCCGACGGCCACATGACGGACGCGTACCTCGCCTGGCCCCGGTTCGCCAACGGCAGCGGTCTCAAAGCGAAGGACCTCGGGTCCGCCGGTTTCGTAAATCCTGATGACTTTTGCCATGTGTCTCCTGTCTGCTGTCGAACATGAATCCGCACGTCGGCTTGCCGGGTGGCTTGCCTGAGCGACGACCTGTGTGGCGAATCATCAGGCCGTGCCCGGCGTTGCGCTTTCCTTTTGGCGTCTTGCGCTTTCCCTTTTCTGACAAAGGCTGGCCGGCTCGCTCGTATTGGCGTCGGCAGAGGCAAGGGGTGCAGGGGGCGGCGTTCGCGTAGCAGGCGCTGGCCCAGAAATGGCCATGCTTCAGCGATGCGCAATGTGCAGCTTGGACGGCCCGGCCAGCTGGCCGGGACGGGTCTCATCCAGCGGACCATGGGCCATTGCAATCGGTCAGCCTGACCCAGGTCCGCGGGAGCGCGAAACTCACGTCAAGGCAAAGCGCACCGCGAACTGCGTCATGCGGCTGATCTGTAGATATCTCTACATGATTGAAATGCACGTTATGGACTTTTAACATGCTCCCATGACCGGATTCACTGATCCCTGGGCCTTGTTGATCGTTACGCTTCCCACATCCGGCGCCACCGCCCGGATGCGGATCTGGCGTGCGATCAAGACGTTGGGCTGCGCGGCGCTGCGTGATGGCGTCTATCTCTTGCCTGCCGGCGCCAGGCAGATCGCCCATTTGAGCGAACTCGCCGACGAGGCCCGGCGGGAAGGCGGCCAGGCCTGGCTCTTGAATGTCCGGGCCAGGGATCCGGAGGAAGACGCCACGTTCCGGGCGTTGTTCGACCGCAGCGCCGACTATGCCGAATTGCAGGCGGCCCTGGCAGAAGCGCGCCGGTCGCTTGCCAGCCAGGACAGCGCCGAACTCAATCGCCTGCTGCGCCGTCACGGGCGTGCCTACGAAGCCATCCGCATGACCGACTTTTTCCCCAATGAAGCGTCGATCCGGACTGAAGCCCAATGGCATGACTTCAGCCGCGCGATCGACAGCATCCAGTCCCCGGGCGAACCCCAGGCGCTGACGCGGCCCATCGCTCGTCGGGATCCGGCCCAGTATCAAGGCAGGCAGTGGGCAACGCGCCGCCACCTTTGGGTGGACCGCGTGGCCAGCGCCTGGCTGATTCAGCGCTTTATCGATCCCCATGCGCGGTTCCTCTGGCTGGAGAGCCCGGCCGATTGCCCGGACGATGCGCTGGGCTTCGACTTCGACGGTGCGACCTTCACCCATGTCGGCGATCGCGTGTCTTTCGAAGTGCTGCTGTCGAGTTTCGGTCTTGAATCCGACCGCGGGCTCGGCCGGCTCGGCGCCATGATCCATGCACTGGATATTGGCGGGATGCCGGTGCCAGAGGCCAGCGGCTTTGAAGCGATGCTGGCCGGCGCCCGCGCCCGCCTGAAGGACGATGACGCCCTGCTGGCGGAAATCGGCGCGGTGCTGGATTCGCTTTACGCACACTTCCGCACCCAGCAGAAAGCCTGACGTCAACGTTCCTCAGGATCCCGTCATGAATCGCATGCAACAAGAAGAGAGCCCGGCACCACCGGAGATCCCGGAACCGCCCGCCTATACGCTCTGGCAACTCGTCCTGTATTTCCTGCGGCTGGGCACGTTGGGCTTTGGCGGGCCCGTTGCGCTGGCCGGCTATATGCACCGCGACCTGGTGGAGCGGCGGTGCTGGATCAGCGATGGCGACTACAAGGAAGGCATAGCGCTGGCGCAACTCGCGCCCGGTCCGATGGCTGCGCAACTGGCAATCTATCTCGGCTATGTCCATTATCGCGTCCTCGGCGCCACACTGATCGGCCTGGCCTTCGTGCTACCGTCATTCCTGATGGTGCTGGCGTTGGGCTGGGCGTATGTCAGGTTTGGCGGGCTGGCCTGGATGCAATCGGTGTTCTATGGCGTGGGTGCCGCCGTCATCGGCATCATCGCCATCAGCGCTTACAAGCTGACCACCAGGAGTGTGGGCAAGGACAAGCTGCTGTGGGCAATTTATGTGGTGCTGGCGGCGGTGACCATCGTCACCGAGTCGGAAGTCGCGTGGCTGTTCCTGGCGGCGGGCGTGCTCGCCTGGTTCTGGCGTGCGCCACCTCAATGGCTGCGGCAGAGCGGCGCCAATGCGCTTGCTGCCATGCAGGTGCCGGCCGCAAGCGGCCTGGCGAGTACGCTGGAGTGGCCGCTACTGACCCAGATCGGCGTGTTCTTCGCCAAGGCGGGCGCCTTTGTCTTCGGCTCGGGACTTGCCATCGTGCCATTCCTCTACGGCGGTGTCGTGACGGAATACCAGTGGCTGAATGAAAGGCAGTTTGTCGATGCGGTGGCCGTGGCCATGATCACGCCCGGCCCGGTGGTCATCACGGTCGGCTTTATCGGATACCTGGTGGCCGGACTACCGGGCGCCTGCGTGGCGGCATTGGCAACGTTCCTGCCCTGCTATCTGTTCACCGTGCTGCCGGCCCCCTACTTCAAGAAATACGGCAAGCTGCCGGGCATCCTGGCCTTCGTCGACGGCGTCACTGCGGCCGCGATCGGCGCCATCAGCGGGGCGGTGTTCGTGCTGGCCAGGCGTTCGATTGTCGACGCTCCGACCCTCCTGCTGGCCTTGGGCACGGTCGCATTGCTGCTGAAATTCAAGAAGCTGCCCGAGCCGGTCATCATCACCAGCGCCGCGCTGATCGGCCTGGCTGTTTATCCGGTGCTGCATCACTGAACTGGACGGCCTGAAACGCAAGGATTGACGGACCGGCGACCGGATCGCTATGGCTATGCATAAGGATCAAGCTTCGGGCGCCAGCGGGCATTGGCTTCAACGCATCGCGCTGCCTGCCGGTGTGCAAGCCTCCGCCTTGCCGCTGCTGGCCGGCCGCGCGCTGCGCGGCATCTGTGATGGCTATGTGGCCGTGCTGTTGCCGGCCTACCTGCTGGCGCTGGGCTTCGATCCGGTGACGGTGGGGCTGATCAGCAGCGCGACCCTGATCGGTTCCGCCCTGGCCACCATCCTGGTCGGGATCGTCGGGCACCGCTACCCGCAACGCCGCTTGCTGATGCTGGCTGCCGCCCTCATGGCAGCGACGGGTCTCGGCTTTGCCGGGTTCTCGACGCTGTGGCCGCTTCTGCTGGTCGCCTTCGTCGGCACGCTTAACCCTGGCTCCGGCGATGTCAGTGTGTTCCTGCCGCTGGAACACGCGCGCCTGGCGGAATCGGCCTCGCCCGACAGCCGGACGGCACTGTTTGCTCGCTACGGCCTGATCGGGGCATTCTCCTCCGCGTTGGGCGCCCTGGCAGCGGCCATCCCCGCATGGCTGGCGGGGCAAGCCTGGCTGTCGTCGCTCGATGCAATGCGCCTGATGTTCGTTTTCTACGGGATCACGGGGCTGCTGCTGTGGCGTCTCTACGCGCGCCTGCCTGCCACGCAGCCGCATGGAACGCAGCTGGCGACAACGCCATTGGGCCCGTCCCGTCCGATCGTAATGCGGCTGGCCATGCTGTTCAGCGTGGATGCGTTCGCGGGCGGGCTCGTCGTCAATTCGCTACTGTCGCTGTGGCTGATGCAGCGTTTCGGTCTGAGTCCTGCCGCGACCGGCCGGTTCTTCTTCGTGGCAGGCCTGCTCACGACGTTCTCGCAGCTTGCCGCAGTGCCGCTGGCGCGAAAGATCGGCCTGCTCAATACGATGGTGTTTACGCATATTCCTTCCAGCCTGTGCCTGATTGCAGCGGCTTTCGCGCCCACCATGGCGACGAGCCTGGCCTTGCTGCTGGCGCGCAGCGCGCTGTCGCAGATGGATGTGCCGACCCGCACGGCCTATGTGATGGCCGTCGTCACGCCGCCTGAACGGGCGGCGGCTGCAAGCCTGACCGCGGTGCCGCGCAGCCTGGCCGCCGCGCTCAGCCCTGCGCTCGCCGCTATGTTAATGGCCCATGGCTATGCAAGCGTGCCGCTGGTCACCTGCGGCCTGCTGAAAATCGCTTACGACCTCGCCATGCTGCTCGCATTCCGTCGGGTCAAGCCACTCACTTGACGGCGCGGCGTGGAGCGGCTGACCGGCGTAGGCTCATGCCCCCTTGCGCGTTGCACGACATTGCCCCCCGCCGCAAATGCGCTTAACATGACAACCCCATTCCCCATCACCGAGGTATTCGTCATGCGCCATTGATGCCGCCGTCTTCATGACGGCCAGTCTCCACCTACCCCCATGAGCAGGGGGAGCTTCTGGCATCGTTGGAATGCACACATGACGAATCCCTATCTCGCGCTGGAAGGCGTGTCTTACGTTTTGCCGGACGGCAGGACGCTTTTCTCCGACATCAGCGAACAGTTCGACCAGCGTCCCACTGGCCTGGTCGGGCGCAATGGCGCGGGCAAGACGGTGCTGGCGCGCATGCTGGCCGGCCAAGTGCAGCCGGCTGCCGGGCGCTGTACGCGCGCTGGCAGCGTGTACTACCTCGCCCAGCAGGTATCGCATCCGCCGGGCGCCACGGTCTCGGACCTGGCAGGCGTGCGGGCCATCCTCGCTGCGCTCGAACGCATCGAAGCCGGCAGCAGTGCGCCCGAAGACTTCGATGCCGTGGGCGAGCGCTGGGATATCCGCCTGCGGCTGCAGGCCGAACTGGAGCGCAATGGCCTGGGCCATCTCGATGCGGCGACGCCTGCCAGCGCGCTCAGTGGTGGCGAAGCCATGCGCGTCACGCTGGCCGGCGCCTTGTTGTCGGACGCCGATTTCCTGATCCTGGACGAGCCCAGCAATCACCTCGACCGGCCGAACCGTCAGGCGCTGGCCGAGCAGTTGCAGCGCTGGCCGCGCGGGCTCCTGGTGGTAAGCCATGACCGGCAACTGCTGGAGGGCATGGTGCGTACCGTGGAACTGTCTTCACTGGGACTGCGCAGCTATGGTGGCAACTACACCTTCTACGCGCAATGCAAGGAGCAGGAGCGGCAAAGCGCGATCCAGCAACTCGAACAACGCCAGCTTGAACACCGGCGCGAAGTGCAGGCCCTGCGCGAGCAACGCGAGCGCCTGGAGCGGCGCCAGGCCCGCGGCAACCGGCATGGACACGAAGCCAACCAGGCCAGCATCCTGCTGGGCCGCCAGAAAGAACGCAGCGAAGGTTCCGCCGGCAAGCTGCGGCGGCAGCATGCCGCGGCCCGCGCGCAAAGCGCCGAGCGCGTGCGCGAGGCCGCGCAGCGGGTCGAAAACGATCTGGCCATCGTGGTGCACGAGCTGCCGGTTGCGCTGACTTCGCAAAGGCGTGTCGCGGAACTGGAGGCCGTGGAACTGCCCTTTGTCCAGCCTGCCACGCGCCGCATCAGCCTCACTCTGACGGGACAGCAGCGCGTGGGCGTGGTCGGCCCCAACGGCAGCGGCAAGTCGACCCTGCTCAAGGTGCTCGCCGGCCAGCTTCAGCCTTTGGCCGGGACATGCAAGATGTCGGTGGCAGGCATCTATCTGGACCAGCAGCTGGCCAGCCTGGACCTGCGCCGAACCGTGCTGGAACAGATGCTGGCGGCCAACCGTGTGGCCACCGAAGGCGACCTGCGCATGCGCCTCGCACACCTGGGCCTGGATCACCGGAAGATTGCAGCGCCCGCCGGCTCGCTCAGCGGCGGCGAGCGTCTCAAGGCGGCGCTGGCGTGTGTGCTGTATGCTGATCCACCGCCGCACCTGCTGTTGCTGGATGAGCCCAGCAACCACCTGGATTTGCCTTCCGTGCAGGCGCTGGAAGCCATGTTGCGCGGCTACCGGGGCGCGCTGGTGGTGGTGTCTCACGACGATGCATTCATGGACAGCCTTGGCTTGACAGATCGGCTGGTGGCGACTGGACAAGGGTGGCGGATCGAGCCATGGTGATGCGCCAATGCGCTGGCCGGGCCTACCGGGACCAAATAGAATCTGCCACTGCGTTTCCACCTCAATGCTGACAGTACGAAAGGAATCACGATGATCACCGGACACGTCTTCATTGCCACCAGCCTCGATGGTTTTATCGCCCGCCCCGATGGCGACATCGGCTGGCTTCTGGAGCGGGATGACCCCGCCGAAGACCATGGCTACACCGCCTTTATCGCCGACAAGGACGCGATCGTGATGGGCCGGGGCAGCTACGAAAAAATCGTCACGATGGGCGAATGGGCTTACGACCGCCCCGTGGTGGTGCTGTCGCGGCAACTGGCCGGCAAGCCGGTGCCCGAGACGTTGCAGGACAAGGTGCGATTCTGGGATGCCACGCCAGCGAACGCGCTGGCGCAGCTGGAGGCAGAAGGCGCCCAACGCGTCTATGTCGACGGCGGCCAGTTGGTCCAGTCGTTCCTTCGCGCAGGTTTGATCACCGACATGGTGGTCACCACGGTGCCGGTGTTGATCGGGGCAGGCAGGCCATTGTTTGGGGCGCTGCCGAGCGACGTGAGTCTGGTGCTCGAATCGAGCCGTCACTTCCCGTCCGGGCTGGTGCAATCGTCCTACCGGGTGCTGCGCTGATCGGTATTTGGGCGAAACCGGCCGCTATCCGCCTCGCATTCCTTCTTCGAATCAACACACCGCGCGATACGCCCCGTATCGCCCAGTACCAGCGCGCGGCCGATGGTGTCGAGCGCGTCGCGCATCAGCAGCGCCTGTTCGACATCGCCCGCGTAAGCGGTCAAATCCGACCACTTCACGTTGCGGAGAAACCTGGACAGAGCGGCGGCGCGCCGCTCGTCGAGGTCCAGCCGGATGGTGTGTGCCATCACGCCTATGGCAGCTTGGGACCTGCATTGGACATGTCGGCCAGCGCCGGCTGCGCTTCCCTGGTGTAGAACTTGTAGGCGACGAAGACGATGCCAACCCACGACGCGGACACAATCAGCGACATCCGCATGTCCGGCAGGATGGCGATGCAGACCAGTACCGCGGCGATAAACGCCAGGGCAATGTAGTTGCCATACGGGAAGAACGGCATCTTGTAGGAAAGGCAGTCCGCCTGGCCGGTCTGGATCTTGAGCCTGCGGAACCGGAGATGGCTGACCACGATCGACGTCCATGCACACACCAGCGCGAACACGGTGATCGACGAGAACAACTCGAACGCCTTCTCCGGCATCAGGTAGTTCAGCAGTACGCCCGCGAACATCGTGGCGAACACCAGCATGATGGCGCGCGACGGTACATTGCGGCGGTTGACAGTGCCCAGGAAAGCCGGTGCGTTCTTCTGCAATGCCAGGTTGTAGAAGGTGCGGCTGTTGGTAAACACGCTGGCGTTCACGGCCGACAGGACCGCGGTGATGACTACCAGGTTCATGATCCCGGCCGCGGCGGGCACGCCGATCCTGGCGAACACATCGACGAAGGGGCTGCCCTTCGCCGTCAGCGAGGTCCACGGAAAGATCATCAGCAGCACCGCAATGGCACCGACGTAGAAAATCAGCAGGCGCCAGAACGTGGCGCTGACGGCCTTGGGCATGGTGGTCTTGACATCCTTTGCCTCCCCCGCCGCCAGGCCGAGGTTCTCGATGCCGCCGAACGAGAACGCCACCATGACAATCGACAGCACCATGCCTCCGATGCCTTTGGCAAAGAAGCCGCCATGGTCGACGAGGTTGTGATGCCCGATAGGCTCGCCATGGTTGCCGAGGCCAAAGAAGATCATGCCAGCGCCAAACACGATCATCGCAACGATCGCCGTCACCTTGATCAGCGCAAACCAGAACTCGGCCTCGCCATAGAACTTCACGCCGATCATGTTCACAAAGAACATGACCGATACGGCAATCAGCGCGGTTACCCAGATCGGCATGGTCGGGAACCAGAAGTGCACGTAGTTGCCCAGCGCATTCAGTTCAGCCGCGCTTGTCGCCAGCAGGAAGATGAACGCGTTCCAGCCGTTCAGGAAGCCGGCAAAGCGATGGATATACCGGTTCGAGTACGAAATGTAGGACCCGGAAACCGGTTCCTCGACCGCCATCTCGCCCAGCGCCCGCATGACGAAGTAGATCGCCACCGCGGCGACCAGGTAGGTCAGGATGATCGCCGGGCCGGCGGTCTTGATGGCCCACGATGAGCCATAGAACAGGCCGGTACCGATCGCGCCGCCGATGGCGATCATCTGGATATGGCGGCTTTTCAGATCTCGTTTCAGCTCTTCCTGTTCATAGGACTGAGCGGCGGTTTTGCTGCGCATTGCACTGTCTCCTTTGGAACATCTTGTCGTGATGCTTGTCTTTGTGCGGGGCCGCCTGTCCGGTTCGGAAATCCGGATGGGGGGTTGTCGCCTTCCCATGCGATGGGCGAGCGCCACCCCACCCGATGGCTCCTTTTCCATCGGCTGACGGCTTGTCATGGCTTGGTTCGCGGCAGTCGGGGCCTGGCCGCAACGCGTCCGGATTGGCTAGCTAAGGTCAGGCATGCCCCGGTCCGGTCAAAGATCGGCGACGGCGGCGGTCAACCTGCTGATGGCTTCCTCCACGGTCGCACGCGGGCAGCCAAGGTTGACCCGCATGTAGCCGTGGCCTTCGAAGCCGAACTTCTGGCCCTTGTCGAGCCAGAGGCGGGCCCTGGTCAGCATGAACTTTTCCAGCGCTTGCGCGTCCATGCCCAGGCCACGGCAGTCCATCCACGCCAGGTAGAGCGAGTCGGCCGGCAGCACCTGGATGCGCGACGTCGCGCGATGCACTGACTCGCGGAAATGGGCGTGATTGGCACGCAGGTATGCCAGCATCTCTTCCAGCCATGGTTCACCGTGGGCATACGCCGCCTCGGCGGCCACCATGCCCAGCGTATTGACCAGCGGGAACATGTTGCGGTCGTACTGGCGGCGCAGTTCGTCGCGCAGGCGTCGGTCCGGAACAAACACATTGGCACTCTGCAATCCCGGCAGGTTGAAGGTCTTGCTGGGCGCCGTGCAGGTGATGCTGTGCCGGGCGAAATCGTCGCCGAGGGAAGCAAAGGGAATGTGCTTCTTCTCAGGGTGGAGGATGAGGTCCTGATGGATCTCGTCCGCGATGACAAGAACGCCGCGGCGCAGGCAGATCTCGCCCATGGTCCGCAACTCCTCCTCGGACCAGACATTGCCCGTGGGGTTGTGCGGATTGCTCAGGATAAAGAGCCTGGTATCGTCGCGGATCGCCGCTTCAAAGCTGGCCGGATCGAAGCGGTAGCCGGCATCGGTCCGCTCGAGCGGGGCAAAGGCGAGATGGCGGCCATTGATCAGCACGTCGTTATGGAAGTGCGCATAGACCGGCGGCTGGATCAGCACGGAATCGCCGGGTGCGGAAAATGCCTGGATGGCCGTCTTCAGCGCGGTAATGATCCCGGAAGTCTGCACCACCCATTCCTTTGCCACCTCCCAGCCGAACCGCTTGCGCTGCCACGCCACGACCGCATCGACGTAGCTGTCGGTCGCGCCGCCGGGATAGCCGAAGATGCCATGGTCCACCGCTTCGTGCAGCGCGTCGATCACGGCCCGCGGCGCGCGGAAATCCATGTCGGCCACCCACATCGGCAACGGCCTGGCGGCTGCCTCTTCCGGCGCGAGGAGTTTTTCCGGAATGGCCCACTTCATGGATTGGGACTTCGTACGGTCGATGACTTCGTCGAACACGCTGACCGCCTGGCCGGCTCCGGCCGACATCTTGTCTTGCACTGCCGTTTCATGGATCTTCATGGCTTCCTTGTTCTCGATTCAGGGGCGCGCCCGCTGGCGCCGGATGGCTTCGATGGAGGCCAGCATAGCGGCGCCAAGGCATGAATAAAAATGGTATCTTTTCATGAACCAATGAACGGGAGTCATGCGTGCTGGATCGTCAACATCTTGTGGCACTAGTCGCGGTAAGCCGGACCGGAAGCGTCACCGCGGCGGCGGAGAAGCTGAACGTTACGCAGTCCGCGCTCTCGCACATGGTGAAAAGGCTGGAAGACCACCATGGCGTGCCGATCTGGACCAAGAACGGCCGCGGCCTGCGCTTCACGCAGGCGGGGGAATATTTGCTCGCGCTGGCGGACCGCCTGCTGCCCCAGCTGGAGCACGCGGAGCGCATCCTGGCGGACTTCGCCGAAGGGCGCCGCGGGGCATTGCGTGTCGGCATGGAATGCCATCCCTGCCAGAAATGGCTGGCGCGGCTGACGCCGCAATACCTCGCCGCGTGGCCGGATGTCGAGTTCGATGTCCGCACCTCGTTCCGCTTCGACGGCGTCGCCGCGCTGCTGGGGCACGAGATCGACCTGCTGATCACGCCCGACCCGGTCAAGCTGCCAGAGCTGGCTTTCACGCCGGTGATCGACTATGAACTGGTGCTGGTAGTTCATGAATCCCATGCCCTGGCAGCACAGCCGTTCGTACGGCCACAGGATCTGACGGACGAGACGCTGATCACGGTGCCGGTGAGCGTGGAGCGCCTTGACATCTATACCCGCTTCCTCGTCCCGGCGCACTGCAAGCCCAAGCGCCACCGCACGGCCGAAGCGACCGACCTGATGCTGCAGCTGGTCGCGGCGCAGCGGGGCGTGTCCGTGTTGCCGGACTGGCTGGTCGAGGAGGAAGGGGCCGGCATGCCATTGCGGGCGTTGCGGCTGGGCAAGCGCGGTATCCGGAAAAGCATCCATCTCGGCATCCGGCGCGGCGACGAGCAGACGGCATACATTGCCGGCTTTGTCGAGATGGCGCGGCAATCGGGGCGCTAGGCAGCGCGCTGCCGCGCGCGAGACGTCAAAAGCCGAAAAGCCGGGGCAGCCTCGCCACCGGCGTTCTGCGGCGCAATCAGAGCTGCCTGGACGGCTCCGCGCTGGTCCGTTGCAGCCACAGCAGCGCGGCCACGGCAACCATGACAGACGGCAGGATCAGCGAGCTCACCATCGCCCAGCCAAAGGCCGCCAGCAGGCTGCCTGAAACAAACGACCCCACCACCATGGCCCCGAACACGACGAAGTCGTTCAGCGACTGGACACGCGGCCCCTCCTCCGGGCGATGGCAAGTCAGCACCATGGCGGATGCACCCAGGAAGCCGAAGTTCCAGCCCACCCCTAGCAGGATCAGCGCGATCCAGAAATGATGGACGGCCATGCCGCTGAGGCCTGCCAGCGCCGCCATGCCGGTCAGCGCCAGGCCCGCCAGCACGATCGCCGGCGCACCGTAACGGGCGAGCAGGCGCCCCGTGAAGAAGCTCGGCGCGTACATCGCGATCACGTGCATCTCGATGCCGTAGTTCGAATAGAGCCGGGGTATGCCGCACAACTCCATCGCCAGCGGCGCGGACGTCATCATGAAGTTCATCATCATGTAGCTGACCACGCCGCACAGCATGGCCACCAGCAACTGCGGCTGCCGCAGGATCTCGCGCACCGGCCGGCCACTGCCGCCGTGCGGCCCCGCCGTGCGGACCTCGAACCTGACACCGCGCAAGACGATGGCCGCCAGGACCGCGACCGCGGCAGAAGCCAGGTAGGTCACGGCATACGCGTGGGGCGGCCACAGGTTCATGGTGGCGGACACCAGTTGCGGGCCCACGACCCCGGCCGCAACGCCGCCGGCCAGTACCAGGGACAACGCTCGCGGCCGTTCTTCCGGGCCGACGCATTCCGCGGCGGCGAACCGGAACGTCAGCACGACCGCCGCATAGGCGCCGCCGAACAGCATGGCAAAGCAGAACAGCGCGAAGGACCGGTTGACGAGCGCCAGCGCAGCCAGCAGGCCGACCAGTACACCACAAGCGTTGCCGGCTAGAAACGCAGCGGGCCGGCCGAACCGCCGCGCCAGCATCCCGACGGGCAGCGTGGACAGTGCCATGCCAACCACGAACAGCGAAATCGGCAGCGTGGCGAGTTCCGGGCGCGGCGATAGCATGTTGCCGATGATGGCGCCGGTCGCATACACGACGGTGGAGTTCGCACCGGAGAGGGCCTGTGCGATGGCAAGCCGGGCGACGGAGGCATTGAACGTCATGGATGCATTGGCGAGGAAATTGAATTTTGCAAGGCGTCATCGACATTGGCGAAGCGCCCTGCGCAGGGGAACGTTGACGGCGCCGCCGCAGTGCCTGCCTGTCAGGCATTACCCGCCGTCATGGTCAGCACCATTCTGAACTTGACGTCCCCTCGCTTCAAGCGCTGATACGCCTCGTTGGCGCGTGCCAGCGGCATCGCTTCGAAGCGCGGACGCGCGTCCACCAGGACACTGAACGCGAGCGCCGCCTCGCTCTCGTGCGGCGTGCCGGTAATCGAGCCGACGACTTCCCGCTCGCCAACGACCAAATGCCCTGCCTGCACGGCAAGTGGGTCGCGAGTGCCGCCAAGCACAACCAGCCGGCCTTGCGGCACCAATGCGGGGATCAACGCGGAAACGGCCTGCGCGTTGCCGATCGTCGAGACCACGGCCTGCGCGCCACCCAGCTTCTGCAATGCTTGCGCGGCATCGACAGCGTTGGTGTCCAGGTAGACATGTGCGCCGAGTTCGGCCACGTCGCCGGCGATATCGCTTCCCCGTCCCACCGCGACCACCTTGAACCCCATTCGCTTCGCGTACTGGATGGCCATGTGGCCAAGTCCGCCGATCCCGAGGATCGCGACCACATCCCCTGCCTGGGCGCCGGACTTGCGCAGCGCGTTGAACGTGGCGATCCCCGCGCAAAGCAGGGGGGCCGCTTCCTCGGAACCCAGTTCATCGGGAATGGCGACAAGACCTGTCGCGCGCGCACGGACGATTTCGGCATAGCCGCCATCGCAGGTCGCGCCAACGACCGGCTGGTCCTCGCACAGCTGGAACTGTCCCCGCCGGCATTGGTTGCACGCATTGCAGTGTCCGCCCAGGCGCCCGATCCCTACCCGCATCCCGATCCGCCACATGGCGGGCGTATTGGCGCCAGTCGCAAGGATTCGTCCCACGATCTCGTGCCCGGGCACGCGCGGCGGTTGTTGTGTGGCCTTGGCCTGCTCGATATCGCCGATGTCGGCGCCGCACATGCCGCAAGCTTCTACCTGGATCAGGACTTCCCCCGCCTGCGGCAAGGGAGTGGCCCGCTCCACCAGTTCCAGCACTCCAGGATGGGCGATCTGCATCGCGCGATAAGTCGGTTTCATTTCAGAGGCCCACGGTTTTTGAAATCGATCGGTTCATGCGAATCAGGTCTTGCGTTCCCCTGCCAGCGGCATCCAGTGCCCCGGCAAGATAGCCGGGGAAGCGCTGCGACCATTCGCTGGCAATGCCGGTAATGCGGCCTTGCCAGGGCCCGGACGACGCCGTGGCGGCCGGCGCGACGGCATGGCGATGCTGGCCGCCTTCAAGATCCAGCGCCGTCGCGGTCAGGCCATCGGCGGCCCAGTCCTTGACAAAGTCCGCGACGGGTTTCCCCGCGCGCGGACCGAACAGCCGGGCAAGCTGCGCACGGCAGTGGGTGCGCAGCACGTCTTCCGGAACGGTGCGCCTGACACGGGCCGGCACGCCGAAGAATCCAAACAGCGCGGCGCTGCCGCCGGGCATCGATGCATCGTGGATCTCGCCCATCGGTCCCACCGCACTCCGGGCTGCTCCGGAAAGCCCCTGCTCGCGCCAGAACGGACTGTCATAGACCGCGACATACTTGGCGTGCGATGCCATCCAGGTCGGCGTAGCACGCCATTGCTGCGCAAGACGCTCCGCAGCGCCGGGGCGAAGGTGATGGTTGCCTCGGCCAGGCGTGGCGGCAGTGCCAGCAAGACATGTGCTGCCGCCATCGTCACGGCCTCTCCGGCCTCATCGGTGCAATCCAGCGCGACGCCGGAACCGGTGCGGCGCAGCTGGCGTACGGTCCGGCCCGTGACGATCCGCGACGGCTCAAGACGCTGGCGCAAGGCATGCATCAGCGCACCCATGCCGCCCGCCAGGCGCATTGAAACGGGCGAACTGGCATATCCTCGCAGCCGCGCGGGGGCTGCATCGATGCTGCGCTCGGACAGCATGTCCCCAGCCTCATGCTGAGGGAATCGCGCGATGCCAAGTTCGGCCACCAGGCCATCCAGGTCACGCTGGAAAGCCGGCCAGAACCAGGTGGGCCCGAGATCTACGCGGTCCCCTGCGTAATCCTCCGCTTTGGCCGCGGCGTGACCGCGTGACAGGCTTGACAGGCTTGACAGGCTTGACAGGATGCGTCCACCGGGAGCGGAACGCGCTTCAATGATGACGTAGTCGTCGATACCGGATTGCCTGAGCAGCATGGCCGCGTACAGGCCGCTCAGACCCGCGCCGACGATGGCGATCTTTGTGCTGTGCATGACCTATGCCGCGGCCCCTGCGGCCGGTCCATGGGTCCTGATATACAGCGTTGCGCCTGGCACACCGGCATGGATCTCCGCGTGATCGCCCTCGGGGAATCGCATCCAGCTTCCCGCCGCATAGCCTTGGCCATCCACGCGCAGTTCGCCGTGAACCACGAACAGTTCCGCAGGGCATCCATGCGGCAAGGACACGCCACCATCCAGGCGCAGCAGGGCGACACGTTCGGCCGCGTCCGCATACAGCGCGCAGACCGCGCCGCCGTCAAATTCGCGCCAGTGCACGGCGTCGTTGGTATCGATACGCACGCTTTGCTGCTCGCTCGCCATCATGTGCCGCAGCTTCACGAAAATGACGGCGCCGCCCGCGCTTGACGGCCGGTGCGACGATCCAGGCGGATTGCGCAGATACCAGCCCGCCGGGTAGTGCGCGTCCGCCTCGGAGAAGACGCCTGACAGCACCAGGACTTCTTCACCGGCCGGATGCGAATGAGGCGGGAAGTGGGATGCGGGAGCGTACCTGACAATACTGGTCGCCCGGGCCTGCTCTGCGCCAAAACGCTCCAGCATCATCCGCTCGACGCCGGGTTGTGGCGAAGCGACCCAATGGTAATCGGGCACGACGACGGCGCGGCGGGAGAGGTCGGCATTCACGTACATGGGTGGGGAGCGGCGGGCTCACGTTCTGCATGCAGGGAAGGCCGTGCAAGGTGCAAAGACGGTGGCGAGCCGAAAGCGGATTATCGTTGTGGATACAGCGATTGTTGTTGCTTTCGGCGAAGCCGACAACCGAGATTATCTGCGCGACGATAAAGAAAAACTTTAGCGTGGGGCACTCCCGCCACTGCGACCTTGACCCATCAGTACCGACTCCGCGGGCTTTGTATCGTCGGATGCATGGTTCAGTTCGATCATCGCATCAGGCGGGACGCTATCAAGGAGAACCAGTTTCCCCCTTCACTCAAGCTCAGTGATAGCTTCGCGGCTTTTCGCAAGCTCTCTCAAACGGTACTTCTGAATCTTTCCAGTACCGGCCTTCGGCAATGGGCCATATACGACCCTCACGGGGCATTTGTAATGGGCCAACCGATCACGACAGAAATCAATGACCTCCTTTTCTGCGGGCGCGTCGACTCCGGGCTTCAGTTCGATAAAGGCGCAGGGCGACTCCCCCCACTTCGGATGAGGCTGGGCTACCACGGCGGCAATCAATACCGCGGGGTGTTGATGCAAGACATCTTCAACCTCCACCGACGAGATGTTTTCCCCTCCCGATATGATCACATCCTTGGATCGGTCCGTGATCTGTACATATCCGTCGGGATGCATGACCGCGACGTCGCCAGTGTGAAACCAGCCGCCAGCAAATGCGGCTACGGTCGCCTGGGGGTTCTTCAGATAACCCTTCATCACGATATTGCCGCGTAGCAGCAACTCACCTTGCGTCTTGCCATCGCAAGGTACCGGTTCCATGGTGTCAGGATTGGCAACGCGCAGCCCTTCCAGGGCGGCGGCCCGATTGCCCTGGCGCGACATCAGTCGGGCTTTTTCTTCGATTGGCTTGTCATCCCACGCCGGATCGCGATATGAACTGACCGGCGTTCCCGAGGCCTCCGTGATGCCGTAGACGTGCTCCACATCGAAGCCCATTTCCATCACAGCCTTCAGGACACTTGCCGGCGGCGGCGATCCGGCCGTCCGCACCCTGACCGCATGTGACAACGTGCGAGGCTCGGATTCCGATGCCGTCGCAATCGATGCCAGGACGATGGGCGCGGCACAGAAGTGGTCCACCTTATGCGTCTCAATGGCGTGAAAGATGTTCGCCGCCGTGACCTTGCGCAAGCAGACATGCGTGCCCGCCGCGGCAGTAATGGCCCACGCGAAGCACCAGCCATTTGCGTGGAACATGGGCAGCGTCCAGAGATACCGCGGCCCGCGCGGCATGCCCCAGTCAGTCAGCTGAAGCATGCTCATTAGGTATGCGCCCCGATGGCTCAGCACCACACCCTTGGGATCAGAAGTCGTGCCGGATGTGTAGTTGAGTGCGATGGCATCCCACTCGTCATCGGGCCAGATGCCGCCGAAGTCGACATCGCCTTCGCTGAGAAGCTGCTCATAGTCGAGCCCTCCCAGTCGGTTCCCGGTAGGCCCTTCGGCATCGAGAATGTCGACCACCACTGGTGGATTTTCCAGGCCCTGCAGAGCGGTTGCAGCGAGCGCAGCGAATTCGCTGTCTACCAACAAGATTCTGGCTTCGCCATGGGCCAGGATGAACCTCACGCCGTCCGCGTCCAGCCGGCAGTTGATGGCATTGAGCACCGCACCGCTCAGCGGGACACCGTAATGGGCCTCGACCATGGCAGGAGTATTCGGCGCCAGAATGGAAACCGTATCACCACGCTGGACGCCGCGCTTCACGAGCGCGCTGGCAAGGCGGCGGCAGCGGTCTCGCGTTGTCCTCCAAGACTGGCGGAGGCTGCCATGGACGATCGCAGTTCGCTCAGCATACTGCTCGGCGCACCGATCAAGGAACTGCAAGGGCGTCATCGGCACATGGTTGGCCGCATTGCGCTCAAGTCCTGCCCGATAAATGTTGGCGTTCATCTTTTGTCTCCTGCCTGACGTGTCGCGGCTGGTTCATCAGCTATCGCTAGTTGTGGAAACAAAAATGTAGCGACTGCCCATGATCGAGAATGTCTCGCACGAGACATTGCCCCATTCCCAATTTCGTATCGCTACCCGAGGGCGAATGTCTCGCACATGACAGTGCGCCCGCGCTCTTGCTCCTACTCTCCGACCGGAGTCCGTCAGATGTCTACGACATGTCGAGAGAGCAAGCATGAACAGAGTTGCACCCCCACCCGCAGAACTCCAGTCTGTCCGCGAGGCTGTTGAATGGGCGATCGTCACCCGCCGCAGCGTCAGAGCCTTTCGTCCGCAGCCCGTCGATGTCGAAACCGTCCACAAGATCCTCGACGTCGCCCGGTTTGCCGCCACGGGCGTGAATATCCAGCCATGGCAAGTGCATGTCGTGACCGGGCAGGCACGCGACCGCGTTTGCGCCGCAATCAAGCAGGTCGACGATGACCCGGCACAGTCCGGCGCCCATTCTGACGAGTGGGCGTACTACCCGGACGAGTGGGTGGCACCGTATCTGGATCGGCGCCGTGAAGTGGGCTGGAGGCTTTACGGCCTGCTCGGCATCGAGAAGGGAAACAAGGCGCGCATGCATGCCCAGCATGGCCGGAACTATCAGTTCTTCGACGCACCCGTTGGCCTGTTCTTCACCGTCGACCGACTCATGAATGAAGGCAGCCTGATCGACTACGGGATGTTCCTTCAGAACCTCATGGTCGTGGCACGCACATATGGCCTTAGTACCTGCCCGCAGGCTGCCTTCATGAAGTACCACGCCATTATTCGCCGGGAGCTGTCATTGCGGCCCGAGGAGAAGTTGGTAGTCGGTATGAGCCTGGGCTACGCCGACGACGAGCGTGTGGAAAACCAGCTGGTGTCGGAGCGGGCGCACGCATCCACCTTCACCGTCGTCCACAGATAACCAAGGCAAGAAGCTTTACTGACAAGGCAACCCATCCAGCACCGCATGGAGGAGACATATGAAAACCGAGATCAATGTACACAAGCTGGCGGAAGACGCGCGATTCTCGCGATTCCACGCCGTAATCCTGTTCTGGTGTGTCGCCATACTGGTTCTCGACGGCTATGACCTTGCAGTGGTTGGGGCGGCCTTGCCCTCGATCATGAAAGAGATGGGCGTGGATGCCACCAAGGCCGGCTTCATGGCCAGTTCCGCGCTGTTCGGCATGATGGTCGGTGCGATCTGCCTGGGCACCATGGCCGAGAGGATTGGCCGCAAGCTGTCCATCTGCATCTGTGTCGCGCTGTTCAGCATATTTACGGCTGCAGCCGGGCTCACTACCGATCCCATCACATTCAGCGTGACACGCTTCCTCGCAGGGCTGGGAATCGGCGGCGTGCTGCCCGTTGTCACGGCCCAGATGGGCGAATTCGCACCGGCCAAGATGCGCGCCCGGCTGGTCACCCTCGTCTTTGCCGGATATTCGATCGGCGGCATCCTCGTGGCGCTGACCGGCAAGCAACTGATCGGGACGTACGGATGGCAAGCGGTGTTTTTCGTCGCGGGACTTCCGATCTTCTTCATTCCGTTCATTCTGTGGACCATGCCGGAGTCCCTTGCCTTCCTCGCGAAAAAGGGACGCAATGCCGAACTGGAGCGTGTAGCGCGACGCCTGGCGCCGGCATTGACGCAGGGCGAGCGCTATCAGTTTTTCGTTCTGTCCGAGGCACTCGCTTCCAATGCCCCGGTGGCTGCGCTCTTCTCGCAGGGTAGAGCCCTTAGCACGCTGATGATCTGGGTGGCGTTCTTCACCGGCCTCTTCATGGTCTACGCGCTCAGTTCGTGGCTGACCAAACTGATGGCGTTGTCCGGCTACAGCCTGGGCTCGGCGCTGAACTTCGTGCTCGTCTTCAACATCGGTGCGGTCTGCGGTGCCATTGGCGGCGGATGGCTGGGTGACAGATTCAATATCAAGCACGTGCTGGTTGCCTTCTATGCCACGGGAGCGGTTTCTCTCGTCCTGATGGGATACACCAAGACGACAGAACTGCTCTTTGTTCTCGTGTTTGTTGTGGGCGCGTCCACCCTCGGCACGCAGTTGCTGGCCTATGCCTACGCGGGTGAGTACTACCCCGGGTCCATTCGCTCGACGGGCGTGGGATTCGCCTCAGGGATCGGGCGACTGGGTGCCATCATCGCCCCGGTTCTCATCGGTGCGCTGGTGGGAATGAAACTGCCGTTGGAACAGAACTTCCTGGCCATCGGCGTCGCCGGCCTTGTCGGTACGGTCGCCGTCATCCTGATTGACCATCGCAAGAGCGCCGTTGCACAGAACCGGCCAGACGAAATCGCCTCGCAAACACCGCTGGTGTCTATTCCCGCGCATCAACCTACCAACCACTGAAACAGAAGCTCGACCATCATGAAAATCTCCGGCAATGTATTTATCGTGACCGGTGGCGGATCCGGACTCGGCGAGGCGACAGTCAGGGCCCTGACACAGCAAGACGCGACGGTCGTCATCGTCGATCGCGACGTCACAAACGGTCAAGCCGTCGCCAGGGAAACTGGTGGCGTCTTCTGGAAGACCGACGTTGCCGACGAGGCGAACGTCAAGGAGATGTATGCCTTTGCCTCGGGACTAGGAAAACTGCGAGGGCTGGTTAATTGCGCCGGCATTGCACCCGCTGAGAAGGTCCTCGGAAAGAGCGGTATCCACGCCCTGTCGTCGTTCATGCAAACGATGCAGATCAATGTGGGTGGCACTTTCAATCTGCTGCGCTTTGCGGCGGAGATTATGGCAAGCCAGGAGCCGGTGGAGACTGGTGAGCGCGGCATCATCATCAACACCGCGTCAATCGCAGCCTTCGATGGCCAGATCGGACAAGCCGCTTACGCGGCCTCTAAGGGTGCGATCGTGTCGATGACACTTCCGCTAGCCCGTGAACTGGCTCGCTTCGGCATCCGCGTGATGACCATCGCGCCGGGCATCATGGAGACGCCGATGCTGCTGGCCATGCCGCCGGAAGTGCAAAGGGCGCTCGGCGATTCGGTGCCATTTCCGCCCCGCATGGGCAAGCCCGACGAGTTTGCCGGACTGGTCGAATACATCCTTGGCAATGCCTACCTTAACGGCGACGTGATCCGTCTCGACGGCGCGATCCGGATGCCGCCGAAATGATTCAGGAGCAATCATGACCACGAAAGACCCGATCGTCATTGTGTCGGCTGCCCGGACTCCTATTGGCGGCTTCCAGGGCGCGCTGTCCAGCCTGGGCGCCCCGGATTTGGGCGGCGCTGCCATCCGGGCCGCCGTCGAGCGTTCAGGCATTGCGAACGATGCAGTACAGGAAGTGCTGATGGGATGCGTACTGCCTGCAGGCGTTGGCCAGGCGCCCGCTCGCCAGGCGAGCATTCATGGCGGGCTGCCGCTCTCGGCGGCCTGCACCACCGTCAGCAAAGTGTGCGGCTCCGGCATGAAGGCAGTGATGCTGGCGCACGACCTGCTCGCAGCCGGCACCAACGACTTCATGGTGGCGGGCGGTATGGAATCGATGTCCAACGCACCTTATCTCGTGCCCAAGGCGCGCAGCGGTTACCGGCTGGGACACGGCACCCTACTAGACCACATGTTCTTTGACGGCCTCGAAGACCGATACAGTCCGGAGACAAAGGGCAGGCTCATGGGCACCTTCGCCGAGGACTGCGCAGGGGCGTATCAGTTTTCTCGTGAAGCGCAAGACGAATGGGCGGTACTTTCCACGCACCGTGCCCAGGCGGCGATCCGGGACGGCAGCTTCGCATGGGAGACCGCTTCGATATCGATCGTTGACAGGAAAGGCGCGACGGCCACCGTTGCTGATGACGAGCAACCGCTTAAGGCAAATGTCGACAAGATCGCGTCGCTGAAGCCCGCCTTCAGAAAGGATGGCACTGTCACCGCGGCCAACTCCAGTTCGATTTCGGACGGGGCCGCAGCATTGGTGCTGACGAAGGCCTCTATCGCAGCGCGCCTTGGCTTGAGCCCGATCGCCCGCGTGGTTGGCCATGCCAACCACGCACAGGCTCCGGCAACGTTTGCCACCGCTCCCATCGGGGCCATACGGAAGCTGCAGCATGACATAGGATGGGACACGGCTTCGGTCGACCTTTGGGAAATCAATGAGGCCTTCGCCGTGGTCACGATGGCTGCGATTCGCGATCTGTCCCTCGATTCCGCTCGCGTCAACATTCACGGCGGCGCCTGTGCGCTCGGTCATCCAATTGGCGCTTCGGGTGCCCGGATTCTGGTAACGCTCCTGGGTGCGCTGCGCAAGACCAAGGGCCGCCGCGGGATCGCAAGCCTATGTATCGGGGGTGGTGAAGCAACTGCAATCGCGATCGAGATGCTGTAGCAATTGGGCGCCAGGGCGAGTGCCGCCTCGCCCTGGCTTCAATGGATCGGGCGGGCTAGTCGCCAATATGCGCGTACCGGCGCAGTCCATCCAGATCGATTACTACAATGGCTCCGTATTCCATCTCGATCATGCCCGCGTCGGCCAGTTCGCGGAGTGCGCGGTTGGTGTTCTGCCGAGAAAGCCCTGATAGCCTGCCGAGTTCTTCCTGCGACAGCGCAAGGGTGCGCTCGGTCGAAGGATAGAGCTGATGGTGGAATAACTCGGCCAGGCAGAATGCAACACGGGCTGCGGCCTCGTGGAGTCGGAAGTTGTGCACCAGTCCGACGTAGTAACCGCAGCGTGCATTGAGCTGGTCAATGACGTAGCGACTGAAGCCATGGTTACGCCCCAGCAGCCACAAAAAAGTCTCGCGTGGCACGTAGGCAATGCGACTGTCCTTGATTGCTACCACCGAATACGGCCGCGTCTCCGACTTCAGCACTGCGCCTTCACCAAACCACGATCCCGCTGGCACGCCAGCAAAGGTCACGGCGCGACCGCAAGCGGAGGCCGTATCAACTTTAATGATGCCTTCGATTACACCAAGCCAGTGATCGGCCGGATCGCCGCGATGACAAGCCATGCCACCCGCGGCGCAGTAGCGCTCGAACGCCTCGGTTTTGACACGCGACTTCTCTTCGTCGGTCAATATGGCGAACCAGCTTGACGCCTGCAGGAAGTCCTCCAGCGTGCGATGGTGTGACAGCGTCGAACCGTAGCGCGTGTGCACATGGACTGCGCCGTGCATTTCAGCGTAGGAAATCGACCGCATGGCAATACCTTGGCTGTGCAAAGCGACTGGGCCAGGGCTTTTCATCGCTCTTGCCATCCAGGCCCGCGTTTTTTCGCGCCTCGCGGCGCGCCGAAGGATCGGCATAGTGAGCGCCGAACTCTCTGATGCGCTTGCCTGACTCGGCAAAAGGGGAAAAGGATTTCCACGGCGACCGTCTCCTGCTACGGGGCCGGGTCGGTGCCGGCCTTAAGTGAAATCACGATTCACTTAAGGCTAAGGCGGCCGCCTCACGAAGTCAAGGACGAACCCCGCAGGGTATCTACTTACCACCCGCACTTACCTACGGACTTAGCTCGGCATTGCGCCGGGAGGCGTCTTTCCGTACACATCGAACCTAGAATCCGAGTTCTATTTATGTATGCCGTCTTCTGCACAGGGAATCGTCACGCCGGTGGAATGAACCGCACCGTGGTTCCTGCCACGCCACGCAGGCAGAAGGAAATAATGGACGTCGCCTGACTCTGCATTGGGACGCCCGCCAGCGCTGCTTCGCTGCTCAACGGAGCGACAAGTCCCTCGAACAGGCATCCGACAATGCAGTCGGCCGAGGCAGCCGAATCCTGTTGGGGAAACTCGCCGTTGGCAATACCTTGATCAATGATGGTGCGGAACACCCGCGAGAGCGCACGGTGATAGGCCAGTCTTGCTGCCTCGACCTCGGGTTCAACCGGTTCGGCCACCAACGCGTGCGCCAGCCGCCGGCCACGCAACGCCCTGCTCGCGAAAGTCCAGGCCGCCAGGCCCAGCCGCTCGCAAGCGGTGCCATCCCGCATGGCAATGCCGGCCACGACATCAACTTCCCGCTGTGCCGTGTACTTGACGACCTCGACAAGCAGTTCGGTCTTGGACGGAAAGTATCGATATAGCGTCCCGATCGCTATGCCAGCCGCCTCGGCGATCGCCGTCATCTGGGCCTCCCTGAACCCCGACTGCGCAATCAGCGTGCGTGCGGCCTTCAGGATAAGGGGATGCTTGTCGGCACCGCGGCGACGCAGGCGTACCTTGGGAGAAGTCAGTAGATCTTGCATCTCGGTCCTGCTGCCTTAAGCCATCCCTGCCGTAATCGCGGGGAGCATCCTGCGCCGATTATGCCACGCCCGGCCGTTCCAATATGGGAGCGCCGCGCAACGGCCGGCACTCGACCCAGCACCAATGTCCCATACATGACAGTTGTCCCGTACCTCAATGTCTAGCCTCTGCAAAAAGGGCTACCAAACCGAGCAGGACGCGTACCTGCTCACGACACCTGAGGAGACTACTGTGCGCCGTACCGAAATATCGCGTTCGCTGTTCCTGTTTGTGGGTAGTGCCGCAGTCATCGGCAGTCTTGGCGGTTGCGGCGGGTCCGACGAAAACAAGGTTGCTGCAGCGCCACCGCCGTCGGACAGCACCGCCATCGCAACCCCGCAGACCACCTGTAGCGACTTCCTGGGGCAAACCATCGAAGGCGCGACAGTTACGAAGGCGCAAGTCGTTCCTGCCGCCAACGGCGTACCAGAGCGTTGTACGGTCCTCGCGCAAATGCCGCAGGACTTACAGTTCGAAGTGAACCTGCCGACCAATTGGAACAAACGGACGGTATTCCTTGGCGGCGGCGGCTTCGACGGCTCGATCACGCGATTGCCCAGTGGCTCGAACAGCCCCAATATCGCCGAGCGCGGGTTCGCTACGATCGCGACCAATCACGGCCATACGTCCGCCAACACGCAAGCATGGGCCATGGACCCTGAAATGCTCAATGAATATGCGTATCTGGCAGTGCCACGCGTGCTGCCCGCGGCCAAGGCCATCATGCAAACCTACTACGGAGCGCAGCCGGTTTCGAGCGCAAAGATCATCTATGAGGGATGCTCGGGGGGCGGCAGGCAAGGCCTCATCCAGGCACAGCGGTTTCCAAAACTGTTCGATGGCGTGATATCCCGCGCGCCTGCCAACGCGTACACGCCCCAATTCCTTTGGTATCAGAAGACCTACAAGCAACTGGCAAAGCCGGGCGCGGCCCTGTCGACGGCAAAGATCAAGACGATTTCCGACGCTGCCTACAGGAAATGCGATGCCCTTGACGGTGTAGCAGACCGAATCGTCTCACGCCCTGACATCTGCCAGTTCGATCCCGCGGAACTCAAATGCTCCGGTGCTGAGAGCGACGCCTGCCTGACCGATCCCCAGATCGATTCAGCCCATACCTTCTACGCGGCGACGAACATCGCCAATGGAAGTTATACCTGGCCGGGATTCCCATATGGGGGCGAGGAGCAGCAGGGCACCCCCACGCATATGTGGGGAGGCGCGATTTCGAAGCTGCTGATGGATGGATTCATCAAATACTTCGTTGCCCAGGATCCGATGGTAGATCCGCTGACGCTGGAACCGGAAAACTACACTGCCCGGCTGAATCAACTCGTCACCATGATCGACGCGGTGAATCCCGACCTGACGCAGTTTCGGGTACGCGGCGGAAAGCTGATCCTCTGGACAGGACTCACGGATTGGCTGATCACCGCCAACAATGCAACCGACTACTACACCAAGGTCGTAACCCAAGCTGGGGGGCAGGCGGAAGCGGACAAGTTCGTCGAGTACTTTACGGCGCCGGGTGTGAATCACTGCGCCGGTGGCACCGGTGCCGATACCGTCGATCTGGTCGGGCCCATGTTCGACTGGATTGAGAAAGGGGTCCCGCCTTCCCGGGCAGGCATGGTCGCCACCCAGAGCACGCCGCTTCCCAATGAGAAGCCCGTCAAACGTCCACTCTGCAAGTATCCGCAGTATGCACGGTACAACGGCATGGGGAATCCGACCGAGGACAGCAGCTTCACTTGCGTGACGCCGTAGTGCGGAGACAGGTATGGGTCATCGTGACAGCACGAGGCCCATACTGTTTGTCGACAACACTGGCACGAAGTGGCAGGGGAAAGCGGCTTGACGCCGCCCGCGCTCGTGTCGCCTCAAATTTTCCGGAGGCCGCCCCTCCCCCTTACAAATACTTAAACAGATTCATCCCCTGAATCTGCATAAACGACTGCTGCGCCCCCTGCAGCGCCGTCTGCCGCTGGTAGTACTCGGTGATCGCCTTGGCATAATCCAGGTCCTGCAGCCCCGACAACGTCTGCGAATAGGTCAGGTCGCGGTTGGCACCCACGTCGTCCAGCGCGTCCAGCTCGTTCATGCGCGAGCCCACCGATGCGCGCACGGTCAGCACGTTGTCGAGCGAGTTGGAGAACTGGCGCACGGCGGTCGACAGCACGTTGCCGAGGTTGGCGCGGTCGCTGTCGGAGGCGGCGGGCTGGCGCAGTGTGTTGATCACGGTTTGCAGGTTGGCGAACATGTCGGTGCCGGCCTCGCTGGCCGGTTGCATGGTCAGCGTGTCGCCGGCCTTGGGGTTGCCGGTGACGTTGAAGCTGAAGCCCGCCACTTCAATTTGCGCTGGCGACGTGTACGCCACGGGGCCGGTAACCACCGGCGCGGGGGTTGCACCCGTTGAGGTGTCGGTGATGGTGTATTCCATCTGGCCGCTGGCGTTGGCCGTGAACGACATCTGCAGCGCGTGGCCGAACAGCGGGTTGCTGGGGTCGGTGGTGGACACCGTGCCGAAAGTAGCGGTGCCGGTATTGGCGGGGTTGCCCTTGACCACATACCCGGCGCCGCCGGTCACGCTCAGGAAGACTTCGCGGCCGGTGTTGCCTGCGGGCATCTGGCGCGCCACGTCGACCTGCAGCAGTTGCTGGCCGTTGTCACCGATGTAGGTGCTAGCGCCGGCGCTCTGCGTGAACGGTGCGCTGCCCGAGCGGGTGCCACCGAACAGGAACTGGCCATTGCCGTCGTCGGAATTGGCCAGGCCCAGCAACTGGTTGTACAGGCCTTCCAGCGCGGTCGCCACCGAGCCGCGGTCGGCATCGCTCATGGTGCCGTTGCCGGCCTGCACCAGCAGGGTCTGGATGTTCTGCGTGATGGTGGTCACGGACTGTAGCGCGTTCTCTTCCGCCGCCAGCGCGATATTGGCCTGCTTGCGGGACGTGGCGTACTGCCCGTTGACCGCCTGCGCCTGGCTTACGCCCAGCGCGCGGGTGGCGCCGACGGGGTCGTCCGATGGGGTCAGGATGGAGCGGCCGGTGCCGAGCTGCTGCTGGATATGCATCAGCGCGCCCTGCTGGAAGTTCATCGAAGCCAGGCCTTGCTGGTACAGGGTGGAGCTTGCAACGCGCATGTTGGGTTACCTCTTCTGACGCTGGTGAGTGCGGCGCTTACCGGCCGATGCCGATGATGGTGTCGAACAGCGTGCCCGCGGTCTGGATCACGCGCGCATTGGCCTGGTACAGCTGCTGGAAGCGCAGCATCGACACGGTTTCCTCGTCCATGTTGACGCCGGACACCGATTGCTGCGCGGTCTTGATCTGCGTGGTGATGCTGTCCTGCGACGCCGAGGCGATCTTGACCGACTTGGCGCGCGTGCCGACGTCGTTGACCAGCTGCGCGTAGGCCTCGCTGAAGCTGGACACGCCGCCGATGGTCTTGGCGTTCTGCAGCTTGGCCAGCACCAGCATGTTGCCGTTGTCCTTGACCGCGCCAGCGTTGCTGCCCAGCGTGAAGCTGTCGCCGGCGGCGGGCGTGCCGCCGAAGCTGAAGGTCAGGCCGTTGAGGGTGAAGTCGGTATTGCTGCCGTTGGCCACGCCCACCGGCTGCGGCGCCATGGCGACGCCGCCGACCTTGAAGACGTAGTTGGTGCCATCGAACTCGGCGGTGATCTTGCCGGCCGGCGGCGAGAAACCCGGGGCGACCTTGCTCAGCGCGGCGGTGGCGGAGCCCTTGTTGCCGGCAGTCGCTTCGATGTGGGCGGGCGATGCGGCCGCGATCTTGGCGGGATCGCTGATGGCCATGTCGAAGCCGGTGGCGGCATTGCGGGTGGGCTGTACCGTGAACGAGTCGTTGGTGCCCATCGGACCGTTGATGGCGACGGTGAAGCCGTCGGCGCTGAACTGCAGCGGGTAAGTCGCGCCGCCGGCGGGCACGGGCGTGACTACCTGCTGGTAGTCGGACAGGCGCGTCAGCGTGTAGTTGGCGCCGTCGAAGTGCAACGCGTAGTCGCTGGTGGTCAGCGCCGAGGCATTGTCGATGGTCGCGGTTGCCACCGTGGTCTTGACGGTGTTGTTGGCGTTGGGGATGGTGGTGGCGTTGCCCAGCTTGAACATGTCGGTGCCGGGGGCGCCGTTCAGGTCGATGCCGAGCTGGTGCTGCGCATTGAAGCTCGTGCCGATCGCCAGCGACAGGCGGCCGATCGCGCTTTGCGCGGGGTCCAGGGTTTCGGTGCGGAACTGCAGCAGGCCGCCCAGCGAGCCGCCGCTGATCGCGCCCGGCTCGCTCTCGATTACCGTGCCGGTCGGCAGCGTGTAGGCCACCACGGTGCGGTTGGGATCGGCCGCCGAGGCCACGGCCTTCAGGTCATAGGCGTCATTGCCCATCACCAGCGGCTGGCCGTTGCCGACGAAGACGTTGTAGGTGCCGCTGTCCTGCACCACCACCTTGGCGCCGACCAGCTTGGTCAGCTCGGCCACGGCCTGGTCGCGCTGGTCCAGCAGGTCGTTGGGCGGCTGGCCGCCGGAGGCCGCCTTCAGGCGCGTGATCTCCTGGTTCAGGTTGGCGATCTGCCTGGTATAGGCGTTGACCTGCGTGACCGCGGTGCCCACCTGCTCGTTGACGCCGGCCTGCAGCTGCTTGAAGTAGTTGCTGGCCGAACGCACCTGGCCCACCAGTGCCTGGCCCGCCGACAGCATGCCCTGGCGCGCGGCCGGATCGGCCGGGGTATCGGCCACCGCCTGCACCGCGGCGAAGAACTTCTGCATCAGCGGTGCCAGGCCGCCCTTCTGGTCGGCCAGCAGGTTGTCGATCTGGCTGATCTGGTCCGAGTACGCCGCCAGCGAGGCGCTGGCCGAGGTGGCGCCGCGCAGCTGGCCGGTGAGGAACTCGTCATAGACGCGGATCACCGTGGTGGTGTTCGAGCCGAAGCCGTAGAAGCCCTGGCTGGTGTACTGGCCGCCGGCAGATGCGACGATGGTGTTCTGGCGCGAATAGCCTTCGGTTGCCGAGTTGGCAAAGTTATGGCCCGTCGTCGTCAGCGCGTTCTGCGCGGTGTTCAGGCCGGAAAGGCCAATACTGAAGAGAGACATGGTGCTCTGATCCCGGATTTTTTAGGACTGCCGCGGGCTTCGGCCGGCGGTGTGGATGTGGGAGTTATCGGCTGGTGGGGGGTGGGACTTTAGGTGTGGAAGTTGACTTTTGCCGGGGGCCCGCTGGTTTGCTCCCGCGGGAAAGGGCCGGAGGTGGCAATAGCGACAGGCTTCACTTCGTTGATACTCCCGCCCTCACCCCAACCCTCTCCCGCAAGCGGGAGAGGGAGCACGCAAGCGGGAGTTGGGAGGCGCAAGCCAATGATGGTGGCGCTGGTTGGCTCCCTCTCCCGCAAGCGGGAGAGGGAGTACGCAAGCGGGAGTTGGGAGGCCCGAGACAACGGCGCCGCCGCTCCTTACGCCGCCACCTTCTTCATGATCTTCACAAGCTTGTGCCCGTACGCCGGATCGGTGGCATACCCCGCGCGCTGCAGGCCGTGCGCGGCGTCTTCGGCCGTAGCCGCGCTGACTACGCCCGCATAGCGCGGGTTGCTCGTCAGCAGGCGCGCGTAGTCGGCGCAGGCTTCGTCATACGAGCCGTAGGCGCGGAATTTGGCGCGCACCTTCTGCGGCTGGCCGTCGATGTATTCCGTGGTGGTGATTTCCGCGACGCGGCCCTTCCAGCTGGGGCCGGCCTTGATGCCGAAGACGTTGAATGTGGCGGAGCCATCGGCGTGCGTGATCTCGCGCTGGCCCCAGCCGGATTCCAGCGCGGCCTGGCCGACGATCAGCCGCGCCGGCACGCCGCTGGCACGGGAAGCGGCTTCGGCGGGCCCGGCAATGCGGGCAACGAAGGCGCTCACGTGGGCGGGCGCGTCGTCGGGCAGCCGGCCGAGCCGGTCTTCGCCCTGGCCGCGCTCCGCGTAAGACTGCGGCTGGTACTGGCGCAGGCCCGCGGTGGGATTCCAGTGCTGGCCCGCTACGACGGTGCCGATGGCCGGCAGGTCCGCCTGTTCGCCCGCGTCGGCGGGCGCTGCGCCAGCGGCGCGGCTGTCGAGCAGCCTGGCCATCTCGGCATCGGCCGCCTTGCCTGCCTCGGCCGGACTCAGCGCGTTCATGCCGGATAGCATTGCCGTGCCGGTGGCGCGCGCCAGCTGGCGCACCATCACGTCGGCCAGGCCGATGCCGCGCGACGACATCTGCTGCGCCAGCTGCTGGTCCATCATCGACAGGTAGAGCTTGCTCTGTTCGTTGTCGAACAGGCCGTCCTGCGGCGTGGCGTCGCGCATGCTCTTGAGCACCATCTGCGTGAACACCGCCTCGAACTGTTTGGCGACGGCCTGCAGCGTATTGGCGTCGGCGCCGCCGCGCGCGCTGTGCTTGAGCGCTTCGAAGCCTTGCGTGTCCAGCGCAAAGCGCTGGGTCAGGTCGGCGCCTGGCGGCGGCAGCGCGCCGCTGTGGATGCCGCTGTTCATGGTCAGATCACTTCCAGCTCGGCGCGCAGCGCACCTGCTGCGCGCATCGCTTCCAGGATGGTCTGCAGGTCGGCCGGGGTCGCGCCCAGCGCGTTCAGCCCCTTGACCACCGCGGCCAGCGAGGCGCCCGCCTTGACGATCTGCAGCGAACCGCCCTGCTGCTTCATGTCGATCTGCGACACCGGCGCCACCACGGTCTGGCCGTCGCTGAACGGCGCGGGCTGGCTGATCACCGGTTGCGTGTTGATCACCACCGACAGGTTGCCGTGCGCCACCGCGCAGTCATCCACGGTCACGGCCTGGTTCATCACGATCGAGCCGGTGCGGGCGTTCAGGATCACCTTGGCCGCGGCCCGGGCCCGGGTGACGTCGATATTCTCGATGCGCGCCAGGAAGCCCACGCGCGCCGCCGGCGATGCCGGCGCGCGCACCTGCACCACGCGGCCGTCCAGCGCCGCGGCAACGCCGCCGCCCATGTTGCGGTTGATGGCTTCGACCACACGCTCCGCCGTGCCGAAATCCGTGTCCTTCAGTTCCAGGTTGAGCACGCCGCCATCGGGCTGGAACGGCGCGACCGCGCGCTCGACGATGGCGCCGTTGGCGATGCGCCCCACCGCCAGCTGGTTGATCTGCACCTTGCTGCCGTTGGCCGACGCGCCCGCGCCGCCCACCAGCATGTTGCCCTGGGCGATGGCGTAGACCTGCCCGTCGGCGCCCTTGAGCGGGGTCATCAGCAGCGTTCCGCCGCGCAGGCTCTTGGCATTGCCCATCGACGACACCACCACGTCGAGCTGGCTGCCAGGCTGCGCGAAGGCGGGCAGCGACGCGGTCACCATCACCGCCGCGACGTTCTTGAGCTGCATGTTCTTGCCGGCCGGCAGCGTGATGCCAAGCTGCGACAGCATGTTGGTCAGGCTCTGCGTGGTGAACGGCGTCTGCATGGTCTGGTCGCCGGTGTTGTCCAGCCCCACCACCAGGCCGTATCCGACCAGCGGGTTCTCGCGCACGCCCTGGAAGGTGGCCAGGTTCTTCAGGCGCTCGGCCTTGGCACCGGTGGCGAAGGCGCCGAAGGCCACGCCCAGCGCCAGGCTGACCATGGTCAGCCGCAGCAGGCGGGACAGGAAACGAGCGAGCATCTGGGCAGACATGGCGCGGTCAGAACGGAGAAACATTGAGGAAGAAGCGCTGCAGCCAGCCCATGTTCTGCGCTTCGTCGATCACGCCCTTGGCGGTGTATTCGATGCGCGCATCGGCGACCTGCGTCGACAGCACGGCGTTGTCGCCGGTGATGGTGCGGGGATTGACCACGCCGGAGAAGCGGATGAACTCGGCGCCCTGGTTGATGGCCATCTGCTTTTCGCCGGAGACCACCAGGTTGCCGTTGGCCAGCACCTCCAGCACGGTCACGGTGATGGTGCCGTTGAAGGTGTTGGCCGCGCTGGCGCCGCCGCTGGCCTTGAGCGTGTTGGCGCCATTGATGCTGGCGTTCGAGCTACTGCTGAACAGCCCGGCCAGCGCCTTGGGCACGGCATCAAATGCCAGCGAAGTATTGCCGTTGCGGCTGGCGTTGGTGCCCGAGTTCTTGCTGGCGTTGACGTTCTCGGTGATGACGATCGTCAGGATGTCGCCTACATTGCGCGGACGGCGATCCTCAAACAGCGGGTTGCCGGCATACGAGGACGCGAAGATCGAGCCGGTGGCCGGCCCCATCGGCCGCGGCTCCGCGCGCGCGGTGGTGGGCAGTTGCACAAGCGGCTCACGCGGCATCAGCGCACAGCCGCCGCTGGCCAGCATTGCCAAGCCGGCCAGGCAAACCAGCGCACGCGCGCCCAGGCGGGAAAGCAAGGTGGCCATGTTCACACCAATCAACCCAGTTGCGCCAGGCGCTGCAGCATCTGGTCCGATGCCTGCACCGCCTTGCTGTTGATCTCGTACGCGCGCTGCGTCTGGATCATGCTGACCAGTTCCTCGACCACGTTCACGTTGGACGCCTCGACATAGTTCTGCTGCACCGTGCCCGCGCCGTTCAGGCCCGGCACGGTAGTGTTGGGCGCGCCCGAGGCGTCGGTCTGCACGTACAGGTTCTCGCCCATGCTTTCCAGGCCGGCCGGGTTCATGAAGGTGGCCAGCTGCAGCTGGCCCACCTGCACGTTGGCGCTGGAGCCCGGCTGCGTCACCGACACCGTGCCGTCGCGGCCGACGGTCATTGTCAGCGTGTTGGCCGGGATGGTGATGGCCGGCTGGATCACGAATCCGCTGGAGGTCACCAGCTGGCCGTTCTGGTCCACCTGGAACGAGCCGTCGCGGGTATAGGCGGTGGTGCCGTCAGGCAGCGCCACCTGGAAGAAGCCCTGGCCCAGGATGGCGACGTCCTTGGCATTGCCAGTCTGCTGCGGGTTGCCCTGCGTGTGGATGCGCTCGGTCGCCACCGGGCGCACGCCGGTGCCCAGCTGCATGCCGGAGGGCAGCGTGGTCTGGTCCGACGACAGCGCGCCGGGCTGGCGGATGGTCTGGTACATCAGTTCCTCGAACACCGCGCGGCCGCGCTTGAAGCCGTTGGTCGACACGTTGGCCAGGTTGTTCGAGATCACGTCCATCTGCGTCTGCTGCGCATCGAGGCCGGTCTTGGCAATCCAGAGAGAGCGGATCATGTTGGTCCTTGCTTGGGTGCTGGGGGCCGGCACGGTGCGCCGTGCCGGCCGGTCATTCGGTTCAGTTGGTCGAGAGCAGCTGGTTGGCGCGCTGCTCGTTGCCGTCGGCGCCCTGGATCATCTTCATCTGCATCTCGAAGCGGCGCGCATTGGCGATCATCTCGACCATGGCTTCGGTCGGGTTGACGTTGCTGCCTTCCAGCGCGCCCGAGATCACGCGCACGGTGGGATCGGCCTCCAGCGGCTGCGCGCCGGGGCGCAGGCGGAACAGGCCGTCGTCGCCGCGGGCGATGGCGTCATTGGGCGGATTGACCACGCGCAGCCGGCCCACCTGCGCCAGGCCGGCCGAGGCTTCGCCCGGGCCGCGCGCGGTGATGGTGCCGTCGGTGCCGATGGTCACCTGCGAGCCCGGCGGCACCGCCAGCGGACCGCCGTCGCCCATCACCGGCAGGCCGGAGATGGTCTGCACCTGGCCGTCCTGCGCCACCTGCAACGCGCCGGCGCGGGTATAGGCCTCGGTGCCGTCGGGCGCCTGCACCACCAGCCAGCCATTGCCCTGCAGCGCCACGTCCAGCGTGCGGCCGGTGTAGGTCAGCGGGCCGGCGCGCATGTCGGCACCTGGCGTGGACGCCAGCGTGAAGGCGCGCGTGCCCGCCTCCGGCCCGACCACCGGCACCGCGCGGTACAGGTTGACCTGGGCGCGGAACGCCGGCGTCGAGACGTTGGCGAGGTTGTTCGATACCGCCGCTTGCTGGTCGAGTATCTGCTTGGCGCCCGACAGGGCGGTGTAGATCATGCGGTCCATGGCGGCGGCTCAGCTCAGCGTGGCGGTCACAGGTTGACCAGGGTCTGCATGACCGTGTCCTGCGCCTTGATGGTCTGCGCGTTGGCCTGGTAGTTGCGCTGCGCCACGATCAGGTTGACCAGCTGGCCGGACAGGTCCACGTTGGACGCTTCCACTGCATTCGAGCGCAGCGTGCCCATGCTGCCGCCGGCCGCGCCGATCAGCGCCTGGCCGGACGCGCCGGTGGCCGACCACACGTTGTCGCCCTCCGGCTTCAGGCCTTCGACGTTGCCGAACGCGGCCATCACGATCTGGCCCAGCGGCTTGGTCTGCTCGTTGGAATAGTTGCCGGTGATGGTGCCGTCGCCGTTGACCGAGAAGCCGAGCAGGCTGCCCGAGGTGTAGCCGTTCTGGCTGAGCTGCTTGACGTCGTTGTCGGCGCCGAACTGGGTGGTGCCGGTCAGGTCGAGCTTCATCGCCATCGCCTGCGCGCCGTTGGTGGCCGGCTGGGTCAGGGTCACGGCGCCGGCCGCGGGCGATTGCAGCGCGCCCGCATTGTCGAACGCCAGCGTGGCGGGCGCGCCGCCTACCATGTTGCCGTTGACGTCGGTCACGTACATCTGCCAGTCGGTGCCGCCGGCCACGGTGGGATGGACCGGCGCCACGGCCGAGTCCGCCACCTTGGCGAAGTACGCCATCAGCTGCTGCTTGTTGCCCAGCGAGTCATAAACGTTGATCGCCGTGCTGTAGTTGAACATGTTGCTGGTCGGCGGCGAGCCGGCCGAGCTGGCGAAGGCCTGCGTCGGCACGGTGGCGCGCGAGTCCAGCTGGAACTTGGCGGTGATGCTGCTGGTGGCGCGCGGTTCCATCTGCGCGTTGCTGATCACCAGCGGCTGCGGCTGCACGCCGGCACCGCCGGCCACGCCCGCGGGATAGCCCGTGACCTGCAGGCCCTGCATATTGGTGATGCGGCCGTCTTCCTGGCGCTGGAACTGGCCGTTGCGCGAGTAGTAGACCGCGCCTTCCGGGCTGGTCAGGCGGAAGAAGCCATTGCCGTTGGTGATGGCCACGTCGAGGGACCGGCCCGAGGCCTCGATATTGCCCTGGTTGAACGACTGCACCACCGAGTTCACGCGCACGCCCAGGCCGATCTTGGTGCCGGCGTAGACGTCGGCAAACTGCGCGGCCGATTGCTTGTAGCCAACCGTGTTGGCGTTGGCGATGTTGTTGCCGATCACGTCCAGGTTGGACGCGGCGGCGTTCAGGCCGCTTACCCCTTGACCGAAACCCATGATTGCTTCCTTTTGACTAGGCTATGGTGGAAGCCGGCCGACGCCCAGGCGCTGCCGGCACCTGCGTATTAGAGAATGCGGCGCACGTCGTCGACGTTCGCGGTCTGGCCGTCGCCCAGGTCCACCAGCACGCCGCTGGCGTCGCCGCTGATGCTCTGGACCTTGCCGTACACCAGCGCCACCGGCTGCACCGAAGTGCCGTTGGCGGTGGCGGTCACCTTGAAGGCGTAGTCGCCGTCGGCCACAGCCACGCCGGCGTTGTTCTTGCCGTCCCAGGCGATGTTGTGCACGCCCGCGGTCTGGCCCTTCATGTCGATGGTGCGCACCACGTTGCCGTCCTTGTCGAGCACGTCGACCGTGACCGCATCGGCGGTCGACGGCAGGTCCAGCCCGATCTTGCCCGGCACGCCGCCTTCGACCGACACCTGCTTGCCCGGCACCATCACGGTGTGGCCGATCAGGGCGGCGGAATCCATGGCGCGGCTGGCGCTGACCTGCGACAGCAGCTGCGACAGCGTCGCGTTCATGGTCTGCATGCCGCTGACGGTGCTGATCTGCGCCAGCTGCGAGGTCAGCTGCGCGTTATCCATCGGGTTGAGCGGATCCTGGTTGTTCATCTGCGTGACGAGCATGGTCAGGAAGTTGTTCTGCAGCTCGGAGGCGCTGGCGCTGCCGCTCTTGAGCGCGTCGTTGATGCCTTGCGTGTTGCTGCCTGCCGTGGCGCCGGTGGCGGAGGTGGTGGTCATGTCTATGCTTTGTCTGCGTGCTGGTTGGAGGCGTTCGCGTCCCGATCCGGGCCCGCTGCTTACTGGCCGATCGTCAACGTCTTGAGCATCATGTTCTTGGCGGTGTTGAGCACTTCCACATTGGCCTGGTAAGAGCGCGACGCCGAGATCATGTTGACCATCTCCTCCACGGGGTTGACGTTGGGCATCACCACATAGCCCTGGGCATTGGCCATCGGATGCGTGGGGTTGTGCACCATGCGCGGGGGCGACGGATCCTCGCTTACGCCGCGCACCTGCACCCCGCCGATATCGGTCTGCCCGGGCGTGGGCGCCATGCCGAACACCACCTGCTTGGCCCGGTAGGCCTGGCCATCGGGGCTGACCACGCTGTCGGCATTGGCCAGGTTGGACGCGGTCACGTTCATGCGCTGCGACTGCGCGGCCATGGCCGAGCCCGCGACGTCGAAGATGTTCATTGCCGGCATGGGTTCGCTCTCCCGTTACTGCTGGATCGCGGCCAGCATGGTCTTGATCTTGGAATTCATCACCGTCAGGCCGGACTCGAAGTGCACGGCGTTGTCGGCAAACGCCACGCGTTCGGTGTCCATTTCCACGGTGTTGCCGTCGACGCTGGACTGCAGCGGGATGCGATAGGCCAGGTCGAACTCCTCGCGGCCCGGCGCCTGCGCGGGGAGGTGGCGCACCGACGTGGTCGACAGCGACATGCCCTCGTTGCGGTGGCCGCGCTCCACGCTCTGCGCCAGCGTGCTGGAGAAATCAAAGTCGCGCGCCTTGTAGCCGGGCGTGTCCGCGTGCGCGATGTTCGAGGCAATCACCGACTGCCGCTGGTTGCGCAGGCTCAGCGCTTCCTGCTGGAAACGTAGTGCCGCATCAAGTCTGTCAATCATCTGGCATCTCCCTGCTGGCCATGCGCTCACCGGAACGGAGCGAACCTGCCTTCTTCAGGGTTGGCATCTTAGGCGGGGAGCTGTCACGCCAATCGGATGAATAAGGACGGGAAATCCGCGCATTTCGGCCTGCCCGCGCGCGAGGCGCTGCCTACAATGGGCCCCGATGACAGATGTATACGGCGCGCGCAGCCAGTCACGGGGCCGCGCGCCGTCCTTGCCGGGAAGTCCAGATGAAACAGCATTGCCGCAACGCCCGCCGCGTGGCGCAAGCCCTGCTTGGCGCTTGCCTGCTTGGCCCTGCCGCCGCCGGCGCCGCGCCGGCGCAGGTCATGCCGGTCGCCATGCAGGCGCCGGCCGCGCATGGTGCCGGCGCACCCGCCCAGGCCGCGGCCAACCCCTTCACCGAAGACCCCGCGCGGGTGGCCGTCGAGCGCTTCCTGCAACAGCAGACCGCTGGCCTGCCGGGCAAGGTCAGCGTGCAGGTGGCGCCACCGTCTGGCGGCCGCGCACCGGAATGCATATCGCCCGACCCGTTCCTGCCCGCCGGCGCTTCGCCATGGGGACGCATCTCGGTGGGCGTGCGCTGCGGCGGCGAGCGGCCCTGGGTACGCTACATGCAGGCCCGCGTATCCGTGCTGACTGACTATTACGTGGCCGCACGCGCGCTGGGCGCCGGCGAGCCGGTCGGCCAGGCCGATGTCGAAGTTCGCCAGGGCGACCTGGGCGCGCTGCCGCGCGCGGTGATCACCGACCCGGCGCAGCTTGCCGGGGCCGTCACCGCCAACCGGATCGCCGCCGGATCGCCGCTGCGCACCGACCTGCTGCGCAAGGCCATCGCCGTGCGCCAGGGCCAGACCGTCACCGTGGCGGTCGAGGGCGATGCCTTCCAGATCACCAGCGAAGGCAAGGTGCTGGCCGACGCCGCCACCGGCAACACGGTGCAGGTACGCCTGCGCAGCGGCCAGGTGGTCAATGGCCTGGTACGCAGCGGCGACACCGTGGTGCTGCAATAACCGTACGGCAGGTGCTGTAACCGTGGCAGAAAAGACTGGAAATCCGGGGCAGGCGGCGTGCGAAAATGCCGCCGCAGCCGCCGCGCGGCGAATCCGGGCCAGGCGCCCTAAAGAATTCGCCGGCGCGTCCGTAATGCCATAGGAAACCAGCAAGGAACGCCCCGTGAAGATCAACCACTCCACCTCGTCCCGGCCCGCCGACGCCGCCGCTGGCGACGCCGCCCGGCCCCAGGCCGCCCCGGCCGCCGCCGACGCGGCCGCGCCGTCCGCCGGCCTGAGCGTCAGCCCGCTGGCCGCCCAGGTGCGCGACATCAGCGCCCGCCTGGCCCAGCCGACTGACGACGATATCGATACCGCCAAGGTCGAAGAAATCCGCCAGGCCATCGCCGAGGGCCGGATCCGCATCGACCCGGGCAAGATTGCCGACGGCCTGCTCGCCACCCTGCGCGAGCTTGGCCAGGCCGACGCCAAATAGCCATCATGAGCCAGAGCCTGATCCAGTCCCTGCAGCGCGAAACCGAAGGCATCCAGGCCTTCGGCCAACTCCTCGCCGAAGAGCGCGACGCCCTCAAGCGGGGCGACTTCCAGTCCCTGAGCGGACTGCTGACGCGCAAGGTCGAACTGGGCCAGGCCCTGTCCCGCCAGCTCAAGGCCCGCGAAGCCCAGATGGGCGCGCTGGGCCTGCGCGCCGGCCCCGAAGGCCATCTGCTCGGCCGCCAGGTCGACCCGGCGGTGGCCGACGCCTGGCGCCGCCTGATCTTCACCGCCCGCACCGCGCGCGACGCTAACGCCCTCAACAGCGCCGTCGTCGACGCCCACCTCGACTTCACCCGCGAAGCCATCCAGGCGCTGCGCCAGCATAGTGGCGGGGATGCGGGGTTGTATGGGAAGGATGGGAAGGCGGCGGCGGGGGTTGGGGGAGTGAGTCTGGCGGCTGGTTAAGGCTTCGGCTCTGGCGCGCTTTATGGCGGTGGCAATTGCGAGAGCCTTCACTTCGTTGATCCTCCCGCCCTCACCCCAACCCTCTCCCGCACGCGGGAGAGGGAGTACACAACCTGAAATTGGAAAGCCCGAGGCAATAGTGCCGCTGCGGGTTTTCTCCCCTCTCCCGCTTGCGGGAGAGGGGCCGGGGGTGAGGGCAGGCGGTGGCAATAGCGACAGCCTTCATTTCGTCGATACTCCCGCCCTCCCCCCAACCCTCTCCCCCACGCGGGAGAAGGAGTACACAAGCAGGAAGCGGGGGGTTGGTTGAGTCTAGCGGCTCGCTGAATCGATCAGCCAGATGTTCCATCTTTTCGTCACTTGTTGATAAGTGACGAAAGAACGGAACACGCATCCCTACCTGAACCCCACCACCACCTCATTGCTCCGCCCCTGCAACACCGGCACCAGGCTCCCCTGCCCCGGCACCCGGAACGCAAACACAAACCCCTTGGTGGCATCGTCGCCAAGGAACGCGTCAGTCTTGCCCTCGGCCTGCGGCAGCAGCACGCAGCGTTGCGCATTGCACAGGTAGGCCTGCAGTTCCTGCGGTGGCGTCTTGGCGAAGCTGTAGCGCCAGCGCACCGAGGTAATCACCCCTTCCGATTGCGGCAATACGCCGGTGGGCAGTATCGGCGGCGATACCGCGCGTTGCCCGCGGCCGTATAGGGCCGGTCCATTGACGGAGCCCGTCCATGCATGACGGGTGCCGGCATCGAAGGCGGCCCATGCGCAGGCCGATACGGCAACCAGCAGCCAGCAGGCGCCACGCGCGGCGCGCCCCGGCCCACGCATCACAGCAGCCCGCGCAACTGGTTGCGCAGCCGGTTGATGGCCTGCCCGCGGATCTGGCACACGCGCGACTCGGTCACGTCGAGTACGGCGCCGATTTCGCGCAGGTTCAGTTCCTGGTCGTAGCACAGCGACAGCACCAGCTTCTCGCGCTCGGGCAGCCGCTCGATGGCGCGCACCAGGGCCTCGCGCATGCCGCTTTCCATCAGCACGGTGAGCGGATTGCCGTCATCGCTGCCGCCGAGGTGGCGGTCCAGGAAGTCTTCTTCGCCGGAGCGCTCGAAGTCTTCATAGTGCAGCAGCTGGCAGCCATAGACCTCGTTGAGCAGCAGCTGGTATTCGTCCAGCGGCATCTCCATGGCCTCGGCCACCTCGGAATCGATCGGCGTGCGGCCGAGCTTCTGTTCCAGGTTGCGCTGGGTGCGTTCGATGCGCCGGGTGAACTGGCGCAGGCTGCGCGATTGCCAGTCGTTGGCGCGCACTTCATCGAGCATGGCGCCGCGGATGCGCTGGCTGGCGTAGGTCTCGAATCGCGCGCCGTGCGTGTCTTCATAGCGCTTGGCGGCGTCGAGCAGGCCGATCATGCCGGCCTGGATCAGGTCGTCGATCTGCACGCTGGCGGGCAGCCGGGCGGCGAGCTGCAGCGCGATGCGCCGCACCAGCTGGGCGTGCGCCTTGACCACATCGGCCTGTTCGAGCTTTCCCTGGATCGTGTACATGGTGCAATTCTCGTGACTGCTGGATGGCTGGACCGGCACGCCTGCGGCGGCCGGCTGGCTCAGGGTGTGGTGGTTTCGGGTGACATGGCTGGCAGGCTCATGCCATCGCGGGGGCGGCAGCGGGCGTGGCGGCGTCCGCGCGCAGCGGCCAGGCGCCGATGCCGCCGGCGCTGCGGCGCAGTGCCGCAGTGGCTGGTGCCGCCGGGAAGGCCTCGACCACGCAGCGGCCCAGCTGCACGGCGCGCGCCACCAGCGGGTCGGCCGGCAGCCAGCCCGCGCACAGCACTTCGACGCCGAGGTACTGGCTGGCGGTGCGCGCCAGGTTGCGCAGGATGGCTTGCACCGTGGCTTCGCTTGCCGCCAGGTTGACGATCAGGTGGAACCGGCGCCACGCATACAGGTGGTGCAGCCGCTTGATGCAGGCATAGGCGGCGGTGATCGACGCCAGCTCCGGGCGCATCACCACCAGCACGTTGTGCGCGCCGCCCGCAAGCGGCGACAGCGCGCCCTCGGCGTCGATGCCGGCATCCACGATCACGCTGCGAAAATCGCTCCCCGCCGTCTGCGGCAAGCCGGCACCCGGTACCGGCCGGCCCGTCGGCAGCACCGACAGCACGCCGCCCGGGCCAACGCCCGCCGCAGCCTCCAGCGATAGCCGGCCTGCCTGGACATCGGCCAGCGTGCCCGCCGGCCTGGCGCCGGACAAGCGCGTGGCCCCGGCCGCGATGTCTTCATCGACCAGCAGCACACGCTCGCCCTGCATCGCCAGCGCATGCGACAAGCCCAGCGCCACGGTGGTGGCGCCGGCACCGCGTTCGCTGGCGAGCACGGCGATGCGGCGCGTGGTGCGCGGCGCCAGCATGCGGCGCAGGCTCTCGGCCTGGTCCATGGCGAGGGAACTCACTGCAGCGCCTCCGCGGTGGGGGCAGGCGCTGCGATGGCGCGGCCCGGATAGTTTTCCAGCACGTCGAGCAAGGCCAGCATGCGGCCCATGCCTTCATTGAGCACGGTGCCCGGCACCGGCGCGCCCGGGCGCACCGTACGCCCGGCCAGTCGCGCAAGGAACGCGGGCGCGGCCGCGGTCGGCGCATGTTCCAGGCGCAGCCCCGACATGCCCAGCTGCAGCGCGGCCACGGCGGCGCCGGCGGCATCGTGCGCATCCTGCGCGAAATGATCGATGGCATGGCGCAGCGTGCGCAGGCCGGCCTCGGCGGCATCGGTCCACAGCGCCCAGCGCGCGACCTGCGCGGCATCCTGCGCCAGGGCCGGATCGCACAGCAGGTAGCGCGTATCGAGCAGTTCGCCGGTGACGCGGTCAGCCAGGCGGGCTACCACCAGGCAGGCGTCGATGCCGCCTTCGGGCGTGCCCTTGCCGCGCACCGGGCTGTCCGGCACGCGCACGTCGGCGGTTGCCAGCCAGCGCACGGCATCGCGCTCGCGCACGGTGTCTTCGCCGACGGCGTGGAAGGTCAGCGTATCCGCCAGGGCATCGAGCTTCCACGCGGCACCGGCGCTGACCACGCGCGCGGTCTTGCGCGCACTGGCGACCCAGCGCTCGCCAGCCGTCTGCCAGCGCGCCAGCGTGGCGGCGGAAGGCATCGTCTCGAGCAGGTTGACGACCTTGCGCGCGGCGCTCATCGCGGCGCGCAGGTTGGCGGCGTCGGCTTCAGCTTCGCCCAGCGGCTGGCCGGCACGGCCAGTGGGCGTGACGGCAGCCGCCAGCGGCATGCCGTTGCGGTCGGCCAGCCACAGCGTATGCTGCATCGGCTGCGGCGCGCGGCGGCCGGGCACGGCCACCTGCAGCGTGGCGGCGATGGCCAGCACGTATTGCTCGCAATGGCGGGTCACGTCCCGGCACACGGCTTCGCGCACCTTTTGCGACATCGCGCGCAGGGCGGGCGCGCCGGCGCCGCGCTGTTGCCACAGCGAGCGGGCCAGGTCAAAGCCCAGGCCCGCGCCATTGAGTTCGGCCACGCACTGGCCCAGCGCGTCGGCGCTGTCGGTCAGCGAGCGCAGCACGTCGGTGGCACCACCGCGCGCGGGCGCTTCTTCACCGGCGCCGGCGGCGGCGCGGCGCGCGGCATCGGCATCGGCGAACACGGAGCCGCGGCGCGGCGTCAGGAAGGCGCGCTCGACCAGCGCGGTGCTGCTGGCCAGCTCCAGGTGCTCGGGCACGCGCTGCCCGGTGGAGGCATAGAAGACAGGCAGCCGGTGGCGGATCACCACGTCCAGCACCGAACCCAGGTGGGTCGCTTCATCCAGCTTGCTGATGATGCAGCCATCAATGCCGCCCCCCTCCGGCGCGGCGTCATGACGATAGGCGTGCACCACTTCATTAAGCGTATCGCCATGGCTGGCGCCGTTGAGCAGCAGCACGCGCTGCACCGGCGCGGGCACGCCGGCCAGCATGGCGATCTGCTCCGACAGGCTGCGGTCGCGCTGGCTCATGCCGACGGTGTCGATGATCACCAGGTGCTTGTCCTTCATCGCCGCCAGCGCGAAGCGCAGGTCGGCGGCGTCTTTGACCGCATGCACCGGCACGCCCAGGATGTCGCCGTAGATACGCAGCTGCTCATGGGCGCCGATACGGAAGCTGTCGGTGGTCAGCAGCGCCAGCTTGTCGGCGCCGTGGCGCAGCACGAAGCGCGCCGCCAGCTTGGCCGTGGTTGTAGTCTTTCCCACGCCGGTGGGGCCCACCAGCGCCAGCACGCCGCCTTGCGCGAACAGGTGGTCCTCGTCGGCCAGCACCGGCAGCTTGCTGGCCAGTTCGGCGCGGATCCAGCCCATCGCCGCCGGACGGTCATAACCCAGCGGCAGCCGCGCCAGCAGCGTGCGCGCCAGTTGCCCGGAGAAGCCCGCGCCGACCAGCCATTCGAACAGCGATTCGCGCAGCGGGTCGCTCGCGGCCACGCCGTGGGCTGCCGCGCTCGGGGCCACACCTGGGGCCGCGCCGATGCCGGCCAGCTGGCGCTCCAGCATCGCGCGCATCGATTGCAGTTCGCCGCGCAGGTCGCCGATCGCGGCGGGCTCGGCCACCGGTGCCGGCGGCACATACACCTGCGCCGTGGCCTGCACGCTGCCCAGATCCGTATCGCGCATCGCGACGATCTCCACGCCGCCCTCGACGGTGCGGTTGGACAGCACCACGGCATCGGGGCCCATGGCTTCGCGCACCTGGCGCATGGCTTCGCGGCCGTTGGCCGCGACAAACTTGGCTACGCTCATCGTTGACTCCTCACGCGCCGATCATGGCGGTGATGCGGATATTGCGGTTGTCCGGCACCTCGGCGTGCGACAGCACCCTCAGCTGCGGCATGGTCCGGCGCAGGAAGCGCGCCATCAGCGGACGCAGCTGCGACGGCACCAGCAGCACCGGGTCCATGCCCATCTGCTCCTGGCGCGTGACCGCGCCCTGGGTCTGCTGTAGCAGCGCGTCGGCCAGACCCGGCTCGATGCCGCCGCCATTGGTCAGCGCCTGCGACAGCACGCGCTCCAGGCCGGCATCGAGGCCAATCACCTGCAGGTCGGCATTGTTCGGGAACAGCTGCTGCGTGATGGCGCGGCCCAGCGCCACGCGCACCATCGCCGTCAGCTCGTTCGGGTCGCTGATCCTCGGCGCGTGCTCGGCCACCACATCGAGGATGGTGCGCATGTCGCGGATCGGCACGCCTTCGTCCAGCAGGTTCTGCAGGATCTTCTGCAGCGCCGTCAGCGAAATCGCCTTCGGAACCAGGTCTTCGGTCAGCTTGGGCGAGTCCTTGGCGATGCGGTCCAGCAGCGCCTGCACTTCCTGGCGGCCCAGCAGCTCGGCCGCGTGCATGTGGATCAGGTGGTTCAGGTGCGTGGCCACCACGGTGCTGGCGTCGACCACGGTGTAGCCGTAGGCCTGCGCCTGCTCCTTGATGCCGGCATCGATCCACACCGCCGGCAGGCCGAAGGCCGGATCGCGCGTGGCCGCGCCGGGCAGCGTGCCGCTGACCTGGCCAGGGTTGATCGCCATCCACTGGCCCGGCATGGCTTCGCCGCGGCCGATCTCCACGCCCTTGAGGGTGATGCGGTAAGCGTTGGGCTTGAGTTCCAGGTTGTCGCGGATATGCACCACCGGCACCAGGAAGCCGATCTCCTGCGCCACCTTCTTGCGGATGCTCTTGATGCGGCCCAGCAGCTCGCCATCCTGCGCGCGGTCCACCAGCGTGATCAGGCGGTAGCCCACTTCCATGCCGAGCGGGTCCACCAGCGTGACGTCGTCCCAGCTGGCTTCGGTCGATTCCTGCGCGACGGCCGGGGTGCGCTCTTCACGCTGTTTGGTTTGCGCCTGCGCGGCAGCGCGACGCGAGATATAGCGGCCCATCCAAACCAGCGCGCCCGCCAGCAGCAGGAAGGCAAAATGCGGCATGCCCGGGATAATGCCCATCAGTCCGATGATGCCCGCGGTCAGGTACAGCACGCGCGGGTTGGCAAAGAGCTGGCCGGTGAGCTGCTCGCCCACGTCCTGCTCGTTCGACACCCGCGACACGATCACGCCGGCGGCGGTGGAGATCACCAGCGCCGGAATCTGCGCCACCAGGCCATCGCCGATGGTCAGCAGCGTGTAGTTGTGCACGGCGGTGCCAAAGTCCAGGTCATGCTGGACCATGCCCACCACCATGCCCGCGGCCACGTTGATAAACATGATCAACAGGCCCGCCACGGCATCGCCGCGCACGAACTTGCTGGCACCGTCCATGGCGCCGTAGAAGTCGGATTCCTGCGCCACCTCGGCGCGGCGCTTCTTGGCGGCGGCTTCGTCGATCAGGCCGGCGTTCAGGTCGGCGTCGATCGACATCTGCTTGCCCGGCATCGAGTCCAGCATAAAGCGCGCGCCGACTTCGGCGATACGCCCCGCGCCCTTGGTGATCACCATGAAGTTGATCACCACCAGAATCGCGAACACCACGATGCCCACGGCGAAGTTGCCGCCCACCAGGAAATGGCCGAAGGCCTCCACCACCTTTCCGGCCGCATCCGGGCCGGTATGCCCTTCCAGCAGCACCACGCGCGTGGACGCCACGTTCAGCGACAGCCGCAGCAGCGTGGTGAACAGCAGTACCGCCGGGAAGGCCGCAAAATCCAGCGGCTTCTGCGTGTACATGCTGACCAGCAGCACCATGATCGCCAGCGCGATATTGAAGGTGAACAGCAGGTCCAGCACAAAGGCCGGCAGCGGCAGGATCATCATCCCCAAGATCATGATGATCAGCAGCGGCCCGGTCATGGCCTTGAGCTGGCCCGCCGAGCGCAGGCCGGGCAGGTTCAACAGGTTGCTTAGTGCGTTCATTCGCGCATTTCCGGTACGGCGAGTTCATCGGGCACCGCCAGGTCCGCGGGCGCCTGCGGCTGCGGGCCCTGCGAGTAGTGCCAGTGCTTCAGTTGGTAGACCCAGGCCAGCACTTCGGCCACGGCGGTATAGAGGCCGGCGGGGATTTCCTGGCCCAGCTCCACATGGCGATGCAGCGCACGCGCCAGCGGCGGCGCCGACATCAGCGGCACGCGGTGCTCGGCCGCCAGCGCGCGGATGCGCGCGGCCACCTCGCCGGTGCCCTTGGCCACCACGCGCGGCGCGCCCATGCGCCCTTCCTCATAGCGCAGCGCCACCGCAAAGTGCGTGGGGTTGGTCACCACCACGTCCGCCTTGGGCACCTCGGTCATCATGCGGCGGCGCGCCATGGCGCGCTGCTGCTGGCGGATGCGGTTCTTGATATGGGGGTCGCCCTCGCTCTCCTTGAACTCCTGCTTGACCTCTTCCTTGGTCATGCGCAGCTTCTTGAAGAACTCCCAGTACTGCCACGGCACGTCGATGGCCGCCACCACCAGCAGCGACAGCGACACCACCAGGCAGCAATACATGACCAGGTCGACCATGTGCAGCAGCGCCTCCTGCACCGGCGCATTCATCAACGCGATGGCCTCGGGCAAACGCTTCCACAGCACCCACGCGCCGACCGCGCCCACCAGCAGTGACTTGGCCACCGCCTTGAGCAACTCCACCAGCGAGTGCGCGGAGAACATCCGCCCCAGCCCGGCCAGCGGCGACAGGCGCGAAAACTGCGGCGCGAACGATTTGGCCGAGAACACCCAGCCGCCCAGCAGCAGCGGCGCGGCCAGCGCGGCCACGCCGAACAGCAGCAGCAACGGCAGGAAGGCCAGCAGGCTGTCCCACACCATCAGCGCAAAGCGCGACAGCATGCGCGAGGTGTCGAACGCCGTGGCCCGCTCGAAGCGCAGCGCGCCCTGCATTACCTGGTTCAGGCTGCGACCCAGGTGGCCGCCCAGCGTCCACAGGCCGGTGACGCCGGCAATCAGCATGACGAACGTGGCCAGCTCGCGCGAACGCACCACCTGCCCCTCCTCGCGCGCCTTTTCCAGGCGCCGGGGTGAGGCGGGTTCGGTTTTCTCGAGATCGCTTTCTTCGGACATCCACGCTCCGTGCGAAGCGGCCAGCCGCTATTCGTCAGCGGGGATTATCGAAGCGAGGGTGTGTTCCCATTCGCGCGAAAAGGCGGGGGAATTGGGTGCTGTTTGGGATATGGGGGACGTTTGGGGTTAACGGCGGGCGGGTCGCGCGGCTTTAGGGGAAAGTGGCGAATCCGTCGATAGGCCGTGGCTCTGTTAGCACCCTCTGCCCGCTCACTGAAAGAGGGTTTCACATGGTGAAATTTCTGCCGACGAAAGCGTGCCCTCCGTTTTCGTTCTGCGGGAAAACGTTTCGTATCATGAAATTTGTCACGTAACTCATTGAAAATTAAGGACAAACAAAGTCTTATGTCTTATATAAGACTTGGCCGCAGCGGAGCCAGATCCCCCTACAATGAGGTCACGCTGTTTGCTTCGACCCACGGTCGGCACGCCAAACGATTTTTCTCAAACGCGCCTTATCTTAGGAAACTGACATGGCCCAGTATCAAGACGACATCAAGGCAGTGGCTGCTTTGAAAGAGACCCAGGGCAGCGCCTGGAATGCCATCAACCCCGAGTACGCTGCCCGCATGCGCGCGCAGAACAAGTTCAAGACGGGCCTGGACATCGCCAAGTACACCGCCAAGATCATGCGCGCCGACATGGCCGCCTACGATGCGGACCCGTCGAAGTACACCCAGTCGCTGGGCTGCTGGCACGGCTTTATCGGCCAGCAGAAGATGATTTCCATCAAGAAGCACTTCAACAGCACCGAACGCCGCTACCTGTACCTGTCCGGCTGGATGGTGGCCGCGCTGCGCTCCGAGTTCGGCCCGCTGCCGGACCAGTCGATGCACGAGAAGACCTCGGTCAGCGCGCTGATCCGCGAGCTGTACACCTTCCTGCGCCAGGCCGACGCCCGTGAACTGGGCGGCCTGTTCCGCCAACTGGACGCCGCCACCGGCGCCGAGAAGGCAGCCATCCAGCAAAAGATCGACAACCACATCACGCACGTGGTGCCCATCATCGCGGACATCGACGCCGGTTTCGGCAACGCCGAAGCGACCTACCTGCTGGCCAAGCAATTCATCGAAGCCGGCGCCTGCTGCATCCAGATCGAAAACCAGGTCTCCGACGAGAAGCAATGCGGCCACCAGGACGGCAAGGTCACCGTGCCGCACGAAGACTTCCTGGCCAAGATTCGCGCCATCCGTTACGCCTTCCTGGAACTGGGCGTGGACGACGGCATCATCGTCGCTCGCACCGACTCGCTGGGCGCCGGCCTGACCAAGCAGATCGCCGTGACCACCAAGCCGGGCGACCTGGGCGACCAATACAACTCGTTCCTGGATTGCGAAGAACTGTCGGCCGACCAGCTGGGCAATGGCGACGTCATCATCAAGCGCGACGGCAAGCTGCTGCGCCCGAAGCGCCTGCCCAGCAACCTGTTCCAGTTCCGCGCCGGCACGGGTGAAGCCCGCTGCGTGCTGGATTGCGTGACCGCGCTGCAGAACGGCGCCGACCTGCTGTGGATCGAAACCGAAAAGCCGCACATCGCCCAGATCGCCGGCATGGTCAACGAAATCCGCAAGGTCATCCCGAACGCCAAGCTGGTGTACAACAACAGCCCGTCGTTCAACTGGACCCTGAATTTCCGCCAGCAAGCGTATGACGCCATGAAGGCCGCGGGCAAGGACGTGTCGGCCTACGATCGCGCCCAGCTGATGAGCGTGGAATACGACGACAGCGAACTGGCCAAGCTGGCCGATGAGAAGATCCGCACCTTCCAGGCCGACGCCTCCCGCGACGCCGGCATCTTCCACCACCTGATCACGCTGCCGACGTACCACACTGCCGCGCTGTCGACGGACAACCTGGCGAAGGAATACTTTGGCGATCAGGGCATGCTGGGTTATGTGGCTGGTGTGCAGCGGAAGGAAATTCGTCAGGGTATCGCCTGTGTCAAGCACCAGAATATGTCTGGGTCGGATATTGGGGATGATCACAAGGAGTACTTCAGCGGGGAGGCTGCGCTGAAGGCGGCGGGGAAGGACAATACTATGAATCAGTTTTGATTCTGGTAGGGCACCTTAAAGCAGAACGCCAACCCGGAGGGGTTGGCGTTTTTCTTTGCAGCGAGCTTGCTCGCTAATCTTCTTGCGGGGTACCGAACAGTCCGCCAGCGCAGGCGCCTGATGCTGAGGTCGAGACTTCTCAAAATCGGTGAGAAGTCGTGATACAAGGGGCTCAGCGACGCGAAAAGAGTTGGGTCAGCCTTTGTCAGCTAAACGGATTATGGGCGAGGATCCTGCCCGCGCGAGACAACGGCTCCGCCAGCCCCCAGGCAATTTGATGCGGGCCTATAGTCGATGTGCCACACCTTGAATTCGGGACACTGGCCTTCTGAGCCCCCTTCTCTGCGCGTGGCGCCGACCGCCTCCCGCTCACCGCGCGCCCAAAAAATCGCCCACGTTCCGTCCGGGCATCGGGCGACCGACCCTCGATCCGCCATCAACCGCAGACGGCCCGCGCCCGTCCCTTCGCATAAATGCCGCGTCGAGTCCCCCAGTACGGCGCGTTCCTCACGTACGACACTGTCAACGGAGCCTGTCGAGAACATCCGTCAGCGAGCGGGACAGCCAAACGCCATATCGCTGCCCCAGTTTCGCCTGCTCCGCCCGGGATATCGCTGCCTTCTCGGCGATCACCCCAGAGGAGTAGGGAATAGCCGTGTAAAAGGCCTGCAGATCGAACAGATCATTCTGGCTCAGCCTCCCGGTTTTCGATTCGATTCGCGCCGCCATCTCGGCTTCGACGTGCAGACTGGGCACATTTTCTACGAGAGATCGCACGGCCGCGTCGCCAAGACATCGCAACTCCGCCAGGGTATGGCCGGTTTCCTCAAGGATTTGCAGCATTAGGTCCTGATAATCGAGGAACAATTGCGCGCAATACGCCCGACGCCTGAGATCTACCGAACTTCCCGATAGCTGGCTTCGACGGATCTCGATCCGCGCAATCAGATCCCGTCCGAGTCGATCAAGATTCTCGTGGGCTCGACGACGACTCGCATCATCTTGATTGACCATAAAATCGACGTATACCTCGGCCGGATCGAAATGCCGATTAAGGCGACGGACCCGTTCGATATCGGCTTGCGGCGCCGCCAACTCGTCCATCGGGTCAAAGGCCTGAAGAAACCCCTGTGCAATTACCCAGTTCGGATTCAGCTCAGGAGCAGGCTCCTGGAATAGCCGGTGAATGGCCTGTCGTAACTCGACGCCAAGCCGACCTCGCCGGCTTCTGTAGACAAAGCCGCGACTGAGCCTGGCCTGGACCAGTGCTAGCCGACCGCGGCTAATCGGTTCGTTGCGCTTTGACGTCTCGATGATGTGCGCCGCTGAGAGCGGGCACAGGGCGTCTCCAAGATCGACGGCATTCGCCAGACGCTCATAGGATTCGCGCAACAACGGGCTATGTGCCCGACCACTATGTAATCGGGCCAGTTCGATCCATTTATTCTGGTCAAGATAGATGATCTGCACAGCTAGCCTAATCCCTATCCAAGTTTTGGCGGTATGGCACGCGTCGTCTTTCCTTGCAGCCCGCCAAAGAGTATGACAGACATGGTTCCGCTCAGATGCTGTTGGTGCCACCATCCATGTCAAGCCCCTCGCCCCCGCGATGAGGCGGTGCATTCCTATAGCTTTCGTGGCATGCTCCAATTCTCTGGGGAGGAGACATCTCACATGCGTCTAAAGACGATCAAGCTGACAAATTTTCGCGGATATCAGTCTACCGCCATCATTCCAATCGACGAATTCATGACGGGCATCGTTGGTCGGAATGACTATGGAAAGTCCACCATTCTGGAAGGGCTGGCGATTTTCTTCGAAAACGAGAATGTCAAGCCGGACAAGAATGACATGAATTGCTTTGCCGCCCTGCAAGGCGTGGACCACTTCGAGATCGCTTGTGTGTTTGAAGACTTGCCCGAGAAACTGGTTCTCGACGAGAACGCCCAGACCACGCTGTCTCAGGAGTATCTGCTTAACGTAGATGGCAATCTAGAGATTGTTAAAGTCTACAAAGCCAACACCGGCAGGCTCGAGCGTACGGCTATTCGCTGCGATCACCCCTCGGACAGGGTACTCGGCACGTTACTAAGCCTGAAGATGGCTGAACTGAAGCAGTTGGGAAAAGATCGGGATGTGGAGACTGCGGTCCCCGACAAGCGGGTCGCATCGTTGTGGCGCCAGGCTATTCGCAACGCCGCCCAACCCATTGCCTGCGAACAGACGCTCCTTGACGTCGAGAAAGGATTCTCTACAGAAAGCAAAACGATTTGGGGAAAGCTCCAAGACCTGCTCCCAACGTTTGCTCTCTTCAAAGCCGATAGGGAAAGCAGCGACGGGGATGCAGAAGCCAAGAATCCGCTCCAGCAAGCTGTAAAAGAAGCGCAAGCTGCGATACAGGCGCAGATCAACGCGCTGGAACAGACGATCGAGGCCAGCGTCATGGACGTCGCGGCCCGGACCCTTGACAAACTGAGAGAGATGGCACCTGAACTGGCCAACGAACTCAAGCCACGTTTCAAAGAGAAGCCAAAGTGGACATTCAATTTCACGCTCGACGGAGAGAACGGCATCCCGATCAATAAGCGCGGCAGCGGCGTACGGCGCTTGATCCTGCTGAACTTCTTCCGCGCCGAAGCCGAGAAGGCCGCTGCTGGTTCATCGCGCAATGTCATCTACGCCATCGAAGAGCCTGAAACCTCCCAGCATCCCAACTATCAGATGATGCTGATGCGGGCGCTCCTGGCACTGGCTAATCAGCCAAATCGTCAGATCATCGTCACCACCCATGTGCCCGCGCTGGCCGGCCTCATTCCAATCGACGGTCTTCGATACGTTACCAAAGATGCCAACGGCATTCCCATCGTCAAAACCCCCGATCCAGGCGTTCTCAGGGAAGCTGCAGAGAGCCTCGGCGTGCTGCCAGAAAGTGGGATGGAGCGAGCGAAAGGTGTCGTATTGGTCGAAGGCTCGTCCGATGTGACTTTCCTGCGCCATGCTGCTCGAACTCTGAAAGATGGCGGCCATCTCGCCGCCAATCTCGAGGACGTTGGTGTGGTGCCCATCCTGATTGGTGGATGTGGGAGCGTCAAGCATTGGGTGACCTTGAATCTCGCGGACGATCTCGGCTTGCCGTGGTGCGTGTTCCTTGACTCCGATATCGGTGGCGACCCGGCACAAGTCAAGTCCATCAAGAAGCGCCAGCAGGAGGTGGAGTCACGCGGTCGGCCGTTCTACGCCACCCGGCGGCGCGAGATCGAAAACTACCTGTGTCCGGACCTGATCTTTGCCGAGACCGGCGTGAGGGTTGCCTTCACCGACACGTGTGATGCGAAAAAAATCATCGGCAATGCCGTCGGCATGAAACCCGACGAAGTAATCAACCGATTCTGGCCAAGCATGACGGCTGAGCGGATCCTCCAGTGCTCTTTGTATAGAAACGAAGGAGTCGAAAGCTCGGAACTCAAAGAAGTCATGGAACACCTGATCGCGCTTGCCCAATAGCCTGTCGTCACGCCAGCCGACAGTCTTTCGATGCAAAGGCGCCCTCCGCAGAGGTTGGACGCAATCCCTATGTACGAACTTCACCGCCTGGGGTGGAACAGTTTTCAGCAGCTATGCCATACGATTTGCCGCGAAATCCTCGGGCAAACGGTCGAGTCATTCCTCGACTCGAACGACGCTGGCCAGGACGGGGCATTTTCTGGTCAGTGGACGCCGACGCCGGGGCAACTCTACTCTGGCCAATTTGTCATTCAGTGCAAGTTCACGGCGGATGCCAGGCACAACCTCAAGCCATCCGACATCAAGGACGAAATCGAGAAGGTTGAGAAGCTCGTCGCAGCGGGCAGGTGTGATGTCTATGTGCTGATGACAAATGCCGGGGTATCCGGCGCACAGTCGATTAAAGTCAAGGAGCGGCTGTCACAGGCCGGCGTTAAGCATACCCTTGTCTTCGGATCGACCTGGATCAATCAGCAGATTCGAGAAAGATCGGATCTGCGCACCCATGTCCCCCGCCTCTACGGGCTCGGCGACTTGAGTCAGATACTGGACGAGCGCGCCTACGCCCAAGCGCGGGCAGTGCTGGAGTCGATGCGCGAAGATCTCGCGAAGGTGGTACTGACGGCCTCCTATCGGAAAGCGGTCCATGCCCTGAATGAGCACGGGTTCGTACTGCTGATTGGCGAGCCCGCAGCCGGCAAGACGACCATTGCCTCCATGCTGGCCATGGCCGCTGCCGACAAATGGAACTCCTTAGTGCTGAAGCTTAGTGACCCGACGAAGGTCGAGGAGCGATGGAACCCTGGCGAGCCGTCCCAGTTCTTCTGGGTGGATGACGCCTTCGGCATCATGCAGTATGAGTCGTCACAGGCTCACTCATGGAACCGCATCTTGCCTCAGGTCCGGACAATGCTCCGCCATGGGGCCAAGATCGTCATGACGTCCCGGGACTATATTTACAGACGTGCCAGACGTGACCTCAAGGAAGGCGCTTTCCCATTATTCAATGAAAGCCAAGTTGTTATCGACGTTCACGACCTGTCTACCCAGGAGCGGCAGCAGATCCTTTACAACCACCTGAAACTCGGAGGGCAACCCCTTTCCTTCAGGGCCGCGATCAAACCTCACCTTCGTTCCGTGGCTGCTCATCCCCGCTTTATTCCGGAGATCGCCCGACGGCTCGCAGATCCCGCCTTCACCAAGACGCTCAGGATCGCGCCGTACAGCCTCGAGCGCTTCGTGGAGAAGCGCGAGCAACTGCTTCAAGAAGTACTGGATGGGTTGGACCAGGATAGTATGGCTGCACTCGCGCTGATCTACATGAAGAAGGATCGTCTCGAAAGTCCGATTTCACTGCAGGACACGGAAGAGGACGCATTGCGCAGGTTAGGCAGCAATCTAGGCCGGTGCATCACGGCACTCGAAGCACTGAATGGCAGCCTCGTTGTCCACCAGCAGGTGGACGGCGATCCCGTATGGCGATTCAAACATCCGACGATCGGCGACACATTCGCATTGGCCCTGGCTAGAAGCCCAGATCTCTTGGGCATTTTCCTGCTAGGAAGCGCCACCGAGAACTTGATTGAGCAGGTGACCTGCGGCGATGTCGGCATAGAACGAGCCGTGACGGTACCCAAGTCTCTGTATCCGCAGATGATCGCGCGGCTAGGCGAATTCACCGCCAGCGAGAAATACAAATCCCAGTATCTTGCGACTTGGGGTGCGAAGCGATCTCTGCATGCATTTCTAACCCGCCGATGCTCGAAAGAGTTCCTTACGCTCTACCTGGAAGCAAACCAGGGCTTGGTCAGCAGCGTTTGTCAACCAGGCTTGCGACTGATGTGGTCCTCGGAAGTGGACCTCGCCGTGCGCCTGCATGAGCTAGGGCTCTTGCCCGAGGAAGACAGAAAGACCTTCGTTCGTGTGGTCAGCGAATACGCCGTCAGTGGTGAGGATGTGTACGCATTAGGCAGCGAGGGCATTCGCAGTGTGTTCACTCCAGCGGAATTCGACGCGCTTGTCGCGACAGTCCGTACCATGCTGGTCCCTCACCTGGACGAGATGCGACAACGAGAGCAAGCAAGCTATCGTGGAAATGAACCTGCCGAGGAACACTTGGATCACCTGTTCGAGGGCCTCAAAACGCTGATGGACATCTTCGGTGAAGATGGCGAGGCCGGCCAACTCATTGAGCGCGAGATTGACCGGGCACGGGACTGGATCACCGACAACGACCGCGAACGTCCAGAACCCGCCTCCCGTTCGCTCGACGCAGCGACGGTCGAAGACAAGCCACAAGGCACACGAAGCATCTTCGACGACATAGATTCATGAGTATCCCGCTTTCCTTGGCCCATCGTGGCCGGTCAGACGAGATTTCGCTGAGAGCCTTAGCGGAACGCTGGGTGCCTTGGTTCGAAGACCTTCCCGACCCAACGCCGGAGGCCGAAGCTAGAGGAAGAGAACTACAAGCTGAGCTTGAAGAAAGGCGGCTGCGTGGCATAAGCAGATGATCGTCTCGATTGCTACGACTAGGCTATCAGCCAGTTCCGTCGCTCATAGGCATGGGCATCAGCCGCTCTGCAGGTGGAGTGGACGCCCGATCTGCAAAGTTAACATAGCACCGTCATGCCCAAAACAGACGCCGTCCGTTGTGATGTTTGTTCTGAGAAAACCAACCATCTCTCGAACGAGGCATCAAACCTAACGAAATCCCGGTAATGTTCCGTTACCGCCATACCCACTAAGAGCGAGTGAATTATGGCTTCATTGAGAATCGTTTCTGTAAGATTTACTCATTATAAAGCATTCAAGACCTTCTCCTTAAATCTCCAGGATTTCAATGTTCTGGCTGGCCCAAATAATTCTGGAAAATCCACAATTGTTGGCGCCTTCCGGATTCTGCATGAAGGCTTACGGAAAGCTCGCACGAAGAATCCGGAACGAGTCACTGTCGATGGCATCGCCTTGCAGGGCTACAAAATTAATCTTGATGGACTGCCTGTCGCTTCTGAGAATATCTTCCATGACTATGACGACAGTCGTGCTGCGACTATCGTTTTTCGTCTATCCAATGAAAACCTCTTGTATTTGCATTTTCCGGAGAGAGGCCTCTGTATTCTGGTAGCCGAGCCAAAAAGTGGCGCGATTCGAAGTCCCAGTCAGTTTCGGAGTGCATACGACTTAGATATTGGATTTGTTCCAATTCTCGGCCCCGTGGAGCAGCACGAGCCCCGGTATCAAAAGGAAGCTGCGCGAAAAGCCTTGCTCGCAAGTGGTGCATCGCGGAACTTTCGAAATATTTGGCATCACTATCCGGAGGATTTTTCCAAATTTCGCGAGTTAGTGCAATCAACCTGGCCAGGGATGGACATCGAACGACCTGAATTGAGCGACGACGGTAGATTTCTCCTAATGTTCTGTCCAGAGGAACGGTTTCCTCGCGAAATTTGTTGGTCCGGCTACGGGTTTCAAGTTTGGTGCCAAATGTTGACTTTTATTGTGAAGTCTTCATCAGCCAGCCTCCTTGTTATTGATGAGCCGGACATATACCTCCACTCTGATCTTCAGAGACAGTTGGTCTCCTTGTTACGGGAGCTCGGCCCAGATATTGTCTTAGCAACTCACTCGACAGAGATCATCGCAGAATGCGAACCTACCAGCCTCCTAAACGTCAACAAGCGAAAGAACTCAGCTAGTCGAGTTCGAGATGTATCTCAATTAAAGCGGGTTTTTTCAGCCCTGGGATCGAACCTCAATCCGACCTTGACGCAGCTTGCAAAAACTCGACGAGCCGTTTTCGTGGAAGGTTTGGATTTTCAGATTCTTGCTCCACTCGCTCGAACTCTGGGAATGCAAAGACTGGCAAACCGGAGCGATTTCGCAGTAATCCAGACAGAAGGTTTCAATCCTCGGCGGGCAATCGATCTCGCTGCTGGCATCGAGAAGACAGTCGGAGGGAAGGTACTGAGGTCCGTAATTCTCGATCGCGATTACCGGTGCGACGAAGAAATATTTGAGATCGAGACAGAGCTTAAGGAGAATGGATTTCATGTGCATATACATAAGCGCAAGGAAATCGAAAACTACTTACTCACAGAAAAGCCACTTACTCTAGCGCTTCAGGCTCGCTTGCGAGAGAAGGAGCGAAGATCGGGTAAAGCCGCTGGCACGCTTCCGAATATTAATGCCTTACTCGATGCCGATATGGAAGAAGTGCGCCACGATGTTTTTGCCCAGCTACTTGCCCGCTATTCGGACTTCAAGAAGCGTACCGCTGGTAATTTGGATTCAGCGACCGTTAACGCAAAGCTATCTAGGGAGTTCGAAACTAGGTGGTCGCAGATGGGAGGGCGCGAAGCCATGGTCCCCGGGAAGGAGATTCTCGCCAATCTCAATCGCCAATTACAAGAATCCTGTGGGGTAACACTGACTGACGGAGTTATTGCTAATCAATTCTCGCGGGAAACAATTCCTGGAGATTTGTTGCATCTACTCGATTTTCTGAACCGGTTCGGACAGATGGCGACCCCGGAATAGCACAAGATCCTATCGTCGGTAAACGCTAACTCTAACGGCAAACTAGGCTCAAGATTTGATCACTCCCGGATAGCTAGCAAATGACGGCGACGGGTCGTTCTGCGCCCCCCGGAATCAGGCTTCCGGGATGGGGCGGCAGCCGACTACAGGGCAGCCGCCCCACCCGCCATCACTCAACCCCCAACCCCTGCCTCTCCACCACCGCCAACTCACTCAAAACCTGCGTCTCATGCGCCAGCGTGGCCGCAAGGGAAAGCAAACTTTCCCAAACCCCCTGCTCCAAATCCACCGCCTCCAAACTAACAGCCCCATGCTCACTAGCCATAAGCAATAGCCCATGAAGCTGCGCCGCCCGTTGCACCGCAAGACTTAGCGGATTCTCCCCGCGGGTGTGAGCGGTGACGAGCATGTCGACACCATTGTGTTCCGCCGTAATACCGTGATGACTATGGCTATACATGACGCACCTCCACATACGCGGCATGCGCGCGCTGCTGCTTTGTGAAGGTACTGGAAATTGCCAATCGCCCAGAATGGGCAAGTAAGAACTGAAGCATGGGAATGCCCCCTATCCAAACAGGTTCAGTCCCGCTCCCCCGGTGTGTATAGACCGGGGACATAGGTAACACATGTGCCGGGACATGGGTAACAGTCCAGTCTCCAGTTTAATCGGCCAAGTGTAGGTCTATGGTGGCCACCTTTTGATGGCAGAAGTAGACGTCAAAGGTACCGTCCAGGTCCACGCGAGGGCGCAGCGCTACAGGCGTTCCGATCAAGGCTCGTCCGACCCGGAACGTCTTTCCTCGGAAGCAGATGCGCCCACCGTCGCCTACCTTTCGCACGATGTCATCGCTGCCGTACTCGATAGGTGGGAGTTCGCGCGGCATCGCCCGTGGACTAGGCGCATAGCGGCTTGCGGGTGTCTCCATATCCAGCGCGTGATGTGGGCGCTTGAAGTTGTACACGTGGCGCCAATGGCTGAAGTGATGCTGCGCATCATCCAGATCCCGGAAGCGCTGGTTGGCCAGCAACTCCGCCTGCATGGTTCGGTGGAAGCGCTCGTCCTTACCGTTGGTCTGAGGATGGCCAGGTCGGCTATGGCTGAGCCGCACGCCTAGGCGAATCAGCCAAGCGCCCAGCGTGGTTAATGCACGGGGCACTGGAGAACCCCAGGGCGGGCCGTTGTCTGCATTGATCCGCTCGGGCAACCCGTAGCGCGCAAAAGCCTTCTCTAACGCTTCCTGGACGGACGCAAACTGTTCGTTGCCCAAGGCCCTGAGCAGCACATTGAATCGGGAGTGATCGTCCAAGACCGTGAGCGGATGGCACCGCTGCGTGTCGGTGGCGAAGTGGCCTTTGAAGTCAATTTGCCATAGTGCATTGGGCCGGTCGTGCTCGAAGCGCTGCCATGCTGTAGCGGCCGCGCTGGCGGCCGGATCGATCAAGCCATGGCGGCGCAACACCCAATTGACTGTGCTGGGAGCGATTTGGACGCGGTGGTCGCGCTCCAGCACGTGTGCGATCTTGCGGGCGCCCCAAGCGGAATGTTCGGCTCTTATCGCCAGCACGCTCTCTTCAACTGCAGCGGGAGTTCGCCGGGGGGAGCTATGTGGCCGCCGTGTTCGGTCGTCCACATCCTCTCGGTTCAACCACTTGTAACCGGTCTTGCGACTGATGCCGAAGCGGCGACAAAGCTCCGCAATATTGGCGTCCGCCTGGCGTGCCAGGCGGACGAACTCTTCTCTTTGCTGCTTCACGGTGGTTTGGCTCCAGGGCAACGTTGTCCTCCCGCTGACTAAGCGGGAAAAGTGTTACCCATGTCCTGGCACACCTGTTACCTATGTCCCCGGTCCATACACCGGTGCTGATTGGGGTGGGCGGGCGCAAGGCAGGGTTAGCAGACCGGGAGAGAGCAGAGAGCCGGCGAGCCCGAAGGCTCCCCTGCCAGGGCCCGCCCAAAGAAGGGGCGTGCGCAGGCACGAACGTAAGGATACCGCCGGAAGGCGAACGTTCGGCTCTCTCTTTCAGGCTGCTAAACCCGGTCGCTACGACGCAGCGACGAGCCCAGTATGAAGAGATGCAGCAAGCGCGAGTATGGGCAAACTCTTAAAAAGCGTTCAGCGTCGAATTGCCGGGATGAAGCGGGTGCGCAGGTGTTGATGCGGTTGACTCCGTGGATGCGCCCGCCCTCACCCCCGCCCCTCTCCCGCAAGCGGGAGAGGGGAGAAAACACGTGGCATCGCGAAATGCCGCAGGCTAATCAAGCTTCAAAACCCCAAACTAGCCAACAAATCATCCACCTGCGCCTGGTCCGACACCACATCCGGCTTCCCTTCCGGATTCACCTGCGGACCATTCATCAGCGTCGACGGCGCCGGCGCTTCCACGCGCCGCTCGGATGGCACGTTGTCGATCAGCACCTGCAGCAGCTCCTGCTCCAGCGCACGGATCATGTCCATCATCTTCTTGATGACCTGGCCGGTCAGGTCCTGGAAGTCCTGCGCCATCATGATGTCGAGCAGATGGCTGTTGGTGGCGCGGGCTTGGCCCGGCACCTCAGACAGGAAGGCGCGGGTGTCCACTACCAGCGAGCGGGCGTCGGCCAGTTCCACCGGCTTTTCAAACCAGGCGGCCCAGCGCTTGTCCAGCGTTTCGGCTTGCTGTTCGATGTCGGACTGGATCGGCTGCGCCAGCTCGACCGCGTTGAGCGTGCGCTCGGCGGCCTGCTCGGTCATCGCGGCGATGTAGTTGAGGCGGTCGCGCGCGTCGGGGATGGCTTGCGCGGCGCGCTCGATTTCCTTGTCCAGGCCGAGCTCGCGCATGTTGTCGCGCAGCATGCGCGTCAGGTTGCCGATGCGCAGGATCAGTTGTTCGGCGGAGTCGTTGCTCAGGGTGGGGGTCATGACAAACGCGCCTCCGCCTCAGCCGCCGAGTTTTTCGAAGATCTTGGTGATCTTCTCGTCCAGCGTGGCGGCCGTGAACGGCTTGACCACGTAGCCGTTGGCGCCGGCCTGGGCCGCGGCGATGATGTTTTCCTTCTTGGCCTCGGCGGTCACCATCAGCACCGGGATCTTGCCGATGTTGGCGTCGGCGCGGATGGCCTGCAGCATGGACAGGCCGTCCATGTTGGGCATGTTCCAGTCGGAGATCACGAACTGGAAGCTGCCGTCCTTGGCCTTTTCCAGGCCGGCGGCGCCGTCCTCGGCTTCCTCGACGTTGACGAAACCCAGCTCCTTGAGCAGGTTGCGGATGATCCGGCGCATGGTCGGGAAATCGTCCACGACCAGGATCTTGATGTTCTTGTCCACTTTAAAGACTCCAGTAAATGCAGTGATGGCTTGTGGGTCCGGCTTTGTTGTTTCGGCTTTCCGGCTCGATTAGACCCGTTGCGCGCGCGTGCCGTAGGTGGCCAGGCGCGCCATGACGCGCTGGGTCATCGCCGGCAAGGGCACGACTTCATGCACACCGCCGGCGGCGATCGCCTCCTTCGGCATGCCAAATACGATGCAACTCTGTTCGTCCTGTGCCAGGTTGTAGGCGCCGGCCTCGCGCATGCGCAGCATGCCGCGCGCGCCGTCCTTGCCCATGCCGGTCAGGATCACGCCGATCACGTTCTTGCCGCCATGCTGCGCGGCCGAATCGAACAGCACGTCGACCGACGGGCGATGGCGGTTGACCGGTGCCTCCTGCGACAGGTGCGCGACGTAGTTGGCGCCGCTGCGTGCCAGCAGCAGGTGTGAGTCGCCCGGCGCGATATACGCATGGCCCGGCAGCACGCGCTCGCCATGCACGGCTTCCTTGACCGTGATGCGGCACAGGCCGTCCAGCCGCTGCGCGAAAGAGCGCGTGAAGCCGGCCGGCATATGCTGGACGATCAGCACCGCTGGGCTGTCGGGTGGCAGCGGCATCAGGAATTCCTTGATGGCCTCGGTGCCGCCGGTGGAGGCGCCCAGGATGATCAGCTTCTCGGTCGACAGCAGCGGGCTGCGCAGCATCGGCACCGGCGCCGTGCCGGTGGTGGACGGCGCGGCCGCTGGCGTTGCCGCGCGCACGCGCGCGCGCGACGCGGCGCGCAGCTTGTCGGCGATGGTGTCGGTGTATTCGAGCAGGCCATCGCGGATGCCCAGCTTGGGCTTGGTGACGAAGTCCACCGCGCCCAGCTCCAGCGCGCGCATGGTGATCTCGGACCCGCGCTCGGTCAGCGACGACACCATCAGCACCGGCATCGGCCGCAGCCGCATCAGCCGCTCCAGGAAGTCCAGGCCGTCCATGCGCGGCATTTCGACGTCGAGCGTCAGCACGTCGGGGTTCAGGCGCTTGATCAGGTCGCGCGCCACCAGCGGGTCGGGCGCGGTACCGACCACTTCCATGTCGGGCTGGCTGTTGATGATCTCCGTCATCAGGCTGCGGATCAGCGCGGAGTCATCCACGCAGAGCACCTTGATCTTGGCGGCAGTCATGTTTGGTCGGGCTTGTAGGGTTTCAGGGAAGCTGGCGCGAGTGAGCCTGCCGCGCAAACAGTTCCGGCGAGCGCGACGGTTCGCGCGCCGAGGTGGCAATGGCCCGCGCCAGCGCGCGTTCATCGCGCGCCACCGACACCTGGTCGTCCTGCCGCGTCAGGCGGCGCACCAGCGCCAGCCCGCCGATGGGGAAGTAGCTGACGCGGCGCGCATGCGGGCCGCGCAGGTCTTGCGCGGCGACGCGCACCTCTTCGGTCTTCAGGTAGCGCAGCACAAAATCCGCGTTGCGGTCGCCGATGTTCAGCGTGGTCATGTTGGCCAGCACCGCGCCGCCGCCGAAGACCTTGGCCTCCAGCCGCTCGCGACGCGCGCCCATCTTGAGCAGTTCGTTGATCAGCACTTCCAGCGCATAGCTGCCGTAGCGCATCGATGCGGACAGCATGCGGTCGGCGCTGCCGTCATCGTCCGGCAGCATGAAGTGGTTCATGCCGCCGACGCCGGCCACCTCGTCGCGGATGCAGGCGGCCACGCACGAGCCCAGCACGGTGGTCAGCACCACGTCGTCGCGCGTCACGTAGTACTCGTTGGGCAGCAGCTTGATGGCCTGCTTGCCGAACTCGCGGTCGAAGTACGTGCGCGTGGCCAGCGCTTCGGGCAGGTGGGGCGTGCGCATCAGGGCCTGCCCCGTCCGGCTGCTGCGTGCGCGGCCGGTGCCAGTTCATAGACGGTTTGCCCGCGCAGCTGGAATGCGCGCGTAACGTAGGAGAAGTTCTCCGAATGGCCGGCGAACAGCAGCCCGTGCGGCTTGAGCAGCGGCACAAAGCGCTCCAGGATGCGGCCCTGGGTCGGCTTGTCGAAGTAGATCATCACGTTGCGGCAGAAGATGGCGTCGAACTGCTCGCGGATGCCCCAGTCGGGCGCAAGCAGGTTCAGCGGCTCGAACGCGATGGTGGCGGCCAGCTCCGGCTTGACCTTGACCGAGCCGGTGCGCGGGCCGGTGCCCTTCAGGAAGAAGCGCTTGAGCCGTTCCGGCGACAGCCGCGCCACCTGGTCGGCCGAATAGACGCCGCTGCGGGCCTTGGCCAGTACCTGGGTGTCGATGTCGGTGGCCAGCACGGTGCCGGCGCGGTCGCCCAGCGCCTCGGCCAGCGTGATGGCGATCGAATACGGTTCTTCGCCGGTGGACGCGGCCGAGCACCAGACGCTGTAGGGACGGCCGATCTTCTTCGCGTGCTCGGCCAGCAGCGGGAAGTGGTGCGACTCGCGGAAGAACGAAGTCAGGTTGGTCGTCAGCGCGTTGGTGAAGAATTCCCACTCCGGCGACCGGTCATCCGCGTCCAGCAACGCCAGGTAAGAGGCGAAGTCGGTCAGCTGCAGCGTGCGCAGCCGGCGCGCCAACCGGCTGTAGACCATCTCGCGCTTGTGGCTGCCCAGCGAAATGCCCGCGCGCCGGTGGATCAGCGCGCGGATCTGCTCGAAGTCGCGCTCGGTCAGCAGGAAGTCGCGCGCGTCGTCGCGCCGCAGCAGGGCGGCCGGCGCGGAGGCCGAACCCGAATGAGCGGGTGCGCTGGCGGCGGTGCGGAACGGCGTCATGGGCTGTGCTTCGGTAATGCGAAAAATCAGGCGTACTCGGCTTCGACCAGTGCCATCTCGGGGCTGGTCATCAGCTTCTCGATATCGATCAGCACCAGCATGCGGCCATCGATGGTACCCAGGCCGGTCAGGTGCTCGGTCGAGATCGACACGCCGAACTCGGGCGCGGGCTTGATCGCCTCGCCGGTCAGCGTCAGCACGTCCGACACGCCATCCACCACGATGCCGACCACGCGGCCGGCCACGTTCAGGATGATGACCACGGTCTGGTGGTCGTAGCGCACGTTGCCCAGGCGGAACTTCAGGCGCAGGTCGACGATGGGCACGATCACGCCGCGCAGGTTGGTCACGCCCTTGATGAAATCCGGCGCGCTGGAAATGCGCGTGACGGTCTCGTAGCTGCGGATCTCCTGCACCTTGAGGATGTCGATGCCGTATTCCTCCGACCCCAGCGTGAAGACCAGGAACTCCTGGCCCGAAGCGTCGCTTCCGGGGGTATCGATGTGTCCGATGCCGGCCATGATGTCTAGTTCTCCTGTGATGGGGATTACTGCGCCAGCGCCGGTTCCTGCCGGCGCACGCCGGTGCGCTGCAGCGCGCCGACATCGACGATCAGCGCCACGCTGCCGTCGCCAAGGATGGTGGCCGCGGAAATGCACGGCACCTTGCGGTAGTTGGTTTCCAGGTTCTTCAGCACCACCTGGTGCTGGCCGATCAGCTGATCCACCAGCAGCGCGAAGCGCTTGCCTTCGGCCTGCAGGATCACCGCGATGCCCTGCGTGGGCTCCTGCAGCGCGCCAGCCACGTTGAACACGCGGTGCATCTCCAGCAGCGGCAGGTACTCGCCGCGCACGTGCATGACGCGGTCTGAGTTGGCCGCGGTATGGACGTCTTCGGCCTTGGGCTGCAGCGACTCCATCACGCAGTTCAGCGGCAGGATGAAGGTCTCTTCGCCCACCTTGACCGACATGCCGTCCAGGATCGCCAGCGTCAGCGGCAGCACGATGCGGATGGTGGTGCCCAGGCCCGGGCGCGAGCTGATCTGCACGTGGCCGCCCATCTCCTGGATGTTGCGCTTGACCACGTCCATGCCCACGCCGCGGCCGGAGACGTCGGTGACGACCTCGGCGGTGGAGAAGCCCGGCGCGAAGATCAGCTGCCAGACTTCCTCGTCAGTGATGGTCTCGGATACCGGCAGGCCGTTCTGGATGGCCTTGGCCAGGATGCGCTCGCGGTTCAGGCCGCCGCCGTCGTCGCTGACTTCAATGACGATATTGCCACCATGGTGCTGCGCGGACAGGATCAGCTGGCCGGTCGCGTCCTTGCCCGCGGCAATGCGCTTGTCGGGGGTCTCGATGCCGTGGTCCAGGCTGTTGCGCACCAGGTGCGTGAGCGGGTCGATGATGCGTTCGATCAGGCTCTTGTCCAGCTCGGTGGCCTTGCCGAAGGTGACCAGGTCGATCTGCTTGCCGAGCTTGCTGGCCAGGTCGCGCACCAGCCGCGGGAAGCGCGAGAACACATAGTCCATCGGCATCATGCGGATCGACATCACCGCTTCCTGCAGGTCGCGCGCGTTGCGCTCCAACTGGCCCATGCCGGAGAACAGGCGGTCGAACAGCACCGGGTCCAGCGACGACGCGGTCTGCGCCAGCATCGATTGCGTGATCACCAGCTCGCCCACCAAGTTGATGATCTGGTCGACTTTCTCCGTGGGCACGCGGATCGAGCCTTCGCCGTGCGCGGGCGCGGGGGCCGGCGCGGCCTTGGCTTTTTCACGCGCGGCGGGCGCCGCCGGGGCTGGCGCCGGTGCCGCGGCCACGGGTGCGGGCGCGGGCGCGGCAACCTGGGCCGGCGCTGCGTCCGGTGCATCGGCGGCGGCTTCGATCACGATCTGGTCCATGTCGATCACGAAGCAGCACACCGCGATGATGTCGTCGGCGCTGCATTGGGTGTTGAGCCACACCACCAGTTCGCCGTTGGTTTCCTGCTGCCCGGTGATCTCGCCCAGGTTGGCCAGCTCTTCGCGCAGCAGCGCCTGGTCCGACGCCGAGACCTTGATCAGACGGATCTTCAACGCACCGCCTGCGGGCGGTGCTGCGTGAGCGGCGGCGGCAACGGGCGCGGGGGCAGCAGCGGGTGCCGGGGCCGCGTCATGGCCGGCGGCTTCCTGTGCCAGCTGCTGCAGCACGGCGCAGATGCGCGCCAGCGTTTCCGGATCGGGTTCGGTGCCGTTGCGGTAGGCGTTGAGCTGGTCTTGCAACACGTCCTTGGTTTCCAGAAAGGTGTCGATGATGGTCCGGGTCAACGCCAGTTCCTGCCGGCGCGTGCGGTCCAGCAGGTTCTCGAAGATGTGGGTGGTCTCGGTCAGCGCGGCAAAGCCGAAGGTGGCGGCGCCGCCCTTGATCGAATGCGCGGCCCGGAAGATCGCGTTCAGATGCTCGGCATCGGGCGCCTCGATGTCCAGGCCGAGCAGCAGCTGCTCCATTTCAACGAGCAGCTCTTCCGCTTCCTCGAAGAAGGTCTGGTAAAACTGAGTGATATCGATATCGACAGACATGGCGTCCTGATTCACTTGGTTACGGCGCACGGCGCGCTGCGGCGGCCCTGCGTCATGGTTTGCTGCCCGGGGCCGGCGCTGTTGCCGGTGCCGCCGCCGGTGCGGAGGCTGCCGCCAGCCCTGCCTGCATCTCTTGCGCGGCCTTGCCGGCCTGCGCCGCCACCGTGACCTCGGCGGCGCTGGCGTTCTCGGCTTCAAAGCGCGCCTGGGCTTTGTGGTTCAGCACCACGATGCTGATGCGGCGGTTCACCGGCGCCAGCAGGTCTTGCTTGTCCAGCGGCATGGTCGCGGCCAGGCCCAGCACGCGCAGCACCTTGCCCTCCTGCATGCCGCCCGCGATCAGCTCGCGGCGCGAGGCGTTGGCGCGGTCAGCCGACAACTCCCAGTTGCTGTAGGTGCGCTCGCCGTTGGAGTAATTGGACGCATCGGTATGGCCGGACAGGCTGACCTTGTTGGGCAGCTCGTTCAGCACCGGGCCGATCTCGCGCAGGATGGTGCGCATATAGCTTTCGACGGCGGCGCTGCCGGTGCGGAACATCGGCCGGTTCTGCGTATCCAGAATCTGGATGCGCAGGCCTTCGCTGGTGATGTCCAGCAGCAGCTGCGGCCGGAACTGGCGCAGCACCGGGTTGTTCTCGATGATCTGTTCCAGGCGCTGCTTGAGCGCGCGCAGGCGCTGCGCCTCCTGTTGCTCGTTGCGGCGCTGTTCGTCGCTGGGTTCATTGTTGCGCGCGCGCAGGGTCTCGCCGTCCTTGCGCAGCGCGTCCTGGCCGCCGCCCGGGATCACGCTGGGCGTCTGGCTGCTCTTCTCGCCGCCGACGATGGCCACCTTGAGCGGCATGCGGAAGTATTCGGCAATGCCTTCCAGCGTCTTCTTGTTGGCGCTGGACAGCAGCCACAGCACCAGGAACAGCGCCATCATCGCCGTCATGAAGTCGGCGTAGGCAATCTTCCAGCTGTGGTTGCCGTGCGGCCTGGCGTGCGATTTCGCCCGGCGGACGATGATCGGACGCATATCGTGTGCGCTGCTCATGTGGTGCCCCTTGCTGCGTGCGTTGCCGGCTGCTTAGTTCAGGCTCTTCACTTCACGCACGTGGTCGTCAAGCTCGAGGAACGACGGACGCACCGTGGAGTACAACACCTTGCGGCCGAATTCCACCGCCACCAGCGGCGCGTAGCCGTTCAGGGACGCCAGCAGCACCACCTTGATGCACTCGTAGACCTTGACGTTCTCGGACACCTGCAGCTCGATGCGCGCGGCCAGCGGCGAGACAAAGCCGTAGGCCAGCAGGATGCCGAGGAAGGTGCCGACCATGGCGTGCGCGATCAGCGCGCCCAGTTCGGCCGGCGGCAGGTCGGCCGAGCCCAGCGCATGCACCACGCCCATCACCGCGGCGACGATGCCGAACGCCGGCAGGCCATCGCCGACGCGCGACAGGGCATGCGCGGGTATCTCGGCTTCATGGCGGAAGGTCTCGATCTCGTGGTCCATCAGGGCCTCGATCTCGAACGCGTTCATGTTGCCGTTGACCATCATGCGCAGATAGTCGGTGAGGAATTCCATCACCACCGGATCCGACAGGATGCGCGGGTACTGGCTGAACACGCTGCTGGCGGCGGGATCGGCGATTTCCTTTTCCAGGAACAGGATGCCCTCGCGCCGCGCCTTGGACAGCAGCACGTACAGAAGCGACATGACGTCCAGGTACAGCTCTTTCTTGTACTTGGAACTCTTGAACAGGCCCGGCAGCGCACGCGCGGTGGCCTTGATGGCCTTGCCGGTATTGGTGGCGATGAAGGCCCCGATGGCGGCGCCCGCGATGATCACCACTTCAGCAGGTTGATATAGCGCGCCCATATGGCCGCCGGTCATGGCGTAACCGCCAAGCACCGCCGCTACCACGACGACATAGCCAAGAACTACTAGCACGATCGGATCCCCGTCTTAAAAACGCGCGTCAGCCACGCTCATTGGCCCGTTGCACGGGCGCACGGAGAGGATCCGTCCGCCAGCGCAGCAAGCTTGCCAGCCGGCGGACCTTGACCAGGATCAGGCGCTGGTCTGCACGGCGGCGGCGTCTTTCGAGAGCTTCTTGACTTTCCCTGCGCGCGACGGCGGACGGCACAGGCTGCACACGAAGTTCGCGTGCGGCTCATACGCGTGCGTGACAAACTGTCCGCCGCAACACGTGCACCGGGACAGCTGCAGCATGTTGCTCTCGAAGAACCGTACTAACGTCCAGGCCCGCGTGAAACTTAAGACAATTTCACCGCCGAGCAGCGAAACATGCTCGAGGTACAGGCGGTACGCCGCCACCACCGCGCGGATGCCCACGGTCTCGCCTTCCTGCACCATGAACTGGTACGCGGAGAAGAACAAGGACGAGTGGATATTCGGCAGCCAGGTGGTGAACCAGTCGGTCGAAAAGGGCAGCATGCCCTTGGGGGGCGAGACGCCGCGCAGCTCCTTGTACAGGCGTATCAGCCGGTCACGCGACAGCGTGGTCTCGGCTTCAAGCACCTGCAGGCGCGCGCCCAGGCCAATCAGCTCGATCGCGAGCTGGGTCTGGTTGGCGTCCTGGAGCACGCTCTTGCGGCTGGGAACGGAGGTGGCCGTGTAACTCCGGGTCGGCTCGGCCTGCAGGAGCGCGGTCAATTGAGCGACTCCACAGGCTGACGTGCCAGCAAGATCGCGGCGTGGATCTGCTGCATGTCATGGCTCTTGGCCGTGTGGGTGAGAGTAGACAGAAGCGCATGGTCGTCGAAGCGGAACCTGCACAGCACCATGTTGGATGCCGCCAGCTTGACGAGTTGCGCGGAAGTCAGCTTGGCAAGGATATCCGCAATTTCCTTGCTGACCCCTAGCCGAAACATGGCTTCGACCTGGTTTTCGCGCACCAGGCGTTGCGCGAGCAGCAGATAGGCGAGGTTAACCTCCCTGATCTCCTGGAGAACTTCACTGCTTTCCAATTTATCTCCGCTACCAAAACCCGCCATAGCCGCTTGTCCGGCGCTTACCGTTGCCCTCGGGGGGCCCGGCGACCAGATCGTTTGCATGCGGCTGGGCGGGTACAACGTACGACTAAGGAACTACGCCCATGTCCAACTGTAATCAACCCCGTTACAAGTGTTACAGAGTGTAAGTAAGACCGTTACGTTTATATCGGCAATCGCCCCGCGGTGCCAATCCCTACTTACGCGGGGGGGAACCAAATGTCGCATGAAACATACATTACGATTGCGTATTTTGTAACAAGTCACACGCGTGACGCTTGATTTAACGCAACGCAGTTCAGCAAACGTCATATGCATCAAACGCGCCGCCGTGCCTTTGGTAGCCTGCTGGATTCCTCTATTGACGCAGCGTGCGCGCAGTGCTTCGCCGCTGCATACCGGTCGCAACGCTGTCCGTAACACGTCCGGAATACATGTGCCTGAAATCGTTTCGATCTGGCAGCGCGCGGCTCACTGTCCGAACATGCGGCGCAGCCATGCCGCGAGGCGCGCGAACACATCGTCGGGCGCTTCCCGGAACAACGCCGGGCGCACGCGTTCGACTTGCTCCAGCACGCGCGAGGCCTCGTCCGGCTGCACCGAGCCGTACTCCAGCGCCAGCCCCAGCATGCCGCGCAACTCGCCCACGCGGGCGCGGCCGATGGCTTCGTTGTCTTCGGTCTGCAGCGCGTACATCAGGTCATAGGCGCGCTGCCGCAGGCTTTCCGCCAGGCGCCATGCCGGCGCGCGCATGCGCTCTTCCAGTGCGCGCAGGTCTTCCGCGGACGCCGCTACCTGGGTGGCCAGGGCATCGGTATAGGCGCTGTCGGCACCGCACTCGGCCAGCACCTGCGCCGCCCATTCGCGCGCATGCGCCAGGCGCTGTTCGCCGCTCCAGCCGGGCTGCACCGCCAGGCCGAAGCCGAAGCGCTGGGCGTCGCGCATCAGCGCCGCGAGCGCATTGGGCAATTGCTTGTCGAACACGCGGCGCGCCCAGCCGTACTCACCCCCGGACAGCAGCCGCGAGACCGCGCGCTCAGTCAGCGGCCCGTCATGCTGCAGCAGCCGCGCACGCAGGAAGTCATTGAACTCGGGCGGCAGGAACTCGCGGTCCAGTCCGCTCGAGACCCCGACGAACTGGTCGAATTCCTTGCGCAGCCTGGCCGCATCCTCTTGCGGCAGGGCCAGGGTGATATCAGTCGTCATGGCAACACTCAGAACGCGCTCCAGTCGCCGTTGTCGGCAGCGGCGAGCGCGGGCCGCGGCGCCACGGCCACAGCGCGCGGCGCCGGCTTTGCTGGGGCCGGCTCGGCTGCGTCGCGCGCGGCTTCATCGCCGGTGGCGGCTTCCGTCCTGGCAATGGGCTTGGCCGCACGCTTGCCCGCGGCCATGGCACGCACCGCGCCCACGGCGCGCGGGGCTTTGGCGAGCACCGTCGCGGCCGCCGGCAATACCGCGAAGCGATCCGCGCGCTCGTCCTCCGCAGCCAGGCGGAACGTCGCCACCGCGGACTGCAGGCGGCTGGCCTGCTCTTCGAGCGCGCCCGCGGCGGCGGCGGCTTCTTCCACCAGCGCCGCGTTCTGCTGCGTGACCTCGTCCATCTGCGCCACCGCCTGGTTCACCTGCTCGATGCCCGAGCTCTGCTCGGCCGATGCCGCGCTGATCTCGCCCATGATGTCGGTCACGCGCTTGACCGCCTGCACGATCTCATCCATGGTCTTGCCGGCCTGGCCGACCAGCGCCGAGCCGTTGTCGACACGTTCCACCGTGTCGCCGATCAGGCCCTTGATCTCCTTGGCCGCGTTGGCGCTGCGCTGCGCCAGGCTGCGCACCTCGCCCGCCACCACCGCGAAGCCGCGTCCCTGCTCGCCCGCGCGCGCGGCTTCCACCGCCGCGTTCAGCGCCAGGATGTTGGTCTGGAAGGCAATGCCCTCGATCACGCCGATGATGTCGACGATCTTCTTCGACGCATCGTTGATTTCGTCCATGGTCTGCACCACCCGGCCCACCACTTCGCCGCCGCGCAGCGCCGTGTCCGATGCGTTCGCCGCCAGCCCGCTGGCCTGGCGCGCGTTGTCCGCGTTCTGGCGCACCGTGCTGGTCAGTTCTTCCATGCTCGATGCGGTCTGCTCCAGCGATGCCGCCTGCTGCTCGGTGCGCTGCGACAGGTCGTTGTTGCCCGCGGCAATCTCGCGCGAGGCGCTGCCGATCGATTCGGCCGAGGCCTTGAAATCCCGCACCATGCGCGACAGCTGCTGCTGCATCTGCTGCATCGCATAGACCAGGCTGCTCTTGTCGCCGGCACGCGTGGCCACTGGCGACGAGAAATCGCCCTCGGCAATGCGTGCGGCGATGGCCGCGGCATAGGCCGGCTCGCCGCCCAGCTGGCGCGACAGCGTGCGCGCCAGCAGCACGCCCAGCAGCACCGACAGCGCCAGCCCGCCCAGCACCAGCCCCAGCATCCACAGGCGCGTGGCGTCGTAGACGCTGCGCGCTTCTTCCATGTTGTTGCGGGCGCGGTCATCGCGGCGCTTGACCATCTGGAACATCACGGCTTCCAGCGCATGGCTGTCCTTGAGCAGGTCGGCGCTTTCGGAGAACACCTGGCTCTCGAACTGCGAGGTATCCAGCGGCTGCTTGCTGACCAGCTCGACATACTTTTCCATGCGCGCGCGGAACGCCGGCGAGAGATCCTGGTATTGCTTGACCAGCGCCTTGCCCTCCGGCTTCTCGAATGCGCCCGACACCTGGCGGATGCGTTCATCCATCGCGCCCAGCGATTTGGCGATCTGCTCTTTCTCGACCGTGCGCTCGCCCATGGTCGACGCCGACAGCAGCGCGATCTGCGCGCGGCTGGCGTAGACCAGGTTGATATTGGCGTCCTGCACGGCCTTCAGCGCGCGCAGGTCGTCGTGGTAGATCTTGCCGGTCCAGTCGGCCATGCGGCCCATGTTGACGACGCCCAGCAGCCCCATCACGGCGCCGATCACGGCAACGACCAGGAATCCGGCAACCAGCCTGGTCGTGACGCGCAATTGATTGAACCAATGCATAGCAACTCCCCCTTGTAACTGAAGCCTCGGGCACGGCCTGCCGCACCCTGTGTACGCTGGCAGCGCGGTACGCCGCGCCTGCCTTCATTCCGATCCGAACCGTGCGGGCGTCGGGGCCTAGGCCCGTGCCAGCGGCAGCACCGCATCGCCGCGCGTCTGCGCGGGCTGGCGCTGCGGCCGCACCTCTGCCTGCATGCTGACGCGGAAGGTCGCCACCGCATCGCGCAGCCGCAGCGCCTGCTCTTCGAGCGCGCCCGCCGCGGCGGCGGCTTCTTCCACCAGTGCCGCGTTCTGCTGCGTGGACTCGTCCATCTGCGCCACCGCCTGGTTCACCTGCTCGATGCCTGAGCTCTGCTCGGCCGAGGCCGCGCTGATCTCGCCCATGATGTCGGTGACGGACTTCACCGCCTGCACGATCTCTTCCATGGTCTTGCCGGCCTGGCCGACCAGCGCCGAGCCGTTGTCGACGCGCTCCACCGTGTCGCCGATCAGGCCCTTGATCTCCTTGGCCGCGTTGGCGCTGCGCTGCGCCAGGCTGCGCACCTCGCCCGCCACCACCGCGAAGCCGCGTCCCTGCTCGACCGCGCGCGCGGCTTCCACCGCCGCGTTCAGCGCCAGGATGTTGGTCTGGAAGGCAATGCCCTCGATCACGCCGATGATGTCGACGATCTTCTTCGACGCATCGTTGATCTCGTCCATGGTCTGCACCACGCGGCCCACCACTTCGCCGCCGCGCAGCGCCGTGTCGGAAGCGTTCGCCGCCAGCCCGCTGGCCTGGCGCGCGTTGTCGGCGTTCTGGCGCACCGTGCTGGTCAGCTCTTCCATGCTCGATGCGGTCTGCTCCAGCGACGCCGCCTGCTGCTCGGTGCGCTGCGACAGGTCGTTGTTGCCGGCGGCCACCTGGCGCGTCGCCGTCGAGATGCTGGCCATGCCTTCCTGGATCTCATGCACCACCGACAGCAGGCTGCGCTGCATGGTCTGCATGGCCTGGGCCAGCGCGCCGATCTCGTCGGCGCTGCGGTGCTCGAAGCGGGTGGTCAGGTCGCCCGCGCCCATGCGCAGCGCGAAGTCCAGCATGTCGCGCACCGGCCGGTTGACGCGCGCCAGCAGCATGGTGCCGGCGGCGAACGACGAGGCCAGCGCCAGCACAAAGCCGCCCCACAGCCACGGGCGCAACGTCGCGGCATCCGTGCCGCCCACAACTTCCACTGCAACCAGCGCCGCCAGGAACCACACCAGGCCGCCAGCCTGGGCCCACAGGATGCGGCGCTTCAGGTTCAGCCGCAGCAGCCCCTGCGCCATGCCACGCAGGCCGGTGCGCACCACCGCGCCATGGCGGATCGCCAGCCCGTCGGCATGTCCCGCGCGAAAGCGCGCATAAGCAGCGCCCGCGGCCTGCACCTGCTCGCGCGTCGCCATCGAACGCACCGAGGTATAGCCCACCACGCGGCCGTCGACGCGCGTGGGCGTCACGGTCGCATTGACCCAGTAGAAGTCGCCGTCCTTGCGGCGGTTCTTGACCACGCCCATCCACGTGCGGCCGGCCTGCAGGTCTTGCCACAGGTCGGCGAACGCCTCGGGCGGCATGTCGGGGTGGCGCACCAGGTTGTGCGGGGCACCCAGCAATTCCTCTGCCGAAAAGCCGCTGGCCTCGATGAAGGTGCGGTTGGCAAAGGTGATACGGCCCTTGAGGTCGGTGCGCGAGATCAGGTAGTCAGAGGGCGACAGCTGGTACTCGCGGTGCGTGACGGGTTGGTTGTTTCGCATCAATGTCAGTACTGCATGCCCGTGGCGCGCTGCATGGATCCATGCAGCCCCACCGCGGGCGGGTTCGGTCCGGCTGGCGGGGTGCGCCGGCCGGACGGCGGGGGCGCTCGGGCTGGTTCAGGACACCGCTTCCAGCGCGGCCAGTTCTTCGGTATTGAGCAGCTTCTCGATATCGACCAGGATCAGCATGCGCTGCTCGACCGAGCCCAGCCCGCGGATGTAGTCGGTTGCCAGTTCGCCGGAGAAGTGCGGCGTGGGCTTGATCTGCGCGGCGCTGAGCGTGAGCACGTCGGAAACGCCGTCGACCACGATGCCGGTGGTGCGGTCGTTGAGGTCGACGATGATCACAACCGTGTACTGGTCGTAGCTGACGTTGGGCTGGCGGAACTTGATGCGCAGGTCGATGATCGGCACGATGATGCCGCGCAGGTTGATCACGCCCTTGATGTAATCGGGCGCATTGGCGATCTGGGTGACCGACTCATAGCCGCGGATCTCCTGCACTTTCAGGATATCGACGCCGTATTCCTCGCGGCCGAGGGTAAAGGCCAGGAACTCCTCGCCCGCGCCGTCTGCCTTGTCGATGTGCTGCATCGTCTAGCCCCCCAAATTGGCTCATGCTGGTTGCTCTGGCGCCGCAGCGGCCAGGACCGCTGGCTTGCGCCGGGCCATGACTTCGCCCACCAGTGTTTACGGCAGGATCCGGGGTGACTGAAGGGCGACGCCGGCGCTTTCCTTACCCTTCCGACGTAGGGGATGCCGCATCCAGCAGCGCCGCCACGGCCTGCATCAGCCCGTCGGGATCGAACGGCTTGGGCAGGAAGCCCGACGCGCCGGCCGCGCGCGCCTGTTCGCGGATGCTGCCGTCCTGCTCGGTGGTCAGCATCAGGATAGGCATGCGCGCATAGCGCGGCGTGGCGCGCAGGCTGCGGATCAGTGTGAGCCCGTCCATGCCGGGCATGACCTGGTCGGTGACCAGCATGCCGAAGCTGCCGGCCACGGCCAGCGCATGCGCCTGGTCCCCGTCCGCGGCCTCGGTGACGTCAAACCCTCCGGCGCGCAGGCAGGCGCCGATCATGCGGCGTAGCGAGGGAGAATCGTCGACAACGAGGATGCTGCGCGATGACATGGGCGCCTCCAAAGGTGCAGGAACTGGGTGGGTCCGCCAGGAAGATGGAAGGTGCGGCCGGCGACGGATGGGCCGGCGCAGGGCTGCTGCGGAAAGCGGGCAGCCTGCCAGAGTGGTTATCGGGAGGTTGGCGGGGGAACTTTAATCCGGGCTTTGGCGATGAGACTGGCCCCGCGTGTTGGAGACAGGCCCGACTGCGTGGAGGCGCCGGCCCTCACCCCCGCCCCTCTCCCGCAAGCGGGAGAGCGGAGCACACAAGCGGGAGAGAAAAGCCTTTGGCCTCGCCCGCGACAGCGCCGTGCGAGCGCAGCGACGCACTCCGTGCCACGGCATGCGACCTGAGATGGTGAGCGCGCGCAGGCGTCCCACCAACAACCTCGTTAGCAGGCTGCCACCGACCTAAAGTCGGGTTCGTCCATCCGACCTCGAACGCCAGGCACCTCCCGGTAGCGTCAGCAGGGTCGAACCACCGGACACGAAACCGCAAGTCACCACCATTCGAACCACCAACGCCGCCTTGGCCAGCCGCCCAGGCGACGCGCTCTTTGCCTACTTTCTGTCGCTCGGACAGAAAGTAGGTCGCCGGCTACGCCGGCGAAACTGCCACGCCAGTCAAGCACGACCACGCCCCGCGGTGCCCATGCCCCAAAAAAAACATCACCCCCCACCCTGCTCCCGCAACGCCTCAGCAAACCCCCCAGCATCCAGCGGCAACGACAGCAGGTATCCCTGCACCTCATCGCAGCCCATCTCGTTGAGGATCTCCAGCTGCGAGGCCGACTCCACGCCTTCGGCCACCACCTTCATGCGCAGCTCGTGCGCCAGCGCCACCATCGAGCCGACAATGGCACGCCCCTGCGCATCGGTATCGAGCCCGCCGATCAGCGTGCGGTCGATCTTGAGCGTGCCCACGCGTAGCCGCTTGAGATAGCCCAGGCTCGAATAGCCGCTGCCGAAATCGTCCAGCGCCACCTGGATGCCGAGCGACTGCAGCTCGGCCAGCGTTTCCAGCGACTTGCCGATGTCCTTCATCGCCGCGGTCTCGGTGATCTCCAGCGTGATCGCCGACGGCGGGATGTCGTGCTGGTGGATCTGCTCCAGCAGGTATTGCGGGAAGTTGCGGCTGGCAAAGCGCAGCCCCGAGACATTGATCGCCACCGGCACGGTCGGCATGCCGGCGTCGCGCCACTGTCGCACCTGGCGGCAGACGTTGGTCAGGACCCAGTCGTCGAGCTTGTCGATCTGGCCGGACTGCTCGGCCACGGCGATGAACTCGGCGGGGCTGACCTGGCCCAGCGCGGGATGGCGCCAGCGGCAGAGCGCCTCGGCGCCGACCACGGTGCGGCGGCGCGCGTCGTACTTGGGCTGGAACTGCAGCGACAGCGTATCGTCCTGGATTGCCACCCACAGGTCGCGCCGGATCACGCGGGTGCGGCGCGCGCGTTCGCCGGCGGCGCTGTTGAACAGGCGCACCTGGTTCGAGCCGCTCTCGCGGGCTTCGGCCAGGCTGACGCGGGCGGCCTGCATCAGCGTTTCGGAGGTATGCGCGTCGCGCGGGTAGATGGCGATGCCGATATTCACGCCGATCTGCATCTGCAGCCCGCGCGCGGCGATGAACTCCGCCAGCGAGCCCAGCATGCGCGAGCCCAGTTCCTGCGCGCGGCCATGGTGGACCAGTTCGGGCACGCCCACGGCAAACTCGTCGCGCGCCAGCCGCGCCAGAAAGTCGTGCGGCTCCAGCACGGCCTGCGCCAGCGCGCCGGCGTCCTGCGCCAGGATGTCGTCGGCGCGGACCTCGAAGACTTCGTCGACTTCGCGGTAGTCGGCGATATGGATCAGCAGCACGGCGCAGCCGGTCTCGGCCAGCCGGGCCTGGCCGATGGCCTGGTCCAGCCAGCGGCCGAACGCCACGCGGTCGGGCATCACCGTTGCCACGCTGTATTCGCCAATGGTGTCCTGCCCGCGCGCGCCGGCACGCACCGTGAGGCGGCCCGGGCGCCCGGGGATGCGGGCGCCGCGCCGCGCCAGCCGCGGCTCGGCGCCGCGGTGCAGGCCCGGCAGGTCATCGGCAAGCTCGTCGGCCAGCGCGGATTCGGCGCGCGCCGGCGTCGGCAGCCAGCCGCGCGACTGGGCCCGGTGGACGGCGAACAGCAGCGCGCACAGCGCGGTCAGCCCGCCTGCCAGCCACGCCGGGTGCGGCAGGCCGGCGGCGTCGAGGCAATCGCGCGCGGTAACGGTGCCGGCGCCGCACGAGCGGCCCAGGTGCGTGCCGGCAGCCGCCACCAGCCCGGCCCCGGCCACCACCGCCATCAGCGCCGCGCCGCGCCACAGGCGCGCGCCCTGCTGCAACCACTGCGCCAGCAGCTTGACCGCCGTGGTGGCCGCCGCCGCGGCGGCAAAGCTGGCCGCCAGCTGCGCCGTATCGTTGACGGCCGGCACGCTGCCCGACAGCCCCACCACCAGCACGGGCATGCCGATGCTCAATTGCGACAGCAGCGCTGCCGACCACGTCAGGGCACGCAGCGACCGGCTGCCCGCCGGCTGGTCCGCCCGCCCGGCGCGAACACCGAGGGCGGCGGCCACGCCCAGCAGGGCAGCCAGCAGCAACAGGACGGAACTCAGGGCAATCATTGGGCTGCGCGATGATGAAGAAAATGCGCGAAGACGGTCAGGACGCGGGGCAAACCCCGCATCATGGCATCTTGCAGTCGCCGTGTGAACAAGGCAATGACTCGAACGCGGGGTTAGAACGCGCTCCAGTCATCATCGCCGCCGGCCGCGGCCAGCGCGGGCCGCGCCGCTGGCCTGGCTGCCGGCTGGCTTGCCGGCGCGCCCGCGGCTTGCCGCACCGCCGCGCCGCGCGCCGCCGCGGTGGCGGCAAGCTTGGCCGGCGCAGCGCTTTTCAGCGCTTTTGCGGGTGTTTTGGCTGGCGTTGCTGCTACAGCAGCCGCCGCGGGAACGGCTTGCGCGCCGGCGCCAACGGTGAACACCGAGACCACGTTCTTGAGCTTCTGCGCCTGTTCTTCCAGCGCACCGGCAGCGGCGGCGGCCTCTTCGACCAGCGCGGCGTTCTGCTGCGTCACCTGGTCCATCTGGGTCACGGCCTGGTTGACCTGCTCGATGCCGCTGGTCTGCTCCTGCGAGGCGGCGCCGATCTCGTTCATGATGTCGGTGACCCGGCGCACGGCCTGCACGATCTCGCCCATGGTCTGGCCGGCTTCGGCCACCAGCCGGGTGCCGCTCTCCACGCGCTGGCCCGACTCGCTGATCAGCGCCTCGATCTCCTTGGCGGCCGAGGCCGAGCGTTGCGCCAGGCTGCGCACCTCGCCCGCCACCACGGCAAAGCCGCGCCCCTGCTCGCCGGCGCGCGCGGCTTCCACCGCGGCATTGAGCGCCAGGATGTTGGTCTGGAAGGCGATGCCCTCGATCACGCTGATGATCTCCACCACCTTGCGCGAGGCCCCGTTGATCTCGTTCATGGTATCGACCACGCGGCCCACCACGTCGCCGCCCTTGAGCGCGATCTGCGAGGCCTCGCTCGCCAGCACGCCGGCCTGGCGCGCATTGTCGGCATTCTGGCGCACCACGGTGGTCAGCTCTTCCATGCTCGCCGCGGTCTGCTCCAGCGAAGAGGCCTGTTCCTCGGTGCGCTGCGACAGGTCCAGGTTGCCGGTGGAAATCTGCTGCGTGGCCGACGCCATCGAGTCCGCGCCGGTACGCACTTCGGCGACGATGCCCGACAGGCTCGCCTGCATCGCGGCCAGCGCCTGCATCATGCGCCCGATCTCGTTCTTCGAGATGCTGCTGATGCGCGCGGTCAGGTCGCCCCGGGCGATGCGCTCGAACACCGCCAGCGCCTCTTGCACCGGCGCGACGATGGCACGGTTCAGCGTGACCGTGCACAGCACGGCAATGGCCAGGCCCAGCACGATCATGACCACCGACAGCATGCGGATGCGCGCAAAGCCGGCCTGCGCCGCACTGAAATTGGACTCGCCCGCCGTCAACTGGAATTTCTGCAGCTTTTCATGCGCGCTCGACATGCTGCGCTGCAGGTCAGGCAACACCTTCTTTGCCAGCCGCACGGCCTCTTCCTGGTTGCCCGCCAGCGACGCCGCCTGCAGCGGCAGCACGCCCTGGTCCATGAAAGCCTGGCGCTGCTTGCCCAGTTCCGCTGCCAGGGACTGTTCCTCGGCGTTCTGGGGCAGGCTCATATAGCGCTTCCATGCCGCCTCCGACGCCTCCACGAACACGCGCGAGCGGTCGACGTTGACCTTGGGCTCGTCCGGCTCGCCAATCATTACGTTGCGGTCCAGCGCCAGGCGCATGCGCGTGGTGGCCAGCATCGCATCGCTGAGGGCAACGGTCGAGCCAAGCTGGTTGGCATAGGTCTCCTTGAGCGCGTCATTGCTCTGCGAGATGCCATACAGGCCGGCAGCGCCGACCAGCAACAGCAGCAACGACAGGATTCCCATGGCGCCCCGTAGCAGGGTCTTGATCTGAATATTGTTATGGAAGGACATGATGAAAATGACTTAGGCAATCCGCGGGACACACCCCTTGCCCCGGTCCGGCAAGATCGGTACTGCGTCGATCCGCCCTGCTGGGATAACGGCGCGCCCCCCTCATCCTTGAGCGGCCACCAGGCGCCGGCGTTTATGGTGAATTCGGGATGCCGCGATGTCGGATATAAGCCACGTGCCGGATCGCGAGCGAGGGCGACGGCGGCATACATCGCGACCGCCTGTCCATAAAGCCGGCGCGATAATACCGGGCAGGTTTCCGTGCGCGCTGGCAACCGACCGGTCTGGTTGACCGAATACCGCCGCTATTTCCCGCCCGGCGTGCCACTAAGCGCAGTGCCGCCGAGCGCCGCAAAAATCGGCCGGGACTCCAGCTGACACTGAAAGTTCACACAATTAACAGAACAAGAATTTTCGCAAAAAGCGCCCTGGATTACGCCACCAGGATTTGCAGCACGCAGCCGGCCCGTTATAATTGTTTTCAGCATTTTCCCCCGCCCCCCAGCGCACCCAGCGCAATTCATTCACCGGAAACCGAGGACGCAATGGCGACGTATCAGGAAATCGTTCAGAAAATCAGCGAACTGCAGAAGCAAGCCGAGGAAATCAAGGCGCGCGAACAATCCACGGTGATCGCGGATATTCGCGAGAAAATCGAGCAATATGGCCTGACCGCGGAAGACCTCGGTTTTGGCACGAAGGCCCCGGCCGGCAAGAAGGCGGCCAACCGCAAGGTGCCGGTGCGTTATCGCGACAGCGCCGGCAATACCTGGACCGGCCGCGGCAAGCGTCCGGGCTGGCTGACCCAGGCCCTGGCCCAGGGCAAATCGGTCGAGGACTTCCTGATCCGCTGAAAACGCCCGACCGGCAGATGGCAAAACGCCACGGAAGTTATCCGTGGCGTTTTTGTTTTTGGCGCGCGGGAAGCGCTGCCGGGCTGTCAGGCGTCGAACCCGTGCGGGTTCTGCGACTGCCAGCGCCAGGAATCCTGGCACATGCGGTCGATATCGTGCTGCGCGCGCCACCCCAGCAGCTGGTGGGCCAGCGCGGGGTCGGCGTAGCAGGCGGCGATATCGCCGGGGCGCCGTGCCACGATCTCATACGGCACCGGCTTGCCGCTGGCGCGCTGGTAGGCCTGCACCACCTCCAGCACGCTGTAGCCACGCCCGGTGCCCAGGTTCACGGTCATGCCGCGGCCCTGTTCGCGCAGGTAGTTGAGCGCTGCCAGGTGGCCGTCGGCCAGGTCGCAGACATGGATATAGTCACGCACGCCGGTGCCGTCCACGGTGGGATAATCGCCGCCGAAAACCATCAGCTTGTCGCGGCGCCCGCCCGCCACCTGCGCCACATAAGGCATCAGGTTGTTGGGAATGCCGCGCGGATCTTCGCCGATCAGCCCGCTCTCGTGCGCGCCGACCGGATTGAAATAGCGCAGGTAGGCAATGCGCCATGCCGGATCGGATTTTTCCAGGTCGCGCAGGATTTGCTCGCCCATCAGCTTGGTCTGCCCATAGGGATTGGTCGCCGACAGCGGGAAATCTTCCAGGATCGGCACGGCATGAGGATTGCCATAAACCGTCGCCGAAGAACTGAACACCAGTTGTTTCACCCCGGCCGCGCCCATTGCCGCGCACACCGTCAACAGGCCATCGAGGTTGTTGCTGTAATAGGCCAGCGGCTGGCTGACCGATTCGCCCACCGCCTTGAGCGCGGCAAAATGGATCACCGCGCTGATGCGGTGTTCGGCAAAGAGGCGGTCCAGCAAGGCGCGGTCGCGCACGTCGCCCTGCACAAAATGCGGGGCCTGGCCGGTAATGGTGGTGAGCCGCTCGATCACGGCCGGGCTGCTGTTGCACAGATTATCCAGGCCGATCACATGGTAGCCGGCATTGAGCAGCGCGACCCAGGTATGCGAGGCGATATAGCCGGTGGCACCGGTCAGAAGCAAGGTTTCGGGCATGACAAATGGCCTGATGGGATTCGATTCAGTAATAGCGGACCGGCGGCCGGCAGGCCATGTTCGCGGCAAATAACCTGAAGCGCGGCGCCCGGTGCGTGAAGCTGCCTATTATCCACGAAGTGCCGCCGCGCCCCGGCCAGCCCGGCCGGCACGGTATCAGGCAGAGGCAGCCGCGGCGGGCGCCGCCAGCCCGGCCCGGGCCTGCCAGGCTTCATAGGCCGCGCGCAGCCGCCAGCCTGATTCCAGGTCGCGCATGCCCAGGTACTGCGCGACCTCGGCGGGCGCCGTGCCGGCCTCGAAATGCATCGCCGCGCAGGTATTGCGCAAGGTCTGCGGCGAGGCGCGTTCGCTGCGCCCGGCGAGCACGCCGGCTTCATCCAGCAGGATTTCCACGCGCCGGTACACCGACGCCGCATGCATCGCCCGCCCCGTCGGCATGGCCGGGAACACCAGGCTGCCAAGCGTGCCGGAAGCCTCGCGCAGCGCCAGCCAGGCCCGCAGCGGCGCATGGGCCAGCGGGAACAGCGGCACGGTATAGGCCCGGCCGTTGTCCGCGCGCACCATGCGCAACGCCATCCGCCCGGGTGCGCCGTCGGCGATCACGTCGATGCGCAGCGCGCGCGCCTCGGCCACTTTCAGGCCGCCGCCGAGCAGCACGGCCAGCAGCGCCGCGTCGCGCGCGCGCTTCCATTGCGTGGGCGACGCGGCGGCGCGGGTGTCGCCGGCCGGCACGCCGGCCGGACCCAGGATGCGTGCCACCAGCAAGTCGCGCTCCCCTGGGAGCAGGAACGCGGTGGGGTCGTTTTCGCCCTCGGCCAGATGCGCGCGCACCGCCTGGCTGCCCGGGTTGTGCAGGCCCTCGCGCAGCCGCGCCAGGTGGTGGAACACCCGTTCGATCAGCCGCGCATAGCGGTAGCGGTGCGACTTGTGCAGCTGCTGGGCGTCCAGGAACTCGCCGATCTGCTCTGCCGACCAGCTCAGCGGCGGCAGGCCGCGTTCGGCCGACCAGCGCAGCAGCTTGCCCCACATCGCGCGGTACACCACGCTGGTGCCATGGCGAAAACCGTGCTGCGCCAGCCAGCCGTCGAACGCGCGCTCGGGGTGGTCGCGCCAGGCGGCCAGGTCGGCATCGAACAAAGCCACCTGCTCGAGATGGGCGGCGCTGGGCTTGGTGGTCACGGACACTCCTGGTCTCCTGCATTGGCCGGCGGCCGGCGGACGATCGCGACTATTGTAGACAACGCGTCACTGCGGGCTGCAGCGCGCCATGCCGAACTTGCAGCGGGCCGCGGCGCGTGCTACCTTTCGATCCACTATGCAACTGGTTGCATAGAACCGGAAAGCGATCACCGTAACCTACCGCGCCCCGCCAGGAGACCCCGTGACCACCGCCCTGCTCCCCGCCGCCCAGGCCTCGCTCGACGCCTGGCACCAGATGATTGCCACCCATTCCATGGCCGGGCTCGATGCCATCGTTGCTGATGACGTGGTGTTCCGCTCCCCGGTCGCGCACACGCCGTATCCCGGCCGCGCCGCCATCGCCCTGGTGCTGACCACCGTGAACCAGGTGTTCCAGGACTTCCGCTACCACCGCAGCTTTGTCAGCGACGACGGCCACAGCGTGGTGCTGGAGTTCAGCGCCGCCGTGGACGGCAAGGCGCTCAAGGGCATCGACATGATCCGTTTCGACGACGCCGGCCGCATTGCCGAGTTCGAGGTCATGGTGCGCCCCCGCTCAGGCCTGGAGGCGCTGGCTGCCGCCATGGCCGCGCGCCTGGCCAGCCAGAAAGACGTGCTGACCGGCGCCGCCTGACGTGCGCCGGGCGGCAGCGCTTCGCCCTTTACCGTTTCGCTTCCCCGATTACCCGGAATTACCCAGGAGACTTCCCCATGGCCCTTCCCGCCCAGCTGCAGAACCGGCTTTCGCTGCCGGTGGTGTGCTCGCCGCTCTTCATCATCTCCAACCCCGACCTCGTCATCGCCCAGTGCAAGGCCGGCGTGGTCGGCTCGTTCCCGGCGCTGAATGCGCGCCCCGCGCCCAAGCTGGAGGAATGGCTGGACCGCATCACCACCGAACTGGCGGAACACGACGCGAAGCATCCCGAGCGCCCGTCGGCCCCGTTCGCGGTCAACCAGATCGTGCACAAGTCCAACGACCGGCTCGAGCATGACCTGGAACTGTGCGTGCGCTACAAGGTGCCCATCGTGATCACGTCGCTGGGGGCGCGCAAGGAAGTCAACGACGCGGTCCACTCGTATGGCGGCATCGTGCTGCACGACGTCATCAACAACACCTTCGCGCGCAAGGCGATCGAAAAAGGCGCGGACGGCCTGGTAGCGGTCGCCGCCGGCGCCGGCGGCCATGCCGGCACGCTGTCGCCATTCGCGCTGCTGCACGAGATCCGCGAATGGTTCGACGGCCCGCTGCTGCTGTCGGGCGCGATCTCCAGCGGCGACGCCATCCTGGCCGCGCAGGCCGCCGGCGCCGACCTGGCCTATATCGGCTCGGCCTTCATCGCCACGCAGGAAGCCAACGCGCAGGACGGCTACAAGCAGATGATCGTCGACAGCAATGCCAACGACATCGTTTATTCCAACCTGTTCACGGGCGTGCATGGCAACTACCTGCGCGGCAGCATCGAGCGCGCCGGGCTGGACCCGAACGCGCTGCCGGAATCGGATCCGTCGAAGATGAATTTCGGCTCCACCAGCGTGAAGGCCTGGAAGGACATCTGGGGCGCCGGCCAGGGCGTCGGCGCGATCAAGCGTGTGGTGCCGGCCGCGGAACTGGTGCGCCGTTTTGCCGAGGAATACGCGCTGGCGCGCCGCCGCCTGGGACTGGGTGAAGCCAGCCCGGCCGGCACGCGGGCGGTCGACTTGGCCTGACCGCGGGCGCCCTTGCGCCGTCGCGCTACAGCAGCGGCAGCAGGGCCTCCCCCCAGGCCACCCAGTCGGTCTCGAAGCGGATTCCGCGCTGCAGCAGCGCATAGCGCAGTTGCTGCGCGCGATCCATGTCCGGCGCCGAAAAATCGCGCCGCTCGATGGCCAGGTAGGTCTCGAGGCGGGCGCGGTGCAGCGCGATCAGCCGCCGCATCTCGTCGCCCAGGCCAAGTGGGCCGATCACCGCATCGGCACGCAGCTTGACCAGGATCTCCTCGCGCTGGTCCAGGCCCGCGCCCGGCGCCAGCACCCAGCGCGCCAGCTCGTCATGGCCGGCGGGCAACACCCGGTAGACCTTCTTGCGGTTGCGGCGGTCGGCTGCGCCCTCGCCTTCCGCCGCGTCGTTTTCATCGGCGGCAATCCAGCCGCTGTCCGCCATCCGACCCAGTTCGCGATAGATCTGCTGGTGCGTGGCATGCCAGAAATAGCCGATGGAGCGGTCAAAGCGCCGCGCGAGGTCGTAGCCCGATGAGGGCTTTTCGATCAGGGAGATCAACAAGGCGTGCTGGGTCGACATGCGTCTGGGCTGAGCGGCGGGGGTGAACGGAATGGCTCAGAAAGCACGGACGTGCCGGCACGCGCCACGGTCACCGCACTTTCAAAAACAGCCGCTATGGTAGCGCAATGCCGGTACGGTGCCGCCGCGCGGCCGGCGTGGCGCATGCGCAAACCAGATGCCGACAAAACAATATATTTGCCGATTTTGTCAGTTAAGAAATTTCCTACCAGACAGAATTAAAAAATGCTGAATGGCATTTCTGGCCGACGTGCCATACATTCCATACATTGAAGCTGTGCGAGCAAATACGATCCGCCCCCGGCCGCACCATGCAGCAACTTTGGAGTGTGTCCATGACCGGAAGAATCCTGCTTGCCGAAGACCGCGACGTGCCCTGGGAGGCCGACGCGCGCCCGCTCGGCCTGCTGGCGCCAGTGCACGACAAGGCGCCAGTGTATTACCGCCTGCCCGATACGCCTGACGGGCACCATATCAAGGAATACCCCAGCGGCCTGCGCCAGCTGGTACGTTTTGTCGGCGTCGAGGAACAGGTCGTCAAATACAACCTGACCTGAACCCGCACGCCATCGATTTCCCTGTGGTTGTCTCCTCCGAGCCCGATCCTGCGGGCAGGGACTTGAACCCGCGAGCTTCGCGGGTTTTTTCTTGGCGGCGCGCCCGCTCGGTTTTTCCCATCGCCCCACCGCCGTACCGTGCGGGCGTCCGCCGCTTCAGAGTTGCGGCGCGCGGCAGGGGGCGCCATCGGGGTTGGCCGACTCCGCCATGCCGAACACCGCGCGTGCCCCGCACTGCGAGCCAAACATGCGCGCCTGGTCGTGACCCACGCCCACCACCTCATAGGCCTGGTGGTGCAGCCTCAGGTCCGCACTTGCCAGGTAGCGCTCATAGCGCAGGTAGCCGCGGGCACGCTGCAGCCGCGTGGGGCCTTCGGCCTCGGCGCCGCAAGCCTTGTCGAGCACGCGGTGGTTGGGGTCGTTGTCATCGGTACCGGCCAGGTAGGTCACCTGGCGCGCGGCGTAGCGCCGGTACAGCGCCAGGCCATCGGCGCCCTGCGCATACGGCACGATGTCCTGCATGCCGTACCGGTACTTGTCGTAGTCCGGGCAAACCGCCTGGTCATACGGTGCGAACGACTTGCCGTCCGGGCCCGCCGGGCGCACCGGCGTGAAATAGAGATAGGACGACGGGTTCGCCACCACGTAGCGCAAGTCGATGCCGCGCGCGCGGATGCGTTCATCCACCTGGTTCAGCACGGCATAGCGATGCACGATCTGCGCGCCACCCGAATGCCCGGCCACTGTCACCCTGGTCACCCCCGGCAGGCGCGATTTGTCGGTGACGAGGGCGAGCAAGTCGTCAAGCACTTGCAGCGAACTGACCGGGAACGGCGCATTGACGGCATTCTCGCCGCTCATCCAGCCCTGCACCGACCACTGCGGCATGCCTTCGAAGCCCTTGCCATGGTCAGGCGTGCCGGGAAAGTTGGGGGCGACCAGCAACACTTCACCGGGATCGCGGCCGCTGGCCTTGAGCAACGCCGTGCCGGCGGCGTAGTAATCGTCGCCATTGCGCTGCAGGCCGTGCTGCACGAACACGACCTCGCGGATTCGCGACAGATCCCCGTCGAGCCGGTGGTTGGCGTAAACCGGGAAATCGTAACCCGCCCCGGCACCCAGATGCACGCGCTGCCAGTGCGGCCGGGCCAGGGCCGCCTGCGCCGGCGGGCTCGCGGCCAGCGGCGGTTCAACCGCGCCGGCGCAAGCGGCGAGGACCGCGGCGGCCGCCGCACCGGCAACGCAAGAGAGTTGGGGAATGGCTCGGAACATGGCATGCGCTCTGGGTTGGCAGAGCATCAATGGTAGGGCAGCTGCGCGGCCGGCCACAACGTTATGTTGCAGGCACGCCGCAGCACGCCGCGCAACGCCGGCGGCACAGCGGGCAGCGCATTCGGCAAGTACCCTGGTGCCTGCACGATGCTAGCGCTTGCAACAGGCGGAAGAAGGGATTGCAATCGACGGCAGCGCCCGTCCGTTAATAGGACGGGAACGAAGGTTGCAGCGCCTTCGGACTACCCGCCCCAACCCACAGGATTGCCCTATGTACATGGTCTATTGGTCGCAAGCGGACGGCGCCGGGCTCAGTCCGCATGCGCAGTCCTTCCCCAGCGATGCCATGCGTGAAGCGCTGCGCTTTACCGAGGCGCTGCGCCAGCGCCAGCATGCGGGCGAGCCGGTCAGCTTTGTCACGCTGTGCGCAGAAAATCCCGACTCGGTCGGCCGCGCCGGCGCGGCCGACCCGCCGCCCGACTACGCGTGGAAGAAGCGGCGGCCCTGAGCCTGCCGCCAGGCCGCCGGTCAGGCGCGTGCCGCCGCCGGCCGCAGCGCCGCGCGCACGACGAAGGCCATCACTACCGCAAACAGCAGCATCACCGCCAGGAAGTACAGCCCGGCGGCCAGGCTGCCGGTGGCGTCCTTGATCACGCCAATGCCATACGGCCCGAAATAGCCACCCAGATTGGCCAGCGAGTTGATGGTGGCGATGCCCACCGCGGCGCTGGCGCCGGTCAGAAACTCGCCGGGCAGCGCCCACACCACCGCCTGGATCGAATAGACCGAGAACGCGGTCAGGCAGATAAACAGGAACTGCAGCGCCGGCGACTGTACCCACGCGCTCAGCGCCATGGTGATCGCCGCCATGCCGGACACCACCACGATATGGCCGTAGCGCTCGCGCTTGCGGTCCGAATGGCGCGGCACCAGCCAGAGCCCGACCACGGCAAACAGGTAGGGCACGGCCGACAGCAGCCCGGTCATTGCATCGGTGACGCCGAACTGCTTGATGATGGTCGGCAGCCACAGCGACAGCCCGTAGATGCTTAGCGGGAACGGCAGGAACAGCAGCGACAGCAGCAGCACGCGCTTGTCGCGCAGCGCCCGCAGCGGATTGCCATGCGCTTTCAGCGCATAGGTGGCCTGGTCGGCGGCCAGTTCGCGCTCGATCCAGGCGCGGTCGGCCGGCGCCAGCCACGCCGCGCTGGCCGGCGACTCCGGCAGCAGCTTCAGCGTCGGCAGGCACAGCAGCACCGCGGGCAGGCCGCTGAGCACGAACAGCGTCTGCCAGTTGCTCATGCCGAATACGCCGTGGGTCGACAGCACCAGCCCCGCGATCGGCCCGGTGATGATCAGCGCGATCGGCTGTGCCAGCACCAGCAGGCCGATGATGCGCGCACGGTGCCGCATCGGGAACCACTTGGTCAGGAAGTACAGGATGCCCGGATACAGCCCCGCCTCGGCCGCGCCCAGCAGGAAGCGCAGCACGTAAAAGCTGTGGGGCCCACTGGTCAGCGCCATCGCCATGGTGATCACGCCCCAGGTGAACAGGATGCGCGCGAACCAGCGGCGTGCGCCGAAGCGCTCCAGCGCCAGGTTACTGGGCACTTCGCACAAGAAATAGCCGACGAAGAACAGCCCCGCGCCGAGGCCGTAGGCCGCATCGCTGATACCGATCGCCGCATTCATGTGCAGCTTGGCAAAACCGACCACCGATCGGTCGATATACGCCACCACGTAGATCAGCGCCAGGAATGGGATCAGCCGGCGCACCAGCATGCCGATGATGCGGTGCTCTTCCGCGGCTTGCGATCGTTCTCCCTGGGTCGGGGCGGCGCGCTCCATCGGCGCGGTCTGGGTGCCTTGCATGGCGTAGTCTCCTTGTCTTTGTCGTAGCCGGCTGCGCGACAGGCAGCCGGGGGGTTTGGTGCAATGACTCAGTGCGAATGGCGCGGCACCTCGCGGCCGCGGCAGCCCACCAGGAAGTCGAGGTCGCAGCCTTCGTCTGCCTGCAGCACGTGGTTGACGTACAGCTTGCGATAGCCGCCGTCCGCGGGTGCCTCCAGTGGCTGCACGTCAGCCATGCGGCGCGCGAACTCGGCGTTGTCGATATCGAGATGCAGGCGCCCGGCCTCGCAGTCGAGCTCGATCCAGTCGCCGTCGCGCACGATCGCGAGCGGGCCGCCCGCGGCCGCTTCCGGCGCCACGTGCAGCACCACCGTGCCGTAGGCGGTGCCGCTCATGCGCGCGTCGGAGATGCGCACCATGTCCTTGACGCCCTGGCGCAGCAGCTTGGGGGGCAGGCCCATGTTGCCGACCTCGGCCATGCCCGGATAGCCGCGCGGGCCGCAGCGCTTGAGCACCAGCACCGAGTTCTCGTCGACCTCGAGCGATTCGTCGACGATGCGTTCCTTGTAATGCTCCAGGTTTTCGAACACCACCGCGCGGCCGCGGTGGCGCAGCAGTTTCGGCGTCGCGGCCGACGGCTTGAGCACCGCGCCGCGCGGCGACAGGTTGCCGCGCAGGATGCGGATGCTGCCGTCGCGGATCAGCGGCTGATCGAGCGGGCGGATGACTTCATCATTGGTGATCGGCGCATCCCTGACGTTATCCCAGATCGCCTTGCCGTTGACGGTCAGCGCATCCGGGTGCGGCAGCAAACCCGCCTCGCCCAGGCGGCGCAACACCGCGGGCAGGCCGCCGGCATAGTAGAACTCTTCCATCAGGAAGCGGCCCGACGGCATCAGGTCGACGATGGTCGGCGTGTCGCGCCCCACGGTGCTCCAGTCTTCCAGTTCCAGCGGCACGCCGATGCGCCCGGCGATCGCCTTCAGGTGGATTACCGCATTGGTCGAGCCGCCGATCGCCGCGTTGACGCGGATCGCGTTCTCGAACGCCTGGCGCGTCAGGATCTTCGACAGCGTCAGGTCCTCGCGCGCCATCTCGACGATGCGGATGCCGGACATGTGCGCGAGCACGTAGCGGCGCGCATCGACCGCGGGAATCGCCGCGTTGTGCGGCAGCGAGGTGCCAAGCGCCTCGGCCATGCAGGCCATGGTCGAGGCCGTGCCCATGGTGTTGCAGGTGCCGGCCGAGCGCGACATGCCGGCTTCGGCGGACAGGAACTGGTGCAGGTTGATCTCGCCCGCCTTGAGCGATTCATGCAGCTGCCATACCGCGGTGCCCGAGCCGATGTCCTTGCCGTCGAGCTTGCCGTTGAGCATCGGCCCGCCGGTGACGACGATGGCCGGCACGTCGCAGCTGGCCGCGCCCATCAGCAGCGCCGGCGTGGTCTTGTCGCAGCCGGTCAGCAGCACCACGGCGTCGATCGGGTTGCCGCGGATCGCTTCCTCGACATCCATCGCGGCGAGATTGCGCGTCAGCATCGCGGTCGGCCGCAGGTTGGATTCGCCGTTGGAGAACACCGGGAATTCGACCGGGAAACCGCCCGCCTCATACACACCGCGCTTGACGTGCTCGGCCAGCTTGCGGAAGTGCGCGTTGCAGGGGGTCAGTTCCGACCACGTATTGCAGATGCCGATCACCGGCCGGCCGTCGAAGGCGTGGTCGGGAATGCCCTGGTTCTTCATCCAGCTGCGGTACATGAAGCCGTTCTTGTCGGCGGTGCCGAACCACGCGGTCGAGCGCAGCGGCTTGCGTTGCTTGTCGTTGTCCTGGGAATCCGACATGTTGTTCCTGGTGCAATGGCCGCCAGCGCTGGCGGCGGGGAATGGCAGGGACGACGGAGCCAGCGGCATGGCGCCACGCTGTCTCCGGTCGTTGTGGTTTTGTCGGACGCAGTGTATGCAGCTTGCCGATATGCTACTAATGAAGAGTTCGGCCATTGCCATACCAATATCGGCATCAGTATTAACCCTAGTCCAATGCCAGTTCCAACCCCTTCCCCCGCGTATTCCCCGGCGCCGCCGGCCGTGCCGACCTGGCACAACCACACCCGCCTGAAGACGCGCCAGCTATTGCTGCTGCTCGCCGTGGCCGACGAAGGCAGCATCCATCGCGCGGCCGAACGGCTGGCGATGACGCAACCGGCCGCGTCCAAGCTGCTGCGCGAGCTGGAAGATCTGCTGTCGGTACCCTTGTTCGAGCGCCTGCCGCGCGGCATGGCGCCAACGGACTACGGCCGCGCGATGATCCGGCACGCGCGCGCGGTGGTCGGCAGCCTGAACCAGGCGCGGGAAGAAGTGCTGGCACTGAAGGCAGGGCGGCTGGGCCATGTGGCGATCGGCGCGATCACCTCGCCGGGCGTGCGGCTGCTGCCGCCGGCGATCGCGCGGATCAAGGCGCGCTATCCGGGCCTGCGGGTGTCCGTGGAGATCGACAACAGCAACGTGCTGCTCGACCGGCTGGCGCAGGAAAAGCTGGACATGGTGGTGGCGCGCCTGTTTCCCGAGCACGACAAGGGCCGGCTGCGCTACGCGCCGATGGCGCAGGAGCCGGTGTGCGCGGTGGTGCGGCCCGATCATCCGATGCTGGCGGCGCCCGGGCTGTCATTGGCCGACACCGTCGACGCGGCCTGGCTGATCCCGCCGGCCGGCACGGTGCTGCGCCACCGCTTCGAGCTGATGTTCCAGCGCGCCAGCCTGGCGCCGCCGGACAATGTGGTGGAGACCGCCGCGCTGCTGTTCCTGACGCGCATGGTGACGCAGTCGGACATGATCGCGGTGCTGACCGCCGACGTGGCGCAGTACTACGCCGCGTTCGGCATGGTGCAGGTCCTGCCGATGGCGATGCCCTGCCATATGGACGATTTCGGCCTGATCACGCCGACCGACCGGCTGATGTCGCCCGGCGCGCTGCTGGTCGCCGAGGCGCTGCGCGAGGCCGCGCAGGACATCTATGGCGGGCAGCAAGCGGCATGAGCCCGCCCCTGCCCGCGCGCCTCATCCGATGATGTTGAAGTCGCCGAAAAACGCGTCGTTCAGTTCCAGCCCCAGGCCCGGCAGGTTGTCATCTAGCTGCAGGTAGCCGTTGTCCGGCGCGGGGTCGCCCTTGAAGATGTAGTAGAACAGCTCGTTGCCGACCTCGACGTCATGCACCGGGAAGTACTCGGCCATCGGCGACGCGGTCGACGCCATGGTCAGGTGGTAGTTGTGCATCTGCCCGGCATGCGGGATCACCGGCACCGACCAGGCCTCGGCCATGGCGTTGATCTTCTGCGCGGCGGTGATGCCGCCCACGCGGTTGGTGTCGTACTGGATCACGTCGACCGCGCGGCGTTCCAGCAGGTCCTTGAAGCCGTACGAGGTGAACTCGTGCTCGCCGCCCGAGATCGGGAACGGGCTGGCCTTCTTCAGCTCGACATAGCCTTCGATATCGTCGGCGATCACCGGCTCTTCGAGCCAGCGCGGGTTGAACTCGGCCAAACGCGGCAGCATCCGGCGCGCGTATTCCAGGGTCCAGCCCATGTAGCACTCGAGCATGATGTCGACGCCGTCGCCCACCAGCTCGCGCAGCAGGCGCACCTGCTCGATGTTCTTCTGCATGCCGGCGGGGCCGTCCTTGGGGCCGTAGCCGAAGCGCATCTTCATCGCGCTGAAGCCCTGGTCAAGGTAGCCTTGCGCTTCGGCCAGGAAAGCATCGCGGTCATCGTTGTTGTAGAGCTTGGAGGCATAGCACCAGATCTTCTCCTTGGTGCGCCCGCCCAGCAGCTTGAACACCGGCTTGCCGACCGCCTTGCCCATCAGGTCCCACAGCGCGATGTCCACCGCCGAGATCGCCGCCATGCCGATGCCCTTGCGGCCCCACGCATGGGTGCGGCGATACATCTTCTGCCACAGGTATTCGTTGTCGAACGGGTCCTGGCCGATCACGACCGGCGCCAGGTACTGGTCGACGATCTCCTTGGCCACGCGCGGCGCCAGCGCGCAGTTGCCGATGCCAACCAGGCCGGTATCGGTCTCGATCTCGACCACCATCCAGCCATGGAAGCGGAACGAGCCCATGGCGTCGCCGCGCTCGAAGAGGATATCGGTGGCGTTGGTGCAGAAATGCGCTTGCGGCGGCACGGTCTTGCCCTTCCATTCGAAAACGCGGGCGCGGACGTTGGTGATCTTCATGTTCAGCTCCTGATGGCAATGCGTTGGCGCGAACGCGCCCCGGCCGCGCCGGGGGCGGTCTTGCGTGTTGCGGTATGGATGGACGGGTTGGCTAGGCTTGCGCGGCCGCGCGTCGCTGCGCACCCATGCTGCAGGCGATCTGGAACGCCTGCAGCGTGGCGCCCGGATCGGCGCGGCCCTGCTGCGTGATATCGAAGGCGGTGCCGTGCGCGGGCGTGGTGATCGGCACCGGCAACCCGCCCTGCACCGTCACGCCGCGCGAGAACCCCATCAGCTTGATGCCGATCTGGCCCTGGTCGTGGTACATGGTGACGATGGCATCGAACTGCCGCTGCGACGGCCCGCCCTGCACCTTCAGGAAGATGGTGTCGGCCGGGAACGGGCCCTCCGCATTGACGCCGCGCTCGCGCGCCGCGGCCACGCCGGGTGCGATCACGTCGATCTCCTCGCGGCCGAAGGCGCCGTTGTCGCCGTTGTGTGGGTTGAGGCCGCACACGGCAATGCGTGGACTGGCCATGCCGGCGTGGCGCAGCGCCTGGTCGATCAGGTCGATGGCACCGCCGACGCGTTCGGGCGTGATCATCGCCGGCACGTCCTTGAGCGCGACGTGCGAGGTCACGCGCGAGGTCCACAGCCCGTCGAGCACGTTGAACTCGCAGAAATTGCCGTGGTAGCCAAGCTGCTCGGCGAACCAGTGCAGCTCGTCGCTGTGGGCCATGCCGGCGGCATGCAGCGAGCTCTTGTTGAGCGGCCCGAACAGGATCGCATCGGCCTGCCCCGCCTGCGCCAGCTGCAGCGCCAGCGCCAGGGTGCCTAGGCTGTAGCGTCCGCCTTCGGCACTGGCCGCGCCGCGCGGATAGGCCGGGCGCCCTGGCAGCTGCCAGTGGTACAGGCGCGGCTTGCCGTCGTCGGCAAAGGCGGGCACGTCGGTCTCGGCCAGCGCCAGCTCGACGCCTGCGATGCGCATGCCGTGGCGCCATTCGTCGCGGTCGGCGATCAGCAGGATGTCGGCCTGCGCGGCCGTGCCGGCGTCGGCCAGCAGCCGCGCGATCAGTTCAGGACCGATGCCGGCGGGGTCGCCCAGCACCATGGCGATTCTTGGTCGGGAATGCATGAGGCTTCCGTAGGATTATTGGTCGAGCTTGACGCCCAGTTCAGCGATGAGCTTGCCATAGCGCGCATATTCGGCCCGCGAGAACGCGTCGAACTGCGCCGCGGTCAGCGTGCCGGGCACCGCGCCCACATCCGCCAGCCGGCGCACCGTGTCGGGATCCTTGATCACCGTGGCGAGCGCGCTGCCCAGCTTCTGCAGCGCCGCGGGCGGCGTGCCGGCCGGCGCGTAGACGCCGTACCACGCGCTCATCTGGATGCCGGGCACGCCCGCTTCCGCCAGCGTCGGCACGTTGGGCAGCAGCGCGGAACGCTTGTCGGCGGTCACCGCCAGCGCGCGCAGCTTGCCGGCCTTGATATGGCTGATGACCGACGGCATGGTCTCGAAGCTCATGTCCACCTGCCCGCCCATCAGGTCCACCAGCGCGCTGCTGCTGCTCTTGTACGGCACATGGAGCAGCTTGCCCTGGATCTGGCGCGCAAAGGCCGCGCCGGCCAGGTGCTGGGTACTGCCGACCCCCGACGAGCTGTAGCGAAACTTGTCCGGATTGGCCTGGATTTGCGCCACCAGCGCCTTGACGTCGCGCGCCGGCACCTGGTTGTTGACCACCAGCACATTGGGCACGGTCGACACCAGCGCCACCGGAACCAGGTCCTTGAGCGGGTCGAACTGCAGCTTGAGCAGGTGCGGCGCGATCGCCTGCGAGGTGACCACGCCCATCAGCAGCGTGTTGCCGTCCGCCGGCGCCTTGGCGGTAATGTCCGCGGCAATGGTGTTGGACGCGCCGGGGCGGTTGTCCACCACCACCGGTTGCTTCAGCTGCGCGGCGAGCTTGTCGGAGACGATGCGCGCCATTACGTCGGTGCCGCCGCCCGGCGCGGCGCCTACCATCAGCCGCACCGGCCGCGTGTCCTGGGCCCACGCCGCGCCCGTTGCTGCCGCCACCGTGGCGAGGCCGGCGAGTGCGCCGGCGATCCATGTCTTCATTGCTGTCTCCGTCGTTTGCTGTCCGGGCTCTGCGGCGCGGATGGCCAGACTATAGGAGCATCAGCGATTCGCTACTACTGATGTTTTTTGAACCGGCGATCACCTGGAGTTATACCCCGGCGTCCGCCGCACCCGGCCCGCGCGGGCCCGCTTTCAGGATAGCGGCCAGCTGCCGCGCGGCGGCCGACAGGCCGCCCCCGCGCCGCGTGACGATGCCGAAGGTCTGCTGGCGCGACTGCAGCCGCACCGGCAGGATGCGCAGCATCTTCTGGCGCACGAACATGGCGGCCACGCCCGCCGGCAGCAGCGACACCAGGCCGGGGTCGTCCTGCAGCATCGCCACCGTGACGAACGCCGACGAGGTCGACACCGCATTGGCCGGAAAGCTCAGGCCGGCCAGGTCCAGTTCGCGCTGCAGCAGGGCATGCATCGGCATGTGGCCGGCATACGTGATCCAGCGATAGCCCGCGAGGTCGGCAAACCCCATTGAAGTCGCGCGCGGCGCGGGATGCGAGCGCCCCACCACCACCGCCACCTGCTCGTCGCCAAGCGCGTGGTAGTGGTAGCGGGCCGGTTCGTCGCTGACCAGCGAGCGGCCGACCACCAGGTCCAGGTGCCCGTCATCGAGCAGTTCCAGCAGGCGCCGGCTGGTGTCCTCCATGATCTCCAGCGCCAGCTCCGGGTGCGCCTGGCGCAACTGCGCCAGCGCCGGCACCAGCACGTCCGGCACCGCCCCCATGATCGTGCCCACGGCGACGCGGCCGCCGCTGCCGGCGCGGATGCCGGCCACCTCGTCGCACATCGCGCCCAGGTCGGCCACCAGCTGCCGTGCGTGCCGGATCACGCAGTGCCCGAAGGCGTTGGGCCGCATGCCGCGCCGGGAGCGTTCGAACAACGGCGCCTCGAGCATGCTTTCCAGTTCCTGCAGCGACTTGCTGGCCGCGGACTGGGTCATCGCCATGGCCGCGGCCGCCTGGTGCAGCGAGGCGTGTTCGTCGAGCGCAATCAGCAATTGCAGCTGCTTGACGCGCAGGCGGCCCGTGAGAGTTTCGAGCGTGGATTTCATGGCGGGTCAGTGAGTCGCAAAAGCGATCACCAGATGGAAAGGTTTCAATATACAGCCCGCCGGACGGCTCGTATATTGGCCCGACCCATTGATCGACAGCCGGAGCAGACCATGACCCGCAGCCCCACCCCTACCGTCTACCGCGGCGTATTCCCGGTCGCGCCCACCATCTTCGACGCACAAGGCGGGCTTGACCTGGACGGCCAGCGCCGCTGCATCGACTTCATGATCGATGCCGGCTCGCACGGCCTGTGCATCCTGGCCAATTTCTCCGAGCAGTTCGTGCTGAGCGACGACGAGCGCAACGTGCTGATGCGGACCGTGCTGGAACATGTGGACGGCCGCGTGCCGGTAATCGTCACCACCACGCATTTCAGCTCGCGCCTGTGCGCCGAGCGCAGCCGCGCGGCGCAGGACGCGGGCGCGGCCATGGTGATGGTGATGCCGCCCTACCACGGCGCCACCATCCGCATGCCCGAGCGCAGCATCTACGAGTTCTTCGCCACCGTCTCGGACGCCATCGACATCCCCATCATGATCCAGGACGCGCCGGTCAGCGGCACCACGCTGAGCGCGCCGTTCCTGGCGCGCATGGCGCGCGAGATCGGCAATGTGTCGTACTTCAAGATCGAGGTGCAGCAGGCCGCCGCCAAGCTGCGCGAGCTGATCGAGCTGGGCGGCGACGCCATCGTCGGCCCGTGGGACGGCGAAGAGGCCATCACGCTGATGGCCGACCTGGAAGCGGGCGCCACCGGCGCCATGACCGGCGCTGGCTTTCCTGACGGCATCCGCCAGATTCTCGATGCCTGGCAGGCCGGCGACGCCGAACTGGCGGCGCAGCGCTACCAGCAATGGCTGCCGCTGATCAACTACGAAAACCGCCAGGGCTGGCTGGCGACCAGCAAGGTGCTGATGCAGGAAGGCGGCGTGATCGCGTCGGACGCGGTGCGGCATCCGCTGCAGCCGATGCACCCGGCGACGCGCGAAGGGCTGATGCGGATCGCGCGCCGGCTGGATCCGATGGTGTTGCGGTGGGGGCGGTGAGGGTTTGTCCTTGATGTGCTGGCGCCTCGCATCGAGAAGCGCCGGCCCTCACCCCCGCCCCTCGCCCGCAAGCGGGAGAGGGGAGCAAACCACCGGCTTGCGAAGCCACCACTGTTCCCAACTCTGCCGATGTGTGCTCCCTCTCCCGCTTGCGGGAGAGGGTTGGGGTGAGGGCCGGAGCCCTCCACGAAGTGACGGCGCTTTGCATGCCCCCTCCTTCTGAAAGCACACAACGACTTCCCAAAATCCACCCATGACCCTCACCGGCAACCTCCTGATCGGCCGCCAATCACCGCGCGGCACCCAAGGCACCCTCCACGCCATCGACGCAGCCACCGGCGCCACGCTGGAACCCGCCTTCGGCGGCGCCACGCCCCAGCAGCTCGACCAGGCCTGTGCCCTCGCCTGGCAGGCATTCGATACCTACCGCGAGACCGCGCCCGAACGGCGCGCCGATTTCCTCGAAGCCATCGCGGCCAACATCGTGGCGCTGGGCGATGCGTTCATCGATCGCTGCGTCGCCGAGTCCGGCCTGCCGCGCGCCCGCATCGAAGGCGAGCGCGGCCGCACCGTGGGCCAGTTGCGCCTGTTCGCCAACCTGCTGCGCCAGGGCGATTTCCTTGAGCTGCGCGTCGATCCGGCGCAGCCCGAACGCAAGCCGCTGCCGCGCCCGGACCTGCGCCTGCGCCATATCCCGCTGGGCCCGGTCGCGGTGTTCGGCGCGAGCAATTTCCCGCTGGCGTTCTCGGTGGCGGGCGGCGATACCGCATCGGCGCTGGCCGCCGGTTGCCCGGTCATCGTCAAGGCGCATCCGGCGCATCCCGGCACGTCGGAACTGGTGGGCCGCGCGATCCGCCAGGCCGTTGACGAGCTGGACCTGCCCGAAGGCACCTTCTCGCTGCTGTTCGATGCCGGCCTGGAAGTCGGGCAAGGGCTGGTGGCGGACCCGCGCATCAAGGCCGTCGGCTTCACCGGCTCGCGCGCCGGCGGTATGGCGCTGATGGCAATCGCAGCCGCGCGCGCCGAACCGATCCCGGTCTATGCCGAGATGAGCAGCGTCAACCCGGTGCTGCTGTTCCCGCACGCGCTGGCCAGCCGCGCCGAAGCCATCGGCACCGCCTTCGCCGATTCGCTAACGCTGGGCGCGGGGCAGTTCTGCACCAATCCCGGCCTGGTGCTGGCGGTGGCGGGCGACGACCTGGACCGCTTCCTGCGGGCCGCGTCGGCACGGCTCGCCACGCTGCCCGCGGCAACGATGCTGACGCCCGGCATCCATCGCGCCTATTGCGCCGGCGTCGAGTCGCTCGCCCGCCATGCGCAGGTACAGACCGTCGCGCTCGGCCCGGCGGGAGCGGCCACGCAAGGCCAGGCCGCGCTGTTTGCCACCGACGCCGCGGCGTTCCTGGCAGACCCGGCGCTGCGCCACGAAGTCTTCGGCGCCGCCGCGTTGGTCGTGCGCTGCCGCGACCTTGCCGACATGCAGCGCGTCATCGACGCCCTGGAAGGCCAGCTGACCGCCGCGCTGCATCTCGACGAGGCCGATCACGACGCCGCCCGCGCGTTCCTGCCCGCGCTCGAACGGCTGGCGGGACGCATCCTGGTCAATGGCTTCGGCACCGGCGTCGAGGTCGGGCATGCGATGGTGCATGGCGGGCCCTGGCCTGCCACCGCTGACGGCCGCAGCACCTCGGTCGGTAGCCTGGCCATCGCGCGCTTCGTGCGCCCGGTCAGCTATCAGGACATGCCGGCCGCCCTGCTGCCTGCGTCGCTGCGCCCGGACAGCCCGCAACGCCACACGTGGCGCGTGGACGGCAAGCTGCCGGAGACAGTAGGCTGAGCCCTACCGCGACAACGCCCGCAACGCATCGATCAGCAGGCTCATCGATGCCGTCAGCGGGCGGCCGCGCCGCGTGACGATGCCATAGGGCCCGAGCTTGCGCGGCAGCGGCAGCGGCAACACCGCCAGCGCGCCCAGCCGGCCATAATAGGCCGCGACCGACTCCGGCAACACCGCGATCAGTTCGCTGTCCGCCAGCAACGACGTGGTCATCAGCACTGCCGCGGTCTCGATGGTCGATGGCGGCGCGGGCACGCCGGCATCCTCGAACGAGCGGTCGATCAGCGCGCGCATCGGGCTCGGGCGCGGCTGCATGATCCACGGGTAGCGCGTCAGCTCCGCAAACGACAGCTTGCGCCGGCGCGCCAGCGGATGCTCCGGCCCGACCACGATAGCCAGGCCTTCGTCGCCGAGCTGCTCGAACTCCAGGCCGCTGCTGTCCCAGCCATCCGGCACGCGCCCCAGCACGATATCGAGCTGGTCACGCTCCAGCTGCGGCATCAGCACATCGCTGGTCTCCACATGCACCGCCACCTCCAGCCGCGGATGATCGCGGTTGAGCTGCCGGATCACATCGGCAAGCAGCCCCGGCGTCGGCGCCATCACCGCGCCGACGCGTACGCGGCCGATCTTGCCGGATTCCAGCGCGACCAGTTCGTCGCGCAAGCCACCCATATCCGCAAATACCAGCCGCGCATAGCGCGTCGCCGCCAGCCCGAAGCGCGTAGGCCGCAGCCCCCGCGCATGGCGCTCGAACAGCGGCACGCCGAGCAGCTCTTCCATGTCCTGCAGCATCTTGCTGACCGCGGGCTGCGTCAGCGTCAGCGCCTCGGCCGCCTGGCGCAGCGAGCCGCGCTCTTCCACGGCCAGCAGCAGCCGCAGGTGCTGCATCTTGAGGCGGCCGTGGAGGGTGCTGACGGGTGGGATCATGGGCGGGGAAAATGCGTGGGCAATGAGGGGCGCACTGCGATCACAAATTCTTATCGCTTCGGGCAGGCTGGTCAAGCCTGAGGTATCGCTGATGCCCTGCGCATCAAATGTACAATGCCCCGTGCCCGGCACCACGGCCAGCCAGGCCCCGTCATTCTGCAAACCGCTTTCAGGAACAGGACACCAGCCATGGGCAACACCAGCCGGGCTTTCCTTCTCGGTCCGCTGCTCAAGGGCGTCTCGCGTTCGTTCTATCTCACGCTGCGCGTGCTGCCCGCCGGCATGCGCGACCCCGTGGGGCTGGCTTACCTGCTCGCGCGTGCGGCCGACACCATTGCCGATACCGCGCTGATCCCGCCGCAGCGGCGGCTGGCGTTGCTGCTGTCGCTGCGCGAGCAGGTCAACGGCACCGTTGGCATCGCGGCGCCTGCCATCGATATCGCGGCGGAAGTGGCCGGCCAGCAGGAACAGTCGGACGAGCGCCTGCTGCTCGAATCGCTGGAGCCTGCGCTGGACGTGCTGGCGCAGCTGCAGGCGGCCGACCGGCAAGCGGTACGGCAGATCGTGGCGACGCTGACCGAGGGCATGGAATTCGACCTGCGCACGTTTCCCGACGAACGTTCCGGCCGCGTGGCCGCGTTGAGCGACTGCGACGCGCTGGATCGCTATACCTATATGGTTGCCGGTTGCGTGGGCGAATTCTGGACGTACATGACCGCCGCCCACGTGCCGGTTGCGATTGGCGACAGCGGCACCATGCTGCGCCGCGGCGTTCGCTTCGGCAAGGCCCTGCAGATGACCAACGTGTTGCGCGACTGCGGCAAGGACCTGCGCATCGGCCGCTGCTACCTGCCTCGGACCCTGCTGGAGCGGCACGGCTTGCGCGCGCCGGACCTGCTGGCCCCGGAGGCCTCGGCGCGCGCGCGGCCCCTGATGTTCGAGCTGGTGCGCAAGACGCTGGAGCACTTTGAAGAGGCGCTGGCCTACACCCTTGCCATCCCCGCGCGCTTCATCAGGCTGCGGCTGGCGTGCCTGTGGCCGGTGCTGATCGGCATGGAGACCTTGCTGCGCCTGGTCCGCAACGACGACTGGCTTGATCCGGCAAAGGCGTCCAGGCTGCCGCGCAGCGAGGTTTACCGGATCCTTGCCGGCTCACTGCCGGCGGTGCTGTCAGACAGCCTGCTGCGGCGGTGGTTTGCGCGTCTGCGGCGGGACATCGAGGCCCGCGTCCGCTGACGCGCACCGCGCCGTGACCGCTTAGTCCGACTGGTACTTCGGCGAACGCGGCCCATACAGCAGGCCGCCCGGCTGGCCCGCCGCCAGCAGCCGATAGCTGGTGCTGCCGGCAACGGTGTAGCTGGCGTCCAGGGTATGGTTCATCGCCTGCGTGATGGCCGCGCTGATCAGCATGCCGATCAGCCCGCCGCCGCTGCTGGAACTGTCGGTGGCCGCCACCGCGGTGCCGGACCACAGTACGTCACCATTCTTCAGGTCGACCAGTTTGGCGTTTGCAGCCACCCGGGTCACGCTGCTGAGGATCTGGTACCTGGATCCATACTCGGTCACGGTCACGTACAGCGCGGCGTCGGCGCCGAAGATCTCGCGCAGCTTGGCCACCGGCACGGCATGGATCTCGTCCGGCACCGTCAGGCCGTTCTGCCGGAAGGTCTCGTCGACCAGCGCGACCGGCAACACGTAGTAACCGGATTCCGCCAGCGGGAACGTGGCCTGCGACAGCATGGCATAGGTGGCCTTGATGTCCGGCGAGGTATTCTGCGGCGGCAAGACCACGATGGAGCGCGGCCGGCTGGACTTGAAGGCGGAGTAATCCACCTGCTTGTTCGGCACGGCACAACCGGCAAACAGCAGGACGATGGCCGCGCCTGCGAGATAGCTCAGTAGTCGGCGCATCATTGGGCCCTCCCTGCGGTGCCGGCGTCCTTGCCCGCGGCGGTGGCGCCGGTCTTGATTTCTGTGCGGGCGTCGCTGTTGACGTTCCTGAGCAGGAAATCCATATAGGGCGTGGACTCCGGGAACAGGGTCTTCTCGGTCTGGAACTCCTTGATCATCTGGTCGCCCTTGCCGACGTTCAGGTACAGCATGCCAAGCTGGGCGTGATAGCCCGGCGGCACCGAACCGCTCTGCGCCTTGATCTTCTGCAGGCCGCTTTCCATGGCGGTGATCTGCGCCTCCTTGGATTCGCCCTTGAAATACTCGTAGACCTGGGCCTGATAGCCCTCCCACTGATACATGGGCTTTGGTGCCGCGCAGCCGGCGAGCAGCAGGCTGCCGGCGGCTGACATGAATGCTGCGCGGCGCAGCATGACCGTATTCTTCATTGTTGTTCTCGTTGCGTTGGACCTTGCCGCTTATTGCGGGCCCGGCTTCCAGGCGCCCGTCTCGATGGCGCTGACGAGGTTGTTCACGGCCTCGCGCATGGCCAGGTCCATCACCTTGCCGTTGAGCGTCGAGTCGTAGCTGGCGGTGCCGCCGAACCCGATCACCTCGCGGTTCGACAGCTTGTATTCGCCCGCGCCTTGCGTGGCATACACGACTTCCGAGGTATTGATGTTGACGACGTTGAGGTTGACCTTGGCATAGGCCACCTGCTCGCGGCCGCGGCCGAGGATGCCGAACAGCTGCACGTCGCCGACTTCCTTGCGGCCGAATTCGGTGATGTCGCCGGTAACGACATAGTCGGCGCCCTTGAGGCGCTGCGCCTGGTTCTTGATGGCCGCCTCGCGCTGGATTTCCGCCAGGTTTTCGCGCTCCAGCACATTGAAGCGGTTGGTCTGCTGCAGATGGGTGACCAGGCTGGTCTTGGCCTGGCCGCTGAGGCGGTCGATGCCGTCCGAGAACACCCCGCGCATGTAGTTCGAGCGATTGTCGAACTTGCCGACGGCGATCGGCGTGCGTACGCCGTGATACGGCCTGGCGGCGCTTTCTACCTTCTGCACCGGCAAGGCCGTCGAAGTCTCGGTAGCGCAGCCGGCCAGCAGCAGCGCAGCGGCCGCGCCGAGCAGGCAGCACGATTTGATGGGTTTCACTGGATCTCTCCCTGTTGTCGTTGAGCGGGTGCCACGGCCGGGACGCGCGCTGGCGGCCTGGCATGGCACCGCACGGCGGTGCGGCCCGCGGCGCGCGCCATGCTACACCGTGTCCTGCGAGGGAAGGTCGATTTGGATCAACAGGCTGGCGCGGCGGGTGGCATGGGTCGCAATCTGTCTTACGGCAGGCGCTGGCAAATCCTTAGCCATGCGCGGCGAAAATGCAGCGAGCCATAAAAAAACCGGCCCAATGGGCCGGTTCTTCTCTGGACAGCAAGGCGCTGGCGCAGGCTCAGTCCACCGTCGCGCCCGAAGCCTTCACCACCTTCGCCCACTTGGCCGTTTCCGACTTCATGAAGGCGGCCAGCTGGGCCGGCTTTTCCGGGTTGGGTTCGGCGCCCTGGTCGGCCATCTGCTTCTTCACTTCGGGCATGGCCAGGATCTTCACCAGTTCGGCATTGAGGCGGTCGACGATGGGCTGCGGCGTGCCGCCGGTGGCGTACAGCGCGAACCACGAGGTGGCTTCATAGCCCGGCACGCCCGATTCGGCCACGGTCGGCACGTTGGGCAGCGCCGGCGAGCGCTTGGCCGAGGTCACGGCCAGCGCGCGCAGCTTGCCGGCCTTCACGTGCGGATACGACGACGGCATGTTGTCGAACATCAGGCCGATCTGGTTGCCCAGCAGGTCGTTCACCGCCGGGGCGCTGCCCTTGTACGGGATGTGCTGGATATGCAGGCCGGTCATCGAGTTGAACAGCTCACCCGACAGGTGCATCGACGAGCCGCTGCCCGACGAGCCGTACGACAGCTTGTCCGGGTTGGCCTTGACGTAGGCGATCAGTTCCTTGATGTTGTTGACCGGCACCTTGGGGTTGGCCACCACCAGGTTCGGCACCATCGCCACGCGGCTGATCGGGGCGAAGTCCTTGACCGGGTCGTACGGCAGCTTGGAGTACAGCGACTGGTTGATCGCGTGCGTGCCGATGGTGCCCATGAACAGCGTGTAGCCGTCGCCCGGGGCCTTGGCGGCGATCGAGGCGCCGATGTTGCCGCCCGCGCCCGGACGGTTGTCGATCACCACCGGCTGGCCCAGCGCCTTGCCCAGTTGCAGGCCGACGATGCGCGCCAGGATGTCGGTGGTGCCGCCGGCCGAGAACGGCACGATCAGCGTGATCGGCTTGGTCGGATAGCCACCCTGTGCATGGGCCGCGCCGGCAAAGCCGGCGATGGTGGTGGCCAGTGCCACGCCGGCGGCAAGCAGGCGGCGGCGCGTGGTGGAGGTCTGGGAATCTTGTCTCATCGGTAATGCTCCGGTGCTATATCGTTCCGGCGGTGATGGGGTACCGCGGGAGGTTGTGCTGGATGGCGTAATTGCCGTTCCCGAACGGAGGGCGCGCACATGCGCGCTTCCGGTGGGCGGCCCGCTCGTGGGCCGCCATGCGTGACGCTTGGTTAACGTCTCTTCTTGTTGAATGCTTGAGTCGCGCCGGCCGGCCGGGCTTTACACCGGCGCAACGCCCAGCGTGGTGCCGCCGCACACGTACATCACCTGTCCGGTGACGAAGCCGTTGTCCGGCGACAGGAAGAACAGCGCAGCGCGCGCGACGTCTTCCGGGGTGCCCATGCGCTTGACGGTGATGCTGGCAAGGATGCGCCTGGTCTGCTCCGCGCCTTCCGGATTGCTCTTGCGGAACAGTTCGGTGGCGATCGGGCCCGGGGCCACGGCGTTGACGGTAATGCCGTCGCCGCCCAGTTCCATCGCCAGCGTGCGGGTCATGCCGATCAGGCCGGCCTTGGTGGCCGAGTACACCACGCGCTCGGCCTTGCCCAGCGCCGCGCGCGAAGCCATGTTGACGATGCGGCCGAAACCCGCGGCGCGCATCGCCGGCAGGCACGCCTGCGTCAGCAGCAAGGTGGCCTGCAGGTGCAGCCCAGTCACGTAGTCCAGGTCGGCGACGGTGGCGGTATCGGCGGTGCCCGGGCGCGTGGCGCCGGCATTGTGCACCAGGCGCGTGACCGCGAAGCTCGAGGTGACCTGCGCGGCCACCGCCCGGGTGGCCTCGGCATCGGTCAGGTCGGCCTGGAAGAAGGTCATGTTGGGGTGCGACCACGTCGGTTCGGCGTAGTCGACATTGACCACCTGGCTCACGCCATCGGCCAGCAGCATTTCACAGATGGCACGGCCGATACCGGAACTGCCGCCGGTGACGAGGGTGGCTACGGGGAGGGACATCTTTGACTCACTTTCAAAACGACTGCAGGCTAACTCCCTCTCCCGCTTGCGGGAGAGGATTGGGGTGAGGGCGGGAGCTTGCAGTACTACCGCACAGCAAGCCGCGTTGACGCCTTCCAGCGCATTTTTGCCGCGCATGGCAATGGCATGCGCTTGCCCTCACCCCCGCCCCTCTCCCGCGCGCGGGAGAGGAGAGCAAACAAGCGGTAGAGCTACCTGATTGCGCTCAAACGCGCTCGATCACCATCGCAATACCCTGCCCCACGCCGATGCACATCGTGCACAGCGCGACGCGGCCGCCGGTGCGGTGCAGCTGGTACATCGCGGTCGTGACCAGGCGCGCGCCGCTCATGCCGAGCGGGTGGCCCAGCGCGATCGCGCCGCCGTTCGGGTTGACGCGCTGGTCGTCGTCGGCCACGCCCAGTTCGCGCAGCACGGCCAGGCCTTGCGCGGCGAACGCTTCGTTCAGCTCGATCACGTCGATCTGGTCCATGGTCATGCCAAGCTGCTTGAGCAGCTTCTGCGACGCCGGCGCCGGGCCGATGCCCATCACGCGCGGCGCCACGCCTGCGGTGGCCATGCCGACGATGCGCGCGCGCGGGGTCAGGCCGTGCTGCTTGATGCCGGCTTCGCTGGCCAGCAGGATCGCGCAGGCGCCGTCGTTCACGCCTGAGGCGTTACCGGCGGTCACGGTGCCGTCAGCGCGGACCACGCCGCGCAGCTTGGCCAGCGCTTCGAGGCTGGTGGCGCGCGGGTGCTCGTCGCGCTCGACCACGATCGGGTCGCCCTTCTTCTGGGCGATGGTGACCGGCGTGATCTCTTGCGCCAGCGTGCCGTCAGCCTGCGCGCGCGAGGCTTTTTCCTGGCTGCGCAGCGCCATCAGGTCCTGGTCTTCGCGGCTGATTTTGTAGTCGGTGGCGACGTTCTCGGCGGTCTCGGGCATCGAGTCGACACCGTAGGCCGCGCGCATCGCCGGGTTGATGAAGCGCCAGCCGATGGTGGTGTCGAAGATCTGCGCATCGCGCGAGAACGCGCTGGTGGCCTTGCCCATCACGAACGGGGCGCGGCTCATGCTTTCCACACCGCCGGCGATCATCAGGTGCGCCTCGCCCGCCTTGATCGCGCGCGCCGCGGTGCCGGTGGCATCCATGCCGGAGCCGCACAGGCGGTTGATGGTGGCGCCCGGCACGTCCTGCGGCAGGCCCGCCAGCAGCGACGACATGCGCGCCACGTTGCGGTTGTCCTCGCCGGCCTGGTTGGCGTTGCCATAGATCACGTCATCGATGGCCTTCCAGTCCAGGTCCGGGTTGCGCGCCATCAGCGCCTTCAGCGGCACCGCGCCGAGGTCGTCCGCGCGCACCGCGGACAGGCTGCCGCCGTAGCGGCCGATGGGGGTGCGGATGGCGTCGCAGATAAAGGCTTCGGTCATGGTGTGTCTCTCTCTTTGTGATGGGTATCGATGGCGCCGCTCAGGCCTGCTTCAGCGGCACGCCGGTCAGGCGCTGCAGTTCGTCGAAGCTCAGGCCCTCGACCAGGTCGCGCGCGACCAGGCCGTCGGGGGTCACGTCGAGCGTGGCAAGATCCGTGTAGATGCGCGTCACGCAGCCGATGCCGGTAAGTGGATAGGTGCATTGCGGCACGATCTTGCTTTCGCCCTGCTTGGTCAGGTGCTCCATCATCACGAACACCTGCTTGGCGCCGATCGCCAGGTCCATCGCGCCGCCCACGGCGGGGATGGCGCCCGGTGCGCCGGTGTGCCAGTTGGCCAGGTCGCCGGTCTGCGATACCTGGAACGCGCCCAGCACGCAGAAGTCGAGATGGCCGCCGCGCATCATCGCGAACGAATCGGCGTGATGGAAGAACGAGCCGCCCGGCTTGATCGTCACCGGCTGCTTGCCGGCGTTGATCAGGTCACCGTCTTCCTCGCCGGGCGCGGGCGCGGGGCCCATGCCGAGCAGGCCGTTCTCGCTGTGCAGCAGGATTTCCTTGTCGGCGGGCAGGTGGTTGCCGACCAGGGTGGGCAGGCCGATGCCGAGGTTGACCACGGCACCGTCGGGAATGTCTTTGGCCACGCGGGCGGCCATCTGATCGCGGGTCAGGCGTTGCATGCTGTTTCTCCTGTATTCGCGCTCAGGCGACCTTGACGACACGCTTGACGAACAGGCCCGGTGTCACGATGTGCTCGGGATCCATCTCGCCCAGCTCGACCACGCGGCTGACCTGCACGATGGCGCATTTGGCGGCCATCGCCATGATCGGGCCGAAGTTGCGCGCGGTCTTGCGGTAGGTGAGGTTGCCCCAGCGGTCGGCGGTGTCGGCCTTGATCAGCGCAAAGTCGGCGTGGATCGGGGTTTCGAACACATAGCCCTGGCCGTCGATGATGCGCGTTTCCTTGCCCTCGGCCAGCGGCGTGCCGTAGGCGGTGCGGGTGAAGAAGCCGCCGATGCCGGCGCCCGCGGCGCGGATGCGCTCGGCCAGGTTGCCCTGCGGCACCAGCTCCAGCTCGATCTCGCCGGCGTGGTAGAGCGAATCGAACACGTAGGAATCCGCCTGGCGCGGGAACGAGCAGATGATCTTGCGCACGCGCTTGGTCTTCAGCAGCGCGGCCAGCCCGGTGTCGCCGTTGCCGGCGTTGTTGTTGACGATGGTGAGATCGCGCGCGCCTTGCTCGATCAGCGCGTCGATCAGTTCCGCGGGCATGCCTGCCAGGCCGAAGCCGCCGGTCAGGATGGTGGCGCCGTCGTGGATGCCGGCAACTGCCGCTTCCACCGTGTCGTATAGCTTGTTGATCACTTGCGTTCCAGGTCGGAAGATCCGCCAGGCTACCGGAGCGGGCCGCAAGCCGCGGCACATGAAAGACGGTCTCCGGTAATCCTGCCGGAAGGATGTTCGTTGCGGCGGGCAGCGTGGGCTGCCTCGCGAACGGTCCAGCAGTCTGCGCGTGGTCTGCTTTGATCGGGATGGATCAGGCACTCGTAGATCGAACCTCGGCCAAGGCGATGTGCCCGATCGATTTGTTCGATATACGAACTTGAATTCGCAGAATGAACAGATTACACCTGCGCATTCCCGATGGTCAAGCCGACCGCGCGGTCGGCCAACCGGTTTGTGCGATCAGCGCGCACGCGTGACGCGCACGGCCCGTGTGTAGGACAGAGCCGACATCACAATCGGCTCGCACGGGATTGGGCGCCAGGCCGGCCGGGCCTATCGTTGAAACAGAACAGGGCAGCGCCGCACAGCACCCACCGGACCACCCGGCTGAGCAGGCTGCCTGGCAACACAAAAGAACGAGGAACCCGTCATCATGGCCACCCCCTCCGTCCCGTTTTCTTCTACACCCCATGCGGCAGCGCTCGCCCGCATCTTGCATGTCACCCGCAGTGCCTGGGCAATGGACATCCGTCCGACCCAAGCGACGCCTGCCGCCACCGGCGCCGCATTGCAGCCTACCACGCCGGCGCTGTCGCGCCGCGCCCGCCTGGCCCGTGCGGCCGCCCGCGCCTTCGAGGCGCAGGTGATGGCGATTCGCTGCCGCAGCGTGGTCGTCGCCTGATCCGGCCGCTCTTGCCTTTCTAGGCCGCCGCCGGTACGCCGCTCAGCAGCACGTGGCTGCCGTCGATCCCGGGGCGCACTTCCAGCCGCACGTCGATGCGTTCGCGCAGTTCCGTCACGTGCGAGATGATGCCCACCAGCCGGCCGGCCTGCTGCAGGTCGAGCAGCGTGCGCAGGGCAAAGTCCAGGCTTTCGGGATCCAGCGTGCCGAAGCCTTCGTCAACGAACAGCGTGTCGAGCTGGATGCCGCCCGCGCGCGACTGGACCACATCGGCCAGTCCCAGCGCCAGCGACAGCGAGGCCAGGAAGCCTTCGCCGCCTGACAGCGTATTGGCCGGGCGCGCCGCGCCGGTATCGTGGTCGAACACTTCGATGTCGAGCCCGCCGGCGCTGCGCTGGTCGGCCTGCTCGCGCAGGCGCTGCAGCGCATAGCGGCCGCGGCTCATCGCCAGCAGGCGCGTGGAGGCGGCTTCCAGCACCTCGTCGAGCAGCGTCGCCAGCACGAAGCGCTGGAACGTCATGCGGCGCGGGTTGTTGCCGTTGGCGACTTCGGCCAGCCGGCCCAGCACGGCAAAGCGCGCTTCGATGTCGCGGCCCTGGTGGTCCAGCTGCTGCAGCCGCTGCTGGCATTGCACCAGCGCGTCGCGGGAACGGCCGCGTTCGGCCTGTTGCCGCACCAGGGACTCCACCGTCGCGGCAGATGCCCCCAGCGCTGCGCGCAGCCCGTCCAGGTCCGGCGCATCCAGCGCTTGCGCGGCAGCTTGCGCACGCGCGTGCCGATCCGCGGCGGCGGCCAGCTGGCTCTCGAAGGTGCGCAACGTGGCATCCAGCGCTTGCATCGCGTCATCATCCAGGCAGGCGTCGGCGTGCGCCTGCGCATCAGCAAAGCCCTGCTGCGCGAGCCCCTGCGCCAGTGCCGTGTCGGCGTTGGCCAGGCGTTCAGTGATCTGCGCCTGGGCCTGGTGTGCCGACGCCAGCGCGGCCTGCGCACCGGCATGCTCCGCCGCGGCCTGCCGCTCGGCCGCCTGCGCCGTGGCCAGCGCTTGCTCCAGCCCCGCCAGCGTGGCCTGCGCCTGGCGCAGCGCCTCGCCCAGGGCCACCGGATCGCGCGAATCCTCGGGCACCTGGGTGCTCTCGGCCTGCCATTCAGCGCGGCAATGGGCCAGCACCTGCAACGCGGCATCGGCGGCGGCAACGGCGTCGCGGTGCACGGCTTCGGCGCTTTCGCGCGCGGCGTGCGCGGCCGCGATCGTGGCCTGGCGTTGCGCCAGGCTGGCCGACGCCTGCTGCTCCTGCGCCAGCGCCGCTTGCCGCGACCGGATCTCGGCGTCGAGACTGGCGGCGGCTTCGTCGCTGGCATCGCCGAGTTCCGCCGCCAGTTCTTCCCGCCGCTCGCGTGCGTGCCGGATCGCCAGCTGCGCTGCCTCGTTTTGGCCGGCGCAGCGCACCGCTTCGGCCTGCGCTTCCAGCAGGGCCTGGCGCGCTGCCTCCAGCGCCAGGTCCGACAGCGGCTGCGCCACATGTTGTGCCGGCTCGGGATGCGCGGTGCTGCCGCAGACCGGGCAGGCATCGCCCGCCGCCAGCCCTTGCGCCAGGCGCGCGGCCTGCCCGGCGCGCCACGCGGATTCGGCCTCGGCCAGCGCGGCGCGGCAGCGGTCGCGCTGATCCAGCGCCTGCTGTTCGGCCCGCGCGTGGCCGGCGGCTTGTCCGTTGGCGGCGGCCAGCGATTGCGCCGCCTGCCGATGCCGCTCGAATTGCCGCGCGCGGTCCTGCAGCGCGGCCAGTTGCAAGGCGCTCGCCTGTGCCTGCGCCGCGGCAAGCTGCGCCTGCGCTAATGCCGACTCGGCGGCCACGGCGGCGGCACGGCATGTCTCCAGTTGCGCCACGGCGTGCCCGCGCGCCGTGGCGGCCGCGGCCTGCCTGGCTTCGGCCTCCTGCAAGGCGCGCTGCAGCGTCCCCAGCCGCTGCGCGCGCGGCAGCATCGCCTCCAGTTGCGAAACGCGGCGCTGCGCGGCCTGGCGTACGTCGACCTGCTGCGACTGGGCCTGCAAGACCGCGGCGGCCTGCGCGGCCCGTTGCGCAGCGCGCCCGGCGTGTTCGCCGGCCTGCGCCAATGCACTGGCGCCGGCAATGTGATCGCGCTGCGCGGCCTGTGCGGACAGCAACGCCGGCATGACGCGCGCGGCGCGCTGGGCCGCGTGCAAGCGGGCGCGTTGTTCTTCCATGGCGGCCTGCCGCGCCAGCAGCCCGGCATGGGCGGCCTGCGCCTGCTGGCGCTCCTGCAGGCGCGCCGCGACCTGCTCGCCGGCGGCCAGCGCCGCCTGGGCGGCGGCTTGCGCGGCGCGCGCGCCTTGCTCCTGGCCATGCAGTGCCTGCAGCTCCGCCTGCATGGTCGTGATGCTGTCCGCCAACGCCGCAGCCGACTCCATCCCGGCCTGCCGCAAGGCTTCCTCGCGCTGGATGGTGATGCGCTCGGCGTCGCGCCGGATGCCGGCGGCTTCGGTCTTCAACAGCTCTTCCACGCGGCGGTACAGCTCGGTGCGGAACAGCCGCTCCAGGATGGCCTGGCGCGCCTGCGAACTGGCGGTCAGCAGTTCGCGAAAGCGGCCCTGCGGCAGCACGATCACCTGGCGGAACTGCGCGCTGTCAAAGCCCAGCAGATCCCGCACGGCATCGGTGACCTTGCCCGGCTGGCTGGCCTTGCTGGCCCAGCCGTTGCCGTCGTGCAGATCCAGCTGCGCCTTTGCCGGTTCTGTCACCCAGCCCTCGCCGCGCTGCCTGGGCCGCTCCTGCGCGGGCGAGCGCACCACGCGCCAGCGCTGCGCGCCCAGGCTGAACGTCAGCGTCACCTCGGTGCGCAAGCCCGCCGCGGCGTTGGCGCTGCGCATGGCCTGCGCGCTGCGCTCGCCGCCGGAGGTGTCGCCGTACAGCGCAAAGCAGATGGCATCGAGCAGCGTGGTCTTGCCCGCGCCGGTGGGGCCATGGATCAGCACGAAGGCCTGCTCGCCCAGCCGCGTGAAATCGACCTGTTCGGTCGCGGCAAAGGGGCCGAACGCCTGCAGCGTCAGATGCAGCGGTCTCATGCCGACTCCCGCTCAGCCGCGGCGATACCGGCCAGCACCTGGTCGAGCGCGGCGCGCTGGGCCGGGTCCAGCTCGGCATCGGCCACTTCGCGGAAGAAGCTGGCGAACAGCTCGCCCGTGCCAAGCTGCCGCAGCTTGCGCCCTGCCTCGGAGGCCACGCCGCTGCGCGCCAGCACGGTGCGCTCGATCGCCAGCGCGTTGGGATAGACCTGGCGCAGCCGGGCCATCGGGTCCAGCAGCGCGCCGGTATCCGTGAGGCACGCGTGGATGTAGTCGTCGCGCTGCGGGTCGTCGGCGCCCGCGGCCAGCAATTGCGCCAGCTCGCCCTCCACCACGCGCACGTCGCGCAGCGGCTGCAGCGCTACCGGCGTAATGGCAACGGCCCCGTCCGCATCCAGTTCAATGCGCGACACCGACTTCTCGTGCGCGCATTCCGACAGCGAGTATTTCAACAGCGAGCCCGCATAGTGGATGCGTCCGCCGCCCAGCGTCTGCGGCCGGTGCAAGTGGCCCAGCGCGACCAGGTCGAAGCCGGCGAACAGGTCCGCGGCCACCGCGCCGCTGCCGCCCACGGACAGCGGCCGTTCCGATTCGCTGGCCGCGCCGCCCACCACGAAGGCATGGCCCACCACCACCGCGCGCACGCCCGCCGGATGCACCGCGCGGATGGCATCGAGCTGCGCGCGCAAGGCGGCTTCATGCGACGGCACTTCGGTGCCGATGGCATCGCGCACCACGGCAGGCTCGGCATACGGCAGCGCGTAGATGCGCACTTCGCCATGCGCGTCTTGCAAGGTCACGCAACTGGCCGCCGCCAGCGTGCGGCCGGCCACGTGCAGCCCCTGCGCGCGCATCAGGCGCGCGCCGAACTCCAGCCGCTGCGCGCTGTCGTGGTTGCCCGCGATCATCACCACCGGCACGCCGGCGTCGACCACGATGCGGCCCAGTACGTCGTCGAGCAGCACCACCGCCTCGGGCGGCGGCACGGCGCGGTCGTAGACGTCGCCGGCAATCAGCACGGCATCTGGCCGCTCGATGCGAACCAGTTCGACAAACTGGTCGAGGAGATGGGCCTGGTCTTCCAGCAGACTGCGCGCGTGGAAGAGGCGGCCGAGATGCCAGTCGGCGGTGTGAAGGAATCGCAATCCGGGGTCCGTTGAAGAATCGGGGAAACCCGTATCATAATGCGTCGCAGGCCGCCGTCCTCCAGCACCGGTTCAGGCGGGCGCGCGCGACCGGAAGGAAATCCGCCTGCCCGGAGGCGGATCGCGCTCAGACCGGCTCGGCCTCGCTGTCGGCGATCTGGTACTTGCGCATTTTTTCCCACAGCACCTTGCGGCTGATGCCCAGGCTTGCCGCCGTGTCCTGCCGCCGCCAGCCGTTGGCGTCGAGCGCGGCCAGGATGCGCCGGCGTTCTTCCATGTCGCCGCGCAGGTCGGCGCGCTCGCCGCCATCGAATGCGCCCGGATGCAGCGCGCGGAACAGCGGCCGGATCCGTTCCTCGTCCCAGTGCCCGCTCTGCTGCACGGTGATGCCGACGCGCTCGGCCAGGTTGCGCAGCTCGCGCACGTTGCCGGTGAAGTAGGCGGTGCCGACCGCGCCCTTGAGCCAGTCCGGCATCGGCGGCAACGCGTCATAGCCGGACGCGCCCAGCATATGGCGCAGGAACGACTGCAGCAGCGCCAGCTTGTCGGCGGGGCCGCGCTCCTCCAGGCTGGGGATGCGCATCTCGATCACCGCCAGGCGGAAGAACAGGTCGGCGCGGAAGCGTCCCTGCCGCACGGCATCGCGCAGGTCCTTGTTGGTCGCGGCCACCAGCCGGAAATCCAGCTTGACCGCCAGCGTCGAGCCCAGCCGGGTGATCACGTTCTCTTCCAGCACGCGCAGCAGCTTGACCTGCTGGAACAGCGGCAGGTCGCCGATTTCATCGAGAAACAGCGTGCCGCCGTTGGCCTGCTCGAAATACCCGCGATGCGCGAACGACGCGCCCGTGAACGCACCCTTGGCATGGCCAAAGAATTGCGACTCGAACAGCCCGTCGGGAATCGCGCCGCAGTTGACCGCGACGAACGGGCCCTTGCCGTAGGTGCTGTTGCGCTCATGGAACAGGCGCGCGATGCGCTCCTTGCCCGCGCCGGTTTCGCCGTACAGCATCACGTTGCTGCCGAAGTCGGCAAAGGTCTCGACGTGCTGCAGCAACTGGCGCATCGCCGCGGAGCCGGCCACCAGGTCGGCCTCGCGTTCGCCGGTCGGCTCGGTGGCGAGCAACTGCGGCAGCAGCTTGCCGATCTGGCTGCGCAGGTCGGCGCCGGTAAAGTCATCGGCCAGGATATGGGCGTACTCCGGCGGGAAGCGGCCGGGGTCGGTTTCGCGCCCCGGTCCCGCCACCCAGATCACCGGCATGCCGTGCGCGGCCTCCCAGTCCAGCGAGAAGCGCGCGGCACCGATCACCGACACGCTGATCACCGCGATGCACGGCTTCAGGCGCGGCTCGGCCGGCAAGGCCTCGAGCGCGCCGGCGCGAATCACGTCCACGCCCAGCGGCGCCAGGAAACGGGTAACGCGGTCGGCAATCTCGTACTTGCCTTCCCACACGTAGACTTCAAGGTTTTCGTAGGCCCAGCGGTCTGTCTTCATTCTGTTTCTGCCATCAGGCGGGTTGGCGCGATCATGGCTCAGTACACCAGTTCGGCGTTGTTGCAATCGATGCTGTGGACCCAGAGGTCGGCGTTGCCGAGCTGGATGCCGAGGCTGTTGAGCAGCGGCGGAACCAGGGTGTCGAGCGCAGCCCCCAACGTTGGTGCGAGTAGCGGGCCGAGGTCAATGGGCACGCTGAGGATTCCCAGCAGTTTCGTCCGTACCTTCAGCGACAGCACCTGCGAGAACAACCCACCAAAAGGATCGGCCATACCCACTTGCGCATGGCCACCCGGGCCCAGGGTGATGTCCTGCCCGGCAGTGTTGCCGTAGCGCGTGACGTCGGCGGCAACCACGTCCGCGATCCCGACCCCAAGTACCTCCGCCTTCCCGAGCACCACCTCGCCGCCCGTGCAGCCGTCGGTCAGGCAAGCCGTGGCCAGGCCGCTCTTCACCTGCATCGTGGCCCGGCGGTCCGCTGGATTGGCCGCGCATTGCAGCCGCGTAAGGTCGGCCGTGGCGCCGGCGACATCGAGATAGAGCGGCACGTTCAAATTGGCGTCCAGAACCGGCTTCAGAATGTCGGCCTTGATCTGGAGCGCCAGCGTCAGCCTCACCTGCGAGGAACTGGCGCTGGTCTGCCAGGTATCGGGCTTATCGGAAAGCTGTCGCGCCGGACCGGCTGCCGTGACCGGTGGCTCGATCACGCGCAAGTTGGCGGTGATGCCACCCAGTCCAAGCGGCAGCTTGGGTATGTTCAGCGGCAAGGCGACCGCGCTGTCTCCGCGTGCGATTTGCGCACCGGCTACCAGCAACTGCGCGACATTCACGCCCACTTCCACCGCCGACGATGCGGCGGGTGCCATCAGGCCAAGGTCAAGCAGCCGTGCCAGCGACACCGTCGCGGCCGCCCCGCTCGCTGCCAGCGTGGTCGGCGGGCTGCCCAGCATGGTCGTGAGCAAGGTTTCGCGTCCGGCCGCGCCGAGCACCAGCGCATAGAAATCGCGCAGGTTCAGCGTGGTGCTGAGCAGTTGGTCCACCGTACCGACATCGGCTTCGAGCCTCAGCTGATCCAGCGTTACCGTGGTATTGACCAGCCCCTGCCAGTCCGCCAGCGACAGGTTCACCGCATTACCCAGCAGCATGCTCAGCATGCCGTTGGCGGTAGAGACATCCAGCAAGCCCGTCCCCAGCGAAAACGCCGCCACCGGCGGACTGCCGCTGGCAATCGATTCGGCAAACAACTGCCTGCCGCTGCCGCCGTTGAATACAAACAGGATCGGCACGGTCTGCGTGGCCTGTACGCGCACGGCGTTGGGCGAGACCGTAGCGGGGTTGTACGCGACGTTGAAATGCCGCGGGCCGGCCGTCGCCGGATCCCACACCCCGACGCAGGCCGTCATAGCGTCGGCGCCGCCGCCGGCGGCATCGGCACAGCCCATGGCAATGCCGGACGGATACCCGTTCTTCGCGCCGATATTGCTGACCGTCCCCAGCACCGCGGCGTTGAGATTGGCCGCGCTATCCGCCCGCTTGAGCTGCTGCGCCGCCGACATCGCCGCCAGGTCCACCATGTTCTGCAACTGCCGCTGGCGCAGGAACACATGGCCGACGTCGATCGACACCAGCGTGGCGATGGCCACGGTGGCGATCAGCAGCGCCGCCATCACGCTGACGGCGCCGCGCGCGGAGCGAGGGGTGCGGCGCACCGGCGGCTGGCGCAGGCTCATTTTCCGCCAAGCATCTGGCCGGCCGAGCCGGAGCGGGTGGTGCTGGCGTTGGCCTGGCCCGTGTAGAACTCGGGCAGCGCAAAGCGGAAGCTGTTCAGGTAGCGCTCATAGCCCAGCGCGGCCTGTTCGCCGTGCATCGGCAGCATCGGCCCGGCCTGCGTGCCCTCGCGCTGGATCGCCAGGATCGCGCGCGTATCGGCGCCGATCTCGCGCTGTGCTGGCCGCCCGGGCGGCATGGTGCTGGCGACGGCCGCTTCAGCCATCGCGGCGTCGCCCTGCGCGTGCGCAAGCGGGGCCAGCGCCCACAGGCCGAGCGCCAGGCAGGCGGCGCGCTTGTGTATGGCAACAAGAAGAGTGGTGGTCATGGTGTAGCGCCGGCTTGCGCGGCGATGGCGATTGGCTTGGCCACGACCGCCACGGCGGCGGGCGCGGATATCGGTTTCTGGCCCGGGCGTGCCGCGGCGCGCTCGCGTGCGGCGGCGGCGCGGGCAATGCGGTCGGCTTCCTTGCGAATCGCGCTGCGGGTGGGCTCCGGCAATGCGGCCTTCTGCATCATGGCGTTGGCCTGGGCGCGCTTGCCATCGGCCATCAGCCAGACCACGGCATTGCTGATCACGCGCGGATTGCGCGCATCCAGCTCGAGCGCCTGCATCACCGGCACCCGTGCGTCCTGCAGCGCGCCGGCGCGCATCAGCGCATAGCCCAGGTCACTGGCGATGCGCGCGTTGACGGGGTCCAACGCGGCGGCCGCGCGCAATTCCGTGATCGCGCGCGCAAAGTCATCCTGGCGCCCGGCCAGCAGCCCCAGCCCGTGGTGCGCATGCGCGGCCTCGGCGCCCTTGGCGGTGGCGGCCAGCTTCTGGTACGCCTCGGTGGCGGCCTGGTCCTGTCCGGTCTCGCGCAGCGCGTCGGCCCGCATCACCTGGATCTCGGGGCCGGCGCCGAAGCGCTGCACATAGACCTCGATATGCGCGAGCGAGGCAAAGTACAGCCCGTCCTGCTGCATCTTGCGGATCAGGCCCAGGTAGACCGCCTGTTCGCTGTACTCGGCGCGCGCGGTCTTGTCGCGCAGCTTCGCCAGCTCGACCTGCGCCTCGGCTTGCTCGTGCATGGCCGAGGCGCCGTTGTTGCCGGCGGCGCAGCCGCACAGCGCGGCCAGCAGCAGGCACGCGGCCGAGGTCCGCATCCGGCTCGTCGCCGGGCCGGCCCGGCGCGCCATCCATCGGGTCATCGCGTTCCTCCCATGTTTGCCAGCATGCGGATCACCCCGAGAAAGCCGGGGCCCGCGGTCAGGATCAGCAGCACCGGCAGCAGGCTGACCACCATCACGGCCGTCATCTTGACCGTGAGGCGGCCGATCTCATCCTTCATGCGCGACTTGCGCGCCTCCTGCATGCGCAGCCCGAACTGGCGCAGCGGCTCCTGCACCGCGCCGCCGTGCTTGTCGACCTGCGTCAGCAGCGTGATCAGGCTCTTCAGGTCTTCGCTGTCGAACAGCCGGCCGATGCGCAGCAGCGTCTGCTCGCGCGAGCGCCCCGACGCAAACTGCTGGTTGGCGCGCGCCAGCTCCGGGCCCAGCACGTGCAGCATGCTGCCGAACTCGGCCACGATCACCTGCAGGCTCTGGTCGATCGAGAGACCCACGCCCTGCAGCAGCCGCAGCATGTCGATAAGCACCGGCAGCTCGTCGTCGACCATGCGCAGGCGCGCGGCGGCGCGCCGGCGCAGGTACCACTTGGGCGCCAGGTAGGCCACGGCGAAGGTGCCGAAGCCCCATGCCATCACGGCGAACGCACCCGCGCCGACATGCCACAGCATCGCCAGCACCGACAAGGCCAGCGGCAGGCCCAGCCGCAGCACGCCGAACACCACGCGCGCCTGCAGGCCAACCCAGCCGCATTGCTCCAGCAGCTGCTGGTCTTCGGGCGTCACCACCGCGCGGCCCAGCCGCGATTCCAGCCAGTGGGCGTCGAAGCGCTCGCCGACGCGCGCGCCAAGCTGAGCGCCGAGCGCGTTGGCTACCCCGGCCGTTGCCGCGGCGCCGGTTGCCCTGGCTCCGGGATGCGCACCTGGCGCGCCTGGCGCGCGCGGCGCCGCAAGCGGGGCCTGGGCCGCCTGCGCCGCCTCCAGCGCGCGCTGGCGCGCCAGCGCAGCGTCGATAGTGCGCGCCGACAGCCGGCGCTGGCGCCAGTCGCGCAGCAGCGGCAATGCCAGTACGCCCACGCCGCACGCGGCGGCAAGCAGGCTCAGCGAGATCAGCGTCAGGCGGTCCATGATGGCGATGTCATCGTTGTTCAGATCGACCTGGCCAGCCGGTACAGCATCAGCGCGCCGGCAATTTCCAGCGCGGCGGCGGACAGCAGCATGGTCTTGCCGGTGGGGTCTTTCCACATCATCAGGATGTAGCCGGCGTTCAGCGTGAACAGGCCGCCGGCCACCACCAGCGGCAGCAGGCCCAGCACCCATGCCGACAGCCGTGTCTCCGCCGACAGCGCCATCAGCTCTCGCTGCGCCTGCTCGCGGTCGCGCATGAAGGTGGCGGTGCGCTCCATCACCACGTCGGCGCGGCCGCCGTAGCGCACCGACAGGCGCAGCACGGAAGCGACCAGCACCAGTTCCTCGACCTGGTAGGCGCGCCCGACCTGCAGCACTGCCTGGTCCAGCTCCTTGCCGGCGCGCTGCAGGTGCACGGCCTGCACCAGGCACTGGCGCAGCGGTGCCTCGGTATTGGCGATGGAATTCTGGAACGCCGCCGGCACGCTGCTGCCGATGGTCATCAAACGCACCACGCCGTCGAGGAAGCCGGGCAACTGCGACAGCAGCTTCTTGTGCAGCCGGCGCACGCGGTGCCAGGCCGCGCATGCCGTCACCGCCACCGCCACAACCAGCGCCGACACCGCGCCCAGCCATTGCCCCGCGACCGCGCCGGCGAGCGTGCACAGCGCCAGCGGCGCCAGCCAGACCACCGCGGTACGGCGCGTCGGCGCCAGGTCGGCCCGGCGCAGGAAGTCGTCCCAGCGGCGACGCAGGTCGCGCGCCGGCATCTGCAGCGCGGGGTCGGACGCCTGCGTGTAGCGCATCCGCACCTGCTCGGTCTGCGCCTGCAGGAAGGCCTGCTGCTGTTCGCGGCGCGCGCGTGCCTGCGCGCTGGCGAGCAGCAGCAGCCCCAGCCCGGTGATGACCAGGGCCACCGCGGCGAGCAGCAGCGTGGCGCTAGACATCGAAGCGGTCGTCCAGCATGAAGCCCGGCCCGCGCATGCGCGCCAGCTTGGGCGAGTGCGGCAGCAGGCCCAGCGACAGCCAGCGGTCGGTCTCGGTGCCGTCGGGGTTCATGAACGGCTCGTGCCGGTACAGCTCCTGCGTGGAGATGATGTTGTCGCCCAGGCCAGTGACCTCGGTGATCGAGACGATGCGGCGCTTGCCGTTGGACAGCCGCGCGATCTGCACGATGAAGTCGATGGCATTGGCGATCTGGCGCCGCAGGCTCATCTCGCTGCCCTGGAAGCCGGCGAAGCCGGCCAGCATCTCTAGCCGGTACAGGCATTCGCGCGGGCTGCTGGCGTGGATGGTGCCCATCGAGCCGTCGTGGCCGGTGCTCATCGCCTGCAGCATCTCCAGCACCTCGCCGCCACGCACTTCGCCGACGATGATGCGGTCCGGGCGCATGCGCAGGCTGTTGCGCAGCAGGTCGCGGATCGACACCACGCCGGTGCCCTCGAAGCCGCCGGGCCGGCTTTCCAGCCGCACCACGTGCGGGTGGTTCAGCGCCAGCTCGGCGGTATCCTCGATGGTGATGACGCGCTCGGTGGGCGGCACGAAGGTGGCCAGCGCATTGAGCAGCGAGGTCTTGCCGGAACTGGTGCCGCCGCTCACCAGGATGTTGCAGCGCGCCTGCACCGCGGCCTGCAGCAGGTCGCAGATCTCGGGGCTCATGGTGCCCAGCGCCTGCAGGTCGGCGGGCGTCATCGGGTCCTTGCGGAACTTGCGGATCGACACCACCGGCCCTTCCAGCGCCAGCGGCGGGATTACCACGTTGATGCGGCCGCCGTCAGGCAGGCGCGCGTCGACCATCGGGTTGGACTCATCCAGGCGCCGGCCGATCGGCGCCAGGATGCGGCGCACGATGCGCAGCAGGTGGCCGCTGTCGGCAAAGCGCACCGGGATGCGCTCGAGCACGCCGTGGCGCGACACGTACACGTCCAGGTGGCCGTTGACCAGGATGTCTTCGACCGCGGGATCGTTGAGCAGGTCCTCGATCGGGCCGAAGCCCGCCAGCTCCTTGGTCAGCGCCTCGGCGATCTGGCGCAGCTCGGCCTCGTTGATGGGGATGCGCCGCAATCGGGTAAAGCTCTCGAGCTCCAGGTCGACAAAGCGCTGGATCGCGGTGCGCGACCAGCGGCCGAACTCGGCGCCAAGCTCTTCGATGCGGGTCAGCAGGTGCTCGTGCGCCGCTTCCTTGATGTTGTGGAACTCCTGCGACACCGGGAACGGTGCGGGGGTGTTGTCCGAGAATTCGATCGCTTGGCTCATGTCAGCTTCCAGTGCGTGCCGTGCGCGCACCGCGCGCTACCAGCGCTGCGCGCAGCGCCGCGGGCAGTTTGTCCTTGATCCGCGCCAGCAGCGTGGTGTCCCTGGCCGCGGCAGTGCGGTAGCCCAGCCGCGCCAGCAGCTCGGCCAGCGCGCGCACATAGGGGCAGTGCGGGTCGTCGTCGGCGAGCACCGCGCCGCGGTTCGTCGCCAGCACCAGCGCCTCGCGGCTGTCCGGCAGCGTCGCCACCGATTCCACGCCCACGCGCCGCGCAATCTGCGCCGCATCGACGCCCAGCCGCGCATCGAAGCGCGACACCAGCAGGTGCAGGTCGTCGCGCTCCACTTCGCGCGCGCGCAGTTCGTGCACCAGTTCCGCCGCCGAGACGATCGCGCCCACGCTCTGGTCCGCCACCAGCACCACGCTGTCGGCGGCCTTGACGATCTGCGCGGTGAACTCGGCATTGCCGAAGCCGCCCAGGTCGACGATCTGCAGGTCGAAGAACGCGCGCAGGCGCTCGAGCAGGCCGATCGCATCGGCGTACGAAATGTCGCGCAACTCGCTCAGCGCGGCAGGCAGCGGCAGTACGCACACGCCGTTGCCATGGCGCGTCAGCGCGGTCTGCACGAAGACCTGGTCGAAGCGGCGCAGGTTGCGCACCGCCTCGACAAAATGAAAGCCCGGGCTCAGGTTCAGGTAGAGCGCGCCGTCGCGCGCCGGCAGGCCCAGGTCGGTCAGCAGCACTTCGGCGCGGGCATCGGTCTTGGCGTGGCGCGGCAGGTGGCGGCGCGCCGCCGCGGCCAGGTTGACCGCCAGGCTGGTCACGCCCACGCCCGCGCGCGCACCCAGCAGCGCCACGATCTTGCCCTGGCGCGCCGCCTCGGCCGGGCGCACCTGCTCGCTCGGCACGGCCAGGCGCTTGACCACGGCCTCGGCCTCGGCCGGCGCATCGCGCAGGTCGATGAAGTCCTTCACGCCCGCGCGCAGCGCGGCCAGCATCACGCCGGGCTCGCCGGCGTGCCCCACGGCCACCAGCGGCAGGCCCGGGAACAGCCGCTGCAGCTGCTCGGCCAGGCGCGCCGACGGCCCCGCCAGCTCTGCCGAGAAATGCAGGAACACGAGTCCCGGGCGCAGCTCGGACACGCGCTCGATAAAGCCTTCCTGGGCCCCGCCCTCGGCCACCAGCGTGCCCAGCGCGCCGATGATCCGGCCCAGCCAGTCCCTGACTTCGCCCTGCGTTGCGTGCAACAGAAAATAGTCCATCTCTCCGCCTCAAAGCTGTGGGCCATGCCAGCCGGCATGGCCGGCGGCTATTTCGAGAAACCCGGCAAGGTCGGGTCCGCGTATTCACCCAGCACATACCAGCCCCACACGTTGGGACTGGCGTTGGTCCGGCCGTCGGCGCCGACAGCCTGCGCCGCCGGCGCGTTCCTGGCCATCGGCTTCACCAGCCGCGGCGTGACGACGATCATCAGCTCGCGGTCTTCCTGGTGGAAGTTCAGGTTCTTGAAGAACGCGCCGATCACCGGCAGGTCACCCAGCACCGGCACCTTGTTGACGTTGCTGACGGTGTTGCGGCTGACCAGCCCGCCGATGACGAAGCTCTCGCCGTCGCCCAGTTCCACCGTGGTATCGGCGCGCCGCGTGACGATGGCCGGCACCACCGCGCCGTTGATCGAGATGCCGCGCGACGGGTCGAGGTCGCTGGCCTCGGGCGCCACCTTCAGCGCAATGCGGTCGGCCGACAGCACCGTGGGCGACACCGTCAGCCCGATGCCGAACGGCTTGAACTGGATCGTGGTGGTGCCCAGCGCCTGCGGCACCGGGATCGGGATCTCGCCGCCGGCCAGGAAACTGGCGCTCTGCCCTGACAGCGCCACCAGGCTGGGCTCGGCCAGCACGCGCGCCAGGCCGTTGGCCTCCAGCAGGCTGATGTTGGCGAAGATGCCGTGCGTGAGCGACGCGGCCACCAGGTTGAAGGCATTGCTCATCGGCGACGCGATGTCGGCGCTGAAACTGCCGGGCGCACCGCCGCTGCCCGGCGTAAAGGTGAACTTGTTCAGCGTCGACGGCGAGAACGTGCCAAAGGCAAAGCCCGAGTTGTTGCGGAAGAAGTTGATGCCGACTTCCTTGAGCACGGTCTTGCTGATCTCCACCACCTTGACGTCGACCTGCACGGTGCCCGAAAGCGGCACGGTGGAGCGGTCCACCACCAGACCCGGCTTGCCGTCGGCCTTGCCGGCGGTGGCCGCGCGCGCCGCCGCCTGCGCGCGCGCGGCGGCGTAGGCGTCGGGCGACTGGCCGGTGATGGTGGCGCCGGCCGCCGAATAACCCAGCTTTGCGCCATCGGCGTCGGGCGCGATGGCATCGACCTGCACGCTGTAGGTCTGCGGCTCGGCGCCGCCGCGGGTCCACACCATCACGTCGGTCACGCCGGGTTGTTTGGCCACCAGCAGCACGCTTGGCGCGCCGCGGGTGCGCAGCACCAGCGCATCGGCCACCGCGGGGTTGCCCACGGCGACGCGTTCCACTGGCTGCGCGCTGCGCAGCTCCTTCTGCGCGCCGGCCATCAGGCGCAATTGCCGCGCCGTGGCGGCGTCCTGCGCCTGCGCACGGGGCGCCAGCGCGCACCACGCGGTGGTGGCGATCATGGCGGCAAGCGTCAGCTGCATCAGCCGGCGGCGCAGCGTCACGGCATGGGCTGGGGTGTTCTGGATTGGCATGCGATGGGCGCCCACGTTCTTATTCGATGTCGCGCTTGCCGGCGCGGATCACTTCCACGCCGGCGCGTTCCCTGAGCTGCGCCGACGCCGGCGGCGCCGCAACCTGCAGCGGCCGCGGTGCCGGCGCTGCCACCGGTGCGCGCGGCGCCGGTGCGCCGGCGGTGGCGGCCAGTCCGGACAGCAGCACGCCGGCCGTGGCCTTGTCGGTGGCGGCGCGCGGTGCGTCGGCACCCATGCCGGCGCGTGTCGCCAGCGCGGGCGGCAGCTCGGCAAACATGCCGTCGCTGGGCATGGCTTCATCCTGCGGATTGCGCAGCGCCAGCATCAGGCGCCCGGAATGCTGCGCCATCGCCAGCCGGCTGACGTATTCCAGCGGCACCGACAGCACCGCGGTCTTGGCGCCTTCCTGGCGCGCCATCATCTGTTCCGGCTTGACCGCCTGCGGCCGGTTGACCGAAGCCACGCCGTAGGCCAGCACGCGCAGGCGCGACAGCAGCATGCGCGCCTGGCTGTCGGGGATTTCCTGCTGGTCGCGCCGCAGCACCAGGAACACATCGACATAGTCGCCGGGCTGCACCTGGTTGCCGACGCCAATGACTTCATCGACCGACACCGCGACCGCGCGCTCGCCTTCCGGCACCTGCGCGGCCAGGCCGGACAGCAACTGGCTTTCCAGCACCGGCACGTTGGCGCCCAGCGCCACCAGCGGCACCTGCCCGGTCACGCGCGCCACTTCGCGGTAGGCGCCGGCGGGATCGATCGGCAGCATCTCGAGCTTGAGCGACTCGGCATCGAGCGGCTTGCCGGCTTCGGCCGGGCGCGTGGTGACCACCACCGGATGCAGCGGCCTGGCGCTCGCCGATGCCGCGGGCTGGGTCGGCTGGCGTCCCACCTGCCACGCCAGCAGGGCCAGCAGCAAGGCCAGGCCAAGCAGCACGATGGCCAGTAATCGGATCTGCTTGCTGGTCATGCGGAAATCCTTGGTTCGGGCATGGGGCGTTTCGTCAGGCGCATCAGATATCAGGAGAGAGCTGGACCATGGCCGAGCCCGACAGCGCGGCCGGGAGCGGCACCATCGGTACTGCGGGCATGATGTTGGTTGTGGGCAGGGTCAGCGTGACCTGCACGCAGATGTCGGCCGAGCCCGCCGCGCATGGCACGGCCGCGGCAATGCCGGCAGCGGGAATCAAGGCACTGATGGATGCGGGAAGGGTGTTGCGCGCCATCGCGGCCGCGGCATTGACACGGGCCTGCTGGGTGGCTGCCAGGCTGGTGCCGGCAACGCCGGCGGGATAGCGCAGCGCCGCGCGCGCGCCTTCTTCAGCGGCCAGCGTCAGCACCTGCTGCAGCGCCAGCATCACGCCGTAGTACACGATGCCGATCACGATGGTGATCAGCACCGGCGCCACGATGGCGAATTCGATCGCGGCACTGCCGGCGCCGTGGCGGCGTCGGTCGATCCTCCTGTTGGTCCCTGCGTGCAGCAACATCTGAAACCCCGGTCCCTGGTGTTCTTTCGCGTCGACCGGCGGCGCGGCCTGCCGGCCTCAAGCCTGTCCGGCTATTGGCCCGCAGCGGTCCAGGCCAGCACGCCCACGGCCAGGTACGCCGCATATGGGATGCCGCGCGCCAGCGAAAACTGCGCCGTGGGAAGTGGTTCGTCCTGGGAAGGCAAAGCGTGATCCGCGGCCGGCGTGCGGCGTGCCAGTGCCAGCGCCAGCGCCAGCGCCAGCAGCGCATGCACCAGCCCGAGCAGGCTGCCGACGACCCACGCCACCACCAGCCCTTGCGGACCGGTGAACAACCCCGCCACCGTCAGGAACTTGACATCGCCCGCGGCCATGCGCCCGAGGGCGTAGACCGGCAAGGTGACGGCAAGACCCAGCCCCGCGCCGATCAGGCGCGCGGCCAGCGAAGGTTCCGCGGCCTGACCGGCGATCAGCGCCAGCCCAAGGGCCAGCACGGCAATCGCCAGCAGGAGGTTCGGAACGCGACGGTAAGCGAAGTCTGTGTAGAGGGTCGCCGCGCAGAGCAGCGCGGCAAGCACGGCTGTAAAGTGCTTATTCCCCTGCCGCAGGAAGCCACTTCAAGACTTGTTGTCCAAGATTCTTGAAACCGGTGGTGAGGTCTTTGCCGAGTTGAGTTGCACCGACAGCAACACCAAGGGCTACGAGTCCCGCAATCAGCCCATATTCAATAGCGGTTGCCCCGCGCTCATCTTTAATAAAGCGTGCAATGAGTCGTTTCATGATTTTTTTGACACTCCCGAAGTGATCTGACGCCGCGATCACGCTTCCCCCGTTCGATTATCACGGTGCTCTGTGGCCCGCTCTTTTATCGACTATTCACGCTTGCTGCGCTTTTTTTATAAGACATGGTATGTCTCAACCATACCCCTCCTACGGGTGATAGTAATGACCCGAAGGGGTTAAAGCACCCGTTTCAAACGGCCGAGCGCGCGTTGGACCCAAAGGTTGTTAAAGAGCAGGCGGGCCGGCGCAAACCGGCCCGCAGCCTGGCCACGCAGGCATTTCAGCCGCGCGGCCAGAGGGAATAAAAAGATGCGCTGCGACGGGGTGATGAGCGACAGCGCACCGTGAAAACACCTATGCGGGTTGATACATTTCAGTGAAGCAGACCGCCCAGGATCGGCAGTTGCGGCTTGCTGTCGCCGCCGCCGGCGCTGCCCCCGGCGCTGCCGCCGACACCGCTCTTGATGCCGCCGACCAGGCCGGTCACCGGGGCCAGCAGCGCACCGACGGGACCCAGCGCACCGCCGCCACCGGCACCGGCACCGCCATCGCCGCTGCCGGACTTGACCAGCGGCAGGTTGCCGAGCAGGCCGCCCAGCGCATTGCCGCCGGCGCTGCCATCGCCACCGTGGCCGTTGCCGGCGCCGGCCAGCGGCAGGTTGTTCAACAGGCCGCCCAGCGGGTTGCCGCCGGCCTGGCCGTTGCCGTTGACAAGCACGCCCACCGCTGCAACGGTCTTGCCGGCCTCGGTCACCACGCCGCCGAGCGGTGCCACCACCGGCGCCTGGGTGTTGCTGAGCATGCTGCCGCCGGTGGCCACGGTATTGCCCACCTTGTAAAGCAGGCCGTTGACCGGTTCGCCCAGGCGCGTGGCCCCGCCCAGGGTCTGGGTGCCGTCGGTGACCTTGCTGGTCAGCGGCACGATGACCTTGCTGAGCGAGTTGGTGACCTGCGCGACGGCGCCATCGGACAGCACCGCTTGCAGCTTGTCGCCGCCACCCTGTACCGCCGTGCCCACCTGCTTGACCAGGCCGCCCACCGGTGTGGTCAACGGTGCCAGCGGCGCCAGCTTCTCGGTGCCCAGGCCCTGCACCAGCGCACCGCCGCTGACCACGGTATCGCCCACTTCGCGCACGACGTTGCCGGTGCTGGACACGGTCACGCCGAGCGGGTTGTCGACCGCGCCCATCTGCCCGAGCCCGTCGCGCACGCCGGCGCCGAGCGCGCCAACCGCTTCGCCCGCATTGACCACCACGCCGCCCGCGCCCTGGCGCGCATCGGTGGGCAGCAGCGGCAGCGGCGCGTCCTGGATCGACTTGCCGATCTCGCTGACGGCATTGCCCGCTGACACCACGGTGTTGCCCGTGCCTTCGGTGACCTTGGCGGTCGGCGTGGTCTGCGCGGCGGCCGGCGGCGGCGGCGTGACCGGCGTATCGGCGCCGCCACTGCTGGGCTGCGGATTGGCACCGCTGCCGCCGCCGCTCGACGAGCAGCCCGACATCAGCAAGGCAAGGGCGGCGACGCCGGCCGCGGCCAGCGAGGTCATGGAAAGCGGTGCGGGATGCTTGGTCTTCATGGTCCTTCTCCTGTCTGGTTGACCACGGCGCTGCCGGGCCGTCTTTTCTTGTGAGCCGCATGGAATGCCGACGAGCCCCCCGGTTGTCCCGCTTTGTTCGACCGGCCTGCCATCCCCATCAGTCATGGCAACACGGTGGAACGCGAAATCGTCGGCGGCGTCGGGATAGCCATTGGCAAGGCGCATGCCAGCGCTGCAAGGTGGGCTGGCGCACAGACCGGCGCGCTGCTTGCAGGCCTTGTGCGGCGCGGCTTGCCGGGTGAATCGGGGTGGCGGCGGAACCGGCGCCGGCAGCGCCGCGGCCGGGTCAGAACGCGTTACGTGCTACGTAACGTGTTCCGGGCCGGCGGGAACACGCAGCGGCGGCGCGGACAGCGCGCGTCAGCGGCCTGCGCACCTCATCGCCCGCGCGGGTTTTGTTCCCCGCGCAACGACACACGTTACGTAACGCGTAACGCGCCGCCCGCTTCGCGCAAACGCTCGCGCGGGTCTTGCGCCGTTTGCCCCGATCACCGTGCAAGCCGCATGCCGCAAGGCTTGGCCGGGGCCACACCCGACTTCGGCGGGGTCTGTGCGGTAGCGCGCCAAAGTGCTGGCATAGCGATTGCGCTATCAGCGTCACCGCAGCACGCAGAAGACAAACGCGTTGCGCGGCCGAGCGATTGAAACGACGGGAATGAAGGAACAGACCATGCGCAAACAACAACTCGCCGTTACGGCACTCCTTGCAACCCTGCTGGCCCTCGGTGGCTGCGCCAGCGGTAGCGGCTCGACGTCCATGGGCACCAGCGACACAGCGGGCACCAATGGCGGTACCAGCGGCGGTACCAATGGCGGTACCAGCGGCGGCACTGGCGGCACCGGGGGAACTGGTGGTGGCACCGACCTCGCCGGGGGCGGTACCGGCGGCACAGGGGGCACGGGTGGCGGTACCGGTGGCACGGGTGGCACCGGTGGCACCGGTGGCAATGGCGGCAACACCGGCGGCGGCGAGACGCCCACCGCGCTGACCCCGACCGCCACGGTGATCAACAACGCTGGCACGGTGCTGGGCAATACCGGCAGCACCGTCACCGATCTCGGCAACCAGCTTGGCAATGCCAACCTGCCGCTGGTGCCGACCCAGACGCAAAGCGGCCTGGGCGGCGTGGTGGCAGCCACCGGCGATGCCGTGGGCGCGCTGGCCACGGGCCTGCAATCCGGCCTCGGCAGCATGCCCAATTCCACCAACCCGGTCGGCACCACCGTTGCCAGCACCGGCAACGTGGTGACGGAGCTGGGCAAGGCGGTATCGAGCGCGGGCACGGCGGTGAGCGGGCTGGGCACCGGCCAGCTGGCGCCGCTGGCGCCGCTGACGTCGCCGCTGGGCACGGTGGTCGGCACGCTGGGCAACACCGTGAGCAACACCGGCGAGACGCTGACCTCGGTGCTGTCGAGCGGTGCGGTCGAGCAGGTGACCATTACCACCAGCAAGCTGATCGTGCCGATCACCTCGCAGCTGACCAGCACGACGCAGTCGCTGGGCGCCGCGACCGGGCTGGGCACCCCGACCGCTGGCCTGCTGGCGACGGTGGGCGGCGCGCTGGCAACGGCCGGCAGCAAGCTGCAACAGACCAACACGCCGGTGGTTGCGGGCGTCGGCGGCGTGGTGAACGCCACCGGCACCACCGTGGCCGCGCTCGGCGGCGCGGTGAACGGCCCCGCCAGCGGCGGCGGCCTGGGCGCGCTGAGCCCGGTACTGGCACCGGTAACTTCGCTGGCCGGGGGGCTGACGGGAGGTACGGGCGCTGGCGGCACGGGTTCGCCGCTGGCGCCTGTCACCAGCCTGGTCGGCAGCGTCACCGGCGGCCTGACGTCCGCCACGGCCAACACGCCGCTGGCGCCGGTCACTTCGCTAGTCAGTGGCGCAGTGGGCGGCCTGGGCAGCGCCACCGGCGGCAGCACCGGTTCGCCGCTGGCGCCGGTCACCGGCCTGGTCGGCGCGGTCACCGGGGGGCTGACCTCCGCCACCGCCAACACACCGCTGGCGCCGGTCACTACCGCGGTCAGCGGTGTAGTGGGCAGCGCCGGCGGCGCCACGGCGGGGACGGGCAGCACCAGCCCGCTGGGCCCCGTCACCAACGTCGTCTCAGCCGTCACCGGCGGCGCCACCTCGACCGCTGGCAGCACCACCAAGGGTTCGACCACCACCGGTCCGATCGGTGGCCTGGTCGGCGGCCTGCTCGGCGGCCTGAGCGGCGCGCTCGGCCAGAAGTAATCCCGCCTTGACCCGCTGCCCGGGCGATCGCCGGATCGCGGGCAGCGGCGCACTACCGATTCAACGTAGCGGCCACGCGCTGGACCAGCAGCATCGGACAGCAGGCGCCCGGGGGTAGCGGCAATCCCCACGCCCGTGGCACGCGACGTCAATAGCCGCAGTGTTTCTTACAGGGGTTTTGCCATGCGTGCACGTCATCGCGTTGCCGCGCTGCTGGTCGGCGTCGGCGCGTTCCATCACGGCCTGGTCCAGGCCGATCCGCGCAGCCCGGTCCAGGGCGATCCAACCCAGACGCTTCCCAAGATTGCGCCGGCCCGGCCCGACAGCCGCGTGACCGTGCAGGTCGAGCGGCCGCAGCCCGCCATGCAGGATCTGCTCAACGCGCGCCTGACGCCGCGGCGCTTTCGCATCGAAGGCGCCAAGACGCTGCCGTTCGAGGAAGTGGCCGCGCAATTCAAGCCGCTGGCCAACCGCGAGATTACGGTGGCGCAGCTGCTGGAGGCCGCCAATGCGGTGACGCAGATGTACAAGGAGCGCGGCTATCCGCTGTCGTTCGCCTTTGTGCCGGCGCAGGATTTTGCCAATGGCGATGTGCTTGTCACCGTGGTCGAAGGCTATGTGGCCAAGGTGACCGTGGCCGGCAAGGCCGGCCCGGCCGAGGGCCGCCTGCGCGCCATTGCCGAGAAGCTGCAGCAGGACCGTCCGCTGCGCCAGGACCGCTTCGAGCACTACGTCAACGCGCTGGCGCTGCAGCCTGGGCTGCAGGTCGCGGCCACGGTGCAGCCGCCGACTACCACCGACGGCGCCTGCGAGATGGTGCTTGAGGTCAGGCGCAAGCCGTTCACCTTCGGCACCGGCATCGAATACATGTCGCCGGGCCTGCGCGCCATCGCCACGGCGACCACCAACAGCCTGACCCCGCTGGGCGAACAGATCTCGGTGTCCGCACTGTTTCCCAAGGGCCGCGACAGCGAGGAGTACTACGCCGCCAGCTACGCCCAGCCGCTCGGCACCGAGGGCATGGTGGCGCGGCTCAATGCCTCGCACTACCGCGGCGTGCCGCAGAACGCGACGCTCGCGCCGATCGGCTTCAACCCGCGCTATGTCAACGACACCAAGCGCATCGGCGGCACGCTGAGCTATCCGCTGCTGCTGTCCAACGCCCATACGCTGACGCTGACCGGCGGCGTCTACGGTGCCGACCAGTTCGAGCGCTATACCCACACCGCCACCGGCACGCGCGTCACGCTCGGCACCAACGTGCGCGTGGCCACCGCCGAGCTGAGTTACGTGCAACGCGGCGAAGGTGTGAGCCGCAATGCCACGCTGGGCCTGTACAAGGGTTTCGATGCGATGGGCGCGAGCCGCCAGAACAACAGCAACGACCTGAGCTTCTTCCGCACGCGGCTGCTGCTGTCGCAGTCCAGAGACCTGCCCGCGGGCTTTGGCCTGACCGTGGCCGCGGCCGGCCAGTACAGCGGCGACCGGCTGGCTTCCGGCGAGCAGATCAGCTTTGGCGGCCGCTTCTTCGGCCTGGGCTATCCCGCCGGCGAAGTCGCCGGCGACAAGGGCTGGGGCGCCTCGGCGGAAATCAGCCGGCTGTTCCTGCCGGATCTGACCTACCTGCGCACGATCCAGCCCTACGTGTCGGCCGACGTCGCGCGCGTGTATTCCAACAGCGTGTCGCTGTCGCACCGCAGCCTGTCATCAGTGGCCCTCGGCGCGCGCTTCTCCGACCGGCGCTATTACACGCTGGACCTATCTTTGGCCCAGCCGGTCGGCGACAAGCCGACCAATGCCAGCCACCGCTCGCCGCGCATCAACATGATTTATTCCTACCAGTTCGACTGAACCCTGCCCGCTGAACGGTTCCCTGCACGGCCGGCGGCAGTTCAGCGCCGGCCGGTTTTTTTGGCCACGCCCGCCTCGCGGCGGCCTCCGCGAGCGCCGCAATTTCGCAACACTTTCGCCAGGTAGGGTTCCGGCATGCATGGCCAGCCTTGACCAGTCAATGACAAGCAAATGATAATACTTCTCATTATTGTTTCATTTTGCTAAACCACTGAGGCGTAAAGTGCAGTATTCGTCAGTCATAACAAGAAAGAATCACGGGAAGCTGGGTGCCATGCCACGACTGACCAGCGTGGTCGGCGCAGCGGTCGCGGCGGCGCCGGTGGCCGCGCAGGAGGCGCCCGCCAGGCCGGTCGACCTGCCGCAGGTCACGGTCACCGGGGACAGCGGTTTCAAGGCGGAAAGCTCGTCGTCGATCAAGAATCCCGAGCCGCTGCGCGATACGCCGCGCTCGATCACGGTCATTCCCCAGGAAGTCATCCAGAGTACCGGCTCCACCACGCTGACCGACGTGCTGCGCACGGTGCCGGGCATCGCGTTCGGCGCGGGCGAGGGCGGCAACCCGGTTGGCGACCGCCCCTTTATCCGCGGCTATGACGCGCAGGCCAGCACTTTCCTCGACGGTTTCCGCGATATCGGCGCGCAGTCGCGCGAGCTGTTCAACGTCGAGAACGTCGAAGTGACCAAGGGCCCGGCCGGTGCCTACGACGGGCGCGGCTCGGCCGGCGGCAGCATCAATATCACCAGCAAGGCGCCCAGGCTGGCCAATTTTGCCGAAGGCAATATCGGCGTCGGCAACGCGCAGTATGTGCGCGGCACGGCCGACGGCAACTGGCAGTTCGCCGATCACGCGGCGTTCCGTCTTAATGCGATGTTCCACGACCAGGACGTCGCCGGCCGCGATGCCGTGCACCAGAAGCGCTGGGGCGTGGCACCGTCGGTGGCGTTCGGCCTGGGGACCGACACGCGCCTGACACTGTCGTACTACCACATGCAGACCGACGACATCCCCGACGTCGGCATCCCGTACAACAACCCCGCCTTCACCGCGCGCCGCGACGGCCTGCCGCGCATGCGCCAGACCGGCGACGGCTCGCCGGTCAACGTGCCGCGCAGCACCTACTACGGCCTGCTGGACCGCGACTTCCGCAAGGACCAGGCCGACATGGGCACGATCCGCTTCGAGCACGATTTTTCGCCGGCGCTGAAGTTCCGCAACCAGACCCGCTTCTCGCGCACCAACCAGGACTACATCTACACGCAGCCTGACGACAGCAAGGGCAACATCTACTACGACCTGCTCTGGCGCCGCGTGAACACGCGCTATTCCACCGCGCGCACGGTGGCCAACCAGACCGACCTGTCGGGCGAGTTCCTGACCGGCGCGGTCAAGCACAAGTACGTCTTCGGCGTCGAGTTCTCGCAGGAAAAGAGCGAGAACGACAGCTACACCGTCGCCACCGGCAACAGCAGCTGCCCCAACGGCGCCGGCGCGGCCAGCGGCTACAACTGCACCACGCTGCTCAACCCCAACCCCAACGACCCGTGGGCCGGCAGCATCGCGCGCACCAATAACCCGACCAACGCCAAGACCAATACGGCGTCGGTGTACCTGTTCGACTCGGTCGAGCTGAGCAAGCAGTGGATCGTCAACGGCGGTGTCCGTCTCGACAGCTATCGCTCCAGCTTTACCGCGGCGCGCGCGGCCAACGGCTCGCGTGCCGAATACTCGCGCGACGACAACCTGTTCAACTACCAGCTTGGGGTGGTGTACAAGCCGGTGGAAAGCGCCAGTTTCTACGTGTCGTACGGCACCTCGTCGACGCCGGCGGGCGCGTTCCTGGCGCAGGGCTCGGACCCCAACGGCCTGGCCCCGGACCGCAGCGGCAACCGTGGCGACCAGCTCGCGCCGGAAAAGAACCGCTCGTTCGAACTGGGCACCAAGTGGGACGTGCTGAAGAACCGCCTGGCACTGACCGCGGCAATCTTCCGCATCGAGACCACCAACGCCCGCATCGTGCAGCAGGACGGCACCGCGGCGATGGCCGGCAACAAGCGCGTGGACGGCTTCGAGCTGGGCTTCTCCGGCAACCTGACCGACAAGTGGGCCTTGTTCGGCGGCTACACCCACCTGAAGAGCGAGCTGCGCAACAACGGCGGCGCGGGCGCGGCCTTCGGCCAGAGCAACGGCCAGTCGTTCCCGAATACGCCGGACGACAGCTTCAGCCTGTGGACCACGTACCAGCTGCTGCCGAACCTGACCCTTGGCGGCGGCGCGTACTACGTGTCGAAGATCTGGGGCAACCAGGGCACCAACAAGTGGGTGCCGTCGTACTGGCGCTTCGATGCGATGGCCGCGTACCGCATCAACAAGAACGTGGCGCTGCAGCTGAACGTGCAGAACCTCACCGACAAGACCTACTACAGCCAGGCCTACACCTCGCACTACGCGACCGTGGCACCTGGCCGCGCCGCGGTGCTGAACCTCAACCTGCGCTACTGAGCGCGGCGGCCGCCCAGGTCGCCAGCCCGCACTGCGCATCTGCACCACGCGGCACGCGGCCGGCCCCGGCTGCGTGCCGCTTTGCCTTTCAAGCGAAGCCCTTTGTATGGATACCCTGCCCTTTCGCGTCGCCACGCCAGTCGAACTCCACCAGCTCGGACCCGCCGCATTGCGCGACAAGCTCGCCGGCCCGCCGCACCTGGCGCTGCCGTGGCTGGGCGGCGCCGCGGTGGCGGGCCACCTCGACGCGCAGATGGTACTGGGCCAGTGGTTCCTGGCCGGCCATGGCGTCACGCGCGACGAAGCGCAGGCCTTCGCCTGGTTCAAGCATGCGGCGCACGCCGGCCACGCGGGCGCGGCCAACCTGGCGGGCCGCTGCTACGAAAACGGCTGGGGCACCGCACCCGATGATCGCGCCGCCGCGCACTGGTACACGCTCGCGGCCGAGCGTGGCTCGGACTGGGGCATGTACAACCTGGCCACGGCGCTGGTGCTGGGACGCGGCCTCGCCGCGGACCGGCGCGCAGCGCTCGGCTGGTACGAGCGCGCCGCGGCGCTTGGCCATGCCAAGTCGCTGAACATCATCGGCAGCTTCCATGAAGACGGCTGGGAGGTAGCGCAGGATCCGGCGCGCGCGGCCGCGTATTACCGCCAGGCGGCCGAAGGCGGCGACTTCCGCGGGCAGTTCAACCATGCGCGGATGCTGGCGCTGGCGGGACGCGAGGCCGAAGCGCAGCAATGGATCCGGCGGGTGCCGCAAACCGCCACCGGGCCCTTCATCGACAAGATGCTCGCATTCCTGCGCGACGCCCCGCAGCAAGCGCTGCAGCGTCTGTACGCGCATGCCAGTCAGGCCGCACGGGCGGCGGCTGCCGCCGCCTGAAAGCAGTGTGGGCTCAGGTCACGCGGAAGCCCACCTTCAACGTGACCTGGTAGTGCGCGATCTTGCCGTTCTGGATATGGCCGCGCGTTTCCACCACTTCGAACCAATCGATGTTCTTGATGGTCTCGCCGGCTTTGGTGATGGCGCTCTGGATCGCCTGGTCGCAGCCGTCGGGCGACGACCCGACGATCTCGACCAGCTTGTAGGTGTGGTTGGTCATTGCCTCTCCTTGGCGGGCGCAGCCGCAGGGGGTTGCCTCCATCATAGGCGCCGGCCGCGGATAGCCCCAAGCTTGCCGGGCGCAGATCCTGTTACACAATCGCCCTTTGCCAGTGGCGTATGCGGCTGCTACGCTGCGTTCCCGCCAGACAGGTGCGGCGCGCGGCGCGCGCACGCTGTCATTCACCGACGCAAAGATCCGCCGTGACTTATCGATTCATTCGCCGGGCCGTGCTGGGCCTGGGGCTGGCCACCGCCTTGTCGGCCTTCACCTCGTTCAGTCCCTTCGCGCTGCTTGCGCACGCCCGTTCGGCCTCCACCTTCGACCAGGTGTCCGAAACCATTGCCAACAGCATCAGCGAGACCTTCAACGAGGCCGTCGCCAATCACTTCCCCACCCGCACCGGCAAGCCCGCGCAACCGGCCCAGCCACCCGACGCCAGGCCGGTGCCCGCCAAACCCTTCGCCGAGGGCAGCGGCTACACCCTATGCTTCGTTCCCGATGGCGCAAGTTGCCAGGCACTGCTGGTCAATGCCATCCGCAGCACGCGACATCGCCTGCTGATCCAGGCCTATTCGTTCACCAGCGCCCCGATTGCCGAAGCCGTGGCGCAGGCGCACCGGCGTGGCGTCGACGTGCGCGTGATCCTGGACAAGAGCCAGCAGAGCGAGCGCTATACCAGCGCCACCTTCCTCAAGCACGCCGGCGTGCCGGTGGTGATCGACAGCAAGCCCGCGATCGCGCATAACAAGGTGATGGTGTTCGACGACCAGGCGGTCTTCACCGGGTCCTTCAACTTCACCAAGTCGGCGCAGGAGCGCAACGCCGAGAACGGCATGCTGGTCCGCGGCGACGCGGCGGTGGTCAAGGCCTATACCGACAACTGGAACAAGCGCTACCGGCAGTCGCGCGCGTACTGAGCGCTGCTCCACGCGGCCCCTGCACGAACCCGCGCGCGGTGGCACACTGGCGGGCTGACGTCGCCGCATGTTGCCGCGGCGGCCCGTGCAAAGTCTTTTCCGGAGAGCCCTTTCCCATGACAGCCATTCCTGACAGCCAGTGGATCCGCGTCGACACCGCCGCGGGCAGTTTCGATGCCTACCTGAGCCTGCCGCCGGCGGGCGTGCAGCCCGGCGCGCCGGGCATCGTGCTGCTGCAGGAAATCTTCGGCGTGAACGAGCATATCCGCGCCGTGGCCGACCAGTACGCCGCCGACGGCTATGCCGTGCTGGCGCCCGATGTGTTCTGGCGCCAGGCCCCGCGCGTGCAGCTGGGCTATGAGGGCGACGACATGGCGCGTGCCATGGCCTTGCGCAAGGCGGTGGACGTGGCGGCCGCGCTCGACGATATCGCCGCCACGGTGCAGGTGCTGCGCCAGCATACCGGCGCCGGCAAGGTGGCCGCGGTGGGCTACTGCTTCGGCGGGCTGCTGTCGTACCTGAGCGCGGCGCGCGGACTGGTGGATGCGGCCGTGCCCTACTATGGCGGCGGCATCCAGAACCAGTTGCAGGAGGCCGCGAATATCCGCGTACCGGTGCAGTTCCACTACGGCGCGCTCGACGCGCATATCCCACCCGACGCCGTGCAGGCCGTGCGCGAGGCGATGGCCGGCAAACCCGGCAGCGAGATCTTCGTCTACCCGCAGGCCGACCACGGCTTCAACTGCTGGGCGCGCGGCTCCTATCACCAGTCCAGCGCCGCCCTGGCGCACGGGCGCGCGCTGATGTTCCTGTCGGCATCGCTGTAGTCCGCACCCCGACGGCTGCCGGCTTGCCATGGCGAGGCGGCAGCCCTTATCCTCGGCGCTTGGCTTCAAGACTTGCTGGACCCCAACCATAACAATGGAGACCACCATGCAGTCAGAGCAGCAGCGCGCCCTGCGCAACACCATCCCCGACGCCATGGCCCGCGCCGTGCGGCGCAGCCCGGGCAAGACCGCGATCCGTTTCGGCGAACGGTCGTGGACCTTCGGCCAGCTCGATGACGCCAGCGCGCGCGTGGCCGGCGCGCTGGCGCAGTGGGGCCTGCGCCCCGGCGACCGGGTCGCCGCCTTCGGCAAGAATTCCGACGCCTATGTGCTGCTGTGGCTGGCCTGCCTGCGCAGCGGCCTGATCCATGTGCCGGTCAATTTCTCGATGACGCGCGCCGAGGTCGAGTACATCGTCACGCAATCGGGCGCCAGCGCGATCTTTTGCGACCCGGCGCTGGCTGACCGCGTCGATGGCCTGCCCTGCAAGCTCAGCGGCACGCTGCATGGCGGCGATCCGCGCGCCAACCCGCGCGATATCCTCGTTGCCGCCGCAGAGGGTCCGCCGGCACCCGTGTCAGATGGCCTCGCCGAGGCCCTGCCCGCGCAGATCCTGTACACCTCCGGCACCACCTCCGCGCCCAAGGGTGCCGTGCTGACGCATCGCGCGCTGCTGGCCGAGTATGTCAGCACCATTGCCGCCTGCGATATCCGCGCGTCGGACTATTCGCTGGCCGCACTGCCGCTTTACCACTCGGCGCAAATGCATGTGTTCCTGATGCCGCTGCTGCTGTGCGGCGGCACCACGCTGATCGCCGACAGCCCGGAAGCCGGCTATTGCCTGCGCACCATCCACGCCGAAGGCATCACCAGCTTCTTTGCGCCGCCGACGGTATGGATCGCGCTGCTGCGCCATGCGGAGTTCGACCCGGGCCGGCTGGGGTCGCTGACCAAGGCTTACTACGGGGCCTCGATCATGCCGGTACCGGTGCTGCTGGAGCTGCAGCAGAAACTGCCGGCGCTGCGCTTCTACAACTGCTACGGGCAAAGCGAGATCGGGCCGCTGGCCACGGTGCTGGGGCCCGACGAGCACGCCGCGCGGCCGGCATCGGCGGGGCGGCCGGTATTGAACGTCGAGACCCGCATCGTCGATGAAACCCTGCAGGACATGCCGCCGGGCGAACTGGGCGAGATCGTGCATCGCTCGCCGCAGCTGCTGACGCACTACTGGGACAAGGCCGAGCAGACCGCCGAAGCCTTCGCCGGCGGCTGGTTCCATTCCGGCGACCTCGGCTATCTGGATGCCGAGGGCTACCTGTACGTGGTGGACCGGATCAAGGACGTGATCAACTCGGGCGGCGTGCTGGTGTCGAGCCGCGAAGTGGAAGAGTGCCTGTACACCCATGCCGCGGTGGCCGAAGCGGCGGTCTTTGCGCTGCCGCACCCGAAGTGGGTCGAGGCGGTGACGGCCTGCGTGGTGCGCAAGCGCGGCCATGAGGCCGCCACCGAGGACGAACTGATCGCGCATGCGCGCCAGGCGCTGGCGCCGTTCAAGGTGCCCAAGCGCATCGTGTTCGTCGCGGACCTGCCGCGCAATACGGCGGGCAAACTGCTCAAGCGCCAGCTGCGCGAAGATTACGCGCAGCTGTTCGGCGCGGACTGACGCGCTCAGTACGGCACGGCCACGCCGTTGTCGATCCTGACGCGGTCGCCGATGCGCATCTGGTAGGCGTTGGACTGGGTCAGCGTCAGGTAGGCATTGTCGCTGGTGCGCACGCGCACCCGGTAGGCCGCGGCCGACGATCCGGTGCGCTTCTCGACCTCGTTGCCGGCCACCGCGCCGGCCACGGCGCCACCGATGGTGGCCACGGTATTGCCACGCCCGCCGCCGACCTGATGGCCCAGCAGGCCGCCGACGATGCCGCCGACCACGGCACCGGCACCACTGGTCGAAGGCGGCTGGCCCGGCACCACTTCAATCGCCTCGACCCAGCCATAGCGCACGCCGTAGCCCGGGTTGCCGTTGTGGTTGCCATAGCTGCCGTCCGGATAGGCCTGCTGCGGATACGGCTGCTGCGGATAGGAAGACTGCGGGTAGTCCGGCTGGGGATACCCTTGCTGCGGGTAATTCTGTTGCGGATAGCCCTGCTGCGGGTACTGCGGATACCCCTGCTGCGCGGGATAGCCGCTGATGGTGGTGCCGCTGCTGCCATAGCCCGTGCTGCCATAGCCGTTGTTGCCATACCCGCCACCGTAGCCCCCGCCATACCCCGAGCCATAGCCATTATCGTAGCCATACGGCGTGGCACACCCGGCCAGCGCACCGGCGCCAAGCACCGCAAGCACAACCGAACGAAGGGGGATGGACATGTCAGGACTCCTGCGCGCTGCGCGTGTTGGGGAATGCGCGCGAGTCTAGGGCTGCCGGCGGCCAGCGGGTGTCACCGGAGCTTGTGATTGGTAACCGCCTGTAACGGGGGTGCGATGCCGGCGTGGCCGCGCTCAGCCGCGCTCCGCGCCGTCGTCGTTGAACTGCGTGATGCGGGCCACGCGGAAGGCGCCGCGCAGCGATTCCAGCTCGGTCCGGTGCAGCATGGCCAGGCGGTTCAGGTAGCGCTCGCCCTTGGCCGTCAGGTGCACCTGCACCACGCGGCGATCCTCGGGGTTGAGCCGCCGCTTGACCAGCCCGGCGGCCTCGCAGCGATTGACCAGGGCCACCACGCCATGCTGCTTGGCCTGCAGGCGCTCGGCCAGCTCGCCGATCGAAGCCCAGTCCTTCTCGGCACAGCCGCGGATATGCAGCAGCAGCAGGTATTGCTGCACCGTCAGGCCCTCCTCGCGCGCCGCGTCTTCGGAGAACCGCAGGAAGCGGCGCAGCTGGTAGCGGAAGTCGGATAGTGCCTCGAAGTCGGCCTTGCTGAGCGGGGCGGGATGCGACGACGAGGCGGACTTGCTGGGCATGGGCGGCAAAAAAATGCGAAGGGAGGAAGAGGCGCGGAAACTGCGCACGCGCCCCCGTCGGGGCGCTCGCAATTATAGGGGCCGCACGGCACACCGCCAGTCGCGGCCGCGCGGCCGCCGGCAGCAGATCCCGGTTTGCGCCGTGCGCGCGCCCGGCTATGGCAGAATCTGTGCGGTTGCAGACACCTTCACCCGTCACCGGAAAACGCACCGATGTTCTCGGAAATCGCTCTCTTCTTGCTGGATACCGTCTTTACCCTGTTCGGCATGGCGCTGCTGCTGCGCGTATGGATGCAGCTGACGCGGCTGCCCACGCGCAATCCGGTGTCGCAGGGCGTGTTCCAGATCACCGACTGGCTGGTGCGGCCGCTGCGCCGCATCATCCCGGGTGTGGGCGGCATCGACTGGGCCACGATCCTGGCCGCATGGCTGACCGCGGTGGTGTTCCTGGCGCTGGTTGCGCTGATCAGCGGCATCGACTTGCCCGGCTTCCTGCCCGTGATGCTGCTGACCGCCGTGCTCTACGTGCTGAAGTGGGCCATCAGCCTGGTGATGTGGGTCACGCTGCTGATGGCGATCCTGTCGTGGGTCAACCCGCATTCGCCGATCACCCCGGCCATTGACCACCTGACCGCGCCGGTGCTGCGTCCGATCCAGCGCGTGGTGCCGCGCCTGGGCGGCTTCGATGTCTCGCCGCTGGTGCTGTTCGTAATTGCGCAGATTTTGCTGATGGTCATCGCGCGGGTCGGTGCGGGCGTGTTCGGCCTGCATTGAAGGGGGAACGATTCATCGCCACATTGTTCGCCGCCTTGGACAGTGTTTCGCGGAGCCGCGCTTTTTCCGAGCCGTGCGAAGTCCTACATTACAGGGCAACGCGGCGCTGACGCCACGCCCCTGCCAAGAAGGACTCCACACCATGAAGACCATGATCCAGCGCCGCACCCTGGCGCTTTCCGTGCTGTGCGCCGCCGGCCTGTCGTTGGCCGTCGCGGCCCACGCCGCTGAACCGGTTTCCGATCTCGCGCGCCTGGACGGCAGCAGCGCCCATGTGGGCAAGGCCGATCCGTACCTGGACGGCGCCCGCATCGGCCGCGCCGACCCCTACACCGATGGCGCCCGCGTCGGCAAGCCGGATCCGTTCACCGACGGCGCCAACGTCAGCGAGCGTCGCAACGCGTTCACCGACGGCGCCTGACACGCAGTGACTTGCCACGGCCCCGGCCGTGGCAGCCCGCCGGCGACCCTCAACCCGCCGTGCGGGCCTCTCCGGGCGCCAGCCCGTCCGCAGCGGCATCGAGGCCGCCATCCCGTACCGTCTCGGCGCCTCCCTCTGGTCCCTCCGGCGGCAACTCCGACACCATCATCGATTCGATCGCTTCCATGAAGGCGCGCACCTTGCGCGGCTGCAGGCGCCGGTCCGGCAGCAGCGCGAACACGCGCAGCGGCGGCAGCGGATAGTCGGGCAGCACGCGCACCAGCCGCCCTTGCGCGATCTCGGCCTCGCAATAGATCACCGATAGCCGGGCGATGCCCAGCCCGGCCAGCGCGCCCTGCAGGCGCAACTCGGCGTTGTGGGTCTGCATGCGCGGGCGAATCGGCACCGATACGGTCTGGCCGTCGCGGGTGAATTCCCAGACCGTGTCGCCGGGCGTGGTCAGCGTCGGCATGTTGGCCAGGTCTTCCGGGCGCAGTTGCGCCGGCAGGCTGGCCGCCAGCGCAGGTGCGGCGAACAGCCCGCGTTCGACGTGGTAGATGCGGCGCGCCACCGTGCCCGAATCCGGCAGGTCGGCGTCGACGATGACGAAGGCCACGTCAAAGCCATCGCGGATCGGATCGACCAGGCCCTGCGTGATTTCCACCGCCACATCCAGCGCGGGGTGTGCCGCCAGTGTGCGGCAGATCACGCCGCCCAGCTGCTGCGCGCCGAATTCATAGGGCGTGGCGATGCGCAGCACGCCCTGCACGCGCTCTTCGCGCGCCAGCGTTTCCTGGCGGATCTCGCGCAGCCGCGCGAACAGCGGCGCCACATCGCGATACACCGCCTTGCCCGCATCGGTGAGGCGCATGCGGCGCGTGGTGCGCTCCAGCAGCTTGGCGCCGATGGCGGTTTCCAGCCGCGCCACCGCGGCCGAGACGCGCGACTTGGGACAGTCAAGCTGCTCCGCGGCGGCCGTGAAAGTGCCCTGCTCGACCACGCAGCAGAACGCCTCCCAGTCATTCCATTGGATTGTTTCGTTCACCGGACAATGTTTCCCTGACAGCCTGTAGTTCTCCACGGTGGGCCTACATTATGCTTGAGCGATGCAACAAACGCCTGTCCCAGCCGGAGCGGACGGCCTCGCCCCCGCGGCTCCGGCAGCCCCCGCCCCCATTACCGCCACGCCCCCGCGCCCGCGCATGCAGATCGCCAGTCACCCCGAAATGGGTCACTGGCGTCTTTCATTGTTCGGTTTGACGCTGGGGCTGGTGACCGGCATCGACTTCTCTTCCACGCTGATGATGGGCGTGGCCAGCCAGCATATCCAGGGCGGCGTCGGTGCCGCGCCGGAAGACTACCTGTACGCGATCTCGGCCTACGCCGCCACCGCGGTGCTAATGAACATGGTGCTCGACCAGATCGCGCGCCGCATCACCTACAAGCGCTTCACCTTGGCGTCGCTGCTGGTGTTCATCGCGGGCTCGCTGATCTGCGCCGAGTTTGCCAGCCCCGCCGGGCTGATCACCGGCAAGGCGGTGCAGGGCTTGGGCGCGGGCGGCCTGTTCGCGGCCTCGCGCATCCTGGTCCAGTTGGTGTCGACGCCGGCCGAGCGCGGCCCGCTCATGCTGCGCTTTGGCGGCGGCGCGTTCTCGATGCTGGCGATCACGCCCTGGCTGACCAGCATCTTCCTCGACGATATCGGCTGGCGCGCGGTGTTCCTGTTCCAGGCCGGCATTGCGCTGCCGGTGCTGCTGTCGGTCGCGCTGACCTACCCCACGCGCGCGCCGCGCGATCCGCATCCGCCGGTATCGACGCTCGACTGGCCCGCCGCCATCGCCGCCGCGCTGGGCGCGCTGGTGTTCCTGCATACGCTGCAGGAAATGCGCTACACGCGCTTCTTCAGCTCGCTGGAGATGCCGCTGGCCGCGCTGTGCGGGGTGGCGCTGTTCGCCTTCAGCGGCTGGCGGCTGTATCGCCATCCGGACCCGTGGATCGACTTCTCGCGCCTGGCGGGGCGCCAGTACTTGTACGGCCTTGGCTTCTACACGCTGTACTACCTGCTGTCGTCGGCATGGTCGTTCCTGCTGCCGACGCTGACGCAGACCGGTCTGGGGCTGACCTTCCGCACCACCTGCATGCTGCTGTCCACCAGCGGCACGGTGTCGGCCATCGGCGCCATCGTGATCACGCTGGGCATGGCGCTGGTATTCCGCAAGCGGCGTGTGATCGCGATCGGCTTTGTCGTCTACGCCTGCGCGGCGATGCTGCTGTCGCACCAGCTGATGCCCGGCGCGCCGGACTACGCGCTGGTGCCGGTGGTGCTGCTCGAAGGGCTGACGCCGGTGCTGCTGATGGTCCAGGTGGCATCGATGACCTACCTGGAAGTGCCGGTCGAGGATTTCTCGCACGCCTACCAGTTCAAGAACGTGTGCAAGCAGATCGCCTCGGCGATGGGCACCGGCTTGGCCAGCGTGTTCATGCAGGACGGCCTGGCGCAGCACCGCACCCACCTGGTGGAGCACATCACCCGCTTCAACCCGGCGCTGCAGATGCCCGACGTACTCTCCGCGGGCGGGCTGGCCAGGATCTCGCAGGAAGTCGACCGGCAGGCCACGCTGCTGGCCGGCATGGACATGCTGCATGGCTTTGCCGTGCTGTGCGTGGTGGCGGCGGTGTTCGTGCTGCTGCAGCGCAGCTTCCGCTGAGACCCAGATTCTGGCCGCTGCTGGGCGCTGCCGGCCCGGCACTGGCGCAATCCCGGCATTTCCTCTACCCTTTCGGCCTTTCCGTGCCAATCCGGCGAACCGCGCCGGCTACGCAGATGGCCAGTTCCACCGATTCCCGCCAGACTCCGCCGCCAGCATCGCAGACCGCCGACAGCGCCGCCACGCCCGAAAAGCCGAGCGACAGCTATGTGCAGTCTTTTGCACGCGGCCTGTCGGTGATCCGGGCCTTCAACGCGCAGCACCCGGCCCAGACCCTGACCGAGATCGCCCAGGCCAGCGGCCTGACGCGCGCCGGCGCGCGCCGCATCCTGCTGACGCTGGTGGGCCTGGGCTACGTGCAGGCCGACGGGCGCCTGTTCCGGCTCACGCCCAAGATCCTGGACCTGGGCTTCGCCTACCTGACCTCGATGCCGTTCTGGAACCTGGCCGAGCCGATCATGGAGACGCTGTCGCAGCAGGTGCATGAAAGCTGCTCGATCTCGGTGCTGGACGGCACCGAGATCGTCTACGTGCTGCGCGTGCCGGCGCGCAAGATCATGACCATCAACCTGTCGATCGGCAGCCGCCTGCCGGCGTATTGTTCTTCGATGGGACGGGTGCTGCTGGCCGGCCTGAGCGAGGCTGAGCTCGACCGCGTGCTGCGCGCCACCGAGCTGCGCGCGCGCACCGGGCGCACCGTGACCGACGTGGACGCGCTCAAGGCCATCGTCGCCGATATCCGCCAGCGCGGCTGGGCCCTGAACGATCAGGAGCTGGAAGAAGGTCTGGTGTCGCTGGCCGCGCCGATCCGCAACCGCGCCGGCCACACCATCGCCGCCATCAACATCAGCGGCCAGGCCAACCGCACCAGCGCGCAGGAGATGCTGGAGCGCTTCCTGCCGCCGCTGCTGGAGGCTTCCGAAAAGATTTCCGGGCTGGTCGGGCTGCGCACCTGAGCGCAGCCGCGCCGGATCAGACTGCGGCGGGCAGCTCCACGCTGCCGAACTCGGCCGAGCGCGTGCCGTCCAGCGGGCGATTGCTGGCGCCGAAATATGCGAACGCCACCGACAGCTTGACCGCATTGGACGCATTGCGGCCGGCGGCATGGAACAACCGGCTGTCGAAGCACAGCACATCGCCGCGGTGCAGCGCCAGCGGCTGCGCGGCGTCCAGCAGCGGCTGGCTGGCCGGGTGCGCTTCGATCAGGAATTCGGCCGGGTCCAGCTGGCCCGGCTCCAGCTTCGCCTGGTGCGACCCCGGGATGACGCGCAGTACCCCATTGCGCTCGTCCTCGTCGCCCAGCGCCAGCCACACCGTCACCAGTTCCGGCCGCGCGAACGACCAGTAGCGCGTATCGCGGTGCCAGCCGGTCTGGCTGCCATAGTGCGGATGCTTGGTCATCACGCAGTTGTGATGCGCCAGCGTGATGCGCGCGGGCTCGCCGAGCAAGGCCTGCACCACGGCCACCAGCTTGGGGTCGCTGGCCCAGCGGCGGAACACCGCATCGCGCCCATAGGCCTGGCGCAGGCGCCTGACCGTGCCGCCGCCGGCGGCATCGCGCGTGGCCGGGGCACCCGGATAGCCGAGGTCGGCCTCGAATTCCACCGGCGGCACCGCCGCGGCCAGGTGCTGGCGCGTCACCGCCTCCAGCGCCGCGCACGCCGCCTCGTCGGCAAAGCCGCGCAGGATCACGAAACCGTTGGCATGGAAGGCCTGCACCAGGCGCGGCAGCGCGCCGGCATCGGCGGACAGAGTGGAAGCAGGCAGGTCGGCGCAGGGATCCAGCAAGGTCATTGCAGCAGGCGCGGGCAAGGCCGCGGAAAGAGGCGGAAAGAGGAACAGGGCCGCGGTGGCCCGACAGGCTCATGATGCCAGAACCGGCGCGATCTGGCGCAGGCGCCGCATCGTCATCCTGCGCCGTGCGGCGGGGCCATCGGGCGCCTGCGTACGGAAACAGACGGTGCCGCAAGCGGCCCGCGCCGCTACAATGCGCTCGTCTCCGCCCGATAATCCCTGCATCCGCCGACTTTTTCCCCACCTCTTGCGCCGAGGTCCCACGTGACTGCACGCCCCCGCATCGTCGCTTCGCTGGCCGAGGCCCAGGCCCAGCTGGGCCGCATTGTCCTTGGCAAGCCACAACCGGTGCGGCTGGCGCTGGCCTGCATGCTGGCCCGCGGTCACCTGCTGCTGGAAGACGTGCCGGGCGTGGGCAAGACCACGCTGGCCCATGCGCTGGCGCGCACGCTGGGGCTGCACTACCAGCGCGTGCAGTTCACCAGCGACCTGTTGCCGGCCGACCTGATCGGGGTTTCGGTCTTTGTCCGCGACGCCGGCGAATTCCGTTTTCACCGTGGCCCCGTATTCGCGCAGGTGGTGCTGGCCGACGAGATCAACCGGGCACCGCCCAAGACCCAGAGCGCGCTGCTCGAGGCGATGGCCGAGGGGCAGGTGACCCATGACGGCGCCACGTACCCGCTGCCGTCGCCCTTTTTCGTCATCGCCACGCAGAACCCGCTCGAGCAGATCGGCACCCATGCGCTGCCCGAATCCCAGCTGGACCGCTTCACCATGCGGCTGTCGCTGGGCTACCCCGACCCCGCCTTCGAGCGGGTGCTGTACCTCGGCGGCGCGAGCGCTGCGGAACTGCCCCCGGTGATGGATGGCAGCCAGGTGCTGGCCTTGCAGGAAGCGGCCGCGCAGGTCTACGCCAGCCCGGCGCTGGTCGACTACGCGCTGGCGCTGGTGCAGGCCACGCGCAGCCACGGCGGCTTTGCCGCGGGGCTGTCGCCGCGCGCCGGGCTGGCGCTGCTGGCGTGTGCGCGGGCCTGGGCCCTGCTGGCACAGCGCGAACTGGTGCTGCCCGAAGACGTGCAGGCGGTCTTTATGGCCGTGGCCGCGCACCGCTTGTTGCCGGCCGGCGCCGGTGGCCACGCCGCCGTCGACGGCCAGCTGGCCGCGCTGCTGGCCGGCGTGGCGATTCCCTGAGGGCCATGGCGTCGCGCAAGGGCGTGCTCGGCGGCTTGCCACGCCTAGCACGGCACCGCGCGGCAAGCCGGCGCCCCGCTGGCGGCGCCGGCGGCGTGGTGCTGCTGGACCGGCGCCATCTCTATATCCTGCCCACGCGCGGCGGGGTCGGCTTTGCGGTGGTGCTGGCCGCCATGCTGATGACTTCGCTGAACTACAACATCAGCCTGGGTTTTGCGTTGACGTTCATGCTGGCGGGCATCGGCATGTCGTGCCTGTGGCTGGCCTACCGCAACCTGCTTGACCTCGCCGTGGCCGCGGGGCCGGTGGCGGCGGTCCATGCCGGACAGGATGCCGTGTTCCACCTGCGCGTGGACAGCCGCGGTGGCGACGCGCGCATCGGCATCGAGGCCCGCTTGCGCGCCTGGCCGGAAGTCGCTGCCGCGACGCTGACGCTCGATGCCAATGCCAGCGGCATGCTGGCGCTGCACGTGCCGGCGCCACGCCGGGGCCGTCTGGCGCTGCCGCGCGTGACGATGGCGAGCCGCTTTCCGTTCGGCCTGTTCCATGTCTGGAGCCATGCGGACCTGGAGTTGTCGACGCTGGTCTACCCCGCGCCGGAAGCCGGTGCCCCGCCGCCACCCGAGCAGCGCGCCGACGCAGGCGACGGCGCGCAAGCCGCCGCCAGCGCGGCGAGCAGCGAAGACGGCATCGACCAGCTGCGTCGCTACCGCAGCGGCGACCCGCTGCACCGCATCGCCTGGAAGCACAGCGCGCGCACCGGCCGCTGGCTCAGCCGCGCCGGCGATCCGCCGCGGCAGCCGGCGCGCTGGCTGGACTGGCACGCGCTGCCCGCGGGCATGGAGGCCGAGGCCCGGCTGTCGCGCCTGTGCGCGTGGCTGCTCGCCGCCGGCGACGAGGTCGAGATCGGCCTGCGCCTGCCCGGCGTGGAACTGCCGCCGGCGCGCGGCGCCAGCCACCGGCGCGCCTGCCTCGAGGCACTGGCCTTGTGGCCGCAACGTCCTGGCACCTACCGCGCCGCGGCACACCCATGAAAACCGCGCCCCGGCCGCTGCGGCATGAAGACCACGGCCTGCTGCTGGGCCAGCTGGCGCTGGTGCTGGCGCCGCAGGCGCGCACGCTGCCGGTGGCGGTGAGCCTGCTGCTGGTGCTGTTGCTGGCGTGGCGCTGGCTGCTGTGGCGGCGGCGGGCGCCGCTGCCGTCGCGCTGGATGCTCGGCACGACCGCGGTGCTGGTGCTGCTGGTGGCGTGTGCGCTGGTATGGCAGGACGGAGGTGGCATCGGGCGCGAGCTGGCGGTGGCGTTGCTGGGCGCCTTTGTCATCCTCAAGCTGCTGGAATGCCGCGCACTGTCGGACGCGACCCTGGTCACGCAGCTGTCGTTCTACCTGCTGCTGACGCTGTACCTGTCCGACCAGCCGTTCTGGCTGGCGCTGTATAGCCTGGCCATCGGCGCCTGGGTGCTGCGCAACTGGCTGTTGCTGCATCACCCCGAGGCGCGCAGCCGGCTGGCGATCTGGCCGCTGCTGGGCCGCATGGCGCTGTTGGGGTTGCCGTGGGCACTGGCGCTGTTCGTGCTGTTCCCGCGCCTGGAGCACCCGCTGTGGCAGCTGCCCCAATCGGCGCAGAGCGGCACCACCGGCATCAGCGACACCATGCGCCCGGGCAGCGTGGGGCAACTGATCCGTTCGCCCGAAATCGCCCTGCGTGCCGAAATTGCCGGCCAGCCGTTGCCCGCGGCCGCGCTTTACTGGCGCGCGCTGGTGCTGTGGGAATACGACGGCACCACCTGGCATCCGTCGCCGCAGCGACGCCAGCAACTGGCCCCCGCGGCTGGCGCCGGCAGCACGGCGAGCATCGACATCAGCATTACGCTCGAACCCAGCCGGCAGCGCTGGCTGTTCGTGCTCGACCGCGGCCAGGCGCTGTCCGCCGGCGCGGATGCCGCGATCACGCCCGATGGCGAATTCATGTCGCGCCGGCCGGTGGACCAGCGCATCCGCTATCGCGCCCATTCCACGCTGTCGCCACCGGCGGAATCGCTGCCGCCGGCCACGCTGCGGCTCGCCCTGAGCCTGCCCCCCGGCAACCCGCGCGCCCGCGCACTAGGCGCCCAATGGGCACAGCGCCATGCCGATCCCGCCGCGCGCGTGCAGGCCGCGCTGCGGTTGTTCGCGGCCGCGCCCTTCGCCTATACGCTCACGCCGCCGCCGCTCGGGGCTGAACAGATCGACAGCTTCGTGTTCGATACCCGGCGCGGCTTCTGCGAGCACTACGCCAGCAGTTTCGTCTTCCTGATGCGCGCCGCCGGCGTGCCGGCGCGCGTGGTCACGGGCTACCAGGGCGGCGAGTACAACCCCATGGCCAATCACTACGTGGTGCGCCAGTCCGATGCGCATGCGTGGGCCGAGGTCTGGCTCGACGGCCGCGGCTGGCTACGCGTGGACCCGACCAGCGCGGTCGCGCCCAGCCGCATCGAGCAGGGGCTGGATGCGGTGGTCGGCAGCGAAGCCAATGACTGGCGCCCGTCGCGGCAGCCGGCGTGGCTGAAGGATTTGCGCTGGGCGTATGAGGGCATGGTCTACACCTGGCAGCGCTGGGTGCTGCAGTACGACCATGCGCGCCAGCAGCGGCTGCTGCAGGCGCTCGGCACCAGCGCCGGCGCCGGCCCTTTGCTGGCCGCCGTGCTTGGCATGCTGTGCCTGCTGGCGCTGGTGCCCCTGTGGCGGCGGCGCGTGCCGGCGGACCCGGTCAGTGCGGCCTATGCCCGCTTCTGCACCGTGCTCGCGCGCCACGGCTGCACGCGCGCGCCGGCCGAAGGCCCACAGGACTTTGCGGTGCGGGCCAGCGCGCAGCTGCCGTGCGCCGGCGACGCGATCGCCGCCGTCAGCGCCGCCTATATCAGCCTGCGCTACGGCAGCCTGCCAGCCGAAACGCGGGCCCAGGCCCTCGCCTCGATGCGGGCCGGCATCCGCCGGATCTCGGCGTCATTGCATCGGTAGCAGGCGGACGCTCGCGCATTAGCTGCATTTGATATAATTACATTTGAAACTATATCAGATGCCATCAATCCGCCGCCCGCCATGTCCTTTGAGCAACGCATCGACCGCTTTTGCGCCACCCACCCGGAAGCCCCGCGCGACCTGATCCTGGCCTCACGGCTGCTGCTGCGCACCGCGCGCCTGCTGCGCGGGCATATCGACCAGGCCCTGGCGCCCTTTGAACTGGAGATGAGCCAGTATCTCGTGCTGAGCATGCTTGCCGTCGATGAAGGTGAACCGAGCATGCCGTCCGAACTGGGTGCCACGCTCGATGCCACCCGCACGCAGATGACGCGGCTGCTGGATGGCCTGGAAACGCGCGGGTTGCTGCGCCGGCGCGCTTCGGCCAGCGACCGGCGCAGCCTGGAGCTGACCCTGACACCGGCCGGCCGCCGGCTGCTCGAGCGTGCCGCCCCGGCCGTGCATGCCGCCTATGGCGAAGCGTGGGCGCCGCTCGGTGCAAGCGGCCTGGCCAGCGCTACCCGCACGCTGACCCTGCTGCACCAGACCCTCGAGGCACAGCAGCCATGAATCCGGAATCGCCCTGGCGCCCGCTGTGGCGATTGCGCGCGGGCATGCGGTGGCTGCGCTGGCTGAGCCACCGGCAGCGGCAGACGCTGCTGATGACGCTGCTGGCGCTGGCCACGGGCGTGGAGTTCCTCGAGAACATCATGTTCGTGTTTGCCTCCAGCCATATCGTCGGCGGCCTTGACGCCGACCCGCGCAGCTTTGCGCTGGTGCAGGCGGCCTACGCGGTGGGCAGCATGCTGATGATCCTGAAGCAGCAATGGCTGTCGCGCCGGTTCGGCTACCGCTACTACCTGACTGGCGCGCTGCTGCTGTTCATGGCCGGCACGGTGGTGGCCGCGACCAGCCATGCGCTGCCGCAGATGGTGGTGGCGCGCTTTATCCAGGGCGTGGGCGGCGGCGCCTTGTTCACCAGCTGCCGCATCCTGGTCAATGTGCTATTCAGCCCAACCGAGCGGCCGCGCGCCACGCGCATCTTCATGATCGGCATCTTCGCCGCCTCGGCGCTGGGCCCCGCGTTCGCCGCCGAACTGATCGACCATGGGGTCTGGCAGGACGTGTTCTATGGCGTGTTGCCGTTCGCCGCGCTGGCGACGCTGGGCGCGTGGCTGCTGCTGCCCGATGCCGAGCCGCGCGCCGGCGCCGACGGCCCCGCGCTCGGGCCGCTGCTGCTGTTCGGTGCCGCCATCGTGACGTTGCAGGCGGCACTGACCGAGGCGCGCTTCGACGTGTTCTCGCATCCGCTGCGCCTTACCCTGGTGGCCACCGCGGGGCTGGCGCTGCTGGCGGTGTTCCTGTGGCACCAGTGGCACCACCGCGCGCCGGTGCTGCATCTGCGCGCGCTGCGCCAGCCGGTGTACCTGACCGGCCTGGCGATGTACTTCGTGTACTACATGATCAGCAACCTGAGCGGCTACCTGTTCCCGATCTATGCCGAGCAGGCGCTGAAGATCCCGCTGGCCACCACGGGCTGGCTCAATACCTTCGCCGCGCTGGTCAGCCTGGCCGGCATCTTCGTCTACCTGCAACTGGCGCCGCGCCTCACCCGCAAGAAGCCGCTGATGGTGGCCGGGCTGGTGCTGATGGCCGGCACGGCATGGTGGTTCGCGCAGATGCCGCCCGACGTCGGGCCGCCGGCGCTGGCGTGGGGGCTCATCGGCAAGGGCCTGTTCGGCGTGCTGGTGATCATTCCCATTGCCGGGCTGACGTTCCGCGCGCTAAGCCCGGATGCATTTGCCCACGGCTACCGCAGCAAGAACCTGATGCGGCAGATCGCCAGCTCGTTTGCTTCGGCGCTGGGTGCGGTGCTGCTGCAGAACCGCCAGTTCGCTGTGCACGACAGCCTGCTGCACGCGCTCGGCCAGCGCCCCGCGGAGGCGGAACACTGGATGTCCGGGATGCAGGCGGCGCTGGCCGCGCGCGGCTTCGATGCGGCGCAGGCACACCAGGGCGCGCTGGCGCAGCTCAGTGCACTGATCACGCAGCAGGCCACGCTGATTGCTTGCGAGGATATCTATCGGCTGATTGCCGGCCTGGCGCTCGGCGCGGCGGCGTACATGCTGTTGCAGCGGCGGCTGACGTAGGCACCCAATGCATCGCGACGCGAGGCTGGCGAGGACTGCAGGTACTACCGGGAGAATCAGGGAGAAGCGAAGGCACCGCGCGCAAAAGGGGGCGGCGCGGACGGGTCGCAGTGCCGGCGGTCGCGGCACCGGCGCAGGTCCTGCTCAGAACAGCGACAGCTGGCGCATGCCGAAACCAATGGTCTCTTCCACGCGCGCGCGGGCGTGGGCCAGCGAGCCTTCCGCGCCGGAGTAGTTGCCGGCGGCCCAGTGGTAGACCACGGGAAGCTCGCCGCGCTCGGACAGGCGCACTTCGCCCAGCTTGTCGCCACGCTCGTTGCGGTAGAAGTGCGAACGGTAGCCGCGCTCCCAGTGCGGGGCCACCTCTTTCTTGCGCCGCCGGGGCTTCGGCGCGGAGCCGGTGGCAGACGTCGTGGACGTCAGCCGCCGCGCTCGATCGGTACCCGGCATCTGGGCACGGGTGAAATCCAACTGCATAGACTTCCTCTTTGTCGATTCAGCAGAACCAGGGCCGGCGGGGGCTGCCGCCGCATGCTTCGTGCATCGCAGTCGAGATGATACCTGCTGGCGCGCTTTCTGTAAGCAGTTCGTTGCGCTGAATCCCGCCTCTGGTAAGGCTTAGCGGGCCGTATACCGGCACGTATACCCGCTTGTTTACGTGTCGGTATACGTGCGGGTATACGGCCCGCGGAGGCGTCAAAGCGTTGCTGGTTAACGGCTTGCGGACACACGGCGGTGCCCGCAAGGATCAACCCAGATCGAGCGGAATGAAGATGCGTGCATCATCGCGCTGCACCAGCAACGCCACCTGCTTGCCCGACTTGCCCACCAGCGTGCGCAGTTGATCGACCGATGCAATGGGCGTGCCGTTGAGCGACAGGATCACGTCGCCGGGCTGGATGCCAACGCGCGCGGCGGGCCCGGTCACGTCCTCGACCACCAGGCCGCCGTCGATGCCGCTTTCGTGCTTCTCCGCCGGCGTCAGCGGGCGCACAGCCAGCCCCAGCCGGCCATTGGCCTCCTTGCCGCCCGCCTTCTGCGCCACGGCCTGGTCCCGGGCGGTGCCCACGGTCACCGCCAGCGTCATCGGCTGGCCCTTGCGGATGATCTTCAGCGAGCTCTGCGTGCCCGGCTTGATGTCGGCCACGTGCTCCGGCAGGTCGCCCGAATGATCGATCACGTCGTTGTCCAGCTGCACGATGACGTCGCCAGGCTTCAGGCCCGCGCGTGCGGCCGGGCTGTCAGGCTCCACCGAATTGACCAGCGCCCCCGTCGGCCTGGGCAGCCCGAACGACTGCGCCAGCGCCTGGTTGACCTCCTGCACACTGATGCCAAGGCGCCCGCGCGTGACCTTGCCGTGCGCCACCAGTTGCTGCTGCACCTTGGTCGCCACGTCGATCGGGATCGCGAACGAGAGGCCCTGGTAGCCGCCGGTCTGGCTGTATATCTGCGCGTTGATGCCGACCACCTCGCCGCGCTGGTTGAACAGCGGGCCGCCCGAGTTGCCGGGATTGACGGCCACGTCGGTCTGGATGAACGGCACATAGGTGTCGTCAGGCAGCGAGCGCGACTTCGCGCTGACGATGCCCGCGGTCACGGTGTTCTCAAAGCCGTAAGGCGAGCCGATCGCCAGCACGGGCTCGCCCACGCGCACCTGCGACGGGTCGCCCAGGCGGACCGTCGGCAGATCCTTGGCATCGATGCGAATCACTGCCACGTCGGTCTGCGGATCGGTGCCGAGCACCTTGGCCTTGAACTCGCGGCGGTCGGTCAGCTTGACGGTCACCTCCTGCGCGCCGTCGACAACGTGGGCATTAGTCAGGATCAGGCCGTCGGGGCTGACGATAAAGCCCGAGCCCAGTCCGCGCACCAGTTGTTGCGGACCAGCTTGCGGCCCCTTGAATTGCGGGCCGAAGCGCTTGAAGAACTGGAACAGCGGATCGTCCGGATCGATGCCGGGCGGCATCTGCACCGCCGTGCGCTGGGCGCGCGCGGTCACGCTGATATTGACCACCGCGGGTCCGTACTGAGCGACGATGCCGGAAAAATCCATCGGCCTGGCCACGGCGGCCGCCGGCTGGGCGGCCGCCACCACAGGAGCGGGAGCCGCGTAGCCCGGGGTGATGACTTCCCGCTGCAGATAGGCATAGCCGCCGCCGAGCGCGGCCAGGGCCGCGATACCAACGGCGGTGCGAGCAATGGTCTGGCGCATCATAGGTGTTCCTTTCCTTTTAGCATCCGGCGTCGGCACGATGCGACGCAACACCGCCATGCTAGCGAGCCAGACTTAAAACAGACTTAAGGATGAGACTCGCATCCCACTGCGCGGCGATCCGCTCGGCGTTCTCGAAAATTTAGCTTGCGCACAATCTAATTGTGTTTAATATACTGGCATGGAACGCGATCACGAACCCGCCACTGACTGGCTTTTGCTTGATCAGCAACTATGCTTTGCGCTGTATTCGAGCTCGTTGGCGATGACCAAGCTGTACAAGCCACTGCTAAGTGAGCTTGGGCTTACTTATCCGCAGTACCTCGTCATGCTGGTCTTGTGGGAGACAGAAACGTTGTCGGTTTCGGAACTCGGCAATCGCCTGGCGCTGGACTCGGGCACGCTGACGCCGCTGCTGAAGCGGCTAGCCGCCACGGGTCTGGTCAACCGCACCCGGGACGCAACGGACGAACGCAGGGTCCTGGTCAGCCTGACTGACGCCGGCCGTGCACTGCGTCAGCGCGCGACCAGGATTCCTGAACAGATGTTATGTGCCACGCAATGCCCGGTCGAAGAGATCCAGGCGCTGACGCGGCGCTTGCATGCACTGCGGTCGACGCTCGAACAAGCGCGGACCGATTCCAGCTTGCCGAACTGACGGCAGGCCTTAATGATGGCGCCCCTGCGGGCAACCAAACCGGAGCCTTAGATGAAACTCGAAAAAGTCGTATATACCGCCCATGCCACTGCGACCGGCGGCCGCGATGGCCGTGCCACTACCTCCGATGGCCAGCTCGATGCCAAGCTCGCCGTGCCAAAAGAGATGGGTGGTGCCGGCAACGGCCTGAATCCGGAGCAGCTGTTTGCCGCCGGCTATTCGGCCTGCTTCCTCGGGGCGATGCGCTATGTCGCGAGCCAGCAGAAGATCAACGTGCCCGCCGATGCATCGATCGAGGGCGCGGTCGGCATCGGTCCGATCCCGCAGGGCTTTGGTATCCAGGTCGAACTGAAAATCTCGCTACCCGGCTTCGAGCGCGAGGCTGCCGAGAAGCTGGTCGAGCAGGCGCATCAGGTGTGCCCGTACTCGAACGCGACGCGCGGCAATATCGACGTCACGCTGACTGTGGTCTGAAGCGTCGAGCCGAGAAAAAACGGCCCGCATCGCAAGTGCGATGCGGGCCGTTTTTTTGGCATGGTGCGGGCTACTGGCCCGGTTCGGCGCTGGTCAGATGAGCGCAAAATGACCGCTTCTGCGCCGAACTCATCCGTTTGATTTCGATTTCTGCCTTCAACGCTTCCGACTTGGTGGCAAAGCGCAATTGGCCGAGCACGCGCAAGGGCTTGCGCGAGCGCGTGTACTTGGCGCCTTTGCCGGACTGGTGTTCGGCAAAACGGCGCGCCACGTCCGTGGTGATTCCGGTGTAAATGGAATCGCCGGTGCATTCGAGCAGATAGAGATACCAGGCGCAGTCAGCGGACATAGGCGGAAATGGAGAGCTGCGGCAATGGTATTACGGTGTAACGGCAATGGCGAGCGCAGCGCCAAAGCAAAAACCCCTCGCAGCGAATGCTGTCGAGGGGTTTTGCACGATAAGAGCCTGGCGATGACCTACTTTCACACGGGTATCCGCACTATCATCGGCGCGGAGCTGTTTCACGGACCTGTTCGGGATGGGAAGGGGTGGTTCCAGCTCGCTATGGTCACCAGGCATGAAGGGTTGTGACGCTGGGGTTGAAGCCAGCGTCACGAATCGGGATGTAGTGTTGGTTGTGTATTGACTGTGTCAACTGGCACAAGGCGAATCACTCACCAGGCAAAACACACTGGTTATAGGATCAAGCCTTACGGGCAATTAGTACTGGTTAGCTTAACGCATTACTGCGCTTCCACACCCAGCCTATCAACGTCCTGGTCTCGAACGACCCTTCAAGGAGGTCAAGCCTCCAGGGAATCCTCATCTTCAGGCGAGTTTCCCGCTTAGATGCTTTCAGCGGTTATCTCTTCCGTACATAGCTACCCTGCGATGCCTCTGGCGAGACAACAGGTACACCAGCGGTACGTCCACTCCGGTCCTCTCGTACTAGGAGCAGCCCCCGTCAAGATTCCAACGCCCACGGCAGATAGGGACCAAACTGTCTCACGACGTTTTAAACCCAGCTCACGTACCTCTTTAAATGGCGAACAGCCATACCCTTGGGACCGGCTACAGCCCCAGGATGAGATGAGCCGACATCGAGGTGCCAAACACCGCCGTCGATATGAACTCTTGGGCGGTATCAGCCTGTTATCCCCAGAGTACCTTTTATCCGTTGAGCGATGGCCCTTCCATTCAGAACCACCGGATCACTATGTCCTGCTTTCGCACCTGCTCGACTTGTCGGTCTCGCAGTTAAGCACGCTTTTGCCATTGCACTTTAGGTACGATGTCCGACCGTACCAAGCGTACCTTCGAACTCCTCCGTTACACTTTGGGAGGAGACCGCCCCAGTCAAACTGCCTACCATGCACTGTCCCCGACCCGGATTCACGGGCCAAGGTTAGAACCTCAAACAAACCAGGGTGGTATTTCAAGGACGGCTCCACGTGAACTGGCGTCCACGCTTCAAAGCCTCCCACCTATCCTACACAGATCGGTTCAAAGTCCAATGCAAAGCTACAGTAAAGGTTCATGGGGTCTTTCCGTCTAGCCGCGGGGAGATTGCATCATCACAAACACTTCAACTTCGCTGAGTCTCGGGAGGAGACAGTGTGGCCATCGTTACGCCATTCGTGCAGGTCGGAACTTACCCGACAAGGAATTTCGCTACCTTAGGACCGTTATAGTTACGGCCGCCGTTTACCGGGACTTCAATCAAGAGCTTGCACCCCATCATTTAATCTTCCGGCACCGGGCAGGCGTCACACCCTATACGTCCACTTTCGTGTTTGCAGAGTGCTGTGTTTTTATTAAACAGTCGCAGCCACCATTTTATTGCAACCCCTTCACCCTTCTGGCGCAGGCCAGTCAAGCTACCAGGGCGTACCTTATCCCGAAGTTACGGTACCAATTTGCCGAGTTCCTTCTCCCGAGTTCTCTCAAGCGCCTTAGAATACTCATCTCGCCCACCTGTGTCGGTTTGCGGTACGGTCTCGTATGACTGAAGCTTAGAGGCTTTTCTTGGAACCACTTCCAATTGCTTCGCAGCACTAGGCCGCTCGCCCCACACTCTTGAATTCCGCGCCCGGATTTGCCTAAGCGCCTTCTCCAATGCAGGGACCGGGACTTCCAACACCCGGACAACCTTCCGCGATCCGTCCCCCCATCGCATCATACGACGGTGCAGGAATATTAACCTGCTTCCCATCAGCTACGCATCTCTGCCTCGCCTTAGGGGCCGACTCACCCTACGCCGATGAACGTTGCGTAGGAAACCTTGGGCTTACGGCGAGGGGGCCTTTCACCCCCTTTATCGCTACTCATGTCAGCATTCGCACTTCTGATACCTCCAGCATCCTTTACAAGACACCTTCACAGGCTTACAGAACGCTCTCCTACCACGCACTTGCGTGCGTCCGCAGCTTCGGTATATGGCTTAGCCCCGTTACATCTTCCGCGCAGGACGACTCGATCAGTGAGCTATTACGCTTTCTTTAAAGGGTGGCTGCTTCTAAGCCAACCTCCTGACTGTTTTAGCCTTCCCACTTCGTTTCCCACTTAGCCATATTTGGGGACCTTAGCTGGCGGTCTGGGTTGTTTCCCTCTTGACACCGGACGTTAGCACCCGATGTCTGTCTCCCGTGATTGCACTCTTCGGTATTCGGAGTTTGCTATGGCGGGGTAATCAGCAATAGACCCCCCAACCATGACAGTGCTCTACCCCCGAAGGTGAGACACGAGGCACTACCTAAATAGTTTTCGGAGAGAACCAGCTATTTCCAGATTTGTTTAGCCTTTCACCCCTATCCACAGCTCATCCCCTAACTTTTCAACGTTAGTGGGTTCGGTCCTCCAGTACGTGTTACCGCACCTTCAACCTGGCCATGGATAGATCATCTGGTTTCGGGTCTACACCCAGCGACTCAACGCCCTGTTCGGACTCGCTTTCGCTACGCCTTCCCTAATCGGTTAAGCTTGCCACTGAATGTAAGTCGCTGACCCATTATACAAAAGGTACGCCGTCACCCCTTACGAGGCTCCGACTGTTTGTATGCATGCGGTTTCAGGATCTATTTCACTCCCCTCCCGGGGTTCTTTTCGCCTTTCCCTCACGGTACTGGTTCACTATCGGTCGATCACGAGTATTTAGCCTTGGAGGATGGTCCCCCCATCTTCAGACAGGATTTCACGTGTCCCGCCCTACTTGTCGTACACCTAGTTCCACAATCGTGTTTTCGCATACAGGGCTATCACCTGCTAGGGCCGGGCTTTCCATCCCGTTCTGCTAACACCACTGCTAAAGAGTACAAGGCTCTTCCCATTTCGTTCGCCACTACTCTGGGAATCTCGGTTGATTTCTGTTCCTGCAGCTACTTAGATGTTTCAGTTCGCCGCGTTCGCTTCCCTGACCTATGAATTCAGTCAGGGATGACCCATACGGGCCGGGTTTCCCCATTCGGACATCTCCGGATCAAAGCTTGTTTGCCAGCTCCCCGAAGCTTTTCGCAGGCTACCGCGTCCTTCATCGCCTGTGATCGCCAAGGCATCCACCACATGCACTTGTTCGCTTGACCCTATAACGAGTGTGTCTCGATGACTCGAAACCGTCGCTACAGGATGAGTTCTCGCATTTGTGCCGTATTCCAAGTCATCTTTCGATCACTTAAATACATTTTGGTTGATACAATCACAACCCGGTATCGCGTTATACAACTGTGCGTCTCATCAACGCACCGCGACACCTTTACTACATCCCATATTGTTAAAGAACAGCCGATTCGCAGGTGAGACCCGCGATCGCTTGGCAATGCCAAAGGGAAGCACTCAGTAAGCGCTTTCCTTTGACAACCAAACCAAGGTACCAGGTAGTTTCGTCCCGCTCGTAAGCGGTGGTGGAGGATGACGGGATCGAACCGACGACCCCCTGCTTGCAAAGCAGGTGCTCTCCCAGCTGAGCTAATCCCCCCTTCGGATAACTTGGTGGGTCTGGTAGGACTTGAACCTACGACCCCCGCCTTATCAAGACGGTGCTCTAACCACCTGAGCTACAGACCCTTGGCTGTAACAGCAAACAAACCGATAAGTGTGAACGCTAGGCTTGAGACACAAGCCTCTGGAAAGGAGGTGATCCAGCCGCACCTTCCGATACGGCTACCTTGTTACGACTTCACCCCAGTCATGAACCCTGCCGTGGTAATCGCCCTCCTTGCGGTTAGGCTAACTACTTCTGGCAAAACCCACTCCCATGGTGTGACGGGCGGTGTGTACAAGACCCGGGAACGTATTCACCGCGGCATGCTGATCCGCGATTACTAGCGATTCCAGCTTCACGTAGTCGAGTTGCAGACTACGATCCGGACTACGATGCGTTTTCTGGGATTGGCTCCCCCTCGCGGGTTGGCAACCCTCTGTACGCACCATTGTATGACGTGTGAAGCCCTACCCATAAGGGCCATGAGGACTTGACGTCATCCCCACCTTCCTCCGGTTTGTCACCGGCAGTCTCTCTAGAGTGCCCTTTCGTAGCAACTAGAGACAAGGGTTGCGCTCGTTGCGGGACTTAACCCAACATCTCACGACACGAGCTGACGACAGCCATGCAGCACCTGTGTCCACTTTCCCTTTCGGGCACCTAATGCATCTCTGCTTCGTTAGTGGCATGTCAAGGGTAGGTAAGGTTTTTCGCGTTGCATCGAATTAATCCACATCATCCACCGCTTGTGCGGGTCCCCGTCAATTCCTTTGAGTTTTAATCTTGCGACCGTACTCCCCAGGCGGTCAACTTCACGCGTTAGCTACGTTACTGAAGAAATGAATCCCCAACAACTAGTTGACATCGTTTAGGGCGTGGACTACCAGGGTATCTAATCCTGTTTGCTCCCCACGCTTTCGTGCATGAGCGTCAGTGACGTCCCAGGGGGCTGCCTTCGCCATCGGTATTCCTCCACATCTCTACGCATTTCACTGCTACACGTGGAATTCTACCCCCCTCTGACATACTCTAGCCTGACAGTCACAAGCGCCATTCCCAAGTTGAGCTCGGGGATTTCACGCCTGTCTTATCAAACCGCCTGCGCACGCTTTACGCCCAGTAATTCCGATTAACGCTCGCACCCTACGTATTACCGCGGCTGCTGGCACGTAGTTAGCCGGTGCTTATTCTTCCGGTACCGTCATCGACCCCGGGTATTAGCCAGGGCCATTTCTTTCCGGACAAAAGTGCTTTACAACCCGAAGGCCTTCTTCACACACGCGGCATTGCTGGATCAGGGTTGCCCCCATTGTCCAAAATTCCCCACTGCTGCCTCCCGTAGGAGTCTGGGCCGTGTCTCAGTCCCAGTGTGGCTGATCGTCCTCTCAGACCAGCTACTGATCGTCGCCTTGGTAGGCTTTTACCCCACCAACTAGCTAATCAGACATCGGCCGCTCCTGTCGCGCGAGGCCGTTACCGGTCCCCCGCTTTCACCCTCAGGTCGTATGCGGTATTAGCTAATCTTTCGACTAGTTATCCCCCACGACAGGGCACGTTCCGATGTATTACTCACCCGTTCGCCACTCGCCACCAGGGTTGCCCCCGTGCTGCCGTTCGACTTGCATGTGTAAGGCATGCCGCCAGCGTTCAATCTGAGCCAGGATCAAACTCTTCAGTTCAATCTCTGTGTGGAAGCCTCGCGGCTCCCTCGCTCTTTCGAGCGGTCGCTCACTCTCAGAAAACTGACTGACCAGATCCGAAGACCCAGTCACGTTTTGCTGTGCGAGCACTGTATAACTTGAAGCAGCACTGTCCGAAGACAGCGGCGTCCGCTACCCAGCGCCCACACTTATCGGTTGTTTGTTTGTTAAAGAACTTCGCCATCCGGCTTTGCCGTTCAGCGCGCTGCGTTGTCTGCAGCAGAGAAACGAGATTATGCAGCGCTTTCTTCGTTTCGTCAACCGTTTGCAGCAATCTTTTTTGCTGCCGTCAGCGCTGCAAACCTCGCTGCGCCAACCTCCCGGCCGACCCCGCATCCCTTGCTGCGCCTGCCTTGCAGGGGCCGCGTGGTGTTGCGAGGGGGCGAATAATAAGCGACCGCAACGGGGTTGGCAAGCGGTTTCTCGGAAACGCCCGAACTCGGCACGGATGCGCCGCTTTCGGCGCTTGGGCCCTGACGCGCCACGCTACTTATAGAATGACCGTTCCGGCCCGCGGGGCCGCTTTTCGATTAAATGGGGGCGTTTGATGACTATCCAAGCGACGTGGAAGCCAAGCCAGGGCAACAGCATCTGCCAGCTGACCAACGGCACTGCCGAGTGGCAAGCCGATCTCGACGCTTCCGCCGGGGGCGACACCCGCTATCCGAATCCGCATGACTTGCTGGACTCCGCCCTGGCGGCCTGCACAACCCTGACCTTGCAGCTGTATGCGAAACGCAAGGGTTACGCGGTCACTGATGTCCATGTTTCGGTCGGTCATCAGGAAGCCAACGGCACCTATACGATGCAACGCGAAGTGAAGGTCAGCGGCGACCTGTCGCCCCAGATCCTGGAAGACCTGCTGCGGGTCGCGAATCGTTGCCCGGTGCACAAGACCTTGTCCGGACAATTCTCGATCGAGACCTCGATGGCATGACCTGGCGCAACCTCGGTTCATTCAATGGTTGCAGCCGCAAATGATAATCGTTAGCATTTGACTCTCGGGTTCTGACACCACCTGAGTCAGCAAATGGGTTGGCCGGGCACGCTAGCGTGCCCGGCTTTTTCTTTTGCGGCATGGCTGGCACCGCGCGCGTCACGGGCCATGTCATGGTCCTGACCACGACGCGGGATACGCTAATGATGTCGTCGACGGAATCGGCGCCGCGATCCGACCCGTTAGAGCGAACGCCCATGCGGTGTGTTGGCTGGCCCACCAAGGTTGCCTGCGGGAAGGGGTCAAAACGAAGGTGGCGGCTTTCTCTGCCATGCCGCGCCGGCTTACCATGGACGGAAAGCAGAAGAATAAAAAAACGCTTACAAGACGAAGCGAGCGGGGGGATGCCTTGACCAACTTCATTGAAGCCTATTGCGCCCAGATACGGCTTGCGGGCGCAAGCGGCGTGATTGCGAAACCCGTCGTGGTGGCGCGGGACAGCACCTACGCCATGCATTACGTCCCCTGCGAATACCTGAATACGCAGGCAGCGCTGGTGCTGGTCAGCACCACGCCCGGTCATGCCCATGTGCGGCTGGCCGCTGCGGTAACCGAGGAACTGCTGCGCACCCATGCGCCGGGCCGCGTGGTCCAGCGCGAGAACAAGCGGCGCGTCGAACTGGGCGGCAAGCTGGTGCGGCCCAACCTGATCCGCATGCTTGACCACTTCCGCGTGCCCGAGCTGGTCGGACTGCCGCATGCCGCCGCGTTGTGGAACGAAGGCTTCGAGCGCCTGCAGCCGCTCGCCCTGTTGCCGCATGCCACCACGCGGCGCGGGCTGGCCTTTGACGGCCCGCTGGAAGAACTGCTGGACGCGCCGATGCTGCGTGAAATCTTCGAGACCCAGTTCCTCGGTGCCGTGCGGCAGATGCGCACCGACGCGCTGTACCTCGCACTGGGCCGCACCGCCTGGGCCGGGCTGCAGCATGCGGTCACGCGCCGGTTGCTGGCACGCCGCCAGTTGCTGGGGATGATGCCAGTGCCGGCGCGTGCCGGCAGCATGGTGCGCTACTTCCTGCGAGAGATTGCGGCCAGCGCCTTGTCGGCCAAGGATCCGGTGCGGCATCGCGTGGACTGGCTCGATGCGGCCCACGCCGAACTGGAATCGAACGTCCGGAAACTGCGTGCTTCCGTACGACCGGATCCGCATCCCGCCTACCTGATCGCGTAAGCGGACGCTCGCCTTCACGGTTGTGATGCATAGACCCCACGAAAGAGGGGTCTTGCGGCGTCGGTTTGGGACGATAACGTCTCTTGAGGAAATTGACACTCCTCGCATTCCCGATTGGCGGCCCCTTGCGGGCCGCGATTTTTTTGGGGCGCGCGGTATGGCAAGGTTCAGATTGGCCAGCGTGCGCAATGCTCGGGCACACGGTTTGCGTTCGGTCCCACCGTCCGTCTTATGCTGATCCCGTCATGACCCCGACCCCCGCCTTGCACCTTGCCCTGTGTGCCACCCTGCTGCTTGCGTCCCTTCCCGCGCCAGCGCAAGGGGGCCAGCCCGGACTTGTCCTTTCCGAGCGCAAGCCGGGCGGCGCGCTGCCGCCGGACTGGAAAAATTTACCGGTGGCCGAAGGCAAGGCCAGGACCGAGTACAAGCTGGTGGCGGAGGGCGGCACCACGGTGCTGCTGGCGCAAGCCAACAGCTCGGCGTCGGCGCTGATGCATGCGGGCGACGTGGACCTGTCGCGTACGCCCGTGGTGGCCTGGCGCTGGAAGGCAGATGGCGCGATACCCGGCGCCGACAACCGCGACGGCGCGCGCGAAGACGCGCCGGCGCGGCTGGTGTTCTTCTTCGACGGCGACACCAGCAAGCTCTCGCTGGGCGACCGTGCCGCGCGGCAACTGGCCAGGACCGTGGCGGGCGAGGAACTGCCCTATGCCACGCTGATGTATGTCTGGTCAACCAGCGCCGCGCCGGGCAGCGTCATCCCCAATCCGCATACCGGCCGCGTACAGATGATCGTGGTCTCCGGCGAGGGCGATGCCGGCACATGGCAGAACCTGCGGCGCAACCTGGCGCAGGACTATGAACGCGTCTTCCACGAACCGCCCGGCCCGCTCAAGGCCTACGGCATCATGACGGACACCGACAATACCCGCGCCGCCGCCCGCGCCTGGTATGGCGACATCCGCTTCCTGCCTCGCACCGCGGCGAAGGACTAGGCCGGGGCAGGATGCTGGCCGAGGCTCCATCGCAGCGCATCCGCGACCTTGGCCATCAGCGTGGCATCGTCGTGCGCGTCGTGCCCGCCGGCCACCAGCGCCTCGCGCACGCTGACAACCTTGTCCGCGCCATAACGCCGTTCGCTGCCAATGGCCGCCTCGAAGGCATTGGCGCGTGCATTGATCTGCTCAGGGTCGGCGCCGACCAGCAGCACGGCATGGGCGAGCACCAGGTGGCGCTGGCCGTCGGCGGCCTGCATGGCGGCCGGCGCACGCCGCCAGTATTGGGCCGTGCCGGCGATCTTGCGCGCGGCGGCGGGCGGCCCCCAGGCAAGGTTGTAGCGGCCGTCGCAAAAGGAGCCGGCCACCGCCTGCCAGTGGGTCTCGATGCCGAGCCTGCGCAGGCCGCCGCCGATCACCGCGCACAGGTGCAGGTAGACCGCGTCGCTGAGCGCGCCTGGCGGCTGTCCCACGGCGTAAGCCAGACTCAGGTTGAGGATGCCGGGCCCTTGCGGAACCAGCCCGCCGCCGGACATGCGCAGGAACACGGGGCACCCGTTCCGGACGAAATCGGCGCACGCGGTCTCGAGCGCCACATGGCGCAGGTAGGTGCGCGGCACCACCAGCGACAGCGGTGCTTCCCACAAGCGCGCCACCTGCCGGCCCTGCGCCGCGAGCTCCATCAGCGCCAACTCTTCCTGCAGCGGGTCGCTGCCGGGCGGGACCGTGGCAAGGGCTTCGACAAATTCAAACGGCATCGGATCGCACCGGCCCGGAGTGGCAATAGGCCGAGTCTAGCAATCCTGGGCGTTGAGCGCATCGAAATACGCCAGCGCGCGGGCGGCGTACATGGCGCCGGGTCCGCCACCCATTTCGATATTGATCGCCAGCACCTCGGCCAGCTGGGCGCGGGTCGCGCGATGGCGCTGTGCCTGGCTGGTATGGAACAGCACGCAGTCGTCGCAACCTTTCTGCACCGCCAGCGCGACGGCCACCAGCTCCTTGACGGCGGCGGGCAGGCTGCCCTCCTGCATGGCGGCCTTCATGACGCCCTGGAAGGCGCTCATCGCGGCGGGCTGGGCCTGGCCGAGCGCGCCGAATTGCTTGTTGATCTCCGCCAGGCGGGTCTTCAGGTCTGTGGTCATCTAGGTAGTCCTGTGGTGGAACGGCCCAAGGCAGCGGCCCGGACGGCGCACGGCGGCGCCCCCCGGGCGCTGTATCAGCCGGCCAGGTGAATCTTCAGCAACGCATTGAAGTCATTGGCCTTCTCCATCTGGCTCATATGGCCGGCGTCGGGGAAGACCCTGACGGTGGCACCCGGCGGCGCGGCTTCGGCATGCTCGGCGGGGATGATGCGGTCCTGTCCGCCCCACACCACCAGCACGCGCTTGCCGCTGTCGGCCAGGCGCTGGCCCGGTTGCTCGCTCTGCCGGCCGCCGCCGAACAGGCCCTGCCCCAGCGCGGTCAGCGCCTCGGGCACGCCATCGAGCCGCTTGTAGCGCAGCAGGTCGTCCAGCATCTGCCGGCTGACAAGGCCGGGGTCGGCAAACAGCAGTTCGACCACGGGCTTGAGTTCGCGCCGCGACTGCGCACTGACGAAGCCATCGGTATAGCCGCTGTTGACAGCCTCGCCGAAGCCCACCGGCGACACCAGCGCCACCGACAGCACCCGCTGCGGCGCATCCACCGCCAGTTGCGCGGCCACGCCGCCGCCCATCGAGTGGCCCACCACATGGGCCGCGTCGACCCCGATCTCGTCCATGAAGCGCGCTACAAAGCCGGCCATCTGCGCCAGCGTCGTGCCCGCGAGCCGCGGCGACGACTGTCCGTGGCCGGGCAGGTCGAGCGCCACCACGGTGTACGCGTCGGCCAGGGGATCGAGGTTGAACAGCCAGTTGTCCAGGTCGCCGCCAAATCCGTGGATGAAGAGCACGGTCTGGGCGCCCTCGCCCTTGCGGGCATAGCGGACCCGGATGCCGTCGACCTCGGCGAACTGGTACGCGGCGGCGGCGTCCTCGTCGCCGCCGTCGTCCGCCGGCGTTTCATAAGCCGCGACATATTCATCGATCTGCGCATCGCTCACCTCCGCAGGGGCCAGCACGCCAAGCAGCGCCTTGACCGGCAGCACGTCGCCGGCCTGCGCCACCCTGCGGCGCAGCGTGCCCGCGTCGGGCGCCTCCACCGCATTGGCGATCTTGTCGGTTTCCACGTCGAGAATCGGCATGCCCACGGTGATCTCGGTGCCTTCGTCGACCAGCCAGGCATTGACGGTGCCTTCCTTCATCGACAGGCCCCATTTGGGCATCACGATCGGGGTAATTGCAGGCGTAGACATCAGTGCTTGCCTCCCTTCACGGTCTTGCGCGCGGCGTTGACGATGTGCGCGGCGCTGGGGATATACAGGTCTTCCAGCGTGGGCGAGAACGGCACCGGCGTATGCGGCGGGCACACCATCTCGATGCCGGCCTTGAGCGCGCCGAAGGCCTGCTGCGCGACCTGGGCGGAGATGTCTGTGGCGATATTGCAGCGCGGGCTGGCTTCATCCACCACCACCAGCCGGCCGGTGTTCTCGACCGACTCCAGCACCGTGTCCATGTCCAGCGGCGACAGCGTGCGCAGGTCGACGATCTCGGCCTCGATCCCTTCCTTCGCCAGCGTTGCCGCCGCCTCCAGCGCGCGATGCACCATCAGCCCGTAGGTGACGATCGACACGTCCTTGCCGTCGCGCACGATATTGGCCTCGCCGAACGGGATGGCATAGGCGCCTTCGGGAACGTCGCCTTCCAGGCCATAGAGGTTCTTGTGCTCGCAGAAGATCACCGGGTCGTTGTCGCGGATCGCCTGGATCAGCAGGCCCTTGGTGTCGTACGGCGTGGACGGGCACACCACCTTCAGGCCGGGGATATGCGTGAACAGCGGCGTCAGCATCTGGCTGTGCTGCGCGGCGGCGCGAAAGCCCGCGCCCACCATGGCGCGGATCACCACCGGGGTCTCGGCCTTGCCGCCGAACATGTAGCGGAACTTGGCGGCCTGGTTGAAGATCTGGTCGAAGCAAACGCCCATGAAGTCGATAAACATCAGTTCGGCGATCGGGCGCATGCCGCAGGCCGCGGCGCCGATGGCGGCGCCGACATAGGCGGACTCGGACAGCGGTGTATCCAGCAGCCGGTCGCCATGCTTGGCATAGAGCCCCTTGGTCACGCCCAGCACGCCGCCCCAGGCGTCCTTCTCGCCGTCCGCGCCGGCGCCGCCGACGATGTCCTCGCCCAGCATGATGACGCTGGGGTCGCGGGTCATTTCCTGGTCGATCGCCTCGTTGATCGCCAGCTTGATGCTCAGTTTGCGAGCCATGTTTGTCTCCTGATGATTGGGTGCGTGGCGGATCAATAGCTGACGTAGACGTCGGTCAGCAGGTCTTCAGGGCCCGGCTGGGGCGCTGCCTTGGCTTCCTGCACGGCGTGCTCGATCAGCGCGGCGACTTCGCGGTCGATGGCGTCGAGTTCCTCGCGCGCGACCACGCCGGCCTGCGTCACGGTGCGGCCGAACAGCTTCAGGCAATCCTTGTTGGCGCGGATGTCGTCAAGTTCGCCGGCGGCGCGGTAGGTCTGCGCATCGCCTTCGAAGTGGCCGTAGAACCGGACCATCTTGCATTCCAGCAGCGACGGCCCGCCACCCTCGCGCGCGCGGCGGATGACTTCGCCGGCGGCCTCGTGCACGGCAAAGAAATCGGTGCCATCGACCGTCACGCCCGGGATGCCGAAGCCGGCGGCGCGGTCGACGTAGCTGTCCACCGCGGTGCCATAGTCGCGCGAGGTCGATTCGGCGTAGCCGTTGTTCTCGATGACGAAGATCACCGGCAGGTTCCATACGGCCGCCAGGTTCAGGCTTTCGAGGAAGGTGCCCTGGTTGGAGGCGCCGTCGCCGCAGAAGGTAATGCCGACCTCGCCCTTGCCGCGGAACTTGGCCGCCAGCGCGGCGCCGCAGATCAGCGGCGCGCCCGCGCCGAGGATGCCGTTGGCGCCCATCATGCCCTTGGACAGGTCGGCGATATGCATCGAGCCGCCCTTGCCGTTGCACGAACCGCCCTTCTTGCCGTAGATCTCCTTCATCATCGCCACCGGGTCGACACCCTTGGCAATGCAGTGGCCATGGCCGCGGTGCGTGCTGGCGATGCGGTCGCCGTCGTGCAGGTGGTGCAGGATGCCGACGCCCGCGGCTTCCTCGCCCGCGTACAGGTGGACGAAGCCGGGGATGTCGCCGCGCGCGAAGTCCACGTGCAGGCGTTCCTCGAAATCGCGGATGGTGCGCATCCGGCGGTACACCGTCAGCAGCGTCTCCTTGTCGAGCGGCAACGCGCCGCGAGGTTGCGCCGGGTCTTGCGAAGCTCTGGCTGTCATGTCTGTCTCCTTCGTTTTCAGGTGTTGCACTTCAAGAAAAGCGGGGCATGTTGCGGGCCGAGGCCCGCGCGGGATCAGGCAAAGACGTGTTGCGGCGCGCTGCGCATCAGCTGTTGGCGCGCCGCGTGGCGCATGCAGGCAGCGACGTCGATACTGCGGAAGGCGTGGTCGTGCAGCGTGACAGTGACTTCGTCGTCCGGGCCGAAGGTCAGCTCGCGCTCGCCGTCGAGCGCGACGATGCCGCTGCGCTGGCGCACGCGATGGGGTCGGCCATGCTGAAGCCGCTGCCAGCCGGCCACCGGCACGGTGCACATCAGGCCCGGCGCGATCGGCGCGCGCAGGTCGAATTCGCCCGCGCCCGGCGCGGCCAGTTCGATCGCGAGGCCGCCGGCTTCCCGCCGTCCCACCGGCTCCAGCAAGCCGGCGATGGACGACAGTCCGATCGCCTCGGGGTCGGCAAAGGACACGTAGACCGCGGCCAGCGTGTCGGTCTTCCACAGCGCGCGCGCGCCGATGAAGTGTTCATGCGAGATCACCGCATCGACCAGCGCGATGTCGCGGCGAAAGCCGCCGTTGCCGTCGCGGATGACGATGTCCAGGCGCTTGTTCGAGGCCAGCGCCTGGCTGGCGGGAATGCGGCCGGTGGCATAGAGGCCGGTGGCCAGCCCGGTGATGGTGGGCTCGCGCATCTCGGGGTAGGCATTGTTGGTGCCGGTCGACAGGCCGGCGATCGGCACCGCGCCGCACTCGCGCACCACCGCGCGGTGGGTGCCATCGCCGCCCAGCACGATGATGGCGGCCACGCCCGCATCGGCCATGCAGCGCGCGGCATGCAGCGTGTCGTCGACGCGCGAGGCCACCGGCATGTCGACATAGTCGACCTCGGGCAAGCCGGCATCCGGTCCCTGCCGGCGTGCCAGGTGCCGCGCCAGCATGACCCGCAGCCCTTCGCGGTCGGGCATCATCAGCACGCGCCGCACGCCGCAGGACGACAGCGCGGCGAGCAGGCGCAGCACGATATTGACGCGGTCGGACAGCTGCAGGCTGTTGGCGTTGGCGATCACGCGGCGGATGTCGCGCGCCGAGATCGGATTGGCGATGATGCCGACCAGCGGCGCGTCGGCGGACCTTGGCTGCCCCATTGCCTGTCTCCTGTGTTGTCATTGTCGTGACAGGCTTATTGCAATGGGTGTGCCAGTGGCCGGACAGCATCGCGATGGCCGAAATCGGGCATTGCGTGGCCCGGACTTCAGGGATAACCCGCAAGAACCGCTACCGCTTGCGCCAAAAGAACGGCCAGAGCGGCCGCCATGGCGAGACAGGTGTCACAGTACAGGTGTACGGGCTGGACACGCGTAACGTCTCATGACCGGTGTCTTCGCACGCGGGCGAAGCCGACGCGGCTCGAAACAGCGAGATGCGAGAGTGCCCGGCACCTTCGCAGAAACGGGTACGGTCGGCCCAAGCGCTGGCTCTGCCGGCCTGCTGCAGGCTGCGTGGCGCTACGACTGCGCGTCGCCGTCGCGCCGGTTAGGCGACTGGATGCCATAGCGCTCCATGCGCCGGTACAGCGTCATGCGGCTGATGCCGATCTGGCGCGCGACCGCGCTCAGGTTCCAGCCCGACGCGCGCAGGTACTGCATCAGCAGCATGCCCTCGGGGGGCAGCTGGTGCGGATCGAACGGGGCGGCGGTATCGTGGTTCGCGGCGGGTACGGCCGGGGCGGCCACCGCGGCCGGGGCGGCAGCAGCCGGGATGGCGGTGCCGGCCACCGCGTCGGGCAGGTCATGCACGTCGATATAGCCGCCGCTGCAGACCGCGCGCGCGTACTCCAGCACATTGCGCAGCTCGCGCAGGTTGCCCGGCCAGCGGTGGCGGCGCAGCCGCTCGCTCGCCGCCGGCGACAGCGTCACCGGCTCGCCCGCGCCTTCCTGCAGCAGCTTGCGCACCAGCCAGTCCAGGTCGGTGCGGGCGCGCAGCGGCGGCAGCTCGAAGCGCGCACCGTTCAGCCGGTAGTAGAGATCCTCGCGGAAGCGGCCCTCGGTCACCAGCTGCTCGAGGCGATGGTGCGTGGCCGAGATCACGCGCAGCCGCACCGGTACGGGCCGCGCAGCGCCCACCGGCAGCACCTCGCCCTCGGCCAGCACGCGCAGCAGCCGCGACTGCAGCTCGCGCGGCATGTCGCCGATTTCATCGAGGAACAGCGTGCCGCCGTCGGCCTCCTGGATCAGCCCGCGCTTGCCGCGCGAGCCGGCGCCGGAGAAGCTGTTGGGCAGGTGGCCGAACAGCTCGCTCTCGATCAGCGTCTCGGGAATCGCCGCGCAGTTCACCGCAACGAAAGGCCCGGCGCGGCGCGCGCTGGCCTGGTGCAGGGCCTTGGCGAAAAATTCCTTGCCGCTGCCGGTTTCGCCGTGGATCAGCAGGTGGATCGGTGAATCGACCAGGCGCGCGGCGCGCTCCAGCTGTTGCGCCAGCGCGGCATCGCCGCCACTGAGCGCCGCCAGCGGTGCCGGCATCGCAACCGGCGCCTGCGCCGCGGGCGCTTGCCAGCCCAGCGCGGGCGGCATCACGCTCAGGTACAGCAGGCCGCCGCTGCGGTTGAGCGCCACCAGGCGCTGCTCGCTGGGGCGCGAGTAGACATAGCGGCCCAGGTCTTCGAGGCGCGCGGCGAACAACGCCTCGAACGGCTGGCCGAGCACGGTGGCGCCCGGCATGCCGCCCAGTTCGGTCTCCAGCATCAGGCGGGCACGATGGTTATGGCCGACGATACGGCCGGCATCGTCGAGCGCCAGCAGGTATTCCGGATTGACGTCGACGAACTCGGGCGCGACGTTCAGCTTCAGGATCCAGTCGCGCCGGTGCGCGCGCAGGAAGTTAGCGTTCTCGATATGCGCGGCGTAAATGCGCACCATCTGCAGCGCCAGGCCCTGGCTGTCCTTGGCTTGCGGCGAGACCAGCGCCGAGATGTCGAGGATGGCGTGCAGGTTGCCGTGCGTGTCGAACAGCGGCGCGGCGGTGCAGGTCAGCGGGATATGGGTGGCATCGAAATGGTCAGCCTGGTGCACGGTCAGCGCCTGCCCGGTGACCAGCGCGGTGCCGACCGCGCAGGTACCCGCGCCGCTCTCGCTCCATTCCGCGCCGAGATAGAGGCCGGCGTGCCGCAGCGCGGCATCGCTGTGGGTATCGCCGATATAGTCGACCGTCACGCCCTGCGCATCGGTCAGCAGCACCACATAGCCCAGCGCCGCCACCTGGGCGTGCAGGCTCTGCAGGCCGTGGCGCGCGATGCGGGCGAAGTCGTCGATGCGTTCCTGGTGTTCGCGCAGGCGGGTCTGCGGCAGGATGCGCGCCTCCTGCATGCGCGAGGGATCGAGCCCGTACTGGTGCACGCAGCGCCGCCACGAGTTCTGGATGATCGCGTCATGCGCGATGCGGTCCGCGAGCAAGGCTGGCGGGGATAGGTAGGCGGTGGCCTGGACCACCGTCTCGATGTGCTCGCGTTGCCGCAGGTCCATCGCTGTCTCCTGTCGTCGCTGCCCTCGTGGCCACGGCTGCGCCGGAGGCGCGCATGGCTCGCATGAAGCGGTGGATCGGGCGGACTGCGGGCGCGTGCTGCGGGAGCCGCGCCACTGTTATGGTCTCGGGGCTACTAATGTATCCGAGCCCGGCGGCGCTGCGCAAACAGGATGCGTGGGGAAGCGGGCGGCCGTGCGCTGCAAGTGCGGCGCACGCCATTCCATCGGCAATGGCGCTCAGGCCGCCGGCGAGCGCTGCAGGCTGCGGGCTGCATCCGCGGCGATGGCGAACGAGCGCAGCCGCGCGGCGTGGTCGAAGATCTGTCCCGTGATCATCAGCTCGTCCGGGCGCAGGTCATCGACAAAGCGCTGCATGCCGGCGCGCACGGCATCGGGGTCGCCCACCACCGAGCAGGCCAGCGAGCGCCGGATGTGGTCGGCCTCGCTCTCGTTCCAGAGCGCTTCGATATCGTCGACCGGCGGGCGCAGCTGGCCCGGCGTGCCGCGCACCAGCGCCAGGAACTGCTGCTGCAGCGAACTGAACAGCCGGCGCGCCTCGTCCCCGGACTCGGCCGCGAACACATTGAGGCCGAGCATCACATAGGGCCGGTCCAGCGATTCGGACGGGCGGAACGTGCGCCGGTACAGGTCGAGCGCCTGGCGCATGAAGCCCGGCGCGAAATGCGAGGCAAAGGCGAACGGCAGCCCCATCGCCGCGGCCAGCTGCGCGCTGAACAGGCTCGATCCCAGCAGCCAGATCGGCACTTTCAGCCCCGCGCCAGGGACCGCGCGCAGCCGCTGCCCGGGGCGCACGTCATCGAAATACGCCTGCAGCTCCTCCACGTCCTGCGGGAAGGTATCGGCGCTGTCGCTGGCGAGCTGGCGGCGCAGCGCGCGCGCGGTGGCCTGGTCGGTGCCCGGCGCGCGGCCCAGGCCCAGGTCGATGCGGCCGGGATAGAGCGAGGCCAGCGTGCCGAACTGCTCGGCGATCACCAGCGGCGAATGGTTGGGCAGCATCACGCCGCCGGAGCCCACGCGGATGGTCTGCGTGCCGCCGGCGACATAGCCGATCAGCACCGCGGTGGCGGCGCTGGCAATGCCGGGCATGTTGTGGTGCTCGGCCAGCCAGTAGCGGTGGTAGCCCAGCTGCTCGGCATGGCGCGCCAGGTCCAGCGAGTTGCGCATGGCCTGGGCGGCGTCGCTGCCTTGCGGGATGGGGGCAAGGTCCAGCACCGAATAGGCGACGCCGTTGCCGGCGGGGAGAGCGTTGCGATTCATGTCGTGGTCGGGCGGGCGGCGTACGCCACGCGTGCGCCGCCCGCTGCAAAGGCGGATGGTTCGCTATGTTAGTGAGCCTGCGCGGATCGTGCTGGCGGCGGCGTTGCGGCCCTGCGGGCGGCGTGGGTATCGCCAGGCGCAGCGCGACCGCGGCGGGCGCAAGGATTGAGCCGCGCGCCGCTTGCCCTTACCATTCAGCCCGATGCGAAGGAACGATCGATGACTCTCAAGACACTGGATGGCGCGCTGGCCTTGCTGACCCACTTCACCGTGCGCCAGCCCACCTGGGGCGTGCGCGAGCTGGCCAAGCACAGCGGCGTGCATTACGCCGTGGTGCACCGCGTGCTGGCTACCTTCGCCGCCAACGGGTTCCTGGTGCAGGACGCGGCCACGGGCAAGTATTCGCTGGGGCTGCGGCTGTTCGAGCTGGGCCAGGTGGTGCGCAAGAGCTTCTCGCCCGACGAGATCGTGCGCCCGGTGCTGGAAAAGCTGGCCGCGCAGAGCGGCGAGACCGTGTTTCTGTCGTGGCTCGACGGCCATGAAGGCCTGTGCGTGGGGCTGGTGCACAGCCAGCACCAGCTGCGCTTTTCGATCGAGCTGGGCGAGCGCTTTCCGCTCTATGCGGGCGCGCATGCCAAGGCCATGCTGGCGTTCCAGGACGAGGCCTTCCGCGACGAGGTCTACCGCCAGGGCGTGGCCCGCATGGGCCCGCATACCACGCTGGAACGCGAGCGCATCGAGCAGCAGCTGGCCGAAGTGCGCGAACGCGGCTGGGCCCATACGCGCGAAGAAGCCGCCGCCAGTGTCGCGGGGCTGGCCTTGCCGCTGTGGTCGCGCGACCACAGCGCGGTGGTGGGCTCGGTCGCCATCGCCGGTCCGCAGCAGCGGCTGGACGACGCCGCCGTGCCGCGGCTGCTGGAGGCGCTGCGCGACGCCAGCGGCCGGCTGGAAGACGTGATCGGCTTCGTGCGCTGACCCGGTTCAGCGCGCCCGATCACGCCAGCAGCGCCTTTCCCACTTCGCCGCCCAGCACGCGCTGGCCGATGGCATGCCCCAGCGCCCGGTAGCTTTCCCACTGCGCTTCATCGAAGAACTGGTCGCCGGTGCCTTCCTGCGGGAAGGCCGGGTGCGTGGCGCCATAGTGCCGCACGTCGGCCGGCGCCCATGACACCAGCCGCGGCTTGAGCAGCACGATGCGGCAGACCCGCGCGCGCGGCGCCGCGCAGGCCGGGTCGGTGCGGTACACGTCGAGCAGCACCGCGCATTTGTCGGCGGCGGTGCCGCTGCCCGCCCCGCCCGGCAGGAAATCGTCCGGCACGCCGAAGACGCGGCTCAGCACCGGGTGCGTGGTTGCGGCCTCGGTATCGACCTCGATCTCCAGGCCATGGTCGATACGCGCAAGGCGGATCAGGTTGGCGAGGTCGCCGAAGCGGTAGTCCGGGTCGCCGCCACCGTCGCACAGCACGATCAGGGCGACGTCGCGGCCCGGACGCAGCAGCTCGTAGACACCGGTGTTGTCGAAATGGCCGCCGTCCGACAGGTACTGCCAGCCGCGCCGCGTGCCATGGAAGCGGGCGCTCAGCTCGCACCCCAGGTAGTACTGCGTGCGGAATATGCCGGCGGCCAGCCAGGGATGGGTGGCACGTTCGGGATGGCGCCCCCGCGCGCCCGCGCGTCCGCCCTGGCGCGCGTACCTTGCCGGATACGACGGCCACCATGTACCCAGCCGCAGGTTGGCCAAGCCCAGCAGCAGCGATGTGCCAAGCGTGGTAGCACGGCCCAGCCCGGTGGACACCGCCGCGCCGGAAATGGCGATCCAGTCGCCCACCGTGAGCGCTTGCGCAAGCTTGCCCGACGAGGGCCATGACGCATCCGGGCAGCACTGCCAGCCGTCGACGGTGAAGCGCGCATAGGCGTCCGGCGCGAGCGCGGTCGCCGCGCCCGGCCGGGGCAGGCCGGCGCCTGGCGCCAGGCACAGCGGCTTGCCCTTGCGGTCGCGCTGGACCAGTTGCTCGGCCGGATCGATGGTCAGGTTCAGCGTCACGTTGATCAGGTGCAGCGGCGCCAGTACGTGTGGATCGTAGTAGGCGTTGAGGCTGAGCTGGTCGCCGGGCACGGGCTCGGCTACGCTGAAGCGCGCGCGCCGGCGCCGGTCCGCCGCCGGATCGGCATCGGGCGCGGCAAAGCGCTCGCCGTTGGACGCGCCCAGGTAGGCGCGGGTCAGGCGCGCCGCGTAGAAGGGTTGCAGCGTGGAAAGGTTGAGGAATCCGGTAAAGCGGCCGGCGACCAGTGCCAGCACCAGCGCCACGATCGTCAGCGTGGCCAGGGCTGGCCCGGTGTAGGCGGTGCCATACACCAGCCAGTCGACCGGCTCGCGGCCATTCCAGCGCACCCACAGCACCAGCCACGACCACAGCACGAACAGCAGCAGCGCCAGCACCGCCGCGGCCGCCCCGGCCAGCAGCGAGACCGGCAGGCGGGCCCAAAGTGCGCGCCAGGCGGTCCGGGCGCTGCCCTTGCGGCCTTCGTCGAGCTTGCGCGCGCCGTAGCGCACCAGCCAGACCAGCACGCCCAGCGCGCTCGCGGGCAGCGCCACGCCCCACGGATGGCCGGCGGCGTGGGCATACAGGTAGGTGGTGCGTGCGGCGGTATCGGCCACGCCCAATGCCGCGAGCCACAACGTCAGCGTGACCGCCGTGCGCAGCGCCCGCGTGGCGCGCACGCGATAGCCGGATACGGTGCGCGGCTCGCCCTGCAGCATCACCAGGCAGGTCAGTACGCCCAGCCAGGTCAGCACGCCCAGCGCGGCAAACAGCTGCGCAGGCACGGGCTGCGCACCGATCCAGTCCAACCAGCGCGCGGCGCCTAGCAACAGCAGTCCGAGCAGCGTGGCCACCATCGGCGCGGGGCTGAAGAAGCGGCCCGGCGCCTGCGGGTCGCTGGCGCGCGGATAGACCAGCCAGTACGCCAGGCCGGGCGGCACCGCGCCGATCACCGCCGTGGCCAGCGGCAGCCACAGCCAGGGGCTCCACCAGATCGCCCATTCGCCCTGGTTGAAGGCCTGCCGCGCATCGTGCAGCAGGTCCATCTCATAGCGTCCGAAGCCATACCACACCCCCGCGGCACCATGCAGCAGCAGCGCGAGCGTGGCCAGCACCGCCAGCAGCGCGCTGCCGATCACGTAGTGCATCGCCAGCCAGTTGCGCACCACCAGCGCGGCGGCATAGAGGTTGTCGCCCGCGCCCGTGGGCGACAGGTAGCGGCCGTTCTCGCGCAGCCACGCGAGCGCGCCGCGGCCGGGATCGGCGGCATACGAGACCGAGGTGTGGATGCGCCCCGGCGGCTCGCACTGGAGCGTGTGGTATGCCTCGGCCGCGGCCTGGACCGGGCCGGTGCCGCGGCGCAGGCGCCCCGGCACGAACAGGCTGACGAAGAAGGCGCCAAGGTAGCCGCCGCCGCTGACCGTGGACAGGTAGTCGAACTGGGCCAGCAGCGACGCCAGCCCGGGCACGGTCTGCGCCGCGGCGGCAGTGCTCGCCGCGGGAGTCTGGGGCGCGCTGCGGTCCGGGTTGGCCGCCGTGGTTCCTGCCGGCATGTCGGTGCCCGCCAGCGCCTGCATCACACCCAAACAGAAGGTGGCGCTGCGGATGCCGCCGCCGGACAGCGCCAGCGCCCAGTTGCGCTGGCCCTCCGTCATGCGCGGCGCGATGCCGAGCTGGCGGCGGCGGTGCGCGATGCGGGCCGTTTCGTCGCCGTAACCGTGGTCTTCCGCAGCCATGGGTGCCTCCCCGTAGCAGTCGGCCTGCGCCAAGTATAGGCAACGGCGCATGGTCGAGATGTGGCGGGCCCCGGCGAGGAATGCGCGTTAACCCTGATTGTTGTGCGGCGGGGTCAAGCCTAGCATTTCTCTGTATCAGAGACGTTGTCTCTTATATAGAGACACAAGCAGTCAGTCATGCTCAAGACCCTCGATGGCGCCCTGGCGCTGTTTACTCATTTCACCGCTCGCCAGCCCAGTTGGGGCGTGCGCGAGCTTGCGCGCGAAAGCGGCGTGCATCACGCCGTGGTGCATCGGGTACTCGCGACCTTTGCCGCCAATGGCTTCCTGACGCAGGACGCGGCAGGCCGCTATGGACTGGGCCTGCGGTGGTTCGAGCTGGGGCAGGTGATGCGCAAGACGTTTTCGCCGGCCGAAGTGGTCCAGCCCGCGCTGGAGGCGCTGGCGCGGGAAAGCGGCGAAACGGTTTTCCTGTCCTGGCTGGACGGTCACGAAGGCCTGTGCACGGACATCGCCCAAAGCCAGCACCAGCTGCGCTTTTCGATCGAGGTGGGGCAGCGCTTCGCGCTGGATGCCGGCGCGCATGCCAAGGCGATCCTGGCATTCCAGCCCGAAGCGTTGCGGCGCCAGCTGAGCGGCGACGCGCCGGCACTGGCCGCGCAGCTGGCCCAGGTCCGCGCCGACGGCTTTGCCTATACCTGCGAGGAATCCGCGGCCACGGTGGCCGGGCTGGCAGTGCCGCTGCAACACCGTGAGACCGGGGCGGTGGTGGGATCCCTTGCCATCGCCGGCCCGCTGCAGCGGCTGACGCGCGAGGCCGTGCCCCGGCTGCTGGAAGCGCTGCGCGCGGCGTGCAAGACGATCCGCCCGGTGGCGGGTTGCATGCGCTGAGCGCGCGCCAGGCATCACACACAACAGACAAAACCAGACAACACTAAGGGGAGCGGTGGACGACATGACCATGCCAACACAACTGAACGCGCCGATGGCGGCGCAGCCTGCAACCCGGACCCGCTTCATGGAGCCCTTGCTGCTGCTGGTCTCCGTGGCGCTGTCCGTCTTCGGCGCGATGATCGGCATGCAGCTGATCGTGTCGCTGGGGATCTCGGCCAATACCTCGATCATCGGCGCGCTGATCGCGATCGTGTTCTCGCGCATTCCGCTCGAGGTCACGCGGCGCTTCCGCGTGCTGGAGCGGCAGAACCTGGTGCAGACCGCGATCTCGTCGGCCACCTTCGGCGCCGCCAACTCGCTGATGATCCCGATCGGCGTGCCGTACGCGATGGGCATGCCCGAGCTGGCCACGCCGATGCTGCTCGGCGCGGTGATTGCCATGTTTGTCGACGGCGCGATGCTGTACTTCCTGTTCGGCAGCAAGATCTTCCCGGCCACCGGCACCTGGCCGGCCGGCATCGCCACGGCTGAGGCGATCTGGGCCGGCGACCGCGGCGGCCGCAAGGCCGCGTTCCTGGGCCTGGGCATTGCCGTGGGCGTGGGCGGCGCGTGGCTGGGCGTGCCGATGTCCGCGTTCGGCGCGGCCTTCCTCGGCAACCTGGCGGCGCTGACCATGTTCGGCATCGGCCTGCTGGTGCGCGGCTATTCGGTGGCGCTGACCGGCATCGATATCGCCAAGGCCTATATCCCGCACGGGCTGATGATCGGCGCGGGCATCGTCGCGCTGTGCCAGGTAGCCCATGAAATCCGCCGCGCGCGCCACGCGCCGGCGGCCGACGCGCGCACCGTCGAAGTCCCGGCCACGCGTGCCAGCCGCATCCTGTCGGGCGGCTTCCTGATCTACCTGGCGATCGCGCTGCTGATCTCGGTGCTGGCCGGCCACGTGTCGGACATGTCGCTGGGCATGCTGGTGCTGTTCGTGCTGTACGCCGCCTTTGCCGCCTACGTGCATGAGCTGATCGTCGGCATCGCGGCGATGCACTCGGGCTGGTTCCCGGCCTTCGCGGTGGCGCTGATCACGCTGACCATCGGCATCCTGATCGGTTTTCCGCCGACGGCGCTGGCGGTGCTGGTGGGCTTTTCGGCCGCTACCGGCCCCGCCTTCGCCGACATGGGCTACGACCTCAAGACCGGCTACCTGCTGCGCGGCGAAGGCCGCGACATGGAGGCCGAGCTGGCCGGGCGCAAGCAGCAGTTCCTGGCTGCGATGATCGGCTTCGCGGTGGCGGCGGTGGTGGTGCTGGTGTTCCACGGCAGCTTCTTCGCGCAGGGCCTGATCCCGCCGGTGGACCGCGTCTATGCGGCGTCGATCAAGGCCGGCTCGTCGGCCGAGATCGCGCGCAACCTGATGATCTGGGCCGTGCCCGGCGCGCTGCTGCAGTGGCTCGGCGGTGCCAAGCGCCAGCTCGGCATCCTGCTCTCCACCGGCATGCTGATCGCCTCGCCGCTGGCGGGTTGGGCGGTGCTGGCGGGCCTGGCGATCCGCTTCGTGCTGCAGCGCCTGCGCGGTGACAAGCACATCGCCGAGATGAGCGCCTTCGCCGGCGGCGTGATCGCGGGCGACGCCCTGTTCAGCTTCTTCGGTTCGGTCACCAAGCTGAAGAAGTAAGCCCCACACCCAGCTTTTCCGGGGCGCGTGCCAGTGTCCCGCCTGTCATTTCCCGAGACGTTCCATGGATATCCAAGCAATCCGCGCCGACACCCCGCTGACGGCTTCCACCATCTATCTCGACACCGCCGCGGCGTCGATCCCGCCCGACGCCGTACTCGACACCGTGCGCAGCTACCTGCTCGATACCGGCCATGTCGGCATCTACCTGCCGGCGTTCCGCAAGCAGACCTATGCCCGCGTGGAAGCCGTGCGCGAGACCCTGGCCGGATGGCTGAACTGCGCGGCCGACGAGCTCGCCTTCACCAAGAACGCCACCGAGAGCATCTCGATCGCCGCGCGCGGCATCGCCTGGCAGGCCGGCGATGAAGTGCTGGTGGCCGACACCGAGATGCTGAGCAACCTGCTGCCGTGGCGCCGGCTGGAGCAATCGCACGGCATCGTGGTGAAAATGGTGGCGGCCAATGCCGAAGGACTGCTGAGCGCCGAGGCATTCGAGGCCGCGATCACCCCGCGCACGCGCCTGCTGACCTTTTCGCACCTGCCCAACTCCAGCGGCGCGGTGCAGCCCGCGGCGCAGATCTGCGCGGTCGCGCGCAGGCACGGCGTGCTGTCGCTGGTCAACGGCGCGCAAAGCGTGGGCATGCTGCGCTCGGACGTGGCCGAACTCGGCTGCGACTTCCTTGCCGGCTGCGGCCGCAAGGCGCTGCGCGCGACCGAGGGCTCCGGCTTCCTGTATGTGCGGCGCGCGCTGATCGCGCAGGTCGAGCCGATGCTGGTGGGGTGGTGGAACGGCGCCTACGACCGCGCCACCGGCGCGCTGTCGCTGGTGCCCGGCGCGAAGCGCTTCGAAGCGGGCTGCCCGATCGTGCCGGCCATCCTGGGCCTGGGCACCGCCATCGACTACGCCGCCGCGATCGGCATTGACGCCATCGAAGCCCGCGTGCGCGACCTGACCGAGTACGCGGTAGCGAAGTTCTCGTCGATCCCCGGCTTCGAGCTGTATGGGCCGGCCGACGTGGTCCAGCGCATCGGCATCGTGCCTTTCAATGTGCGCGGCGTCGACCCGGCCCGCATCGTCACCGCGCTGGAGGCGCAGCAATGCATCATCGAAGCGGGCAACTTCATGGCCGACGCCATCCTGGCGCGCTACGGCGTCTCGACCATGGCACGCGTGTCGCTGCACTACTTCAACACGCATGAAGAGATCGACCGCGTGGCCGCGCTGATCCGCACCGCCATCGCCTGAACCCTGAACCGAACAGACGGAAACCAAGACATGACCCAACGCATCCTCCTGATGAGCAGCTCGCGCAAGGACCACCTCGGCTATCTGGAGCACGCCGGCGAGCAGATCCACACGCTGCTCAAGCACGAGCCGCGCAAGGTGCTGTTCGTGCCGTTCGCGGGCGTGACCTTCAGCTTCGATACCTATGAAGGCATGGTCAAGCCGGTGTTTGAGAAGCTCGGCTACGCGCTGGAATCGATTCATCACAGCGCCGACCCGCTGCGTGCGGTGCGGGAAGCCGAGGCCATCGCCGTCGGCGGCGGCAACACCTTCGCGCTGCTCAAGCGCCTGTACGACGCCGGCATCGTCGATGCCATCCGCGCGAAGGTGCGCGCCGGCACCCCGTATGTGGGCTGGAGCGCCGGCAGCAACGTCGCCTGCCCGACCATCCGCACCACCAACGACATGCCGATCGTGCAGCCGCCCTCGCTGCGCGCGCTGGGGCTGGTGCCGTTCCAGATCAACCCGCACTTCATCAGCGGCAAGCCCGCCGGCCACAACGGTGAAAGCCGTGAAGAGCGGCTGGCTGAGTTCCTGCACATCAACGCACCGGAACAGGTGTTTGCGCTGCCGGAAGGATCGGCGCTGTATGCGGATGGCACCACCGGTCTGGTACTGGGCGAGCGTCATGCGTTGTGGTTCCCGGCGGAAGGCAAGGTCGAGACTATCCGCGAGGGCGAGCCGTTCGCGCTGTCGCAGATCACTGGGCCGGCGGGGATGGAGGAATGGCCGGGTTTTGCGGCTTGAGTCGGCATTGACGGCGGATAACCGGGTGTTTTCTCCCCTCTCCCATGTATGGGAGAGGGGCGGGGGTGAGGGCGGGCGTCTCCACGAAGTGAACCGCCAGGATGCTTGCCATGCGCCTGCCCTCACCCCCGGCCCCTCTCCCGCAAGCGGGAGAGGGGAGCACACACCCGGCATGGATCGCCAATAGCGAGCCAGCCACATCGGGCCGCCAAGCCCAACGCAACCCAACAACAACCCGCCCGCGAGCCGCCCCGCGCCGCTCGCGTGGCCCCCCTTTACCCTCTGGAGGAGAAACCACAATGAGCCAACCCCTTCGCCACGCCGCGCGCCTGGCCTTGCCCATGATGCTGGGCCTGCCGGCCGCCGCGATGGCGCAGTCCGGCGTAACCCTGTACGGCGTCATCGATACCGCGCTGACTTACCAGACCCATTCCAACCCCGCCGGCGATGCGCAGGTCGGCTTGCAGCAGGGTGGCGAAGGCTTCCTGTCGGGCAGCCGCTTCGGCCTGAAGGGTGTCGAAGACCTGGGCGGCGGCGTAAAAGCCGGATTCGTGCTGGAGAACGGGCTGCTGGCCGATACCGGCAGGCTCGACCAGCAAGGCCAGCTGTTCGGCCGCCAGGCCTACGTAAAGATCGGCAACCAGTGGGGCGAGCTGGCGCTGGGGCGGCAGTACACCACCGCCAACACCATGCTGTACTACGTCGATCCGCTCGGCGTGGGCGCGGCGCCGTCGAATGCCTGGATGGTCTACCTGACCGGCCAGCGCTACGACAATGCTGTCAGCTATACCGGCAATTTCGGTCCGGTGTCGGTGATCGCCGAATACGCGCTGGGCGAGGTTGCGGGCAATACCCGCGCGATGTCGTCGATGTCGTTCGGCGCCAGGTACGCGGCCGGGCCGATCACCGCCGTCGGCGACTTCCAGCAGACCCGCGACAGCCAGAGCCGCAACGCCAACCTCTACCTTGCCGGCCTGAAAGCCGCCGTCGGCCGCGCCAGCCTGTTCGCCAACTATATCCACAGCGACCGCGACGCGGGCTTCGACTCGTCCCGGGGCGGCACCGATACGGCCACCATCACCAGCATGTCGACCGCGGCCACGCCGACCAACCGTGCGGCGATCAGCTCGGTGTTCGGCGGCAGCCGCCACGACGACTTCTTTACGCTGGGCGCAAGCTACGCCGTCACCGGCAACGTGACCCTGACCGGCAGCGTGATGCACAACCGCACCCGCGCCGACAGCTTCAGCGGCAACCGCACCACCGCGTACGCCGTGGCCGGCTACGCCTTCAGCAAGCGCACCGATGCCTACCTGGCGCTGGCCTATGACCGCGTCCACGGCGACTGGTCGGGCCTGTTCGGCAACAACACCACCAGCTGGACCGGCGGCAACGGCACGCCGCTGGACGGGCGCGACACGCAGACCACGGTGATGGCCGGCCTGCGCCACCAGTTCTAACGATTTAACCGACGCCCGCCCGCGCCACGCGGGCCGGCACATCATCTGGAGAAAGCCATGGCCCTGCAGCAGACACTGGTCATTCACGAAGCCCTGGACAGCCCGCACGCCAACGGCGCGGTCGTCAGCCAACTGTTCGCGCCGTACGCCGAGGCCGGCGTGTCGGTGCAAGTCACCACGGTCAACAACGCGCCGCCCGAGAACGCGGGCAACACCACCGATTTCATCACCATCGTGATCCCCGGCAGCGCCGGCAAGCGCGGCGGCGGCAAGGCGCCGACGCTGGGGGTGATCGGCCGCAATGGCGCCATCGGCGCGCGTCCGGAACTGGTGGGCCTGGTGTCCGATGCCGATGGTCCGATCGGCTGCCTGGCGGTGGCGCTCAAACTGGCGCAGATGAAGGCGCGCGGCGACCACGTGGCGGGCGACGTGATCGTGACCACCCATCTGTCGACCAATGTCTCGATGGTGCCGCACGACCCCGTGCCGTTCATGGGCATGCCGGTCTCTTCCGACACCATGAACGACTACCAGGTGCTGCCGGAAATGGACGCGATCCTGTCGATCGATGCATCGAAGGGCAACAGCATCGTCAAGCATCGCGGCTTTGCGATCTCGCCGACGGCGATGCAGGGCTATATCCTGCGCGTGGCGCCGGACCTGGTGGCGACGATGGAATCCACCACCGGCTGCCCGGCGGTGACCTTCCCGATCTCGCTGCAGGACATCACCCCGTACCACAACGGCCTGTACCACTTCAACAGCATCATGCAGCCGCACGTGGCCACGCCGGCCCCGGTGGTGGGCGTGGCGGTGACCGCGCAGTCGGTGGTGTCGGGCAGCGCGACCTCGGCCAACCATGAAATCGATATCGCCGAGGCGGTGCGCTTCTGCGTGGAGGTGTCCAAGCGCTTCGGCGCTGGCAAGTGCCAGTTTTTCAATGCCGCCGAGTGGGAGCAGATCCGCGCGATCTATCCGGACCTGTCGGTGTTCCAGACCGCCGGCAAGCGCTGAGGCTTGCGCCTCAGCGTGCCGTCGCCTTGCCCGGCCCGGGATGGGTGATGGCAGGCGGCACGGTGTCGCCGTGCCGCCGCTTCCATTCGTCGAAGCCCCCGGCCAGCGCCCAGGTCCTGGGATAGCCGGCCACGCGCAGGCGTTCGGCCAGCAGCGCCGCCGACATCTCGTTGGGGCAGGCGCAATAGACCACGATGTCGGCCTCGTCACGCGGCACGCCCAGCGCGTCGAGGCTGTCGAGCGCGCCCTGCATGTCGAGCACCATCGAACCGGGGATGCGCTCCATCGGCATGTCGCCATGGGCGCGCACGTCGATCACGACGGGCAGCGTGCCGGCCACGCGGCGCGATTCCAGTTCATCCACACTCATGCGCGGCACGCGCCGGGTGATGCGCAGCAGCCGGAAGCGGCGCCACGAGCGCCACGCCAGAAACACCAGGAACGCCCCCACCACCGCCACCACGGCCATATGGCCATAGGTGCTGAAGCCCTCCAGGATGGCATCGATAAAGTCGCTGAACACCACGCCGATCAGCAGGCCGCTGCCGGCCCACACCAGGGCGCCGATCGCGTCGTAGAACAGGAACAGCGGCAGCGGCGTGCCGGTCATGCCGGCCATCGCGGTCGACAGCGCGCCGGCACCCGGCAGCAGCTTGGCCACCACCAGCGAGCGCGGCCCCACGCGCAGGTACAGCGACTGGGTCTGGCGGATGCAGGAATCGGGCGAAATCGATACCTTGCAGATGGTGCGCAGCATCGGCTGCCCCAGCCGGCGCCCGGCGAAGTACCAGCCGGTATCGGCAACCAGGCAGGCCACGATGACCGCCGCCAGCACCGCGCCGATCGACGGCCCGGTCTCCTGCGCGCCCAGCGCGCCCGCGACGAACAGCATCGGGTAGGCCGGCACCGGCAGGCCGGCCTGCTCGACCAGTACGTTCAGGAATACCAGCATCAGCCCGTGGTTCTCCAGCAAGGCCTGTAACTCTCCCACCGCGCGCTCCTTTTTGGATCAGGACGCCAGTGTGCCAGCCGATGAGGGCCCGCGCAGCGCGAGGTTTGCATGGTCGATTCAAAAATTTGATGAGTGCGGCATGCGTTACATGAATTACGTTGTCCTACAACAGAACCTTTTCGCGGCTGGCGGTGTACGGCGGGCGGTGGGTTACTCCAGTGATTCGGTACTTACAGACGGAGCGGGGGCGGGGCCAGCTGCGCAGCTTGGCGGGCGGACTCCCCGTTAACCCGAGGTACGTCCACACCCTATTGCCTTCGCCTATTTGTTGTCGTACGATGACTGATAACTCGGATGATCTGCCCCACGCAGTCAGCCGCCTCTGCCACCCGGGCGCCCGCCCTCCAGGATTGCCGCAATGCTCGCACCCATCGAACTCAAGCAAATCGTCTCCGAAGGCCTGCTGTCCTTCCCCATCACCGACTTCGACGCCCGGGGCGATTTCGCGCCGCAGTCCTATGCCGCCCGCCTGGAGTGGCTGGCCCCCTACGGCGCCACCGCGCTGTTCGCGGCCGGCGGCACTGGCGAGTTCTTCTCGCTGACGCCGCAGGATTACTCGGCCGTGGTCGACACCGCCGTGCGCACCTGCGCCGGCAAGGTCCCGATCCTGGCCGGCGCCGGCGGCCCGACCCGCACTGCCATGGCCTATGCGCAGGAAGCGCAGCGCCTGGGCGCCGCCGGCGTGCTGCTGCTGCCGCACTACCTGACCGAAGCCAGCCAGGACGGCATTGCCGCCCACGTGGAGCAAGTCTGCAAGTCGGTCGATATCGGCGTGATCGTCTACAACCGCGCCAATTCGAAGCTCAACGCCGACCAGCTGGCCCGCCTGGCCGAGCGCTGCCCCAACCTGATCGGCTTCAAGGACGGCGTGGGCGACATCGAGGCCATGGTCAGCATCCGCCGCAAGCTGGGCGACCGCTTCTCGTACCTGGGCGGCCTGCCCACCGCCGAGGTTTATGCCGCGGCCTACAAGGCGCTGGGCGTGCCGGTGTATTCGTCGGCGGTGTTCAACTTCATCCCCAAGACGGCGATGGACTTCTACCGCGCCATCGCCGCGGACGACCACGACACCGTGGGCCGCCTGATCGATGACTTCTTCCTGCCCTACCTGGCCATCCGCAACCGCAAGGCCGGCTATGCGGTGAGCATCGTCAAGGCGGGCGCGCGCCTGGTGGGCCGCGACGGCGGTCCGGTGCGCGCGCCGCTGACCGACCTGACCGGCGAGGAAATGGAAATGCTGGGCGCGCTGGTCAACCAGCTGGGCCCGCAGTAACGGCAGGCAGTCACGGCACGCAGGCGGCCGGCAGGCCGTCCTCGCATTGCCTCGCATCGCATTTCGACCAGCCGGCCGCGGGGCGCATGCCCTCCGGCCGGCGTCCCCGTTCCCAACGCTGACAAGGAATTCTTCCATGCAAATCACCGGCGACATGCTGATCGGCGCGCAAGCCGTGCGCGGCACCGAAGCGACGCTGCAGGCCCTCAACCCCGCCACCGGCGCGGTGCTCGGCCCTGACTTCCACGGCGGCGGCCAGGCCGAAGTCGAGCGCGCCTGCGCGCTGGCCGAAGCCGCCTTCGACACTTACCGCAACACCACGCCCGAACAGCGCGCGGCCTTCCTCGAGGCCATCGCCGCGGGCATCGAGGCGCTGGGCGACACGCTGATCGAACGCGCGCACCTGGAAAGCGCGCTGCCGATCGCGCGCCTGCAGGGCGAGCGCGGCCGCACCGCCGGCCAGCTGCGCCTGTTCGCCACGGTGCTGCGCGAGGGTCGCTGGCAGCAAGCCACTTTCGACCCCGCGCTGCCGGAGCGCACCCCGCCGCGCCCGGACCTGCGCATGCAGCGCATCGCCATCGGCCCGGTGGCGGTGTTCGGCGCGAGCAATTTCCCGCTGGCCTTTTCCGTGGCCGGCGGCGACACCGCCGCGGCGCTGGCCGCCGGCTGCCCGGTGGTGGTCAAGGCGCACTCGGCGCACCTGGGGACCTCCGAACTGGTCGGGCGGGTCATCCAGCAGGCCGTGCAGGACGCCGGCCTGCCGCAGGGCGTGTTCTCGCTGCTGGTGGGCGCGGGCAATGTCATCGGCACGGCGCTGGTGTCGCACCCGGCGATCCAGGCCGTCGGCTTTACCGGCTCGCGCGCGGGCGGCATGGCGCTGATGCGCGCCGCCAACGCGCGCCCGCAGCCGATCCCTGTGTACGCCGAGATGAGCAGCATCAACCCGGTGTTCCTGCTGCCCGCCGCGCTCGACGCGCGCGGCGAGGAAATCGGCCGCCAGCTGGTCGATTCGCTGGTGCTGGGGGTCGGCCAGTTCTGCACCAACCCCGGTCTGGTGATCGGCATCGAAGGCCCCGCGCTGGACAAGTTCCGCGCGGCGGCGCTCGACGCGCTGCAAGGCAAGCCGGCGGCCACCATGCTGACACCCGGCATCCATGCCGCCTATGAGCAGGGCGTGGCGCAGCTGTCATCGCTCGACGGACTGCGGCGCATCGGCAACGGCGTGGACGCCAGCGGCGTGAACCAGGCGCGGCCGGCGATCTTCGAAACCACCGCCGCGCAGTTCCTCGCCGACCACCGCATGCAGGCCGAGGTCTTTGGTCCGTCGACGGTCCTGGTGGTGTGCCGCGATATGGAAGAGATGCTGACCGTGGCGCGGCATCTGGAGGGCCAGCTGACGGCGACGATGCAACTCGACGACGCCGACCACGCGGCCGCGCAGCGCCTGCTGCCGGTGCTGGAACGCAAGGCCGGTCGCGTGCTGTGCAACGGCTATCCCACCGGCGTCGAGGTAGCCTACGCGATGGTGCATGGCGGGCCGTTCCCGGCAACGTCGGATGTGCGGACCACGTCGGTGGGCGCTACGGCGATCGACCGCTTCCTGCGGCCGGTCTGCTATCAGAACCTGCCGCAAGGGCTGCTGCCGGCGGCGCTGCGGAAATAAGGCAGGACGCTGGGATGTGCCCCGCCTGGTGCGGGGCTTTTTCTTTGGGAAATGCCACAGGCTTTTCCAATACCGGCGGTGTACTCCCTCTCCCGCTTGCGGGAGAGGGTTGGGGTGAGGGCGGGAGCAACCACGCAGTGCGAGCGCAACGCGCTTGCCACACGCCGGCCCTCACCCCCGCCCCTCTCCCGCTTGCGGGAGAGGGGAGCAAACCACCGCCGTCTCGAGCCGCCAAAAAAAACGGCCCGCATTCACCATGCGAGCCGTGCTGCCGCCACCATTCCCATCAAGCCTCCAGCTTGATCCCCGCCTGCTTCACCACCCCCGCCCAGCGCGATTGCTCGGCGACGAAGAACTTGCCGGTCTCCCCCGGCGTCATCGTCACCACTTCGGCGCCCTGCGCCACCAGCTGCGCGCGCAGGTCCGGCGCGCGGATGATGCGGATCAGCTCGCCGCTGATGCGCGCCACCATGGCGTCGGGCATGCTGGCCGGCGCCATCACGCCCTGCCAGGTGCCCGATTCGAAGTTCGGCACGCCCTGCTCGGCGATGGTCGGCACGTTCTGCAGCAGCGGCATGCGCGTGCGCTTGGATTGCGCGATCAGCTTGAGCTTGCCCGACTGCACATGCGGCAGCGTGGCGAGCATGCCGTTCATCAGCACCTGGGCGCTGCCGCCTACGGTATCGGCAATCGCCTGCGAGCCGCCCTTGTAAGGCACGTACTGCCACTTGGCGCCGGTGGCCTGCTCCACCGCCACGCCGGCGAGGTGCGGCGCGCTGCCGATGGCGGTCACGGCAAAGTTGAGCTGGCTGCGCTGCGACAGCGCCACCAGTTCCTTCACGCTCGCGACCTGCACCGACGGATGCACCACCAGCAGGTGCGGCGAATACGCCAGCATCGATACCGGCTTGAGATCCTTGGCGATATTGAAGGTCAGCTTGGTGTACACCGACGGGCTGATGGCCAGCGCGCCGATATCGCACAGCAACAGCGTGTGGTTGTCGGTGGCCTGCGCGACCAGCGCCGCGCCGACGTTGCCGTTGGCACCGGGCCGGTTGTCCACCACCACCGACTGGCCCAGCGCCTCGCCCAACTGCTTGCTGACCAGCCGCGCGATGATGTCCGACGAGCCGCCGGCGGTGTACGGCACCACCAGGCGGATCGGACGGTTGGGCCAGTCCGGCGCGGCGTGCGCGGCCGTTGACAGGCCGGCGAGCGGCCCCGCGGCCAGGCCGGCGGCCAGCGCGGAAGATTGCTTGAGGAAATTGCGGCGTCCGTGGGTCATGCTGTGGTCTCCTGTCGATGGCGCGCGCCGGCGCGGCACGGGTGGGCGTGCAGGGCCGGCGCGGTCGGTGCTTTGTTTGGTCTTGGTGTGGTGATTTCAGTCCAGCGCGATCTTGCCCTTCTCGATCACGGTCTTCCAGCGCTGCAACTCCTGCGCCTCGAACTGGTTGAATTGCTCGGGCGTGTTGGCCACCACCTCGAAGCCGCTCTCCGTCAGCGTCTGGCGCATCTTCGGGTCGTTCAGCGAGGACACCAGCGCGCCGTGCAGGCGGCTCTTGATCGCGGGCGGCAGGCCGCGCGGCGCGGCCACGCCCTGCCAGGAATAGACCTCGACATCCTTGATGCCGGCCTCGGCCATGGTGGGCACATTGGGCAGCACCGGCGAGCGCTTGTCAGAGGTCACCGCCATCGCCTTGAGCTTGCCGGCGCGGATATGCTGCAACACGGCGTTGATGTTCTGGAACGACACGTCGACCTGGCCGGCCAGCAGGTCGGAGATGGCCGGGCCGCCGCCCTTGTAAGGCACGTGCAGGCCGTCGGTGGCGCTTTTCTGCCAGAACAGCGCCGCGGTCAGGTGGTCCGACGAGCCTGCGCCGGACGAGGCAAAGCTGACCTTGCCCGGGTTCTTCTTCATGTAGGCCACCAGCTCCGCCAGCGTGTTGGCGGGGAACCGCGGATTGGCGACCAGCACGTTGGGCGCGCGCACCGCAACGGTCAGCAGGTCGAAATCCTTGGCCGGGTCATAGGCCAGGTTCTTCTGCAGGAACGGATTCACCGCATAGACGCCGATCGACGCCACCATCATGGTGTAGCCGTCGGCCGGCGCGCGCTTGACGTAGGTGGCACCGATGGCGCCGGTCGCGCCGGGACGGTTGTCGATCACGAACGGCTGGCCCAGCTTCTCATTGAGCGGCACCGTCAGCATGCGCGCGATGGCGTCGCTGGAGCCGCCCGGCGGGAACGGCACCACAACCGATACCGGGCGCTGCGGCCATTCCTGCGCCGCGGCGCCGGCCGTGGCGCTGAAGGTGAAGGCCGCCATCGCGGCGACCGAGCCGAGCGCGACGGCGCGCAGCCAGCGGGGCAGGCGCGGCGCGCCCTGGCATGGGAAGGTGTACATCATTGTCTCCTGCAGTGTCTTGATGAGGGAGGCCGGCCGTCCCGATGGCGGCAGCGGCCGTTGGCGTCGTCGCCGGTGCCGTATCAACGCACCATGCACGGCGCCTTGTTGTTGAACTTCCAGCCGGGGATCAGGAACTGCATCGCCGCGGCGTCATCGCGTGCGCCCAGGCCCTTGCGCTGGTACAGCTCGTGCGCGCGCGCGAGGGCATCGAGGTCAAGCTCGACGCCCAGCCCCGGGGTCTTGGGCACCTGCACCAGCCCGCCTTCGATCTTCAGCGGGTTGCGGGTCAGGTGTTCGCCGTCCTGCCAGATCCAGTGCGTGTCGATGGCGGTGACGCGCCCGGGCGCGGCGGCGGCCACGTGGGTGAACATCGCCAGCGAGATATCGAAGTGGTTGTTCGAATGCGAGCCCCAGGTCAGGCCCCATTCGGCACACATCTGGGCGACACGCACCGAGCCCTGCATGGTCCAGAAATGCGGGTCCGCCAGCGGGATATCGACCGACTGCAGCCGCACCGCGTGCCCCATCTGGCGCCAGTCGGTGGCGATCATGTTGGTGGCGGTGGGCAGGCCGGTGGCGGTGCGGAATTCGGCCATGATCTCGCGCCCGGAATAGCCGTCCTCGGCGCCGCACGGGTCTTCGGCATAGGCCAGCACGCCGCGCTTGTCGCGGCACAGGCGCACGGCTTCCGCCAGCGACCACGCGCCGTTGGGGTCCAGCGTGATGCGTGCCTTGGGGAAGCGCTCGGCCAGCGCCAGGATCGCTTCCATCTCTTCGTCGCCGCGCAGCACGCCGCCCTTGAGCTTGAAGTCGTTGAAGCCGTAGCGCTCATACGCCGCTTCGGCCAGGCGCACCACGGCGTCGGGCGTCATCGCCACTTCATTGCGCAGGCGGAACCACGCGTTGTCCGCGTCCGGCTCGGTGCGGTAGTCCAGCGTGGTGCGCTGGCGGTCGCCGATATAGAACAGGTAGCCCAGCATCTCCACCGCGTCGCGCTGCTGGCCTTCGCCCAGCAGCGCGGCCACCGGCACCTCCAGGTGCTGGCCGAGCAGGTCGAGCAGCGCCGCCTCCAGCGCCGTGACGGCGTGGATGGTGATGCGCAGGTCGAAGGTCTGCAGGCCGCGGCCACCCGCATCGCGGCCGGCAAAGGCCGCGCGCACGCGGTTCAGGATGGCCTGGTACTGGCCGATGGGCTGGCCCACCAGCAGCGGGCGCGCGTCTTCCAGGGTCTGGCGGATGCCTTCGCCGCCCGGCACTTCGCCCACGCCGGTATGGCCGGCGCTATCGCGAAGAATCACGATATTGCGCGTGAAGTACGGGCCATGGGCGCCGGACAGGTTCATCAGCATGCTGTCATGCCCGGCGACGGGCACCACGGTCAGTTCGGTCACGACCGGGGTGTGGGCGGACGCCATGGGGGTGGCGGTAAGGGTCATCTCAGGACTGTCTCCGGCATTGCCGCGGGGCGTACGATCCGCCACCCGGGCCTCTGTGTTGCGTATGTTATCTGTCATCGTATGACTGATAACCCAGTATAATGAGCCCATCTCGAACCGGTCAAGTCCGGGAAACCCCGCCCGTATCAGTCTCCGTCGCAGCCGCCATGCCCAACGCACAGCCCCTTGGTCCCGCCCCCAGCCCCACCCCGATGCGCCGCCGCGGCCGCACACTTGCCGAGGAAGTCGTACAAGCCCTTGGCGAGCAGATCCGCGAGGGCCAGCTCAAGCCCGGCGACAAGCTGCCCACCGAATCCGAGATCATGGCCGCCATGGGTGTCAGCCGCACCGTGGTGCGCGAAGCGCTGTCGCGGCTGCAGGCCAGTGGCCAGGTGGAAACACGCCACGGCATCGGCACGTTCGTGCTGGAACGCGCGGCCGAGGCGCCCTCGCCGTTCCGGATCGGGCCGGAGGCGCTGGGCACGGCCATGGACGTGATGGCGATGCTGGAGTTCCGCGTCAGCGTGGAGGCGGAGGCTGCCGGCCTGGCCGCCGCGCGCCGCACCGAGGCCCAGTTGGCGGCGATGCGCCAGGCGCTGGATGAACTCAAGCACGGCGCCGGCGCGGGCAATGACGCCGTGGAAAGCGACTTCGCCTTCCACCTGGCCATCGCACGCGCCACGGGCAACCGCTATTTCACCGACATCATGGGCCACCTGGGCACCATGGTGATCCCGCGCAGCCGCCTGCAGGTCAGCTCCCCGGAACGGGTGCAGTACCTGGAACGCGTCAGCATCGAGCACGAGAACATCTACGACGCGATCGAGCGCCGCGACCCCGATGCCGCCAAGGCCGCCATGCGCATGCACCTGACCAACAGCCGCGAGCGGCTGCGCAAGGCTTCGGGCTCGGCCAGCCCGCAAGGCTGAAGCGGGGCGCGCATGCCGCGGGCATGCGTGGTTAAGTTATACGATGTCTAATGAGAAAGCGCGGGTGGAATCGCCCTATGGCGTCAGCCGGCACCGGCGGGCAAAGTCGACCAGTTCGACCAGCGACGACACCTGCAGCTTGTTCATGATGCGAGCCTTGTAGCTGCTGACGGTCTTGTTGCTGATAAACAGGCTCTCGCTGATGGCCTTGTACGACATGCCCCGCGCCAGCATCTGCAGCACCACCAGTTCCTTGTCGGACAGCCGACGCAGCATCTCGTCGTCGGCCGACATCGACTGGCGCGGCGCGCCGCCGCGGCCCAGCAGCGGAAAGACGGTGTAGCCGGCCAGCACCGCCTCGACCGCGCGCAGGATCTCCTTGATGTCCTGCGTCTTGCTGACGAAGCCCTGCGCGCCGGCCTGCCAGGAGCGGCTGACGAACACTGCCGGGTCCAGCGCCGTCACCACCAGGATGCGCACCTGCGGATGGATCGCGCGCAGGCGCGGCGCCACGTCGAGCCCGCTCGAGCGCGGGATGTCGAGGTCCAGCAGCACCAGGTCCGGCATGCGCGCGCGCACCATTTCGATGGCGCATTGGCCGTTGTCCGCCTCGATCACCTCGTCGACGCCAAGCAGCTGCGACAGATGGTGCCGAAGCACCAGCCGCATCGCCGGATGGTCGTCAACGATCAGGATGGTTGTCATGCGCGGGTCCGAGGTTCGAGGCAGGCATCGGGCGCAGGCAGCATCCCCGGCAGCAACGGGAAAGCAGGAACGGCCACGCCGGTACGCGATGCCACGCCAGTATAGGGAGCGGCAAGCGCGCACAGGATGGGAGGAATCCGCATCGCTTGCAGCGAAAATCCTAGGCCGGCCTCAGACGCGCGGCGCTGCGCGCGGGCCGCGCCGGCGCCGGCCCCGGGCGCGTGTCCCTGCCCGCGGCAGGGGCAACGGCAAGCGGCCAGTGGTGCTACTCTATTCGGGCGTGTTTCATCATTCCATCCATGGAGAACACTGTGCCCCGCAAGACCCCCATCGAGCGCTACCGCAATATCGGCATCAGCGCGCATATCGACGCCGGCAAGACCACCACCACCGAGCGCATCCTGTTCTACACGGGCGTCAACCACAAGCTGGGCGAAGTGCACGATGGCGCGGCCACCATGGACTGGATGGAGCAGGAGCAGGAGCGCGGCATCACCATCACCTCGGCAGCCACCACGGCCTTCTGGAAAGGCATGGCCGGCAACTACCCCGAGCACCGCATCAACATCATCGATACGCCCGGACACGTCGACTTCACCATCGAAGTCGAGCGTTCCATGCGCGTGCTGGACGGCGCCTGCATGGTCTACGACGCGGTCGGCGGGGTACAGCCGCAATCCGAAACGGTCTGGCGCCAGGCCAACAAGTACGCGGTGCCGCGCATCGCGTTCGTCAACAAGATGGACCGCGTTGGCGCCGACTTCTTCCGCGTGCAGACGCAGATCGCCGACCGCCTCCGCGGCCGCGCGGTGCCGATCCAGATTCCGCTGGGCGCCGAGGACCACTTCCAGGGCGTGGTCGACCTGGTCAAGATGAAGGCGATCGTCTGGGACGATGCCAGCCAGGGCGTGCGCTTCGAGTACCAGGACATTCCCGCCGAACTGCTCGCCACCGCGCAGGAATGGCGCGACAAGATGATCGAGGCCGCAGCCGAGGCCGACGAGGCGCTGCTGACCCAGTACCTGTCGGGCGAGCCGCTGACCGAGGACCAGATCAAGCAGGGCCTGCGCAAGCGCACCATCGCCAACGAGATCGTGCCGATGCTGTGCGGCAGCGCCTTCAAGAACAAGGGCGTGCAAAGCATGCTGGACGCGGTAATCGACTACCTGCCGTCGCCCGCCGACGTGCCCGCCATCCTGGGCCACACCGAGGACGACCGCGAAGCCGAGCGGCACCCCAGCGACGACGAGCCGTTCGCCGCGCTGGCGTTCAAGATCATGACCGACCCCTTTGTCGGCCAGCTGATCTTCTTCCGCGTCTATTCCGGCGTGGTCAGCTCCGGCGACAGCGTCTACAACCCGCTCAAGGGCAAGCGCGAGCGCCTGGGCCGCATCCTGCAGATGCACGCCAATGTGCGCCACGAGATCAAGGAGGTGCGCGCCGGCGATATCGCCGCGGCGGTGGGACTGAAGGAAGCCACCACCGGCGACACGCTGTGCGACCCCGACAAGGTCATCATCCTGGAGCGCATGACCTTTCCGGAGCCGGTGATCTCGCAGGCGGTGGAGCCGAAGACCAAGGCCGACCAGGAGAAGATGGGCGTCGCGCTGAACCGGCTGGCGCAGGAAGACCCGTCGTTCCGCGTGACCACGGACGAGGAATCCGGGCAGACCATCATCTCCGGCATGGGCGAGCTGCACCTGGAAATCCTGGTCGACCGGATGCGCCGCGAATTCGGCGTGGAGGCCTCGGTCGGCAAGCCGCAGGTGGCGTACCGCGAGACCATCCGCCAGCCGGCCCGGGACGTCGAGGGCAAGTTCATCAAGCAGTCGGGCGGGCGCGGCCAGTACGGCCACGTGGTGCTCAACCTGGAGCCGATGCCGCACGGCGGCGGCTATGAGTTCGTCGATGCGATCAAGGGCGGCGTGGTGCCGCGCGAGTTCATCCCCGCGGTGGACAAGGGCATCCGCGAGACCATGCAGTCAGGCGTGCTGGCCGGCTACCCGGTGGTCGACATCAAGGCCACGCTGGTGTTCGGCTCTTACCACGACGTGGACTCCAACGAAAACGCCTTCCGCATGGCCGGCTCGATGGCGTTCAAGGAAGGCATGCGGCGGGCCCGGCCGACGCTGCTCGAGCCGATGATGGCGGTCGAGGTGGAAACGCCCGAGGAATTCACCGGCAACGTGATGGGCGACCTGTCCTCGCGCCGCGGCATGGTGCACGGCATGGAAGACATCGCCGGCGGCGGTGGCAAGATCGTGCGCGCCGAAGTGCCGCTGGCGACCATGTTCGGCTACTCCACCACGCTGCGCTCGCTGACGCAGGGGCGTGCGACCTTCACGATGGAGTTCAAGCACTACGCCGAGGCGCCGGCCAATGTGGCGGAAGCGGTGATCTCGGCAAAACGGGCGGGCTGACGGCGACCCACGCCGGGGTGTCGCGCGGGGACTTCGTCGACGCGCGGGGCCTTAGCCCGGCGCGCTCCCGCCAGCGGGATAGGCGCGCCCAGGCGGCATATTGAAGACCTGCGCCCGGCCCTCGGCTGCCGCCGCCCACCCACCGGAGGCGCGCTATCCGCGCCTTTGCGTTGCGGTGGCACCACGGCGCCGCTCGCGCAATGCCAGTGCCGACGCGTTGTTTTTGCAAGCCCCGCGAAAGAATTACCACCACTGCCTGCTCGCCAGGGCGGCCGGAGGCCGCGCGGGGCGCCGCCGCCCGGCGATCTGCGCAGAAACCACGCCAAACCGACGCAGGCATGGTCATTGCGCACGCCATGCATTCCACCGTCTCGCGACAAGGAGCACAGCATGCAAACCCAACCTCCCAGCAGTCAAGGCGCAGCCATCGTCGGTTCCGGCGTGGGCGAAGGCCCGGGCCCGGAAGTGATGGCGGCTTCCAGCCTGGATGGCACCAAGGCTTATTCGTCCGACGGCGAGCATGTCGGCAAGATCTCCGAGATCATGCTGGACGTGCCGCACGGCCGCATTGCCTATGCGGTGCTGACTACCGGCGGCTTCCTCGGCATCGGCGACACGCTGCATGCCATCCCCTGGAACGCGCTGGTCATGGATACCGACGAAAAGTGCTTCCGGATCGCCGTGACGGCCGACCGGATCAAGTCCGCACCGGGCTTCAACAAGGATAGCTGGCCGAGCATGGCCGACCCGCAGTGGGGCAAGTCGCTGCACGAATACTACGGGCGCGACCCGTACTGGGTCTCTCCGCCGCTGTAAGCCGATTGCAGCAGGCTGCGGGATCGGGCCGCGAGTGCGCCGGGACAGGCGCCTCGCGGCCTGCTTGCATTGCGCGGCAAGGCTAGGCACAGTCTGGCCAGACGCGGGTCGAAGGCCGGGGCCCGTGCGCCCCGTGCGACAACCAATAAGTACACCCGCCGCCAGCATGACGCCCTTGCCATCTCCGCCCCCCTCAACCAAGGTTCCTGCCGCCGGCGCCCGCACGGCCCCGGTTGCGCCCGCCGACATGCCGGGCTTTCTGGCCGGCGGCGGCGAAATGGGCGCGCTGATGCGCGCGTTCGACTGGGGCGCCACCCCGCTGGGGCCGCCGCAGGCCTGGCCGCACAGCCTCAGGACGGCGCTGCGCATCATGCTGACCTCGCGCCAGCCGATCTGGATCGGCTGGGGCGAGGCCTTGCACTTCTTTTACAACGACGCCTACAAATCGATCATCGGCGGCAAGCACCCTGGTGCGCTCGGCCAGCCCACTTCGGTCGTCTGGCGCGAGATCTGGCCCGAGATCGGCCCCCTGCTCGCCACCGCGATGACCGGCATCGAAGGCACCTTCGTCGAGCAGAAGCTGCTGATCATGGAGCGCAACGGCTACCCGGAGGAGACCTACTACACCTTCTCCTACAGCCCGGTGCCGAATGACCACGGCGGCACCGGCGGCATCATCTGCGCCAACAGCGACGACACCGAACGCGTGCTGGCCGAGCGCCAGCTGAACGTGCTGCGCGACGTGGCGGCTTCGGCCAGCGATGCGCGCGCGTGGCGCGACGCCTGCGAGCGCGCCATGGCGGCGCTGTCGGCGGACCCGCGCGACATCGTGTTTGCGCTGCTGTACATTGCCGAGCCCGGCGCCCGCACGCTGCAGCGCGTGGGCGCCATCGGCATCGATGCCGGCCATCCCGGCGCACCCGCGCAGATCGCGCTGGACGCGCAGTGGCCGTGGCCCGTGGCCGAGGTGCTGGCGCAGCAGCAGCCCGGCCTGGTCAGCGGCCTGGCTTCGCGCTTCGCCGTGCCGCTGCCGGGCGGCGCATGGGGCGTGCCGCCGTCGTCCGCGGCCGTGATCGAGGTCGCGCCATCGGGCAACGCGTCGCATCGCGGCGTGCTGGTGGTGGGCCTGAACCCGTTCCGCCTGTTCGGGGACCGCTACCGCAGCTTCCTGACGCTGGTGGCGGGGCAGATCGGCGCTGCCATGCACTCGGCGCTGGCCTATGAGGCGGCACGCAAGCGCGCGGAAGCGCTGGCCGAGATCGACCGCGCCAAGACCGCGTTCTTTTCCAATATCAGCCATGAGTTCCGCACGCCGCTGACGCTGATGCTGGGCCCGCTCGAAGAACTGGTTCGCCGCGCCGGTTCCGGCGAAGACCGCGCCCTGCTGGAGATGACGCATCGCAACGGGCTGCGCCTGCTCAAGCTGGTCAATGCGCTGCTGGATTTTTCGCGGATCGAGTCCGGCCGCGTCACGATGCGCCGCCAGCCCACCGACCTGGCCGCGTTGACGGCGGACCTGGCCTCGCTGTTCCGCGCCAGCGTGGAAGCGGCTGGCATCACGCTGCAGGTCGACTGCCCGCCGCTCTGCCCGCCGCTGGCGCACGCCGTGGCGGTGGACCGCGACATGTGGGAGACCATCGTGCTGAACCTGGTCTCCAACGCCTTCAAGTTCACCTTCGCCGGCACCATCAGCGTGACCGTGGCGGCGCAAGGCGACGACACCGTGGCGTTCACCGTGCGCGACACCGGCATCGGCATCCCGGCGGCGGAACTGCCGCGCATCTTCGAGCGCTTCCATCGCGTGGAAGGCGCCCAGGGCCGCACCATCGAAGGCAGCGGCATCGGCTTGGCGCTGGTGCAGGAGCTGGTGCGGCTGCACGGCGGCACCATCGACGTGCAGAGCGTGCCAGGCGAAGGCAGCTGTTTCACCGTGCGCTTGCCGGTGGGCGCGGACGCGGCGATGGAGGCGGCCACCGACACTGACGCCGCGCCTGCGTCCAGCAGCGTGCAGGCGCGCGCCTATGTCGAAACCGCGCTGCGCTGGCCGCAAGCGCAGGTGCCGCCGCCGGCGGGGACGCTGACCGCTGAAGACCTTGCGATGCCGTCGGCGGAAGCAGCGGCGGCATTGACGACAGAAGCGGCCGCCGCAGCCGGCGATGCCGCCCACGGCGGCGCCCTGGTGCTGGTGGTGGACGATAACGACGACCTGCGCGACTACATGTGCCGCCTGCTGGGCGCCGCCGGCCACCGCGTCGCCGTGGCCGCCGACGGCGAGGCGGCGCTGGCGCTGGCGCGCGCGCAGGCGCCGGCGCTGGTGGTCTCGGACGTGATGATGCCGCGCCTGGACGGCTTTGGCCTGGTGCGCGCGCTGCGCGCCGATGCCGCGCTGAGCGACACGCCGGTGCTGCTGCTGTCGGCCCGCGCCGGCGAGGAGGCACGCGTGAGCGGCCTGGGCAGCGGCGCCGACGACTACCTGGTCAAGCCTTTCTCCGCGCGCGAACTGCTGGCGCGCGTGGCCAGCAACCTGCGCCTGTCGGCCCTGCGCCGGGCCACCGAGCGCCGCCTGCAGGAACTGAACGCCACGCTGGAGCGCCGCGTCGCGCAGGCCGTGGCCGACCATGACCGGCTGTGGGAGCTGAGCGAAGACCTGCTTATCGTCGCGCGCTTCGATGGCTGCCTGCAGCGGGTCAGCCCGGCGTGGACCCGCACGCTGGGCCACGCGCCACAGCAGGTGCTGGGACGCGCGTATCTGTCATTCATCTACCCCGACGACCTGGCCAGCGCGAGCGCGCAGCTGGACGCGCTGCGCCACGAGGGTGTGCCGGTGCGCTTCGAATGCCGGCAGCAGCGTGCCGACGGCGCGCTGCGCTGGCTGGCCTGGACCCTGTCGGTCGATCCGGCCAACGGCCATATCCACGGCGTGGGCCGCGACGTCACCGGCGACCGCGAAGCGCAGGCCGCGCTACGCCATGCCGATGCGGCCCTGCGCACGGCGCAGAAGATGGAGGCGATCGGCAACCTGACCGGCGGCGTCGCCCATGACTTCAACAACCTGCTGCAGGTGATCGGCGGCAACCTGCAGTTGCTGGCGCGCGACCTGGCCGGCGATGACCGCGCCGAGCCGCGCCTGCGCAACGCGCTGGCCGGCGTCGCGCGCGGCGCCAAGCTGGCGTCGCAGTTGCTGGCCTTCGGGCGGCGCCAGCCGCTGGCGCCCCGCGTGGTCAACCTGGGCCGGCTGGTGCGCACGCTGGACGACATGCTGCGCCGGGCGCTGGGCGACGGCATCGAGATCGAGACGGTGGTGTCGCCCGACCAGTGGAACACACTGGTCGACCCGTTCCAGGTCGAGAATGCGCTGCTGAACCTGGCAATCAACGCCCGCGACGCCATGCACGGGCATGGGCGCCTCACCATCGCGGCGCGCAACGCCATGCCGGGCGAAGCCGGCGACGAAGCCGCGGCCGCGTCAACGCAGTATGTGCTGCTGTCCGTCACCGACACCGGCGTCGGCATGCCGCCCGAGGTGCAGGAGCGCGTGTTCGAGCCCTTCTTCACGACCAAGCCCGAGGGCCAGGGCACCGGCCTGGGCCTGAGCATGGTGTATGGCTTCATCCGCCAGTCCGACGGCCACGTGAAGATCTTCAGCGAGCCCGGGCGCGGCACCACGGTCACGCTGTTCCTGCCGCGCGTGCGCCAGGACGAAGACCCGGATATCGAAGTGGACGCGGGCCCCGCGCGCGGCGGCAGCGAGACCGTGCTGGTGGTGGAAGACGACGAAGACGTGCGCGCCACGGTAGTCGAGATGCTCGCCAGCCTCGGCTACCACGTGCTGCGCGCGCGCGACGCGCACAGCGCGCTGGCCATCGTGGAGCGCGGCGTGCCGGTAGACCTGCTGTTCAGCGATGTGGTGATGCCCGGCCCGCTGCGCAGCACGGAACTGGCGCGCAAGCTGCGCGAACGGCTGCCGGAGGTGGGCGTGCTGTTCACCTCAGGCTACGCCGACAGCGTCATCGTGCATGACGGGCGGCTCGATGCCGGCATCGAACTGCTCAGCAAGCCCTATACCCACGAGGCGCTGGCGCGCAAGGTGCGCCACGTGCTGGCCAATCGTGGCCAGCGCGCCGCGATGGTCGCGGACGCAACGCCGGTGGGCCAGGCGCCAGAGGCCGCGCCGCTGCGCGTGCTGTGCGTCGACGACGACGCGCTGGTACGCGCCGGCACCGCGGAAATGCTGCGTGCCTATGGCATGCACGCGCTCGAGGCGGACAGTGAAGCGACGGCGATGGCCATGCTGGCCGGCAATACCGTCGACGTGCTGGTGACCGACGTGGCGCTGGCCGGGGATTCCGGCGTGGACCTGGCACTGGCGGCATGCGCGCACCATCCGCGGCTGGGCGTGGTGTTCGCCACCGGCTACACGCTGGACCTGACGCCGGCCCAGCGCGCCGGGCTTGGCGCGGTTGCGGTGCTGCGCAAGCCGTATCCGCCGCAGATGCTGCTCGAGGTGCTGCGCGATGTCGTTGGCGATGCCGGGAACGATGTCGCACCCCAGGCCGAAGCGTCCGGCCGGCCGCAACCGGCGAGCTGAGCGCGCCGCCGCGCAACCTGTCGCCTCAGCCGCTCAACCGCTCAACCGGCAAGCAGCCAGCAGGCGCCCGCGCCGGCCAGCCCGATGAGCGCCACGCCGGGCAGCAGGCGCTGCACCGCGCGCGGCGCGTAGGACAAGCCCAGCGCCACGGCGATGGCACTGGCCGTCAGCATGCCCAGCCACGACACCGTGCCCAGCGGCCCGCCCTGCGCGGCAATCTGCAGCCCCAACGCCAGCGTCAGCGCCAGCGCGCCGGCCAGGCGCAAACGCGCCACCGCGCCACCGCGCCGGGCGTCGGCATGCTGCCGCGGCCATGGATATCGGCATGGTGGCGCTCGAGCGACAGCGCCAGGGCGGCAAACCCGGCCAGCGACAGCGCCAACGCAGCCAGCGCGTTCATGCGGCCTCCTGCGTGCCGGCGGCGACGTTGCGCGGACGCGATGCCATGCGAGCGCCAGCGGGTTGGCGGCGGCCGGTCATCCACGCGGCGGCGCCCAATCCCAGGCCCAGCGCCAGCGACACCAGGTCGAAGCCAGCCACGGCGGCCGGCCCGCGTCCCTGCAGCAGCGTCACGCCCAGATGCGACGCGGTGGTCAGCGCATTAAGCAGCGGGATGGTGCCGAACAAGAGCGCGCCCGCCCACAGCTGCGCGCGCCACATGCCGCGCGTGGGCCGGCATAGCGCCAGCAGCGCGCACGCGCCCCAGGCCATGAAGAACCAGCGGATCTCGGCCTCGGGCCGCTGCGCCATCGTCACCGGCAGCAGGCGGTTGGCCCAGAAGTAGCTGGCAAAGGCCACCGGCAAGCCGGCAATCGCGCCGATATTGAGCGCCTCGACCAGGCGCAGCCCAAACCCCGGCCGTCCCCGCGCGGCGATCGCCCTGGCCTGCTGCTGGCGCGTGCGCACCGTCCACAGGATCGCGCCGGTGGCCACCATGGCAGTGCCGGCCAGCCCGCACAGGAAGAACAGCGCGCGCAGGCCCGGCGCCGCAAAGCCGGCGATATGCAGGCCGGTCATGACGCTGCGCGTCAGTTCCGCGGCGGACTTGTTCTCGGCGTACCTGCCGAGCAGGGCGCCGCTGGTACCCGCGAATTCGAGCGCCGGCGGATCGTGCGCGAGCGTATCGGGCTCGGCGCGGCTGATCGTCACGGTTGCGTTGGCATCGCCCGGCAGGCTCACCACGATGCGGCGCACCGCCCCGCCCTGCCACGCGCGCTCGGCTTGCGCCATCATGTCCGGCACGCTCGCCAGGGGCGCGGCCGCGCCCGCTGCCTTGGGCGGCGGCGGGCGCAGCCTGGCCTGCGCCTGGAACGCGCGCTCGTCGCCGCGGTAGGCGGCCTCGATGCCCCACGGCATGTACATGAACAGCAGCGTGACCAGCCCGGTGTAGGTGATCATCAGGTGGAACGGCAGCGGCAGCACCGCCAGTGCATTGTGCGCATCGAGCCAGGAACGCTGGCCCTTGCCACGCCGGAAGGTAAAGAAATCAGCAAAGATGCGGCGATGGGTGATCACGCCGCTGACCATCGCCACCAGCATGAACATGGCGCAGATGCCGGCAATCCAGCGCGCCCACCTGGCCGGCATGTAATGCAGGTCGAAGTGCAGCCGGTAGAGGAATTCGCCGCCGCGGGTCTCGCGCGCGGCTTGCAGCGGCGCACCGGTGGCCGGATCGAGCAGGCGCGTGTCGAAGCGGCGCGGCTTGCCATCGGCATCGCGGGGCGCCTGGCCCGGCTTGTAGGTCCACAGCACGTTGACCGTGTCGCGCCGCGCATCCGGCAGCGTGATGAACCAGCGCGCGGCATCCGGCGCCTCGCGCTCGAGGTAGCGCAACGCGTTCTGCGCCACCTGCGCCGCCGGCATCTGCCTGCCGGCATCGGCGGGCGCGGTGCGATGCAGCTCTGGCCGCATCCACAGCGATATCTCTTCCTTGTAGTAGCTGGCGGTGCCGCCGCAGAACATCAGCCACAACACCCAGCACACCAGCAGCCCGCTCCAGGTGTGCAGCCATGCCATCGACTGCCTGAATCCCGCGCGCATCACGCCCCCCGCCCAAGCGCCAGCATGGCCGACAGCAGCGCGGCCGGCAGCGCCAGGCCCACCCACGCGCGCCATGCGCTGCGCACCGCAAACACCCAGACCACCGCGCCGGCATAGATGGCGAACGACAGCAGCGTGGCCGTGGTCACGGCATCGTGCCGCGCCATCGGCAGGTAGAGCGCCAGCACCGCGGTGGCCAGCGCGGCCAGCGCATAGCCGCCGGCGATGGCGGCAACGGCGCGCGCGCCGACGCCGGCGCGATAGCGCCACGGGCTGGCCTGCGTCACCTTGCTCACGCCGGCCCTCCCAGGGCGTGGGGATCACCGCAAGCGATGGAGACAGGCAAAGCGGGGTGGCGGGGGATGGCGGGGACGGCAGACATGGCGCGAGGTGGATTTCGAGTCATCACGAATGATAACAATTCGCATTTTCGCTCTCAAGGTTATCGCTGTCCCCTCCATGGCGGATGCCCGTTCATATCGTCAATTTTTTTGAATAACAATTACAAGGAATGTTTCCTGTAAGGCGCATCGCCTTCGCTATAGTTCTCTACATGGCAGCGCGACAAAGAATATAGCGCCGCCGCAGACGATCAACTAATTTGAATTTATCCGGAGAGCCCCATGTCGAACGCCAAGCTTGAAGTCCTGACCCCGCGCAACAGCCAGCTGATCATCATCGACCACCAGCCGCAGATGGCCTTCGGCGTCCAGTCGATGGACCGCCAGACCATGAAGAACAATGTGGTCGGGCTGGCGAAGGCGGCCAGCGTGTTCGACGTGCCGTCCATCATCACCACGGTGGAGAGCGACTCGTTCTCGGGCCACACCTACCCGGAATTGCTCGATGTGTTTCCCGGCAAGCAGACCCTGGAGCGCACCTCGATGAATTCGTGGGACGACCAGAAGGTGCGCGATGCCCTGCAGGCCGCCGGCCGCAAGAAAGTGGTGGTGGCCGGACTGTGGACCGAGGTGTGCAACACCACCTTCGCGCTGAGTGCGATGCTGGAAGGCGACTACGAGATCTACATGGTGGCCGACGCCTCGGGCGGCACCAGCAAGGAAGCGCACGACTACGCCATGCAGCGCATGATCCAGGCCGGCGTGGTGCCGGTGACGTGGCAGCAGGTCCTGCTGGAGTGGCAGCGCGACTGGAAGAACCGCGACACCTATGACGCCGTGATCGACATCGCCAGGGAACACTCGGGCGCCTACGGCATGGGCATCGACTATGCCTACACGATGGTGCACAAGGCCGCGCAACGCACCGCCACGCCGCACCAATCGGTCGCGCCGGTGCACGCCCCGGTGATCGAGCGCTGACCCGCGTCGGCATCCGACGGGAGAACACACCATGAACCCAAGCGCAAACCTTGCCCATGGCGCACTGCTGCTCGGATGCTGGCTGGCGCTCGGCACCACCAGCCTCGCCGCCGCGGCCCTGGTCGCAAGCACGCTCGCCTGAGCAGCGCAGGCGCGGTCGGCAAAAGGCCGCGTTCCCGGCTAGCGCTGCTGCGCGAACATCGACATGTGCCGGCCGATGTGGTCCAGCAGCTCGATCGCCGCCGCGGGCAAGGGCCGGCCGTCTTTCACCAGCAGCCGCGCCTGGGTGCCGAGGAACAGGGGATGGTCCAGCGGCACCACCGCCAGCGTGCCCGCCGCGATCTCGCGGTACGCGGCGAATTCCCCGATCAGCGTCATGGACTGGCCGTAGGCGACGAACTGCTTCAGCGCAGTCAATGAGTTGCTGACCAGCGTGGCGCGGATCGAGATGTTTTCAGCGAACTCGACCATGCGCAAGGCATGGCCGACGCCAAACGAGGCCGGCATCATGGCCAGCGGGTAGTCCTGCAGGTCAGCGATGCGGGCGGCGCCGCCGCGCAGCGCCAGCGGGTGGTCGGGCCTGACCAGCAGCACCACGGGCTGCGGCGCGCTCGCCCGGTACGCGATGCGCGGGTGCGGCGGCGGGTTGTAGGCCAGCCCGATATGCGCGCGGCTTTCCGCCACTTCCTCCAGCACGCCGTCGACCGCAAGGATATCCATGCGGATATCGAGGCGGGGATAGCGCGCACAGAACCGTGCCAGCACTTCGTTGACGAGCAGGTCGACGTAGCCTTCGCTCAGCACCACGCGCACCTCGCCTTGCTGCAGCCCTTGCAGCGCGTGCAGCTGGTCTTCCAGCTTTTCCTGGTGCGAGCGGTAGCCGCGCCAGAACTCCAGCAGGTGCGCCGCCGCGGCGGTGGGACGGAGCCCGCGCGGCTCGCGTTCGAACAGTATCGCGCCGAGCTCTTCCTCGAGCAGGCGGATCTGCCGCGTGATCACCGAGGGCGAGGTGTTCAGGCTGTCCGCGGCGCCGCGGATGGTGCCATGCGCCAGCACTTCACGAAAATATCGCAGCCGTTGCTGATTGATTTCTCGCATGTCGAACGCGGGTTCCGCGGAATTTTTCCGGAGCGCTAACGATACCTGAACGCGCCTCGCCTTGCTCGCCCCGGGGGCAGCGCGGGTCACCTGGCGACGGGGTGTTGCCCGGAACAGAACGAAGTGTGGACCGAGTTGCTGTTTGCCAGCCTGGCGCCGGCTGCCAGGATTCAGTTCACGAGGGCCCCGACCAAGCCCCATCGAGCCGCAAACCACCGGAGACAGCCAGCATGCTCGCAATCCCTACCCCAGGCGCCATCGACGGCGCTTCCAGCCTCTACAGCCGGATCAACTGGCGCCTGTTGCCCTTCCTGCTGGTCTGCTACCTGTTCGCCTACCTGGACCGGGTCAACGTCGGCTTTGCCAAGCTGCAGATGCAGGGCGAGCTGGGCTTTTCCGACGCGGCCTACGGCGTGGGCGCCGGGATCTTCTTCCTGGGCTATGTGCTGTTCGAGCTGCCGAGCAACCTGATGCTGCCGCGGGTCGGCGCCCGCAAGACCTTCAGCCGCATCCTGGTGCTGTGGGGCGTCACTTCGGCCTGCATGGTGTTCGTGCGCGACGTGCCGACGTTCTACGCGATGCGCTTCCTGCTCGGCGTGTTCGAGGCCGGCTTCGCGCCAGGCATGATCTATTACCTGTCGTGCTGGTACGGGCCACAACGGATGGCGCGCGCCATCGCCATCGTCTTCCTGGCGGGGCCGATCGGCGGCATTGTCGGCGGCCCGGTGTCGGCGTGGCTGATGACCGCGCTCGCCGGCCAGGCCGGCTTGTCCGGCTGGCAGTGGATGTTCCTGGTCGAGGGCCTGCCTTGCGTCCTGCTCGGCCTGCTGGCGCTGTCGCTGGTACCGGACCGCCCCGCGCAGGCGAGCTGGCTGAGCGAAGCGGATCGGCGGCTGCTGGCAACCGAACTGGGACCTGTGGCGGCGCACAAGCATGGCTTCGGCGCGGTGGCCCGGGACCCGCGCGTCTATGTCCTCGCGCTGGCCTACTTCTGCATCATCGCGGCCATCTACGCCATCAGCTTCTGGCTGCCGACCATGATCAAGGCGCAGGGCGTGGACGATACCGTGCGGCTCGGCTGGTATGCGGCCATCCCCTACGTGGCCGCCGCGTTCGGCATGTACTACATGGGCCGCAAGTCAGACCGCTCGGGCGAACGGCGCCTGCACTGCGCCGTGCCCGCGCTTGCGGCGGCCGTGCTGCTGGCGGCCTCGGTCCTGGCCGATGGCCACCTGGTGGCGACGCTGGCGCTGCTGACCTTCGCCACCATGGCGCTGTGGATGGCCTACACCGTGTTCTGGGCCATGCCGGCCGAGTACATCAAGGGCCCCGCGGCGGCGGGCGGCATTGCGCTGATCAATACCATTGGCCTGTCGGGAGGCTTCTGGGGCCCGGCCACCATCGGCTGGACCAAGACCGCGACCGGCAACCTCCATCTCGGCGTGCTGCTGATGGCCGCGCTGCCGTTGCTCGCGGCCATCATCCTGCTAGCCAGCAAGCAGCGCGCGCGCCGCTGAGGCGGCATGACGTGGGCAATACCGCGGATCGCACCGCACCGCGACCGCGCCAACTGACCAACCAAGGAGCTCCCGTGCAACTGCATCTTTCAACCTGGGCGGAAGTCGAGCAATACCTGGCCCGCAGCCGCACCATCGTGGTCCCCATCGGCTCGAACGAACAACATGGACCGACCGGGCTGCTCGGCACCGACTGGCTGTGCCCGCAGATCATCGCGCACGAGGCGGAGCAGCACGCCGATATCCTGGTGGCGCCGACCTTCAATATCGGCATGGCGCAGCATCACCTGGCGTTCGCCGGCACGATCTCGCTGCGTCCATCGACCTTCATGGCCGCGATCGGCGACTGGGTACGCTCGCTCGCCGGACACGGCTTCGAAAAGATCCTGTTCCTGAACGGCCATGGCGGCAATGTTGCCTCGATCGACGCCGCGTTCTCCGAGCTCTACGCCGAAGCCAGCTTTGCCCGGCGCCGCGCCGGCTTTGCGCTGAAGCTGTGCAACTGGTGGGACCTGGCGGGCGTGGGCGAACTGGCGCGCGACCAGTTCCCGACCGGCCACGGCTCGCATGCCACGCCCTCGGAAATCGCGATCACCCAGTGGGCCCTGCCGCAGACGCGCAAAGCCGCAGACTATGCGCCCCGGATCGCCCCCACCGGGCCGATCCGCGAGGCGCTGGACTTCCGCGCGCGCTATCCGGATGGCCGCATCGGCTCGGACCCGGGCTTGGCAACGCCCGACAAAGGCGCGGCGCTGGTCCGGCTGGCGGCGCAGAGCCTGGTGCAGGAGCTGGACGCGTTCAGCCGCGAGCCCATGCCGGCGTGATGTGGTGGCGTGATGTGGTGGCTGCGCCGGCAATACCGGCGCTGGCCGCGGCGGGCTCGGGATTGATTACGCCATGTATCAATGGCTGTTCCCGCCGATGGCTTTATCGCGTGTCGGCGGCGCCTTAGAGTCCGTCGCATGGGCCACGGCAAGCGGACGCGACCTGCGCTTTGCGCCGCCCCCGATGCAGCGGCCGGCACCCGCCGTGCCCGTTGCGAGCCAACCCTTGATTGGAGAGCCACTATGTCTGTCCTGCAACGACTCGCGGCGCGCGGCATGGCGCTGCCGCCACCACCTCAACCCTTGGGCAGCTATACCGCGGTCAGCCAGGCCGCAGACCTGCTGTTCATTTCCGGGCAGCTGCCGCTGCAGGATGGCAAGGTGCTCTGGCAAGGCCAGGTCGGCAACGATCTGAGCGTCGACGAAGGCAGGCGTGCCGCCGAACTGGCGGCGCTCAACGTGCTGGCGCAGATTGATGCCTATCTGGGTGGCTTTGCGCGGCTGGACCACATCGTGCGGGTCGATGGCCACATTGCCAGCGCGCCGGGCTGGTTCGCGCAACCCGCGGTGCTGGACGCGGCCTCGGAGCTGTTCCGCGACGTGCTGGCAGAAAAGGCCGGCCACGCGCGGACCATTTCTTCCCACTTCCAGCAGCCCGGCAACGCGGCAGTGATCCTGGTGGTCATTGCCCAGATCCGGCCGGCATGAGCGCATCGTGCGGGCGGCGCAAGCTGCCTTGCTACGCCGAAAATTTCTCGAGCAGGAAGTCAACCAGGACCCGCACCCGGCGCGTGACATGGCGCGCGGACGGGTAAAGCAGCACGAACGGGCGCGTGCTGCCGCCGTATTCGCGCAGCACCTCCACCAGCGTCCCGTCGCGCAGGTCCTGTTCCACGACGAAGCGATAGGTCTGGAACAGGCCGGCGCCGGCGCGCACCAGCGTGGCACCGCCGAGGATATCCTCCGAGGCCGTGTACGAGCCGGTCGTCACGATATCGGTTTCGGTGCCGCCGACGCGCAGCGTCCAGGGAATCCGGCGCCCGCTGCTGGGGCGCTCGAACTGGATGCATTCATGCCGCAGCAGGTCCTCGGGAGATTGCGGCGTGCCCGCCTGGCGCAGGTACCCGGGCGTTGCCACGACCACCAGTTCGGCATCCTCCAGCTTGCGCGCGATCAGGTTCGAGTCATCCGGCGCGCGCCCGCGCACGCTGAGATCATAGGTGTCATCGGCGAAATCCACATTGCGGTTGCTGATGTGCACGTCGATGCGGACCTCCGGGTACAGGGCCCGGAATGCCGGCAGTACCGGCAGTACGCGATAGTGGGCATAGGGCGTGGGCAGGCTGATCCGCAGCCGCCCCGCCGGCGCCGTGCGCTGACCGCCAATCTGGCGCTCGGCATCGACCAGCTGCGCCAGCGCCCCGCGGCTCTGCTCGAAGTAAAAGCGGCCTTCGTCGGTCAGGCGGATCTGCCGCGTGGTGCGCACGAACAGCCGGACCCCGAGCCGCTCCTCAAGTCTTTGCACCGTGCGGCTGACCGCGGGCGGCGTCACGCCGGCGGCGACCGCGGCCGCGGTGAAGCTGCCCAGTTCCGCAGCCAGGCAGAACAGTTCGATGCTGCCGAGCTGAAGGTCATCGAATTGCCGTTTCATCGCTTCCCTTGCTGGTGACGGACCATCGCCCGCTATGCCGGACAGTCGCCATCATAGGTGCGCGCCGGGATCAAGTCGACTACGGCGGGGTGGGCCGCGCGCCGATCCGGCGCATTCGTACTCGCCGCGCATAACTGTTTGTCCGGCCAGGGCCTTCGAAGCGCCAGGCGGATTCCCTAGAGTGGAATCCATCGGCGCCGCCGGCCCGATCGGCAAGCTAGCCGGCCCCCACCTACATCGAGGTAAATCATGAGTGCAGCCCAGAAAGTCATCGTCATCACAGGCGCATCGCAAGGCATTGGCGCAGAACTGGTCAAGGCCTTCCGCGAACGCGGCCATCGCGTCGTCGCCACGGCGCGCAGCATCCGCCCATCCGACGACCCGGACACGCTGGCAGTCGCCGGCGATCTCGCCGACCCGGCCACCGCGCGCCGCGTTATCGCCGCAGCCATGGCGAAGTTCGGCCGCATCGATACGTTGGTCAACAACGCCGGCATCTTCGTCGCCAAACCGTTCACCCGCTATACCGACGCGGACTACGCGGCGGTCACGGGCATCAACCTGACCGGGTTCTTCCATATCACGCAACTGGCCATCGCCGAGATGGAAAGGCAGCGCAGCGGCCACGTTGTCAGCATTACCACTAGCCTGGTCGACCATGCCATCAGCGGGGTGCCATCGGTGCTGGCATCGCTGACCAAGGGCGGGCTCAATGCGGCAACCCGCTCGCTGGCGATCGAGTACGCCCGGACCGGCATCCGCGCCAATGCGGTCTCGCCCGGCATCATCAAGTCGCCGATGCACGCACCGGAAACCCACGAGGCACTTGGCGCGCTGCACCCGATGGGCCATATGGGCGAGATGCGCGACATCGTCGATGCCGTGCTGTATCTCGATACGGCGCCCTTCGTTACCGGGGAAATCCTGCACGTCGACGGCGGGCAGAGCGCCGGCCATTGAGGCCATGGCATGCGACGGCGGCAGCCCGCGCCTGCCGCCGTCCCGATCGACAACACGGGACTGCCATGCCGCGAGCCGCCCTTGCTTCAGACCAGGTTGGTCTCGACGTGAATGCTGGCGCGCAACGCCTTGGAGTACGGACAAGTCTGGTGCGCGGTATCGACCAGTGCCTGTGCCACCTCCCGCTCGATGCCGGGTATCCGGACATTGAGGCGCGCCTGCAGCAGGTAGGCTTCGCCGGCCCTGCCCAGGTCGACCTCTGCGTCGACCGACAGGTCGGGCGGCAAGCCGACGCGCATCTTGCCGGCGGCAAGCCCGAGCGCGCCGATAAAGCATGCCGACCAGCCCGCCGCCAGCAATTGCTCCGGGTTGGTGCCGGCGCCGCTGGAGCCCGGCGACGACAAGCGCAGGTTCAGGCGGCCGTCGTCGCTGCGGGCCTCGCCGTCGCGGCCGCCCGCGGTGATATGGACCTTGCCGGTGTACAGCACTTTCTCGATGCGCGTCATGTCTTGTTCCTGATGGGTGGTGTTGGGGTGGATGCGGAAAGCCAGCGCGTCGCCGGCCGGCACGGCTTACGCGTAGGCGCCGTCGAGATAGGGGTCGATGCTGCGCGACGGGTCCGCCGAGACGCCGCTGCGGTCGAGCCCGGCCACGGCACGGGCGCCGTCGGTAAAGGGATCGACGTTGCGGGCACCGTCGCTGTACGGGTCGACGCTGCGCGCACCGTCGCTGTATGGGCTGCGCGTGTCCTGAATGGAGCGCGCGCCTTCGCTGTACGGGTCACGTGCATCCGCCACGGCGCGGGCGCCGTCGGTGAACGGGTCGCGTGCGCCTGCGGCAGACAGGCTGGCAGCCTGGGCGCCGGCAGCTGCGGCGGCGAGGGCCAGGGCGAGGACAACACGGCGGGCGATTTGGGTAGTCATGATCGGTTTCCTTAAAGTTCGCGTTGAGGGTTTAGCGGGCCGGCTTCGCTTTCGGGTTATCCGGCGCGCGGCCACGGAACGTATTTAAGGAGACCGGTGTATCGGCCATGTAGCCAATGCAGGCCGACTTTGTCAGCCGCCGTGTCGCACCACAGGCGAGATACAAAGCGGTACAAAGTGGCGGGCGCGACGCGCGCTGGGCGCCGTGCCAAAGGCCGGGCCATGCGCCGCTGTGCGCCTCGCCGCGCCGTTGTCCAGGCGGCTAATCGGTTGCGGCGCCCTGCCCGGGCCCCAGGCGCATGGCTTCCTCGCGCAGGCTGCGCACGAACGCATGCACCACCTCGCCTGCCCCGCCCTGGCGCCATACCGCGCCAACCGGCCCGAACGATTCGGCGTCGGCCACGGGCAGCATGCACAGCAACCCCAGCGCTTCGAGGTGGCGTGCCATGGCGCCGGAACAGACCCCGATGTAATCGGTGCCCCGCAATACCGCCTCCAGCGTCAGCACCGAACCGGTTTCCACGCGCGGCTGCAGCCCGGCCGCGCCGCGCTCGAGCAGCACCGTGTCGAGCCGGGTCCGCATCAGGGTCTCGCGCGGCGGCATCACCCAAGGAAAGGCGAACAGGTCGCGCCAGGCGATGCGCTGGCGCCCCGCCAGCGGATGATGCCGTGCCACCACCACGCCGATGCCATCCTCGAACAGCACCTCGTGCGCCAGGTGCGGCCCATAGGCGCGCGCGTCGAGGGAGCCGACGATGACGTCGTAGTCGCGCCGCTCGAGCCGCTCCAGCAAGGTATTGAAGACGCCTTCCGTGACCGCGATCTGCACGTTGGGCTGCGCCTGCTGGAAGCTGACGATGGCGCGCGGCACCAGGTGCGCCACGCCGGCAAAGACACTGCCCACATGCAGCCGCGCCACCGCGCCCTTGGCGATCGAGCCCAGCTCTTCATGCGCGCGCGAGACCTCGCCCAGCACGCGCACCGCCAGCTTGCGCACCGCTTCGCCGGCCGGCGTGAGCTGCAGCCGGCGTCCGCGCACCAGCAGCCGCGCGCCCGCCAGCGCTTCCATCTCGCCCAGCCAATGCGACATCGCCGACTGCGTCATGTGCAGCCGCTGCGCCGCCGCGGACAGGGTCCCGGCATCCAGCAGGATCAGGAAGGATTCGAGATGGCGCATGCGCAACCGGCGCGCCCACGCCACGCTATCCGCAGGTTCAGTCATGAGTGTTTACTAATACATCCATCGGAACAATTCACTGGCGCTCATGGTAAGCCAATTCAATAATGCGCAGGACTTCCCCCGCTTTCTCGGCTTCCTCACATTGTTCTCAGGCTTTTCATCTATGAAGAAACTCTCAGTTATTTCGTACCTGGCCGTGGTGGCGGCTGGCCTGGGCCTGGCCCTGCCAGCCTGGAGTTGCGGCGAAGCGGGATCGAACCGGCCGATCCGCCTGGTGGTGTCCCAGCAAGCCGGCGGCAGCACCGACACCATCGCTCGCATGTGGGCCGAGCATGCCGGCAAGGAACTCGGCACCACGGTGGTGGTGGAGAACAAGCCCGGCGCCGGCGGCGTCATCGCCGCCAAGTCGGTCCTGGCGCAACCCGCCGACGGCTGCACGCTGTTCCTGGCGGGCGTGTCGCAGATGGTGCTGAACAAGTTCGCCTACGCGCCGCTGGCCTATTCGCCCGAGAAGGATTTCACGCCGGTCGCGACGCTGACCAACGTGCCGTTCGTGCTGGTGGCCAACCCGCAGAGCGGCTTGCGCACGCTGGACAACCTCACCGAAGCGGCGCGCGCCAAACCCGGCGCGATCAACTTCGCCTCGTCCGGGCTCGGCAATTCGACCCATCTGGTGGTGGAGATGCTGCTCAAGCAGCGCGGCCTGCGCATGACCCACGTCCCCTACAAGGGTGAGCCGGATGGCGTCATCGCCACGGTCTCGGGTGAAACGCAGGTGATGGCGCCGGTGCTCAGCACCGCATTGCCGCAGATCCGCGCCGGCAAGCTGGTGCCGCTGGTGGTGTTTGCCGCGAAACGCGTGCCGGACCTGCCGGACGTGCCGGCGGCACCGGAAATCGGGCTGAAGGGTTTCGAGGACATCGGCTGGTCGGGCATCGCGGCCAGGGCCGGCACGCCAGCCGCCCCGATCCGGCGCATGCATGCGGCGACGCAGAAGTTCCTGTCCGATCCGGTGGTGGTCGACAAGCTGCGCGCGATGCAGGTCACGCCGATGCCCGGTCCGGTCGGCAAGCTGGCCGAGCTGACGGCCCGCGACACGGTCAAGTGGAAGGACGCCATCGGCGACCTGAACCTGCGCGCCAACTGAAGCCCACACAACCCTGGACCCCGAGGTAACAATGAAAAAAGGCATGGTGGTCTGCCCGCAGCCCGAAGCGGCGGAAGCAGGCATCGAGATCCTGCGCGCCGGCGGCAATGCGGCGGACGCCGCGGTCGCCTGCGCGTTTGCCCAGACCGTGGTCGATCCGCTGATGTGCGGCATCGCCGGCTTCGGCACCGCCGCGGTGTATATGCCGTCGCAACAGGCGCACGAGTACATCGACTTCCACGCCACCGCCCCGGCGCGCGCCACGGCGGACATGTGGGCCGACAAGCTGCAAGGCGAGGCGCGCGACGGCTTCGGCTTCTTCGTGAAGGACCGGCTCAACGACATCGGCTACCAGTCGATCGCCACGCCGGGCACGCTGCGCGGCCTGGAGGCGATCCACCGCAGCTACGGCAGGCTGCCGTGGCGGGAAGTGATCGCGCCGGCGATCCGCTGGGCGCGCGAGGGCTATTTCGTGCGCCCGGGCATGTATGCGTTCTGGATCGACGTGGCCACGCTGGGCCGCGCCAGCAATCTGGAGCGGCTCGCGTACAGCGCCGATGGCCGGCGCCTCTATTGCCGTGAAGACGGATCGCCCAAGACCATCGGCACGCCGCTGCACAATCCCGGCTATGCGGACACGCTCGAGCAGATCGCGCGCGAGGGGGCGGACGCGTTCTATCTGCACGATATCGCCGCGCGCATCGTCGAAGACATGGAGGCCAACGGTGGCCTGCTGTCGCGCGACGACCTGGCGGCCTACCGGGTCGAGCGCACCGCGCCGCTGACCGGCACCTATCGCGACCGCACCATCACCACCAACCAGCCCCCGGGCGGCGGCGTGATGCTGATCGAGATGCTGAACATCCTCGAACGCTTCGACCTGGCGCGGATCGGCCACAACACGCCGGAATACCTGCGCATCGTCTGCGAGGCGATGAAGGCGGCCACGCGCGACAAGGACCTGCACGTCGGCGACCCGGCCTTTGTCGAGGTGCCGCTGGCGCGCCTGCTCGACAAGGGCTATGCCCGCGCGCTTGCGGAGCGCATCGTCGCCGGCGACAAGGTCGACATTGCCCGCGTCAATCCCGGCCACGTGGTGCCGCGCGACACCACGCACCTGTCGGTGGTCGATGGCGACGGCAACTGCATCGCGCTGACGCATTCGCTGGCGATGCCCTCGGGCGTGATGACGCCGGGGCTGGGCTTCCTGCACAACGGCTGCATGGGCGTGTTCGATCCGCGCCCCGGCCGCGCCGGCAGCATCGCGCCGGGCAAGCGGCGCTTCACCTCCTCGTGCCCTTCGATCGTGTTCCGTGACGGCAAGCCGGAGATCGTGCTCGGCGCGCCGGGCGGTACCCAGATCGCCATGGGCGTGCTGCAGGCCATCCTGAACGTGGTCGATTTCGGCATGGCGATGCAGCCGGCGGTGTCGGCGCCGCGCTTCTCGTCGACCAGCAATGCCATCGACGTGTGCAACCGCATTCCGCGCTATCTCACCGCGGAACTGGAAGCGCAAGGCTACGAGGTGATCCGCAATCCTTACAACTACACCATCGCGTGGGTGCATGCGATCCGGCTTGAGCAGGGCGTGCTCGATGGCGGTGCGGATCCCGGGCGCGACGGGGTGGCACTGGAGACGGAGATCGCTTGAAGACGCGTCGCGTGCGCGACATGCACCACCCGTGCCGCCCGGGACGAAGACGGACTACTTTTCCAGCGTCAGGATCGGCGCGCCCTGCTTCTTGATCAGGAACACGACGAACTTGGCAGGCCTGGTCTTGCTGGCATTGCGCCCGACGGTGTGGATGTCGTCAGGGCCCTCGTGGAAGGTCTGGCCCGCCTTGAGCGTGACTTCCTTTCCGCCCTTCACGCCCATCACGATGCTGCCTTCGAGCACGTAGATGAAGCCGTGTGCGTCGTGGCGGTGGACCGGGTCGGCACCGCCCGGGCCATACTCCACGACGATCATCTCCACCTCCTTGCCCGGATACTCGGGCAAGGGCTCGGTCAGCAACGGCTTGACGCTGACATCGTTCGCGGCCATGGCGGGCCTTGCCATCGCCAGGCACGACAGCGCCAGCACCGGCAATATGCAGAGGATGCGCTTCATCGCCTTACTCCAGACCGGCCTTGTCGAGGCCGAACGCCTTGTCGGACGAACCGGGCACGGTGCGGAAGGCGACGTTGAGGCGGTTCCAGGTGTTGATCGTACCCACCAGGAACGTGAGATCGGACAGTTCCTTTTCGGAGTACTGCGTGCGCACGCGTTCATAGACATCATCGGGCACGCCTTGCGCCGACAGTTGCGTCACGGCTTCGGTCCAGGCCAGCGCGGCGCGCTCGCGCGGTGCGAACAAGGTCGATTCGCGCCAGATTGCCACGTGGTGCAGGCGCAGCTCACGCTCGCCATGGATTTTTGCCTGCTTGATGTGCATGTCGACGCAGAAGGCGCAGCCATTCAGTTGCGATGCGCGAATTTCGACCAGCTCACGCACAGGTGCCTCGATGGTGGTCTTCTGGAACAGTGCGCCAAGCTCGATGAGCTTTTTCGACAGTTCCGGGGATTGCTGAAAGAAGTTAAGGCGTTGCGTCATGGGTCGCTCCTGCAGGGCTATGGGTTGGGCTCACAGCCCCTCTGCGCCGTACGTCCGGCGCAGCGGCTGCTTGCCGTGAATGCTAGGTGCGGAGGAAACAGCGCGGTAGTGCCCCGATGGTGCCCACGCTGTTGTCGTGCCGGCACCAATCGTGCCGCGCCATCAGTCGATGACCCTGACGATGCTGTGGATCCCCTCGCGTGCCATCTTTGCGTAAGGGCACAGCCGCTCGGTATCCCGCACCAGCGCCTCGGCAACGTGCCGGGCCACACCAGGCATGCGGATGCGGATCTCGGCAATCAGCGCGTAGCCGCCATCCATGGGATCGCGGCCGAACGACACCTCGGCCGCGACCGTGGCATTCGACACGTCGACCCGTGAACGCTTGCCGACAAGGCTCAAGGCCCCATGAAAGCAGGCCGCAAAGCCTGCCGCGAACAGTTGCTCGGGATTGGTGCCGCTGCCCGGGCCACCGAGCGCCACGGGCAGGCGCAGATCGAGCATCAGGTTGCCATCGTCGGATCTGGCAATGCCGGAGGCACGGCCATGCCCCGCCTCACCACCCGCCACCGTGACCGTCGTCGTATAGAGCGCGGTGAAGCCCTGCCCACGGTACCGGTCGAGCAGCGTAAGCGGTGGCGGCTGCAAGCTTTCGCTGTCCCCCATATGGTCTCCAGGCTACTTGCCTTGCGATGGCTGCCAGTCTTCGAAGCGGATGCGGCCGAGGCGTGCCTCGCCCGCGGGCACCAGGGTGTCTTGCCGAAGTTCGGCGCCGAAGTATCGCGCGGCCGTATCCGCCACGACGCGACGCGTGTCGCCAGTGGCCTGCAGATAGCGCTGCACCAGGTCGCTCATCTTGAAGCGCTCCGGCCCGGCGATCTCGGTAATCGCGTTGAGCGGTGCGGCCAGCGCGGCGTCGGCGACGGCGTCGGCAACATCGTCCGAGGCAATCGGCTGGATCAGCGCGGACGGCAGCGTGATGGTGTCGCCCGGCCCGGCCGACTGCACGATGCCGCCGAGGAATTCGAGGAACTGGGTCGAACGGACAATGGTGAAGGGAATGCCCGCCTTGCGGATCAGCGCCTCCTGCGCGATCTTGGCGCGGAAGTAGCCGCTCTGCTCGAGCTTGTCGGTACCGACGACCGACAGCGCGACATGGTGGCGCACACCGGCCGCCTGCTCGGCTGCCGCCAGGTTGCGGCCCGAGGTCTCGAAGAATTCCAGCACGGCCCGATCCTCGAACGACGGCGAGTTTGCAACATCCACCACCACCTGCGCGCCCGACAGCGCTTGCGCCAGGCCCTCGCCCGTCAGCGCATTGACCCCGGTGGCCGGCGAGGCGGCAACTACGTCATGACCCTGGGCAGCCAGTCGCGCGACGACTTTCTTGCCGATCAGGCCGGTACCACCGATAACAACGATCTTCATGATGCCTCTCCAGACAGAAGGTGGACAATTCCCTCCGCATGTTAGGGAAGGCGGTGATTGCGCACCAGAGCGGCGCGGGACGCACGCTGTTTCCTGTTTGGCATCAATCGAACGTGGCAGCGCCGGCGCAAAGGGTGTGCACCCGCCCCGCAGGACATGCGCGGCGCCCGCGCGCGGGTCTAGCGATTCACCTTGAGACGGTATTCGCTGGGCGAGAGCCCGAAATGCCGGCGGAACGTCACGCGCATCCGTTCTTCGCTGCCGAATCCACACGCGCGCGCGATCACGTCGATCGGCTGGCTGACGTCCTGCAGCTGGCGCCGCGCGGCCTCCAGGCGGAAATACTCGACGCCCTTGGCTGGCGTGCGGCCGGTTTTTTCCTTGTAGACCCGCGCGAAATTGCGCGGGCTCATGCCAACGCGATTGGCCAGTTGCTCGACCGAAAGCGCTTCGTTCGCCAGGTTCTGGGTGATCCACAGGTGCAGCGATTCGAACATCGGCACCTGGCGGCTTTGCGTGATCAGGATCTCGCTCAACTGCGGCTGCGCCCCGGGCCGCTTCATGTAGACCGCCAGCTCCTTGGCCGCATTGAGCGCGACCTCGTGCCCGTAGTCGGCTTCCGCCATGGCAAGCGCCAGGTCGATGCCGGTGGTGACGCCGGCCGAGGTCCAGAGGTGCTGCTGCTGTACGAAGATCGCATCCAGGTCCAGGTCCACCGTGGGGAACAGCACGCGGAACCGGTCAAGCATGGCCCAGTGCGTGGTGGCGCGCTTGCCGTCGAGCAGGCCCGCGAACCCGAGCAGGAAAGCGCCGCTGCACACGGACGCCATGCGCCGTACCGAGCCGGACGCGCGGGTCAGCCACTCGATCAGCGGCGTCGAGGTTCGCGCAACCTCGAGGATGGCCGGCGAGCCCGGCACCACCACCGTGTCGACCGTGCCCAGGTCGAAGGTATCGAGCGCCGAGGTGTGCATCGCGGTGCCTTCCACCGTCGTGACCATGCCGCCCGAAAAGCTGGCCGTGTGACAACGGTAGCCCGGCATGCCGCGGGCCTGGGCGTAACGGGATGCGGCCCAGAACACGGTCTGGGGGCCGGCAAGATCGAGCAGGCTTACGTCCGGATACGCCACGAACAGGATGTTGCGTGGCACATCTTCGGCGTTCTCGGGGGCAAGGGGCGACGGATTCAGGACCATGGGCGGGAAATACCGTAATCGGGGCGATGCTATGTCATCGGAGCCAGCGTGCGCAAGAGACTGCGAAGGCTGGGCGGTCTGCGCGATACATGTCTTTTTGCGCCTGGCTCCGGACACAGGCTACCGGTAGTGCGGCGGCGTTTCCACTGATGCACCAATCGCCGCTGAAGATGGCGTGACGTGCAGCGACCGGCTGGCAGCCTGGCAGGAATTCGGGGTTCGCTGTCATTTACGCCCCGCTGGCCGGTTATTAAGATTCGCAAGGGTCGGCCAGGGACGCGAGGACATCGACGCGCATCGGGCGCCGCAGCAAACGGTGGGTGCGAGCGGCTTCCCGGCGCGCATCGCCCTGGGCGGCGGCGCTTTCAACGCGCTTGCCGGGCACTGTATCAGCGATGGCCGACGCGCTGCAAAAGAGGGAGCCCTTGGGGGGCAGACATGAAGCCATCAGAGCCAACGGATATGCCGGAGCGAAGCTTCCGCCTGAGTTTGCCCAATCGGGCGGACGCGCTGTCGGCCAGCTTTGCGGCCAGTTATGCCGGCATCATGGCATTCATGGCTGTGGCAAGCGAGGGCAGCTTCGCCAAGGCGGGAGAGCGCCTGGGTATCGGTCGATCGGCAGTGAGCCGCAATGTGCAGAAGCTCGAAACCCAGCTCAGCACGCGGCTGTTCCTGCGCACCACACGCACCACGCAGCTGACGCGCGAAGGGCAGCGCTTCTTCGAGAACTGCCACCAGGGCGTCACGCACATCGTCGAAGCGATGAACGACATACTGGAACTGCGCCAGGGCCCGCCGCGCGGACTGGTGCGAATCAGCGCGGCAGTGGACTTCGGCAGGAAAGTCGTCGCCCCGCTGCTCGACCAGTTCGTGCGTGCCTACCCCGACATCGCCATCGACCTGCTGCTCGACGACCGGCCTACGGATTTTGCCTCGGAGCAGATCGACATCGCGTTCCGCAATGGCCGCATCGAGGATTCGAGCATCATCGCAAGACAGCTGATTCCCATGCAGATGGCCTTGTGCGCGGCGCCGTCCTACGTGGCCAGGCACGGGCTGCCCCAGACGCTGGAAAACCTGGCGCAGCACGAATGCATCAGCTTTCGCTACGCCAGCGGACGCGTATGCGATTGGGAATTCAAGGCCGACGGCGTGGTGCGCAAGTACACGCCCACGGCGCGCATGACGTTCAACGACGCCGACCTGGTCCTGCAGGCCGTGCTGCGGGGTTGGGGCATTGCGCAGCTGGCTGGCTACCAGATCCGCGATCACGTGGCGAACAAGGAATTGCTGGTGGCGCTGGACCGGTACGCGCCCGACGACCGTGGGCATTACCTGTGCTACCTGAGCCGCCAGCACTTGCCCACGCGCATTCGTGTCTTCATCGATTTCATGGTCGAGCATATACGTGGGCTCGATCTGAATTGCCTGACCGGCTTCAACCCGGCGCGCGCGAACGGCGATGTCAGGATGGCAACCGCTCCCACCGCTGGAGAGCTGGGCTAAAGGACAATGCCATGTTCCGACGCCGGTTCCGGCACGGGGTCGGTCTCGCCTAGCATCTCCATCAGTTCGCGCTCGATCTTGCGGCAGATGTGCGCGATCGGCACATCGTTGGCGCCGCCTTCGAAAGGGTTTTCGGTGCTTTCACCGACCTGTTCCAGCGCGAGATACATCCACGAGATCATCGCGCTGAACGGAACCACCAGCCAGATCAGGTGGCTATGCATGAAGCCCGGCACGCTGCTGTTGAGCTTCTCGAATTCCGTGAGAATGCCAAAGGGAAGCAACAGGCAGAACGAGCGCACGAAGAGCTGGTTGATGACCGCGTATTGCCTGGGGTACGGATAGTCCTTGATACGCTCTGCCCGCCCTTGCTGCTCGAAGGCATCCCGGATGGCTCGTTCGAACTCCATATGGAAGGCGCAGTCGATCTCGCCGGCTTGCACCAGGCGTTTGATTGCCGCTGACTGCGAGGCAAGTATCCGCGTTGCCTTGCTTTCGGTCCGCCGCAGCGCATCGCGCTCATCGGGCGGCAGATACCGGGCAAGCGCATGTTCCAACGGTGTTTCCCACTCGGGCACGCGGTAGTGCTTGCGGTATTCCACGTTGGCAGCCTTGCCCGCGTTCTCCCAGATCCGCGGGCTTCTGAGTTGATAGCGAAGCGCCGTCAGCCACGCGCAGTGCCGCAGAACCAGTTCTCTTCCGGCCGCCGGCGTGGTGGTGAAGTCCCGGCTGATGACACCCAGGAACCGGCTTCCGTTCAGGATCTGCGTCCAGACCTGCTGGGCCTCCGACGCCCGGTTGTAGGTCTGCACATTCTTGAAACCCACGATGAACGAGGTGGCGGTGCCCAGCAACACCACGACCGATAGCGGCACCGACAGCCATGTCAGCCCAAGGAGCTGATAGAGAACAATGGGGAGCGCTCCACATGCCAGCAAGGCATAGATTTGCCGTCTCGACCAGACGATGAATTCGGACAACGAGTAGGATCTTCCGAGGTGCATGATCGGAATCGTATGAGCGGTGGCACCCATGCGCTAGATGCGCAGCGATACGCATGGCGTTGCCCGGACGGCACCAATCCCCGGCGCGCGGGTACGCGCTGCCTGACCGGCCTGGGCCGCGTGAGCGAAACCCAGCTACGGTACGCGGGCAATCCGGTGGCTGAAGCCACCGGCAAATTCGATACCCCCGAAAATTTTCCTTGTAATGAGATCGATTCCCATTTACTATTCGATCACTGCCTGCCGTACGGCGCACCGAACCCGGCACCGGATGGCACAGGCAGACCGGCCAGGCTGGCCCCGCTCGCGGCACGCGACGGCGACCAGCGCTGGCCGGGACAGATTTCCGGATGCCGCCCCCGCGGCCTTCGACACCGTCTTTTGTGGGGACCGCTCCGTCACGCGGAGCGTTTGGTAGTAGCCAGTCTCCGGAAGATCGGGAAAGCAACCAGACCCCGCTTTCCCGATCGCGTCTTCCGGCGGCAAGCCAGGCCACCTTTTTATTCCGCGCGCCGTGCAGGCACGTCGCGCCGCCAGGGGCAGGAGCGCCAGCGCGCCCGGGCCCTGGCGCTTCCCGCCTGAAATCCCGCCACGCCACCGACGCCGCGCCCGCGGCGCCAGGGCCGGGCGCCGCCCTGACTGCGGGGCGCCAGCCGCAGCATGCCTATGCCATCCGCCATGTCATCCGAGAGCACCAACCCGATCCATCTCAAGCGCGCCGGCCTGAAGGCCACCTCGCCCCGGATGCGCATCCTCGAAGTGTTCCGCACCAGCGCCAGGCGCCACCTGAGCGCGGAAGACGTGTATCGGATTCTGTTGACGCAGGACGAGGATGCCGGGCTGTCGACGGTGTATCGCGTGCTCAACCAGCTGGTGCAGGCCGATATCCTGCTGCGGCACAGCTTCGAGTCCGACCACGCCGTGTTTGAACTGAACGAAGGCGGTCACCACGATCACCTGATCTGCGTGGCGTGCGGCCGCGTGGAGGAATTCCGCGACGACAGCATCGAACAGCGCCAGCGCCAGGTCGCCGCCGACAACGCCTTCGTGCTGCGCGAGCATATGCTGGTGCTGTATGGCGTGTGCCCGCAATGCCGTGCCGCCGACGCCGATACCGAGCGCGTGCCGGAACTGCCGGCCAGCGCCTGATCCCGCCGCATGTTGCGCGCCTGACGGAGCCATCCATGGAGCGCCTGACCAAACCCCTGTCCGAACTGAAACACCTGATCAACCGGTGCCTGCGCCAGGAGCCCGGCTGCCAGGACTGCCAGCTGCGCGCGGTGTGCGTGCACCGGCCCGACCATACCGGCTGCAACTGGAGCGCCGAAGTCGATTTCCCCGAACGCAGCGAAGCCGACGCCGTGCGTCACTGGCGCCAGGCGCGCCGCGTGGTGATGATGGTGCGCGCGCAGTACAACGTGGGCACCGCGACGCAGGCCTGAACCCTCAATGTTCAGCGGTAACGCCGGACGCCCGGCTAGCGTCACGCTGCCCCGCACGGGCCGGCCGCAACACCAGCCACACAGCCATCCCGATCAGCACCCCGCCCGCCGCGTGCGCCCACGACAGCGCCTCGCCGAGGAACAGGGCGCCCCAAACCATGCCGAACGGCGGAATCAGGAAGGTCACCGTCAGCGAGCGCACCGGGCCCAGGTCGGCGATCAGCCGGTAGTACAGGATGTAGGCCAGCGCCGTGCACAGCGTGCCCAGCCCCAGCATGGCCGCCCAGACCCCGGCGCCGGCGTCGGGCAGCGTGTTGTGGCGCCACAGCGCGGCGATGCAGAAAGGCAGCAGGAAGGCGGCGGCACCCACCAGGCTGCCGGCTGCGACCAGGCGGCTGTCGAGCCCGCCCCGCTGCGTAATCCAGCGCCGCGCGAGAAAGCCCGACAAGCCATAACAGGCGGTGGCGAGCAGGCAGGCCAGTGCCCCCAGCAAGACCTCCGCGGTGAATGCCACCGGCCCGGTGCGGGTCAGCACCGCGACACCTGCCACGCCCAGCATCACGCCCAGGGCTTTTGCGCGCGTCAGCGGTTCCGCAAACGCGATCGCCCCGATCACCACGCCCATCAGCGGCGTCATGGCATTGAAAACCGCCGAGTAGCCGGCCGGCAGCCACAGCGCCGCCACGGCATACATCGCGAACGGAATGCCGGAGTTGACCACGCCCAGCGCCAGCACCGCCGGCCATTTGCCTTGCATCTCCCACCGCAGGCGCAGCAGCGGCAGGCACGCTGCCAGCGTCAGCGCGCCGATCAGGACGCGCACGAACGCCGTCGGCACTGGCCCCAGCACCGGCGCGCCGATGCGAATGAACAGGAAGCTGGCGCCCCAGAGGGCGGCAAGGGCCAGCAAGCGGATCAGGTCGAGGGGTTTCATCGGTCAGCGGGTATCCGCCAGCAGGTCAGCGATGCCGCATTGGACGCCGGCGCGGCGCCGATCGCAAGCCGGATTCGGACCTGTGGCCCGGTAGCCCGCGCCCGGGAGGTCAGCGGGACGCCGCGAATTGGCGACGCGTTGACAGATCTACATGAAATTTGAGGGCCGTTTCCGCCACAATGTCACGTAAACACGTCACTTTCTTACCGTGACCTTTCATCCTTCCCCCTCGCAGGAGGGGACGCGTTGCCGACGCGTGACAATCCGCATTCGATTAAATTAAAATCTGGTCTGCGCCAGAGTTAATTGACCCCTCCGACGCATTCCCGACAAGCCGCCAGGCCCCCTGGCGGCTTCTTTTTTTGATGCGGTAAAATGCGCGCTGCCCGGCGCAGCGGCAGGCAATACCCGTTCGCCGCCGGTCCCACGGTGCAGCAGGCATCACAGCACCTGCATCCCGCGTCAACCGGCGCGGCGCCACCCGCGTTGCCAATCCACATGAAACGACAGTTCCTGGGCCTGCTGGCCCGCGTCTACGTCCTGCAATTCGCGCTGGAAGTACCCGCGACGGTGGCCATGCTGGCCGACATGCTGCTGGAATATGGCTTCCAGGTCGATATCGGCTCGGTGCGCCCCCTGCTGCGCGCGTTGCAAATGGAAGGCTACCTGGAAAGCGTGCTGCGCGACGGCATCGGCCGGGTCTACCTGCTGACCGAACGCGGCCGCGAAGAACTGCAGGCCAGCCGCCAGCGCATCGACGACCTCTATCGCCGCCTGCACGCCGGCCTGCCAATCACCGACGAAGCACAGCGCTCCGCCTGATCGCGCGCCCGACGCCGGCGCCGCGAGCGTACCCGTTTCTGCGCGGCTGCTTGGTCACGGCGGCGGCGCCCCAGCCGGCGTACCGGCCTTACTTCTTCTCCGCCTTGCCTTCGTAGCGCTTGCTCCATTCGGCCAGGATGCGGTCGCGGTTGTCGCTGGCCCAGCGGAAGTCGTTCTTGATCAGGCGCTTCTCGTAGTCCGCCGGCAGCAGCGCATCGGGCTTGGCGATGCCCGGCACGGCCAGCACCGCGAAGTTCTTTTCATACAGCGCCATCGCCTCGCGCGACGCGGAGAAGTCGGCCAGCTTGCGCGCGGCATCAAGCTGCCTGGTGCCCTTGACGATGGCGGTGGCCTCGATGTCCCAGCCCAGGCCTTCGCTGGGCAGCACGATGTCGATCGGCGCCCCTTCCTTCTTCGACTTCATGGCGCGGTACTCGAACGCGATGCCGATCGGGAACTCGCCCTGCGCCGCCATCTTGCACGGCTTGGAGCCCGAGTGCGTGTACAGGCCGATGTTCTTGTGCAGGGCGTCCATGTATTGCCAGCCCTTCTGCTCCCCCATCATCTGCAGCCATGCGCTGACGTCGAGGAAGCCCGTGCCCGACGAGGCCGGATGCGGCATCACCACCTTGCCGGCGTAGACCGGCTTGGCCAGGTCGGCCCACGAGGCGGGCTTGGGCAGGCCCTGCTTCTGCGCCTCGACCGTGTTGAAGCAGATCGCCGCGCCCCACACGTCCATGCCGACCCATGCCGGCGGGTTGGCGGGACTGCGGTATTTCGCGTCGATCGCGGCCAGGTTCCTGGGCGCGTACGGTTCCAGCATGCCTTCCTTGTCCAGGATCGCCAGGCTGGAGCCGGCCAGGCCCCACACCGCGTCGGCGCGCGGCGCGGCTTTTTCCGCCAGCAGCTTGGCGGTGACGATGCCGGTGGAGTCGCGCACCCACTTGATCTCGATATCCGGATGCACCTTCTCGAACGCGGCCTTGTAGGCGGCGATCTGGTCGGCTTCGAGCGCGGTGTAGACCGTCAGCACGGTGGCGGCGTGGGCGTGGCCGGCCAGCAGCGGCAGCGTGGCGGCGGCCAATGCTGCGGCAAGGCGGGTGATGCGGGACATGGTTTCTCCTTTGGGGTCGGTCAGTGTGTTGCGCAATGCAGCGGGATGACAAAACGGGAACGGTTCAGCCGGCACGCCAGCGCTGCGCGCGGCGCAGCCAGCCGGCCGAAAGCGCGTGCAGCAGCAGCGCCGCCAGCACGGCGGTCAGCAGGATCAAGGTCGACATCGCCGCGGCCGGCGCGGTATCGCCGGCATCGTCCATGTTCAGCACCGAGATCGCGGCCAGCACGGTGTCGGGGCTGTACAGGAAGATCACCGCGGAGACCGTCGTCATCGACGACACGAACAGGTAGCGGAAGATGTCGAGCAACGCCGGCAGGCACACCGGCACGGTCACGCGCCAGCACGTCAGCAGCGGCGCCACGCCCAGCGACAGCGCGGCGGCCTCGAACTCATGGTCGAGCTGGCGCAGTGCGGCGGCCGCGGTCAGGTGGCCGGTGGTGTAGCAGTGCGCGACATTGCATAGCACCAGCAGCGCCATGGTGCCGTACAGCGCGTGCAGCGGATTGCCGGGCGCATTGAAGAAAAACACATAGCCCAGGCCCAGCACCAGGCCCGGCACCGCCATCGGCAGCAGGAAGCCCGCACGCAGCACGCCGTGCAGCCAGGCGGGCCCGCGCGTGCGCAAGGTCAGCCAGGCCCCCAGGAAGATCGCCACCGTGCCGGCCAGCGCGGTCAGCGCCGACAGCTTCAGGCTATTGCGGTAGGCCAGCCAGCCGCCGCCGTCCATGTTGTCGAAGTCGTAGTGCGCCAGCGTCAGGTTCAGGTTGTACGGCCACAGCTTGACCAGCGACGCCCCCACCGCGGTGGCGACCACCGTCAGCAGCGCGGCGCTGATGCCCAGCACCAGCAGCAGGCACGCGCTGTCACGGCCACGCTCGGGCGCCGGCACGTATACCTGCGCGCGGCTGCCCAGCTGCGTGCGCTGGCGCCGCTGCAGCGCCATGTCCACGGCAAAGGTCAGCAGCGCGGGCGCCAGCAACAGCATGCCGATCAGCGCGCCGCGGTCGAACTGCTGCTGGCCGACCACGGCCTTGTATGCCTCCAGCGCCAGCACCGGGTAGCCACCGCCTACCACCTTGGGCACGCCAAAGTCCGTGATCACCAGCGTCAGCACCAGGCAGGCCGCGGCGAACAGGCCCTGGCGCGCGCCTGGCAGCGTCACGGTACGAAAGGTGCGCCACGGGCCGGCGCCCATCGCGCGCGCCGCTTCATACAGGCGCGCATCGGCCAGCGACAGCGTCGCCACCAGCACCATCAGCGCATGCGGGAAGGTGTAGAAGGCCTCGCCCAGCACGATGCCCCAGAAGCCATAGATGCCACCCGCCCCGAAGGCGCCGCGGAAGATGCCCTGGTTGCCGAACAGGTAGACCAGCGCGATCGCCGGCAGCAGCGAGGGGGCAAACAGCGGCAGCAGCGCAATGCCGCGCCACAGCGGCCGCAGCACGATGCAGGAACGCTGCAGCGCATAGGCAAAGCCGAACGCCAGCGGCACCACCAGCGCCACCACCGTCAGCGACACCGCCACGCTGCGCCCGAGCATCGGCACGAAGTTGGGGCCGGAGACCAGCGCGGCCAGGCGCGCGCCCAGCACCCACTGGCCCGCGCCATCGAACCAGGCCTGGCGGAACAGCGCCAGCAGCGGCAGCAGCAGGCCGACGGCAAGCCCGGCCAGCCACAGCCACTTCATCGCGGCGGGGGCGCCGTGCGCCAGTCGCCCGGCCAGGCCGGTGCCGCGCCGGTGGGATGCAGGTGCCTGCGTTGGCAGCACGGTCGTGGCGGCGCGCGTCATGCGAACACCCGCAACGCCGGCGCGGGCAAGGCAATCCAGAACTTGTGGCCGCCCGCCTCCGGCAGCCGGTGCCGCGCCTCGCGCGCGACGTCGGCAAACAGTGTCAGGCCGGGCAGCCGGTCGGCTGCCAGCGCGAGCCGGTAGCGGTTGCCCAGGTAGGTCTGGTCGACCACGCGCGCCAGCAGCCGATTCGGCTCGGCGGGGTCCGGGTCCAGCCGCACCGCCTCCGGGCGGCAGCACAGCCTGCCGGCGCCAGCCACGGGCGCCGCGGCGTCCACCAGCAACTCGACCGCCTCGCTGCCCTCGCCAACCCGGAAGCGCCCGGCCGGCGCGCTGTGTCCGGGTAGCCAGTTGGCCTGGCCGACAAAGCCGGCGACGAAGGCCGACGCCGGCTGCTCGTAGATCTCGGCGGGCGTGCCCGCCTGCACGATGCGCCCCCCGTCCATCACGGCGATGCGGTCGGCCATGGTCATGGCCTCTTCCTGGTCGTGGGTGACCATCACGGTGGTGATGTTCAGGCGGCGCTGCAGCTGGCGCAGCTCCACCCGCAGATGCTCGCGCACGCGCGCGTCGAGCGCCGACATCGGCTCATCCAGCAACAGCAGCGAAGGCGCCGGCGCCAGCGCGCGGGCCATTGCCACGCGCTGCTGCTGGCCGCCGGAGAGCTGCCCGGGGAACTTGCGTTCGCTGCCGGCCAGCCCGACCAGGTCGAGCATCTCGGCCACGCGCGCGTCGCGATGCGTGCGCCCCATGCCGCGCCCGTGCAGCCCGTAGGCGACGTTCTGCGCCACCGTCAGATTGGGGAACAGCGCGTAGGACTGGAACAGGATGCCGTAGTCGCGCGCCTGCGGCGGCAGGCCGGTCAGCGCGCGCGCGCCGGCGTGGATGCGGCCGGCGTCCTCGCGCTCGAGGCCCGCGATGATGCGCAGCAGCGTGGTCTTGCCGCAGCCGGACGGGCCCAGCAGGCACAGCAGCTCGCCTTGCCCGACCGACAGCGACACCCCATCCAGCGCGACGAAGCCGCCAAAGCGCTTGCTGACCTGCTCCACGGCCAGGAACGCCCTGCCTTGCGTTGGCTTGCCTGCCTGCATTACCGAATCTCCCCGCATCTCGATCGAACCGGCCGCCAGCATAGGCAGCGCAGATGCCAGCCATATGGCAGATCGGCAAAGTATTTCGATGGAGCTATCGGGGGATTTGGGATGCCGCGCGCGGGGCGCGGTCAGGCCTGGGACGGCGTGGACGCAGCCGGGATCTGGGCAATGTCCGGCACGGCCAGCGGCTTGCGCAGCACCTCGCGCAGCGCCTGCTGCGGCACGCCCTGGCTGAACAGGAAGCCCTGCAGCCCGTCGCACCCCTGCGCGCGCAGGAAGGCGAACTGCGCGGCGGTCTCCACCCCTTCGGCGATCACCTTCAGATGCAGCTGGTGGCCGAGCGCGATGATGGCCGCGGCCACGGCCTGGTCGTGGCCCGGCGTGGCCACGCCGTCGACAAAGGACTTGTCGATCTTGAGCCGGCTGATCGGCAGCCGGGTCAGGTAGCTGAGCCCCGAGTAACCGGTGCCGAAATCGTCGATCGACAGCCCCACGCCCAGCTCGCGCAGGCGGCGGAAGGTTTCGATGGTGGTCTCGCCGCCATCGACCAGGAGGCCTTCGGTGACTTCGATCACCAGCCCCTGCGGCGGCAGGCCGGCTTGCTGCAGGCAGCGCGCGACGGTGTCGGGGAAGCTGGCCTGGCGCAGTTGCAGCGGCGAGATATTGACCGCCACCTCGAGGTCGCGGCCCAGTTCCGTGCGCAAGGCCTGGATCTCGCGGCAGGCGGTGGCCAGGGTCCATTCGCCCAGCGGCACCACCAGGCCGCTCTGCTCGGCAATGGGGATGAACTCGGCCGGCTGCATGACGCCGCGCTCGGCGGTCTCCCAGGTGATCAGCGCCTCGACGCCGGGAATGGTCAGCGTGGCGGTATCGACGATCGGCTGGTAGCGCAGCCGGAATTCGTTGCCCGCCAGGGCGCGCCGCAGCAGGCCTTCGATGGTGAAGCGCGCCAGCGAGGCCTCGGCCATTGCGCTGGCAAAGCGGCACAGCTGCGCTCGCCCGCCCTGCTTGGCGGCGTAGACCGCCGAGTCGGCGGACTTGAGCAGCTCGGTCAGCGTGTCGCCATCGTCCGGGAACACTGCCATGCCGATCGACGGCGTCACGCGCAGGCGCTGGCCGCCGGCCAGCAGCTCTTCATTGACGCGCGCCTGGATCTTGGCGGCGATCAGCTCGGCTTCGCTGTCGTGGCGCAGGCCGCCCAGCACCACGCCGAACTCGTCGCCGCCCATGCGTGCCACCAGGTCGCCCTGGCGCACCGTGCCCTTGATGCGGTCGGCCATGGTGCGCAGGACGTCGTCGCCCACCGGGTGGCCGAGCGAATCGTTGATGTGCTTGAAGTGATCCAGGTCGAGCAACAGCAGCGCCACGCGCTCGCCGCGGGTGCGCGCTTGCAGCAGCAGGGCCTGGGCGCGCTCGCTCAGCTCGGCGCGGTTGGGCAGGCCGGTGAGCGGATCGTGCAGCGCCAGGTGGCGGATGTACTCGTCCACGCGCAGGCGCTCGGTCAGGTCGTAGCCGATCGCCTGGTAGCCGGCTGCGGGCGCGCCGGGCGCGGCATTGCTGGCGGGCGCCTTGGGCGACGACGGCAGCGGCAACGCGGACACCGCCAGCCGCACCGGCATGCGCGAGCCGCCCTTGCGCACCCAGGTCCATTCGCGTTCATCGGTCAGCCCCAGCCGCGGCTTGGCCAGCAGCGCGGGCAGCCCCGGCGGCACCGGCGCGCCCAGTTCGGCGCTCAGCGCGCGCGCGTGGTCGGCCAGTTCGGCGGCGACATGCAGGCCGGTCATGGGCATGTGGCCGACCAGTTCGGCGCTGCTGTACCACAGCATGCGCTGGCCGGCCGCGTTGATGCCGGTGATCAGGCCGTGCTGGTCGAAGGTGATGACGCAGAAGGCGGCGTGGTCGAGCAGCCCGGCATAGCGCGCCGCCTGCACCGCGGCGGTCTCCTGCGCGCGCCGCTCGGGCGCGAGGTCCGTCAGCGCCCACAGCCAGTGGCACGCCGCGCCGGCGGCGCCGGGCAGGCGCGTGGCGCTGACGCGCAGCGCAAAGGTGGCGCCGTCGGCGTGCACGCCCGCCAGTTCGCGGTGGACTGCGGAACCCGCCGCGGCGTCGGCGGGAACCACGCCGGTGGCGCCGGGAACCAGCGCGTCCAGGCTGCGTCCGGCCAGGCGCGTTGCATCGGTGCCGAACAATTGCCCGGCGCGCTCGCTGGCGCGCACCACCACGCCCTGCGCATCGGTCACGACAAAGCCGTCGGCGGACTGGGCCAGGCAGGCCTGCAGCATGGCGCTGTCGTCTTCCCAGGCGTGCACGGCCTGCGCCTCGCGCTGGCGCGCGGCGCGGCCCTGACGCGCCAGCGCATGGGTCAGCCATGCCAGCAGCAGCGTCGCCAGCGCACCCGCCGCCGGGACCAGATAAGCGGGGTGCGGGCCATGCGCGGCTTCGAAGGCGGGACGGGTGGCGGCGCGCAGCGTCCAGCTGCGGCCGCCATAGTGGAACTGGCGCTCGCCCTGCAGCAGCGGGGCCTTGCCGTCTTCGCGCAGCTCGCCTTCGGTGGGCCCGCCCGACAGCAGCGCCCCGGCCGCGGCGGGGCCGCCCTCGTGCAGCGACAGTTCGAGTTCGTTCGCGGCCGAGGCCCCGACCGCGCGCATCAGGTCGCCCAGCCGCAGCGACAGGTAGACGTAGCCGAGCACGGCCTCGCGCCGCTGCGCCACCGTGCTGAGCGCGGCAGCGCCGCCATAGACCGGCAGGAACACCATCGCGCCCCGCTGGCGCGGCACGGCCTCGGGCTCGCGGATCGGGTCCAGGCCGGCGCTCAGGCGCGGCTCGCCGCTGTCGCGGGCGGCTTCGAGCGCGGCCCGGCGGGTGGGCTCGGACAGCATGTCGAAACCGGCAACCCGCATGCTGTGCCCGTCCAGCGGATCGATGTAGAGAATGGGTGCGTACCGCGCGCGCGCGCCGGCGGGATGGATGCTGTAATCGGCGAGGCCGTCGGCGCGGGCGGCCTGCACCAGCCGTGGTACCTGCTGCGGCGTGGTGAGCGGGGCGTAGCCGATGGCCTGGGTGCCGGCCGGCAGGTCGTCGCGCTGCGCGGTATAGAGGTAGTTGCGCCATTGCGCGCGCGAGGTGGCGGGATTGGCCGTCATCACCGCGGCCACGCCGCGCAGCAGCCGTTCGTTCTCCAGCATGCGCTCGCGCAGCGCGCCGCCGGCTTGCGCCAGCAGTGCATCGAAGTGCTGCTGGGCGGCGCGGCGCTCGAGCCGGTCGGCCTGCAGCCATGCCCCCGCCGTCAGCATCGCGCCGCCGGCCGCGACCAGCAATGACAACAGGGCGGGAGGAAGCGAAGTCAGTCTCATGTTCGGTGGGTTCCGGCATGCGGCAGGGGCCCCCCCCCTGCGCAGGCATGCCGCCACGCGACCAGCCCTCGCCTTAGCGGGGGACTATACCGTGGCGCAGGCAGCGCGCACAGCCCCGCCGCGGCATGGCGCCGGCAGCGGGGAAATGCCGGATGCCCCACTGCGGCGGGGTATGCTAGGGTTGTACCCGAGACTCGACCTGCAGTTTGCGACAAGCCTGCGCTCTCCTCGCCGGCCTTGCGCCCCCACTGCACCCGACATGCCCGTCTACACGCCCACGCTGAAAGCACGCATTGCGATCATCACCACCGTGCTGGCCGCGGTGTTCGGCACCGGCATCGTACTGATTGCCCTGTACGACGCGCATCGCGACCTGCACGATGCGCTCGAAGGCCAGCAGGACTCCGTGGTCAAGCTGACCGCCAACCAGCTCGACACGGCCATGAACGACCGGATCCAGCTGCTGTCGCACCAGGCCGACCAGCTCGGCGGCCTGCTGGCGCAGGCGCACGGCGCGCAGGCCGCGGCGGCGCGGCAGCGGGCGCTGGAGGCGCTGTCCGCCGCGATCCCGGTGCCGGCGGCGTTCAACGCGCTGCTGGTCGCCGACCAGCACGGCAATGTCGTGAGCGGACATGGCGCCGGCGCTGAAGTGGGCGACCGCGCCTATTTCCGCGAGGCGGCACGCACGCTGGCACCGGTGGTATCGCCGCCGATCCGCTCGCGCGCCACCGGCCAGATGGGCGTGCTGGTGGCGGTGCCGGTGCTGTCGCCACAGCGCAGTTTCCAGGGACTGGTGGGCGGTTGGCTGGACCTGTCCAGTGCCAACTTCCTGGTCGACATCCTGCATAACCGGCTGGGCACCACCGGCTATTACTGCCTGGTATCGGCCGGCCGCGAGCCGGTCTACGTGCGCCATCCCGACCCCGCCCAGGCGCGCCAGCCGGCACGGCCGGTGGCCGATACCTGCGGCGAGGACGACAGCCCCGCTACCCTGGAATTCCTTACGCCGGCGCGGCCGGTGATTGCGCGCTACCTGATGTCGAGCACCGGCTGGGAACTGGTGGCATTGCTGCCGGCGCGCGAGGCCTACGCGCCGCTGCGACAGATGCAGCAGCGCTTCCTGGGCATGGCGGGGGTGGCCATGGCCGCGGTGGCGCTGCTGATCTGGCTGGCGGTGCGGCGCCAGCTGACGCCGCTGTCGCGCCTGCATCGGGTGGTGCTGGCCAGCGCCAACGACCTGTCCGCGTTCGAGCGGCTGCCCACGCGCCAGCAGCGCGACGAGATCGGCGACCTGACCCGCGCTTTCATCAAGCTGATGCGCGACGTGCGCGAGCGCCGCCAGGCGCTGGACCGCAGCGAACGGCGGCTGCGCGCCGTGACCGACACGCTGCCGTCGCTGCTGGCCTTCGTCGATACCGAAGCACGCTATGTGTTCAACAACCTCGCCTACGAGCGGGTGTTCGGCCTCAAGCCCGAAGAACTGCGCGGCAAGCCGATGCGCGAGGTGCTCGGCGAGGCCCGCTTCGCGCGCGTGCGGCCGTTCCTGGAACGCGCGCTGGCCGGCAGCGCGGTGACCTTTGAAACCGAGGACGAGGGCCCCGACTACCACTGCATGGAAACCAGCCTGCGCCCGGAATGGAGCGCCGACGGCAGCGCAGTGGTGGGCGTGCATGTTCACGTGCAGGACATCACGCAGCGCAAGCTCGAAACGCAGCGCCTCGCGCGCATGTCGCGCACCGACCACCTGACGCAGCTGCTCAACCGCAGCGCCTTCGAAGGCCAGCTGCACGCGGCCATGACGCGCAGCCGCGAGCATGGCGCGCTGATGGCGCTGCTGTATCTCGACATGGACCGCTTCAAGGCGGTCAACGATATCCACGGCCACGCCGCCGGCGACCTGCTGCTGCAGGACTTCGCGCAGCGCGTGCGCCAGTGCGTGCGCGACAGCGACACCGTGGCCCGGCTCGGCGGCGACGAGTTCGCCGTGGTGCTGGAAGACCTGCCGCAGCCCGCCGCCGCGCGCCGCGTCGCGCAGGCGATCCTGCAGGCGATGGACCAGCCGTTCAGCTTCGAGGGCGTGCGCGCCGACGTCGACGTCAGCATCGGCGTAGCGCTGTACCGCGGCGGCCCGGCGCATGACCACGAGCTGATGCGGCTCGCGGACGTGCTGCTATACCGCGCGAAGGGCGCGGGCCGCGGCCGCTACGAGATCGGCCCGCCGGAACTGGCGGAGGAACCGAGCCCGCAGCCCGCGGGGCCGCACGCGGCTCAGTGAATGGTGCCGGCGGGCTTGTCCGGCGCCGCGCCGCCGGCGCCCTCGGGCTCGAACGGCACGTGGCGCCCATCGCTGGACTGGTAGCCAAGCTGGGCGTCGGCGCCCAGCATCTTTTCCCAGGCGATCATGGCCTCGGCGACGGCCTCGGGCGCGCCCTTGAACACCACCACATCGTTGCCGCAGTTGGGACATTCGCCGCCGAACACGGCGTCGATGCCGGGCAGGCCCGGCACGTCGAGCGCGTCGAACTGCGCGAACGCGGTCTTGCAGTGCCCGCAAACCAATTGGGGCGGGCGCAAGGCCTCGATCTTTGCGCGTGCCTGTGCTGCACGCTCCTCGGGGGTACCCCGCCGTTTTGCCTCGCCCATGATGTCGTTCCTTCCCCGTGCTGCCGGTGTGTGTGTTGGCATCGGCCGGCCGTGCGGCCGGTGCCATGCCTGTTAGATGCGCAATGCGGGCCGGTGGTGCCCGAACCCTGCCGCAGGTGACGGCCGCGTTGCCTGCGTGCCGGCGCCTGCCTGCTGCGCTTACCTGGCATTGTAACCAGCGTGGCGCAGCAAATACCGGGCCGACAGGAAGCTGCAGCGCCTGCTATTGTGGATAACGATGCCCTGAGCGGGCGTGCAGGCGACGCTTGCCGCACCGCGGGCATGCCGGTTCCATCCACCTACCCCCGAGGAGGACGTTCCATGATCCGACCCACCGTGCAGGAAAACGCCGCCCGCTACGCTGACTGCATTGCCGCCTGCAATGCCGCGGCGGCGGCCGCCCTCAAGTGCGCGGCCGCCTGCCTGGAAGAACAGGACGTGCGCAAGATGGCGCGCTGCATTGCGCTGGACATGGATTGTGCCGGCATCGCCCAGCTGGCCGCGTCCTACATGCTGCGCAACAGCGAGTTCGCGCCGCTGGTGTGCGAGGACTGCGCCGAAGTCTGCAAGTGGTGCAAGGAGGAATGCGAGCGCCATGATGCCGAGCACTGCCAGGAATGCGCGCGCGCCTGCGCCGCGTGCATGGAGCAGTGCCTGAAAATGACGGCGTAGCGCAAGCGCCGCTCAGTTCCCGCCGGGTGCCTGCCCGGATGGTGCGTCCGCCAGCGCGACAAAGGCATCGATCAGCCGCGCGCCGCGCCGCTCGCGCAGGCAATACAGGTATTCGTGCAGGCATGGCGAAGCATCGGTGAAGCCCAGCACGCGCAGGTCAGCATGGCTGGGCACCTCGTGCCGGGCGATCACCGATACGCCCAGGTTGCGGATCACCGCTTCGCGGATCGACTCCCGGCTGCCGATTTCCATCTGCGCCGCGGGACTGACGCGCGCGTGCGCCAGCATGTCTTCGGTGGCGATGCGTGTGGTCGACCCCAGTTCGCGCATCAGCAGCCTGCAGCCCGCCAGCGCGCTGACCGGCACTTCGGCATGCCCGGCCAGCGCATGGGTGCGATGCACCACCAGCATCAGCGGGTCCACCCCCAGCAGCATGCGCGACAGGCGCGCATCGTCCACGCGCTGCGACGACGTGGCCAGGTCGACGCGGTATTCCTGCAGCGCCGCCAGCACCTCCTGCGAGTTGCCGGTGACCACGTTGACGTCGATGGCCGGGAAACGATCGCTGAAGCGGCGGATCAGTTCCAGCACGTAGTAAGGCGCGGTGGCGCCCACGCGCAGGCTGCCGGTGCGCAGGTCGCCGGAATGGCGCAGGAAGAAGTCGATCTCGGTTTCCTGCTGCACCAGCGCCTCCACCCGCGGCAGCAGCGCCAGCCCGGCGTCGGACAGCGCCAGCCGGCGCCCGCCGCGATGGAACAGCTCGACCCCGTAGGCATCTTCCAGCGCGCGGATCTGCGCCGTAATGGTGGGCTGCGACAGGCCCAGGCGCCTGGCCGCCTGCGTGACGCTGCCGATGCGGGCCACCATGAAGAAGGATTTGAGCTGGGCGATGAGCATGCGGCGGGAAGATGTCGCGAAAGCCGGCAGCGCGGCAAGACAGCGGAGCGCGGGCACCCGCCGTGGTGAAGCGGTATTCTAATGGACTGCATCACGCCTTCCGCCCAGCCGCCCGCCGCCTTGCCAAGGAGTCTGCCCATGCCTGACCCGTCCACCGCCGCCACCCGCATCGAAAAAGACAGCCTCGGCGACGTGCCCGTGCCCGCCGACCACCTGTGGGGGGCGCAGACCGAACGCTCGCGCCAGAACTTCCGCATCGGCACCGAGAAAATGCCGCCCGCGCTGATCGAGGCCTTTGCCATCCTGAAGCTGTGCGCGGCGCGCGCCAACGGCGAACTGGGCGTGCTCAAGCCCGAACTGGCGCACGCCATCGAGCAGGCCGCCGCCGAAGTCATCGAAGGCCGCTGGCCCGATGAGTTCCCGCTGTCGGTGTGGCAGACCGGTTCCGGCACGCAGACCAACATGAACCTGAACGAGGTCATCGCCAACCGCGCGATCCAGTTGCTCGGCGGCCAGGTCGGCAGCAAGACGCCGGTGCATCCCAACGACCACGTCAATGCCAGCCAGTCTTCCAACGACAGTTTTCCCACCGCGATGCACATCGCCGCCACGCGCGCGATCCAGCAGCAACTGCTGCCGGCGCTGGAGCAGTTGCAGCAGACCTTCGCGCGCAAGGTCGAAGCCTTTGCCGATATCGTCAAGGTAGGCCGCACGCACCTGCAGGACGCGGTGCCGCTGACGCTGGGACAGGAGTTCTCGGGCTACATGGCGCAGGTGGCCGATGCCCAGTCGCGCCTGCAGCAGGCCATGCTGCGCGCGATGCCGGTGGCACAGGGCGGCACCGCGGTGGGCACCGGCCTGAACGCGCCGCACGGCTTCGCCGCCGCCTTTGCGCGCGCGCTGGCCGACTACACCGGCCTGCCGTTCGAGCCCGCGCCCAACCGCTATGCGCTGCAGGCCGCGCACGATGCGCTGGCGGACCTGTCCGGCGCGCTCAACACCACTGCCTCGTCATTCCTGAAGATCGCGCGTGACTTCATGCTGCTCGGCTCCGGCCCGCGCGCCGGCTTTGCCGAGCTGGTGCTGCCGGCCAACGAGCCGGGCTCGTCGATCATGCCGGGCAAAGTCAACCCGACCCAGGCCGAGGCGCTGGCGATGGTGTGCTGCCGTGTGATCGGCAACCACACCACGGTCACGCTGGCGAACGGGCTGGGCACGCTGGAACTGAACGCCTACAAGCCGGTGATCATCTACAGCCTGCTGCAGTCAGTGAGCCTGCTGGCGGGCGCGGCCTCGAGCTTTGCCGAGCATATGGTCGAAGGCGTCGAGGCCGACCGCGAACGCATCGCCGAGCTGCTGGAGCGCTCGCTGATGCCGGTGACCGCGCTCAATCCGCATATCGGCTACGACCGCGCCGCGGAGATCGCCAAGCTGGCGGTCAAGCGCAACCTGTCGCTGCGCGAGGCGGCGATCGCGTCCGGGCATGTCACCGAGGCGCAGTTTGCCGAGTGGATCGACCTGAAGGGGATGACGCGCGAGGTGTAGCGCGCAAGGGATAAAACAGAGGCGCCCGGCGTGGAATCAATCCGCGCCGGGGCGGGCCGGCCTCAGCCGACGAAGGCCTTTTCCAGCACGAAGTGGCCGGGGTGGCTCATATTGCCTTCGGCAAAGCCGCGCGCTTCCAGGATGCCGCGCACGTCCTTGAGCATATCGGGACTGCCGCACAGCATGATGCGATCGTTCTCGGTCGAGAACGGCGCCACGTCCAGGCGTTCGAACAGTTCGCCCGAGGCGATCAGGTCGGTGATGCGGCCGCGGTTGTCGAACTCTTCGCGGGTCACGGTCGGGAAGTACACCAGCTTCTCGCGCACCAGGTCGCCCAGGTGCTCGTGCTGCGGCAGGTGTTCCTGGATCAGCTCGCGGTAGGCCAGCTCTTCCACGAAGCGGCAGGTGTGGGTCAGCACGACCTTGTCGTAGCGCTCGTAGACCTCGGGGTCGCGGATGATCGACAGGAACGGCGCCAGGCCGGTGCCGGTCGCCAGCAGCCACAGGGTCTTGCCGGGCAGCAGGTTGTCCACCAGCAGCGTGCCGGTCGGCTTCTTGCCGACGTAGATCTGGTCACCCTCGCGCAGGTGCTGCAGGCGCGAGGTCAGCGGGCCGTCGGGCACCTTGATGCTGAAGAATTCCAGCGTCTCTTCGTAGTTGGCACTGGCGATGCTGTAGGCGCGCAGCAGCGGGCGGCCGTTCACCTCCAGCCCGACCATGGCGAACTGGCCGTTTTCAAAGCGGAAACCGGGGTCGCGCGTGCAGGTGAAGCTGAAAAGGGTGTCGGTCCAGTGGTGGACGGAAAGGATCGATTGCTGGTTCAGATTGCTCATGGCAAGACGCGGAATACAGCGCAACGGGCGCGCCAAAACGGCTGGGAAGGAAGCGATCTTAACGCATGAGCCGAGTGGGCGCAGGCGGAGCCTGCAACGCCAGCAAGGGATTTGCGCGCGCCACGGCGCAGGTGCGGCGTGGGAAGCACGCGGCTGATTGTTGATGAATTTTGGCTAATCCTTTGTTATGGACAACATTTATTCACTGAGTGCCAACGTCCATCATGCAGCCATCCCCAACCTCACCAGGAAACTGCCATGACCTCCACTTCCTCCCTTCCGCTTGCCTCACGCCGTGCCGCCCTCGTCACCGGCGGCTCGCGCGGCATTGGCCGCGCCATTGCGTTGCGGCTCGCCGCCGACGGCTTTGACGTGGCCGTCGGCTATGCCGACAACGCCGCCCGTGCCGAAGACACCGTGGCGGCGGCACGCGAGGCCGGCGTCCACGCGATCGCCGTCCAGGGCGATGTGGCGCAAGCCCCTGACGTGGCACGGCTGTTCGACGCCGCGCAACAGGCCTTCGGCCGGCTCGACGTGGTGGTCAACAGCGCCGGCATCATGCCGATGGCGCCGGTGGCGCCGGCCAGCGTCGACACCTTTGACCAGGCCATCGCCACCAACCTGCGCGGCGCCTTCCTGGTGCTCGGCGAGGCGGCGGCGCGCCTTGGCCAGGGCGGGCGCATCATCGCACTGTCGACCAGCGTGATTGCGCGCGCCTTTCCCAACTATGGGCCGTACATCGCGGCGAAGGCCGGCGTCGAGGGGCTGGTGCGGGTGCTGGCCAACGAACTGCGCGGCCGCGGCATCACCGTCAACGCGGTGGCGCCGGGACCGGTGGCGACCGAGCTGTTCCTCGACGGCAAATCGGCGGAGCAAGTGGCGCAGCTGTCGAAACTGGCACCGCTGGAGCGACTGGGCACGCCCGAGGACATTGCCGGGGCGGTGGCGTTCCTGGCCGGGCCGGACGGCGCGTGGGTCAACGCGCAGGTGTTGCGCGCCAATGGCGGCTTTGCCTGATCGGCATCAGCCGCCGGGCGATGGCGTGGGCGGCAGTTCGCAGCGCTGTCGCGCCAGCGCCTCGCGCGAGTAGCCGTGGCGCACGCGCAGCTGGTGCTCCACGGCGTCCGCCTGGTCCAGGCAGGCGAACACCAGGTCATCCTTGAACCGCTGCGATACGCCCTTCAGGCGCGGCGCCTCGTAGGCGACCTGGCGCGCACGGCAGCGCAGGAACAGCAGGGTTTCCTGGGAAGCGATGATGAGCTGGTCCTGCTCGATCCGCTTGCATTCGACCAGATCCTGGGCAGAGGCGCTGGCGCCGGCAAAGAGCAAAGGCAGGCACAGCCATCGGCGCAACGAGCGGTGCATGGCAAACGGGGGGCGCAGAAGGCCAGTTGAGGGTCCGGCTCGAATCATTGCCCAGCGGCGCGCACAGTGCAAGCCACAGTGCGCGCAACATCGCATTGCGGCATGGCTTCGGACGGCCCAATTCGGATTCAGTGTCCCGCATGCCGGACAATCGCCCACAAACCCTGATAACGCCGTCGCCCGCCGGGCCCATGCAGCGCCGCAGCGCCTCGCCTGGGCTGGGCAGGCCAGTCCGTTGCCGGTACGCTTGAGGCCATAGCGCCGCAGTGCGCGCCAGATCACGCCCCAGACGCACGGGCTTTTGCGCCCGGCCCTGCCCAGTGTGCCCCCGCCGCTTCAACGCCGATGCGGGCCCTGTCAGCGGCATCTTCCGCCCGTACTGCGCAACGCGACCCACCGCGGCGGTTGCACCGCCCTGACTGCAAAGACCCCCACATCATGACCGATCTCACCGCTACCCCAGCCCAGGCGGCGCCGCCCGACCGTGAAGAGGTGCGCAAGCGCGTCTACGCCATCGTTGCCGCTTCCTCGGGCAACCTGGTCGAATGGTTCGACTTCTATGTCTACGCCTTCTGCGCCATCTATTTCGCGCCGTCGTTCTTTCCCAAGTCCGATCCCACCGCGCAACTGCTCAATACCGCCGGCGTGTTTGCCGCCGGCTTCCTGATGCGTCCGATCGGCGGCTGGCTGTTCGGCACCATCGCCGACCGCCACGGCCGCAAGAACTCGATGCTGATCTCGGTGGTCATGATGTGCGCCGGCTCGCTGCTGATCGCCTGCCTGCCCACCTACGCCAGCATCGGTAACTGGGCCCCGGCGCTGCTGTTGCTGGCGCGGCTGATCCAGGGCCTGTCCGTCGGCGGCGAGTACGGCACCACGGCCACCTATATGAGCGAGGTGGCGTTGCGAGGGCGGCGCGGGTTTTTCTCGTCGTTCCAGTATGTGACGCTGATCGGCGGGCAGTTGCTGGCGGTGCTGGTGGTGGTGATCCTGCAGCAGTTGCTGGACGAAGCCGAGCTGAAGGCCTGGGGCTGGCGCATCCCGTTCGTGGTCGGGGCCGTCACCGCGGTGGTGGCGCTGTTCCTGCGCCGCACGCTGCATGAAACCTCGTCGGCCGCCAGCCGCGGCAGCAAGGAAGCCGGCAGCGTCGCCGGGCTGTTCCGCCACCACAAGGCGGCGTTCTTCACGGTGCTGGGCTATACCGCCGGCGGCTCGCTGATCTTCTACACCTTTACCACCTACATGCAGAAGTACCTGGTCAACACCGCCGGCATGTCGATCAAGACCGCCAGCTATGTGATGACCGGCTGCCTGTTCCTGTACATGTGCATGCAGCCGCTGTTCGGCGCGCTGTCCGACCGCATCGGCCGGCGCAACAACATGCTGCTGTTCGGGGCGCTGGGCGCGCTGGGCACGGTGCCGATCCTGACCGCGCTGGGCACCGTCAGCAGTCCCGGCATGGCCTTCGTGCTGATCGCCGCGGCGCTGGCCATCGTCAGCTTCTATACCTCGATCAGCGGCATCGTGAAGGCCGAGATGTTCCCGCCCGAGGTGCGCGCGCTGGGCGTCGGTCTGGCCTATGCCATCGCCAACGCGATCTTCGGCGGCTCGGCCGAATATGTCGCGCTCGGCATGAAGACGCTGGGCCATGAAACCGCGTTCTACTGGTATGTCAGCGCGATGATGGTGGTGGCCTTCCTGGTCAGCCTGCGCCTGCCGCGCCAGGCCCGCTACCTGCATCACGAGCACTGAGGCCCGTGCCCGCGCGCGGGCATGGCAAACTACGGGGCCGGCAGCCGCCACGCGGCGCGCCGGCCCCTTATCTTTTTTCCGAGCCATGGATCTCAACGCCCTGCGCCTGTTCGTCGACATCGTCGACGCCGGTAACCTGAGCGCGGCCGCGCGCAAGCTCAAGATGACGCGCGCCAACGTCAGCTACCGGCTCAAGGCGCTGGAGGAAGAGCTGGGCGTGCAGCTGCTGCGCCGGACCACGCGCCATGTCGAGCCGACCCCGGTGGGCGCCGGGCTGTACGAGCACGGCCGCAATATCCTGGGCGAGGTCGCCGCCGCCAATGCGCTGATCAGCAACATGGGAAAGAGCCTGCAAGGCCATGTGCGGCTGTCGGTGCCTACCGGGCTAGGCCATTCGCTGCTGTCGCCGCTGCTGGTGCGGTTCAAGCAGCGCTACCCGGACATCACGCTCGACGTGGTCTTCGACAACCGCGTGCACAACCTGGTGTCCGAGGACGTTGAAGTGGCCCTGCGCATCATTTCCACGCCGCCGGATTCGGTGGTGGCCACCGAGATCGGTGCCGTCGACTGGATCGTGTGCGCGTCGCCGGGGTACCTCGCCGGACACCCGGCACCGCAGGCGCTGTCGGGGCTGCAGGCCCATGCCATCGTGTGCGCGTCGCCGGTGGGGCAGAAGCTCAAGGCATCGGGTTCGCGCGAAGGCGGCAGCGGCGACGAGGTCCGCGAACAGGTGGTGCTCGAGCCCACGCTCAGCTCGGAGAATTTTGCCTTCCTGAAAGAGGCGGTGCTGGCCGGCCTGGGCGTCGGCATCTTCCCGATCTATGCCATCGGCGCGGAACTCGACAGTGGCGCGTTGCTGCCGCTGCTGTCCGACTACCGCATCAGCGTGTTTGGCAGCAAGCTTTACATGCTGACCCTGCCCAACCGCTACCAGACCTTGGCCACGCGCTACCTGCTGAACTTCCTGAAGACCGAACTCCAGGCGGTGTGGCCGCGGCTGCACCGTTAGCCGCGGGCCTTCAGGCATGGTGCCGGCGCACTATAGTAGGAGCACAAGGATAACCGTCGGCGCATCCGGAACCAAGGAGCAACCATGGCCCTGGCCAGCACGCTCGCAAACTGCCTGAGCAGCAAGAACACCCACTACGACATCATCCGCCATCCCTACACCCTGAGCAGCATGGCCACGGCAGAGGCCGCGCACGTGCCCGGGGACCGGCTGGCCAAGACCCTGTTGCTGGAGGATGACCGCGGCTACGTCGCCGCTGTGATCCCTTCGAGCCATCACCTGCAGATGGCCGCCATCTGCGAACAGACCGGGCGCAACCTGGTGCTGGCGCACGAGGACGAGATCCGCGAGATCTTCAAGGACTGCGATCTCGGCGCAATTCCTCCGGTGGCGATGGCATACGGCATGCAGACTTATGTCGACGACACCCTGATGCAGCAGCCCGAAGTCTATTTCGAGGGCGGCGACCACCAGGAGCTGGTGCACATGAGCGGCGACCAGTTCGCGCAGCTGATGTCGGATGCGGGGCATGGGCAGTTCTCGCGCCGCATGATGTAAGCGGTCGCGGCAACGGCCACCACGCGGGCTTGCCGCCTGCGCGGTGGCCGTTTTGCGTTTTCCGGCGATTAAAGCTCAGCCGGCGGGCAACGCCGGCGCGCTGTCGTCCTTCAGGTCCACGCCGGAGCGCCCCAGCGCCGCGGCGCCGCGCAGCAGGAACACCAGCCGGTCGGCCGCCTGCGCATACGGCAGCCCTTCCGGGCGCACATTGGAGATGCAGTTGCGCTCGGCATCGGTGCGGCCCAGGCGCGGCGCATAGGTCAGGTAGATGCCAAGGCTGTCGGGCGAACTCAGCCCGGGCCGCTCGCCGATCAGCATCACCACCTGGCGCGCGCCCAGCCGCTCGCCGATTTCGTCGCCCAGCGCCACGCGCGACTGCTCGGCCACCACCACGGGACCGACCTGCCAGCCGTGCGGCAGGCGTTGCCGCGCCGCCTCGAGCAGCGGCAGCGCATGGCGCTGCGTCGCCAGCGCTGACAGGCCATCGGCGATCACGAACACCACATCGGGCGCCTGCTGCGGCCGTGCCGCGTCCAGCTGCGCACGGCTGGCCTGGTCCAGGCGCCGGCCCAGGTCAGGGCGGCGCAGGTAATGCTCGCGGTCCGGCGCCGCGCTGTGCACGGTGGCGTGCGGCAGCCCTGCAGCCTCCAGCACCGCGGTGATGGTGCCCACCTCCAGCGCCAGGTGCACCGCGTCGCGCGCCTGCGCGTGGGCCAGGCCGAACGCCAGCACGGCATCGGTGGGCTGGCTGTGGCCGGTGCGGCCCAGCGCGATGCGCGCGCGCGTGAACCGGCGCAGCCGTTGCCACGGGTCGGCTTCGTCCGCGGCGGTGTCCGGGCTGGCGGGCGTCTGGCGTCTGGCCGTCATCGCTCGCGCCTCACAGGGTGTGGGCCATCTGCAGCAGCGGCTGGCGCGCCGCCGGCTCCAGCAGCCGGCCAGCGGCATCGGCCATGCCCATGCGCTGCAGCCACGCCTCGAACTCCGGCGCCGGCCGCAGCCCCAGCACTTCGCGCAGGTACAGCGCATCATGGAACGAGGTGCTCTGGTAGTTCAGCATGATGTCGTCGGCGCCCGGCACGCCCATGATGAAGTTGATCCCGGCCACGCCGAACAGCGTCAGCAGCGTATCCATGTCATCCTGGTCGGCCTCGGCGTGGTTGGTGTAGCAGACGTCGCAGCCCATCGGCACGCCCATCAGCTTGCCGCAGAAGTGGTCTTCCAGCCCGGCGCGGATGATCTGCTTGCCGTCGTACAGGTACTCCGGCCCGATAAAGCCCACCACGGTATTGACCAGCAGCGGCGAGAACGCGCGCGCCACCGCATAGGCACGCGCCTCCATGGTCTGCTGGTCGACGCCGTGGTGCGCGTCGGCCGACAGCGCGCTGCCCTGCCCGGTCTCGAAATACATCACGTTGTCGCCCACGGTGCCGCGCGCCAGCGCCTGCGCGGCGTCGTGCGCCTCGGCCAGCAGCGCCAGGCTGATGCCGAAGGCCGCATTGGCGCGCTCGCTGCCGGCCACCGACTGGAACACCAGGTCCACCGGCGCGCCCTGCCCGATCGCGCGCAGCGTATTGGTGACATGGGTCAGCACGCAGGACTGCGTGGGGATGTCGAAGCGGCTGCGCAGCTCATCGATCATGCGCAGCAGCGAGACGATCGTGCCGAGGTGGTCCGAGGCCGGGTTGACGCCGATGGTGGCATCGCCGCAGCCGTAGAGCAGGCCGTCGATGATCGACGCGGCGATGCCCTTGGGGTCGTCGGTCGGGTGGTTGGGCTGCAGCCGCACCGCCAGCCGGCCCGGCAGCCCCACCGTGCTGCGAAAGCGCGTGACCACCTGGCATTTGCGCGCCACCGCGACCAGGTCCTGGTTGCGCATCAGCTTGCTGACCGCCGCCGCCATTTCCGGGGTGATGCCAGGCGCCACCCGCGCCAGCAGCGCGCTGTCGGTGTCATGCCGCAGCAGCCAGTTGCGCAGGTCGCCCACGGTGGTGGCGCCGATCGCGGCGAAGGCCGCGGCGTCGTGGCGGTCGTGGATCAGGCGCGTGACTTCGTCGTCCTCATAGGGCACCAGCGCCTCGTTGAGGAAGCGCGTCAGCGGCACCTCGGCCAGCGCCAGCCTTGCCGCCATCCGCTCCTGTTCGCTTTGCGCGGCGAGGCCCGCCAGCGCGTCGCCGGAGCGCGCCGGGCTGGCCCGGGCCAGCAGCGTGCGAAGATCGGCAAAGACGTGGCGGTGGCTGCCGATGGTATGGGTGTAGGCCATGCGTTGCGTTCCCTGGCTTTGCGACAACGGAGACAGCGCGGCGCACGACTGGCCGAGCCCGATTCCCCCTAATATAGACACCCTTTGCGTGTGCCGATATGCCAACATCGACATCACGTGGCGGCGGCACATGCGACTGACGCAGCCGACTGACGCAGCCATTACATCTGGATCGGCGAGAATCCAGAATTCTTTTCAGCAAATTGCATGCCGGAGACACCGATGAAAGACCCCGAACCGACCGCCACCCCGCGCCTGCCGCCGGCGGCGTGGTACAGCGTCGGCACCGTCGCCTACCTGCTGACCGCGCTGGCGCTGTGGACCGTGCTGCATGCCAACCTGGTCGCGGCGCTGCTGTCCGGGCTGCTGCTGTATTCGCTGGTGGACGTGCTGGCGCCGCGCCTGAGGCGGCTCAACCAGCGCCACGACGCGCTCGCCGTGGCGATCCTGTCGGCGCTGATCCTGCTGGGGCTGACGCTGGCGGGCTGGCTGCTGGTGCGCTTCGTCAGCGGCGAGGGCAACACCCTGGACGGCCTGCTCAACCACGTGGCCGACATCATCGACCGCTCGCGCGGGCAGCTGCCGCCCTGGCTCAGCGACGCGCTGCCCAACGGCGTCGACGAACTGGCCAACACACTGATCGACACCCTGCGCGAGCATGCCGCGATGGCACAGAAGCTGGGCGCTGAAGTCCTGCGCACGCTGGTGCATATCCTGATCGGGCTGGTGATCGGCGCGATGGTGGCGCTGTACCGCGCGGTGGCGCGCCCCAACCGGCGCCCGCTGGCGGCCGCGCTGGTGGCGCGCGCGCGCACGCTGCAGCTGGCGTTCTCGCAGTTCATCTTTGCACAGATCCAGATTTCCACCATCAACACCGTGCTGACCGCGGTCTACCTGCTGCTGGTGCTGCCGCTGTTCGGGGTACACCTGCCGCTGAGCAAGACCCTGGTGGTGATCACGTTCGTGGCAGGACTGCTGCCGGTGCTGGGCAACCTGATCTCGAACATGGCCATCGTGGTGGCTTCGCTGTCGGTGTCGCTGCCGATCGCGGTGGCGTCGATGGTGTTCCTGGTGGTGATCCACAAGCTGGAGTACTTCCTGAACGCGCGCATCATCGGCGCGCGCATCCAGGCAGCGGCGTGGGAGCTGCTGATGGTGATGCTGCTGATGGAAACCTTGTTCGGCATCCCGGGCGTGATCGCCGGGCCGATCTTCTATGCGTACCTGAAGCGCGAGCTGGCCGGCGCCGGGCTGGTCTGAATGCCGCGGCCGGCACCCCGGCCCATGGTAGGACCAATTTCCGGCCAGCGCCCCGGGCTCAGTCCCCGTCCTGCTCCACCCGGCTGCGCACGAAGTCGATATGGGTCTGCATGGCGGTGCGCGCCTCTTCGGGGCGGCGCGCGCAGATCGCATCGCACAGCGTGCGGTGCTGCAGCAACAGCAGGTCCGACGCCCCGTCATCCTGTTCGCGCAGGCCGGTGCCGTTGATGGTGATGTGCTCGCGCAGCATGCCGATCACGCTGGTATGCAGGTGCAGGAACATGGTGTTGTGCGAGGCCTGCGCGATGGCGTCATGCAGTTGCGCATCGGCATCGGCCTCGGCCTGCTTGTCGTCGGCGGCGCGTGCGCGCTCCAGCTCGGCCATCAGCGCGCGGATGCGCTTGACGTCCGCGGGATTCGCGCGCAGCGCGGCAAAATAGGCCGTGGCGCCTTCCAGCACGCGGCGGAATTCCAGGATGTCTTCACGCAGCGCGGGATGGTCCGCCACCAGCTGGCCCCAGGGCGACGCAATGCCCGCGCGCAGCTGGTCGGTGGCATAAACGCCGGCGCCGCGCCGGCTCTGCAGCAGGCCGCGCGCAGCCAGGCGCTGGATGGCCTCGCGCACGGTGTTGCGCGCCACCGCGTATTCCTCGGCCAGCACGCGCTCGGCCGGCAGCCGCGTGCCGGGCGGCCAGGTGCCGTCGAGCAGCGCGGTTTCCATGCGCCGCATCACCGACTCCACGCGTCCGCGGGTGTGCCCGTGCCTGGCTGCCGTCATGCCGTATGTCCTCGTCCTGATCCTGTGCGCGACGGCCCCGGAGAATTGGTCCAACCAATTTGTACCGCCGCGCGGAAGCGGGAATTATGCGCCCAAACGTGCGACCCAGCACGTGCGGAGCGAGACATGAAGGATCGTCAGTACCCCAGCGGCCCTGCCCCCACGCAGGCCTACCTGTTTGCCACCTGCCTGGTCGACCTGTTCGTGCCCCAGGCTGGCCTCGATGCCGTGCGGCTGCTCGAGCGCGAAGGCCTGACCGTGCATTTTCCGCGCGGGCAGAGCTGCTGCGGCCAGCCCGCCTACAGCAGCGGCAACCCCGACGCGGCCCGTGCGGTGGCGCGCGCCCAGCTTGAACTGTTCCGCCAGCCGTGGCCGGTGATCGTGCCGTCCGGTTCGTGCGCAGGCATGATGCGCCACCACTGGCCCCAGCTGTTTGTCGACGATCCGGTGGCCGGCCCCCAGGCCCGTGAACTCGCCGGGCGCGTTTATGAACTGGGCGAGTTCCTGCTGCACGTGCTGAAGGTGGATTTCGGCGATGCCGCAGCGTCGGCCCAGGCGCCGGAACGCATCGTGCTGCATACCTCGTGCGGCGCCCGCCGCGAAATGGGTACGCGCCAGCACGGCGTGGCCCTGGTCGATGCGCTGCCCGGCGTGACCCGCGTCGAGCATCAGCGCGAGTCCGAATGCTGCGGGTTCGGCGGCACCTTTTCGCTCAAGCATCCCGACATCTCCGGCGCCATGGTGCGCGACAAGGTGGCCGCGGCCTGCGCCACCGGCTGCGACCGGCTGGTTTCGGCCGACTGCGGCTGCCTGCTCAACATCGGCCATACCGCCGCGCACGACCACGCGCCGCTGCAGGTAGAGCACCTGGCCAGCTTCCTGTGGCGCCGTACCGGAGGTGCCGCATGAGCACGCCCGGCGCCCGCGAACGCATGCTTGGCCGGCTGCGCGCCGCCGCACCCGCGCCGTCCCCGCAAACCACTGAGCTGGACCACCGCATCGACGATCATTTCGCCGCGCGTCGCGCGGGCACGCCGACCACCGGCGAGCGCGTCGCCGCGATGCAGGCCGCGCTGGAAGGCCTGCATGCCGAAGTCTGGTGCGCCGGCGCGACCGCGTGGCCCGCGTTGATTGCCACGGCACTGGCCGAGGCTGGCGTAAAGCGCCTGCTGCTCGATCCGGCCAGCCCGGCCGGCGCCACGCTGGCTGCCGCACTGCCGGCCGGGATAGCAGCCATCGGCTACGACCGCCCGCTCGAAGCGTGGAAGGCGGAACTGTTCGACACCGTCGATGCCGGCTTTACCGTGGCGCGCTCCGGCATCGCCGCCACCGGCACGCTGGTGCTGGCGCCCGACGCGGGCTCGCCGCGCACGGTGTCGCTGGTGCCGCCGCTGCATGTCGCGCTGGTGCGCGCCTCGACACTGCATGACGACCTGCACATGGCCGCGCGCATCGAGCGCTGGGCCGACGGCATGCCGACCAACCTGGTGCTGATCTCGGGTCCGTCCAAGACCTCCGATATCCAGCAGACCCTGGCCTACGGCGCGCATGGTCCGCGCCGGCTGTGGGTCGTAATCGAGACCGACACCGCGGAGGCCGGGCAATGAGCCAGCAGACCCTGCAATTCGTTGCGCCACAAGACTTCAAGGCGCGCGCCCGCGAGGCACTGGACGATCCCAAGCTGCGTCAGAGCTTCCGCGGCGCGATGGACTTCCTGCAGGGCAAGCGCCTGGCGCAGTTCCCCGACGCCGATGAACTGGAGCGCCTGCGCGACCTCGGCGAAGCCGTGCGCCAGCACGCGCTGGCCAACCTGCCGGACCTGCTGGTGCAGCTTGAAGACAAGCTCACCGCGGCCGGCGTGCAGGTGCACTGGGCCGAGACCGCCGCCGAGGCCAACGCGATCATCCACGGCATCGCCAGCGCCCGGGGGGCAACGCGCGTGATCAAGGGCAAGTCGATGGCCAGCGAGGAGATCGAGCTGAACCATTACCTGGCCGAACGCGGCGTTGACTGCATCGAGTCGGACATGGGCGAATACATCGTCCAGCTGGCCGGCGAGAAGCCATCGCATATCGTGATGCCGGCGATCCACAAGACCAAGGGCGATATCGCGCAGCTGTTCACGGCGCATATCCCCGACACGCCCTACACCGAGGACGTCGACGCGCTGATCCAGACCGGGCGCCGCGCGCTGCGGCAGGCCTTTGTCGAGGCGGACATCGGCCTGTCCGGCGTGAATTTCGCCGCCGCCGACACCGGCACGCTGTGGCTGGTCGAGAACGAGGGCAACGGCAGGCTGTCGACCACCGTGCCCGACGTGCATATCGCCATCATGGGCATGGAGAAAGTGGTGGCCAGGCTCGAGCACATTGTGCCGCTGTCGACGCTGCTGACGCGCTCGGCCACCGGCCAGGCCATCACCACGTATTTCAACCTGATCTCGGGCCCGCGCCGCGCGGGCGAGCGCGACGGCCCCCGCGAAGTCCACCTGGTGCTGCTCGACAACGGCCGCACGCAGGCCTATGCCGACGCGCAGCTGCGCGCCACGCTGCAATGCATCCGCTGCGGTGCGTGCATGAACCACTGCCCGGTCTACACCCGCATCGGCGGCCATGCCTATGGCACCACCTACCCGGGTCCGATCGGCAAGATCATCTCGCCACACCTGCTGGGGCTGGACGCCACCGCCGACCTGGCCACCGCGTCGAGCCTGTGCGGCGCCTGCGGCGAAGTCTGCCCGGTGCGCATCCCGATCCCGCAACTGCTGGTGCGCCTGCGCACCGAGGCCAACCGCGATCCCGCCGAGCCGGTCGCCCATCCGCTGCGCGGCCAGGGCGCGAAGTACAGCCGCAGCGAGCACCTGGTGTGGCGCTTCTGGAGCGGCGCGTATTCGCACCCGGCCGTGTACCGGCTGTTCCGCTGGGCCGCGACGCGGCTGCGCGCGCTGACGCCGGCGCGGCAGATGGGCTGGACCCAGCACCGCACGCCGCTGCGGCCGGCGGCGAAGAGCCTGGCGGATTTGCTAAAGGACAAGGGGCAGCCGGAGTAGGAAGGCCGCTCAGCATCGTTGAGCTATCCCGATACCACTGGTGTTCTCCCTCTCCCGCCTGCGGGAGAGGGCCGGGCTGAGGGCAGGCGCGTCGACGAAGTGAAGCGCAGTCGCATAACAACGGCCTGCCCTCACCCCCTGCCCCTCTCCCGCTCGCGGGAGAGGGGAGCAAACCAGCGGACGCGGATGCGCCCGCAGCCCCCAACCAACAAAACAACGATTTTCCGAAACACCACCCAAGCAGGAGACTAAACCGTGCAACCCTGGACCCAACTCTACACACCGCTAGGCAGCCTGTGGCTGTCCGCGCTGGCGGCAGCCATTCCGATCCTGTTCTTCTTCATCGCGCTCGCGGTCTGGCGCATGAAGGGCCATGTCGCCGCGGCGGTGACGCTGCTGCTGGCGCTGGCCGTGGCGATCTTCGCCTACGGCATGCCCGCGCAGCAGGCACTGGCCGCGGCCGGCTTCGGCTTTGCCTACGGGCTGTGGCCGATTGCGTGGATCATCGTGACCGCGGTGTTCCTCTACAAGATCGTGGTCAAGACCGGCCAGTTCGACGTGATCCGCGCCTCGGTGCTGTCGATCACCGACGACCAGCGCCTGCAGATGCTGCTGATCGGCTTTGCCTTCGGCGCCTTCCTGGAAGGCGCGGCGGGCTTCGGCGCGCCGGTGGCGATCACCGCGGCGCTGCTGGTGGGGCTGGGCTTCAATCCGCTGTACGCGGCAGGCCTGTGCCTGATCGCCAATACCGCGCCGGTGGCGTTCGGCGCGATGGGCATTCCCATCATCGTGGCCGGGCAGGTGACCGGCATCGACCCGTTCCATATCGGCGCCATGGCCGGGCGCCAGCTGCCGCTGCTGTCGCTGCTGGTGCCGTTCTGGCTGGTGTTCATGATGGACGGGGCCAAGGGCGTGCGCGAGACCTGGCCGGCGGCGCTGGTGTGCGGCGGCAGCTTCGCAGTGACCCAGTACTTCACCTCGAACCATATCGGACCCGAGCTGCCGGACATCACCTCGGCACTGGTAAGCCTGGTATCGCTGGCGACGTTCCTGAAGGTGTGGCAGCCGCGCAGCGCATCGCAACGTGCCGGCGGCAGCGCGGGTGGCGGCGTGAGCGGCGGCACCGTCGCGCTGGCAGGCTTTGGCGGGGGCTTCGGCGGCGCGCTGGCGAGCCGCCAGGCATCGCCCTATACCGTGGCGCAGACGCTGCGCGCGTGGGCGCCGTTCGGCATCCTGACCGCCATCGTCACGGTGTGGAGCCTGCAGCCGTTCAAGGCGCTGTTCGCCGCCAACGGCGCGCTCGCCGGTACGGTGCTGAAGTTCAAAGTCCCCGGGCTGGACCAGCTGGTGATCAAGGCCGCGCCGATCGTGGCCACGCCCAAGGCCTACGACGCGGTGCTGAAGCTCGACCTCCTCTCCGCGGTCGGCACCGCCATCCTGCTGACCGCGCTGATCTCCGCCGTGCTGCTGCGCATGAAGCCGCGCGACCTGCTGGCCACCTTCGGTGAAACGCTGGTGGAACTGGCGCGCCCGGTGCTGTCAATCGGCCTGGTGCTGGCGTTCGCCTTTGTCGCCAACTACTCCGGCATGTCGTCGACGCTGGCGCTGCTGCTGGCCGGAACCGGCGCGGCGTTCCCGTTCTTCTCGCCGTTCCTGGGCTGGCTGGGGGTGTTCCTGACCGGGTCCGATACCTCGTCCAACGCCTTGTTCTGCGCGCTGCAGAACACCACGGCGCACCAGATCGGCGTGTCCGATACGCTGATGGTGGCCGCCAACACCACCGGCGGCGTCACCGCCAAGATGATCTCGCCGCAGTCGATCGCGGTGGCCTGCGCGGCGACCGGGCTGGTGGGCAAGGAATCGGAGCTGTTCCGGTTTACCGTGAAGCACAGCCTGCTGTTCGCGGTGATCATCGGCATCATCACGGTGGTGCAGGCCTACCTGTTGCCGGGGATGATTCCGGGGTGATGAACTTTGCGTGACCCATTGGATGCTCCCTCTCCCGCTTGCGGGAGAGGGTTGGGGTGAGGGCGGGAGTCTTCACGAAGTCCAGCCGGTGGTATGCCTGCGCCTGCCCTCACCCCTGCCCCTCTCCCGCAAGCGGGAGAGGGGAGCAAACCGCGGTACTAACCGGCCACGTCGCTATTCGAGGAACTCGTCCCCTTCAGTGAGCGGCGCATATCGGTACGTCGCCGGCGTGCGGCTCAGTTTCACCGGCGCGCCCAGCCCCTGGTATCCCCCTTCCATCTCCACCACCATCCCGCGGTGCCGCGTATGCGGATGCTGCAAGGCATCGGCCACGGACAGCACCGGCGCGCAGGGCACGCCTGCGGCCACCAGCTCGTCGGCCAGCACCTTGCCATCGAACTCGGACAGCCTGGCTTCCAGTTCCGCCTTCAGCGCCACGCGGTTCACCGAGCGCGCGCCCGCCGTGGCATAGCGCTCGTCATCGGCCAGCGCAGGCAGCCGCAGGTGCTCGCACAGGATGCGGAACTGCCGGTCGTTGCCCACGGCCAGGAAGATCGGGTCCGTGGCAGTCGCCACCGTGTCGTACGGGTAGATGTTCGGGTGCGCGTTGCCGGTGCGCTGCGGCGTCTTGCCGCTCATGAACCAGTTGGCTGCATGCGGATGCAGCAGCGACAGGCCGGAGTCATAGAGCGCCGCCTCGACAAACTGCCCGCGCCCGCTGCGCGCGCGCTCCTGCAGCGCCAGCAGCACGCCGATCACGGCGTTCAGGCCGGTCACCATGTCCACCACTGGCAAACCCACGCGCAGCGGATCGCGATCGGCCTCGCCGTTGATGCTCATGATGCCGGACATGGCCTGGATCGCGGCATCGTAACCGGGCAGGCCGCCCAGCGGGCCGTCGGCGCCGAAGCCGGAGACGCGGCAATGGACCAGCCGCGGGAAGCGCTCCGACAGCACGTCATAACCCAGCCCCCACTTCTCGAGCGTGCCGGTCTTGAAGTTCTCGACCAGCACGTCGGCCTCGGCCAGCAGCGCCAGCAGCACCTCGCGGTCCGGCTCGGCGGCCAGGTCCAGCCGCATCACGCGCTTGTTGCGGTTCAGGCCGAAGTAGTAGGACGCGACGCCGTCCTTGAACGGCGGCCCCCAGGTACGCGTGTCGTCGCCCTGCGGCGGCTCGATCTTGAGCACGTCGGCGCCGTGGTCGCCCAGGATCTGGCCGCAATACGGGCCGCCCAGGATGCGCGACAGGTCGACTACGCGGATGCCGGCGAGCGCGCCGGGACTGGCTTGGTTCATGGCTGCGATCCCCTGTGCGATGTCAGTCAAGCTGGGCGCCGGACTTCTGCACCACGGCGCGCCACTTGCCGACCTCGGCCTTGACGAAGCCGCCCAGCTGCTCGGGCGTGGTCGACGGCGCGAATTCCAGGCCCTGGGCCTGCAGGGTCTTGCGCACCTCGGGCTGCTTCAGGGCATCGGCAAAGGCGCGGTTGAGCTTGCCGATCACTTCGGGCGGCGTGCCGGCGGGTGCGACCACGCCGAAGAACACCGACACGTCGAAGCCCGGCACGCCCTGCTCCGCCACTGTCGGCACGTCAGGCAGCGCCTGCGAGCGCGCCTTGGTGGTGACGCCCAGCGCGCGCACCTTGCCGCTCTTGATGAAGGGCATCGCGGTCAGCACGTCGGTAAAGGTCATGCTGACCTGGCCGCCCAGCAGGTCGTTCAGCGCGGGGCCGGTACCCTTGTACGGGATGTGCTGGAAATCGGTGCCGGTGACGTTGTTGAACAGCACCCCGGCCAGGTGCGACGAGGCGCCGTTGCCGGAGGAGGCATAGGTCAGCTTGCCCGGGTGCGCCTTGCCATAGGCAATCAGCTCATTGACGTTCTTCGCCGGCACCGACTGATTGACCACCAGCACGTTGGGCAGCTGGCCGATCTGGATCACCGGCGCGAAGCTCTTGACCGGGTCGTAGTTGATCTTGCGGTACAGGCTGACATTGATCGCCAGCGGCGCCGAGGTGCCGAACATCAGCGTGTAGCCGTCGGGCTCGGCGCGCGCCACCACCTCGGCGCCGATATTGCCGCCGGCGCCGGCGCGGTTTTCCACCACCACCGGCTGGCCCAGGCTGGTCTTGAGCGCGGCGGCCAGCGTGCGCGCCATGGCATCGGTGGGGCCGCCCGGCGGGTAAGTGACGACCATCATGATCGGCTTGGACGGGAAGTCCTTCTGCGCGAAGGCGGGGGCGATAAACAGCGAGCAGGCGGCGAGGGCCGCGACGCGGTGCCAGAGTTTCATGGCGTTGTCTCCTGGGTATAGGACGTCTCCCGCCGGTGGCGGGATGGTGTTGCGGGGGATTGGTGCCGGACGTGGATCCGGTCAGAACACGTTGACCTGGTCGACCGCGCCGGCGCCACGCACCGTGCCGTCAGCCGGCGCGACGGTCTCGGCCAGCCACTCGGGCTCGGGCTGCGCGGCCAGCGGGTCCTGCGGCAGCACGCGGTGGCGCAGCACCAGCTGCGCCAGCCGCATGCGGCGCACCGAGCCGATGCGCCCGGCTTCCCAGGCCATCGCCACCGCACTGGTGACGTGGTACAGCGCCGAGGCGGCCTGGCGCGCCAGCAGCTCGCCGTCGGCACCAGCCTCGGCGGCCTGGCCGGCCAGCGTCGCCGCGGCGGCGATGGCGCGCTCGAACACGGCGCGGGCACCGGCGTGCATCGGCGTATCGGCCAGCAACGCGGCCAGGTGCGCCTGCAACACCGGCAGCGCGCCTTCGCGCCGCACCGCGCGCAGCACGTCGAGCGCGACGATATTGCTGGTGCCTTCCCAGATCGAGCCGAGGTGCGCGTCGCGCAGCAGGCGCGGGTCGCTCCATTCCTCGATATAGCCGCAGCCGCCGCGAATCTCCATGGCGTCGCCGGTGACCTTGCGTGCGTCGCGGCACGCGCGGAACTTGATCAGCGGCGTCAGGATGCGCATCAGCGGGTAGGCGTCGGGCTCGCCGGCATCGGCGCGGCGCAGCGCCTCGGCGGTCTGGAACACCATGGTGCGCGCCTGCTCGGTGGGCAGCGTCAGCTTGAGCAGCTGGCGGCGCATCAGCGGCATGTCCTGCAGGCGCTTGCCGAAGACCTGGCGCTCGCGCGCGATGAACAGCCCTTCGGTCAGCGCGCGGCGCATCAGCCCGGCCGCGCGCACGCCGTTGGACAGGCGCGAGTTGTTGATCATGTCGGCCATCTGCACGAAGCCGCGGCCGGGTTCGCCCACCAGGTAAGCGTGCGCGCCCTCCAGCCGGATTTCACCACTGGCCATCGAGCGCGTGCCCAGCTTGTCCTTCAGGCGGATGATGCGGTAGTGGTTGGCGCTGCCGTCGGCCAGCTTGCGCGGCAGCAGGAACAGCGACACGCCCTTGTGGCCGGGCACGGCGTTGCCGGCCTCGTCCTCCACCCGCGCCAGCACCATCGCCAGCGCGGCATCGGGGTTGGAGCAGAACCACTTGTCGCCCAGCAGGCGCCAGCCGCCCTCGGCCGAGGCATCGCGCACCGCGCGCGTGGCGGTGGCGGCCACGTCGGAGCCGGCGCCCTGCTCGGTCATGAACATCGCGCCCTGGTACAGGTCGTCGAACACCTGCGTGGTCAGGCTGGGCAGGAAGCGCTCGACCAGCGCCGGGTCGCCGAACTTGCGCAGCGTGCGCGTCAGCGAATCGGTCATTGACAGCGGGCAGCACAGGCCGAACTCGGCCTGCACGAACAGATACGTGAGCGCGTACTTGGCCGCCGGCGGCATGGGCTTGTCCCAGCCCAGCACGCCGCCGCGGTGCGAGGCCGCGGCGAGGCCGAATTCGGCAAAGGCCACGCGCTCCATCTCGACATAGGCCGGGTGCTTGTCGATGCGCTGCGCGTCCACGCCGGCGCGGGTGCGGTAAGTGAGCTCGGGCGGGTTGCGGTCGGCCACGCCGGCCAGTTCGTCAAGCACGCCGCCGGCCAGCGCGCCCATGCGCTCGAGGTACGGCAACAGGTGCTTGAACAGGTCGGGCGGCAGGTACAGCGGCAGCAGCGCGCGCAGGTCCGGGTCGGCGGCGAACAGGCTGCCACCCTGGCGGTCGGGCACCGGATGGGCGGCGGCCGCCACGGGCGCGGCCTGGGCTTGCTGGGGGATGTCGCGCACGGCGCTGGATGGCATGGCTGGTCTCCTGGTATGGGGTGGGTGCCGGCTTGCGGCCCCTTTGGCCTCCATTATTCAAACCCCAAGGATTTGCGTCTAATTCTAAAATTGGCTTGATCCATATAATTTCTGTATCGCCATGGAATTCCGCCACCTGCGTTACTTCCTCGTGCTGGCCGAGGAACTGCACTTCGGCCGCGCCGCGCGCCGGCTGGCCATCTCGCAGCCGCCGCTGTCGCTCAATATCCAGCAGCTCGAGGCCTCGGTCGGGGCGCGGCTGTTCGACCGCGACAGCCGCGGCGTGCGGCTGACCGCGGCCGGACGGGCCTTTCGCGAATCGGCCACGGCCCTGCTGGCGCAGGCCGAGGCCGCGCGGGTGCTGGCGCGCGACATCGAAGCCGGCGCGGTCGGGCGCCTGCGCGTGGGCTTTGTCGGCTCGATGCTGTACCGGGGGCTGCCGCAGACGCTGCGCGAGTTCCAGGCCGCCTACCCCGGCATCCAGGTGGCGCTGACCGAGCTGAACTCGCAGGAGCAGATCGACGCGCTGCTGCACGACGAACTCGACGCCGCCTTCATCCACACCGGCCGGGTGCCTGACACGCTGCAGGCGACGCTGGTGCATACCGAGCCCTTTGTCTGCTGCCTGCCCGCCGACCATGCACTGGCCAAGCTGGCCGAACTGCCGCTGGCGGCATTGCGCGGCGAGCCGTTCGTGCTGTTCTCGCGCAAGGCCTCGCCCGACTACTACAGCCGGATCTTCGACATGTGCGCCGCGCAAGGCTTCTATCCGCAGATCCGGCATGAGGTGCGGCACTGGTTGTCGGTGGTGTCGCTGGTGTCGCAGGGGATGGGGGTGGCGGTGGTGCCGGCGGCGCTGGCGCGTTCCGGCATGGCCGGTGCCGCGTTCCGGCCGCTGGCGGACGCGACGGTGCGCTCGGAGGTCTACTGTGCGTGGAACGTCGCGCCGGACCATCCGGCGCGCGACCATTTTGTCGCCATGGTGGCGGCGAAGGCGGCAGGCCCGAAGCGCGGCCATAAAGAAAAAGCCACCGGTCCAGGGACCGATGGCTTGTGAAGTACGCGTGGAACGGGGTGTTCAGCGTGCCGTGAGCTTAACGCCGCTGGCTTACGGCATCCAATAACGCAAATGCAGTAATTGAGCGGTGCCACCGAAGCGCAAGCCTGCGCCGCTAAGCGGTTATCATTCGCCTCCTGCCGTGCCCGGCGCGGCAAGGCTGGCGTGCCCGCCGTTTGAGGGGCAACGCAAAGCCCCATTTGCGATACAATGAAAACGATTTTCATTTACATACCCCGGCGCGGTCGCACGGACCGCTTGGCGGCAGGCCGCGCCACGGACTGGAAGCATGATGCGGTTGTCTGAACTTCCACGGCGCACGCCCGCCGTAGTGCAATCGGTGGACGACGCCACCCCCGGGGATCCGGTCGCGCGCCGCCTGCGCGAACTGGGCTTCGTTCCCGGCGAAGCCGTGCAGATCATCGCCTACGGGCCGTTCGGCATGGATCCGCTGGTGGCGCAGGTGGGCTTCACGCGCTTCGCGCTGCGCCGCTCGGAGGCGGCGCGCATCGGCGTCGAAGTCGCCAGCGCCTCGGTCACCCGCCTCGCCCCCGCCGCGCAGGGCGACGAGACTGCCCCACCGTCCGCCCAACGGACTGCCTGAGCCTTCCCGGATTATGTCTGCAGCTGCTTCCCCTTCTGCCCTGCGCATTGCGCTGGTCGGCAATCCCAATTGCGGCAAGACCGCACTGTTCAACCGCCTGACCGGCAGCCGCCAGAAGGTGGCCAACTACGCCGGCGTCACCGTGGAGCGCAAGGAAGGCTATTTCGTGTCGCCGGCCGGACGCCAGGTACGCATCCTGGACCTGCCCGGCGCCTACAGCCTGCATGCGGCCAGCCTCGATGAGGCCATCACGCGCGATGTCTGCCTGGGCCAGCGCCCCGGCGAAGCGCGTCCGGACCTGCTGGTGTCGGTGGTCGACGCCACGAACCTGCGCCTGCACCTGCGCTTCGTGCTGGAACTGCGGCAGCTGGGGCTGCCGATGGTGGTGGTGCTCAATATGAGCGACGCCGCCGCGCGGCGCGGCATCGAGATCGACCGCGACAAGCTGGCGGCCGCGCTGGGCGTGCCGGTGGTCAGCACCGTGGCGGTCCGGCGCGACGGCGCCGCGGCGCTGGTGAGCCTGCTCGACGCCACGCTGCCGCCCGCCCCCCCGACCGCATCGGAGTTCGCCAGCGATGTCGACGTGCATGCCGAAGTCAACCGCCTGCTGTCCGCCGCGGTGAGCATGCCGGCGCGCACCGCCGCGCTGGACGACCGCATCGACCGCATCGTGCTGCACCCGGTGTTCGGCCTGCTGTTGCTGGCGGTGCTGCTGTTCCTGATGTTCCAGGCGGTGTTTTCGTGGGCCGAGCCATTGATGGACGGCATCGAGGGCGGCGTGCACTGGGCCGGCGAGATGCTGGGCGCCTGGCTGCCCGACGGCATGCTCAAGAGCCTGCTGGTCGACGGCCTGGTCGCGGGGCTGGGCAGCGTGGTGGTGTTCCTGCCGCAGATCCTGATCCTGTTTCTTTTCATCCTGACGCTGGAAGAATCTGGCTACCTGCCGCGCGCGGCCTTCCTGCTCGACCGCCTGATGATCGGCGCGGGCCTGTCGGGGCGCTCGTTCATTCCGCTGCTGTCCAGCTTTGCCTGCGCCATTCCGGGCATCATGGCCACGCGCACCATCCAGGACCCGCGCGACCGGCTCACCACCATCCTGGTGGCGCCGCTGATGACCTGCTCGGCACGGCTGCCGGTCTATGCGCTGCTGATCGGCGCCTTCATCCCCGAGCGCACCGTGATGGGCCTGTTCAACCTGCAGGGCCTGGTGCTGTTTGCGCTGTACGTGGCCGGCATCGTCAGCGCGCTGGTGGTGGCCTATGCGCTCAAGTTCCTGCGCCGCGACCGCACCGACCATCCGCTGCTGATGGAGCTGCCTTCGTACCGTATCCCCAACCCGCGCGACGTGGCCATCGGCCTGTGGGAACGTGCCCGCACCTTCCTGTCGCGCGTGGGCAAGGTGATCCTGGCGCTGACGGTGCTGCTGTGGTTCCTGTCGACCTTTCCGTCCGCCCCCGCGGGCGCGACCGCGCCGGCCATCGACTACAGCTTTGCCGGCATGATCGGCCATGCGCTGCAGAAGGTGTTTGCGCCGGTGGGCTTCAACTGGCAGATCTGCATTGCGCTGGTGCCGGGGCTGGCCGCACGCGAAGTCGCCGTGGGCGCGCTGGCCACCGTCTACGCGCTGTCGGGCAGCGAAGAGACCGTGGCGACGCAGCTGGCGCCGATGATCGCGGCGCAGTGGTCACTGGCCACCGCGCTGTCGCTGCTGGCGTGGTACGTGTTCGCGCCGCAGTGCATCTCCACGCTGGCGGTGATCCGGCGCGAAACCAACTCCTGGAAGGTGATGGCGCTGTCGGCCGCCTACCTGACCGGGCTGGCCTACCTGGCCGCATTCGTGACCTACCGCGTCGCGCTGATGTTCAGCTGAGGCCAGCCGCCGCCATGACCTTCTACCACGCCATTGAAACCCTGCTGGTGCCGCTGATCGTGCTGGCATGCGCGGTGTCGGTGGTGGCGCGCTATGCGCCGCGCACGCGCGAGCGCGTCAAGGCGGCGCTGGCGGCGCGCCTGGGCGGTCCCGCCGCCGCAGGCTGGCGCGGCCGCCTGGCACGCTGGCTGGCCCCGCAGGCCGCCGCGGGCTGCGCCAGCGGCTGCGACGACGGCGGCTGCAATACCTGCGGCGCCAATACCAGCACATCGGCCAGCCCGGACAAGCCTGCCGAGCAGGTGGTGCGCTTCGTGCGCAAGCGCTGAACGACGCGCTTTCCTTCTCCAGAGATCCACGCAGAAACGGGTACGCCCGCTGCTTTCGGCCGGTGCCGAAGCAGCGGTTTGCGCTCGTCTGCGCGTGTCTGTGGGCCCTGCGACGCGGGCCGTGCGCTGGTCAGTCGGGCCCTGGAAAGCCTTGCGTCCCGGCGCGCAGAATTGGGTACGCTTTGCGTGGGCTTGCTTGGTGTGCAGGCCGGGAAGTGTCGAAAGCTGGCACGCAGAAATGGGTACGATTTACCTTTCTACCCATCATCCATGCCGCTTGTGTACTCCCTCTTCCGCAAGCGAGCGGGGAGCAAACCGACAGCCTGCCATTTGCCCCATAAAGCAAAACGCCCTCCATGCGGAGGGCGTCTTGCCAGCTGCGGGATACCGGCGTTTACCTGACCGTACCGAAGACGACCAGCTTCAGCGGCGTATTGTCGGCGACCGCGGTGCAGGTCGCGGTGATGGTGAAGTCCCCGGGTCCGGTGCCGCTGGCGCGTACCTGGTTGGGCAGCATCAGCATGCTCGGGCTCAGCGACACCGGCCCGGTGCTGGACCATGCCCAGTCCTTGCACGCGGTGAACTGCGCATCCTCGCCCAGGTGCTTCATGCGTGCGGTCACCTCGATCGGCATGGGCGCCATCAGCAGCAGCGTCATCGGCTCTTGGTTATCGCCCACCAGTGCCCACAGCGGGTTCTCCGTCACCGTCAGGGTGGCGCTGCGGCGCTCGCCCAGCTTGCTGCTGACCGCGGTCACGGTCAGGCTGCCCTGGACCGGACCGGTGTCTCCCGCCAGGCTGGTACGCACCGTGGCGTCATGCGTACCCGCGGCTTCCAAGGCGGACAGCGTGGCCGAGGTCTCCGTGTAGCTCCAGCTGCCGTCGAAGTCCGCGGTCACGTCCTGGCCGTCGTGGCGCAGCACGCGCGCGCTGAAGGTCTCCGGACGGTTGCTGAACACCTGCAGCGCATTGACTTCGCGCCCGCCCTGGGTGGTCACCACGCGATAGGCCGCGGCGCCGTTCTTCTGCACCGTCACGGCGATGACGCCGGCGAGGGCATGTCCGTCCGGCGCGGTCACCGAGACCGAGACACTGGCCGTGGCCGCGGTCGTGGGCGAGCCGTTGCTGGCCTTCAGCGTGGCGCTGTTCTGGCTGGCCGCGACCTGGACCGCGGTGCCGCTGCTGGACCAGGCCCAGTTGGCAACGCTGGCCGACACATCGCTGCCGTTGCTGTCGAGCAGCGCCACTTTGACCGGCAGTTCCTGGCCATCGCGCATCGACAGGCTGGTGGCGGGCATCGACAGCGTGTAGCTCAGGGCCGACGCCGGCACCACGGTGATGGTGGCCGCTTGCGCGGGCAGCTGCACCGTGGTGTTGTCGGTGCCCCGCACCGTTGCAACCACCTGCACGGTGGTGGTGCCGGGGGCAACGCCCTTGACCACGGCGCTGCCCGGCGTGCCGGCGCTTGGCTGCACGGTGGCGACGGCGCTGTCGGTGCTGACCCACTCAAACGTGGTGTTGCCCGATACGTCGACGCCGTTGCTGTCCACGGCCAGAGCGCTGATGGTCAGCGTGCGGCCAACCCCCACCTCGCCGGAGGTCACGCTCATCTTCGCCGTATAGGTCAGCGGCGTGGTCGTGCGGCCCGATGCCGGCGCGGCCGGCGTGCCGCTGCCACCGCCACCGCCGCATGCCGCCAGCAACAAGGCCGCGGCCGGGCCCGCCAGCCAGGATGCCCACCTTCTCAGTCTCATGATGTTTCCCCCAGTCGTGTTTTTTCCCGCGCTACCAGCCTAGGCACAAAGCGGCGCACGCAATACCAGCCAGAGGACTGAGGTGCAGCGCACAGAACCCCGCAGCGATTCATCCATTCAGGGCAGAGCCTCGCCTTGCGGGCGACGGAACGCCAGGCCGCCACGCGCCAGCGGCCGCAGGGGGCTCAACCGTTTGGCGCAATCCGTTGCTGCCGCTCCCCCGACCGGGCCACGGTGGATCGGCGCGCAACGCGGCCCGCGTTCAACCCTTGACCGGCTCCCAAGTTGTCGACTAACCTTGCCCGGTCATATGGACTTGCGCTGCGTGCGTACCCACCGGAGCGGCTGCGGCCCTCTCTCTCTCCAGCCACGATGAACCGTTACACCAGCACTCCCTGCCAGGCTGCCGATGCGTCCCGCATCGCTGCCCGCGCACGCGTGCTGGCCGCCCAGGCATCGGGCCGCGCCCTGCGCGCTTCCTCGCTACCGCTAAGCCTACCGATCGGTTGCCGGGCCTAGGGCCCCGTGGCAGTTCGGCAGCCTTTCGCCACCCTTTTCCCGTTGATCCATCGTTTATCTTCCCTTGCGAGGAAGGAGACCCCGTATGCTCGGCAATCCCGCCACCAAGTACCGCCCCGCCGCCACCGTCGACATCCCTGACCGCACCTGGCCCGGCCGCACCCTCACGCGCGCGCCGCGCTGGATGAGCACCGACCTGCGCGACGGCAACCAGGCCCTGATCGAGCCGATGAACCCGGCGCGCAAGCTGCGCTTCTTCGAACAGCTGGTGAAGATCGGCCTGAAGGAAATCGAAGTGGCGTTTCCCTCCGCCTCGCAGACCGACTTCGACTTCGTGCGCATGCTGATCGAGCAACAGCGCATTCCCGACGACGTGACAATCGTCGTGCTGACGCAGTCGCGCGAGGACCTGATCCGCCGTACCGTCGAATCCGTGCGCGGCGCGGCGCGCGCCACCGTGCACCTGTACAACCCGATCGCACCGGCCTGGCGGCGCATCGTCTTCAATGCCTCGCGCGACGAGATCAAGGCAGTCGCGGTATCGGGCACGCGCCTGATCAAGTCGCTGACCGATGCCATGCCCGAGACCGCCTGGACCTACGAGTATTCGCCCGAGACCTTCAGCCTGGCCGAACTCGATTTCTCGCTGGAAGTGAGCGACGCGGTGTCAGCCGCGTGGCAGGCCGGGCCAGGCCGCCCGATGATCCTGAACCTGCCGACCACGGTGGAATGCAGCACGCCCAATGTATTCGCCGACCAGGTCGAATGGATGCACCGCCGCCTCGCCCGGCGCGAGCACATCGCGCTGTCGGTGCACCCGCACAATGACCGCGGCACCGCGGTGGCGGCCGCGGAGCTGGCACTGATGGCGGGCGCCGACCGCGTCGAGGGCTGCCTGTTCGGCAACGGCGAGCGCACCGGCAACGTCGACCTGGTGACGCTGGCGCTGAACCTCTATACGCAGGGCGTGGCGCCACAGCTGGACTTCTCCGATATCGATGCGGTGCGCCAGTGCGTGGAGCACTGCAACCAGCTGCCGGTGCACCCGCGCCATCCGTATGTGGGCGACCTGGTGTTCACCGCGTTCTCGGGCTCGCACCAGGACGCGATCCGCAAGGGCTTCGCGCAGCAGCAGCCGGACGGCATCTGGGAAGTGCCCTACCTGCCGATCGACCCGGCCGACCTGGGCCGCAGCTATGACGCGGTGATCCGCGTCAACAGCCAGTCGGGCAAGGGCGGCATGGCTTACCTGCTGGAACAGGTGCATGGCCTCTACCTGCCGCGCCGCCTGCAGATCGAGTTCAGCCGCGCGGTGCAGGCCATGACCGACGACACCGGGCTGGAAGCGAGCGCGGACGACCTCCACGCCCTGTTCCAGCGCGAGTACCTGGCGCGCGAGACGCCGCTGCGCTATGTCTCGCATCAGTTGGCATCTGACAGCGGTGGCGCCACCGTGATCACGGTGCAGATGGTGCGCGACGGCCAGCCCTGCAGCGTGCGCGGTAGCGGCAACGGCCCTATCGACGCCTTCGTCAATGCGCTGGACCTGCCGGTACGCGTGATGGATTACCACGAGCATGCGATGACCGCCGGCGCCGATGCGCGGGCAGCGTGCTATGTGGAAGTGCGCGTGGGCGATTCGCCGACCGGGTTCGGCGCGGGCATCGACGCCAACCTGGTCACGGCCTCGCTGCGCGCGGTGCTCTCGGGCGTGAACCGGCACCTGCAGGCCGGCTTTGGTGCAAGCCATCCCATCGCACATGCCGCTGCGGCCGGCGCGGCCGCCGAGGCCTGACGCCCGGCGTATCGCAAGAAAACCGGTGTGCCCCGCCCCCACGGGGCACACCCGGAAAGACGCCCTTGCGGGCGCCCACGACATGCCTGGTGCGGATCCTGGTACCAATGCGCGCGCACCGCATTGCACGTGCTCGGATCTTTCGCAAAGCGTAAGCGGCAGAATCGTGCCGCGCTACGAATCATTTCGCATGTGGTTAGAAGCGACGTCCGAAGCCGCGCCGCGCGTGGCCGCACTGTAGCGCCCTCGCGACGCCGCGCGCACCATTTGGTTCCGCTTGTTTTGTGTCAAGGCCCCCGCCAGCCTGCTCCGCCACACTTGGCCCGGCTTCGATAACAAACCAAGCAGACCTCATGAAAACACTGTCTCTTCGCACCGCCACCTGTTCGGCCATCGCCACCTGCGCCATGCTCGGCGCCTTCGCCACGCCCGCCGCCGCCGCGGACGACGCCCAGGGCAACTGGATGGTGCGTCTGCGCGGCACCTACCTCGACATGGCCAACAGCGCCGATCCCGTTGGCGGCGTCGGCCCGTCCGACCGCATCACGGTCAACAACAAGTGGATCCCGGAACTCGACGTCACCTACTTCTTCACGCCGAACATCGCCGCCGAACTGGTGCTGACGGTGCCGCAGAAGCAGAACGTCTACCTCGATGGCAACAAGATCGGCACCTTCAAGCATCTGCCACCGACACTGCTGGTGCAGTACCACTTCATTCCGAACGGCACTTTCCGCCCGTATATCGGCGCAGGTTTGAACTTCACCCGCATCTGGGGCGAGAACATCGCCAATAACGCGTTGCAGCTCGACAGCTGGAGCGTCGGGCCCGCGCTGCAGATCGGCATGGACTACAAGCTGACCAAAAACTGGTTCCTGAACGCCGACATCAAGAAGATCTGGCTGTCGAGCGACGTCAAGGCGGGGGACGTCAAGGTATCCAAGGTAAGCCTGGATCCGTGGCTGTTCAGCATGGGGGTGGGCTATCGGTTCTGATCCTGCCACGCCATGCAAAAGGCCGGCGCCCATCGGGCGCCGGCCTTTTTGCCTTGCGGATGAACGCGTCGGCCGACGCTACCGGAACGCTGGCTCGTCAAAGCTGCGCAGCTTGCGCGAATGCAGTTGCTCGACGCCGTGCTCGCGCAGGATGCGGATCGCCTCCAGCCCAATGGTCATATGCTGGCTGACGCGCTGCCGATAGAACGCGTTGGCCATGCCGCGCAGCTTGAGTTCGCCATGCAGCGGCTTGTCCGACACGCACAGCAGGGTGCCATACGGCACGCGCAGCCGGAAGCCATTGGCCGCCACGGCCGCGCTTTCCATGTCGATGGCAATCGCGCGCGACTGGTTGAAACGCGCATACAGCGACTTGGACTTCAGCTCCCAGTTGCGGTCGTCGGTCGAGACCACCGTGCCGGTGCGCATGCGCGTCTTCATCTCGTTGCCCGACAGCCCGGTCACGCGCGCCACGGCCTCTTGCAGCGCCACCTGGATCTCGGCGATGGGCGGCACCGGCACCCATGGCGGCAGGTCGTGGTCGAGCACGTGGTCGTCGCGCACGTAGGCGTGCGCCAGCACGTAGTCACCAAGCTGCTGCGAGCGGCGCAGGCCGCCGCAGTGGCCCACCATCAGCCAGCAGTGCGGGCGCAGCACGGCGAGGTGGTCGGTCATGGTCTTGGCGTTGGACGGCCCGACGCCGATGTTGACCAGCGTCACGCCCAGCTTGTCGCCGCGCACCAGGTGGTAGGCCGGCATCTGCGGCAGCACGCGCGGGCGCGTGGCGTCGTCGGGTTCCGCCGCGCCGAGGTCCTGCACCACGTCGCCGGGCTCGACAAAGCGGGTGTAGCCGCCGCCGTCGCCATCGCCCATCAGCGCGCGTCCCAGCGCGACGAATTCATCGACATAGCGCTGGTAGTTGGTGAACAGCACGAAGCGCTGGAAATGCTGCGGCGCCGTGCCGGTGTAGTGGTAGAGCCGCTGCAGCGCCAGGTCCACGCGCTCCGCCGGGAACAGCGACAGCGGCCAGGCTTCGCCGGGCACCGGCTCATAGGTGCCGTTGGCAATGCCGTCGTCGATGCGGTTCAGTTCGGGCAGCACGAACGACGCTTCCAGCTCGCGCGCCTGGGTGTAGCTGATGTCGGTGGTGGAGGCTTCGATCACGAACGGCAGCGGGATCGGGCGCCGGCTCAGGCCCACCACCACCGGCACGCGGTGATAGCGCATCAGCCGCTCGATCTGGTCGCGGTAGTAATCGGCCAGCAGGTCGGGGCGCGTCACCGTGGTGCCATAGACGCCGGGGTACGCCACCGTGCCCCATGACGGCCGGCTGTCGGTGACCATGGTCTCGATGTTGACCGAGATGCCCAGGTACGGGTAGCACGCATGCGCGGCCGAGGGCAGGGGCTTGCCGCCGGCGAAGGCATCGAAGCGCGCACGCACGGCGCCGACCGATGCCTCGTAGATGTCGCGGATGCGGGCGAGCGCCGCATCCGCGTCGGTGAACTCGGCAAGCTGGTCGGCTGGATGCGCGGAGGAGAAGACGGGGGCGTTCATGGAGGCCATGATACCGCGCCGGCGCGTTGCCGTGAGCGACGCCCCGCCGTGCCAGGCGCCAAATTGACGCGCCCGCGCACGCTCGCTACACTCCGCCAATTGCGCAGCACGGCTCGCCGTGCCGTTCTCGACTCGCGGCGCCCCTGGTGGCAAGGGGCGGCGAGGGGGCCGTACACGATTTGCTGGGAGAGCCGCCAATGGAAATCCGTAACTTGTTGCCCGACGACCTCGAGGCAGCCAGGCAACTACTGATCGCCAATGGCTGGGCTCACCGGGTCGGCGGTCCCGAAAAATTCGCGCGGCTGGTCGCCAATTCGCAGCGCGTCGCCGTGGCGGTTGAAAAAGGCGAGGTGGTCGGCTTCGCCCGCGCGCTGTGCGACGACGTCTGCGACGGCTTCCTGTCGATGGTGGTGGTCGCACCCGGCCACCGCCGGCACGGCATCGGCCGCGCCCTGGTGCGGCATATCGTCGGCAGCGATCCCGATATCAACTGGATGCTGCGCGCGGCACGCTCTTCCGAAGCGGCGTTCTTCGGCCAGCTCGGCTTTACGCCCTCGATGGTCGCGATGGAGCGGCGCCGGCCCTGAGCCGCCCATCCCCCCTTTCGTAGTTCAGCGTGCGCCGATCTTGCGGCGCAGTTCTTCGGCCGTACCCACCTGCCGGAACAGCGGCCCGCCCGGCGCAAAGCGATCGGCGCTGGCCAGCGGCCCCACCACCACCGGTTCGAATCCCGCATCGCGCACCAGTTGCGCGGCCACCTGCAACGCAGCCGGGTCATCGCCCGCGATCGGCACCGCCACCAGCCCGCCGGGCCGGTGATGCTCGCTGGCAAATTGCGCCGCGCCCATGAAGTTGAAGGCTCGCACCACGCGCGCGCCGCGCAGGTAGCGCGCGGTGGTAAGGCCGATGCCATCGCGCCGCGCCTCGTCGGCGATGGGGCCGTCGCGGTGTTCATAGGCGTTGGTGGCATCGAGCACGATCTTGCCTTGCCAGGCCCTGGCATGGTCGCGGCTGAGTTGCGGCAGCGCGCCGTAGGGCATGGCCAGGAACAGCACGTCCGAGAACGCATTGGCCTCGGCCACGGTGCCGGCGCGTGCGCGCGTACCCAATTCTTCGACCAGCGGCTTGCGGCGCCCCATGGGATGACTCTAGGCGAAAAGGCGCCGCCCCTGGCTAGCGGTCGCCGCGGATCGGGCCATACTCGGCCGGCACCCATGCATAGCCGGCGCTATCGCGGCGCACATGGCCCAGGCCCGGGAACGGCATATGCGCGCCGCCCACCCACAGCCGGCCTCGGGCCGCCTGCTCCAGCAAGCGCTTGCGCGTGATGACGGCCTGGTGGCTGTCGACGTCGAATTCGATCGCCACCTGCGGCCGCCGCAGTTGCAGCGCGTGGTTGTGCACGATGTCGCCCCACAGCAGCAAGCTGTCTTTGCCCGAGGTGAACAGGTAGCCGCTGTGGCCCGGGGTATGCCCGTTGGCCTGCACTACGCGCACCCCGGGAATGGGCTCGCCGCCGGCGCCGCCGCTGAAGGTGCGCAAACGCTGCGCCGCCTGGTACGGCGCCACCGCGGCACGCGCCATGGCGAACAGGCCCTGCGCCTCCTTGGGCGCAGCAGCGGCGTTGGCGTCGCTCAGCCAGTAGTCGAGGTCGGCCTTGTCCACATACACCGTCGCGTTCGGGAACGCGGCCTTGCCGTCGGCGGCCAGGCCGCAGGCGTGGTCGCCATGCAGGTGCGTGAGCAGCACGGTGTCGACCTGTTCGGGCGCATAGCCCGCAGCGCGCAGGTTCTCGCCGATGCGTCCCAGCGTCGGCCCGAAACAGGCCGCCGCGCCGGTGTCGACCAGCACCAGGTGGCTGCCGGTATGGATCAGGTAAGCATTGACGGCGGTCTGCATGCCCGGCGTCGAGGCCACGAACATGCGCGCCAGCAAGCTCTGTACTTCACGCGCACTGGTGTACTTGAAGATCTTCGGATCCAGATCGATGTAGCCGTCATAGAGCGCGGTGACTTCGAGCTGGCCCACCATCATGCGGTAATAGCCCGGCACCTGGGTCTTCTGCTGTGCCGGCGGCGCGGCGGTCTGCGCGCCGGCCACGCCAGCGGCCAGCACGGCGCTGCCCATGGCGATGGCGAGGACGGCACGCGATACGGCCCGGCGCAGCGTCGGGCGCTGGCGTCGGCGGGAGGTGGCATGGCGCACCACGGACTGCAGCTTCATATCCTGATCCTGTTCTGGTTGGTGTTGTCGAGGAGCAGGCCGGCGCCGACGGCGCGCGCGGCCAGCACATATCTTAGCCGCGCCTTGCCGGACAAGGGCGCAAGGGTCAAAGCGTACCTACTTCTGCGTAAAAAACGGGGCCACGTGGCCCCGTTTTCCATGCATGGGAGCTTGCGCCGCTCCGCGTTCACTCTGGCTGGATATTCGCCGCCTTGATGATGCGGCCCCACTTGCCCGACTCCTGCGACTGGAACTTCGCCAGTTCCGCGGGCGTGCTGGTGAAGACCTCGGTGCCGGTCGACTTGTAGAAGCCGGCGGCGGTCTCGCTGCGCGCGGCCTTGACCATCAGCGCATTGAGCCGGGCTACCACCGGCTGCGGCGTACCCGCGGGTGCGTAGGCGGCGAACCAGTAGCTCATCTCGTAGCCCTTGACGCCGGCTTCATCGATGGTCGGCACTTCCGGCGCCAGCGGCGAGCGCGCCTTGCCCGACACGCCCAGCGCGCGCAGCTTGCCGCTCTTGACCTGCGGCAGGCCGGTGGCGGTGTCGGTGATCATCATCTGGATCTGGTTGCCGAGCAGGTCGGTGATGGCCAGCGGGTTGCTCTTGTACGGCACGTGCAGCAGCTGCACCTGTGCCATCTGCTGGAACAGCTCGCCGGCGATGCGCGATGACGAACTGCCGCTGCCGAAGCTGAGCTTGCCGGGCTGTTGCCGCGCCAGCGCGATGAATTCGCCCACGGTCTTGGCCGGCACCTGCGGATTCACCACCATGATCTGGCCGCCGCGTCCCAGCGCGGTGATCGGCGCATAGTCCTTGACCGGGTCGTAGGGCAGCTTCTTGTACAGGTGCTCGTTGGCCGCATGCGTGGTGTTGGTGCTGATCAGCACGGTGTAGCCGTCCGGTGCCGCCTTGGCGACGTCGGACGCGGCAATGAAGCCGTTGGCCCCGGGCTTGTTGTCGACCACCACGGTGACCTTGCTGTCCACGGTGATGGCCTGGCCGATGGCGCGCGCCAGCTGGTCGGTGGCACTGCCCGCGGCGAACGGCACCACGAAGCGGATCGGCTTGTCCGGAAACTCGGCCCAGGCCTGGCCCGCGGGCAGGACCAGGGCGAACGCTACCGCGGCCAGTGGCTTGAGAAACGGGTTCATGGGGTCTCCTGTTGAAATCGTTGTCGGTGGAAGCAATGGATCAGTTGGCGTGGTCGGCCGCCGCGAGCCGGGGCGGCAGCGGGATCTCGAGCTGCAGCAGGCGGAACGACAGCGCCTTGCCATGGGTGTCGAGGTTGAGCGCATCGTTGACGCCGCCATCGAGCACGCCGTCGAGCACGAAGTTCATCGCATGGAGCGAGGGCACCAGGTAGCGCGTGACCGCCGCGGGCCGGCGCTCGCGAAACAGCGCGCGCACCGCGTCTTCGGTCACGTGCGCCACCAGGTGGTCGTAGTCGCGCGCGTCATAGGCAATCACGCTGATGTTGGAACGGTCGCCCTTGTCGCCGGTGCGGCCATGGGCGAACTGGTAGAGCGCGGCGGTGGCGGTCATGGCTGGCTCCTCAGTCGATGAAGGTATGGGTAGGCGTGACGGCTTCGCGCGGCACCAGGCACGACACCGCATTCAGCCGCGCGCGCTGGGCGGTGCGCACACCGCCGCCGCCGGCGGGGCCACAGGTATAGAGCGCATTGACTTCGCGCTGCAGCGCCTGCGCCACGGCCACGTCGTCATGTGCCAGCGCGGCGCGCAAACGCACGTCCTGCGCCTGCGCCTCGTGCGGCTGGGGCTGCGCGAGCATGGCACCGCCATCGTCGGCCAGCACGCTGAGCACGCCGATCAGGTCGAAGCGGAGCGGCACCTCGTGGCCCAGCAGCTGCATGCGCCGGCGCAGGATGTCGGCGGCCAGCCGCGCGCGCGCCGCGGCGTTGGGACCCGCGTAAGAGATCTCGCCCTCGGCCAGCCAGCCGCCGTGGCTGAACACATTGGCCTTGAGCTGCGCCGGGCGCGGGTGGCCGCGCACATGGCGCAAGCCAACGCGGTCCGGGCCCAGCTGCGCCACGGTAACGGCGCCGATGTCGGCCACCACGTCGGGCGTCAGATACGCGCATGGGTCGTGGACCTCGTACAGCAACTGCTCCTTGACCGTGCGCAGATCGACGCAACCGCCGGTATTGGCGGCCTTGAAGATCTCGATGCCGCCATCGGCATCGAGCTGCGCGATCGGGAAGCCCAGCGCGTGCACGTCCGGCACCTCCTTGCGGCCCGGATCGGCGAAGTAGCCGCCGGTCACCTGCGCCCCGCATTCGAGCAGGTGCCCGGCCATGGTGGCGGCCGCGAGCCGGTCCCAGTCGTCCCACGACCAGCCGAAGTGCGCCATTGCCGGCCCCACCGCCAGCGCCGGGTCCGCGACGCGTCCGCACACCACCACCTCGGCACCGGCGGCGAGCGCGTCGGCAATGCCTTGCGCGCCGATATAGGCGTTGGCGCAGACAAAGCGTTCGGCGTCGAAGGCATCGCCAAGAATGCCGTGCAGGCGCGCGCGCCCCGCATCGTCGGACAGGTCATCACCCTCCACCACCGCCACCCGCGGCACGGGCAGCCCCAGTTCGCGCGCCAGCTGCAGCACGCGCCGCGCCGCGGCGCGCGGATTGGCGGCGCCGAAATTGCCGACGATGGGAATGCGGTGTTGCAGGCACAGGCCCAGCACCGGCGCCAGCAGCGCATCCAGCAACGGCTCATAGCCTTGCGCGGGATCGTTGCGCCGCGCCAGCTGCGCCAGCGCCAGGGTGCGCTCGGCCAGGGTCTCGAAGATCAGCGCGGCCGGCTGCGCCGCGGCGATCAGCGTGCGCACCACCGGCAGCGCGGCGTCGGTGCGGTCGCCGGAGAAACCGGCGCCGGAGCCGATCAGCAAGGGAGCAGTCATGGTCGGGAAGCAGTCGTTGGGCAGGGTCGATCCCATTCTAGGGCGTGCGCGCCCAGCCAAAAAATGGATTATTTGGATTAATCTATCGACTTGCTGGATATATCCACCGGGCCCATGAACCTGTCGGTCAAGCACCTGCGTGCCTTCGTGGCGCTGGCCACCTATCGCAATTTCACCCGCGCGGCGCGCGCCTGCCACCTGTCGCAGTCGGCCTTCAGCGCGCTGGTGCAGACGTTGGAAGAGCAGGCCGGCAGCCGGCTGTTCGAACGCACCACGCGGCACGTCGAGCTGAGCAGCGACGGCGTGCGCTTCGAGCAGACCGCGCGCCGGCTGCTGGCGGACTTCGAGACCGCCTTCGAAGACCTGCGCGCGCATGCCGAGCGGCGCAAGGGCCGGGTTTCGATCGCGGCGCTGCCTTCGCTCGCCGGCGGTGACCTGCCGCCGCTGCTGGCGCAGTTTCGCGCGCGCTATCCGGGCATCGTGCTGGAATTGTTCGACCAGCTTGCCGACGGCTGCATCGAACTGGTCCGGCAGGGCCGCGCCGACTTCGCGCTGGCGCCCGCGCCGGCCCAGGACGACGACCTGCGCGTCGAGGCGCTGGTGCGCGACACCTTCCACCTGGTGTGTCCGGCGGACCATGCGCTGGCGCGCAAGCGGCGCATCACGCCGGAGATGCTGGCCGGTCTGCCGTTCATCCAGCTGTCGCGCACCACCAGCGTGCGCCAGCACCTGGACGCCGCGCTGCATCCGTTGCGCCTGGCCAGCGTGATGGAGGTAGAGCACCTGGCCACGGTCGCGGCGCTGGTGCAGGCGGGGCTTGGCATCAGCGCGGTGCCGTCGCTGGCGCTGTTCCAGTTCCGGCGCGAAGGTCTGGCGATCCGGCCGCTGCAATTGCCGTCGCTGGTACGCGATATCTGCCTGGTGCGGCTGAAGGACCGCGGCGATTCAGCCGCGGCGGCCGCGATGATCGAGGCCCTGCAGGCGTTCTACCGCGGTGGCAAGGTCCCCTCGCGGCGCTGATCCGCGGGCCGGAGCCGCACGCAGAATTGGGTACGCTCTGGCGCGCGGCGCGTCAGAAGTGCCCGAGATAGCCACCGTCGACCGCCAGCACCTGTCCGGTGACATACGACGCGGCCGGCGATGCCAGGAACACCACCGCGCCCGCCACCTCCTGCGGCTGGCCCCAGCGGCCCAGCGAAGTGCGCTGACGCAGCCACTCGGCCACGCTCTCGTCTGCCACCATGGGCTGGTTCGGTTCGGTGGCGAAATAGCCGGGGGCGATGGCATTGACCGTGACGCCGTGGCGGCCCAGGTCAGCGGCCATGGCGCGCGTCAGTGCGTCCAGCCCGCCCTTGGTGGCGGGATACAGCACGTCGCCGGCGCGCGCCACCTGGCCCGCAATGGAGGTGACATTGACGATGCGCCCGTAGCCGCCGTGGCGCATGCGCTGCGCGGCCAGGCGGCACAGCGCGTACGGCGCCACCAGGTTGGTCTCGAGCATGGCGCGCAGGTCGCCGGCATCGAGCTGGGCCATGGAGCTGCGGTTGCGCGCGCCGGCGTTATTGACCAGGATGTCGAGCCGGCCATGGCCCGCGTCGATGCGTTCGAACGCGGCCGCCACGGCGGACTCGTCGGTGATGTCGAGCACCAGCGCCTCGGCGCTGCCGCCGCGCGCCGCCAGCGTGGCAACGGCCTCTTGCACGCGTGGCGCATTGCGCGCCACCACCAGCACATGGGCGCCGGCATCGGCCAGCCCGGCGGCAATCGCCAGGCCCAGGCCCTGCGCGCCGCCGGTCACCAGCGCCACGCGGCCATGCAGCGAAAACGGCGTGCGGGAATCGGGGGAGGGGATCGGATTAGCCATGCGGGCGACTATACCGCAGGCCGCCGGCCTCGGCCCCCGTGACTGCGCACTAGCGGATCAGCTTGCCGGTGGACGACACGATCGACATTTCCACGAACGACGAGCCGGTGTGGCGCGCGGCGCTGTAGCTGATCAGGATGCCGCCGAGGTCATAGTCGCGCATGCCTTCCAGCGCCGCGACCAGCCGTTCGCGGGTCAGGTCGGGGCCGGCGCGGCGCAGCCCTTCGACCAGCACCTTGGCCGACATGAAGCCCTCCATGCCGGCGTTGGAAAGCTCCACGCCCTGCTGCCGGGCCAGGCTGCGGTATTCGCTGGCCAGCGTCATCTGGCTGGAGTTGGTGCCCGGCACCACCTGCGTGATGATCAGGCCGCGCGCGTCGTCGCCGAGTTCACGGATAAAGGCATCGGCGGCATTGTTGGACAGCGTGACGAACTGCGCCTCGCTGCCGGCGCGGCGCAGCTCGCGGATGACGCGCGCCGCCTCGGAGCCCGAGCCGATCACCAGCACTGCCTGCGGGTTGGCCTTGTGCATGGCGGCCACGCCCTGGCCGATGTCGCCCATCGGCCGGGAGAAACTGACCGTGGCCGCGGGCTGCACGCCGCGCGCCTGCAGCGCGCCGTTGTAGCCTTCCAGCACGTCCTTGCCGAAGCCGTCGTTGGCGTAGAAGATGCCGATGCGGCTCATGCCGGACGTAGCCAGGTGGTTGATCGCCCGCGCCACCTCGTCCTGGTACTTGGCGCGCACGTTGAAGACGTAGCGGTTCACCGGCCGGTGCAGCGTGATGGCGCCGGTCAGCGGCGCCACCAGCGGCACCTTCTGCGCGGCGATGATGGGCAGGATGCTTTCGTTCTGCGGCGTGCCGCGCACCATGAAGAGCGCGAACACCTTGTCCTCGTCGAGCAGCTTGCGCACATTGTCGGGGGTGCGCTTCGCGTCGAAGCCGTCATCGTAGGTGACCAGTTCGATGCGCCGGCCGGCGACGCCGCCGCTGGCATTGACCGTGCGCAGGTACACCTGCGCGCCGGCGATCTGCTCCTTGACCGAGCCCGCCACCGGCCCCGTAATGCCGGCCGACTGGCCGATGCGGATGGTGTTGCGGGTCACGCCCGGCTCCGCCAGGGCCGTCTGCGCGGCCCACCCCAGCGTGGCGGCCAGCATGCCGCACGCGATCCATTTCGCCTTCATTGTCTCGACCCCTCCGCCTGGACGGCTGCTTTCATTGTTCTGTGGCGGCGCGGCGGGCATGGCCCGGCGCCGTCACGCAAGTTACCGCATGCGTCCGAGCGGGGCAAACCGGGAAATCAGGGGGTGTTGCAGCAGCCTCACACCGGAACCGGAGCGGTTCCGGTGCGGGCCGGGGCGCGTAACAGGGAACGCGCCGGAACGCGCCGCAAGGGCGCGGCAGGAGACATGCAGCGCCGCGAGGCGCTGGCCGGCGACAACTGCCGGATCAGGGGAACGCCGGTACGGCCGGATCCATGCCGGCGAAGCTGGCTTCCGGATGCGCGTTGCGCAGCAGGGTTTCGATTTCCTCGATGCGGCCGCGCGGCACGTCCACCATCAGCAGGATCTTGCCCGCCTCGATGTCCTTCTCGAACGCGCGCAGCCGGCTGTTGGGCGCAGAACTGCCGATCATGCTGGCGGCCCAGGCCCCGAACACCGCACCCAGCACCGCCAGCACGCCGACCAGCCCCCACTGCGGGGTATCGCTGACGATGGGGAACATCGCCACCACGACGCCAGCCACCACGCCCACGCCGCCGCCCACCATCAGGCCCATTTCAGCGGCATGAACGATGTCGGAGGTCTGGAACAGGTTGGCTTCATGCAGGCCGGTCATGTCGGCACCGTCGCGCGCCACGAAGTGGATGTGGCGGTTCTCGAGGCGGGCCAGCAGCAGGTCATCCATGGTGCGTTTGGCACTTGCCAGGTCGGGCAACAACCAGAAGATGCGTTTGCGCATGTCTCTCTCCTTGTTCAGGCCGCGCCACCGGTGAGGTGGAAACCGCTCGGAAAGTACCGCTGGCGGCGCGGGGTTATTTCTTTGTACGCCGTTCATGGGGCCAGCGCAAGGCGCCTTTCGGCGCTGGCGCACCGTGCCGGCGCATGTGACGCGCACGCGCAGGCCGCGCGGGCGGGGCACGCGTCACGTCTGCGCAGCCGGGCGTGCCGGCGGCTCAGAAAGTGATCGGCAGGCGCACATTGACCTGCAGGTCGGGCGTGTCGCGCGTCAGCCCCGCGCCCACCGAAAGGTTCAGCGTATAGCGGTTGTTGAAGCGGTACGAATACCCCACCAGCAAGGTGCCCTGCGTCACGCGCACCGAGCCGGGCACGGTCAGCCCGTTCTGCTTGGTCGGCCAGATGATGGCCTGGTCATAGCCGATGCTGAACGACGCCTTCTCGTTGAGCGACAGCCCCATGCCGAAGCTGAACTCGAAGATGTCGCCCGGCGCGATCTTGCCCAGGTTCTCCGTCTCGCCGTTGAGCACGGTGCGGCTCACGTTGTTGCGCGCAAAGTTGTGCAGGTAGCTGAAGGTGCCGAAGAACACCGCCGGATCGGTCGGCAGCAGCCAGGTGATGCCGGGCTGGATCGCCTGGAAGCCGGTGCCGGTGGGCAGCCCCAGCGGCAGGCCGGTGCCAGTGGCATTGCCGACGCAGCGCGTCACGCAATCGGTGACCACCTCGAACGGGTCCTTGCCGGTGTTGGACTTATAGCGCAGCCAGCCGACGAAATACGGGATGCGCTCATTGCCGTAGTTGAGCTGGTAGCGCACCGTGGCCTCGACATCGCCCAGGCCCTTGCCGCTGGAATTGAATACGTTGTCGACCGCGGTGCCGGTGAACACCTCGCGGCTGATGGTCGAGCCCGAGGTCTGCACGTACGGCACCTTGGCCTCGATCTCGAGCCGCTTGGTGACGCCGTAGCGCAGCGCGATCGATTCGATATAGGTCGAGGTCTTGACCTCGCGCACATCGATCAGGCCGATCAGGATGGCCGGGATGATCGAGTAGCCGACCAGCGCGACGCGGTTGTTCGACGAATAGCCGTACTGGAAGCCCGGCTCCACCACGAACTTGCCCTCGGCGGTGAGCACCCCGGGCTGGTCGATCAGCGGCGCAATCTCCGGCGGACGCCGGTCGCTCTCGGGCGGACGGCCCACAGGCTCTTCCACGGCCACCATCTGCGGGCTGGCGGACTCGCCCTGCTGCGCCCCGCCCTGCGGCGCCTGGGCGATGACCTGTTGCGGGCTGCCGGGCAGACCCGGCACGCCCTGCGTGGCACTGGCCGCCGCTGCCGCGGTGGCGGCGTTGGTGGCGTTGTCGGCCGGCATCACGCCGGGCCCCGTGCGCTGCCCGCCGCGCTTGGTGGCCAGCACCTCGGTGCCGATCACGCTGCGCAATTCGCGGATCACTGCTTCCTGCTCGGCCAGCGCGCGTTTCATGGCATCGAGCTGGCTGGCCTGGTCGGCGAGTTCCCTCTGCAGTGATTCCAGTCCGGCCGCGGGTGGCCCCGCTTCCGGCGGCGTCTGGGCCTGCGCCAGTCCGCCGAGCAACAGCAACGTCGAGCATCCCGCATTGCGGATGCCCTGCATCGACCGCTTCTTCATCACGTCGTCCTCCCCCGGATTGCAGACTGTCTTGCAGGAGCCTGCGACCTGTACTGCCGGTTACCTCGCTAACGGCTATCTCATGCTTGCGGCCCGCAGCAGCGCATGGTTCAGCGCCGTGTTGGCCAGTTGCGACCGGAAGGCCTGCAGCGTATTGACGCTTGCGTCGATTGTCATCAGGCTCCGGATGCTCTGGTTGTTCAGGGTGTTCTGGATCACGGTCGCCGGCGTTCCCGCCAGCGCGCCCACCGATGCGGCATTGCCCGGGCCGTTCTGGATCACGTTCAGCAAGCCGTTGGTCACGACCTGGCCCGTGGCGGTACTCACCACGGTGGTGGGCAGGCCCGCCGCCGCTGCGCCTGCCGCGCCTGCGGCGGGCGTACCGGCTCCCGCTGCACCGGCGCTGGCAGCGGCGCCGCCATTGGCCGCTGCGGAAGCCGTGCCGCCTGCCCCCGTGCCAGCCGAAGCCGAAGCCGCCGCGCCGGCCGTGACCGGATTGCCCGCCAGCGCGTTGGCCACCGCCGCGTTGGTGCTGGCCACAATGGCGGGTCCCAGCGTCGCGGCCAGCCGCGTGGCCTGGTCCGCGGTGATGCGGCTGACGTCCGGGATGTTAATGCTGGTAGCGACCACCAGGTCGCCGTTGATGTACACCGCGCGTTCGATACCGAACGAAACCTGCAGCCCGGGCATCTCGAAGCCGCCGCGCATGTCGTCGAGCTTTTCATGGGTTACCGGTTTCCAGCCGGCCATGCTGCCGCGCGCGGCAGCCAGAGGTTGGGTGTCGGCGCGCGCGCGCGCGGCCATGGCGGCCTGCGCTGGCGGCGCCGAGGCATCGGGCGCCGCGGGCGGCGGCGGCATGCCGGCCTGTGCCGTGCCGGCGCACGCCAGGCCCGCGCCCAGCACCATCGCCGCGGCCGCCGAGGCGGTGCTGCGTGGCACGGCCGGGGCCGGCAAGGAAGTCTGCAACATGATGCGTTCCTCAAAAATCCCCGGCGCCATGCCGGGGCATCACCGTGAAGAACAGGTTGTCCCGGTTGACGCCCATCCAGTAAGGACCGCTGGGCGCGACGCGCCAGTCCGCGGCAACGTTGAAGCGCGCGTGCTCGGTGCGGTTATGGATCACGAACAGCAGCTGGCTGTCCCAGATGCGCTCGAACTGTTGGCGCGACATGGCGCGGGTGCCGCGCGCCGGATCTCCGACCAGCACGCGGTCGCCCTTCACGCCCTTGACCACCACGAAATGGTGGTAGCCGTTCTCCACGATCAGCACGATCGCCGGCACCTGCGTTTCTTCCAGCTTGGACAGCGGCACTTCGAAGCCATCCGCCTCATAGCCCAGCGCAGCCAGGAAGCGCTTCATGTCCAGCAGCGAGAACCCCTCGGCGCGGATCTTCTGCTGGTCGCCGTTGAGGTACATGTTCTGGAACACCGCCGCCTCGTTGATCGGATGGCCGTACTGGTACGTCAGCAGCGTGGCCACCGCGGCCGAGCCGCAGCTGAAGTCGAACTGCTGGCGGATGGTGGACTTGAAGCGCGCCTCGCGGATGCTGGTGACCCGGACGGTGTAGGGTTCGCCGACCGGGCCGTAGATCGCGGCGTCGGCAGCCAGCGCGCCGGGCGCGTGCGCCGTGGCCAGCAGGCCCGGCACGCACGCCAGCAGGATTCGCAGCGGCTTCATCATTTGAACTGGACGTTGACGATGGTGGCGTTCTGGATCAGCACGTTCGATCCCGAGTTCTGGATCGCGGTGGGAATCCCCGCCGCATTCGAGAACGCGCCGTCCGTGATGTGGTTCGCGCCGGACAAGGTATTGACCGCGGCGTTGTCGGCCACGGTGCCGTGCAGGCGCATATCGTTGACGGTGACTTCCGCACCGCCGCGGATGTCATCCAGCCGGGACACCGGCACGGCTTTCGCCGCGCCGGCGAACAGCGCGGCCGTGGCGGATGCCCGCCCGGGGTCGGCTGGCGCCGCCCGCGTGGCCGCGGCTGTGTCCGCACGCGCCGCAGCCATGGCGGCCTCCAGCCCTGGCGGCTCCGCGTGGGCCTGCAATGCTGTCCAGGCGAGTAATGCCGCGGCACAGGCGCCGACGGCGAAGCGGACCGGTTGCATGGTGTTTCCCCCCTGCCGCTGCGCCGACTCGTTCCAGTCGGCTGCATGGCAACTAGGCTTGCGTAGGCATGACAGGGCCCGGGCGCCCGCACACAGGATGCGGGCGCCGGTCCTGCCGGCATGACTGCGACACCGCCGGCCGGCCCCCGGGGCAAACCCCGGGGATTCCGGCCGCGTTGCGCGTCTTACCTGCCGCCCACGTTGAGGTTGGCCTGCACGTTCACGCTTTGCTGCACCAGCGAGGCAACGCCGCTGTTCTGGCTGGCCATCATGATGCCCGCCGCCGTCTGACCGACGCTGGTCATGGTGTTGGACATGTTGAAGGTGCCCGCGTCGACCAGGACGTAGCCGCCATTGCCGCCGGTCCCGCCAGCGCCGCCGTTGCCGACGCCGCCCGTACCGGCAACCCCGCCGGTCGCCGAACCGCCGGCACCGCCGGCACCGCCCGAGCCACCGCTGCCGGTGGAGGCACCGCCGTTGGAGGCCGTCGCCGTGGCCGCCGCGGCATTGGCGTTGCCGCCCGCACCGCCAGCACCTGCCACGCTGGTCTGCGAACCGCCTGCCGCGCCGTTGGCCGTGGCCGAACCCGCGGTGGCGGTCGAGGTGGCCGCACCGCCAGCGCCACCGGCACCGCCGGTACCCGAGCCGGCGCCGCCGGTCGAGGTCGACATCGAGGTGCCCGCGCCGCCTGCGCCGCCGCTCGCCGTGGCCGTGCCGCCGGTGGCGCTGGCCGCGCCGCCGGTGCCGCTGCCATTGGCTGCGCCCGCCGTACCGCCGCCGCCGCCGGCACCGCCGGCACCGCCGGAGTCAGCGCCCATGCCATTGCCGACGCTGCCGCCCGAGCCGCCGCTGCCGCCACCGCCGGCACCGGAGCCAGCCAGGCCGCCCAGGCCCGCGCTGGCGCCCAGGGCGCCGCCGGCCAGTCCGGCCGCGCCACCGCCACGGCCACCTGCGCCCAGCGAAGCGCTGAGCGAACCGCCACCGAGGCCAGCCGCGCTGCCGCCGCTGCCGCCGCGGCTGCCCGCCGCGCTGAGGGCGCTGCCGCCCAGCGCCGCGGCGCCGCCACCGTCGCCACCGGTACCGCTGGCACGGCCGCCATTGCCGCCGTCGCCCGCCACGGCGCGTCCGCTGGTGGCATCGCCCGCGGTGGCGCTGCCATTGGTCGCGCTCGCGCTGCCGCCGATCGCGCCGACCGCGCCGTTGCCGCCCGTCGCCGCGCCGCCGGTGCCGCCGTTGCCGCCGGTGCCGCCCCTGCCGCCGTAGCCGACGCCGCCGTTGGCATTGCCGGTGTTCCGGGCCACGTTGCCGATGTTGGCGACGGTGTTGCCGGTCACCTGGCCGCTAAGCTTGCTGACCGCGATCGCCTTGCTGGTGTTGAAGGCATTGGCGATGCTCGACGAGGCATTGCCGGCATTGGCGGCGGCATTGCCAAGGCCGCCCTGGTCCAGCGTCAGCCGGGTGCGGTTGTCGGAGTTGGTCTTGGTGCGATTGTTGGAGTTGGTGCGGTTGTTGGAGTCATTGGTCGACTTGTCGACCGCTACCGTCGTGGTCCGGTTGTTGGAGTTGGTGCGCGACTTGTCGACGTCGATCGAGGTGGTGCGGCTGCTGGTACTGGTGCTGTGATCGGAGTTGTCCTGGTTCGAAGTCGAGTTTTCGTTGGCCAGGGACCCGGCGCCGCTTTGGGTCGAGGTGGCGGTGGCTGACTGATGGCTCCAGCCGTCGGTGTTGTTATTGGTCGGGTTACCCCACGCCGAACCAGCAAAGGCGAGGGCAATCGCCGACGCCAGAAGTGTCTTGTTCATTACGATGCTCCCAGGAGGATTTCACGGTCACAGCGGCTCAGCTCCTGGCCCGCACTCATCGACGAGCGCGGCAGGAGGTTCAGGTCCGGCGTTCTGCCAAACCAGCCTGCCCTGCGCATAATCGGTGCCAGCTTCGTCACCCGGGGCGGCAAGTCCTTGTATTACAAGGGCCACCCGGCGCCGCGGCAGCGCTCTGGCCGATGTTTTGCCGGATCGACATGGCCCCGCGCCGATGTGCGGCACGCGACATGTCACATTGCTGTGACAGAGGCGCCCCATCGCGTTTTGAGGGGCCCGCGGCGACCGTCAGGAAAGCTTTCATTTTCAAGCCCTTGCAGCGCCGGCTCGGGATTTGCCCTGATTCTTTCGCCACGTATCGGCGGTGAAACACGCGCCTGGGGGTGTCGCCGCCGCCGCCCTTTTGGGCCGGACCACATTGCTGACTCGACCCGGCGATGGCGCCATGGGCAAGCCCGCGGCTACCGCCATGGTCGCGGTATCGCCCGCTGGCCGGCTCGCCGGCGACGCCATCGGCCCCACCCGGCACAATGCGTCACCGCGCCTTGGCGCAGCACGGACCACCGCGGCACGCGTGCGAGCCCCTGTCGCGAAAACCCCTCAGCGTTTATCCTCGCTAGGCCCTATGTCTGATTTAAAGTACATTAGAGGCATTACAGACTTGTCATCTCTCCACAAGGGAAACCATGAGTGAAGCCGTCGTTCCCCTGTATCACCAGATTTACGTGGTGCTGCGCCAGCAGATCGTCGAAGGCCGCTTCGGCCAGGGTCCCTTGCCCGGCGAGATTGACCTCGCCAAGCAGTTCCACGCGTCGCGCGTGACCATGCGGCGCGTGTTCGACCGGCTGGTGCAGGAAGGGCTGGTGCGCCGCCACCGCGGGCTCGGCACCTTCGTCAACCCGCATCCGGTGCGCCCGGCCGCGGCCGCCGGCGAGGAACGCGGCACCAGCCTGCTCGACAACATCATCGACATGGGCCAGAAGACGTCGGTCAAGGTGATCTCGATCGATGAAGTCCATGCCACCCCGGACGTGGCCGATTCGCTGCAGATCGAGCCGGGCGATCCGGTGGTGAAGATCGTGCGCGTGCGCCACTACCGCAACCGTCCGCTGTCGCACATCACCGTCTACCTGCCGGCAGCGCTGGGCCGGCCGATCACGCGCCAGGCGCTGGAAGAGACCCCGGTGCTGCGCTTGCTGGAAGCGGGCGGGGTCAAGCTCGGCCGCGCCAGCCAGGTCCTGTCGGCACGGCTGGCCGACGTGGTGGTGGCGCCGCTGCTGGACGTGCCGGTCGGCGGCGCGCTGCTGGCGGTGCGCCGCGTGGTCAAGGACCAGTCCGGGCGCCCGGTGCAGCTGCTGCTGGGCCAGTACCGCCCGGACCGCTATGAATACCGGATGGAACTGTCGCCGGCCGGCGTCGACAGCGCCAACGTCTGGGTGGAAAGCGAGACCCGCCCGGGCTTGCGCGACTGACGCCGCGGTGCCGCCCCGGCGGTGCGTTGCCGGGGATGCGCCGGATCGTGTTCCGCGCCATACTGCGCATCCCTGATCACATCAAGCGAGGAGCCGCCGCCATGCCTGAGTTCCGCCTGGTCCCGTCCATCCCGGCCAGCCCGACCCGTCTGCCTTCGATTCCGCGCCGCGCCACGGTGCGGCGCCTTGCCGCGCTCGGCACGCTGGCCGCCTGCGCGCTGGCCCTGCCGCTGGCGGCCGTGGCCCAGGCACAAGGCCAGGGGCCGGCGCAGGTGGCCGGCGGCAAGCCGATCCGGATCCTGGTGGGCGCGCCAGCCGGCGGCACCACCGACACGCTGGCGCGCACCATTGCCCAGGAGATGTCGCAGGAGCTGGGCCAGCCCGTGGTGGTCGAAAACCGCCCCGGCGCCGGCGGCAATATCGCCGCGGACCTGGTCGCCAAGAGCGCGCCGGACGGCAGCACGCTGCTGATGAGCTTCACCAGCCATACCATCAACGCCACGCTGTACAAGAAGCTGCCGTTCGATCCGGTGCAGGACTTCACGCCGATCACGCTGGTCGCCACCGTCCCCAGCGTGCTGGTGGCCACGCCCCGGCTGGCGGCCAACAATGTGCCCGAGCTGATCCGCCTGGCGCGCTCGGAACCGGGCAAGCTGAACTTCGCCATCGGCTCGGTGGGCTCGTCGCTGCATATGGCCGGTGACATGTTCAAGATGATGACCGGCACCTACATCGTCAACATTCCGTACAAGGGCACGTCGCCGGCGTTGACCGACGTGCTGGCGGGGCAGTGCGACCTGATGTTCGCCAGCACCATCAACGTGCTGCCGCACGTGCGCGCGGGCAAGCTCAAGGTGCTGGGCGTGACCAGCCCCGCGCCGCTGCCGCAGTTCCCGGGCGCCGCGCCGATCGGCAATACCGTCAAGGGCTTCGAGTCGAGCGCGTGGTTCGGCCTGTTCGGGCCGGCCGGCATGCCGCACGACACCACGCAGGCGCTGTACCAGGCCGCGCGCAAGGGGCTGGAAGCCCCCGCGGTGCGCAAGCGCCTGGAGAACGACGGCGCGCAGCCGATGGGCACGCCGCCCGACGCCTTTGCCGCGTTCGTGAAGCAGGACGTCAAGCGCTGGGCGGGCGTGGTCAAGTACTCGGGCGCGTCGCCGGAATGAGCGCCGCACCCGCCACGCTCGCACAGAAGCTGGTGGCACGCGCCGCCGGGCTGGCCCATGCCGAGCCCGGCACCGTGGTGATCTGCCGGGTCGACCTGGCGATGTCGCACGACTCCAGCGGCCCGCGCCGCGTGGCGCCGCTGCTGGACGAACTGGGCACCGGCGTCTGGGACCCGTCGCGCTATGTGGTGGTGACCGACCATTTCGTGCCCGGCGGCGATGCCCAGGCCGAATCGATCCTGCGCTTCACGCGCGACTGGACGCGCCAGGCCGGCGCGCACTTCATCGACGCCGAAGGCATCTGCCACGTGGTGCTGCCCGAGCGCGGCCACGTGCTGCCGGGCCGCCTTATCGTCGGCGGCGACAGCCACAGCCCCACCGGCGGCGCCTTCGGCGCGTATATGTTCGGCGTGGGCGCGACCGAGATGGCCGGCGTGCTCGCCACTGGCGAGATCTGGCTGCGGGTGCCGGACACCATCCGTCTGCAGTGGGACGGGCAACTCGCGCCAGGCGTGTGCGCCAAGGACATGATGCTGTTCCTGTGCGCCACGCTGGGCATGGGCGGTGGGCGCTACCAGGCCCTGGAGTTCACCGGCAGCGCCGTCGCCGCGCTGCCGATGCAGGAGCGCATGACGCTTACCAACATGAGCACCGAGCTGGGCGCGCAGACCGGGCTGGTGGCACCCGACGCAGTCACGCTCGACTGGCTGGCCCAGGCCGGGGTGCCGGCGCAGACCCTGGCGGCGATCGACCTGGACCACTGGCGCACCGATCCCGGCGCGCCCGTGCTGGCCACCCATCGCTTCGACGCCGCGGCGCTGGTGCCGCAGGTGGCCGCGCCGCACTCGCCCGCCAACAGCGCGCCGGTCGACCACGCCGCCGGCGAGCCGGTGCAGATCGCCTACCTGGGCGCTTGCACCGGCGCCAAGCTGGAAGACCTGCGCATGGCCGCGCGCGTGCTGCGCGGGCGCCGCGTGGCCGCCGGCGTGACGCTGCAGGTGGCACCGGCCTCGCGCCGCGACCAGATGCAGGCCGAGCAGGAAGGCACGCTGCGAATCCTTGCCGACGCCGGCGCCATGCTGCTGCCCAACGCCTGCGGCGCCTGCGCGGGCTATGGCGCGGCGCGCTTCCCGGCGGGCAGCCGTGCCATAGCCTCGACCGCGCGCAACTTCGCCGGCCGCATGGGCGATGCCGGCAGCGCCGTGTGGCTCGGCTCGCCGATGACAGTAGCCGCCAGCGCCGTCACCGGCCGCATCACCGATCCGCGCACGCTGCTGGAGTAACGCCGCAGCCCTGACCCCGTGCCCGCCGCCGGCGGGACAGACTTCTCCGCATGACCTCTGCCTTCGCCCCCGCACCTGCCGGCCGCCTCTGGCGCTTCGGCGACAACATCGACACCGATGCCATGGCCCCCGCCGTGCTGATGAAAGCGCCGCTGCCGGTGCTGGCCCGGCATTGCCTGGCCGCGCTGCGTCCGGAGTTTCCCGGCAGCGTGCGCCCCGGCGACGTGCTGGTGGCCGGTGCCAACTTCGGCATCGGTTCCTCGCGCGAGCAGGCGCCGCAGGCGCTGCGCGAACTGGGCGTGGGGGCGGTGGTGGCGCAATCGTTTGGCGGGCTGTTCTATCGCAACGCCATCAACCTGGGCCTGCCGGTGCTGGTCTGCGCCGACACCAGCCGGCTGGCCGATGGCGCGCACGGGGTGCTGGACCTGGATACCGCGCAATTGCGGCTGGACGACGGCAGCGTGGTGGCGTGCGAACCGATTCCGGCGTTCCTGCGCGCCATCCTGGCAGCGGGCGGGCTGGTGCCGCACCTGAAGGCGCGCCTGGCGCGCGAACGCGGCGCCGGGGGCTGAATCCGGCGCCTCAGGCCGCGGCAGGCGGTGGCGCGGTGCGCAGCAGCGCCAGCGCCTCTTCGTCGCTGGTCTGGCTGAAATCGAGGTAGAACGCGCCCACCGCGCCGAAGCTGGGCGGCGTGTTCAGGCAGATGACCTCGTCGGCAGCCGGCGCCAGGCTGGCCAGCCCCTCCTGCGAACCCACCGGCGTGGCCGCGACCACGCGCGCCGCGCCGGCCATGCGCACGCCTTCGAGCGCGGCGCGCATGGTGGCGCCGGTGGCAACGCCATCATCGACCACGATCACGACGCGTCCGGCGCGGGCCGGCACCGGCTTGCCGCCGCGGTAGCGCTGCTGGCGCCGGGCGATCTCGTCGAGCTGGCGGCCGCGCTCGGCATCGAAGCTGCCGCTCTCGACGGCGCGGCGTGCCCAGGGATCGTCATTGACCACCGTGTGCGGCCCGCCGCCGCCGGCATCGCCCTCCACCACCGCGCCCAGTGCCAGCTCCGGGTAGCCCAGCGCGCCGATCTTGCGCACCAGCAGCACGTCCAGCTGCCCGTCCAGCGCGCGCGCCACCTCAAATGCCACCGGCACGCCGCCGCGCGGCAACGCCAGCACCAGCGGCGGCTGGCCCAGCCGGGCGGCGCCAAAGCCCAGCGCCGCCAGGTGGCGGCCGAGGTATTGGCCCGCTTCGCGGCGATCGGCAAAGCACGGGGGCAAGGACATGTCGGTTTCCATGGGCGGGACAGTCCGGCGCGGGGGTCCCTCCGCCCAATATAGACCCTGGCGATGCCTGCGGGGGCGGCCCGCGGGCCACCTGCCGGCGCGAGCGAGCGCCATTAGGCGCGATGGTGCAACAGTGTGTTCAGCCGGGGGTGGCTGACCGCGCCGCAGTGCAGCATTACGATGGCGGCTGGCACTGACAACGCCGCACCGCCCTTGCCGGGCGGGTACCGCCCGCGCCCGGCCCGATCGCATGAGCCCTGACATGACCACGCCCTCCTCCGCCCGCGCCGCGACTGCGCAACCCCGACACGACGCCACGGCAGACGTTTCCCCCCTCGCCGCGCCGGACATTCCGTTCGGTTCGCTCGAAGCCGCCGCGATGGCCGAGCTGCCGTACACCTTCCGCCCGGCCGGCACCTGCACGCGCTACTACAACGAGTTTTTCGGCTGAAGCGCCGGCGGCGCGCCCGCCGCCATCACGGTATCGCACAGCGCGGCCAGTCGCGCCGCCATGTCGCGCGCGGCGGCCGGCAGGTCCGGCTGCGCGTGCAGGCTCAGTTCGACATCCGGCACCGCGGCGGGCCAGCCTTGCTCCAGTACCGTGTGCTGCGCCGTGGCCAGCCGCCGCGGCAGCAGCGTCACGCCCAGGCCATCGGCCACCGCCGCCAGGATGCTGGCCAGGCTGGCGCTGACAAAGGCCACGCGCCAGCGCCGGCCGCCGGCGTCGAGTGCGTGCGTCATCTCGCCGCGATACAGGCCGCCCACCGGGAACGCCACCAGCGGCACCGGATCGCGCGCCACCGCCGGACGGCTGCGGCTGTCGATCCAGCACAGCGGCTCGGGCCAGCTGGCCAGCCCCTGCGCCTGGCCGGTGCGCTGCTTGACCAGCACCAGGTCCAGCTCGCGGTCCTGGAAACGCTGCCACAGCTCGTGGCTCATGCCGCTGGTCACCTCCAGCCGCATGCCCGGCCAGTCATCGGCAAACCCGGCCAGCACCGGGGTCAGAGGGCGCGCGGCAAAGTCCTCGGGCACGCCTAGCCGGATCTCGCCCTGGCCGGCGCTCTGGCGCAACTGCCCCACCGCCTCGGCCATCAGCTGCTGCAGGCGGCGCGCATAGCCGAGCAGGCGCTCGCCTTCCGGCGTGGTGGTGACATAGCGGCCGCTGCGGTCCAGCAGCACGCAGCCCAGCTGGTCTTCCAGCCGGCGCACCTGCTGGCTCACGGTGGACTGGGTCAGGTGCACACGCTGGGCGGCACGGGTAAAGCTGCCGCTTTCGGCGACGGCGACAAAACTCTGCAGCAGCACGGGGTCGAGACGGGGATCCTGCACGACGGGGCATCCATTGGTTTTTCCACTGCTGGCGATTTCATCATTTAATTTCCCAATCACCAAGGCCCGGCGTACAGTGGCGCCGCGATGGCCCCGGCTGCATCCGGGCGCCGTCGCCCCTGACTTCAAGCACCATGCCGCGTTGCGCGCGAGCATGTACCCACTTTTCTGCCAACCATGACCACTCACCAGGCATTCATGCGCGAGGCGGTCCGCCTCGCCTTGGCCAACCGTGACCGCGGCGCGCGCCCGTTCGGCGCCGTGCTGGTGCTCGACGGCGAGGCTGTCGCCACCGGCGTCAACGACATCGTCCACAGCCACGACCCCACCACCCATGCCGAGATGGAGGCGGTGCGCGCCGCCGCGCGCAAGCTGGGCCGGCCCGACCTGCGCGGCAGCGTGGTCTATGCCAGCGGCCACCCCTGCCCGATGTGCCTGGCGGCGCTGACCATGGCCGGGGTGCAGGCGGTCTACTACGCCTTCGACAACCACGATGCCGCCCCCTACGGCATGTCGAGCGAGGCCGCCTACCAGGCGCTGCGCCTGCCGCTCGACCCGCCGCCGCTGCCGCTCACGCGGGTGCCGGTCGACCTTTCCGCCGCGCAGCTCTACGGCATGCGCGCGCGCCGTGGCTGAGGGCGCGCGCCCGGCGCGCCCCGCGCCGCCGCGCTGGCTGGTGCTGGCGGCCGTGGCCGGCATCGGCCTGAACCTGCGGCCGTTCCTGACCGCGGTCGGGCCGCTGGCGCCGGCCATCCGCGGCGGCACCGGCCTGAGCTACCAGGGCATGGCGTGGCTGACGCTGCTGCCGATGCTGCTGATGGGGGTGGGCGCGTTCTTTGGCCCTGCCATCCGCGCGCGGCTGGGTGCGCGCACCGCGGTGCTCGGCGCGCTGGCCTTGCTTGGCGGCGGTTGCGCGCTGCGGCTGGGCGCGGCCGGCGCCACCTGGCTGATCGCCTCGGCGGCGCTGTGCGGGTTGGGTGTGGCGGTGGTGCAGGCGGCGTGCCCGGGACTGGTCAAGCAGGAGTTCCCGGCGCGCGTGGCACCGGTGATGGGCCTGTATTCGGCCGCACTGATGGGCGGCGGCGCGCTGGGCGCGCAAGTGTCGCCCTATGTCACCGAGCTGGCCGGCAGCTGGCGCGAGGCGCTGGCGCTGTGGGCCGTGCCCGCGCTGGCGGCGCTGGCACTGGCGTGGGTGGCGCTGCCGCGCGGCGCGGCCAGCAAGCCGGCATGGGCCGGGGCCGCGCGGGCAAGCCGCCCGGCCAGCGCCGCCGGCAAGACCGGCGCGCTGCTGCGGCGTCCGCGCACCTGGCTGCTGATGGCTTGCTTTGGCGTGATGAACGGCGGCTATGCGTCGCTGGTGGCGTGGCTGGCGCCGTTCTACCAGAGCCACGGCTGGAGTGCGCCGGCGAGCGGCTCGCTGGTGGCGCTGATGGCGGTAGCTCAGGCCGCCGCGGCGCTGCTGCTGCCCACGCTGGCGGCGCGCCGCCTGGACCGGCGCGCCTGGATGGCACTGGCGCTGGGGCTGCAGGTGGCCGGCTTCGCCGGCCTCGCGCTGTGGCCAGACGCGGCGCCGCACGCCTGGGCCGTGATCGGCGGCGCCGGCTTGGGCGGCTGCTTTGCGCTGTACCTGGTGGTGGCGCTGGACCACCTGCCCGATCCCGACAGCGCCGGCGCGCTGAGCGCGGTGATGCAGGGCGGCGGCTTCCTGCTGGCGTCGCTGGCACCGTGGCTCACCGCCATGCTGCACGACCGCACCGGCGACTTTGCCGCGGGCTGGTGGTACCACCTGGCGTGCGCGGCGGTGGTCGGCGTCCTCACCATGCGGCTGGATCCGGCGCGCTACGGCGCATCCTTTGCATTGGCGGCGCCCGCCGGGTGCGCGCGGGCCGCAGGATGAAACCGGCCTGGCCGCGATGACGGCGGACGGCTGATACCAGTCTGGCCGCCAGCCGCCTCGTCCGGGCTCAACCGGGCTCAACCAGGCTTACCCCGGCTCAACCGGGGGGCCGGCGAGGTCAGCGGGCCGGCGCGGCCTCCACCACGGCCGTGACATCCGCCGGCGCCGGCTGCTGCGGCAGTGCGAACAAGGCTGCGGCGGGCGGCGACAGGCCCTGCAGCCATTGCAAGGCAAGCACGATAAGCATGACCGGCATGGCGCCTCCTTCCCGCATTCCGTGGCCACTTCCCACTGGTATAGCCCATCCTGCCCGCACGGCGCCCGAGGGCGACGTCCGGTATCGTCCGGGCGTACCCGTTTCTGCGTGCCTGCCGCACCGGCCCGGCCCGTTAGCGGCCACGCCCGGGCCGGCCGCCTTGCGAAAACTATTTCGCATGTAACGTCACATTACCTTCGAAGTTGTGCCCGTGCGCCGTCTGCCGGGTCCGCCGCTGTGCCCGGGGAGCCTTGCCCGGCAAAGGATTCCGGCGGGCATGCAGGCGCAGCGGGACCTCGCCCGCGCCGTCGCCCCTTGTGAGACAGGCTTACAAGTGCAAGCGCGCAGCGTGGGGGCCGGTCGCTACATTGGAGCCGTGTCCAACGCGATCCCGCCAGGAGCCCTGATGAAACGCGCCCTCTCGCTGGTGGTGCTGCTGTCCACCACCGCCGCACTGCTCTCCGCCTGCATCGTGGTGCCCCCGCGCGGCGGCCCGCCGCCGCGCCACTACCACCACTACGACCGCTATTGATTACCCCCACCGCCCAAAGGAGCTATCCCATGAAACGCCAACTCCTGCTTGCTGCAGCCGTCCTTGCCACGGGCGGCGCTTTCGGGCTGAGCGCCCCTGCCGAAGCCCATCCGGCCGTCGTCGCCAGCGGCTACGGCCACCCGCCGCCGCCGCCGCGCTATGAGCCGCACCCGGCCGCGCGCCGCGGCCAGGTCTGGGTCCCGGGACACTGGGAAGCCCGCGGCGGACGCTACGACTGGCGCGGTGGCTACTGGCAGCCGCAGCGCGTCGGCTACCGCTATGTGCCCGAGCGGTGGGTGCGCGGGCCGCACGGCTGGGTCATGCGCCCGGGCCGCTGGGTACGCTGAAGCCGGACAGCTGGGCCATCATCCTGCACCGCGGCCTGCCTCCCCCCACCAATGGGTGGTGGCAAGCCCGGCGCGCCCGGTGCCGCCCGCGCCGCAGCGTTCATCCATAGTGGTAGCCGCGCCTCATCCAGAAGCACTAGACCATGTGCGCGAACTGCCCGGAAATCTCCCGAATTGATTTCGCAACCAAGCTTTCCGGAGCACGTTTCATAATTGGAGCAGCACCGCTGATGATGTATTCCGGACACCCCTCGATAGGGTTATAAAATCGTCATATCCCGCCTCGGGATAATAGAATCTGTTTCAGGTTTGCAACCAATTTAATTCTCAATGTCACATCTTTGAAACCACCGCGAATGGCGCCAGCGCGGCGTTTGCGGAACCTGGCAGGTATAAATACGACATATTTGAAGGGATTATTAAGGTCCTTTCATTCCCTCCTTCATTCCACCCCGGACCCACTCGCTTGCATTCCCCTCCCCCACCCCATAAGATGAATTCCAAGTGATTTAGGAGCAAGCAGCACCCGGGTTCGGATTTCGGGGTCATCCTTCCAGCCATGAGCGAGTTCCAGCCACAACAACGGAACTGTCAGGCATGGAAGCATGGGGGTCAGCCACAGAGCCAGCCACCAGTCATCAGCCGTCGCTGGTGACGGCGGTCCTGTCACGTCCTCCATACGCAAAGTGCCCCGCAGTCCGCCCCCAGGTAAAAACGGGGAGTGAAGTCCATGAATGCGTTGCTGATCGAGGAGCATCCACTGCTCCGGCTCGGGCTGTTGCAGATGCTCGAAAACATCCAGGAATCCGCCCAGGTGGCGGCCATTGCGCCCGCGGATATGGCCAGGCTGGACGCCAGGCACCAAAACGCCGACCTGCTCGTTTTCGGCATGCCCGCCGACCCCGCGCCCGGCTGGGTGCTGCTGGACCAGGCCCGGCAGACACTCGCGCCGCAACGCATCCTGATCCTTGCCGACACCCTGCCGTTGCACGTGCCCACCGCGGACAGCGCGCGCGGCATCTGCGGCTGCCTGCCCAAGTCCGCCTCGCTGGCGGTGATCGAGGCTGCCATCCGCATGGCCGTGTCCGGCGTCCAGGGGCTGGTCTTCACCGCCGAGACCGGTACCTTGCCCTCGGCGTCGCGCTCGGCAATGCCCGCCATGCAGTCACTCGCCTCGGCTGCGCCGCTGCCGCTCAGCGCCGCGCATCCGGCCCAACCGCCGGGGGAGCAGTTGTCGCTGGCGTCCTGCGCCAGCACCCCGCGCGCCGCCCTGCGTACCACCGTGGCCCTGCGCGACCTGACCGAGCTGCGGCCCGGCCAGCCGCTGTCCGCACCGGCATCGGCGGCGGTGTCGCCAACGCCCGCTGCCATGCCGCTGACCGAGGAAGAGCCCGGCTACGACGAGGCTGAGATGCTCAAGATCACGCCGCGCCAATACGAGGTGCTGGTGCTGCTGGCGCGCGGCTATCCGATCAAGACCGTCAGCCGCATGCTCAACATCTCGGTGGCGACGGTGAAGAGCCACGCCTGCACGCTGTACCAGCGGCTCAAGGTGCGCAACAAGGGCGAGGCCGTCTACGCCGCCCTGCAGCGCGGCGCCACGCTGGAATGGGTCAGTGGCGACGAACGCATCACGCGCGAAACCAATGGCGCCGGGATGGCGTCAAGACGCAACGAACCGCCGTGCCAGGCGGTCAGGCCAGCGGTCTGAGGCCGGTCTGACAGTTTTGCCGCGCCGCGCCCGCACAGACGGGCCGGCGCAACACCGGCGCTTGCCGGACGGGAGGGGTCATCATGCAAGGCAGCACGTTCTTGCCCAGCTTTTCCGTGTGCGTCAGCACGCGCGACCATCCGGACGGCCTGCGCCGGACCTTGCAGTCGATCGCGGCATCGACCATGCCGCCGCACCAGCTGATCGTCTGCGATGACAGCAGCCACGACGCCACGCGCGCGCTGATGCGCGACGCGTACCCCGACATCCCCTGCCTGGACGGGCCCCGGCGCGGCGCCGCCGCCAGCCGCAACCGGCTGCTGCGCGCGGCCACGGGCACGCATGTGCTGTTTCTCGACGACCACGCCGCGCTGGGGCCAACCTTCCTGCAGCAAATGGGCGAGCGCCTGGCCGACGACTTCATCTACCGGGTCGCCGCCGGCGGCAACGCCGACGCGCTGGTGCTGACCGGCACGGCGATGTGCGCGGGCGAATGCCTGCGTCCGCAGCGCCAGGATTTCCTCGGACAGCCGTTGCGCCAGCCGCGGCGCGGCGCGGCGCGCGCGCGGCCGCTGTGCGCGGTGGTGCTGTCCAGCACGGTGTTCCCGCGCGCGCTGCTGGAGCGGCTGCCGTTCGACGAGTGCCTCGATGCCGACTACGACGTCGCCGACCTGACCGGGCGCGCGGTCTATGGCTGCGGCTGCCGCATCGAGCTGGTGCCGAGCGCGATCAACCTGCTGCATGGGCAGCGGCCACTGCCATGCGGCGGCAGCCCGGCCGCCGATGCCGCGCGCATGGTCACCATGCTGCACCGGTACGGCCGCAGCCAGCACCGTCACGACAAGGCCGCGCTGTTCCTGATGCTGGCCCTGCCACACAACCTGGGACAGCACCTGCACCGCAGCGGCTGGCGCGGCGTGGCGCCGTTCTGGGCCACCACGCGCCTGCTGTGGCAGCACTTGCGGCTTGCGCCCGGCCATGACGGCACCGCGGACCCGGCCCGCGCCGAGGTCGCGGCGCCGATGCCGCGCACCTGATCCGTGGCGGTGCGCCCACACCGGCGGCCGCCCTTGTGTGGGGTAGCAGACGGTGCGCCGCAGGACCGCGGCGCTACAGTCGCCCCACTTGCTAACGGATCAGAGCCATGGGCGCAAACGAGCTGGACACTCTCGGTCATCACACCGTCATCGGGCCGGAGCGGACCGCGCCGCGCGGGCGCAACGGCATCCGGCGCGCGCTGATCACCGGCATTACGGGGCAGGATGGCTCCTACCTGTGCGAGCTGCTGCTGGCCAAGGGCTATGAAGTCCACGGCATCAAGCGGCGCAGCTCGCTGTTCAACACCGAGCGCATCGACCACCTGTACCAGGACCCGCAGGCGCCGGAGCGCCGCCTGATCCTGCACCACGGCGACATGACCGACACCGCCAGCCTGGTGCGCGTGGTGCAGCAGTCGCAGCCAGACGAGATCTACAATCTCGCCGCGCAGAGCCACGTGCAGGTCTCGTTCGAAGAGCCCGAATACACCGCCAACACCGATGCGATCGGCACGCTGCGCCTGCTGGAGGCGATCCGCATCCTAGGGATGGAGAAGCTCACGCGCTTCTACCAGGCGTCCACCTCCGAACTCTACGGGCTGGTGCAGGAAATCCCGCAGAAGGAAACCACGCCGTTCTATCCGCGCAGCCCGTATGCCGCGGCCAAGCTCTATGCCTACTGGATCACGGTGAACTACCGCGAGGCCTACGGCATGTATGCCTGCAACGGCATCCTGTTCAACCATGAAAGCCCGGTGCGCGGCGAGACCTTCGTCACCCGCAAGATCACGCGCGCGATTGCCCGCATCGCGCTGGGCCTGCAGGAAACGCTGTACCTGGGCAACCTGTCAGCGCTGCGCGACTGGGGCCATGCGCGCGACTACGTCGAGATGCAATGGCTGATGCTGCAGCAGCCCGCGGCCGAAGACTTCGTCATCGCCAGCGGCGAACAGCACAGCGTGCGCGAGTTCGTGCAGCGCGCCGCGCGCGAGCTGGGCATCACCATCACCTTCCATGGCAGCGGCGTCGACGAGGTCGGCATGGTCGAGCATGTCGATGCGCCCGCGCGCGGCGGCATCACGCCGGCATGCAAGCCGGGCGAAATCGTGGTGCGGGTCGATCCGCGCTACTTCCGCCCGACCGAGGTGGAAACGCTGCTCGGCGACGCCAGCCGTGCGCGCGAGCGCCTGGGCTGGACCCCGCGCATCGGCTTTGCCGAACTGGTCCGGGAAATGATCGAGGCCGACTACGCCGCCGCGCGGCGCGACGCGCTGGTCAGGCTGGCCGGGTTCCAGGCCTTCAATCACCTTGAGTAGTCCCTTGTCCGGTCACGAGGCATCCATGAACGAGCCCATTGGCGCGCGCCCGCGCATCTTTGTCGCCGGCCACCGCGGCATGGTCGGCTCGGCCATCGAGCGCGCGCTGCGCGCGCAGGGCGACGCCGACATCGTCACGCGCACGCACGCCGAACTGGACCTGTGCGACCAGCAGCAGGTGCAGGCATTCTTTGCCGCGCAGCGCATCGACGCGGTCTACCTGGCTGCGGCCCGGGTCGGCGGCATCCATGCCAACAACACCTATCCGGCCGAATTCATCCACCAGAACCTGGCTATCGCCACCCACGTGATCCATGCCGCGTGGCAGGCCGGCGTGCGGCGGCTGCTGTTTCTGGGCTCGAGCTGCATCTACCCGCGGCTGGCGCCGCAACCGATCCGCGAGGCGTCGCTGCTGACCGGCGCGCTCGAGCCGACCAATGCGCCCTACGCCATCGCCAAGATCGCCGGCATCATGCTGTGCGACAGCTACAACCGCCAGTACGGCACCGATTACCGCTGCGTGATGCCGACCAATCTCTACGGGCCCGGCGACAACTACCACCCCGACAACAGCCATGTGATACCGGGACTGGTGCGCCGCTTCCACGATGCCCGCCTGGCCGGCAGCGCGCGCGTGTCGGTGTGGGGCACGGGCAAGCCCTTGCGCGAATTCCTGCATGCCGACGACCTGGCGCGTGCCTGCCTGCATGTGATGGCGCTGTCCGCACCGGCATACCGCGAGGCAGCGCCCACGGGCTTCCTCAACGTCGGCAGCGACGACGAGATCTCGATCGGCGCGCTGGCGGCACTGGTGGCGCAGGTCACCGGCTATCGCGGCAACATCGCCTTCGAAACCGACAAGCCCGACGGCACGCCGCGCAAGCGCCTGGACAGCGCCGCCATCATGCGCACCGGCTGGCGCCCGCGCATTGCCCTGCAAGACGGCCTGCGCAGCGTGTACGAGGACGCCTGCCGCACCGGCAGATTGCCTGGCGGCATCGCGGCCGCGCTGGCCTGACCCCCAACGCGCGCGGAGCGGCCATGAAGATCCTGATCTACTGCCAGAACTACGCGCCCGAACTGACCGGCATCGGCAAGTACACCGGCGAGCAGGCGCAATGGCTGGCCGCGCGCGGGCACGAGGTGCGCGTGATCTGCGCGCCGCCGTACTATCCCGCGTGGCGCGTCGGCGAGGGCTACAGCGCCTGGCGCTATGGCCGCGAAGCGCACGGCAGCGTGACGGTCTACCGTGCGCCGGTATGGGTGCCGCGCAAACCCTCGGGCCTGCTGCGCATCCTGCACCTGATGAGCTTTGCGCTAAGCAGCCTGCCCTGCGTGGCGGCGCAGCTGCGCTGGCGTCCCGACGTGATCTTTGCGGTCGAACCCACGCTGATGTGCAGCCCGGCGGCGCTGCTGCTGGGCAACTGCACGCGCGCCCGCACCTGGCTGCACGTACAGGACCTGGAGGTCGATGCCGCGTTCGCGCTGGGCGTGCTGCGCCATCCGCTGCTGCGCCGGCTGGCCACCCGCATCGAACGCGCGCTGACCACGCGCTACCACCGCGTCTCGACCATCTCGCAGGCCATGGCGGACGCGCTGCTTGCCAAGGGCGTCAGCAACGCGCGCCTGCAGCTGCTGCCCAACTGGGCCGACCTGCACGAGGCGCCGGCCGACGCGGCGCTGGCGTTCCGGCACGGCCTGGGCATCCCCGCCGATGCGGTGATCGCGCTGTACGCGGGCAACATGGGCAACAAGCAGGGCCTGGAAGTGCTGGCCGATGCCGCGCAGGCGCTGCAGGGCCACCCGCGCATCCACGTGGTGCTGTGCGGCGACGGCAGCGGCCGCGCCGCGCTGCAGGCGCGTTGCGCCGGCATGGCGCGCGTGCATTTCCTGCCACTGCAGCCGCAGGCGCAGTTCCACGCGATGATGGCGGCGGCCGACATCCACCTGCTGCCGCAGCGCGCCGATGCCGCTGACCTGGTGATGCCGTCCAAGCTGACCGGCATGCTGGCCAGCCGGCGCCCGGTGATTGCCACCGCGCAGCCCGATACCGAACTGGGGCGCCTGGTGGCACGCGTGGGCGTGCTGGTGCCGCCCGGCGACGGCAGCGCGCTGGCGCACGCCATTGCCACCCTCGCCTGCCAGCCGCAGCGGCGCGCCATGCATGCCGCCGCGGGCCGCGCCTGGGCCGAAGCCCACCTGGGCCGCGACGCCGTGCTGGCGCAACTGGAGTGCGCGCTGCAGGCACTGGTATCGCCGCCTGCCGCGCAAGATGCCTCTGCGGTTGCATAAGCGCAGAGGCGGCGAACGCCAACCGTCCAAGGGGGACCTCATGAGCCAGAACACCGCCACCACGCAAGCCGCGCTGGTGCAACGCCTGATGCAAACCATCAAACCCCTGGTGCCAAGCTGGGTGCGCACGTACTACCACGTGCGCCGGGAGCAGCAGCATGACGCGCGCTACCGCGCCAAGCCGCCTGGCGAAGTGTTCTCCGACATCTACCACAGCAGCCTCTGGGGCGAGGCGAACGAGCCGGGCTTCTTCAGCGGCACCGGCTCGCACGATCCGCGCATCGTCGAGCCCTACGCCGATGCCGTCACCGCGCTGCTGCGCGAACTGCCGCGCAAGCCCGACGTGGTCGACCTGGGCTGCGGCGACTTCCATATCGGCAGCCGCATCCGCCCGGCATGCGGGCGCTATGTGGCCTGCGACGTGGTGGCGCCGCTGATCGCGGCCAACCGCGAACGCTACGGCCATCTCGATGTCGAGTTCCGCTGCCTCGACATTGCCGGCGACGAGCTGCCCGCCGGCGACGTGGTGTTCCTGCGCCAGGTGCTGCAGCATCTGGACAACGGCCGGATCGCGCGCGTGCTGGCCAAGCTGCACCGCTACCCGGTGCTGGTGCTGACCGAACACTTGCCGCTGGCGCCGGATTTTCCGCCCAATGCCAACAAGCGGCTGGGGGCCTCGACGCGGCTGGCGCGCATGGTGCCGAGCGGCGTGGTGCTGACCGCGCCGCCGTTCAACCTGAAACCGGTGCACAGCCGCGTGCTGTGCGAGGTGCGCGAAGGCGCGGGCGTGATCCAGACTGTCGCCTACACCCTGCATTGAGCCGGCGCCCGCGCAACGGCGCGGCCTTGCCGGCTTGCCACCGGCCTCAGCCGGCGGTGCCGGCCTCGGCCGGCGCGGTGGCCGAGGCCGGAGCCAGCGCGGCCAGGTAGATGGCCTCGTACTGGTCCAGCGCCCGTTCCGCGGAGAAATGCCGCGCCCACGCCAGCGAGTCGGCCGAGAGCTGGTCGCGCCGGTCCTGCGGCCACGACAGCAGCTCCAGCAGCATCCCCACGTTGCGCCGGGCCCAGGCCTGCGCCTCGCCTGGCTCCATCGGCTCCATCATCAGCGCCAGCCCGCCGCCGATTTCCTGCATCGGCGCCCGCGCCGTGGTCAGCACCGGGATGCCGCACGCCATGGCCTCGATCACGGGCCAGCCGAACCCCTCTTCCAGGCTCGGGAACAGCAGCACCGCCGCCAGCGCATAGGCGGCGTGCACGGCCGCGGTGGACATGCCCTCCAGGAACCGCACCTTGCCGCCCAGGCGCTCGGCGCCGGCGGCCAGCTCGCGCATGGCGGGGGTCGGCTCGGGGCCGATCATCCACAGCGGGCGCGGCGCGGCGGCACTGTCACCGCCGCTAGCTTCGCAGTACGCCTGGTATAGCGCCAGCACGCCCTCGCGGTTCTTGTACCACTGGTTGCCGCCGATATGGACCAGCATGCCGGGCCGGATCTCGTCGATGCTGGCCGCGCGCAGCCGGCGCATGGCGACATCGGGCGCGAGCGGACGGAACGGGTAGTTCAGGCCGTTGTGCACCACCCGCACCCGCGGCCGCGGCCCGGGATGCAGGCGCAGCAGGTCTTGCGCGGTCTTCTCCGACACCGCGACAAAGTTCCGGCCCAGCGCGATGCCGCGCAGGATCAGCGCCTGGTAGAGGCGCCCGCTGGCCGACAGCTGGCGGCCCGGAAACTCGCCCGCGGCAGTGCGCTGCGCGATGAAGTCGTGGCAGTGGATGACATGCGGGCGGCGATGCAGCAGCCACATCCACATGCCCAGCGAATGATCGGTCAGCACCACCAGCGCACCCGCACCCTCGCGCCGCAGCCGCCACCACGCCCACGCCGGAAAGAGCAGGTACTGGTCGACATAGCCGAGCCACTTGCGCAGGCCCGGGCGCGTGGACAGCCGCACCAGCACGGCGGGCGGCGTCCATAGCTGGGCCTCGTGGCCGCGCTCGCGCATGCCCTCGACGATCATGGCCGCGAAGCGGTCCATGCTGTGGCTGCCGAAAAATGTGGGATGACCGAACAGGATGAGCCTCATATTGCTTTTCTTTTCGGATCCATGTGGAGGTTCGATGGAGATGCCTGGCCGGCAGCCTGCCGCTAGCGCGCGTGTCGCCGTCGCGGCCGCGCGCGCCCGTCCGTGCGCGCCGGCCGCCCCTGCCGCTCCAGGCGCGTGACCGCCATGGTGAGGCCGACCAGGAGAAAGCCCAGCACGTTGGCGGTCAGCTGGCCGATCAGCGACCACGTCAGCAGGCCCAGCGTGCTCACCAGCCACAGCAGGATGGCAAAGCAGCTGCCGGTGCGGCGCGCCGCACCGATGGCGAGCCACATGCCGGCCACGCACACGGCGAACTTCAGCGCCACGTACAGGTAGCCGAGCAGGCCGGCCTCCTCGACGGTGCGCCCGGTCTCGGTCTCGGACAGCATGAAAGTGATTTCGCCGCGCTCGAGGTAGCTGGCCAGGTTGCTGCCGCGTCCGAGCCCCGCGCCCAGCAGACTCGGCTTGGCGTAGGCTTCGGTCTCGCCCAGGAACATGGTGCCGACGCGGTCGCCGAAGTCTTCGTCCTCGGCGGCGTCGTGGAAGCGCTGCACCGTGCCTTCGACGGACTCGCTGAACACGGCCATGCCGACGGCGCCAATCAGCACCGCCGCGCCGGCCCAGACCAGCACACGGCGCTTAGCCACGCCGCGCCCGAACGCCAGCGTGCAGAGCGCCGCCACCCCGAACAGGCCCGGCAACAGCAGCACGGTGGCACGCGATCCGCTCACCAGCACGCTGACCAGCAGGCTGCCCAGCACCACCAGCGCATACAGCCAGTGCCGCTTGCCTTCGCCGCCAAGCACGTAGTGCAGCGCCATCGGCATGGTGATCGCCAGGAAGGTGGTATAGCCCAGCGTGAACGAGAACGTGCCGGTGGTGCGCACGATGTCGCCGACCATCATGAAGACCCGGTCTTCGTCGCCGTCGACCTGCCGGTTCAGGAAGCTGCCGGGCGGCAGATAGTGCTGCAGCACCACCAGCGGTGCCATCAGCACCATCAGCACCAGCGTGGTCTTGCAGATCGCCGCCACGTCTTCGGGCTCGAGCAGCAGCGCCGCGGCCACGCCGAACCACACGTAGAGCAGCCAGAAGCGCAGGCCGACCAGCATGATGGCAAAGCTGCCGTCGCCGGCAATCGCCTGCAGCAGCCCCCATGCCAGCACCAGCGCGCTCCACAGCATCAGCAGCCGCATCGCGGGCCGCGCCGGCGTAAAGCCGCCATAGCGCATGGCGTAGTAGATGCCATACACCGCCAGCAGGTCGCGCAGCAGCACCAGCGGCAGGCTCAGCGAGCCGGCTACCCACTTGCGCGCCGCGCCTTCTAGGACGGCCACCAGGAACACCAGCAGGAACACGGTGCCGAAGGTGGTGCGGGCCTGCCGGCGGATGCGCGAGCGCGCCGGCGGCGCCAGGTGTGCGACGGAGGGGCTCAGCATAGCGTGGCAATGGTTGCGACCGCGGCGCGGCGATACCTGGCCCAGGTGTATTTCTCCCCTGCCATGCTCGCGTAAGGGCGCGCCTCGTCCAGGCTGGCGCGTACCGTGGCAAGCTCCAGCATGCGGTCATACAAGGATTGCGCGCTGACCTGGACGACCCAGCCCGCGCGCGGGAATTCCTGCAAGATCTCTTTGGCGCCGACCCGTTCCGACACCAGCGCCGGCGTGCCGCAGGCGAGCGCCTCGGCCACCACCATGCCGAACGAATCGAAGCGCGACGGCAGCACCAGGCAGTCGGCGTCGGCCAGCTCCTGGTAGAGCGCCGACTGCGGCAAGGCCCCGAGCAGCGTAACCCCGGGGGTCGACGCCAGTGCCGCGGCCAGCCCCGGCTCGGCGCCGCCGCCGGCCACCGCGAGCTCGGCCTCCGGGACGCGCGCGCGCACCATGGCAAAGGCCTGTTGCAGCAGGTCGACCGCCTTGAGCGTGGTCAAGCCGCCGGCATACAGGAAGCGCGTGCCGGCGCGCGTGCGCCGGCGCCGCACGTCGCCCGGCGGGCTGGCGCCGAGCAGGATCGGCCTGAGCTTGGCGCTGGGCACGCCGGCCCGCGCGTAGGTCTGCGCGGCAAACTCCGAACAGGTGATGACCAGGTCCGCCAGTTCGACCTCGCGGTCCTTGCGCGCATCGATGCACGCAAGGTACGGGTCGGGCTGCAGGCCGAGCAGGGCCGCCGCCGTCGCGCGATGCACCGCCGGCGCGTCGAGCACGCAGCGGGCGCCGATACGGCGGGCCGCCTCGAAGGTCTGCATCGCCGAGTTCTCGTAGGCCACCACCACGTCGGGGCGCAGCGCCTCGACGCGCCGCGCCGCCCACGCATCGAACAGGTGGAACACGCGGTGCGCATAGGCCGACTGCGACATGCCCAGATACCGGTTGAGCCGGACGCGGTGGTGCAGCCCCAGCTTGAGCATGGCCGGGAAGCACAGCGGATGGCGGCGCAAGGCCAGCGGGATGCCGACCTCGCGCACCTTGGCGCCGAGCGCCGGCGGCAGCCACCACGGCACCGGCTCGCCCGGCCCGCGCACCGGCACGCCCGACCAGTACTGGCAGAGCAGGCCCTCCTCGTGGAGCGCCTGCGCCATCTGGTGCGAATGCTGCAGGCCGGGGTGGGTCACCAGGATCTTCATGGGCGGCCCCCGTCGACGCTCAGCACGGCCGGCGGCAGCAGCCGCCCGGCGCGGATCGCGCCCGCCAGCTCGCACATCACCGCGGCGCCAAGCCCGGAGGCCAGGCCGGCCTCAAACCAGAGCACGCCCCTGAGCGTGGACAGGTCCAGCAGGTGCGGCGCGGCCAGGCACCAGGCAATCACGACCGGCACCTGCATGTAGTTGAAGTGGTTCAGGCCGCGGTTGGCCAGCAGTTCCCAGGCTACGCCGGCGATGCTGTAGGCACCGGCGCCGAGGCAGGCGATCACCAGTTCCGAGCCCAGGCCGGCGTAGTTGGCGCCGACCAGGCGCAGCAGCAGCCCGGGCCACAGCCAGGCCAGCAGCACCAGCGTGCAGGCCGGCAGCGAACCCAGCAGCAGCCAGCCCAGGTACTGGCGCAGCACGTGCTCGCGCGCCTGCGCGAAACGGGGCACGACATACGCGCCCACCACGATGCTGACCGGCACCAGCAACTGGCCGATGCGCGACAGCGCGCCGATCGCTGCGGTCTGGCTGACCGCGCCGTAAAACGCGACGATGCCGAAGGCGAACTGCGACTGCAGGCAGAAGAACGCGTCCATCGGAATCTGCCGGCGCGTGATGGCGCGGATCGAACGCTGGTCTTCGGCCACGGGTTCGGCCGCCGTCGCCGGCAGTTCGCGGCGCAGCCAGCGGCGCACGAACGGCACGCGCAGGCCGGCGAAGAGCGTGTTGACCAGGCTCGCGGCCAGCGCGCTCTGCAGCCCGAGCAGGTAGACCACCCCCGACAGCAGCAGCCGCGCCCCCGACAGGCTGGCATCCAGCGCCTGCAGCGCCGGCGCCCGGTTGGCGAACAGCAGCACCTGGTCCACCACGCGCGACTGCATGTCGAAATACCACATCGCCAGCAGCGTCAGCAGCAACGCGGCCACCAGCGCCAGCGACGCATGGTTGCGGTACATCAGCACGGCGGCGACGATCAGCAGCGGCGGCAGCAGGAAGGCCGAGATGCGCTTGCGCTGCGCCAGCGCGGCGCGCGTGGCCTGGGCCGCGCGCTCGCGGTCGGGCCAGGTGCGCCCGAGGATGGCATTCAGGCCGAAATGGATGCCGCCCTTGGTGATGATCGACATGGCGCCGACGATGGCCCCCGTGACCGTATAGATGGCGTAGTCGCCCACGCTGAGCCAATGCGCCAGCAGCAGGCCGGTGACGGCACCGAGCCCCTGCGACAGCACCGCGAAGACAAAGATGCGCAGCGCTTTCATGGGGTGCCGCCCGGCGTGGCACTGGTGGCGGCGGGTCCGTGCGCGGGCTGCGACGTGGCCTCGGCGGCAGGCGCCGGCGCCGGCCGCTCGCCCAGGATGTCCAGCAGCCGCTGCGCGCTCTGCCGCACCTCGTAGCGCCGCAGGAAGCAGTCGCGCGCCTGCACCCGCATGCGCGCCTGCGCGGCGGGCCCGGCCTGCAGCCATTGGCGCAGGCACGCGCCGGTGCCCGCGGCGGTGTCGGCGCCGGCCAGCCCGGCCCCGTCGGCCACGATTTCGCGCCAGATATTGACCTTGTCGGAGATCAGCACCGGCACGCCGCAGCCCAGCGCCTCGGCCACGGCCACGCCAAAGTTCTCCTGGTGCGACGGCAGGCTGAAGACTTCGGCCGCGTGATAGGCGCCCCATTTCAGGTCGCCCGACAGCATCCCGGTCCAGCTGAGGCGCTGCGCCAGCCCCAGGCACTCGGCCTGCCGCGCCAGGCGCGCGCGTAGCGCCGCCTCGACCGGCCCCGCCAGTACCAGCTGCAGCCGCGGGTCCGCACCGGCCACGCCGGCAAAGGCTTCGAGCAGCAGGTCGCAGCCCTTCTTTTCGTGGATGCGGCCCAGGAACAGCACGATGCGCTTGCCGCGCAATTCCGGAAATGCGGCCAGGAAGAACTCGCGCAGCGGCGCGGCCTCGGCGGGCGGCTGCGCGGTGCCGTATCCGGCCACCAGCTCGCGGCAGCGATACGGCCAGAAGGCATTGCGCGAACGCCGCTGCTCTTCCTCGCAGGTGAACAGCACGGCGCGCGCGCCGCGCAACACCCAGTAGTCGCCAAGCAGCCAGTACAGGCTCTTCTTGATGTGCTTGAGCGGATAACGCTCGCGGAACCACGGATCGAGCATGCCGTGGGTAAAGACAAAGTAAGGCACCTGGCCGCCGCGCAGCGCGAGGCAGGTGGCCAGCGCATGGAACTGCCACAGGCCTTCGACCAGCACGGCGTCGTAGTTGCCCGCATGGGCGCGCAGCCACCGCAGCATCCGGGGGTTGAAGCCGTATTTCGTCGCGGTCGGCCCCAGTGCGATCACGTTCATCTCGCTGGCGCGCACGAACGGTGCGTCAGGGGCGTCGCCACAGCAGACATCGATCTCGGCGCCGCGCTCGCGCAGCGGCTGGCGCAATTGGCGAATGCCCTCGATGGGGCCGCCCCCGGCCGGGTTGATGGAGGGTATGACGTGCAGCAATTTCATGATGCAGGGCGATCTCCGGAATGCGCGCGTCGTGCCCGCTTGATGCCTGGCACGTGTCCCCAGGCTGGCGCCAATGGCAAGCGGGACCATACGTCCTCGTGCCCGCAGCATGAGCCAGGCCGCGCGCAGGCTCTGTTCGCTGCCACACACCCGCGCCGGCCAGCGCTGGCGCCGCCTGGCGAATGTGGACCAGCGCACCGAGCCGCGCCCCGCAGCGCACCAGAATGGCTCCCACCGGCGCCGTTTGCATGGCGCCCTATCCGCGCCACGCCATGCCGATTCCGATCCTGATGTACCACCAGATCGACGCACCGCCGCCACGCCGCTCGCCCGGGCGCGGGCTGTGGGTGCCGCCCGCGCGCTTTCGCCGCCAGATGCGGCTGATGCACCGGCTTGGCTATCGCGGCCTCAGCATGCGCGACCTGATGCCGTACCTGCACGGCGAGCGCAGCGGCAAGGTGTTCGGCATCACCTTCGACGACGGCTTTCGCAACGTGTTCGAGCACGCCATGCCCGCGCTGGATGCGCTAGGCTTCACCGCCACCAACTACTTTGTCTCGCGCCAGCTGTCGGGCAGCAATGTCTGGGACCGGCACCTGGGGATCCGCCCCGCAGCCCTGATGAGCGTGGCGCAGATGCGCGCATGGCACCAGGGCGGCCATGAGGTCGGCTCGCATACGCTGGACCATGTCGACCTGCGCCGCATGGCGCCGCAGGAGGCGCGCCGGCAGATCGCCGCATCCAAGGATGAGCTGGAGCAGTGGCTCGGCGTGCCGGTAACGGCCTTCTGCTACCCCTATGGCAGCCAGGATGCCGCGCACCGGGCGATGGTGCGCGAGGCGGGCTACGCCAACGCCACCATTACCGCGCGCGGCCTGGCCCGCGCCAGCGACGACCCGTTCGGCCTGCCCCGCGTCAGCGTGTATTGCGCCACCGGCATGCTCGGCTTCCTGCGCAAATGCCTGACCGCGCACGAAGACCGCTGGCGCGAAGCCTAGCGGCCAGCTTCGGAAGAACCCTGCCGCTCCGTGCTGAAGGGGGTGCGCTCGCGCGGCTCGCTCGGATGCTGCGTGAAGCGCGCGATGGCCTCGGCATAGCGCAGCGCCACCGCGTGGCGTTCGTGCTCGCGAAGGAACTGGCGCGTGCCGGCGGCATCCCGGCGTGACGCGCCGGCCAGCACGGCAGCCATGGCGGCGTGCAGCGGCTCGAGTGCCGGCTCGACGACCCAGCCGAAATCGCCGACCGCTTCGGGCAGGCCGCCGCGCTGGCTGACAATCACTTCGCACCCTGCCGCCAGGCCTTCCAGCGCCACGATGCCAAAGGACTCATAGCCCAGCGACGGCGCCACCAGGCATCGATGCCGGCCCAGCAGCGCCGCCACGCTGGCGGCGCCCTGGCAGCCGGCAAAGTGCACCGCGTGCGCGCATCCCAGTCCGGCGGCCAGCCGCGCCAGGGCCTCGCGCTCCGGCCCTTCGCCGACGATGGTCAGCCGCGCGTGCGGCTGCCGCGCCTGCAGGCGCGCGAAGCTGCGCACCAGCAAGTCCACGCCCTTCTCGGACACCAGCCGCCCGACGAAGATAAAGCTTCCCGCCGGCCGCGCGCCGGCTGGCGCGGGGTCGGCGAACAGTTCGTCGCGATAGCCATTGTGGATCACCAGCGGCTGGCCCGGCAGCCAGCCGGCCAGGTAGTGACTGACGCAGATGCCGTCGTAGAAGCGCGACAGCCAGCGCTTGAAAGCACCGGTCCAGGCGCCGCGCGTGTCGCCATGGACCACGTACGGGCCGTGGTGCGTCAGCACGATGCGCCGGCGCAGCAGGCTGGCCAGCATCACGTCGTAGAAGGTCAGGCCGACGAACAGCACGCGCCGGTGGCGCAGCAAGGCGCGCGCGAGCTGCAGCTTGCCGCGGACCCGGGTCACGGCGAACGGGAACGTGGTGGCATCGCCGGGCGCGGCGGGCGTGCTGGTGGCCACTTCCACTGGGTAGCCCAGTTCCGCCAGCCCGCTCGCCAGCTCCTCGGCGAACCGCTCCATGCCGCCGATCAATGGATGGAAAGGGGCGCTGAAGATCAGGATGCTTGGCAACGGCGCAGGGGTCTCGGGCAGCCGCAAGGGTTGCATCATCGCGTCATGGCTCCGGTCGCGCAGCATGCAAGCACGCCTGTGCAAGCTGCGTCCTGGCCGCAGGATGCACCATCACCGGGTGCCGTTCCGTGCGCTGGCGCACTTGCCTGAAGCGTGGCGAAGCTACGGCTTGCGCGCGATGAAATGGAACCAGCGGATATCCTCCACGCCGGCGCCGTCGGCCAGCGGTGTCGCGGCGAGGTCGCCGAACACGGCCTCGGTGCTCAGGCCGACCTCGGCCAGTGCGCGCTGCTGCGCGGTGCGCTCGGTATAGACAATGACGATGCCGAACTTGTGCGCGGCGCACACCCGCACCGCGTAGCCGTCGCACTCCTGGTTCAGCCGCGAATGGCGCAGGTAGTTGACGGTGGCCAGCGGCAGGTTGACGACCATGCGCGCGGCATTCAGGCCCAGCCGCAGCGGGTTGGCCGACCATGCCGGCGGCCGCAGGAACACAGACAGGTTCTCGCGATAGCTGGGTCCGTGCAGGTTATGGGTGGAGAACAGCAACAGCCCGCCGGGCCGCAGCACGCGCGCGAACTCGCGCAGGATCGCAGCGCGACCGGCGTAGTCGACGGCATCGATGCCGTTGAAGCTGAACACCACCAGCCCGAAGCTGTTGTCGGCCAGCGCCGACAAGTCGCGCGCATCCATCAGCCTGACCGCCACGCCCGGGTGGTTGCGCCGGCAGACCTGCACCAGCCGCGGGGTGTAGTCGATGGCGAGGTAGTCATGGCTGAGCGCGCGCAGCATCGCCACCGTGCGCCCGCCACCCACGCCGACGTCGAGCACCGGGGTGTCCCGTGCGTCTTGCGCGACATACGACAGCGCCGCCGCCTCGCCCGGGTCGGTCCAGTCCGTCATCGTGCCGAACCAGCGGGTGGCACCCCAGCTGGCCCAGGCGCGGCGGTTGATCCGGTCTTGTGCCGTTTCCATCCATGCCTCCAGTAGCCTCGTACGAGCCACGCCGGGCGTCCGCCCCAATGGCGCGACCCGCGTGCCCGAGTGCATAACGCCGACGATGCGCCGCCGGTTGGCGCGCAACCGTGCGCGAACACACCGCGCCGGTCGCGCGCGGCCGCTGCATCTGTGGCACGGCGCACCGATCCGCGCGCCGCTTGGCGCGAGCATCGCCGCAATGCCCGCCGTCCCGGAACGCTCCGTATGATCATCCAGCACACCCACCGCACCTCCGGCCCGTCGTTTTCGCTGTCCAACCGCGTGCGCCGGCAGCTATGGAACTGGGTATGGCTGTGGCTGTTCCGCCCCAGCCTGCGCCCGATGCATGCCTGGCGTGCCGCGCTGCTGCGCCTGTTCGGCGCCCGCCTCGGCCGCGATGCGCGGGTCTATCCCGCGGCGCGGATCTGGGCGCCGTGGAACCTGGTGATGGGCGAGCACACCGCCGTCGCCGACGGCGTGACCCTCTACAACATCAGCCCGATCACGCTGGGCGACTACGCCATCGTGTCACAGGGCTCGCACCTGTGCACGGGCTCGCATGATTACAACAGCGAGACCTTCCAGCTGATCGCGTCGCCGATCACGCTGGAGCGCCATGTGTGGGTGTGCGCCGAAGCCTTCATCTCGCCGGGCGTGACGTTGCCCGAGGGCGCGGTGATCGCGCCGCGCACGGTGGTCACCAAGCCGCTGCGCGAAGCCTGGACGGTGTACGGCGGCACCCCCGCGCGCGCCATCGGCCAGCGCCGGCCACAGCCATAGCGGTGCCGGTGGCGGCACGTGGCCGGTGCGGGGCATGCCACTCACAGCGCTCGGCGCAGTGTGCGAGAGCGCACTGATCCGGGCTACCCGCAGCCCTAGGCTGGGAGCATCGGGGGCATGCCGTCCCAGCGAGGGCGCAGCCCCAATGTGCAGGAGGAACGTCGTGGAAACCAGTCAATGCCGCACCACTTGCCTCATCCCCCGCACCCGCGCGGCGCGCCGGCGCGCGCTGCCGGGCGTGTGCGCCGTGCTCGGCGCCGCCCTGCTGCTGGGCGGCTGCGCCGCATCGCCGGGGATGTACTTCAGCGCGAACGCAAACGTCGATGCCGTCGGGCCGGACGCCAAGCCGGACATCACGCCCATCACCATGGACCTGGTGCGCGAACTGCGCGCGAAGAGCAAACCCACCAATCACCGCGTCGAAGAGCTGTTCGCCACGCCCAAGCCCTACGTGATCGGCCCCGGCGACATCATCTCGGTGGTGGTGTGGGATCACCCCGAACTGGTGTTCCCGACGCAGACCTATAGCATCGGCGCGGGCTTCGAGGTTCCGGCCTCCACCGGCGGCTCCAACATGCCCGGTTATGTGGTCAGTCCCAACGGCGACATCCAGTTCCCGTATGCCGGCGTGATGAAGGTCGCCGGCAAGACCGCCAACCAGGTGCGCGACGAAATGGCGCGCGTGCTTTCGCGCGTGGTGCGCAACCCGCAGATGACGGTGCGCGTGCTGGGCTTTCGCAGCCAGCGCGTCTATGTCGACGGCGAGGTCAGGACGCCCGGCATGCTCGCCATCGACGACGCGCCGATGACGCTGGTCGAGGCGCTGAACCGCGCCGGCGGGGTGCTTAACAACACCGGCGACAACAGCCGCGTGCGCGTCACCCGCGGCGAGCGCAGCTGGTACGTGAACATCCCCGCGATGCTGGCCAAGGGCGTGGACCCGTCGCGCATCCTGCTGCGCTCGGGCGACATCGTGCGCGTCGAGCAACGCGAGGACAGCAAGGTCTTTGTCACCGGCGAAGTGGTCAGGCCGGCCTCGCTGCTGATGCGCAACGGGCGCATGACGCTGAACGAGGCGCTCGGCGACGCCGGCGGCGTCAACCCCAACTCCGCCAACGCCGAGCATATCTACGTGATCCGCAAGATGGCCAACGATGCGCCCAAGGTGTTCCACCTCGACGGCTCCTCGCCGGTGGCGCTGGCGATCGCCGAAGGCTTCGAGCTCGAGCCCAAGGACGTGGTCTACGTCGATGCGCGCGAAGTGGTGCGGTGGAGCCGGGTCATGACCCTGCTGGTGAGCCCGATCGTGGGCGTCAACAGTCTCGCGCGGCCCTGAACCCATGCTGCATCTGCCGATCCTGAAACCCGATGAAGCCGCGATGATCCGCTCGATCCTGGTGGTGTGCCTGGGCAACCGCTGCCGCAGCCCGATGGCCGCCGACCTGCTGCGCCAGGCCTTGCCCGGCTGCAGCATCAGTTCCGCGGGGCTGGCGCCGCCGGTGGGCGCCGGCGCCGATCCGCGCGTGATCCGGCTGCTGGCCAAGGACGGGCTGGACCTGGCGCCGCACCGCGCGCGCGAGCTCGACGACGACATGGTCGACGCTGCCGACCTGGTGCTGGTGATGGACAGCGAGCAGCGCGAATGGCTGGAGCAGCGCTTCCCGCAGGCGCGCGGCAAGACCTTCCGCCTGTGCGAGGCCGCGCAGGCGGATATTCCCGATCCCTACGGCGGCTCGCAGGCGATGTTCCTGATCGTGCTGGGGCTGATCCGCGAGGGCGTGCAGGCATGGACGGCACAGATTCAATCCGAAGCACAGGCAACCCGCTACGGGGAGGCAACATGAGCAACATCAAGAACCTGCGTGACTACGAGGCCCAGGCCCCCGAAGGCGATGAGCCGTCGTCGGACCTGACTTCGTATGTCGACGTGCTGGTCCGTTATCGCTGGACCTTCCTCGCGGTCGCCGCGGCGGTGATGGCCGCGGGCCTGCTGTTCGCGCTGTTGAGCAAGCCGGTCTACCGCGCCGACATCCTGGTGCAGGTGGAGGAGCAGAACGGCGCCAGCGCCAACAACCCCAACAAGCCCACCGCGACCGTGTCGCCGGTGTACGACGTCAGGCCCGCGCCTTCGGCGGAGATCGAGCTGCTGCGCTCGCGCATGGTGGTGGGCAAGGCGGTGGACGCGCTGCAGCTGGACGTGTCCGCGTCGCCGCACTACTTCCCGGTGATCGGCGCCGCGCTGGCCGGCTTCAACCGCGAGCTGTCGCAGCCGGGCCTCTTCGGCAAGGGCGGTTATGCGTGGGGCAGCGAAGCGATCGCGGTATCGCGCCTGGAGGTGCCGGCCGCGATGGAGCGCCGGCTGATCACGGTGACCGCAATGGGCAATGGCAAGTACCGGCTGGCCTTCGCCAGCGACGATGCCGTGGCCGAAGGCAGCGTCGGCGTGCCGCTGACGGTGGCGACCCACAGCGGCAAGGTCACCATCGAGATCAGCCAGCTCGAAGGCCGCCCCGGCGCAGTCTTCCATGTCTCGCGCGTACCGCGCGCGGTGGCCATTGCCGACCTGCAAAGCCAGATGATGATCACCGAGCGCGGCAAGCAGAGCGGCGTGATCGGCGTGGCGCTGGAGGGCACCTCGGCCGAGAAGACCGCCGCCATCCTGAACGAGATCGGCAACGAGTATGTCGAGCAGAATCTGCGCCGCAAGGCCGCCGAGGCCGAGAAGTCGCTGGCCTTCCTGGAAGCGCAGCTGCCGCAGCTCAAGCAGCAGCTGGAAAGCGCCGAGTCGCGCTACAACAACATGCGCAACCAGCGCGGCACCATCGACCTGAACGAAGAATCCCGGCTGGTCCTGGCGCAATCCGTGGCGGCCCAGACCAAGCTGGCGGACCTGCGGCAGCGGCGCCAGGAACTGATCGCGCGCTTCACGCCCAACCATCCGGCGATCGAGATCATGGACAAGCAGATCGCCGACGTGAACGCCGAGCTCGGCGCGGTCGGCAGCAAGATCCAGCGCCTGCCGGATATCGAGCAGAACGTGCTGCGGCTGATGCGCGATGTCCGGGTCAGCACCGAGATGTACCAGTCGCTGCTGAACGACGTGCAGCAGCTCAGGCTGGTCAAGGCCAGCAAGATCGGCACGGCGCGGCTGGTGGACCCGGCCGAGGTGCCGATCCGCCCGGTCAAGCCCAACCGCCAGCTGATTGCCGCGGCCTCGGTGCTGCTGGGGCTGCTGGCCGGGACAGCGGTGGTGGTGCTGCGCCGGCTGCTCGACGGCGGCGTCGCCGATGCGGACGAGATCGAGCGTGAAACCGGCATGACGGTGTACGCCACGGTGCCCTACAGTGCCGCGCAGTCGCGCCTGCGTGGCGGGCCCGATATCGACAAGCTGCTCGCCAGGCGCTTGCCCGACGACCCGGCCGTGGAAAGCCTGCGCAGCTTCCGCACCTCACTGCAGTTTGCCCTGCTCAACAGCGACAGCAACAATGTGGTGGTGATCACCGGGCCAGCGCCGGAAGTAGGCAAGTCCTTCATTTCGGCCAACTTCGCCACCGTGCTGGCCACCGCCGGGCGCCGCGTGGTGCTGGTCGACGCCGACCTGCGGCGCGGCGGGCTCAACCACCATTTCGGCAAGCCGCGCGTGCCGGGCCTGACCGAACTGCTGACCGGCACGCCGCTGGAGCAGGTGCTGCAGCGCGACGTGGTGCCGGGGCTGGACTTCATCGCCACCGGCTCCGAGCCGCCGCTGGCGGCCGACCTGCTGCAGACGCGCGGCATGGACACGCTGCTGGCCACGCTCAGGAACCGTTACGACGTGGTGCTGCTCGATACCCCGCCGGTGCTGGCCACTTCCGACGCCGGCGTGCTGGCGACCAAGGCCGGGGCCGTGTTCCTGGTGGCGCGGGCCGATGCCAGTACGGCATCAGAGCTCAAGGCCACGCGGCGGGCGATCGTGCAGGCGGGGAGTGATATCAAGGGCGTGATCTTCAATGGCCTGAAGGTAGAGGGGCGCTGGTATCGGGCGCACTATCACTTCGGGAAGTATCGGTATATGAATCAGTATGGGGGCGCGAGTTCTAAGAGGGCTTAAGGTGGCTTAGGTTGGGTTTTGGAAGGGGCGGTGTTGGTGACATGCTGTCGGCTTTTGAACCGCTGGGTTCCGCCCTGCTGGGCGGGTCACTTTTTGTCCGAGCGACAAAAAGTAACCAAAAAGCGCGTTTACTGCCCTGCGGGCGGCATGTCTTATCGTAGTGTGCCTGGGGGTTTTCGTACGGGGCTGGGCTTCCTCGCATAGCGGGACTGCCTGCCGCAGGGGTGCACGACCGTGGGAGGGGCGTTGAAGGGATGGTTGAACGAGCCCAGAGCGGTGGGTGGCCGCCTGCTGCGGGCCTTGCCGTAGGAACGCCTACGGCTGCGCTGCGCGCAGGCAGTATCGCAGGTCAGGGGCCTCGGCACGGTACGCCTCGCTGCGCTTGCTTGGCGCTACGGGCCGGTGACCCGGTCTGGCGAAATCGCACAAGGCCTTCGGGGGGACGCCTGCAGCAGTGTTACGCGCCGGCAGCTACTGGCTGACGGAACTCAGAAACCCGCCTCGCACACAAAAAAAACGGAAGTCCAGACAGGCCCTGCGGCCCGGCAGCGCCAAGCGAGCGCAGCGAGGCGTTCCGAGCCGGGAACCCCGATCTGCGACACTGCCTGCGCGCAGCGCAGCCGTAGGCGTTCCTATGGCAAGGCCTGCAGCAGGTGGCCACCGGCCGCTCTGGGCTCGTTCAAACACCGCTCCAACGCCCCTCCCACGGTCGTGCACCACCGCGGCAGGCAGTCCCGCTATGCGAGGAAGCCCAGCCCCGTACGAAAACCCCCAGGCACACTGCGATAAGACATGCCGCCCGCAGGGCAGTAAACGCGCTTTTTGGTTACTTTTTGTCGCTCGGACAAAAAGTGACCCGCCCAGCAGGGCGGAACCCAGCGGTTCAAAAGCCGACAGCATGTCACCATGCCTCACCCCCCAATCCCAACAAAACCATCAACACACCTTCGCACCCTGCGGCAACCCCTCCCCCACCGCCTCCATCGCAGCCAATGTCCCCACCACATGCTTGACCACCTGGTCACAAAAAATCTGCCTCCCCTCCGCCAGAAACAACGCATGATCCATACACCCATGCCGATGCACAGTGATTTGCGTGAACGCCGCCAGCGCTTCCAGATCTCTGCCAAAACGGAGCTGAGCCTCATCGAACCCCACGTCCTCCGACCCATACAGCATGTCCGTGCGCACCCCACGCTCATTCAGGCTGCGCATCGCGGCCCGTGCGTAAGCCGTGACTGATGCCAAATCTTCGCCACCGCGCAGCCGCGTCAAGCGAAACGCGACGCGCTCGGTGGCGTGCCGGTACGCATAGCGCGCCATGGCCGCGGCGAGCGCGCCGATCCGCACCTGCCCCTGCAACACCCGTTCCCAGTTGCCGCTACGGCGCGCGGCCGAGAGCCAGCCTTGCCACGATCGCGCGCCCTTGCCCGCGCTGCGGTCATCGGCGCGGTCCCAGCGGAATTTCACCAGGTTGGCCAGCACCAGGCCGTTCACGCCGGGGTTAGCCAATGCGGCGTGCAGGCTCAGGAAAGCGCCGGAGCACACGCCGGCCAGCACGATGCCGCGGAAACCGCGCGCGCGCATCCAGTCGACCGCGGCGCTCACGTCCGCGCGCGGCGCGGGGGAGTAGATCTCGGGAATGCTCATGCTGCGTGGCGCGCGCGGGCTGTCGCCCAGCGCCGCCACGTCCAGCCGCAGCGCGGCCACGCCCAACCTTGCCAGCCGGCGCGACAGCGTGACGAACATGCGGCCATCGCCGACATGGTGATTGCCGCCGGTATTCGGGAAGATCACCGCGACCGGCGCGGGTGCCGCGTCGCTCGGCATGCACAGGATGCCGAACTGGCGTCGTGCGTCGAGCCAGACCGACTCTTCGACCACGCCGTCGACGGCCACGCGCAGGGACGCCGCACGCGACGCGCCAGGCATGGTCCAGCGTGCCGCCGGTAGCGCCGCCGGCATCCGCGCCAGCCACTGCACCAGTTGCCGCCACGCCTGTGCCGGCACCCCGGCAAACTCGGCCGATTGCATCATCTCGGCGTATTCGGGGAATGCGGCCGACTCGACCTGCGCGCCGCCTTCCGTGTAGCGCTGCGCCAGCGCGCCGGTCGCAGAAGGGGTACCGGGCCACGGGTCGAGCAGCAGCACGCGCGGCGCGGGACAGGAGGTGTCGCAGTCCAGGCGCAGCGCCTCGAGTTCGCGCACGGTGTCGGCAGTGAAGCGGTAGGCCAGCACATCGAGCGCGCCGGCCGGCGCCGGTAGCGGGGTTTCGGTCGGCCCGACGCTGTTGAGCCAGTTCAGATGCAGCGCACGCAGTTCGCGCAGGTAGGCGCGGCCATTGACCACCGGCGCGATCAGCACCAACCCGGCCACTCCACCCTCCCATGCCGGGTGTGAGCGCATTGCCTCGGCGGCCTGCACCGCGAGGCTGGCGCCGGCGCGCAGCCCGCACAGCACGATGCGCTCCACCCCGGTCAGCGCGCGCAGCTGCGCGGCCGCGGCGACGATGCTGGAGGCGGCGCGCCCGAGGAAGTGTGCCGCCTCGCAGGCACCTGCCGAGTCGCCGGTGCACGGATAGTCGAAACGCAGCACCGGCATGCCGGCCGCGGCGAGATCATCGGCCAGATGCCGCCATGCCCGGTGCGACCACATGGCCTCGTGGCCCAGCGGCGCGCACAGGACCACCCCAGTTGTGCCTTGTGCCTCGTGCAGCCAGCCGGCACAGCCTTCGAACATCAGGCGCCTCATGTCGCCTCCTCGCAAGTGGATGGTCCGCCGCCGAGCCGGTGGAACAGACCACCCATCCACGCAGAAACGGGTACGCTCCCGCTTCTGCGCCTCTTATTCTTTCTTCTCTTCGCGGTGCAGCGCCTGCCCGATCCGGCGCGAGATCGGCGCGGTCGCCGGCATGCCGAGGTAAGGGTTGACGCTGTCGAATTCGGCGCGGTTGCTGCGCTTGGCGATCACACAGTTGAGAATGCCGCCCAGCAGGCGCGCATCGGCCCGCTGCAGGCGCTTGAGTGTTTCATCGACCTGGCCGGGCAGGGTAGCGTCCGCACGCAGCACCACCAGGGTCGAACCCGCCAGGTTCGCGACCAGGCTGGCATCGGCCACGGCCAGCACCGGCGGGGTGTCGATCAGCACCAGGTCGAAGCGGGCAGCGCACTGCCGCAGCGCTTCGGCCATGCCGGGGCGCATCAGCAGTTCCGACGGATTCGGCGGCGGCAAGCCCGCCGGCAGGATCGACAGCCCGTTCACGACCGTGGGCCGCACCGCGGCGGACAGCGGCACGTGCCCGGTCAGCAGCTCGGCCAGGCCGGATTCGGCGGGCTGGTCGAACCAGCTGGCCACCCGGCCGCGGCGCAGGTCGGCGTCGATCAGCAGCACGCGCTGCCCGGCTTCGGCGAACAGCACGGCCAGGTTCACCGACGCAAAGGTCTTGCCCGCGCCGGGCGCGGGGCTGGTGACGGCGATGACATGGTCTGGCGCGCTGCGCAGGGCAAAATGCACCGCGGCGCGGATATTGCGCAGCCCTTCCACCGCCAGCGAATGCGGCGCGTTGCGCGCCAGCAGGAACTGGTCGTGCAAGCCCAGCCGCAGCAACCGGTCGGCACTGTCATGCTCCAGCGCCGACACATCGATCACCGCGCTCGACGGCTGCGGCCGTTCCAGGCGCGCCGACGGCGGCACGGCGTAGCCCGCGGCCACGCCCAGCAGGGCCTTGGCCGACACCATGCGCTCCAGCGTGGCCTGCTCGCGGCTGAAGGCAATGTCGCCCAGCATGGTGATGCCAAGCTTGTCTTCGGCGTCATTGGCGGTGGCCACGGTGGGCCGCACGCGCTGGCGCAGCGTCAGTGCCCCGGCTGCCAGCAGCATGCCCAGCACGCCGCCACCGGCGGCCGGCGTCCACGGTCCCATGCCGACCGGCACGGTGGGCGTGAGCGCGTTGTCGACGATGCGCACCTGTCCGGTGCGGTCGAGCTGCGCCAGCGACAGCTGCTCGACCTTGTTGCGCAGCGTCATGTACATGTCCTCGGCCACCTTGACGTCGCGCGTCAGTGCCACCGACTCGCGTTCGGACGCCGACAGGTTCTGCATGCGCGCGTCCATCTCCTGGCGCTCGCGCGTGAGCTGCTGGATCTGGCTGTCGACCGTGCGGACCTCGTTGGCTTCGGTGGTAAAGCGCTGCAGCAGCTTGGTCCGCTCCAGGCGCAGCAGTGCGATCTGGCGCTGGTATTCCATGCTGCCGTTCAGGTAGGACTGCACGTCCTGGCTTGGCGCCAGCGAGCCCGAGCGCGAACGGTAGCGCGTCAGCGCGCTCTCGGCACGCTCCAGCTCGGCCTTCACGCGCGGCAGTTCGCCGGACAGGAAGGCCAGCGTCGCGGCGGTGTCGTCCTGGCGCTGCTCGGCCTGGCCCTTGATATAGGAATCGGCAATGCCGTTGACCAGCGCGGCCGCGGTGGCGGGGTCGCGGTTCTGCCAGCTGATGCGCAGCGTGGTGGCGTCGCTCGATTCGCCCTCCACGCGCAACTCGCGCGTGACGGCATCGACGGTCAGCGTCAGGTCGCGCCGCGTCACCAGGAAGCGCGTACCCGGCCGCGCCTCGATCCGCCCCACCAGCATCGAGATGCCACCGGCCTCGGCCAGCTGGCCCGCGCGGCCCTCGACCTGCACCTGCGGTCCGCTCAGCCGGAAGCCGTTGTCGGGCAGGATCTCCAGCGTCAGCGGCACGTTGAGCAGGCGCGCCGGCACGTTGAGGCGCTCCACCGCCACCCGCTCGCCGCCCCACGCATAGCCCAGCTCGGCCGGCCATGGGCCGCGCAGCTTGCCGGGCTCGGCGAAGTGGTTGGCCAGGCTGCCCAGCAGCGGCGCGCGCAGCGGCTGGACTTCGATATCCAGGTGCAGGCGCTCGACCACCGGCCCGACCACGGCGCGGCTCTTCAGCATGCCCAGGTCCAGTTGCGGCGTGGCCGCGCGGCCGGCGCCGTCGCGCGTCTGCAGCTGCACCAGCGACTTGGCGCGATACAGGTCAGGCGTGGCCAGCCAACCCAGCCAGGCAATGGCGGCGCCGGTCAGCCCGGCGGCAAGGATCCAGCCGGCGTGGTCCAGCAACAAGCGCGCGTTCGCGCCGCTGCGCGGCGACACCTGGTCGGGTACCGGTACGGCTCCGGCAAATGACATTCTGCTCACGACATCTCTCCCGCCAAACGCTGCCTCTCGCTGATCACGCGGCAACCGGTGCGTGTCCGCCGCGCCTGCCGGCGCCTGGCGCAACGCACTGGCCGCCAACCCCTTATTTGCGCCCGTAGTTGTCTTCGAACCTCACGATGTCGTCTTCGCCCAGGTAAGCGCCCGACTGCACCTCGATGATCTCCAGCGGCGTCTTGCCCGGGTTTTCCAGCCGGTGCAGGGTGCCGATTGGGATATAGGTCGACTGGTTTTCCGAAAGAATGCTGATGTTGTCGCCGCAGGTCACGCGCGCGGTGCCGCGCACCACGACCCAGTGCTCGGCGCGGTGGTAGTGCATCTGCAGCGACAGGCTGGCGCCGGGCTCGACCACGATGCGCTTGACCTGGAAGCGGTCGCCGCGATCGATCGAGTCATAGCAGCCCCAGGGCCGGCGTACCTTGCGATGGTTCACCACTTCATTGCCATGCTCGGAGCGGATCCGCTGCACGATGTTCTTCACGTCCTGCACGTGGGCCTTGTCCACCACCAGCACCGCATCGGCGGTTTCCACCACCACCACGTCCTGCACCCCGACGCACGCGATCAGGCGGCCTTCGGAATGCGCCAGGCACGAGCTGGCACCGTCGAACAGCACCCGTCCGCGCCCGGCGTTGCCGCTGGCGTCCTTCGGCGCGATATCCCAGATCGCCGCCCATGAGCCCACGTCGGACCAGCCCGCATCCAGCGGCACCAGCATGCCGGCGACATCCGGCAAGGTCTCGAGCTTCTCCATCACCGCGTAGTCGATCGAGTCGGACGGGCAGGCGTGGAACGCCTCCTTGCCCAGGCACAGCACTTCGCCGGCGCAGGCGGCTGGTTCGCTGGCCGCATAGGCGGCGCGGCATTGCCGAGCCATCTCGGGCTGCAACTCGGCCACCGCGCGCAGCCACACCGAGGCCCGCACCACGAAGATGCCGCTGTTCCACCAGAATTCGCCGGACTCGACATAGTGCTTGGCCAGCTCAAGGTGCGGCTTCTCGACGAAGCGGTCCAGCATGAAGGCGCCATGGTCCGCGCCGCCCGCCGCGCGGATGTAGCCGAAGCCGGTTTCCGGCGCCACCGGCTTCACGCCCAGCGTGACGATGGCACCGAGGTCCGCATGCCGGATCGCCGTGGCGATGGCCTCGCGGAAGGACGCGACATCGGCCACGCTGTGGTCGGCCGGCGTCACCACCAGCACCGCATCGCCGCCCTCGCCCGCGGCGGCCAGCGCATGCAGCGCGGCCACCGTCAGCGCCGGCGCGGTATTGCGCCCGCACGGCTCGGACAGCACGCGCGCCGGCTTGCCGGCGCGCTTCATCATGTCGGTGATCATGAAGCGGTGCTCTTCACCGCAGACCACGATCTGCGCCGCCTCCATGCCGTCCGGGCGGCCCGCCAGCGCGGCCACGCCGGCGAGGCGGTTGGCCGTGGCTTCCAGCAGCGTGTCTTCGGCAATCAGGTTCAGCAGCTGCTTGGGGAACTGCTCGCGCGACAGCGGCCACAGGCGCGTACCGGCGCCGCCGGCAAGGATCACGGGTTGCACCACCGGCACCGCGGCGCAATGCGCCGCCCGGTCGCCCAAGCCCTGCAGGGCAGCATGGATTTCGCCGTTGACCGGCGGCGGCGTCTGGTTCTCTTCCCGGGTCCGAATTCGCATCATGCCTCCTGGCGTGTCGGCAGTTCCAAGCGTCCCGCGCGTTGCGCCCGGGCCTGCGCAGCCGCACCGGCAGCATCGCAGAAACGGGTACGCCCGGCAGCGGTCCCTGACCGCCATGACGGGGATGCCAGCCAGTCTAGGCAGGCGCCCTGGCGCAATCTGTTCGATTCCGCACACCCCACTTGTGCCGCCGGGGCAGGTCGCCAACATGCGCGCCGCGGCGGCGTGCGATCGCGCGCGCTCTGTTGGAGAACGCACCGATAGCGGCGGCCGCCGGCGTTGCAATACAGTGGGCCGTGCAGGGACGCCGCTTGCCATCGCGGCCCGGCGGCATGCGCGTACGGCGGAGAAACGACATGGAGCAGGCGGTGGCAACTACGGCGGCAACTAAGGTGGCAACTACGGTCGCAAGTGCGGCCGCAACTACGGCAGCAACCACGGCCCCCGACCGCGCCGGCTACCACTACACGCGCCAGTCGCCGTGCCGCATGGCCCGGCCGGTGCAGCGCTGGCTGCACGATGCAGCCTCGATCTGGCAGGAGACCAATTGCTACATGGACCTGTGGATCGAGCTGCTGTATGGCTGGGGGCTCGACCCGCGCGCGGCGCTGGCCTTCACCGTGGCGCAGGACTACGAGGGCGACCATTTCACCTTCTTCAAGTATCCGCAGGCGGACATCGAGCTGCTGTACGGCACGGTGGTGCAGGAGATGGCGGTCTACGACACGCTGCAGGCCCACCTGGTCGAACAGGTCGGGCGCGGCCATACCGTGCTGGTCGAGATGGACAGCTACTACCTGCCCGACACGCGCGCCACCGCCTACCGCCAGGCGCATGTGAAGACCACCGTCGCGATCGACCGGATCGACCCCGCTGCGCAGCGGCTGTCCTACTATCACAGCCTCGGGTACCACACCGCCGAGGGCGAGGACTACCGCGGCCTGCTGCGCCTGACGCCCGAGCTGAGCGACGGCAACATCCTGTTTCCGTACGCCGAATGCGCCAAGCGCGTGCGCGCGCCGCTGCACGGCGCGGCCGCGGCCGACGCCGCCGCGGCGCTGATGCGCCACCACCTGGGCCGCCGCCCCGCGCTGAACCCGGTCACGCGCTGGCGCGCCGACTTCGACGAACACGTCGCGGTGATCCTGGCGCGCGGCGATGCCTACTTCCATCACTACGGCTTCAACCTGCCGCGCCAGCTGGGGGCGAACTTCGAGATGCTGCATCACTGCCTCGCTTGGTTCGGCGAGCATGGTTACGATGTGCCCGCGCACGTCGCGCAGGCCGCCAACCGCATGGCTTCGGAAAGCAAGGTGCTGCAGTTCCGCCTGGCCCGGGCCATGGCGCGCGGCCGTCCGGACCGCTGCGCCGAGTGCCTGGACACAATGGAGTGCGCTTATGAAACCGTCATCGCCGGCCTGCTGTCGGCGTTCGGCGCCGCCGATCCCGCGTAGCGGGCAGACGCCTGACGCCAACGGCAAGCGCCGCCAGCACCGCGGGCGCACGGCTCCTGCCGTGCCGTGCGCCCGTGGCGCTTCAGGCGTGGGCCAGCGCGGGCAACAGGCGGTCGTACTCGCGCTTGACCAGCTTGTAGCATTCGCAGGAATGCTTCTCGAGCCCGCAATGATCGAGGATGGTGATATGGCCGCGGCTGTGGTGGATCAGCCCGAGGTTTTCCAGCTTGCCGGCCGCTTCGGTCACGCCTTCGCGGCGCACGCCCAGCATGTTGGCGATGACCTGCTGGGTGATCACCAGTTCGTTGGAGTTCATGCGGTCGCGCGCCAGCAGCAGCCAGCGGCACAGTTGCTTGTTCAGCGAATGGTGGCGGTTGCATGCCGCCGTCTGCGCGATCTGCGTCAGCACCGCCTGCACATACAGCAGCGTGACCCGCTGCAGGGTCGGCAGGTAGGACAGCTCGGCGCGCAGGGCGCGCGCGGGAATGCGGTAGGCGAAGCCCGGGCTGCGCACTTCGACGCGGCTGGGCATGGTATCGCCACCCGTCACTACCGGAATGCCGACCAGGCCTTCATTGCCGACCGCGGCAAACTCGACCGTGGCGCCGTCTTCGAGCAGCGACAGCAGCGACACCACCGAGGTGGTCGGGAAATACACATGCACGATGCGCTGGCTGGTGTCAGTCAGCAGTTCGCCGGCACGTAGCCGGACCAGTTCAAAGTGGCGCGACAGCGTCTCCCATTCCTGCCGCGGCAAGGCATTGAGCAGATGATTGACATGCAGGTCCGACCGTTGCGTGATCATGCTGATTCTCCCCGTTGACCCGGGACCGGCACTGGGCCGCGCACTGGCTGCGTGGTGCAAAGCCCGGCTGTACCGCTCCACCCGTGACTGATGCTTTCCGACTTGTTGACACCGCATAGGACTGACTGATGACGGGCCGCAAGCCGCTTTCCGTCCCGACGCGCAAGCCCTGCGGTGTGCGGTGTGCCTGCCTCGTCTGTTGACTGTATTAAGTGCCATGGCGCACAGAAGCGACAGTAGGCAGACGGCTGGTACTCGTTCATCCTTTGGTTGGTTGGTAGCAGGCCGGCGCGGCGCCCGGGGCTGGCGGCGAATGCAAGTAAGCGGCCGGCACCGGGCCGGTGGCGAGCGCGCATGACGCGCTGCCAGGCCAGGCATGGCAAGGGGAGCCCCGGCTGACGGCGGCGGACTGGCGCGTCCTGCAGGCCAGATATGCCCTAAAGGGCCTGAGCGTCGTAGCTGGCGGGCCGGTCGGCGTTGATGGCGTAGATCTCCCCCGAAGGGATGGCGCCGGACGCCGCCTCCGGTCCGCCCTCATGCATCAGGCGGATGCGCCGCGTTTCTCCTGGCCCCAGGTGGAACCAGTCCTGCTCCGGCACGAACACGTGATCCTCGATATGCACCCAGCGCGCAAAGCGGCGCGTGCCGACGTGCAGCCACCACTGGCCCTGCACGCATTCGACGCTGCCATGCAGCTCGGGCGGCGCCAGCGCGCCGGCGCTGCGGTCAGGCAGATAGACCGCCTGGCTCAGCGGCGCGCCGCCGCTGTCGTCATCGGCATGCAGCGTGGCCAGCACCACGTCGTGGACGGGCGGCCCGAAGCGGTAGGCATAGGTGAAGTCGAAGAAGCGGTCGAGCATCGCCGCCGCCGCGATCCGGCAGCACTCGCGCGGCCGCAGCGCCAGCACCTCCCGCGCCTGCGCCGCCACCGCCTCGCCGTCGCGCAGGCAGCGCAGCGTCAGCTGCACCGTGCGCGCCTGCGCGGTTTCATTGATGACATGCACATGCAGGCCATTCAGGCCCTCGTCGGTCAGCAGCACCTGGAGCGGCTGCCACACCGCGCGCAACGCATGCCACGGCGACTTGGGGCGTCCGCACGCATCGACGATGCCCCAGCCGGCGCCGGGCAACAGGTCCTGCAACTGCCACACCAGCCCGCCCGCGCAGGTGGAACCCACGCGGCGCCATTCGCTGAAGACCTCGGTCATGATCTCGGCCACCACCGCGCGCGACAGCGCCAGGTAGCGCGCCGGGCGCTCGTAGCGCAACTGCGGCGGATCGACCTGGTACAGCTTGCGCAAGTAGAAGTCGCGGATATCCTCGAAGTCCCACGCCGCGCCGGCATCGCGCGGCACCCGCGCCTTCCAGCGCGGATCGTGCAGCGGCTGGGTCAGGCCATGCTGGTTCAGCGTGCGCGCGCAGGGCACGTTGGCAAAGGCCAGGCACTCGGAAGTAAAGCGCACGTTGGCCAGCCGCGCATCCGCCAGCGGACGCTGGTAGGCGCCCACGCCGTAGTAATGGGTGATGCCGGTATCGGGCTGGAACGGCCACGCGCCTTCGCTGGGCGAGTTGCGCACATAGACCACGTCGGCCCGGTGCCTGGCCACCAGGCCGGGGATCAGCGCGTCGAACAGCGGCTGGCGCCAGTCGCCGCGCGGCGTGCCCAGCATGGCCGCCTGCTGCTCGGCTTCGCTGCCGCCGCACAGCACGGCAATGGCCGGATGCGCGCCCGTGGACAGCAGCCACTGCCCGACTTCGCGCGCGGCATCGTCCATCAGGCCGCGCGCGGCTTGCGGATCTGCGCCATAGTCGAAATTGGCGAACATGAAGTCCTGCCACACCATCAGGCCCAATGCGTCGCAGCAGCGATAGAAGGCCTCGCCGGGGTAGCAGGTGACGCCGCTGACCCGCACCATGTTCATGCCCGCGTCGCGCGCCAGCTGCAGCCAGCGGGCCACGGCCTCGTCGCTGTCGGCCAGCCCGGGCAGGTCATGGCTGGACACGCAGGCACCGCGGCAGAAGATGCGCTCGCCGTTGACGCGCAGCGCAAAGGCGCCGGGCTCGCCCTCGCGGTCTTCCTCCACGATGCGAAAGCCAACCCGCGCGCAATGCAGCGCCTGCGCGCCGAGGCGGGCCTCGACGCGGTACAGCACGGGGTCGCCATGCGTATGCGGCCACCAGCGGCGCGCTTGCGGCACCCGCAGCGTGCCGGCCAGCACCTGCGCGGAAGCGCGCGCCAGCGTGCCCCAGATTTCGCTGTCGCCATCCGCTGCCAGCCAGCGCGCCTGCGCCGGCGCCGGTCCCGGGAAGTGCAGCGTCAGCGCGATGATGCCGTCGGTGCCGTCCAGCTGCGTGCTGACCTCGGCGCGCACGCCGTGCAGCGGATCGGCGCTGGCCGGATCAAGCAACTCGATGCTGCGCCAGGGCCCGACCGCATGGACCGGCGGACACCAGCCCGGCATGTGGCCCAGCAGCGTGGTGCGGACCGCGCGTAGCGTGGGCGGCACGATCATGCGCGGCTTCCAGCGGACCTGGCCGCGCTGCCTGCGCAACCACGGATGCAACGCGCGGAAGCACAGGTGCAGCGTGTTGTCGCCGGCCAGCTGCACCGCGACCTGGTGGGCGGCAAACATATGGCGCGTGGTCAGCACCAGCACGCCGTTGAGCCACACCTCGGCCAGCGTCGCCAGGCCATTGCAGCGCAGCGTGCGCGCCCCGCTGCCGACAAAGCGCACGCGGTACCAGTGGTCATGCCGGTGCAGCGGCGGCGGCGCGCTGTCGTCCCAGCGGCCCGCCGCGCGCATGGCCGCCGCCACCGTGCCGGGCACGGGCGCGGGCAGCCACGCCGCATCGGGCGCAAGATCAGCCGGCGCCTGCGCCGCGTCCGGCAGCGTTTGCAGCCAGCACCATTCGCCGGCCAGCGCGCCGGAGCCGACCGCCACGCCGGGCGCGATCGCCAGCGCAGTGGGTTCCGACGTGACAGGGGTCGTGGCGGTGGTCTTGGCGGAGGTCGTGGGCGCGCCCTGGCCTTGCGCCAGTGGCGCCACGTCGCGCGCGTTCATGCGACGCTCGCGCCCAGGTGCGAGGCCAGGGCCGGTACCGTGCCCTGGTAGGCCTGCTCGAGCTGGTCCAGGCAGTCGTGGCATGGATCGGACTTGCGGCTGATCACCGCGCGCATCAACCGGAACTGCATCACCATGGCTTCGGAGGCCATGGTGTAGCAGGCCTCGCCGATGCAATCGGGCATCGCGTGCCCGTGCAGCACCAGCCAGCGCAGATAGCGTCCGAGCAGTTCGAAATTGACACCCAGCTGGCGCAGCACGCTGGCCGCATAGACCTGGAAGTTGGGCTCGCCACGCACCATCAGTTGCTCGAGATGGCCCGGGAACGCCATGCGGAACACGCTGATCGGGTTGTTCTGCGGACGGCGCGACAGGTGATGGCGCAGCAGCTCCAGCGAAGTCCGCATCAGCGCGGCATCAGTCTGCGCGGCAAAGCGCCGCCGCGCCACCGACGCATGCGGAAACGCCGCCACCTCGCCGTAACCCACGGTTGCGGGGCGGAAGATGGCGGCATAGTCGTCCCCGCTGGCGGTGTGGTAGCCGTCGCCGTGGAAGTAGCCCACGGCGGCCGCCTCGGGCACCAGCACGTCAATGCCGATGCACGAGCGCATATGCTGGCGGCGATACGTGCCGGCCGGCTGCGGCAGTTGATAGCTGTCGACTTCCAGCAGCACCACGTTGCCGCGCGCGGTTTGGGTGGCAACATGCGCCTCGAGCCGGTCGTACATCGACAGCTCGTGCGTGACGATGCCATACAGGCGTTCAAGGTCGTTGGCGGGGAACGCCGAGAGCGTGAACTGGTCGCCCTCGAAGTCCTGCGCCACGGTGAACGGCAGTGCGGCGATGGGCTCGAGATCCCACCCTTGCAGCAGCTCGACCCACAGGTCGATCTGCTGGTTCGCATGGGACCAGACCGGATTGCCGCCATGCCAGGTGGAGCGGCCTGCGCGAACCCTGGCTCTGCCGTCGCCGTACATTTACCCCCCCCACAGCGTGTCGCGCACGGTTTGCGGCCAGCGTGCCGGATCCAGTCCGTGGTGGCGCAGCAGCGCCAGTGCCATGCGCTCGACGCCGATGCCGACGCAGCCCGTGTGCGCGACGGCGCCGTCCGCGCTGCGCAGCTGCCACATGTTGCCGAAGTGGTCCATGTGGTAGTTGAAGCTCATGCACGCCGTGGGCGGTGCGCCGTCGTTGATCGGAATCAGCAGCTCGAACTTGAGCCTGAGCTCGCGCTGGCTTTCGGCCACCAGCTTGCCGCCGCGCCCGAAGAACGGATCGTTGGCGACGTCGATTTCCACCGGCAGCTGCAGCGCCTCGCCCAGCTCCGGCACGCGCGCAAGCCACTGCTCGCGGAACGCCGCGATGCGCTGCTGCGTCCCCAGGCAGACATACTCGCGCTGGCGAAACAGCTGCATGCGGGTCGGCTCCAGCGAAGACTCGTGGCGGAAGCAGTACGACAGCACGTCGACCACCTTGCCGCCCTCGGGCAGCGGGCCGCGCCGTGCGATCACGGGGTAGATCGGATAGCACGCGGCCGGAGTCAGCACCACGCCGGTCGGCTGCTGCTGGTCGGTCCAGTCGTCCTTGTCCTCCAGGCGCGCCAGCAGGCGGCGGTGGCCTTTGTCGTCGCCGCAGAAGCTGTGGACGGTGCCGGCCAGTTGCGGAAAGCTCTTCAGGTAGCCGCTGGTCTCGAAGTCGGCCTGGCCCATGGCCGGCGGGAAATGCAGCGTTTCGGCGCCCAGGTCGTGCCCCAGTCGCGTCATGAAGGCGTTAATGCCTTCGCAGATCGATTCGAAGGTGGTATTGCGGCCATAGAGGCCGGGCACGCCGGTCGGGATCATCAGGCCCTCGGCCACCAGCTGCTCGAGGAACGTGGGGCCGGATGCGCCCGGCGCCGGCTCGCCGCGCAGCGCTGCGGCGCCGGCCTCGGCCGGGGCGCCGCCCAGTGCGCCGGCGTCGGTCAGGGGATGGATGTCCATGCGATCTCCCTCAGGAACGGTCGGCCAGCAACAGATTGGCCGTGTTGGTCAGGATGCGATCGTTGTTGATCATCAGCGGCGCCGACCACAGATCGCGCAAGTGGCGGCCCAGGCTGAACGGCGTGCCGTGCTTGTAGCCAGCCATGCCGCATACCAGCATGGCCTGTTGTACCGCCTCCAGCGCCAGCGAGGACACCGCGGTCTTGAGCCCGTTCATGCCCGCGGCCAGCGCGAATGCGGTGGACACCGACGGCTCGGCATGGCGCTGGCGCTGCTGTTCCAGCGCCAGTTCCAGCCGCCCTTCGATCAGCTGCAGCAGGCTGACCGCTTCCGCCACGCGCGCCGCCGACGGCGGCAGCGAGCCGGGCCGCGCGCGCGCCTGGCCCTGGAAGAACGTCTTGGCGCGCGCCACCGCATCGCTGCAGATGCCGAGCCACAGCGCACTCCACAGGATGTGCGACACCGGCGTCATGGTGGCGTCGGCAATTTCGCCGAACGACACCGGCAGCACCTGCGCCAGCTCGCCCGCGGCTTCGAGGCGGAAGCCATTGCTGCAGGTGCCGCGCATGCCCAGCGTGTCCCACGTGTTCAGGCTTTGCAGCGTGTAGTCCGGCTTCAGCGCGCACACCAGGACCTGGTCCGATGGCGCGGCGTCGGCATGGCGGCGCGCCGTGATCAGGATGCCGTCGGCATGCGCGCCATACGAAATGGTCGGCGCCATCTTGAGCAGGTGAAAGCGCTCGCCCTCGACGTTGAGCGCACAGCCGCTGCTGCGCAGCGCGCCGCCAATGGCCTCCTCTGAGGTAGCCGAAGCCAGCAGCAGCTGCTCGGCGGCAATGCGTGCCAGCAGGTCCTGGTGCCAGGGACTGCCGGTGCCGTGTTCGATCACGCAGGCCACTTGGATCTGGTGCATGGCGTAGATCATCCCGGTTGACGCGCACGCCGCGCCGAGCACGCGACAGATTGCAGCCACCGTGGCCAGCGAGGCGCCGGCGCCGCCTTGCGCGGCGGGCACCATGGCGCCGATCAGGCCATGCTGGCGCAGGCTGTCGCAGGCTTCCTGCGGGAAGCGCGCGTCGCGGTCGACCGCGTCGGCGTGCGCCTGCGCCACCGCGGCAGCGGCCTGGGCGGCGGCGAGCAGCGCTTCGCCGCTCGCCCGCACGGCGTCCGATTCGGCGCTGGAATGTGCCAGTGCCACCCTCGCTACGGGGGTCATGCTGCCTCCTGTTGCTGCCGGATCTGCTCGACCGCGGCGGCCAGGGAATCGATGCTGCGGAACAGCTGGCGCGTCAGCATCTGGTCCGGGATCTCGATATCGAAAGCGTTCTCGAGCGCGAGCATCACGTGCACGGTGGCCAGCGACGACAAGCCGGCGGCATACAGGTCATCGCTGTCTGCCAGGTCGGCGAGCGGCACATCGAGCCGGGCCACTTCGCCCAGGATGCTGCGGATGGTTGCTTTCATGGAACACCTCCCGTTTTTTATGGGTGCGGCCTATTGCACGCTTAACAAGCTGCGGCTTCGGTACGTTTGCGCACCAATCCATGCGCCCCCCGGGCCCCGCCGCGGCCGGCTCAATACGCACTGGTGCCGGTCCAGCCATGCAGCGCGGTGCGCAGGATGATCTGCAGGTCGAGCTGGAACGACCAGTGCTGGATGTAGTAGATGTCGAACTCGATACGCCGGCGCATCTTTTCGACGGTGTCGGTCTGGCCGCGCAGGCCATTGATCTGGGCCCAGCCAGTGATGCCCGGCTTGACCCGGTGCCGCAGCATGTAGCGGTCGATCAGCTCCTTGTAGAGCTCGTTGTGCTCCATGGCATGGGGGCGCGGGCCCACCACCGACATCTCGCCGCGCAGCACGTTGAAGAACTGGGGCAACTCGTCCAGGCTGGTGCGGCGCAGGAAGGCGCCGACCCGGGTCACGCGCGCATCGCCGCGTACCGCCTGTGTCACGCCCACATCGGCGTGCAGTCGCATGGTGCGGAACTTGAAGACCTCGAACGGGCGCCCGTCCATGCCCAGCCGGCGCTGGCGGAACAGCACCGGCCCCGGCGACGACAGCTTCACCAGCGTCGCCACCACCAGCAGCAGTGGCGCCAGCCCGATCAGCGCCGCCAGCGCGAAGGCGCGGTCGAAGCTGGCCTTGAGCAACCCGGTGATGCCCGACACCGGCGGGCTGTTCAAGTCGATCACGGGCAGGCCCAGGAACTCGCTGAAGCGGTGGCCCAGCAGTTCCACCGACATCACGTCGGGGATCCAGCGAATGTCGATCAGCTCATTGCGGAACTGGCGCACCACGTCGTACAGGTCGCGGCAAGCCACCATCGGCAGGGTCAGCCAGATCTCTCTCACGGCCTGGCTGCGCACGAACAGGTTGACCTCGTCCATGGTGCGCAGCGAGACCACGCCGTGCGGCACCGCGATCGGCTCCTCATGGTAGATGCCGACCACGCGGTAGCCCGCGGCGCGGATCTGGTCCACGCGCAGGTACATCTCGCGGCCCAGCGGCCCGTAGCCAAAGATCACCACGCGCTTGGCGTTGATGCCCTGTTCGCGCACGTTGCCCAGCATGCGGAACATGACGGCACGCACACCCGCCAGCGCCAGCAGGCTGGAACCGAACCAGGCCAGCGACCAGACCCGCGACACCGCGGCGATCTGGTGCATCAGGAACGCCGTCATCAGTCCGACGATAAACACCGTGGTCCACGCGGCGAGCAGGCGCAGCACCAGCGCCGCGCGGCTGCGGCCGCGCCACGATTCATAGATGCCGAAAGCGGGAAACACCGCCAGCACGCCCACCGAACACAGCGCGGCAAGGAAGCCGTGAACCGGCGCGGCGCCGCGGATGCCCTCCGGAAAGTACAGCGCACCGATCATCACCGCGCAGGTGCCGACCAGCACCGCGTCGGCCAGCCGGTACAACAGGTGCAGCGCCGTGTGGCGCTCTGCCGCAAAGGTCGAACTGGATGCCATGGCTGCCACCGCGAATGCAATGCTGGATGGAGCGATGGTTGCCGAGGCGCACGCCAGTGTCTGTTGGCGGGCGCACACAGCCCCTGGCGGGAAAATCAGCCCGGCACGGCCGCGCTCAGCACGACCCGGGGCGCACGAAGGCGTGGAGGCTGGCGTGCCCGGGCGCGCGCCCGTGCATGGCCCATTCGCCGCGCTGGAAGGTGCGGTCGCGGCCGGACAGCAGCATGGCAAGCTGCTGGATCAGCGCGTGTGAGGCGCCCACGGTGCGAGTCATCGGCATCACCAGGGCCGTGGCCAGCACCAGGCTGGCCAGCACCATCGCCAGCGGCCCGTGCGGCGTGGTACGCCGCAGGATGAACGGCAGGCTCACGCACAGCCCTACCGCCAGGCCGCCCGCCACTTCCGACACCGAGTGCGCGTGCAGCGCCAGCCGCGACACCCCCACCAGCAATGCCAGGCCTACGCCCGCGCTCGCCGCGATCCAGCCCACGCGCCGCCACGCCGCCGGCACCGCCAGGTAGAGCAGCACCGGCAGCACCGACGCCGCCATCATCGCGTGGCCGGAGAAGCCGGTGAAGTTCAGCGCCGCGCTGCCAATGCCCCAGCCCAGGAACGCGAGCTTGGACGCCAGCACCAGCAGCGCTGCCGCGGCGAACGCCAACACCCAGTGGCGCGCGCTGCCAGGCGCGCCGCGCCAGTACAGCCACAGCGACAGGAACACGGCGCAAGGCAGCAGGTACGCGGATTCGCCGAACAGGGAAACGAGATGCCAGTGGCTCATGGGCGTGCGCAAGGGGTAGGCGTCAGGGTCTGGTGGCGCAGCGTACCACCGCGCCGCGCGCGGCGGCATCGCCCGCTTGGGCGGATCGCCCGGCGCGGCACGCGCGCGCATCGCGGGCCCGGCCCGCGCCCGGTCAGGGTGCAGACAGGTTGAGAGTGCATGACGGCATTGGCCTTCTGGTGGATAGAGAGTCTTTGCGCAATTCGATATGTTCAATCGGGATCGCTGCCCATGCATCACCGGGCAGCGTTTTCAAAGCCCGCATGGTCCCCCGGTCGGCGGGCTTCTTTTTTTGCCGGCCGCGCATGCGGCCCCAGAACGGCGGCGGCAAGGTGCCACCATGCGACCCGCCCGGTACCGCCTGCACGGCATCGCCCACGCGGTACGGCCCACGCGGCACGGCCCACACAAACGCACAGCGGCACCGGGCGCTCGCGCCGGGTGCCGCTGCACAACCGCTGCGCGTGCCTGCAGGTTCAGGTCACCAGTGACGGCGGCACACGGTGCCGATGCTGCGCGATGATCAGCGCCTTGATGCTCTCCACGCGCAGCAAGGCTTCGCGCTCGCCGGCGGCGCGCGCGGCATCGGCGGCGGCCAGCTCGCAATCGAACTGGCGCCCATGCAGTTCTCCCCGGTACAGCAGCGGCTCATCGCTGCCGGCAGCGCCATCCGCGCCGCAACCTTCCTCACGATGGGCGGCGAGCCTGATCTCGAAGCAGCACGCCCACTTTCCCCGGCCCTCGCGCACCGCAAAGCCGCGCACGACGAGGAACTCCAGTCCGGCCTCCATACGACCCCCTTCTCCCCGGGACGGCCAGCCTGCAAATGAGGGCCAGCTTCTGCCTCCGGGCGAATCAAGCATAGGCCATCGGCAATATTGCGCCCTCATCCGGTGGTTGTAGGACGGGTCGCACAAAGGAGGGAGGGAGCCGACGCACGAGCCCCGCCCAAGGACAGCGCCATGCGCGGAAAACATTGGCCGCCTGCCCACACCAGCGCGGTGGCCGCGCACACCAGGTCCACCGCCGCGGGCAACGCCAGGCAACCGCTCGCGCCGAGCAGGGCGGCATGCAGGACCAGCGCGGGATCGAGACGATCCGACAACACCAGCCAGCGCCGCGGCGCCAGGCGCGCGTGCAGTTGGTCCAGCCATGCGCGGGGATCGCCGTCCAGGCCGCTGCAATCGATCACGGCAATATCCGCGGGATCCGGCGGCAGCCGCGCGCCGGCGTGCGCAGGCGTCTGGCCCGGGACGGGCTGAGGGCCCTGGGTAGCGGTCCGCGCCGGCGCAGCGCTTGCCGGGGCATGCGCTGATGCCTGCAGCCATTGCGGCGTGCGGCAGGTGATCGGCTTCGGCAAGTCCAGCGCGTGCAGGCGCCGTGCGAGGACACGGCACATCATTTCATTGCTGGCGATCAGGTAGGTCGGCATTGACTCGGTCCGGCGGCAACCCGGGCGGCCATGGCAGTGGCCGTGCGGTCGGGTCCGGGCTGCGCTGCGGCCCGGCAGGGAAGGCATCGCGCCAGCGCCAACCCGCCGGCGTCGGTCTGTGCAGGTGCCTTCCCTCAGAAGGTAGCAAGCCGCTGCCACCCCTGCCTCATGCTTTTGGCGGAGCGCCGGGCGGCAGAAGGATGAGGCGCCGCCCGCCATGGTGCGGGCGCCGTCCGGTTGCCAAGGCTGCCAGCTCAGGCCGCCTGGACCACGGGTGTGGACACTCGCGTCGACGGCGCCGCCGGATCCGGTCCCGCCCAGTTGAGCGTCGCGCCCTTTTGCAGGGCCACGTAGACCGCTTCGCCCTTGTTGCGCACATGCAGGCGCTGATACAGCGTACAGGCATGCGTCTTGGCCGTGGCGATCGAGATGTTCAGCATGCGGCTGACGGTCTTGATCGGATAGCCCCGCGCCAGCAATGCCAGCACTTCATACTGGCGCTCGGTGATGTTCAGCAGGTGTGCGCCGGCCGATGGCGTTTCGTACGCCGTGGCGTGCGCGGCGAACTGGCGTTGCACCACCGGTGTCGCGCTGTCGTGCCCGGCATCGTCCACCCCAGGGCGCAGCGCCACCACCCGGGCATCGCCCGGGACCGCCGCCGGACGCGCCGCGTCGGCGTCCGTGCCGGCGTGCCGGCCCGGCATCGGCTGGCTCCACGCCGGGAAGCACTCGCCGCCGGCCAGCACCAGCCGTACCGCCGCATCCAGCGCGTCGGCGCTGCAGTGTTTCGGCACGCAGCCACGCACCGGCTCGGGCAATCCGCCCTCGGGCAGCGCCGGCATCGCCTGCTCGCTGAGGACCAGTACCCGCTGTGGTCGCAGCCGCTGACACACCTGCTTGAGCATGGACCAGCCGCTGGCCTGGTCGGCCGGCAGTCCGTAGACCATCAGGTCGGCATCATTGAGCCAAAGGTCGGAATCGATGGGCGCCAGCGGATCGATGTCCAGCAGGTCGCCTTCGAGGTGTGCTTGGGCCAGCAGATGGCGCAGACCCAGGCGCAGGAGGGGGTGAGGCTCGATCAAGAGGATGGTGGCCATGGCCGCTCTCTTATTATTGCGGCAAGCACGGACCCCGCGACAATCCGTACCTGCTTATCGGACGTGCCCCGCTATCCTGCGGTTGCACCTCCATACGATCCGCCAGTGCTCCGGGGCCGCCGTGCAGCCTTCCCGTCTGGCTGCAGATCGTCCTTATCCTGGAGATACCGGATCGCCCCGGTTGCGTGTGAAACGCTTGTGTTGCAAGAGCCTTAGATTCGGCTGAAGTCTGATCTAAGTATTTGTAACTCCTGAACTGCAGCATATGAAACACGCCCGGCGAATGCAAGGTCATGGTGCGCTGCAGCGGGTAATCCCCAACCGGCACGTTGCGACGCCGCTCGCCCGGTCTCACGGCGACTCATTCGAGCATACGGGTGGAATCACGCCCGCGGGACTGTGCATCCCGCGCCATCCCGCATAAAATTATCGGCATTGCATTTTGCTATGCATTTCGGGTCGGATGATTTCTGCCTCGCCTAGGGTGCCTTATAAATCAATAAGTTAGCGATACTGCGCAATGATTCCTGCCATCCCCGCCGTCAGCCTTACCCGCAGCGAGTTCGCCGCCGTACGCGCTTATGTCCAGGGCATGCCGGCCGCCATGGTGGTCCCCCGCTACCTGGCTGATGACGCCGACGACGACGACGCAGGGGCGGAGTCGGCGCTGCGCATCCTGCTGGGCTTGCGTGATCGCATGGTCCAGCTCGCGCATCTGCACGGGCGCGCCGACCTCGCCGACCTGCTGCTGGCCGGCCCGGGGCGCTCAAACCGGGGGATGGATCGCCGGGTGGATGCGCTCGGTGAACTGGAACGGCTCGGCACGGCGGCTCCTCAGGCCCAGCACAGCGTGGAACTGTGGTTTGCGCCCGCACTGGCGCGACGCCTGCGCAATGCCGGAATTGTGACGCTTGAATCTCTTTTGGGCTTGGCCAATCGGCGCGGTACAGCGTGGTGGCGGGCGGTGCCGCGCATTGGTGCCCTCGCCGGCGCCGCCATCAACCGCTGGCTCGGCGAGCATCGCACGCTCTTCAAGGGCGGGGATGGTGCACCGCTGCTGCACGCGCACGTCGGCAACCGCGCGCCGCTGCAACCGATGGCGCTGAGTCCGGCGCTGCGCCAGCCATTGCCGCTCGAGTGGCTGAGTGAGGCGCCGGCCACCAGTGCAGGCGGCGCCTGCCCGTACAGCCACGGCGTGACGGTGGTCAAGGCATGGCTGCGCGACGCGGCAGGCCACGCCAGCACGTTTGCCGCGTATCGCAAGGAGGCCGAGCGGTTGTTGCTGTGGGCAGCGCTGGAGCGCAGCAAGGGGCTATTGCAACTGGGCCTGGACGACCACCAGGCCTACCTGGCTTTCCTGGCCAGCCCCGAACCCGCCAGCCGTTGGTGCGGGCCGCGCGCGCCCCGGCACCAGGCCGCGTGGCGGCCACTGACCGGCCCGCTGAGCCCGGCCAGCCAGCGTCACAGCCAGCGCGTGCTGGCTGCCTTGTTCCGGTGGATGCACGATAACGGCTATGTTTGTGCGGCGCGCTGGCCCGCGCAGACCGGGGCGGAACTGGCAGCGAAGCCGGAAGCCGTGGCGGCTGCGCTGCCCGCCCGCGCTCCGCTGCCGCACGACAGTGTTGTCGCCTTGCTGTCATGGCTGGCGGCGCAGGCCGAAGCCAGCGACGGGCAGCGCTACCGCGCCGCGCACGCCGCCGTGCTGCTGTTGCGCGAGCAACGGCTGAGCCTGGATCAGTTGGCTTCGGCGACGTTGCGATCGCTGTCCCCAGCGGGGCCCCCAGACGGCCAGGCCGTCGAACCCGGCAACCTCGGTCATGATGCAGACGCGTCCAGCCCAGCGATCAGCCTTGCCCCGGCGACACGGTTTGCGCTGGTGCGCCACTGGCAGGACCGCCAGCTGCAATGGGATGGGCCAGGCATGGAGGACGCCTGCCTGATCGGTCCGGCGGCGGCGCCGCCCACCGGGCGCGCCCGCCGCAAGCGCGCGGCACAGCCTTTGGGGGGCTATTCGGTGCGCGGCCTGCACGCCTTGCTTGCCAGCACGCTGGAGCGCTACCGCAAGCGCTGTGATCCGGCATTCCCGGCGCGTTCGCCGCGCGATCTGATGGCCTGAAAACAAGGAGGGCAGTGTCGCCACTGCCCCCCATACTCGCCCCGCCCCGCCTATCAGGTCGGCGTCCGCGTCGCGGCGGAGCCAGGCGGGCGCCGGTTTCAGAGCAAGGTCTTGTCGAGTCCGAAGCGCGACTTCAGCGCTTCAACCAGCGCCTCGCGCGCGCTGCGGTCGGTCAGTTGCACGTCCAGCATCACGCGTCCGGAATCCCATTCCTTGATGGTGCCCAGCAACTGGCCGCTGTCGGTCCGGATCTTGTATTGCCGGCTGATCTCCTTGACCTTGCGCGCCTTGCCGTCCTGCGCCTGCTTGCGAATCGCCTCGACTTCGCGGCTGGACAGCCCATCGTGGATGATCCGCGCCGCCAGCTCGCGGGTCCGCTCTTCGCCCGCCAGCTTGAAGTACAGCGTCAGTTCGTAGCCGGCGGCAATCCCGATCGCGCTCGGGCGTTCGCGCATCACGCCCAGCACCGACTCCGGCAGGCGCAGCAACGCGAGGGTCTTGTTCACCGTGCCGGCGGAGATGCCGGTCAGTTCGCAGATTTCCTCTTCCTTCTGAACCTTGCCTTCGTCAAGCAGCTGGCGCCAGGCAATGGCATTGTCGAGGGCGGACTGGTCCGAGCGCTGCTCGTTCAGCATGAACGACAAGCGGTAGAAATCCAGGTCGCTCAGGTCGTCCTCGACAAAACATTCCATTTCAAGCTTGCCGGCAGATGCCAGGGCTCGCTTGCGGTAATGGCCGTCGATCAGGATGTAATGGCCCGGGCGCGCCGGGTCCGCCGCGGCCAGGCCAGGCGTCTTCTGGCCGTGCGTGGCGATTGAGGCCGCGCGTTCCTGCACTACCGCGGGGTCGTAGATGCGGCGTGCATTCAGCGGGTTGTCATGTAGCTGCGCCAGCGGAATCCGGATCAGTTGCCGGCCCGCAGGAACGTCGTCGAGACTTTCAGCGCTGAAACCGGGCGACGCTTCGACCGCCCCCCTGCCCTGCAGCAGGCCGTTGGGATGCTGGGAAATGGCGGCTTCCGCCCGCGCGAAGCGGTCCATCGTATCGTTCCGGCTCTTCTCGGCCGCCATGCCGGCGAGCATGCCATCCTTCAGGCTTTTCAATTTGGTAGCCATGCCTATTGCTCAATCAAAGACAACACTTCATCGACCATCATGTCGACTTCCTGCACCGCCTCGCGCGCGCCGGCCACGCCATGCACGGTGCAGCCGATCGCCTGGCATTCGCGGAACGCCGAGCGCGACCCGATCATCGAATTCAACAGCGGGACCTCGCCATCGTCGCCAAGGATTTCAATCGCCTGGCGCGCAATCGACACCCGGCGCTGGACCATATTGGCCATGACCCGGATCAGCAGCGATTCGTTCTGGACCTGGGCGTGCTGGGCCAGCGTTTTGGCGGCCACTGCCGCCCACAGGTCCGGCGGCGAAGGCACCACGGGAATGATGGCAAGGTCGGAAATCAGCAACGCACTGGATGGCGCCGCCGAATGAACTGCCGGCGGGCAATCCACCACGATGTAGTCATAATCCTGGACAAATTTGCGGACCTCGCGATGCATGGCGCCGCCGGACGGCGCCAGACCAATCACCGAGGCCGGGAACGGCCGTTCATCGCTGGCCTGGGCCGCCCATCGGGTGGCGGTGCCTTGTTCGTCCATGTCGACCAGCATCGACCGCGCACCCCGCAGGCCCAGCGTGCCGGCAAGATGCATGCTGACCGTGGTCTTGCCGCAACCGCCTTTCTGGTTAAAGACCGTAATGATTTTGGCTGGCACGCGACCTCTCTTTCAGCGCTGAAAGCGCAGTTTGATTCTTAAGGCGCAACTGTAGCCAAAACCACGTGACGCATCAACCGTTTTCCAATTTAACAAAATTTGTGTTTCAACACGCAGAAGGCCAAACCGACCGAGCGACGCCGGAAAACACACAAGACGGAAAAATTGCTTGAAAAGCAGGCCGGAATGTGCCTAAAGTATCTGTAGTGCGCATTACGCCGCACATGACACCGTAATCCAAAGTGGTTATGATGCGCGCTACAGTCGAGTCAAGTCGTGTCACCTCGTCGGCTTCCGTTCGGTATCTACGAGAACTCAACGTGCTTGAACGGTTGTTTGCGTTGTGTACAAGAACTTGCTTCGAAAAGGAAATTCCTATGGCAACCGGTACGGTCAAGTGGTTCAACGAGACCAAGGGCTTTGGCTTCATTACCCCGGACGACGGTGGTGCAGACCTGTTCGCGCACTTCTCAGAAATCCAGGGCTCGGGCTTCAAGACCCTGAAGGACGGGCAGCGCGTGACGTTTGAAGTCAAGCAAGGCCCGAAGGGCCTGCAGGCTTCGGCCATCAAGCCGGCCTGATCCAGCCTCGGCTGACCCCCTCGCCCGCCGCGATGCATGCGCGACGGGCAACAAAAAAGGCAAGCGTTTCACGCTTGCCTTTTTTGCATCCAGGCTTGTCCGCCTGCGGCGCGGTTCAGCCCAGCTTGCGCACGCTGGTGCGCGACGGCTGCAGGATCAGCGCCTTGGACGAATCCGCATCCACCTTGGCGCCGGGGTAGACCACCAGCACGTCCTTCAGGGCCTTGCGGAACAGCGCGCGGAACTTGCGTTCACTCTCGGTTTCCGTGCCGAACTGCATCTGCAGCGCTTCCCAGGGGATCTCGGTACGGCGCTGAATCGTGAAGAACCGGTAAGTCAACCAAGAGTACACGTCGAGCGCGAACGGCGACTGCTTGAGGGCCTTCAGCGCGCGCATGTCCACCGGCACCGGCCGATTGACCAGCTCGTTGAAGAAAGGCTCGGACAGTACCACGAAGCTTTCGAACATCGAGCCCTGGCCCGGCTGCATCGGATCCCACCAGGTCGACAGCTGATCGGCCAGCAGGTAGCCCACGCGATCGATCGATAGCGGCTCGTGGTTCGGATTCTGGTTCTGGCTTGGCGTCGACTTGTTCTGCACGATCGCGATGGTCGCCGAGAACAGGCGGATCATCTGCTGGCGGACCAGCGTCATGGTGCCGCGCTTGCCCCCGGTGGCCATCGGGATGCCGAGGTTGTACATGAACTCGGACAGCGAGTTGCCAAGCGAGATACGTCGGTCTTCTACCGTGCCGGTGAACTCGCCGCGCTTTTTCTTCGCCATGATCTCCTTGCCGATCCAGGCCAGCATCAGGCGCGGATAGGAGCCGTACGGGTACCCCAGCGACACCGTCTCCGAAACCAGCTTCTGGCGGCCGTTGGTGGCGCGTTCGGAGCGTTGCTGCGTGAAATAGCCCGGCTGGATCATCAGCGAAATATTGCCGCTGGTGCGGGTCCAGACCGGCGGCGCACCTTTGGGCGCGCGATATGGCAGCGTGACCTGGACGCTGGCGCGGCTGAGGAAGCCGACCTCGCCGCTTTGCCAGGCGTCTTCGCGCTCCATGGCCTGCGCCTCGTCGAACAGGCGCTGGAATTTCTCGGACGGGACCAGGTTGTTCTCGTTGCCGGGAACAATGATGCGGGAGGGTTCGGCGTCCAGGTCGAGGACGCTTCCCCCCGTGGCGGCCGGGGAGCGTTTGATGGGCATAGTGGCTTGCTTCGGATTACCCGCCTTTGTACTCGAAGCCGCAAAGCTTGTCACGCAGAAACAGGTACATAAGCGACGGCATTGCTCGCGGGGTTCTTGTCAGCCGGGAGGATCCGATGGCTGATCGCATGGTGGCGGACGGTGGGCAACCCGGCAGGGTTGTCCACGGTTCGCCAGCCATCAGCTACCAGTAAACGATACCGATACGGGTTAACTACTTGTAAACCGTATACGTGAAGTCAAGCCCGTTGATTCGTAAGGGAAAATGAGCGCCCTGCGAACCCGATTCTGCGGCGATCCGTACCCAATTCAGCGAAGGGGCGAACCCGTATCTGCGACCAACCGAACCTGTATCTGCGGCCGGCGCGAACCGGATTCTGCGGGGATAACTCGCGTCGCCCACAGGCTTCTCCACAGGCGGGAGCCCGCAAAGCGTACCCGATTCTGCGAGATAGTCGCGTGCCAGACGAGATGAGGCGCGACTTCCCGCCCAAAACCGGTGGATAACTGCGCCGGCGTGGGCTTATCCACGCAGAAACAAGTTCGCGTTCGAGGTGCCCGGCTGGCGCCCTGAGACGCGCCGCGTACCCGTTTCTGCGAAAACGCCCGCCAAAGCGTACCCGATTCTGCGTTGGGCTCAGATTTGCTGCACCTGGCCACCCTAGCGTACCTGTTTCTGCGGCGTACCCGTTTCTGCGAAAGAGCCATGACAGCCTGGTTCGCCCGAACCGTACCCATTTCTGCGGGCTCGACCGAGGGTGCTGCGACGCCATCCGTACCCGTTTCTGCGTCAGCAATTCCCTAGGCCAGGGCGGTCCTTTGGCCAAGTTTCCATTATACAGGCGACTTATCCAAAAAGCTAGTACTTACACCCAACGTATACGTGTGCGAACAAGACCGTGACCCGCCCGTACCCGTTTCTGCGAGGCCTTACGGAGAGACTTGGCACGACTGGCTGCCCACATGGCGATGCTTCGCCAATGCGTACCCGATTCTGCGAGCGCGCCTGTCCGGCAACTGACGCAAACCCCGTACCCAAATCTGCGAACGCAAAGCGTGGCGCGGCCCCGCAGCCCGGTTCTGCGCCGCAGCATGGTGCGTACCCGTTTCTGCGTTAACCCGCCACGGCTGGGGATGTGGATAAATCTGGGCCTGGGCGGCGTTCCGGATGTCCACCGGGGACACAAAAAAATTTGCGGCGTACCCGTTTCTGCGTGGAGGCACTGGGCGGGTTCGGAGGGCAATGCGTACCCGTTTCTGCGTGGCGATACGATGGGAGCGGGAGGCTCAGGGTACTGGCGCGTACCCGTTTCTGCGGGGAGGGGACGCGGGTCCAGCGCTCCGCGGTGCAACATTGCGTACTCGTTTCTGCGAGGGAAGTCGAAGGAAGGCGCGGCGCCGACGAGCGCTTGCCGATCAGGCAGGAAGAGGGGAAAGGGCCGGGAAACGAAGGCGGAGACAGCGCAGGTGAGGCAAGGCCGCGCCGTGATGCTGCGTCAGAAAACAAAAAACCCCGCCTTGGGGCGGGGTTCTACGTTGCGCGGCGCACACCAGGTGCGCCAGGGCGGTCAACGCTTACAGCGGGGTGATGTTCGCGGCCTGCAGGCCCTTCGGGCCATTCTTGACTTCGAACTGCACGCGCTGGTTTTCCTGCAGCGACTTGAAGCCGTCAGCACGGATTTCCGAGAAATGGGCGAAGAGGTCGTCACCACCCGCGTCCGGCTTGATGAAGCCGAAGCCCTTGGCGTCGTTGAACCACTTGACGATACCGGTTTGCATGATTTGCTTTCCAGAAAAAGGACAGAAAAGATCGCATGACGAAAACGTCATCCGACACGGGGAACTCAAGGAAAGGACACCATGGACAACCGAAGTACCAGACGGTGGCTAACGAATGAACTGTTGCCTCGTCGCTTGAATCTAGGCGGGTTTATACGGGGGATTGCGGCCACCGTCAAGATGGGGCCGGCCCCATGCCGCGCGGCTCCCGGGACTGGCCGGCCGCGTGCGCGTCGTGGGATCATCACGCCTTTTGCATGTTGCTGATTCGTGCCCGCCGTGACGGCGCCGGGGCCGGCCGGTGCACAGTACGCTTGCCGATCGGGGCATGCGCCGCGGGCGCACCAGACCGAGCGGCACCTGTACTGATCGACGGGCCTGGCCCTGCGCGCAGCGGACACGATAAGACACCAGGAGATCATTCATGTCGATGCCGGATCCCGTTTCCAAGCCGGACACATCCACCCCCGCCGCGGCCCAGGCCGCGCCGTCACTGATCGAGCGGGTATTCAGGCTGCGCGAGCACCATACCGATGTCCGTACCGAGATCCTGGCCGGCATCACCACGTTCCTGACGATGGCGTACATCATCTTCGTCAACCCCTCCATCCTCGGCGATGCGGGCATGCCCAAGGACGCGGTGTTCGTCGCCACCTGCGTGGCCGCGGCGATCGGCACGCTGATCATGGGCTTCTACGCCAACTATCCGATCGCGATGGCGCCTGGCATGGGCCTGAACGCGTACTTCGCGTACACCGTGGTCAAGGGCATGGGCTTCCCGTGGGAAGCGGCGCTGGGCGCGGTCTTCATCTCCGGCTGCCTGTTCCTGCTGGTGACGCTGTTCCGCGTGCGCGAGATGATCGTCAAGGGCATCCCGCATTCGATTCGCGTGGCGATCACCGCGGGCATCGGCTTGTTCCTGGCCATCGTTGCGCTGAAAAACGCTGGCATCGTCACCGCGAGCCCGGCCACGCTCGTGACCATCGGTGACCTGCACCAGCCTTCGGCGGTGCTGGCGATCGTCGGCTTCTTCGTGATCGTGGCGCTGGACCACCTGCGCGTGAAGGGCGCCATTCTGATCGGCATCCTGCTGACCACGCTGCTGAGTTTCGCCTTTGCCGGCAACACCTTCCACGGTGTCTTTTCCGCGCCGCCGTCGCTCGGCCCGACGCTGTTCAAGCTCGATATCTCCGCGGCACTGTCGATTGGCATCATCAACGTAGTGCTGGTGTTCTTCCTGGTGGAGCTGTTCGACGCGACCGGCACGCTGATGGGCGTGGCCAACCGCGCCGGCCTGCTCAAAGCCGGCAAGATGGACCGGCTCAACAAGGCCCTGATGGCCGACAGCACTGCCATCATGGCGGGCTCGTTCCTGGGCACGTCGTCCACCACCGCGTACATCGAAAGCGCCTCGGGCGTGCAGGCGGGCGGACGCACCGGCCTGACCGCGGTGACGGTGGCGGTGCTGTTTCTCGCAGCGCTGTTTATCGCGCCGCTGGCGGGAACGGTGCCAGCCTATGCCACCGCGCCGGCGCTGCTGTATGTGTCGTGCCTGATGTTGCGCGAACTGCTGGAAATCGACTGGAACGACGTCACCGAGGTGGTGCCCGCGGTGATGACGGCACTCGGCATGCCCTTCACCTATTCCGTTGCCAACGGCGTGGCGTTCGGCTTTATCAGCTATGCGGCGCTCAAGCTCCTGACCGGGCGCGCACGCAGCGTGCCGGTGATGGTGTGGATCATTGCCGCCGTGTTCATCTTCAAGTTCTATTACTTGCCAGGGCACTGACCGCCGCGCTGGATCACGGCAAGTCTTACTAGCAGGGCGGCCCAGGGCCGCCCTTTTTATCGCCGTGACGACAGGCAGCGCCGTCCGCGCAACGCTGCCGCGTACCCGTTTCTGCGGGAGGTCGACCCGGCGCGGCCGAGGGAGCGTACCCGATTCTGCGTGCAGGCCGGGGCAGCACATCGAGGCTTGCTGCGCGCTTGTGCCCCTGCCGCGGTGGGGTGTCGGAGCGTACCCGTTTCTGCGTAGTATGGTTGCGCCGCATGGACGCCATGGGATCGCCGCGGCGTGTCGTTGCCGGCGCTAAAGCGTGTGTGCGCGAGGGCTCATACCAAAGGATGAGATTGGCTGTAAGTCACCCACTCGGGGCTGGACAAACCGCCGCAAATGCACTGAACTATAGGCGTGGCAAAGAGGGGCGCGGCAAGCGCCCCTTCTTGACTCCGGTGTATGCGGCAGGGTGCCGGAGCCACGCCGAAAGCGCGTCGGCGCAATGCGCCAGGGCGGCAGCGCTTGCGGGACAGAGACCGTCAATCGCAATGACGGCGCCGTCCACAATCCGGGAGCGTGCGGACAACATGCGCGCCACGCAAACAAGAAAATTCCAAAACTGAAAAAGTGGTAAACGTAGACGTGCAGTGCCGGGGGATGTTGTTCAACGGGGATAATCATGACCGCAGGAGAGATCCGGCGACCCGTCATCGGGCCTGTCAGGGAGTCCAGTAACCGATCCATCCGATCAATGCGTCCGACCTGGGCTGCCGTGGGGGAGGCCGCAGGCGAAGCGCCCGCCAAACGGGTCGTGCGCGACGCTGTCAGCGCGGAGGTTGACGCCCTGCTTGCCGAAGACAGCGAACTCAGTGACAGCGCCCGTGCGGCCGTGTCCAACCTGCTGCGTCGCCATCGGCTGCTCGAGGGGGAACTGGCGCGCCAGCGTACGCTGCTGCAGGAATGGATCCTCAGCCAGCTGACCTACAAGACGCTCTACTATCAATACTCCGGCCAGTCGCCGCAGGCGCCTCGCCTGGAGTTGATGCGCGAGAAGGAGGCCGTCCGGCGGCGCATCCGCGAGCAGCTCCAGCCGGGCGCGGATTACCTTGCCGCCCCTGATGAGTCCACCCGCAGTCTGTCCAGCTCGTGACACCGACGTCGACCGCGGGCGCTTGCCCGCAGCCAGTTCAGCCCCACCGTCCGCCACGGACGCGCGCCGCTGCGGCGGCCACGGGTGCCGGCACCAAGAACAAGCCTAACGTCCGGGAGATCGTGATGGACCGACTGTGCAAGGCGTCACGCACTGCACAGCTCGTGGTCGTGTCGCGTCATGAAGATTTTGGTTTTGATCCGTCCGTGATCGGCACGGAATGGGAAGTCCGCCGCGTGGCCCAGGTTCGCGACGCCGAGCGTGCGGTGCGCGCCTGCGCGCCCACGGCCGGGGTGATCGACCTGCAGTCCGACTACAGCGAGGCCGAGTTCGCGCAGTTGGAGCAGGCGCTGCAGTACCTGCATATCACCTGGGTGGCGATTACCTCCGATGCGATGCTGGCCAACGAGCGCGTACGGCGGATGATCCGCGACTATTGCGTCGACTATGTGCGCCTGCCGTTCTCGATGCCGGAACTGCTGTACACGTTGCGGCATGCGCGGGGCATGGCGTCGCTGCACGGCACGCGCCCCCAGGAAAGCGCGTCGCGCGGCACCATGATCGGCGAATGCGCCGCCATGCGGGCGATGTTCCGCTCGCTCGCCAAGGTCGCGCACAACGAAGCGCCGGTGTTCATCTCGGGCGAGTCCGGCACCGGCAAGGAGCTGGCCGCGCAGGCGATCCACGATGCCTCGAGCCGGCGCAAGGGCCCGTTCATTGCCATCAACTGCGGCGCCATTCCCTCGCACCTGGTGCAGTCAGAGCTGTTCGGCTATGAAAAGGGTGCATTTACCGGTGCCAACCAGCGCAAGATCGGCTGGATCGAACAGGCGCAGGGCGGCACGCTGTTCCTCGACGAAATCGGCGACCTGCCGCTCGAAAGCCAGGTGGCGCTGCTGCGCTTCCTGCAGCAGGGCATGATCACGCGGCTCGGCGGCCACCAGTCGATCCCGCTGAACCTGCGCATCATCTCGGCCACGCACGTGGACCTGGTCGCCGCGCAGGCCGACGGGCGCTTCCGTTCAGACCTGTTCCACCGCCTGTGCGTGCTGACGCTGACCATCCCGGCGCTGCGCGAGCGCGGCGAGGACATCCTGCTGCTGGCCAATGCCGTGCTGGCCGAGCACGGCCATGAGGCGCACCGGCGTATCCGCGGGTTCTCCGCCTGCGCGACCCAGGCGATGATGCAGTATGCCTGGCCGGGCAACGTGCGCGAACTGATCAACCGCGTGCGTCGCGCCATCGTGATGACCGACAACCGCAAGATCACCGCCGAGGACCTGCAGCTGCACGGCGGCGCCGAACTGCCGCGCAAGACCCTCGATGCGATCCGCGAAGAGGCCGAGCGCGAGGCGATCCGCACCGTGATGGCCAGCCACGGCTTTCACGTGGTGCCGGCCGCGCGCGAGCTCAATGTGTCGCGCGTGACCCTGTACCGGCTCATGCACAAGCACAACATTCGTGTGGAGAGCCACGCCTCGGCGGGGGAATAGGGAACAGGGGAATCCGGCGCGGAGAATTAGGCGCGCGGCACGCTTGCCACATGGCCGGGCCTGGCGCCAGCGGGAAAGGGGAACCGGCGACGTCCGCTCGCCGGTTCCGCCTTTCCCCGTGCCGGCCGGCACGTCAGCGCACCACCCGCGGGGGCCGCGCGGCCCCCGTCCCGCCCGCAAACCCGCCGCCGGCCTGCGCGGGCGCGGTGGCGAGGTTCATGCTGATCTTGCCGCGGGTCCGCCGCGGCGGCTCGCGCGCGTCCTGCCGTTGCCACGGCTCCACGTCGCGGCGGCGCTGGCTGTCGCCTGCGTGCCGCACGGGCGGCGCCAGCGCTTCGCTGTCCGCCGCGGCCGGGTCCAGCCGCAGTTCTCCCCAGGCCCAGCCGAAGCCGCGCACATAGACATCATTGCTGACCGCGGCGTGGCTGTTCGCGTCGGCCGCGTCGGAGCGGTCGAACCACGCGTAGCTGGCCGCCGCCGCGCTGCCCGAGCAGGCCACTAGCGCCGTGGCAAGCACTACCGCTTTCATGGTCGGCATCTCCCTGTGAAAAAAAGTGCCCGCCGGGGGACGGAACACGAATCCGCGCGGTCCCGCTGGCTCGCGTGCCCGCTTGTTGTGTCGGCCCGTCAGGCGCGCCGCTTGCCCGCATGACGGCGGCACGCCGGACTGGCCTGCGCCGGTCTGCGGGTTGCCACGCAAGCCATGCCGTGCGCGCTACGCGCGACTTGTATCCGCGCGCGCGGATAGGGCAGCAGCGGCGCCGACACCAGGTCCACCTCTGACGGCGGCGGGCCGGCCAGCCGGTATGCGCGCCGGCGCGCCGTCATGCGGGAAGGCGGGTGACGCATGTGGTGTTCTCCAACGCGCGACGACGGGTTTGACGGAACTGGCGCAGGCATGCCCGCGTGCGCCCTGGCAAAGGCAGAGCGACAAGTGTGCCAAGGGCCGCAAAGGCTTGTGCCACGCGGCTTGGCGGGACGCTTTCGTCGGCCCCGGCCGCCGCCGTGCCGCGGCACTGGACTAATCGGTTTCGCCACTGCAACGCGGTGCGCAAACACCGCGGCGGTGCCGGCATGGCGCTCGCGTCCGCTTGCGCGCACTGGCCGGCCGTTTGCCGCGCCCGCGGCGCGTGGCGCAGCGGCCGCCCAGGTCGTTGCACGGTTGAAACTGGCCTTACATCAGTCCTGCACGAGAGTAACGACGGTGCATCGTGCCAACAAGACGGAGCGGTGTGGCCACGCAGAAACGGGTACGCGCGGGGCCCGCAGCGCGGGCGTGCTCAGCGGGGCTGCCCCGAGGTTCCCGAGGGACTGGCCGGGCTGGACGGCGTGGCAGCAGGCGCTGCCGAGGGCAAGACGCCCGATGCGGTGCCGGAGATAGGCTTGGGGCCGGGCTGGCTGCGCTCGCAGCCAGCGCAGCCCAGCATGGCGATGATTGCCAGCACGGCCGCCGGGCGTGCGCGGAGGTTGCAGGTCACGGGTGCCTCCTTGCGCCGGCGCTCGGGCAACGGATGCGCCGGCAGGTATGCCTGGTCTTACTGTAGCAGGTCGCCCGCGGCGCGCCGCGCAAGGCCCGCCTTGGGCAAGCCGCGCGATGCGCAGTATGATGAACGCAGCGCCCGCCGCGCGGGCCGGTATCCCACCCGCGGTCCTCGCACCGGATCGCGCCAGCACCAGGCCGTGACCGACAAGACCGAACCTTCCTCCTCGTCCGCCACCGGCGGCGTGCCGCCGCCGCGACGGCACCGCCCGCACTGGCTGCCCGACCGCCACACCGGCGCCCGCACGCTGCGCGTCGTGGGCGCAGCCATCACGTCGTGGTTCGCGCACCGTGCCGCCAGCAAGGGCGCTGCGCTGTCCTTTTACATGCTGTTCTCGCTGGCGCCGGTCCTGGTGCTGGTGATCTCGATCGCAGGCCTGTTCTTCGGCGCCGAGGCGGCGCGCGGCGAAATCTTCGCGCAGCTCGAGGGCCTGGTCGGGGACCAGGGCGCCGCCGCCATCCAGAGCATCCTGGCCGCCACGCACCGCGCCGGCGGCAGCGGCATGGCCGCGCTGATTGCGACCGGCATCCTGTTCGTCGGTGCCACCAGCGCGTTTGCCGAACTGAAAAGCAGCCTGGACGACATCTGGCACGTGCCGGTCCCCGATACCGCCGGCTGGCGCCAGTTGCTGCGCACGCGCCTGCTGTCGTTCAGCCTGGTGCTGGTGCTGGCCTTCATGCTGCTGGTGTCGCTGATCGTCAATGCGGCGCTGGCGGTGGTCGAGCGGATCTGGGGCCAGTTGTGGACCCAGTCCTGGTTTGCGCCGGTGGCCGACGTCATTTCCACGCTGTTTTCATTCGCGGTGGTGACCGCGCTGTTCGCGGTGATTTTCAAGATGCTGCCGAATGCGCGCATCGCCTGGCGCGATGTCACCATGGGCGCGGTCATCACCGCGCTGCTGTTCTCGATCGGCAAGCGGCTGATCGGGCTGTACCTGGGCAACAGCGCGGTGGCGTCCTCCTACGGCGCCGCCGGGTCGGTGGTGGCCCTGATGCTGTGGGTGTATTACTCCGCACAGATATTCTTCTTTGGCGCCGAGCTGACGCGCCAGTACGCGCTGCAGTTCGGCAGCCTGCGCGGCAAGCCGGCGGACAAGCTGGCCGAATAAGGCAGCGTGGCGACCGGGGAAAGGGCAAGGACAGCACAAATCCCGTAGCGGCCCCCAAACCGGTAAAATACCGCCCCATTCCCCTTCGCGTGCCCGCGGGGCCCGGCCCCGCTGCCGCCCGCGGCGCTGCCGGTCCTGCTTCCGGCCACCGCCGGGCCATCCCATTATTTCCAGTCAAACTCCGCTGCCGTGAGCTCGCTCGTTCCAGAAATTGCGCGTCGACGCACCTTCGCCATCATCTCCCACCCCGATGCGGGCAAGACCACCCTGACCGAAAAGCTGCTGTGGTTCGGCGGCGCGATCCAGGTCGCGGGTGAAGTGCGTGCGCGCAAGGCCGACCGCCACGCCACCTCGGACTGGATGGAGCTGGAAAAGCAGCGCGGCATTTCGGTGACGTCGTCGGTGATGCAGTTCCCGTACCGCCGCGAGAGCGCGGACGGCAAGGCGCAGGAAAACATCGTCAACCTGCTCGACACCCCCGGCCACGAGGACTTCTCCGAAGACACCTACCGCACGCTGACGGCGGTGGACTCGGCCGTGATGGTGATCGATTCGGTCAACGGCGTGGAAGCGCAGACGATCAAGCTGCTGAACGTCTGCCGGCTGCGCGACACGCCCATCCTCACCTTTATCAACAAGCTCGACCGCGAAGGCCGCTCGCCGATCGAGCTGCTCGATGAGATCGAGGACGTGCTGCAGATCCAGTGCGCGCCGATGACATGGCCGATCGGCATGGGCAAGGCCTTCCGCGGCGTGTATCACCTGATCGACGACAAGGTGCAGCTGTTCGACCCGCACGGCGACAAGGGCACGGCCGCGATCCTCGATGGCCTGGACAATCCGGAGCTGGACCGCATCCTGGGCAGCCAGGCCGAAGAGCTGCGCATCGAGATCGAGTTGGTGCGCGGGGCCTCGCACACCTTCGACAAGCACGCCTTCCTCAACGGCAAGCAGACCCCGGTGTACTTTGGCTCGGCCATCAACAACTTCGGCGTGCAGTCGCTGCTCGATGCGCTGTGCGAACTGTCGCCGCCGCCGCTGGCACGCAACACCGATTCGCGCGTGGTCGAGCCGCAGGAACCCAAATTCACCGGCTTCGTGTTCAAGATCCAGGCCAATATGGATCCCCGCCATCGCGACCGCATTGCCTTCGTGCGCGTGTGCTCGGGCCGCTTCGAGCGCGGCATGAAGCTGCTGCACGTCTCGGCAGGCAAGACCGTGGCGATCAACAATGCCATCACCTTCATGGCGCAGGACCGCAACACCACCGAAGAGGCCTACGCCGGCGACATCATCGGCGTGCCCAACCACGGCACCATTCGCCTGGGCGATGTCTTCACCGAAGGCGAGCCGCTCAAGTTCACCGGCATCCCGTCGTTCGCGCCGGAGTTCTTCCGCCGCGCGCGCCTGAACAACCCGCTCAAGGTCAAGCAGCTGCAGAAGGGCTTGCAGCAGCTGGCGGAAGAGGGCGCCACGCAGATGTTCCGCCCGCTGGCCTCCAATGACCTGGTGCTGGGTGCGGTGGGTATCCTGCAGTTCGACGTGGTGGCGCACCGGCTCGAGCATGAGTACGGCGTCGACGCCATCTTCGAATCGCATGAATGCGCGACCGCGCGCTGGCTCAAGGGCACCCCCGCGGAGATCGAGAAACTGATCGCCAAGGCCGGGCATAACGTGGCGCTGGACGGCGCCGGCGACCATGTCTACCTGGCGCCGAGCATGGTCAACCTGCGCCTGACGCAGGAGCGCTTCCCGGAGCTGCAGTTCCTCGAGACGCGCGAGATCGTCTGAGCGCGCGCGGCGCCGTCAAAGCAAAACGGCTCGCCTTGGCGAGCCGTTTTGCTTGCGGGGCCTGGCCGTTCAATAGGCCAGCGACGCCTGGATGTAGAACGTCCGCGGCATCCCCACGTACTTTCCGGCGTTGTTGTCGGTGGAGCGCGTGAAGTAGCGGCGGTCGAACACGTTCTTCACGCCCACCGCCAGCTTCAGGTTCTGCGCGGCCTTGCCGAAGTCATAGCCCACGCGCAGGTTCATCAGCGCATAGCCCGGGATATCGCCGAGCGCGCCATTGGCGCTTTCGGCGGTCTGGTAAGTGGTCGAAGTGCTCGGGTCGCCCGGCGAATGCTGCTTCGACTGCGCGAAGCCGTCGACATTGAGCGACCAGCGGTTGCGTGCGTAGCGCATGCCTACCGTGGCCACATGGCGCGAATAGAACGGCAGGTCGCGCCCGGCGAAGCTGCCCTGGTTGTAGGTGGCTTCGGTGTAGGTGTAGGTGGCGTAGGCCGACAGACCCATCAGCGCCTTGTCGAGCGCGCCGAAGTCATAGCGCAGCGACGACTCGACGCCGCGGTGGGTGGTGGCACCCAGGTTGGTCCACGCATCCGGCGCGCCGCCGGTGCCGCCGCGCAGCTGCAGTTCGTCGTCGAAGTCGATATTGAACAGGGTCAGTTCGCCGCCCCAGCCATTGGCGTTGAAGTGCGTGCCGACCTCATAGGTCTTGGCCTTTTCCGGCGTCAGGCCATTGGTGGTCTGCGCGATCTGGAAATACTGCAGCGGGCCGAACGATACGCCGGCGTTGGCAAACAGCTTCCACTGGTCGCTGACGTGGTACATCACCGCCAGCGACGGCAGCGGTTCATCGGACGACACGTCGCGGCGCACGTTGGTAAAGCGGTCGGTCACGTTCGAGCGGATGAACTCGTAGCGCAGGCCCGGCGTGATGGTCCAGTTGCCGACGTTGATGGTGTCGTCGATATAGACCGCGTTGGCGATGGTGCCGCCGGTGCGCCACTGGTAGACCGGCGACGCCAGCGTGGTGGCATCGACCGAGCCGGGCACGTAGTAGGCGGTGCGCGCGGCCTGCTCGTCGCTGGCTTCGCGCAGGAAGCGGTAGCCGACGCTGACCTCGTGGCTCATGCTGTCGCCGCGGAACAGCTGCGAGTAGCGCGGCTCGACCGCGAACGTATGGTAGTTGCGCGGCGCTGCGGTCAGGCGGCGGCGCCCAGCCTGCGCGCCAGTGCCTTCCTGCTCGATATTGCTGCCACGGAAGCTGTCGGTGTAGTACGTCAGCACCTCGAACTTGCGGTCGGCGTCGTTGTGGCTGTATTTCAGGCTGAAGTCGTGGCGCCGTCCGCTGAAATTGTCGAAGGGCCGCACCGACTGGAACGGGTCGGCGGCGTACTGCGCGGGCGTCAGGCCGCCCGGCATGCCGGCGGTGCCTTCGTAGTAGTGGAACGCGGCGCTCAGCGAGTCGGTCTTCGAAATCCGGTAGGCGCCCTTGAGCAGCAGGTCGTCGATGTTGACGTGGTCGTTGCTGGCGCGATAGCCGTTGCCGTGGATGCCCGAGTACAGCAGCGCGCCGCCCAGGCCCTGTTCGTTGCTGCCGCCGATGAACGCCGTCGGGTTGGTCTTGACATTGCCGCCGTGGCTGTAGATATCGGTCTCGATCGAGGCATCGGCGATGAAGGTCTGCGGGATCGGGCGCGTCACGAAGTTAATGATGCCGCCCACGTTCTGCGGGCCGTAGCGCACCGAGCCCGCGCCGCGCACCACGTCGATGGTCTCGAGGTTGCCCAGCGACAGCGGCGCCATCGACAGTTGCGGCTGGCCGTAGGGCGCCACCGCCAGCGGAATGCCGTCCATCAGGATGGTCGAGCGCGGCGACAGCCGCGAGGCCAGCCCGCGCACGCCCACGTTCAGCGAGACATCGCTGCCGCCGGTGCCGTTGTTCTCCTGCACCTGCACGCCCGGAATGCGGCGCAGCACTTCGCGCACATTGTTGGCGCCGGCCTCGGCGAAGGTTTCGCGGTCGACGATGGTGCGCGCGCCCGGGTGCTCGAGCACCTTGGCTTCGTTGGCGTTTTCCAGCCAGTTGCCGACTACGGTGACCGTGTTCAGCGTGGCTTCGGCAGGGGTGGCGGAAGTAGCGACGGGCGCGGCGGAAGCCGGTTCCGCGGCGTGGGCCGGCATGGCGGCGAGCTGGGCAAACAGCAGGGCGGCGCCGAGGGCGCCGCCGGTCAGGCGGAAAGCGGGCTGCAAGGTGAGTTCCTGGAGAGCGGCGCGCCCGCTGCGCCGGGAGCCGTGGTTCCCGCCGGTCGCGCCAATGGGCGGCGATTATAAATGCGAGTGATTCTCATAGGCGAAAAGCCCTGCATCCCCAGCCCGATGGTTGTCGCTTCTATGCATCATTGTGCAGACAATGAGGCGAGACTCGCGCTTCAAACGGCACATTCCGCTCATGGCGTGTGCGCGGGTGGGCATGCAGCAATTAAGCGCACGCTTTAGAATCTGCCCTTTGCGCATGGCGCCCCGGCTGCGTGTCTCACGGCACCTGCGCCGGAGCTGCCGCGCGCAAGCCTCTGCCCCTTCCTGCCGCATCCATGTCTTCCCCTGCCACCGTGCCGGCCATCGAGCCGGACAGCGTCTTCCGCGACCCCGTTTTTCGCCGCTATTGGTTCGCGCGCCTGTGCACCACCATCGGCTACCAGATCTTTACCGTCGCGGTGGGCTGGCAGATGTACGACCTGACGCGCGATCCCCTGATGCTCGGGATGGTCGGGCTGGTGCAGTTCCTGCCCTCGGTGGTGCTGATCCTGATGTCCGGCCACGTGGCGGACCGCTTCGACCGGCGCCGCATCGTGCGTACCTGCCAGTCGCTCGAGGCCGTGCTCGCCGCCGGCATGGCTGCCGCCAGCCTGGGCGGATGGATCGACAGCCACCACATCTTTGTCTTCGTCGCGCTGATCGGCGCCACGCGCGCGTTCGAGAACCCGACGCTGCAGGCGCTGCTGCCCAGCGTGGTCACGCCGCGCCAGCTGCCGCGCGCGGTGGCGCTGGCCAGCTCGGCAGGGCAGGCCGCCATCATCATCGGGCCGGCCATCGGCGGCTTCGCCTACGTCGCCGGACCCGGGGTGGTGTACACGCTGAGCGCGACACTGTTTGCCATCGCCGCGGTACTGGTGGGCGGCATCACGCTGCGCCAGGCGGCGCAGCGGCTGACCGCGCCGGTCAGCGTGCGCACCGTCTTTGCCGGTTTTGCCTATATCCGCGGACGCCCGGTGCTGCTGGGCGCGATTTCGCTGGACATGGTCGCGGTGCTGCTGGGCGGCGCCGCGGCGCTGTTGCCGATCTACGCGCGCGACATCCTGCATACCGGACCGTGGGGGCTGGGCCTGCTGCGCTCGTCCCCGGCGATCGGCGCGCTGGCGATGGCCTTGTGGCTGGCGCGCCATCCGCTGAACCGGCGCGCCGGGCGTGTCATGTTCGCCGCGGTGGCGGTGTTCGGCCTCGCCACGGTGGTATTCGGGGTCTCGACGTGGTTGCCGCTGTCGATGGCGGCGCTGGTGGTGCTGGGCGCCTCGGACATGATCAGCGTGGTGGTGCGCTCCACGCTGGTCCAGCTGGATACGCCCGACGACATGCGCGGGCGCGTCGGCGCCGTCAATTCGGTGTTCATCGGCGCTTCCAACCAGTTGGGCGAGTTCGAGTCCGGGGTCACCGCGGCGCTGTTGGGCCCGGTGGGCGCGGTGATCGTGGGCGGCGTCGGCACGCTGCTGGTGGTGGCGGTGTGGATGCGGTTGTTTCCCGCACTGGCGGCACGCGACAAGCTGCATGAACATCCGGCGTGAATCGGGCAAAAGCCGGCGCGAACCGGCACGGCGATCGCCGGAGCGTACCCGTTTCTGCGTGGGCGGAAGCGAGGCTGACGGCGGTATAGTGATGCCTCGCGCGCCAACTTTCGTCGCTGAAAGTGGCGCGGTCCATCCCCGGCCGCCACCCGCCACGCGCTGCTTGCCATGACCCTGCCGACCGATCCCCTGCAGCGCCACGCGGTGTTTGCCGCGCTCAGCGGCTCGCGCGCTTCGCTCGAGCGTGCCGCGGCGCTGGGCGATGGCCTGGGCGTGGCGCTGTGGCGCAACCGGAACGACAGCACCGGCTATGCCCGGCCTGGCCACCACACCATGTCGGTCTATCTGCAGGGCGGCCACGCCACGTTCCGGCGCGACCAGCCCGGCAACACGGGCGCCCCGGGCAGGCTATGCCTGTTGCCGGCCGACCATGAGTCGCGCTGGCATGTGGGCGGCCCGCAGCGCTTCCTGCATCTGTACTTCCGCCCCGAAACCCTGGCCTGGCACTGTGTGCGCCTGCTCGACCGCGAGCCGCGCGCGGTGGCCTTGCGCGACCTGACCTTTGCCGACGATCCGCGCCTGCATGGCCTGAGCCAGCGGCTCGCCGCGCTCGACTGGCAGTTGCCCGAAGCCCGCATGGCCGGCAATTCGCTGGCGCACGAGGCGCTCAGCCATCTGGTGCTGACCCATGCCGCCCGTGCCGCGCCGGCTGACTGGCGCGGCGGCTTGTCGGCGCAGGCACGGCGGACGGTGCGCGACTGGATCGAAAGCCATCCCGAAAGCAACCCAACCCTGGGCGAACTGGCGGCCCTGGCGGGGCTGTCGGAATTCCACTTCGCGCGCATGTTCCGGGTGTCGTTCGGCATGCCGCCGCATGCGTGGGTGTTGCAGACGCGCCTGGAGCGGGCGCAGCAGTTGCTGGCCGATCCGCGCCGCCCCCTGCACGAAGTCGCCGCGCGCGCCGGGTTTGCCTCGGCCAGCCACCTGAGCCGCCGTTTCCAGGCGGCCTTCGGCGTCACCCCCGGCGCCTGGCGCGCAGGCGCGTAGCCTGCGCCAGGTTCGGCCTGGTCCGGCGCCAGCCGTTGCGGCGCAAGGCCTGGCGGCCACGCCTGCCAGACCCGGTGGCCCATCGCGGGGAACCCCCTCTCGCTTGGCTTGTCCCCTGTATGTGTCGTGTTTGCGGCTTTGTCAGTGATCGTCTGACATCTTGCATTCAATGGTCATCAATTATTCAAGCGTGATCATTGCTCCCAGTGTTCCGGCAAGTTCGTCGGAAAGCCGCCTCGGCACGCAGAAACGGGTACGCATCACCACCCCAGGCCAGCACCGTCGACAACCCTGACAACAACCGCAAACGGAGCCGCTCCCATGGATCTGAACTTCATCGATGCCAACCAGCTGGAGGCGGGCTGGACCTACCTGGTCCGGTTTGCCATCAACCAGGGCATGAACTGCCTGGCGGCCATCCTGATCCTGATGATCGGCTGGTGGCTGTCGGGCCGCGTCGGCACCGCGGCGCGGGCCGCGCTGGGCCGTACCCATGTCGATGCCACCATGCGCCCGCTGCTGGCCAATGCCCTGCAGTGGATGGTGCGGGTGCTGACGATCGTGCTGGTGCTGTCGCAGTTCGGCGTGCAGACCGCCAGCATCATCGCCATGCTGGGCGCGGCGGGCCTGGCCATCGGGCTGGCGCTGCAGGGCACGCTGCAGAACATTGCCGCCGGCATCATGCTGGTGCTGCTGCGCCCGTTCCGCGTGGGCCAGTACATCGACGCGCAGGGCGTGGCCGGCACCGTGCGCGAGACCGGGCTGTTCATGACCGAGCTGACCACGTTCGACGGCGTCTGTCTGCGCGTGCCCAACGGCAAGCTGTGGGGCAGCGCCATCACCAACTACAGCGAGAACGCGACGCGGCGCGCTGATATCGAGGCCACGGTGACCTTCGACAGCGATGTGCCGCGCAGCCTGGAAGCGCTGCGCGCGATGCTGGAGCGCGAGCCGCGGCTGCTGGCCGAGCCCGCTCCCGAAACCATGGTGGTCAACTACACCCAGCAGGGCATTACGCTGAACGTGCGCTACTGGACCTCGAACGACGATTACTGGAACGTGCGCTTCGCGTTCTATGAGCGCATCAAGCAGGTGCTGGAGCAGGCCGGCAGCAAGCTGGCGGTGCCGATCCAGGAGTTGCACGTGCCGGGCGCGTCGTCCGTGCAGGGAGGGGTGAAGGTGGCCGACAGCGCGCCGTCGGCCGCGCCGCGGCCGGCGGGCTTGTCGGCGCAGCCGCCGCGCCAGCCGGCGCGGCAACCGGGCTAGCCCCCTGCCGGCGCGGTGGAGGCGGCGCGGCGGCTGGGCTCTGCCTGGGCCTCGCCTTCCTCCGAAAACAGCGTGCAGGCACCGCTTTCGGCCGTGCTGACATGGCAGCGGAAGGTCGCGAACAGGTCGCGCCCGACGCCGTGGCGATTGGCGCTCAGGTCCGGGTGCGCCGGCGCGCGCGCCTGCCATTCGTCTTCGGGCACCAGCACGTCGAGAATGCCGGCGGGCGCATCCACGCGCATCATGTCGCCGGTGCGCACACGCGCGATCGCGCCGCCGCGCAGCGCTTCCGGGCAGACGTGGATGGCGGCCGGAACCTTGCCCGATGCTCCCGACATGCGGCCATCGGTCACCAGCGCCACGTTGAAGCCCCGGTCCTGCAGCACCGTCAGCGTGGGCGTGAGCTTGTGCAACTCCGGCATGCCGCACGACGCCGGGCCCTGCCACGGCAGCACCGCGACGAAGTCGCGCTCCAGCTCGCCGCGCTTGAAGGCGTGCAGCACATCGTCCTGATGCTCGAACACGATCGCCGGCGCCTGCACCACCTGATGCTCCGGTTTTACCGCGGAGGTCTTGATCACCGCGCGGCCGATCCTGCCGTCCAGCAGCTTGATGCCGCCGTCGGGGGCAAAGGGCGCGTCGGCGCCGCGCACGATGCTGTCATCGAGCGGCGCGGCCGGGCCATCGATCCAGGTCAGCTTGCCATCGCGCAGCACGGGCTCGCGCGTGTAGTCCTGCAATCCGCGGCCGACGATGGTGGTCACGTCGTCGTGCACCAGCCCGAGCGCCAGCAGCCCGCGGATCACCACCGCCAGCCCGCCGGCCGCCTGGAACTGGTTCACGTCGGCCTTGCCGTTGGGGTACACGCGCGCCAGCAGCGGCACCACTGCCGAGAGCTCGTCGAAGTCGTCCCAGGTGAGCACGATGCCGGCCACGCGCGCCATCGCGATCAGATGCAGCGTGTGGTTGGTGGAGCCGCCGGTGGCCAGCAGCCCGACGATGCCGTTGACGAAGGCGCGTTCGTCGAGCACCTCGGCCACCGGCGTATAGCGCTCGCCCCCATGCACCAGCTTCAGTGCCTGGCGCGCGGCCTCGCGCGTCAGCGCTTCGCGCAGCGGCGTGTTGGGATTGACGAAGGCCGTGCCCGGCAGGTGCAGGCCCATCATTTCCATCAGCATCTGGTTGGAATTGGCGGTGCCGTAGAAGGTGCAGGTGCCCGGCCCGTGGTAGGAGCGGGTCTCGGCCTCGAGCAGCTCCTTGCGGCCGATCTTGCCTTGGGCGTAGAGCTGCCGCGTGTGCGCCTTCTCGTCATTGCTGATGCCCGTGGTCATCGGCCCGCCGGGCACGAATACCGCGGGCAGGTGGCCGAAGGACAGCGCGCCCATCACCAGGCCCGGCACGATCTTGTCGCACACGCCCAGATACAGCGCGGCATCGAACATCTGGTGCGACAGCGCCACCGCAGCGGCCAGCGCGATCACGTCGCGCGAGAACAGCGACAGGTCCATGCCGTCCTGGCCCTGCGTGACGCCATCGCACATCGCCGGGGTGCCGCCGGCAAACTGCGCGGTGCCGCCAGCCTCCAGCGCGGCTTCCTTGAGCCATTGCGGGAACGCCGCCAGCGGCTGGTGCGCCGACAGCATGTCGTTGTAGGCCGAGACGATCGCCAGGTTGGGCCGCTCGTCGGCCTTCAGCCGGATCTTGGCGGCGTCCGGCATGGCGGCCACCGCGTGCGCCAGGTTGGTACAGGAAAGCTGCGCGCGTTCGACCTTGTGCCCGGCCATGGCGCGGGTGCGGTCAAGATACGCCTGGCGCGAGGCGGTGCTGCGGGAGACGATGCGGGCGGTGACCCGCTCGAGCACTGGATGACGTGGCATGGGGTTCTCCTGCGGGGGAGCTTTCAGCCTAGCGCACTTTGCCGGGTGCTGCACGCCACGCGCGCCGGCACGCAGAAATGGGTACGCTTATGGGCGCGCATTCTCGCCAACGCAGGATGAGTCACGTAAACTGGCCCCAACATGGCCATCGATGGCCCAATGCTGCCCCCCGCAGCAACAATCAAGGAGCCCCAGGGTGAGCATGCCTGATTTCGACATGGTGCTGTTCGGTGGCACCGGCGACCTGGCGCGGCGCAAGCTGCTGCCGTCCCTGTTCGATGCGCACCACGCGGGCCTGCTGCATCCGGCCGCACGCATCCTCGCCACTGGCAGCCAGCCGCTGTCGACCGCGGACTACGTTGCCTCGCTGGAGCAGACGGTGCGGCCCGCGCTGGCCCAAGCGCCGCCCGAGTCATGGGACAAGTTCTGTGCACGCATCGTCTACGTGCAGGCCGACGCACGCGTGCCGGCGCATTTCGATGCCCTGGCCGAGCAGGTGCTGTCGCGCCAGCCCGAGGTGGTGGTGTGTTATCTCGCCACCGCGCCGCACCTGTTCGTGTCGATCTGCGAGCAGCTGGCGCGCACCGGCCTGAACACGCGCCACGCGCCCAACGTGCGCATCGTGCTGGAAAAGCCGCTGGGGCATGACCTGGAATCGAACGAGGCCATCAATTCTGCGGTGGCGAAGTTCTTCGCCGAAGAGCAGATCTACCGCATCGACCATTACCTCGGCAAGGAGTCGGTGCAGAACCTGATGGCGATCCGCTTCGGCAACGCGCTGTTCGAGCCGCTGTGGCGGCGCGAGTGGGTGCAGGACGTGCAGATCACCATCGCCGAAGAACTGGGCGTGGAGACGCGCGGCGACTTCTACGACCGCACCGGCGCGCTGCGCGACATGGTGCAGAACCACCTGCTGCAGTTGCTGTGCATGGTGGCGATGGAGCCGCCGGCCAGCCTCAGCGAAGACGCCATCCGCGACGAGAAGATCAAGATCCTGAAGGCGCTCAAGCCGATCACGCCGCAAGACGTGGCCGAAAAGACCGTGCGCGGCCAGTACCGCTCCGGCGCGATCGGTGGCAAGCCGGTGCCTGGCTACCTGGAGGAAGAGGGTATCGCGGCGGATAGCCGTACCGAGACCTTTGTCGCGATCAAGGCCGAGATCGCCAATTGGCGCTGGGAAGGCGTGCCGTTCTACCTGCGCACCGGCAAGCGCATGCAGGCGCGCGTGGCCGAGATCGTGATCCACTTCCGCGACGTGCCGCACGCGATCTTCCCGCGGCCGCTGACGCTGTCGCCGCAGAACCGGCTGGTGATCCAGCTGCAGCCCGAGGAAAGCATCCGCCTGTACTGCCTGGTCAAGCAGCCCGGCGATACGCTGGAACTGACGCCCACCTCGCTCGACCTGGACTTCGCCAACTCGTTCAAGGTGCGCCGCGCCGGCGCCTATGAACGGCTGCTGCTCGACGTGATCCGCGGCCGGCTGGGCCTGTTCGTGCGCCGCGACGAGCAGGTGCAGGCGTGGCGCTGGGTGGAGCCCATCATCGACACCTGGGAAGCGAGCACGGTCCCGCCCAAGCCCTATACCGCCGGCACCTGGGGCCCGGCGGCGTCGTCGGCGCTGATGTCGCGCGATGGCGGCCTGTGGCACGAGGAAGCCTGAGCCGATGAGCTCGCACCCTTGCAAAGGAAGCTGCCATGCGCCTGTTTGAACATCCCACGCCGATGGACCAGGCCGAAGCCCTGGCCATTTCGATCGGCAATGCGCTGGACCTCGCCGTGCGCGTCAAGGGCTGGGCCGTGCTGGCGGTCTCGGGCGGACGCTCGCCGGTGGCGATGTTCGAGCGGCTGCGCCACCGCCACGTGCGCTGGGAAGCCGTGACCATCACGCTGGTCGACGAGCGCGTGGTGCCGCCCGACCACGCCGACAGCAACGCCGCGCTGGTGCGTGCCCACCTGCTGCGCGAGGCCGCGGCCAGCGCCGCCTTCGTGCCGCTGATTGCCGATGCGCAGGACGCCGCCGCGCCCGCGCAGGCAGTGGCGCGCGCCAACGCCGCGTTCCGCCAGCCCGACGTGGTGGTGTTGGGCATGGGCGAAGACGGCCATACCGCTTCGCTGTTCCCGGATGCGCCCGAACTGCAGGACGTGTTGGGCGAGCCGCAGCCGGGGTACGCCATCACGCATCCCTCGGTGGCGCCGCATGCCCGCATCACGCTGAACCTGGCCGCTCTGCTGGCCGCCGAGCGCGTGTTCCTGTCCGTGTCCGGCGCGGCCAAGGCCGCGGTGCTGGAGCGCGCACTGCAGGGCCCCACGCCGTCATTGCCGGTAAGCCTGGTGCTGTCGCGGCACCGGCACGGGTTTGACGTGTTCAAGACCTGACCGCCCCACCTTCGAGCGGATCGAACCCTAACGCCATGGCCACTACCGCATCCTTCTCCGCTGACTTTCCGCGCCTGCTCGGCGATGTCGGCGGCACCAACGTGCGCTTCGCACTGGAAACCGCGCCCGGTCGGATCGGGCCGGTGACGGCGCTGAAGGTGACCGACTTCCCATCGCTCGAGGCCGCGCTGCGCCAGTACCTCGACGGGCTGGCCGGCTCCGGCCAGCCCGCGCCGCACCATGCGGCGATCGGCCTGGCCAATCCGGTAACCGGCGACCAGGTCCGGCTGACCAACCACAACTGGACCTTCTCGATCGACGGCATGCGGCGCGCGCTGGGGCTGCAGACGCTGGTGGCCATCAACGACTTCACCGCGCTGGCGCTGGCCCTGCCGCACCTGCCTGCCAACGGCCTGGTGCAGGTGCGCGCCGGCACCGCCGTGCGCACGGCGCCGCTGGCGCTGATCGGGCCCGGCACCGGCCTGGGCGTCTCCGGGCTGGTGCCGGCGCCGGGCGGGCAGGCCGTGGCGCTGGCCGGCGAAGGCGGCCATATCGAGCTGATGCCGGAGACTGACGACGAATGGATCGCCTGGCGCGCGGCCCATCGCAACGTGGGCCGGGTCTCGGCCGAGCGGCTCCTGAGCGGCAGCGGCCTGTCGCATATCCATGCCGCGCTGGCCGCAGAAACGGGTACGCTTTTGCTCGCGCCGCTGCAGCCGGCGCAGGTCACCGCGGGCGCCTTCGAACACCACGACCCGCTGTGCCAGCGCGCCATGGCCGTGTTCTTCGGCCTGCTCGGCTCGGTTGCGGCCGATGTCGCGCTGGTCATCGGCGCGCGCGGCGGCGTCTACCTGGGCGGCGGCATCCTGCCGCGCTTCGTGCCGGCGCTGCAGGCCTCGGTGTTCGCCGAGCGCTTTGTCGCCAAGGGCCGCATGCGCGGCTGGCTCGAGGCGGTGCCGGTCCATGTCATCACCGCCAGCCATCCGGCGCTGCCCGGGCTGGCACAAGCGCTGGCCGAGCGCCTCAGCGGCGCGGGCGGGAACGGCTAGCCATGCGCGTGCTGCTGGTCGAAGACGACGCCATGATCGGCGAGAGCGTCAAGCTGGCACTGCGCCAGGAAGGCTTTGCCGTCGATTGGGTGCGCGACGGCGACGCGGGCCTGGCCGCGGCCACCACGGTGCAGGACCACCAGGCGTGCTACGACCTGATCCTGCTCGACCTGGGGCTGCCGCGCCGCCCCGGCCTGGAGGTGCTGCGCGCGCTGCGTGCCCGCGGCGTGCCCACGCCGGTGCTGATCCTGACCGCGCGCGACGCCGTCGCAGACCGTGTCGCCGGGCTCAATGCCGGCGCCGATGATTACCTCGTCAAGCCGTTCGACCTGCAGGAACTGGCCGCGCGCATGCACGCGCTGGCACGCCGCGCCGCCGGGCGCGCCGAACCGCTGGTCAGCTACGGCGACATCGTGCTCAATCCCGCCACGCGCGAAGCGACCTGCCGCGGCGAACCGGTGCGGCTGTCGGCGCGCGAGTTTGCGCTGCTGTCCGCGCTGATGGCGCGCCCCGGCAAGGTGTGGTCGGTGCCGCAGCTGCAGGAACGGCTGTACGGCTGGGACGACGAAGTCGGCAGCAATACGGTCGAGGTCTATATTCACGCGCTGCGCAAGAAGTTCGGCGCGGCGCTGATTCGCAATATCCGCGGCGTAGGCTATGTGGTGCCGCGCCTCGACAGCGAAACGGCCGCGGCTGGCGACGGGGAGGACGCCTGATGCGCTCGATCCAGCGAACGCTGCTGGGGTGGCTGGCGGCGGGCCTGGTGGCCGGCATCGCCATCGCCACCGCGCTGATCTACGGGCAGGCGCGGCAGGAGGCCAATGCGCTGTTCGACTACCAGATGAAGCAGATGGCCGCGGCGCTGCCGAGCCAGTTTGCCAACCCGGTGGCGCCGCCCTTCATCGGCGCGCCCGGCGATCTCGCGCATGCCGACGAAGACGTGGTCATCCATATCTGGGACGGCTCCGGGCGCAGCCTGTACTTGTCGCACTCGCACCCGGCGCTGCCCGCGCGCGCCGAACTCGGTTTCTCCAATGTGACCACGCAGCAGGGCGAATGGCGGCTGTACAGCATGCAGCTGGGGCCCACCGTGGTGCAGATCGCGCAGCCGATGAGCGCGCGCCGCACGCTGGCCGCGCGCATGGCGCTGCGCACCGTGGCGCCGCTGCTGCTGTTGCTGCCGCTGCTGGGCTGGCTGGTGTGGATGGCGGTGGGCCGCGGCCTGCGCCCGCTGCGCGAGATTGCCACCGAGGTGCGCGCGCGCGACGCCAACACGCTGGCGCCGCTGACCGTGCGCCCGATGCCCGACGAGATCGCGCCGCTGAGCGCCGCGCTGAACCAGCTGCTGGAGCGGCTCTCGCACGCCATCGATACCCAGCGCGCCTTCGTCGCCGACGCCGCGCACGCGCTGCGCACGCCGCTGACGGCACTGCAGCTGCAGGCACAGCTGGTCGAGCGCGCCGACGACGGCGCCGCGCGCGACCAGGCGATCGGCAAGCTGCGCCAGGGACTGGAGCGGCTGACCCACCTGGTCACCCAGCTGCTGACGCTGGCCCGCCAGGAACCGGGCGCGGCTGTGCCACCGCATGAACCGGTGGAACTGCATCAACTGGCCGCAAGCGTGGTCGCCGACCTGGCGCAGGCCGCGCTCGATCGCGATATCGATCTGGGACTGGACGGCAGCGCTGGCGCCGCGCCGGCCGTGGTGCGCGGCGATGCGGATGCGTTGCGCATCCTGCTGACCAACCTGCTGGATAACGCGCTCGCTTACATCCCCGCCGGCGGGCGCGTCGACGTGGCGGTACGGCGCAGCGCCGACGGGCGCGGCGTGGAGCTGGTGGTCAGCGACAACGGCCCCGGGATCCCCGCGGAAGAACGCGCGCGCGTGTTCGACCGCTTCTATCGCGTGGCCGATGCCCCGACCGGCGGCAGCGGGCTGGGCCTCGCCATCGTCGCCGAGATCGCGCAGTCGCATGGCGCGCGGGTGCTGCTCGAGGATGCGGGGCCGGGGCTGCGGGTCAGGGTGGTGTTTCCGGTTTAACCGCAGTCCGCGAACCTTGCGGCGTGCCGCGGCTGACCGAGGGCGGAGCGCCAATGGAGCTTGTCTTCCGCCTTGCGCAATGCCGGCGCCGCCATGAATGCAAGCAGCCGCTGTTGCAAGCTGCAGATCTGGCGCGGTCCTGGACTTGCCGAAGGCGACAGCGAGCGCCGTGGCAGCGCGCGCAGTGGGCACGCAGAAACGGGTACGCTTTGTCTGCGCCAGCCGATGGCGCGGTGAGCGCGCCGCCGCGTGATGTGCCATGAAATACGGCGTTATCGCGTTTCCTTAAGGCCCCGCGGCGTGGTTCCGCCGCCTCCGCCGAAGCACGCAGAAACGGGTACGCTTTGCCGCCGCGGCCCTCTCGCCGCCATGCCGGCACAGCGCCATTGCGTATCATGCGTGTTCTCATCCTCACTCCCGATACAACGGCATGCGCGCAATCGGCAACTTCCTCTGGTTCATCCTGGGTGGCGTGGTGATGGGGCTGGCCTGGTGGCTGGCTGGGCTGCTGGCCTTTATCTCGATCATCGGGATTCCCTGGGGCAAGGCCTGCTTCGTGATCGGCAGCTTCACCTTTTTCCCGTTCGGCAAGCAGGCCATCAGCCGGCGCGAACTGACCGGGCGCGACGATGTCGGCACCGGTGCGCTGGGGCTGGTGGGCAATGTGCTGTGGTTTGTCTTTGCCGGCGTATGGCTGGCCATCGGCCATGTGATGGCGGCGATCGCCAACTTCGTGACCATCATCGGCATCCCGTTCGCGATCCAGCACCTGAAGCTGGCCGGCATCGCACTGGCGCCGATCGGCCAGACCGTGGTCAGCAACGAGATGGCCGACGCCGCGCGCCGCGATGGCGCCCGCGCGCAGGTGGACAACCTGCGCCGCTGAGGAACTCAGTCGTCCGTGTCGTCGGCGCCTTCGCCGTCCTGCTGGCTGGCATGCGCAACCAGCCGGTCAAGCAGGCTGCCTAACAACGCCTGTTCGGCGTCGCTCAGGCAGCCAAAGATCTCGTCATTGCGCCTGGCGATCATGGCGATCGCCTGCCGGTACAGCGGCTTGCCCTGCGCGGTCAGCGACAGCACCACGCCGCGGCCGTCGGCCACGCTGGCTTCCTTGCTGACCAGCCCGCGTGCCACCAGCGCCTGCGCCGAGCGGCTGGCCTGACCCTTGGTCAGGTTGGCGCGCTGCGCCAGGGCGTTGACCGACAGCGGCTCGAACGCGCCGATCGCCGCCAGGCAGCGGCCCTCGCTAAGCGGCAGCCCGCACCGCTCCAGGTAGGCGGCGGCGCTGTCCTTGTCGCTGAGCTTGTTGACCTGGTGCAGGCGGTAGGTCAGGAACTGTTCGAGGCGTGGCAGTGGCTTCATCGCGTGTCCATATCAGGCGTCGGCATTGTAGAGCCCCCGGGGGTGTCCTGTTGGCGGCTGCGGGCCTCGGCCTCGTCGATCAGCGCCAGCACTGGCGCCAGCGCCTGCTGCCGGCTCATCAGCCCGAGGCACACCATCGCCAGCAGCAGCGGCGCACGGGACTCGCCAGTGCGACCCATGGCTTCGCACAGGTGGGTGTAGGCGAGGTCGAGGTCTTCAGCTTGCATGGGGGGCTCCGGTTTGCAGCAGGGGGGCGAGGGCGGCGCGGACGGCGTCCCAGGATGGTTCGCGCCAGCGTGCCATGACATAGCCATCGGGCCGGATGAGGTAGAGCGTGCCGGGCCGCGCGCCATAGCGTTCGGGGGCCTGGCCGTCGACGTCGGCCAGCGCGCTGGCGCCGGCCGCGCCGCCGGTGACCACCGCGTGCGCCTGCAGGGCGTGCGGATGCGCGTGCGCGAGCGCTGCGAGCGGCTCGGGCAGCGCGGGTCCATCGGCGGCCCGGAACCACAGCAGTGTGAACCGTTGCCCGAAGCACTGCGTCAGGTGACTGATGCCATCGGGTCCGGCCACGCGCATCTCCGGCGCGGGCGCGCCCGGGGCCGCGCCCGGGCAATCCGCGCCGAAGTCGCTGGGACCATTCAGCGCCGAAGCGGCATAGGCGATCGGAGCCGACTGCCGCGGGTTAATCAGCGAACGCACCGCCGGCTCCGTCAGCGCCAGCCGCAGCGTGGCCTCGCGCATCAGCCGGAAGGCGAAGTCGGGCGGGGCCATGAACTCGGTGCTCTTGGCGCCGTAGGCCAGGTTCTGGCGCGTGGCGTGCAGGCGCTCGACCGAGTAGGAATCGAGCAGGCTGTCGGCGGCCTCGCCGCGCAGCACCCAGGCCAGCTTCCAGGCCAGGTTGCCGGCATCGTCCAGCCCCGAATTGAGGCCGCGCACGCCAAAGATCGGCACCAGGTGCGCGGCATCGCCGGCGAACAGCACGCGGCCATGGCGGTAATCCTGCAAGGTCAGGCACTTGGCGTTGTACATCGAGATCCACAGCGGCCGCCACGGTTCGGTCTCGCCGATCATGTCGAGATGGCTCTGCACGCGCGGCAGCACGTGCTCTGGCCGCACCGCCTCGTCGGGGTCTTCGTCGTCGCGGATCTGGTAGTCGATGCGCCAGACATTGTCGGGCTGGCGGTGCATCAGGATGGTTGAGCCCGGATTGGAGGGCGGGTCGAACCAGGCCAGGCGCTCCACTTCGCGCCGCGTTTTCTGCACGATATCGACGATCACATAGCGGCCTTCGTACTGCGTACCCTCCATGCGCAGGCCAAGCTGCTCGCGCACGGTGCTGCGCCCGCCGTCGCAGGCCACCAGCCATTGCGCATCGACCTGCACCACGCGGTCGCCGGCCCGGATCTCGGCCACGACGCCGCCGGCATGCTGGCGCAAGGCCTGCAGCCGCGCGCCGAAGCGCACATCGGCAGGCGCCGCGCCGCGCAGCGCGGCGTCGTGGACGAAGGCCTCCAGGTAGTACTGCTGGATATTGACCATGGGCGCGAATCGTTCGCCCGGCTCGCTCGGCATGCGGAAGTGCAGCACTTGCGCATCGCGGTAGTAGCTGCGCCCCCCGACCCATGGCAGGCCGGTTTCCACCGTGGGCCGGTCCGCGCCCACCCAGCCGAGGATCTCCAGCGAGCGCCGCGCCATGCAGATCGCGCGGCTGCCGGCGCAGTAGCCATCGTCGGCTTCCACTACCAGCGCGGCAATGCCCTGGCGCGCCAGCAGCGCGGCCAGGGTCAGGCCGACCGGGCCGCCGCCGGCGATCAGCACCGGTACGCGCTGCGGCCACGGGCGGGGCGAAGCAGGCGGCGGGGCCGGCGGCACGGCCGCATGGGGTGCGTTGAGGTCTGGCATGGCGAGCTTATGGGTCAATGAAAATGTAGTTGTGGGCGCAACTATATCGTCGAGATGGTTGCGCACGAAACTAGTGTAAACCCGCCCGGGAAAAGACAGGACGACAGCCGTTGCAGACAAGTCTCACGCCTCGCCCGGGGGGCTTGGCCTATGCTTCGCAGCAGGCACACTGTTCCGTCCGCTCCGCCTCGCCATGCCGATGCTGCCCACCGAAGCCGCGCCCCGCGCCGCCTGGCTGCCGCCCCCGGGCAGCTGGCAATATCACGTTTTGCTGGGCGCGGCCGGCATGCTGGTGCTCGGGCCGCTGGGCGGGGTTGCCGCGGCGTACATGAATTTCTCGCTGGGTTTCTTTGTCGGTGGCCAGGTGCTGGCAGGCATCCTCGGCTCGGTGGTGACCGCCGGCTACGGCGCGTCAGGCCGCCATGGCGCCAATTACATCCAGACCGCGGCGGCGTCGGTGGCGGGCATGGGCGGCATGGCCGTGGTGCTGCAGGCGATGGCGTGGCTGGGCATGGCGCAGCCGCCGCTGTGGCAACTGCTGCTGTACCTGCTGTGTATCGGCATGTTCGGGGTAGGCGTGGGCATGCTGTACACGCCGTTGCTGGTGGACCGCATGCAGCTGACCTTTCCGTCGGGACTGGCGGTGGCGAACATCCTGCGCGCGCTGACCGATGCGGCGCTGCTGCGCCGATCGGTGGCGCGGCTCGGCGGCGGCATGGCGCTGGGCCTGGCCAGCGGGCTGGGCGCGCCGCGCCTGCCCTGGCTGGCGGCACTGGACCTGTCGGCGGCAACCTTCGGCGCGGGCATGATCGTCGGCGCGCGCGTGGGCGTTGCGGCGCTGGTGGGCGGGCTGGCCGGCTGGGCCATGACCCCGTGGTTTGTCGAGGCCGGCTGGCTCGCGCCCGGCGAGCCGTACCGCAAGGCCACGTTCCTGGTGGCGCTGGGCATGATCATGGGAGCGGCCGCGGTCGATCTGGCGCAATTGCTGGCGCAGGCGTGCCGGCAGTGGCGAGCGGGGCGCACGCCGCGGCAGCCCACGCCGCGGCGCGGACCTGGCATGGGCTGGGTGGCGGCCTGGGCCTTGCTGTGGGGCGCGGCCACGGTGGCGTCGGGCGTGGCGTGGTTCGGGCAGCCGCTGGCATTCCAGTTGATGGCGGTGCTGCTCGCGCTGGTGTTCGCGCTGGTCAACGGCATCTCGGTCGGCATGGTTGACCAGAACCCGATCTCGTCCGCATTCGTGCTGTCGGTGATCCTGATGGCGGCCGCCGGCCTGCGCGCGCCGCAGGTCGGCCTGATCGCCGCCACGGTGCTGCTGGTGGCCACGGCCGAGGCCAGCGACATGCAGCAGGACCGCTCCACCGGCTGGCGCCTGGGCAGCGACCGCATGGTGCAGTTCGGCTACCAGGTGGCGGGTATCGTGGTGGGCGCGCTGGTCGCGGTGGCGATGGCCAGGCTGTTCCTGCAGGCCTACCCGGCGCTGGGGCTGGACCAGACCAGCTTGCCGGCCGAGCAGCAGCCGGCGCGCTGGACCTCGGCCATGACCTACAAGATCGTGGGCGTGCTGCATGGCCTGTCGCAAAACCGTGCCGATCAGCACATGGCGGTCGCGGCGGGGCTCGCGATCGGGCTGGTCACGGCGGTGTTGCGTCGCGTCGTCCTGGGCCGGCCCGGGTGGCAACGCTTTGCGCGATCCAGCCGGGGCGGGCAGGCCGCTGACTTCGTGCTCGATGCGGTGATCCTGCCCTCGCCCTACGCGTCGTCGTTTGGCGGGTTCGTCAACCTGGCGGCGGCTGGATGGATGGCCGCGGGTGGCGTGGCGGCCAGCGTGGGCGCCGCCGTCGGGGGAGCGGGCGGGCACCGGCCGGGTTTGCCGCAGGACATGAGCACCGCGTCGCTGCTGGGCGGAGGCCTGATCGCCGGCGATGCGCTGGCGGCGCTAACCATCGGCGTGGTGGGCCTGCTGGCCATCACATAGGGGCGGCACGGCTTGCATTGTCAAGTTTTATTGACGCTTCTGTCCAAGATCCAGTGGATTGTCAAATCGTGCGACCGGCGTACCATAGGCGGCCAGACTGACGTACTGGCTTGACCCGGAGAATCCCCATGGCCCTAGACCAAGAATCCTTTGCCCTGCTGCGCGCCTCGGTGCAGCGCTTCATCGACGAACGCCTGAAGCCCGCCGAAGACACGCTGGAGGAAACCGACGACGTGCCTGCAGACATCGTCGCCGACATGAAGGAGATGGGGCTGTTCGGCATTTCCATCCCCGAGAGCTACGGCGGCATCGGCCTGTCGATGTCGCAGGAATGCGATGTGGTCTACGACCTGGGCCATACCGCGTTTGCGTTCCGTTCGGTATTCGGGACCAACGTCGGCATCGGCTCGCAGGGCATCCTGATGGATGGTACCGAGGCACAGAAACAGCAGTACCTGCCCCGCATCGCCAGCGGCGAGATGATCATCTCGTTCGCGCTGACCGAGCCGAACGCCGGCTCCGATGCGGCCTCGCTGCAGACCAAAGCCGAGCTGGACGGCGACCACTACGTCATCAACGGTACCAAGCGCTTCATCACCAACGCGCCGCGCGCGGGCGCCTTCACGCTGATGGCGCGCACCGGCGGCCCCGGCGCCGCGGGCATCTCGTCGTTCATCGTGCCGGCCGACACCCCCGGCATCTCGCTGGGCAAGCCCGACAAGAAGATGGGCCAGCGCGGCACCAAAACCTGCGACGTGGTGCTGGAGAACGTGCGCGTGCCGGCGGCCAATATCATCGGCGGCGTGCCGGGCGTGGGCTTCAAGACCGCCATGAAGGTGCTCGACCGCGGCCGCCTGCACCTGTCGGCGCTGGCTTGCGGCATGGCGCACCGGCTGATCACCGACGCCGTGGCCTATGCCAAGGAACGCAAGCAGTTCGGCCGCCCGATCGGCGACTTCCAGCTGATCCAGGCGATGCTGGCCGACAGCCAGGCCGAGCTCTACGCAGGCCTGTCGATGGTGCGCGACTGCGCCCAGCGCTACGACGCCAAGCCCGCCGGCAAGAGCGATCCGGAAGTCAGCATGCTGGCTTCGTGCACCAAGATGTTCTGTACCGAGATGGTGGGCCGCGTCGCCGACCGCGCGGTGCAGATCCACGGCGGCGCCGGCTATATCGCCGAGTACAAGGCCGAACGCTTCTACCGCGATGTGCGCCTGCTGCGCCTGTACGAAGGCACCACGCAGATCCAGCAGATGATCATCGCGAAGCAGCTGCTGCGCGACTGACCCCAACCGCCCGGCGTGGCAGGAGTCGACATGGACACGATGCAGTTCCGCGGGCCCGACGGTGCGCCGCACGCAGGACATGATGACCGCGCGCCGCACCGGCTGCGCGCGGTGGTCGCGACTTATCGCCCCGCGCTGCAGGCGTACACGCTGGCGGTGTCGCCAGCCGAGCTGATGCTGCTCAGTGCGCTGCCCGGGCAGGTGGCGGGCAGCGTCGCCGCGGCCCCGGACCCGCGCGTGCAGGCGCACCTGGCGCGCCTGCGGGCCGAGGTGCAGGGTAGCGGCATCGCATTGCCCGGCGCTATCGTGGTGGCGGTGAGCGGTGGCCGCATGCAGTGCGAGTGCGACCACCTGTTTACGCTCAGCCTGCAGCCGCGCCATGGCGACCGGCTGATCGTGATCGACGGCTACGACCGCCTGCTGGCGCTGGCGCATGGCGAGCGACGCCAATGCAAGACGCTGGTGTCGGCGGTGTTGTGGCGCACCGCGCTGGAGGCCGGCAACGAGATCATCGACGCGCCGGTAGCGCAATCATGCGCGGCGCGCTGGCCCCACGCGAGCCGGGTGTGGCATTGATCGCCACGCGGACAAGCGCTGCAGGGGTGCAGCGATCCGTGTGAGCGTGGACCGGCGCAACGTGACGGAAGCCGCCTGCGGGGCGGCTTCTTCTTTTTCTAGTCAACGCAGGCGTGCGCAGGCCGCTTATTGCGGCCAGACCCCGTCGACGTCGCGCAGCAGGTGGCCGGCGAGAATATAGTCGCCGAGCCGCGTGGCCTTGGCTTCGAGGTCGAGCAGTTCATGGTCCGCCAGCGTGCCGAGATCGAACTGGCAATAGAGATTGCGTTGACGGAAGGTGGCCTTGGGTTTGGCCAGCCCTTCGATCAGGGCTTCGCGGGAACGGACGGCGATGCTCTCTTGTCCGCGATACTGCACCTTGATACCGCGCTTTTCTCCGAGCCTGCCGAGTTCGACGGCGTCCTGCCATCCGGTCTCGTAGTCCAGCTCAAGCGCCAGCACGCCTTCCGAGGCCAGAAGCCTGAGCGCTTCTGCCTTGCTGCCAGCTCGCACGATTGACATCCACACCTCTTATATCGACTTATACTGTACGAATATACAGTCAACCCGGGGTCGGGGCAAGGCCCTTGCGCCGCGCAACGCCAGACGTGCCGCGCCATCGCTGCATGGACCCTGCGTTGTCGGCGCTCGCGGCTGGCGCCACCGCCGGCGAGTATGGTCGCCGGGGTATGACAGGGACATGTCAGGGGCGCGCGGGTGGCGCGTCGCTGGCTTCATTGCCGCCGGCCGTCGAACCGGTCGCGGTGCTGGCGGGAGCGCCTGCTCCCTGGCCGGTTGCACCGCCCTGCGCCGCGGCGCCGGCGAAGTCGCCGGCATAGGCGCGCGACAGCGTGCCAGGCTGCATATAGCGGCGGATGGCCGCGTTGACGGTTTCCGTGGTGGCGTCGCGCAGGCGTTGTTCCAGTTCCGCGGTAAAGGCCATGGTGCGGCCGAGGTAGAGCTGGCTGGCCAGCGCGCCGGCCAGCGCCGCGTCGTTGCTGCGGCTGACCATGCCCTGCTGCAGCAGGCCGCTGACGGCCTCGGCAAGTTCCTGTGCGGTAATGCCGTCACGCACTAGCCGCTCCAGTTCTTCGTTGACGGCGCGCTGCACGCGCGGCAGGCTCTGCGGCGCATACTGCGCGCGCACGCCGAAGCGGCCGGCGCGGTCGAGCGCGCCGACCTGCACCCAGCTGCCCGCGCCGTAGCTCACGCCTTCCCGCTGCCGCAACCGGTCCGCCAGCCGGCTACGCAGGCTGGCGCCCCCCAGCACCCGGTTGGCAATCATCAGCAGCGCATAGTCGGGCGCATCATTGGTCAGGTCGATCGGGGCGGTGGCCAGGTACACGGCGTTAGCTTTGCCCGGCGTGGGCAGCGTGAACTCGGCGGCCGGGATCGGCACGAAGGGCCGGTCGACGCGCGCATACGGCTGCGGCGCGGTCCAGTCGCCAAACAACTCAGCCGCCTGCGCGGCGGCAGCCGCACCATCGAAATCTCCGACCAGGCTCAGCTGCGCATGGCCCGTGCCGTAGAAACGGGCATGGAAGTCGCGCACCTGCGCCAGCGTGGCCGCACGCAGGTCGGCGACATTCTCGGCGATGGTGCGCGCATGGCGCGGGTCACCGGCGGGGTAGGGGTCGCCGTGCCGGCCGAGCGCATTGGAGGCCAGCACGCCGGGTTCGCGCTGCACGCTTTCGAGTTCGGCGATGCTGGTCTGGCGCAGCGTCTCGAATTCTGCTTCGGGAAATGTCGGCGCGCGCAGCAGGCCGCGCAACAGCGCCAGTACCTCCGGCAGATGCGCGCGGCGCGTCTCGAAACTGACCGTCACTTGCTCCGAGCCGCCCGAGATGCCGACGCGCGCGCGCAGGGCCTCGATGCGGTCGGCGATCTGCTGGCGGTCCATGCCGGCGCTGCCGCGGCGGAGCATCGCGGCGGTGAGCGCGCCGACCGTGCCCAGCCCCTGCAGGCTTTGCGCATCGCCCATGCGCAGCACCAGCACGCCGTGCACCACTTCACCGCGCGCGGGCTTGGGCAGCAGCGCCAGCTGCATGCCGTTGGCAAGCGTCTGGCGCGTGGTATGGGCTTCGATATTGGCGGGGCTGGGATCGAATGCCGCCACCGTGGCCAGCGCCGGCCGGCCCTGGTAGCCGCTGACCATCGCCGCGATGTCCGGCGCCGCCGGCACTTGCGCGCGCGGCGGCTGGTCGGCCGGCAGGAATATACCCACGGTGCGGTTAGAGGCCTGGAAGTAGTTCTGCGCCACGCGTTGCACGTCAGCCAGCGTGGTGGTCTCGATGCGGTCGCGTGCCAGGAAGAACAGGCGCCAGTCGCCCTTGGCGATGGCCTCGGACAGCGCAATCCCGAGCGCACCGGGGTCGTTCATGTATTGCTCGTAGGCGTTGCGCATGCGCACGCGCGCGCGCTCCAGCTCGGCCTCGGTCACGGGCGCTTCGGCAAAGCCCTCGATCTGCGTGATCAGGCCGGCGCGGGCGGCGGCGAGCGGCTGGTCTTGCGAGGCCTGCGCCATGAACAGCAGCGCCCCCGGATCCTTCATCGCGTAGAACGCGCTGCTGATCGACGCGGCCTGGCCGCGCTCCACCAGCGCCTTGTACAGCCGGCCGCCGGGGGTGTCGGCGAGGATGATGGTCAGCAGCGACAGGGCGGTGGTGTCGGGGTGCGCGCCGGGGCTGACATGGTATTGCGCGGCCACCAGGCGGGTGTCGCCGGGGCGCATGATCACCAGCTCGCGCGCGCCTTCCTGCGCGGGCTCGACCGTGGGTTCGGACGGCAGCACGCGCTGCGGGCGCGGAATCGGTCCGAAATAGCGCTCGATGCGCGCCAGCGTGGCGGCGGGATCGAACTTGCCCGCCACCACCAGCACCGCGTTGTCGGGCTGGTAGTAGCGGCGGTAGAAGGCGCGCAGGTTGTCGATGCTGACGTGCTCCACATCGCTGCGTGCGCCGATCGGGGCCTTGCCGTAGTTGTGCCAGCGATAGGCGGCGGCCATGGTCTGCTGCATCAGCATGCGCCCGGGGCTGTTTTCGCCCATCTCCATCTCGTTGCGCACCACCGTCATCTCGCTGTCGAGGTCGGCGCGCGCGATCACGCTGTTGACCATGCGATCGGCTTCCATGCGCAGCGCCCAGTCCAGGTGGTCGTCGCTGGCGGTGAAGGTCTCGAAGTAGTTGGTGCGGTCCTGCGCGGTGGTGCCGTTGACGCTCATGCCGCGCCGCGCGAATTCGCCCGCGATGGCCTTGCCCGGCAGCGACGGCGTGCCCTTGAACAGCAGGTGCTCGAGCAGGTGGGCCATGCCGGTCTCGCCATAGTTTTCATGGCGGCTGCCGACCAGGTAGGTGAGGTTGACGGTGGTGGTGGCCTTGGCGGCATCGGGCGCCAGCACGATGCGCAGGCCGTTGGGCAGGCGGTGTTCGGTGATGCCTTCGACGGACGCCACCTGCGTCGCCTGCACGGGCGCTGCCGACGGCTGCGCCTGCGCCAGGGGACAGGCCAGCGTGGCAAGCAGTGACAGATGCAGGGCAGTACGACGCATGGATTCTCCGATCGCAAAGGACAAGGGCAAGGACAAAGACAAGGGCAATGGTGCGGGCGCTGGCCAGGCCAGCGCCCGCACCATGCTGGCCCTGTCCCGTGCCGGCAACTGTGCCGCAAGCGAACCCCGCGCGCCAGAGGGAAATGTCCGAAACCAGCGGATGCGCGGCGCCATCTGGCGGTAGCATGCGGTCATGAACCTGGATCCCGATACCTGCTACAAGGCCGTGGCATCGCACGACCGCCGCTTCGACGGACGCTTCTTCGTGGGCGTCTCGTCGACCGGCGTGTATTGCCGGCCCGTGTGCGCGGTACGAACCCCCAAGCGCGAGAACTGCTCGTTCTATGAAAGCGCCGCCGCGGCCGAAAAGCATGGCTTCCGCCCGTGCCTGCGCTGCCGCCCGGAACTGGCGCCGGGGCATGGCCTCGCCGATATTTCCGGGCGGCTGGCGCAGGCCGCCGCCACGCTGATCGATGAGGGCTTTATGGCCGAAGGCAGCGTGGCCGCGCTGGCGGCGCGCATCGGCGTGACGGAGCGGCACCTGCGGCGGCTGTTCGATGCGCAGTTCGGCGTGTCGGTGCTGGAGTACGCGCAGACCCAGCGGCTGCTGCTGGCCAAGCGGCTTCTCGCCGATACCGCGCTGCCGGTGACGGACGTGGCGCTGGCGGCGGGCTTCGGCAGCGTGCGCCGCTTCAACGATGTGCTGAAGACCCGCTACGGCCTGACGCCGCTGGCGCTGCGCCGGCGTGCCGCCGACGGCGTGGCCGACCGGCTGGTGTTCGAGCTCGGCTACCGCCCGCCGTTTGCGTGGGAGGCGTGGCTGGGCTTCCTGGCCACGCGCGCGGTCGACGGCATCGAGGCCATCCGCGACGGCGCCTACCTGCGCACGTTGCGGGTCGAAGCCGGCGGCAGCGCCTACCTGGGCTGGGTGCGCATCGAGCATGTGCCGCGCCGGCTGGTATTGCGCGTGACGCTGTCCGCGTCGCTCGCGCGCGTGATTCCGCAAGCGCTGGGAAAGGTGCGCCGGCTGTGCGACCTGGGTTGCCGTCCCGACGTGGTGGACCGGCATCTTGGAGCGCTGGCCGAGGCGATGCCTGGCATGCGCCTGCCGGGCTGCGTCGATGGCTTCGAGATCGCGGTGCGCGCGGTGGTGGGGCAGGTGATTTCGGTGGTGCAGGCGCGGCGCATCCTGGCCGCGCTGGCGCAGCGCGCGGGGCAGGCGCTGGACGGCGCGCCGCCGGACGGCCTGCGCTACACCTTTCCCAGTGCGGCCGCACTGGCCGCGTTGCCGGAGCCATCGCTGCGCGCGGCCGGGGTGTCGCCGGGCAAGGCTCGCACACTGCAGGCCCTGTCCCGCCGTGTGGCCGACGGCACGCTGGTGCTCGACCCGCATGCGGCACCGGAGCAGGCCGTGGCCGCGCTGCGCGACATCGACGGCATCGGCGACTGGACCGCGCAGTATGTCGCCATGCGCGCGCTGGGTTGGCCCGATGCCTTCCCGGGCACCGACTACGCCCTGCGCAAGGTGCTGGGCGTCAGCACCGTGCGCGCGATGCACGAACGCACGGCGCAATGGGCGCCGTGGCGGGCCTACGCCGCGATCCACCTGTGGCACCGCTACGAAGCGATGAAGGACACGCCGCCGGCAGCGGCGCAACCGGAGACCCTCCCATGACCAGCTATCGCCATCTCGACAGCCCGCTGGGCACCGTGCTGCTGCGCGCGTGCGACGGGCACCTCACCGGCCTGTTCTTCGCGGGGCAGAAGTACCATCCCGCCGGCATTGCCGACAGCCGCGACGTGCCCCCTGCGGATGCCGCGGTGCTGGACCGCGCCGCCGCCGAGCTGGCGGAGTATTTCGCCGGCCGCCGCGACAGCTTTACCGTGCCGGTTCGCTTTGCCGGCAGCCCGTTCCAGCAGCGCGTGTGGCAAGCGCTGCTGGAAATCCCGTGCGGCGCCACCGCATCCTACGGCGAACTGGCGCGTACGCTGGGGCTGCCGCCCACGCATGCGCGCGCGGTGGGCGGCGCGGTCGGCCGCAACCCGCTGTCGGTGATCGTGCCTTGCCATCGCGTGCTCGGCAGCGCCGGCGCGCTCACCGGCTATGCCGGCGGCATCGAGCGCAAGCGTGCCCTGCTGCGCCGCGAGGGCATCGCCGCCACGGCGGACTGAGGCCGGCCGCGCTGGCATGGCACGCCTGTTTATCGCGGTGGAAGTGCCGCCCGCACAGGCGGCGGCACTGCTGTCCACGCTTCCTACCGCGCACGGCGTGCGGGCCGCGACGCCCGCGCAGGTGCACCTGACCCTGCATTTCCTCGGCGATGGCCTGGGCGAGGCCGCGGTCGACCAGCTCGACACCGCGCTCGAGGCAATCCGCACGCCCGCGTTCTTGCTGCAGGCATATGGCACCGGGCGCTTCCGCAGCGGCCCGGGGTCGGTGCTGTGGGCGGGCCTGGCGCCGGGTCCGGGCCTTGACACGCTGCGCGCCTTGCACGCCGAGGTGGGGCAGGCACTGGCGGACGCGGCCGGCTTCCTGCCGGAGCGGCGGCGCTTCCATCCTCACGTGACCCTGGCCCGCTGCAAGCCGACCGTGCCCGAGAGCGCGCTGCGCGCATGGCTCGATGCGCACCGCACGCTGGCCAGTGCGCCGTGGCGCGTGGCGCGGCTGGTGTTGTTCGAAAGCCAGCTGGGTCCGCAGGGCCCGCAACACCTGCTGCGCCTGGCCTGGCCGCTGGCGGCGCCGGGCCGGGAGCCGGACCCGGATCCGGGACCCTAAGCCAGGTTGCTGAACCCCAGCGCCACGCCCAGTCCGCACAAGACCGAGCCGATGGCGCGGTCGAGCAGCCGCTGGCGCCGCAGCATGGCCGCGCGCAGCGCCGGCGCAGTAAACACCCAAGCCACCACGCTGAACCATGCCAGGTGTGCCACCGACATGAACCCGCCATAGGCCCACTGCACCGGCACCGGCGTGCGGGCATCCACCACCTGGGTGTAAGTGCTGATGACGAACAGCGTGGTCTTCGGGTTCAACGCATTGGTCAGGAAGCCCATGCGCAGCGCCGCCAGCGGGCCCAGAGCGCGTTCGCCGTGCAGGTCCACCGTCAGCGCGTCACGGTTGCGCAGCGTCTGCACGCCGATCCACACCAGGTAGGCGGCGCCCAGCGCCTTCACCACCGTCAGCACGCCATGCGCGTGGGCCATCAGCAGTGACACCCCGAACATCGTATAGAGCACATGGACCTGCACCCCCAGTGCGATGCCAAGTGCACTGAGCAGGCCGGCGCGACGGCCGTGCAGATAGCTGTTGCGGGTGACCATGGCGAAGTCCGGGCCAGGACTGATCACGGCCAGCACGGTTACTGCGGCAACTGCCAGGGATTCGGCGAGAAGGAGCATATTGCGTCAGGTTATGTTGTGTTTCGGGGCCGATCGCCCGGTCCGGCGATCCAAGCGTACCCAATTCTGCGTGCCGCAAGGACCCGCCACAACCGATATATACTCGCCCGTTACCGTGAAAAAAACTGACCAATGCACTGGCTGGGATGGATCCGATTCTTCGAGGCCGCGGCGCGCCACGAAAGCTTTGCCCGCGCGGCTGAGGAACTGCACCTGACCCACGGCGCGGTCAGCCGGCAGATCCGCCAACTCGAGGACACGCTCGGCGTGGCGCTGTTCGAGCGGCGCAACCGCGGCGTCTTCCTGACCGAGGCGGGGCGCGCGCTGTTTGCGGCGGCGACGCAATCGATGGAAGGGCTGGCGGCCGCGGCCGCGCGCATCCGCACCCAGCCGCCGGGGCGGGCCCTGGTGCTGTCGTGCGAGCCGACCATCGCCATGCGCTGGCTGATCCCGCGGCTGCCGCGCTTTGCCGCGCGCCATCCCGACATTCCGCTGCACCTGATGGCGGCGGGCGGGCCGATCGACTTTGCGCGCAGCGGTGCGGACCTGGCGCTGCGGCGCAACGACTTCGCCTTCGATGCGCGCTGGCATGCGCGCGAGGTGGTGCAGGAGCAGGTGGGTCCGGTGTGCCGGCCCCAACCTGCGCAGGGCGTCGCGGTGGCGCCGGTGCGGTTGCATACGCGCACGCGGCCCGAGGCCTGGCAGCGCTGGCAGGCGGTGTGCGCCGAGGCCGCGGCCCGCTTGCGCTTTGACGGCGACGCCTGGTATGAGCATTTCTATCTGAGCCTGCAGGCCGCGGCGGCGGGACTGGGCTGGGCCATGGCGTCGCAGCTGATGGCTGCCGATGAGATCGCCGACGGTCGGCTGGCCGCGCCTTTCGGTTTTGCCGCCGACGGGTCGGCCTACCACCTGCTGTCGCCCGCGCCGTTCGAACACGACCCGCGCCGGCAAGCCTTGCTCGCATGGCTGCGCGAATGCGCGCAGGCCACGCTGGCACCGCCGCAGGCCTGAAAGCCGCGCAAGCGCTACCCCCCGGAAGTCTGTCCTCAAGTTCTGCCACAGATTTGCCGAAGTGAGATCATCGGTCTTGCCGGCCAATGGTGCAGGCGCTTAACATGCGGCGCGCCGGCAGGCGGTGCCGCCGATGGCCCCGGCTGGTCCGTGCCTGCCCCTGTGGCTGCCCCGTAGCCGGCGCTCCCAGCCTCTCCAGATGTTGCGTGAATCTATGAACCAGCACGACGCCCCCGGGCCGGCCGATACCGGCGCCGAATCCGAACCCGAAGCCGAGCCGACGGACGACCGCTATCGGTTGACCCACAACTCGCAGATCGGCACGGTGCTGCGCGACCTGGCGTGGCAGAAGTGCATGCTGAGCGTGCGCACCCGCACCGCGCACCAGTTCGTCACCTCCATCCTGCATGTCGATCCCGTCAACCGCACCTTCGTGTTCGACTGGTGCAACGCCGAGCCCGAGCGGATGTCGCTGCTGACTTCCGCAGAGAATGCGTTCTCGGGGCTCTTGCGCGGCGTGCCGGTCAATTTCATGGTGGGCCAGCCGGCGGCCACGCGGTATGACGATGGCCCAGCCTTCGTGGTCGAGTTTCCGGAAAAGCTCTATCACTTCCAGCGGCGCCGCCATTTCCGCGCGCGCACGCTGGTGACCAAGGGCTACCGCTGCGAGATGCCGCGGCCGGACAAGAGCGTGCTGGGGCTCGATATCGCCGACCTGTCGCTGTCCGGGGTGGGACTGCGCTCAAAGACTGTCACCGCGGATCACCTGCCGGTCGGCACCACGGTGGCCAAGTGCCGGCTTGACTTCCGCGAGCTGGGCAAGCTGGAGGTGGACTTGCAAGTGGTGGGGCACTGGCTGGTGGGCCACGACGACAGCGCGATCCACCACTTCGGCTGCGCCTTCGTCAATCCGGACGGGCGCATGGAAAACTTCCTGCAGCGGCTGGTGTTCGCGCTGGAACTGGCGCACCGCGGCTAAGATGACGCGTCGATCCCGGCGCGGTTCCCGCTGCGGCTGATACCTACCGCGCGGGCAGGCTCAGGACCCGACCATCCGGCCGATCGCGGCGGCGGCTTCGCGCATCGGCGCCAGCAGCCGCGTGATCATATCGGCCTCGGAGACGCGCGCGGCGCGCACGCTCACGCTCAGCCCCGCGAGCACGATGCCGGAGGCCGAGCGCACCGGCACGGCCATGGCGCGCAGGCCAGGCTCCAGCTCTTCATCGACGATTACATAGTCCACTTCGCGGGCGCGCTCGAAGCACGCTTCCAGCTCCTGCCGCGAGACCTTGGTCTGCAGCGTGCGCGGGCGCAGTTCGGCATGCTCGAAGAAGCCGTCCAGCACCGTGGCGGGCTGGTGCGCCAGCAGCAGCCGGCCGTTGGAGGTGCAGTAGGCCGGCAGGCGGCTGCCCATGCCCAGCGAATAGTTCAGCACGCGCTGCACTTCGGAGCGCACCAGGTAGAGGATGTCGGTGCCGTCCAGGATCGCCAGGGTGCAGGTCTCGTGGATGCGCGCGCTCAGGTTGTCCAGGATCGGCTGCGCCAGCGACACCAGCGAGGTCGACGAGAAATACGCGTGCCCCAGGTGCAGCACACGCGGGCGCAGCGCGAATTGCCCGTCCTGCTGGCTGACGTAGCCCAGTTGCTCCAGTGTGTAGAGGCAGCGCCGCACCGAGGCGCGCGAAAGCTGGGTACGCTGCGCCACCTGTGAAATCGTCAGGGGGCGCTTGCGTTCGGAAAAGGCTTCCAGCACGGTCAGGCCGCGCGCCAGCGACAGCATGAAGTTGGGATCGCCGGCGAAACTGGCCAGCAGGTCGGCCTGGGGCCGGGCAACGCGGACGGTGTCGGCCTGGGCATGGCCAAGACCGATGGGGCGGAGAACATCCATGGGGGCGGGGGGTCTGCGGTTGTTCGATAATCGCGCAATGGTAAACCGGTCGGCCGCCGGGGGCCAGCACTGGTTGCATGCTGCAATGCGTCAACGCCGCCGTCCGGCCAGTGCTTCGGCCACTTCGAACAGCGCCATGCCAGCCAGCATCGCCGCTACGAAGCCCCAGGCCTTGGCGTAGCCCGCACCCAGCGCGACCAGCGCGGGACCGGGGCAAAACCCAGCCAGGCCCCAGCCCACCCCGAACGCGGCACTGCCCAGTACCAGCCGCGGCGTGATGGCGGCCAGCGCCGGCCATTGCATCGGCAGCCCCAGCCAGGAGCGCTGGCGTCGCCGCGCCAGCGCGAAGGCGGCCACGCCGACCAGGATCGCGCCGGCCATGACAAAGGCAAGCGATGGGTCCCATGCGCCCGCGAGGTCAAGAAAGCCCAGCACCTTGGCCGGGTTGGCCATGCCGGAGAGAATCAGCCCGATGCCGAACACCAGTCCGGCCAGCAATGCCAGCAGCGTGCCCATGGTTCAGCCCCCCAGTCCGTGGCGCTGCACCAGCACCGTCAGGAAGCCGGCCGCCATGAAGGTTACGGTGGCCGCGAGCGAGCGCACCGAGCCGCGCGACAGCCCGCATACGCCGTGGCCGCTGGTGCAGCCGCCGGCGTAGCGCGTGCCGACGCCGACCAGCAGCCCGGCCACCAGCACCTCGGTCCAGTCCGCGTCGATACGGGCGGCAGGCATGACGTCGAACGCGTTGGCCAGCCACGGCGACAGCAACAGCCCGATGACAAAGGCAGCGCGCCAGGCGCTGTCGCCGTGCGGCAGCCGCAGCAGGCCGCCGACGATGCCGGAGATGCCGGCGATACGGCCAAGCCCGAGCATCATCAGTGCCGCCGCGAGTCCGATGACGAGCCCGCCGGCCAGCGAGAGCCACGGCGTGAAATGGAGGAAGTCGATCTGCATGGAGTGTGCGCGCGCAGGACTGGCGCGAAGGCGGCCGCAAGTGCAGCCTGAGGCAGGGATTATAGGCGCGCCGTAGCCCTTGCACGCGCCCATAAAAAAGTCGCCGCTGGGGAAGCGGCGACCGGGGAAGGTGTCATTCAAGAGGGGGTCTTGGTGACAGCAAAAGTATAGACATTTGAATTAAGACATTACATACAACTTTGGTGGGGTAAGGCGGGCGCACATGGAGCCTGCATCAGAACGGTTTGCCCAGGTACAGATAGAAGCTGTAGACCCCGGCCGCCGCGCGGCCATAGGCCAGGTACAGCGGCCCGAGCGGGCTGTCGAGCGCCAGGAACACCGACCCCGACTTGAGCAGCCCGGTGGGGCTGCCCGGCACCAGCGGGTCGCCCACGCGGCCAGCTTCCAGCGAAAAGCCGGCGTAGACGCCTTGGAGCAGGGTCTGCCGCGCCAGCTTGTTGTAGTACACCAGCCGCGCAAACTGCAGGTTGCCGCCCATCAGCTGGCCGGTGGCGTAGCCGGATTGCTGCAGGAAACCGCCCCACTGGAACAGGTCGTAGCGCGGCAGGGGCTTGCCGCCGGGATTGCCGCCAACCTTGAAGCCGAACGACAGGGTGTGGTCGCCGAACGAGTGGACATAGGTGCCGTCGGCCTGTGCCTTGACATACTCGCGGTCCGCCCCGAGTCCGGGTTGCGAGGCATAGATCCGCACTCCGCCCGCATAGCCGAAGCGCGGGAAGTCGACGCTGTCGAGCTGGTCGAAGAAGAGCCGGCCCGTGATGGCCCCGCGCCGGATATTGCCTGGCCCCGGTTCCAGCGAGGCCGGCCCGGTGCTCAGGGTGGCATGCTCCGAGCCGGTCTGCACCCCGACGCGCAACTCGCCGTACTTGGTGAACTGGCTGCCGACGTCGAGCGCGAGGTCGAAGCGGCGCACGTCGTAGGTGGCGATGCGCGTGCTGCCCCGGAACACATTGACCGGGCGCCGCTCAAGCTCGATGCGCGGTGCGATGAAGAAGAACTGGCGCGTATCCAGCGGCTGGTAGAACTCGCTGCTCAGCGCCGAGGTCTGGCCCACCTGCGCGTCGGTGCGCCATTCCGCCCCCAACGCATTGAGCCAGGTGCGCCGGTAGCTGCCGACCAGGTTGAAGTACGCATCGCCGCGGAAGTCCGAGCTCAGTCCCAGCCCGAAGCGCAGGTAGTCGGGGCCGTACGATTTCTCGACCGCATTGACTGTCAGCACGCGCCTGCCGGGCTCTTCCAGGAAGCTGTAGTTGACGTGCTCGAAGTCGCCGGTGCCGAACAGGCGGCGCATGTCCTGGTCCAGCGCAGCCTGGTCGATCGGCTCGCCCGGCCGGGTCTGCATCACCGCGGTCGCATAGTCCGGATTGACGCGATGCAGCGGGGCCAGCCGGATCTCGTCGACGGGGCGGGTGTCGGGCGGCTGCACCGCCTGCTGGGCCGCGCGCAACGCGGCATACTGCGCCGGCGGCAGCGCCAGCGGCGCGAGGCGCTCGGCAACCTGGCGCGCCGCCGCCTCGCCGATCGGGATGGTGGCGGGCAGGTGGTCGAAATCGGTCGCGGAGAAGTCGCCCAGTGCGGGTTCGATCAGCACGTCGGTGGGCCGCAGCGAGGCCAGCGACGCGCGCACGTTCTGCTCGGTCAGGATATTGAGCATCTGGCCGGTGACGCCGATCACCGAGGTCAACTCCTCGCGCTTCATCAGCGGCGTGCCCAGGTTCACCGCGATGACGATATCGGCACCCATGGCGCGCGCCACGCCGACCGGCAGGTTGTCGGTGAGCCCGCCGTCGACCAGCAGCCGGCCCTCGTACTCCGCCGGCGCCACCGCGCCCGGCACCGACATGCTGGCGCGCATCACGTTGGCCAGTTCGCCCTGGCTGAATACTACCGGCGTGCCCGCCACCAGGTCCGTCGCCACGGCGCGGTAGGGGATCGGCAAGTGGTCGAAGTCGCGGAAGCCCGGCGTCCGGGCCAGCTGGCGCAGCACCGTCTCCAGCTGCACGCCGGAAACCGCGCCCTTGGGCAGCAGCAGGCCGCTTGCCTGCACGCCGATCTCGGGCGTGATCAGGTTGGTGTAGTCGTCCTGCTTGCGGCGGATGGTCAGGTCCTGGCGCGGCGGCCGTTCCTTGAAGAGCTTGTCGGTGCTTAGTCCGGCGACCAGCCGTTCCATCTCCGCAGGCGCCATTCCGGTGGCGTAGGCGCCGCCGACCAGCGACCCCATGCTGGTGCCGGCGATGCAGTCGACCGGGATGCGCATTGCCTCCAGCACCTTGAGCACGCCGATATGGGCGGCGCCGCGCGCGCCGCCGCCCGACAGCACCAGGCAGATGCGCGGGCGCCCCAGCGCGGCAGCGTGCGCGTCGGCGGGGGCTGCAGGGCTCGCGGCAGCGCCGGCGTCGTGGCTTGGCGCCGGACGGTCTGCGGCCGTCGCGGCGCCGGCAGTCAGCGCGATGGCGGCAAGCAGGCTCATCGTGCCGGCGTGGCGCAGGCGATGGTGTGGGGCTGCCTTCATGGCTCGATCGGGGTCGAAATCCGCTGCGCGGCCGGTTGCCGTGGGGGGAGTCCGGCTATCTTCCGGCAAAACGTGGCGTGCGGGCCCTGCGCCGCGCCGCCCGCCAAAACAATTCAACACGCGGCTCGGAAGCGTGCAGATCGGCTTTCGGCGCTGCCACCGGGCCCCGGCGCACCGGCGGGCGCGCCGGAATATACTGGGGGCTGGTCTGCCATGGCGCCGTGCGCGCAATCCGCAAGTGTCTCAAGTGTCCCCCGTAGTCCCTGTCGCCGGTTCCACGATTGCCCCTGACGATCCCCGCCCCCAGCCCCCGGAGCGACCCGCCGACGGCGAGTGCTGCGGCTCCGGCTGCGATCCCTGCATCTTCGATTACTACTACCAGGAGATCGACCACTACCGCGAGGCGCTGCGGGCATGGGAGGCGCGCCAGGCCGCGCGCCATGCCGAGGATCCGGCCCGTTGAGCGCGCTGACGACGCAGCCCTCGCAAGCCGCGACGGAAGCCGGGGCGGCGCTGTTCGATTTCGTGCAGCGCCACCCGCGCCTGTTCGTGCTGAGCGGTGCCGGCATCAGCACCGATTCCGGCATTCCCGGCTACCGTGACGCGCGCGGCCAGTGGCAGCGCTCGCCGCCGATCACCCTGCAGGCCTTTCTCGGCTCGCACGCCGGGCGCCAGCGCTATTGGGCGCGCAGCATGCTCGGCTGGCCGCTGGCATGGCAGGCGCGGCCAAACGCTGCCCACCACGCGCTGGCACGGCTCGGTGCGCAGGGCCGGCTCACGGCGCTGGTCACGCAGAATGTCGACGGCCTGCACCAGCGCGCCGGCAGCCAGGGCGTGATCGAACTGCACGGCAGCCTGGCCAGCGCCATCTGCCTGGACTGCGGCGCCAGCCACGACCGCGCCGGCCTGCAGGAATGGCTGATGGCCCGCAACGCCGCGCTGCGCGACGTGATTGCCGCACCGGCCGCCGATGGCGACGTGCATTTCGAATCGCCACTGTTCGCCCAGTTCCAGGTTCCCAGCTGCGGCCATTGCGGCGGCATCCTCAAGCCTGACGTGGTGTTCTTCGGCGAATCCGTGCCGCGCGCGCGCGTTGACGCGGCGCGCGCCGCGCTGGCCGCCGCGGATGCGATGCTGGTGGTGGGATCGTCGCTGATGGTGTATTCCGGCTACCGCTTCTGCGTCTGGGCCGGCCAGATGGGCAAGCCGGTGGCCGCGCTCAACCTGGGCACCACGCGTGCCGATGCCATGCTGGCGCTGAAGGTCGAGGCCGGCTGTGCGCCGGCGCTGCAGGCACTGGTGTCGCGTCTGGAGCAGGAAGCTGCCCGATCCCGTTGACGCCAGCGCCGGCCAGGCATAGCATCGCCACACCGCTTGATCGACGCCGATTCGATACCTTTTCGAGATTTCCCGTTCCACCATGACCGCAGACCGCCAACGCCCCGTCAACGCCGCGCCCCCGGGCCGCGCGCTGCCGTGCCTGCGTCGCCAGCCTGCGTTCACATCTGTCGCGCCGCCGCCGCCGTTCTCTGGCGGTGCACACCCGCCGCCGCGCGGCTGACGGGCACGCGCCCCAGCCTCTCTCGTCTCCGGTAGTCCCGCCTCCGTGTGCCCGCGCGCACGGCAGCCGCACGCCCGTGCGCGCTGCCGCCGCGCCGTGGCCGCATGCCGATGCGTCTGCCGGAGCCCGCCAAGCTGACGACAGATGACAAGCCATGACCAACCACGAAGACTGCGCGGCGCGCTTCGACGCCGCGCGCCACCCGCTCGCCACGCGCACCACATCCACCGCCCTGTGGGCCACGCCGCTGTTTGTGCTGCTATGGAGCAGCGGCGCCATCGCCGCCCGGCTGGCGCTCGACCACGCCACCCCGTTTGCTCTGCTGACGCTGCGCTTTGCGCTGGTCTGCGCCGTGCTGGGCGCGATCGGCCTGGCGCGCAAGCGCCTGCTGCCGCCGCGCGGCGAGCGGCTGCACACGGCCTGCGCCGGCCTGCTGCTGATCGGCGGCTACGCCGTGTTTTATTTTCTGGCGCTGGACCACGGCATGACGCCCGGCGTGCTGGCCACGGTGCTCGGCGCGCAGCCAATGCTGACGCTGTTGCTGACTGAGCGCCGTGTCAGTGCCGCCCGCCTAGTCGGCCTGGCGCTGGCGTTCGCAGGGCTGGCCATGGTCGTGGCCGACAGCGTGCTGCTGGCCCGGCTGTCGCCGGCGGGCGTGCTGTGCGCGCTGGCCTCGCTGGCCAGCATGACCGTCGGCGCCATCCTGCAGAAGCGCAGCACGCGCGCAGCCGCCGAAGTGCTGCCGCTGCAGTACGGCGCCAGCCTGGCGGCGTGCCTGCTGTGCCTGCCGTTCCAGCCCTTCGCCTTCGAAGCGTCGCTGGCGTTTGCCGCGCCGCTGCTGTGGCTCGCGCTGGGGATCTCGATTGGCGCGACGCTGCTGTTCTACCGCCTGATCCACGCCGGCAACCTGGTCAACGTCACCAGCCTGTTCTACCTGGTGCCGGTGGGCACGGCGCTGCTCGACTACCTGCTGCTGGGCAACCGCATGGCGCCGCTGGCGCTGGCGGGGATGGGGGCGGTGCTGGGGGGTTTGGGGCTGGTGTTCCGGGGCAGCAAGGGCTGATGCACCGGCGGGCTGGACCAGGACGTGGAGGGCGGGTGCTGCCCGAAGGTGCGCCTATCGCTGCTTCACCTCCACCCTTACCTCATCCTTGCCCACCGTGATCGCCCCCGGTTCCACGTCCTTGCCACCGACGCGCAGTTCCTCCGGCTTGAAGGTATAGACCGGATAGTCCTTCAGCAACTGCTGCGCGACCACGGCACCAATGGCGTTGAGCTGTTCGCGGTAGATCGCCATGCCGGTGACTTCGACCTGCTGCACGGTCGGGTTGTCGAGCAGCACCGCGCGTTTGGCCGGGTCGTAGCGCACGCCGCTGTTGAGCGCCAGCTTGCCGTCGACGGGCGGCGCAGGCAGCAAGGCATTGGTCAGGCGTGCGTCGACATGGGTGGTGATGCGGTTGCTGGCTTCATCCAGCACCAGCCGGGGGTGGCTGAGCTGCACGCTGACGACATCGGCGTAACGCAGCGTGGCGGGAAAGCGCTTGTCCAGTTCGGTCTGCAGTTCCTGGCGGCTCAGGGAATATTCGCCGGTCCAGAGGTTGTAGCCGGCAAGGGCCGGGGCGGAGCCCGCGATGCAGGTGGCCGCGAGCAGCAGGAACGGTTTCAGGCGCATGTGGCGGATCGGGCGCGCCATGGGACGACGCGGCAAATGGAATCAGCCTGTCAGACCGCTGCGGCAGGCATGGCGTTCCGTCATATCGGCAATGGCATGCCCACGGCCGGGCCGTTCAACTTAGTAATGCGGCGGGATTTCCTGCAGTGGGTCGGCCTCGGCCGCGGTGGTGGCGGCGCTGCGCACCTGCTGGTACAGCGCGCGCATCTGCTCCTGCAGCAGGTCGATCTGCTGCTGCTGGCGCGCCACGGTGCTGTTCAGGGTATCGAGCAGGTCTTCCTGGAAGGCGAGCTTGATTTCGAGTTCGTTGATGCGATCATCCATGGCGAGGTTTCTCCGGCAGGCGGCGCGCATTGTAAACCCTGACCGGGCCCATCGCCCCGGAGCGCGCGTCGCCGGCCGGGAAACCCCGCGCCACTTGGCTTACTTGGGTGCCGTCAGCAGCATCCACATGATGCCGAAACGGTCGGCCACCATGCCGAACTGCTCGGCAAAGAAGGTCTTGTCCAGCGGCATCAATACCTGGCCGCCGTCCTTCAGGCCGTTGAAGGCCTTCTCGACGCCGGCCGTATCGGGGAAGGTGATCGCCAGCCCGAAACCCTGGAACGCGGGCTGGTTCGAGCACTGCCCGTCCGAGGCCAGGATGATGCTGTCGCCGACCTGGAACTCCAGGTGCATGACCTTGTCCTGGGCGGCAGCGCCGGGCTGGCAGCCTTCGCCACCGCCCTTGCCGGCGTCGGGGTTGTCGCCGAATGTCATCCGGCTGTTGACCTTGGCGCCAAGGGTCTTCTTGTAGAACTCGACCGCTTCATCGCAACGGCCTTCGAAAAACAGGTAGGGCTTGACTTGCATGGCAACTCCTGTGAAGGGCGCCCCGGGGGGCTACCGGATATCGGCATGGCGTGCCGTGATCAAAGCGCGGAGAGGCACCGCGGACCGGCACGTCGGCAATGGCGCGCAAGCTTTTGTGTACGCCGTCCACATACCTTAGCAAAGAAAATGGACGACGTCCACATCATTCGCTGGCACCGCGGCCAGGCCCGCACGGCAGGCCGAAAGGCCACCGCGCTGCACTAGAATGGCCGCGAGATCGCCGCGGCCCATTGCCAACCGGTTCGACCGCCGCGGCCAGACCGGAGTTGCCTTGCGTTACGAACTGACCGACCTGCGCCTGTTCCAGGCCATTGCCGATGCGCAAAGCCTGTCGGGCGGCGCATCGGCCACCCATATCACCGCCTCGGCGGCGAGCTACCGGCTGAAGAACCTCGAGCACGCCATGGGCACGCTACTATTCGTGCGCAGCGCGCGCGGCATGGAACTGACGCCGGCCGGCGAAACCCTGCTGGTCCATGTGCGCGAACTGCTGCTGGGCGTCGAGCGCATGCATGGCGAGGTCGGGCGCTTTTCCGCCGGGCTCAAGGGCAATATCCGGCTGCTGGCCAACAGCAGCTCGCTCAACGGCTTCATCATCCCGAGCGTCAGCCGCTTCCTGCTCGCCAATCCCGATGTGAACATCGACCTGGAGGAGCGCGCCAGCCAGTCGATCCTGGCCGCGGTGGCGGCGCACGAGGCCGATGTCGGCATCCTCGCCGGAGACTTCCACACCGGCGGCGACGCGGCCGGCGTGCGCTCGGTGCGCTACGCGCGCGACGAGCTGATCCTGGTCATGGCGGCGGACCATCCGCTCGCGCGCGAGCCGGAGGTGCGCTTTGGCGCGGCGCTGGCGTTCGACTTTGTCTGCATGAGCCGCACCAGCAGCAACTTCCTGTTCCTGCGCGAGATGGCACAGCGCGCCGGCAAGGGGCCCAACGTGCGGCTGCATGCGCACAGCTTCGATGCGGTGCTGTCGCTGGCCGAGGCGGGCGTGGGGGTGGCGCTGGTGCCGCGCAGCGTGGCGGCGCAGGCGCTGCGCGAGGCGCGCGTGGCCGGGGTGCGGCTGGCCGAGCCGTGGGCGCTGCGCGAGCTGAATCTGATCGTGCGCGCCGACGGCAAGCTGCCGGCGTTTGCCGAAGCCTTTGCGCAGTTCCTGCTTAACGATCCGCGCGTGGTGGCCACGCGCGCAGGCGGCGCCGTCGCGGCGACGGCGCCGTAGGCACTGCCAGCGCTTCAGCGCCTCAGCGCTTGCGGTTCAGGAAGGTGGCCATATGCTGTTGCGGCTCACCGGTGTCGAAGGCGCTGCCAAACTCGGTCACGCTGTTGTTGATCGAGACTTCCAGCGGCGCGTCTTCCCACTCGCGCAGCAGGCGCTTCTGCTGGCGTACCGCGACCGGGCCAAAGCCGGCCAGCAGCGCGGCCACGCGCTCGACCTCCAGGTCCAGCTCCGCCAGCGGCACCACGCGACTGACCAGGCCCCACTGCAGCGCTTCGGCGGCGTCGGCGATCTCGCCTGTCAGCAGCATCCAGGCGGTGCGCGCATTGCCGATCAGGCGCGGCATCAGCGCGGCGTGGATCACCGACGGAATGCCGACCTTCACCTCGGGCATGCCCAGCTGGGCGTTGTCGGCGGCGATGCGGAGGTCGCAAGCCAGCGCCAGTTCCAGGCCGCCGCCCAGGCACCAGCCCGGCATGCGCGCGATCACCGGCACCGGCAGGTGGCGCACGGCATCGCACAGGCGCCGCAGGCCGCTGATGAAGGTCTCGGCGCTGGCGCGGTCGAGCGCGGCCATTTCCTTGATGTCGGCGCCGCCGACAAAGCCTTTTTCGCCGGCGCCGCGCAGCACCAGCACGCGCACCGCGTCATTGGCGGCCAGCGCTTCGATCGCGCGCGTGAGCGAGGCGATTACCGGCGTGCTCAGGATATTGAGCGAGCCCGCCTCGCGGATGGTGACGGTGGCAATGCCGCGCGCGTCGATCTCGACGCCCGCGTGCGGTTCCTGCTGAAGTGCGCTCATGTCGGTCCTTGTGGCTTACTGGAGCTTGATGAAATGGATATCCTCGACCACCTGCTTCCAGTGCGCATTCTGCCCACGGATCAGGTCGCCGAAAGCCTTGCGCGAGGTCGGGGCCGGGATCGCGCCCTGCTTCTCGATGGCGGCGATCACCTCGGGCTCGGCCAGCACCTTGCGCACGGCGTCGTTGAGCTGGTCGAGGATGGCGGCGGGCGTGCCGGCCGGCGCGCCCAGTCCGAACCACGACGGGTTGTTCATTGCCGGCAGCCCGGCTTCGGCATAGGTCGGCACATTGGGCAGCACCTTCAGGCGCTGCTTCGCGGCGACGGCCAGCGGCTTGAGGCGCCCGCCCTGGATCAGCCCCGATGATGACGGGATATTGTCGAACACCACCTGGATCTGGCCGGCGACCGCATCGTTGAGCGCCGGGCCCAGGCCCTTGTACGGCACGTGCAGCATACGGGTGCCGGTGGCATTCATGAACAGCTCGCCGTTCATGTGGCTCAGGCCGCCGTTGCCGGACGAGCCGAACGAGTACTTGCCGGGATTGGCCTTGAGCAGCTTGATGAACGACGGCAGGTCCGCGGCGGGGAAGGTCGGATTGACCACCAGCACGTTGGGCACGTCGGCGAGGTTGCTGACCGGGGCGAAATCCTTGACCGGGTCGTACGCGGTCTTCAAGTAGACGTTGGGATTGACCGCGTGCGAGCTTTCCACCTCCATCACCAGCGTGTAGCCGTCGGGCGGCTGCTTGGCGGCGTAGGCGCTGCCGACCGCGCCGCCGGCGCCGGGTCGGTTCTCGACCACCACCGGCTGGCCCAGCACGGGTCCCAGGCGCGTGCCGACGATGCGGGCAATGATGTCGGTGGTGCCGCCGGCGGCGTAGGGCACGATCAGCTTGATCGGGCGCTCGGGATAGGCGGCGTGCGCGGCGCTGGCCATGCCAAGCAGGGCCATGGCGACGAGGGTTGACTTCATCGGGTGTCTCCGGGTCAGGGTTATCGGTTTTGGGTGGGGTCTCAGCGCGGCGGACTGTGTTCGCCCAGCAGCGGCGGTGGCGCCAGCGGGCCATCGTGCCCGGCCAGCATCGGGTTGCGCACCATCGGCACGCGGCCCATCACCGGGTGCTCGGCCACCTGCATCAGCCGGCGGTGCTGCACCTGCGGATGGGCGAAGACTTCGTCCATGGTGTGGATCGGCCCCCAGGGCACGCCGGCGGCATCGAAGGCTTCGGTCCACGCGGCACGGGTGCGGGTGGGGAAGAGCTCGGTCAGCCATGCGCGCAGTGCGTCCAGGTGTTCGATGCGGGCGGAATTGGTGGCGTAGCGCGCGTCCTGCGCCAGCTCGGGCAGGCCGGCCACCGCGCAGAAGCGCGCGAACTGGCCGTCGTTGCCGATCGCCAGGATCAGGTGGCCGTCGGCGCAGCGGAACACTTCATACGGCGCGCAGTTGGGGTGGGCGTTGCCGCTGCGCTGGGGATTCTGGCCCGACACCAGGTAATTTGCGGCCTGGTTGGCGTTCATCGCCACCGCGACATCGAGCAGCGCGATATCCAGGTGCGCGCCCACGCCGGTGGCGTGGCGCTGGTACAGCGCGGCCAGCACCGCCGAGGTGGCATACATGCCGGTGCTCAGGTCGACCACGGCCACCCCGGTGCGCAGCGGACCGGCGCCCGGCGTGCCGTCGGGCTGGCCGGTGTAGCTCATCAGCCCGCCCATGCCCTGGAACACATAGTCATAGCCGGGCTTGTCGGCCATCGGCCCGCTCTGGCCGAAGCCGGTGATCGACAGGTAGACCAGGCGCGGGTTGATCGCCTTGAGCGTGTCGTAGTCGAGCCCGTAGCGGCGCAGCGTGCCGACCTTGTAGTTCTCGACCAGCACGTCGGCGTCGCGCGCCAGCTCGCGCACCTGCGCCGCGCCCGCGGGCGTGCCATAGTCGATTGCGACCGAGCGCTTGCCGCGGTTGCAGCAGATGAAGTAGCCGGACAGGCGCGTGTCCGCGGGGCCCGCGGGCGCTTCGAGATACGGCGGGCCCCAGCCGCGGGTATCGTCGCCGCGCTCGGGGTGCTCGACCTTGGTCACCTCGGCGCCCAGGTCGGCCAGGTTCTGGGTACACCAGGGACCGGCCAGGATGCGCGACAAATCCAGGACCCGGACACCTTCCAGGGCGCGATGCAGCATGACGACTCCGCTTTCCGACAACAGTGCGGCGCAGTATAGGGAGGGGCTCCGGGGCGAACCAGTCGAGAGTTTTGAAAGGCGCGTTCGCCGGATTTGAACGGTGCGACGGCAGCGCAGAAGGCGTGGGCGCAGGTGGCGCGCGCGCCCCCGCCGGCCCCGGGGTTTGGCGCGTGGGCGCCGCCGTGTCACAATTCGCGTTTGGCACTGACTCGGCACGTGACTCGGCCGGCCGCGTCGCCGTGCTTCCCGCCGCCCCCCGGCCGCTTGCGGCCGACGCAGGGGAAGCCCGCCCAAGAGCCGACAAATTCACATTGATTTCTGGCGATGACTACCATCCTGCAGCATATTCCTACCGGCCAGCGCGTCGGTATCGCCTTCTCCGGCGGCCTTGACACCAGCGCGGCTCTCCTCTGGATGCGCCAGAAGGGCGCCGTCCCCTACGCCTACACCGCCAACCTGGGCCAGCCCGACGAGCCCGACTACGACGACATCCCGCGCCGCGCCAAGGCCTACGGCGCCGAGGAAGCCCGCCTGGTCGACTGCCGCGCGCAACTGGTCGCCGAAGGCATCGCCGCGCTGCAGTGCGGTGCGTTCCATATCTCCACTGCCGGCATCACCTACTTCAACACCACCCCGATCGGCCGCGCCGTGACCGGCACCATGCTGGTCGCCGCGATGAAGGAAGACGGCGTCAACATCTGGGGCGACGGCAGCACCTTCAAGGGCAACGACATCGAGCGCTTCTACCGCTACGGCCTGCTGACCAACCCCGGCCTGCAGATCTACAAGCCGTGGCTGGACCAGCAGTTCATCGACGAGCTGGGCGGCCGCGCCGAGATGTCCGAGTTCATGCGCCAGAACGGTTTCGACTACAAGATGTCGGCCGAGAAAGCGTATTCCACCGACTCGAACATGCTGGGCGCGACCCACGAAGCCAAGGACCTCGAGCACCTGGATTCGGGCATCCGCATCGTGCAGCCGATCATGGGCGTGCAGTTCTGGCGCGATGACGTCGACGTCAAGCGCGAGGAAGTCACCGTGCGCTTCGAGGAAGGCCAGCCGGTGGCGCTGAACGGCCAGACCTTCGCCAATGCCGTCGACCTGTTCATGGAAGCCAACCGCATCGGCGGTCGCCATGGCCTGGGCATGAGCGACCAGATCGAGAACCGCATCATCGAGGCCAAGAGCCGCGGCATCTATGAAGCCCCGGGGCTGGCGCTGCTGTTCATCGCCTACGAGCGCCTGATCACCGGCATCCACAACGAAGACACCATCGAGCAGTACCGCGACAACGGCCGCCGCCTGGGCCGCCTGCTGTACCAGGGCCGCTGGTTCGACCCGCAAGCCATCATGCTGCGCGAAACCGCCCAGCGCTGGGTGGCGGGCGCCATCACCGGCGAAGTCACCATCGAACTGCGCCGCGGCAACGACTACTCGATCCTGAACACCACCTCGGCCAACCTGACCTACAAGCCGGAGCGGCTGACCATGGAGAAGGGCGAGTCGATGTTCACGCCGCTGGACCGGATCGGCCAGCTGACCATGCGCACGCTGGATATCGTCGACACGCGCGAGAAGCTGCAGACGTATGCCAAGACCGGCCTGCTGTCGTCCAAGGTCAGCGCCTCGCTGCCAAAGCTGGAAGACTGAAGCTCGCTTGCCCTTGCCTGACGGCGGGGCAGCCAGAAACCGGCACCTTCGGGTGCCGGTTTTTTTTTGTCTCGGCGTTCTCCCCAGCTGTCACGGAATGTCAAACGGACGTCCCGGAATATCAAGCCGCGGGGATCCGATCGCCAGATACTGGCCGGGTTCGCCGCCGCTTCGGCTGCGGGCAGTGAATGCCTATCCCTCCGCCTGCCCCCGCCAGGCCGACACGCTGCGCCCGAAACGCCCGCTGAACCAGCGCGAGAACGCGCTCAGCGACGAGAACCCCAGCAGCGCGGCCACCTCCGACAGCGGGCGCTCGCGGTTTTCCAGGTAGCGGATCACCAGGTCGGCACGGGCTTCGGCGAGGATCTCGGAGTAGGTCGTGTGTTCCTGCCCGAGCCGCCGATGCACGGTGCGCCGGTCCACGCTCAGGTGCTGGGCCACGCGTTCGACCGAGCACAGCCCGGTGGGCAGCAGCGCGTAGACCAGCTTGCGCACCATGTCAGCCATGGTGGCCGCGGTCGACTGCGCCAGCAGCGTGCCAAGGTAGTGCTTCACTTGCTGCGCCATCACCGGGTCATACGATGGCAGCGGCGCTTCCAGGTCCGAAGCCAGGCAGACGATGCCGTCAAAGTCCTGGTTGAAGGTGCCGGGCATGCCGAACACGCGGGTGCACGTGGCCGTGCTGACCGGCGCCGGGTGCGTGAAGCAGATGCTGCGCGGCCGCCACGACGGGCCCAGGAACAGCTTCAGCATGCGGAACATCACGCCGACCGCGAGGTCGGTGGCCTGGCGCAGCGTGCCCGGCGCTTCGCTGAGCACTTGCAGCCGGATCGTCACCAGCTCATCGCTGTCCTCGATGCGCATGGTCAGCGATTCATTCTGCAGCCCCATGTAGCGGACCATCGACTCCAGTGCGCGGCGCAGCGTCGGTGCTTCGCGCACCACGAAGGCGAGCGGGCCGAGATTGGAGAACTCGCGCAGCTCGGCCATGCGCAGGCCGAAATCGTCGGCCGCGGCGGCGCGCGCCGAGGCATCCAGCAAGCGGCCCACCGCTGCCGCCGGGATGCGCAGATCGGGGTCCAGCAGCACCGAGCGGTTGATCTTCGCGGCCCTGAGCTGCTGGTACGGGTCCAGGCCCAGCGCGCGCGCGACTTCGACGTAGTTGGTCAGGCTGGCGCTGCGCAGATAGTAGGACATGGGCGGATTCCGTGCTTTCCCTGAGTGTCCCGAAATGTAAATCGGTTGTCCCGGACCGTCAAATCGCAGCCGGTCGTTGACCGATACTGCAGACACTGACCAACCGGAGCGAACCATGCAATTCCTTGACGATTCCCTGCACCCCGAAAACATGGACAAGGTGGTGATCACCGTGGCCCCGTATGGGCCGGAGTGGATGCCGCAGGATTTCCCCGAGGACATCCCGGTGACCATGGAGGAACAGGTGCAGAAGGCCGTCGATTGCTACAACGCCGGCGCCACCGTGCTGCACCTGCACGTGCGCGAACTCGACGGCAAGGGCTCCAAGCGCCTGTCCAAGTTCAACGAGCTGATTGCCGGCGTGCGCGCCGCGGTGCCGGACATGATCATCCAGGTGGGCGGCTCGATCTCGTTCGCGCCGGAGGACGACGGCCAGGAGGCCAAGTGGCTGTCGGACGACACGCGCCACATGCTGGCGGAGCTGGAGCCCAAGCCCGACCAGGTCACGGTGGCGATCAACACCACCCAGATGAACATCATGGAGCTGCTCTATCCCGAGTACCTGAAGGGTACCTCGCTGGAGCAGCCGGCCTACCAGGCCGCCTACCGCGAGATGACCGTGCCGGCCGGCCCGGGCTGGGTGGAAGAGCACCTGCGCCGGCTGCAGGCATCGGGCATCCAGCCGCATTTCCAGCTGACCGGCATGCATGCGCTGGAAACGCTGGAGCGGCTGGTGCGCAACGGCATCTACACCGGCCCGCTGAACCTGACCTGGATCGGCATCGGCGGCGGCTTCGACGGCCCCAACCCGTTCAACTTCTTCAACTTCGTGCACCGCGCGCCGGACGGCTGCACCCTGACCGCCGAGTCGCTGCTTAAGAACGTGCTGCCGTTCAACATGATGGCGATGGCGATGGGCCTGCATCCGCGCTGCGGCATCGAGGACACCATCATCGACCAGCATGGCAACCGCATGACTTCGGTCCAGCAGATCGAGCAGTGCGTGCGCGTGGCCAGCGAACTCGGCCGCGAGATCGCCTCGGGCAAGGAAGCCCGCGAGATCTACCGCATCGGCACCTGGTACGACAGCGCCGACGCCACGCTGCAAGCCAATGGCATGGCCCCCAACCGCAAGTCGGGGCAGAAGAACCTGCCGCTGCGCGCGGCGGCCTGACGGCCTGCGCTGGCAGGCCAGCGCAGGCACTACCGGAGTCCGCGATGCATCACCCCGACGCCCTCGCCAATCCCTGCATCAACATTTGCCGCATGGATCTTGCCAACCGCTATTGCCAGGGTTGCGGCAGGACCCGGCTTGAGATCGGGCGCTGGGCGCAGCTGAGCGAGGCGGAACGCGCGCAGGTGCTGGCGGCAGTGCCGGCACGCCGGGCGACCAAGGTCCATACTACATAACGGAGACAACATGCCCACCCACCCTGCGTTCCTGCTGCGCCTTGCCGCCGCGGCGGCCTGCCTCGCGCTGGCCGCTCCCGCCGCCATGGCCTGGACCAGCAAGCCGGTCCGGATGCTGGTGCCGGCCCCGGCCGGCGGCACCATGGACGTACTTGCCCGCCTGCTGGCGGACCAGCTGTCGGCGGACCTGGGCCACCCCGTGGTGGTCGACAACAAGCCCGGCGCCGGCGGCGGCATCGCCATCACCACCATGCTGGCGGCACCCGCCGATGGCCAGACCATCATGGTCACCGCCAGCAATGTGCTGACCGAGGTGCCGCATGTGCTCAAGCCCGCGTTCGACCCGCTGAAGGACATCCGCCCCATCGCCGCCGTGGCGCGTTCGCGCATGGTGATGATCGGCGCGCCCGGCCTGCCGGCGAGGGACCTGAAGAGCCTGGTGAGCTACGCGCGCGCCAACCCCGGCAAGCTCAGCTTTGCCTCGTACAGCGCCGGCACCGCCTCGCACTACGCCGGCATGATCATGAACCAGAAGGCCGGGCTGGACTTGCAGCATGTGCCTTTCGCGGGGTCGGCGCCGGCGCTGGCGCAGGTGATGGGCAACCAGATTGCCGTGATGTACGACGGCATGGTGACGTCGCTGCCGATAATCCGTGCCGGCAAGGTGCAGGTTTATGCGGTGGCGTCGAAGAGCCGCTCGGCGCTGCTGCCGCAGGTGCCGACCTTCGCGGAAATGGGCTACCCGGAGATGGAGTTCAGCAACTGGGTGGGGGTGATTGCGTCGTCCAGGCTGTCGCCCGAACTGGCCGAGAAAATCCACGCGGCGGCATACAAGGCGGCTTCCACGGCCAAGGTGCGCGACCGGATGGAGGCGCTTGGCTATGAGCCGCTGCCGGCGCAGCCGTTGCCGCAGTTGAGCGAATCCGTGCGCGCGGAGTTCGAGCGCAATGCCGGCATCGTCAAGGCGTTCAATATCCAGCCCTGAGTCCATGCCGGGCAACAAGAAAGGGCAGCCTCGGAAGAGGCTGCCCTTTTGTCCTTCCTGCCGCCGTCAGAACGGCACGTCGCCGATGATGCCGGCCCGCTTCATCTTGCGCACCGTCGGGGCATAGTCCTGCACCGCGTAATGCTGGGTGCAGCGGTTGTCCCAGATCGCCACGCTGTGCTGCTTCCAGCGCCAGCGCACCTGGTACTCCGGGATCTCGGCCTGCGCGCACAGGTAGTGGTCGCGCGCGCCGGGCATGAAATCCATCGCTACGACGTGATCCGCTTCGGCAAGACTTTGCATTTGATGCCACGCGGTCCTATCATCGCTGCTGCCGCGGGAAGGCGCCCGGCGCGGCTGCAGCGACGCTGCGCAACCCGTCTACCACTTCGCAAGGGCAATGCCGGCTTGGAAACCCTGATACGTGCTGCCGCACTGACCAACTTCCTCGAGGTTGCGCGCGACCTCGGCCTCGATCCGCAGCCGTTGCTGCGCCAGGCCCGGCTGCGGCGTGCCTGGCTGGACGACCCCGACCAGCGTATTCCGCTGAGCGCCTGCGTGGCGCTGCTGGAAGCCGCCGCGCAGGCGTCGGCGTGCCCGAGCTTCGGGCTGCGCATGGCGGAGTCGCGCCAGCTCTCGGACTTCGGCGTGATGAGCCTGCTGATCAGCCAGCAGCCCACGCTGCGCGCGGCGCTCGCCACCACCATCCGCTACCGGCACCTGGTCAACGACTCGGTGGCGCTGTTGCTGGAAGAGGCGGGCGGCGCGGTGGTGATCCGGCAGGAAGTGCTCAGCGACGCGCCCTCGCGGCAGGCTACCGAGCTGGCCATCGGTGTCGTCTTCCGCATGTGCGCGCTGCTGCTGGGGCCGCGCTGGCAACCGATCGGCGTAAGCTTCACGCATGCGGCGCCGGCCGACCTGCGCATCCATCGCCGCCTGTTCGGCTGCCCGCTGGAATTCAATGCGGACTTCAATGGCATCGTCTGCCGCGCAGCCGACCTCGACGCGCCGAACCCGACGGCGGACCCGGCCATGGCGCGCTATGCGCAGCAGTTCATCGACACGCTGCCGCGCGCCAACCCGCAGTCCATCGGCCAGGAAGTGCGCGCCGCCATCTACCTGATGCTGCCGATGGGCCGCGCCACCTGCGAAGCCGTGGCCGAGGGCCTGGGCCTGAGCCTGCGCACCATGCAGCGCCAGCTCGACGACGCGGGCGAGAACTTTACCGAGATCCTCAACGACGTGCGGCGCGAACTGGCGCGACGGTATGTGGAAAACCCGCGCTATTCGCTGCTGCGCGTGTCGCAGTTGCTGGGCTATGGCTCGGCCAGTTCGTTTACGCGGTGGTTTTCGGCGCAGTTCGGCATGGCGCCGGCCAGCTGGCGCAGGGATCGCGCCGGGCGCTAGGCGGACCGGTGGTCATGCCGGCGTCGCCGCCGCGCTGGCTTCGCGCAGCGCCAGTTCCGCATCCTTGATATCGGCCAGCGGCGCAAGCACGGCCCCGTCGAATGGCCGTAGCGGCTGTCCCGCGCGCACCCGCACCGGCCAGTCCGGATTGGCCAGCGCAGCGCGCCCGAGCGCGACAAGCGTCGCGCCCTGGTCCAGCATGCCGGCTGCCCGCGATGGCGCATGCAGGCCGCCGTTGGCGACGATCGCCAACCCCGGCGCGGCGCGGCGAGCGTGTTGCACCAGCGTCGCGCCGCCGTCGGCGAAGGCGGGCTGCCAGGCCTCGTGTTCCGTCACGTGGAGGTAGTCGACGGCGCTTGCCGCCAGCGCGGCAAAGACCGCGTTCGCGCCGTCCGCGCCTTCCGGCCATTTGTAGGTGAAATCGTTCACCTTGCCTTGCGAGAGGCGCGCGCCCACGACGAAGCCGGCTCCCACTGTCGCCCGCACCGCGCTGATCGTCTCCAGCAGCAGGCGCATGCGCTGCGCGATGCCGCCGCCCCAGCCATCCTGGCGCTGGTTGGTATGGCCGGTGAGGAACTGATCCTGCAGATAACCATTCGCGCCGTGGATTTCTACCCCGTCGAACCCCGCTTCGCGGGCCAGCCGCGCGGCCTGCGCAAAGCCTTCGATCGCCTGCAGGATCTCTGCCTCATCCATCGCGCGCGGCATCCGGTATGGGCCCTTGCCGCCATAGACAGGCATCTGCTGGCCGCGCGGCTGCACGGCCGATGGCCCCACGGTGTCGTCGCGAAAGCGGTTGGCTTGCGACAGCGCGCCGGCATGCATCAGCTGCGCGACGATGCGCCCGCCGGCCTGGTGGACCGCGGCCACGACCTTTCGCCATGCATGCGCCTGCTGGGCGTCGGTCAGGCCGGGCTGGCCGGCGTAGCCCTGCGCGTAGGCGCGGTCGGTATAGATCCCCTCCGTGACGATCAGGCCAAAACCGCCGCGGGCGAAGCCCGCGTAATAGCGGCGCATGGCCTCGGTGGCAACGCCCGCGTCCGAGGCGCTGATGCGCGTCATCGGCGCCACCACCAGGCGGTTGCGCAGCGGCACGCCGTTCAGCGCCAGCGCATCGAACAGCGACGGGGCGGCGGGCGCGGTCATTGCGCGGCCCCCGTGGCGACGGCGATGGCCTCGATCTCGATCATCGCGTCCGGCGAATAGAGCGCCGCGACCTCGACGATGGTGTCGGCAGGGTAGGGGGCGGAGAACCACTTGCGGCGCAGCGCGACGATCTTCGGGAAGTGTTCCATCGACGTCAGGAAGATGGTCACCTTGGCGACGCGGTCCAGCCCGGAGCCGCCCGCCTTCAGCGCGCGTTCGAGGTTGCGGAAGGCCTGCTCGGCCTGCGCGTCGAAGTCGCCGCGGCCGACGATGGCGCCATCGTCGCCAACCCCGGCCTGGCCGGAAACGAACAGCAGGCCGCCCGCCCGGATGGCTTGCGAAAGCAGATAGGGGGCATAGGGATCGGGATGGGTGTGGACTTGTTCCAGGTGCATCGCTGGCTCCGGTGAATGATTGAGTAGAATTCATCTTGTCGACTGGCTCGCCATCTGGCTTTCCGGCCGACATCGCAAGTATCGGCGTCGATATCGACCCAGACAAATGGTCGCTTCTCAGTCGATGCATGAGCACATCTTATCCATGGAGATATCTTGCGCAAACTGCCGCCACTGGGCGCCCTGCGCGCCTTCGAAGCTGCCGCCCGCCGCGCCAGCTTCAAGCACGCGGCGGACGAACTGCACGTCACGCCGACGGCGGTCAGCCACCAGATCCGCTTGCTGGAAGACAGCCTCGGCGTGAAGCTGTTCGAGCGCCAGACCCGCAAGGTGCGCCTGACGGCGGCCGGGCATCAGCTGTTCCCCGCGGTGCGGGACGGTCTCGACGGCATGGAGCGCGCCGTGCTGGCGGTGCAGCGCAGCGGCCGCAGCCAGGTTGCGACGCTCACGTCGACGGTGGCGTTCATGGCCCGGCGGCTCGCGCCGCTTGCCGGCCAGTTCCGGGCCGCGCATCCCGACTGGACCTTGCGCCTGGATGCGTCGGACCAGGTCGTCGACCTGGACCACGATGCGGACGCGGCGATCCGCTACGGCAGCGGCAGCTATCCGGGCCTGGTGGTCGAGCCGTTGTTCCGTGACCGCTTTGCGCCGGTCTGCAGTCCCGGACTGGGACTGGCCAGCTTGCAGGACCTGAAGCAAGCCACGCTGGTTCACTTTGAATGGGGCCCTGCCGCGCGCGATGACGTGCGCGCCCCGGTATGGCGCCAGTGGCTGGCGCAGGCCGGCGTCGAGGTGGCCGATGCGCAGGCGGGCCTGCGCTTCACCGACGAGATCCACGCGGTGCAGGCCACCATCGCAGGGCAGGGCGTGGGCCTGCTCAGCCTGACGCTGGTGGCGGAAGAACTGGCTTCGGGCGCGCTGGTGCAGCCCTTTGACCTGGCGCTGGAGAGCTTTCGCTATGACCTGGTCTACAGCGAGCGCGCGGCGCAGCGTCCCGCTACGCGGTTGCTGCGGGACTGGGTGAGAGAGATGTTTGCGGGGTAGCCAGGTCGGCATCCAGGGCGATGAAGCTACGGCGTACACTGTGGCTCCTTACCCCCTTGAGCCCCGCACCCATGCCCGCCCTGCGCACCCTCTATCCCGAAATCGAGCCCTATGAAACCGGCACGCTGGAGGTCGGCGACGGGCATGTCATCTACTACGAACGCGTCGGCACGCCCGGCGCCAAGCCCGCGGTGTTCCTGCATGGCGGGCCCGGCGGCGGCATTTCCGCGGAGCACCGGCGGCTGTTCGATCCGGCGCGCTATGACGTGCTGCTGTTCGACCAGCGCGGCTGCGGGCGCTCGACGCCGCATGCGGGGCTCGAGGCCAATACCACCTGGCACCTGGTCGACGATATCGAGCGGTTGCGCGGGCTGGCGGGGGTCGAGCGCTGGCTGGTGTTCGGCGGCTCGTGGGGCTCGACGCTGGCGCTGGCCTATGCGCAGAAGCACCCGCGGCGCGTCAGCGAGCTGGTGCTGCGCGGCATCTACACGGTGTCGCAGGCGGAGCTGGACTGGTACTACCAGTACGGCGTGTCGGAGATGTTCCCCGACAAGTGGGCGCGCTTCCAGGCGCCGGTGCCCGAGGCTGAGCGCGGCAACATGATGGCGGCATATCGCAAGCTGCTGACCGGCGACGACAAGGACAAGCAGGTGCAGGCGGCGCGCGCCTGGAGCGTGTGGGAAGGCGAGACCATCACGCTGCTGCCGGACGCCGGCAATAGCGCCAGGCATGACGACGGGCATTTCGCGCTGGCCTTCGCGCGGCTGGAGAACCACTACTTCACGCACCGCTGCTGGCTGGAAGACGGACAGCTGCTGCGCGACGCGCACAAGCTGGCCGACATCCCCGGCGTGATCGTGCATGGCCGCTATGACATGCCGTGCCCGGCACGCTATGCCTATGCGCTGCACCAGGCGTGGCCGCAGGCAGATTTCCACCTGATCGAAGGCGCCGGCCATGCATGGACCGAGCCGGGCATCCTCGACCAGCTGATCGCCGCAACCGATCGCTTCGCCGCGCAGCGGTAGGCGCGCAAAACCCCTGCCACCACATTCACCACCGGAGATCACGATGCAGCTGTACGCGCACCCGTTTTCATCCTATTGCCAGAAGGTCCTCGTTGCGTTGTACGAGAACGCGATTCCTTTCGAATTTCGCATGCTGTCGCCGGAGCACGCCGGCAACATGGACGAACTGGGCCGGCAGTGGCCGCTGCGGCGCATGCCGCTGCTGATCGATGAAGGCCGCGCGGTGTTCGAGTCCAGCATCATTGTCGAGTACCTGGACCAGCATCACCGCGGGCCGGTGCGCTGGCTGCCGGAAGCGCACGACGCCGCGCTGCGGGTGCGCCTGCTTGACCGCTTCTTCGACCAGTACGTGATGACGCCGATGCAGCGCATCGTGGCCGACTACCTGCGTCCCGCGGCGAACCGCGATGCCTATGGCGTGGCCGAGCACCGCAAGCTGCTGGACGCCGCCTATGCCTGGCTGGAGACCGAGCTGGCGGCACGGCAATGGGCCGCCGGCGATGCCTTCACGCTGGCGGACTGCGCCGCCGCGCCTTCGCTGTTCTATGCGGACTGGGTGCAGCCGATCCCGCCGGCATGCGGCAATGTGCGCGCCTATCGCAAGCGGCTGCTGGCGCGGCCGTCGTTTGCACGCGCGGTGGACGAGGCGCGGCCTTATCGTCCGCTGTTCCCGCCGGGTGCGCCGGATCGGGACTGAGCGGCGACGTTTCTCCACACCGCATCCGCCTGCGCCGCCATGGCGCGATAGCCCGCATCGCCCGGATGCAGGTGGTCGCCGCTGTCGAATGCCGGCAGCAGCGCCTGGGGGCGCGCGGGATCCCGCACGGCCGCGTCGAAATCCACCACCGCATCGAACGCACCGCCGTGGCGGATCCAGTCATTGACCGCCAGCCGCACGGCTTCCTTGCCCGGACCGTCATAGCCGCGGATCGGCGTATCGCGCAACGCCCCGGCAAACGGCGTGATGGTGGCGCCGATCACGCGCACGCCGCGCGCATGAGCCGCGGCTATCAGGCGACGGTAGCCCTCGATCAGTTCCGCGGGCTGCGGCACGGCAGCGGCGGGCGCGAAGGTCGAGCCCGGCCAGGCGATGTCGTTGATGCCGATGGCCGCGACCACGGCGCGCACGTGCGGCTGGCTCAGCACGTCGCGCTCCAGCCGCGCCAGCGCGGATACGCCCATGCCGTCGCGCAGCAGCCGGCCGCCGGAGATGCCGGCGTTGAGCACGGCCACGCCATCGGCGGCCAGACGCTGCGCCAGCAGGTCCGGCCAGCGCCGGTTGGTGTCGGGGGTCGAGCCGTTGCCTTCCGTGATCGAATCGCCGAGCGCGACCACGGCACCTGCGCCCGCTGGCGCGTCGACCTGCACCTCGCTCAGCAGCAGGCGTGCGCTGAACGCCTGCGGCGCCGGCAAGCCGGCTTGCGTGGTCGCATCGCCAGCGGCAAGCCACGCGGTCTGGCGGCCGTCCCAATGGAACGATTCGATCTCGGTGCGCTGCGGCAGGTAGAGGCTCAGCGCCAGCTCACGCAATGCCGGCGTGGCGAAGGCAAGCGGGTCGCTGGCCACGGACTGGCCGGCGGGAATCGTCACCGTGGCGCTGCCGCCGAACGTCACGGCGTGGCTGCCGGCAGTGTCGATGCGGCCGCCGCCGTCGTGAGGGGCAAGCTGCGCCGCGCCAACCACGACCGGTTGCCGGCCATAGGGGTTTGACAGCACCACGCGCAGCCGTCCGCCGCCCACGCTCAGCCGCACCACCTGGCGCACCGTCTGGTCCGCCAGCACTGCCGGCACGCCGGTCGGCAACGGCAGCGCATCGGGCTGCCACACCGGCTGCTGGCTGGCCATCCAGCTGGTCAGCCAGGCCCGGTCCTGCAGCGGGGTGGCGATGGCTGCGCTGCTGGTCATGGCCGCTACAAAGGTCAGCGCCGCCACGCGGCGCAGCAAACGGAGATCGGAAAACATGGTCTTGTCCTGGTGGATGGACCGGCTACGGTGCCGGCATGGGACCAAAGTTAGGCCATTCCACCTATGCCAGCTAGCAGGCAAAATGGCATATTGCACATTCCAATCCGGAATGACGAAGAACAAGGAGCGGCATGGACACCATGCGGGCAATGCAGGTCTTCGTGCGCGCGGTGGAGCTGGGCAGCCTGTCGGCGGTGGCACGCGAGCAGCAGTCCACGCAGCCGACCATCAGCAAGATCGTGGCCGCGCTGGAGCGTGACATGGGCGTGCGGCTGCTGGCGCGCAGCACCACCAGCCTGGCGCCGACCGAGGCCGGGCGGCGCTTCTACGAGCGCGCGCGGCGTGTGCTGGACGAATACGGCGAGGCCGTCGGCGAGGCGCGCGGCGTCTCCGGCCAGCCGGCGGGCCGTGTGCGCGTAAGCGCCCCGGCCAGCTTCGGCGTGCTGCGGCTCAACGCGCTGGTGCTGGCGTTCCAGCAGCGCTATCCCGAGGTGGAGGTGGAACTGCTGTTCGACGACCGCTTTGTCGACCTGGTCGAAGCCGGTGTCGATGTGGCGGTGCGGCTGGGCGCCGCGTTGCCGCCGCATGTGGTGGCGCGCCGGATCGCGGTGTCGCAGCGCTTGCTGGTGGCCGCGCCGGGCTACCTGGCGCGGCATCCGAAAATCCGGCAGCCAGCGGACCTGGAGCGCCACCAGATTCTGCGCTTTACCTGGCTCGCCGCGGGCGAAGAGATCGTGCTCGACGGTCCCGGCGGGCAGGCGCTGGTGAGCGCGCCGTGCCGCTACCGCGTCAACAACTCGCTGGCGATGCGCGAGAGCTTTCTTGCCGGCGCCGGCTTTGGCATGACGCCGGCATGGCTGGTGCAGGACCTGCTCGACAGCGGCGCGCTGCGGCGGGTGCTGCCGCGCTGGCGCGGCCCGGCGCAGGAAGCCTTCCTGGTCTGTCCGTCGCGGCGCTACCAGCCGGCGCGGGTGCGGGTGTTGCTGGACTTTCTGGCGGGCGAGATTGCGGCGCTGCCCGGCTTCGCGCCGGCTTAGGGCAGCACATTCAGGACAGCACCTCAGGGCAGGCGCCCGCGTGCCACCAGCATCGTCAGCGGCCGCGCGAGCAGCGTGCTGGCCAGCGCCATCAGCAGCAGCCCGGAAAACGCCGCGGTGCTGAGGATGCGCGCGTCCAGCAGCACCGTCAGCACCACCACCTCGACCAGGCCCTTGGTCTGCAGCAGTGCGCCCAGCGCCAGCGCATCGGGCCAGCCAAGCCCGGCGCGGCGGGCGGGCAGCGCCACGCCGGCCATCTTGCCGGCGACCGCGACCACCAGCGACAGCGCCGCGATCCACAGCGTCATCGGATTCTCCAGCGAGATCTCGGTGCGCAGCCCCGCGGCGAGGAAGAAGAACGGCAGCAGCACCACCACCGTGACCGGCTCGAGCTGCTGGCGCACGCGCTGCGCCGCGCGCGCCGGCCATGCCAGCCCGGCGACAAAGCCGCCCATCACATGGTGCAGGCCGGCCAGCTCGCCCAGGAATGCCGAGACCAGCACCAGGCTCAGCGCCATCGCCAGCAGCAGCTCGGTTTCCGGCGCGCGCCGGCGCAGCAGCCAGGCCAGCGCGGGGCGCACCACCAGCAGCATGAATGCCAGGTAGGCCGCGGCGCGGATGGCCACGGCGAGGATGCCAGCGCCGTCGTGGCCGCCGTGCTGCAACAGCACCAGCGTCAGGAACAGCCACACCCAGGCATCGTTGACGGCGGCGCAGCGCAGCGCCAGCTGGCCCAGGTGCGTGCCGGTCAGGCGCATCTCGCGCAGCAGCGCGCCCAGCACCGGCAGCGCCGTAACCGCGGTGCAGATGCCCATCGCGCCGGCGAACCACGCCGGGCTTGCCAGCGCGCCGGCCACCGGCCAGCCGGCGGTGACCATCCACCAGCCCGCCGCGGCCCCGAGTGCGAACGGCGCCGCGATGCTGCCCAGCGAGATCTGCACGGTCGCGCGCCAGTGCGCGGGCACGCCGCCTTCGCGCAAGTGCAGCCCCGTCAGGAAGCAGAACAGCGTCACCGCCAGCCATTGCAGCCCAGACAGCATCGGCAGTCGCTCGGGCCCGAACAGCGCGGTCCAGCCGCGCGGCGCCAGCGCGCCGAACACCGACGGCCCCAGCACGATGCCGGCCAGCACCTGCACGCCGACCAGCGGAACCATCGCGCGCAGGCCGGCACCGCGCCACAGCAGGTAGGGCAGCGCGACCACCAGCATCGCCTGCAGGAAAAAAATGCTGACGCCGTTCATCGGGCCATCCATGGTTTCGGTTCAGGACTCGGCCGGGGCGCAGGCACCGGCCCGCAGCAGGCGCCAGTAGCGCGGGGCGGCGGCCATCTCGGCGAGGTCGAGGCTGGCCACGTCAGCGGCGCACAGCGCCAGCACATGACCGTCATGGAGCCAGGTACAGGCATCGGCGTGCAGCGCGCACGACGGCACGAGGGTCAGCGCATGACCCAGCATGGTGGCGAACAGGGCGCCGCCATGGCGCTTGATGCCGGCTTCCTTCAGCGTCCACGCGTGCGCAAACCGGTGCACCGCGTCAGCCTGCCCCACGTGGGCGGCGAGCGCGGCGCGCTCGGCCTCGGTGGTGATCGCCGCATAGAGGGCGTCCAGGCCCTTGCGCGGCCGCACCGGCTCCAGGTCCAGTCCCAGCACGTCGCGGCCCACCGCGCACGCGACCAGTTCCTGGCTGTGCGAGATCGACAGGCTGGCGGGCACCGGGCCGCAAGCCCGCGGCGGCGCGTCTTCACCATCGCTCAGCGACCAATCCTGCCAGCCGCCGCCGAAGGCGCGCGCCAGCAGCATGCGGGCCAGCCAGCGGCCGGCGACGAACTGCGCGCGCCGCCGCGTGGCCGGCATGCCGGCCAGGCGCGCGCGTTCGCCTGCCGACATCCACGACTGCGCGTCGGGCGCCTGCGCGGCAAGCGCGCTCACGCTGCCCAGGCGCAGCCAGGCCGTCATTACGGCGCAACCTTGGCGTAGGTGCCCTTCAGCGCCACGCCCACCACCACCGCGCCGGCGTGGCATTCATAGTCGGTCGGGCTCGCGACCTCGTTCTTCTTGTAGTAGCTGACGATGTCGACGACCGCGTTGGCGCCCTTCGACTTGGCCGTGTCCTGCAGCGCGATCAGCGCCGACAGCGCGGCCCAGCGGCAGCCGTCCTCGTCGCTCTTGCCCACGCCGTTGGTCTTGCGGTTGGACACGCCCGAGTCGATCCGGTCCAGCACCTTCGGCGTCTTCTGCCCGGCCAGGTAGAAGCGGAACGAGTCGTCGAGCTTTTCCTTGGCCTCCGGCATGTTGAGCACTTCCTGCAGCGGCAGCATGTACTTGGTGTCGCGGGCCATCGCGGGGGTGGCGAGCAGGGCGCCGGCGCAGAGCGCCAGGGTGGCGGCGGACAGAACGGGCTTCATAGATCTTCCTTCTTCTGGTTGGTATGCGGTTGGCAATCTAGAAAGGACTTCGGCACAGCACTTCAGTCTTCCCAACGGCGGAACACCAGCGAGGTGTTGATGCCGCCAAAGGCGAAGTTGTTGCTCATCACGTAGTCCGCGGCGAACTCACGCGGGGCCTGCATGATGTAGTCGAGCGGCGCGCAGCGCGGATCCGGGCTGCGCAGGTTCAGCGTGGGGGCAAACCAGCCATCGCGCATCATCTCGATGGTCATCCACGCTTCGAGCGCGCCACAGGCGCCCAGCGTATGGCCCATGTAGCTCTTGAGCGAACTGACCGGCATGGCGGCGCCGAACACGGCGTGGGTGGCGTGCGACTCGGCCACGTCGCCGTGGTCGGTGGCGGTGCCGTGCGCGTTGACGTAGCCGATGCGCGCGGGGTCCAGGCCCGCGTCTTCCAGCGCCAGCCGCATCGCCACGGCCATGGTCTCGGCCTTGGGCTGGGTCACGTGCGCGCCGTCGCTGTTGGTGCCGAAGCCGACGATCTCGGCCAGGATGCGCGCGCCGCGCGCGCGGGCGTGCTCCAGTTCTTCCAGCACCAGCGTGCCGGCGCCCTCGCCCAGCACCAGGCCGTCGCGGCCGCTGTCGAACGGGCGCGGCGTGGTGTGCGGGGTGTCGTTGCAGGTGCTGGTGGCGAAGAGCGTATCGAACACGGCCGCCTCGGTGGCGTCGAGCTCTTCCGCGCCGCCGGCCAGCATCGCCACCTGGCGCCCGCTGCGGATCGCTTCATAGGCGTAGCCGATGCCCTGGCTGCCCGAGGTGCAGGCGCTCGAGGTGGTGACGATGCGCCCGGTGATGCCGAAGAACACGCCGATATTGACCGCCGTGGTATGGGGCATCATGCGGATATAGGTGGTCGCGCTGATGTCCTCGGTGGTGCGCTCGCTGCGCATGCGGCCGAAGTCGGCGACCGCCTCCGGCGTGCCGGTGGACGAGCCGTAGGCGATGCCGAGCCGGCCGCTGCGCAGCAGCGCGTCGCCCAGCAGGCCCGCGTCCTGCAACGCGGCTTCGCTGGCCAGCACCGACATCAGCGCCACCTTGCCCATCGAGCGGGTCAGCTTGCGCGTGTAGTGCGGGGGCAGGGTCAGCGGCGGCACGGGCGCGCCCAGCAGCGTGTTCAGGCCCTTGATGCCCTCCCATTCCGGCATGCGCACCACGGCGCTGCGCCCCGACGCCAGGAAGCCGCGCACGGCCGCCCAGTCATTGCCCAGCGCGCTGATGGCGCCGGCTCCGGTGATGACGACGCGCTTCACCCGAACATCCCCCCATTGACCGAGATCACCTGCCGCGTGATATAGCCCGCATCCGGCGACAGCAGGAAGGCCACGGTGGCGGCGACTTCCTCGGGCGTGCCCATGCGCCGCGCCGGGATCATGCGCAGCGCTTCGTCGCGCACGTGCGGCTCGACCATGTCGGTGTCGATCAGGCCGGGCGCCACGCAATTGACGGTGATGGCGCGCTTGGCCAGCTCGATCGCCAGCGCCTTGGTGGCGCCGATGATGCCGGCCTTGGCCGCGCTGTAGTTGGCCTGGCCGCGGTTGCCCACCAGCCCCGACACCGACGACAGCGTGACGATGCGGCCCGGCTCGCGTCGCTGCACCATCGGCATCACCACCGGGTTGAGCACGTTGTAGAAGGCATCGAGGTTGGTATGCACCACCTCGTCCCATTCGGCGCCGGTCATGGCCGGAAAGGCGGCGTCGCGCGCCAGGCCCGCATTGCACACCACGCCGTAGTAGCAGCCATGCGCGGCGATATCGGTCAGCAACGCGCTGGCGGCGTCTTCGCGGCGGGCCACGTCGAAGCACAGCACGCGCGATTTGCGCCCGCACGCGCGCACCGCGTCGGCGACGGAGTCGGCCTCGTCGCGGCGCGCACGGCAGTGCACCACCACGTCATAGCCGTCGCGGGCCAGCCGCAGGGCAATGGCGCGGCCGATGCCGCGGGACGAACCCGTGACCAGCACGGTCGGATTACTCATGGCTGTTGTCCTTGCAGAAAGGCCTGCGCATCGGCAGGCTGGAACACGGAGACATTGGCGCGGGCGACCTCGCGGCCATCGAGCGCCAGCCGGCAGGCAAACTGGCCCAGGCCATTGTCGCCGGTCAGTTCGGCCTGCACGCTGATGGTCAGCGCGCTGCCCAAGGGGAACGCCGGCACCTCGCACTCATAGCGGCGCGACCCGAGCAGGAAGCCGATGCCGGGCGGCCGGCCGGCGCGGCGGTCGCGCATGCCGGCCCAGGCGGCGATGGCCTGCGCCATGTATTCGATGCCGACCCAGGCGGGCATGCCCGCCGCATCGGTAAACAGCTGCGCCGGCCGTACCGTGGCGCGCACCGTGCAGCGCTCGTCGTCGGCGTGCAGCAGCGCGTCGAGCAGCAGCATCGCGCCGCCATGCGGCACCACCTCGGCAACGGGCGGCAAGGGATCCAGGTCTTGCACGCTCAGCCCTCCCCCAGCACCAGCACGCCGTTGCTGCCGCCAAAGGCGAACGACAGGCTCATCAGATGGCGCGGCGCGCGCCCGAGCGCGCTGCCCGGGGCCGCCACATGCAGCGCCGGCAGCGTCGGGTCGGCGACGCCGTCCCACCAGTGCGGCGGCAACTGGCCACGCGGGTTGCCCGCCAGCGTCAGCCACATCAGCGCGGCTTCGATCGCGCCGGCCGCGCCCAGCGTGTGCCCGGTCAGCGGCTTGGTCGAGCTGACCGGCACCTCGCGGCCCAGCACCGCGGCCACGGCATGCGCTTCCATCACGTCGTTGGCGGGGGTCGCGGTGCCATGCAGGTTGACGTAGTCGATGTCTTGCGCGCCGATGCCGGCGCGCGCCAGCGCCTGCCGCATCGCCAGTTGCGCGCCCTTGCCGTGCGGCTCGGGCGCGGACATGTGGTAGGCGTCGGAGGATTCGCCCCAGCCCGCCAGGCGCACCGGACCGGCCTCGCGCGACATCAGGAACAGTGCCGCGCCTTCGCCGATGTTGATGCCGTTGCGGTTGGCCGAGAGCGGATTGCAGCGCGCCGCGCTGACCGACTCCAGCGAAGAAAAGCCGGCCACGGTAAACGCGCACAGCGTATCGACGCCGCCGGCCAGGACCACGTCCGCCAGCCCGTGGCGCAGCAGCCGCGCGCCGGCCGCCAGCGCCTTGGCGCTGGACGAGCACGCGGTCGAGATCGTGTACGCCGGCCCGGTGGTGCCGAGCGTGGCGGCGAGGAAACTCGCCGGCGAGCCCAGTTCCTGCTGGCCGTAGTGGTAGCCAGGCGGCAATGCGCCCGCGTTTGCCAGGGCCTGCAGCGCCAGTTCGGCCTCGCGCATGCCAGAGGTGCTGGTGCCGAGCACGATGGCCACGCGGGCGGGGCCGACGTGGCCGATGGCATCGTCCACGGCGGGGCGCACCTGCGCCAGCGCGTCGAGCAGCAGCGCATTGTTGCGGCTGCGGTGGCGCGCATCGGCATGCACGGGCACGGCATCGTCGGCAAGATCCCTGACCGTGCCGAGCTGCAGCAGGCGGCCGGGGCTGTAGCGATCGGTGACTTCGCCGCCCGCCGGTGCGTCGGCCTGCCACATGGCGGCGCGCACCGCGTCCGGTCCGCGCCCGAGCGCGCAGCGGATGCCGACCGTGTTGAGATAGGCCGTCATGCGGCACCGCCCGCGTTCGCGCGCGCATTCGCGTCTGGCGCGGCGGGCAGGTTGCGGATGGTCAGCCGGTAGCCGTCGCGGTGCTGCACGAACAGCGTGGTGGCGGGGTCGGGGAAGCGGATCTCGGCCACGGTCTCGCTGCCCTGGCGCAGCTGTCGCAGCGCAGGGGTCGCCTCGAGGCTCCAGCCCGCCGGCAGCGCCGTGCGGATGGCCGCGGCCGGCCACAGCGCCAGCTGCAGGTCGCTCAGTATGCGTTCGGGCTCCAGCTCGGCCGGTGCCCAGGGCGCGCGCGTGACGTGCAGTGTGGTGCCGTCCCAGTCCAGCCGCGCCAGCACCTGGCCGCCGCCGACGGCGGCCAGGCGCGTGCGGGCGGCATCGGCCTCGAGCAGCGCCAGAAGTTCGCGGCGCTCGGTGCGGCCCTGCACCGTGAACTCGACGGTGATGTGCTGCTGCAGCTTCAGCTCGCGCTGCAGCGACGCCGGCGGCAGGCGCAGCAGCGCGCGCGCGGCCGGTGCCGGGTGTTCTGGAGCAGGGCCGGGCGCGGCGCAGCCCGCCGCCAGGGCGGCGGCCAGCGCCAGCGCGGACAAGGTGGCGCGCTTCATCAGACCCTGCAGAATTCTTCCAGCACCGCCAGCCGGCGGCGCGGTTCGGCGACGAAGGGGTTGTCGCGGTCCCAGGCATAGCCGGCCAGGATCGCCGAGATCATGTTGCGGATTTCCGGGGTGGCGTTGGGATGGAAGATCAGTTTCTGGAAACGGCCTTCATACCAGGCTTCGACAAACACGCGGAAGCAGTCCACGCCGGCCTTGAGCGGTCGCGCGAAGTCCTGCTCCCAGTCGACGGTCTCGCCGGCCAGCTGGCGTACCAGGCATTGCGCCGCCAGGCTGGCCGACTTGAAGGCGATGGTCACGCCGGACGAGAACACCGGGTCGAGGAACTCGCCGGCATTGCCGAGCAGCGCGTAGCCGTTGCCCCACAGCGATTTCACATTGGCCGAGTAGCCCGCGATCTGGCGCGCCGGGGTATCCCATTGCGCATCGGCCAGCAGCTTTGCCAGGCCCGGCTCTTCGGCCACCAGCGCCTGCAGCCGCTCGGTGTCGGTGCCGGTGTAGCGGTCCAGGAACGCTTTCTCGGCCACCACGCCTTGCGAGCAGCGCCCGTCGGAGAACGGGATGGTCCAGTACCAGACGTCCTGGTGCTGCGGATGCACGCTGATCAGGATCTTGTTGCGATCGAAGGTGCCGGTCAGGATGCGGTCTTCCACGTGCGTGAAGATCGCGCTGCGCACCGGGAAGCCCGACGGCGTTTCCAGCCGCAGCAGGCGCGGCAGGATACGACCGAAGCCCGAGGCGTCGAGGAGGAACCTGGCGCGCACGGTGTAGTGGCTGCCGTCCGGCGCGCGCACGGTGACTTCGGGCTGCGCGCCGCTGACATCGACGTTTTCCACCCGGTGCGAGAAGCGCACCTCGGCGCCCTGACGCTCGGCCTCGCGGATCAGCACGTGGTCAAAGCGCGCGCGCTGGACCTGGTAGGTGGTGCCCCAGCCCGGCGAGAACTTCTCGCGGAAGTCGAACGCGGTCTGCTGCGTGCCGCGCGCGAACGCGGCGCCGTTCTTGTACTGGAAGCCGGCCTCCACCACCGCGCGCAGCATGCCCGCTTCCTCGATATAGGCCATGCTTTGCGGCAGCAGGCTTTCGCCGATCGAGAAGCGCGGGAAGGTTTCCTTTTCGATCACCAGCACCGGAATCCCATGCTTGCGCAGCAAGCCGGCAGCGACCGAGCCCGCTGGCCCGGCGCCGATGATGACGACATCCGTGGTTTCCGTTTTCATAAGCTTCGAATTCCGTTCATAGATTGCAGGTTTGGGCGCGAATGCCGGCGGTGCTCAGTGCCCGTCATGCGCAGCGCCTGCCGGCGCCTGCGGCCGGAACCACGGCGACAGCACCCAGACCGCGCCGACCCCGGCCAGCATGGTGACGCCGAACGCATGCAGCGCCGGCGTGGACGACAGCGCCAGCAGGCCGAACGCCAGCAGCGTACTGGCCGCGCCCAGCACGATCGCGGTCCACGATACGCCATCGCCGGGATGTTCCAGCAGAAAGATGCCATAGTCGACGCCGACGCCCAGCAGCAATGCCAGCGCCAGCACCGGGAACAGCTGCAGCGGAACCTGCAGCCAGCCCAGCAGCGCCACGCTGAACAGCGCCGCGAGCAGGGTTGGCACCAGCGCTCGCCACGCGGCGTGGCCATAGCGCCAGGCTAGCAGCACGCTGACGGCCACGGCGCCGGCCAGCAGCAGCCAGGTCATCAGCACGCGGTAGTGGTGCAGCAAGCCGGACAGGTCCGCGACCCGGTCGACCCATTCGACGCCGGGCACGCCGGCCACGGCAGCCTGCACCTTTGGCATCGTCCTCGGGTCGTCCAGTCCGCGCAGCAGCATCACGCTGGCGTAGTTGCCGTCCTTGCCTTCGCGGCCGAGCCAGAGGTGGCGCAGGGCCGCGGAGACCGGATGGGCGAGCCACGCCTGCAAGGTCAGGGCCGACTGTGCGTCCGCCATGCCGCGCGCCGCTGGCGTACCGGCTCCGGTCATCTGCCCGACGCGCTCGCGCACCTGTGCCTCCAGCGGCGCGGCCAGCGTCGCATCGGCGCGCTGGCGGGCCGCCGACGGCACCCAGTCGGACAGCGCGACCAGGCCGCCCAGTCCGCCCTGCGCGACCATGCCGGCCAGCGCCGCCTTGGCGGCTTCCTCGCGCTGCAGCACCTGCTCGGCGGACGCGCCGCGCACCAGCAGGAACTGCGCCGGGCTGGGGCTGCCGAGCAGGCGCCCGGCGCTGCGCTGCGCCGCGATCAGCGCGGGCGGTGAGCTTTGTAACTGGCGCACGTCGTCTACCACCTTCACTTGCCACAGGCCAGGCACGATAAACGCCGCCAGCGCCGCCAACAGCAACAGGGTGCGGCCATCGGCGCGCACGCGCGGCCAGCGTGCCAGGCTGTCGGCCAGCCCCGCCGACAACCGCGTGGGCCGCAGGCTGCCGCGATCGAGCAGCGGGAACCACAGCACCACCGTCAGGAACGCCGCCAGCAGGCCCACCGCCGAGAACAGCGCCATTTGCCGCAGCCCCGGGAACGGCGCGATCCCCAGCGCCAGGTAGGCGACCACGCTGGTGGACAGCGCCAGCGCCATGCCGGGCAGCAGCCGGCGCATCACGCCGGCCGGCGTGCGCCGGCCATCGGCCTGGCGAGTCACGAAGTAGTGGATGCCATAGTCCTCGGCCACGCCGACCAGGCTGGCGCCGAACACCAGCGTGATCAGGTGCACGCGCTCGAACACGGCGGCGGTCACCGAGATCGCCGCGGCGGTGCCGACCAGCAGCGACAGCGCCACCAGCACGATCGGTCGCAGCGAGCGGAATGCCAGCCATACCAGCAGCAGCACCGCGGCCAGCGAGCCCAGGCCGATCACGTTCATTTCGAAGCTGGCCTGCGCCGCCGCGGCTTCGGCATGCAGCGGGATCCCGGCCATCACCACGCGCACTGTGTCCTGCCCCGCGCGTGCGCTGGCGTCGGCGCGAGCCAGCAGGTCGGCATAGTCGGTATCGCCGCTGACCGAGAACGCGGACTTGCCGATGCGATAGGTCAGCAACACCCACTGCAGGCCATCGGCCTGGAAGGCTGCCATGCCGTCGCGCTCGCGCACGCGGGTCAGGTCGGCGCGCGACAGCCACCAGTCCGGCCACAGCCCGAGCGGATCGGCGGACCAGCCCGACAGGCCGGCGCCGACCGAAAACTGGTACAGCCGCGCCAGCGCCTGCTGCGCCAGCGTGTCGGCATCGGCGCGGCCCAGCATGGCGCGCTGGCTATCGGTCAGCAGGTGCGCGCGCCAGGGGCGGTAGAACGCCAGCGCGGCATCGAAGTCGAACGCGGCGATCCGGTCGACCGGGCGCAGCAGCGCGGGTTGCGCGCCGGTGCTCTGGCCGAAGCGCTGCGCGGCGGCCTTGGCCTGCTGCCAGTCGGGCGCGCCGACCAGCACGATGATCTCGCGCGAGACGCTGTCGGCCAGCTGGCGCAGCACGCGCTCGGCGGTGGCGGTGCGCTCGCTGCCGGGCAGCAGCGCCATCACGTCGGTGTCAATGCGGGCGCTGCGCCAGAAGCTGGCCTGGTGCACGGCGATGCCGACGACGATGGCGAGCCAGGCGAACGCCAAAGCGCGCGCCAGCGGCGCCATGCCGGCGGCGGCGCGGGTCCCGGTGGTGGTGCGGTGGGCCGAATCACTCAAAGCGCTGCGCCTCCGCGGCGGACAGGCGCGGCGCGGCCGCGGGATCGATCAGCCGGATGCGGGTGGCATCGCCGCCGGCCTCTTCCAGCCGGATGTTGCGCACGAAGCGGTCGCCGGCCAGCTCGATGCGCGCGAAGGCGCGGCGGATGCCGCCGTCGGTCGGCGTCAGGGTCATCGACCAGCCGTCCTTGCCGGCCAGGCGCGCGTCGATGGCAAAGCGGCCAGACAACGCCGACAAGTCGCCGCGCAGCACCGCGATCATCGATTCGCCGACGACCCGCATGGCCGGCTGCGCATCGGCCGCCAGGCGCTGCTGCACCTGGCCATCGGCGCCGCGCACCACCAGCTGCGCGGGCGTCACCAGCAGGCTCGACACGATCGGCTCGCGCGTGATCCAGGCCAGGCCGCGGTCGCGCGCCAGCACGAAATCCCCGCGCGAGACCAGCGGCTGGGCAAAGCCCGCCAGCTGGCGCTGCTGCTCGAAGCGGCCACGGATCACCGGCGCGTCGGCCAGCCGCGCGGCAATGGTGTCCAGCGCCGGCGTGGACGGGGCAGCCTGCGCCGGCAGCGCGGGCAGGCAGGTGGCCAGCATGGCCGCGGCCAGCCAGGTGCGGCGCTTCATCGCTGCACTCCCAGCCGCTGCCACAGCACCGGCGGGCACTCGTAGCACATCTCGCCGTTGCGCATATCCACTGCCACCTGCACCGTGTAGCCCTTGGTCAGCCGTGCGCCGGTGGCCGCATCGCGCACCAGGTAATCGATCCTGAGCCGGTTCTCCCACTCGACGATGGTCGCGCGCACGGTCACGGACTGGCCGTACACCAGCGGACGGACATAGCGCAGGCGCAGGTCGACCACGGGCCAGGCGTAGCCGGAATCGCGCATCGCGGGATAGTCGTAGCCAAAGCGCGCCAGCAGCGCGCAGCGCGCGTGCTCCAGGTAACGCACATAGTTGCCGTGCCACACCACGTCCATCGGGTCGAGGTCGTGGAAGGCGGGGCTCAGGGTGATCTCGTGGCTCAGGTCTGGGGTCATGGCACGGTGGGTTTCGATCCACCCGGCGCGCGCGCGGCGCTGGCGTCGGGGTCGGCCCAGAAATCGTAGAAGTTGAACCAGTCATAGGGCGACAGCAGCAGCAGGTCGGCCAGCCAGTCGGCATAGGCACGGGCGTGGCCGGCCAGCGCCTCGGCGCGGCCCGCGCGTGGCAGGCGCACGGTGCGTGCCAGTTCGGTAAAGCGCAGCAGGTGGCCATTGCCATGGCGGATGCAGCCCATCGCGAACAGCGGACAGTCCAGCAGCGCGGCCAGCACGTAAGGACCGACCGGAAAGCGCGCCGGCGCGCCCAGGAACGGCACCGTGACGGCGCGCCCGCCATGGGCCGGGGCGCGGTCGCCGGCGATGGCGACAAACTCGCCGGCGCGGACCTTGTCGGCCAGGTCCTGCGCGGTGGCCGGCGAGATCTCGTCAACCTGGTACAGCTGCAGCGTCGCGCCGGGATCGATGCGTGCCAGGATGCGGTTGAAACGCTGCGCATGCGCGGTATGCACCAGCACCGTCAGGCGCAGGCCGCGGCGATGGCGCGCCAGCACGCGGCACAGCTCCAGGCAGCCCATATGGGCGGTGACGATGATGCCGCCCTGGCCGCTCTCGATCTGGCGCAGCATCACCTCGGCGCCTTCGCGCGTGACGTTGCCGAAGGCATAGCGGCCGCCGATCGCCAGCAGCTTGTCGAGCAGCGTGTCGGCAAACGCGTACAGGTGGCGTAGCGTCTGGCGCGCGCCGGGAGCAGGGCTGGTGGTGCCGGCCACGCGATGCACGCGGCGCAGGTAGTCGCGCGAGGCGCGGCGCGCGGCGCCGTGCGCAAGCCAGTAATACGTGACCACCGGGTACAGCACCGCGCGGAAGGCCGCGCGCCCGCACAGGCGGTGGATCGCGTACAGGCACCATACGCCCCAGACGCAGGTGGCTTCGCCGATGCGGCTCCAGTGGCGCGGCGCGGGCGCGGCGTCGCGCGCGGCGGGGGCGCTCGTGCTCATGCCAGCTTGCGTCCCAACAGCACCGGCAGGCGCCGCAGCATGCCGAAGAACAGGCGCGTGTGCATCCACGAGATGCGCAGGTTGTCACGCCAGACGCGGAAGTGCGAGACGCCGTCGCTGGGGTAGGTCACCGGCGTGGGGATATTGAGGATGCGCACCCCGCGCCAGACCAGCCGCACCAGCACCTCGATGTCGAATTCCATGCGCGGGCCGATCCGCGCTGCGCGCGTCAGCGCCACCACCTCGGCCAGCGGATAGACGCGCAGCCCGCACATCGAATCGCGCACCGCGAACGACAGCGTATGGACCCAGACCCACACATGGGTCAGGTAGCGGCCCACCAGCCGCCCGCGCGGCACCGAGGCGTCGTAGACCGGGTTGCCGCACACCATGGCCTGCGGATGCCGGCGCGCCATGTCGATGAAGGCGGGAATGCAGCCGGCATCGTGCTGGCCGTCGGCGTCGATCTGCAGCGCATGGGTGTAGCCGGCGCGCCAGGCGGCTTCGAAGCCGGCGGTCACGGCCGCGCCCTTGCCCTGGTTCCGTTCCAGCCGGACCAGCGTGATGCGGCCAGCCTCGCGCGCGGCGAGTTCGCGCAAGACCGCCGCGCAGGCGGCGTCGCTGCCGTCGTCGACCAGCAGGCACGGCACCGGGTGCGCCAGGATCGCCGCGACCATGGCGCCGATGGCTCGCTCGTGGTTGTAGACCGGCACCAGCACCACGGGCCGGAACTCGGCGTCAGCCATGTTCGCTCCTGAAGATGATGCGGCCACTGGCGTGCGCGCCCGCGGCCGAGCTCAGCCGGAACGCCAGCGCCTGCCTGGCCGGCTCCCAGGCCAGGTCGAGCCGCACCTGGGTGCCAGGCCGGATGATGGCCTGGAACTTCAGCACCTCCAGGCGCAGGAAGCGCTCGCGCGGCGGCACCGGCAGGCGCTGCGGTGCCAGCGCCATGGCCCAGTCGACCTGGGCCACGCCGGGCACGATCGGCGTGCCGGGAAAATGCCCGTCGAACACGGCCAGGTGGGCTCCCACGTCGAGCATGGCCGCGGCGGCGTGCCCGCTGCTTTCGATCCACACGGCCTGCGGCAGGGTCTCAGTCATGCCGGCCTCCGGCCATCGCGTGCCGGCGCACCAGCCATTCTCCGGCGAACATGGCGCCGATCAGCACATAGGCAATGGCGCCGTTGTACAGCGCCCAGACCCGGTCGCTGGCAAACAGCGCGGTGCCGGTGGCGAGCGCGCCGTTGACGCAGAAGAACACGCACCACGCCGCAGTGACCTTGCGCGTGTAAGCCACGCCCGCCGGCGGCAGCGCCGGTTCGCGCAGGCGCGCGATGCGCTCCACCACGCTGGGCCCGCGCCACAGGCTCAGGCCGAACACGGCCAGCAGCACGGTATTGACGAGCGCCGGGTACAGCTTGAGCGGCAGCGCCGCGCCGGAGGCGAACACCACCAGCGCCAGCGCGGCCGCGGCCAGCGCCAGCGGGCGCCAGCCCGGGTGGCGCACGGCCGCCAGCCGCAGCGCCAGCAGCGCCACCAGCAGCAGCGCCACCAGCCGCGGCGGCCAGTACTGCAGGCCGACATAGACCGCCACCGGGTAGCACAGCGTGAGCGCGCCGAGGGTCCAGCCGCGCCACGACATCAGGCCGTCGCGGCGGAACCGGAGTCGATCAGCAGCGCCAGCGCCTGCACCACGTCCTGGACGGTGCGCACCGACTTGAACTGTTCGGGCTTGAGGGGTTTGTCCAGCATCGGCTTCAGCTTGACCAGCAGGTCGACGGCGTCGATGCTGTCGATATCGAGGTCCTCGTAGAGCCGGGCTTCCGGCCGGATGCGCTCCGCTTCGATTTCAAAGGAGTCCTGCAGAACTGCCGAAACGCGCGCAAAGATGTCGTCGTGGGTCATGGCCATGCCTACCAGCTTGAAGGGTCAGGGTACGTTGGGTCGGTGGGACGCTGCAAGCGCGCCTCAGGCCGCGGCCTGGTCGGCGCGCTGCGCGCTGACGAAGGCCGCCAGCGCCGCGACGCTGGCAAAGCGGCTGCGCACCACGTCCTTGTCGCCGCCCATGGAGACGCCAAAGCGCTTCTGCAGCGCCAGGCCAAGCTCCAGCGCATCGATCGAGTCCAGGCCCAGGCCCTCGACGAACAACGGCGCATCGGTGTCGATATCGCCGGGCGCCAGGTCCTCGAGCGACAGCGACGAGACGATCAGTTCTTTGATTTCTTGTTCAAGCGCCTGCACGGCGTATCTCCCTGGAAAAATAATCGGTCATGGCCTGCGTGACGGCACGCACGGCGATGGCATCGTCGACGCCGGCCCCGGCCAGCCGGCTGGGGTCGAAATCGTCGCGCACGTCGATCACATAGCGCGGCCGGCGCACCGGCACGCGGTACCACTTGTCGCCCTTGCGCAGCGTGGGCGGTTCACAGCGGATGATCACCGGCGTCAGCGCAAAGCCGCCGCGCACCGCGATGTTGGCGGCGCCGCGCTGCAGCCGCAGGCCGCCGTCGGCCGGCGTGCGCGTGCCCTCCGGAAAGATCACCAGGTTGTTGCCCGCGCGCAGCGAGGCGATGCAGTCTTGCACCATCGCCGCGCCGGCATCGTTGCGGACATAGCCGGTGGCCAGCACCGGCCCCCGCGCGAACGGATTGCGCGCCAGCCCCGCCTTGACCACGCAGTCGGCGCGGCGCGTCAGCGCGATCAAAAAAATCACGTCGATCAGCGACGGATGGTTGGCGACGATCAGCAGCCCGTGGCGCTGCAGCCGTTGCGCGTTGCGCACTTCGTAGCCGATCACGCCCACCGCACGCATCAGCCACAGGAACAGCCGGAACGCGTGGCGGATCACGCCCTTGCATACATGCTGGCGCCGCGCCGCGCTCCACGGCGCCAGCGACAGCAGCGGGAACACCAGCACGCGCAGCACCAGCCCCCCCAGCCCGAACCCGGAAAAGCACAGGCCGGTGGCGCACACGCGCCAGGCGCGGTCAAGCCGCTCAACCATGGCGCCGCCATTGCCAGGTTGCGCGCTCGCCGCGGTGGCGCAGGCCGGTGTCGCCCGCCAGCATGAAGCGCAGCACGTCCAGGCCATGGGGCAGCCGCGCCGCCGGTGCGGCTGCGCCCGGGTCCGCTTCGTCGGCTTCGTCCGCCCGGCTCAGCGTGTACCAGGGCTCGCCCGCGCGCGGCGCGCCGATGCGCCAGCACCAGCTGTACAGGCAGCCCGGCTCGTCCGCGAACGCGGCGTAGGGCTCCGCCAGCGGCGCCTCGTAGTGGACCAGCATCACCTCCGGCGCGCCGTCGGCCACCAGGCTGCAGGCCTCCAGCACCGCCGTCTCCACGGTGTCGCGCCCGGCCGACAGCGCCTGCAGGTTGTTCATGTCGGCCAGGTCGATCGAACGTACCGCGCCGATTGCGTTGTGCACCGCCAGGCCGAACGCGGTCGGCGACAGCGGCTCGGCCGCCGCCAGCCCGCTCAACATGGTTACCAGCCGGGCGGTGTCGCCGTGGCGCGAGGCAAACACGGCGGGCACTTGTGCGTGTCCGGCCTCGGGGTAAGCACATGCATAGGCCGACGCCAGCGCCACGCGGCCCAGCAGCGGCAGCCGCCGGCGCAGCATCGCGGCCAGTTCCGGCAACGGCGGCGCCTGGGCAAGGGCCGGCGGCAGGTGCGGAGCGGCGCTCCATGCGCGCCAGTCGTCTTGGGCCTGCAGACCGTCAGCCCATGCCGACCAGGCGCGAATGCCAAAAGCCAGCGCCGTGCGGCCGGTGCCCGCGCCGTCCGCCATCATGCCGGCACACGGTGCGGGCCATGAAAATGGCCGTTAGCGCACAACGAGGCGTGGCGATGTGGGAATGGAGCGCGAATAATCACTGGGGAAACGGTGGGATTTTGGCGGGCGTTATTTTACTCAGATCGCCCTGCGGCGAATGGCAAAATATTGCCGCTGTGGTGAAAATGCTTATTCCGCAGAATATATCGGGCCGGCCCGCGAGATTGCCCGGGCCCCAATATATCTCGGCGATTATCACCGATTCTTTAGCTCGACCGCCGCCGCAAAAATCACTGCAATTCCCGTCATGCCGGAGCGCGGGTCAGACATGGGTGCCCAGTGCCCGGTTGATCCGCAGCGCCAGCAGCGTGCAGGCGGCGCCCGACAGCAAGTAGCCGCTGACGGCGACCAGGCCGAATTCCGCCGACAGCCCCAGCGCCACCAGCGGCGCAAAGCCGGCGCCGAACAGCCACGCCATGTCGGTGGTCAGCGCCGCGCCGGTGTAGCGGAAGCGCCGCTCGAAGTTCGAGGTCACGGCGCCGGCGGCCTGGCCGTAGGACAAGCCCAGCAGGCCGAAGCCGAGCAGGATGAACAGGTCCTGCGCCACCGGGCCGCCGCCCATCAGCCAGGGCGCGAACAGGCTGAAGATGCCGATCAGGATGGCCATTAGCGCCAGCGTAGTGCGGCGCCCGATCCGGTCCGCGATCACGCCCGACGCGATGGTGCCGAGGATGCCGATGAAGGCGCCGGCAATCTGCACGGCCAGCACGTCCGTGACCGGCTGCGAGCCGTTGAGCGCCACCCACGACAACGGAAACACCGTCACCAGGTGGAACAGCGCAAAGCTTGCCAGCGCGGCGAACGCGCCCAGCAGCAGGTTGAAGCCCTGCTTGCGCACGATCTCGGCGGTGCTGATGGGCTCGAGTTCGTCCTCGTCCAGCAGTTGCGTGTATTCGTGCGTCACCACCAGGCGCAGGCGCGCGAACAGCGCCACCACGTTGATCGCGAACGCGACATAGAACGGATAGCGCCAGCCCCAGGCCAGGAACTCGTGCGGCTCGAGGCTCAGGTTGAGGAACAGGAACAGCGAACCGGCGACGATAAAGCCGGTGGGCGCGCCGAGCTGCCCCAGCATCGCGTACCAGCCGCGCCGTTGCGGTGGCGCATTCAGCGCCAGCAGCGAGGGCAGCCCGTCCCATGAGCCGCCGAACGCCACCCCCTGCAGCGTACGGAACACCGCCAGCAGGATGATGGAAGCCGGGCCGAGCGAAGCATAGCCGGGCAGGAAAGCGATGCCGACGGTGGCCGTGCCGAGCAGGAACAGCGACGCGGTCAGCTTGATGCCACGCCCCCAGCGGCGCTGGATGCGCATGAACAGCGTGGTGCCGAAGGGCCGGCCGATAAAGGCCAGCGCAAAGACGGCGAAGGCGTAGAGCAGCGCCTCGAGCCGGTCGGCGAACGGGAAATAGACCGCCGGGAACACCAGCACCGAGGCAATGCCGTAGACGAAGAAATCGAAGTACTCGGAGGCGCGGCCGATGACCACGCCGGTGGCGATTTCCGCGGGCGCGACATGCGCGGCGCCGGGTGCTGGAGGTGCGGTAGGAGACGCCCGGTGCTGGTGGGTCGCGGTGGTCATCGGCATACCTCCCTGTCTGTGAGCGAGGGCGCTGCAAATTGCACCATGAAGAATGGCACTTGAGCGCCTACACTGCCATAGTTGCTCAGACCAGTCTAAGTCACTTGCGCCGCGGCGTACAAATGGCGCGGGCCCGAAAGCTATGCGATCTTCCGGTCAGACAATGTCCATGCACCGTCCTAGCCGCTGGTTGCTGCTGCCAGTGTTGCTGTGGCTGGGCGGCTGCAACGCCGTGCTGCTGGCCCCGGCCGGCGATCTGGCCGTGCGGCAACGTGACCTGATCATTATTTCCACCGGTCTGATGCTGCTGATCATCGTGCCGGTGATCGTGCTGACGCTGGTGTTCGCGTGGCGCTACCGCGCCGCCAACGCCGATGCGCACTACAACCCCGACTGGGACCATTCCACGGTGCTGGAGCTGCTGATCTGGTCGGCGCCGCTGCTGATCATCATCGCGCTCGGTGCGATCACGTGGGTCAGCACCCACAAGCTCGATCCCTACCAGCCGCTGGCGCGGCTCGATGACAGCCGCCCGCTGCCGCCGGGCACGCAGCCGCTGACCGTCGAGGTGGTGGCGCTCGACTGGAAGTGGCTGTTCGTCTACCCCGAACAGGGCATCGCCACCGTCAACGAACTGGCCGCGCCGGTCGACCGGCCGATCCGCTTCAAGATCACGGCCGCCACCGTGATGAATTCCTTCTTCATTCCCGCCCTGGCCGGGCAGGTCTACGCCATGCCCGGCATGGAAACCCGCCTGCATGCGGTGGTCAACCAGCCGGGCGTCTACGAGGGTTTCTCCGCCAACTACAGCGGCGCGGGCTTTTCGCACATGCGCTTCCGCTTCCACGGGCTGAGCGACGACGAATTCGGCCGCTGGGTGCAGACCGTGCGTGCCGCCGGCGCACCGCTGAGCCGGGCCGCCTACACGCAGCTGGCGCAGCCCAGCGAACGCGAGCCGGTGCGGCGCTACGGCAGCGTCGACGCCAACCTGTTCGATGCCATCGTGAACCGTTGCGTGCAGGCCGGGCAGGTCTGCCAGAAAGACCTGATGGCGCGCGATGCACAACGCGCAGCGCAAGGCGCCGCGGGCCTGGGCGCCGCCGTCTGCACGGCCAGCAACACGCTGGACGAGCCACTGTTCCGGGCCGGCGCGGCCAGTGCCGGCAAGCTGCTGCGATAGCGTGCCCGCGCCAGGCGCTGCGCAAGACTGTGCCAATGACCGTGACCTAGAACGCCGTTGTTGTCCTGGAGATCCACATGCCGGAGCGATCCGAACTCGCCACGCAACTCTTCGGCCGCCTGAGCTGGGAGGCAGTCCCGCTGCACGAACCCATCCTGCTGGCCACCTTCGCGGTGGTGGCGATCGGCGGGCTGGCGCTGGCCGGGGCGGTCACGTATTTCGGCCGCTGGGGCTACCTGTGGCGCGAGTGGTTCACCAGCATCGACCACAAGCGCATCGGCATCATGTACATGATCCTAGGCATCGTGATGCTGCTGCGCGGCTTTGCCGATGCCGTGATGATGCGGATCCAGCAGGCCATGGCCTTTGGCGACAACCTGGGCTACCTGCCGCCGCACCACTATGACCAGATCTTCACCGCGCACGGCGTGATCATGATCTTCTTCGTCGCCATGCCGCTGGTCACCGGCCTGATGAACTTTGTCGTGCCGCTGCAGATCGGCGCGCGCGACGTGGCGTTTCCGTTCCTGAACAACTTCAGCTTCTGGATGACGGTGGGCGGCGCGGTGCTGGTGATGATGTCGCTGTTCGTGGGCGAGTTCGCGCGTACCGGCTGGCTCGCCTATCCCCCGTTGTCAGGCATCCTGCAGAGCCCGGACGTGGGGGTGGACTACTACCTGTGGTCGTTGCAGGTGGCGGGGGTGGGCACGCTGCTGTCCGGCATCAACCTGCTGGTCACCATCGTCAAGATGCGCGCGCCCGGCATGACGCTGATGCGCATGCCGATCTTCACCTGGACCGCGCTGTGCACCAACGTGCTGATCATCGCCGCGTTCCCGGTGCTGACCGCGGCGCTGGCGATGCTGGCGCTCGACCGCTACCTGGGCATGAACTTCTTCACCAGCGACCTTGGTGGCAGCGCCATGATGTACGTGAACCTGATCTGGATCTGGGGCCATCCCGAGGTCTATATCCTGGTGCTGCCGGTGTTCGGCGTGTTCTCCGAGGTGGTGGCCACCTTCTGCCGCAAGCGCCTGTTCGGTTATGCCTCGATGGTGTATGCCACGGTGGTGATCACGGTGCTGTCCTACCTGGTGTGGCTGCATCACTTCTTCACGATGGGCTCGGGCGCCAGCGTGAATTCGTTCTTCGGCATCACCACCATGATCATCTCGATCCCGACCGGGGCCAAGCTGTTCAACTGGCTGTTCACCATGTACCACGGGCGCATCCAATACGAGGTGCCGATGCTGTGGACCGTGGGCTTCATGGTGACGTTCGTGATCGGCGGCATGACCGGCGTGCTGCTGGCGGTGCCGCCGGCGGATTTCTCGCTACACAACAGCCTGTTCCTGGTCGCGCATTTCCATAACGTGATCATCGGCGGCGTGCTGTTCGGGCTGATGGCGGGCATCACCTACTGGTTCCCCAAGGCCTTCGGCTACCGGCTGGACCCGTTCTGGGGCAAATGCTCGTTCTGGTTCTGGCTGGTCGGCTTCTACGTGGCGTTCATGCCGCTCTACGTGCTCGGGCTGATGGGGGTGACCCGGCGCGTCAGCCATTTCGCGGACCATTCGCTGCAGATCTGGTTCCAGCTGGCGGGCGTGGGCGCGCTGTTGATTGCGCTGGGCATCGGCTGCTTCCTGGTGCAGTTGGTGGTGAGCTTCCTGCGCCGCGAGTCGCTGCGCGATGTCACCGGCGATCCCTGGGACGGCCGCACGCTGGAATGGTCGACCTCGTCGCCGCCGCCGCCGTACAACTTTGCCTTTACGCCGGTGGTGCACGATACCGACGCCTGGTGGCAGATGAAGGCGCTCGGCTACCAGCGCCCCGCGCAGGGCTTCATCCCGATCCACATGCCCAAGAACACCGGCGCCGGCATCATCCTGGCCGGACTGAGCACGCTGTGCGGCTTCGCGCTGATCTGGCATATCTGGTGGCTGGTGGTACTGGCCTTCGCCGCCACCCTCGTCACCGCGATCGGCCATACCTTCAACTACCAGCGCGATTTCTATATCCCGGCCGACGACGTCCACCGCACGGAGGCAGAGCGCAGCGCGCTGCTGGCCAGCCATGGCTGACACTTACGCCCCCTTTACCGCCGACGGTGCGCCCGCGCACCCGGCCCCGCCGCAGCGCGCGCCTGCGCCGCCGGCCGAGCTGCGCTTCTACATGGCCGAGGAATACCACGCGCCCAACGGCACGCTGCTCGGCTTCTGGCTCTACCTGATGAGCGACTGCCTGGTCTTTGCGTGCCTGTTCGCCGCCTACGGCGTACTGGGCCGCAACTATGCCGGCGGGCCGACCGGCGCCGAACTGTTCGAGCTGCCGCTGGTGGCGCTGAACACGTCGTTCCTGCTGTTGTCATCGATCACCTATGGCTTTGCCATGCTGGAGACCCAGCGCGGGCGGCTGGGGCCGACCCAGGGCTGGCTCGCCGTGACCGGCGTGCTGGGGGCGGCCTTCCTCGCCGTCGAGATCTACGAGTTCGCGCACCTGGTCGGCGCCGGCGCGGGGCCGCAGCGCAGCGGCTTCCTGACCTCGTTCTTCGCGCTGGTCGGCACCCACGGCCTGCATGTGACCTTCGGCATCGTGTGGCTGGTCACGCTGGTGACTCAGCTGCGCCGCCACGGGCTGATCCCGGAGAACAAGCGCCGCCTGATGTGCCTGTCGATGTTCTGGCACTTTCTCGACGTGGTCTGGATCGGCGTCTTTACCTTTGTCTACCTGATGGGAGTGCTGCCATGAGCGCGCATGACGACACGCTGCAGGCCGACGGCCGTGGCCATGGCCACGGGGAAAGCGAGATCCATATCTCGCTCGGCGGCTACGTGACCGGCTTCGTGCTGTCGGTGATCCTGACCGCCATCCCGTTCTGGCTGGTGATGGGCAAGGTGTTCGACCAGTCCAGCACAACCGCGATGGTGCTGCTGGCGCTGGGCGCGGTGCAGATCGTGGTGCACATGATCTACTTCCTGCACCTCAACGCCCGCTCGGAGGGTGGCTGGAACATGCTGGCGCTGATCTTCACGCTGGTGCTGGTGGTGATCGCGCTGACCGGCACGCTATGGGTGATGTTCCACCTGAATTCCAATATGATGCCGGGCATGCATACCACCAAGACCTTGCCTTGACCGGTTCCACCGACGACCGCGCCGCGCCGGGCGCAAAGCCGCGCACCGCCAACGCGGCCCACGCCGCCAAAGGCGCCCCCGAATCTCCGCGCCCGCTGCCGACGATCTGGCTGACGGCACTGGCGCTGTTTGCCGCGGCGGCCATCGCCGGTCTGGTGGCGCTGGGCAACTGGCAGGTCGAGCGCCGCGCCTGGAAGCTTGGACTGATCGCCCAGGTGGCCGAGCGCGTCCATGCGCCGCCGGTGGCGGCGCCCGCGCCCGCGCAGTGGGCGGGGCTGACCCGGGCCAATGCCGAGTACCGGCGGGTCCGCGCCAGCGGCACCTTCCTGGACGACCGCCAGACCCTGGTGCAGGCCGTGACCGAGCAGGGCGGCGGCTACTGGGTGATGACGCCGCTGCGGCTGGCCGACGGCAGCACCGTGCTGGTCAACCGCGGCTTCGTCGCCGAGCCGTTCCGCGCGCGCGTGGTCCCCGCCGGCGGCGGCACCAGCGAAGTGGTCGGCCTGTTGCGCATGAGCGAGCCGGGCACCGGCGTGCTGCGCCACAATGACGCGGCGCGCGACCAGTGGTTCTCGCGCGACGTGGCGGCAATCGCCGCGCGCCGCGGGCTGGGCGAGGTCGCGCCGTATTTCATCGACGCCGCGGCAGTGCCGCCGCCGGCCGGGGCAGATCCCAAGGCCTGGCCCACCGGAGGGCTGACGGTGACGGCCTTTACCAACAACCACCTCGGCTACGCGCTCACCTGGTACGGCCTGGCGCTGATGGTGGCCGCCGCCGCCGCGTACGTGGGGCGCGAGGAATACCGCAAGCGCCGCGCGTCCCGGGCTGCCGCGCCCGGCCCGCGCGCCTGACGCCGCGCCCGCAAGCCGGGCCGGGTGGCGGCACAATGTGGGCTATCCCACTACAAGGAGCCGCCATGCCAGACTTTTCCATGCCGTACCGCCGCCTCGGCGCCAGCAACTTGCGCGTCTCGGCGCTGTGCCTGGGCACCATGATGTTCGCCGACCAGACCGACGAGGCCGAGGCCGGCCGCATCGTCGCCAGCGCGCGCGACCACGGCGTGAATTTCATCGATACCGCCGACGTGTACAGCAAGGGCGCGTCCGAGCAGATGGTGGGGCGCCTGCTGAGCGCCGACCGCCACGACTGGGTGCTGGCCACCAAGCTCGGCAACGCGATGCAGGCCGCGCCCAACCACGGGCATTATTCCCGGACCTGGATCACGCGCGCGGTCGAGGACAGCCTGCACCGGCTGGGAACCGCTTACATCGACATCCTCTACCTGCATCGCGACTACCCCGGCGCCAACCTGGAAGAGCCGGTACGCGCCATGGGCGACCTGGTGCGCAGCGGCAAGATCCGCTACTGGGCGGTGTCGAACTTCCGCGGCTGGCGCATCGCCGAAATCGCGCGGCTGTGCGACGCGCTGGGGGTGCCGCGCCCGGTGGCGTGCCAGCCGTACTACAACCTGCTGAACCGGCTGCCGGAGGTGGAGATCCTGCCCGCGTGCGAGCACTACGGCCTGGGCGTCGTGCCTTACAGCCCGGTGGCGCGCGGCGTGCTGACCGGCAAGTACGCGCCCGGCCAGGCGCCGGCCGAGGGCACGCGCGCCGGCCGCGCCGACCGCCGCATGATGGAGACCGAGTTTCGCGAGGAATCCCTGGTCATCGCCCAGCAACTCAAGGCCCATGCCGAGGCGCGCGGGCTGACCCCGGGCCAGTTCGCCACGGCCTGGGTGCTGGCCAACCCGATCATCTCGTCGGTGATCGCCGGCCCGCGCACGCTGGCCCAGTTCGAGGATTATATCGGCGCGCTCGGTGCCGTGATCACGCCGGAGGAAGAGGCGATGGTCGATGCGCTGGTGTCGCCGGGCCATGCGTCGACGCCCGGCTACAACGATCCGGGCTATCCGCTGGTGGGCAGGCCGGTGGCGCGCGACGCGGCTGGCCGATAATCTGCTGGCCGCGTTTCGGACGCACCGCAAGTGGCGCAGCCGTTGCACCGCGTGACGCCGGTTTGCAACGGCACACAACGCGCGCGCGTGCTTGATGCACGCGCGCGCGACTCCTACTAATATCAATACAGGCGGCGCGCGCGCGGCGCGCACCGCGAAAAAGATTGCGCTTCGAGCCGGTGCAAGGAGATCTTTGCGCGCTGCGCCGGCCCCATGAGGAAGCCCAAACGTGTCGCGTCGTGGCTGGATTTTCGCTGGCTTGGCGGTCGCCCTGACGGGGGGCGCCTATGTCGTGTATAGCTTTGTCGCAAGCGAAGTGCGTAACTCGCACTTGCAGGCCCGGCTGATCGGCAGCCTGGGCCAGCGCCTGACATTCGAGATCCAGCCGGGTGCCAGCGACAGCATCCGCTTTCCGCATTCCGGACCCTACGACGCCCGCATGGGCTACGGCAGGCTGCCGCTGTTCGCGCAGCGGCTCGAGCAGCGCGGCTATGTGCCCGCCGAGCAGGCGCGCATGTCGCCCGACATGGTGCGGCTGATCGACGAGGGCCTGTTCACGCCCTACCGCGAGAAGAACCAGGCCGGCCTGCTGCTGCGCGACTGCAACGGCCTGACGCTGGCATTCGAGCGCTACCCGCAGCGCCAGTACCCCGACTTCGGCGCCGTGCCGCCGCTGCTGGTGAGCGCGCTGCTGTATGTCGAGAACCAGGGCCTGCTCAATCCGGAATACCCCAACATGAACCCGGCGCTGGACTGGCGCCGGCTGTCGCGCGCGGTGCTGGACCAGGTGATCCGGCTCGCCGACAAGTCGCACGATGCGCCCGGCGGCAGCACGCTGGCGACGCAGATCGAGAAATACCGGCACTCGCCCGAGGGCCGCACCTCTTCGATCCCGGAGAAGTTCCGGCAGATGGCATCGGCGTCGCTGCGCGCCTACCTGGACGGGCCCGACACGCAGCGCGCGCGCGAGCGCATCGTGGTCGACTACCTGAATACGGTGCCGCTGTCGGCGCGCGCGGGATTCGGCGAAATCAACGGCATCGGCGACGCGCTGTGGGTCTGGTACGGCGAGGACTTCGGCGAGGTCAACCGGCTGCTGAAGGAAATGGATCCGCGCGCGCCCGAACCGCGCCAGGCGCAGGCGTTCAAGCGGGCGCTGTCACTGGTCATCTCGCAGCGCCGGCCGTCCTACCACCTGCGCCGCGACGACACCAACCTCGATGCGCTGACCGGCAGCTACCTGCGCCTGCTGGCGGCCAACAGCATCATCACGCCCGAGTTGCGCGACGCGGCGCTGGCGCAGCCGCTGGACAAGGCGGCTGCGCCGCAGCGCCCGCCGCAGGAACCGTTTGTCACGCGCAAGGCCGTCAACCGGGTGCGCGCCGACATCACCCGGCTGACCGGGGTCGAGAGCCGCTACGACATGGACCGGCTCGACCTGACCGTCGACAGCACCATCAACCGCGAGGCCCAGCGCCTCGTCACCGAGACGCTGCAGCGCGTGAACAACAAGGCCGACGCGCGCGCCATGGGCCTGTATGGCCACAACCTGCTGCGCGACAACGACGATCCGTCGAAGCTGATGACCAGCTTCACGCTGTACGAGCGCGTGGGCAACGCCAGCGTGGTGCGGATCCAGGCCGACAATATCGACCAGCCCTTCGACATCAACAGCGGCGCGCGCCTGAACCTCGGCTCGACCGCCAAGCTGCGCACGCTGGTGACCTACCTGGAGATCATCAGCGAGCTGCACGCGCGCTATGCCGGCATGACGCGCGCGCAACTGGCCGCGATACCGCTGGCGCGCCAGGATGCGCTCAGCCGTTGGGCGGTCGATTACCTGTCCAAGGCGCGCACCCCCGCGGAGCGCGAACTGATGCCGATGCTGGAAGCGTCGATGGAGCGCAAGTATTCCGGCAATGCCGGCGAGGGCTTCTACACCGGCGGCGGCCTGCAGAGCTTCACCAACTTCGAGCGCTGGGAAGGCGAGCGCATCATGACCGTGCGCGTCGGCTTCGAGCATTCGGTCAACCTGGTCTTTATCCGCATGATGCGCGACATCGTGCGCTACGAGATGTTCCATGCCAGGCCTGACATGGGTGACCTGTTCGAGGACCGCAACGCACCGGGCCGGCGCGAGTACCTGGAGCGCTTCGCCGACCAGGAAGGCAGCGCCTACATGACCGGCTTCTACCAGCGCTACCGCGGCAAGAGTTCCGAGCAGCGCCTGGACACGCTGCTGGGCCGCGTGCGCATGACCATCCCGCACCTGAATGCGGTGCGCATGTCGGTGACGCTGCTGAGTGCGCGGCCGAACCTGGACGAGGCCAGCTATGTCCGCATCATGCGCGCGCGCCTGGGCGACAAGCAGCTGGCCAAGGAAGACCTGCCGGCGCTGTACCGCAAGTACGGCAAGGACAAGTTCAACCTGAACGACCGCGGCTACCTGTCGCGCGTCCACCCGCTCGAACTGTGGATGGTGGAATACCTGGACCAGCACCCTCAGGCGACGCTGGCCGAGATCCTGCGCGCCAGCACCGCCGAGCGCCAGGAAGTGTACAAGTGGCTGTTCAAGACGCGCAGCAAGGCCGGCCAGGACAACCGCATCCGCACGCTGCTGGAGCAGGACGCCTTCACGCACATCGCGCGGCGCTGGCAGCGTCTGGGCTATCCGTTTGATTCACTGACGCCGTCGTACGCCAGCGCCATCGGCGCCGCCGGCGACCGCCCCGCGGCGCTGGCCGAGCTGGCCGGCATCCTGCTGGCCGGCGGCGTGGTCACGCAGAACGCGGCGGTGCGCAGCCTTGCCTTTGCCGACGGCACGCCATACGCGACGCGCTACGTGCTGCAGCCGGGCCCGGGCAAGCGCGTGCTGCCGGCCGAGGTGGCCGAGCTGGCGCGCCGCTCGATGCTGGATGTGGTGGAGCGCGGCACCGCCAAGTCGATCCGCGGCGCGTTCACGGTGGCAGGGCGCGATGGCGCCGCCCTGACCGTGGCGGGCAAGACCGGCACCGGCGACCAGCGCTTCCAGGTCTACGGTCCGGGCGGGCGGCTGATCTCGTCGCGCTCGGTGAACCGGTCGGCCACCTTTGTCTTCACGCTGGGCGAGCGCTTCTTCGGTACCGTGGTGGTCAATGTGCGGGAACCCTACGCGGCACGCTACAGCTTTACCAGCGCGCTCGCGGTGCGGGTGCTGCGGGCGGTTGCGCCGCAGGTCTCGGCGATGGCGCCGGGCGGCGACCGCGCGCTGCTGCGCTGCCGCGACGCGGGCCCGGGGCTGCGCCCGCGCGCGCCGACCATGGCGGCGCCCGCCGAAGGCGTGCCCGGCCCGGTGCTGGCGGATGGACTGGATGCGGCGCTGGACGCCGGGCTGCAGCCGCGGGCCCGGCAAGAGGTGGCGGCGATGCCGCCGCCCGCGCCCCAGGTGCCGGGAGGCGTGGCCAACAACAGTGACGCGGCCGGCGTGCGCCGCGCCAGTCAGGCCCTGCGGCGCACCATGCCGTAGATCACCAGCAGCACGATCGCGCCGACCACCGAGGCGACCCAGCCCGCCGGCTCGCCCGGCTGGTACCAGCCCAGGGCGCGGCCCACGTAGCCGGCGACCACCGAGCCCAGGATGCCCAGGATGATGGTCATGATCCAGCCCAGCTTGTCGTCGCCGGGCTTTACCGCCCTGGCGATCAGTCCGACGATAAGGCCAACGAACACGGTGCCAATGAATGCCATCATGGTGCGCTCCTGTCAGTGGTCTGCGGTAACGGTCTGATGCACTGAGCCGGCCGCCTGTGCGGCCGGCTTCGCTTCATCATACACGCAGGCGCGCGGGTAGTACGACGCCCGGTTGCGCCGCTCAGGCCGCCGCCAGGCGGAACTGGCCCACCGCGCGATGCAGCGCTTCGGCCTGGTCTTCGAGCGAAGCGGCGGCGGCCGCGGCCTGCTCCACCAGCGCGGCGTTCTGCTGCGCCATCTGGTCCATCTGCGACACCGCTTGGTTGACCTGCTCGATGCCGCCGGTCTGCTCCTCGGTGGCGGCGCGCATTTCGCCCATCAGGTCGGTCACGCGCTTGACCGCGTCGACGATCTCGTCCATCGCCCGGCCGGCGTTCTCGACCAGCACCGCGCCGTCTTCCACGCGCTGCGCCGAGTTGCCGATCAGCGCCTTGATTTCCTTGGCCGCGGTGGCGCTGCGCTGCGCCAGCGTGCGCACCTCGCCGGCCACCACCGCGAAACCGCGGCCCTGGTCGCCGGCCCGGGCCGCTTCGACCGCGGCGTTGAGCGCCAGGATATTGGTCTGGAAGGCAATGCCCTCGATCACGCCGATGATGTCGACCACCTTGCCCGAGGCGCTCTTGATCTCGCCCATGGTGTCCACCACCTGGCTGACGATGGTGCCGCCGCGCACGGCGATGTCCGACGCGCCCTCGGCCAGGTGGCTGGCCTGGCGCGCGTTCTCGGCGCTCTGGCGCACGGTGCTGGTGAGCTGCTCCATGCTGGCGGCGGTTTCCTGCAGCGACGCGGCCTGCTCCTCGCTGCGGCGCGACAGGTCGGCATTGCCCGCGGCGATCTGCTTGGCCGCGCCGGCAATCGAATCAGCCGAGCCGCGGATGCTGCCGATCGCGCCGGTCAGGCGCGCCTGCATGCGGTGCATGGCGTAGAGGACACTGTGCTCGTCGCCGGCGCGCACCGCGACCTGGCCGGCGAGGTCGCCTTCGGCAATGCGCCCGGCAATCTGCGCGGTGGTGGCCGGCTCGCCGCCAAGCTGGCGCTGCAGGCTGGCCGCGACCCGCACCATCACCAGCGACATCAGCGCGCCGACCGCCAGCAGCAGGCCCAGCGCCTTCCACAGCTCGGCCCGGAACGCCGCCTCGATGTCATCCAGGTACAGCCCGGCGATGAAGTTCCAGTCCCAGGGGCGGAAGTTGGCCACGTAGCTCAGCTTCGGCTGCGGTGCCTGCGCGCCCGGCTTGGGCCACAGGTATTCGACGAAACCCTTGCCGGGGCCCTTGCCGATCGCGGCGATGTCGCGGAACAGGTAGACGCCGTTGGGATCCTTCATGCCCTCCATCGCCTTGCCGTTCATCTCCGGCTTGAACGGGTGCATCAGCACCACGGTGTCGGAACGCATCAGCGTGAAATAGCCGTCGGCGCCAAAGCGCATCGCGCGCACGCGTTCGATTGCCTGCTGCTTCGCCGCCTCGGCGGGCAGCTTGCCGGCCTTGGCCAGGGCCTCGTACTCGGCCACCACTGAAACCGCGGTGTCGGTCACGTGGGCCAGGTCGAGCCTGCGTTCCTCCATGCGCAGCGTGCGGATGTGCCACGCATTCCACAGCGTGATGCCGAGCAGGCAGACCCAGCTCAGCACCAGCGGCAACAGCAGTTTTTTCTTCAGGCTCAGGTTATGCAGCATGGCTACCACTCCTCCTTCTTCGCGCTTTGCGCTTCTTTCTCGTCGGTGATGCGCATGGCCGTGCCGCGCCGGTTGGCGCGGGTCGGCCGGCCTGCAGGGGGACAGGGGCCGACGGCGCATGCGTCTGCCGCATAACGGCGCGGGACGGCAGTAACTTGATTGAGGTAGCTCCGCCACACTGGCAGTGTGGTTGATTGGCTGCAACAGGTCGGACGTGGGTTGTGCGCCATGGGACGCTTGGGGCGCTTGCTCCCGCGCTCGGGTGATGCCGGCCCCGCTTTGCCGCCCGGCGCCGGCAAAATCGGTCAGAATCTGCGCTGTCTTCCGCCACCCTCTTGTCCGCCTCACCCCATGGCCACCTTGCCCAGCCCTTCCGACGACACCCGCGGCCACGACGGGCCGCTCGCCGTGTTCCTGATCTTCCTGCGGCTTGGCCTGACCTCGTTCGGCGGTCCGGTGGCCCACCTGGCGTATTTCCGCGAGGAACTGGTGCGCCGCCGCCGCTGGCTCAGCGAGGCGGCCTATGCCGACGTGGTGGCGCTGTGCCAATGCCTGCCCGGACCGGCCAGCAGCCAGACCGGCATCGCGCTGGGGCTGGCGCGTGCCGGCTATGGCGGCGCGCTGGCGGCGTGGGTGGGTTTTACGCTGCCGTCGGCGCTGGTCATGATCGTGTTCGCGCTGGGGGTGACTCACTACGGCATGGCCGCCGCGCCGGGCGCGCTGCACGGGTTGAAGCTGGTGGCGGTGGCAGTGGTGGCGCAGGCCGTGTGGGGCATGGCGCGGACGCTGTGCGTCGGCCCGGTGCGCATCGCCATCATGCTGGTGGCTGCCGCCACCGTGCTGGCTTGGCCGGGACCGTGGGTGCAGGTGGCCATGATGGCCGCCGCGGCGGTCGCCGGCATGGCACTGTTGCGGCCGGCGCTGGGCGGCGCGCATGAGCCGCTGCGGCTGCCGGTGACGCATCGCGGCGGCATGCTGGCACTGGCGCTGTTCGCCGCGCTGCTGGCCGGCCTGCCACTGCTGGCGCAGTGGGCCGCCGATCCGGCGCTGCGCGTGTTCGATGCCTTTTACCGCGCCGGCGCGCTCGTCTTCGGCGGCGGGCACGTGGTGTTGCCGCTGCTGGATGCGGCCGTGGTGGCGCCGGGCTGGGTTGGCAAGGAAGCCTTCCTGGCCGGGTACGGCGCGGCGCAGGCCATGCCGGGACCGCTGTTTTCCTTTGCCGCCTTCCTCGGCGCCGCCATGCAGCATCCGCCCACCGGCGTTACCGGCGGGCTGCTGTGCACGCTGGCCATCTTCCTGCCCGGCGCGCTGCTGGTGCTGGGCGCGCTGCCGTTCTGGGAAAGCCTGCGCCGCAACCTGCGCGCCCAGGCGGCGCTGGCCGGCATCAACGCCGGCGTGGTCGGGCTGCTGCTGGCAGCGTTGTGGCATCCGGTATGGACCAGCGCGGTACAGGGTCCGCTGGACATCGTGCTGGTGGCGCTGGCGCTAGTGGCGCTGATGCGCTGGAAGCTGCCGCCGTGGCTGGTGGTGGTGGCCAATGGTGTGGCCGGCTGGGCCGTCACTGCCGTCCTCTGAGGCGGGTGGCGGCGGCGGTGCGGCCGGCTTGACGTTGTAATGCGCTGTAATCCGGCCCGCCTGCCGAGCGTTTGCGCTTTCAAATGCGAACGATTATCCTTCTCTCTTCCGCACCTCCTAGTGCCGGCCATGGCACACCTTGACGCCATGTGAGCGTTCCCGGGGGGCGCTCCCGCTACCCGTATGCAATACCGGGCGCGGCCCGACCGGGCTGCGCCTGCCCATCCACCGCAATGACCGACACCCAGCCGGCCGCCGGCCAGCAGCGCCGTGCCTTCTGGCTCAAGCATCTCCACCAGTGGCACTGGATCAGTTCCGCGATCTGCCTGATCGGGATGCTGTTGTTCGCGGTCACCGGCTTCACGCTGAACCACGCTGGCCAGATCGAAGCCAGGCCCGCCGTGCAGACCCGGCACGCCACCGTGCCGACGCGCGTGCTCGACAAGGTCCGGGCCGCGGCCCCGGACGGCGCGGCACGCGCGGGCGAGGCCAAGGCGCCCGTGCCGGCGGTGCTGGCCGACTGGCTGGCGCAGGCGCTTGCGATCGACGCCAGCGGGCGCGAGGCCGAATGGTCCGCCGACGAAATCTACGTGGCGCTGCCACGCCCGGGCGGCGACGCCTGGGTCAGCATCGCGCTCGACAGCGGCGAGGCGCAGTACGAGCGCACCACGCGCGGGGCCATCTCGTACCTGAACGACCTGCACAAGGGCCGCAACACCGGCGCAGCGTGGAGCCTGTTCCTGGACGCCTTTGCGCTGGCCTGCCTGGTCTTCTGCGTGACCGGCCTGTTCCTGCTCAAGCTGCATGCGGGCGGGCGCGTGGCGACCTGGCCGCTGGTGGGGTTGGGGCTGGTGGTGCCGGTGCTGCTGGCGATCCTGTTTATCCACTGATCGGTCGCGATCGAGCCGATCTTCTTCCTGCATCCCACTGACGAGGTTTCTCCGATATGCGCCGACTGCTCTCCGTCTCCCTGACCGGCATGGCCGCCGTGCCGCTGGCCGGCCCCGCGCTGGCCGCGGACCTGAACGTCAAGGTCGACATCCCGCGCCTGACCGTGGCCGAGTACCACCGGCCCTACGTGTCGATGTGGGTCGAGCGCGCCGACCAGAGCCCGGTGCAGACCCTGGCGGTCTGGTACGACGGCAAGCTCAAGGACGGCGAGGGCACCAAGTGGCTCAAGGACATGCGCCAGTGGTGGCGCAAGGCCGGCCGCGACCTGCATATGCCGGCCGACGGCATCTCCGGCGCCACGCGCGCGCCGGGCGAGCACAGCGTCAGCTTCAGCGACGGCAAGGCGCCGCTGGGCAAGCTGCCCGCCGGCAACTACCAGCTGGTGGTGGAGGCCGCACGGGAAGTGGGCGGGCGCGAGCTGCTGCGCGTGCCGTTTACGTGGCCGCCGCAATCCGCCCAGACCGCCCGCGCCAAGGGCGAACACGAACTCGGCGGCGTGACCGTCGAACTGAAGCCTTAATCCCGTCCCGGAGCCCGACCATGAAGCCTTCCCTGATGTCCGTCGCATCTTCCCGCCTGGCTGTGCGCGCTGCCGTGCTGGCCCTCGCCGCGCTGGCGCCGCTGGCCGCCCACGCGCACCGCCAGTGGCTGCTGCCGTCGGCTACCGTGCTGTCCGGCAGCGATCCGTGGGTGACCGTGGACGCCGCGGTCTCCAACGACCTGTTCTACTTCGAGCACGTGCCGATGCGGCTCGACAACCTGCAGGTGACCGCTCCCGACGGCAGCGCCGTCAAGGCCGAGAACGCGGCCACCGGCAAATACCGCAGCACCTTCGACCTGCACCTGACCCAGCCGGGCACGTATCGCGTGGCGGTGGTCAACCACGGCCTGTTCGCCAGCTACAAGGTCGACGGCCAGGCCAAGCGCTGGCGCGGCACCGCCGAGAACTTCGCCAGGGAAGTCCCGGCTAACGCGCAGGACCTGCAGGTCACGCAGGCCGAGGGCCGCATCGAATCGTTCGTCACCGCCGGCAAGCCCAGCGACAAGGGCTTGCGCACGGTCGGCCGCGGCCTGGAGCTGGCGCCGATTACGCATCCGAACGACCTGGTCGCGGGCGACACCGCCAGCTTCCGCCTGCTGCTCGACGGCAAGCCCGCCAGCAACCTGAAGGTCGCGGTGGTGCCGGGCGGCATCCGCTACCGCGACCAGTTGCAGGAGTTCAGCGCCACCACCGACGCTGACGGCAAGTTCAGCGTCAAGTGGCCGGCTCCCGGCATGTACTGGATGGAGGCCGAAGTGAAGGACGACAAGACCACCTTCAAGCAGGCCAAGGCGCGCCGCGCCGTCTACGCGGTGACGGTGGAAGTGCTGCCGCAATAAGCCGGTTGCCGGCCATGAACCGCGTCCTGGTCCCCGTAGCGCTGTCCGCGCCCCCGCTGCCGCCGGCCGCCGATGCGCGCATGCAGCGCTGGAGCGGGCAGACCATGGGCACCACCTGGTCGGTGGCGGCGGTGCTGCCGCCGGCCGCGGAGGCGCACGCCATCGCCGCCGGCATCGAGGCCGTGCTCGCTCGCGTGATCGCGCAGATGAGCAACTGGGAGGCGGATTCGGACCTCAGCCGCTTCAACCGCGCGCCGCCAGGCAGCTGGCAAGCGTTGCCGGAAGACTGCTTTACGGTGCTGCAAACCGCGCTGCAGGTCGCGCGCGACAGCGGTGGGGCGTATGACCCGAGCGCGGGCCCGCTGGTCGACCTGTGGGGCTTCGGCCCTGCCTCGATCCCGGCCGCGGCGCGCCGCGTGCCGCCGTCGCCCGACGCGGTGCAGGCCGCGCGCGGCCGTTGCGGCTGGGCCCGCATCGAAGTCGATGCCGCCGGCCGGCGCGCCCGGCAGCCGGGCGGCGTGGCGCTGGACTTCTGCGCCATCGCCAAGGGCTTCGCCGTGGACGCGGTGGCGCGCTACCTGTGCGCGCAGGGCCTGGACCACCACCTGACCGAGATCGGCGGCGAATTGCGCGGCCATGGCGTCAAGCCCGACGGCCTGCCGTGGTGGGTCGCGCTGGAAGCGCCGCCGGGGCCTGGCGGCGATGATGCGGGCCAAACGCTGGTGGCCCTGCACGGACTGTCCGTGGCCACCTCGGGCGACTACCGGCGCTACTTCGACAGCGACGGGCGCCGCTATGCCCATACCATCGATCCACGCACCGGTTATCCGGCGAGCCACGCGCTGGCCTCGGTCACGGTGATCCACCCGCAGTGCATGCTGGCCGATGCGCTGTCCACCGCGCTGACCGTGCTGGGCCCCGACGCCGGCATGGCGCATGCGCGTCGCCACGGCATTGCCGCGCGCTTCCTGGTGCGTACGCAGGACGGTTTTCTCGAACATTCGTCGCCGGCCTTTGCCGCGATGCTGGCATGAGCGCCGCCACCATGCCATCCGCTGTCGCGGCGGCCAGCTGGCTGGTCGTGGCCGGCGGCGTGGCGTTGTCCGTGCTCGGGCCGTCGCGCATCGCCATGGCGGCCGGGGTGCTTGCGGCTTACGCCGGGTTTTGCGGGGCGGTGGTGGCCCATCACCGCCAGCGGCGCGCCAGCGCGAAGGCGCTGGCCGGCACGGAAGACGGCGCGACGCTGGTGGCCTATGCCAGCCAGACCGGGTTTGCCGAACAGCTGGCGCTGCAGACCGCCACCGCGCTGCAGGGCGCGGGCATGCCGGTGCAGCTGTTGTCGCTGGCGGAGGTTGACGGCCGGCGCCTGCGGGCCTGCCGCCAGGCCTTGTTCGTGGTCAGCACCACCGGCGAGGGTGACGCCCCGGACAGCGCCTCGGGCTTCGCCCGCCGCCTGCTGGCCGGCACCGATGGCCTGCACCAGCTGCGCTACGGCATCCTGGCGCTCGGCGACAGCAGCTACGCGCGCTTCTGCGCCTTCGGCCATGCCCTGGAGAGCTGGCTGCGGCGCCAGCGGGCCCAACCGCTGTTCGACCTCGTCGAAGTCGACAACGGCGACGCCGGCGCGCTGCGCCACTGGCAGAACCACCTGTCGGCGCTGAGCGGCGGCGCCGAGATCGCCGACTGGGAGCGGCCGCGCTATGACCCCTGGCGGCTGGCGCAGCGGCGCCATCTGAATCCCGGCAGCCAGGGCGCGCCGGCCTTCCATCTGGTGCTGGCGCCGCCAGCCGGCGCGGCGCTGGACTGGCACGCCGGCGACATTGCCGAGATCGGCCCCTGCCACGCGCCGGCCGAGGTCGGGCGGCTGCTGGCGCGGCTGGGCCTGGACGGCGCCACCCCCGTGCGCTGCGATGGCGGCGGCACCACCCTGGCGGCGGCCCTGGCCACGCGCATGCCGCTGCCCGAACCCCACTTCGCCGCGATGCAGGGCCTGGCGCCGCAGCAGCTGGTGGATGCGCTGGCGCCGCTGCCGCACCGCGAGTATTCAATCGCCTCGCTGCCGCAGGATGGGCAGCTCGAATTGCTGGTACGCCAGACCCGCCACGGCGACGGCCGCCTCGGCCTGGCCTCCGGCTGGCTGACCGAGCATGCCGCCGTGGGCAGCCGCATCGCGCTGCGCATCCGCGCCAATCGCGGCTTCCATCCGCCGGTCGACGACCGGCCGCTGATCCTGGTCGGCAACGGCACCGGGCTGGCCGGGTTGCGGGCCCAGCTCAAGGCCCGCGCCGGGGCCGGGCGGCGCCGCAACTGGCTGCTGTTCGGCGAGCGCTCGGCGCAGCATGACGCGTTCTTTGCCGAGGAGCTGGCCGGCTGGCGGGCGGACGGCACGCTGGCACGCGTGGACCACGCCTGGTCGCGCGACGGCGGCGCGCCACGCTACGTGCAGGACGCCTTGCACCTGCACGCCGACGTCGTGCGGCAATGGGTGGCCGACGGCGCCGCCATCTATGTCTGCGGCAGCCTGCAAGGCATGGCCGGCGGCGTCCATGACGCGCTGGCCGGTATCCTGGGTGAGGACGCGCTGCGCCGCCTTGCCGACGACGGCTGCTACCGGCGCGACGTCTACTGAGGCGGGGCGCCAAGCCCGGCACCCCACGCGGCGTGCGGAGATCGGCCGCGGCACTCGCGCGCCGGCCAGCCATGCACTATCTTCGGTGTGAACTGCAAGACATCTGCAGCCATCACAACACCGAGGAGACCTGATGTTACGCACCCCCCGCCGCCTGGCCGCTGCGCTGGCCCTGCTCGCCACCACCATTCCGGCCGCGATGGCCGAAGTCCCAGCCCGCCACGACACCTTCGCCGTACCCGGCCTGGAAAAACCCGCCAGCGTGCTGGTCGACCGCTGGGGCGTGCCGCACATCTATGCCGGCACGCTCTACGACGCCTTCTATGCGCAGGGCTTCATGGCCGCGCGCGACCGCCTGTGGCAGATCGACCTGTGGCGCAAGCGCGGGCTTGGCGAGATGGCGCGCGACTTCGGCCCGGCCTACGCCGATGGCGACCGCATGGCGCGTGCGGTGCTGTTCCGCGGCGACATGTACCGTGAATGGCTGGCCTACGGCAGCGACGCCAAGCGCGTGGCCGAGGCCTTTGTCGCGGGGGTGAACGCCTATGTGGCACTGACCGAGCAGAAGCCTGAACTGCTGCCGCCCGAGTTCCGCAAGCTCCACTACAAGCCGGCGCGCTGGCAGGCGGAGGACATCGTGCGCATCCGCCACCACGGCCTGACCCTGAACTTCACCGGCGAGATCGATCGCGCCCGCCTCTACTGCGAGGCCAAGGACCATGCGGCGCGCGCGGACTGGCTGCGCCGCGAGCTTGACCCGCAGATCGAACCCCGGCTCAACCCCGGCGTCGACCCCTGCACCGTGCCCGCGGCCGAACTGCGCCGCGCCTATGAGTTGGCCACCGCCGCGGCGCGCTTCCCGAAAGAGGCGTGGGGCGACGCCCGGGACGCCAGCCTGCCGCTGGACCAGCTCTACGCGGTGGTGGATCCCAACAGCGATACCGGCCGCAGCCTGGGCTCGAACAACTGGGTCATCGGCGGCAAGCGCACCACCACCGGCCGCCCGATCCTGGCCAACGATCCGCATCGCTCGCACGGCGCGCCCAGCCTGCGCTACATCAGCCACCTGAACGCGCCGGGGATGTCGGTGATCGGCGCCGGCGAGCCATTCCTGCCCGGCATCTCGATCGGGCACAACGGCACCATCGCCTTCGGCCTGACGCGCTTCTACATGGACCAGGAAGACCTGTACGGCTACGAGCTGAACCCGGCCAACCCGCGCGAATACAAGTACAAGGGCCGCTGGGAGCCGATGGAGACCATCACCGAAGAGATCGCGGTAAAGGGCGAGCCCGTGCCGCGCAAGGTGACGCTCGACTTCACCCGCCACGGCCCGGTGCTGGTGGCAGGGTCCGGGCACGCGTGGGCGCTCCGCGCCGCGTGGCTGGACTACGGCATGGCGCCTTACTTCGGCTCGATGGACTACATGCGCGCGCGCAACTGGGACCAGTTCCGCGCCGCGATGAACCGCTGGGGCGCGCCCGGCGAGAACCAGGTCTATGCCGACACCAGTGGCAATATCGGCTGGATCCCGGGCGGGCTGACCGTCAAGCGTCCCAACTGGGACGGCCTGACGCCGGTGGCCGGCGACGGCCGCTATGAATGGGCCGGCTACCGCAACATGGACGAATTGCCGTGGGCCTACAACCCCGCGCCGGGCTATATCGTCACCGCCAACGAAAACAACATCCCGCCCGAGCATCCGGCGGCGAAGCTGGGCGTGGGCTACGAATGGAGCGACAGCGCGCGCGCGCGCCGGCTCAAGGCAGTGGTCGGCGCCAATCCGCGCAGCTCGGTGCAGGATTCGATGGCGTGGCAGAACGACACCGTATCGCTGCCGGCCCAGCGCGTGGTGGCGCTGCTGCAGGATCTGCGCAGCGACGACCCGCAGCTGGCCCGCGGCCTGGACCTGCTGCGCGGCTGGAATGGCAACGAGCGCGCCGACAGCGCCGCCTCGGCGCTGTTCGAGGTCTGGTTCAGCAAGCACCTGCGCCAGGCCGTGGTGCGCGCGGCATTGCCGCCTGAGGCCGCGCGCCTGGTCGGCGCCGGCGATGCCGCGCGCGTGGTGGCGGTGCTGGAGCAGCCGGGACCCTGGATGCCGGTGGAACGCCGCAATGCGGTCATGCTCGAATCGCTGAAGGCCGCGATGGCGGAGGTGGAGGGCAAGCTCGGGCCGGACCCGCGCGGCTGGCAATGGGGCAAGCTCCACACCGCCGTGTTCACGCATCCGATGGACCCGATCCTGAGCGACGCGGAACGCCAGCAGTTCAACGTCAACGCCGGTCCGATCGGCGGCTCGGCCTTCACGCCGATGAACACCAGCTACCGCAACAACGATTTCCGCCTGACCGCGGGCGCGTCGTTCCGCATGGTGCTGGACGTCGGCAACTGGGATGCTTCGCGCGTGATCAACACGCCGGGACAGTCCGGCAATCCCGCCAGCCCGCATTACCGCGACTTGGCGCCGCTGTGGGCCAAGGGCGAGTATTTCCCGCTGGTCTATACGCGCAAGGCGGTGGAGAAGGCGAGCCGGGAGCGGGTGGAGCTGGTGCCGCAGTAAGCCTCCAGCGCCCCAATCCCGCTCGCGGGAGAGGGCGGGAGTATCAACGAAGTGAAGGCCGTCGCCATTGCCGGCGCCTGCCCTCTCCCCCCGCCCCTCTCCCGCGCGCGGGAGAGGGGAGCAAACCAGCAGCGGGTTGAACGCTGTGTGTCTTACTTCAACAACCCCAACACCGCCTGCGCTCCCGCCTCTGACGATGCCGGATTCTGCCCCGTCACCAGCCGTCCGGCGACCGCCACGTGGCTGGCCCAGTCATCGCCGCGCGTAAACCGCCCGCCGCTGGCCTTCAGCACATCCTCCACCAGGAATGGCACCACCGCGGTCAACTGCACCGCCTCTTCCTCGCTGTTGGTAAAGCCCGTCACTTCCTTCCCCTTCACCAGCGGCTGGCCGTCCGCGCCCTTGACGTGCCGCAGCACCCCCGGCGCATGGCACACGGCGCCAACCGGCTTGCCGAGCCGGTCAAACCGCTCGATCAGCGCGATCGAGCGCTTGTCTTCCGCCAGGTCCCACAGCGGTCCATGGCCGCCGGGATAGAACACGGCGTCGAAGTCCTCGGCCTTCACCTGGTCCAGCGTCAGCGTGCGGGCCAGCGCCTGCTGCGCGGCCGTGTCAGCGCGGAAGCGGCGGGTCGCGTCGGTCTGTGCATCCGGATCGTCGCTCTTGGGGTCGATCGGCGGCTGGCCGCCTTTTGGCGAAGCCAGCGTGATGTCGGCGCCCGCGTCCCTGAAGACGTAGTACGGCGCCGCGAATTCCTCGAGCCAGAAGCCGGTCTTCTTGCCCGTATTGCCAAGCTGGTCGTGCGAGGTCAGCACCATCAGGATTTTCATGTTCGTTCTCCGGTTTGCATCCACGGTCGGCCGGGGGAGGCCCGGCATTGGCAACATCCTACGCAGCTGGCTATGATTCGAAAACTTCGAATCTTCGATTTCTGCCATCCAAAAAATGAATATCGCCGGCAAGGACCTGAACCTGCTCTATGTCTTCCATGTGCTCTACCAGGAAGGCAACGCCTCGCGCGCGGCAGCGCGCATGGCGCTGAGCCAGCCGGCGCTCAGCCACAAGCTGAACCGGCTGCGCGACGAACTGGGCGATCCGCTGTTCGTGCGCGCGCCGCGCGGCCTGACGCCGACCCCGCGCGCGCATGCGCTGGCGCCGCAAGTGCAGCGGCTGGTTGCGGACCTGGATGCGTTCTATGACGCTTGCGACGGCCGCGATTTCCTGGCACGCAGCGAGGCCGTCCACATCTACACCACCGACTACATGGAGCAACTGCTGCTGCCGGCGCTGTTGCCGCGGCTGCGCCGCGATGCGCCCGGCGTGGTGCTGGTCACGCACAATACGCGCGGCCAGCTGCCGCGCGAGGAACTGGAGAAGGGCACCTGCGACCTGGCGATCGCGGGCTTCTACGAGAACCTGCCCGACACCTTCCACCAGCAGCGCCTCGGCAGCGAGGATTTTGTGGTGCTGGCCTCGCGCGCCAATCCGCGCCTCGCGCAGGGCCTGGACCTGGACGCGTTCCTGGCGTGCGAGCACCTGCTGACCACGCTGACTGGCGACCTCAATGGCGTGGTGGATCGTGCGCTGGCGCGCCTGGGGCGCCAGCGCACGGTGGTGGCGGGTTTGTCGAGCTTCCTGGCCCCGAGCCGGCTGGTGCGTGGCTCGGCGCTGTTGCTGACCTGCCTGCGCTCGGTCGCGCAGGAAGCGGTGGCGCGCGATCCGGACCTGGTGATGCTGCCGGTGCCATTCGCGCTGCCCCAGGTCGACATGATGCAGATCTGGCACGCGCGCACCGATGCCGACCGGCTGCGGCGCTGGCTGCGCCAGCAGATCCAGGAAGTCGCCAGCGCCATCGGCGCGGCCGGACCCACCGCGCGACGGCCGCGCGTCAGGCGCGGTTGACCACCGGCACCAGTGCGCCGTGCACCGCGCGGGCGGCGTCGGAGGCCAGGAACAGGATCACATCGGCCAGGGCATCCAGGGCGACCCAGCGCGAGGTATCGGCATCGGGCATGGCCTGGCGGTTCCCGGGCGTGTCAAGGATGCTTGGCAGCACCGCGTTGACGCGGATGCCCTGGTCGCGCAGTTCGGCCGACATCGATTCGGTGACCCGCGCCAGCGCGTCCTTCGATGCGCAGTAGGCGCCCATCTGCGCCAGTCCGCGTGCCGCCGAGTTAGCGCCCACGTTGACGATGGCGCCGCCGCCCGCGGCCAGCATGTGCGGCACCACCGCGCGTGCCATGTTCAGCACCGTGCCGACGTTCATGTCGAACAGCCGGTTCCAGTCGGCCGCGCTGGTCTCGTGGATGCCCGTGCCCATGGCAAAGCCGCCGGCCAGGTTGCAGACCACGTCGATGCGCCCGCATGCCTGCGCGGCTGCGCCGATCGCCTTGCCGAGGCTGTCCGCATCGAGCAGGTCGGCCTGCAGCGCCAGGTGGCCACTGCCCACTTCGGGCAGCGGTGCGTCATGGCGGTCCAGCAGCACCATGCGCGCGCCCGCCCGCGCGAAGGCCTGTGCGACCGCGCGCCCCAGGTTGCCGCTTGCGCCGGTGACCAGTACGTTCTTGCCGTTGAAGTTCATTTGCGTGCTCCTGCGCCGTGGCGGCGCGCATTGTCGTGATCAGGCTTCGCCAGGCCGTTTCCAACCATCGTGGCCGGCAGCGAAAAACGCAAGCCAGTCTACGCAACGGCTCGCAACATAAGCTTGCGAAAACGCCCCGGGGTAACCCTCGAAACGCACAGGAAGTTGCGCGCGGCGCTTACCGTTTGCGCCGTGCCGGGCTCTGCGCGGGTACGACGCCTGATGCTGTCGCTTCCTTCGTCGCGGCTTCCTCGAGGAACTGCACCAGCAGCTGCGCCGCGGGCGACAGCAGCGAGAAGTCGCGGCAGCAGATCGCAAAGCGGCGCCGCGCCCAGTCGTTGCGCAGCGGGACGACGCGCAGGCCGAAGGCCGTGGCCACGAGCGTGGCGATCTCCGCAGGGATGATGACGATGCCGAGTTCGGCGCGCACGCAGCGCAGCGCGGCGTCGAAGGTCGACACCACCGCGCGATGCGCCAGGCGGCGCCCGAGGATCGCGGCATAACGCGTCAACATGATCTGCACCGCGGTCTGCGCCGGCATGGCGATCTGGTCGTAATCCAGCGTGTCTTCGAACAGGCAGGTGTCCGCTTGCGCCAGCGGGTGCCCTGGGTAGACCACCGCGGCGAGGTGGTCGGCGCGGTAGGGGCGGGTCTGGAAGCCCTCCAGGTCGGCCGCATCCCAGCAGATGCCCAGCGGCGCCGTGCCGTCACGCAGCGCGCGCACCACTTCGCTGCTCAGGCTTTCTTCGATGGTCACGCGCACGTCGCGGTGCCCGGGCAGTTGCATGAAGGCGGCGATGTCATCGGGCAGCGATTCCGCCATCGTCGATACCGTGGCGAGCAACCGCACCTGACCGCGGACACCGGTCCCGTAGTCGGCGAGGTCGCGCGTGACGCGATCGGCGGCGGCGAGCATCGTGCGCGCATGCGCCAGCACCAGTTCTCCGGCGGGCGTTGGGATGACGCCGCGGCGGCGACGTTCCAGCAGCGTGGCGCCGACGGCTTCCTCCAGCTGGGCCAGGCGCTTGCTGATGGCGGAAGCGACGATGTGTTCCTGTTCGCCGGCGCGCGCCATGTTGCGGGTTTCGCAGACGGCGACGAACAGGCGCAGCGTGGTGAGGTCGAGGTCTCGCATGGCGGGGGCGCAATGTTTCCGGATTGGAATGCTACGCCGCTTCATGGCGCCATGACATCGCATCCGGGAAATCCCGTAGCGACTCCGTGGCGCCATGGTGGCTTTCCGATTCGGCATGTCTGGCTGCGCAAATCATCGCTTCAGCTTACCCGCAGAAACTCATAGAGTTCTTCCGTCGCCCCCGCCGGGGGACGCCTTATCCAGTCCCCGAGAACCATGACCCACTCCTTCCCCAGCCAGGCCGTGATCCGCGAAGTCGGTCTGCGTGACGGCCTGCAAAGCGTCCGCACCATCCTGCCCACCGCCAGCAAGCTGGCGTGGATCCGCGGCGCGCACGCCGCCGGACTGCGCGAACTCGAAGTCGGTTCGTTTGTCCCCGTCCGCCTGCTGCCGCAACTGGCCGACACCGCTGAACTGGTGGCATTCGCGCGCACGCTGCCGGGCCTGTTCACGTCGGTGCTGGTGCCCAACCTGCGCGGCGCGCAGGATGCGCTGGAGAGCGGCGCCGACCTGATGATCGTGCCGCTGTCCGCCAGCCATGCGCATAGCCTGGCCAACCTGCGCAAGACGCCCGATGAAGTCGTGGCCGAAGTGGCGCGCATCCGCGCCGCGCGCGATGCCAGCGGCGCGAAGACGCTGATCGAAGGCGGCGTCGGCACGGCCTTCGGCTGCACGCTGCAAGGCCATGTCGATGCCGGGGAAGTGCTGCGGCTGATGCAGGCGCTGCTCGATGCCGGCGCCGACCGGGTCAGCCTGGCCGATACCGTGGGCTATGCCGATCCGGCCATGGTGCGCGAGCTGTTCGGGCGCGCCGTGGAGATCGCCGGCGAGCGCTTCTGGTGCGGCCATTTCCACGATACGCGCGGGCTCGGGCTGGCCAATGTCTATGCCGCGCTCGAAGCCGGCGTGACCCGCTTCGACGCCTGCCTGGCCGGCATCGGCGGCTGCCCGCATGCGCCTGGCGCCAGCGGCAACGTCGCCACCGAAGATCTCGCGTACATGCTCGGCAGCATGGGCATCGATACCGGCATCGATATCGGCCGCCTGCTGGCGCTGCGCGAAGACGTGGCCGGCTGGCTGCGCGACGAAACCCTGCACGGCACGCTGTGGCGCGCCGGCCTGCCCAAGACCTTCGCGGCCCCGCGTGCCGTGGCCACCGCCTGAGGACGAACATGCTCCAAGACAGCAACAGCAATACCCTGCCGCTCGCCGGCGTGCGCGTGGTGGAATTCACGCACATGGTGATGGGCCCCACCTGCGGCATGATCCTGGCCGACCTCGGCGCCGAGGTGATCAAGGTCGAGCCGCCCGGCGGCGACAAGACGCGCAACCTGCCGGGCCTGGGCATCGGCTTCTTCCGCGCCTTCAACCGCAACAAGAAAAGCGTGGTGCTCGACATCACCACCGACGAGGGGCGCGCGGCCGCGGCCGAACTGGCGGGCCAGAGCGACATCCTGCTGGAGAACTTCCGTCCCGGCCTGATGCAGAAGCTGGGGCTGGACTACGCCACGCTGTCGCGCGATTACCCGCACCTGATCTATGTGTCGCACAAGGGCTTCCTGCCTGGCCCGTACGAGCGCCGGCTGGCGCTGGACGAAGTGGTGCAGATGATGGGCGGCCTGTCCTACATGACCGGCCCGAGCGGACGGCCGCTGCGCGCCGGTAGCTCGGTCAATGACATCATGGGCGGCATGTTCGGCGCGATCGGCGTGCTGGCCGCGCTGCGCGAGCGCGACCGCACGGGCAAGGGGCAGGAAATCCAGAGCGCGTTGTTCGAGAACTGCGTGTTCCTGGCGTCGCAGCATATGCAGCAATACGCCATGACCGGCGAGCCGACGCCGCCGATGCCGTCGCGCGTGTCGGCTTGGAGCGTGTATGACGTGTTCACGCTGGCGCAGGACGAGCAACTGTTTATCGGCGCGGTCAGCGACAAGCAGTTCGTCACGCTGTGCCGGGTGCTGGAGCACCCGGAGCTGATCGACAAGCCGGAGTACGCCAGCAACACCTCGCGCGTCGCGGTGCGGCCGCAACTGCTCGAAGAACTGGGCGCGATCCTGCGCCACCATCGTTCCGCGGAACTCGCGCCCAAGCTCGAAGCGGCCGGCATTCCCTATGCGCCGATCGTGCGTCCGGACCAGCTGCTCGACGATCCGCACCTGCTTGCCAGTGGCGGACTGGTGCCGATGCAGGCGGACGACGGCTCAACCACGCCCACGGTGCTGCTGCCGCTGCTGATGGGCGGGCGCCGCCCTGGCGTGCGCAGCCCGCTGCCCAAGGTCGGGGAGCACAACGAAGAGATTCTGGCGCGGCTCGGCAAGGGCGCCTGAGGGCAAGCCGCGCCACAGCGGCACGGTCGAGGCCCTACGATAACGATACGGAGACAAACCATGCAACGTCGCACCCTGCTCAAGTCCGCGCTGGCATTTTCCGCCACGCTCGCTGCTACCCTCGCCGTGCCCGGCCTTGAAGCGCTGGCCCAGGGCGGCTCGGGCAAGCCCGTGCGCCTGATCCTGCCGATCAGTGCCGGTTCCGGCGTCGACACCATCGCGCGCGCCGCGGGCCCGGCGCTGGGCAAGGCCTTCGGCCAGCCGGTGGTGATCGAAAACCTGCCTGGCGCCGGCGGCATCACCGGTGCCGCGGCCGTGGTCAAGGCGCAGCCCGACGGCAGCACGCTGGGGCTGGTATCGAACAATCACGTGATCAACCCCAGCGTGTTCCGCGCAATGCCTTTCGACGCGATCAAGGATATAACGCCGATCAGCGTGCTTGGCACCACGCCGCTGGTGCTGGTGGTCAATGCCAAAGTGCCGGCGAAGAACGTGAAAGAGCTGGTGGCGCTGCTCAAGGCCAGGCCCGATGCCTACAACTATGCATCGTCGGGCAACGGCACCATCATCCACCTGGCCGGCGAGATGTTCCTGGACGAGGCGGGCGTGACCGCACGCCATGTGCCCTACAAGGGCACCGGCCCGATGATCAACGACCTGCTTGCCGGACAGGTGGAAATGGGCGTGGTCGCGCTCAACGCGGTGGCGCCGCACCTGAAGGCCGGCACGCTGCGCGCGATCGGCCTGTGCGGCGACAAACGCACGGCCGCCGCGCCGGACATTGCCACCATCGCCGAACAGGGATTGCCGCGCTACAACGTCGCGGGCTGGTTTGCCGTCATCGGCCCGGCCGGCATGCCGGCGCCGGAAGTCAGGCGCGTGCACGATGCCTTTGCCAAAGCCTTCACGTCACCCGAAGTGCTGGAGACGATGAAAAAGCAAGGCACGGTGATCGAGCCCGGCACGCCGGAGGCCGCTGCCGCGTTCTTCCGCAGCGAAGCCGCGCGCTACGCCGCGCTGGTGAAGAAGGCCAACGTCAAGGTCGAATAAGCCAAGCGGTCTTCCTGCTTTCCTGCTGCCAACGTGGCCCGTCCCTTATCCAGGGCGGGCGCGGTGGCGGCCTTCTTCCTTACCTGACCCATCATGACTCTCTACAAGCTTGGCGAGCTCGCGCCCGCCATCGCCGGCAGCGCCTTTGTCGCCGCCGAAGCCACCATCATCGGTCGCGCGGAACTGGCCGAGCACGTATCGGTCTGGCCCGGTGCCGTGATCCGTGCCGACAACGAACCGGTGACGGTCGGCGCCGGCAGCAATATCCAGGAGGGCGCCGTGCTGCATACCGATCCCGGCTGCCCGCTCGCGCTCGGCGCCGGCGTGACCGTGGGGCACCAGGCCATGCTGCACGGCTGCACCGTGGGCGACGGCGCGCTGATCGGCATCCAGGCCGTGATCCTGAACCACGCCAACATCGGCGCCGAATCGCTGGTCGCCGCCGGTGCGCTGATAACCGAGGGCAAGCAGTTCCCGCCGCGCTCGCTGATCCTGGGCTCGCCCGCCAAGGCCGTGCGCGAGCTGACCGATGAGGAAGTGAAGAACCTGCGCGCCAACGCTGAGGACTACGTCCGCCGCGCCGCGCGTTATCGCACGGCGCTGGAAAAGATCGGCTGAGCCGCCATCGCCGCGGCCTGGTCAGCGTGACCGCCGGCAGGTTGCCCGGCAAGCGCCTAGAATGTCCTGCATCCCGCCATGCAGGAGCACGACGATGTCAGGCAAGCCCGTCAGGATCCCCGGCCCCGACCATCCCATCACCATCACGCCGACCGCCGGCAGGGTCGTGGTCAAGGTGGCCGGCATCACGATTGCCGACAGCGACGCGGCGCTGACCCTGCAGGAGGCCGCCTATGCGCCGGTGCAGTACATTCCACGCGCGCATGTCGACATGGCGCGGCTCGAGCGCAGCGCGCACGCTACCTATTGCCCGTACAAGGGTGACTGCAGCTACTTCTCCATTCCGGCCGGCGGCGAGCGCTCGCGCAATGCAGTGTGGAGCTATGAGGCGCCGTACGCCGCCGTCGCCGCGATCGGCGCGCACCTGGCGTTCTATCCCGACCGCGTCGACAGCATCGAGATCGTCACGCCGTGAGGGTACGCACCGTGGCCGGGCCTAAGGCTCGAGTGCCGCGTCGACCATCGCTGCGGCCAGGCCGATCACCAGTGCGATGGCGGAGGCGATAAACCATCGCACCGTCCTGCGGTACTCAGGCACCGCGTCGTCCTCGACCCGCAGCGCGCGGAACAGCGCGACGATCTGCAGCACCACGGCGGCCAGCAGCGACACCGCCGCCAGCAGCGAGCGCCAGTCCCATTCGCCGGGGCTTTCGAAGCCCCAGAAGCGCCAGAACCCCAGCGAGAAGCCCAGCAGCACGGTGATGGCGGTGATGATGCCCTGGCGATAGCCGGTGGGCACCACTTGCGGCGCCGGCGGCTCCAAAGGCACCACGGGAGACGCGGCGGTGGGCGGGGTCGGCGGGGCGGCAGGCTGGCCAGCATCCATGGCACGTCTCCGGTTGGCGATGGGGCTGGATGCAGTCTAGTCCCGATCAGCCCTTGCTGAAGATGCTGTAGAAATCCGGCGCGCCGCTGTCAGGCAGGCTCAGGTCGAGCGAGCCTTCGATGTGTTCCAGGTGTTCCGCCATCAGCGCGCTGGCGCGCGCGGCATGTCAACATTCGTTTTCCCTGAAGTCGTCGTGGCCGCAACCCCGCCCCGCGATGGACGAAAAAAAACCCCGCTCCGGAGAGCGGGGTTCTGCGTGCGCGGCGTCCGGCGGAGCGGACGTCAGTAGGCAATCTTCGCCGTCAGGCTGACGCTGCGCGGATCCGCGGGCTGGATGTAGTTTTCATACTGGAAGCCCCAGTAGCGCTTGTTGGTCACGTTGTTCAGCGCGGCGCGCAGCGTCAGGTCCTTGCCGGCGACGCGGGTGCTGTAGCTGGCGCCGAGGTTGAACACGGTGTAGCCGCCGGCGTCGAGCGTATTGCCGGCGTTCAGCTTGGTGCTGCCGGTGTATTTGCCATCGACGCCAAGACGCAGGCCCGGCACCAACGGCACGCGGTAGCTGACGCGGCCCGCCATGATGAAGCCCGGCGCGCCGGCGACGCGGTTGCCGCTGTTGGCCACGCCGTTGTCGTAGTAAGAATCGAGATACATCGCGCTGGCGCCGAACTCCCATTGCGAGCCCAGGCGGTACACGCCGGCCAGTTCCAGGCCCTGGTAGATCGAGGTGCCATCCTGCTGGCGCGTCGGCACGCCGCCGTTGATGCTGTCGTACTCGGCGCCGCGCTCGATGCGGAAGGCACCGGCGGTTGCGCTCCACGCGGCCTGGTCGGCCTTGACGCCGATTTCATACTGCTTGCTGCGGATCGGGCTGAGCAGCTGGCGCGCGTTGGTGTAGCCGTCTGGCACGATCGATCCCGGTTCCAGCGCCTCGACATAGCTGGCATAGACCGTGGCCGCGGGCACCGGCTTGAACATCAGCGCCAGCGCGGGCGTGACCACGCCGTTCTTGCTGTAGCTGGAGGTGACCGGCACATAGCCGTTCTGCTCGAAGTTGGTCACGCGCAGGCCGGCCAGTACCGACCAGCGCTCGCTCAGTTGCACGGTATCGCTGGCGAACACGGACTTCTGCGTGATGTCGCTGTTGCGCACCTTGTTGAAGGCGGTCGAGCTGTAATAGGTGTTGGGGTTGGGCGCGAAGATATTCCCGGTGCCGATGACCGCGCCGAAGCCGTTGTTGTCGTAGCGATCGATCTGCTTCTGCCACGACAGGCCCGCCACCAGCTGGTGCCCGAACGGCCCGGTGCGGAACTTGCCCTCCAGCATCGCCTGCCATTGCCCCACCTGCTGGTTCTGCGCGGTGTCGTAGCGCTGGTCGGTGTAGTCGCCGGCCTGGTTCAGCAGGTTGTAGGTGCTTTCATTGCGGCTGCGATTGACCTTGGTGAAGCTGTAGCTGGTGCTGACCGCCCAGTCCGGATTGATCTGGTAGCGCAGGCCGGTGCTGTACAGCTGCAGGTTGGTGTTCAGGTGCTGGTCGGTGCCGGCGAAGTTGCGGATGCGCCCCGATACCGCGTTCGGCAAGGCGGCATCGCCGTAGCTCCACAGGCTGAACGACGGCATCTGTCCGGTGGCGCGGCGGTCCTGGTAGATCGAATCGAAGGTCCAGGTCAGGTCCTTGGTCAGGCGTGCGTCCAGCCCCAGCGACACGCTGTCGCGCCGGATGTTGCGCGCGTTGTAGGGCGTGCCTTCCTCGTGCGTCACGTTCAGGCGGTAGCCGAACATGTTGTCCGGGCCGGCGCGCCCGCCCAGGTCGACGTGTTCGCTCCAGACATTGGCGGCGCGGTAGCCCAGCTCGAACGATGCGGTGAACGCATCGGTCGGCTTCTTGGTGACGTAGTTGACGATGCCGCCCGGCGTGGCGAAGCCGTACATGAAGCCCGGCAGGCCCTTGAGCAACTCAACCTGCTCCATGTGTTCATACGGCAGCGTGATGCCGTACGCCACGAACGGCAGGCCGTTGATCTTGAAACCGTTCTGCCAGTCGATCTGCAGGCCGCGCACGCTCAGGTAGCTGGACCAGCTGTTGTAGCCGTTGCCGTTGTCGCTGACCGACGCGTCCATGGTGAACACATCGCCGAGCTTGGCCACCTGGCGCTCGGCGAGGTCTTCGCCGGTGACGATGGTGGTGGAGTAAGGCGTGTCCAGTTGCGTGCGCGAGCCGAGCGCGCCGGTGCTGGCCTTTTTCTCAAGCTGCAGGCCGGAGTCGTCCACCGCCGCGGCGCTGACGGTCACCGCCGGCAGCGACGCCGCATCGGCCGGCGCGGCGCTTTGCTGCGCCAGCGCGGCCGTCGCCGGAAAGCCGGCGAGCACGGCAAGTTGCGCCAGCACGGCGAGATGGCGGGGTTTGGGTGCGCGCGCGGGCGCGGCGCGAAGGACATGTCGGCTCATGATGGAACAGCAGAAAAAAGGCAGGCCTGTATGTAATGTAAATACAAATGCGAATAATTCGTATTTAGGAAAAGACCGAATGATGCCCATGGGTGCGCACTGGCGTCAAGGCGGGAGATCAGGGTTTGGGGAGAAAGCAACGGCTGAGGGCGCTGGTCCCGATGCAATCCGTGCCCGGTTGCTGAGCGCGCAGCGCGCTGGGCGACGGCGAGACGCGCCTGCCGTTGCCCTGAGAGAACCACAGCGTCAGAACGTGTACGCCGCCGCGAGATAGGTGAAGTTGGTATTGCGCCCGCCCGCCGTGCGCAGCACTGGCGCCACCTCCACGTGCACCAGCCCGGCATTGACAGCGACATGGCGGCCCACTTGCCAGAACACGTCGAAGGCGAGCTGGCTGCCGGTATAGCGGCCGGGCCGGCCCGCCGTGCCGGCGATCGGGACCGAGGTTGCGGTATAGACGGCGTCGCCGGTGGTCTGGCGCCAGATAAAGTCCCACGACACCGTCAGCCGCAGCGTTGCCGTCGGCCGCAGTGTCAGCGAGGGCTGCAGGTCCATCACGTTGGCGGTGCCAAGCAGGCCGGCCTGGTTGAAGTAGGCCAGCTTGGGAAACAGCCCGCCGTAGGTGCCGAGCCGGCCGTCGCCTGGGTCCTTGTCGCCGCTGCCAACGGTAGCTTTCAGGCCTGCCCGTGCCTGCCATGCGGCAACGGCGAAGGCGTAGCCGGTGTCGGTCGAGACACCCCAGGCCCGCAGGTCTTGCCGGCCGAAGCTGCCGAACTGCGCCAGCGCCTCCCAGTCCCAATCCCAGCGGCCGTGGCTGCCGAAGATGCGCCCGCCCACGGAATGGCGGCGCTCCGCGCCCGCGCCGATGCTGTACAGCGCGCGGCTGTTGTCGAAGCCCAGGTAATAGAGATCCAGGCCGGATGCCGGCACGATGCTGCGCGGGAAGGTCGTATAGACGCCCCAGAAGCCTTGCGCATGATTGGCATGGTCGTCGAAGTTGCCGGCCTGGAGCAGCACTGGCCGAGTGGCGAAAGCATCGATGCGGATGTCGTTGGCATTGCCGCCGAGGCGCACGCCATCGAACGCGCGCCGTACGTTCGGGGCGTCGCGCACCGACACCAGCCGCTGCGAACCAAACGCCATCTCTTGACGCCCGATGCGAAGGTTGGGATCGGCCGAAGCTGTGCCAGACAGCGGCAGACGCGCGTCGATGAACGCTTGCTGCAGGTCCAGCCGGTCTTCGTATGGCGGCACCGCGACGTCCTTGCCGGGCGCGAGCTGATTGCCGAGCTGGACGAAGGCGCGCAGGCGCTCGCCGGCATGCAGGTCGGCATGCAGCAGGATGCGATGCAGCAGATAGCCGTCTGCCTCGCGGCCCGGCGTGCCGAAGTTCGCTGCCGAATAGTTCTCGAAGCGTTCGCGGATCTCGCCGCCCAGGCTCAGGTAGGCATTGGGCGCGCCAAGCCCAATGTACTTGACGGGATCCCAGGCATCGCGGCGCGTCGCGTCGGCGCCGGGGTCTTGCAGGTAGCGGTAGTCTTCCTCGTAGCGGAGGGCCTTGTAGGCAGGCGCGCCTGCCGGTGCCTGGGCCAGCGCGGCACCCGATACGGCGAGCAAGGCGAGCGCAAGTGCGCGGAGAGGAGCCAATGGCTGCTGCGGCGTAGTCGACGTTGCAAGGCAGGCAGGATTGCGCATCGCTACGCGCACCGCCTTCGTCAAGCCAACATAGGCCGTGCGGTCTGGCAACACAACCCGCGCTCGTCTGCTACACCACGTTGCGCCGGCGGTCGGCTTGCGCTTTGACCGCTAGCGCCCGTCCTGGGTCAGCGGATAGGTCATCGAGTAGCGTAATCGTCGCGACCCTGCCCCTCGGTCTCGTACCGCAATGTCTGATATGACATCGTCTAGCTCTCCTTGGTGTTGGAGTAACGCGCGCACGCCGAGCGCGTGGGCCCGGCCTTCGAATTCGGCCTGGGACAGCATCACGATCACCACCAGGCCGTCACGAGTGGCCCAAGGGCGGTAGACCGTGGCGAGCGTGGACGTTGGCGCCGTGACCAGGCCTGGGTTGAGCGCATGCAGCGCGGCGACCGCCAGCCCGAGCCGATCCATCACGCCCGGGACCGGCGCCGCACGCGACCGCCTGGCTATGGCTGGCTTACCGCTTGCCGTCCTTCGCGTAAACACGCTCCCCAGCCACCCACGTTTCCAGCACCTGCGTCTTCCAGATGTCCGCCGGCTTTACCTTGAACAGGTCCTGGTCGACCAGGATAAAGTCCGCCCACTTGCCCGGCTCGAGCGAGCCCAGCGTTTTCTCCTGATGCTCGGCGTAGGCCGCATCCAGCGTGAAGGCGCGGAAGGCCTGTGGCAGGGTCATGGCTTCTTCCGGATGCCAGCCCTGGATGGGGCGGCCTTCATGGTCGGTGCGGGTGACTGCCGCGTGCAGGCCATAGAACGGATTGGCCGATTCCACCGGGAAGTCCGAGCCGCCGGCGATCACGGTGCCTTGCCTGAGCAGCGTCTGCCAGGCATACGCGCCCTTGATGCGGTCCTTGCCGACGCGGTCTTCGGCCATGTTCATGTCGCTGGTGGCGTGCGTGGGCTGCATCGACGCGATCAGGTCCAGGGCCTTGAAGCGCGGGATGTCCGGCAGCGCGATCACCTGGGCGTGCTCGACGCGGTTGCGCAGAGCGCGCCCGCCCACGTCCTTGTACGCCGCTTCCATGGCGTCCAGCACCTGGTGGTTGGTGGCGTCGCCGATGGCGTGGATGTTGACCTGGTAGCCGGCCTGGATCGCGGTCTTGACCGCGGCCTGCATGGCGGCATCGCTCATGAACAGCAGGCCGCTGTGCACGTGGTCGTCCGAGTACGGTGCCATCAGCGCCGCGCCACGGCTGCCGAGCGCGCCGTCGCCGTACAGCTTGACCGCGCGCAGGTAGTAGCGGTCATTGCCATAGCCCGACAGCGGCCCCTTGGCCGACAGCGTCTTGAAGTCGTCGCCGGTGTCGCGGATCATGCCGTAGATGCGGGTGGTCAGCTTGCCCTGGTCGGCGAATTCGCGGTAGATCCGGTCTTCGGCGACGGTCACGCCGGCGTCGCCCGCCGCGGTCAGGCCGAGCGCGTTCATATGCGCCAAGGCGGCGGCCAGCGCGGCGCGGCGATCGTCGTCGCTGTACGGCGGGATCACGTTGTTGACCAGTGCCATGGCCTTGTCGACCAGCACGCCGGTGGGGTTGCCGCTGGCATCGCGCTCGATGCGCCCGCCGGCCGGATCCTTGGTGTCGCGCGTGATGCCGGCCGCCTGCAGCGCCCTGGTGTTGAGCCATGCGGCGTGGCCGTCGACGCGCACCAGCCGCACCGGGCGGTCCGAAACCGCGGCGTCAAGCTCCGCCGCCGTCGGGAAGCGGCCCAGCTTCCAGTTGACCTGGTTCCAGCCATAGCCCAGCAGCCACTTGCGCTGCGGGTTCTTGTCGCCATAAGCGCGGATCATGTCCTGCGCCTCGGCCAGCGTGCGCGTGCCCGACAGCGAGATCTCGGTGGTCTTGAAACCCAGGCGGAACACATGGCCGTGGGCGTCGATCAGGCCCGGCAGCAGGGTCTTGCCTTGGCCGTCGATGCGCTGCGCGCCGGGATACTGCGCACGCAGGGCGGCGGCGTCGCCGGTGGCCAGCACCTTGCCCTGGTCGAATACCAGCCCGGTGAAGCGGGTGACCTGGTCGTGCTGCAGGGTGTAGCCCTGCACCGACTCCACCAGCGTGGGCGCGGCGTGCGCGGACAGGCTCAGTGCCATGCCGGCGCCAAGCGCCAGCATGGTCATGCGGATTGCCTTCTTCAAAGCGATGCTCCTTGTTGTTGTGCTTCTTGTTTTTTTGTACTGCGTTCATGAAGCGCCCGGGAACGGCGCTTATTCACCGGTTGCCGGTGCGACGGCGGGCGCCGGCATGGCGTCGCCGCCCCTGGCCGGCAGCGCGGGGAATTCCATCTCGGCATAGGGCACGAAGCGCGTCTTGCGCGCGATGCGGTAGCCCAGCCAGATCAGCAGGAAGATCGGAATGCCGATGTAGGTGGCGGCCACGCTGACCCAGTCGATCTTGCCGCTGGTAAAGGCCTGGTAGTTCTGGCCCAGCGTGACGACCAGGCATAGCGCAAAGGCAAAGACCGGCCCGTAGGGAAAGAACGGCGAGCGATAGGGCAGCCGGTCCAGGTCCAGCCCCTGCGCGACAAAGCCCTTGCGGAAGCGGTAATGGCTGACGGCGATGCCGAGCCAGGCAATGAAGCCGGTCATGCCCGACAGGTTCAGTAGCCACAGGTACACCGACTTGCTTTCGAACAATGAGGTCAGGAAGCACAGCGCGCCGACCGCGGTGGTGGCCAGCAGCGCCACCAGCGGTACGCCGTTGCGTGTCAGCCGGGCAAACACGCGCGGCGCGCGGCCCTCGGTGGCCAGGTTGTACAGCATGCGGGTCGAGGCATACATGCCGGAGTTGCCCGCTGACAGCACGGCGGTCAGGATCACCGCATTCATCACGCCGGCGGCAAAGGCCAGGCCCGCATGGCGGAACACCAGCGTGAACGGGCTGATGCCCACGGTCTGCACGTCGCTCTTGAGCAGGCTGGGGTCGGTGTAGGGAATCAGGATGCCGATGATCAGGATCGCCAGCACATAGAACAGCAGGATGCGCCAGAACACCTGGCGCACCGCGCGCGGGATGTTCTTCGCCGGATCGGCCGATTCGCCGGCGGCCACGCCGATCAGCTCGGTGCCCTGGAACGAGAACCCGGCAATCATGGCCACGCCGATCAGCGCCGGCAGCCCGCCGACAAAGGGCGCATCGCCGGTGGTCAGGTTGGCCAGGCCGTGGCTGCCCGACATGTCGCCGCGCAGGATGCCGAAGATCATCAGCGTGCCGATACCGATAAAGGCGATCACCGTCACCACCTTGACCAGCGCGCACCAGTATTCGGCCTCGCCGAAGCCGCGCACCGAGATCGCATTGAGCGCGAACATCAAGCCGAGAAACAGCCCGCTCCACAGCACGCCGGGCGTGTCCAGGAACCAGTACTGCATCACCAGCTGGGCCGCGGCCAGTTCCACCGCGATGGTCACCGCCCAGTTGTACCAGTAGTTCCAGCCCAGCGCGAAGCCGAAGCCCTCGTCGACATAGCGCGCGCCATAGGTGGCGAACGAGCCCGACACCGGCATGTAGGCCGCCAGCTCGCCCAGGCTGGTCATCAGGAAATAGACCATCGCGCCGATCAGGATATAGGCGGCCAGCGCGCCGCCGGGCCCGGCTTGCGCGATGGTGGCGCCCGAGGCCACGAACAGCCCCGTGCCGATGGAGCCGCCGATGGCGATCATGGTGAGGTGGCGTGCGCGCAGGGTGCGGCGCAAGGTGGGCGCCGGCGCGCCGGCGGAGGAGGGCTGGGAAGGTTGGGTCGACATCGGGATCCGGTCTGGGCGCGCGCCCGGCGCTGCAAGGCCAAGGGCCGCGCAGGCGCGCAACGATGCCGGCAGCGCCGGGCGGCTGCAAGCTGCGCCACGCCGCCAGCCGCACGGGCGGCGACAGATGCCGCAGGGCCTCCCGCCGGTGCTACCGGCCGGTATATTGGCCGGCATCATAAGAGAAATCGCTGTGCAGGGAAAGCCGCTGCCCGCCGGCCCGGGCCGGGCGCGCTGGGCGAAGTGCCGCACCCTCCGCCGGCCGTGGCCCGCCCCGGACCTGCGGCGGTGTAGGACAAACTCCCGGCGCGGACAGGAATGGCACCGCTGCCGACGCCGCCGCGCGCGGTATATCTTGCGAAGTAGCAGGCGCTGCACGCCGGCCGGTGTGAGGACCCGGCCCATCCCCGTTCCTTCATTCACTGGCGCAGGGAGACTGACGGATGTTCCAGACGCACAGCGATGTTCCGTTCGACGCCCGGCGGCCGGCGCCCGCGCGGGGGGCCGGCGCCGGCTGGTGCCGGCGCGCGGGCCGGCTGGCCGCCATCGCGCTGGCCGGTCTGCTCGGCATCGCCGTGCTGGGCGGCTGCGCCAGCCTGCCGGCGCAGGCGGAGCGCACCCCGTCGAGCGCGCCGGCCAACACCAGCGACACACCGCTGGGCAAGGTGCTGGCGCCGCGCCTGGCCAAGCGCCCGGGCGAGTCGCTGTTCTATCCGCTGCAGTCCGGGCCCGACGCGCTGGCGGCGCGGCTGGCGATGGCGCGCGCGGCGCAACGCAGCCTGGACCTGCAGACCTATATCTTCGAGCCGACCGGCACCGGCGCGGCCGTGCTGGGCGACATCCTCGACGCGGCCGACCGCGGCGTGCGCGTGCGGATGCTGCTCGACGACATGCATACCGGCGGCCTCGACAAGATCCTGTCGGCGATCGATTCGCATCCCAATGTCGAAGTCCGCCTGTTCAACCCGTTTGCCAACCGCAGCACGCGCTGGCTGGAAATGCTGACGGGTTTCAAGCGCCTTGACCGGCGCATGCACAACAAGTCGATGACCGTGGACAACCAGATCACGCTGCTGGGGGGACGCAATGTCGGCGACGCGTATTTCTCGGCACGCACCGACATGGACTTCAGCGACCTCGACGTGCTGGTTGCGGGGCCGGCGGTGCCCCAGGTGTCCGCGGTGTTCGACGAGTACTGGAACGACGCGTCGTCCTACCCCGTGGTGGCGCTGATCCCGGCGGGCAAGGAAGCGCCGGTGGAAATGCGCAACCTGCGCAAGCGGCTGGAGGCGCGCGGCGACCAGGCCGTGGCTAGCCCCTACGTGCAGGAGCTGCTGGATTCGGGCCTGGCCAAGGGCATCGAGAGCGGCCACATGCCCGGCTATTCGGGCAAGGCGGTGGTGGTGTCCGACAAGGCCGCCAAGATCACGCACCGGACCAATGACGATCCCGGTGACGCTACCGCCCGGCTGGAGAAGATGATCAGCGGCGCGCAGAAGGAAGTGCTGCTGATCTCGCCCTACTTCGTGCCCGACGACGACGGCGAAGCCTGGCTGATCGCGCTGGCCCGGCGCGGCGTGCGCGTGCGCATCCTGACCAACTCGTTTGAAGCCACCGATGTCAGCCCGGTGCACGCGGGCTATGCGCCGCACCGCCAGGCGCTGGTGGCCGCCGGCGTCGAACTCTATGAGCTCAAGCCCAGCGCGTATGCCGAGCTGGCCAACCGCGGCAAGGCCGCGCGCGGGTCGCGCTCGCGCGCCTGGCTCTCGTCCAGCCGCGCCAGCCTGCACGCCAAGAACTACATCGTCGACCGGCGCCTGGTCTTTATCGGCTCGCTCAACATGGACCCGCGCTCGGCCAGGCTGAATACCGAGATGGGCGTGGTGCTCGACAGCCCGGCACTGGCCGAACGCATGATCAAGTCCACCGAGGACGTTCTGCTCGACATGGCTTACCGCGTCGGGCTGCAGACCGATGGCGACGGCGGCAATCCGCGCCTGACCTGGACCACGCGCGAGAAAGGGCAACTGGTGGTGTACGCCAGTGAGCCCGGCATGGGCCCGCTGCAACATCTGGGGATCGGCGTGTTGCGCGTGCTCCCGATCAAGGAAGAGCTGTAAAGCCGGCCGGGCGCGCGGCGCGGCTTTCCTGAACCTCGGTTTGGGAGTATTTTTTCCGGCACCGTTGCTCCCCTCGAGAGGACTTCCATGAAAGCTGCAGTGCTGCATCAACCCAGGACGCCGCTGGTAATCGAAGACGTGGCGATCGGCAAGCCCGGACCGCGCGAAGTGCTGGTGCGCACCGCCGCCGTCGGCGTGTGCCACTCGGACCTGCACTTCGTGGACGGCGCCTACCCGCACCCCCTGCCCACCATCCCGGGCCACGAGGCCGCCGGCGTGGTCGAGCAGGTCGGCGCCGAGGTGCGCACGGTCAAGCCCGGCGATCACGTCATCACCTGCCTGTCGGCCTATTGCGGCCATTGCGAGCATTGCCTGACCGGCCACCTGTCGCTGTGCACCGAACCCGATACCCGCCGCCGCGAAGACGAGGCGCCGCGCCTGCTGGCCCCGCATGGCAAGGCCATGCACCAGTTCCTGAACCTGTCGGCCTTCGCCGAGCAGATGCTGATCCATGAGCACGCGCTGGTCGCAATCCGGCGCGACATGCCGCTGGACCGCGCCGCGCTGATCGGGTGCGCGGTGACCACCGGCATGGGCGCCGTGATCCATACCGCCCGGGTGCAGCCGGGCGAGACCGTCGCCGTGATCGGCTGCGGCGGCATCGGCCTGGCCACGGTCAACAGCGCCGCCATTGCCGGCGCCGGCCGCATCATCGCCATCGACCGCGTGTCCGGCAAGCTTCAGCTGGCGCGCGAGTTCGGCGCGACCGACGTGATCGACGCCGGCGATGGCCATGTGCTGGACGCGGTGCGCGCCCTGACCGGCGGCGGCGTGCACCATGCCTTCGAAGCCATCGGCCTGAAGGAAACCACCGAGCAGGCCTTTGCCATGCTGCGCCGCGGCGGCACCGCCACGGTGATCGGCATGATCGCGCCGGGCGTCAAGATCGAGCTGAAGGGCAGCGATTTCCTGGGCGAGAAGCGCATCCAGGGCTCGCTGATGGGCTCCAACCGCTTCCCGGTGGACATGCCGCGCATGGTGGATTTCTACATGGCCGGCCGCCTGCACCTGGACGCGCTGATCGCGCAGCGGCTGCCGCTGGCGCGCATCAACGATGCCTTCGACGAACTGCGCCGCGGCGAACTGGCGCGCTCGGTGATCCTGTTCGACTAGGCACGCATCCGGGCCGAAGCGCCAGCGTCGGCCCTGTGGGACAATCGCGGCGCACCGCAATCACGAGGCGCCGCATGAAGACTATCGAATGGAAGGACTGGGAGATTTTCTGCCGCGTGGTGGAAGGCGGCGGCTTTACCCAGGGCGCGGAACTCGCCGAGGTGCCGAAGTCTTCCGCCAGTGCCGCGGTGGCGCGGCTTGAAAGCCAGCTTGGCGTGCGCCTGTTCGAACGCACCACGCGCCGCGTGCGCGTGACCGAGCGCGGCCAGCGGCTCTATGAGCGCGTGGCGCCGCTGTTTGCCGAACTGCATGAAATCAGCGCCGAGGCCGCCTCGGACAGCGCCGAAGTCAGCGGCCTGCTGCGTATCTCCACGCCGTATGAAGTCGGCTCGCAACACCTGTCAGAAAGCCTGACGCGCGTGCTGCGTGCCCACCCGGGCCTACGCGTACAGGTGGACGTCAGCTGGGACCAGCCCGACCTGATTCGCCACGGCTACGACCTGGCCTTCGTGATGACCGACACCGCGCTGCACGACACCTCGTTTGCCAGCAAGCGGGTGGTGCTGGTCGAGCGCGGCTTCTATGCCGCGCCCTCGCTGATCAGGGCACGCGGCCTGCCGCGCACGCCGCAAGACCTGCAGGGCTGGCCCACGCTGGGCAACGCCGATGACCGCCATTGGGAGTTCCTGCGCGATGGCGTGGAGATTGCCCGCCTGGAGGTGGCGCCGCGCATCAGCACCCACAACGCCGAGTTGCGGCTCAAGGCGGCGCTCGACGGGCTCGGGGTGACGCGGCTGTCGCCGCGCTTCGTGCACGATGCGGTGGCGCAGGGACAACTGGTGCGGGTGCTGCCGGCCTATGCCTCGTCGCCGCTGAAGGTTTATGTCCTGATGCCGGCGCGCAAGCTGATGCCGGCGAGCGTGCGGGTGCTGCTGGACATGCTGGAGCAGACCCTGGGCGTGCCCGAGACTCGGCGTCCTGCCGGCAGGCGGCGCGAGAGCGCGTAGCCGGCGCCGTCCCGCGCACGCCGTGCGAAGCGCCGAGCCTGCCGTCAATAAGGCTGGTCCGCCGGCCGCACCTCGAAGCGCAGGATCTCGGCCAGGTCCAGCATCTCTTCGTCGTCCTCGCTGCGCGTGATCCAGCCGCCGTAGGCGTCGCCGCCGGTGTCCCAGTTCCACAGCGTATAGCCGGCCACGCGCAGCTGGTTGTGCGCCAGCTCCATCAGCTCCGGCACGCTGGTGCTCTCCAGGAAGGCTTCGTCCTCGGGGTCGTCGGTGCCCCAGTCGAGCTCCACGTCCATCCGCTCGCACAGCTGGTTCAGGCAGCCGATCAAGGACTGCACATCCTTCCAGTCGACAAAGAACCCGGACTGCCAGTCGATGACCTCGCGCACCACCCACAGCAGCTCGGGGCCTTCGGTGTCGTCGTCCTCGGCATCCAGCAGCGCATCTTCGAACATCGACAGCTGCGCCGCGGTCTGGGCGCTGTCGCCCAGGTTGATCAGGGCGAAGAAACGCGCGATCGCGTCCTGCGACTCGTCATCCAGCGGTGTGGCCATCTTTTTTCTCCGGTTGTCGCGGCATGCTAGGCCGCGATGCGGATGATCTCGCGTTGGCCGGCCGGTGTCACGCGCAGCGCGCGCGAGGTGCGCGTGGGCTCGACCCAGCCCCGCGCCAGCAGGCTGCCCAGCAGCGCCGCACCCAGCGCGCCACCGAGGTGCGGCTTGCGTTCGCTCCAGTCCGGGCAGGTGCAGGCGAACTGCCGCCGCTTGCGGCGCGCGGCGTCCACGTCCACGCCCAGCCGGGCCAGCGCCTGCGCGCCGTCGCCACTGAGTTCGACGCGCTGCCCGTCCAGCATCAGCCAGCGTGATTGCGTCATGCGCTCGAACAGGCCGACTGCCAGCTCCCCCGCCAGATGGTCATAACAGGTGCGCGCCTGGCGCAGCGCCGGCGGCGCCGTGCGCGACACCGGCACCGCCCGCAGCCGCGGCGGCTGGCTCGCCACCGACGCCGACGCCAGCGCCTCGATCGCCACGCCGATCTCCGGCGTCGCCAGCCGGTAATAGCGGTTGCGCCCGCGCGTCTCCGCCACCAGCAGGCCGCCTTCGGACAGGCGCGCCAGGTGCCCGCTGGTGGAAGACGCCGACAGGCCGGCGATCAACGCCAGCTCGCCCGCCGGGCGCGCGCTGCCGTCCATCAGCGCCCACAGCATGGCGGCGCGCCCAGGATCGGCGAGCAGGCTGGCGAGGTGGCTGATGCCGGGGGTGTAATCCATGGTTCGGCGTGGGGTGAAGGAAGTTATGCGCAGTATAGGCAAGGTTGGCCTCGCCGTTGGGCGGTGCGAATTAAGTTCTTAGTAGCGAATTAAGTTCTTACCGACCGTTCGCTCGTGCTCCCTGTTGTAAGAGAAGTCCGTCGCGTTGCCAGTCCGGTTGGATTCGCTCCGGAACATCCTGGCCAGGCCATGATCGGGGCGTTAAAGCTGACGAGCCAGCATGGACGAACCGCAAGGAACGACGCAGGCCATTTGCGGACGTCGTTCCAGCAACTCGTCAGTCCATCTAGGGACTATCCATTGGCGGGACGTGCATTTACGTTCGCGACTTTCGTGCAGGCAGAGATGGCTTACGTGATGCGACCAAGTGGTGGTGTAGTGCCTAGTCGCCACGTCGACTAAACGGTTGCCAGTTGACTCAACGCGATTGCCCCTGAATGCGGGATTGTGACTTACGCGGATGATCTTGTGATCCGTGCAAGCGGAGCAAGGCAGAAGAAGCGTTGGTCCTAATGCGCGAGATCCTCCCAGTGAGATCCGCCATGCGCGGTGACAATCCCCGTTCGATCAAGACGCAGGCTATTGCGTCCTTATGCGCCACGGTCTACTTCATCGGGTGCGTAGATCGCGTGCTGATTTCCCCTGTTGGAGAAGCCATGAGGCACGCGAGTGCGCGAAGCCCGGTGATGCCAGTCCTTGTCTCGGATTGTCCGCCTGCTGTCAGGCCATTTCACTTGCGGCTTCGCAAGCCAGCCCGACTTCCGTCTCATCGGACACCGTGCTTTCCGCTATCACGTTGTCGTCTTCGGAAACCATGTCGCCTAGACCGATGACGACCGTGATATTCGGGGTCCAGTTCTTGCGGTCGGTGCTGACCTCGGCAAACGTGGTCACCGTTGCGGTGTAGCCCTGCGCTCTGAGGTCGTTGACTAGCCTTTGCGCGCGCGGTTCTAGGGCTGCTTACGGATTGTCTTCGTTGATGTCGAGTACCAGTCTGGTCTCGAATTCTTCCCTGCCCTTCTGGATTGCCGTTTGCATTGCCTTGAGTTGCTTGTTCGCGAGCGCGACGAGCTTGCTGTATCTAGACTCTTCCTGGCTGGCGCGCAGTGCCTTGGCGGCGTTGATGATTTCGGTGCGGTCCACGAACATAATTGCCTTTCGAGGTGAAAGAGAGAAAGCGCAGGCGCCGCACGGGCTCGACTTCAGGAGCCAGCTTTTCGGGGATGCGACGACAACTGTATAAATATACAGTGCTCGCAGACTAGCCAGCAAGAGGGTGAACGGTGAAAGTCCCTGACAGCGGAAGATCTACCTTTCCTGGCTCCGGCTGAAGCTGGGTACCTTGTAGGGCCGCATTCAGGCCGTTGCGCACGGTCAGCTTAGGGAGCATCTATCCAGACGCTTACATTGCGACCCGCGACGAGTTGCTTAAAATTATGCCGGGGCTCATCTCGACATTGTCTACGCGGACACTTCGCGTATCTCATCGACCAATGGCGATTATGGACAACTCAATTCGGTCCTTTATCAAAGCAGTCCGGACTGGCGCGTCCCATGGCGTGTGGCCGGTGCCGGCCATTGGCGAATCTCGAACGATGGGCGCTATTGCGGGACGGTAGGCCACAAATTCTACACTTGGCCGGCCATGGTTAGCTGGTGTCGCTTCTTCGTTCGGAAGCCGGACGGCACCTGGGTTTTGAAGTCGGTAGGCAGCGCCCCAGACTGGTCGGTGCGCCTTACGCCCAAGGATCGTGAGGAAGCGCAGTAGCTGGTCATGCTACTGAACCTGCAAGAACGTTCAAACGGAGGCTTCATCGTTGGCATTCTCCTCAGGCGACGGTGTGTCCGAGGTCAGAAGGTCAATCATGGCACGCGCGGCTGCTGATTGGCGTCGGTGCGGTGCATAGATCAAGGTGAATGGTCGCGTTCGTCCGCGAAGTTGCGGTAACACTTCCACAAGCTCCCCTCGCTGCATCCGGTCCCGGACGATGAACTCGTAGCTTTGGCAGATGCCGATGCCTTGTTCGGCCAGTGATACCACCCCAAGCACGTCATCTGACGTTTCGATGGATGAACTGGGCAGCCAGTCGAGATCTCGTTTGCCATCGCGAAACACCCAAGGCGCGAGTCGGCCTGTCCGCGGCAATATGAAAGGCAGACACATGTGCCGTTGCAGGTCCTCCAGCGTCTGAGGTGCACCCATCCGGCGGAGGTAGTCAGGCGATGCGACGAGGAGCAGTGCGGCGTCCTCCAGTTTGCGCGCCACCAAGCCGCTGTCAGGCAGGTGGCCCAGGCGAATGGCGAGATCGAACCCTTCCGCCACCAGATCGACGTTGCGATTGGTGATGTTCACTTCCAACTGCACCAGCGGGTACTGACGGACAAAGCGCGCCAGCAACGGCGGCAGCCGGTAGTGCCCATAGGTCGTCGGCACACTTAACCGCAGGCGCCCGGCGAGTTCGCCTTCTTGACCCTGTACGTCGCGCTCGGCCTCGACGAGCAGGGAGAAGGCCGAGCGCACCTGCTCCAGGTACAGCCGTCCGGCCTCGGTCAGGCCGACACGGCGGGTGGTTCGCTGTAGCAGTTGCCGCCCCAGGCGTGCCTCCAGACGGGAGATAGCGCGGCTCAGCACGGAGGGCGTGGTCGACAGTGCCACCGCTCCGGCGGTGAATGAGCCGTGCTCGGCGACTGCGATGAAGACCTCTACATCCCCAAGGTAGTCGAACTTTCGGCTCATCTTGCTCTTCTGGGAACAAATATTTTTCTGTTCGGATAGTTTATCTCCACTTTGGCGATGAATAAAGTAGCGCACATTCGCTATCACAGGGCAATTGCCATGAGCCAGACTTCTTCCGTCACCCCCGTAAAGCTCGGACAAGAACTGCTCAAGCGCTTGAAGTAGCACGACGCCTGGCGCCGCAGCGCTATCACGGTTCGCCGGGTTTCCCGACCCACTTTGCCGCAACGACACCCGCGTCCATGCTGCGGGTCGCCTTCAGTTTACTCAAAGGAAATCACCATGGATCTTCAACTCACAGGCAAGACCGCTCTCGTCACCGGGGCGACCGCCGGCATCGGCCTGGCCATCGCCCGTACCCTGGCGCGTGAAGGCGTCGCCGTCACGTTGACCGGGCGCGATGCCGCAAAACTGCGCAGCGCCGTTGCGGAAATCTCTAAGGCAGTGCCCACAGCGCAAGTTTCCACGGTGGTCGCAGATCTGAGCAGCGCTAAGGGCGCCGCAGCGCTGGTTGCGGCCCACCCGGATACCGACATCCTGATCAACAACCTGGGCTACTACGAGGCCAAGGCCTTCGCGGACATCACCGACGAGGACTGGCTGCGCATGCTTGAGGTCAACGTGATGTCCGGCGTGCGCCTGTCGCGACATTATTTCCCGCGCATGCTGGAGCGGAACTGGGGCCGGGTGATTTTCATGTCGAGCGAAGTGGGCGCGTTCACGCCGCCGGACATGGTGCATTACGGTGTCAGCAAGTCGGCCCAGCTCGCCGTCTCGCGCGGCATGGCCGAATTAACCAAGGGCACCGGCGTCACGGTCAATAGCGTGCTGCCGTCGGCTACCCGCTCCGACGGCATCGTCGATTACCTGCGTCAGACCGCGCCGCGACCGGGCATGACGGACATGGAAATCGAAGCGAACTTCTTCCAGACCTACCGCCCCAGCTCGCTGATCGCGCGAATGATCGAAGCGGACGAGATCGCGGCGATGGTCGCGCTACTGGCCAGCCCGCTCGGTGCCGCGTCCAACGGTGCGGCCGTCCGCGTCGAAGGCGGCACCATCCGTTCCATTCTCTGATCCGGAGTTGAGCCGTGTCTGAACTCATCATCATCGCCATCGCACAAGCCAAGCCCGGTTACGAATCCGCGCTCGTCCAAGCGCAGTCGGAACTGGTCTCCATCGTTCGTGAGTTGCCCGGATGCATTCGCTACGAATTGAACGAATCCCTGGAGCATCCGGGCCAAGTCGTGTTTATCGAACGCTGGCGAGATCGCGCCGCTTGGGAAAGCCACATGCGCGGCCCCCACTTGGATGCGTTCCGGGCCAAGGCTGGTTCGATGATCGGCGCGTTCGACCTGCTGCAAATGAAGCAGGTAGCTTGAGTCTTGCCGACGGTTTACTTTTTCCTTTCATTCTCCCGAGCACGATCATGACCGAGCGCATTTACCGCGTGTCCGCCCTTGCGATGGCGGCACTGCTTTCCTTCACGCATCTGGCCAGCGCGGCGGATGCGCCCGCCCTCGAACGCTGGCGCAGCTACACCGGCGTGAGCTGGGATGCCCCCAAGGAAGGCGTGGCTCCGGCCGCCTTCTCCGGCTCGGTCGGCGCGCCCATCGCCGGCGTCCACTTCGATGCGAAGGGTACGGCCTTCGTGAGCACGCCGCGGCTGGTATCCCCCGGTGTTCCGGCCACATTGAGTATCCTGGACACGAAGGCCGAAGCGGGGCCGGCGCGGTTGACCGCCTTCCCGTCCCTTCAGGGCAATGCCACTGATGCCGACCCCGAGCAGAACCTGCGCAACGTGCTCGGCTTCTACGTCGATCGCAAGAACGGTTGGCTATGGGCACTGGACATGGGATTCGTCGCGGGCGAGACAGAATCGCCGGCCGGCTCCCAGAAGCTGCTGGTGCTGGACCTGAAGTCCGGCCGCACGGTCAAGCGCATCGCCCTGGATGGCGTGGCCGACCGGAAGGCGAGCTTCCTCAACGATGTCGTCGTCGACGAGAGCCGTCGCATCGCTTACATCTCCGATAGCGGCTCGCGCAGTGCCCCGAACAACGCCGTCGGCCTGATCGTGGTCGATTTCGCCAGCGGCAATGCACGACGCGTGCTCGATCGCCACCCGAGCCTGCAGATCGAGCCGGGCGTGAAGGTGGTGTCGCACGGTGCCGAAGTGTGGCCCGGCAACCCACTGCTGATCGGCATCAACGGCATCGCCCTGTCACCGGATGCGCGCACGCTGTACTGGACGGTGACGACCGGAACCCGCGCACGTGCAGTGCCGACCGTCATCTTGCGGCAGGCTGGCTCCACCGACGTGCAAATCGCCGACAAGATCCAGGACCTTGGCGCGGTTGGAGGCAACAGCGACGGCCTCGTGACCGATGCCAAGGGCAACCTTTATATCACCGATGTCACTCGCAACGGCATCGTCAAGTACGACCCCAAGGCCAATTCGATGTCACTGGTTGCATCCAACGAGGGCGTGCACTGGCCCGACACACCGGCCATCCAGCCGGGCGGCGACCTGGTGTTTACCTCCAGCAGCCTGAACGACCACTTCGCGGGATCGGTTAAGCCCGGTCAGGAGCGCTACGAACTGTGGCGCCTGCCGTTGAGCAGCCGTCCGGCCAAAGCCAAGTGATAGCTGCATCCACCGCTTACACAGCAGGAAGCGCGCGCGGGTCCCGATCGTATCAACGCGGTTCGGCGTTGAACCGCGGACTTAGGAACTGAGGTAGCCGTTGGCGCCGGGCCATAGCCTTTAAGACACGTGGCGTTTCAACCCCAGGCACAGCGCGTCAAAGGTGACTTTGCACCGAGCGCTGTGGCGCAAGTCTTCATGCATCGTGACCCACGTTTCCAGTGGAAGCGCGAAATCATCGGCCAATACGCGCACCAGTTCCGAATCGCGCCGCGCCAGCATGACCTGGCAGACGCCGATGCCCGCTCCTGCACGGATCAGGGCGAGTTGGGCAAGGTCGCTGTCCGTGCGCAACGTAAAGGCGCTGCGACGCAACCCCGGCAGCGCTTTGATTGCAGCGCGCAGGAACGGTGTTTCCTCGTCGAAGCCGATCAATGCGTGCTTCGCTAGTTCGGTGGGGTTCTCCGGAGTGCCGCGTTCGCGCAAATAGCGTCGGTGGGCATGCAAGCCCAATTCCACGGTGCCGATACGCCGAGCGAGCAAGGCGTCTTGATCGGGGCGTGTCATGCGAATAGCGATGTCGGCTTCGCGCAGCAGCAAATCCTGGACGCGATTGGTCAGCGCGAGTTCGATCTTGAGGTCAGGGTGCGTCGCTTGCAGTTGCGTCACGATGGGCGGCAAAACCTCGGCACCGACAACTTCGCTGGCGCTGATACGCACGGTGCCCTTGACGTCGCCCTGACTTTCCGCCGCGCGCATGAGTGCCGCTGCGGAGCTGGCCATGGCCTGCGCGTAGGGTTTTAGCTCCAGCGCGGCCGGCGTGGGCAGGAGCCCCAACTGCGAGCGGGTGAAAAGGTTTAGTCCCAGGGACTTCTCCAGCGCTTCGATATGCCGACCCACCGTCGGTTGGGTCAGGCCCAAGGCGCGGGCAGCGCCTGACAGCGAGCCCTTCTGCAGCACGCTGAGGTAAGAGCGATAGAGCTCCCAGCTAGGTTCTGATGTCATACATAAATCTATAGCGACTATGCACTATTAGTCAATTTTCTTCTAGCAGGGGCGCGCTAAGAATGCTCCCATGTTCATGAGGAGATTCGACATGCAAGCCAGCAAGACAGCCTTGGTCCTGGGCGCCACCGGCGGCATCGGTGGCGAGGTCGCACGCCAGCTTCGCGATGCAGGTTGGGACGTGCGCGGGCTCAAGCGGGGCCAGCAGGCCACCGTGGTCCGGGATGGCATCACCTGGATCGCTGGTGATGCAATGAGTCGCGAGGATGTCATGGCGGCAGCGCAAGGATGCTCGGTAATCGTGCACGCGGTGAACCCGCCGGGCTACCATCGTTGGGCAAAACTGGTGCTGCCCATGCTCGACAACACGATAGCCGCAGCGGCAGCACAGGGGGCCACCATCGTGCTGCCAGGCACGGTCTACAACTTTGGTCCGGACGCAATCCCGGAGCTGCACGAAGACTCGCCACAGCACCCGCAAACGCGCAAGGGACGAATCCGCGTTGAGGTGGAGCGGCGTCTGCGCTCGGCTACCGTCAGCGGCGTGCGCGCAATCGTGGTTCGCGGTGGCGACTTCTTCGGCCCGAAACCGGGCAACAGTTGGTTCTCGCAAGGGTTGGTCAAGCCAGGTCGGGCCGTCACCGGCGTGAATCTCCCGGGGCGCACCGGAATTGGACATCAGTGGTCCTATTTGCCTGACGTGGCGCGCACGATGGTGGAGTTGCTCGCGCGGCGCGAATCGTTGGAGCCGTTTGCGGTGTTCCACATGGCGGGGCATTGGGACGCGGACGGCATGCAGATGGCCGAAGCCATCCGTCGCGTCGTAGTTCGTCGCGGCGGTCGTGCGCCGAAACTGCGGGCATTCCCATGGTGGCTGCTCACGCTTGTCTCGCCCTTCGTCGCAACCTTTCGCGAGATGCGCGAGATGCGTTACCTATGGCAAGAGCCGGTGCGCATGGGCAACGCCAAGCTGAAATCCGTGCTTGGGGAGGAACCGCATACCCCGCTCGATCAGGCCGTGGAGTCCGCCTTGGAGGGCATGGGTTGTCTCGCACCGGTGGAAGTGAAATCCAGAGCGAAGGCCGGCGTTGCCTCTCTTGTTTAACGGGTGGTTGTTGCCGCCGGCGGGGTGTCTTTGCGGGATTATGCGCAAGCATCGCCCATATGTCGCCGACGGGGGCATGTACGCCCTACTGGGGCCGTACGCCATTTCGAACGCTGGCCGTGATTGCCGTTTGCAGGCTTCGAAGATCATCAATCCACAGATCACGCGCCATATTGCGTTGGCCATTTCGCGCCATGGTGAACTCACACTAGCGTGCCGCACCGTTATGCAGCTGGTTCGTGAGATAGCGCAATTCGGTGGGCCGGAGTTGACGGGGCGCGGCATCGAAGTGTCGACGTGAGACTGGCTGCAGTACGTCTCGAGCCGGCAGGTTTCACGCAAGCATCGACGTGAGGCTTTCTCGAATGGGGTCCGCTTAATGCAGCAGATCTTGGTTTGATGGTGTTCCGGTGCTGCTCCGCGCGATGTATGGCTTGACCCCCAGGTCATTCGCGACAGCAAGACGGTCATCGACTTTGGGCTACTGTTCCTTGCCGAATGGCATGACCATCGATGAGCTGCATGGCAGCATCCAACGAAGAGCCGCTGTCAGCGATAAAGACGACGTTCGAATGTCCGGGCGTGGGCCTGAACGAACGTCCGTCTGCCCTCGGTCCATCCTGGCCAGGGCTTGCGGGTGACAGAGGCAACTACCGATCCATCTCTGTCGTTCGCCGTCTCATTTGACAAACGGCAGCTTTCAACGAAGAGCGGCCCTCGTCGACAGGCCGGAAAGCTGGTTGTTTCGGGAAATAAGGGGTGCTGAGATGGCACACGCGCCCTTGCCGAGCATGTCGCTCCTTATGGTCGCATCCGTGCGTATTTCCGCCTGGCCAACAGCGTCCACGTAGGTGCGCACCCGCTGGTGGCAAATCGGACAAAGCTGGCCGACCTACTGCCCTAATCGTTCCCGCAGGAACTCAATAAAGCGCTGCGTCTTCGCCGGCAGTAAGCGAGTTTCGGTGATGGCGTAGACTGGCATCGGTGTGCCGTGCCATGTTGGCATAATGCGGCGCAGGTTTCCGCTGGCCAGTTCATCGGCGACGATTTCGTCGGGCATCAGGATGATGCCCAAGTCGAGCGTTGCCAGCCGGCGGGCCATGCCGACGCTGTTGAGCGTGAACCGACCACCCACCGACACCGTGGCGGCCCGCTTGCCATCGTGCAACGTCCACGATCCCGTCTTCAAGATGCCGAGACACTCATGGCGCGCCAGATCGGCGGGCTTGGCTGGCTCGCCCGATTTCTCCAGGTAGCGGGGCGAGGCATAGAGATAAGGCGTAAGCGATGCGAGCGGGCGTGCGATCAGTTGCGAGCTTTCACACTCTCCCATGCGGATCGCTACGTCGAATGGTTCGCTGACCAAGTCGACCCGTCGCGGTGTGAGGTCGAAATCGAAGGTGATGCCGGGATAGAGGCCAGCAAACTCGGCGATCAGCGGCGCCAAGTAGGTCACGGCGAAATCCACCGGCAGTGAGGCGCGCAGCACGCCGCTCGGCTGGGCCAGCATTTCGCCAAGTTGCTCGCGCCAGCCGGGCTTCGTCGACGATGCGCTTGCAGCGTTCGAAGTAGATCTGGCCGGCCTCCGTCAGTTCGATCTTGCGGGTCGTCCGATGTAGCAAGCGCAGCCCGATGGCCTTCTCCAACCCGCTGATTCGCCGCGATAGTGTCGAGTTCGGCACTCCCATCGTCTCCGCGGCACTGCGAAAACCCTTGGCTTTCACGACCTCGATAAACAAGGCCATGTCATTAAGCAGTTCCATAAACATTGCTCCGTGAATGGATCAATGTTCTCCAAATTACCATATTTATTCCACGCTGGAATCGCGCGATGATGCATCCATCCAATCCAACCGAGGAATTCAATCGTGAGCAAACTGTTCAATCCCGTCCGGGTCGGCCGCTACACCCTGCAGAACCGCCTGGCCATGGCACCGATGACCCGCAGCCGCGCCCGGCACGACGGCACGCCGGGAGAACTTGCCGCCGAGTACTATGCGCAGCGAGCCAGCATTGGCCTGATCATCGCCGAAGGCACTCAGCCCTCTGACGACGGGCAGGGGTACCTGACTACTCCGGGCATCTATACCGACGGGCATGTTGGCGGCTGGAAGCAAACCACGGATGCTGTGCATGCCCAGGGCGGTCACATCTTCATCCAGTTGATGCACGCCGGGCGTATGTCGCACCCGGATAACACTCCGCATCACCGGGAGGGCGTCGCGCCCTCGGCCATTGCCCCGGGCGCGGCGATGTTCACGGCAAAAGGCATGCAGGACATCCCTGTGCCGCGTGCGCTGACCACCGAGGACGTGCGCCAGACCGTCCAGGATTTTCGCTACGCGGCCCGCCGTGCGGTCGAGGCCGGTGCCGATGGCGTCGAGATTCATGGCGCAAACGCCTACCTGATCCAGCAGTTCTTCGCCCCCAGCGCGAACACGCGCACCGATGAATACGGCGGTTCGATCGAGAACCGAGCCCGCTTTGCCATCGAGGTCGCGACCGCGATCGCCGAGGAAATCGGCGCTGACCGCACTGCCATCCGCCTGTCGCCCGGCACGGCGATGTGGGGAATTGATGAAGGCGATGAAGGCCCGGACCTGTACCGCTACCTGGTTGCCGAACTCGACAAGTTAGGGCTGGCTTACCTGCATATCATGCACTTGGGCAACGATGCGCTGCTGGCAGACATCCGCGAGCTCTGGACAGGCATGCTTATCTTGAACAGGCCGGGCCGCCCGCGCGAGCAGATCGGCGCCGACTTGGTGGCGGGCTTGGCTGACTTGGAGGCCTACGGTCAGATGGTGCTTGCGAACCCGGATTTTGTCACCCGGCTGAAGGACAGCGCACCGATGAACGAGGCGGACCGTAACGCCTTCTTCGGTGGCACGGCGCAGGGCTACACCGATTACCCAACCCTGAGCGAAGTTCAGGGCGCCTGAGGCGAACATCGTGTCCGTCATTGCCCCGCTGCAGCGTGCCAACCACGGCAGCCACTTTCGCGCCTACGGCTTGCGCGGCGTGGCTGCGTTGATCGATCCTTTCCTTGGGGTTGATCATGCCTGGATGAGCGCGCCAACCTTTCCGCCGCATTCGCATATCGGCTTTTCCGCCGTGTCCTACGTATTCCTCGATTCAGACACGGGCATCGACAACCGTGACTCGATCGGCACCTGCAACCTGATTCGGCCCGGTGGCCTGCACTGGGCGACGGCCGGGCGCGGCATCGTCCATGAGGAAGTTCCGGCTGTGCCCGGCAAAACTGTGCATTCGCTGCAGATCTTCGTCAACCTTGCCCCGGAGCGACAGAGCATCGCGCCATTCACGTTGTCCCTGGAGCCGCAGGACGTGCCAGTGGTGCAGTTGCCGGGCGCCAAGGTACGCGTGCCAGTCGGAAGTTTCAGGGATGCCCAATCCCCGCTGGAGCCACCGACCGAAGTGACGATGCTCGATATTTCGCTGGAGGAAGGTGCCGACCTAACTGTGCCCATCGAAGCGGGCCATTGCGCCTTCGTCATGCCGATCTTCGGCACTGCGACAGTGGACTGTCAGGACTTCGGACACAACGATCTCAAGCTCCCTGTCTTTGCGGCGCAGGACACGCCCCATGCGATCTCGCTTCAGGGCCTCCATGGCAGCGCCAAGGTAATGCTTTTCGCAGGCCCGCCTTTGCGCGCCTCCTCAACCTGACCAAAAGGAGTCTCACCATGCCTTTCGAACGCTTTACGGCGGATAACGCCGCGCTCCTGCTCATCGACCACCAGGTCGGTACCATGGGCTGGGTACATTCGATCCCCTTTGAGGAAATGAAGCGCAACGCGCTGATGTTGGCCAAGACTGCAAGCATCCTCAAGATGCCGGTCGTACTTACCGCCAGCATGGAGGAATACGCACAAGGGCCTCTGCTAAGCGAACTGGAAACCATCCTGCCGGACCAGTTTGCCGTGCGCATCAAGCGCGTCGGTATCGTCAATGCGATGGACGATGAGAACTTCGCAGCGGCAGTCAAGGCGACCGGGCGCCGCAAGCTCATCATCGCCGGCGTCACCAATGATGTCTGCACGGTGTTCCCAGCACTAAGCTTGACGCGCGACGGCAACGACGTACAGGTGATCGCCGATGCCGGCGGCTCCCCGAGCAAGATTGGCGACGACATGGCCTTGCGCCGCATGGAGAAGAACGGCGTCACGCTCTCCAGTACGAACCAGGTCATTGCCGAGCTTGCGGGGAGCTGGAGCACGCCTGAGGGCATGCGGATTGTGCAGGAAGTCATCATGCCCGCATTGCAGGGCTGACGGCCTGGCACCTCTTGCCAGCCAAGTACCTGAAGGCCTTGCGGTGTGTGCATCCGTGAGCGATATGCGCGGTCATCACACTCGCAAGGCGGCGCAGCCTAGACACGACGGATACGTGGCGCGGGTGCGGCATCGCCCACCGAGTCGCCCTTCTTGATTCCGCTCTTAGGTTGGCACGACCAGTCGAATGCCGCGTCGTCACGATCCGGATATCAAATCAGTGGTTATTGACGGGGCGGGCACCATTCCGGCCGAACTTGGATCAGCGAATGACGACGACGAGACCCCAGCCCGTAGTCATTGGCGGCGTTGTTCATCGTTGGTACTCCTCGTCGAGCCGTGATGATGGCCGCCGCCGCTATGCATGAACACATGCATCAACAGGCAGGCAAGGAAGAGCAAGAACGGCGGCGCGCCCAGCAAGTGCGCCGTGTGCTTGGTCAGAAGGTAGAAGCCGATAACGGCGCAAGCTACCAGCAGCGCCAATCCAGCGCGTGAACGCCAGAACGATGGCGTCTCGTGATGCTCGTGGCCCATGACCTCCGTCCTCGTGTCACTTCGCGGGGGGGCGGGTCACTTCGCGGTCCATCATCATCTGCATCATCATTTCCATCATGTCCATGCGTTTGTTCATGGCGTCTGGGCCCATCCCCATTCCGCCACCCGGGCCCATAGTGCCCTTGCCGCCGTGCATCTGACCCATCATGGACATGCCCTCCTGCATGGTCTTCATGTGTTCGCTCATCAGGGCTTGGCGCTCCTCCGGCGTCCTGGCAGCCATCATCTTGTCGTGCACCTCCTGCATCGACTTCATCATGGCGTCCATTTGAGCCGTGGACGGCGCACTGGCTGCCTTGGAACTCTTCGAAGCTGCCTTCGGGCCAGCCTTCGTCGGTGGCGTCGACGGCGCAGAGGCGGAAACGTCTGCAGGGTGGTGTGCTGCGTGGTCCTGGTCGGCCGGAGCGGTCGGTGCAGTCTGGGCGAGCGCACTGGCGCTGCGAAGGGCGGCAGTGGCGATTGCAAGAAGGGTACGCATGGCCTTTGAGCCCTACTGCCGTGGGAAGGTCAACGCATTTGCGTGCCGGTATTGATTGCAAATCAACTGCAACGCCGCCCTATGCAAGGTGAGCATGACTCTGCAGGGCCGCCGAGGAATTGATTTAGATCAAGGTGCGCAAAGGCAAGGCGACTAGGTTGTTGGCATGGCAGTTGAGGATTGAAGGAGACTGCGATGAGCACACTCGAAATCGCCCCTCGGAATCAGGATTCAGCACGCCCGGCGTTACACACGGGCATTTCGCTCGCTATCACGGTGGCATTGTTCTACGCGCTGTGCACTCTCGTCTGGCTCGCTGCCCCCGGACCCTTTCTAGAGTTCATGAACAGCCTGTTCCATGGCATGAACTTCTCGCCGCTCCTGCGGTCGGCATCATTTTCCTGGGGCAGCTTCTTAGAGGCGCTGCTGGTCATGTCGGTCTGGTCGTTCTTCGCGGGCACTTTCTTTGGGTGGGTGCGCCAACGCCTTGGCGCCTGAGGGAGCCGCTATCAGTGGAAGTGGCCACGATCGAAGTTTCAATGCAGCCCGAGGCCGCCACCAAGTTTGCCACCGATGGCGCCGCCCCGGCCGGCGGCACGCCGCAGCAGCTTGCCTCGCTGATAGGCCGCGAAGTGAAGACCTGGTCGGAGATCGTGACGAAGCTCGGGATCAAGCCTGACTAAGCTAGCCTGACTAAGCCGGCAGAAAAGGCTGGCCGTGTTCCCCGCCAGCCCTATAACTGTCAGTCAGATTCCATATTGGAATTTACACGGTGGCCTCGGTACAGTGGGCCGGACAAGGTGCAGGACGCCGTTGTCCTGACCGGAACACGGAGGAGACCAGGTCATGCCAGGCAACACGGAGCAGCAAGCGCAGGCAACATCGCACGCCCGCGACAAGCAAAGCGCAGTCCGGCGCTACGAAGTACTGCGCTCGGCGGTGATCTCCATTGAGGTCTACGAGCTGGGTGCCGGCCCGGCAGTCGTCTTGCTGCCGTCGCTCGGCCGCGGCGCAACTGACATGCTGGAATTGGCCGAGCCGCTTTCGGCTGCCGGCTATCGTGTGCTCTGCCCGGAGCCGCGCGGCAATGGCCGCAGTGTTGGTCCGCTTGCCGACAAGACGTTGCACGACTGGGCAGGCGATATCGCGGCTGTGATCGAGCATGGGGGCCAGGCGCCGGTCGTTATCGTCGGGCATGCCCATGGCAACTGGATCGCTCGCACCGTGGCCAGCGACCGGCCTGACCTGGTGCGCGCGCTGGTCCTGCTGGCCGGCTCGGCGGGAAAGGTGCCGAAGGGCGTCGATGCCGTGCCGATTCCGCCGGAGGTACGCGCCCAGATCGAGCGTTGCGGTGATACCAGCCTGCCGGACACGGTCCGCCTGGAAAGCCTGCGCGCGGTATTCTTCGCGCCGTGCAATGACCCTGCGCCCTGGCTGCAGGGCTGGAACACAGAGCTGATGACGATGCAGACGTTGGCGCAGAAGCGCACACCGGTCGATGACTTTTTTGCCGGCGGCAACGTGCCGATCCTGAATGTGCAGGCAGAGTACGATGTGATTGCACCGCAGCGCTATGCCAATGTGCTGCGTGACTACCTGGGCGAGCGCGTGACCAACCTCACCATCCGCGACGCCGCGCATGCGTTGCTGCCGGAGCGGCTGGACGAGGTTGTGGCCGCGATCCTCGACTATGTGGCCGCGCTACCTCCGTCACAAAGCACGGTGGCTTGACTGACGGCTGCGGGAAGAGGCTTAGTCCCCGATCGGTTCGCTCATCACTTCGCTCATCACTTCGCTCACCACCCGCGTGACCAGATCGCTGGGGGCCTGCTCACGCCAGATTGCATAGAGCTGGATGTGGCCAGCGGTCTGCCCGATCTCGCGGAACACGACGCCTGGGAGGCCTGCACGGGCGTAGGAACGCGGCACCAGCGCCACCCCCAAGCCGAGCTTGACCATCTGAAAGGTGGTCAGTGGATTGCGCGCCGTGTGTGCAATGACGGGGCTGAAGCCGGCATGCAGGCATGAGGCGATCATGCCGTCGAACAGCGCCGGCGCGTGCTCGCGCGAGAATGCCACCAGCGGCACTCCCTCCAGGTCGTGGAGCGCCAGCGCAGGCCTGGCGGCGAGCTCGTGGCCCTCAGGCATGACGATAGTGAAATTCTCGGTGAAGATCGGTGCCTTGCCGAGGCCGCCGCGCGTCGGGATCGAATGCACGATGCCGATATCGAGCTTGCCTTGCATCACGGCATGCGCCTGGTCGGCCGAGCCCATGTCGGTAACGGCGATATGCAGCCCGGGGAAACGCTCTGCCATGCGCGTCAGGATGGTGGGCAGCACGTGGAAGATGCCTGACGTCACCATGCCGATCTGCAGCGTGCCGATATCACCGGCCGCCGTGCGCCGCGCGGTGGTCACAGCGACGCGCAACTGTTCGAGCACGGTGCGGCAGTCCGCCTGGAAGGCACGGCCAGCGTCAGTCAGGCGGACTTCCCGTCGATTGCGTGCCAATAGTTCCACGCCTATCTCGTCCTCCAGTGCCTTGATTTGCTGGGAGAGCGGTGGCTGCGACATGTGCAGCCGCACCGCCGCCTTGCTGAAGTTCAACTCATCCGCGACGGTCACGAAATAGAGGAGTTGCCGGAGTTCCATGGTGCTGTTCCTTGCGGGACGGGGCACTAGGATAGCCGCAACCAACGCAGGGGCGCGCAGTGCCGTCTCATATGCCAGCCCTATAACTCATGGAGCGAAACAGTATTGGACGGTCCGTCGGCCCGTCCCTACAGTGGCCTGCATAGCGCGGCGCCATGCGGACGGAAGGCTCCGGAAGACTAGGAAGCCGCGCAAAAACCGAGGAGACGGCCATGAGCAGGACAGGTAGAACAGGGCGGCGTACGGTGCTGGGTGTGATCGCTGCGATGGCGATGATGGTCGGATCGCAGCCGGTGGCGTACGCGAGCGGCGCGTATCCCAATCGCCCGATCAAGATGATCATCCCTTACACTCCGGGCGGCTCGATCGATACAGTCGGGCGCCTGGTGGCTGCGCAACTGCAGCGCCAGCTTGGGCAAGCGATCGTTATCGAGAACCGGCCGGGCGCGTCGGGCATGATCGGGTCCGAAGCGGTGGCGAAGGCATCGGCCGACGGCTACACGCTGCTCTTCAATGCCTCCAGCCAGGTCTACCTGCCGCTGGTCGCGAAGAACGCTCCTTACGACGCCATCAGGGATTTCACCCCGATCGCACAGGTGGGGCACGTGCCGCTGGTCGTCGTCGCCAACACCAGCCTGCCCGCCAACTCGCTGCGCGACCTGGTCAAGCTGGCGCAAGCCAAGCCGCGAACCTATACCTGGGCCACCTCCGGGCTAGGCACCACCAGCCACCTGGCCGAAGAGATGATCCGCCACGCGTTCAAGCTGGAAATGGATATCGTGTCCTACAAGGGCGCCGTGCCGCAGTTGAACGACGTGATGGGCGGTCACGTGTCGGCGGCGGTGTCGCCGATGCCAGGTGCGTATCCGTTCGTCAAGGCGGGGCGGCTGAAGGTGCTGGCGGTCACGAGCAGCAAGCGTATCCCGCAGCTTCCGGGCGTGCCGACCGTTGCCGAGAGTGGGCTGCCGGGTTTTGAACTGCTGTCGTGGTACGGGCTTTGGGGTCCCGCCGCCCTGCCTGCGGACATCACCCGCAAGCTGTCGCTGGAGCTCAACAAGGCCGTGCGCGAAGCCAGCCTTAAGGCGCGCTTCGACGAGCTGGCCTTTGAAGCCGTACAGTCCACGCCTGAGCAGTTCAAGGTGGTGATCAAGGATGAGATCGACAAGGTCGCGGGCATCGTCAAGGCAGCCAGCATCCGTATCGATTGAGCGAAAGACAGGGACAAGGACCAGCAAGCATGCCTCAGCAAACGCAAGCGATGCCCATCACCCGGGAACTTGCAGGATGGATCGCCGGGATCCGTAATGCCGATCTGCCGGACGCGGTGAGGCAGGCGGTCGCAGGCCTCTCCCTGGATACGTTTGGCGCCGCCCTGACCGGACATGACGAGCCCTGGTCGCAGGCCATCCGTGGCTGGGCGGATGATGGTTACCTCGCTCCGCGCGGTGGCGGGGCACGCGCATGGGGCCGGCCGGCCATGACGTATCGGGCCGCCGATGCCGCGCTGGTCAATGGCGCCGCTGCGCACGCCTATGAGCTGGACGACTTTCACAATGCAAAGGTCCACTTGGGTGCGGTCGTATTGCCGGCGGTCTTCGCGTTGGCCGAGACGCGCGAGGTGCCGCCCGAGCGGGCCGAGACCGCTATTGCCGTCGGCTACGAAACCATGATCCGCTGCGCACTGGCGCTGCAGCCGGCGCTGGCCAGGATGAAGGGGTGGCATATGACCGCCGTGTGCGCGCCGCTGGGCGCGGCAGCGGCATCGGCGGTGATGCTGGGGCTCGACGCCGAGCGCACCGCGTGGGCGCTGGGTCTTGCCGGCACCCAGTCGGGCGGACTGTTTGCGTTCGCTTGCGACGGCACGGATTCCAAGCGCTTCCACCCTGGGCGCGGCGCGCAGGCCGGCGTGATGGCTGCGGAACTGGCGGCGCGCGGCCTCACCGGCCCGACGCAGTTGTTCGAGACCGGAGACGGTGGCTGGCTCAAGGCATTCTCGGAGTCGCCCAAGCCGGAAAGGCTGGTGGAAGGGCTGGGCAGCGACTGGCATATGCCCCGGACCAATTTCAAGCCCTATGCTTGCTGCGGCAGTGCCCATGCGCATGTCGATTGTGCGCTGCGGCTGCGTGCCGACTGGGTGGGACAGGGGCCGATTCGCGTCGGCATGCCAACCGTTGTCGATGTGCAATGCGGCTACCGTTACGCGCCGGGCAGTGTGCTGAACGCGCAGATGAGCGCCCGCTACGCGCTGGCGGTGGCGCTGCTGGATGGTGAGGTATTGCCGGCGCAGTTCGGGCAGGCGCGCCTGGCGGACGCGAAGATCGTCGCGCTGGCCAACGCGATCGAGATCGTCCGCGACCCCGAACTCGACGCGCTATATCCGGCCAGCTTCTGTGGCTGGGTGGAGCTGATGTCAAAGAACGGCGAGCGGGTGCGTGCGTACCAGGCCAATCCGTCGGGCTCCGCGGAGAATCCGGCGCGCATGGCAGCCATCCGGGACAAGTTCCGCGCCGTGACGGCGGGCGTGCTTGCGCCCGCGCAGGCGGAGGTGCTGATCGACGTATTTGGCAAGCTGACGATGACGCCGGTGCGCCACATCCTGGCCGCCGCCGAATCCGTCGCCTGAAGGGGCTACGCCGGCGGCACCCCGAGCGAACGCAGCGCGCGCTGCAGCACTGGCGAGCCGTTGTCGGGATTCCAGATCGCCGAGTACTCGGCGATGGCGGGCTCGCCGGTAAGGTCGCGCAAGGCCACGCCGGGCAGCGAGGCCTTGGCGAGCGTGGCCGGTACCAACGCGATGCCGCGGCCCAGTCCCACCAGGCTGACCACTGACAACAGGTGCTTGGCGTAATGCCGGAGATGCGGGCTGAAGCCGGCCTGGACGCAGGTGGAAGTCACCAGGTCGAAGTACGCCGGCGCACTGTCGCGCGGGATCGTGACAAAGGGCATCTCGGCCAGCCGCACCAGGTCGATGCGCTTGCGTTTGGCGTACGGGTGCGATGCCGGCAAAGCCACCACCAGCCGCTCCTTGTGGATGACATGGGCGCGAAGCTCGCCCGGGGGCGTGCCGACCTGCGCGAACCCCAGGTCGATGCGGTCGCGCTGCAGCGCATCGACCTGTTCGGCGGTGCTGGTCTCCTCCCAGGTGATATCGATCTCGCCGATATCGTGCTCGAACTTCTGCACGATGCGCTCGACGTTCATGTACAGCACTGCCGCGACAAAACCGATGCGCAGGTGGCCGGTCTCGCCGTGCTCGGCCTTGCGCACCGCCTCCACGGTGGCGTCGAGCTGGTTGAGCATGCGGCGCGCTTCGCGCACCAGTGCCGAGCCGGCGGGCGTCAGCCGCACCGTGCGGCGGTTGCGATCGAAAAGCAGCACGCCGAGGTCTTCTTCGAGTTGCTGGATGTGCTTGGTCAGCGGCGGCTGCGAGATCAGCAGGCGCTGGGCGGCGCGGCCGAAGTGAAGCTCCTCGGCGAGTACAAGGAAGAGGCGGAGGGTACGGAGTTCGAGCATGGCGCGTGGGCTGAAGAAAAAGGGACGACCAAGTCGACTTATTCTAGAACGGAATCAGTCTCTTCCTAAAACTGTATTGGACGCTATCGTAGCCGGCAACCAGAATAGCTTCCATCAAACCAACAATGAAGCGGAGACAGCCCGGCCGACCCCGTCGGATCGCGCGCCCCATCGGTGCCCTGGCCTGTGTTCCGTTTCTGACCGTCGACACGGAGCGCAAGCGAATGAAACGCCTCAAGCCACTGAAACCCGAAGAACTGACGCCCGAGCAGCAGGAAGTCCACGCGGCGATTGCTGCCGGTCCGCGCGGGCAGGTTCGAGGGCCGCTTGCGATGTGGCTGCACCGCCCGGACCTGGCCAATCGCGCGCAGGCGCTGGGCCAGTACTGCCGCTATGGCTCGTCGTTGTCACCGCGGCTGTCGGAGCTGGCCATCCTGATGATGGCCCGCATCTGGATGTCGGAATTCGAATGGTGGGCACACAAGCCCATCGCGCTGAAGGCAGGCGTGGCCGAAGACGTGGTCGAGGCGATCCGCGCAGGGCGTGAGCCGGTCTTCGTCAACGAGGATGAGCGCGTGATCCACGAGTTACTGACTGTGCTGCATGCCACGCGCAATGTGCCGGACGACCTGTACCAGCGCGCGATGGCGGTGCTGGGCAAGGATCAGGTGGTGGACCTTGTTGGCCTGGCGGGCTACTACACGCTGATCTCGATGACCATCAACGTCTTTGATGTCGTGCCCCCGGACGGCAGCGCACCGGAATTGGTGTGCGGCTGATTCCCGTTCAAACCGTTACCCCGAAACACAAAAGGATTCCGTATGTCTGGCCGTCTTGAAGGAAAGGTTGTCATCGTTACTGGCGCGGGTTGCGTCGGCCCCGGGTGGGGCAATGGCCGCGCCGTTGCGGTGCGCTTTGCACAGGAAGGCGCAAAGATTTTCGTCGTCGACAAAAGCGCTGATGCGATGCGTGAAACGCTGGAGCGGCTGGACGCCGCGGGTGCGGAGTTTGACTCGCACCTGTGCGACGTGACCGACACAGCAGCGGTCAAGGCCATGGTCGATGCCTGCGTGGCGCGCTTCGGGCGCGTGGATGTGCTGGTCAACAACGTCGGCGGCTCGGCCAAGGGTGGGCCGGTGCAGCTTAGCGAAGAAGACTGGGACCGCCAGCTCAACTTCAACCTGAAGAGTGTCTTCCTGACCTGCAAGCACGTGCTGCTGCACATGGAGCAGCAGGGCGGCGGCGCTATCGTCAATACCGCGTCGACTTCGGGCATCCGCTGGACCGGTTCGGCCCAGGTCGGCTACGCCTCGGCCAAGGCGGCGATCATCCAACTCTCGCGCGTGGTCGCGGTCGAGTACGCCAAGAAGAACATTCGCGTCAACACGGTAGTCCCCGGTCAGATGCATACGCCGATGGTGGAGGCGCGTCTTGCCGGGCAACGTGCGGGCGGTGATGTGGACACACTGCTGGCCCAGCGCCAGGCACGTATTCCGCTCGGGTTCATGGGCGATGGCCGCGATACCGCCAATGCGGCGCTGTTCCTGGCATCCGATGAAGCGCGCTTCGTCACCGGTACGGAGATCGTAGTCGACGGTGGCATGAGCGTGCGCTGCGACTGAATCGCGTCAAGCGCAAAACCATCAGGCAATAGCTTTGGAGTTGCAAATGAAGTTTTCATTTGGCATCGGGCGCCGCCAGGCGCTGAGCCTGATCGCCGGCGTCATGCTCGGCACACTGGCATCCGGCGCGCATGCCGCGACGTTCCCGGACAAGCCGATTCGCCTGGTGGTGGCGTTCTCGGCAGGCGGACCGACGGACATCCTCGCCCGCGTGATTGCGCGAGATATGAGCACGCGGCTGGGTCAGCAGATCATTGTCGATAACCGTCCCGGCGCTGGTGGCAATATTGCAGCGGAGCTCGTGGCGAAATCGCCGGCGGATGGCTACACCCTGCTGTACAACAGCTCGTCGATCGCGATCTCGCCGGCGCTGTTCAACAACACCAAACTCAATCCGGACCAGATCTTCGCGCCCGTCGGCTACGCTGCTACGGTGCCGCTGGTGCTGATCGTCAACGCCGAATCGCCGGTGAAGACGCCGGCCGATTTCATCAAGCTGCTGAAGGCCAAACCGGGGCAACTCAACTTCGGCTCGTCCGGCAACGGCACCATCGATCACCTGACTGGCGTGGTGTTTGCCGACAAGACCAAGACCAGGTTCAGCCACGTCCCCTACAAAGGCAATGCCGCGGCACTGCCTGACCTGCTCGCCGGACGCATCGACTTCATGATGTCGGGAAGCCTGAACGCGGTGCTGCCGTTCATCAAGGAAGGCAAGCTGCGCGCGGTCGCGGCCACCACCGTCAAGCGGGTTTCGGTGTTGCCGGACGTGCCGACGCTGGCTGAGTCGGTGCTGCCGGGGTTCGATTCCGGCACCTGGCAGGGCCTTGTGGCGCCAAGGGGCACGCCCACGCCGGTGGTCGAACGGCTCAACCGCGAACTGAACGCCACGCTCAAGGCGCCTGAGGTGATCAAGGCCCTGCATGCGCAAGGCGCGGAGCCTACCGGCGGCACACCAGCCCAGTACCGGGACCTGATCCACGGCGAGTACGCCCGCTGGACCAAGGTGGTGAAAGACACCGGCGCGACGGCGAACTGATGGCAGCCAGCGACGAAGCCAAGATGCCCGCCTCGCCGGCAGTGTGGGACTGCCACACGCATATCTACGGCCCCTATGACCGCCACCCGCTGCCCGACGGTGCCGTGTATGCGCCGCAGGCGGCACCGTTCGATGCCCTGCGCGCAATGCACCGGTCGCTTGGCATCACGCACGGCGTGATCGTGCAGGCGGCCTGCTATGGCAGCGACCATAGCGCGCTGCTGGCAGCGCTCGATGCTGGCGATGGCGCGTATCGCGGCATCGCCGTGATTGCGCCGGACATGGACGAGACGCTGCTCGCGCAGATGGCGGCACGGGGCGTCAAGGGCGTACGTATCGGCCTGATGAGCCATCTCGGCAATGCCTTTGATGCGGGTCGCGTGCGTGCGATGGTCGCACGCATCCGCCCGTATGGCTGGCACGCGCTGGTCCATGGCACGCCGGGGGATGTGGTCAAGGCGGTCGAAGCCGTGGGCCATCTCGGCACCCCGCTTGTCATCGACCACATGGCGCGGGTGGCGGTCTCCGAGGCCGGGCTGGCGCGCCAGCTCGACAACGTCTGCGGGTTGCTGCGCAATGAATCGGTGTGGATCAAGGTCTCAGGCGTCGACCGCATCACCGCGGGTGACCTGGACGCACCGCAGGCGCGCACTGTACTGGAGCGCATGTTGGCAGTGGCGCTTAGCCGCGCGATCTGGGGCACGGACTGGCCGCATCCAAACCTGTCCTATCCGGTGCCGGACGACCGCGTGCTGCTGAGCTGGCTGCAAGCTGCGGCTGGCAATGACTCACTGCTGCGCGCCGTGTTGTCGGAGAACCCGTCCCGTCTTTATGGATAACCCCTTTTTCGGATCCTCCGGACTGAACGATGACCATGCACTCTTTTCTTGCACCGGCCGAGCCGGTGCGCTACCCGGATGCGCGCGTCCAGGCACTGAGCCCGCGCTTCGAAAAATACCACCTGCACCTTGCCGCAATCGACCGCATAGCCACCGGCTGCCGTTGGAGCGAAGGCCCGGTCTGGTTCGGTGATGGCCGCTACTTGCTGTGGAGCGATGTCCCGAACAACCGGATCCTGCGCTGGGATGAGGAGACCGGTAACACCAGCGAGTTCCGTAGCCCGTCAAACCATGCCAACGGCAACACCCGCGATCGGCAGGGTCGACTGGTGACCTGCGAACATGTCGGCCGGCGCGTCACGCGCACCGAGTATGACGGCAGCATCACTGTGCTGGCGGACCGCTATGACGGCAAGCCGCTGAATTCGCCCAATGACGTGGTGGTGAAATCGGACGGCTCGATCTGGTTCACCGATCCTCCGTTCGGCATCGCCGGCTACTACCAGGGCGAGAAGGCGACTTCGGAACTGCCGGAGCGCATCTACCGCATCGATCCGGTCAGCGGCCGCCTTGACATCGTCGCCGATGATGTCAGTGGGCCCAATGGCCTGGCATTTTCGCCTGACGAGGAAGTGCTGTATGTGATCGAGTCGCGCACACGGCCTCGCCGCATCCGAGCTTTCCCGGTCAGCGAAAGCGCCAAGGGGCTGGGCAACAGCCGAGTACTGGTTGACGCCGGACCCGGCACCCCGGATGGCTTCCGTGTCGATACTGACGGCAACCTGTGGTGCGGCTGGGGCATGGGCACGCCGGAACTCGACGGCGTGCGCATCTTTGCCCCGGACGGCGAACCCATCGGGCATATCAGCCTGCCAGAGCGCTGCGCCAACCTGTGTTTTGGCGGACGCCATCGCAACCGCCTGTTCATGGCGTCTTGTACGTCCATCTATGCGCTGTATGTCAATACGCAAGGCGCGGCCGGCGGCTGAGCGCAAGCACCCACAGAAGCGAGGCATTGCAACATGAGAAGGACTTTCCTGAAGGGTTCGCTGGCGGCGGTGCTGGCGATGTCATTTGGCCAGGCGGCCATGGCCGGCGACGTGGTGCGGATGGTGGTGGCATTCCCCGCGGGCGGACCGGCGGACGCGCTGGCGCGCGCGATTTCCAGGCAACTGGAGACGGAACTCAAGCACACCGTCATCATCGACAACCGGCCCGGGGCCAATGGCGCCATCGCCGTCAGCGCGGTCACCAAGGGTCCGGTAGATGGCTCGGTGTTCTTCCTGACCAGTGCCGGGGCCATCGTCATCAACCCGTCCCTGTACAAGAACCTGTCGTACCGCCCAGAGCGAGACCTGATGCCGGTTTCGCTGGTGGTCACCACGCCGCAGGTGCTGGTGGTGCCAGTGCAGTCGAAGATTGGCTCGGCGAAGGACCTGGTGGCGCGGAGCCGGGCAGGCCGGCCGGTGTCGCTGGCGTCCTCCGGCATCGGCAGCATGCCCCACATGGCGATCGAGCTGTTCAAAGCCTCAACCTCGGCCGAATTCCTGCATGTGGCGTACAAAGGTGCGGCGCCGGCCATCACCGATACGATCGGCAGGCAGGTGGATGCGTTCTTCGGCGATGCCTCGGGACTCGTACCGTTCATCGAGGGCAAGAAACTGAAGCCTGTCGCCGTCACAACGGCCAAACGCCTGCCGTACCTCCCGGACGTGCCAACGCTGGATGAAAGCGGCATCAAAGGCGTCCATGCGGAGAACTGGTACGGCATGATGGTGCCCGCGGGCACGCCGCCAAAGGTTGTGCAGACGCTGAATGAGGCCATCCGCAAGACGTTGGAGGACAAGGACGTCAAGGCCAATCTGGCAAAGATGGGCCTGACGCCGGCACCGTCGACTGCTGCGGAATTTGCCGGTCGGATTCGTGCGGACCGGGACAAGTGGTCCAAATTGATTGCGGACCGAAACGTCAAGCCTGAGTAATGTGCTCGCCGGACTACGTCCGGCGTTGGTTTGCTGTCCTGAATTCCCGGGCTGGCTGATCTGGGACGGATGGCCGAAGGCGGCCGATCATCGCTCGCCATGCCGGCAGCGACCACGGATTTCCTCTTCCGACCCTTCTCTGTCATTTGACAGCGCTGAGATCAATGTCCGTTGATAGGAGCCGCCAGAAGCCAGGCCGGTCGCTAGGCGCGACTCGAAAACAAAAAGCTACGGAATAGCCGCCGAAGGAACGCGCATGGGCTACGGCGGTATCACCCCGCCGGGCTGATGCACATTTGCTGATAGGCGCTGCCGGCGCCGACATCGCCAATAGAATGCCGGCCGACCAACGCACGATGGCAAGAAGTCGGCCGGCAAGGCGCTGCGGTCAGTACTTCGGGACTGGGCGGGCGCCACCTGCCCAGTCATGGGTGTACTGATAGACGTTCTGGATGTAGTCTGCGAGGCGCTGGTCGATCTGGCCACCCTTGATGGCGGACATTTCGACGCAATCCAGGACTTCGATGGCCGGCAGGTCATGAATGACAATGGTCGCGCGTTCGTTGGTTTGGGTAGCCATGATGAAGCTCCTTTGCTCAGGTCGAGTTGGTGAGCATTGGCTGTAGCGAGTTGCCGTGTCCCTTGCTCACTAGTCGTATCGCATGTCGCGTGCCAGTGTCCTGGTGTGCGTACGTCGCCACGGATTGGGCCCACGGGGAGCGATAGGCGACGATTCGACTATCGTGATGTGGGTGGGAAACCAACAGACGCTGTCTCTACGTTGGGCCGTGCCAGACGGTCCCGATGGAGTGAGATTTTGGTGGGCGACATCGTCAATCACGACGCCGGCCTTCAGCGCCTTCCCCTAGTCTTACGAGGCATCTCGTCCGAAGTTAATTTGCACGACTCAGCCCTGATGGCCAAAACGCCGCCACGAACCGGTCACTACCGCGCTGGCGCAATCGCTACGGCCGGCCGCCGGGCGGGAATTCCCATGCCAATGAGAAAGGCCTCCGCGGAGGCACCGCGAAGGCCTTTCAGTCAGTGCGAATGACGCCTCGAATCCCTTATGCGGCGACGGTCTGCCCGGTGCCGACGCCCATCGCGGCCAGGACTTCGCCGATAGCCTTTACCGCCCCGGGGATGCCGGCGTCGCCGAAATGGCCGATGCAGCCGACGCGGAAGGTCTCGATCTCGGTCAGCTTGCCCGGATACAGGATGTAGCCGCGCTGCTTGACAGCCTGATAGAAGGTCTTGAAATCGTAGCGCGGGTCGGCGGGCGCGTGGAACGTGACGATGATCGGTGCCTGCACCTTGCGATCGAGGTAGGGCTTGATGCCAAGCGCTTCCATGCCATCCACCAGCAACGCGCAGTTGCGCGTGTAGCGGGCGCCGCGTGCCGGGAGTCCGCCTTCTTCCACATATTGCTGGAGCGCCTGGTCAAGCGCCGCGACCACGTGCGTCGGTGGCGTGAAGCGCCACTGCGTGGTGCGTTCCATGTATCGCCACTGGTCGTAGAGGTCGAGCGACAGGGAGGGGCTGTTGCCTTCGCAGCGTTCCAGCGCGACGCGGCGGACGATGACGAAGCCCATGCCCGGCACCCCTTCCAGGCATTTGCCCGAGGCGGCAATGACGGCGTCGAACGGCGTGGTGCGCGCGTCGATGTCGATCGCACCGAACGAGCTCATGGCATCGACGATCAGTCCGCGCCCGTGCCGGGCCACCACCTGGGCGATCTGGTCGAGCGGATTGAGCACGCCGGTGCCGGTTTCGCAGTGGACGACAGCGACGTGGGTGATGGACGGGTCCGCCGCCAGCATACGGTCAATGTCCGCGGCCCGCATCGGGCGGTCCTCGGCATACTCGATGGTGGACAGGCGCCGGCCAATCGTCTTGCAGATCCTGGCGATGCGCTGGCAGTAGGCTCCGTTCACTGGCACCAGCACATGGCCGTCACGCGGCACCAGCGTGCCGATGGCGGCCTCCACGGAAAAGGTACCGCTGCCTTGCAGCGGCACGGATTCGTGCGTGCCTTGCCCATGCACGATCGCAAGCACCTGCTGGCGAATGCGGGCGGTAATGGCGTTGAAGTCAGTGTCCCACGATCCCCAGTCACGCAGCATGGCCGCGCGGGTTCGGTCGGAGGTTGTGAGGGGGCCGGGAGTGAGAAGAATGGGGTAGGGCGTGGCGGTCATGGTGTCTCCTGATGGCGGTTTATGGTTTGCTGGAAAAGCGGTGCTCAGCCGCGGGCCAGGTCGCGCCAGGCTTGCGTGCGTCGCAGCAGCACGCGGGTGCACAGGGCATAGACCAGGCAAATGGCGGTGGACGTCAGTACGATCAGGCTGGCCAGGGCGGCTGCCGGGCCGATGTCGCCGGCATCGTCCATGTGCATGATGGCCACCGAGGCAAGGATGGTTTCCGGCGTATAGAGGAAGATCACGCAGGACAGCGTGGCCATCGACACCACGAAGTAATACCGGGCGATGTCGAGCACCGCCGGCAGGCATACCGGCAGCGTGACACGCAGGAACGTGCGCCACTGCGGCACCTTGAGCGAGGCCGAGACCGCCTCGAACTCGTTGTCGATCTGCTTGAGGGCGGTAATGGCCGTCAGGTGGCTCGAGGTGTAGTAGTGGATGATGGTCGACTGGATCACCAGCGCCATCGTGTTGTAAAGGAAGTTGAACGGGTTGGCAGGATGATTGAAGAAGATGACATAGCCAAGCCCAAGCACCAGCCCCGGGACCGCCATCGACAGGACGGCCAGGAAATGCATGAGCGGCCGCATCAGCCCGAGGTTGCGGGTCTTCTCGATCAGGTAGGCCCCGGTGAAGACAATGAGCGAGCCAGTGAGCGCCGTGACGCCGGCCAGCACCAGGCTATTCTTGTAGGCACCCGCCATGTCGCTCTCGAACAGCACCATGCGGTAGTTCTGCAGGCCGAGCGTCAGGTCGTATGGCCACAGCTTGATCAGCGAGGTATAGACCGCCATGCCGACCACTGCCAGCAACAGTGCGCAAACCAGTAAGCAGTAGCTGCCCAGCAGCGCGTTGACCCAGGCATTGGGCTTGGGCGCGTAGGGCACCGAACGTGCGGTGAGCTGGGCGCGCAGCTTGCGGCGCACCACGGTGTCGATCATGAAAGAGAGGACGGACGGCACCAGCAGCAGCAGCCCCACCACCGCACCCATCGAAAAGTTATGCTGGCCGATCACCTGCTTGAAGACGTCGATGGAAAGCACGTTGAAGTCACCGCCAATCACCTTGGGTGCACCGAAGTCAGAGATGACATAGGTGAAGGTCACCGTCGCCGCGCTGATCAGGCCGTACTTGCAGGAGGGCAGGGTAACGGTGAAGAACTTGCGCGAGGTACTGGCGCCCAGGGCGCTGGCGGCCTCATAGAGGCGGCCGTCGGCAAGCGACAGCGCCGTGACCAGGATCATCAGTGCATGGGGAAAGGTGTTATAGACCTCGGCGATGATGATGCCGGGCGCGCCATAGATCGAAGCCCCGCCCAGCAGGGGTTTGAGCACGCCCTGATTGCCAAACCATTGCACGAAAGAGATGGCGGAAAGCAGTGACGGCGCCAGCAGCGGGATCAGTGCCACCAGCCGGAACACCGCCTTCAGCGGCGCGGGCAGGGTGGTGCGCGTCAGCGCATAGGCGAAGACAAAGGCCAGTGGTACCGAGATGCCGACCACGCAGCCGGCCAGCAGCACCGAGTTGCGTGCCGACTGCATCAGCGCCGGCGTCCTGATATACGCGGCGAAGTGAGCCAGCCCGACAAAATGGCCGTCGTGATCGAGTACGGCATTACCGAGGATGGCACCCATCGGCGCCAGCAAGAAGAGAAACAGCGCCAGCAGAACGCAGGCCAGCACCGCGCGGGCGATGATTTCGTCCCAGTTCAGGCGGGCCAGCCAGCCGCCATCGGTTGCCTCGGGCGTTTGGGAAAGCGCGAGCTCTTTCATCGTCTTGCTCCTGTCGCCGCGAAGGCCTGGATGCGGTTGGCGCGCAGCGCAATCCGAAGGGGCTGGCCGGCGCGGATACCGTGATCGTGGAACTGGTCGAGGGTGAACTGAAGGCTGAGCGACTGGTCGCGCAGTTGCTCGCAGCGGACTTCGGCCATGCAGGTGTCGCCGAGGAATTCCACCTTTTCGATGTTGACGGTCAGCTGGTTGGGCATGTCGTCGCCGAGCTCGCCGATATGGCGGTCTTCGGGGCGAACATAGAGATTGACCGGCGTGCCGGGCTCGAACTCACGGCGGCTGCCTTCGCAGGTCAGTTCGAGCGTGCCCGCGCGGTAGCGCTGTCCACCGAGGGCCGTAGCGGACAGCACGTTCACGCGCCCGACAAAGTCAGCCACGAAGGGCGTGGCCGGGCTTTCATAGACCTCCAGCGGCGTGCCGACCTGCTCGATGACACCGTGGTTCATGACCACGATCCGGTCTGCCATGGACAGGGCTTCTTCCTGGTCGTGCGTGACCATGATGGTGGTCACGCCCACTTGCTGCTGCAGGCGCCGGATCTCGCCGCGCAGGCGCACGCGTTCGAGGGCATCGAGCGCTGACAGCGGCTCGTCCAGCAGCAGCAGCCCGGGCCGGGTCGCGAGCGCCCGGGCCAGCGCCACGCGCTGCTGCTGGCCGCCCGACAGCTGGCTCGGATACTTGCGCCCGGAGGTCGGCAGGCCTACCAGGTCGAGCAGTTCCTGCACCCGCTGCGCGGTCTCGGTCCGGCCGGCGCGGCGATTCGCAAGGCCGTAGGCCACGTTGTCGGCAATCGTCAGGTTGGGGAACAGGGCATACGACTGGAACACGATGCCGTAGTCCCGCCGGGCGGGAGGCAGGGCCGAAATATCGCGCCCGGCCTGGAGGATGGTGCCGGCGGTCTGCTGCTCCAGTCCGGCGATGATGCGCAGCAGCGTGGTCTTGCCGCAGCCCGACGGGCCGAGGAAGCACAGCATCTCGCCCTGGTAGACGGTCAGGTCGATATGCTGCAGGGCGCAGAACGATTCGAATTCCTTGCGCACGCCGCGGATCTCGAGGGCGGGCACGCTGCCGGCGCGCGTGGCGACGAACTTGGCGCTGGTCATTTCCATGGGGGTCCCCACTATGTGGTGATGGCTACAGGTCGTGAAAGACCGGGCGGACGGGCGCCCGCCCCGGCGCGCGTTACTTGGCTTCGGCCTTGCTGTCGTAGCGCTTGCTCCACTCGGCCAGGATGCGGGTGCGGTTCCTGGCGGCCCATTGGAAGTCATTGCGGGCGAAGCGGCTCTCATAATTGGCGGGAATGCCGTCCAGCGGCTTGGCCACGCCGGGATAGGCCACCACGGCCCACCAGTTGGCGCTGATCTGGTTGGCGTCGCGGCTCGCCATCCAGTCGGCGAAACGCCTTGCCTCGGCCACCTTCTTGGTCGTCTTCATGATGCCCGTGGCCTCGATGTCCCAGCCCAGGCCCTCGGCAGGGAAGATCAGGTCGACCGGCGCACCGGCCTTGCGCACCTGGTGGCCGCGGAATTCGAACGAGATGCCGATCGGGAACTCGCCGGTGGCGGCCTGCTTGCACGGCTTGGAGCCAGAGTGCACATACTGGGCGATGTTCTCGTGCAGGCCATCCATGTACTTCCAGCCATCGGCTTCGCCCCACATCTGCAGCCAGGCCGCCACATCGAGGTAGCCGGTGCCGCTGGAAGCCGGGTGCGGCATCGTGATGCGGCCCTTGTAGATGGGCTTGGCCAGATCCTTCCAGCTCTCGGGCTTGGGCAGGCCGAGCTTCTGCGCTTCGACCCGGTTGAAGCAGATGGTGGCGGCCCATACGTCCATGCCGACCCACTGCGGTGGCCGCGCGGGATCGGAATAGGTCGCGTTCAGTTGCTGGAAGCCCTTCGGCTCGTAGGCCTGCAGCATGCCTTCCTGTGACAGCAGCACGAGGCTGCTGGCGGCCAGCCCGGCCACCACGTCGGCCTGCGGGTTGGCCTTTTCGGCCATCAGCCGGGCGGTAACGATGCCGGTGGAGTCGCGCACCCATCGCACTTCGATATCGGGGTTCGCCTTCTCGAAGCCATCCTTATAGAGCTTCATCGCATCGGTCTCCAGTGCGGTGTAGACCGTCAACGTGGTCTTTTGCGCGGCGGCGATGCCTGTGGCGAATACCAGGGAAGAGGCGCACAGCGCCATGGCAAGGGAATTTCTCATGCTCGTCTCCGTATTAGGCAGATCTGTCGTCTGTCCTGTTTGCCCTGCCGCGGTGTGTCGCATCGGCACCCCTGCGGTAAGATTGGAAATCAATGTAGAACGTAGGCTGATGACTGTCAACTGAAGATTGAAAACTGTTGACAGTTTGCAATTCGCCCACTTTAATGGAGCCATGGGAATGACCGACGCCATCCAACTCTTGCGTTCAAGCTCGCTGCCAATGCTGGTGCAGGAGGAACTCGAACGACTGATCATGACCGGCGAACTGCCGCCCGGCACGCGCATCAACGAGAGCGACATCGCCGCGCGCTTCGGCACCAGCCGCGGCCCCATCCGCGAAGCACTGCGGGCGCTGGAGGAGGCCGGACTGGCGCGCAACGAGAAGAATCGCGGGGTCTTCGTGCGCGAGATCTCGGTCGAGGAGGCCGATGAAATCTACGAACTGCGCGAGGCCCTGGAAGAAATCATCGGCAAGCGTGTGGCGCAGCGCGTCAACGCAGCGCTGGCGGATGACCTGAACCAGCTGGTGGGCGCCATGGAAGAGGCCGCAAACAACAAGGAGGCGGCCACATACGCCTCGCTCAACCTGCGCTTCCATGAACTGCTGCTGGATCGCGCGGGTAGCAGCAAGCTCGCCGAGACCTACCGGCGGCTGGTGAAGGAGCTGCACCTGTTTCGCATGCAGGCATTGACCCAGGGCGGGGGGCTCGATGTCTCCGCCGACGAACACCGCACCATCGTGGACGCCATCGTGTCGGGCGATGCCAGGCGCGCCGGCGCTGCGCTACGCGCGCACGTGGCCGCCAGCCGCGTACGCATGCTCAAGGCGCACCGCAAGGTGCATCCAGGCAGTAACAAAGAACCATGAGCTGACGCTCATCACCAAGGGGATTGAAAATGGGAACGACCAAGGCCGAAAGGATCGAAGTCAACGGCAGGACCTACCGCTGGATGGACCGGCCGGTGGTCGTGGTATGCGTGGACGGCTGTGCGCCGGAATACCTTCACGCTGCCGCCAAAGCGGGCGTGGCGCCTTTCCTCCGGCGTGTCATGCAGCGCGGCACCAGCCTGCTGGGCGACTGCGTGATCCCATCGTTTACCAATCCCAACAACCTGTCCATCGTCACGGGCGTGCCGCCGTCGGTCCACGGCATCTGCGGCAATTATTTCTTCGACCGCGAGCTGGGCGCCGAAGTGATGATGAATGATCCGAAATACCTGCGCGCCGGCACCGTGCTTGCTGCCTTTGCGGACGCCGGGGCCAGGGTGGCGGTGGTCACTGCCAAGGACAAGCTGCGCAAGCTGCTCGGCCACGGCCTGCGGGGGATCTGCTTCTCTTCGGAGAAGGCAGACCAGGCCACGCTGGAAGAAAACGGCATCACCGGTGTCGTGGAGATGGTGGGCATGCCCGTGCCGTCGGTCTACAGCGCGGAGCTGTCCGAGTTTGTCTTTGCCGCCGGCGTCAAATTGATGGAGCAGGAGCGGCCCGACCTGGTGTATCTCTCCACCACGGACTACGTGCAGCACAAGGCAGCCCCGGGAAGCGAGGCCGCCAATGCCTTCTACCGGATGATGGACGGCTACCTGAGCCGGCTCGATGCCATGGGCGCCACGATCGTGCTGACCGCCGACCACGGCATGAACGACAAGCACGGCGCTACCGGCGAGCCCAACGTCATTTACCTGCAGGACCAGCTCGACGCCTGGTACGGCGAGGGGGCGGCCCGCGTCATCCTGCCCATTACCGACCCCTATGTGGTGCACCACGGCGCACTGGGCTCGTTTGCAACGATCTATACGCCGGATGCCGAGAGTGCGGCCCGATGGATTCCGCGCATCGCCGACATCGACGGCATGGATAGCGTACTCACACGCGAACAGGCAGCCGAGCGCTTTGGGCTGCCGCCCGACCGCATCGGCGACATCGTTACGGTCTCACGCCAGAACGTTGTGATTGGCACGTCGAAATCCAGGCACGACCTGTCCGGCCTGGACGCGCCACTGCGCTCCCACGGCGGGGTGTCAGAGCAGGTTGTGCCGCTGATCTGCAATCGCGCGATGGTGGGGCTCAGTCCGGGCCGTCGCCTGCGCAACTTCGACGCGCTTGACCTCGCGCTGAATCACGCCGCCTGACGGCACTTTCCCGAATTCCTGGCTGCTGTCCCGATACGCCCCTGCGCAGGGGCGGGGGGACAGTCGTGCCCGCCGATTGAAACCAAGAGGAGACACTCATGAGCACAGCAGTCACGTCAAGCATCCGCCATGAAGCGCTGCGGATTGCCGGCGAAAAGGTCTATCGCGATCGCGTGATCGAGGTGACCTATCCCTACACCGGGGAAGTCATCGCCACGGTGCCGAAGGCCGATATCGAAGACGTGCGCCGCGCCCTGCGCATTGCCCATCAGTACCGTTCGACCCTGACCCGCTACGACCGCTACCGCATCCTGATGCGCGCCGGCGACATCATCGCGCAGCGCAAGGAGGAGATTGCAACCCTGATCACCCTGGAATCGGGTTTGTCGCTGAAGGACACGCTCTATGAAGTCGGCCGCGCCTCCGACGTGCTGCTGTTCGCCGCCAACCAGGCGCTGGTGGACGATGGCCAGGTCTTCTCGTGCGACCTTACCCCCCACGGCAAGAGCCGCAAGGTCTATACGCTCAAGGAACCGCTGCTGGGTGCCATCTCGGCCATCACGCCGTTCAATCACCCGCTTAACCAGGTGATTCACAAGGTCGCGCCGGCGGTGGCTACCAACAACCGCATCGTCCTCAAGCCGAGCGAGAAGACGCCGCTGGCCGCCTTCGCGCTCGCCGATATCCTCTATGAAGCCGGCCTGCCGCCACAGATGCTGTCGGTCGTCACCGGCGATCCGCGCGAGATCGCCGACGAATTGCTGACCAGCCAGCACGTCGATCTGGTCACCTTCACCGGCGGCGTGCCGATCGGCAAGTACATCGCGGCAAAGGCCGCATACAAGCGCCAGGTACTGGAGTTGGGCGGCAATGATCCGATCATCGTGATGGAAGACGCCGACCTGGAGGAGGCCGCGACGCTGGCCGCGGGTGGCTCATACAAGAACTCCGGCCAGCGATGCACCGCCGTCAAGCGGATGCTGGTGCAGGAATCCGTGGCCGACCGCTTTGTCGAGTTGCTGGTCGCCAAGACGCGGGACGTGAAGTATGGCGACCCCCTGGATCCCGCCATGGACATGGGCACGGTCATCGACGAGGCCGCCGCCATCCAGTTCGAGTCCGTGGTGAATGCCGCCATCGCCGGCGGCGCGCGCCTGCTGGCCGGGCACAAGCGCGACGGCGCACTGTACGCGCCGACCGTTCTCGACCACGTCGACCCGGAAATGACCGTTGTCAGGGAGGAGACCTTCGGCCCGGTCTCGCCGGTGATTCGCTTTAAAGATATCGACGACGCCATCCGGATTTCCAACGGCACGGCGTACGGGCTTTCGTCGTCGGTCTGCACCAACCGGCTCGACTACATCACCCGCTTGATCCGCGAGTTGCACGTCGGCACGGTCAATGTCCGTGAGGTCCCTGGCTATCGCCTTGAGATGACACCGTTCGGCGGCATCAAGGATTCAGGGCTGGGCTACAAGGAGGGCGTGCTCGAAGCGATGAAGAGCTTCTGCAATACCAAGACTTATTCGCTGCCCTGGTAAGGCGGCAGCGCCATCGTACCGGATTCACATAACACCAAGGAAGGAGACAGCCATGAGGATCGGAGTTCCGAAGGAAATCAAGAACCACGAATATCGCGTCGGCCTGACGCCGTCGTCCGTGCGCGAGATGACGGCACACGGCCACCACGTGCTGGTGCAGACCGCCGCCGGCGCGGGCATCGGCGCCAGCGATGCCGACTACCGCAAGGCCGGCGCGACCATCGTCGATACGGCGCAGGAGATCTTTGCCAAGGCTGACATGATCGTCAAGGTAAAGGAGCCCCAGGCCGGCGAGCGTGCCATGCTGCGGGAGGGTCAGATTCTCTATACCTACCTGCACCTCGCGCCGGATCCGGACCAGTGTGCCGATCTCATCCGCAGCGGTGCGGTCTGCATTGCCTACGAGACCGTGACCCAGGCTGGTGGCGGCCTGCCGCTGCTGGCGCCGATGTCGGAAGTCGCTGGCCGCATGTCGGTGCAGGCCGGGGCGAATTGCCTGGAGAAGGCGCGCGGCGGCATGGGCGTTCTGCTGGGCGGCGTGGCGGGCGTGGAGCCGGCCAAGATTGTCATCCTGGGCGCGGGCGTGGTCGGCACCAACGCGGCGCAGATTGCCGTAGGCACCGGCGCCCAGGTGGTGGTGATCGACCGCAATATCGATGCGCTGCGACGCATGGACCGCCTGCTGGGCGCCCGCGTGACGACGGTCTACTCCAACCAGGACAACCTGGAGCGCCATGTACTGTCGGCCGACCTGGTCATTGGTGGCGTACTGATCCCAGGCGCGGCCGCGCCCAAGCTGGTGACTGCCGGCATGGTGGACGCAATGAAGCCGGGTGCGGTCATCGTCGACGTGGCGATCGACCAGGGCGGTTGCTGCGAAACCGCCAGGGCGACGACCCACGCTGATCCGACCTACCTGGTTGGCAGCGTGTTGCACTATTGCGTAGCCAATATGCCGGGCGCAGTGCCGCGTACATCGACCTATGCACTCAACAACGCCACGCTGCCCTTTGCGCTGCAGATCGCCGACAAAGGCTGGAAGACCGCACTGGCGGACAATGCGCACCTTGCCAATGGCCTGAACGTGGCGTTCGGCAAGGTGACCTGCAAGGAAGTCGCGCACGACCTTGGCCATGTCTACCACGAACCTGCGCAGCTGCTGGCGCATTGAGCCGGTCGCGAGCAAGTCCGCTACCGTGAGCGGATGGCGTCGCGCACTGGCCTCATAAAGGTGGACAATGCGTAAGGCCGGCCCGGCAGGGCTGAGTGCTGCATTGCACAGGACTCGGCTCTGCCGTCCAACCAGGCGCCGGCGGGCATAGGGAGACGCAAATGACTACTGGCAAGCGTTCCGCGGGGCTGCTTGTGATGCGGTGCGTCGACGATGAATGGCGCTGCCTCGTGTTGCGCGCGTATCGGAACTGGGATCTGCCCAAGGGCCTGTCGGAAGCGGGCGAAGATCCATTGTCCACGGCGTTGCGGGAAACCCGGGAGGAAACCGGCTTGTCCGTCCTGCAGCTTTGCTGGGGCGAGGACTATCGGGAAACCGCTCCGTATGCCAACGGCAAGATTGCGCGGATCTATCTTGCCGCCTCGCCTTGCGGCGAGGTTGCATTGCCGGTCAGCGCGGAACTGGGCCGCCCCGAGCATCACGAATTCCGCTGGGTGACGCTGGCGCGGGCACGAGACCTGTTGCCGCCGCGGTTCGGTCCCGTTCTGGAGTGGGCGGCCAGTGTGACCGGCTCATCGCCAAGGGAATAGGACGCGTATGCTGCGGCCGCTGCCTCACTCGATGGTGACATTGCCTTCCTTGACGAGCGTAGCGAACTTGTTCGTCTCATCATTGATGCGCTTTGCAAACGCTCCGGGAGTACTCGCCATCGGTTCCGCACCCGCCGCAAGCATGCGCTGCTGGAAGTCAGGCGAGCTGACAATCTTCACGATCTCGGTGTTCAATCTTGTGACGACCGGCTTGGGCGTCGCGGCGGGAGCGAGGACGCCGAACCAGGTTCCAATGTCGAAGCCCTTGAGCCCCGACTCGCCCATTGTGGGTACGTCGGGCAAGGCGCTCGAACGCTTGGCCGTTGTGACTGCCAGCGCCTTCAGCTTGCCGCCCTTGATGTGCGGCAACACCGTTGTCAGCGTGTCGAAGGACATGGACACCTGACCGCCCAACAGGTCCGTGGTGAGCGGGCCACTACCCTTGTACGGCACATGCAGCAGCTTGACGCCGGTTGTCGCCTGGAACTGGGTTCCAATCAGATGTTGCGCAGTGCCATTGCCATTGGAACCATACGACAACTCTGGTGACGCATTCTTTGCGAAGGCAACCAACTCGGCCACGTTCTTGACGGGTGTTTTTGTACTGTTGACCACCAGCACGTTGGGGACCATCGCGAGTGTGGAAACGGGAACTAGGTCCTTCTGGAAGCTATAGGGAAGTTTTTTGTAGACAGACGTGGCAATGGTATGGTGGACCGCGCCCATCAGAAGGGTGTAGCCATCCGGCCTGGCTTTTGCAACATAGTCGGCGCCGACAGTGGCACCGGCGCCCGGCCGGTTCTCGACAATGACTGGCTGGCCGAGAGCCTTGGACAACTGGTCACCCAGCGCGCGCGCGAGGATGTCGGTCGTGCCGCCAGACGGGAATGGGACGACCAGGCTGATCGGCTTGGACGGCCATTCCTGAGCAATCGCTACGGACGCTCCGCAGATACCGAAGCCGAACATCGACAGGCCGCAGATACGACGGACCAGTTGAGTAGTGAACGTACGCATGGTTGTCTCCTTTAATGGTAGTGATTGCGATGCGCGTAGACAGGCCGCGAAGCCTTCGCTACCGGACCAACCGATTCGAGGTGAGTCGCCTGCGGTCGAGGGCTCTGATGGCCGTTGTCGGGGTCCGCAAGGAAGCAGACGCGCGCTGAGCGCGCGCCTGCCGGCAGCCCGGCCCTGGCCGGGTGCGAAGGGTGCTACAGGTGAAGCCGTGACCGAAGCCTTATGCGGCCTTGGCCTGTCGATGTGTTGCCAGGTAGTCGCAGACTGCCTTGGTCACATCGACCGTTTTCGCCTTGCCGCCGAGGTCCCCGGTATGCAGCGCCGGGTTGGCGGTCACTGCTTCGATCGCGGCCATCACGCGTTGCGCGGCGGCGCTTTCGCCCAGATGTTCCAGCAGCATGACCACCGACCAGAACGTGCCTACCGGGTTGGCCAGGCCTTTGCCCATGATGTCGAAGGCGGAGCCGTGGATCGGCTCGAACATCGACGGATAGCGGCGTTCCGGATCGATATTGCCGGTCGGCGCAATGCCCAGGCTGCCGGCCAGCGCGGCGGCCAGGTCGCTCAGGATGTCGGCGTGCAGGTTGGTGGCGACGATGGTGTCGAGCGACCTCGGGCGGTTGACCATGCGCGCGGTGGCGGCATCGACCAGTTCCTTGTCCCAGCTGACGTCCGGGAAGTCCTTGGCCACCTGCACCGCCACTTCATCCCACATCACCATGGCGTGGCGCTGCGCGTTGGACTTCGTGATCACGGTGAGCAGCTTGCGGGGGCGCGACTGGGCCAGCCTGAAGGCGAAGCGCAGGATCCGTTCCACGCCCACGCGCGTCATCATCGACACGTCGGTGGCGGCCTCGATCGGATGGCCCTGGTGCACGCGGCCGCCCACGCCCGAGTATTCGCCTTCGGAGTTCTCACGGACAATGACCCAGTCCAGGTCTTCGCGCGCGCAGCGCTTCAGCGGCGCGTCAATGCCGGGCAGGATGCGGGTGGGGCGCACATTGGCGTACTGGTCGAAGCCCTGGCAGATCTTGAGGCGCAGGCCCCACAACGTGATGTGATCGGGGATCTGGTTGTCGCCGGCGGAGCCGAACAGGATTGCGTCCTTGTCGCGCAGCGCGTCGAGGCCATCGGCGGGCATCATCACGCCATGCTGACGATAGTAGTCGCCGCCCCAGTCGAAGTCCTCGAACTCAAAACGAAAGTCGCCGCCAGCGGCGGCCAGGGCTTCCATGACTTCCCGGCCGGCGGGTACGACTTCCTTGCCGATGCCGTCGCCCGGAATGGTTGCAATCTTGTACGTCTTCATCTTTTCGTCTCCTGTCTGGTCTGGAAATCCGTCTGGTGCCGTCATCGCTGCTGCGAGCGTGAAGCGGATTCTGGGCCGTGGACGAAGTTTTGGATCGCGGCTAAAGTTAAACCATTCTTAACCCTGTGGTTGAAAGTGGGATATGGCTTCCAACAGTGCGATCCAGCCGGCCGAGCTGGGCTTCTTCGCGGCATTGGCCACGGCTGGCAGCCTGAGCGCCGCCGCGCGGGATCTCGGCATCACGACGGCGGCAGTCAGCAAGCGGCTAGCGCAGATGGAGACACGCATCGGCATGCCATTGGTCACACGTACCACACGGCGCATGAGCCTGACGCCGGAAGGAGAGGTATTGCTGGAACATGCCCGCCGCATCCTGGGGGCACTCGACGACCTGGAGCAGTTGCTGACCAGCGCCAAAGGCAAGCCGAGCGGCCTGCTACGCGTCAATGCCACGCTCGGCTTCGGACGCATGCATGTGGCGCCCGTGATTTCCGAGTACAGCCGGATGTATCCCGATGTGGATGTCCAGCTGCAATTGTCAGCCGACCCGCCCCCGCTGACAGAGGATGCGTTCGATGTATGCGTGCGATTCGGCGAGCCACCTGACGCCCGCATCGTCGCACGCAAACTCGCACCGAATCGGCGGCTGCTGGTTGCCTCGCCACGTTACTTGTGGGAGCACGGTACACCGCAGACGCCTGCAGAACTGCAGCGCCACAACTGCATTGGCATCAGGCAGGGGAGCGATGCCTACGGTGTGTGGCGCCTCACGGCGGTAAAGGGTGCCAAGGCACGTACCGAGGCGATCCATGTCCGCGGCAACCTGACAACCAATGATGGCGAGATTGCCGTCAACTGGGCGTTGGAAGGGCATGGCATTGTGCTGCGCGCGGAATGGGACGTTGACCGCTATCTGCGCAGTGGAAGACTGGTGCAGGTGCTGCCGCAGTACGTGACACCCGAAGCAAACATCTATGCTGTCTATCAGCAGAGGCATCAGCTATCGTCCCGCATCCGGTTGTTCGTCGAGTTCCTGGGCCGGAAGTTCGCGGCGTTTGGTCAATAGCCCGGTTCGCTGCGAGTGGCTGTTTCCGATGCATGAACAGTCGATGAACGTGTTCGTTTTAGTGACTCCACTTCAACTCCCCGGCCGAGCCGTCAACAATCCCTGCCGCGGTGGACAATCGAGTTTCCGCCCCCGGGTAGGCGTTCGCAGTGCCTGCGGGAAGGTTGCATCCGCACTTCCGTCGAGGAGTTGCACATGCGGAAGCGCTTCCAATAAGGTGGCGGCGGATGGCGCCCGCGCAATGCGCAATGCATCCGCAAGGCAATGGAGCCCCGGAACGTTTGACGATGGCGGCCACTACTGCGCGTTGCTACGCAAAGAAGGGCAGATCCTGCCTTGGAACGGCCAATTGGAGGTATGATTGCATTCAATATTGCATATCTAATTCAGACCTATCCACACCGTGTCTACCGCAGAACTACAAGGGATCGACATTCCCGCCCAGATCGCCCAGGAAATCCGCAAGCTCATCAACCGCGGACAGTTGCCGCCTGGCCTGCAGCTACGGCAATCCGACCTGGCGGACCGCTTCGGCATCAGCCGCGTCCCCGTGCGCGAGGCGCTGAAGCTGCTGGCGGCCGAAAGCATCATCGAGCACGATCCGAACCGGGGCTTTTTTGTCGCGCCATTGTCGACCGACGAGGCCCGCCAGCTTTACCTGATGCGGCAACTTCTGGAAGCGGAACTGCTTTCCACGATCGAGTGGCCCACGCCCGCACAACTCAAGCAGCTCAAGGCGATGCTGACCGAACTCGACGAACTGCTCGCGGCCGGTAATCGCTCGGAATGGATCGAGCACCATCGCGCGTTCCACGACGCGGTGTTCGAGCTGTCGCCGAACAAGGTGCTCAAGCGCGAGGCGCTGCGCCTGATGCGGCTGACTGACCGCTACCGTGCGCTGGCCGCCGACATCACGCTGCGCGACCAGCACCTGAACGCCAACATCGAGCAGAAGCTCGTCAAGGCGTTGAGTACCAAGAACCGGGAAATGTTGCTGGATGCCTACGCCCAAGGCCGCAAGATGGTGGCCGAGGGGCTGATGCAGATCCTCGCGGCGCGCGGCGTATGAAGCGGGGCATGCTCCAGCGCCCCGCGTACTGCCGTCAGAAGCGGTGCATCATGCCGACTGCCGCGACGGACTGGATCTTCCCGCTGGCAAGGATGTTGCCGATCTCCGCGGCATAGGCGCCGTTGGTGTGCTGGTAGACCCCCACCAGATAGACCGCGGTCCGCTTGGAGAAGGTGTACGTCAACTGGAGCGCGCCCTGGTGGATGATCACGTTCTTCAGTTGCTCGTTGCCGTTCTCGTAGGTATAGGCGCCGCCGAGAATCAGGTCCGGCGTCAGTTCGTAGCCGATGCCGCCGGCCAGCGCGTAGATCCTCGCTCCGGTGAATGTGTTGCGCGCCTGGCTGTACATGCCCGAGAAATCGAAGCGCGACACCTTGGTGCGGGCGCCGGCGAGGAAGTTGGCGATGCCGCTCTGCCCGCCATTGACCGCGCCGTAGTTCTGCTCGGTATAGACCACGGCGGCGCGCGTTTCTCCCTGGTGATAGCCGATCGCCGCGCTCTTGCCTGACCCGTTCCGGAAGTCTCCGGCGACTTCGCCGAAGCTGTACATCAGCCCGGCCGAAAAGCCGCCGATCTCGTCGGTCGTCAGCTTGACGGCGTTCGACATTCGCTTGCCGCCCACGCGGTCCCAGTTGATGGCCGACATGCCAACCGGCGCGCCGGCGGCATTGGTGTACGGCGCGTATGGCGCACCGGCGGCAAGGCCGGCGCCGATCTGCGCGGGGCCCTTGAGGCCAAGCAGGTCCGCGCCGAAGCTGCCGGTGCGGAAGTTCAGCATGCCGCCCGCGATGCCGGTGGCCGGGTCGATGGCGCCGATCAGGAAGTAGTCGAACGCGAAGTCGTTCTGCTGCCCGAGGCGGAAGCCGCCAATACCGGCCTTGCGCATGCCGACCCAGGCCGAGTTCTCGAACAATGCGCCGCGCGACTGCGGATCGAGCGCCCCGGTGCTGAGGGAGATCATCGAGTCCAGGCTGAACGACGCCTGCAGGCCGCCGCCAAGGTCCTCGATGCCGCGCAGGTAGAACTTCGACGGGTAGATGGCGGAATCCTGCATGCGGACGTTCGAATGGCCGCCGTTGTCGCGATAGACCGCGACACCCTCGTCCAGCAGGCCGCCGATGGTGACGCTGCCCTGCGCGTGCGTCACGGTGGTGGCGGCCGTCATTGCAATGCCGAAGGACAGATGGCGAAGTGCCATTGCCAGCTTTCTTCTCCGAAGAGCCAATTCGTGTCTCCGTTATTGGAATTTATTGTTGTGGTGCCCGCCGGGCAGGGGATGCGGGCGGGATTTTGTCGGCCGGCGGGTTTGCGATGGTCCGCCTCAGCCGGCCGGTTCCGGGTCCCATGTCGGAATCCAGAGCAGTTCCCGCGCCGCGGCAGCGTCGGTTGACGAAAACTCGCCGTAGCTGCCGTGCGCGTACAGCAGCGGCCGGGCGCGGTCGGCGCGCGGCGTTGCGGTGTCGATGGCCCCGAAGAGGATGCCGTGCGTGCCGACATCCACGGCACTGGCCACGCGGCAATCGAAGCTGACCAGCGCGTCACGGAGCACCGGCGCGCCGGTGCTGGCGCGTCCCCATACGCCGTCGGCGAACTTCTCCTCCGCCGGCATGGGGCTGGCGAAGCGGTCGGCCAGCCGCCGGCTTTCCAGCGCCAGCACGTTCACCGCGAAGATGCCCGACGCCTGGATGGCGTGGAACGACGCGCTGTTGCGGTTGACGCAGGCGAGCAGCGTGGGCGGATCGGCTGAGACCGAGCAGACGGCCGTGGCGGTCAGCCCCGCCCGGGAGCCGTCCGCCGACAACGTGGTAATCAGGCAGACGTGGCCGGCGAGGCAGCGCATCGCTGCCTTGAACTGGTTGGCGTCGATGCTCATGGCGAGTTCTCCGTCCCGAGGCTATGCGACAGTGGTGGCGGCAGCGAGATGGCGCGCGAAGTGCAGCACGGTGCGACCGTGCGCCTGCATCGCGGCGAGCGGCTGGTAGCTGGCACGCTCCCAGCAATTGAAGCCGTGGCTCGCGCCGGGATAGACAAAGAACTTGGCGGTGTCCCGGTCGGCGAAGGCTGCCCTGACGCGCTCGACCGCGGCAAGCGGGATCATGGGATCCGTCTCGCCGTAGTGGAACAGCATCGGGCAACGCACGGCCGCCGCCTTCTGCAACTGGTCCTGGATGCCGCCGCCGTAGTAGCACGCGGCGGCCTCCACCAGTCCTGCAGCGGCCGCCAGATAGGCCAGCCGGCCGCCGATGCAGAAGCCGAGCGCGCCCACGCCGCCCGTCACCTCGGGACGCTCGCGCAGCGAGCGCACGGTGCCTTCCAGGTCGGCCCCGATCTCGGCCATGTCGGCACGCATAAGCATGTCGCGCGCGCGTGCGGCGTCGTCGCCCACATAGCCGAACGATTCGCGCGGCGCCTGCCGCCAGAACACGTCGGGCGCGAGCACGACAAAGCCGAGTTGCGCGTACTGCTCGGCCACAGCCTTGATATGGCGGTTGACGCCGAAGATTTCCTGAAAGAGGACAATCCCTGGGCCAGTTCCCGCAGGCGGCAGCGCGAGATAGCCCTGGTACGCGCGCCCATCGGCTGCCGGGATGTCGATCCAGCTCGTGCGGATCGTCGTGTCATCGTCGATGCGTTCGTTCATTTCGTCGCGCTCCCGCTCAGTTCCAGCCGAAGATGTCGAGCGTGGTCTCCCCCGCACGGAGCCGGCGGCACTGATCGGCTTCGTTTGCCTCTCGCGCAAGGCCGGCCTCCACCACCTTGCCAGCGCGGTCGCGCGGAATGCAGACCACGCCGTCGCTGTCACCGGCGATCAGGTCGCCGGCATGCACCGTGACGTCGCCGAACACGGTCGGTGCATTGATCCAGCCGCGCGCGCCGAAGTCCTTGCCGGTGCCGCGAATGCACAGGCCGCGGGCGAACACCGGGAAGCCGATCTCCTCCAGCAGCACGCCGTCGCGCACGCAGCCGTCGATCACCAGGCCGGCGAGGCCGCGCACCTGGCTGGCGGTGGACATGACTTCGCCCCAGTAGCCGTGTTCGAAGGCGTCGCTGACCGACACCACCAGCACGTCTCCTGGTTGCGCGGCGTAGATGGCGCGGTGCAGCCACAGGTTGTCGCCGCCCGGCGCATGCACCGTGAGGGCCGGGCCGCACAGCCTGAAGCCGGGTGCGACGGGTTTGATCACGGACGGAAACGCTCCGATCTTGCCGCCAGCCTCGTGCAGCGTGGCCGTGGGGATGGCGCGGGCGGCGTCGATGATTTGCGCAGCGGTACGCGCGAAATCCAGTTGCGTGGTGTCGCGCGGGTCGATGCGGTCGATAGGCAGGCTCATGCTTTCGCTCCTTCGGCGCGCGTCTGCAGTTGGTGGTAGCGGTGCTGGGCGCGGGCTTCGTCCAGGCGCATGCCGCCGGCGACGGCCTCGCGGATGGCGTTCTCGGCGGCTTCGATCTCTTCGGCGGCGGCGAGGATGCGTTCCTCGTGCTCGCGGGGGATCGACACCAGCCCGTCGGCATCGCCGCGCAGAATGTCGCCCGGCACCACGCGTACGTCGCCGATATTCACCGGCACATTGGTGGCCTCCACCTGCACGCGGTCCTTGCCGGTGCGCATCCAGTTGTCGCGCGAGAACACCGGGTAGCCGAGCGAGAGGCAGAGATGCACATCGCGGTTGATGCCGTCGATCACGGTGCCGGCGATGCCGCGACGATGGGCGATCTCCGTCATGATGTCGCCCCAGACCGTGGCATCGGTGCGGCCACCGTTGTCTAGCACGATCACGTGACCGGGCGGCACGTCGTCAATAAAGTCCCCGACCGTGCCCGGCGGGCTCGCGGCCGGGCCGTAGAGGATAGTGAAGGCGCGGCCGGCCATGCGGAAGCCAGCATCGCGCGGCTTGATGGCGCGGCACTGGCCGACGATGCCGAGGCGGTCCATCGCGTCGCTGAGCGTGGCGGTATCGAGCCTGCCGGCGCGGGCGACGTTGCGGTCTTCGATCTGTTCTGACATGACCTAATCCTTCAGCATGAATTCGTAGTTGCCGCCCATGACCTGGCTAATCGGCGTGCCGGCCAGGACGGCCTTGGCCATGCGGGCTTCGCGGGCGACGATGGCTTCCGCAGCTTCCAGCACACGGTCGATGTTCGCCGCGGCGATGAAGATGACCGCGCTGCGGTCGGCGAGAACGTAGTCGCCTGCATCGACATCCACGTCCCACACGCGGATCGGCACGTTGGTGCCTTTCTCGACGATACGGCCGCGCGCGGTGCGCGCGGTGAGGGAAGAGGCGAACACGGGAAAATTCATCGCGCGCGCTTCGTCGATGTCGCGCACGGGACCATCGGCCACCACGCCTGCGATACCCTTCACCTTCGCCCCGAGCGACAGCATGCCGCCCCAGCTTCCCGCCTCGACGCCGGTGCGCTGCTCGACGACGATCACGTCGTCCGCGCCGCCGGCCTCGATGGCGGTGGTGCCCAGGTGGCGCGGCTCGCCCGGTGGCGGGGCGCCCGTGCCGAGCTTCACGGTAATCACGCGACCGGCGATGCGGCCGTCACCGGCTTCCTGACGCACGCCGCTCACAACGCCCGGCAGACCGAGCTTGTCGAGCGTGTCGGACACTGCGCAACAATCCAGCCGGCGCAGGCGACGCACATATTCCTGGGGAGTGCTCATCGGATGGTTTCCTTGTGGTTGTCGGGCCGCCAGCAGGCGAACCCCATGGCATTGCCCGTCCCAGCTTCGCTGCGGTAGCACGGCACGTAGTCGATCACTTCCATGCCGAAGCCAAGCTCGTCCATCGCACCGGCCACGGGAATCCAGTTCTTGACCTCGGAGGTCCCTGCCTGGAAGATCGCCTCGCCCAGTCCCTCCACGCGCGCGAAGTCATGCGCGCGCATGCTGTCCAGGATCAACTGGTCGACGCTCTCGTCGATGACGAAGTGGGTCAGGCCACCCGAGGCGATGATCGCCACGCGCGCGTCGCTGTCCCACGACCGGATGGCGCGCGCCAGCGAACGTCCGAACGCATGGCAGCGGCCGGCGGTCGGCTGGTTGGGCGGATAGAACGTGTTGATCAGCACCGGGACGGTGGGAATCACCTGGTCCTTCATCAATTGCCGGAACACGAAGCCGAAGGCGTGCGGCGTCTCGGTAGCGGAAAGGTGCTTCAGTGCCGTGATGTCAAAGCCGTCGGCCACGGTGCTTTCGATCAGGTGGCGGCCCAGCGCCGGCACGCCGGCATAGGTCGCTTCGGGCGGCATGTAGCCGGGCATGGCGTGGGCCACGCCGGGCGGCAGGCGCGACAGCTTCTCGTCGCTGATCATGTTGTTGACGATGGTCTCGCCCCACATCACGCTGAACGCGGGCACGAGCATGTCGTCGAAGATTTCCATCTGGTCGTTGCCGACGATCACTGCCACATCGGGGCGGGCTTCGGCCAGCACCTGCGACATGCGTTCGATGGCCTGCATGCAGCGGGCATGCCGGGCTTCCCACACTTCCGGCCTGATCTGCGCGGCCAGGTTTTCCGACGCGCGATGCTGCACCAGCTCGTCGAACGTCCACGTCCGGCCCTGGTAGTGATGCAGGCTGCGGCGGTCGTCGGGCAGGCGCGAGCCCCATGTGTGCGGCGGCGTGACCAGCATGGGACCATGCGAGGTGCCCATGCCGAGTACGATTTCTGCCATGGTTTGGTCTCCTCAGGGCGTCTTTGCGCGCTTAGCGGTACGCCGCCAGGTCGAGGTTGAACAGCTTCTGCGCGTTGCCGAAGAAGATCTGGTTCTTCTCTTCCGGCGACAGCCAGTCGAAGCCCTGGATGAACGGCTTGATGTCGTCGAAGGTGCGGCCAGTGGCCGGATTGGTCTGCGAGCCCACGCCGGGGCACTCGGCGCCGAACAGGCAGCGGTCCGCGCCGACGGTCTTGATCAGCAGGCGCAGCGATTCCTCCGAATACAGCACGGTGTCGTAGTAGAGATTGCGCATTCCGGCGAGGAAGTCGCGCCCCGCGCGCGCGGCGCCGGACTGGAAGCGGCCGATCTGGTAGGGGATCGAGCCGCCGCCGTGTGACACCAGGATCTTCAGCGACGGCAAGTCCTTGAACACGTCGGAGTTCACCAGGCCGAACACGGCGATGGTCTCTTCATTAATGAAGTGGACCGTGTACGGCGAGCGCGCGGAGTGCGAGCCGGTGGCGTGGATGTGCGCGGGGATGTCGAGCTCGCACAGCTTCTCGTAGAGCGGATACCAGTAGCGGTCGCCCAGCGGTGGCGCTTCGGAGCCGTTGTTCTCGAACGGGTCCGGATTGAGCAGCACGCCGCGGAAGCCCAGTTCCTTTACGCAGCGTTCCAGTTCCGGCAGCACCACTTCGATGGGATCGCCGGCCACCTGCGGCAGGCCGCCCACGCCGATGAAGCGCTTGGGCAGCAGCTTCACCGTGCGGGCGATGATGTTGTTGGTCTCCTCGGTGAACCAGTGCACCAGCTTGCCCGGCTTCGTGCTGTGCATCATCTGGAACGGACGCGGCGACAGCAGTTGGACGGTGGTGCCCGCGCGGTCGAGCAGGTCGATGTGCCCGGCCGGACCCATCTCCTTGCGGTTGGCGTAGTGCAGGATCTCCTCGTCCGTCACCTCGGGCATCTTGCGCCCGTGCTCGCCGCGGTGCGACAGGATGTGCGCCTTGTAGACCCAGAGCTCGGCAGGCGGGCTGACGTGGCCGTGGCAGTCAATGATCATGGGATGTCTCCGGTTGGGATGAAATGACTTACAGATCGAGGACCAGCCGCTCGCCCTTGCAGCCCGAGCAGCAGATCATCATGGTGTTGTTGGCCGCCTTCTCCGGTTGAGAGAGGATGGCGTCGCGGTGGTCGGGAATGCCGGACAGCACGCGCGTCTCGCAGGCGCCGCACACGCCTTCCTCGCAGGAGTGCGCCACTTCCACGCCAGCATCCTTGAGCACCTGCAGGATGGTCTTGCCGCCCGGTACCTGCAGCGACTTGGCGCTGCGCTTCAGCTCGACCGTGTAGCCGCCGTCCAGCGCGGCTTCCTGCTTCGCGGTGAAGTACTCGACGTGGACCTGCGCCGGCGGCAGGTGGGCCGTGGCCGCCTCGAAGGCCGCGAGCATCGGGCCCGGGCCGCAGCAATAGAAGTGCGCGTTGGCCGGCTGCGCCTTCACTATCTCGACGATGTCGAGCACGCCGCCCGCTTCCGCGTCGATGTGCAGGTGCAGGTTCTCGTAGCTGCGCAGTTCCTCGAGGAAGGCGACGTCGACGCGGTCGCGGCACGAGTACACCAGCGTCATCGAGCGGCCCAGCGCCTTCAGGCGCCTTGCCATGCACAGGATCGGCGTGATGCCGATGCCGCCGCCGACCAGCACCGAATGCTCGGCCTCCTCGTTCAGCGGGAAATTGTTGCGCGGCGGCTCCACCTGGATCACCACGCCGGGGCGCAACTGCTCGTGCATGAAGCTGGAACCGCCGCGGCTTTTCGGGTCGCGCTTCACCCCTACCTGGTAGCGCCGCGGCTCGCGGCCGCCTTCGAGCAGCGAGTACTGGCGCACCAGGCCATTGGGCAGGTGCAGGCCGATATGGGAACCCGGCTCGCACGCCGGCAGCGCGGCGCCCGCCGGGGACGCGAAGGCGTAGAGCAGCGTGTCGCGAGCGAGGAATTGAATCGACTCCAGGCGCAACTCAAGGAGGGCGCCCGTGGACGGGGGCAGGTCGTTCATGTGTGTCTCCAGTGGCGACGTTCAGTGATGCGGCGAGGCCTATGCCTCCCTTGCGCCTGGCGTTCGAAGCGCGGGGGGTGGTCCGTGCCGCTCGCTTCGTCGTTGACGCGAAATTCTTTTTTGCATATTATTTCGACTAACAAGAAAAAAGTCAAAGACTCTCGATGCACGGACTTTCCCGGGCGTTGGCCCGAAGGCTCACATCACTGGCGGAAACAGGCGGCGGCAGCGTGCAGCGCAGCAGCACGGTCCGCGTCACATGGAAATGGAGAACAAATTGATCGCAGTCCTCTCTTGCAACGGCGGCACGGTCACGCACGGCAGCGGCCCCGCCACCCAGCTCTTCGTTGCCACCTTGCATGGCATGCATGTATTCGAGCGGACGGGGCAGGGCGCGCTCTGGCAGCGGACCCGCTCGACGTTGGAAGACCGTCACGTGAGCGCGCTGCTGTATGAGCCGCAGTCGGGGCTGCTGTTTGCCGGCGCGCACGGCAAGGGCGGCATGGCGGTCAGCCGCGACCTCGGCGTTACCTGGGAGCCGCGCGGCAATGGCCTGAAAAGCGAGCACGTCTACACGCTGGCGGCACAGCAGCGCGACGGTCGCGTGGTGCTCTATCTCGGCACCGAGCCCTCGGCGCTGTATCGCAGCGACGACCTCGGCGAGAACTGGGTGGAAGTCTCGGCCATGCTGTCCGTGCCGGACCAGGACAAGTGGACGTTCCCGCCGCCCCCGCACGTGGCGCACGTCAAGAACGTGGCCTTTCATCCGGCGCAACCGGGCACGCTGTACGTATGCATCGAGCAGGGCGCGCTGCTGAAGACGACGGACGACGGTGCCACCTGGACCGAGCCGCGCGCCTATGAGTCCGCGCAGGACAAGTTCTATCACGACAACCACCGCGTGCTGATCCGTCCGTCGAACCCCGCACAGCTTTTCATGTGCGGCGGCGAAGGCCTGCACTACAGCGCCGACGCCGGCGAGACCTGGATTCACCTGATGACGCGCGCGGACCGCATCGGGTATCCCGATGCCATGTTCATCGACCCGCGCGACGAAAACGTGCTGTACCTCGGCGGCCCCGGCAACGCTCCGCGCGAGTGGGGCGCCAAGCGCAGCGCCGACGCCACCGTGCTGCGCAGCCGCGATGGCGGCGCAACGTGGGATGAAATCCGCAACGGCCTGCCGGCAGAAATCATCGGCAACATAGAAGGCATGGGCTTGTATCACTGGGCCGACCAAGTGATGCTGCTGGCCGGCACCGCGACCGGCGAGACCTACGCCAGCGAAGACGGCGGCGAACACTGGTACACGGTTGCCGACGACTTGCCCCCGATCTCGAAGGGCGGCCACTACCGCTGGTTCCTGCAGGTGGACGAGCGCGAGAAGGTGGAGGACCGCATGCGCACTGGAACCTGACCGCCGGCCCCCCGGCCAACCCATCCAGAAATGACAAGCCTTGCCTCGCCGCCGCGTCACGGGCGCGCGGCGCGGCGGCGTACGTCCTCACACAGGAGACAAGACATGAGCACCTCCCCCCTGGCAACTTCCCCCGGCAGCGTGCCGGCGCTGGCCAGCCACGACGCCGCCATGGCCGCGGCGCGCGCGCTGCACGACAAGATCCGCGCTCGCGCCGACCGCACCGAAAGCGAGCGCATCGTTTCCACCGAGACCATCCACGACCTGATGGACGCCGGCCTGTTCGGCGTCGTCACGCCGCGCATGTTCGGCGGCTCGGAACTGGGCTTCGCCACGCTGGTCGACGTGACCGCCGAGATCGCCGCCGCGTGCGGCTCGACCGGCTGGGTCTACGGCGTGCTGGCCGGCCATAGCTGGATGCTGAACCTGTTTCCGCTGCAGGCGCAGCGCGAAGTGATGAGCGCTGACCGCGTGCTGACTGCCACCGTGTTCCGGCTCGGCGGCACCGTCACCGAAGTGGAGGGCGGCTACCGGCTGGTCAATGGCGACGGCCGCTTCTGCTCCGGCATCGACCATGTGCAGTGGGTCATCGTCGGCAATGCGGTGCAGCGCGAGGGCCTGCCGCCCGAGCCGCGCTTCTTCGTGGTGCCCCGCGAGGATATCGAGATCGTCGACGACTGGTTCACGGCCGGCATGCGCGGCACCGGCAGCCGCTCGATCCGCATCGCCGATACGTTCATCCCGGCGCATCGCTCGGTGTCGGTGAAGGACATGATGTCGGGCATGGCCGACGAAACCGGCTCGGTGCGCGCGCCGATCTACCGGATGCCGTTCCAGAACGTGACGCCGTTCTCGTTGGTCGGCGCCCCGCTGGGCATGGCGCGCGCCGCGGTGCGCTCTTTCTCGGAAGGCCTGGCGGCGCGCCTGGCCACGTTCAGCAGCGAGCAGGCGGCCGAGCAGTCGGCCACGTTTGCGCGCGTGGCGGAATCGGTCGCTGAGATCGACGCCGCGCTGGCCGTCGTGCGCGAAGATGCGCGCCGCGTGGACAGCGCGGAAGATCCCCGCGCGTTGAGCGACCTCGACTGGGCCCGCATTCCGCGCGACTGGGCCTATGCCGCGCAGAAGGCGCGCTACGCGGTGAACGCGCTGTTCGAAGCCGCCGGCGGCTCCGGCATCTACAACAGTTCCGAACTGCAGCGGATCTGGCGCGACGTGAATTCCGCCGCCCAGCACTTCGCCTTCACCTGGGACAGCGCCATGACCAGCTACGGCCGCGCGGTCATCGGCCTGCAGCCCTCGAAGTTCGGCCCGAAGGGTCGGTAAGCGGCACGCACAGAGGAGAGCCCATGCATGCCGACGAACTGACTTCCATCGACGACTACTCGGCCGCCACGCTGTCGTCGATCTGCGAGCGGATGGCGGTTTCCCGCGAGGTGGAACACATGATCTACCGGGAATCCGAACTGGACGAGGTCTGGCGCCTGCTCGACGCCGACGTCGCCAATGCCGCGCGCGACCGCCGCAGCGCGCAGCAGTTGCAGCGCCTGGAGGCCATGCGCTCCCTGGTGATCGAAGCACACGACCTGGTCGGCAACGACGGAGACACCGTTGCCGCCCGGGAATGCCTCGGCCGTGCCATCGCGCTTCTAGGCTGAACCCACCGAAGCCGGCGCACGGCGCCATTTCCCCACAAAGACGATACACAGATTCAAGGATAGGAGGACCTATGCTCACCCGTGAAGACAACAATGTGCTGACCCAGGTTGGCCGCGGCACCCCGATGGGCGAACTGATCCGGCGCTTCTGGATTCCCGCGCTGCTGGCGTCGGAGATTGCCGAACCTGGCGGCAAGCCGGTGCGCGTTCGCCTGCTCGGCGAAGACCTCGTGGCGTTCCGCGACACCGATGGCAAGGTCGGCCTGCTCGACGAGCAATGTCCGCACCGCCGCGCGTCGCTGGCGCTGGGCGACAACTCCGACGGCGGCCTGCGCTGCCTCTACCACGGCTGGAAGTTCGCCACCGACGGCACCTGCCTCGATACACCCACCGAGCCGTCCGGCTCCGCCTTCTGCTCGCGCATCCGTGCGCAGGCCTATCCCACCCGCGAGATCGGCGGCGTGATCTGGACCTACATGGGCCCGGCCGCCGAGCTGCCACAATTCCCGGAGTTCGAGTGGCTGTCGTATCCCTCCGTCAACGCCGTGCCGTTCAAGGTGCTGGAGGACTGCAACTACGCGCAGGCGGTCGAAGGCACCATCGACTCGGCGCACGCCGGCGTGCTGCACCGCGAGCAGCCGTGGAGCGCGCCCGCGAAGTACGACCATGAGCGCGACCTGCAACCGAAGATCGAAGTCGAATACACCAAGTACGGCCTGCGCTACGCTGGCGTGCGCAACTTCCGCGAGGAGGGAAAGCTGCATGCGCGCGTGACCGAGGTGGTGCTGCCGTTCTTCACGCTAATCCCGCCCGACGGCTTCGGCGTACGCAAGAACCGCCGCATGGCCAACGCCTTCGTGCCGCGCGACGATGAATCGACGTGGCACATCCAGTGGTTCTTCGACGACAGCCAGCCGGTGGATGTCGCCTACCGGATCGAGGAAGGCGGCCACTGGGTCGACGAGAATTTCCGCAAGCTGCGGAACATCGACAACTGGTACCAGCAGGACCGCGAGCTGATGAAGACGGCTTCGATGTCAGGCATCAAGGGCATCCTGACGCAGGACCACGCGGTCAGCGAAACCCAGGGCCGGATTCTGGACCGCACCAAGGAGCACCTCGGCACCTCCGACGTGGCCGTGGTGGCATGGCGTCGCCAGATGATCCGCACCGCGCGTGCGCTGGCCGAGCGGGGCGAGGCGCCGAGCGTGCTGACCGCGCCGATCCCGTTCCCGCAGATCCGCGCGGCCACGGTGATCTTCAGCAACGAGCGCACGTGGAAGCAGGAAGTCCCGCTCAATCCCGACGTGGCCCTGACGGCCTGACCGCGGCGATGCTGATCGACAGCCACGCGCATGTCTCGCCGGTCTGGTACGAGCCGGTGGAGACGCTGCTCGGCCAGATGGCGCGCCACGGCGTGGCGCGCGCGGTGCTGACGCAAATGATCGGGCAGGTGGACAACCGCTACCAGGCGGACTGCGTGCGCGCGCATCCGGGCCGCTTCGCCAGCGTGGTCTGGATCGACCCGGCCGCGCCGGACGCTCCACAGGTGCTTGCCAGCCTGGCGGACGAAGGGGCAGCCGGCGTGCGCCTGCGCCCCGGCGCCCGCTCGCCCGGCGACGATCCGCTCGCGATCTGGAAGGCGGCGCAAGCTTGCGGCCTGCCGGTCAGCTGCGTCGGCAATGCCGAGGCGTTCTGCGCGCCGGCCTTTGCCGAACTGCTGCAGGCCGTGCCGGGACTGACCGTGGTTCTCGAGCACCTTGGCGATACCAGCAAGCCGATGGAGAGCGAAGCGGACGGCGAACTGCGCTACACCGTGCTGCGGCTGTGCCGCTTCGACAACGTGATTCTCAAGGTGCCGGGTCTTGGCGAACTGGTGCCGCGTGCGTCCACCGCGCTGCGCGACGGCCCCACGTTCGGCGGCGCTGCCGCGGCGTTGCTCGAAGCCGCCATTGCCGCGTTCGGCGCCCCGCGCCTGATGTGGGGCAGCGACTTCCCGGTGGTGAGCAGCCGTGAGGGGTATGGCAACGCACTGGGGCTCGTGCGCGAATGCCTGCTCGACCATGCCGCCCCGGTGCGCGAGGCCATCCTCGGCGGCACCGCCCGCCGAGTGTTCTGGAAGGAGACCTGACATGACAAGGAAAGTACTGGCGGCCGTCAAGACCGATGTCGAGACGACCGAGTTGAGGGAGTTCGACTACCCGCAGGTGCAGCCGGACTCCGGCATCCTCAAGGTGGAAGCGAGCGGAGTCGGGGGCAGCGATCCCGAGACCTACCGCAAGCCCGGCCATGCGCCCGTCATCATGGGGCACGAGAACGTCGGCACCATCGTCGAGCTCGGCCCCATCGCGCAGCAACGCTGGGGCGTGAAGGCCGGCGACCGCGTGGCGCTGCACGAATACCTGCCGTGCTGGCACTGCGAATGGTGCATGAAGGGCGACTTCCGGCTGTGCATGGAGGTCGATTTCTTCAACGTGAAGGACCGGCTTAACACGCCGCGTTTCGGCATGTCGACGTGCGAGAAGCCACCGCACCTGTGGGGTGGCTACGCGCAGTACATGCACCTGCCGCTGAACACCGTGATGCACGTGATCCCGTCCGACATGCCCGCCGTGCATGCCACGCTCGCGGTGCCGTTCGGCAACGGCGTGCAGTGGGCCTGCAATGACGGCGGCGCCGGTCCCGGCAAGACGGTGCTGGTGTTCGGCCCCGGGCAGCAGGGACTGGGCTGCGTACTCGCGGCGAAGGCGGCGGGCTCGCTGACCGTGATCCTGGCCGGCATGACGCGCGACCGCGCCAGGCTCGACCTGTCGCTGCGGCTCGGCGCCGATCACGCCATCGATGTGCAGAACCAGGATCTCCATGCGGAGGTCATGCGCCTGACGAAGGGGCGCGGCGTCGACGTGGTGGTCGACACCACCGGCGATCCGACCGGCGAGGTGGCGCAACTGGCCGTGGGGCTGGCGGCGAAGGGCGCGTACCTGAGCCTCAACGGCCTGGAGCAGAGCGTGCCGATTGGGGAGATCAAGAAGCGCTACCTGACCGTGCGCGCTCCGCGCGGACGCAGCTACGCGGCGGTGGAGCTGGCGTTGCGCTACATCGGCTCCGGCAGGTATCCGCTCGACGAAGTGTGTTCGCACACCTTCGGGCTCGCACAGACCCACGAGGCGATCCTGGCCACTGCGGGCAAGGGCGTGGAGGGCGCCATCCACGTGACGGTGGACCCATGGAAATGAACTGTCCCGCGCCCTTGTCGGCGCGGGGCAGAACCAACAGCATACAGAGGAGACATAGCCGATGATCGACAGTCATGCACACCTGATTTCCGCCGATGCGGAACGCTATCCCACGTCGCCATTGAGCGGCGAGCTTGAGCCCGGCGGGCTCGACAATCCCGTGACGGCGGAGCGCCTGCTCGCGCTGATGGACGAGCAGGGCATCGAGCGCGCACTGGCCGTGCAACGGGCGCATATCTACGGTTTCAACAACGCCTATGTGTGCGACGCCGCGGCGCGCTACCCGGAACGCCTGCGCGCGCTCGGCATGGTGGACGCGCTCGACCCGGAGATCCGCCGGCAGGTGCGGCACTGGGTCGGCGAGCGCGGCGCGGTCGGCATCCGCCTGACCGAGCCGTTCAAGGGCGCCGACCCGTCCTGGTTCGCGTCGCCCGAGGCGATGGCAGCTTGGGAGACCGTGTCGGAACTGGGCGGTTCGGTGCGACTGCACTTCTATCGCTGGAACCGCGAGGCTGCCCTGAAGGCGCTCAAGCCGGTACTGGCGCGGTTCCCGCAGACCACCGTGGTGCTGGATCACTTCTCCAATATCGCCGGCGAGAGCGGGGCGCCGGACCACGGCGTCGATGCGCTGCTGCTGGAGATGGTGGAGCATCCCAACGTCTACCTGCTGTACTCGATGATCAACCTGGGCAAACTCGCCGCCGCGCAGATGCCGGCGGCGCCGATGGTCGAGCGCGTGGTGCGCGAGTTCGGCGCGGATCGCGTGATGTGGGGGTCCGACGTCGCGCAGTCGAAGGGCAGCTACGCGCAGATGGTCGCGCTGGCGAAGGCGTCGGTGTCGCTGCTGTCTGAAACCGACCAGCGCAAAGTGCTGCACGACACCGCGCGCGCGGTGTACTGGGGCGCGCGCTGAGATGGGCCGGCGCGAGGTGTTCGATCCTCCCGCGGGCCTGGCGCCTCGCGCCACCGATACCGACATGCCGTCGCGGCTCGCGGCCGATATCCGCGAACTGATCAACGAAGGAAAGCTGTCACCCGGACAGCAGTTGCGGCAGCAGGATCTGGCCCGGCGCTTCGGCATCAGTCGCGTGCCGGTGCGGGAAACGCTGAGCCTGCTGGTGGCCGAGGCCGCGGTCTGCCACGACCCCAATCGCGGCTTCCACGTTGCGCCGCTGTCGAGTAGCGAGGCGCGGCAACTCTATCGCATCCGCCACCTGCTCGAGACGCAATTGCTGTCGACGGTGCGATGGCCCGACGCCGACGAACTGGCGCACCTGCGCGCGCGGCTCGCGCTGCTCGACCACCATCTGACGGAGGGCGCGCGCGCCGCGTGGGTTCGCGCACACCGCGAGTTCCATGCTGCCATCTTCGCCTTGTCGCCCGACGCGGTGCTCAGGCGCGAAGTGATGCGACTGATGCGGCAGACGGATCGCTATCGGGCGATGGCCGCGACGGATATTGCCGGCTATCGCTTCCCGGCCGACCCGGAACATCACCTCGTCGAGACGCTCGCCGCGCAAGACCGCGCGGCGCTGCTGGAGGCCTACCGGCGCGACCGCAGTGCGGTGGAAGAGCGCCTGCTGGCGTCGCTGACCGCGCGCGGTCTCTGAAGTCACATCTCTAACGCCGGATGTTCATCCGTTCGCCGCCGCGCGGACGGGGACGGCGCACGTCCGCATTTTGGTGGGTGAGGGGGAGCGGGGTTTACCCCGTAATGCCAAAGAAAAGATTGAAGCGCGGCTTTTCGATGTATAAGATTCGCAATACTAAATTGAATAATATTTTGACCTGAGGGAACGGAGGGATCCGCCTTCCGGATCAAGAGCACCTTCGGACACAGCGGCCAAGGACGCCGTTGGCAAGAGTATGTAGCCCCATGCCAGCCCACTGGCAAGAACAAAACTACTAGAAGGAGACGACGTGGACAAAAGAATCGCCGGAATAGCGTTTGCCGGCTTTTTCCCCCTTGCGGCATCTGCCGCCACCGTGACCCTGTATGGGGTTGCCGACAGCTTTGTCGGCTATTTCCGCAACTCGGAGAAGAGCGTCACGAGCCTGAACAGCGGTGGCCTGGCTGGCTCGCGCTGGGGCATGCGCGGCACGGAAGACCTGTCGGCGGATCTCAAGGCCGTGTTCGTGCTTGAGGGCGGCTACAACATGGATACCGGCACCAACGCCCAGGGCGGGCGCCTGTTCGGCCGCCGCGCAACTGTCGGTATGCGAAGCAATACTTATGGCGAGATCGCGCTGGGCCGGCAGCCCACGCCGGGCTACGACTTCGCCGCGATCTTCGATCCAGTCCTGATGGCTCCGGGTTCGGTGGCAGCGTCGCTCACCGGCGAGTCGAGTAATCCGTGGATGTTCAACCCGCTCAATGATCCGGCCCGCGCGGATAATGCGATCCGCTACAACTCGCCATCCTTCGGCGGCGTAACGGTTTCAGCAGCGCATGTGTTCAGCGAGAATGCCGGCACGCCGGTCAACCGCAACTACGACATCGTCACGTTCCTCTACACGGCCAATAAGCTGAACGCCGGCTACGGCTTTGCGCGCGCCACGGGAACGACAAACCTGACGCCAGACACCAGCCGTCAGCTCGAGCACGCCTTCGCGGCCTCTTACGAGACGCCCTGGGCCACGCTCTACGGCAACTATCAATTGCGCTACCGGTTGGGCGCGGCGCATGACTCGGCGTGGCAAGTCGGCACCACCATTCCGGTTGGCGCGGCCGGCAATCTGAAGCTTGCCTACGGCATGCGCGACAGCGGAGTGACCAACGGCCTGCCGGATACCTCGGCGACGGCGGACGTGGCCGCATGGGCCATCGGCTACACCTACGACGTATCCAAGCGCACCACGCTCTACGCCTTCTTCAAGCGCCTCGAAAACCGCGGTTCGTCAAAGCAGACAATTTATCCACCCGGGGGGCTGACTTCGCCCACCCAGTTGCACGAGAAGGTGAACGCGCTTGGCGCGGGCATTTATCACCGTTTCTGACGCAGCCGGAGTTCATCGATGAAAACGAATACTGCAATGCAAGCGAGCACGGCCCGCGCGGTCTCCATCGGGGTCGGGATCGCAATCGCACTATCGTTCGCTTACAGCCTGCATTTCAATCCGCGCTGGTATGGCGACAACGGCCCCGGCGTGGGAAAGCTTCCACGCACGATCGTGCTGGACTATATGAAGCAGGCCTACGACAAGGGGCGGGGCGCGGAGGCCGCACAGGGATACTTCTCGCCGAAGATGCTCGACCACAGTCCCGGCTCGATCGAGCTGCGGGATGGCGAACCGATTCGCCATGAGATCCGGCAGGTTATCGCCGAAGGCCTGGTCGTCGCTGTGTACCACCGTGTGGAAGCGGCGCGGGGTGAGCCGGCAGTCGATGTGCTCGACGTGTTCAAGACAGGCGCCTATACGGGCCGGATCGCCGAAAGGCGGCGTTTTGTCCAATTTCCGCTGGCCGGCGAGGCCGCCAAGACTGCTCATTCCGGAGATGCCAAATGAATACACCGTCCCTTGCAAAAAGGAGGCTGGACGCTGCCTGCGTCGGCCGTCTGGCCATCACCCTGATGCGGCTCATCCTCGGCGCCTGGATGATCAACAGCGGCCTGAGCCATTGGCTGACGAACTTTGGGTTCCCGCCCATCTTCCCTCAGCCGCTTGGCACCCTGCCCGCTTCCAACGCAATGCTGGTCACGCTGATCGAGACCGGTGTGTTCGACATCGTCAAGGCTTGCGAACTGATAGCGGGCTTGCTCCTGCTGCTTGACCTGTTCGTGCCCTTCGCACTGGCAATGACGCTGCCGATCTCGTTCATGGTCTTCTTCAACGCCATTGTCCTGAACCTGCGGTTCGGAATGCTGTTCAGCACGTCCATGAGCGTGTGGTGCCTGTATCTGAACGTCATCCTGATTCTGGCGTACCTGCGCTATTACTTGCCGATGTTGGCGTGCCGGACATCGCCGGGGCGTCTCGAAGACATCAAGCGCCTGCCGGCTGCTGTCTTCGCTTCATGCCCCGACGAACAACGCAGTGCGTGACCCGCGCGCATCACGGTAGCCGATCCTCAAAACACAACCTGGAGTAAAGAAATGTTCCTTCGTAATTGCTGGTACATGGTTGGATGGTCCACTGACTTTGCCGACGACGCCATCGTGCCCTTTACCGTGATGGACGAGCCGCTGGCCATCTATCGCAAGACCGACGGAAGCCTGGCTGCGCTGGAAGACCGCTGCTGCCACCGCCTCGCGCCATTGTCGGTCGGCCGCAAAGAGGGCGACGAACTGCGCTGCATGTATCACGGACTGAAGTTTGCCGCGGACGGCCGCTGCACCGAAGTGCCGGGCCAGGACCGGATCTCGCCGCGCGTGTGCGTGAGGGCCTACCCGATCGTGGAGAAGCACGGCGCGGCATGGGTCTGGATGGGCGAGGCGGAGAAGGCGGACGAAGCGCTGGTGCCGCCCATCATTGGGCCGGACAACGCCGACTGGGCGATGGAATGCTCGACCTTCGACATGGACGTGAATGCCGAGCTGATCTCCGACAACCTGCTCGACCTCTCGCACGCGCCGTTCGTGCATGAGGCCACCTTCGGTGCCAGCGATCCCGTTGCGCTGAAGATGATGAAGGAAAGTGAAACGAAGCGCGGCGTCACGCAACTGGAGCGCGGCGTGCTGGCCGACCGCTGGCAGTTGGGCCGCCAGTCCAATCCGTACTTCGGCGCGCGCCCGTGCGACGACCGCGTCGTCAGCCTGTTCCTGGTGCCGGGCGTGTTTATCCTGACCATCACCTCTTACGAGCCGGGTGCGCTCGAGCGCAGCGAGGGCGGCGACGTAACCGAGACGCCCATCTTCAAGCGCTGCACTTGCCAGATGATCACGCCTATCAGCCAGAACAAGTCGCGCTTCTTCTTCAACTTCGGGCCGTGGGCCGCCGCCGCCGACCTGAAGCAGCACTGCTTCGGCATCGCCGACGCCGCCTTCCAGGAAGACAAGCGGATCATCGAGGCGCAGCAGGACATGATCCACCGTTCGCCCGGCCGCAAGTTTGTGCTGCTGCCGATGGACCAGCCGGTCGTCCGTTACAACGAGATCTACGCCCGCCTGCTGGCCGATGAGAAGCCGGTTGCCGAGCCGGCCTGAATCGTTGCGACCGATAGGATTTCGAGAGAAGAAGATGGAACAGAAGACGCGTGCAGTGAACTGGTCGCCACCGGCGTGGGACGACGAGGCCGACATGGTAGTGGTCGGCTACGGCGGCGCGGGCGCAACGTTCGCCTTCGCAGCAGCCGAGGCCGGCGCCGAGGTGCTGGTGCTGGAAAAGGGCGATCGCGGCGGCGGCAATTCGGTTTGCGTCGCGGGCGGGCTCATCATGACCTCGACCGACGAGGCCGCCACGTTCGACTACATGAACTGGCTGTGTGCCGGCCAGACCGACGAGCCGGTCCTGCGCAACTTTGTCGCAGGCCTGAAGGACATCCCGGCCTTCCAGCACAAGCTGGAGCTGCCCCTGAAGGACAACCCCAGGCCCTTTAGCGCGCCGGGATTCTTCCCCGAGTTTCCGGGCGCGCCCGGCGCCGCCAGCATCCACGGCATGAGCGTGGTGGCCGCGCCCGGCGGGGCAGGGCTATACAACGCTATCGCCGCGGTGGCCGAGAAGCACGGCGCGCGCGTTCAATGCAATACGGCGGTGACGCAGCTCGTGCAGGATCCGGTGTCGCGCGCCATCCTCGGCGTGCTTGCTCGCACCGCCGACGGCCGCACCATCGCCGTCAAGGCACGCAAGGCGACCGTGCTCGCCAGTGGCGGCTTCGAGTTCGACGCCGAGATGTGCCGGCAGTACCTGACGCCGTGCCCCATCCATTTCCTTGGCAGCCCGAACCTGACCGGTGACGGCATCCGCATGGCGCAGGAAGCCGGCGCGCAGCTCTGGCACATGAACGCCGTGGCCGGGCCGCTGAACTGGGGCATCAAGGTGGACGGCGGGCGCGTGTACGTGACGTACGACCTCAACAAGGTAGCCGGCTTCGGCTACAACTCGGGGGCGTTCAAGGACGGCGGGAGCCTGATCTGGGTGAACCGCCACGCGGCCCGCTTCCACAACGAAACCACCGACACCGCCGACGTCCGCCACGGCCTCGGCAATCGCGCCACGTGGCTCGCCACTGACCCCGACGTGCCCGAGTTCGTCAATGTGCCCGCCTTCCACATCTTCGACGAGAAGGTCCGCGCAGGCGGCGCCGCGATGACGACGCTGAACTCGCGCACCCCGCCGTGGAGCGCCGACAACCTCGCCGAACTCGACAAGGGCTGGATCATCCAGGCCGACACGCTGGAGGAACTCGCGCTGAAGTGCCGCTGGGACGCAGAGCCCGGCGCATGGCCGGCGGGTCACCTCGACCCCGACGCGCTGAAAGCCACCGTGGCGCGCTACAACGCGCAGTGCGAGGCCGGCGAAGACACCGACTTCGGTCGCAAGAACTTCCTCGTACCGCTCGACAAGGGCCCGTACTACGCCATCGGCCCGATGCTGCCGACGTTCCTGAATACACACGGCGGCCCGCGCCACGACGCGAAACAGCGCGTGCTCGACCAGCGCGGCGCCCCCATCCCGCGCCTGTACGCCATCGGCGAATGCGGATCGCTGTGGGGCCCGTACTACAACTCGATGGGCGATATCGCCGAGTTCATCGTGTCGGGCCGCACCGCCGCCCGCGCGGCGCTGGAAGAAGCCGCCTGGGACCGCTGACAACACTGCCGCCTGAACAACGAGAGTTCGAGAGAACCGCAAACCGGAGACAACCATGTTGGAAAGCCCCACCACAATCCAGTCGCCGCCCCGCAGGTCAGCGGCGGTCGCGCCGGCGCCGGCTAAAACCGCGGTGGCCCCCGGCGGCTGGGCCGTGCTGTTCGTGCTCACGCTCGTCTATATCGTGTCCTTCATCGACCGGGGCGCGATTTCGCTGGTGGTCGGACCCATCAAGCAGGATCTCGGCGCTACCGACCTGGAAGTGAGCTGGCTGCTCGGCCTGTCGTTCATGCTGCTGTACAGCGTGCTCGGCATTCCGGCCGGCTATCTGGTCGACCTGTACCGTCGCAAGTACCTGCTGAGCGGCGCCATCCTGATGTGGTCCGGCGTGCAGATGCTGTGCGGACTGAGCAATACGTACTGGCACCTGTTCCTCGCCCGCATCGGCCTGGGTGTCGGCGAGGCGATGCTGCCGCCGGCGGCGTCGTCGATGATCCGCGACGCTTTTCCGCCGGAGCGGCGCGGGCTCGCGTTCGGCATCTACAACATCGGGCCGCTGCTGGGCAGCGGGCTGGCGCTGGTGCTTGGCAGCTTCCTGCTGACGTTCGCCGCGAGCGGCAAGCTGGCGGGCGTGCCGCTGCTGGGTAGCCTGAAGCCGTGGCAATTCGTGCTGATCGTGCCGGGGCTGCTGGGCGTGCCGCTCGCCGCCTTGATGCTGCTGCTGCGCGAGCCGCCGCGACGCGACGCGATCGCGCAAGCGGATCGCGTCACCTATCCGGACGCGCTGCGCTTCGCATGGCAGCACCGTGCCGTCTATGCGCCGCTGTGGATCGCCATCTGCCTCTACGGCATCGCCATCGGCAGCCAGTTGGCGTGGCTGCCCGAAATCATCAACCGCTCGATGGGCATCGCCCGTCCGGAGATCGGCAAGACGCTCGGCGCGATCAGCGTGGTGGCTTCGCCGCTCGGGCTGCTGTTCTTCGGCAGCGTCGCCGACAAATTGCAGAAGCGCTGGGCCGACGCACCGGTGCGCGTCGCAATCGGCTCGACCGCCGTGGCGGCGCTCATCACCGCCTGCTTCCCGCTGATCCATAGCGCGCAGCTCGGCGCTATTGCCTATGGCGCGCAGACGTTCTTCTTCGTGATCTTCGCGGTGGCCGGCGGCGCGACCATGGCCAATTTCACGCCGGGCAACATGATGGGCAAGCTGACCGCGCTGTATTACCTCATCACCAACCTGCTCGGCCTGGCGCTGGGCCCCACTGTCTGCGCGCTGGTGGCGCGGCTGTTCTTCGACGGCCCCAACGCGCTCGGCCATGCGTTTGTGGCGTGTTACGTGGTCTCGGTCGGCATAGCCGTTTGCCTGCTGGTGCGCGTCTCGCGAGCGCTCAGGGCAGCAAGTCAGCTTCGCGCTTCCTGATCCACCGCCTCGTGCCGCGCCACGCCCACGCCTCCATTTTTGTCCGACTGCGGATAAAGGAAACTGCCAATGCATGCCGCCGAAAAATCGCCATGGAAGTATCTGGTCCTGTGGCTCAGGTTGTACTTCGCCATTCACTATCTGGCTTCCGGGCTGAATTTCGTCATCTTCAACTTCGTTCCGGATTTCAGTCATGCCGGGCGGGTGGGACCGTATCTCCATGCCATGGCGGATATCGGCTTTTACCAGGTCATCAAGTACCTCGAGGTCGTGCTGGGGACGATGCTGCTTTTCAACCTGGCAGTGCCCCTCGCGCTGATCGTGATGACCGGCGTAAGCGTCACGATCATCTACCTGAATCTCTTCATTTCCCCGGCGCCCCGGCAGTTGTTCACGGGGATCCAGGAGCTGCTTCTCAACGGCGGCCTGTTGCTCGCCTACGGGGGGTACTACGCGAATTTCTGCCGCATCAAGACAAGGCCGTTCTGGTTTTGGGACGGGTTGTCGCACCCGTCACGCGCTGAAACGAGAGGATGAATGCGGCTGGCAGGACGGCTTGTCGTCAACGCTTCGATTCATGAAAGCCGCCCGATTGGCCATGCAGTGCCGGTCTGGCGGGAGGAGATAAACGTGATCAGGGATCTAGTCTTTGTTGTGGCAGTGATCGTGGCGACGATACTCGTCGTCATGGCTGCCTCTACCAGCTTCGGCGCAAGACCGCTGCGGATCTACGACTATGGCCCGCCGCTGGCCGCGGGCGTGGTTGCCGTGGTTGCGCTGCTCCGTGACGCCAGAGGGAAGTGATGCCGCCATGAAGATCACGAAAATCGAATGCATCCCGGTATCCATGCCGCTGAAGAAGCCGCTGCGATTGCCGAACGTCACCATCACCAAGCTCGATACGCTGCTGCTGCGGCTGCATGCCGATAGCGGGCTGGTGGGCATCGCCGAGTCAGGCGACACGTCGTCGTGGTATCGCGGCGAAAGCCAGGCGTCGATGGTCGCCATGATCTGCGACATCTTCGCGCCGCGCATCCTGCTCGGCGAGGACCCGCGCAATATCGAGAAGATCGTCGGCGCGATGGACACGCTGGCGCGTGACAACAACCAGGCCAAGGCGCTGGTGGACTGCGCGCTGCACGACCTGAAGGGCAAGGCGCTCGGCGTGCCGGTCTACCAGTTGCTCGGCGGGCGCACGCGCGACTCTGCGCCGCTCGGCTGGGTGCTGTCGGCGGGCGAGCCGGCGAGGGTCGCCGAGGCCGCGCTGGCGGCGCGCGAAGCCGGGTTCGTCGCGTTCAAGCTGAAGGTGGGGCGCGGCACGTTCGACAACGACGTGGCGACGGCCGCCGCCGTGCGCGAGGCGCTCGGCGATGGCGCGCGCATCTGTCTCGACGCCAACGGCTCGTGGAACTACGAACAGGCGCTGCGCACGATCCGACGGCTCGACGCGCATCGTCTCGACTTCGTCGAGCAGCCCCTGCCGCATTGGGATATCGAAGGCATGGCGCGCCTGCGCCAGCGCATCGAAACGCCGCTGTACGCCGACGAGGCCGCGCAGGAACTGCACCACCTAAAGGAGATCGCCGAGCGGCGCGCCGCCGACGGCGTGATCCTGAAGGTGCAGAAAGTCGGCGGCCTGCTCAAGGCCCAGCGCTTCCTCGCCGTGGCGCAGATGCTCGACCTGCCGGTGATGTGCAGCACACTGATCGGCTCGGGCGTGGAAGCCTGCCCGACCGCGCACCTGTGGGTGGCGAACCAGTGGGCGTGCCAGTTCATCAGCGAGAGCACCGGGCCGCTGGCCGTGCACGGCGTCTGGAACAGTGAAGACATTCCGCAGGGCGCCGACCTCGCCCTGCAAGGCGCGCGCTTCCATCGCGGCCATGTATCCCCCGGCGACGGTCCGGGCCTCGGCGCGGAACTGAACGAGGCACTCCTCGCGCAGATTCGCACCGAGGGCCGACCGGCGCGGGTGGTCAACCTGTAGGGCGCCCCCGACCCCGCAAGGCTTTCAATTCCTAGACGCAGGAGACACGACATGAGCAGCGCCAATCAATTACCTTGGAAGTACGCCATCCTCTGGCTTCGGATCTATTTCGGCGCCCACCTGTTTTACTCGGGCAGCCGCTTCATCCTGACCTCGTATGTGCCGGAGATTCCGGGCATCGGCGGCGCTTACGTGGCGGCGGCGTCCGACATCTACATCTTCCAGATCATCAAGTACATGGAGTGCGTGCTCGGCCTGATGCTGCTCACCAACCGTGGCGTGCTGCTGGCGCTGATGCTGGAGATGCCGGCCACGGTCAACATCTTCTGGCTGAACACCTTCATCGTTGCCACGCCGCGCCAGCTCTTCACGGGCCCACAGGAGTTGTTCATGAATGGCGCCCTGCTGCTTGCCTACGGTGGGTATTACGTGTCGGTACTGCAGGCGAAGGTCGAGCCGATGTGGCTGTGGGACGGACTGAAGAAGGTGGCAAGCGCGCGCGAACGCGGCGAGGCCGCACCTACCTCGGTCCAACAGATCGAAGCCTGAACCAAAGCCTGAACCGGAGACTGCAATGAAGAAAGAGATGTGGATTGGCGTGGCCATGTGCGTGTTCTTGTCCGTGGCTGCCTGCATCGGCTCGACGGGGCTGGGCTATGCGGAATATCGCCCGCTGCGGAATTTCGACTATTTCGCGCTGGGGATCTCGTGGACCTTCCTGATCGTGACGCTCATCAAAGATCGCCGCAGCGACAAGTCATGAGCGGGCGCATCGGCATGACGCCGGTGTGACTGGGGCGCCGGCCGAACCAGCGGCTGGCGGCGGCGCCCGGGAAGGGGCGGGAAGTAATTCGGCTGTGAACAATAAATATACAGAGGAGACATCAAATGAACAGGGATGTGCAATCCCCCTGGAAGTACGTGGTTGCCTGGCTGCGGATCTACTATGGCGCCAACCTGATTTACTCGAGCGTTCGCTACATCGCCACCGGCTTCATTCCGGAGATACCCGGAGCCGCCGGCGCCTATGTGGATGCGGCGAAGGCCATCTACCTCTACCAGGGCATCAAGTTCCTCGAATGCTTCTGCGGGATCCTGCTCGTGACCAACCGGAACGTGCTATTGGCCCTGGTGCTGGAGATGCCGACTACGTTCAATATCTTCTGGATGAACACCTTCATCGTCGGCACGCCGCGCCAGTTGTTTTCCGGCCCGCAGGAACTGCTGATGAACGTCTCGCTCCTGTTGGCGTATGGCGGGCACTACGCGACGATCCTGCAGGCCAGGGTCGAGCCGGTATGGCTGTGGGACGGATGGAAAACGCTGGTGCGAGCGCGCGAACGCGCAGGTGCGCTGCGGGGCCGAATTCAGCAGGCCGACGCCTGAACCGGAGACTGCGATGAAGAAACCCATGTGGATTGCTGTCGGTATTTGTCTGCTCATCACGCTCGCCGCGTGCATCGGCTCGACCGGACTGGGCTATGCGGATTATCGTCCGCTGCGCTATCGCGACTGCTTTGCGCTGGCGGCGGCATGGCTCTATGTGATCGTGATGTTCGTCAAGGATAGACGCGCCAGCCGTTCCGGCGTGGCGAAGCGTGGCAACGCCGGTGCCTGATCGCTGATTTTCGACTTCTCGTGCTCGAGAGTTGGGCGGCGCCTGGAAACTGGCTGTCGCTCTTTTTTCTTTTGGTATCCCTCATGCAGTTACCCCACGGCCTCCGCGCGCTTTCCTCCCGCAGCTTCCGCCTGTTCATAGCAGGGCAGGGTGCCGCGCAAGTGGGCAACTGGCAGCAGTTGATCGCCACGTCCTGGCTCGCCTATGCACTGTCCGGTTCGACGCTGGTCCTCGGCCTGGCGGCATTCGCGCTGCAGATTCCCTTCCTGCTGATGGCGCCGGTGACGGGGCCGCTGCTCGACCGTGTCGATACCCGCCGCGTACTGATGGCGGCGAATGCCGTGGCGTGCGCGCAGTCGGTGACGATGCTGTCGCTCGTGGCGACCGGCCTTCTGCGGCCATGGCATATTGTGCTGGCGAATCTGGTACTCGGTATCGTCAACGCATTCGATTCGCCGGCGCGCCAGTCGCTACTGTCGCAGATGGTCGAGCGCAAGGAAGACCTGCCCAACGCAATCGCCCTCAATTCCAGCATGATGGCGGCCGCCCGGTTCGTCGGACCGACGATTGCCGGCGCCATCATCGCCGCTTTCGGCCAGGTGTGGGCCTTCGCGGCGAACGCGATCCTGCGCTTCGCGATCATCGCCGCGCTGCGCGGCATGCGTCTGGTACGGGCGCCACGCAAGGCCGAACCCGAGCCGTGGCTCCGGCAGTTCGCGGGCGGACTGCGGTATGCGCACGGTTTCACGCCATGCCGCAACAGTCTGTGGCTGCTCGCGACGATGAGCTTCACCATCCAGACGCATGCCGCCATGATGCCGTGGTTCGTGCGCGAACGATTCCACGGCGACTCGCGCACGTTGGGCATGCTGCTTGGCGCGGCGGGCCTGGGTGCGCTGGCGGGAATGCTCTATCTGGCGATGCGCCGCGGCATTGGCTGGCTGCTGGCGACGATCGGCTTCGCCTCGGTCATGGCTGCGCTCGCCACCATCGGTTTCGCCCTGGCGCCGGTGGTATGGATGGGATTCGCGATGCTGTTCCTCGTCGGCATGGGCACCATGCTGGCGGCGGCTTCGGTCAATACCCTGATCCAGCTCGCGGCGCCCGAGGGCTTGCGCGGCAGGGTCGCGTCGCTGTACGTGGTGGCGTTCCTGGGCATTTCGCCCGTGGGCGCGCTGTTCTGGGGCTGGACGGCGGAGCACGTCGGGACGCCGGCGGCGCTGACAACCTGCGGCGTGGTGCTGCTGCTGGCATCGGCGTTGTACATGACGAACATCGCGGCCATGCGCGAGCAGGTCCAACCAGTGTACAGTCGCATGAACCTGTCGTGAGCGCAGGCATCCCCGTCCGTCCATCCGCTGCCGAACATGAACACTGTAGAAGTCAAGGGCGTCGATCTTCCGGCCCAGATCGCCCAGCAAGTCCGCAAGCTGATCAATCGCGGCACCCTTGCGCCCGGGCTGCAATTGCGCCAGTCGGACCTGGCCGACCGCTTCGGCATCAGCCGCGTGCCGGTGCGCGAGGCGCTCAAGCTGCTGGCGGCCGAAGGCATCATCGAACACGATCCCAATCGCGGCTTCTTCGTTGCCCCGCTTTCCACCGACGAGGCCCGGCAACTCTACCGCTACCGCTTCCTGCTGGAGCGGGAACTGCTGAAGACGGTCGCGTGGCCGGACAGCGCACAGATGAAGGCGCTGAAGGCCATGCTGGCACGGCTCGACAGCTACCTCGACACGGGCCAGCGCGCTGAGTGGATCGACGAGTACCAGGACTTTTACGCGCTGCTGTTCGACCTGTCGCCGGACAAGATCCTGCGGCGCGAGGCGATTCGCCTGATCAGGCTGACCGACCGGTACCGGGCACTGGCCTCGGAGGTGAGGATGCCGGGCGAGCAACGAACCGCGCACCTGGAGCACGCGCTGGTGTCGGCCATGTCGAAACGGGACCGTGGACAACTGATCCTCGGCTTCGAACGCGAGCGCGAGAAGATCCTGACATCGATGCTGGCGAGAATCGACGCGCGCGGGCTGTAGCCCGCTTCAGAACACCGTGGTGATGCCGAGCCGGTAGGCGCCATGCCGCTGGCGCCGGCTTTACGCGAATCCGGCTTCCCACCGTCAACGCCGGACGGGACCGCGCCGCCATTGTGGCCGTGGGCGCGCGCTACCAGATCGACAACTGGCGCCTGAACGGGCTCCACGCTTCCGTGCGCAACACGTTCACGAGCGCCACCGTCCATGCGGCCGAACTCGGCGCGGTGCGCTGCTACTTCGCCGTGGGTGCTCGGCTTCAGCGTCGAGAACAACACGCAACATCGCGCGATCATCGACGCCATCCGGCACGGCTACCCCGCCGAAACCGCCGCCGCGATGCGCATGCATCTCTTGGGCGTGCCGCACGCCTATCCGACCGGACCGGTGTCCTTGATTTAGCATGCATAATTGAATAATATCTAGCCTACAAATCAGGTGGCCAGCCCTTGCTGCTTCCCCTTGAGGCCACCGAACGGAGACGGATATGACAAGACGCGGCATGCTGCGGCGCCTCGCGTGGCGCGCTACCCCAGATTCTCGCCTGCTTGCGGATCAGCCTTGGCGTGGCGCTGCTGGTCATCGTCGCCGCGGAGTTCGTTGGCGCCAAGTCGGGCATCGGCTTCCTCATCTGGAATAGCTGGCAGGTGTTCGAGGTCGAGAAGATGTACGTGGGGCTGGCCGCGAGCGCGGTGCTGGGCTTCCTGTTCTCGCTCGGGTTCGACCTGCTGGAGCGGGCGCTGCTGCCGTGGCGCGTGGTCGCTCGTGGGCACCGGCGACGGCGGCCCTGAACGCTGCGCCCCCAATGCGGCCGATGCGAGCCGCCATGTACATGCAATCACTACGGAGACATTATGGACGCACGCCAACCGGGCACCGATCGTGCCGCTTACTACGCCGATATCGGCCGCAGCCACATGAGCGCCCTCTGGGAATCGCTGCATTCGCTGGTGCCGCCGCAGCCGCAGCCGCAGATGTTGCCGGCCATCTGGAAGTACAAACAGGTTCGTCCGCTGGTGATGCAGGCTGGCAACGTCATCAGCGCCGAGGAAGCCGTGCGCCGCGTGCTGGTACTGGAGAATCCGGGCCTGCCTGGCAAGTCGAGCATCACCGGCTCGCTCTACGCCGGGCTGCAACTGATCTTGCCGGGCGAGGTGGCGCCGAGCCATCGCCATACGCAGTCGGCGCTGCGCTTTATCGTGGAGGGGCAGGGTGCCTGGACGGCCGTGAACGGCGAGCGTACCACCATGCACCCCGGCGACTTCATCATCACGCCGTCGTGGACGTGGCACGACCACGGCAACCCGGCCGTCGAGGACGGCGGCGAGCCGGTGGTCTGGCTCGACGGGCTCGACATCCCGCTGGTGCAGTTCTTCGACGGCGGCTTTGCCGAGAACTACCCCGAGCCGCAGCAGCCAGTCACGCGGCCCGAGGGCGACAGCTTCGCCCGCTTCGGCCACAACATGGTGCCGGTGCGCCACAAGGTTTCCGACCCGACCTCGCCGATTTTTAGCTATCCATACGACCGTTCTCGCGAGGCGCTCGACCAGCTCTACCGCAACGGCGAACTCGATGCGTGGGACGGTGTGAAGCTGCGCTACGTCAACCCCGCCACCGGCGGCTGGCCGATGCCGACCATTGCCACCTTCATGCAATACCTGCCGGCCGGCTTCCAGGGCCGCACGTATCGCAGCACGGACGCGACCGTCTACAGCGTAGTCGAGGGGCGCGGCACCGTGCGCATCGGCGACGAGCAGTTCCAGTTCGAGCCGCGGGACACCTTCGTGGTGCCCTCGTGGGCGCCCGTGCAACTCGCCGCGCTGGACGACGCCGTGCTGTTCAGCTACTCCGACCGTCCTGTGCTGTCCGCGCTCAACCTGCTGCGCGAATCGCGCACCTGATCCGATTTCCCTTCGATATAAGCCACCGGGGCGCGCCGCCACAGGCTGCCTCGGGCCCGCTCAACCTGCGTTTGCCCAATTCTTTGACCGAGTCTGTCATGTCCTACATCTTCACGCCCCCCGCAACCGTCTCCATCCCCGTCGCCGGCAGCGACGACCAGTTCGCCGTGCGCCGCGTCTACTGCGTCGGCCGCAACTACGCCGCCCACGCCCGCGAAATGGGCTTCGATCCGGACCGCGAGCCGCCGTTCTTCTTTTGCAAGCCGGCCGGCGCCATCGTGCCGGTGCAGGACGGCGAGGTGCTGGAACTGCCGTATCCCGCGCAGACTACCAACTACCACTACGAAGCCGAACTCGTCGCCGTGATCGGCAAGGCCGGCTCCGACATCCCCGTCGACCAGGCGCTCGAACACGTGTGGGGCTACGCAGTCGGCCTGGACATGACGCGCCGCGACCTGCAGATAAAGATGCGCGAGATGGGCCGCCCATGGGAAATCGGCAAGGCCTTCGACGCCTCGGCGCCGGTCGCTTCGATCCATCCGGCCAGCAAGATCGGCCACCCCACCGACGCGGCGATCTGGCTGACAGTCGACGGCGAGACGAAGCAGCGCAGCAACGTCACGCACCTGATCTGGTCGGTGGCCGAGACGGTGGCGTACCTGTCGCAGTTCTTCCGGCTGGAGCCGGGCGACGTGATCTTCACCGGCACGCCGGAAGGCGTGGGCGCGGTGAAGGCCGGCGAGACGATGGTGACGGGCGTGGACGGGCTCGGTGAACTGACCGTGCGCGTGGTCTGACGGAAATTCACGGGAGTAGTCATGCAGCTCTATAGCTTTTTCAACAGTTCCACGTCATACCGCGTGCGTATCGCCCTCGCGCTCAAGGGGCTGTCGTACGAGTACCTGCCGGTGAACATCCGCGTCGGCCAGCATCATGACGGGGAATACGTGGACGGCATCAACCCGTCGGCGTCAGTGCCGGCGCTAGTCGATGGCGACTTCACGCTCGGGCAGTCGCTGGCGATCCTGGACTACCTCGACGCGCGCCATCCGGAACCGAGCCTGCTGCCGGCGAGCGGCGAACGCCGCGCGCGAGTGCTCGAACTGGCGTATCTGATGAGCTGCGACATGCACCCGGTGAACAACCTGCGCATCCTCAAGTACCTGCAAAGCGAGCTGAAGGTGTCGCCCGAGCAGAAGGACGCGTGGTATCGCCACTGGATCGACGAAGGCATGGCCGGCGTTGAGCGCCTTCTTTCCCGATATGGGGAAGGGCCGTGGTGCTTCGGCGCGCAGCCCACGCTGGCCGACGTCTGCCTCGTGCCGCAGATCGCCAATGCCTTGCGCATGGGCTGCGATCTTTCCGGTTACCCGAAGGCGATGGCAGTCTTTACCCACGCCAGCGCGCACCCCGCTTTCGCCCAGGCCGCCCCGGCGCGCCAGCCCGACTACACCGCCTGAGCGCAAGAACGCCCAGGTCCAGGAGACGACACATGCAATCGAATCAATCCGACAGGAAAGCCCTGATCATCGGCGGCGGCATCGGCGGACTTGCCGCGGCGCTCGCGCTGGCGAAGCAGGGCATCCGGATCGAGTTGCTGGAGCAGGCCGACCAGATCGGCGAGATCGGCGCCGGCATCCAGCTCGCCGCCAACGCCTTCGCCGCGCTCGACGCGCTGGGTGTGGGCGAGGCTGCGCGCGACCGCGCCGTGTTCACCGACCAGATGATCTTGAAGGATGCGCTCGACGCCAGCGACGTGGCCCTCGTGAACGTGGGCACACGGTACCGCGAGCGTTTCGGCAATCCGTATGCGGTGATCCATCGCGCCGACATCCACCTCTCGATCCTGGAAGTAGTGCAGGAGCATCCGCTGATCACGTTCCGCACCAGCACCCGCGTGGAAAAGCTGGAACAGGGCGAGCGCGGCGTGACGGTGGTCGACCAGCGCGGGGAATGCCACGTGGCCGACGCCGTGGTGGGCTGCGATGGAGTGAAGTCCGCTATCCGCCAGACGCTGATCGGCGACGAGGCGCGCGTGACCGGCCACGTGGTGTACCGCGCCGTCGTCGACGTAGAAGACATGCCAAAGGACTTGCAGGTCAACGCGCCTGTGGTGTGGGCCGGCCCAAACTGCCATCTCGTGCACTACCCGCTGCGCGGCGGCCAGCAGTACAACCTCGTCGTCACGTTCCACAGCCGCGAGAAGGAAGAGTGGGGAGTGAAGGACGGCAGCAAGGAGGAGGTGCTGTCGTACTTCGAAGGCATCCATCCACTCCCGCACCAGATGCTCGACCGGCCGTCGTCGTGGAAGCGCTGGGCCACGGCCGACCGCGACCCCGTAGAACGCTGGAGCTTCGGCCGCGCGACCATTCTCGGCGACGCCGCGCATCCGATGACGCAGTACGTCGCGCAGGGCGCCTGCCAGGCGCTCGAAGACGCCGTTACGCTCGGCGCAGCCGTGCGGGAAGCCAATGGCGACTTCGAGGCCGCGTTCAGGCTGTACGAGCAGGCCCGCATCCCGCGCACCGCGCGCGTGCTGTACGCCGCCCGCGACATGGGTCGGATCTACCACGCCAAAGGCGTCGACCGCCTCGTGCGCAACTCGCTCTGGACCGGCCGCGCGCAGTCGCAGTTCTACGACTCGCTGCAATGGCTGCATGGCTGGCGGGCTGAGAAATGCCTGAGCCAGACGCCGTGGCTGTGAGAAGCGACGTGAGGGAAAGGAAGGCGAGTCACGCTTCTTGCTGCTTTGCAAAAAATCAGTAGAGCGCATCGTAGTGCATAACAAGGAGATAGGAATGCTCAAGAATTCAGCCGTATTGGGTCTTCTTACCTTATTGATGTCGTTAAGGGATAGGCGAAAGCTTGCAAGACTCGCTTGTTGCATCCCATTATCCGTGCTGGCAACCACGGCGGTGGGAGACCCTCTCCCCGCCGCGAAGCCGGAGGCGAGAATCATCCATATCGCTGATTACCGTGGATATCTCCAGGCGGACCACCCGGTGCGCCGTGGCATGAGCAAGTTCTCCGAACTGGTGGCCACCCGAAGTGGTGGCCGCATACTCGTGCAAGCCTCCGCAGATTCCATGCCGGGATCTCCATCAAGCCAGATCGCATCCTTGCAGGCAGGAGATGGCAGAACGCCAGAGTTGATGCTACAAGCTACGATCGGACTGGCTGACGTCGAGAAGGGCTTTGGTCTGATTGATCTTCCGTTCACGATCAGCAATGAAAGACAGGCCAATGCGTTGCTCGAGGGCCCTTTCGGCGCCACCCTGTTGGATCGTCTCGCAAGCCGTAATTTGATCGGACTCGCATGGTGGGAGAACGGCTTCCGACATATGACGACTTCTACTGGCCCCATCCTCCATGCGGACGACTTCATTGGCTTGAAGATTCGTGTCATCCCTTCGCCATTGTTCATTGAAAGCTTCAAGGAGATCGGGGCGGATCCCGTTCCTTTGCCATTTTCTGAACTGTATGCTGCGTTGAAATCCAAGAGCGTCGCAGCGCAGGACAATTTCTATTCCCAGATAGTGACGGGAAAACTGTATGAGGTGCAGACATACCTGGGTGTTACGCACCACTCTTACGGTGCCATGACATTGATCGCGAGCAAGCGCTTCTGGGACACGTTGTCGCCGGCTGACCAGACTCTCTTGCGCCATGCCGCGGAAGAGGCCGGCCAGTACCAGAGGCGCCTAATTCGTGATGAGGATGCCAAGGTGCGTGCGGACCTTGAATCCAAAGGAATACGTATAAATGAACTGGATGACAACGAGTTCACAAAGTTGAGCGAGCGCGCTCGACCGGTGCTTGCGCGCATTGCTGGGAACTATGAGGCGTCCCTTATTAAATTGTATGAGACCGAGCTAGATAAAATCCGTGCGCTCCACTGATCTAGCCGCGAGGGGGGTGGAAGCCGCAATCGGCGACACGGGCGGGCCCTTCGACAAGATCTTCTGTGGACTGACGCAAACTGGCCGAACCTGCGGATAGGCGACGATGCGACATGCAGGTCCGCTCATCCACCATCACGCGCCTGCCATGGTTTCCGGCGTCACTTCCCAGCCTGCATCGATGCCGCCGGGAAGCATTTGCCCACGGTCTTCACCGACCTCCGCATCGATCAACCGGTTCAACTTGTCGTTCATCGCGACGACAAGTTCACGGTGTCGGGTTTCGCCCGCCAGATTGTGCATCTCGTACGGATCGGTCTGCAGGTCAAACAGTTCCAGGTCATTGAACTGGTTCAGCGCCTCTAACGTCCCGGGGCGGTTATGCTGCTTGGGCGAGAAGTAGCGGGCGAAGGGTTCAGGAAGGTCGTGCCACGCTGCATCAGGCGTTCATGCGCAGGCAGGCTATAGCCAGCCGGCAATTCTCCCGCGCGAAAAAGGCGTTCCTGATCGACCACGATGAGAAGAATGTTGTAGGGGCCTGCCGCGCGGCTTGCCATGGATGGCGCGTCGCCCTCTGTACGTGTTGCCGCTGCCTCGGCGCTGTGGCCGCTGCCGAGGCTCAGCGCGGCGGCGCCCAGACCGGCAACACGGAGGAAATCGCGGCGAGTCAGCGCCGATTCGGGATTGCTGTCGTTTGTCATCTCGATTTCCCCAGCGAAAGCGCGGCGCCCGGTGGGACAAATGGATGACGACATACGCATGGCCCACGCATGCCAATGAAGCCTAGCAATAATCACTCCCGGTTCAACAAGCCGGCTTTTGACCGCGAAGGTGCGAAACGTTGGACAGCGTACTAAACACGCAGTCCGGGCCGGGCGCCGAATATAAAGGACGGCCCTGCCGCGCAGGAGCCTTGTGGCCGAAACTCCATTTCGTATGTAATATACAGAATATCAGAGTCCGGAATCCTATCATGCTCGATCCATCGCTGCTCGGTCGGCTGGCCTTTACGTTGGTGCATCCTGTTGATGCGCCGTTGTCGCCGGGACATCATCCCATTGCGTTGGCAGAGGGGCGCCCTGCCGTGCTGTTCGTTCCCGCAGGCATCGATGCCAACGCGCCGGTGCCCCTGATGGTCATGTTCCACGGCGCCGGCGGCTTCCCTGAAAAAGTCTTGCCGCATCTCGAAGCGCATGCGCAGCGGCACAAGTTCCTGGTGCTGGCCCCGCATTCGCTTTATCCCACGTGGGACATCGTCATCGGCGGCAATGGGCCGGACCTGGAACGGCTGCACCGCGCGCTGACCGCGGTGACCCGCCGCTACCGGATCGATCCGCAGCGGCTCGCCTTCGCCGGCTTCTCGGATGGCGCCAGCTATGCGCTGTCTCTGGGCCTCACCAACGGCGATATCGCCAGCCATGTGATGGCATTCTCCGGCGGCTTCATGTCAGTGTTCATGCAGACCGGCGTCCCCAAGGTATTTGTCGCGCACGGGCTGGCCGACGAGCAGCTGCCCATCGCCACCAGCGGGCGCGCGCATGCGGCCAAGCTCAGGGCCGCTGGCTATGACGTGCAATACGTCGAGTTCGACGGGCCGCATGTCATCCATGCGCCGGTGGTCGAGCGCGCGATCGATTTCTTCCTGCAGTAGAACCCTGGCCGCTGGCCGGCGCGGCCACGCCATTGAACGGGAGTGCGGTACATGGACTTCGAGATTCCGGAGGCGCTGATCCATCCCCTGCTGGCGATGATCGAAACCGGGTCGCCGCTGGCACGGCAGCTGCAGCAGCATGGCGTGTGCCACGGCAACATGCTGGTGTCGAGCCAGCTGTTCGATGCGCAGGCGCTGACTTCGCTCTACACGTTGAGCAAGACCCAGAACGAGCGCGCGCTGATGTTCCAGATGCTGGCGCTCGACAACATCTACAACGCGCCGCAGGCGCGCGAGATCCCGGGGCTCGAGCAGCTGGTGGCGGGGCTGGTGGCCTACCTGTCGCGCGATGCCATCGACGGCTGGCTGTACCAGCGCAACCGCGACGGCGTGCTGCTGCCCTGGCTGGTGCGCCGCATGCGTTATGTCGCACCGGAGCAGGGCCTGTCCTACGTGGTGGTGGACCTGCTCGCCAACACCATGCAGTCGGCCAACTCGGCGCTGACCGACCACCACCTGCGCCGCTCGGGCATGACCACTTCGATGGTGATCACCCGCGACGATATTGCCAACCGCACCATCCCGGAGCTGCTGGCCGAATTCGGCTTCTACAAGGAATGCGCGGAATTCCGCCAGGAATATGAACAGCACGCGCAGCGCTTCGTTCGCTACCAGCGCGGCTTCGGCGCGCAGTTCATGGCGACGCGCGCGGCGTTCTCGCTCGATGCCAAGGGTGTGGCGGAGCTGATTCCCATTGCCGACGCCGCCGGTGCGCGCTGCGTCAACGACGAAGAGCGGCTGGAGCGCCGTTTCGAGATGACCTGCGACCCGTCGTTCTGGCGCGACGCGGGCATCATGGAAGGCTTCGAGCGCGTGCCGCTGCATGGCTACGTGCACCTGTACCACCTGGAGTGGCACCGCAATATCTGGGTCCACGTGCAGCATCTGGCCGAGTACCGCTACCTGCCCGCGCTGCGCGAGAAGCTGGTGCTGCCCGCGCACCACCGCGACCTGATCGACATCCTGACCTCGCACATGGACATGCTGGCGCCGGACTTCGTGCCGGGCAAGTCCGGCGGCACCACCATCCTGTGCCAGGGCGCGCCCGGCCTTGGCAAGACGCTGACCGCCGAGGTCTATGCCGAGGTGGTCGGCAAGCCGCTGTACCGCGTGCACTCCGGGCAGCTGGGCACCACCGCGGCTTCGGTGGGCGCCACGCTGATGACCATCCTGCGCCGCGCCATGCGCTGGAACGCGATCCTGCTGCTCGATGAGGCCGACGTCTATATCCGCCGCCGCGACAACGACCTCGAGCACAACGCCATCGTCGCGGAGTTCCTGCGCACGCTGGAGTACTTCACCGGCCTGCTGTTCATGACCACCAACCGCATCGGCGACGTCGACGATGCCATCCTGTCGCGCTGCATCGCCACCATCCACTACACGACGCCGTGCCGGGAAGATGCCGTGCGGCTGTGGCGGCTGCAGGCGGCGCAGTTCGGCGCGGAACTGGACGATGGCCTGATCGATGCGCTGACCGACGCCTACCCCGCAGCGAGCGGGCGCGACATCAAGGAGCTGCTGAAGCTGGCGACGCGCTATGGCAAGGCCAAGGCGATGCCGCTGTCGATGGACGTGTTCCGCCTGTGCGGGCAGTTTCGGGGGATCGGCTGACGGCCCGGCATGCCGGCAAGGGGAGGGCGCGGGTATGATGGCGCATCCGTCCAGGCAACCGCCCCCCAACATCTCCGATGCGCCTCGACCCCGCCGAACTTAATGGGCTACGTCCCTACCTGTTGCGCTTCGCGCGCCTGCAGTTGCGCGACGAGGCGGTGGCCGAGGATGCCGTCTCGGAAACCGTGCTCGCGGCACTCGAGCATCCGGAGCGCTTTGCCGGCCAGTCGGCGCTGCGCACGTACCTGGTCGGTATCCTGAAGCACAAGATCATCGACGCGCTGCGCAGCGGCAAGCGCGAAGTCAGGCTGGCGCTGGCCAGCGACGGCGATGGCCAGCCGCAATCCGACGACGATGCCTTCGACGCGCTGTTCACGCGCAACGGCCACTACCAGGATCCGCCGTCCGACTGGGGCGACCCGGAGCGCGCGTTCGAGCGCCGCGAGTTCTTCGAGATCCTGCAGCTATGCGTGGACCGCCTGCCGCCGCGCACGGGCCGCATCTTCATGATGCGGGAATGGCTGGAGCTGGACACCGAAGAAATCTGTCAGCATTTGCAGATCAGCGCGACCAATGCCTGGGCGATGCTCTACCGTGCCCGCATGCGCCTGCGCGAATGCCTGGAACTGCACTGGTTCGGCCAGCGCGGCCGGCCCGGCAAGGCGGGTTGAGCCCCACTACACGCAAGGCCATGGACTGACATGCCGGAAACTCCACCCTCCCGCTCCCCGCGCCGGCTGCTGCCGGACTGCGAGGAGGTCCACCATCTCACCATGAAGAGCCTGGACCTGCCGCTGTCATGGACGGAGCGGCTGCGTGTGCGCTCGCACCTGGCGATCTGCGATGCCTGCACCCGCTTCAGCGCGCAGATGCGCACGCTGCGCGAAGCCATGCACAGGCTGGGGCGCGAAGAATGACGAAAGCCAGCGCTTGCGCTGGCCTTCTTGCTGATACGTGATGCGGGGCCGCTCAGGCGCGGGCGCCTTCGCCGTAAGGGTCGAACTTGCCGGCGCGGCTGCCTTCGGTAAAGGTGTCGAAGCTGCGCGCGGGCGTGGCCGACACGCCGCTGCGATCCAGGCCGGCCACGGTGCGGGCACCCTCGGTGAAGGGGGCGGCCTTGCCGGTACGGGCACCATCGGTAAAGGCGTCGTGGCTGCGGAAGTCATAACCATACTTGTCCCCGGGCACGGTGCTGCGGAAGCTGTAGCCATACTTGTCGCCGGGCAGTTGATCGGCAGCGGTGGCGGCTTGTGCGGCGCCGAGGGCGGCCAGCGACAGGAGCACGGCGGAAGCGAAGCGGGCGGTCTTGGTCATGGTGGTTCTCCGTCAGTTTGTTGAATTTGTCAGAAGGCGTTGCTTTGTGCGCGTGCCGTTCATGTACGGAACTATAGGAGTCACCGTCCGACGCAAGCGGTGGCTTTGTCGGATCAGTTATTCAAAAATACTGAATAAAGGAATCCGCCCGCCGCGCCGACCAGGCCATGACGCAAATGTAATGACCCCGTTGCCGGAATGCCGGTCGCGCCTCGGTTAAACTTGCGACTCGCTGCCGGCGCTCCCGCTTGTCATGCCTGCAGCGCAGACCTCACGATTCATGCAACGGCTCCTGCTCGTCCTCCTTGCGCTCGTCCTGCCGCTCCAGTTCGCCTGGGCGGGAGCTGCCGCGTATTGCGGGCATGAGGTCGCGGCTTCGGCCAAGGCCCATTTCGGCCACCATGAGCACCGCCACCAGGCCGCTGGCGGCAAGCAGGACCAGCCCGCCGAGCCTGCACCGGACAAGGCGAAACTCAACCTGGCCGACACCGACTGCGGCGTCTGCCATATCGCCTCGCTGCCATTCGCGCGGGCCGATGCGCAGGACGTGCCTGCGCTGCGCCGCGTGGAACTGGCGCCGCCGGTGCCGCAACCCCGCTTCTCCTCGCACAGCGCACGGGCGCCCGACCGCCCGCAGTGGCCACGTCTCGCTTAGCCGGCGAGACGACGCTTCCCCGCTTTCCTGATCCTTGCCGATCGCCTGCTGGCGTCATGACCGCATGACGCCAGGCGTCTCGCCGAATTCTCCCGGTTATTTTCTGGTGCAATTCGATGCGAAGACTTTTGCTGCCGCTCGGGCTGGCGGCCGCGTTATCCAGCCCTTTCCCCGGCGTCGCGCAGACGCCGCCCGCCGCCGTGGCGCCGCCACCGGCGCCCGCGCCGGCCGGCGCACCGCAGCCGGCGGAGACACTGACCCTGGAAACCGCGCTGGCGCTGGCCGAAGCCGGCAGCTTTACGCTGTCGGCGGCGGGCAAGGAGCTGGACGCCACCGAAGGCGACCTGATCCAGGCGCGCGTGCGGCCCAACCCGGAACTGGCGGTGTCGATGGAAGACACGCGCAAGGCTTCGCGTTCGACCACCGGCCAGGTCAACCTGCCGCTCGAACTTGGCGGCAAGCGCGCCGCGCGCATCGGCCTGGCCGAGCGCGGGCGCGAGCTGGCGCAGGCTGAACTGGGCGGCACCCGTGCCGAGCTGCGCGCCGCGGTGATCGCCCGCTTTTTCGGCGTGCTGGTGGCGCAGGAGCGCGTCAGGCTGGCCGAGGGTTCGGTCGGCATCGCCAGCCAGGCCGCCGCCGCCGCGGGCCGGCGCGTGGCCGCCGGCAAGGTGGCGCCGCTGGAAGCCACGCGCGCCAGGGTGGAGCAGGCCAACGCCGAGCTGGAGCTGGCCGAGGCCACCGGCGCGCTGCAGACCGCGCGCCAGGCGCTGGCCGCGCTGTGGGGCGATACCGTGCCGGGCTTTGCGCAGGCGCAGGGCGATCTCGATGCGCTGCCGTCGCGGCCCGCGCCGGCCGCCTTGCAGGCCGCGCTGGAAGACTCGCCGCTGCTGGCGGCAAGCCGCCTGTCAGCGCAGCGCAGCCGTGCCGAAGTGGCGGTGCAGCGCAGCCGCCAGTATCCCGACGTGACCGTGAGCCTGGGCGCCAAGCGCGACAACGAGGCCAACCGCAACATGGCGGTGCTTGGCGTGGCGATTCCGCTGCCGCTGTTCGACCGTAACCAGGGCAACCTGTACGCGGCGCTGCGCCGGGCCGACCGTGCCCAGGATGCGCACGCCGCCACGCGGGTGCGCCTGCAGGGCGAACTGCAGCAGGCTTCGACGCAGCTGTCGGTGTCCCGCGCCGCGGCGCAGACGCTGCAGGCCTCGGTGCTGCCGGCGGCCGAGCAGGCCTACGCCGCCGCCGCGCGCGGGTTCGAGGCCGGCAAGTTCAATTTCCTCGACGTGCTGGACGCCCAGCGCACGCTGTTCCAGGCGCGCATCCGCTACCTGGACGTGCTGGCCCGCACCTATGACGCCGCGGCCAGCATCGACCGCATCCTCGGACACTGATACGGAAGCCGCAGACATGGCAATGACCAAGCAACAACGGGCCGCGGTGGCGGCCATTCTGGTCGCGGGGCTGCTGGGCAGCGCGGCGATCCTGTTCACCGGCAAGGGCGGCAGCGCTACGGAGGAAGCCGGCCATGGGCATGCCGAACCTGGCGACGGGCATGATCACGGCAAGGAAGGCGACACCGCGGCACGGCACGCCACGGCGGCCGGGCGCGCCGGCGCCAGCGTTCCGGCGGCGCAGCCGGCAGCCGCAGGCAAGCCGCACGTGATTGCGCTGACGCCCGCGCAGATCGGGCAGGCCGGCATCGGCATGGCCACCGCCGCGGCGGCGGCGCTGCGCAGCAGCGTCGACTTTCCCGGCGAAATCCGTTTCAACGACGACCGCACCGCGCACGTGGTGCCGCGCGTGGCCGGCGTGGCGCAGGCGGTGCCGGCCAACCTGGGCCAGCCGGTGCGCAAGGGTGAAGTGCTGGCGCTGATGGCCAGCACCACGGTGGCCGAGCAGCGCAGCGAACTGCTGGCGGCGCAGAAGCGCGAGGCGCTGGCGCGCGCCACCTACGCGCGCGAGAAAACGCTGTGGCAGGAGAAGATCTCCGCCGAACAGGACTACCAGCAGGCGCGCACGGCGCTGGAAGAGGCGCAGATCGCGGTGCAGAACGCGCGCCAGAAGCTGACCGCGATCGGCGCCGCCGAGCGCGGCGCGGGCGGTGGCGGGGCGCTGAACCAGTTCGCGCTGCGCGCGCCGTTCGACGGCATCGTGGTCGAGAAGCACCTGGCGCTGGGCGAGGCGGTCAAGGAAGACGCCAGCGTCTTCACCGTCTCGGACCTGAGTTCGGTATGGGCCGAGTTCGTGGTGTCCGCGCGCGACCTGGACCGGGTGCGGGTGGGCGAGGCGGTCACGGTGCGGTCCAGCGCTTCCGCGACGCAGGCGGAGGGCAAGGTGTCCTACGTCGGCGCCTTGCTGGGCGAGCAGACCCGCACCGCCAAGGCGCGCGTGACGCTGGCCAATCCGGGCACGGCGTGGCGCCCCGGGTTGTTCGTCACGGTCAGCGTGCTGGGCGCGCCGGAGCAGGTGCCGGTGACGGTGGCGGCCGAGGCGGTGCAGCAGGTCGACGGCCAGAGCGTGGTGTTCGTGGCGGTGCCCGATGGGTTTGCCGTGCAGCCGGTCAGGACCGGCCGCAGCGACGGCAAGCTGGTGGAGGTGAGCCACGGCCTGCAGGCCGGCGCGCGCTACGCCGCGACCAACAGCTTCATCCTCAAGTCCGAGCTGGGCAAAGCCAGCGCCGGGCACGAGCACTGAGCGGGAGGCGCGCATGTTCGAACGCCTGATCCGCTTTGCCATTGCACAACGCTGGCTGGTGCTGCTGGCGGTGCTGGGCATGGCCGCGCTGGGCCTGTACAGCTACACCCGGCTGCCGATCGACGCGGTGCCCGACATCACCAACGTGCAGGTGCAGATCAACACCGCCGCGCCGGGCTATTCGCCGCTGGAGACCGAGCAGCGCATCACGTACCCGGTCGAGACCGTGATGGCGGGCCTGCCCGGGCTGGAGCAGACCCGCTCGCTGTCGCGCTACGGGCTGTCGCAGGTGACGGTGATCTTCCGCGACGGCACCGATATCCACTTTGCGCGCCAGCTGGTCAACCAGCGCATCCAGCAGGCGCGCGACCAGCTGCCCGCCGGCATCGCGCCCGCGATGGGGCCGATCTCGACCGGGCTCGGCGAGATCTACCTGTGGACCGTCGAGGCCGACCCCGGCGCGCGCAAGACCGATGGCACGCCCTACACGCTGTCGGACCTGCGCGAAATCCAGGACTGGGTGATCCGGCCGCAGCTGCGCAATGTGCCGGGCGTGACCGAGGTCAACGCCATCGGCGGTCATGCGCGCGCCTATGTGGTGGCGCCGGACCTGGCTCGCATGGCGTCGCACGGGCTGTCGCTGGCCGATGTGGTGGGCGCGCTGGAGAAGAACAACGACAACGTCGGCGCGGGCTATATCGAGCGCCGCGGCGAGCAGTACCTGGTGCGCGTGCCGGGCCAGGTGCGCTCGCTCGACGACATCGGCGACGTGATCGTCGGCACCGCGCAGGGCCAGCCGATCCGCGTGCGCGACGTGGCCACGGTGCAGACCGGCGGCGAGTTGCGCACCGGCGCGGCCACCGAGAACGGCCGCGAGGTGGTGCTGGGCACCGTGTTCATGCTGATCGGCGAGAACAGCCGCACGGTGTCGCAGGCGGTGGACCGCAAGATGGCCGAGATCAACCGCACGCTGCCGGCGGGGGTGAAGGCCGTCACCGTGTACGACCGCACCACGCTGGTCGACAAGGCCATCGCCACGGTCAAGAAAAACCTGCTGGAAGGGGCGGTGCTGGTGATCGCCATCCTGTTCCTGTTCCTGGGCAACCTGCGCGCGGCGCTGATCACCGCGCTGGTGATCCCGCTGTCGATGCTGTTCACCTTCACGGGCATGGTGCACTACCGCATCAGCGCCAACCTGATGAGCCTGGGCGCGCTGGACTTCGGCATCATCGTCGACGGCGCGGTGGTGATCGTCGAAAACTGCGTGCGCCGGCTGGCCCACGCGCAGGCCAGCCAGGGACGCGCGCTCACGCGCGACGAACGCCTGCACGAGGTCTTTGCCGCGGCGCGCGAGGCGCGCCGGCCGCTGCTGTACGGGCAGCTGATCATCATGGTGGTGTACCTGCCGATCTTTGCGCTCACCGGCGTCGAAGGCAAGATGTTCCATCCGATGGCCTTTACCGTGGTGCTGGCGCTGCTGGGGGCGATGGTCCTGTCGGTGACCTTCGTGCCCGCGGCGGTGGCGCTGTTTATCGGCAACCGCGTGGCCGAGCGCGAGAACCGGCTGATGGCGTGGGCGCGCCGCCGCTACGCAATGCTGCTGGAGCGGGCGCTGGCCGCCACGCCGGTGGTGCTGGCCGGTGCCGGCGTGGCCGTGGTGTTATGCCTGGCGATGGCCACGCGCCTGGGCAGTGAATTCGTGCCCAGCCTCAACGAAGGCGACCTCGCGCTGCAGGCGCTGCGCATTCCCGGCACCAGCCTGACGCAATCCGTGGCGATGCAGCAGCAGGTGGAAACCGCGCTCAAGGCCAGGTTCCCGGAGATCGAGCGCGTCTTTGCCCGCACCGGCACCGCGGAGATAGCCTCGGACCCGATGCCGCCGAATATCTCCGACGGCTACATCATGCTCAGGCCCGAGGCGCAATGGCCCGAGCCGCGCCGCACGCGCGATGCGCTGATCGCCGCGATCCGCGCCGAAGTGGGCAAGCTGCCGGGCAACAACTATGAGTTCTCGCAGCCGATCCAGCTGCGCTTCAACGAGCTGATCTCGGGCGTGCGCTCCGACGTGGCGGTCAAGGTGTTCGGCGACGACAATGCGGTGCTGGAGCAGACCGCCAGACAGATCGCCGCGGTGCTGCAGGGCATCCGGGGCGCGGCCGAGGTCAAGGTCGAGCAGACCACCGGCTTGCCGATGCTGACGGTGCAGATCGACCGCAACCAGGCCGCGCGCTACGGGCTGAACCTGCGCGAGATCCAGGACGCGGTGGCGATCGGCATTGGCGGCAAGGTCTCCGGCACCTTCTTCAGCGGCGACCGGCGCTTCGATATCGTGGTGCGCCTGCCTGAGGCCGTGCGCGCCGACGTGGACACGCTGCGGCGTCTGCCGGTGGCACTTCCCAGGGACGCCGGCGCGCGCACCAGCTATATCCCGCTGAGCGAAGTCGCCAGCGTGGAGATCGCGCCGGGCCCCAACCAGGTCTCGCGCGAAAACGGCAAGCGCCGCATCGTGGTCAGCGCCAATGTGCGCGGGCGTGATATCGGCAGCTTCGTGCCCGAGGCCGAGGCCGCGATCCGCGCGCGCGTGCCGGTCCCGGCCGGCTACTGGACCAGCTGGGGCGGCACCTTCGAGCAATTGCAGTCCGCCACCGCGCGGCTGCGCGTGGTGGTGCCGCTGGCGCTGGGGCTGGTGTTTGTGCTGCTGTTCGCCATGTTCGGCAATGTGAAAGACGGGTTGCTGGTTTTCACCGGCATTCCGTTCGCGCTGACCGGCGGCATCCTGGCGCTGTGGCTGCGCGGCATCCCGTTGTCGATCTCGGCGGCGGTGGGGTTTATCGCGTTGTGCGGGGTCGCGGTGCTCAACGGGCTGGTGATGCTGTCGTTCATCCGCTCGCTGCGCGAGGCCGGCCACGGCCTGGACCACGCCATTCGCGAGGGCGCGCTGACGCGCCTGCGCCCGGTGCTGATGACGGCGCTGGTGGCCTCGCTCGGGTTCGTGCCGATGGCGCTGGCCACCGGCACCGGTGCCGAGGTGCAGCGGCCACTGGCGACGGTGGTGATCGGCGGCATCCTGTCGTCGACGGCGCTGACGTTGCTGGTGTTGCCGGTGCTGTACCGGCTCGCGCACCGCAACGACGAGCCGGTGACGGCGGCGGTGCGGGGCGCAGGGGAGCTGGCTTGAAACCGATCGCTGACCTTATCGGGGCGTACCGGGCAGCGCGCCGGGTGTCAGCACGCTCCACCCGGAGACGCCGCTCGACGTGGTCCGGCGCTGGCTCCTGAGGACGCTGTTCTGGTCGAACTCGAACAGCACCGTCGAAGACCGGATCGCGCCGCCGGAGAACAGCGGCCCGATGAACGGAATGAAGCTCTCCGGATGGGGCTGCGACGTCGCAAACGAATAGACCAGAATGGTGGACCCGTCGTGCAGCGTGGCCCGCGACGACGGCGGTCCCAGCTGCGCGGTGACTTGGTCAAGGGTGGAGAAGCCGGGCAGGAAGTTCGACAGTTGCTCGGGCTTCACGTCGACGCCCGTCGACACGCATGCCGACAACAGGGTGCCAGCCACAACCAGTGCGTGAACACGCTTCATGTCGCCACCGCCGTACTTGGTCCGGCGTGGTCTGACAACGTGGGGAAGCCATGGTGCCAGCGTTGCCGCCCCGGGGGCGCGGCACGCCGTGCCTGAAGCATACATCCATTTGCGGGCCCGCATTCGACAGTTCACGCCGCCATGAAGCTTTGCCCGGCCGCCGGGCGGCATGATGCGCATGTGCGCCGGACACCGCGGCGCGCAGATCGCCGCCACCGCGGCACCCACCTTTCGCGCCACCATGAACCAGAGCCGCATTGCAGAGAGGGCTGAGACCGCCGGGATTGACCCGCTGAGCGCCGTCACCCATCCCGACCCGTACCCCTATTACCGGGAACTGGCCGCCAGCCGGCCGTTCTTCCGCGATGCGCGGCTGGGCCTGTGGGTGGCGGCCGGACCGGTTGAAGTCGCCGCCGTGCTGGCGCATCCCGACTGCCGCGTTCGGCCGCCGGCGCAGCCAGTGCCGCCGCCCCTGGCCGGCACCGCCGCGGGCGCGCTGTTCGGCCGGCTGGTGCGCATGAACGACGGCGCCGGGCACGCACCGCTGAAGGCCTTGCTGGTGCCGATGCTGGCGGCCATCGATCCGGCCGCGGCAGCGCAGCGGGCCGGCGTGCTCGCGCGGCTGGTGGAGCCGGACGATGCGCTGCGCACCGCGATGTCCGGCGACCGCGTCAACCGCTGGCTGTTCACGCTGCCGGTGGTGACGCTGGCGGATCGGCTTGGCCTGCCTGTAGCGGATGCCGCGAGCGGGCGCGGCAACGCTGTGCAAGTCGCCCACCATGTCGTGGCATTCGCCGCGGCGCAATCGCCATTGGCCGATGCGCAGGCGGTGTCGGCGGGTGCCGAGGCGGCGCAATGGCTGGGCCAGTGGCTCGCCGGCCTGCCGCCCGCCGGGGGGCCGCTGCAGGGCCTGCGGGATGCCGCCCAACGCGCGGGCATCGACCCGCAAGCGGTGGCCGCCAACATCATCGGCCTGCTGGTGCAGGCTTGCGAAGCGACCGCCGCGCTGGCGGGCAATACACTGCTGCGGCTGGGACGCGGCGGATCCCCGAGCGATGCGCTGGAGCACGTGGTGGCACGGGTCGCGCAGGACGATCCGCCGGTGCAGAACACGCGCCGCTTCCTCGCCGTGGATAGCGAGTTGTGCGGCCACGCCGTCAAGGCCGGGGACACGGTGCTGGTGCTGCTGGCCGCGGCCTCGTGCAGCAGCCCCGCGGACGATGCGCGGGCGTGGACCTTCGGCCATGGCCGCCATGCGTGTCCCGGCGACAAGCTCGCGCAGGCGCTGGCCGCCGCCACGGTGGCGGCGCTGCGTGCGCGGGGCGCCGATCCGGCTGCGCTGGCGCGCGCATTCCGCTATCGTCCGTCGCTGAACGCGCGCATTCCCCATTTCCTTTGATACTACGGAGACACCAATGATCGCCGTCATCTTCGAGGTCGAGCCCGCACCGGGCCGGCAGGAAAACTACCTCGACATCGCCGCGCACCTGCGCCCGCAGCTCGAGGCCATCGATGGCTTTATCTCGGTGGAGCGCTTCCAGAGCCTGACCAACCCCAACAAGCTGTTGTCGCTGTCGTTCTTCCGCGACGAAGCCGCGGTGATCGCCTGGCGCAATACGCTGGCGCATCGCCAGGCGCAGGCAGCGGGGCGCGGCGGCGTGTTTGCCGGCTACCGGCTGCGCGTGGCGCAGGTGCTGCGCGACTACGGGCTCGATGCGCGCGATGAGGCGCCGGCGGACAGTCGCGCGGTGCACGACCGCCACGCCGGCTGAAGGGGTGGCGATGACGATGGAATCGATCGCCACCCAGGCCGCCTTTATCGGCCTGACCTTCCTGCTGGCCGGCTTCGTCAAGGGCGTGGTGGGACTGGGCCTGCCCACGGTCGCGGTGGGCCTGCTCGGGCTGGTGATGCCGCCCGCGCAGGCGGCGGCGCTGCTGGTGGCGCCGTCGATGGTAACCAACGTGGTGCAGCTGTTCAGCGGCCCGCGCTTCGGCCTGCTGGTACGGCGGCTGTGGCCGATGCTGGCGGCAATCTGCGCCGGCACCTGGCTATGCGCGGCCCTGGTGCCGGCCGGCATGATGACGCACGCGACTGCCGCGCTCGGCGTGGCGCTGGTGCTGTACGCGGTGGTGGGGCTGGCGGCAGTGAAGCTGACGGTGCCGGCCGGGGCGGAACGCTGGCTGGGGCCGCTGGTGGGGCTGGTGACTGGCGGCATCACCGCGGTGACAGGCGTGTTCGTGATTCCGGCCGTGCCCTACCTGCAGGGGCTGGGGCTGGAGAAGGAAAGCCTGGTGCAGGCGCTGGGCCTGTCGTTCACGGTGTCGACCATCGCGCTGGCGGTCAGCCTGGCGCTGGGCGGGTCGCTGTTGCACATGCCGGTGCTGGGCGCGTCGGCGCTGGCGCTGGTGCCTGCGCTCGGCGGCATGTTCCTGGGCCAATGGCTGCGCCACCGGATCAGCGCCGAGCGGTTTCGCAAGCTGTTTTTCTGCGGGCTGCTGGTGTTGGGCGGGGAGCTGGCGATGCGTGGGGTGTCATGAAGATGTGCTCCCCGCTCCCGCAAGCGGGAGAGGGAGTACCCAAGCGATGTTGGAAGTTTCCCGGTCGTGGAAATATCTAGCGGCTTGCCTGCACCGTGCGGCCATTCAGCGGCTGCACCGGTCGCGCGTTCATCGGATAGAGCCGGCGGAACGCCGCCAGCTGCGCCGGCGAGACTTCCACGGGCGTCTTGAGCACCTGCCAGCGCACGTCTTCGCTGCACGGCGGCGTGGTCAGCGAACCGGTGAAGGCCCAGTAGGCCTGCTGCGCCGGCAGCATGGCCGCCACGTCCAGCGGCGCGGCGAGTTCGCGCGATGCGCCGGCGCTGTCCGGCAGGCTGGCAAAGACGGGTTTGAGCGCGGCGTTCTCGCGGCCCGACTTGAACAGCACCGCCACCACCGCCAGCTTGCCCTCGGCATTCTGGTGCACCAGGTGCGCCACCAGCGGATAGGTCTTGCCGTTGATCTTCTCTTCGCTCGGCGTGTGGAAGTGGAACTGCAGCAGCTTGTAGGGCACGCCGTCCAGTTCAATCTGTCCGGCCGCGGGCAGGTTGACCTGCACGGTATGGCCGTTGTTGACGACCGTGCCGGACGCCGCGGCGTAACCGAAGCCGATCGGCTTCAGGTCCGCGGGGCGGGCCTTGCCGGTGCGGATGTCGATGGGCGACTGGTGCTTGCCCAGCGCGCAGGTCTGGTAGGCCTGGTCCAGCTCGGCCCAGTGGCTGGTGCCGGTGGGGCCGGTGTAGCTCCAGTGCGCGTCGTTGCCGGCCCATGCGGCAGGTGCAAGCAAGGCGGCGCAAACCGTGAAAAGCGACAGCTTGGTGTTCATGTGTCGATGCGTCCTCGTGTTGGTAACCCCTTGTTTTCCGACGTGGTGTTATCGAGCTGTCCCAGTCTTGAATACCGGGCGCGGGCCCGGGCCAGAAATCATGCAGCAAAACTGCGGGCGGGCGAATAAGGCATTGCTGAATTCCGGTCTGCACTGCGCTTATCGCAAGTACGGGCTGCATGCGGGCCAAGCATTGATGCATGGCGCTCATGCCGTCACGCGAGCGACATCAAGCCGACATATCGGCCCACCACCATGGCGCATTGCCCAACTCCAGGAACCCTGCAATGCGCCTGAGCGTCTTTTCTTCGCGCCGGTCCCGCGCGGCATTGGCCAGCGCCGCGGTGGCGGCATCACTGCTGGCAGCATGCGGCGGCGACGACAACGACAACGCCGCGGTCACGCCCGCGGTCACCGCACCCACGCTGGTGGGCCGCGCGGTCCTGCCCGCTGCCACCTTTGCCAGCGGTCCGCAGTCGGGGCGCTATGTCACCGGCGATCTCAACGGCCAGGTCGCGCCGTTCGCTTCGCAGCCGGTGCAGGGCTTCTCGGCGGTGCTGCGCAACCCGGATGGCAGCTTCATGGTGATGGCCGACAACGGCTACGGCTCGCTGGAGAATTCGGCTGACTTCCACCTGCGCGTCTACACCGTAGCGCCCGCGTTCAAGACCGCGGCCGGCGGCGCGGGCAGCGTGGCGGTGCGCAGCTTTATCGAACTGAAGGATCCGGACCAGCATGTGAAGTTCGCGATCGCGAACCAGTTCACCACCGAGCGCGTGCTGACCGGCGCCGACTTCGATATCGAAAGCATGCAGCGCGGCAGCGACGGCACGCTGTGGTTTGGCGATGAGTTCGGCCCGTTCCTGCTGCATACCGATGCCAACGGCGTGCTGCTGGAAGCGCCGATCCCGCTGCCGGATTTCGAGAACGCCGGCAAGGAGATCCGCTCGCCGCAGAATCCGTTCAACGAAGAGGCCACGCCGGTGCGCATCATGAACGCCGTGCGCGCGCATGCGTTTGCGCACGGTGGCACCCGCGCGCCGGTATTCGCGCCGTACTACGTGCAGCTCAAGTACGACGTCAACGGCGTCAGGTCGAGCCCCGACGCGCACTATGCACGCGGCAGCAACCCGCAGCCGGGGCTGACGCCGGCGGTGTCCGACACGCTTGACGTGGCCTCGGTCAAGGCCGCGGGCTACAGCGTGGTCACCTGGACCGTCAACGACAGCGCGAAGATGACCGAATTGCTGAAGGCGGGCGTCAACGGCATCATCTCGGACCGGCCCGACCTGCTCTATGCCGCCGTGGCCGCCTACGATGCCAACGGCGACGGCAAGGCCGGCGACTACCTGAGCGCCGACGGCCTGATCGATGCGGCGAAGTTCGACGCGCAGGGCCACCGTGGCGCGCGCGACCTGCGCCCGGAGAACACGCTGCCGGCGATGGAAGCGGCGCTGGACCACCTGATGACCACGCTGGAGACCGATGCCGGCATCACCGCCGACGGCGTCGCGGTGCTCAAGCATGATCCCTATATCGAATCGGTCAAGTGCCGCCGCGCCGATGGCGCGCCCTACGGCAGCGCCGACGAAGTGCTGATCCGCAACCTGACCGCGGCGCAGATCCAGTCCACCTATATCTGCGACAAGCTGTTCCGCGGCCCGAGCCAGCGCAACGATGCGGCGCTGTCGCCGGTGTCGGCGGCGGTCGCGGCCGCGAAGGGCTACGCCAGCCCGTACGTGGTGCCGCGCGTGCAGGATGTATTCGACCTGGTCAGCGCCTACGTCGCCTACTACAGCACTGGCGCCGGCAAGGGCCATGCGCAGGCGGCGCAACGCGTGAAGAACGCGCAGGCCGTGCGCTTCAATATCGAAACCAAGATCAACCCGCGCAGCGACAAGGACGTCAAGGGCAACGTCTACAAGGACCGCACCGTCGGCGCGGAGCAGATGGCCGATACCCTGGCAGGCGTGATCAGTGCCGCCGGCATGACGCAGCGCGCCGATATCCAGAGCTTTGACTTCCGCACGCTGCTGCGCGTACAGGAGAAGTTCCCGGCGATCCGCACGGTGTACCTGTTCGGCGACTTCCCGATCTATGGCGACGCGGCCAACAGCGACGACGGCACCAACATGCAGGACGAAGCCGGCGCCAACACGCCGTGGATGGCCGGCCTGTACTGGCCATACCGCGCCACCGCGATGTCGCATCCCATGCGCGCGAAGCGCTCGGGCGGCTTCGAGGGCATGGCGATCAGCCCGGACGGCAAGAAGCTCTATCCGCTGCTGGAACTGCCGCTGGCCGGCCACGACGGCAAGACGCTGCTGATCTCCGAGTTCGATATCGCCAGCCGCAAGTACACCGGCGTGCAGTACAAGTACCGGCTCGACGACAAGGGCACCAATATCGGCGACTTCATCCTGTTCAACGGCACCGAGGGCATCGTCATCGAGCGCGACGGCTCGCAGGGCGACCAGAACGGCTTCAAGAAGCTGTTCCAGGTGACGCTGGGCCAGCCGGGCGACTACGTCGCCAAGGCCGAACTGGCCAACCTGATGGCGCTGCGCGACCCGGCCGGCATCAGCGCCGGTGGCGCCGCCGGCGACGTGGCCGTGGGGGATCCGTTCGGCATGCCATTCAATACCATTGAAGACGTGCTGGTGCTGGATGCGACCACGCTGCTGGTGATCGACGACAACAACTTCCCGTTCAGCGTGGGGCGGCACGTCGGCAGCAAGATGCCGGATGACAGCGAGTTCATCCAGATCCGGCTGCCGAAAGCGCTCAAGGTAGGGGGTTAAGGGAACCCCGGGGCAAAAAAGAGGAAGGTGCGCGGGCGTCCCCGCCCAGGCGGGGATGTCAGCCGGACCGCGCGCCGGCGTGTGCCCGTTCCAGTTGGGCGCGCACCGCGGAGATATGATCGCCCGCCTTATCGACGGCGCTTTCCAGAGCGCTGGTGCTGCAGCCGAGCTCCCTGCACCAGTACTGCACTTCGAGCGGATCCGTCAGGTTGATGCGGCCCGGATCCAGGGGCCTGAAATCGCTTGTCACATCGCTCATGCTTGCCTCCGGTTCGTGTCTCGTTGCGACACGGCCCTTGCATTGTAGGCAGTCATCCGAAACGCGTCGCATGCAAGGCGTGCTGCGCCAGGGCATATGATGTAGCGGTTACCCAGCCGACAGGATGCCGCATGCCCCGCTCGCCCGGCGCAAAACTCTGGTCCACGCTGAACAAGGCCGCCGCCCGCAATGCGCGCCAGATGCAGCGCGCCGTCAACAAGAACCTGACCAAGCCGATGACCGAGGCCATCGTGCGCAACGCGGTGAAGCAATCCGCTGCAGTCACGGCCGCGACGCAGCGGGCGTTGTCCGGCGTGGTCTCGCCGGTGGAGGCACCGCAAAGCCGTGGCAGCGGACGCTGGAAGGAGGGCGCCTGGGGGGCGCCGCTGGCGCCGCGCCGCTACCGCATCTTCGTGCCGGCCGGCGCCACCGCGTCACGGCGCGCGCCGATGCTGGTGCTGCTGCACGGCTGCGGCCAGGACGCCGCCAGCTTTGCCGCGGTCACGCGCGCTGCCGCCGTGGCGCGCGAATCGGGCTGGGTGGTGCTGCTGCCCGAGCAGTCGTCGCAGGCCAATGCGCAGCGTTGCTGGAACTGGTTCCGGCCCGCCGCGCAGGGCACCATGGAAGCCGGGCTGCTGATGGCGCTGGTCGACCAGGCCTGCCGGCGCCATCCGGTGGCGGCGGACCGCATCAGCGTACTGGGCCTGTCCGCCGGCGGCGCAATGGCGCTGATGCTGGGGCTGCGCTATCCGTCACGCTTCGCCGCGGTGGGCTCGCACTCCGGCGCGGTGCCATGGAGCGCCACCAACGCCGCGCAGGCGACGCGCGCCATGCGCGGGCAGCGCGGGCCCGATGCCAAGGCCATGCAGGCGCTGCGGATCGGGCTGGCGGGGCGGCGCCCGCCGCCCTTGCTGCTGCTGCATGGCGATGCCGACCACGTGGTCGACTTCAGCAACGCCACCGCCACGGCCGGCATGTGGATGCACCTGCAGCCCGAAGGCGGGCTTGCGCTGACCGGCGTGCCGGCCCGGCGTATCCAGCGCGGCATGCGCCGCGCCATCGATGTGTTCGACTGGACCGAAGGCCGGTCGCCCTATCTGCGGCTGGTGCGGATCGAAGGACTGGGCCACGCGTGGAGCGGCGGGGCCGGCGGGCATGCCTTCTCCGATTCGGCGGGGCCGGACGGGCTGAAGCTGGCGTTGCGGTTTTTTCTGGCGGCGGGAGCTTAGAGGAACGGCGATTGCCGCGGGACCATGGGTGGCCTAAACTAAGTAGACTTAGTTTATCGGGGTGAATCGTGCAAACCATTAACATCCATGAGGCCAAGACCCATCTTTCACGGCTGGTCGATCAGGCGGCCAACGGCGAGCCTTTTGTGATTGCCAAGGCTGGCAAGCCCCTTGTCAAGGTCGTGCCGCTGAATGCGCCCGCGGAAGGCCAAATCAAGCGGTTGGGATTCATGGCTGGCCAGGGGCAGGTGCCCGATGATTTCGATCGCATGGGCGAGCGGGAAATTGAAGCCATGTTCGGCGGCGAGTCATGAAGCTGCTGCTCGATACCCACCTATTGCTGTGGATGGCATTGACGCCTTCGCGTCTCCCGCTGGACGCGCAGTCGCTAGTGAGCAGAGATGACACGATGCTTTTTTTCAGCCCGGCCAGCCTGTGCGAGGTCGCGATCAAGCAGGGGCTTGGGCGCGCAGACTTCCAGGTCAATGCCCGGGTCCTGCGCAGAGGCTTGCTGGATAACGGCTACATTGAACTGCCCATCCGCAGCGATCATGCAGTAGCGATCGATTGTCTCCCCCCGATTCACAAGGATCCATTTGATCGGCTTCTCGTTGCCCAGGCGACCGTGGAGGGCGTGACGCTGCTGACCTCGGACCCGCTCGTTGCCCAATACCCGGGGCCCATTCGACTAGTCTGATCGCAGCTAGCAAAGCCTCACAGGCTCAAACACCACATCACTCGTCGGACAAGCCACGCAGGGCAATATCAGCCCCTCGTCCTTCTCGTCCGGACTCAGCCCCGGCCATTCAATCAGGTAGCGGATCGTCCCGGCGTGCAGCCGGCTGGCACAGGCGCGGCAGGTGCCGTTGCGGCACGAATTAGGCAGCGCCACGCCTTCGAGCAATGCGGCCTCCAGCAGGCTCAGCGCCGCCGGCGCCGTGAAGGGGGTACAGCCCGGCAGCACCTGTGCGGTGAATTCGGCGCTTTCGACTGAAGCGTCCAAGTCAGTCATGGCTGTCATCCTCCACCTGCGGAAACCGGGCGCGTCCGTGGGTGGCGTCCCGCAACGCGTCGCGCGCGGTGTCGAGCTGTGTCGCGGGCATGCGCAGCACCAGCGTGGCGAGCGCGCCGTAGCCGGTCTCGGCCAGCGTGCAGCCCGGCGGCGCGTCGTAGTCGAGCCAGCGGCGCACACGTGGCTCGTCGGCGTAGTCGACGGCCACCGTCAGCGTCCCGTAGGCAATGCGTTCCACGCGCTCGGCCGCTTTCAAGGCGGCCGCAATCGCGTCGGTGTAAGCCCGTACTAACCCGCCTGCCCCCAGCTTGACGCCACCGTAATAGCGCACGACTGCCGCCAGCACGCCGTCGAGATCATGGTGGCGCAGCACTTCCAGGATTGGCCGCCCGGCGGTGCCGGAGGGCTCGCCGTCGTCGGACATGCCCGAAGCGCCGCCGGCCAGCAGCGCCCAGCAGACGTGGGTCGCGGTGGGGTGCTCGGCCCGCAGCGCCTGCAGCGCGGCCATGGCGGCATCGCGGTCGGCAACCGGCGTCGCCAGCGCCAGGAAGCGGCTCTTGCGGATCTCGATCTCGGCGTGGACGGGGGTGGCTAGCGTGTAGGTGGGCAAGTGCAGCGGCGCAAGGGGCAGGGAATCCGCGCCGGCCAGGCCGCGGAAAGCAGGCAGAAGTGTACCGCAGCCGGTCGGGGGGGCCTTGGGGCTGCGGCCGTTGTGTTGCATCGTCAACTTCCTGTCACAAAGCGGGCCTACGATCCGGCCCGGACGTGCGCAATGACGCCCGCCGCCCGCCTGTGCCAACAGGTGCCCGGTTCCGCGTGAGGGACTGGCGCAAACATGCAGTGAACCATCCCTTTCCTTTCCCCGGATCGAAAACATGCCTGAACAACCCAATGTTGGCCGCCGCAAGGCCCTGAAGCTGCTGGCCGGCGCGCCGATGCTGCCGCTGGGCCTGGCCTCCACCAGCCTGCTGGCAGGCTGCGGCGGTGGCGATGACGCCGTCGTGCCGGCACCCGCGCCGGCGCCGGCCCCGGCGGCCACGTTCACCACCGCCGAGTTCGTCCCGATGAGCGCGCCGACGCTGGCCACGCCGGAGGCGATGGCGACCACCACGGTAGGCTCGAGCCTCAAGCTGTCGTTCAGCGACGGCAGCACCCAGACCTACAAGCTGGCCTACCAGCCGTTCTTCATCACCGGGGACACCGTGCCCGACGGCAAGGGCGGCACCATCCTGGCGGGCGGCTACTACGACATCAACAACCAGCCGATCATCGATACCTCGGTGGCCGGCAAGGAACGCCAGTTCTTCTCCGACGCGCCCGACGGCAGCTCCCTGCTGACGCTGGCCAACCCGACCGTGCCGGGGGTCAAGGGCAACACGGTGTTCGCGGTGGTGCAGTTCGAATACACCACGCGCAACCAGAACAACGTCAGCATGTACGGGCTGCTGCCGTCGCCGATCGCGGTGCTGACGCTGGACCAGGACCCGGCCACCGGCAAGCTGACCCTGGTCAAGTACCACAATGTCGACACCTCGGGCGTCAACGGCCTGTGGATCACCTGCGGCGCCAGCCTGTCGCCGTGGAACACCCATCTGTCGAGCGAGGAGTACGAGACCGACCTGATGGATGCCAACGCGGTCAAGCAACTGCAGGGCTACAGCCAGAACCTGTATGGCGACCCCGCCCGCGCCAACGCCTACCATTACGGTCACCTGCCCGAAGTCACGGTCAACCCGGACGGCACCGGCACCATCAAGAAGCACTACTGCCTGGGCCGCATCTCGCACGAGCTGGTGCAGGTGATGCCCGACGAGCGCACCGTGCTGATGGGCGACGATGCCACCAACGGCGGCCTGTTCCTGTTTGTCGCCGACCAGGCGCGCGACCTGTCCGCCGGCACGCTGTACGTGGCCAAGTGGCACCAGACCTCAGGCGCAGGCCCGGGCAGCGCCACGCTGTCGTGGATCCGGCTCGGCCACGCCACCAGCGCCGAGATCCGCGCGCTGGTCGACGGTGGCATCCGGCTGGCCGACATCATGGATGTCAAGACCGCCGACCCGGCCGACGCCAGCTACACCCGCATCCTCTACAACGGCAAGCAGAACTGGGTGAAGCTGATGCCGGGCATGGAAAAGGCCGCGGCGTTCCTGGAAACCCACCGCTACGCCGCGCTGGTCGGCGGCAGCCTGGGCTTTACCAAGATGGAAGGCACCACTGTCAACATCAAGGACAAGAAGGCCTATTCGGCGATGTCCCGGATCGAGTCGAGCATGCTGGCGGGCAATGCCGCCAATGCCGGCGATATCCAGGTCGAAGGCCCGTACTCCGGCGCGGTCTATGAACTCAACCTGAAGGGCGGCCAGGCCGACAAGACCGGCGCGGCGATCAACAGCGAATGGGTGCCGGTCGACATGGCCGCGGTGCCCGCGCTGGTCAGCGAAGACCTCGGCGGCGGCAAGATGAAGCAGCAGGACGCGCTCGGCAACTTTGCCAACCCCGACAAGGTGGCCACGCCGGACAACCTGAAGTTCTCGGAGAAGCTGCGCACGCTGTTCGTCGGCGAAGACAGCAACACCCACGTCAACAACTTCCTGTGGGCGTACAACGTCGACACCAAGGTGCTCAGCCGCGTGCTGTCGTGCCCGGCCGGCGCCGAATCGACCGGCCTGCATGCGGTGGACGAGATCAACGGCTGGACCTACGTGATGAGCAACTTCCAGCACGTTGGCGACTGGGAATCGCCGCTGCACGACAAGGTGAAGGCGCAGCTCGATCCGCTGGTGCGCGCCAACTACAAGGATCGCTTCGGTGCCGCCGTCGGCTACCTGACCGGCGACCCGACCGGCGTCAGGCTGGCCAAGGCCTGACGCGCGGCAGCGTGCGGCAATAAGGACGGCGGGCTTCGGCCCGCCGTTTGCATTGGCACGCGCTCAGCTGCCATCCGCCTCCCGGTCCGTTAACACGCAGCGCCGGTTCACGCGAGCCGGGGTAACCCGCATCCGTTGCAAGCGTCGCAGTGTGCCGAGGATTGCCTCCATGCGGGATGCGCCGCCGTGTCCTACAGTGGTGGGGGCGTCGGCCACGGCACTTCGCTGCCGGCGCGTCATCCGCCAGGACAACAAGATCCGCATAACAAAGGAGACCAGGGCATGAAACGAACTGTCGGGAAAGCCGCGATGCTGTGCCTCGCCGCCACGCTGCTGTACGGCTGCGGCGGCGACGATGATGCGCCGGCGCAGAATCCGCCGCAGGCCGAAGAGAAGCGGCCGCAGGACGACCGCGCTTTCACCATGGATGCGGCCACGCTGCCGTTCGCGGCGCTGGCCGGCGCGCCCGATGCGGACCGCTGGTGGGGCGTGCAGGACGGCGCGGGCTACCGTATCGAAGTGCCGAAGAACTGGAACGGCCGGCTGGTGATGTACGCGCACGGCTATGCGGGCACCGGCGCGGCGCTGGCGGTGACTTTGCCCAGCATCCGCCGGCACCTGCTGGAGAACGGCTACGCCTGGGCCGCATCGAGCTACGCAAAGAACTACTATGACGTGCGCGCCGGCCTGGAAGACACCAACGCGCTGGCGCTGGTCTTCACCCGCATTGCCGCGCAGAACGGGCGCACGCTGGCGGCGCCGGCGCGCACCTACATCATCGGCCATTCGATGGGCGGCCATGTCTCGGCCGCCGCGGTCGATGACGAGAACATCCAGGCCGCCAATCACAAGGTGCGTTACCACGGCGCGGTGCCGATGTGCGGCGTGCTGGGCGATACCGAGCTGTTCAATTATTTCGGCGCCTACCAGACCGCGGCCCAGCAACTGGCCGGCTATCCGGTGACGGCGTGGCCGGCGGCCAGCTGGGCGCAGGTTGCCCCGGCAGTGCGCGCGGCGCTGTTCACCACTTACCCCGGCCAGACCACGGCGCAGGGCGATACCCTCAAGGCGATCGTGCGCAACCTGACCGGCGGGCAGCGGCCATTGTTCGACTGGGGCTTCGGCGGTCCGGGCGCGCAGGCGCTGCAGGACGCGGTGTGGAGCACCTTCGGCCAGGACGGCACGGTCAACGGCATCCTGACGCAGAACGTGGTCAACACCACCGGCATTACTTTCCAGTTCGACAATGACCCGGGGCAGTCGCCGGCGGAGCAGTCGTTCAACGCGGGCATCTTCCGCGTGACCGGCAGCGCCGACGCCAATCGCCCGCGCAGCGACGGCCTGCGCTGGATTCCCCGGACCAATGCGCGCATCGGCGTGCCGGTGGTGACGCTGCATACGCTGGGCGACATGTACGTGCCGTTCAGCATGGAGCAGATCTACAAGCGCCGCGCCGATGCCAACGGCACCGCGCAATGGCTGGTGCAGCGCGCCATCCGCGGCGTGAGCCATTGCGACTTCACCGTGGCCGAACAGGCCAGGGCCTTCGACGACATGGTCAACTGGGAGCAGAACGGCGTGAAGCCGGCCGGCGACGACGTGCTGGACGCCGCCACCGTGGCCAGCCCCGCCTACGGCTGCAAGTTCACCGACAACACGCTGGTGAGCGGCGAGGAAAGCCCGACCACGGCGGCGCTGCGGCCCTCGGTGGCGCAGGCGTTCCCGTGCACGCCCGGCTGATCGCCAAAGCGGATCGGCAACGCGGCGCGCGGCCGGGCCGCGCGCCGATTCTGCTACGCTAGGGCCCATTCCCTTGCTCCCGCCTGCGCCTGCCATCATGACCGGACCGACCCACGACCCCGACGCGCGCCGCATGGCGCCCGCCACCGAACGCAACCGCGAACCCATCCTCGCCGTGCTGCGCCAGGTGCTGCCCGCCCGCGGCACGGTGCTGGAAATCGCCAGCGGCACCGGGCAGCATGCCGTGCACTTTGCCGCGGCGCTGCCGGGGCTGACCTGGCAGCCGAGCGATCCGGACGAGGCCGCGCGCGCGTCGATCGCCGCCTGGACCGCGCACGCCGGGCTGGCCAATGTGCGCGCGCCGCTGGCGCTGGATGTCTGCCGCCAGCCGTGGGGCATCGACGCCGCAGACGCGGTGGTCTGCATCAACATGATCCATATCGCCCCGTGGGCCGCGGCCGAGGCGCTGTTCGCGGGCGCCGGCAAGCTGCTCGGTCCCGGCGGCGTGCTGTTCCTGTACGGCCCTTATCGCCGCGGCGGCGCGCACACCGCGCCCAGCAACGCCGCCTTCGACGCGCAGCTGCGCGCCACCGACCCCGACTGGGGCGTGCGCGACATGGAAGCCGTGATCGCGCTGGGCGCGGCGCAGGGCCTGCGCTGCGATGCCCCGGTGCCGATGCCGGCCAACAACTTCTGCCTGGTGCTGCGCAAATAGCGCCCCGCGCAGGCTTCAGCCGCGCATCAGCAACACCACCGCAGTGGCGATCAGGCATACCGCGAACCACGCGCGCAGGTGGCGCTCGGGCATCCGGTGCGCCAGCGCCACGCCCCATGAGATGGTCAGCATGCCGCCCAGCGACAGCGGAATGCCGCTGGCCCAGTCGACGTGGCCGGCATGGGCATAGGTGGCCAGCGCCACCACCGCGCCGGGCGTCACCAGCGCCAGCGCCAGGCCCTGTGCCGCCGCCTGGCGCAGCCCGAACAGGCCGACCAGCGCCGGCGCGGCCACCACGCCGCCGCCCACGCTGAAGAAGCCGGAGAACAAGCCGCCGACCACGCCCACCAGCGGTATCCAGCGTGGCGAGAGGCGGGCCTGTTGCGCCGTCACCGCGCGCCCCGGCAGCAGCCGCCACAGGAAGTACAGCGCCATGCCGATCATGAACAGCGCAAAGATGCGCCGCAGCAGCTGCGCGTCCATCGCGGTGGCCGCGCGCGCCGCCAGCTAGGTCGCCAGCACCGCCGACAACCCGAGCACCACCGCCGTGCGCAGCGCAATGTCGGCGCGCTTGCGGTACTGCCAGAAGCCGATCAGCACATTGGGCGCGATCATCACCAGCGCGGTGCCCTGCGCCAGCTGCTGGTCCATGCCGAACAGCAGCCCCAGCGCCGGAATCGCGATCAGCCCGCCGCCGATGCCGAACAGCCCGCCCACCGCGCCGAGCAAACCACCCAGTCCGAAGATCAGCAGAGAGGGCAGCAGCACGTGGTCAGGCATCAGGGCAGGGGAGCAATGCGGGATTCAGGCCGGGTTCCGGAGCAAGCGGGGGGCAAGGCGCGGCGGCCTCAATCATACGCGAGCGGCCCGGCGAGGCGCTTTGCACTAAAATCGGCGGGGTCATTCGATCCTGCGCTGCGCGGCCCTGCCGGGCCCTGCCGCATCGCACCCGCCACGGAGAACACGATGAAGGTCCAGAACATCCTGCAGACGATCGGCAATACCCCGCATATCCGCATCAACCGGCTGTTCGGCAACGGCCATGAAGTCTGGATCAAATCCGAGCGCAGCAACCCGGGTGCCTCGATCAAGGACCGCATCGCGCTGGCGATGGTGGAGGACGCCGAACGCCGCGGCGTGCTCAAGCCCGGCGGCACCATCATCGAGCCGACCTCGGGCAACACCGGCATCGGCCTGGCCATGGTGGCCGCGGTCAAGGGCTATAAGCTGGTGCTGGTGATGCCGGACAGCATGTCGGTGGAGCGCCGCCGCCTGATGCTGGCCTATGGCGCCACCTTCGACCTGACCCCGCGCGAGAAAGGCATGAAGGGCGCGATCGCGCGCGCCGAGGAACTGGTCGCCGCCACCCCGGGCGCATGGATGCCGCAGCAATTCGAGAACCCGGCCAATGTCGACGTGCACGCGCGCACCACCGCGCAGGAGATCCTGAACGATTTCCCCGAAGGGCTGGACGCGCTGATCACCGGTGTCGGCACCGGCGGCCACCTGACCGGTTGCGCCAGGGTGCTCAAGGAAAAATGGCCGCGGCTTAAGGTGTTCGGCGTCGAGCCGGTGGCGTCCCCGGTGATCTCCGGCGGCGCACCGGCGCCGCATCCGATCCAGGGCATCGGCGCGGGTTTTATCCCGAAGAACCTCGATACCGCATTGCTTGACGGCGTGATCCAGGTCGACGCCGAGCCCGCGCGCGAGATGGCGCGCCGCTGCGCACGCGAGGAAGGCATCCTGGTCGGGATCTCGTCGGGCGCCACCCTGGCGGCGATCGCGCAGAAGCTGCCCGAACTGCCCGCCAACGCGCGCGTGCTGGGCTTCAACTACGACACCGGCGAGCGCTACCTGACGGTCGAAGGGTTCCTGCCCGCGTAAGCGCCTGAGCGCCCGGCCATCGGCGCGGGGCGCTCAGAACGCTTCGTTGATCTGGAAGTAGGCCCCGCGCGTGCGCCGGCCGAAGCCGGCATCGAGGCGCACGTTGACGCGCGGCTTGAACTCGAAGCGGTAGCCGATGCCGGCGTTTGGCAGCCAGTGCGCCGAGGGCAGGTCGCCCGGCTTGGGCGCAATAGAAAAGCGGATGCCGATGTCGCCGCCGCCGCGCACCGTGCCGAGCATGCCATAGACGTTCATGAACGGGAACAGCCACGGCGCCCAAACCGTTTGCAATGGCCGCGTCCGGAAGAAAGACTAAGATCTCTCGGTGAAAACGTTCATATCGCGCCGGCACGCCATTCAGCGCGACAACAGGCCGTGCCGCTTGTGCCAGTCCGCCAGCGATTCCTCCGGCCACGTGTCGCAGTGCACATGGCCCTTCCCCTTGGGCACGTCGACCCAGGGCGCCACCGATTCCAGCGAGGCCTCCACCACCTCCGGCGGGCGCGGCAGCGGCGTATCGATGGCCGAGGCATGGGGATACAGCAGTTCAGGCCAGCGCGGATCCCACAGCCACAGCGCGCTGCCGCACTTCACGCAGAAATGCCGCTGTGCCGGCGAGCGCCGCGCGCGCTTGCCGGGTTCGCGCAGCACCGCGTGGTAGACCCCGAGGTGCTTGCGCCCGCGCACGCGCAGCGTGGCGGCATCACCGCCGATGTTGATGGCATAGCCGCCGCCGCCCGCCGTCTTGCGGCAGATCGAGCAATGGCAATGCATGTAAGGGCAGGGCGAATCGGCTTCGAGCGAGAAGTGAACCGCGCCGCAATGGCAGGAGCCGTCGAGATGCATGGAGGGGCCTTTGCACGTTGGCGTTCATGACAGTCCATTGACTGTAGAAAACCGCCGGCAAAAGTGCCAAGGCCGGGCAGGAACCTACTGCGCCTTGCGGAATGTGAGATTGATGCGCAATGACCCCAGCAGCGGATGGTCGCCATCGGCCAGCGGCGCCACGCCGTGGAACGCCAGCCGCGATGGCCCGCCCCATACCACCACGTCGCCATGCGCCAGCCGTACCCGCTGCGGCTTGTCGGCACGGCGCATGCCGCCGAACAGGAACACCGCCGGCAGCCCCAGCGACACCGAAACGATGGGCGCGCTCAAATCGCGCTCGTCGCGGTCCTGGTGCAGCGACAGCCGGGTGCCCGGCACATAGCGGTTGATCAGGCAGGCATCCGGCGCAAAGCCGGCATAGCCCGCCTGCGCCGCCGCGTTCGCGGCCAGCGCGCGGAAACTCGCGGGCATTTCGGGCCATGCGTGTCCGCTCAGCGGATCGACCGGGTCATAGCGATAGCCGCGTGCGTCGGAGACCCAGCCGAGCGCGCCGCAGTTGGTCATCGCCACCGACATCTTCAGGCCGCCGGGGGTGACCATGTGCCGCCACGGGGCCAGGGCCACGATGGTTTGCGCGTCGACGAGCAGCACTTCGGCATTTGCCCGCGCCGCGCCGCGCAGCACGGCGGCGCCGTCGGCGAGAGGTTCGATGGCGAGGGTGGCGGCGCTGTCTTCGGGCAGGTCGTCGAACAGGTCGAACGTCATGGTGGGGAGGGTGCTGCCGAGGCCAGGCGGGTTCAGGCGACCTTCAGTTCCAGCCGCTTGCCCAGCGCCCGGAACGCGGCTTCGATCGTGTCGATCTTGGTCGCATGATCGAGGTTGACGATGCGCTGCACTTCTTGCTTGCGAGTGTGCAGCCGGCGTGCCAGCTCCGCCTGCGTGACCCCCTGTGCGATCATCTCGTTGAGCAGCAGCACCTTTGCCGACATGCTTGCCGGCAGCTCTACCAGATGCTGTCCGCGTCCGGCCTTCGACGGCAGCGGCACCGGGCGGCCATCCTCGAAATAGAACTCCATGGCCGTGGCAAGCGCATCGGCGGCCATCTCCCGGGCCTGCTCGATAGTGGCGCCGCTGGTCAGGGCTTCGGGGATATCGGGAAACGAGACCGCAAAGCCATCGCCGTCGGGGACGATGTTGGCGGGAAAACGCAGCATATTGAAACTCCTTTGGCGAAAGGGGCGGGTACGTCTTGCAGGCTTACGACAGGCCGAGTTGCTTGAGGATCGCCTTGCGCAGCCCCTCGCCGATTTCATGGCTGGGATGCCTCGGCAAAGTCGACTGCCTGCCATTGAGATACACCCTGATGTGCTTTGCCCCTTCGCTGAACGTCGCGCCTTGTCCGGCAAGCCATCGCCGAAATTCACTTTGCTTCACCCGAAACCTCCTGTCGCTCAGCGGGATTCAGGGTAAGCAAAAATGTTTATGTATTCTAGCAGCAATACGTCCATTCTTGTTGCAGCAAAGTATCCGGGCTTCCATGCTTGGTCACTTCTGATATGACAAGGCCGCCCTTGAGGCGGCCTTGCTCTCTTGTCCGGCCGCGAAACAAATTCGCGCGACGGAGTCCTTTACGCAAACGTATCAATCTCCCCCCGCCCCAGCACGCGCGCGGGCCGTGCCGTAGCACCTGCCGCTGGCACCGGCTCTGCCGCCGCTATCGCAGCGCCACCAAAGCCGGCTTGTCCGCGCCCTTGCCCCGGCGCCTGCTGTTGCTGCCCGTTGCCGTTGCCTGCCTGGCCGGCAAAGCCATCGGCGCCCACCGAGGTGTGTCCCAGCTGGATGCCGTTTTCCGACAGCGCGGTGCGCAGGTGCGGCAGCGCGGCCTCGACCGCGGCGCGCACGGCCTGGTGCGGCGAGACGAATTGCGCCTGGGCCTGGTCGTTGACCACGTTGAGCACCACCTTCAGCGGTCCCAGGTCGGGCGGGTTCAGCTGCAGCTCGGCGCTTTGCTGGCCTTGCGTGCCGAGGCGGATCATCTGCTGGCCCAGGGCCTGCGGCCACTGGCTGTCGTACAGCGGGGGTGCGACCACCGGCCGGCTGGCGGCAGCGGCGGCAGCGGCCGGGGTGGGCTGGCCGGCCAGCGTGGCGGCCAGCGCCGGGGTGCCGACGGGGCTGGCCGCGGTGGTCTCGCCAGCGCGTGCGGCCGCCTGCGCGGCGGCGAACGCGGTGGCCGCGGACCGGGCCTCGGGCGCGGCCGTGCCGGCGGCGAGCGGGTCGCCGCTTTGCTGGCCAAGGCCGCTGTCAGGTCGATGTCCCGATCCGCCTGCCGATGCGCCGGCATCCTGGCCGGGCAGGTCCGCTTGCGGGCGTGCCAGCGCGGCGCCCGCAACGGTCTGCGTGGCCGGGGCTTTGGCGTCGGTGCCGGCGCTGCCGCCGGGCTGCATCGCCGCGCGCTGCGAGGCGATGGTGGCCAGCGTGTCGGCGACCGAAGGCTGCGCCGGGCGGGCGTCGGCGGAGGCCGTCTGCAACGCGTCGGGCAAGGCCGTGCCGGCGGCCGTGTCGGTCGTGGTGCCTGCGTCGGCCTGGGTTTGCGCGGTGGTGTCGGGCGTGGCGGTGCCGCTCAGCGCCGCCTGCAATGCCGCGGCACTGCCGGTGCCGGCCATGCCGGCCACTGCAGCGCCTGCCGTGCCGGCTGGCGTGGCGGCGGGGGGCGCCGGTGCGACGGCGGGCAGCATCAGCGCCAATGCGGCGGCGGCTGCTTCCGTCGGCGTTGCCGCGGCGGCGTCTTCCTTATCCTGATCCTGGTCCTGGTCTTCAGCAGCGGGCTTCTTGCCGGTGGCGGCGGCGGGCTGGGGCTTGCCGGCGTCTGCCGGCGCGGCAGCCGGGCGCGCGGCGGGCTTGTCGCGCGCCACGGTCTCCCTGGCGGCGGGCGCCGGTGCGGCGGCCTGGTGGCTGTCGCGGGCGTTCGACAGCGCGTCGCGGAAGCCGCTGGTGGCGGCGTCGGCCGTCGCGCGCCGGGCACCTTCGACCGCATTGGCGGCGCTGCTGACAATCTGGCTGATATCGATCATGGGTGTTCGCTACGATGTGGCCTGGCGGATGGCTTGCGCCCAGGCGTTGTTCAGGCTTCGCTCAGGCGGCCGGCCGTGGTACGGGCCAGGCGCGCGGCGTATTCGTCGTTGGCGCGCTGTTCGCGGCGGGCGGCAATCTGCTCGTGCTTCGCTTCGGCGCGCGCGATCAGCGTGTCGAACGAGTTCAGGCGGCGCTTCTGGTGCTGCCAGCGGCTGCGGCCGGCCAGCAGGTCGGCCTCGGCCTTGGCCAGCGCCACGCCCTGCTGGCGGATGGCCTGGTCCAGCGAATCCAGGAAGCGCGAGAAATCCTGCCAGCGGCTTGAGCTCATGCCTTGCGCCGCCACCGCCTGCATGCGCTCGCGGTATTCCTGGCGATACTGCGTCAGCTGGTTGAGCTGCAGCTCCGCCTGCGTGCGCAGGCCCTGCAGCCGCCCCAGTTCGCGCGCGGCGGTGTCGGTATCGGTCTGGGCCAGGTCAGCCAGCGTGTTGAGCGGTGAATGCTTGAGCATGTTCACTCCTGTCGAAGAGGCGGTGCAGCGCGGCGATGGCGTCGGCGTAGCCGGCGCGCTCGTGGATATCCTGCTGCAGGAAGGCTTCCATGCGCGGATGCAGCTGGATCGCCAGGTCCAGCTCCGGGTCATTGCCGGGCACGTAGGCGCCCACGCTGATCAGGTCGCGGTTGCGCTGGTAGCGCGACATCAGCTGCTTGAAGCGGCGCACCGAGCCAAACTGCTCGTTCGGGATCAGCGCCGTCATGGCACGGCTGATCGAGGCCTCGACGTCGATGGCCGGATAGTGGCCGGCTTCGGCCAGGCTGCGCGACAGCACGATATGGCCATCGAGGATGGCGCGCGCGGAATCGGCGATCGGGTCCTGCTGGTCGTCGCCTTCGGTCAGCACGGTGTAGAAGGCGGTGATCGAGCCGCCGCCCTCGGGGCCGTTACCGGTGCGCTCGACCAGCGTCGGCAGCTTGGCGAAGACCGACGGCGGATAGCCCTTGGTCGCCGGCGGCTCGCCGATCGCCAGCGCAATCTCGCGCTGGGCCATGGCGTAGCGCGTCAGCGAATCCATGATCAGCAGCACGTGCTGGCCCTGGTCGCGGAAATACTCGGCCAGCCGCGTCGCATAGGCGGCGCCCTGCATGCGCAGCAGCGGCGAGCAATCCGCGGGGGCAGCCACCACCACCGAACGCGCACGGCCCTCGGGGCCGAGGATGTTCTCGATGAATTCCTTCACCTCGCGCCCGCGTTCGCCGATCAGCCCGACCACGATCACGTCGGCGCTGGTGTAGCGCGCCATCATGCCGAGCAGCACGCTCTTGCCCACGCCCGAGCCCGCGAACAGGCCCATGCGCTGGCCGCGGCCGACGGTCAGCATGCCGTTGATCGCGCGCACGCCGGTGTCGAGCACGGTTTCGATCGGCGCGCGCATCAGCGGGTTGATCTGCTCGCCGGCCAGCGGCACTTCCATCGCCGCGGCAAGCGAGCCGAGCCCGTCGAGCGGGCGGCCGGCCGCATCCAGCACGCGGCCCAGCAGGCCGGGGCCGACCGGCAGGCGCTTGGAGCCTGGCTCGCGCGGCGCGGTGGCGCCAGCCGGTTGCGGCGACGGTTCCAGCGGATAGACACGCGCGCCGGGCAGCAGGCCCACCACGTCGGATTGCGGCATCAGGTAGAGGCGGTCGGCGCCAAAGCCGACCACTTCCGCTTCCGCGGTGCGCGGGGCGTTGCTGTCGGTGGTGAACTGTCCGGCCGGCAGCTCGATCAGGCAATCGCTGCCCACCGGCAGGCGCAGGCCCACGGCTTCCAGCACCAGCCCCGCGGCGCGCGTCAGGCGGCCGCAGCTGCGCTTGCTGTCGAGCCCGGCGATGCCGGCCGCGGCGCCGTTGAGCGCGCCGATCCAGCGTTGCGTGTGGGCCTGCGGCGCGTCCGCTGCGGGGGTGGCCGTGGCTTGCGCGCTATCAGGCATGTGGCGGCTCCCACGGGTCATCGCGGCCCAGTGCCTTGACCACGCGGGTCCAGCGCGTGGGCAGCGTGGCATCGCGCTCGCCGCTGGCGGCGCTGGCGATGCAGCCGCCACGCGCCACCGACGGATCGGCGCGCACGGTCCAGCCGGCGGCGGCGAGTTCGCCTTGCAGGTGGGTCTCGACCAGTGCCACGTCGTCGGGATGCAGCAGCAGGCTGGGCGATCCGGACAGCGCCGGTTCGCTGGTCAGCAGCTCGCGCACCGCCGGCAGCAAGGCCGCTGGGTCTTGCGCCAGCGTCGCGCGCACCAGTTGTCGCGCCACGTCCAGCGCCAGCGACACCAGCGCGCGCGCGACTTCGTCATCAACGCTGCCGAGCGCGACGCGGAAATTGCTGGCCAGCGCCTGCAGCTGCGCGGCTTCGTTGCGGGCGGCTTCGAGGCCGCGCGCATAGCCTTCGCGGTGGCCGTCCCCGTAGCCCTGGGTCTGGCCCTGGGTGTAGCCCTGGGCATAACCTTCCTTGCGCGCGCCTTCGCGCATCGCGTCGAGGGCGGCAAAATCGATCGGCGGCGGTGCGGGTTCGGCCGGCATGGCGGCCAGGGCCTCGGGCGGCTCCGCATGCCGGGAATCGAGCGAGCCCATCTGCCAGCGCTGCCAGCCGGCGGCACCGCCACGCGCACGGCGCGGCGGCTCGAACGGCGCGAAGCCGCCCGTACCGGCGGCCGCGCCGTGGCCGGCCAGGGACGAGAGCGAATCCGCGCCCGACGCGCGGCGCGCGCTCCCGCGCTCGGGGTCTGCCTCAGACATAGGCATCGTCGCCTCCGCCGATCTGCACTTCGCCCGCATCCGCCAGGCGCCTTACCACCTGCAGGATGGCCTTCTGCTCGGCCTCGACCTGCGACACGCGCACCGGGCCCAGCGCGTCCAGGTCCTCGCGCAGCATCTCGCCGGCGCGGGTGGACATGTTGCGGATGAACTTGTCGCGCAGTTCCTGCGGCGCGCCCTTGAGCGCGACGATCAGCGACTCGGTGGCGATTTCCTTGAGCACGCGCTGGATGCCGCGGTCGTCGACCTCGAGCAGGTTCTCGAACAGGAACATCTCGTCGATGATCTTCTGCGCCAGGTCGCCGTCGTGCAGGCGCACGCCGTCGATCACGGCCTCTTCGTGCGCGGTGCTCATCAGGTTGATGATCTCGGCCGCGGTACGCACGCCGCCCATGCGGCTGCGCTTCAGGCTCTGGCCCGCCAGCAGCTTGGTCAGCACGTCGGTCAGTTCCTGCAGCGCGCCCGGCTGCACGCCGCCGAAGGTGGCAATGCGCAGGATCACGTCGTTGCGCAGGCGGTCGGTGAACAGCCCCAGCACCTCGGACGACTTCTGGCGATCCAGGTGGATCAGGATGGTGGCGATGATCTGCGGGTGCTCGTCGCGGATCAGCTCGGCGATCGCCGTGGCATCCATCCAGTTGAGCGAGTCGATGCCGCCGCCCGGATCGCGCGACTCCAGGATGTCCTCGATCACCGACTGCGCGCGCTCCTCGCCCAGCGCCTTGTTCAGCACGCTGCGGATAAACGCGCCGGAGTCGACGTTCAGCGCCAGGTATTGCTCGGTCTCGGCGCGGAACTCGCCCAGCACCTCGGCCATTTCCTCGCGCGTGACCGAGCTGAGCGTGGCCATGGCCGAGCCCAGCTCCTGCACTTCACGCTGCGACAGGTGCTTGAACACCTCGGCGGCGGCATCCTCGCCGATCGCCATCATCAGCACCGCGCTCTTCTGCAGGCCGGATTCAGAGATGCCCTTAGCGGTTGTCATGGCTAATCCAGTTCTTGATCACGCTGGCGACCAGGCGCGGGTCGCGCTGGGCGGCGTCGCGCACCAGCGCGAGGTCGCTTTCATACTTGGCGGCAAGCCGCAGGATTTCCGGATTGGCCGGCTCTTCCGGCGGCAGCAGTACCGCCTCGGTCTCGTCCCGGGGTTCGGGCGCGGGCAGCGGCGGCGTGGTGTAGCGGCGCAGGATCGGGCGCGCCACCTTGAACCACGCGAACAGCGCCAGCAGTGCCAGCAGCAGGTAGCCGGCCAGGGTCTTGCCCAGTGCGATCATGTCGGGCTGCTTCCACAGCGGCAGTTCGGGCTCGGCCTTCTCGCGCTCGGCAGTGAAGGGGCTGTTGACCACATTGATGGAGTCGCCGCGGTCGACCGAAAACCCCATCGCTTCCTTGGTCAGGTTCTGGATCTGCGCCAGCAGCGCCGGCGGCAGCGGCTCGGCCACGAGCTTGCCCTTGGCATCGGCCTGCTGGCGGTAGTTGACCACCACCGCCACCGACAGCCGGCGCACGCCGCCCGGGGCCTGCTGCACATGGCGCACCGAGCGGTCCAGTTCATAGTTGACGGTGGAATCGCGGCGGTTGCTGCTCGGGCCGCTGGCTGCAGTGGACGTGGCTCCCTGCGCGGCCTGCCCGGGCTGGCCCGCTGCCGGCGCGCCGGCCTGGCCCGGCGCCTGGCCCGCGCGCGGCGTCTGCGGCGTGGTCACGGGCGCGGCGGCGGCCGCGGGCGGCTGGTTCGACAGCGCGCCGGGCACGCCGCCCGGGGGCGTCGCGCCCTGCTGGGCCGATTCGCTGGTCTGCTGGCTGCGGATCGCGGTGCGGGTCGGGTCCTGGTTGGGCTTGTAGCTCTCGTCGGTGTGCTCGACGATGGAGAAATCGACGTCTGCGGTGACCTGCGCGCGCACGTTGTCCTTGCCGACGATCGGCGTCAGGATCGCCTCGATGCGCTTCAGGTAGTTCTGCTCCAGTGCCTGCACGTACTTGAGCTGGGTGGCGTCGAGCATGCGCTCGTTGCCGGTGTTCGACAGCAGGTTGCCGTGCTGGTCGACAATCGAGATCGACTTGGGCGTCAGTTCCGGCACGCTCGACGACACCAGGTGGCTGATCGCCGCGACCTGGCCCTCATCGATGGCGCGCCCCGGGTACAGCTGCAGCACGATCGATGCGGTCGGCTTCTGGCGCTCGCGCACGAACAGCGTCGGCTTGGGGATGGCCAGGTGCACGCGCGCGGACTGCACCGCGGCGATCGACTCGATCGAGCGCGCCAGCTCGCCTTCCAGCCCGCGCTGGTAGTTGACCTGCTCGGCAAACTGGCTGATGCCGAACTTCTGGTTGTCCATCAGCTCCATGCCGGCCGTGCCGCTCTTGGGCAGGCCTTGCGAGGCCAGCCGCAGGCGGGTCTCGTGCACCTTCTCGGCCGGCACCATCACGGCGCCGCCGCCTTCGGCGAACTTGTACGGCACGTTCATCTGCTGCAGCGACTGCAGCACCGCGCCGCCGTCGCGCTCGGACAGGTTGCTGTACAGCACCTTGTAGTCCGGGCCGCGCGACCACAGCACGCCCACCGCAATCGCGGCGGCCAGGGCCGCGCCGCCCAGCATCAGCGGCAGCTTCGGGTTGGCCTTCAGGCGCTCCAGCACTTCGGCCGGACGCCCGGGCAGTGCCACGGCCGCGGTCATGCGCGTGCTCCGGACCCGGCGCGGCGAGGCGCGCGGCGGCACCGGCGATGCTGACCGCCCTGGTCGTCGGCGCGGCTCACGGCACGGCTCACATTACGCTGCAGAGAAAACACGCGTACTCCCGAATCGATGGTTGTCTGGTGATCTCCGGGGGCAGCACGAGTCGACAGCCCGCGCTCCTCCGGCACGGTGGCAATGATCGGCCAGACTTGAGCGGCACAATCCGGTGAATAGACCGGGTTTTCCGGCCGATTTCGGTCCATGGGCCGGCGGCGGCGGCGGGTACTCTGCGGGGGCTGAAACTGGGTGCGAACCGCCTGAGGCCTGCTTGCCGGCAGGCTGGCTCTGATGCAAGGGGCGCGCCACAAGACGAACCGAGCCGGTACGCCGGTCTACGACGAGCCAAATGACCACTATCTCTTCCATCGAGGGCATGCTGCAGCAACTGCGCGGGATGTCCCAGGTTGCCTCGGGCAACACCGCCAGCCAGTCCGCGGCGCCGGTCGGCGGCGGCTTTGCCGGCGAGCTGCAACGCTCGCTCGGCCGCATCAACGCCGCGCAGGAGCGCGCCTACGGCCAGGCCGAGGCGTTCGAGCTGGGTAAGCCCGGCGTGGCGCTTAATGACGTGATGATCGACCTGCAGAAGGCCAACGTGTCGTTCCAGACCGGGGTGCAGGTGAGGAACCGGCTGGTGGCGGCGTATCAGGAGATGATGAATATGGCGGTGTAGGGCCAGTCCTCTGAAAGGCAAACGACCCCTGCACCGCTCCTGCGGGCAGGGGTCGTTTGCATTCCGGCGCGTCAGACGCGGAAGTATTCTTCAATCGCCGGCTGCGCCACGGGCCTGCAGACCAGGTCGCCGCCGTTGCCGGCAAACACCAGGCAATGGCCCGGCGTGTCCCGGTTCACCACGCCGACGCCCTGCGCGATCACCGATCCCGCGCCCACCTGGCTGCGCCCGATGATGGCAGAGTTCGGGTACATCACCACGCCGTCGCCGATGACGGGCGCGGCACCATGGTTCTTGCCGACCGTCGAGTTCTGGTAGAGCACCAGGTAGTTGCCGTAGGTGGCCTTGGCCAGCACGATGCCGATGGAGTGGCCGATAAAGAACACTTCCGGCATCTCGATCTCATAGAACAGGTCGATGCCGTTGAGCGCCTTGTTCAGCAGGAACAGCCGCGTGCAGGCCTGCGCGTCGCGCTCGTTGCGCCAGATCGTATTGGCTAGGTAATAAAGGTACTGGCAGTATTGGCTGGAATGCAGGTAGTTGAAGCTGCCCGGCTTCCACATCCTGACCGCATCGATGCAGCGGCCCGTGCGTTGCAGCGCTTCATCGAGGTTGCGCGCAATGAGCGGCAGCATGGCGCCGGCTTGCCCGTCGGGCACCAGGGCGCCGACCTGGGCGCAGGTGTAGGCGGCCAGACTTGCGCGGGATTGTCCGATCAGTTCCATTGCTGAATCTCTCCAAGCCGGGCGTCCACCAAGTCGCGCACGTCGCGCGGGATCACGTTCAGGGCGTGCAGCCGCTGCACGCTGCAAAGCGGTGCCGATTGCGGCGCGGTCGAGCGCGCCAGCGCCACCGACCAGCCGCGCCGCGCAAACACTGCGGCCAGCTCGGCGTTCGATACATTGGCGCCGCTGGCGACGTTGAAGATGCCGGCGGCGGCGCTATCGCACAGCCTGGCCAGCGCGGCCACCACGTCGTCCAGGTGGATATAGTCGCGCACGAATGCCGCGTCAGTTTCCAGCCGGAATTCCCGCTCACGCCCGGCGCGCTGCAACCACTCGGACAGGAAGCCCGGCGCGCCGTCTTCCCAGTCAAAGACGCACGACAGGCGCGCCACGGCGGCGCGGCCCTGTGCCTGCGTCAGGCACAGGTTCTCGCCCAGGGCCTTCGACAGGTCATAGAGCGCCCGCGGGTTGGCGGGATCGAGCGTCAGCGGCGCGGCCTCTTCGCCCACTGCCAACGCGGCACTGTCGTAGAGCCGCGTCGATGACAGGTAGACCAAGTGAGCGAAGCGATCCGCGCGCAGCACGTCGGCAAGCAGCCCGACATGCGCCTGCACCGTGTCGAACGGGCGCGCGGCGTAGTCGGCGGTCAGGCCGGCGCAGTAGTAGACCTGGCCCAGGTCGCGCGCCAGCAGGTCGGGATCCCCGCGCTCGGGGACATACACGCTGCGTCCGGCACGGCGCAGCGTGTCGGCCAGCCGCCGGCCGACAAAACCGGCCCCGCCGATGACGGTACATTGCATGGCTGCCACCGGCACTCAGTGGATCGGGTGGTGCAGGGCCGGGTCCCGATGCCACAGCAGCTTGGGGCTGACCCCAGGACAGACCGCGAAGTCGGACGAACGCAGCAGCGCAGGGTTCTTGACCGCCACCATGTTGAACCCGTGCGGCGGGCCGTCCAGGTAGATGTTGTCCGCCGGCACCAGTTCGATCGGGCGGCCCTGCATGTCCACGTTCGAATTGAAATCGCGCACGGCATAGACGTGGTAGCCGTAGTTTGACAGCTCGCGCACGATCTCGGCGTTCTGCAAGCCCTGGCTCCAGTCGACATAGTGGCGATGGACTTCGAACACCAGGTTGGGCGCCTCACCGGCCGGGCGCGCCAGTTGCCGTGCGGCGCCGCGGAACACATTCAGCTCGGCGCCCTCGATATCGAGCATGATCAGGCCGAGCTTGTCGATGCCTTGCTGTGCGCAGTATTCGTCCACGGTGATGGTGGCAAAGCTCGACGACTCCGTCCCTGCCTCGCCGGATTCAGCGTGCTCCGCATGGGCGAACGAGTCGTGCCCCACCAGCCGCAGCTGCGAAGTGCTGTCGGACCACAGCCCCAGGCGCCAACTGCGGATATTGCCCACGGCATTGAGTTCGGCATTGCGACGCAGCATGCCGAGCTGGTCGGCATTGGGCTCGAATGCATGGCAAGTGCCGCCGGCCTGCGCCAGGCGGCGCGCCATCAGCACTACCTGGTCGCCGAAGTAGGCGCCGCCCACCACGGCATGGCCGCCCTGCGCGCACAGGCTCAGCAGCAGCTTGGTAGTCTGCGGCTCCCACACATGGTCCGGCTGCTCCGGCGCACTCATCAGGAAGTCGCGCGCGATCTTGGTGCGATACAGGAACTCGAAGACGGTGCCGTCGGCAAGCGTCTTGCGCAGGCGCGTGTCCTCGGTGTGCAGCGCGTCTACGATCGGGCCCGTGATGTCGTCACGCACGCTGCCGGCGTAGTCGCCGAAATCCTGCTCGATGGCCTTGCACAGCGCAATGACCTTGTCCCGGGCGGCGTGGTTGCCGGCCACGGCCTGCAGCGCAGCGGTAAGTTTCTGGAGTTCTTCGGTGCTCATGGTGTCTCGGCGGATAGGATCTGAATAAGTGAAATCAACGCTGCGCCAGTCCGGCCAGCGTCGGAAGCGCGAGATCTTTGGGCGAGATCAGCCGGTGCTCGCAGTCCGGCCAGCCGATGCCGACGTCAGGGTCGTCCCAGCGCAGTCCGCGACTGCTGTCCGGCTGGAAGGCAACGGTCATCTGGTAGTAAACCTCCGAGAGCTCGGTCAGCGTCTGGAAGCCGTGTGCAACCCCCTTCGGGATATAGATGGCGCGCTGCGATTGCGCCGACAGCTCGAACGCCTGCCATTGCAGATAGGTCTCCGAGTCAATGCGCAGGTCGAGGATCACGTCATGGACGGCACCGGTTGTCACGCGCACCAGCTTGTCCTCGGCAGCTGCACCCGCCTGGAAGTGCATGCCCCGCACGATCCCCGCGCGGGTATTGCGCGAGACGCTCTGCTGGACAAAGCGCGCGTCCAGGCCGTGTTGCGCAAAGGCTTGCGTGCAGACGGTACGGGCAAAGAAGCCGCGCTCGTCGTGCATCGGCTCGGGGTCGACCAGCCAGGCGCCGGCGATCCGGGTGGGGGTGAAGATCACGAATGCACCACCGTACCGGGAATCGCCGTGACAAAGCTGCCGCCCCAGGCGCGGATGCCGGACATCTGGTCCATGATCTCGTCGCGCAGATTCCACGGCAGGATCAGCAGATAGTCGGGGCGACGCTCGTTGACGGCCTCGGGCGCCAGCACCGGGATGCGCGTGCCGGGCAGCAGCTTGCCCTGCTTGGCCGGGTTGCGATCGACCACGAAGTCGATGAGGTCGGTGCCCGCGCCGCAGTAGTTGAGCAGGGTATTGCCCTTGGCCGCCGCACCGTAGGCAGCGACGCGCTTGCCCGCCCGCCGCGCTCCGATCAGGAAAGTCAGCAGGTCGTGCTTCACTTGCCGCACGCGCTCGGCAAAGGCCGCATAGGGTGCCGGCGAAGACAGGCCGCTCGCGGCTTCCTCGTCCAGGCACGCCTGCACTGCGGCGGTGGTCTCATGCGCGGCGCCGGCATGGCAGGCATAGAGGCGCAGGCTGCCGCCGTGCGTCGGCAGGTGCGCGATGTCGAACGCGCGCAGCCCGGCGCGCGCCAGCACAGGCAGCAACGCGGTCAGCGAAAGGTATGAGTAGTGCTCGTGGTACAGGGTGTCGAACTGGTTCTGTTCGAGCAGGCGCAGCAGATGCGGAAATTCCAGCGTGATGACGCCCTCTTGCCCGAGCACCACCGGCATGCCGCCCACGAAGTCGTTGATGTCAGGCACGTGTGCCAGCACGTTGTTGCCGAGCAGGAGGTTCACCTGCCAGCCTTCCTCGCGCAGGGCGCGCGCCGTGGCCGTGCCGAAAAAGACTTCGCGGCTGTCGATGCCCTTTGCGCGCGCCGCGGCGGCGGTATTCGAAGACGGTTCTACGCCCAGGCAGGGAACGCCGGCCTGCTGGAAGTACTGCAGGAGATAGCCGTCATTGCTGGCTAGTTCCATGACCTGGCTGGCCTGGTTCAGGCCGAAGCGCCGGGTCATGTCGGCGACATAGCGCCGGGCATGCTCCAGCCACGACGTGGAATACGAGGAGAAGTAGACATAATCCTCGTGGAAATGGGTTTCCGCCGGCGTTTCGTCGCGAAGCTGCACCAGCCAGCAAGCCTGGCAGACCATCGCATGCAAGGGATAGAACATCTCGCCCGACGCGGCATGCTCGGGCCGGATAAAGGCATTCGACACTGGCGACAGGCCAAGGTCGACGAAAGTCTGGGACAGCGTCGCGCCACAGGCGCGGCAAGTGGTGGATGGGGCGGCGGTCATGCGCAGTATTGCTCGATTTGTTGTTCAGTGACGGCCCTGGCGGCGCCAGGCTCCTGCAGCACGGCGCGATACCAGCGTGCAGTCTGCGCCAGAGCCTCTTCCAGCGTCCAGCGCGTCTGCCAGCCGAGCATGGTGCGCGCGAGGGCGGAGTCCAGGTACAGGTTGCGGGCTTCGTGCAGCGCGTGCCCGGGCTGCGCGGGCGGGCATTCCCAGCGCAGTTCCGGCCAGTGCTGCTGCAGCTGTGCCAGGACACTGGCGACGGGCTGGTTGTCGCGCGGCTCGGGCCCGAAGTTGAAGGCGGTGCCAAAGTCCTCCTCCACATCCAGCAGACGGGCGCCCAGGATCAGGTAGCCGTGCAGCGCCTCCAGCACGTGCTGCCATGGCCGCGTGGCGCCGGGATGACGGATCTGCAGCGCCTCGCCGGCGGCCGTCGCACGCGCTGCGTCGGGGATGAGGCGGTCTTCTGACCAGTCGCCGCCGCCGATCACGTTGCCCGCGCGGGCGGTGGCAAGCAGGACGCCGCGTTCGGCCAGAAAGGAGCGACGGTAGCTCGCGGCCACCAGCTCGGCGCCGGCCTTGCTGGCGCTGTAAGGGTCGTGCCCGCCCAGTGGGTCGCTTTCGCGGTAGCCCCAGGCCCACTCCTTGTTGTCATAGCACTTGTCCGTGGTGACGACGATCACCGCGCGTACCGACGGGCAGGCACGCACCGCTTCCAGCAGATGAACGGTGCCCATGACGTTGGTCGACCAGGTATCGGCGGGGTCGCGGTAGCTTGCCCGCACCAGCGGCTGGGCAGCCAGGTGGATAACGAGTTCCGGTTCCGCCCGGCTCATCGCGGCGGCCAGGGCGACTGCATCGCGGACATCGGCAAGGTCGTGGTACCGCAGGCAGGACTGGATGCCGGCAGCCTCGAACAGGCTGGGTGTGGTGGCGGCGGGCAGCGCGTAGCCGCTGACCCTGGCGCCCAGCCGCGCCAGCACCAGCGCAAGCCAGGAGCCCTTGAAGCCGGTGTGGCCGGTGACGAAGACACTGCGCCCGGCATAGGACGGCAAGGTCGTGGCGCCGGGCGTCATCACCAGACCTTCCACGGAGCCTTGCCGGACTGCCACAGATCCTCCAGCAGGTTCTTTTCGCGCAACGTGTCCATGGGCTGCCAGAAACCACGGTGCTCGAAGGCAAGCATATGCCCGCTGCGGGCCAGCTCCCGCATGGGGGCTTCTTCCCAGGCGGTGGAGTCTCCCGGTATCAGGTCGATGACCTCGGGCTGCAGCACGAAGAAGCCGCCGTTGATCCACGCGCCGTCGCCGCGAGGCTTTTCCGTAAAGCCGGCCACCTTGTCGTTGTCGCGCTCCAGCGCCCCGTAGCGGCCGGGCGGCTGCACCGCGGCAACCGTTGCGCGGCGACCGTGGGCGCGGTGAAATGCAATCTCCGCGGTGAGATCGAGATCGGAAACACCGTCCCCGTACGTGAAGCAGAACGGCTCGCCCGGCGTCAGGTACTCGCGCACGCGCTTCAGGCGGCCTCCGGTCATGGAATCCTCGCCCGTGTCCACCAGCGTCACCCGCCAGGGCTCTGCCTTGCGTTGATGGACGGCCATGTGGTTCTCGCGCATGTCGAAGGTCACGTCGGACATATGCAGGAAGTAATTGGCGAAGTACTCCTTGATGACGTATCCCTTGTAGCCAAGGCAGATGATGAAGTCGTTGATGCCATGCGCGGCATACATCTTCATGATGTGCCAGAGGATGGGCTTGCCGCCGATCTCGATCATCGGCTTGGGCCGCAGGTGGGATTCCTCGGAGATGCGGGTACCCAGCCCGCCCGCCAGGATGACGGCCTTCATGCAGCTTCCTCCAGGATCTGGATGCCCAGGATCTCGTGGGTGGTAGGCTTGCCCTGGCCTTCAAGCAGGGCAAGTTCAAGTCCGAACTGCTGGTTCAGGAGCTCGGCGAGCCAGCTCCGGTCATGGCCGCGTTCGGCCATGCGGGCATTGAGCAGCCGGTAGAGGGGCAGGTGATACGGCCGCAGGTTGATGCTTTCCATCAACAGCTCCAGGGCACGGTCGTAGTTGCCCACGCGCTGTTCCATCTCGCCCAGCGCGAAGGCGACCAGCCAGTGCTTGCTCCACTTGGAGGACATGTTCTCCAGCAGGCTGTTCAGCTCGATATGCCGCCCTTCTTCCAGCAGCAGGCTGATGGTCAGCACCAGCTCTTCCATCGAGTGCCATGCGCCCTTGCAGAACACGCCGTCCTGCGTGCGTGGCACCAGGTGGCTCAGATCCCGATGCTGCTGCACCAGCGCCACGGTCTCTGCCTCGAACCAGCGGGTGAAGCCGGCGGCGTCGAAGGCGGCACTCTTCTCGAAGCGGTGGCGCAGGGACAGGCGCAGCGCGTTCAGCTGGGCAACATCGCCAGCAAGCTGCGCGGCAGCCTCGACGTAGCCATCCTCGCTGTCGCAGACCAGGCCGCCCAGCCCGACCGCATGGAGGAAGGGCGCCGACACACGCGTGTGGAATGCCGGGCCCGCGAGCGAGACCACCGGCACGCCCATCCACAGCGTGTCACAGGTGGTAGTGCCGCCGGTCACGGGAGAGGTGTCCAGCGAGATGTCGATGTCGTGGTACGTCAGGTACTGGTTCTGGCCAAGGCGGGGAATGCAGGTAACGCGGGCAGGATCGATGCCCGCCAGCGCCATGCGCTGCAGCAACGGGCCGCGTATGCTGTCCTGGTCCAGTTCGGCTGCTTCGATCAGGAGCCTGCTTTCCGGTACGCGCGCGAGCACCGCGCTCCATAGCCGCAGCGTGCGGTCGGTCAGCTTGCCCAGGTTGTTGCAGGAACCGAAGGTGACGTAGCCATTGGCCAGTGCCGGGGTTTCGCGCACCTGGTACTGCGGCTGATAGGCTCGCAGCGGGTCGAAGACCAGCGGCTGATAGGCGGCGAAGACGCCCGGTGCCCGCAGCAGGTTCTCGGTGTAATGAGGCTCGAAGCCCGCCGGGTCGGCAACGCCGTCCGTGATCCGATGCTGGATGGCCGGCATGCCAGTGCTGCCTGGATATCCCAGCCACGTCATCTGTACCGGTGCCAGGCCATGGACCATGTACTGCAGCGGCGAGGTGCCGGTGTAGCCGCCAAGGTCAATCAGCACATCCAGGCATTCATCGCGCACGGCCTCGACAACGTCCACCGCATTACGGTTGGCGAGCTGGACAAACCGGTCCGTGTACATCTCGATCTTCTGCGTCACGCTGTCGCGAAACGGGTGCAGGCCCAGCGCCACGATCTCGAACCTGGCACGGTCAAGGTTGGCCAGGAAGGGCACCAGGAAGTACGCGCAGGCATGGCGGTACAGGTCGTTGGAGAGCACACCAAGGCGAATCTTCTGTCCCGCCGATGCCGGCTGCCGCGGGCGCGTATCGGGCATGGGGACCGAACCCAGCAGCTTTGCGTAGTCGCTGGCTTCGGCAAGCAGGTCCGCGGCGCCGCTGTCCTCGCCGAACAGCATCATGAACAGCAGGTTGGAGCGGATGCTGTGATTCTCAGGCGCAAGCCGGGCAGCCTTGCGCAGCGTGGCGATGGCCTGCTCGGCGTTGCCGGTGTCCTTCAGGTCGTTGGCATAGTTGGACAGCACCGCCGGATTGTCGGGCGCGAACTCCAGCGCGCGCAGCGACGCCTGCAGGGCTTGTGCGTGCAGGCCAAGGGTGCGCAGCACGATGGCGAGGTTGGCCCAGCCGGCCAGCGACGCCGGATGCAGAGCGACGCAGGCCTCCAACTGGACGCGGGCGTCGTCGGCGCGGCCCAGCTTGAGCAGAATGCGCCCGCACAGGGCCATCAGGTCCGAGTTGTCAGGCGCGGCCGCAAGCCCCTGCAGGACCAGCGTGTGGGCCAGCGCGTTGTGGTGCAACTCAAGGTTGGCAAGCGCCAGCCAGTAGTAGGGCTCGGGCAATTTCGGGCCCTGCTGGCGGGCCTGTTCGGCAAACTGCAGGGTCTCGTCGAGCTGGCCGGCAAAGAAGAAGGTTTCCGCTTGCCTGAGCAAGTGAGGCGTCGTCATTGGCATTGCCGGGGAGGCTTTCGGTTTCATTGGGTCCTGCGCCGGTTGCGGCGCGGCTGCGCTGTGGAATCCGGCGGCTTCGATGCCCAGCAGTTCCGGGAGGGTCGGCACGGGCTGCTGGTCCAGGTAGTCCAGGCGGATGCCGAATTCCTGTTGCAGGAACTCGGCCAGGGCCTGCGCGTCGTGCCCCGATTCCTGCAGCCGGACGCTCAGCATCCGGTATAGCGGCAGGTGGTATTTGCGCAGCGCGGCGGTTTCCATCAGCAATGAGATCGACGCAGCCGTATCGCCGTTGCGGTGCGCAAGCTCAGCCAGCACGCAGGGCACCAGCCAGTGACGGCTCCACTTGGCGGAGATGTTCTCGAGCAGGTTGCGGACCGCAGCATCGTTGCCTTGCGACAGCAGGCTGACAATGCCCAGCATGATGTCTTCCATGCTGTGCCATGCGCCCGCATAAAACACTCCATTGGTGCGGCGCTCAGCGGGCAGATCGAGCGTCCGCTGGCGTCCCACGATCTCTATCAGCTGGGACTCCAGCCAGCCAGCGAATGCGGCGCCGTCCATCGCGGGGCCCTGCTCGAAGCGCTGCCGCAGGCCTAGGCGCAGGGCGTTGAGCCGGCCGGCATCGGCGGCCAGGCTTGCGGCGGCTGCCACATAGTCTTCTTCACTGCCGCAGACCAGGCCATCGAGCCCAGCGGCGTGGAGGAACGGCGCGGAGATCCGCGCGTGATAAGCCTGCCCGGCCAGGGAAACCACCGGCACGCCCATCCAGAGAGCATCGCACGTGGTGGTGCCGCCGGTGAGCGGCGTGGTATCCAGCACGATGTCGATGTCGTTGTAAGTCAGGTACTGCCTGCTGGTCTGCAGCGGCACACAGCTGACCCGGCCCGGATCGATGCCGGCTCGCGCCATGCGGGCCAGCAGGGGCTGCCTGATCGCCTCGCGGTCGAGCTCCCGTGCCTCGACCAGCAGCCGGCTACCCTCGCAGCGGGCCAGCACCGCGCTCCACAGGCGCAGGGTCTTGTCGGTAAGCTTGGCCAGGTTGTTGCAGGACCCGAAGGTGATATGGCCGTTGCGCAGCGCCGGCGTTTCCTGCACGGCGTACTTTGCCTCATAGGCGCCCAGCGGGTTATGTACCAGCGGCGCATAGGCGCAGAACGCGCCGGGCGCGCGCAGCAGCGATTCCGTGTAGTGGGATTCGAAGCCTGCAGGGTCGGAATGCCAGTCGGTGACGCGGTACTGGATGGCATCCAGGCCGGTACTGCCGGGGTAGCCAAGCCAGGTCATCTGCACCGGCGCGAGCCCATGCGCCATGTACTGCAGCGGCGAGGTCCCGGTGTGACCGCCGAGATCGACCAGCACATCCAGTTCTTCATCCCGGATGACCCGCATGATCTCCGTCCGGGACATGCCGGCTAGGGCCACGAACCGGTTGGATTGCGCGCGGATCTTGTCGGTGACCAGGTCGGAGGCGGGATTGAGCGACAGGGCCACGACCTCGACACGGGTGCGGTCGAGGTTGGCGATCAGCGGCAGGATGTAGTAAGCGCAGGCGTGCCGGAGGAGGTCGTTCGAAAGCAGGCCCAGCCGGATCGGACCGCCATCCGCGCGCGTACGGAATGCCTGCGCAGAGCGCGCCGGGCGCGGCGGCGTGGTGAGCCTGGCATAGGCCTTTGCCTCGCGCAGCAGATCCATGGCCGTGGTGTTCTGGTCGAACAACATGCCGAACAGCAAGTTGGTGCGGATGCTGACGTTCTCCGGCGCCAGTGCCGCCGCCTGGCGCATGGCCACGATGGCGGCCTCCATGTCGCCAGTGTCTTTGAGCGCGGAGGCATAGTTGCTGACGGCGGCTGCCTCGCGGGGATCGAGGGCCATTGCCTTCTGCGCGGCGTCGCGCGCGGCGCTGTGCTCACGCAGCTCGGTCAGCACCGCGGCGTAGTTGATCCAGCCGTTGATCAGGGTCGGAGCAATGGCCACACAACGTTCCAGCAAGGCCTTGGCCCCGCTGAGGTCGCCATTGTGCAGGGCCACCACCCCGGCCAGCGCCAGCAGCGGCGCGTGGTCCGGGTCGGCTTGCAGCGCCGCTTCAATGATCTGCGCTGCCTGGCGCGAGTCCTGCATGCCCATGCACGCCGCGGCGCGCCAGTAGCTGATTTCGGTACACCTGCCGTGGGCCTGTTCCAGTTTCGCGGTCAAGTCCAGGGCTTCCTGGTGTCGTCCCCCCGCGCACAGCGCTTGCGCCTGGTCGAGTTTGCGCTGCAGGGTGGTGGCGGTCTGGGTTCGTTTCATCGGTAGGGTGTGCTGGTCCTTCCAGCCGGGATCTGATCGGATAGGTGTCGTCCCGAGCACGCGCGCGACGGCAGTAGCCGGCCCCTGAACGTTAGCAGCGGCCCGATCGGGGCGCGGCCCGAATACAAGGGGAAAAAGGGGCTAATTCCCTCGGCGCGGCATGCGCGCAAGGGATTGGAGGAGGGAGTGACGCGTGGCCGGGCGCTGGCGTCAGGCTGCCGGCGCGCGGCGGTTGGCGCTAGCGCTCAGCGCAGGCCTCGTCCATCTGGTACAGCCAGGCGAGCAGCTCCGCCACGGCCACATAAAGCTGAGGGGGGATGTGGGAATCGAGGTCGACCTGCACGAGGAGGGTCACCAGCGCCGGGGAGTTGTGCACATAGATGCCGTTCTCGCGGGCGCGGGCAATGATGGCATCGGCCACCTCGCCATAGCCCTTGGCCACGATGCGCGGGCTCTGGTCGTGCTGGTCGTCGTAGCGCAGCGCGACGGCGCTGCCGCGCTTGCCGGCGGCCGGGTCCTGGTCAGCCATGCTCATGCCGGTTGGCCCGGGCCCGGCCAGAAGATGCCGTTGACTGTCAGCTGGTGCACGCTCAGGCCGAGCGCGCCCAGGCGCTCCTGCAGTTGCGCGCGGGCGCCATGGAGCTGGTTGACGGATTCCGTCGCTGCCAGCCTGGCGTCCAGGCCGTTGCCGCTAAGCCGTAGCCTGGCTTCCACTTTGCCGAGGTTGGGAAACTCAAGCAGAAGGCGCGTCGACCAGACCGCCGCATCACTGTCGGCTTCACGGCGCGCGTCCGGATGCTCATGCTCGCGCACGATCTGCCAGTCCATCGGGGTGCCGGGCCACGCTTCACCGCTCCAGCGCCATTGCTGGGTGGCCAGTATGTCCAGTTGCTGGCGCACCAGTGCCACAGCATCGGCGTGCACGGGCGCTGCGGGGGTGGGCGCCGCAGGGCCTGGCTGGCGCGCATCTGCCACGGGCCTGGCGCTGTCGCGCTCCGCGGAGCGGCCCCACAGCAGCGCTTCGCGCGCCGTCGGCTCCGTTGGCGCAGACGGCCGGTTCAGGTCCGCCTGGTAGGCGTGGGCGACCTGCTGCGCGAGATGCGCCTGGGCCGAGGTGCTGGCCGGCGCGGTGGAGGCAGGGTTAGAGGAAGGATGGAATCTGGCCGTAGGCTCTTCGACCACCAGGTCTGGCAAGGGTGCGGATGCGGTGGCCTGTGCCAGTTGCGCTGGCGTGGCCAGGGTACGTGCAGGCGTGCCGGAATCGTATGGCAACAACGCGGCGCCTGGGGGCGGGCCCGCCGCAGGCTGGGCAGGGCGCCCCAGCTTGGCCTGGGGTTCGCGTATCAGCGTGTCCAGCGAGCGTGTTCCCTGCAGCCACTGCTGCAGGTGCGATTCATAGAACGCGCCGCTCTGGTCCAGTTGTTGCGCCAGCGCGCTGGCCAGGACCGCCGCCTGGCCGCTCGCGGGCGGCGCAGGCAGCACGGGCGCCGCGCCGCGCATCGGCGCAGCGGGAGTGCTTTCCAGGATATCGAGAATCACGCGCGCGGCCTTGCTGAGCGACTGGCGGATATCTGCCTGCGCGCCAGGCGCTGCCGGCGCCGCGGTGCCCGTTCCGACGCCGCCCGGGCGGCCCTGGGTCACCCTGGCGCCGTCGCTGGCGCCGCCCACCATGTCCGAGACGGCGCCTGCCGGCATCAGCGCGGCAAGCTTGGCAATTGTGATGGCTGACCTGGCGTCATGCGGATCCGCACGCAATGCGTGGGCCGGGTCCAGTGGAGGGGTGATGCCGACCATGCGGTGTGTCAGAGGATCGCGTTGGCCTGGTACGCGTGGTGCAGGCCCTGACGGCGGCGCGAACTGTTGATCAGCTCAGCCAGGCGGGCGAGTTGCGGCATCACCAGGTTGCGTATCGCGGCATCCTGCGACAGGATGGTTTCCAGCATCTGGTAGCGATAGCGGCGCTCTTCGTCGGTGAGCGTGGCGGCATCGTCCTGGAGCGACTTGAGGACATTGACCTCTGCCACATAGCTTGCCTGCAGGGTCGCCAGGCCGTCCCAGTCCTGGCGCTGGGCCGCCTCGCACATCCGCGCGGACAGGCGCAGCAGTGCTTCGTAGCAGGCGATCAGGCGGTTCGATTGTTGCAACATGTCATGCGCCTATCAGTACGGCGTCGCGTGGCAGCGCCGTCTGTGGCTCGGCCTGCGGCTCGCGATCCGGGTCGACCTGGCTCCAGGCCGAGGCCAGGTCGCCAAGCAGCTTGTCGACCTCGGTCAGGCGCGCATCGTCGTTGTTCAGGTTCGCCAGCATTAGCTGCCGCGCCATGTAGTCGTAGAGTGCGTCCAGATTACCGGCCAGTTCTTCGCTGGCGCCGTGGTCCAGTGCGGCGCTCAGGCCGTTCTCGATGATGTCGATCGCCTTGGAGATGGCCAGGCCCTTCTCGGGAATCTGGCCCGCCTCCATGTGGAAGCGCGCTCGTGCAATGGCGGTCCGCGCCCCATCGAACAGCATGGCGATGAGCCGGTGCGGGGACGCGTTCATCGCGGCGGTCTGGAGGCCCACGTTGGAGTAGGCATTGGCGGCATTGCGTGCGTACATGTCGGGCCTTTGATAGAGAATGGGATGCTGCGGCGCTCGGACTTACTTGCTGTTGCTGTTGTTCATCGCGTTGAACTGCTGGGTCAAGTAGCTCTTGGTATTGTTGAACTGCGACATGACCGCATCCAGGCGCTGGAATTGCGCGCGATACTGGGCGATGGTGGCGTCGATCTGGCCCGACATGGTGGTGTAGTCCGCTTTCAGCGACTTGATCTGCAGGTTCAGGCCGTCGGTCGCGCTGGTGAGAACGCCCTTGCTGGCGGTGAATGACTTGGCCAGCGCCGAGATCTGGTTGCCGTAGCCGGACTTGCCGTCGGTGCCGCTGAACAGTTGTGCCACGCCGGTGCGGTTGCTGGTGAGCGCCTTGTCGAGCTTGGCGGTGTCCAGCGTCATCGAGCCATCGGCCTTGAAGCCAATGCCGATCTGCGTAAGGTTGGTCAGGCTGGAAGGACCGGTGCTTTCCTGCGAGGTATTGATGACGCCGCGCAGCTGGTTCTGGATGGAGCGCAGTGCGGTGTCGCCAAGCAGGGCGCCCGCCGTCTGCGTCTCAGGATCGTAGTCAGAGACGCCGGCCGCGGTGGACTGCAGCGTGTTGTAGGCATTGACGAAATTCTGCACGGCGGTGGTCATGGCCGAGGTGTCGGTGGTGACCGCGATATTGCTGGTGCCAGTGGAGAGCAGGTTCAGTGTCAGTCCCTGGGCCGCATCCTTGACCAGATTCGTCTGGCTGGTGATGTTCATGCCATTGACCGTCAGCTGGGCGTTGGCAGGCGTCACCTTCTCGGTCATGGCCTTGGTGCCGGCCGGGTCGTAGGTCAGCAGGCCCGCGATCATGCTGGAGTCGCCCCCGCCATTGGGGCCGACGGTGACGCGCATGCTCGAAGTTTCGCCAGTGGTGTTCGACGTCAGCACCAGGTGATAGGGTGTCGCGCCGCCGTCATTGACGATGCTGGCGGTGACGCCCGCGTTGGCGGCGTTGATGGCATCGCGGATACCGGCCAGGGTATTGTTGGTGCCGTTGATCTTGATCTGCGCCGACGGCTGCGTGCCTTGCGTGAAGACCGCGCCGTTGGTGGTGCCGAAGTCGATATTGATGGTGGCTTCGCCCAGCAGCATGCCGGTGCTGTCCACGATGCCGTCCGACGCCAGCGATTGCGCCTGGGCCAACTGGGTCACGTTGACGGCGTAGTTGCCGGCTGCCGCGGTCTTGTCGGACGTTGTCGTCAGCACATCGGTCTTGCTCGACGTCACCTTGGTGCTGTTGTACAGGCTGGCCGTGCCAAGCGCAGCGGCTGCAGTCTGGAACGAGGCCAGCGCGCCCTGCACCAGGCCGTAGGCCGACAGCTTCGTCGTCACGCCCTTTTGCTTGGCGGTGATGACGTCGAGCTTGGTTTCTTCGGCGGCCTGCAGGTTCGCCAGCAGGGTACTCAGGTCCAATCCGGAACCAACACCAAGGGAAGAGATTGACGATGCCATGATTACTACCTTTATGACGTGAGATCGGAGGAGAGAGCCGCTCAGGCGGTCTGGTGGATCAGCAGGCCCTGGAGCCGGTCGATGGCGCGGGTGATGCGCAGCATCTCCTCGCTGGGGTACTGGCGGATGGTGTCGCCGGAGTTCTTGTCGACCACCGTGGTGACGACGCGGTGCGTCTCGCTGTCGATGGTAAAACGCACTTCCAGCGGCGTCGCCCGCAGCGCCTCGCTCAGGCTGGTGAGCGCGCCCGCCAGTTCCCGGGGCGCCGCGGTCGCGCCGGCTTCGGCTTCGGGGCCGGTTTCAGCGGCATCCTGGGCGCGTGGCGCGCTCGCCGTGGCCAGTTCCGCGGGCTGCGCAGGCACGGCTGCGGTGACGGCAAGCGCAGCCGGGAATGGACTCGTGGTGTTGATCATGGCTCTTGTCTCTGCGACTCAGGGATCGAAAAGTGCAAGCTTCGTTGGAAACGCTTTCAGAGCGGAGACCGCTCTGAAAGCATTCCCGGCTGGAAACAGACCCGAGGGTCCGTTTCCGCCAGGCTGGTGCGAAGCCGGTGCGGATTAACGCAGCAGCGACAGCACGTTTTGCGTGGTCTGGTTGGCCTGGGCCAGGACCGAGGTACCAGCTTGTTGCAGGATCTGGGCGCGCGACATGTTCGACACTTCGGTCGCGTAGTCAGCGTCCTGGATGCGCGAACGCGAAGCCGACAGGTTCGTCACCGCCGAACCCAGGTTCGTGATGGCCGAGTTGAAGCGGTTCTGCACGGCGCCCAGCGAGCTGCGCAGCTGGTCGACGGTGGACAGGGCCTTGTCGATCACGGCCAGGGGGTTGGTCGTGCCCGAGCCGGTGAACGTGGTCGAAGCCGTGGCCGAACCCGCGGTGCTCAGCTGGATCGTGGTCGGGTTCGAGTAGGTCGTGGCGGTCGTGCCACCGTTGGTCAGCGAGGTGTTGGCGTCCAGCTGGTAGTTGTTGCCGCCTTGGGTCACATAGGCCTGGGCAGTGCCGGTGGTGTCGGCGCCGACCTTGACGTATTGGGTCACGTTGCTGCCGGTGGAGTTGCCGTTGGCAACGTCGGCAACGTTGACCGTGGCGGTGTTCAGCGTCACGGCGCCGGTGGTGCTGTTGACCGATGCGGCGTAGTACTCGCTGCCGGACTTGACCACGTATTGCTGGGTGGCTGCGCCGGCGCTGGTCAGCACGTTGTGCAGCGTCAGGTCGCTGGCGTTGACGCCCAGGTTGCCTGCCGCGGTGGTCAGGTTCACGCCGACCGGGGTTGCGCCCGAAGCCGTGGTGACGTTGGTGATGGCGGCGCTGGTGCCCAGGGCGTTCTTGGCCACCGTGAAGCCGGTCATGCCCAGCGTCTTCGCGCTGATTTCCTTCAGGTCGATCGAGATGGTCTGGCCGTCTTGCGCGCCAACCTGCACCTTCAGCGAGGCGGCCGTCGACGACAGCACCTTCACGCCGTTGAAGTCGGTCTGCACCGAGGTGCGGTCGATTTCAGCCATGCGCTGCGTGATTTCGTCCTGGATCGACTTCAGGTCGCTGGTCGAGTTGCTGCCCGTTGCGGCTTGCACGGCCAGGGTACGGATCGCTTGCAGGTTGTTGTTGACTTCGGTCAGCGCGCCTTCGGTGGTCTGCGCCAGCGAGATGCCGTCGTTGGCATTGCGCTGGGCTTGCGACAGGCCGTTGATGTTGGCGGTGAAACGGTTGGCGATCGCCTGGCCGGCTGCATCGTCCTTGGCGCTGTTGATACGCAGGCCCGACGACAGACGCTGGATCGCATTGTTCAGCGACGACTGCGACGCGCTGAGGTTATTCTGCGTCATCAGGGACAGCGTGTTGGTATTGATGACCATCGACATGGTAGGAACTCCTAGACTTTAGATTGGGTTGTGCAATCCGGCTGTTGCCGCAACGTTGGCTGCCTGGCAATGCAGGGCGAGAAGTGCCACCGTTGCAAGGGTTATCGACCGGGCAACAGAAAGGTTTAGAGTGATCTTCCGTAGGATTGCGCCGCGTGGGCAGCGCGCAGGCGGCTTACCGGCGCCTCCGGGTGCGCGGTATATAGAGAGGAACAAAATCCGGCGTGGCCGCCAGGTCCGACGCCACCACCGTCGCCTCCTCCACATCCGCCGGCGTGACCAGGCAGATGGCGCGCTTGTACACCACGGTAGGCTGGATGTCGTCGGGCCGGCGGCCGAGCAGCAGCACGAAATCGTCGGCCGCCAGCACCAGCCCATGCAGCCGGGCGCCGTTGGACAGATGCACGATCACCGGGGTCTGGCTGATGTGGTACGCCGCGAATTGCTGGGGCTGCAGTTGCCGTCGGCTGGGGGGCTTGGGCCGAATTTCCTTCTTCTTCACAACGACTCCGGAAGAGCCCGCAAGGGTTCTGGCGGCTGGTAACGGTCCGTTGGCCGGCGGCTTGGGGTGCGGCACGGCGCTGGCGGCGGGGGAAACATCCGCTCTCGGTAACGGCGACCGGGCTGGCCGCGGCCATAGCGCTAATCGCAGGCCGGATAAAGAGCCTCCGGAATGTTGCGCAATGGCCGGCGGCGGGTGCTGCCAGAAGAGAAGGGGAATACTTCAGGGGCGAGAGTAACAAAGTTTTACAAGCATTGACGGACAGCGCGCCCCCCCAATCTAGAGGTTTTATTCTATTAATATTGTTGCCTATTCATGATGTTTTGGTGTAGGCATTTGCGACGACGCGGTCGAGCAAGGGCGCGCCGTGGGCCGGCGAGGCCAGGCAGGCGTTGGGCTGGCGGCGATTTGCCAGTGTTTGCGAGAACTAGCCTGAAAGTGATTTCAGGGCCAGAAGTGCTAGAAATACTTAAATACCTGCTTGCCGGTAAGGGAATCCCCTGATAAAAGCGGGATTTACACCTCATGTAAGCGCGTTTATATTCATCACAAGAGCTGTTTGGCTCGAGCAGTCCTGGAAAGCCTACGAGCACCCCGCGCGTGGGCTTTTTTTTGCCCGCGTCGTTTGAATCGCGCTCTGCGGCGCAGTGGCCGGCCCTCAAATTCGCTGACCGGCCGTTCGGAATGCCGAGCCACATTTAACGCCACTTTTCGCGTGCCCGATTCACTGAAATGCGGGGGATTCTGCCCCTAATTCCGCTTTACCCTCCGGAAGCGTTCGCTGATCGCCCTTGGTGGGGGGCGGCGCGCATCGTTCGCGGCGGGTCGGGCTTCAACCCGTCTTGGCGTCCGTGCCTCGCGCCACGCGCCGCCGGGCACGCGCGGCTAGGCCGGCACCCAGTGCCCAGCGCAGTGCCGGCGCCAGCACGCGCATGCCGGCCAGTGCCGCAGGGCGCCGGATCGACGGGCCGTCCAGGTCGAGCTGGTGGCGCGCCCAGGACGGCAACAGCGCGATGCCGGCATCGGTCATGATGCTGACCGCGGGCTGCAGCAACGGATTGGCCACCGGCATCTTCCTGACCAGCCGCACCACTTCGCGGGTGCGCTCGCTGGCCATTAGTGCGGGCCGCATGGTGTCAAGGTAGGCGGCCACTTCGGCGCGCGAGCGCGGCACGTCGGCCGCGCCCAGCAACTGCGCGATGCGCGCCACCTCGGCGTAATAGCGGTCCTGCTCGGCAGCGCCCAGCGGGCCGACATAGCGCAGGTAGCCCGCCAGGAAGCTCGAGACCTCGGCCACGTGCACCCAGGTCAGCAGCGCGGGGTCCGAGGCCGCGTAGGGCCGTCCGTCCGGCGCGAAGCCGGACACGCCGGTATGGATGCGCCGCACCCGTTCGATCAGCGCCATGGCATCGGCGCGGCTGCCATAGGTAGTGCCGGCAATGAACTGCGCGGTGCGGCCCAGGCGCCCCTGCATGTCGGTGCGGAAGCTGGAGTGGTCCCACACCCCGGCCAGGGCCAGCGGATGCAGGGTCTGCAGCAGCAACGCGCTGACCCCGCCGGCCAGCATCGCCGGAAAATCCGCATGCACGCGCCAGCAGACCGCTTCCGGGCCGAACAGGCCGGGGTCGCCCGGCGGGTTGTCATAGTCCAGGCTCAGGCCGGAGTTGCTGCGAGTCAGTGCGCGCACGTGCGCACCGGCCTGTGCTCGCAGTCTTGCCGAGAGTTGATGCAGCGGGCCGCGGCGCCGCGGCGTGGCGCCGCCCGGGGCGGGGTCGGTGACGCTGGACAAAGCGGGAATGCCTGCAAGGCAAAGGGTTGGGTCAGGGCCAGCATACCCGCGATGGCGGCAAGCTGCGCGCACCGCCCGCGTGCCGCGGCCGTAAAAAGGGCCGGAGCCCCGTGCGGGGTTCCGGCCTGCCAATCTCCGGCGTATGCCCCTGCGTCAGCACCGCATGTTGCTCACGCACATACCCGGATAGCTGCCTGGTTGTGGGGGTTGGGCTTATTGCTGGCGTTGTCCGCCTTGTCCACCCTGGCCGCTCTGCTGGCCACCCTGTTGCCCACCCTGTCCGCTTTGCTGGCCGCTGCGTTGGCCGCCTTGCTGGCCAGGTTGCGAGCTGCCGCGGTCTTGTTGCTGCTGTTGGTCCTGCATGCGGTCCTTGTCACCCATCTGTCCGCCGCCTTGTTGTCCCGGTTGCTGCTGGCCGCCGCGTTGGCCAGTTTGCGATTGTTCCTGTTGCTTCTGGCCAGATTGCGATTGGCCCGACTGTGATTGACCCGGCTGTTGCTGCTGTCCCATTGCTAGCTCCTTGACGCGGCGAACTGCCGCAGACCTTGCTTCGCAATCGCCATGCCAAGCGCGACAGTGCCGGCGCGCCGCCTGTGCCCAGCCAATGCGCGCGATGCGGCACGCGCGCGCCGCGGCGCTTTTACAACGCGTGGCCCGTTTTACACAGCGGCGGCGTGCTGCGGTGGCCGCGTCCAGGCCGGCCACGGCGGGTACGGAGCTTGCTGAAAAATGCCTTAACCGTGGCGCTGCCTGCCAGCCCGGCAGCGGTGCCCGCTGGACTATCGAGGAGGACGACATGCAATGTTCCCGAACCACCGCGCGCGCACTGCGCAGGGCCTGGCTGGCCGCGGCACTGGCAGCGGCCGCCGGTAGCGCGCTGGCGCTCGACAAGAGCGGACTGATATTCGCCGCGACGGAGAATGCGCCGGTGGCGCCGGTCAACTCGGCGCCGGGCATGCCCGGGCGGCCTGATCCAAATGCCAGCGCAGGATCGGGAGCCGACCAGCCGAAGCAAACCGTGCAGGACAGCGCCATCACCACCCGGATCAAGACCCGGCTGCTCGCCACCAAGGACCTCAAGTCCACCGGCATCCACGTGACCACGCAGCAGGGTGCGGTGGACGTCAGCGGCACGGTGTCCAGCCAGCAGCAGCACGACCTCGCGCTGAAGACGATTCGCAGCGTCGACGGCGTGACGTCGGTGATTGACAACCTGAAAGTATCGGCGCGCTGACAGGGCCCTTGCATAGGGCCGGGCCGCTTCTTGGAAGCGCTTGCCCTTTGCCCCCGGCCCTCTCCCGCATGCGGGAGAGGGCGCAAACCGGCGGATTTTCTCTTCCGGGGCAGCGCTGGGGCCCCGGGGTTACGAGGCTCAGGCGGCGCGCTTGCGTGCGCTGGTGCCGGCGCTCTTGCGCGCGGCTGGCGCGTGCGATTCGCGCTTGGCGGGCGCGCGCTTGGCGCTGGCGGTCTTCGCGCCGCTGGTGCCGCCGCTGCGCTTGGCCGGCGTGGCGCCGGTGCGCTTCGCGGCCGGCTGCTTGCGCGCGGCGGCATGCCGCGCGGGGGTCTTGCGGCGTGCGGGCTCTGCTTCGGCTTCGGTCTCGTCTTCCGGCTTGTCCTTGCCGCGTTGGCCCAGGCTCTGGCGCAGCAGCGCCACCATGTCGATGACCTTGGCGCCCTGGCGCGGGGCTTCTTCCTCTGCCGCGGGCGGCGTCAGCTGGTGGGTCTTGCCGGATTCGATCTTTTCCTCGATGCGCGCCATCAGGTCGTCGCGGTAGGTGTCGCGGTACTGTTCCGGGGCCCATTCCTCGGTCATGTCGTCGACCAGCTTGGTGGCCATCTCGATCTCGCGCGCGTGCGCGCCGGTGGGCTTGCCGCTGGCAGCCTTGGGCAGGCGCAGCTCCGCGATCGGCAGCACCTCGTCGGCGAAGCGCATGGTGTTGAGCACCAGCGCATCGTCGTGCACCAGCATTGCCGCCAGGTGCTGGCGCGCGCGCAGCACCACCAGCGCCAGCGCGGCCTTACCGGTGCGGCGCAGGGTTTCGTGCAGCAGCGCGTAGCCGCGTTCGCCGCGCTTGTCAGGCTCGAGGTAGTACGGGGTGTCGAAGTAGTACGGCGGAATGCTCTCGGCGTCGACAAAGCTGACGATGTCCACGGTCTGCGTGGCTTCGACATTGGCGCGGCGGAAATCTTCCTCATTGAGCAGCACGTACTCGTCCTTGGCGTACTGGTAGCCCTTGACGATATGCTCCTTGTCGACCGGCTTGCCGGTGCTCTTGTTGATGCGCTGGTAGCCCACCGGGGCCATGTCGCGCACGTCTAGCAGGTCCAGGTCCAGCGACTGGCTGCGCGACGCGGGGCGCAAGACGACGGGGATGTTGACGAGGCCGAAGGCAATGGCGCCTTTCCAGATGATGCGGGACACTTGATCGCTCCTTTGCCACGGTCGCCGGCGCGTTGCGGCGGCGGTGGCGGCATGTCGCCCGGAGGCGGGTCTTCCACGGGTTGGGGCGGGCCCGGCGGCGGCTCCGGCGGCGGGACTTCGGGCTCGCGGGGCGGGATGTCGGGATCTGGCGTGGTATGCACGAATAGCTCCTTGTTGAGGGCTCGGGTAACAGCACGGATGCAGGGATCGGCTGGCACAGGCATGGCGCTAGGCTTGCTGCTGCGGATCCAGTTCATCCAGCAGCCGCGTCAGCGCGTCCAGGTCGGCGGGCTTGACCAGGTGCTGGTCGAATCCCGCGGCCAGCGCGCGGCGGCGGTCCTCGGGCTGGCCGAAGCCGGTCAGCGCGACCAGCCTGGCGCCACGCAGCTCAGGCAGCGCGCGCAGCCGGCGCACGGTTTCAAAGCCGTCCATGGCGGGCATGCCGAGGTCCAGCAGCACCACCTCCGGACGCGCAGCGATGGCCCGCGCCAGCGCGCTCGGGCCGTCGGGCGCGGTCACCACCGTGTGCCCCATCGCCTGCAGCGCCATCGTCATCGCCTCCAGGGCGTCGACGTTGTCGTCCACCACCAGGATGCGGCGCGGCACGCTGCGCCGCGTGCCTGCCTTGCCGGAACCGGGATGCCAGTTCTGCCAGGGTTCCACCGGCAGCGTCACGGTGAAGGTGCTGCCCTGGCCGGGGCCGGCGCTGAAGGCGCGGATGGTGCCGCCGTGCAGCTGCACCAGCTTTTGCACCAACGTCAGGCCGATGCCCGGCCCGTCATGCGGGAAAGCGCTGCGCGGGGCTTGCGTGGCGATGTCGCTCTGGTCGCGCTGGTCGGTCGGGGCGCCCGGGTCCGGCGGGGCAAGCGGATCGAACAGTTGCCGCTGCAGCGCTTCCGACAGTCCGGTGCCGTTGTCGCGCACGCGCACCGTGACCTGCCCGCCCGAGACGGCATCCGGAATGGCTTGCGGCGCGCTCTCATCGAAGCCGGCTTCAACCGAGATCATGCCGCCGGCCGGGGTGTACGCGGCCGCGTTCTGCAGCAGGTTGCTGAAGATCTGCGTCAGGCGCACTAGGTCGCCGCGCACCGGCAGCGGCTGTTCGGGCAGCGACAGCCGCAGCGTGTGGCGGTAGCCGTCGAGCACGGGACGCACCGCTTCCACCGCGGTATTGAGCGCGGTACGCAGCTCCACCAGGTCTTGCCGCAGCGTGATGCGGCCCTGGTTGAAGCGGGAGATGTCGAGCAGCTCGTCGACCAGGCGGGTCAGGTGATGCACTTGCCGGCCGATGATGTCGCGCGCGCGAAACATGTCCTCGCGCGTGGGAGCAAGCTGCTGCAGCAGGTCCGCGGCGCTGCGCAGCGGCGCCAGCGGGTTGCGCAGTTCATGCGCCAGCATCGCCAGGAACTGGTCCTTGCGCCGTTCCTCGTCGTGCAGCGCGCGCCCGGCGCGGTTCTGCAGCGTCACGTCCTGGCAGATCCCGGCAATGCGCAGCGGCGGCGTGCCCGCGGCAGCCTGCGCGCCGTCGGTGCCATCGGTGCCATCATCGATGCCGTCCGCACCGCCATGGCTGCGCACGGGGAAGGCGCGCGCGCGGATTTCGCGCGGCTCGCCGCTGGGCAGGGTCAGCGCGAACTCGAGGTCCATGCTGCCGTCGCGCAGCATGCTTTCCACGGCGGCTTCCACGCGCGCGCGGTCGGCCGGCGCCACGCGTTCCAGGCACAGGCGCGGGTCGTCCATCAGCTGCTCGGCGGAGTGCCCGCACACCGTCGCCAGCGATGAACTGGCAAACAGCAGCCGCCGGGTCGCCGGATCCAAGATCCAGACCACGTCGGCCAGCGATTCGGCGAGCTGGCGGAACATGTCCTCATGCTCGTGCAGCGCCCGCGAGGTGCGATGGTAGGCGTCCTCGGCTCCGCGCAGGCGCAGCAGCGCCTGGATGCTCGACAGCAGTTCCTCGGGTTCGGCAGGCTCCACCAGGTAGCCGTCGGCGCCGCAGTTCAGCGCCTCCACCCGCTGCCGCGACTGGGCCAGGCCGGGCGAGGTCAGTAGCACCAGCGTGCGCGCGGTCTGCGGATCCTCCTTCAGCAGGCGGCACACTTCCAGGCCAGTGATATCGGGCAGCTTTGCCGACAGCAGAACCAGCGACGGCGCGTGCTGGCGCACCAGCGACAACGCGGAGTGGCCCGTCACGGCCTCAATCACCGAAAAGCCGCCGCGGTGCAGGATGCGGCTCTTGACGTAGCGCGGTCCTTCGCGATCCTCGACATTCAGGATCAGCGGAGCCCGGTTGGCTTGCGGCTTCATGGCTGCACACCTCGCGCCGCGGCGGCGCGCGCCCGCAAAGACTGGCATGCCGGCGCGCTCCCGCCGTGTAAAAGCGCGCTGGCTATCGTGTGGCGTGTGTAAGAATTACCACGGTGCCGCGCACTGCCTTTGGAAGTTTTGCAATCTCCCATCCCCCAGATCATCGCCATCCCCCTTGTTCATCAACATGGCCGCGGTGCTTTGCACAGACCGTTCGGCTTCGCCGTGGCAAGACGCGTGCCGGGTGGGCAACGTCGCGGGCAACCTGGGCAGGTGGGGAAGTCGCCGGGCGAAGCACGCCGGGATCCGGCCCGGCGTGTTCGGTTAGCGGCGCGCGGCTTCGCCGCTGTGAGCCTCGGCACTAGGTGAGGTTCCGCCTTGCGGGCCAGCGGAGCGGGGCGCTTCGGCTGCCTTCTGCGGGATCTTGCCAGGCTCGGTCGCGGCGCTGGGCGTGGCGCCCTTGCCAAAGCGCGCGGCAATCCGGTCCTGCACCGTGGCGAGCGCTTCGGCCTGCTGTTTGGCCGTTTCGGCTTCCTTGGCTTTCTTGGCCTCGGCTGCCTGCTGCTGCTCGGGCGTCGGCGGTGGCAGCTTGGCGTGCACCGGTGCGGCGGCGCAGGACAGCATGGCGCAGGACACCAGCAGGCGCCGCAGGCCGCGACGGTTGCGCGGGGCCGCGCCGGTGGTGCCGGCGGCGCGGAGATTCGCGAGAATCCTGAGTGGGGGCATGGTCAGTCTCCGTACGGTGTTGCCATCCCGGCGTGATGAGCCAGAGGGATAACGCCAGGACAAGCTCGCCACCAAGGGGCAAGAAATGTGCCGCCGGCCAGGGGCCGCGACAGCCCCGGGGCCGTTGGTTATCCGGCCCGCGCGAGGCGTGCCGCGGCGCGCGTGATGGCCTGGCGGGTGCCGGCGTAGTCCGCCCACGGGTCGGCCGCTTCCAGCGCCTCCAGCCGCGCTTCGACGTTGGCGACGGTCCATTGCGCGGCGCTGGTCAGGGTGTCCAGTTCCTCCCATGCCACGGGAATCGACACGCCCAGGCCGGGCCGCGCGCGCGCCGAGAACGCCGCCACGGTGGTGGCGCCCATGCCGTTGCGCAGGTAATCGATGAAAATCTTGCCGACCCGGTTGCGCGCGCCGCTCTTGGCGACGAAGCGCTGCGGCAGCGTCGCGGCCACATGCAGTACCACGTCGCGCGCGAAATCCTTCAGCTCGTCCCAGCCGGCGCGCGGCGTCACCGGCACCACCACGTGCAAGCCCTTGCCGCCGCTGGTCTTCAGGAAGCTGGCCAGCCCCAGCTCGTCCAGCAGCGCCTTCATCAGCGCGGCCGCTTCCTGCACCTGCGCCCAGGGCACGCCCTCGCCGGGGTCGAGGTCGAAGATGATGCGGTTGGGCCGGTCGATGCTGCGCTTGCTCGCATTCCAGGTGTGGAACTCCACCACATTGAGTTGCGCGGCAGCCACCAGCGCCTCCGCCGAGGCGATTTCCAGCAGCGCGGGATGCCCGGGCCACAGGCCGGGGTCCAGCACGTTGAGGCCGTCCACGCGCAGCGTGTCGCTGTGCCGCTGGAAGAACTGCTCGCCGCCCACGCCCGAGGGCGCGCGCACCATCGCGATCGGGCGCCCGCGCAGGTGCGGCAACATCAGCGCCGCGGCGCGCTCGTAGTAGCGCACCAGTTCGCCCTTGGTCGTGCCCGAGTCGGCATCGATCACGCGCTCGGCGTGGCTGATCGAGACCTTGCCGCCCACCGCCGTGGGGCGTTTGGCCGCAGCGCCGGGCTTCGGCTTCGGCGCCGCCTTGGCTGTGGTTGTCGCGGCCTTGCCCTTGCCGGCAGGTGCCGCCGGCCGCTCCACCGACACTGCGCCGGCGGGCTTGTCGGTGCGCAAGCCATGGAATACGGCGTGGCGCACGCGGCCTTCGCGGGTCCAGCTGCCGAAAGAGACCTCGGCCACCAGCTTCGGCTTGACCCAGTGCCCACGCACGCCGGCCGGCACCGTGTCGAAGGGCGCCGCATCGGCGCGCAATGCATCCAGTTGCGCGCGCAGGTCGTCCAGCGTGCGGGTGTCGAAGCCGGTGCCGACGTTGCCCGCGTAGCGCAGGCGCCCGCCGGTGTCGTGCACGCCCAGCAGCAGCGCGCCGATGCCGGTGCGGCTGCCCTTGGGATCGGTGAAGCCCGCCACCACGAATTCCTGGCGCAAAGTGCATTTGAGCTTGATCCACGTATTGCTGCGCGCGCTGACGTAGCCGGAGTCCACGCGCTTGCCGATCACGCCTTCCAGCTTCATGCGGCACGCCGCATCCAGCATGTCGCCCGCGCTGGCTTCAAAGTCTTCGCTGAACTGCAGGCGCGGCGAGGCGTTGTGCTCGAAGATCCGGCGCAGCAGCGCGCGCCGCTCCACCAGCAGCACCTTGCGCAGGTCATGGCCGGCGAAGTAGGGCAGGTCGAACGCAAAGTACTGGATCGCCTCGACGCGCGAGGTATCGAACGCATTCTGCAAGGCCTGGAAGTCGGTCTCGCCGTGCTTGCCGAGCACCACGATCTCACCGTCCAGCCAGCCGTCGGGCAGGCCGAGCGCGCCGACATCGCGGGCCAGCGCGCGCAGCTTGCTGGTCCAGTCATGGCCTTGCCGGGTGAACAGCCGCACATCCTTGCCGTCGACGCGGGCCAGCAGGCGGTAGCCGTCGAACTTGATCTCGTAGCGCCACGCCTCGGCGTCGGGCGGCGGTTTTTCAACCAGCGTCGCCAGTTGCGGCGCCAGCGCCAGCGGCAATGCCGCGCGCGTTGCGCCGGCGGGTGGCTTCAACGCCCGGATGGCGCTGTGCGCCGCGGGCGCGGCGGTCTGGTTCCCCTTTGCCGTCGCCTTGCCCGCACTGGCCGGCTTTGCCGCGGGCTTGCGCTGGGTGCCGCCCAGCACGCTGTCCGGCAGAGCCTCGACCACGTCGAATTCCGACGCCGGCACCGCGGCGTCGTCGCGTTCCTTGATCAGCAGCCACGCGTCCTGCTCTTTCTGCTGGCTGCCATGCATGCGGACCAGGGTCCAGTGGCCATGCAGCTTCTCGCCGCGCAGCTCGAACTTGAGCTTGCCGCTGCGATAGCCAGCCTCGGGGTCGCCCACCGGCACCCAGGTGCCCCGGTCCCAGACGATCACCGTGCCGGCGCCATAGTGCCCGGCGGGAATTACCCCCTCGAAGCCGGCGTAGTCCATCGGATGGTCTTCGACATGCACCGCCATGCGCTTGTCGGCGGGGTCCAGGCTGGGTCCCTTGGGCACGGCCCAGCTCTTCAGCGTGCCGCCCAGTTCCAGCCGGAAATCGTAGTGCAGCCGCCGCGCCGCATGCTTCTGGATCACGAATGACAACGCCGCGGCGCGCTTGCGCGGCGCGGCGCCGCCGCTGGGTTCGGGCGTGGCGCCGAAATCGCGCATGCGGCGGTATCTGTCGAGTTCCGCCGGCGTGCCCGCGGCCGAGGTCGCACCGCGTGCCGCCGGGCGGGCGCTGGTCGACCGCTTTGCCGCTGTCGTCTTGCCGGCCCCGGTGCTGGCTCTGGCGGTGCGGGTGCCGGGCTTGCCTGCGGTGCTGGCGGCAGGCTTCGCCGTGCCCTTGCCAGCGGCGCGCCGTGCGCGCGAGTCCTGCGGAGTGGTCTTGGCCATGGCGGTCGCCGGTTGCGTGGATGCATCCAGCTTAGGCAGCACATGCGCGCGCTGAAATCGGCGCCCGTCCTACATGCAGCACCGCGGCGACCCCGAGCGGGATGCGCCCCCGGAGCCATGTGGTTCTTACCGGGCGTTGTAAATCTGCCGCGGGCGCCATGCCCCGGCGCCGCGGTCACGGCGGCCTCGCGACGGGAACGCTCCTTGCGACTTCCCACCGGCACGCCCGGCGCCGTGCCGGGTCTCCCCCATCGGAGGAAGCGGCAGATGAAACCCACCTTGAAGAAAATCAGCTCGCAGGTCATGGTGCTGACCGGCGCCAGCAGCGGCGTGGGGCTGGTCACCGCGCGCAAGGCGGCGCAGCAGGGCGCACGCCTGGTGCTGGTGGCGCGCAGCGAGGGGTCGCTGCACCAGCTGGCGGAAGAGCTGCGCGAGCAGGGCACGGAAGTGATCACCGTGGTCGCGGACGTCGGCCGGCACGATGAGATCGGCAAGGTGGCGCATGCCGCGATCGAGCGCTTCGGCGGCTTCGACACCTGGATCAACAACGCCGGCGTGACCATCTTCGGGCGCCATTGCGACGTGCCGCTGGAAGACCAGCGGCGGCTGTTCGACACCAACTACTGGGGCACCGTGCATGGTTCGCTGGCGGCCGCGGCGCATTTGCGCGACCGCGGCGGCGCCATTATCAACATGGGCAGCGAGGCCGCCGACGGCCCGATGCCGCTGCAGAGCGCCTACTCGGCGTCGCAGCATGCAATCAAGGGCTTCACCGATTCGCTGCGGCTGGAGCTGGAGCAGGAGCAGGCGCCGGTCAGCGTGACACTGATCAAGCCTGCTGGCCTGGAAACGCCGCTGGCGATGCACGCCAAGAACTTCCTCGACGTCGAGCCGCGCCTGCCGCCGCCGCTGTATGACCCGGCCCTGGCCGCCGACGCGATCCTGTTCGCCGCGGAAAACCCGCGCCGCGAGCTGTTCGTCGGCGCCGCGGCCAAGGCCTTCTCGGCGGCCGCGTACCATGCGCCGCACACCTTCGACCGCTTCATGCGCCGCTTCATGGGCCGCGCGCAGCAGACCCGCCACCCGGCCGGGCCGCTCGAAGACAATGCGCTGTACGGCAGCGGCAGCGGCCTGCAGGAACGCACCGGCACCCACGCCGCGCTGCATTCCTGCCCGTACACCACCACCGCGCGCTACCCCATGCTGACCACCGCGCTGGTGGTCGGGGCATCGGCCGCGGTCGCGGCGATGGTCCAGTTGCGGCGCCGCTAGCGCGCGCCGGCGCCGCGCGGTGCCGCCACGGCAGCCGCGCGACACACCGTCTTTTCTCCCCGTCCCCAGCGCGGCCCGCGCCACTCGCTATATCGGGTGGCGCATGGGTCGCCAGCGCCTATCATTGAGAAGGCCCGCGCTCGCGGGCATCTGGCCCTGTGCGGCGGCACGGGTCGATGGCTCCCCGCCGCGGGCCAGGCCACCATCCCACCCTAGCGAAGGTGCTCATGTCCGGGCTGCAAGCGGCAAGCAAGGTTCGCCCAACTGCGCTGGAAGCGTCCAGCCTGGCGCCGGACGATGACGCCCTGCAGCTGGCGCAACGATATCGGCGTTTGCTCGACGCGGTGCAGGACTGCGCGGTGTTCGAACTCGACGCGCACGGCGTGGTCGTGGCATGGCCGGAACCGGCGCGCCGGCTGTTCGGCTACAGCGCCGCGGAGATCGCCGGCAGCCACGTGTCCCGGCTGCACCGCCCCGAGGACGTTGCCGCGGGCCTGCTGCAGCAATGGCTGGATGCGGCCGCGCGCAGCGGCCATGCACGCGACCACGCCTGGTGCGTGCGCCGCGATGGCAGCCTGCTGCAGGCCCGCTGCGAGCTACGGCGCATTGACGCCACCAACCTGCCCGATGGCACATCGGCTGCGGGCTTTATCGTGTCGTGCCGCGACACCACCATGGAGCAGGCTGCGGCCGACCAGGCCCGCCTGGCCGACGACAAGCTGCAGCTGCTGGCCGACAACCTGCCCTGCACCGCGGTTTGCGAACTCGGCCTCGACGGCACGATCCGCAGCTGGAACGCGGGCGCGGGCGCGCTTGCCGGCCACACCGCGGAAGCGGCGGCGGGCCAGCCGCTGGCCTGGCTCTATACCCGCCAGGATGCCGCCGCGGGCCGCCCGCAGGCCGCGCTGGAGGCGGCGCGCGCATGCGGCCAATGGGCCGGTGAAGAACGCCTGGCGCGCAAGGACGGCTCGGTGGTGCGCTGCGCCACCCGCATGGTGCTGGTGCGCGATGCGGCGGGGTGCCCCGAGAGCCTGCTGTGGACCGCGCGTGACCTCAGCGATACGCTGCGGCTGGAAATGCTCGATGCCGGCAACCGCCGGCTGCAGTCCTTCCTGGCCATCCTCGCCCACGAACTGCGCAACCCGCTGGCGCCGGTGCGCAATGCCGTGGAAGTCATCGCGCTGACCCCTGACGCCGGGCCGCGCGTGCGCCGCTGCGCCGAGATCATTGATCGCCAGCTGCGCCAGATCGAGCGGCTGGTCAACGACCTGCTCGATGTGGGCCGCGTGACCGCCGGCAAGATGAAGATGGAACTGAGGCCGACGTCCTATAACGACGTGGTGAGCACCAGCCTGGAAGCGATCCGTCCCACGCTGGAGGCGTCAGAGCAGCAACTGGTGGTGGCGCTGCCGGAGGCTTCGCCTTATGTGCGGGCCGATGCCGCGCGGCTCGGGCAGGTGCTGCTGAACCTGCTCAGCAACGCGGCCAAGTACACGCCCCGCGGCGGCACCGTCACCGTGCATGTCTACGTCGAGCCGGCGCGCGTGATCACCGCGGTGTCGGATACCGGCCGGGGGCTGGAGCCCGCAGCGCTGGACCGGATCTTCAACCTGTTCGCGCAGGAGGGCGACGCGGGCAGCCGCAGCGGGCTGGGCATCGGCCTGGCGCTGGCCAAGGCCATCGTCGAAGCGCATGACGGCGCGATCCGGGCCGACAGCGCGGGCGCGGGCAAGGGCAGCACCTTCACCGTGATCCTGCCGCGCGCCACCGCGCGCCCGGCTGAGGCGGCCACGCCGCCGCCGGGCCAGGCGCCGCGCCGGCGCGTGCTGGTGGTGGATGACAATGCCGACTCGGCCGACAGCATGGCCGAAGTGCTGACCCTGCTCGGCCACGCGGCCCAGGCCGTGTACAGCGGCCAGCAGGCTGTCGGCGTGGCCGCGGCGTTCCGGCCCGACTGCGTGCTGCTGGACCTGCAGATGCCTGACATGTCGGGCTATGAAGCCCTGGAGGCGCTGCGCCAGACCTTGCGCGGCCGTGCGGTGCGGTTCCTGGCGCTGTCGGGGTGCGGCACCGCCGAAGACCAGCGCCGCAGCAGGCTGGCCGGCTTCCATGCGCACCTGACCAAGCCGCTGTCGATCGAGGCCTTGTCGCGTGCCCTGGCCGAGCCGGTGCCGGCGGACCCCGCGGGGCCGGCGCCTCACAACGAGCGATAGGCGTCAAGCCGGTTGTAGAGCGTCTTCAGGCTGATGCCGAGGGCGCGCGCAGCCTGGCGCTTGTCGCCGTCGAAGCGCGCCAGCGTGGCCATGATGATCTCGCGCTGGGTGTCGGCCAGCGTGGTGCCGACGCGCACGTTGACCACGCCGTCGACGGTGGTGGGGCGCGGCGCCTGTGTGGCCAGGTTGGGGTTGCCGATCTCCACCACCTTGTCGGCGAGGATAAAGGCGCGGTAGACCGCGTTCTTCAGCTCGCGCACATTGCCGGGCCAGTCGTAGCGCACCAGGCGGTCCAGCGACCCCGCCGAAAAGCTCTTGTCGGTGCGTTCCATGGCGTTGTATTCGGCCAGGAAGTGGCGCGCCAGCGGCACGATGTCGTCGGGCCGCTCGCGCAGCGGCGGAATATGCAAGGGAAACACCGCCAGCCGGTACAGCAGGTCTTCGCGCAACTGGCCGCCGCGTACGGCCTCGACCGGGTCGCGGTTGGTGGCCGCCAGGATGCGCACATCGGTGGCGATCAGCGTATCGCCGCCGACGCGGTGGAAGGTGCGGCCTTCCAGCACCCGCAGCAGCTTGATCTGCATCTCCAGCGGCATCTCGGTGACTTCGTCGAGAAACAGCGTGCCGCCCTGGGCCTGCTCGAAGTAGCCCGCCTTCTGCTCGATCGCGCCGGTAAAGCCGCCTTTTTCATGGCCAAACAGCTCGGATTCGATCAGCGTGGGCTGGATCGCGCCGCAGTTGACGGCAATGAAGGGGCCGTTCTGGCGGGTGCTGCGTTCATGCACCGCGCGCGCCACCACTTCCTTGCCCGAGCCGCTTTCCCCTACGGCCAGCATGGTGACATCGGTGGGCGCCACGCGCTCGATCTGCGCCAGCAGGCGCTGCATCGCGGGCGAGGTGCTTTCCCACAGCAGCGATACCTGCGACGGCACGGCGCGGCGCGGCGCGGGTTCACTGGCCGGCGCAGTGCCGGCGACGTGGCTGGAAGCGGGGGCGGCATGGCTGCGCCGCGAAGTGCTGGCGGTCACTGGCACGATATCGGCCGGTTGAGGGTTGCAGGTAGCGGGTTGCCGGGAGAAGTTCCTATGCTAGCCTTTGGCGTGGGGGCTTGCCATAGTGGCGCGCGCCTGCGCGGCAACTTCCGACAGCTGTGTCAGACGGACACCGGCAACGACCGTGCCTGGCCGGGCTTAGACTGCCATTACGCAGTGTGGACCCGCCCCCGCGGACCAGAATCCGCAGTCAAGGTCGTGCCCTCCTGTGCCTGCCATGGCTGCCGTACGCGCCACGCATGAGGCGCGCCGGCGGATTTCCGCAGTCCCGGCGCCGCTCGGCGTTGCGGTCGCGGAAGGCAGTGCCCCAGGGTTTGCCTTGAGTTTCCATTAGGTCTCACTGACGGATCGTATGCCCCACATCCTGATTGTCGATGACGACGAAAACGCATGCGCCGCCCTGGCCGAGATCGTAGCCATGGAAGGCTTCACCTCCGCCACCGCCGGCACGCTGCGTGAAGCGCGGCTGCAGATCGGCTGGCGCATGCCGGAGGCAATCGTGGCCGACCTGCGCCTGCCGGACGGCAACGGCATGGAGCTGTTCGAAGAGGTCGGCGCGTCCGGCGTCGAGGTGATCCTGACCACCGGCTACGCCAGCGTCGAAAGCGCGGTGGAAGCGCTGCGCGCCGGCGCCACCGACTACCTCGTCAAGCCCATCAACGTCGCGCGCCTGCAGACCGTGCTCAAGCGCCTGGCCACCACCGGCGAGCTGCGCGCCGAAATCCATTCCCTGCGCGGCGAATTGCGCCGCTACGGCCGCTTCGGGCGGCTGATGGGCAGCTCCGAGGTGATGCAGTCCGTCTATGACCAGCTCGCGCGGGTAGCGCCCACCGAGGCCACCGTGCTGCTGATCGGCGAAAGCGGCACCGGCAAGGAGCTGGCCGCGCAGACCGTGCATGAGCTGTCGTCGCGGCGGCGCCAGCCGTTCCTGGCAGTCAATTGCGGCGCGATCTCGCCCACGCTGATCGAAAGCGAGATGTTCGGCCACGAGCGCGGCAGCTTTACCGGCGCCGATCGCCAGCACAAGGGCTATTTCGAGCGCGCCGACGGCGGCACGCTGTTTCTCGACGAGATCACCGAAATGCCCGCGGAACTGCAGGTCAAGCTGCTGCGGGTGCTCGAGACCGGCACCTTCATGCGCGTGGGTACCAACCGCGAATGCCATGCCGACGTGCGCGTACTCGCCGCGACCAACCGCAACCCGGAAGAAGCGGTGGCTGACGGCAAGCTGCGCGCCGACCTGTTCCATCGCCTCAATGTATTTCCGGTAGAGCTGCCGCCGCTGCGCGCGCGCGGTGACGACGTCATCCAGATCGCCAACATGATGCTGGACCAGCTCAACGCCGAGCAGGGGCTACAGCGCCGCTTCGCGCCCAATGTGCTCGACAGCCTGCGCCTGCACGCGTGGCCCGGCAACGTGCGCGAGCTGCGCAACTTCGTGCAGCGCGCCTTCATCATGGCCGACGACGACCTCATCACCGAAGCCCAGGTGCCGCTGCAAGTCGCGGCCACGCAGGCGCCGGGCGCGGCCGTGGTGTCGGTACCGGTGGGCATGTCGCTGGCCGACGCCGACCGGCAACTGATCTTTGCCACGCTCGAGCAATGCGCGGGGGTCAAGAAGCACGCGGCGGAGATCCTCGGCATCAGCCTGAAGACTTTGTACAACCGGCTGGAAGATTATGCCGCCCGTGGCGAATTGCCAGAGTGGTTGCGCGCCTCGCGCAATGACTCGGGCTCGTCAGCAACCGGGTGACCGCGTGCGTTATCGCTTGGGACGACGGGGAGGGCTGGCACGTGCGGCGTGCCAGGCGCGGGAGCGGGCGTGCGCAGCACGTTTCTTGCTTTCGAGCAGGACGAGGTTCCCGGCCGATCCGGCCTGCCATGTCTACTGGCCGTTGCGGCCGACCTGCAGATGACGCAGCTACTTCCGCCGTCCGGCGCGCCGGACACTCCTGAGCCGCGTCCAGCGTCATCGCTGGACCTGCAGGCGTCCAGCGCTCAGGCGACCGCCGGCAACGGCAGCGCCGAGCCGGTGCGCAGCGTGCAGGAAGTCAGCACGCTGATCGAGCAATCCGCGCATGACCTGCGCTCGTCGCTGAACGCCATCCAGAGCTGGGCCTACGTGCTGGACCGCGCCTTCGATACCACGCCGGCGCCGGCGCAGCGCGCGCTCGACGGCATCCGTTCCGGGATGCAGCAGCAGCTGGCGCTGATCGAGGAAATGGAAGAGGCGGTGCGGCTGCTGGCCGACGAGAGCCCGCCGCGCTGGCAGCAACTGGACCTGCGTGTGCTGGCGAGCCAGGCCATTGCGGACCGGCGCCACGCGGCCGATGCGCGCGGCGTGGTGCTGTCGCCGCTGAGCGCGGACGGGTCGACAGGGCCGGCCCCTGCCACCGCCGCGGCGCCGGACGCGCCCGATACCGCGGCTTACTGCGTCGACGGGGATGCCATGCGGCTGGCGCCGTTGCTGCGGCACCTGCTGGTGCACTGCATCTGGCGCGCGCAAACGGGCGGGCGGGTGAGCGTGCACCTGTTCAGCGAGCCGGACTACGTCAAGCTGCGCATTACCGAAAGCCCGCCGCTCGATTCCCAGCGCAGTGCCAGCCGGCTGGCGGCCCTGACCGACTTCTTCGGCCGCCGCCCGCCACAGGGCGGCGAGCCGCCGTCCCGGCAAAGCAGCGCACTGCTGCTGACGCGCCGCATGGTGGAAATGCACGGCGCGGTGCTGAGCGCGGAGAGCGACGGCTGCGACAGCGACAAGGTCAGTGTCTGCATCGCGGTCCGGTTCCCGCGCCATATGCGCCGCGACTGACTGCGCCGGGTCTGGCTGCGCGCGCCGGAACCTGAGACCGCCGCCGATGTAGTTTTTACCAGCCCGGCCCCAACGCTACGCGTACCACTTGCCCGCCACGCCATGGCACCGCCGCCGCGCGCCGCGGTACGGCAGCGTTCACACCGGCCGCGGCGTGGCTGACGGCCCGGCCAGTTGCCGGCAAGCTTCTGGCCCGCCCCTTGCATGGATGGAACACCCCAAACCAAGGAGGGAACAACCATGCCCAACGCCAGCCGCAAGTCCGCCCAGGCCGAGCAGGTTGCTCAGAAGCCGTCCCGGGCGAAGTCCGCGACCGCCATGCGGTCCGCGCAAGCCAGCGGGTCCACGTCATCCGCACGCGCCGGCATGTCGCCGTCAGGCCGCGGCAGCGGCAGCGGGCCGGCCGCGGGCAAGGGCGCAGCCGGCAAGCCGGCCGCGGGCGCCAAGCCGCGCGGCAAGGAAGCCAAGACCTACCAGGCCGCCGTCGACGATTCGCTCGAGATGACCTTCCCGGCCAGCGATCCGATCTCGCCCAGCGCTGCCATGCACGCCGAGAAAAAGACGCAGACCGCGCGCGACGACGTTGACTGGAAGCTCAAGCAAGGCAGCCAGGAGCAGCCGGTAGGCGCCAAGCCGGCGGGCCAGCGCAAGGGCGCGGCCGCGGAGTCGGGACGGCCGGCCAAGCCTGCTGCCAGGACCGCCGCAAAGACCGCTGCAAAACCGGCCGCAAAAACCGCGAGCAAGACCGCAGCGAAATCGACGGCCAAGCCCGCCGCCAAGACTGCCGCCAAGCGGGCGGCCAAGCCTGCCGCGAAAACCGGTGGGGGTAAAGCCGCTACGAAGACCGCGGCCAAGTCCGCCAAGCCGGGCAAGTCGGCCAAGCGCTGAGGTGCGTGCCTGCCCCCTTTAGTCCACCTTGAGTCCAAGCGCCGCGGCGCGGCTACACAGCCTCGCCGCGGTTCCGAACACATCGATGAACGAAAAGGAGCCACCATGTCCGCCATCATCGCTGGCCGCTTCGACAGCTTCTCCACCGCCGAAACCACCGCAAGCCGGCTGCGTGCGCAGGGGTTTGCCGACCAGGACCTGAACCTGTTCTACGTGAACCCGCCCGGGCAGCACGCGGCGTATGCCATCGGCGGCGACCATGCCGCGGACGCCGGCGCGCGCAAGTCGGGCGTGGGCGCCATCAGCGGGGTGCTGATCGGCGCCGCCGCGGGTGCAGCCGTCGGTGCGGCGATCGTTGCCGCCCTGGGCGCGACGCCGCCGCTGTCGATCCTGGTGCTGGTGTTTGCGATCGGGCTGGGCGCCTACCTGGGCTCGCTCGCCGGCGCGCTGGCGCTGGCGCGCCATGCCAGGCGCAATCCGCGCACCGGCCAGCCCGCGGTGCGCAATGCCGGGGTCGTGCTGGCGGCGCACCTGGCCAGCACCGACACCGCCACGGCGGACACGGTCGCCACCGTGCTGCGTCAGGGCGGCGCCAAGGATGTCGAGCGCGCCGACGGCCAATGGGTCGATGGCCGCTGGGCCGATTTCGATCCGCTGGTGCCGCCGGTGCCGGCCAACCCGCGCGAACGCATCTAGCGAACGGCACCCCGCGCTTTTTCTTCCCGCTCCACTTGCTACCCGAGCAGCCAAACGGAGGTATCCCATGAATCCAGTCCAACCTGAAACGCCCGGCGGCGAACACCCGCACGGCGCCTCGATCGTCGGCGGCATCGACCGCGATTCACCGGGTCCCGGCCCGTTCGTGATGGCGGCCGATACGCTCGAGGGCAACAAGGTGGTTGATCCGGCCGGCGACGACATCGGCACCATCGACCACATCATGATCGACGTGCTCGGGGGCCGCGTTGCCTATGCCGTGCTGGCGATGGGCGGCTTCCTCGGCATCGGCGAAAAGCTGTTCGCGTTGCCGTGGTCCGCATTGACGCTGGACACGCGGCGCAAGTGCTTCGTGCTCGGCGTCGAGAAAGACCGGCTCAAGGCAGCGCCGGGCTTCGACAAGGACCACTGGCCCACCATGGCCGACTCGCAATGGGCCACCAGCATCCACCAGTACTATGGCATCTCGCCTTACTGGGAAGCCGACCGCTATGACCCCTGGGCCTGAGCGCGGCATGCCACGCCGCTAACGCCAGGACGGCCAGGGCGCCGGAGATTACCTCCGGCGCCCTGGCGTTTAGCGGCAACGCTCACACCTTGTGGTTCACCTGCCCGGCGGGTTTCTCGGCCGGGTCGGCATGCATGCCGCTGGCGGCGGGCTGCGCCTGCGGCTCAGGCGGAGGCGGCTGCCGCGTCGACAGCGCGTTATGCACGCCCAGCACGCCGGGGCTGACCGCCGCGGCTTTTTCCACGCGCTGCGCGGTGGCGACGTCTTCGACGCAGCCGCGCACGGTCAGGCGCCGGTCTGCGACTTCAAGCGTCACGCCATCAGGAAAGCGGCCGTCGAAGGCCTCGGTAATCTTGGCGCGCACGGCCACGCGCAGGGCTTCGTCATCAGCGGCAGGGGTTGCGTTCATCGCGGCTCCTTGTCGATGCAGTGGTTTCAGCGCGCGGGCGCTGAAGGCGTGGAGATCGAAGCCAGCGCGGCACCGGAATCGCGTGGCTCAACGCCCTTGCTGGCGAGGTCGCCCAGCGACACGATGCCCACCAGGGCGTGGTCGTGGTCAAGCACCGGCAGGCGCCGCACCTGCGCGGCTTCCATCTTGTGCCGCGCGTCTTCAAGCGATTCGTCTTCGCGGCACCATTCCACTTGCGGCGACATCGCCTCGGCGACGGGCGTGGCCTGCGGCGGCTGGCCGCTTGCGATGGCGCGCACGGTGATATCGCGGTCGGTCAGCATGCCGACCAGGCGCCGGCCGTCGCATACCGGCAGCGCGCCGACATGCAGGTCCGCCATCAGCTGCGCGGCACGCTGGATGGTTTCATCGGGAGAGAGATAGGCCGGCTGGCGCGTCATGATGTCGAGGACGCGCCGGGGCGCGCGGGGCTGCGTGGCAGGGGACTGGAACATGGCTGACTCCGGTTCGCTGGTGGGACCGATCCCGTGTGCGGACCGGGCTCGGTTCAACAGGGCGGCGACTGGCCACCGGCGCACCGGGAGTCGCCGCTTCGTCACGGCATCCGGCGCAAGAAGCGTTCCCGTCCCCCTGCGCGCGCCCTGTCTCGCGAGGCGGCCACGCCGCAGGCAAGATTTATCACCCGATGTAGAAACGAAAGCAGCAGGGCGCGGCAACCGGCGGCAAGTGCTGCGCCCGTTGTAGGACTGCGCCCGCTGCACATTGGCCATGCGCTCCATACAATGAAATCAGCATGCCGCCCGGCCAGCAGCCCAACTCAGCAGCTCACCCTGGCGGCCAATCCGCCGACTCATCCGTGGGAGTGCAACGATGCGCAAGTCCAGCCCAATCATGCCCGACGCTGGCCATCGGCCCGGCCCCGGCAAACGTGCCACCGTGCTGCACCTGTTCGACCGCTTTGCCGGCGGCGCCACGCGCCATGCCGGGTCACCGACCGCCTTTGTGCTGGCCGTCGGCGTGGTGGTGGCGTGGGCTCTCACCGGCCCGATGTTCGGGTACTCCGAAACCTGGCAGCTGGTGATCAATACCGGCACCACCATCGTCACCTTCCTGATGGTGTTCCTGATCCAGCAGAGCCAGAACAAGGATGCCGTCGCGGTACACCTGAAGCTCAACGAGCTGCTCGCCTCTCACCGCGAAGCCAGCAACATGCTGGTGTCGATCGAAGACCTGGACGAAGAGGAGCTGCGCCAACTGGTGAGCTTCTACCGCCAGCTGGCCGAGCTGGCCGACCAGGAAGACGGCATCAAGACCAGCCATTCGCTCGACGAGGCGCGCGAGAACCACGCCGCCAAGCGCCACGCGCGGGCCGCGCGCGGGCGCCAGACCGAACCGCCCGCCGGTGATGCCGGCAGCGCGCCCGCCACCTCCGCCTCGGCCGCCTCGTAGCGTGCCGGCCGCGGCCCCCCCTTGCGCAAGACCCGTGCGACAAACCGAGACAGGAGCTGGCCGTGACCACATCGAGCAACGCAAGCAAGCGAAAACCGGCGCCGACGGCGGCAGGCCCGGCAACCGCGCCGCAGGGCAGCCGGACGGTGATGGCTTACGGCTGCGAGACCCTGGGCGAGGCCGACAGCCACCATGGCATGACCCTTGCCAATCTCGCCCGCAAGGTGGCCGAGATCGCCGGCCTGTCGTTCGCCGGCGGCTACGCCGCGCCATCGGCGGGGCGTCCGGCGCCATACCTGGTGCCGGCGCAGACCCTGGTCGGCCGCGAACTGGCGGCGGGCCTCGGCGTGCAGGGCGAGGACGATCTCTTCGGCGGCGTTGTGCCGTACGCGTTCGTCGCCACCAAGGCGATCACGCATGGCCTGGTGGAGCCCGGCGCCGCGGCGCCGCGGGGCTGGTCCGAGGCCTTCGTGCGGCGCGTGGTCGGCGCGACGCTGCCGGGTTTCACCGCGTTCAGCGTCGCTGATGCGCGCATCGCGGCGCTGCGGCTGTTGACGCTGGGGCCGGTGCGGCTGAAGGATACCGGCGGCGTCGGCGGTCTGGGCCAGCGCGTGGTCGACGGCGAACGCGCGCTGGACGAAGCACTGGACGCGCTCGCCCCCGAGGTGGTGGAACGCGACGGCCTGGTGGTGGAGCGCGATCTGCGCGCGCCGCAAACCTACAGCGTCGGCAAGGTGGTGCTGGCGGGGCTGGAAGCCAGCTATTGCGGCACGCAGGGGCTGACCCAGAACAACCGGGGGCAGAAGGTCTACGGCGGTTCCACGCTGACGGTAGTGCGCGGCGGGTTTGACGCGCTGCTGCAGCATCCGTTCGACGCCCGCATTATTGCCGCGGTGCGCGCGGCGATGGTGTACCACGAGGCGGCGCTGGCGTGCTATGGCGAGGGCGGCGGCATGGTGCTGTCGCGCTGCAATTACGACGTCGCCTTTGGCGCGCCCGCGGGCAATGCCGATTGCGGGCAGATGCTCGGCGGCGTGCTGGAACAGTCCTGGCGCGTGGGCGGCGCGACCGGTGCCGAACTGGTGGCGCTGGCTGCGCTGCGCGACGACCCGCAGCGCACGCGCGTGGTCGCGTCCACGCACGAAGTCTACGGCAACGACGTGCGCGTGCCGGATGACGCGGAAGTCTATTACCACGGCGAAGACCGCCATGTCGGCCCGCTGACCAAGTACGCACGACTGGAGCCTGAATCCGATGGCAACGCATGAAGAACTGCTGCAGATCGAAAGCGAAGGCGGCACTATCGCCGGTACCCTGATCAGCCCGGAAACCAAGTTGCCCGGGGTGTTGTTCGTGCACGGCTGGGGCGGCAGCCAGCAGCAATACCTGGCGCGCGCGCGCAAGGTGGCGGGGCTGGGCTGCGTCTGCCTGACCTTCGACCTGACTGGCCATGCCGGCACGCGCGCGCAGTACGAGACCGTCAGCCGCACCCGCAACCTGGCCGACGTAGTGGCCGCCTACGACGTGCTGGTACGCCAGCCCGAGGTGGACCGCAACGCGATCGCGGTGGTGGGCAGCAGCTATGGCGGCTACCTGGCCGCGCTGCTCAGCGGCCTGCGCCAGGTGCGCTGGCTGGCGTTCCGGGCCCCGGCGCTGTACATGGACTCGGGCTGGGACCTGCCCAAGCGCCAGTTGCATCGCGAGCAGGACCTGGTGAACTACCGGCGCCATATGGTGCCGCCCGCGAGCAACCGCGCGCTGCGCGCCTGCACGGCGTTTACCGGCGACGTCCTGGTGATCGAATCCGAGCACGACCAGATCGTGCCCCATGCCGCGGTGATGAGCTATGTCGATTCCTGCATCCATGCCAACTCGCTGACCTACCGCGTGATCAAGGGCGCCGACCATGGCCTCGCCGATGAGGAATACCAGCGCACCTACAGCAGCATGCTGGTCAACTGGCTGCGTGAAATGGTCACCGTGGCCCGCGCCGGCCCGGTCACGGCCGAACGCGCGGTGCCACCGGCGCCGCCGAAGCCCGTGCCGCCCGCGCCCGACGCCGGTCTCGAAACCCCGCATCCCGAGTCGGCGAGCGCGCCGGGCGCCGCCTAGCGCCCACGCCCATGGACAGCACGCTGCCCGGCACCGAAGCCCCCGCCGCGCTCGACACGGTGCTGCGCGACGCGGGGCTGCGCTATGTCGACGACAGCAAACCTGGCATCACGCGCCGGCGCCATGGCAGCGGCTTCAGCTATACCGGGCCGGACGGCAAGCGCGTGGCCGATGCCGCCACGCTGGCGCGCATTGCGGCGCTGGCGATCCCGCCGGCCTATGAGTCGGTGTGGATCTGCCCCGACCCGCGCGGCCACCTGCAGGCCACCGGGCGCGACGCGCGCGGGCGCAAGCAGTACGTCTACCACCCGCAATGGGCCGCGCTGCGCGATACGGACAAGTACGCGCGGCTGGCGGCTTTTGGCGCCGCGCTGCCGCGCCTCCGCGCCCGCGTGGCGCGCGACCTGCGCCGCAACGGCATGCCGCGGGAGAAAGTGGTGGCCGCGGTGGTGCTGCTGCTCGACGCCACGCTGGTGCGCGTCGGCTCGCCGCGTTACGCGCGCCAGAACCGCACCTACGGCCTGACCACGCTGCGGCGCCGCCACGTGACCGTGCGCGGCAGCCGGCTGCGCTTCCAGTTCACCGGCAAGAGCGGCATCACGCACGACGTCTCGGTCAACGACCCGCGCCTCGCCCGCATCGTGCGCAATTGCGCCGACCTGCCCGGCCAGTGCCTGTTCAAGTACCGCGACAGCGACGGCGAGATCCGCGAGATCGGCTCGGCCGATGTCAATGCCTACCTGCAGGAGGTGACTGGCGGCGACTTTACCGCCAAGGATTTCCGCACCTGGGCCGGCAGCGTGCATGCGTTGGCGATCCTGCGCAAGCTGCCGGACGCGGCCAGCGAGACCGCGCGCCGCAAGGCCGTGACCGATGCCATCCGCGAGGTCGCGGGCCAGTTGCGCAACACTGTCGCGGTGTGCCGCAAATGCTACGTGCACCCCGACGTTATCGAGGCGTACCTCGGCGGCGTGCTGCAGGCCGGCGGCCGCGCGCCGGCGATGACGCGGCTGCGCGCGGACGAGGCGCGGCTGCTGCAGCTGCTGGCGGCAGGCCAGTCCCGGCCGGCCAACGGCAAGAACGGCAACAACGGCTGATCGTCACCGGAAGCGTGTTCAGCATCCCAGGGCGCCGATATAGCCCGGCAGGTCCTTGGCCTCGCGCGAGTGCGCCAGCTTGAAAGCGCTCGCCAGCGCAAAGGCGAAGTGGTGCGGCGTATCGAACGGGCCGGGCACGTGGCGCCGGAAGAAATCCGCCCAGCGGAAGTCCATATAGGCGGTCTTGACCTTGCGGTAGCCGCCGGCCAGCTGGACGAAGGCTTCCAGGCTGCGATACGGGTCGTCGCGCATGTCGTGGATGGCCTCGGGCAGTTCGGTCAGCGGGCGCTTGCGTCCATGCTCGTCGTAAGGATGGACCATATGGTTGGCGACCATGTGGCGCCAGAACGCCGGCACGTCCATGTCGCTCAGGTCGGCGCGGACGATGGCGGGCACATGGGTGAGTCCCAGGTCATGCCACGCGCGCACCCAGTGGTGGTGGTCGACCACATAGAGCGTCTGGGCCGGTCCGATCACCAGGTGCACGCGGTGCCGGTCCAGGAACGCCGCGCGCGCTTCCGGCGCAACCCGCCGCGTCACATGGACCTTCTGCGCCACGTGGTAGCCGCCCACCGTGATCTGGGTGGGCCGCAGCGCGTCCAGCGGCACCATCAGCTTGCTGTCGGCGGCCAGTTTGCGCGGCGCTCGCCGCGGGGCCGGCGCGGTCGGCATGGCTCAGCTCTTGTTGAGGGTGCGGTCCGGCGAGGTGCCGCCCGATGACGCGCTTTCCGAGGTGTCCGTCGACGTGTCGCCACCGACCTCGGATCCCGCCGCCCATGCGGTGCCTTGCTGGCGCTGCACGCGCAGGCGGTTGTCGACCTCGGTGACGCCGAACACGGCGTCGGCGATTTCCTCGACCACGTATTTCTCGCGGCGCTCGCTGACGGTGCCGTCAAGCGTCACCACGCCGTTTGCCACCTCGACCGTGACCTCGCCGACGTCGACATACGGGTTCATCGCCAGGCGCTCGCACACATCCTCGCGCACGCGCTCGTCAGAGCGACGGTAACCCTTGGGGCCGCTCGCCCGGCGGCCGGCATGCTGCCCGCCCTGCGCACCGGAGGCGCCGGCCTGGCCGGCATAGGGGGAACGGCGGCGGTAGCCCGGATCGTCCGGATAGACGCGCTGTCCGCCGCTGAACGACTGGCCGCCACGGCCGGCATCGCCGAAATAGCCGCCGCCATAGCTGGGCTGGCCGCCGCGTTGGGCACGGTCGCGTTCGCTGCCTTCTTGCCAATGCATGGCGCGGCCGCCTTCACGGCGGCCCCGCTCTGCGCCCCAGCCGCCCTCGCTGCGCCGATCGCGTTCGCCGCGTTCATCGCGCTCGTAGCGCTGGTTGCGTTCATTGCGTTCATTGCGTTCGCTGGTTTCGCTGCGGCGCCCGCGCGGGCCGAAGCGGTCCTCGTCGCGATAGCCGTAGCCCGATTCGCGTTCCTCGCTACGGTAGCCGCTGTCCTGTGGCGATGGCCGATAGCCGCCATAGGCGCTGCTGTACGGATGGCCGCTGCCGCCGACATCGGCGGCGCCATAGCCGCGCTCTCCCCAGCTGCCGCGCCGCTGTCCCGCCGGCGTGTCCTGCTCATACCAAGGGCCGCCGTGGCGCGAAGATTCGCGCTCGCTCCCCATGCCACGGCCCTGGCCGCGGTCTTCGTCCCGGCGGCTGTCCTCGCGCTGGCCGCGGCTTGCATAGCCGCCATACTCGCCGCGCGGCTGGCTGCCTTGGCCGCGCCAGTCCTCGCCCCATTCCTGTCCCCAGTCCTCCGAGCCGCGGCCTTCACTCTCGTCGCGCGTCCTTTGCTCGGGGCCGCGGTCGCGGCGTTGCGCTTCGGGCCGGCCGCGGCTGCCGCGGTCATTGCGGAAGTTGAACATATCTGCCTCCTGGCGATGAGGCCCCGCGCGCTGGCACTGCACGCGGGCAAGTGCGGCAGGCGCCGGAAGCCGTTGACGGTTCGGATATCCAGTTGGCCGCAAAATCCGTGCCCCAACGTGTAGACGAAGCGGCGCAGCGCGCAATCCCGGCGCGCTGTAAGGATTGCCGTGCGATGTAAGGGTTACGGGCAGCGCCCCGGGGGCTGGCGCTGCAGCGCGTGGCGGCATGCGGGGCCGCGCGCTGCGCTTTGCGGCATGGAACTTGCGCGCCACCCTGGCATCTTGCATGGCCGCGGCGTGCCGTCACGCTGGCGTCGCATGGCGCGGCCATGCCGACAGGAGACTCCCATGTCCACACCCAAGAGCGTCCCGCCCCAGCACCAGTCGCGCCAGCCCGGCCTGGAAGCCCCGATGCGCCCGCAGCCGGACAGCGGCGCGGACGACTACGTCGGCAGCGGCCGGCTCAACGGACGCGTTGCGCTGGTCACCGGTGGCGACAGCGGCATCGGCCGCGCCATTGCGGTAGCCTTTGCGCGCGAAGGCGCCGATGTCGCGATCGCCTACCTGAACGAACATGCCGACGCGCGCGAGACCGTCAACCTGGTCGAGCAGGCCGGGCGCAAATGCCTGGCCATCGCCGGCGACCTGGCCGACTGCAACCACGCCGAGGCCGTGGCGCGGCAGACGCTGCAGCAGTTCGGCAAGCTCGACATCCTGGTCAACAATGCCGCCGAGCAGCATCCCAAGGAATCGCTGGAGGAAGTCGAGGCCAGCCAGGTGGAAGCCACCTTCCGCACCAACGTGTTTGCGATGTTCCACCTGACCCGCGCGGTGCTGCCGCACCTGAAGGCCGGTGCGTCGATCCTGAATACCACGTCGGTCACCGCCTACCGCGGCAGCAAGCACCTGCTGGACTATTCCGCGACCAAGGGAGCGATCGTGTCGTTCACGCGCTCGCTGGCGCTGCAAGTGGTGGAGCGCGGCATTCGCGTCAACGGCGTGGCACCGGGCCCGATCTGGACGCCGCTGATTCCGTCCACGTTCAGCCCCGAGGAAGTGGCGGAGTTCGGCAAGAAGACGCCCATGGGCCGCCCGGGACAGCCGTTTGAAGTCGCCGGCGGCTACGTGTTTCTCGCCTCCGATGCGGCCAGCTATATCACGGGCCAGATCCTGCACATCAATGGCGGCGAGGTCGTGAATGGCTGATCGACCGGGTCGCGCCACGCCGGCGCATGTAGTTCCGGGGCCGCGTTTGCAAATATTGCACGCACCGTTCCCTTCGTCTGCCGTGCCGTGCAGATCCTGCGCGCGGGCGTGGCTCTTGCAATACGGGTGAGATCAGCCGACCGCCATTGCCAATCTCTGGGAGGCATCATGTCATCGATTATCGCGGGACGTTTTGATTCGGTAGCCAGCGCCGAAGATGCCGCACGCACACTGTTCGCGCGCGGGTTCTCGGTCTGGGAGGTATCCATCGTGTCCGTGCCGGAGCGCGCCGCGGACCGGCAAGACGACGGCGCCGCGCACCAGCCGGCGGACAACGTCATGCTGGCCGCGTGCGTCAACAACGGGCTGGGTTCGGTGGTGATCGACGTGCTGCGCGAAACCGGCGCCAGCCAGCTGGAGCGCGCGCAGGGAACCTGGGAATGCGGGCAGTGGACCGATTTCGATCCCGCCCGGCGGGGCGAGCCGGTCCGTGAGGGCGAGGGCGAGTACTGGCCCCGGCCGCTGGCCAGCGACGCCACCGCCGAGGAAAGCACCGGCAACGAAGACCCCGGCAGCGAGCTCGAGCATTTCGTCGATCAGAAACGTGCCGAGCACGACTGAACGCCGCGCCGGTCCGGACGACCCGGCCACCGGGGCCGCGCCCGTCGCCTTGCCGCGCTATTCGCGCGGCAAGGCGGTGGCCGAACTGGCAAGGCTGCGCCCGACCCAGCTGACGCTGGGCTACATCCACGTCCACCACAAGATGGAAGTCACGCAGCGCCACGCGGATCCGCAAGACCGCGAGGCGTTGCAGCGCTTCATGCGCCGGCATCGCATCAAGACCGTCGCGGGCCCGGGCGGAGAGCTCTATATCATCGACCACCACCATTGGGCGCGCGCGTGGCTGGATCTCGGCTACCAGCTGGCCCCGGTGCGGGTGCTGGAAGACTTCAGCCATCTGGACGGCCCCGCGTTCTGGAAGCGCTTGCGCCAGCTGGGCCATGTTCATCCCTACGATGAGCGCGGCAGGCGCCTGGGGCCCAGGGCGTTGCCTTCAACCGTACGCAGCATGCGCGACGACCCGTACCGCAGCCTAGCCGCCTTTGTCCGCGAAGCGGGCGCGTACCGCAAGCCGGGCAACGCCTACGGCGACTTCTGCTGGGCTGGGTTCCTGCGCAAGCGGGTGGAGCAGGATCTGGGCAGCATCGCGGGCTTCGGGCTGGCGCTGGCGGAATCGATCAAGCTAGCCCGCAGCCCGCGGGCCAGGCGCCTGCCGGGCTATTGCGGTGGTCCGCTGGAGGGCAGGACGGGCCAACCCGCAAAGTCGTTGAAGACGGGCAAGGGCAAGGGCAAGAACGGCAGGGCCGGATAGCAACAGGGCAGGCGCGTGCCTGCCCTGGGTTGGCAATGCCGCCGCGCTGCCAGCGCGGGCCGGCGTATGCCGGTCAACGTTGCCGGTCAACGTTCCGACTTGTGCTTCGGCATACCCTTGGTCTTGGTCGAAGCCATCTTGTCGAGTTCCTTCTCGCTCATCGACTTGTACATCGAGCGGGAAGGTCCTTTCAGCGAACCGGCCTTCTTTTCGCCGCGCTTTGCGGAGAGCGCCGCTCCGGCGGCCTGTTGTTGCGCCTTGGATTTTGCTGGCATCTGAGTCTCCTTGCGAAAAGTGGAAAGGTGGAAAGGACCCGGGCGCGCGCTGTCGCGCATGCCCGCGCTTCGTTATAGGTGCCAGGCGCGGCCGGGACAAGCGCGGACTGCGCGCAAATTCCCTGCGCGCTCCTTGCCGCGGCGCGTTGTCGGCCGGACCCCTAGATGCGGCCCAGCACCACCAGCAGCACCACAATCAGGACGATCAGTCCCAGACCGCCGCTGGGCCAGTAGCCCCACCCGGAACTGTACGGCCAGGCCGGCAGGGCGCCGATCAGCAGCAAGACGAGAATGATCAGAAGGATGGTGCCGATTCCCATGGCGTGCTCCTTGTTCGTGGATCGGGGAAGCCGCGCGGCTTCCGGTCCGAGGCGGCTCCGAAGAGCCATCCGCTTACCGTTCAGCGTAGAACAAGGGGCGCGGGCATCCCTCCGGGCAAGGGCTGATATCGGTGTAGGAATCGGACGACGCCCGGGTGCCGGCAAGGCGACCTGCCGGGCCTGCGCTGGCGGCGCCGCGCCGGTGCGGTGCAAGGCAATCTATGTGGACCAGCGCTGCGCAGGGAGCCATGCGCGAGGGTCAGGCCGTGTTCAGCCCGTGTTCCACGGCATAGACCGCCACCTGCACGCGGCTTGCCAGGTTCAGCTTCTTCAGGATGTTCTGCACGTGGATCTTCACCGTGCTCTCGGCCACGCCCAGGTCGCGCGCGATTTCCTTGTTGCTTTCTCCACGTGCCAGGCCTTGCACGATCTCGCGCTCGCGCGCGGTCAGCCGCGGCGCGTCTTCAAGGCGCGGCGCGGCCGCCGGCGCGGGCGCGCGGAACTGGGCCACCAGCTTGGCGGTCATGCTGTCGGAGATCACCGGCTCGCCGGCGGCGGCGCGGCGGATGCCGGCGATCAGCGCCTCGGTCTCGATGTTCTTGATCAGGTAGCCGCGCGCGCCCCCGCGCAGCGCGGCGGCCAGTTCCTCGGCCTCCTCGGACACCGTGAGCATGATCACGGCGGTCTGGGGCAGGTCTTCGACCAGCAGTTGCAGGGCTTCCAGCCCGGACAGGCCCGGCATGTTCAGGTCGAGCAGGATCACGTCGGGGCGGTGCTGCTTGGCGCGCTTGATGCCTTCCACGCCGTCGGCGGCTTCGTCGACGATCTCGAAGTCGGCCTGGCGCTGCAGCAGCGCGCGGATGCCCGAGCGGAACAGGGTGTGGTCGTCGATCAGCAGGATGCGGATGGTCATGGCTGGGTCTCGGTGAGGCGGGTGAGTCTGGTGAGGGGGGCGGCGGACCGTTCCCGGCTGGCGCCCTGGCTGCCCGCGGGCAGCACCAGCTCGATGCGCACGCCGCTGCCCGGGCTGGCCTGCACGTGCAGCTGCGCCCCCAGCCGCGCGGCGCGCTCGCGCATGATGCTCAGGCCGATATGCGCGTCGGCGCGGGTGGCCAGTTCGTCGGGGTCGAAGCCCTCGCCGTCGTCCTGCACCACCAGGCGGAAGTCGCGGCCATGGCTGAGGGCCACCGCCACGTGCGCCGCCATGGCGTGCTTGCGCACGTTGGACAGCGCCTCCTGCAGGATGAACAGCACCTGCAGCTGCTGCTCCGGCGACAGCGGCCAGGCGCCGCCGCGTTCGTCGATGGCCAGCGTGGCCTCGGTACGGCATTGCCGGCGGAAGCGCTCGACGGTTTCTTCCACCGCCGGGCGCAGCTCGCCGGTGGCCAGGCGCGAGCGAAAGTTGTTGAGCAGCTCGCGCACGTCCTGGTAGCTCTCTTCCACGCCATGGCGCAGCATCGGCACCAGTTCGCGGGTTTCGGCCAGGTCGTCGCGCGCGACCGCGTCGTCCAGCAACTGCACCTGGAGGTTCAGGTAATTGAGGCCCTGCGCGATGCTGTCGTGCAGGCCCTGCGCCACCAGGTTGCGCTCTTCCACCACGGCCAGCTGGCGCGCCGTGGCGGACAGGCGCAGGTGTTCCAGCGCGGTGCCCAGGTGCTGCGCCAGGGTCTGCAGCAATTGCCGGTCCGATGCCGGCAGCTTGCGCGGCGCGCGGAAGTGCAGCGCGAACATGCCGGTGGCGCCGCGCTGGCTTTCAATGCGGAAAGCCGCCAGCGACTGGAAGCCATCACGGCCGCAGGGCGTTTCGTCGGCGGCGCCGGCACGTGGCGCCCCGCGCAGGTCGACGATGGCGACCACGGCTTCGCGCGTGGCATCGCCGCAATGGCAGCCGATCGCCGACGCGCAGGAGTCAGCCTCGGCCAGCGCCGCGGGCAGGCCGGCGGCGGCCAGCAAGTGCATCCTGCCGTGGCGGCTGTCGAGCACGCGCACGCTGCCGCCATCGGCATCGAACTGGCGCATCACCCGCGCCAGGAAGCCCTGCGCCATGGCTTCGGCGTCGGCGGCCTGGTTCAGGAAAGCGGCCATCTCGTACAGGGTTTCCAGGTCGCGGTTGTGGCGCTCCAGTTCGGCGGTCTTCTGCGCCACGCGCGATGCGAGGTCGTGGTACAGGCCCTGCAGCTCGCCCGCCATGCGGTTGAAGCCTTCGCTGAGCGTGCCGAACTCGTCGCGGCTTTCCACTGGCAGGCGCAGCGAGAATTCCCGCGCGGCCATGCGGCGCAAGCCGTCCTGCAGGCGCAGCACCGGCAGGATGATCCACAGGTAGAGCAGGTAGATCACGGCGACCGTGCCGATGCAGGCCATCAGCGCCAGCGCGATTTGCGACAGGCGCAACAGGTCGGTCTTGCGCGCGCTGTCGTGTTCGATCATGCCGACCAGGCGGTCGGCCTGCGCGACAAAGCCCGGCAGCGCGGCAACGTAGGCGGCGGGCGCATCGCTGGCGCCGGTCAGAGCCAGCGGCCGCAGGCGCTGTTGCCAGTCATGGGTGACGCGGGCCATCTGCGCATGGATCGCGGGTTCGTCGGGCAGGAACAGCGGCCGTGCCGCGTCGCCCTTCTTCAGCAGCGCCAGCGTGGCGTCGAGCGCCTGCACCTGCGCGGCAAGATCATTGGCGCGGCCCGAGTGCGCCAGCGTCAGTTCGATCGCCACGCGGTTGGCGCGCATGCGCAGGCTGCCGGCGTCGTTGATGGCGGCGCCGGCGCCTTCCAGCTTCCAGGACAGCCACAGCGTGCCGGAGATCATGCCCAGCACCACCAGCAGCACGGCCAGCGAGAGCGAGATGATGCGCGTGGAAAGGCGATGGCGCAGCGCGGGCAAGGCGGAAGCCGCCGTGGCAGGGACGGCAGGAGGATCGGTATCGGACATGGCGGTATCGGGGGCTACCAGAGGGACCTGTCGTGGGCATGTCGAGGCGCCGGGCAGCGGCCCGACGGCCATGGCAACAGGGTCACGCAGGGGTCGGAGGCGATTTTCCCTGCGCGCCAGGCTGGGCTTCCTGCGCCAGATCAAGGAAACCCGGCTTTGGCACGCATATGTGCGGACGGCGGCGCATCGCGGGCATGGGTTTGCGCCATGGCGGGTTTCATCACACCGTGATGGATACCGCCGGCGCCGGACTTGGCGACGGTCAAATCCCTGCGTGGCGTGGCGGCCTAGCATCGGGCCTCTGGTGAGAAAGGAGCGATGGCCATGTCGAGTTCAAGCGGCGCACGGTTGCGCCACCGCGGCCGCGGCCGCGGCCCGCGCAGGGAGCGCCCATGAAAGGCGCGGATCTTGACTACGCCCGTGCGCCCCGGCCTGCGCTGGTGTTCGGCTGCCTGATGCCGGCGCCGTGGCTTGGCGCGGCCGCGGGGCTGCTGCTGGCAGCGGGGCCGGCCGATGGCCTGCCGGACCGCTTTGCGCCGCTGGCGCTGGCGGCGGTGCATGCGCTGGCGCTGGGCATGCTGCTGCCGGTCATGGTCGGGGCCCTGTTCCAGATGATGCCGGTGGTGGCACGCGTGACTGTCCCCGGCGCGGGCCGCATGGCGCCGTTCATGGCCGCGTCCGGCGCGGCAGTGGCTGCCGCGCTGGGCGTGGGCTTGCTGGGTGGTGAGCCCGCGGCCATGCGAGCCGCCACCGCGCTTGGCGCGATGCTGCTGCCCGTGGGCGTGGCGTTGCTCGCCGCGGGCCGGCGCGTGGTCGCGGTGGATGCCACCACGCGCACGCTGGCCGGCATCGGTGCGCCGTTGATGGTGGCGGTGCTGGCCGGCATCGCGCTGGCAGGCACCTTCGGCGGGCTGTGGCGCGTGCCGGTGGCGCAGGCGCTTGGCCTGCATATGGCTTGGGCGCTGGGCGGCTGGCTGGCGGCGCTGGTCAGCGGTGTCGCGGCCACCGTGGTACCGATGTTCTGGCAGACGCCACGCGTGCCGGCGGCACTGGCGCGCTGGCTGCCCATGGGGCACTGGCTGCCGCTGGCGGCGTTCAGCGCCGCGCTGCTGCTGTGGCCCGGCCAGCCGGTGCTGGCCCGGGGCGCGCTGTTGGCGTGGCTGTCGTTCGTGGTGGTGTTGGCCGGATGCGGGCTGGCCGGCACGCTGCGCGCGCGGCGGCGTCATGATCCGCTGTGGCTGTTGTGGCCGGTCGCATGCGCCAGCCTGCTCGGCGCGGCGGTGCTGGGGGCGGCGGCAATGGTGCTGCCCGCGGTAGCGCTGCCGCTGGCGTGGTGGGCCGGCACGATGGCGCTGGTCGGCGTGGGCGTGCTGCCGGTGACGGCCATGCTGGGCAAGATCGTGCCGTTCCTGGTGTGGCTGCACCTGCGCCGGCTGGTGCCGCCAAGGGCACGCGTGCCGGCCATGCAGGCCATCATCGCGCCGGGCCGGCAGCGGGGCCAGGCTTGGCTGCTGCTGGCGGCCTACGCGCTGCTGCTGGCGCTGCCGCTGGCACCAGCGCTACTGGCCCGCGCGGCCGGCCTGCTGCTGGCGGGCGCCAATGCGTGGCTGGGTTGGCAACTGCTGGCGGCGCTGCGCTGCATGCGGCAGATGCGCAAGCGGGGTGGGCTGCCACCGCGTGTCGCCGGGCGCCTTGCGATGCCGCCGGTTGGCGCCCCTGCCGCAAGCGGGCGAGGGGAGTCTTGATCGGGCGGCGCCGGCTACGGCGCGCATGGCTGCATGCGCGCGCAGCGCTCAGATTGCTGTAGCGCTTGCCGCCACGCTTTGCGCCTGTGCCGGCGCCAAGTCGGCCGGCTTTTCTCCGGTCAACAGGTAGTGCATCAGTTCCGCCACCGTCCGGATTGCCTCGCCGAACGGCAGCGCACCCCGGCCGCGGAAGAACAGGCCGCGCTCCACGTCGCCGCGCACGGCCTGCGCCAGCTTCAGGTCGATGCAGAACTGGCCGATGCGTGCGATTCCGTCGCGCAGCCCGCAGGCCTGCAGGCAATCGAATCCTTCCAGGCACTCGCGCACGCGTGCGCGGCGCTGCAGGCGCGCTTCGCTCGACAGGTAGCGTTGCAGCCATGGCGTCAGCACCGCGCGCGCGGGCAAGCCCGCCACGCTGGTGAATTCGCGCAGGGTTTCCGGGCGCGCCGTGGCCAGCACTTGCTTGAAGGCCGGATGGGCATCGCATTCCTCGGTCACGGCGAAGGCCGTGCCCAGCTGCACCGCGGCGGCGCCTTCGCCCAGCCAGTGGCGTACCTTGGCGTGGCTGTCGATGCCGCCCGCCAGGATCAGCGGGATGCTGTCCCAGGCCAGTCCCAGTTGCGCGAACAGTTCGCGGCATTCGCCCAGCACGCGCGAGAACGAGAAGCGCGGCTCGGACAAGTCCTGGATGGTGGCCGCACCCAGGTGGCCGCCGGCGTGCGCCGGGTGTTCGACCACGATGGCGTCGGGCAGCCGGCCCTTTTTCATCCAGCGGCGCAGCACCAGGCCGATGCCGCGCGCCTCGGACAGGATCGGGATCAGCGCCACCCTGGGGTGATTGGCGGTCAGCTCAGGCAGGTCCAGCGGCAGCCCTGCGCCCATGACGATGGCATCGGCGCCGCTGTCGCAGGCTTGCCGCACCAGCGCCGCGTGCGAGCCCACGGCCTTCATCACGTTGACGGCGATCAGGCCGCGGCCTGCGGACGCCGCGCGCGCGGCGCGAATCTCGCGGTCCAGCGCCTCGAGGTTGGCGGCTTCGATGGCGGGCTTGTCGCGGCTGCCGCGGGTGCGCGCCATCAGGTCGGGGTGGTGGTGGCGCAGGTCGATGCTGGCGATGGTGCCGACGCCGTTCTCGCGCGCGACGGCGCCGGCCAGCCGGTGGGCCGAGATGCCGATGCCCATGCCGCCCTGCACGATCGGCAGCAGGCGGCGGCCGCCCAGCTTGAGCCAGGGGTGATTCATAAACGGATCTCCGGAAGAGGATGGGCGCCGGACCGCCATGGTGGCGCCGGCGCGGGGTTGACGCGCAAGCGTGGCACAGCGGCACGGGCCCGCGTTTGCCGCAGGTCAACCGCGGCAGGGTGGTCTGCCATCGGCCTACGCCGACCGGCGTAGCCCGACGCGGCCGGGGTGGCGTTGGCGTCGGTTTGCGCGCGGTCAAGCCCCTGCTGCGGGCGCTTGGCTAGCATCGGCCGCTGTCCTCATCCCCGCGCCGCCGCCGGCGCCATCACCGATGACCTGTTCCACCCAAGCCCCCTCCGCGGCCCCACCCGCCACCGCGTGCGCGCCGCGCCGGCCCCAGCTGGTCGCGCCCGCCGGCTCGCTCGCGGCGCTACGCATGGCCTTGCAGCACGGCGCCGACTCGGTCTACCTGGGCCTGCGCGACGCCACCAACGCGCGCAACTTCGGCGGCCTGAACTTTACCGAGGCCGACATCCGCACCGGCGTGGCCGAAGCCCATGCGCGCGGCGCCGAGGTGCTGTTCGCCATCAACACCTTTGCGCAGATGGGCGCGGTGGCGCAGTGGCAGCGCGCCGTCGACGCGGCGGCGGACTTGGGCGCCGACGCCGTGATCATGGCCGACGCGGGCCTGATGGGCTATGCGACTCGGCGCCATCCCGGCTTGCGGCTGCACCTGTCGGTGCAGGGCTCGGCCACTCACGCCGATGCCATCGAACTGATGCGCGAGCGCTTCAACATCCGCCGCGTGGTATTGCCGCGCGTGCTGTCGCTGGCGCAGATCGGCAAGCTGGCGCGCCAGACCAGCGTGGAGCTGGAGGTGTTCGGCTTTGGCAGCCTGTGCGTGATGGCCGAGGGGCGTTGCCTGCTGTCGTCCTACGCCACCGGCGATTCGCCCAACAACAAGGGGGTGTGCTCGCCCGCGCATGCGGTGCGCTGGACCGAGCACGACGGCACCATGCAGGCGCGGCTGTCGGGGATCCTGATCGACAGCTACGCGCCCGGCGAGCCGGCCGGCTATCCGACGCTGTGCAAGGGTCGCTTCGAGGTCGAGGGAGAACGCGGCTATGTGCTGGAAGAGCCGACCAGCCTGAACGCGCTGTCGCTGCTGCCCGCGCTGATCGACATGGGGATCGCCGCCATCAAGATCGAAGGGCGCCAGCGCAGCCCGCGCTACGTCGGCGATGTGGTCGGCGTGCTGCGCGCGGCGATCGACGCCGCCTGCGCCGATCCGGCCCGCTTCGTGCCGCGCCAGGAGTGGCAGGGCACGCTGGGGCGCCATGCCGAAGGCGACCAGGTCACGCAGGGCGCCTATGACCGCCCCTGGCGCTGACGTCATGCCAGCCATGACCGCCACGATGGACCTGACGGAGCTTCCCATGCCACACCCCGCCGCGGCCGCGATGCCGCACGCCGCAGCGATGCCCGGCTTCGGCATCGCGCTGGGCCCGCTGCTGTACTACTGGCCGCGCGAGACCGTGATGCAGTTCTATGCGTCGGTGGCCGACGCACCGGTCGACCGCGTTTATCTTGGCGAAACGGTCTGCACGCGCCGCCACGAAATCCGCCATGCGCAATGGCTCGAGATTGCGCAGATGCTGCGCGATGCCGGCAAGGAGGTGGTGCTGTCCACGCCGGTGCTGGTCGAGTCCGATACCGATATCGCCTGGATGCGGCGCGTCTGCGCCCAGCATGACTACCTGGTCGAGGCCAATGACCTGGGCGCGGTGCGCTGCATGGCCGGGCGGCCCTTCATCGGCGGCCCGCACCTCAATGCCTACCATGCCGATACGCTGGCGTGGCTTGCCGGGCTGGGCGCGGTGGGCTGGGTCGCCCCGGTGGAAATGGATGGCGCCACGCTGGCCGCGCTGGCGGCAGCGCGGCCAGCCGGCACGCAGCTGGAAGCCTTTGTCTGGGGCCGGCTGCCGCTGGCGTTTTCGGCGCGCTGCTTTACCGCGCGCCACCATCGCCTGCGCAAGGACAGTTGCGAATTCCGCTGCATGGACTATCCTGATGGCCTGGTCGCCGCCACCGGCGAAGGGCAGGCGTTCTTCACCCTCAACGGGGTGCAGACGCAGAGCGCCACCTGCCTGGACCTGTGCGCCGAGGCGCCGTCCATGGCACGGATGGGCGTGGGGATGCTGCGCGTCAGCCCGCATTCGGCCGGCACGCTCGACGTGGTGCAGCAGCTGGCGGCGATCCGCGCGGGGCAACGCGCAGCCGCCGCCAGCGGTATCGCGCCGGCCGGCGCCGAGCCGTGCAACGGCTACTGGCACGGCCGCCCCGGCATCGCCTGGGAGACCCCGGCATGAGCACGCTGCACCAACTCATGGCGGGCGTGCACCGGCGCCTGCCGGCACGCGCGCGGGCGCTGCCGCTGGTGGCCGCGCTGGAACTGGCGCGCCGCGCCGGCTGGCTGGAACCGCCGGCGGCGCTGGATGGACATGCCTTCCTGCTGACGGTGCAGGACCTGGAGCTGGCGGTGCCATTCCGCTGCGAAGGCGGGCGCTTTCGCAGCGGTACGGCCGACGCCGAGCCGGCGCTGACGCTGCGGGCGGGCGCGGTGGACTACCTGCGCCTGCTCGGCGGCGAGGCCGACACCGACACGCTGTTCTTCCAGCGCCGGCTGGTGATCAGCGGCGATACCGTGCTGGGGCTGGAGGTCAAGTACTGGCTGGATGCCGCGCCGCGGCCAGCCTGGGTCAGCCAGGCCGCGGCGCGGCTGATCGCGTTGCACGGCGCCATGTCGGGCCGGGCCGGGACGGGGGCCTGAGCGCGGCTCAGGCGTCGCCGTCGAGCATGAAGCGGTTGCGGCCGGCGCGCTTGGCGCGGTACATCGCGCTGTCGGCGCGGTGCAGCAGCGGCTCCAGCCGCGGCGCTTCGGGCACGGTCCAGACCGCGCCCACGCTGATGGTTACCACTGGCTGCACCGGCGTGCCCTGGTGCGCGATGCCCAGCTCGCGCACCGCGGCCACCATGCGGCGCCCGACCTCGCGGGTCTCGTCACGGGTGGCGCCGGGCAGCACCGCCGCGAATTCCTCGCCGCCCAGCCGCGCGCAGAACTGCTCCCCGTGCAGCACGCGGCTGAGGGTGCCGGCAATCTGCCGCAGGCAATCGTCGCCGGCCATGTGGCCATGCAGGTCGTTGTATTGCTTGAACTGGTCCACGTCCAGGATCAGCAGCCCCAGCGGCTGGCTGCGCTCGCACGCGCGGGTCACGGCGGCGATCGATTCGCGCTGGAAGTAGCGGCGGTTGCGGATGCCGGTCAGGGCGTCGATGTCCAGGTCCGCCTGCACTTGCCACAACTGTTCCTCGGTCTGGCCCAGCCGCGCGCTCAGCGCCAGTTCGCGCGACTGGAAGCGGCTGATGTCGCGCAGGAACAGCAGGCTGCCCATCTGCCTGCCGTCCAGGCGCGCGACGCGTTCGCCGGTCAGCTCGAATGGCGCACCGGGCGGCACGAAGGGCGCGGCAGCGGCGTCGGCGGCTTGGGCCTCGGCGCTTGCAGGGGCGGGCCGCAACACGGAGTCCCAGCCGGCGGGCAGCGGGTCGCCGCGGCGCAGCGCGGGCCACAGCTGGGTCGCGGCGGGGTTGAGTTCGACGATGGTCCCATGCCCGTCGACGATGACGCAGCCCTCGCTGAGCGCATCGAACACGCGCAGGCGGGCATAGTGGCCGATATCGTCAAGGTGCGTGCGCAGCCCGCAGAACCACACCAGCGCCGCCATCAGCGAGAACGTCGCCGGGGTCAGGTCCCCGCCCAGCGGGCCGGTCCAGCGGTTGAGATAGGCGACATTGGCCACCAGCGGCAGGGCCAGGCCCCCGCCCAGGATGGCGCGCCCGCGGCGCGACAAGGCGCCGTTGGGCACTTCGGCCGTGACCAGGAAATACAGGCTCACTGCCAGCAGCAGGTACGACCACGCGGCCACCACGGCATAGCCGATGCCATGGTCGAACACCGCGCCGGGCGAGACCCCGGGCGGCATCAGCGTGATGCGCGGCCACACCAGGCCGTGGCGCTCGTTGGTAAAAACCATCACGACGGTGACCACCGCGGCCAGCACCGGCAGCCACAGCCTGGACCACGGCACCACATAGCGCGGGCGGCTCAGGTGCACCATCGCCACCAGCCAGCCGATCGGCACGGCGACGATGCCGAGGTACTGGATCTTGGCCCACAGGATGCGCCCCTCCAGGTCGGTCGAGCTGATCTCCAGCAGGCGGCCGCCGCTCCAGGTGGCCGCGCCGGCGGCCAGCACCAGGAAGGCCTGCACGGTCGGATCGTCGCGCCGCGGCCAGGTGGCGATGGCCATGCCGATACAGGCAACCACGGCGACGGTGAGCAGGAGAACCAGCGAATATGAGGGCATTGAAGGCGGCGCGCGTCTCGAGACCCGGGCGCTGGTGCCATCGCCCGGCCACGCGCGCGCCGGTGACGGCGCTCCGCGATCTCGTCAGCCAGCATGATACCGGGCGGCATGGCTGGCTTGGCATCGGGTGCGCCGATGCAACAGCGCCCGGCGCGGCCGCTGCCTCCCGCCGCCGCGACGGTATCAAGACCCCGCTCAGGCCCGTGCCGGGCTTTCCCGCACCAGCCAGAAGGGGATGTCGACCACGTCCTGCTGCAGGCCGGGCCAGTCAAACACCAGGCCTCGCGTCAGCAGGTGGCCCCAGCCGTCGATCCACTTCTGCTGGGCCCGGGCATACAGCTCCAGCATGGCCGACGCGTAGTGCAGCGGGCCGCCGAGCAGCGGCAGTTCGCCGGCGATCTCGCGGGCGAAGCGCGCTTCGGGGTCCGGCTCCATCAGCGTGCCCATGGCGTCGAACTGGATCTCTTCGAACATGGTGCGCGCGAAGTCAAGATTCAGTTCGGCCATGCGGCGCCAGCTACCCGCCAGTTCGGCCTGCATGGTCTCCACTTGCGGCATGCCGGGAAAGACCGCAGGAAGGGGCCAGAACCCCAGCGGCCAGAAGATTTGCGTTGCGGTCATCATCACGGGGAATCTCCAGTGGTGGGCCGTGCGCACGGTGGGCGGCAGTTGCTGCACACGACGATGCCGCCCTGCGGCGGGCATCCGGATCAGCTTATGCGGTAATCGCGCAACTTGCCATGCCGTCGCGGCGCAGCCGCAAGGGGTTCACTTGCATCCCAGACGCCTGGCCAGCTTGTGCAGGTTGCTGGCATCGAGGCCCAGCTGGCGCGCCGCCTGCGCCCAGTTGCCGCCGTGGTCTTGCAGCGCCTGCACGATGCAGGCCCGCTGGGTTTGCTCCACGGCGTCGCGCAGCGTGATGCCCGCGGCCAGCGCCGGCACGGCCGCCGGACTGGCGTCGCTGGCGCCGGCGCGGGTGGCCGATGGCAGCTCCAGTCCGTCGAGATCGAGCAGCGCTGGCTCCAGCGTGACGATGTCATTGCGCTCCGCGCCTCGGCTGACCGCGCGTAGCGCGGCGCGGCTGATCACGTGTTCCAGCTCGCGCACGTTGCCGGGCCAGCGGTAGTGGCGCAGCGCATCCTGCGCGCCGCCCGACAGCCGCAGGCTGCGCAGCCCCAGGCGCGCGCGATTCAGCTCCAGGAAGCGCCCCGCCAGCAACAGCACGTCGTTGCCGCGCTCGCGCAGCGGCGGGATCGGGATCGGGTAGACCGACAGGCGGTGGTACAGGTCCGCGCGGAACGAGCCATCGCGCACATGCTCGCGCAGGTTGCGGTTGGTGGCGGCAATCACGCGCACGTTGACGCGGCGCGGGCGGTCCGAGCCCAGCCGCTGGATTTCGCCGTTCTGCAGCGTGCGCAGCAGCTTGGCCTGGATCGCCAGCGGCAGCTCGCCCACCTCATCGAGAAACAGGGTGCCGCCGTCGGCGGCCTCGAAGCGCCCCGGGCGCTCGCCGGTGGCGCCGGAGAAGGCGCCGCGCGCGTGGCCGAACAGTTCGCTCTCGGCCAGCGACTCGGGCAGCGCGGCGCAGTTGACGTGCACCAGCGGGTGCGCGCGCCGGCGCGACTGGCGGTGCAGGCGGTGCGCGAACAGCTCCTTGCCCACGCCGGTTTCGCCCAGCAGCAGCACTGGCAGGTCGGTGTCGGCCACCACTTCCAGTTCATGCAGCAGGTTGGCGATGGCCTCGCTCTGGCCGATGATCTCCGCGCCGCCGTCATGCGGGGTCGCGCCTTCTTCGGCGTCGGGGCTGCCGCGCGCCAGCTGCAGCGCGCGGATCTCGCCCTCCAGCCGGGTGGTGCGGATGGCGGCTTCGACGATCACCGTCAGCCGCTGCAGTTCGGCCTGGGCCGCGCCGTCGAAGGTGCCGACCGTCAGCGCATCCAGCGTCAGCGCGCCCCAGGGCTGTCCGTCCACTTCCAGCCGGGTGCCCATGCAGTCATGCACCGGCAGCGGCTCTCCCACGTGCTCGTCGATCAGGCCATCGTACGGGTCGGGCAGCATGCTGTCGTGATGGAAGCAGGTGACCCCGCGGCGCGCCAGGATCGCGGCCAGGCGCGGATGCAGGCCCACCGCAAAGCGCCGGCCCAGCGCATCGCGCACCAGGCCATCGACCGCCACCGGGCGCAGGTGGTCTTCCTCCAGCCGCAGCAGTGCCACGGCGCCGCAACGGAAATGGGTGCGCAACGCGCTGACCAGCCGCTGCAGGCGCACCGCGTGCGGCAAATCGGTGACGAGGTCGGCCAGAAGGTCGGGATACATGGCGCTCGGTAGCATGGTGAAAAAAACCGTGAAGGGTAATAAGTACCGCGAGAAGTATAGGGTATCTAATACCCTGACATTTCCAAGATCTTGAATTCACGAGGTTTTTTGCTGGCACATTGCTCGCGTATGCCATGCGGTCATCACTTCCACACGGAGAAACCGCCATGACGTTGCAAGACCATTCGCTGGGCCAGCTGGCCCGCCTGATCCCCGGTGCCACCCGCATCTTCCACGACCACGGGCTGGACTTCTGCTGCGGCGGCAAGCAGACCCTGCGCGACGCCGCGCAGCAGAAGGGACTCGATGCCGCCGCCGTGGCCGCCATCGCCGCGCAGCTGCACGCGCTGCAGAACGAGGCCGGTCCGTTGGCGCAGGACTGGAACACGGCCGCACCGCCGGCGCTGATCGACCATATCCTCACGCGCTTCCACGCGCGTCATCGCGAGCAGTTGCCGGAGCTGATCCGCCTGGCGCGGCGAGTCCAACAAGTCCACGGCGATCGGCCGGAGTGCCCGCGCGGCCTGGCCGACCACCTCAGCGAAATGCTGCGCGAGCTGGAATCGCACATGCAGAAGGAAGAGCAGGTGCTGTTCCCGATGCTGCTGCGCGGGCTGCATGCCGCGGCCAGCCGCCCGATCGCGGTGATGCGTGCCGAGCATGACGACCACGGCGTGGCGCTGCAGCGGCTGGCCGAGCTGACCCACGACATCACGCCGCCGCGCGCGGCCTGCAATACCTGGCGCGCGCTTTACCTGGGGCTGCGCACGCTGCGCGAAGACCTGATGGAACACATCCACCTGGAAAACAACGTGCTGTTCGAAACCACCACGGCTACCGCTTCCGCCACCGTGCCCGCGCAAGCCAACGGCTGCGGCTGCTCGGCGCACGCCTGAGCCCCGCCATCACCCTCAACCACTTCGCATCATGGGTCCCTACCGCAAACTCTGGTTCCTGCTGATCGCCGTGCTGGCGGTCACCTTCTCCCTGCTCGGCTACTACGGCGTCGAGGTGTACCGGCAGGCCCCGCCCATACCGGCCAAGGTGGTCACGGCCGAGGGCCGCACGCTGTTCAGCGGCGACGACATCCTCGACGGCCAGACCGCATGGCAGTCGGTGGGCGGCATGCAGCTCGGCTCGATCTGGGGCCATGGCGCCTACCAGGCGCCGGACTGGACCGCCGACTGGCTGCACCGCGAACTGACCGCGTGGCTGACGCTGGCCGCGCAGGACGCCTACGGCCGTCCCTTTGCGCAGCTTGACGCGCCGGCGCAGGCCGCCTTGCGCGAGCAGCTGCGCACCGAGTACCGCGGCAATGCCACCGATCCGGCCACCAACGTGCTGATCGTGTCCAGGCGCCGCGCGCAAGCCATTGCCGACACCGCCGCCTACTACAGCCAGCTGTTCTCCGACGCACCGGCGCTGCACACCACGCGCGAGCACTATGCGATGAAGGAGAACACGCTGCCCAGCGCGGAGCGCCGCCAGCAGCTGACGCATTTCTTCTTCTGGACCGCCTGGGCCGCATCGACCGCGCGCCCCGGGCATGAGGCCACCTACACCAACAACTGGCCGCACGAGCCGCTGATCGGCAACCAGCCCACCAGCGAGAACGTGGTGTGGTCGGTGATCAGCGTGGTGGTGCTGCTGGCCGGCGTCGGCTTCCTGGTATGGGCGTGGGCCTTCCTGCGCGGCAAGGAAGAAACGCCGCCGCAGGCGCCCGCGCGCGACCCGCTGCTGTCGGTGGCGCTGACGCCGTCGCAGCGCGCGCTGGGCAAGTACCTGTTCCTGGTGGTGGCGCTGTTCGTGTTCCAGGTGTTGCTGGGCGGTTTCACCGCGCACTACACCGTCGAGGGGCAGAAGTTCTACGGCATCGATGTGTCGCAGTGGTTCCCGTACGCGCTGGTGCGCACCTGGCATATCCAGAGCGCGCTGTTCTGGATCGCCACCGGCTTCCTGGCCGCGGGGCTGTTCCTGGCGCCGCTGATCAACGGCGGCAAGGACCCCAGGTTCCAGCGGCTGGGCGTCGACATCCTGTTCTGGGCGCTGGTGGTCGTGGTGGTGGGCTCGTTCACCGGCAACTACCTTGCCATCGCGCAGAAGCTGCCGGCCCACCTGAACTTCTGGCTGGGCCACCAGGGCTATGAGTATGTCGACCTGGGCCGGCTGTGGCAGATCGGCAAGTTCGCCGGCATCCTGATCTGGCTGGTGCTGATGATGCGCGGCATCCTGCCGGCGCTGCGCGCGCGCGGCACCGACCGCAACCTGCTGGCGCTGCTGACGTCGTCGGTGGTGGCGATCGGCCTGTTCTATGGCGCGGGCCTGGCCTACGGCGAACGCACCAGCCTGACGGTGATGGAGTACTGGCGCTGGTGGGTGGTGCACCTGTGGGTCGAGGGCTTCTTCGAGGTCTTCGCCACCACGGCGCTGGCCTTCATCTTCTCCACGCTGGGCCTGGTGTCGCGTCCGATGGCCACCGCGGCCAGCCTGGCGTCGGCCTCGCTGTTCATGCTGGGCGGGATTCCCGGTACCTTCCACCACCTGTACTTTGCCGGCACCACCACGCCGGTGATGGCGGTGGGCGCCGCGTTCAGCGCGCTGGAAGTGGTGCCGCTGATCGTGCTGGGCCATGAAGCCTGGGAGAACTGGAGCCTGAAGCAGCGCGCGCCGTGGATGGCCGACCTGAAGTGGCCGCTGATGTGCTTTGTCGCGGTGGCGTTCTGGAACATGCTGGGCGCCGGCGTGTTCGGCTTCATGATCAACCCGCCGATCGCGCTGTATTACATCCAGGGCCAGAACACCACGCCGGTCCATGCCCATGCCGCGCTGTTCGGCGTGTACGGCTTCCTGGCGCTGGGCTTCACGCTGCTGGTGCTGCGCTACGTACGCCCGGCCTACCGGCTCAGCCCCGCGTTGATGAAGACCGCCTTCTGGGGCCTGAACCTCGGCCTGGTGCTGATGATCGGCACCAGCCTGCTGCCGATCGGCATCATCCAGTTCCTGGCCAGCGTCGAGCATGGCACCTGGTATGCGCGCAGCGAGGCCTTCATGCAGCAGCCCATCCTGCAGACGCTGCGCTGGGTGCGCACCTTCGGCGACGTGGTGTTTATCGTCGGGGCGGTGTCGTTCGCGTGGCAGGTGGTGCTGGGGCTGGCCAAGCGCACGCCGCGCGCGGCCGATGCCGTTGTGGCGGGGATGAAGCCGGCAGCCCGCTGAATAATAGGGGAGTGAGAGGCAGGGTTGGCCCGCCCGGGGTTCCGGGCGGGCCTTTCTTATCCTGCCGATGCGTCGCTGCTCAACGGTTCCCGGCCTGCTGCGCCTCGGCAACGATCTCGCGGATGGCTTGCTCGAACGCCTCCACCGGCTGTCCGCCGGTCACCAGATAGCGGTTGTTGAAGATGATCGACGGCACTGAGTTGATGCCCATGCGCTGGTATTCCTGGATTTCCGCGCGCACCGCATCGGCATAGTCATCGCTTTCCAGTACCTTGCGGGCCGCCGCGGCGTCCAGGCCGACAGCCTGCGCGGCTTCGGCCAGCACGTCATGGTTGCTGGGGTCCTTGCCGTCGGCATGATAAGCGCGCAGCAGCGCCAGCTTCAGCGGCAGCTGCTTGTTTTCCAGGCCAGCCCAGTGCAGCAGGCGGTGGGCGTCGAAGGTGTTGTAGACATGGGTGCGCGGACCAAAGGTAAAGCCCACGCCCGCGCCGCGTTCGCGGATCATCGCCTGGGTTTCGGCGATCTGCGCCGGGGTGCGCCCATACTTCCGGCCGAGATAGTCGACGATGGCCTCGCCCTCCGGGCGCATCCCGGGGTTCAGTTCAAACGGATGCACGACGATCTCGGCATCCACTGCATCGCCCACGCGCTGCAGCGCAAGCTGCAGCGAAGACAGGCCGATGGCGCACCAGGGACAGGCGATATCGGAGACGAAGTCGATCTTGAGAGGCTGTGGCATGGCTGCTCCTGGGCATGTTCGCAGGCGGGGCGAGGCCATGGCCCCGGCACCGGGATTGAAAGTTGCCGACAGGGTAGCGCGACTGGCGATTCCTTGCAGGCGAACGCCGCGGCCGGTGGCCGCGCGCCCGCCCGCCGCGCTGTCGCGGTGCTCAGTCCCAGCGGCGACCGTAGCCGCGGCCGCGGTCATCGTCGTCGCCATGGCGGTGCCCCCACTCGCGCCCGCGCCACTCGCGCCGGTTGTCGTGGTAGCCGTCGCGGTAGCCTTCGCGATAATCGCCGCGGTAATAGGCGCGACGATAGCCGCGGTCATCGTCGTAGCGTACCGGCACGGGCGCTACCACCACGGGGCGTGGCGCCACCACGACCGGGCGCGGCGCATAGGCCACCGGTGCTGGCGCGTACACCGGCGCAGGCGCATAGACCGGGGCCGGATGGTAGACCGGCGCCGGCTGGGCCACCACCACGCCAGGCACGCCGATGCCGATATCGATATTCACACCGGCGTAAGCGCCGGCGCTTGCCACCAGCATTGCACTACCTGCTACCGCCATTGCGATGATGCGTTTCATGGCTGCCTCCCAGGGGGCGTTGGACATGGGCTCACTGTAGGGTGGCGGCCTGTAATATGGGGCGCGCGAAGTGTTGCAAGTGTGACGTGGTGTAACCCGCGCCGGGGCTGCCTGTATCATGCCGGCCGTTGCCCAGGCATTTCCCGTCCAAGCTGCTCATGCGCCGTACCGCCGCCACTCTGCTGGCACTGACCACTTTCACCGCTACCCCCGCTGTCGCCGCTGCTGCCGCCGATCTCCAGGCCGGCAAGGCGTTGTTCGCCACGCGCTGCGCCTCGTGCCACCACGTCGGGCGCAATGCGCGCGCGGGCTTTGGTCCGCAGCTGAACGGGGTCTTCGGCCGCGCAGCGGGCAGCACCCCGGATTTCCAGTATTCGGACGCGATGCGGGCGTCCCGGGTGGTGTGGTCGCATGACACGCTGCGCGCCTTCATCCGCTCGCCCGCCAAGGTGGTGCCAGGCACGAAGATGCGGTTCTGGGGGCTGGGCGATGACCAGCAGATCACCGATCTGCTGGGGTATCTGGAAACGTTCAGGTAAGCCGCGCCGCCCCGGCCAAGCGCTTCATTCCACAAAATGCGGCCCAGGCCCCTCGCCGGCCAGCGCGTCGTGCGGATTCCGTAACGGACACGCCTTCAGCGACAGGCATCCACAGCCGATGCATCCGTCCAGCTGGTCACGTAATTGCGTGAGCGTGCGGATCCGTTCATCGAGGTCATCGCGCCAGCTGGCGGAGAGCTTGCGCCAGTCCGCCACGGTGGGGGCGCGGCCATCGGGCAGTTTCTGCATGGCGTCGGAGATCACCGCGAGCGGCAACCCCATGCGCTGCGCCACGCGGATCACCGCCAGGCGCCGCAGCACGGCGCGCGCATAGCGGCGCTGGTTGCCGCCGCTGCGGGTGCTGGCGATCAGGCCGCGCGATTCATAGAAGTGCAGCGCCGAGACGGCAATGCCGGTGCGTGCCGAGACTTCGCCGACCGAGAGGAGCGCTTCCGAGGGCGGGGCGCGGCGTCGGCGCGGCGTGGCGGGCGGGTGGTTGGAGGCCATGACGAAGGAAAGGCATCAGCGAACGCGGGAATGCCCATGCTACCACCAAGGCCGCGCTTGACCTTAACCTAACTTGAGGTTTGATACTGGCGGCTCCACTGTCCGAGATGCCTTGTTCAAGCCGATGACAATGTTCCCTTTCGCGCCCTCGTCCCTGCGTTCGCCCGCGATGCCCGCGTTGCCCGCGATCCCCGCGTTGCCCACCGTGCCCTTCGCCCGCCCCAATGACGCGCTCAGCCTGCTCAATCCCGACGGGCTGTACGACCCGCGGCCCAATGGCTATTCGCACGTAGCCGTGGTGGAAGGCCCGGTCCGCATGGTCTATGTGTCGGGCCAGGGCGGCGAAGACGCGGCGGGCTGCCTGCCGCTGGATTTTCCGCGCCAGGTGGCGCGCGCCATGCACAACCTGCGCATTGCGCTGCAGGCAGCCGGTGCCGACGTCGGCGACGTGGCCAAGCTCACCGTGCTGGTGGTGGACCACTCGCACGACCGGTTGCGCACCTTCGGCGCGGCGCTGCGCGAGATGTGGGGCGATAGGCCGACGCCGGCCTGCACGCTGATCCCGGTGCCGCGACTGGCGCTCGACAACATGTTGTTCGAGATCGAGGCGACCGCGGTGCTGCCGGCCTGAGGCACGGCCGCGGCCCCCACTCAGCGCGCCGCGGCGCTGAAGGTCTTGTTGACGATCTTCCAGACCCCGTCGATCTCGAGCAGCGTCATGTAGTCGGTGAAGGTCACGCCCGGATATTCCAGCACCACCTTGACCACGCCGGCATTGCCGACCACATCGAACTGCGTGATGAAGCGCTTGCGCTGCGCTTCGTCCGCGGCCGGATGGCCCGGGCAGCGTGCCGAGGCGAATTCCTCGACGGTCAGCGCATGCAGCTTTCCGTCGCGGTACGAGACGATGCGCGCGTCCGCGGCGAAGGCCTTGTACATGAATTCGGCCTTGCCGGTGATATGGCCCTGCAGGTAATCCTCGATCGGCGCGAGCGCGGCGACATGGCGGGAGGTCAGGCCCGTTTCCGAATACGTCATGGTCTTCTCCAAAACTGGGGCGGCAGGGACTGCGCCATGCCGCGACGTTGAAAGCGCTGATTGTATTCCAGTTTTGTATGCAAAAGCTCCGCGACGGCAACGCTCACACCGATGTGGCGATGTGCTCACGCAGCCAGCGGTGCGCCGGATCGCGATGCACGCGTTCCGGCCACAGCATCGACATCTCGTAGCCAGGCACCTCGACCGGCGGCGCCACCACGCACAATGCCGGCACGCCGCGCACCAGCCGCTCGGGCACCATCGCCACCAGGTCGGTGCTGGCAACTGCCGCCGTGACAAAGAGAAAGTGCGGCACCGACAGCACCACGCGCCGCTGCATCCCCGCCTGTGCCAGCGCATCGTCCGTGACGCCGTGAAAGCCGCCGCCGTCCGGCGACACGATCACGTGCTCGAGCGCGCAGAACTGCGCTAGCGTCGGCCGCCGCTTCAGCCGCGGATGGCCAGCGCGGCCTGCCAGCACATAGCGCTCGGTGAAGAGCGCGCGCCGATGCAGCCCGGGCGGCGAGCCGTCGGTGGTGTGGAAGGCCAGGTCCAGCTCGGCGCGCTCGGCTTGCCGGGCGATGCGCGTCGGCACCATCTCGACTACAGCCAGCCGCGCACCGGGAGCCGCCCTGCGCAGGCCCTGCAGCGCTGGCAGCACGACGGTCGATTCGCCATAGTCGGTGGCTGCCACGCGCCAGGTATGGCGCGACGTGGCCGGGTCGAACGGTGTGTCGGCGGAAACGGCCAGCGCCAGTGCGCCGAGTGCTTCGCGCAACGGTTCGCGCAGCGCTTCCGCCCTGGCGGTGGGGCGCATGCCGCGCGGGCCCGGCAGCAGCAGCGGGTCGCCGAAGTGATCGCGCAGCCGGGCCAGATGGACGCTGACTGAAGGCTGCGACAGATGCAGCCGCTGCGCCGCGCGGGTCACGTTGTACTCGGACAGCAGCACATCCAGCGTCACCAGCAGGTTCAGGTCCAGCCGCCTCAGACTGGCTGCAGAATTAGTCATGGCAATACCTGGAATATTGGATATTCATTTCCAATATACCGGACAACTGCCTATGCTGGCTTCACCAAAAACTTTGTGAGGCCACCGCCATGAACGTACTGCTGGTCTATGCCCATCCCGAACCCCGCTCGCTCAACGGGGCGATCCGCGACTTTGTCGTGCAGCGGCTGCGCGCAGCCGGCAACGAAGTCCAGGTTTCCGACCTGTATGCGATGCAATGGAAGCCGCAGCTCGATGCCTTCGACTCGAAGGTTCCGCCGGCCGACGCGCCCTTCCATCCGTCGCTGGATTCGAAGCACGCCTTCGAGAACGGGCTGCAGAGCGATGACATCGCACGCGAGCAGGACAAGCTGCGCTGGGCCGACGCCGTGATCCTGCAGTTCCCGCTGTGGTGGTTCTCGATGCCGGCAATACTCAAGGGCTGGGTCGAGCGTGTCTATGCCTATGGCTTTGCCTACGGCGTTGGCGAGCACTCCGACGAGCGCTGGGGCGACCGCTATGGCGAGGGCACCCTTGCCGGCAAGCGCGCGATGCTGATCGTCACCACCGGCGGCTGGGAATCGCACTACAGCGCGCGCGGCATCAACGGCCCGATCGACGACATCCTGTTCCCGATCCACCACGGCATCCTGTACTACCCCGGGTTTGACGTGCTGCCGCCGTATCTGGTGTATCGGACCAGCAAGGTGGATGCGGTGCGCTTTGGGGAGATTCGCGAGGAATTGGGCCAGCGGCTGGATACGCTCTGGACAACTGCTCCGATCCCATTCCGGCGGCAGAACGCGGGGGACTACCGGATCCCGCAGCTGACGCTACGCGACGAGGTGGCGCCGCAGACCGTCGGGTTCGCGGCGCATGTGGAGGCCGCACGGGTCTGACCGCGCGCGCGGGGTCTATTCGGCGCGAATATCCGCCCGCGCCGCCACCGCCCGCATCTCCGGCAGCTCCTTCTCCACCCGCGCCTTGACCGCGGCACCGTTGCCATAGGCGGGCGTCAGCGCCAGCTCGACCATGCGCGCCCTGGTTGCCGGCGCGTTGGCGACGTCGGCCAGCGCCTTTTCCAGCTTCTGCTGCACCGGCCCGGGCAGGCCCGCGGGCGCCATCAGCGCGAACCACGTGCCCATCTGGAAACCGGGATAGCCGCTTTCCGCTACGGTCGGCACCTGCGGCAGCGCCGGCAGGCGCTGCGGCGACAGCACCGCCACCGGCCGGATCTTGCCGCCCTTGATCAGCGGCAGGGTCGCCACCACGGTATCGACGGCCACCTGCACCTGTCCGCCAGCCAGCGCGGTCAGGCTGGGGGCGCTGCCGTTGAACGGCACGTGCACCATGCGGATACCGGTGGCGGTCTTGAGCATCTCCGCGCCGAAATGGACCGAGGAACCCGCGCCGAACGAGCCGTAGGAGAACTTGTCAGGGTTGGCCTTCGCCTGCGTCACCAGGTCCTTCAGCGAGGCGATGTGCGTGTCGGGGTTGGCCACCAGCACCAGGCTCATGTCGGCCACCAGCCCCAGCGGTGTGAAGCTCTTGATGGGGTCGTAGCCGAGGTGCTGGCGGATCGCCGGGTTCAGCGTCAGCGTGGTGCTGGCCGCCAGCAGCAGCGTGTAGCCATCGGGCGCGGACTTGGCCACTTGGGTGGCGCCGATCACGGTGCTGGCACCGGGCTTGTTCTCGACCACCACTGGCTGGCCGAGCTTTTCGCCGAGTCCGACTGCCAGCAGGCGGCCCAGCAGATCCGTGGCGCCGCCCGCGGCGAAGGGCACCACCAGCCGGATCGGGCGGTCCGGCCAGGACTGCGCCTGCGTGGCGGAGGGCGCGGTGGACAGCACCGCGGTCAGCGCGGCGGCGCAGGCGAGAAACAGCTTCGGGGACGTTGCGGTCATCGTGGGCACTCCTGCGGGCAGTTGTTGGAATAGAAGGCAGTCGGAAGCAATGCGGGGCGGTCTGAAGTGGGCGGCACTGCCCGGCTCAGCCCAGCCAGGGGCTGCGCACGCGCGAAAAGCCGCCGGCCTGGTCGTAGGCATGGCCCAGCTGCAGCACCGCGGCGTCGGCCTGCGCCGGACCGATGATTTGCAGGCCGGCGGGCAGGCCCTGCGGGCCGAAGCCGGCGGGGGCGGCCAGCGCCGGCAGCCCGGCCATGGTGGCCGGCACCACCGCCTGCATCCAGCGGTGATAGGTGTCCATGTCGCGGCCGTCGATGGCATGCGGCCAGTCCCAGCCGGCATCGAATGGGAACACCTGCGCGGCCGGCAGCACCAGGTAATCGAAGCGCTCGAACAGCGCGCGCAGCGCCTGGTACCACGCGCTGCGTTCGGCCATGGCCTCGTACACGCGCGTGCCCGCCAGCGCCAGCCCGCGTTCGATTTCCCAGACCGCTTCGGGCTTGAGCAGCGCGCGCTTGGCCGGGTCGCGGTACAGCGCCGCGTTGGCGCCGGCCACCGAGAAGCTGCGCAAGTCGATCCAGGCGCGCCACAGGCGTTCCAGGTCGAATTCCGGCAGCGCGGCGTCGATGGTGCAGCCGAGCGTGCGCAGGTGGGCAAGGGCCTGCACGCAGGTGTCGAGCAGGCCCGCTTCGGTGGGCAGGTGCCCGCCCAGGTCGCCGAGCCAGCCGATGCGCACGCCGGTCCAGTCGCGTTCGGGCGGCAGCGCAAAAGTGCCGGGCGCCTCGGCGCGGCGCGTCAGCGGCAGGCGCGCGTCGAAGCCGGCCTGCACCGACAGCAGCAGCGCCAGGTCCGGCACGTTGCGCGCCATCGGCCCGGCCACGCTGAACTGCTGGAAAAACACTTCGTCGCCCGGGCCGTGCGGCACGCAACCGACCGAGGTGCGCAGCCCATACACATGGTTGAACGCCGCGGGCGTGCGCAGCGACCCCATCATGTCCGAGCCGTCGGCCACCGGCAGCATGTGCAGGGCCACCGCCACCGCGGCGCCGCCGCTGCTGCCGCCGGCGGAGCGGGTGGGGTCGAAGGCATTGCGGGTCGTGCCGTAGACGGGGTTGTAGGTATGGCCGCCGAGGCCGAATTCCGGCGAGTTGGTGCGCCCGACAAACAGCGCGCCGCCGGCGCGCATGCGCTCGAAGATCACGGCATCGGCGTCGCTGACCTGGCCGGCGAAGATGGGCGAGCCCTTGGTCGTGACCATGCCCTTGGCTGGGCTGATGTCCTTGGGGGCCTGCGGGAACCCGTGCAGCGGCCCGCGGCTGGCGCCGCGCGCCAGTTCGTCATCCAGTCCGCGCGCCTGCCGGCGCAGCGTGTCGCGGTCCACCGCGGCGACGATGGCGTTGACGCGGGGATTGTGGCGGTCGATCTGGGCGAGGAAGGCCTCGAGCACTTCCACGCAAGAGACGTCGCGCGCATGGATGGCGCGCGACAGCGCGACGGCATCGAGATCAGTGATGGATTCAGGGGTCTGGGCGATCGCCATGGCGAGAGGTCTCCGGTGTTGTCGGGGAAAGCATACGGGCGGGGCATGCTTTCCCGCAATCGACGATTTTTTCAAATATCCTTGCGTAAAACGCAAACCAGCCGGAGCCGCCCCACCATGTTGTCGCATCGCCTGCAGGACACCTCGCTGCGCTATTTCCTTGAAGTGGTTCGCAGCGGCTCGCTGACCGAGGCGGCGCAGCGGCTCAATGTGACCGTGTCGGCGGTGAGCCGGCAGGTCGGCGCGCTCGAAGCGCTGCTCGGCGTGCCCTTGTTTGACCGCCGCCCGCGCGGCATGGTGGCCAGCGCCGCCGGCGAGTTGCTGGCGGCCTATGCGCTGCGCGGCGCGCTGGAAGCCGACCGGGTGGTGTCCGAGATCGCCGCGCTGCAGGGCCTGCGCCGCGGCCGGGTGCGGGTCGCCAGTTCCGCCGGCTTTGCGATCGAGTTCCTGCCGCGCGTCATCGCCGAGTTCCGCCAGCGCTATCCGGGCCTGCAGTTCCACGTGCGCGTGGCGCCGCCGGCCGATGTCACCGGCATCGTGCTGCATGGCGATGCGGATATCGGCATCACCTACAGCCGCGCCGCCGAACAGGGCATCCGCGTCGCACACCGCCAGGCCGCGCCGGTGATCGCCATCATGCGCCCGGACCATCCGCTGGCGCGCTTTCGCAGCGTCACGCTGGCGCAGATGCAGCCGTATCCGCTGGCGCTGCCCGAGGGCGACAACACCGTGCGCCAGCTGTTCGACCTGGCCTGCGGCGAGCGCGGCATGGTGTTCGAGCCGGTGCTGGTGACGAACCACTTCGAGACCCTGACCAGCTTTGTGCTGCACGGCGGCGGCCTGTCGATCTCCGGCACGGTGACCGTGGGCGACCGGGTGCGCCGCGGCGAGCTGCATGCCGCGACCATCCGCGAACGCGGCATGCGCGGCCGTGCCATCGAACTGCAGACGCTGGCCGGCCGCACGCTGCCGGAGGGCGTGCGCGCGTTCCTGGGATTTGTCCGCGACCAGTTGGTGGCGGAGGCGGCGGCCGGGTTGGCCGGCGTGGCCGGTTCGGGCGTGGCTTAGCCCGCCCGCTTGCGCCGTGCCGGCGGACCCAGCACCACCCAGGCCGGCGCATGGTCGCTGGGATGGTCCTCGCCGCGGACCCAGCGGTCCACGCCGGCGTCGCGCAGCCGCGGCGCCAGCTCGGCGCTCAGCAGCAGGTGGTCGATGCGCAGGCCGGAGTCGGTCTGCCAGTGCTGGCGGAAGTAATCCCAGAAGGTGTAGATCGGCGCATCGGGATGGCGCTGGCGCAGCGCATCGGTCCAGCCCTGCGCCAGCAGGCGCGCGTACGCGTCGCGGCTTTCCGGCTGCAGCAGGGCGTCCTTGCGCCAGGAGCGTGGGTTGTAGATGTCCTGGTCGGTCGGCACCACGTTGTAGTCGCCGGCCAGCACCACCGGGTGGCCACTGTCGAACAGTTCCTGCGCGTGCGCGATCAGCCGTTCGAACCAGGCCAGCTTGTAGTCGAACTTCGGTCCGGGCTGCGGGTTGCCGTTCGGCAGGTAGAGGCAGCCGATCACCATGCCCGAGACCGCGGCCTCCAGATAGCGGCTGTGGCTGTCGTCGGGGTCGCCGGGCAGGCCGCGGCGCACTTCCACCGGTTCCGCCCCGCGCGCCAGGATGGCCACGCCGTTCCAGGACTTCTGGCCGTGCCAGATCGCGCCATAGCCGGCTTCGCGGATCTCGCGCGCGGGAAAGCTGTCATCGGCGGTCTTCAGTTCCTGCAGGCAGACGATGTCCGGTGCTTCGCGCGCGAGCCAGTGGCACAGCGCGCCCACGCGGCTGCGGATGCCATTGATGTTGAAGGTGGCGATCTTCAGTGTGGACGCGGGCATGCGATGCGGGCGGTGACAGGATAAACAAAAAAGCCGGCGGAACGCTCCGCCGGCCACTTGCCTTATGCGCGCCAGGTGCTGCCGGTGGTTGCGCTGGAAGCGCTGCCGGCGGTGGTGCCGCTCACACTGCCCGAGCCGCTTGCGCTGCCTGCGCTCGGTGCGCGGCTGGACGAAGCGCCCGGGCTGTCGCTGTCGCGGCGCACGCGGATGTCGTTGTTGACGTCCTTGACGCCGTAGGTGCTGTCGGCCATGTCCTCGATGTAGTACTTCTGGCCGCGGTCACGCACGGTGCCGGTCAGCGACACCACGCCCTCGCTGACCTCGACGCTGACATCGCTGACATCCACCCCGCGCGCGTAGCTCAGCCGCTCGCAGATCTGGTCGCGGATGCGGTCGTCGCTGCGCTGGTAGCCGCGCGGACCGGAGCGCCGTTCGTGCTCGTCCGGCGTGCCGAACCAGTCGCCCACGACCTCGCCGATGCGCCGGCCGAGGTTATAGAGCACGCCGTGGTCGCGGTCGTCGTCGCGATCGTCATCGCGGGAGTCATCGGTCTCCCACCCACGCCGCTGCGCGTACTGGCGATATCCGGGGCTGTGCTGCGCCGCGTAGCGGCGCGCCTCGTCTTCATCGTCGTCCGGTTCCGTCCAGTAGCGGGTGTCGCTGCGCAGGTCGCTGAAGTAGCGCTCGCGGCCTTCGTCGCGGGACGAGCCGCGGGTTTCATAGCGCTCACGTCCCTGGTAGTGCTCGCGCGGTTCGCGTGCGCGCTCGGTACTCTGGCGCCACTGCCGTTCCGCGTATTCGTCATCGCGTTCCCATGCCTGCGGGTCGCGCCATTCGCTGGCGCGTTCCCAGCCGTAGCCGCCATTCAGGCCGTAGCGCAGGTTGCTGCCATAGCGCGCTTCGCGCGGGTGGTCGGGGTAGCGTCCGGCGCCGTACTGCTCGTTGAATTCCCGGGACGGGCGGGCGGGGCCGCCGTAGCTGGTCTGGCCCGGGGCCATTTGCTGGCGTCTGCGCTGCGCTTGCCAGCGGTCGCGTTCGGACTCTGGCTGCCAGTCATCGTCGTCCCATGCCTGGCGGCGTTGGCGTTGATCGCGCGCTTCACGCTCATCGTAGTAGTAGCCCATGCTGGTTTCCTGACAAGTAACGCCATGTGCGGAAACCGGCGCAACAGCGCGCCGTTTACCGCTGGCGGGTATCAGCAATGGGCAAGATTCGTACCGTGCGGCAGATGGCCTTGCGGCCACGGCTGGCCGGGACCCGACGAACAGGTGGCCGTGCAACGGTTTCAGAGCGTGTAAGGGATGCAGCCTGCGCGGCGGAATGCGGCGGTGTCGCCACGCGGAGCGGTACGCAAACGATGCGGTGCGGCGCCCAGCGGCCGATCGGGTGACAGCGCCGGCGCCCGTTCCGCGTTGGCCAGATTACTTCTTGCTGGTCTTTGTCGATTTAGCCTTGGTGCTGGTGGCGGCCTTGGATGGGGTTGCCGTGCTCACCGGCGCGGCTTCGATCTTCGACTTGGCGAAGGCGAAATAGCATTCCTTGTTGCTGCTGTTGTACATCTCGGAATCGCTGGTCGCCAGCACGCCGGTCACGTTGATCTTGTCCCCGGTCTGCAGGTTGCTGATCTTCTTCTGGTTGACCAGCATCGCATAGCGCATCAGCGCCTTGCCGGTGCACTGCGGATTGACCGAATCCTTGAAGTAGACCGCGATGGTGTCGTCCGACCGGCTCAGGCCGTCCACCTTGGTGATGCGCGAGACCGTGCCCGAGACCAGGATGGCCTGCGCATCCCACTTCTTCTTGGCCGTGATTTCGTTCTTCTTCCAGTCCGTCCAGATGTCGCCGAGCGACGCCGGCTTGGGGTCGGCCAGCATGCGGAAGTCGCCGCTGAGCACGTCGCCGGTGCCGTCGAGCACGCCGCCGATGGAGGACATTGCGCCATCCATCGATTCACAACCGGCCAGCAACCCGGCCAGGACCAACCCTGCCATCAGTTTTCCCGTCTGCATTTTGCTTCTTCTCCAGGTCCGCCAGCTCTATCGGCCGACGCCGGGGCATTGTATGCGTACATCTTGCAAAAACCAACAGAACTGCCAAAAGCGCTACAACGGTCAATAAAAGCGCACGGGTATCCCCCGAACGGGGTTGGCCTGGCCGCCCCCCGCCAGCAACCGGACCGCTCCCGCGCCTCCCCAGGATATGGGATGCGCAAGCGGCGCCGCCGTGCGATGGATAGGGGCGGCGTTTACCCTGAAGCGGCCGCCGGGCCGTCCGAACGCGGGCGGGATATGTCAGAATCCGCCGTCGTGCCGGCGCCCCCTGCGCACAGCGCGGCAACACAGGGGGCGCACCGCGGCGTGGCTCGGGAATACAGGCATGGCAAGCACAACAACAGTCCTCATCGTCGAAGACGACCCCCTGGCGCTGCGCCGGCTGGTGCAGGCGGTCGACCTGCATGCAGCGGATGCCGCGGTGGCGGGCTGCGCCTCTACCGTGGCGGAGGCGCTGGCGTGGCTGGCGCAGCACCCGCCCGACGTGCTGCTGTGCGACCTTGGCCTGCCCGACGGCAGCGGCATCGACGTGATCCGCGCCACGCGCAAGCGCTATCCCGCCTGCGACTGCATGGTCGTGACCGTGTTCGGCGACGACCAGCATGTGCTGGCCAGCATCGAGGCCGGCGCCATCGGCTACCTGCTCAAGGATGAAACCACCGACCGCATTGCCGCCTCCATCGGCGAACTGCGCGCGGGCGGCTCGCCGATGAGCCCGCTGATCGCGCGGCAGGTGGTGAACCGGCTGCGCGGCGCGCCGCCGGAGGCGACGGCGCGCGATGCCGCCGGCGCGGTGGTGCTGTCGGTGCGCGAGAACGAGATCCTGGACCTGATCTCGCGCGGCTATACCTACGCCGAAACCGCCCGCTACCTGGGGCTGAGCGTGCATACCGTGCAATCGCACATCAAGAACATCTACGGCAAGCTGGCCGTGCGCTCGCGCGGCGAGGCCGTGTTCGAGGCCGCCAAGCTGGGTTTGCTCAAGTCCTTGTAGGCGCCATGCTGTTCTGGCCGCGCCTTTTCCGCATCCTGTTTGCCGTGCTGCTGGCGTGCGCCTGCCTGCTGCGGCCTGGCATCGCGGCGGCGGACACGATGGCGCTGGCGGAAGCCACGCGCTCGGGCACGCTGGACGACGGCACCGTGCTGGCGGCGCGCGCGCTGACGCTGCCCGACTACTGGGACCGCGTCATGCCGGGCCAGTCCGGCACGGTGGTGTACGAACTGCGCTTCGATCGCAACTGGCCCGGCGCGGCGCCCGGGGGACTGTTCGTGCCCTGGGCCGGGGGCAGCTACGAGGTGCGCCTCAACGGGGTACTGCTCGCCGCCGGCGGGCGCCTGGACGCGCCGTCGTCGGCGCTGGCCAAGCGACCCTATTACGTCGCCGTGCCGCCCGAGCTGGCGAACGCGCACGGCAACCTGCTGCGCATCACCGTGGCGGCGCGCGCGTACGCGCGCTCGGGCCTGCTGCCGGTGACGGTGGGCCCGGCCGCCGAGGTGCGCGCGCAGTATGAGCGGGCCTTCCTGCTGCGGGTGGTCGGCCCGCTGATCGCGGCGGTGCTCAGCGTCGTGCTGGGTGGCCTGGCCCTGCTGATCTGGTGGCGCCAGCGCGATCCGCTGTTCGGCCTGTACGGGCTGGCCGAGATTGCGTGGAGCGTGCGCCTGCTCGACTATTTTGTCGATGACCTGGCCATCCCCGCGGAATTGCGCGGCTATATCGTCGCCGCCGCGCGCGAAGTGTTCCTGGGCGCCATCGCCAGGTTCTGCCTGCTGGTGATCCGGGTGCCGTGGCGCTGGCTGCATCGCACCCTGAACGCCTACCTGTGGCTGGCGCTGCCGGTGATCGCGCCGCTGGCCGCCATCTCCAGCCATCCGCTGGTGTTTCCGCTGAGCTGGCTGGTCAAGGTCGGCATCATCCTGACCGTGGCCGGCGCGATGGTGTGGGGCGCGTTGCGCCGGCCCAGCCGCGAGGCCACGCTGCTGGCGGTCACCGTCGGTGTGTCGGCGGTGCTGTTCCTGGCCGACTGGATCAAGGTCTGGCTGACCGGCGACTATTACTGGGTGCATTCCATGACCCGCTATGTCTCGGTGCCGTTCAGCGTGGTGATGGCGTGGATGCTGGTCGAACGCTATACCAGCGCGGTGCAGAGCCTGCAGAACGCCAACCAGGTGCTGACCGAGCGCGTCGCGCAGCGCGAGGCGCAACTGCGCGCGGCGTTTGCGCGCACGCAAAAGATTGACGCCGAGGAAACCGCGCTGCGCGAGCGCGGGCGCATCCTGCGCGATATGCACGACGGGCTGGGCAGCCAGCTGGTTACCACCTTGTCGATGCTGGAGTCGGGCAAGGCCAGCGGTTCGGAGGTTGCCACGCAGGTGCGGCATGCGCTGGATTCGCTGAAGCTTTCCATCGACGCCATGCAGGACACCGGCGGTGATCTGGCCGCGGTGCTGGGCAACCTGCGCTACCGGCTGGGGCCGCGCATCGCCGATGCGGGGCTGGAGATCCACTGGGAGGTAGAGCGCCTGCCCACGCTGCCCCATTTCTCCGCGCGCAAGGTGCAGGAACTGCAGTACCTGCTGCTCGAAGGCATCACCAACGTGCTGCAGCACGCCGCGGCGCGCGCGCTGACCGTGACCGCCCAGGCGGACCCGGGCGCGCAGGCGATCCGCATCACGCTGGCCGACGACGGCCGTGGCTTCGATACCGAGGCCACGCGCGGCGGGCGCGGCTTGCGCAACATGCAGGTGCGCGCCGCGGCGATCGGCGGCCAGTTGCGGATCCGCTCGGCGCCCGGCGGCACGGCGCTGACGGTGGAGGTGCCGCTGGCGCCGGCGCAGGGCGATGAGGCGGGCGCCCCAGGGGAAGGGACCGCGCCCGCGGCATAAGGCCGGCCCCGTCTCACCGCGCCGCGCCCTTCGCCAACAGCCGCACCGCCAGCGCGGCCAGCGCCGCGGCGGTGGCCAGCGCGGCCACGCCGGTCCAGCCAAAGCGCGCCAGCGCCACGCTGCCCAGCGCCGCGCCGGCGGCCATGCCGGTGAACATGCAGACGAACAGTACGGCATTGAGGCGGCTGCGCGCACCCGGATCGATGCCATAGACGATGGTCTGGTGCGCGACCAGTGCCACCTGGACGCCCAGGTCGAAGCCGATGGCGCTGGCGCCGATCAGCCACAGCTGCGCCTGCGGCGCCAGCAGGGGGCTCAGCAGCATGGCGGCAAACGACAGCGCCGCCAGCGCCGCGCCAGCGCGCGTCACCCGTTCGGGACCGCCGCGGTCAGCCAGGCGGCCGGCCAGCGGCGCACCCAGCGCGCCGGCGGCACCGGCCAGGCCGAACGCGCCGGCGGCCTCGCTGCCCAGGTGGAACGGCGCGCCGTGCAGCATCACCGCCAGCGTGGACCAGAACGCGCTGAACCCGACCGCAAGCAGTCCCTGCGCCAGCGCCGCGCGGCGCAGCGCGCCATGCGCCCGCCACAATGCCCCCAGTGAGGCCAGCAGGGCCCGATACGGCAGCGCCGTGGCGGGGGCCAAGCGCGGCAACTGGCGCCGGGCGACCAGCGCCACCGCCACGATGCTGGCCGCAGCCAGCAGGAACATCGCGCGCCAGCCGAAATGCGCGGCGACGAAGCCGCTGACCACCCGCGACAGCAGGATGCCCAGCAACAGTCCGGTCATCACGTTGCCGACCACTTTGCCGCGCTGCGCGGCCGGTGCCAGCGCGGCGGCGGCCGGCACGATGTCCTGCGCCAGCGTGGCGGACAGGCCCACCACCAGGCTGGACCCGAGCAGCATGCCAATGCCCGGCGCCAGGCCCGCCAGCAGCAGCGCGCCCGCCAGCGCCACCGCCTTGGCCACGATGATATGGCGCCGGTCATAGCGGTCGCCGAGCGGCGCCAGCAGCAGGATGCCCAGCGCGTAGCCAAGCTGCGTCAGGGTCGGGATGGCACCGGTGGTGGCATCGCTGGCGTGCAGGTCCGGGGCCATCACGCCGAGCATGGGCTGGCTGTAGTACAGCGAAGCCACCGCGAGCCCGGCGCCGGTGGCAAGCAGCATGACCAGCCGCGCTGGCACGGCAGGGTTGTCCAGCGTGGCGGCGGGCGAGGTGGCGGGAACGGGGGACATGGCGGTTTGCGCGGTGCGCGGCAAAGTTGGGATGGCCCGAAGTGTTGTCCGCGCGCGCCGATTCTGGTAGAGGTGCCGGATGAACAATGGCTATACGAGACGCGTATGAAACGCCAGCCAGCCGCCGCCCCCACCACCGCACACGCCATGGCTGCGCCACGCGGCGCGCCCGGCCCCGACCGGATCGAACTGATGCAGACCTTCGTGCGCATCGTCGAGGCCGGCAGCCTGTCGCAGGCCGCCGCGCAGCTGCAGACCACCCAGCCCACCGTCAGCCGGCGCCTGCAGACGCTGGAACGCCTGCTGGGCGTGCGCCTGCTGCAGCGTTCCACGCATGCGATGAAGCTGACTGAAGACGGCGCGCGCTGCTACGAGCGCGCGCGCGAACTGGTGGCCGACTGGGCCAGGTTCGAGACCGACGTGCGCGGCGTGGGCCATGCGCCCAGCGGCACGCTGCGCGTGGTGGTGCCGCACGCGTTCGGGCAGGAGTTGCTGGTGGGCCCGCTGGCAGACTTCCTGCGGCAATACCCGCAGGTCGCGGTGGAATGGCTGCTGCACGACCGCACCCCGGATTTCATCGCCGAAGCCATCGATTGCGCGATCCATGTGGGCGAGGTGCATGAGCCCGGCCTGGTGGCCGTGCGCCTGGCGGAAGTGCCGCGCGCGGTCATCGCCGCGCCGTCGTTGTTCGACGGCAAGCCGCTGCCGCGCCGCCCGCAAGACCTGGAAAGCCTGCCATGGCTGGCACTACGCACCTTCTACCGCAACGAGATCGTGCTGCAGAACCTGCAGACCCAGGCACGCCAGGGCCTGGCCTTCGCGCCGCGCATGAGCACGGACAGCCTGTACGCGCTGCATGCGGCGGCCCGGCTGGGGCTGGGCGTTGCCGTCGGCTCGTCGTGGATCTTTGCCGACGACATCGCCAGCGGCAGGCTGTTGCACCTGCTGCCGCAATGGCAGGCCGAGCCGTTGCCGATCTACCTGGTCTATCCGCATGCGCGCTTCTATCCGGCCAAGCTGCGTTTATTCGCCGACGCCATGCGGCAAGCCATCCCGACCGCCGGCATGGTCGAACGGGCGCGCATGCCGCGCGGGATGCCACAAGCGCGCCGATAACGCCTATCCTGTATCGGCCACTACCTCTGCCGCGGGCCGCCCCGCGCCTCGACCTCATGGTGCCTGCGTGATCCGCCGCGTCTTTCCCAGGTTTCGAACAAGGGGCCGAATGTTTGCCTTTGCCGCCGCCGTCGTGTTGCTTGCCCTGGCGGGCATCGTTGCCTACAACCTGATCGGCGGCGAGAAACGCATCGAGCGCCGCCTCGATCGCCTTTACAGCCTGGAAGATCCGCAGTTCGCCCGTGAACTGGGTGTGTTGCTGGGCCCGCCCGTGCTCGACGGCAACCGCTACCGCGTGCTCAGGAATGGCGACGAGATCTTTCCGGCGATGCTGGGCGCGATCCGCGCCGCGCAAAAGACCATCAATTTCGAGTCGTATATCTATTGGTCCGGCGACATCGGCCATGACTTCGCCCAGGCCCTGGCCGAGCGCGCCAGGGCCGGCGTCAGCGTCAAGGTGCTGCTGGACGCGGTCGGCAGCTCCAAGATCGACAAGGCCGCGCTCGCACTGATGACGGAGGCCGGCGTGGATGTGCGCCACTACCATCCGGTGCGCTGGTACACCGTCGGCAAGCTGAACAACCGCACCCACCGCAAGGTGCTGGTCGTCGACGGCAGGATCGGCTTCACCGGCGGCGTCGGCATCGCGCCGGAGTGGACCGGCCATGCGCAGGATCCCGACCACTGGCGCGATACGCATTTCGAGGTGGAAGGCCCGGTGGTCGGGCAGATGCAGTCGGTGTTCCTGGACAACTGGATCAAGATCAGCGGCGCGGTGCCGCATGGCCCCGACTACTTTCCCGAACTGCCGCCGGTCGGGCAAGGCCGGGCCCAGATGTTCAGCAGTTCGCCGACGGGCGGCAGCGAGAGCATGGCGCTGATGTACCACCTGGCGATCACCGCGGCGGCGCGCAGCATCGACCTGTCGGCGGCGTATTTCGTGCCGGATGCGCTGACCGAGAAGGCCTTGCTGGCGGCGCTGGCAAGAGGCGTCAGGGTGCGGGTGATCGTGCCGGGCGAGCATATCGACTCGGAAGCCGTGCGTTCCGCGTCGCGCGCCCGCTGGGGCGATCTGCTGAAGGCCGGCGCGCTGATCGCCGAATACGCGCCCACCATGTACCACTGCAAGGTGCTGATCGTGGACGAACTGCTGGTCTCGGTCGGGTCCACCAACTTCGACAACCGGTCGTTCCGGCTCAATGACGAAGCCACGCTCAATATCCTTGACCCGGCATTTGCGGCGCAACAGACCCGGATCTTCGAAGCAGACCTGAAGCTGTCGCGCCCCATGACCTTCGAGGCCTGGCTCAACCGGCCATGGCGCGAGCGACTGCGCGACCGGCTGGCCTCGCTGATCGGCGCTCAGCTGTGACCGGGCCCGGCTTACGGACGCGATAGCAGGCGTCGCCGACGCGGCCCCGCAAGGGTGCGCCAGGCTCTGGCCCGGTGCGTATTCCGCCCCATTTCAGCCCTTTTATTGCACCGCATTTGCGCATCGTCAAAAAGGCGGCCGCCTGCGCTTCAGCCGCGAAAATCCGGGCCGATAGCAGGGAAACCAAGCCCCTCTGTGACGATCGATGCCTGCCCTTTTTCTTCCTGCCGAGCGCCTGATGGCGCGCCTGAATATCCAGCGCAAACTGGCGCTGATCGCCGTGTTGTTCCTGCTGCCATTGGGCGGTGCGTTGTCCGTGGTGCTGGGCGATGCCGCGCAGGCGCGCCGCACCACCGGCCAGGAAATCCGCGGGCTGGCGGTGGTGGGGGACACGCTCGACTTCATGCGCGAGACCCAGGTCCGGCGTGGCGCCGCGCATGCGGTGCTGTCTGGCAACGCCGCCTTCCGCGCCAGGTTCGACCAGGCCGACGCAAAGGCGGCGGCCAGCCTGGCCGCATTGGCGCGCGGCATTGCGCAGAATCCTGACTTCGGCCTCGCGCCCGGCATGCGCCAGCTGGAGCAGGACTGGCAGCAATTGCGCGGGCTCGGCCTGGATAGCCAGGCAGGGCCGCTGTTCGAGCGCCATAGCGCGCTGGTGCGGCAAACGCAGGCGTATATCGCCGACGTGGCCGAGCGCTCGCAACTGACGCTGGACGGTGAAACCGGCTCGTACTATCTGGTCAGCCTGCTGGCGGGGGCGATGCCGCGACTGGCTGAGCTGAGCGCGCTGGCGCGTGGCCGCGGCGCCGGCATCATCGCGCAGGGCGGTTATGCCGATGCCACCCAGCAGGCGGGACTGGGCGCGCTGTACGAACAGATCGATGCCGGCCTGGACACGATACGGCGCGACATCGCGCGCGTGGGCAAGGCCTCGCCCGCTTACCGGGCACGCATCGACGCCGCCCTGGCGCGGCTGGGCGCGATGGACCGCTTCCAGCGCACGCTCCGGTTGCGCATGCTGGGTGCGGGCGGCATCGGCATCGATGCCAGGGCCTATTTCGACGAAGCCACCGCCGCCATCGAAGGCGTCGCGGACGCCAGCCAGGCGTTCGTCGCCATCGCCGCTGAGATGCTGGCGCAGCGTGCCGCCGCGCAGGCGCGGCAATTCGCGTGGCTGGCCAGCGTTGCGCTGGTGACGGTGGGTGCCGCGTTCTACCTGTTCATCGGCTTCAGCCGCGGCATGCGCGCCGACGTGCGCCAGGTCGCCGGGATGGTCGCGCGCATCAACGCGGGCGACCTGACCGTGCGCCTCGCGGTGCGCGGGCGCGACGAACTGAGCGAGATCAAGCGGCACCTGTTGTCGCTGGCCGAAGGCTGGCGCGGCCTGATCGGCGACACCAAGGCCGGCGCGCACAACGTGCTGGCCGCCGCGGGCGATATCGCACAGGGCAATATCGACCTGTCGCAGCGCACTGAGGAACAGGCGTCGTCGCTGGAGCAGACCGCGGCCAGCATGGAGCAGCTGACCGCCACGGTGCAGCAGAATGCCAGCAACGCCGGTCAGGCCAGCGCGCTGGCGCGCGAGGCGTCCGCTGCGGCACGCGCTGGCGGCGACGCGGTCGGGCGCATGCAGCAGACCATGCAGGCGATCGACGCCGATTCGCGGCGCATCGCCGACATCATCGCGGTGATCGACGGCATCGCGTTCCAGACCAATATCCTGGCGCTGAACGCGGCGGTGGAAGCCGCGCGCGCCGGCGAGGCCGGCCGCGGCTTCGCGGTGGTGGCCAGCGAGGTGCGCGGGCTGGCGCAGCGCGCCGGCGCCTCGGCCAAGGAGATCCGCATGCTGATCTCGCAATCCGGCGAGCGCGTGGCCGCGGGCAATACGCTGGCGCTGGACGTTGCCGCGACGATGGCCGGCACCGTCGCCGCCATCGGCCGGGTGACGGCGATGATGGATGACATCAGCCAGGCCTCGCGCGAGCAGAGCACGGGCATCGGCCAGGTCAACCAGGCGGTGGCGCAGATGGACCAGGTCACGCAGCAGAATGCCGCGCTGGTGGAGGAGGCGGCCGCCGCGGCGCAGTCGCTGCAGGCGCAGGCGCAGCAGATGCAGCGCGCGATGGCGGTGTTCCGCACTGAGGCGCAGGCGGCCTGATGACGCGGGCGCGGCTCAGCGCCGCAGCAGCCAGATCACGACCGAGACCACTACCGACACCAGGATGCAGGTCGTGATGGGCAGGTAGAAGCTGAAGCCGTCGCGGACGATATGGATATCGCCGGGCAGGCGGCCGAGGCGGTCGAACGGCAGCCTGGACAGCCAGGGCCAGGCGGCGCCGGCGGCAAGCAGCACGGCGCCCAGGATAAGGAGGAGGCGTTGCATGGGAAGGAAATCGCGAGGCCCTCTTTGAGGCGTTTGACCGGCGATTCGACGCATTGATTCCAGCCCGTTGCGCGAGCCCAGCCGGTCAGCATGCTGGGATGTTTCAGAGGTTCTGGAATGTAAATTGAAGACTGGCGCTTTTTACATGAAATTTCCTTATCTGCCTTCCTATGCTTAATGGAAAATTTCATGCATAAGCCAATGGTTGGAAGGAAGTGCCGCGAGCCACATCGAGATTCGTTTAAAGAGCGGGAAAATAGAGAATTCGTAGTGAATTCCGTCGCACCGGCCGACGCATTTTTGCCGGGTTAACGCCAATTCTTGGCCCAGGTGCCCGTTGCCTAAGATTCGTTCAATTAGAGAACGTGAGTTCGCTATTAGAACAATCGCGAGTGCGCGATTTCCAAGGCAGACGGAGACAACAGTGCCCCAATCCCTCCCCTCCAAGGCTGGCGTCGTGGACGTCCAGGCCCTGATCGACGGACAGCGATTCACTGGTTACCAGTGGCTTATCCTTGTGCTTTGCTTCCTGGTGGTAGCCGTAGACGGCTTCGATACCGCCGCCATCGGCTATATCGCGCCGGCGCTGGTGCAGGACTGGGGGATCGAGAAGTCGGCCCTCGGGCCCGTCATGAGCGCCGCGCTGTTTGGCCTCGCCTTCGGCGCGATCTTTGCCGGGCCGCTGGCCGACCGCATCGGCCGCAAGAAGGTGCTGGTGCTGTCGGTCTTCTTCTTTGGCGCCTGCAGCCTGGCCACGGCCTTCGCTCCCACCCTGGGCTGGCTGACGGTGCTGCGCTTCCTGACCGGCCTGGGTTTGGGCGCCGCCATGCCCAATGCCGTGACGCTGACCGCCGAGTTCGCACCGCAACGCCGCCGCGCCGTGCTGGTGAACACCATGTTCTGCGGCTTTCCGCTCGGCTCCGCCGCCGGTGGCTTTGTCGCCGCCGCGATGATCCCGCACTTCGGCTGGCACAGCGTGCTGCTGCTCGGCGGCATCGTGCCGCTTGCGCTCGCGCTGCTGCTGGTGGTGCTGCTGCCTGAATCGGTGCGCTACATGGTGTTGCGCAACTATCCGGCCGACCGGATCCGCCAGCTGCTGCGCCGCATGACCGGCGCGGACGTGGGTGAGGCGAACGCCTTCATCATCGGCGAACAGGCGCCCGCCACCCGCTCCGCCGTCGGCACCGTGCTGGCTCCCGGCTACCGCCTGGGTTCGGCGATGCTGTGGTGCACCTACTTCATGGGCCTGGTCATTTTCTACCTGCTGACGAGCTGGATGCCCACGCTGATGAAGGACGCCGGCTTCTCGATCCAGCACGCGTCATTCCTGACGGCGCTGTTCCCGCTGGGCGGCGGCATCGGCACCATCGCGGCGGGCTGGTTCATGGACCGCTTCAATCCGAACAAGGTGATCGCCATCACCTACGCAGCCACCGGCGTGCTGATCTACGCCGTGGGGCACGGGACCGGCAGCCAGGTGCTGCTTGGCGTGCTGATCTTCCTTGCCGGCACCGCCATGAACGGCGCGCAGTCGTCGATGCCTTCGCTGGCGGCGGCGTTCTACCCGACCCAGGGCCGTGCCACCGGGGTGGCGTGGATGCTGGGCATCGGCCGCTTCGGTGGCATCGCCGGGGCCTTGCTCGGTGCCGAACTGCTGCGCCTGCATCTTGGCTTCGACACCATCTTTACGCTGCTCACGGTGCCGGCATTCCTGGCCGCCGGTGCGCTGGTGGTCAAGCATGTCAGCGGCAGCCGTGCGCCGGATCGCGACGCCGCCGGCAGCGCAGGCGTGGCGGCGCACTGAGCATCCACTGATCGTTCAATGAGCGGCAAGCGGCCGGGCCGCGGCGCGGATGCAGTCCGCCAGCGCTTCAGCCATCGGGCTGAGCGTGCGGTCGCCGTGCCGCAGCAGGCCGATCGGTTCCTCCGTGCCCTGCGTATCGAGCGCCAGCAGGACCAGCTCATCCTCGGCCACCGCGCGCTGCGCGGCGGACAGCGGCGCCGCCCACACGCAGTCGCTGTGGCGGGCCAGCAGGCGTCCGAGGTAGGCATCCGAGGTTTCCACGCAGCCGCCCGGCAGGGGCAGGCCGTGGCGGGCGAGCAGGCTTTCGGTGTTGTGGCGGGGGATCGAGCCCGCGGCGGGGATCACCAGCGGCCATGCCAGCACGTCCAGCAAGGTCGGCCGCGATATGGCGGCTACAGGATGCCCGGGGCGCACCGCCAGGGCCAGCGAGTCCGGGCCGAGCGATTCGAACCACAGGCTTTCCATCGCCACCGGGTCGTCCATCCGGCCAATGACCAGATCCAGCACGTCGGCCTTGAGCTGGTCGATCAGGCTGCGGTTCATGCCGGTCTGGACGGCCAGCCCCACCTCCGGATGCGCGGCACGGAAGCGCAGCAAGGCATCGGTCAGCACCGCGGGCACGACGCTGGGCAGCGCGCCCAGCCGGATGCGCTCCTGGGGCTGCGCCTGCTCGCCGGCCATGCTGTCGGCCGCCGCATCGATATCCGCGAGGATGCGCAGCGCGTGCCGCAGGAAGCGCGTGCCGGCGGTGGTCAGTTCGGTGCCCGCGCGCTGGCGCACCAGCAGGCGTGTGCCGGTCAGCTCCTCCAGCTCGCTCAGGGTCTTGGACACGGCTGGCTGGGTCAGCCCCAGGCGGTCGGCGGCACGGCCCAGGTGCTGGGTCTGCGACACCGCCACGAAGCAATAGAGATGCCGCAGCCGCACCCGGTTGCGGAAGACCTCGAGCGCGGGCGGGGCGGTGGTTTTCATGCCTGAAAGTTATCGGAATTCTCAGAAAACTTAATTTACATGACTTTATGTGTTGCTTAAAGTCATTCCATTCCAACCACAAGGAGACTGCGCAATGACCCGCCTTGCCCAGTATCGCCGTCCCTACTGGGACACCCAGCCCGCATACCGCTTCGACCCCTACGCGTCCACGCAGAAGCGCTCGCCTGGCCAGCCGCTGATTGCGTTGCCGCAGTCGCTGTCCGAAGTGACCGGTCCCACCTTCGGCCCCGAGTTTGTCCGCGAAGGGGATAACGACCTGACCGCCGGCAATGGCGGCGAACCCATTGGCGAGCGCATCTTCGTGACCGGCCGCGTGCTCGACGAGAATGGCCGGCCGGTGCCGAACGCGCTGATCGAGGTGTGGCAGGCCAACGCGGCCGGCCGCTACGTGCACAAGCGCGACCAGCATGACGCGCCGCTGGACCCGCATTTCTCCGGCGAGGGCCGCACCGTCACCGACGCCAACGGGCACTACCGGTTCAAGACCATCAAGCCCGGCGCCTATCCCTGGCGCGACCACCACAACGCCTGGCGGCCGCAGCATATCCACTTCTCGCTGTTCGGCAACGCCTACGCCACGCGGCTGGTGACGCAGATGTACTTCCCCGGCGATCCGCTGCTGCCGTTCGACCCGATCTTCAACTGCGTGCCGGACCAGAAGGCGCGCGACCGGCTCATCGCCAGCCTCGACTGGGAGACTACCCAGCCCGAATACGCGCTCGGCTACCGTTTCGATATCGTGCTGCGTGGCCGCGATGCCACGCCGATGGAGTAAGACCATGCTTTACGCCACCGCATCCCAGACCGTCGGTCCTTATCTCCATATCGGCCTGAGCGGGCTGAACTGCGCCGACCTGACCGCCAGCGCGCCGGCACTGGCCGGCCAGCGCATCGTGATCGAAGGCCGCGTCACCGACGGCAACGGCGAGCCCGTGCCGGACGGCATGGTCGAGATCTGGCAGGCCAATCCCGCCGGCCGCTACCGCCACGCCGAAGACACGCGCGAGCTGCCGCTGGTGCCCGGCTTTACCGGCTTCGGCCGCGTGCCGACCGAGGCTGACGGGTCGTTCCGCTTCGTCACCGTCAAGCCGGGCGCCGTGCCCGGTGCCGACGGCCGGCCGCAGGCGCCGCACCTCATGGTGTCGGTGTTCATGCGCGGACTGGTCAGGCACGTTGCCACGCGCATGTACTTTCCGGACGAGACCGCGGCCAATGCGGCCGACCCGGTGCTGGCGCTGGTGCCGGCCGGGCGGCGCGGCACGCTGGTTGGCAACGATGCCGGCAACGGCACGCTGCGCTGGGATATCGTGCTGCAAGGCCCGGACGAAACGGTGTTCTTCGATATCTGACCCGCCGCGCCGGCGGCGACAGACGCATAACCAGATGGTCGTTATCGCCACGACCCCTACCGATCGCCCCCATGCCAACCGTCACGCGTCTCACCGATCCCATGTCCGGCAGCCCCGCCGTGCTGGACATCTTCTCCGACGCCGGCACCGTGCAACGCATGCTTGCCGTCGAGGCCGCGCTCGCGCGCGCCGAAGCGCAATGCGGCGTGATCCCGGCCGCCGCCGCGACAGTCATCACCGCAGTCTGCCGCGACGTCGGCACCATCGACCGCGATGCGCTGGCCCAGGCCGCGGTCGCCGCCGGCAATCTCGCCATTCCCTTCGTCAGGCAACTGACCGCCGCCGTGGCTGCGCGCGATGCCGATGCGGCGCGCTTCGTGCACTGGGGCGCCACCAGCCAGGACATCGTCGACACCGCGCTGGTTCTCCAGCTGGTCGACGGGCTGCGCGTGCTCGAGGCCGACCTGGTCCGCCTGGGCGACGCCTGCGCCGCGCTGGCCAGCGCGCATCGCGCCACGCCGATGGTGGCGCGCACCTGGCTGCAGCATGCACTGCCGACCACCTTTGGCTGCAAGGCTGCCGGCTGGCTCGACGCGCTGCGCCGCGACCTCGCCCGTCTGGCTGCGGCGCGCGCGCAGGCCCGTGCGCTGCAGTTCGGCGGCGCCGCGGGCACGCTTGCCAGCCTTGGCGACGCCGCGCCCGGCGTAACCGCGGCACTGGCCCGCGAGCTGGGCCTGGTCGCACCCATGCTGCCATGGCATGCGCATCGTGACCGGGTGGTCGAAGTTGCCACCACGCTCGGCATGCTGACCGGCACGCTCGGCAAGATGGCACGCGACCTCTCGCTGCTGATGCAAACCGAGGTGGCGGAGGTGGCCGAGCCCGACGGGCCCGGCCGCGGCGGTTCCAGCACCATGCCGCACAAGCGCAATCCGGTCGGCTGCGCGGCAGTGCTGACGGCATCGGTGCGCGTGCCGCCGCTGGTGGCCACCATGCTGTCAGGCATGGTGCAGGAGCACGAGCGCGCGCTGGGCGGCTGGCAGGCGGAATGGGACACGCTGCCCCAGATCGTCACGCTGGCCGCGGGCGCGCTGCGCCAGATGGGCGAGGTGGTCGCCGGGCTGCAGGTCGATGCGGCGCGCATGCGGGCCAATCTCGATCTCACGCATGGGCTGATTCTTGGCGAGGCCGCGATGCTGGCGCTGGGTGCCCGCATCGGCCGGTTGCCGGCGCACAAGCTGGTAGAGAACGCCTCGCGGCGCGCGGTGGAGCAGGGCACGAGCCTGCGCGACGCGCTGGCGGCGCTGCTGCGCGAAGACCGCGCGCTCGCCGGGTTGCTGGATGCGGCGGCGCTGGACCGGCTGGCGGATCCGGCCAATTATGCGGGGCAGTCGGTGCAGTTCGCGGATGCGGCGGTAGCGGCGTGGCGGGAAGCGGTGGCGAGGCATTGAATGCGCGATCGGCACGATGGCCTGCTGGGCCGGCGTTTGCCAGGCCCGACGCCGCAGATTCACCAATAACCAACATCAAGTCAGGGAGACCACCTTGCCTTATCTAGACCACGCCGGCGCGCGCCTATTCTATACCGTCGACGGCCCCGAGTCGGCACCGGCCATCATTTTCTCCAACTCGCTCGGCACCGATCACACCATGTGGCAGCCTCAGGCCGCCGCGCTGGCCGGGCGCTTTCGCGTGGTGCGCTACGACACCCGCGGGCAAGGCCGATCCAGCGCACCGGGCGACGCCTTCACGGTGGAACAACTCGGCCAGGACGTGATCGCCATCCTGGACGTATTGGGCATCGGCCAGGCCGTGTTCTGCGGCCTCTCGATGGGTGGCCTCACCGGGATGTGGCTGGGCATCCATGCGCCCGGGCGCTTCTCCCGCATCGTGCTGGCCAATACCGCCGCAAAGATCGGCAACGCGCAGGGATGGAACGCGCGCATCGACACCGTCCTGCGCGACGGCATGGGCGTGATGGTCGCGCCCTCGGTCGAGCGTTGGTTCACCCCGGGGTTTGCCGCCTCGGCAGACCGCGCGCTCGACGGTTTGCGCGGCGTGCTGGCGGGACTCGATCCGCGCGGCTATGCGGCCAACTGCGCGGCGGTGCGCGACGCCGACTTCCGCGAGACGGTGTCGTCGATCCCGGTGCCGGTGCTGGTCATCGCCGGCAGCCATGACCCATCGACCACCGCGCAGGAAGGCCGCGCGCTGGCCGATGCGATTCCCGGCGCGCGTTTTATCGAATTGCCTGCCGCGCATATCTCAAGCTTCGAGCAGCCGGGCCGCTTCACCACCGCACTGGTCGATTTCGTGCGCGGCCGCCTGCCCGTGAGCGACGACCACGCCCGCTATGACGCCGGCCTCTCGGTGCGGCGCGAGGTGCTCGGCAGCGCGCATGTCGATCGTTCGCTGGCGCGGCTGACGCCGCTCAACGAAGAATTCCAGAACCTGATCACGCGCTACGCCTGGGGCGAGATCTGGACGCGCGAAGGCCTGCCGCGCCATACGCGCAGCCTGCTGACCATCGCCATGATGGTGGCGTTGAACCGCCCGGACGAACTGAAGCTCCATCTGCGCGCAGCCGCCAACAACGGCGTGACGCGCGACGAGATCAAGGAAGTGCTGTTGCAGGCGGCGATCTATTGCGGTGTGCCGGCGGCGAATTCGGCCTTCCACATGGCGGAGGAAATCTTCGCCGCGATGGACCCGCCAGCCTGAGCCATCAGCGGACTGCGAACGCCGGCAGCCGGGCCCGTCCCGCTTGCCGGAATTCCGTGGGCGCCTGACCCACCAGCCGCGCGAAGAAGCGCGAGAAGTACGCCGCATCGGAGAAACCGAGCGACAGCGCGATGTGCTTGATTTCCAGGTCGCTGAAGAGCAGGTCGCGCTGCGCTTCGGCGAGCACGCGCGCGTGGATCATCTGCAGCGCAGACTGTCCCGAGGCCTGGCGGCACACGCGGTTGAGCTGCGTGGGCGTGATGCCGATTGCGCCGGCATAGTGGCCGATCTCTTTCTGCTCGCGGTAGTCCGATTCCAGCAGTTGCTGGAAGTGCTGGAAGTGCCGCGCCGGGCGACTGCCGCTGCGCGCGGCCGCTGGCTGCGAGGCATTGGCCAGCCGCGCCATGCCGATCAGCACCAGCGTCAGCAGCGCCGACAGCGCCGCCCCGCGCCAGGCGGACACGGCTTCCATCTCCCCGCGAAACAGCGCCAGCGCCTGCGCCAGCGCGTGACCGCGCCGCACGCGGTCGTGGCGCGGGTGTTCGAACAGCGGCAGCGCATCCGGCACGCCCGCCAGCAGCGTGCGCAGGTGGCTGTCGGTCATGGTGACGACCATGCCGTCAGTGTCCGGCGTAAACACGAAGCCGTGGACGTGCCGCGGCGGCATCGTCACCAGCGAGCCGCTGCGCAACGGCTCACGGCGCGCTTCTAGCAGGGCTTCCCCGCCACCCGCATGAATGTACAGAATTTGCAGGAAGCGCTCATGCCGGTGGGGCTTGATCTCCCACCCGTGCAGGCGGCTGCGCGCCGCGATGGACTCGAAATGCAGCTGGTCGGACAGCGGCGCGGACGAATTCACGCCGTACAGCGAGTAGGTCGGGACAGGTCTCACGGGGGCGTCAGTGTTTACCAGCAATGTTCCGATTGTCCTGTCATTGGTTCGGTCTGTCCATTCCGCAGCGACCCTGCGGCGACTATCGTTAGCGCCGGCAGAACGATATCCACAAGGAGACAAGACATGCGCACCCAGGTTGCCATCATCGGCGCCGGCCCGGCCGGCCTGTTGCTAGGGCAGTTGCTCACCAAGGGGGGAGTCGACAACGTTATCGTCGAGCAACGCAGTCCGGAATACGTGCTGGGGCGCATCCGCGCCGGCATCCTCGAAAGCGTGACCGTCGCCGCGCTGGAACGCGCGGGGGTGGCGGCGCGGCTGCATGAGGAAGGGCTGGTGCACGACGGCATCGTGCTGTCCTTCGATGGCCAGCGGCATCGCATCGACCTGCACGCGCTGGTCGGCCGCAACGTGACCGTCTACGGCCAGACCGAGGTCACGCGCGACCTGATGGCGGCACGGCAGCAAGCGGGCATCGCCACCGTCTACGACGCGCAGGATGTCAGCCTGCATGAGTTCGAGGGCGCGAGGCCGGTGGTCCGTTATCGGAAGGACGGCGTGGCACACGAGATCCACTGTGACTACATCGCCGGCTGCGACGGCTTCCATGGAGTCAGCCGCCAGAGCGTGCCGCGTACCGCCACGCAGGTGTTCGAGCGCGCCTATCCGTTCGGCTGGCTTGGCATCCTCTCGGAAACACCGCCGGTGGCGGACGAACTGGTCTACGCCAGCCACGAACGCGGCTTCGCGCTGTGCAGCATGCGCTCGCGCACGCGCAGCCGCTACTACGTACAGGTGCCGTCGAGCGAGCGCGTGGAGGACTGGCCCGATGACCGTTTCTGGGACGAATTGCGCCGCCGCCTCGATCCGCGGTCGGCGCAGTCGCTGGTGACGGGACCGAGCATCGAGAAGAGCATCGCGCCATTGCGCAGCTTTGTCTGCGAGCCGATGCGCTTCGGCAACCTGTTCCTGGCTGGGGATGCCGCGCATATCGTGCCGCCCACCGGCGCCAAGGGACTGAACCTGGCGGCCAGCGACGTGCTGACCCTGGCCGACGGACTGATCGCTGCCTGCCGGCATGACGACAAGCGCGAGCTGGACGCCTATTCGGCGCGCTGCCTGCGCCGCATCTGGAAGGCCGAGCGCTTTTCATGGTGGCTGACTTCGCTGATGCATCGCTTCCCGGACGCGGATCCGTTTGCGCTGCGCATGCAGCGGGCCGAGCTGGACTATCTGGTGGGGTCGGAGGCGGCATCGCGGATGCTGGCGGAGAACTATGCAGGCTTGCCGTATTGAACGGGAAAGGCGGCATTGCCGCGCCTTGCATCGCCTAAAGCCCATCCCCTTCCCTGCGCCTGGCGCGCGGGTTCCAATCTATGCGGCCAGCGGGCCCGCGCCCGCGGCCATCGTCGCCACTGCCGGCAGCGCGTCCGCGACCACCCCGCCAACCAGCACCACCGCCGGGCTTGCCAGCCCGGCTGCAAGCGAGTCGGCGAGCGTGCCGAGCGAGCCGGTCCAGCTGCGCGCCTGGTCGCTGCCGGCGTGCATCACCACCGCCGCCGGCACGCCGGCAGCCATGCCCGCTGCCAGCAGGCCGTCGCGGATCGCCGCGATGCGGCTCATGCCCATGTAGATCACCAGCGTGGTGCCGCCACGCACCAGCGCCTGCCAGTCGGGCGAACCGTGCGCGCTGGTATGGCCGGTAACGAAGGTCACGCCGTGGCAGTGCGCGCGATGCGTCAGCGCAATGCCCAGCGCCTGCGCGGCGGCCATGCCGCTGCTGATGCCGTTGACGATCTCGACGTCCAGCCCGTGGCCGCGCAGGAATGCGGCTTCTTCCCCGCCGCGCCCGAACAGCAGCGGATCGCCGCCCTTGACGCGCGCCACCGTGCGGCCGGCCAGCGCGTGCTGCAGCGTCAGCTGCTGGATGCGCTGCTGGCTCACCGAGCAGCGCCCGCCGCGCTTGCCGACCCACTCCACATGGGTGCCCGGTCTGGCATAGGCGGCCATTTCCGGCGACACCAGGTCATCGACCAGCCAGACCTCGGCCGCGGCCAGCGCGCGCGTGGCGCGTACCGTGACCAGGTCCGCGCTGCCGGGGCCGACCCCGACCAGCCAGACCTTGCCGGGCTTTAGCGGTGGATGCATGTTGGACTCCTGCAATGGGATCTCGCCACGCGCTCAGTGGCTGGTGCCGGCCGAGCGCGTGGTCTTGTTGAAGACGTTGTACTTGCCGATGGGTTTGTCCATCGGCAGGCGCTTTACCTCCCGCAACGTGGCGGCGTCGTACACCACGATGGCGCCGTCGCGCTCCATCAGGCTGACCAGCGCGTAGCGCCCGTCGCGCGTGAACTCGACGTGCGCGGCGGTGCGGCCCGGGCTGGGGGTGACGCTGCCGACTACCTGCAGGCTCTGCTTGTCGATCACCTGCAGGATGTCGCGGCGGGGGCTCATCATGGCATCGGCCCAGGCGTAGGGCGTGCGTTCATGGCTGCGCAGGAAAAAGCCCGGGCCGTTGGTCGGCACGGTGGCGACGGTGTGCCAGTCCTGCATGTCGATCACCGTGATGCGCCCCTGGCCGAGGTCCGGCGACGCCATCACTTCGCGGCCATCGCGCTGCCAGGTGATGCCGCTGCCCAGGTGCGGCATGCCGCCCAGCGCCAGTGACGCCACCTTGCGGCCCTGCTTCAGGTCGATCACCTGCTCGACGCCCTGGCGCGAGGCGCCCAAAATATGGCGGTACGGCTGGTCGAAGAAGAAATCGTCGAGCACATCGTCCAGCACGATCGCGCGCGGCGCCAGCAGGGCCGGGGGCGGCAGCGGCGTGCCGGCGGCATCGGCATACGGGAGTTCCCAGACCTCGGGGATATCCTTCAGCGCGGCGATAAAGCTGTGGCGCGGCGCGGCATCGTAGACGGCGGAGACGCGCGAGCGCGCGCCGTTGCGCCCGGTGACGTCGATCACCTGCGCCAGCGACAGGTCGTCGGCATGGAGCAGCACCAGCGTGCGCGGCAGCGTGTTGCCGGCCAGCACCCAGCGCCCGTCGTCGCTGACGGCAACGTTGCGCGTGTTCACGCCAACCCGGACCTCGGCCACATACGCCAGGTTCCACAAGTCATACTTGCCGACCCAGCCGTCGCGGCTGGCCATGTAGACATAGCGGCCATCGCGGCTGAACTTGGGCCCGCCATGCAACGCGAAGCGCGTGGCAAAGCGATGGACCGGCTCCAGCCGGTCGCCGTCGAGCACGGTCATGTGATGGCTGCCGGCCTCCACCACGACGAACAGGTTCTGCGGGTCGGCGCTGAATACCGGCCGCGGCGGCAGGCTGCCGGGGGCGTGGTGGACGATGTGGCTGGCGCGGATGGCCCGGGCGTCCCACTGCGGCACGGTGGCGGGCGCGGCGCGCAGCCAGCGTGCCAGCGCCTGCAACTCGGCCGCGGCCAGTGTGCCGGCGAACGCCGGCATCTGCGTGGCGGCACGGCCGTCGCGCAACACCGCATCGAGTTCGCCGGCGCGCAGGCGCTCCAGGCTTTCCGGCAACAGCGCCGGACCCATGGCCCCGAGCCGGTCGGCACCGTGGCAGGCGGCACAGTGCTGGCCGTAGAGCGCCGCCGGGTCAGCCGCCGCGGCAGCCGTGTCAGCCTGCGTGGCGTGCGCGATGCAGGCGAGCGCCAGCGCGCCCAGCCATCGGGTCAGTGGGGTCATGCCGCGACCTCCGCGCCCGGCGTGTGCGCGATCTCGGCATCGCTCAGGTAGCAGCCCGGATCTTCCGCCCACGGGTTGCCCGTCAGGGCAAAGGCGCGCACGCGCGTATTGCCGTTGCAGATGGCGCGATGCGCGCAGCCGGCGCAACGCCCCTGCAGCGGGCGCGGCGTGCTGGCCAGGCCCGCCATCAGCGGATCGGCGCGGTCGGCCCAGATTTCGCCGAACGGCCGCTGGCGCACATTGCCGAGCGTCACGTGCCACCACATGGTATCGGGATGGACATTGCCCAGGTTGTCGATATTGGCCACGCCGACGCCGGTGGCATTGCCGCCCCAGCGCTCCAGCCGCTGGCGCATGTCGGCGACGCGGTGCGGAAAGCGGCTGGCGATCCAGTACAGCAGGTACACGCCGTCGGCATCGTTGTTGCCGGTGACGAAATCCCCCGCATGCCCTAGCCGCGCGCGGCCCCAGACGTGGTCGAACAGCCAGTCGAGCGCGGCGCGGGTGCGGGCATGGCGCGCATCGTCGGCGCGATGGCTGCGCGCGCGGCCGGCATAGTTGAAGTGCGACAGGTAGAACTTGTCGATGCCTTCGCCCTCGGCCAGCGCCACCAGTTCGGGCAGCTGCGCCGCGTTCGCTTCGGTCAGCGTCATGCGCACGCCCACGCGCAGGCCGGCCGCGCGCGCCGTGCGCAAGCCGGCCAGCGCCTGCACGAAAGCGCCATCGCTGCGGCGGAAGCGGTCGTGCGTGGCGGGCAGGCCATCGAGGCTGACGCCGACGTAGTCGAAGCCTGCCGCCGCCAGCCGCGCCGCGTGGCCGGCATCGAGCAGCGTGCCGTTGGACGACAGCGACAGGTGGAAGCCGAGCGCGCGCGCGCGTCCGGCAACCTGGTACAGGTCCGGGCGCAGCAGTGGCTCGCCGCCCGACAGGATCAGCGCCGGCACGCGCGCGTCGTGCAGCTGGCCAAGCACCTTCAGCGCTTCGTCGGTATCGAGCTCGCCCTTGAAGTCGGTGTCGGCGGAGGTGGCATAGCAGTGCCGGCAGTTCAGGTTGCAGCGGCGGATCAGGTTCCAGATCACCACCGGGCCGGCGGGCTGGCGCGGCGGCGGCAGCGGGCCGTTATCGCGCAGGGCTTCCATGAAGCGGGACAGGCGGAACATGGGTGGGGCTTCCTATTGGTCTGGGCTGGACGGCGGCAGGCGCAGTCCGGTTTTCTTGAGGACGCGGGTGGACCACAGCACGTCGTGCGCGCGGCAGGCGTCGCCCAGCAGTGCCGCGATCACCGCGACCTGGGGCGCGGCGCCTTCGCGCGAGCGGGCATGCACCATCGCGAAGAGGTTGTAGGGCCAGTGCGGCAAGCGGCGCGGGCGGCGATAGCAATGGCTGACGAAGGGGAGCGCGCCGATGCGCGCGCCCAGCGCGTCGATGCGGGCGTCGTCCACATCCCACACGGTCATGCCATTGGCGCGCCAGCCCAGCCGGTAGTGGTCGGGCACGGCGGCGATGCGGCGCAGCATGCCGCGCGCCTGCATCGCCGCCAGCCGCGCGATCACCGCCGCCTCGGTCAGGCCGAGCTCGGCGGCGACCGCGGCGTAGGGTTCCGGCACCAGCGGCAGGCCGGCCTGGGTGGCGCGGATCAGCGCCAGGTCGGTGGGGTCGGCGGCGTCCGCGGAAGCCAGTGGATCGACAGAGTCGGGCATCAGGCGGGCAAGTAGAGGTTGACGAAGAATTCGCGTTGCTTGGGAAACGGCAACACCTCGACGCCGGCCGCCGCGGCGATGCGCGCCAGCACTGGCGCGACCTGCTCAGGCCGCGCGACTGCCAGCACGAACCACAGGTTCAGGTGGTGCGTGCGCGAGTAATGGTGCGCGACTTCAGGGTGGGCATTGATGGCGGCGATGACGGCTTCCAGGCGCGCCGCCGGCGCATGGCAGGCGCACAGCACGAAGCGGCCGCCCGCGCGCTCGATCTGGTACAGCGGGCCGAAGCGCGTCAGCACGCCACGGGCAAGCAGGGCGCGCAGACGCTCCAGCAGCATGCCCTCGTCAATGCCGAGCGCCGCGGCGGCTTGCGCGTACGGGCGCGGCACCAGCGGCAGGCCGCGCTGCAGGGCGTTGATGATGCGGCGGTCGAGTGGGTCGAGCGGATCGGTGGCCTCGGGTGCCGCGCAGGCGTGCTTCATGCCGGCACCTGCATGGCATAGCGCGTGCCGCGCTGCTTGTAGCAATGCGTGCCGACCAGGACCGCGCCCGACACCTGCTGCAGGCCGGCGGCGGCACGGATGCGGGCCAGCGCGGGCTGCAGCTCCTGCGCGCTACGGGCGTGGATCATCGCAAACAGGTTGTAGGGCCAGTCCGGCAGCCGGCGTTCGCGGCGGTAGCACAGCGTTACGCACGGCTGCCGCGCCAGCCGCATGCCGATGGCGTCGACGCAGCCGTCCGGCACGTCCCACACGCACATGGCGTTGTGGCGGTAGCCGAAGCGCCCGTGGCGCAGCACCACCCCCAGGCGCCGGATCACGCCTTGCGCGGACCATTGCGCCAGCCGCTCGAGCACCTGTGGCACGGCCAGGCGCGCCTGCCTGGCGAGCGCATGGAACGGGCGCGGCGTCAGCGGCAGGCCGGCTTCCAGCGCCGCGACCAGGCGCCAGTCATCGTCGTCCAGCGCAACGGCCGCGGCGGCCACCGGGCCGGCGCGCCGGCGCGGGCGGCTGCCGTGCTGGCGCGACAGCGGAAAGCCCAGGTCGATGTGGTACTCGCGCGCCATCGGCAGGTCCAGCGGTGCCTGGCCCGTGAGATCGCCGATCGACGCCAGCGTGGCATCGAGCGTGCCGCGCTCGCGCGCGCCCGCGACAAACCACAGGTTGTACCGATGGCCGCTGCGCGCGTAGTTATGGCTGACCGCCGCGCAGGCGCTGACGCGGGCCGCCACGCGGTCAAGCTGCGCCGGCGGCACCGACAATGCGCCCAGCGTGCTGACGCCGATCACGTTAGGCGCGAACACGGCGCCGACGCGGCTGATGCGGCCGGTGCCGAGGTCGCGCGCGAGCAGGCTCAGCAGCGCGTGCTCGCACCATCCGGCTCTGGCGGCCAGCGCCTGGTAGGGCCGCGGCTGCAGCGGGAAGCCGCGCTGCAGGTGGTCGTAGAGGGTTTGCTCGTTGAACATGGTGCGCCTTACATGCCGAAGCGCTGCGCGCGCGCGGTAAAGAAGATGCCGCTGGGATTGTCGGCGGGTAGTGTGGCGACGCGTTCCAGGCTGGCGGTGTCGTAGACCTCGACGCGGTTGTCGTCGCGGCACGACAGCCACAGCGACTCGCCCTTGGGCGTGAATTCCATGTGCAGCACGCCGCGGCAGGGGCGCAGCGTGCGCACCACCTGGCGCGTGGCGGTGTCGATCACCTGCACGGTGTCGTTGTGCGGAAAGGCGAAATTGACCCAGACCTGGCGCCCGTCGGGCCGCGCCATGGCAAATACCGGCTGGCCCGCCAGCGCCACGCGGGCCGCCTCGCGCCAGCCGTTGGCGGGATCGGCCACCAGCACCTCATGGCGCCCGATCGCCGGCAGCCAGGCCAGGCCCTGCGCCATGGCCCAGCCGCGCAGGTGCGGCATCTTGTAGACCGGCAGCGGCGCGTTCCCGCGGCCGTAGCCGGACAGGATACGGCGCGCTTGCGGCGGGGCCTGCCACAGGTCGACCAGCGCCAGGCCGTCTTCGCCGAACAGGCCGGCCAGGTACCAGCGGCCGTCGGGCGTGACCAGCCCGTCGTAAGGTTCGCGGCCGGCCGGCAGCCGGGTTACCTGCGGATGGCGCGGGTCGCTGGCGTCGATGATCCAGATTTCGCCGGATTCGAACAGGCTGGCAGCGAAGCGGCGGCCGGGCAGGTCGGCCAGCCCGACCACCTTGGCGCGGCGTCCGTCGCTGCCGATCGCGGGAAGATCCGCCAGCGGTTCAAGCGTCTGGGCGTCGAACAGGCGGATGCCCCCCGGCGCGTAGTTCTGTGCCGCCACCACCCGGCCGTCCTGCGAGATGGCGCCGCCAATGCTGTTGCCGGCCTGCAGCACGCGATGGGTGATGCGAGCGCCGAGCAGGTCGACGCGCGTCAGGCCGCCATCGCGGCCGAAGACATAGGCATAGCGCGCATCGCGCGAGAACACCACGCTGGCGTGCGACAGGTCGCCCAGTCCAGCCACCGTGGCTAGCCGCGTCATGCCGGTGGTCTCGACAATCTGCAGCCGTCCCGCAGCGCGCTCCACCACCACGCCGAGGTCGCCGGTGCCGCGCACGGTGCCGGCGCAGCCCGCGAGCAGCGCGGCAACGAAGACAGCGCCTAGTCCCCGCATCAGTTGCCTTGCGGCGCAACGGCCGGCGGCTGGCCTGCCTGCAATCGATCGATCAGCCATCGGGCTTCATCCTGCGTCATGAAAGGTTGCCAGGGCGGCATCGCCGTGCCGGGCCGGCCGTACAGCACCGTAGCCACCAGCCCCTCGGGCGGCTTGCCGGCCAGGCTTGCCGATGTGAGCGGCGGGCCCAAGCCGCCGCGCAGGGTCATGCCGTGGCAGGCGCCGCAGTCATCGCGCAGCCAGTGCGCCAGTTGCGCCTGCCGCGCCGGCGCGGGCGGGTCCGCCGCGGCGAGCGCGCTCGCGGCCACGGCGGCAGCAAGACCCGCGGTGGCGGCATGGCGCCAGGCGGTGCGCCTCAGAGGGAGAGAATCCATTTGGCCAGGATGTTGGCGTCGGCCTCGCTGACGGCGTTGGCCGGCATCGGCACCGGGCCCCAGCGGCCGCTGCTGCCTTTCAGGATGGACTGGACCATCTGCGCCTGCCCGTCCTTGCGGCCGCTGTACTTGCCCTTGATGTCCTGGAAGGCGGGGCCGACCATCTTCTTGTCGAGTCCGTGGCACGCCAGGCAGGCCTTGCTCGATGCCAGGTCCTGGCTGGCATGTGCCGGCATGGCGGCGCCGAGCGCCAGCAGGCAGCCGAACGCCGCCAGCAGCGCCGGCCGCGCGCGTTGTGTTCGCATGATGCATTGCTCCGTAAAAGGAAACGCGGGATGACGCGGGCCGCCCGGGCTGCGCCGCGGCGCAGCCCGGGCGCGGGCTCAGTAGACGTCGTGCTGCGTGTTATAGGCGTTGAACTTGCCGGTCGGCGTGATCAGGCGCTTGTCCTTGATCACGGTCTTGAGCGTGCGGGTCTTGTCGTCGACCACCACCAGCGCGGATTCGCCGTCCTTGGTGCCCCACACCGAGAACCAGACCTCGTCGCCGGCCTTGTTGTATTCGGCCTGCACCACGCGCTTGGCGCCCGCGCCCTTCAGTTCGGCCCACTCGGCGATCGGCAGCACCTTGAAGCCGGCTTCCAGGTTGCGTGTATCGAACACCGCGACCGACTGGTTGAGCCTGGCATCCGGATTCAGCGGCGTATCGACCCACAGGTTGGACGACTTGGGATGGGTCTTGATAAAGAGCGAGCCGCCGCCCTGGCCCTTGACCGTCTGCACCACCTTCCACGCTTGCGCCGGGTGGCCGGCGGGGTCGGTGCCGATCAGGCTGATGGTCTCGTCGCCCAGGTGGCTGGTGGCCCAGACCGGGCCGAACTGCGGATGCGTGAAGTTGGCGCCGCGGCCGGGGTGCGGGGTCTTGCCGACGTTGACCAGCGCGGCCAGCTTGTCTTCCTTGGTGTCGACCACGGCGATCTTGTCGGAGGCGTTGGCCGCGACCAGGAAGTAGCGTCCGGTCGAATCGAAGCCGCCGTCATGCAGGAACTTGGCCGAGTCGATGGTGGTGGTCTTCAGGTTGGCCAGGTCCGAGTAATTGACCATCAGGATCTTGCCGGTCTCCTTGGCGTTGATCACGAACTCGGGGTGGTAGTGGCTGGCAACGATCGAGGCGACACGCGGCTCGGGGTGGTATTCGTTGTCGACGGTCATGCCGCGCGTGGACACCACCTTCAGCGGCTTAAGCGTATCGCCTTCCATGATCACGTACTGCGGCGGCCAATACGAGCCCGCCACCGCGTACTTGTCTTCATAGCCCTTGTACTTGGAGGTCTCGACCGAGCGCGCCTCCATGCCGATCTTCACTTCGGCGACGATATCGGGCTTGGGCAGCCACAGGTCGATCAGGTCCAGCCGCGCATCGCGGCCGATCACGTACAGGTAGCGCCCCGACGCCGACATGCGCGAGATATGCACCGCATAGCCGGTCTTGACGATATTGATGACCTGCTTGCTGTCGCCGTCGATCAGCGCCACCTCGCCGGCGTCGCGCAGCGTGACCGAGAACAGGTTGTCCAGGTTGTACGGGTTCATCTTCTGCGTCGGGCGCTTGGCGACGGGCAGGATGTCCTTGCGGCTTTTCTCGATATCGGCGAGCGAGAACTCGGGCGGCGTCGGCGGATCGAGCTGGATGTAGCGCGCCATCAGGTCGACTTCCCGGTCGGTGAGGTCGCCCGAGGTGCCCCAGTTGGGCATGCCGGCGGGGCTGCCGTACTTGATGAAGGTCTTCAGGTACTCGGTGCCGCGCGCACGCGTGATGTCCGGCGTCAGCGCCTTGCCGGTGGCGCCCTTGCGCAGCACGCCGTGGCAGCCGGCGCAGCGCTCGAAGTAGATCTGCCGCGCGTGGTCGAATTCGGCGGCGGTGAGCGTGGGGATGGCGGTCTTTTGCTCAGCCTTCTGTGCGGCCTTGGGTTCGGCCTTGGTAGCCGCGTGGGAGAGCCCGAGCCAGAGTGAGAACGGCAATGCCGCGATTGCCGGATACAGCCAGTTTTTTGCTTTCATGGGGTGCCGTGGGATCAGCGGTGGGAAAGCGATTTCGCGGTGCGCAGGCTTGCATTGGCCTGGACCTGTCGTGCATGTGGCGATCATGCGCACACACTGGCGACATGGGATTGACTGGCATCAAACCAAGGAGGAAGGGTGGGAACGAAGCGCGGGCAGTGGCTTCATGTCGTTCCCGGCGGGCAAGCGTGCGGCTATGGCGGCCGCACGCCGGAGATGCGTGGCTCAGGTGTTGCCGAGCCTTGCGCGCGTGCGTGCCGCCACGTTCTGGGTCCACGGAAACGCCGACCAGTACTGCTGGATGAACTGCTCGATTTCGCCGCGCTGCCGCAGCGACAGGCCGATCATGTCCAGCCCTTCGAGAAACATGCGGCGGTGCCGTGCCGACAGTTGGAAGGCGTGGTCGCCGCAGGGCGTGCGCACGCGCATCGCCTCGACGTCAATGTCGATGGTGTTGCGGCTGTCCGCGTCCACCGCGTTCATCAGTGGCTCGATGACCTCGCGCGGCAGCATCACCAGCAGCAGCCGGTTGTTCATCGCGTTCGAATAGAAGATCTCGCCAAAGCTCGGCGCGATCACGGCGTGGATGCCGAATTGCTGCAGGCCCCAGACCGCATGCTCGCGGCTCGAGCCGCAGCCGAAGTTGGCGCCGCCCACCAGGATGCTGGTACCGGCGTATTCGGGGCGGTTCAGTACGAACTCCGGGCGCGGCGCGCCGCTGGCGTCGAAGCGGTGGTCATGCAGGATGCCCTGCGCCAGTCCGGACTTGTCGATGCCGCGCAGGAACTGCTTGGGAATGATCTGGTCGGTGTCGAGGTTCTCGAAGCGGATCGCGGCGGCCTTGCCGCGGATGCAGGTGGGTTCAGGCATGAATCGTCTCCAGCTTGCGGACGTCGGTGATGGCGCCGGTGACCGCGGCGGCGGCGGCCATGGCCGGGCTCATCAGGTGGGTGATGGCGCCGCGTCCCTGCCGGCCCTCGAAGTTGCGGTTGGTGGTAGAGGCGCAGCGCACGCCGTCGGCGAGCACGTCGTCGTTCATGGCCAGGCACATCGAGCAGCCCGGCTGCCGCCATTCGAAGCCCGCGTCGATCAGGATGCCGGCCAGTCCCTCGCGTTCGGCCTGCGCCTTGACCGCGCCCGAGCCGGGCACGATCATGGCCCGCACGCCAGCGGCCACCTTGCGGCCGCGCACCACGCTGGCCACCGCGCGCAGGTCTTCGATGCGGCCGTTGGTGCAAGAGCCGATAAAGACGTGCTGGATCGCGGTGCCGGCCAGCGCCGCGCCGGGCTGCAACCGCGTGTACGCGAGCGCGCGCTCGACCGAGCGCTGCTCGGCCTCGTCGATCTGGTCTTCCGGAAACGGGATGGTGCCGGACACCGGCAGCACCTGGTCCGGGCTGGTTCCCCAGGTCACGTAGGGCTCGATCTCGCTGGCATCGAACGTAAACTCCAGGTCGAACACCGCCTCCGCATCGCTGTGCAGCGTGGCCCAGTAATCGAGCGCGGCGTCGCGCTGCGCGCCCGCGATGTCCGGCGCGCGGCGCAGCACGTAGTCGGTCGCGGCCGCATCCGGCGCGATCAGCGCGCCGCGTGCCGCCGCTTCGACGGTCATGTTGCACAGGGTGAAGCGGGCCTCGATGCTCAGGTCGCGGATCGCCGCGCCGCAATACTCGACCACGTAGCCGCGCGCGCCTTGCGCGCCGATCGTGCCGATGATCCGCAGGATCAGGTCCTTGGCGGTGGTGCCCGCGGGCAGCTTGCCGTCGACGCGGATGCGCATGGTCCGGGCCATGCGGTAGACCAGCGTCTGCGTGGCCAGCACGTGCTCGACCTCGGACGTGCCGATGCCAAAGCCCAGCGCACCGAGCGCGCCATAGGTAGTGGTGTGGCTGTCGCCGCAGATCACCACCATGCCGGGGCGGATCATGCCGTGCTCGGGCGCGACCACGTGCTCGATGCCTTGCAGCGCATCGTTGGTGTCGAACAGCGGGATCGCATGGCGCGCGCAGTTGGCGTGCAGGTTGGTGGCCTGCAGCGCGGAGGCGGGGTCCGCGATCACGCGGATCGCGGTCGGGTGCGTCGGGATGATATGGCTGACCACCGCCACGTTCTGGCCGGGTACCAGCACGCCGCGGTCCTGCTCGTGCAGCCCGGCGAAGGCCTGCGGGCTGGTGTACTCGTTCATCAGGTGCAGGTCGCAGTACAACAGCACGTTGTCGTCGTCGATCCTGGCCACGGTATGGGCGTCGACCAGCTTCTGGTATAGCGTCTTGGGGGTCATGGCAACGGCCTGGTCTGTCGTTATTCCGCGGTGATGCCGCGTTGCTTGATCAGCTTCGCCCACACGGGCATTTCTTTTTCAAGGCGCTGACGTGCCGCCTCGGGCGTGGTCGGCGTGGGCTCGAAGCCCTCCCTGACCATGCGTTCACGGGTGGCCGGCGCGGCCAGCGCGGTGTTGAGCGCGGCGTTCAGCTTGTCGATCACGGGCCTGGGCGTGCCGGTCGGGGCGAACACCATGAACCAGGTCTCGAAGGCATAGCCGGGCAAGCCCGCCTCGGCCGCGGTCGGCACGTTTGGCAATTGCGGCGCGCGCCTGGTGCCGGTAACCGCGAGCGCCCTGAGCTTGCCGCCCTGCACATGCTGCTGGGCCGCGGAGATCACCGGGAAGCTCATGTCGACCTGGCCCGCGATGGTGTCGACCAGCGCCGGGCCGCCGCCGCGGTACGGCACGTGGACGATCGAGACATTGGCCACCGACTTGAACAGTTCGGCCGACATATGGAAGGTGCTGCCGTTGCCCGCGGAGCCATAGGTCAGCTTGCCTGGCGCGGCTTTGGCGGCCGCGATCAGCGCCTGGAGGTTTTTGGCGGGCACGTTGTTGTTGACCACCAGCACATGCTGCGAACTGGCCACCATGCCGATCGGCGCAAGATCCTTCAGCGTGTCGTACGGCATGCGCGGGAACAGGCCCGGGTTGATCGCCAGCGACACGGTCTGCAGGCCGATGGTGTAGCCGTCGGCGGCGGCCTTGGCCACCGCATCGACACCGATATTGCCGCCAGCGCCGGCGCGGTTTTCCACCACGATGGTGCCGCCCAGGCTCTTTGCCCACGCCTCCGAGACCAGCCGGGCGGCGATGTCGGCGCTGCCGCCCGGGGCGTAGGGCACGATCAGGCGCACCGGGCGCTGGGGATAGTCTTGCGCCGCGGCGGTGCCGATCGATGCGGCGCACAGCAGCAAGGCGGTGAGGCGGGCAACTTTCATGGGTGTCTCCTGTGGCAATGACTTGTTATGAAAGCCATCGTATCATTCACCTGGAGACGCATAATGCAAACTCAGTTACTTCTTTGTTTCCTGTAATTCATCAATGGCATCAATGGATCCGCTTTCCGACGTCGCGTTCTTTTCCTGTATCAACAAGCACGGCAGCCTGGCCGGCGCGGCACAGCAGCTGGGCGTGACGCCGCCGGCGGTCAGCAAGCGGCTGGCTGCGCTGGAAGCGCGGCTGCACGTGCGCCTGCTGCACCGGACCACGCGCCGTATCAGCCTGACGCCCGAAGGCGAAAGCTACCTGGTGGAAGGCGCCCGCATCCTGGCCGAGATGGAAGCGCTGGAACGTACCATCGCCGGCACCGGCAGCACCCCGCACGGGCTGCTGAAGATCGGCGCCACGCTGGGATTCGGGCGCAGGCAACTCGCGCCGGCGCTGTCCGGTTTTGCGCGCCGCTTCCCGAATATCGAGGTCCAGCTGTACCTGAGCGACCGGCCCCTGAACCTGGTCGAACAGGGGCTGGACGCCATGATCCACTTCGGCGAGATGCCGGACGTGCGGCTGGCCGCGCGCCTGCTGGCCAACAACCGCCGCCTGCTGTGCGGGGCGCCGTCGTACCTGGCGGCGCACGGCGAGCCGTCAAGCCCGCGCGAACTGGCGCGGCACAACTGCATCTTTATCCGCGAAGCCGACGAGACCTTCGGCACCTGGCACCTGCGCCATGGCGCGCAGCAGGAGACCGTCAAGGTCCGCGGCACGATGAGCACCAACGACGGGGAATCCGCGCTGGCGTGGGCGCTCGACGGACAGGGCCTGATCGTGCGTTCCGAGTGGGACGCCGCGGAGCACCTGCGCAGCGGCGCGCTGCGCCGGGTGTTGCCGCAGTGGCAGTTCGCGCCGGCGGACATCTACCTGGTGTTCCCGGCGCGCAATCATCGTCCGGACAAGGTGCGGGCGCTGGTGGACTTCCTGCTCGAGCACTTTGCCGGCCACCGCGCCGCGGGTGGCGCCAGCCCCTGGTAAGGCCGCGGCCGGCCTTGGGACGCTACAGCGCCAGTTCCGCGGCACGCGCAGCGCTGGCGCCCGCGCCCGGCATGGCGGCGGCCTGGTCGCGCATGGCCAGGATAAAGCCGCCGATCTGCGCGATATCGTCCAGCGCCATGCAGGGCAGCACGGTGTCCATGCGCGTGTCCGTGGCCAGCGCCATGATCGAGGGATCACCCGGATAGCAGGGCGCGCGCCCGTGCGCGGGCCGGTAGACCTCGAGGCGCGGGATGGCCTCGCGGCGGAAGCCCTCCACCAGCGTGATATCGGCCGGCCGCAGGCGCGCGACCTGTTCGGCCAGTGTCGGCTCGGCTTCGCCGGCCAGTTCGCGCACGATGGCGTAGCGATAGGGCGACGCCACCATCACCTCGGCCGCGCCTGCCGCGCGAAAGCGCGCGCTGTCCTTGCCCGGCGGCTCGAGTTCGAGCGGATGGTGGCTGTGCTTGACCACGTTGACGCTCAGGCCCTGGGCGCGGAACCAGGGCAGCAGCGCCGTGATCAGCGTGGTCTTGCCGCTGCCGGAGGTGCCGGTGATGCCGAAGATAAAGGGATGCATGGGATCAAGGTTCCGTATGGGCGGGCAGCGGGCACACCAGTGGCAGGAAGCTGTCGGCGCGCTGCGAATAGGCCAGCAACGCGCCGGCCTGGAGATCGAAATACCAGCCGTGCAGCGTCAGCGCGCCGGCTTCCAGCGCACGCCGCACGAACGGGAAGGTCTGCAGGTTGCGCAGCGACACCAGGATCGCCGCCTGCTCGCAGGCGCGCTCGCGCTGCTCGGCGCTGGCTGCCACCAGGGTTTCCTCCACCTGCCGCCGCGCTGGCGCGGCGATGCGCACCCAGGCGCCGAGGTAGTCCGGGTCCTCGCTGTCGTCGGGCGGATGGTCGCCGGCGTCGGCCGGCTGCGCCAGCAGCGCGCGGATGCCGCCGCAGCCGCCGTGGCCCATCACGATGATGCGGGCCACGCGCAACTGCTGCACGGCGAACTGGATCGCCGCGGACACGCCGTGCAGGCTGCCTTCATGGCGGCCAGTGCAGGGCGGCACCAGGTTGCCGATATTGCGCACGGTAAACAGCTCGCCCGGATCGCAGCCAAGCAGCAGGCCGGGATCGACGCGTGAATCGCTGCAGCCGATCAGCAGCGTCGGTGGACGCTGGCCGGTGCGCAGAGTGTCGAACAGCCCGGGCTCGTCGTCGAAGTAGCGTTGCTGGAAGCGTTCGAAGCCTTTGAGCAGATGTTCGATGTGATGCACGGCGGCCTCCGGGCGTTACTGCACCAGCGGGCTGTCGGCGCCTTCCAGCTCGATGCCTTCGATGCGCGCGCGGCCGATCAGCAGGCTGGCGTACTGCTTCCACGCGCGGTCGCGCGCGGCGGCGCCCAGGGCGCGGGCAATCTCGACGCGCACCGCCTCGAACGGCAGGCGCGTGCCCGGGCAACGCTCGAGGATGTGCACGATATGCAGGCCGAAGCGGCTCTGCACCAGTTGCGGCAGCACGCCGTCCTGCTGCGCCGCAAACAGCGCGCGCTCGAACTCGGGCGCGGTCTCGCCGCGGAACACCCGGCCCAGCCGGCCGCCGTTGGCGCCGCTGGGGCAGTTCGACAGCGCGCGGGCATGGTGGGCAAAGCTCGAGGGATCGCCGCGCACCAGCGCCAGCGTCTGCGCCGCGATCTCGCGCAACGCGTCCAGCGGCACGCGCGGCGTAACCTGGAACAGGATGTGGTCGGCTTCGACCCATTCGCCTTCGCGGAAACGCTCGGGGTGGCTGTCGTAGTGGCGGCGGCAGCTGGCTTCGTCGGCTGCGGGCGTGGCCGCCTCGCGCGCCAGCAGCGCCTGCGCCAGCGCATCGTCATCCATCTGCGCGGCGTCCAGGCCGATGCGCGCGGCTTCGGCGCGCATCAGCAGGCGCAGGATCGCCGCGATGGTGGCCAGCCGCGCGGGATTGGCGGCGTCGTGATGGTGGTCCAGTTCGCGTTCGATATCGGCGTCGCGCAATTCCACGCCATTGACGGTGACAGGCATCGTGTTCTCCTTGTGGGGTGGCGGCGCTCAGCGGCTGCGCACCAGTTGCCAGGCACGGCCGAGGTAGCCGACCGAGGCAAAGCCGCTCCATACATGGACCAGCCGCGTGAACGGGAAGATCACGAACAGCGTCATGCCCATGAACAGGTGCGCCTTGAACAGCAGCGGCGCGTCGGCGACGAAGCCGGCGGCGTCACCGCGCAGCGTGACGATGCGCTGCGCCCAGTTCATCAGCTGCACCATCATGTGCCCGTCCATGTGGCCGGCCGATTCGAAGATGGTCGACAGGCCCAGCAGCAGCGTTGCGAGCAGCCACAGCAGCAGCACCTTGTCGCCGGTGCGGGTCACCGCGGACACGCGCGCGTTGGTCAGCCGGCGGTGCAGCAGGATCAGCAGGCCGGCCAGGCACATGGTGCCCATCACGCCACCGGCGGCCATCGCCACCGCCTGCTTGAAGCCGTGCGAAACGCCCAGCGTGTCCCATACCGCGACCGGCGTCAGCAGGCCCACCAGGTGGCCGAAGAACAGGCCGAGGATGCCGACATGGAACAGGATGTTGCCGGTGCGCAGGTTGCCGCGGTACAGCACCTGCGAACTGTCGCTCTTCCAGGTGTATTGCTCGCGCTCGAAGCGGGCCAGGCTGCCGAACAGGAAGACGGCGAGCGCGATGTAGGGGTAGATGCCGAAGAGGAATTGGTGGAGGGTTGCCATGGTGTTAGCTCGGTAAGAGGGACAAAGACCGATTGCCTGTGGGCTTGCTTCGGGGTCCGAATCATCCGACTGTGTTCCCTCTCCCCTCAGGGGAGAGGGGAGCGAACAGTCGGCTTGAGTAGGCATTTCAGCAAGGCAATGGCGCCGGCGCCGTGCCGCGCGGATAGAACTTCACCGCCTGCGGCCCCGCCTGCGGTGCCAGCAGCGGCTCCACGCCGTCGGCGCCAGGCCCGAAGGTCTCCAGTGCCTCGTCCATGTCCCGCACCGGCGGCTCCTGTTGCGGTTGTGGCTGCACGTCGGTGAGCGTGCGCAGCACGGCGAATACGCCGGCGTACGGGCTGTGGTTGCGCGCCAGCCGGTCGCCGATCGCGGCCAGCACGTGGATGGCCTCGCCCAGCAAGTGTTCGGCGCGCGCCTCCTTGCCGTCGGCCACAAGCGCGCCGAGAAACTCCAGAAACAGCGGCACATAGTCAGGCAGCTCCGACGCCGCGGGCTCGAAGCCGTCGCGCCGGTATTCGTCGATCAGGTCGACCATGGCCTGGCCGCGGTCGCGGCTTTCGCCGTGCACGTGCTCGAACAGGTGCAGCGAGTGCGCCGGGTTGCGGTCGAAGGTGACGACGTAGTTTTCCTGCAGCGTGATCAGCGACTCGCCACGCAGCATCGCGGTCACCGGTGCCAGCAGGTCGCGCGCCTGCGGCCATTCGGCGAGCGCGGCGTCGATTTCCGGCAGGGCGTCGAGCAGATCCTGCTCGGGATAGGCGAGGAGGGTGCTGAGAATGGGATAGAGAGGCATGTTCTTCTCCGTTTCGTTCGCGAGGTTTCAGCTCATCACGGCTTTCTTGCGCGACTTCGGCATGTCGACGAAATGCACGCTGCCCTGCGGCTTTTTGCCGAACAGCGCGCCTTCCGAGGTGCCGCCCGAGCAGCCGTTGCCGAAGGTGAAGCCGCAGCTGGCCTTGTCGTTGAAGCTGTCCTCGACCATCTCCTTGTGCGAGGACGGAATCACGAAGCGGTCCTCGTAGTTGGCGATGGCCATGGTCTTGTACATGTCCTCGACCTGCGCGGGCGTCAGGCCCACCTGCTTCAGCACATCGAGGTCCTGCACGCCGTCGACCACCTGCGAGCGCTTGTACGCGCGCATCGCCAGCATGCGGTCCAGCGCCGACAGCACCGGCATCACGTCGCCCGCGGTGAGCAGGTTGGCCAGGTACTTGACGGGGATGCGCAAACTTTTGACGTCGGGGATGATGCCGTTCATGCCCATGTGGCCCGCTTCGGCCGCCGACTGGATCGGCGACAGCGGCGGCACGTACCACACCATCGGCAGCGTGCGGTACTCGGGATGCAGCGGGAAGGCGATCTTCCATTCGCACGCCATCTTGTAGACCGGCGACTTGCGCGCGGCGTCGAGCCAGCTCTGCGGGATGCCCTGGCGCAGCGCCTCGGCCTGCACCTTGGGGTCGTGCGGGTCGAGGAACACGTCGAGCTGCGACTGGTACAGGTCGCGCTCGTCGGCCACCGACGCGGCCTGCTCGATGCGGTCGGCGTCGTACAGCATCACGCCGAGGTAGCGGATGCGGCCGACGCAGGTCTCGGAGCAGACCGTGGGCTGGCCGGCTTCGATGCGCGGATAGCAGAACAGGCATTTCTCGGCCTTGCCGCTCTGCCAGTTGAAGTAGATCTTCTTGTACGGGCAGCCCGAGATGCACATGCGCCAGCCGCGGCACTTGTCCTGGTCGACCAGCACGATGCCGTCGTCCTCGCGCTTGTAGATCGAGCCCGACGGGCACGACGCCACGCAGGCCGGGTTCAGGCAGTGCTCGCACAGCCGCGGCAGGTACATCATGAAGGTGTTCTCGAAGGTCGAGTACATCTCCTTCTGCACGTCGTCGAACAGCTTGTCGCGGCCGCGCGAGCTGAACTCGCCACCGAGGTCGTCTTCCCAGTTCGGGCCCCACTCGATCTTTTCCATCTTGCGGCCGGTCAGCACCGACACCGGGCGCGCGGTCGGCGGGGTCTGCGACAGCGGCGCCTTCTGCAGGTGCTCGTAGTCGTAGGTGAAGGGCTCGTAGTACTCGTCGATCGCCGGCAGGTTGGGGTTGGCGAACAGGTTCGCCAGGATCTTCAGCTTGCCGCCCTGGCGCGGCTCCAGCGTGCCGTCGGCGTTGCGCTGCCAGCCGCCCTGCCACTTGTCCTGGTTCTCCCATTCCTTGGGATAGCCGATCCCGGGCTTGGTCTCGACATTGTTGAACCACGCGTACTCGACGCCGTCGCGGCTGGTCCAGACGTTCTTGCAGGTCACGGAGCAGGTATGGCAGCCGATGCACTTGTCGAGGTTCAGCACCATGGCCACCTGGGCGCGGATCTTCATTGCGTTGCTCCTTCCTTGGTCTTTTCGACGAGCGGCCCTTCGAGCCAGTCGACCTTTTTCATCTTGCGCAGGATCACGAATTCGTCGCGGTTGCTGCCGACGGTGCCGTAGTAGTTGAAGCCGTAGGCCAGCTGCGCATAGCCGCCGATCATGTGGGTGGGCTTGGTCACGGCGCGCGTGACCGAGTTATGGATGCCGCCGCGCATGCCGCTGGTCTCGGCGCCGGGCACGTTCACGATCTTTTCCTGGGCGTGGTACATCAGGCACATGCCCTTGGGCACGCGCTGCGACACCACCACGCGCGCCGTCAGCGTGCCGTTGACGTTGAACACCTCGACCCAGTCGTTGTCGCGGATGCCGTTGGCCTGGGCCTCGGCTTCCGAGATCCACACGTGCGGGCCGCCGCGCGACAGCGTCAGCATGCGCAGGTTGTCGGAGTAGGTGGAGTGGATGCCCCACTTCTGGTGCGGCGTGATCCAGTTCAGCACGAGTTCCGGGTTGCCGTTGGGCTTCTTCCCCAGCATCGGCGCGACGGTCTTGGTGTCGATGGCCGGCTTGTACACGCATGCGCCTTCGCCGAAGTCCAGCATCCAGCGATGGTCCTGGTAGAACTGCTGGCGGCCGGTCAGCGTGCGCCAGGGGATCAGCTCGTGCACGTTGGTGTAGCCGGCGTTGTAGCTGACCTCGTCCGATTCCAGCCCCGACCACGTCGGCGCGGAAATGATCTTGCGCGGCTGCGCCTGCACGTCGCGGAAGCGGATCTTGTCGTGCTCGCGCCCTTCGGCCAGGTGCGTGTGGTCGCGCCCGGTGATCTTCGACAGCGCTTCCCATGCCTTGACGGCAACGTGGCCGTTGGTCTCGGGCGCGAAGGTCAGGATCATCTCGGCGGCGTCGATCGCCGTTTCCAGTTTCGGCCGGCCCTGGCTTACACCCGGTTCGGTCACCGTGTGGGTCAGTTCGCCGATTTCCTTGACCTCATGCCGGGTGTTCCAGTTGATGCCCTTGCCGCCGTTGCCAAGCTTGTCGAGCAGCGGGCCGATCGAGGTAAATTTCTTGTAGATGTCGCCGTAGTTGCGCTCGACCACCGTCATCGACGGCGCCGTCTTGCCCGGGATCAGGTCGCACTCGCCGGCCTTCCAGTCCTTCGGCTCGAACGGCTGGCCCAGTTCGCCCGGGGTATCGTGCAGCAGCGGCGTGCACACCAGGTCCTTGCGCATGCCCAGGTACGGGCCGGCGATCTCGCTGAATTTCTTCGCGATGGCCTTGTAGATTTCCCAGTCGGTCTTGCTTTCCCACAGCGGCTGCACGGCTTCGGACAGCGGGTGGATGAACGGGTGCATGTCGGACGTGTTGAGGTCGTCCTTCTCGTACCACGTGGCCGTGGGCAGCACGATGTCGCCATACAGGCAGGTGGTGCTCATGCGGAAGTCCAGCACCGTCAGCAGGTCGAGCTTGCCTTCGGCGGCCGGGCGCACATTGACTTCGCTCGGCGTGATGGCGTCGTTCTCGTCGCCGAATACGGCATTCTGCGTGCCGAGCAGGTACTTCAGGAAATACTCGTGCCCCTTGCCCGAGCTGCCCAAAATATTGGAGCGCCACACGAACATATTGCGCGGGAAGTTGGCGGGATTGTCGGGGTCGTCGCAGGCAAACTGCAATGCGCCGGATTTCAGTTGCTCGACGGTGTAGGCCACCGGGTCCTGGCCGGCTTTTTCCGCCGCGTCGACCACGTCGAGCGGATTGGTGCCGAGCTGCGGCGCCGACGGCAGCCAGCCCATGCGTTCGGACTTCGCGTTCAGGTCCAGCAGCGACAGGCCGTCGTAGCGCTTGCGGTCGGCGGTCGGCGACAGGATCTCGTCGACGGCCAGCTTCTCGTGGCGCCACTGGCTGGTGTGGTTGTAGAAGAACGAGGTGCCGTTCATCTGGCGCGGCGGGCGCGACCAGTCCAGCCCGAACGCCAGCGGCGCCCAGCCGAACTGCGGGCGCAGCTTCTCCTGGCCGACGTAGTGGGCCCAGCCGCCGCCGCTCTTGCCGATACAGCCGCACATCATCAGCAGGTTGACGATGCCGCGGTAGATCATGTCGTTGTGGTACCAGTGGTTCAGCGCGGCACCGACGATCACCATGCTCTTGCCCTGCGTGCGGTCGGCGTTGTCGGCGAACTCGCGCGCGACCTGCGTGACCAGCCGCGCCGGCACGGAGGTGTGCTTCTCCTGCCAGGCCGGGGTGTAGGGCACGTCGTCTTCAAACGAAGCCGCCACGTTCGGGCCGCCGAGCCCCTGGTCGACGCCGTAGTTGGCCATCTGCAGGTCGTACACGGTCGCCACCAGCGCGCTGCCGCCATCCGCCAGCGTGATGCGGCGCGCCGGCACGCGCCGGCGCAGCAGTTCGTCGTGTTCGCCGCCGAAATAGGGGAAGCCGACTTCCACTACCTCATCGTGGTGGTCCAGCAGCGACAGGCGCGGCTCGACCGGGCGGCCGCTGCCGCCGTCCTTCATTTCCAGGTTCCAGCGGCCCACCTTCTCGCCATCATTGTGCGCGGCTTCGCCCCAGCGGAAGCCGATCGAGCCGTTGGGCGCGACGATCTCGCCGGTGGCGTCGTCGAGCAGCAGCGTCTTCCATTCCGGATGGTTGGCTTCGCCAAGGCTGTCCGCCAGGTGCGAGGCGCGCAGGAAGTGGTCGGGCACCAGCGTATCGCCATGCTCGCGCAGCAGCACCAGCATCGGCATGTCGGTGTACTGCTTGACGTAGTCGCGGAAGTACGCGGACTTGCCGCTGGCATGGAATTCCTTGAGCACCACGTGGCCCATTGCCATCGCCAGCGCGGCATCGGTGCCTTGCTTCGGCGCCAGCCAGATATCGCCGAACTTGACCATCTCGCCGAAGTCGGACGAGACAGCGACGGTCTTGGTGCCCTTGTAGCGGACTTCGGTGTAGAAGTGGGCGTCCGGCGTGCGCGTCTGCGGCACGTTGGAGCCCCACACCATCAGGTAGGTGGAGTTGTACCAGTCTGCGGATTCCGGCACGTCGGTCTGTTCGCCCCAGATCTGCGGGCTGGCCGGCGGCAGGTCGCAGTACCAGTCGTAGAACGACAGGCAGGCGCCGCCGAGCAGGCTCAGGTAACGCGCGCCGGCGGCATACGAGACCATCGACATCGCCGGGATCGGCGAAAAGCCGACCACGCGGTCCGGGCCGAACCGCTTCACGGTGAAGGCGTTGGCCGCGGCGATCATCTCGGTGGCGGTGTTCCAGTCGGCGCGCACGAAGCCGCCCTGGCCGCGCACGCTCTTGTAGCGTGCCGCCTTCTTCGGGTCCTGGCTGATCGATTCCCAGGCGGCGACCGGATCCATGGTCTTGCGGGCCTCGCGCCACATCTCCATCAGCCGGCCGCGGATCATCGGATACTTGACGCGCTGCGCGGAGTAGACGTACCAGCTGTACGACGCGCCCCGCGGGCAGCCGCGCGGCTCGTGGTTGGGCAGGTCGGGGCGCGTGCGCGGGTAGTCGGTCTGCTGCGTTTCCCAGGTGATCAGGCCGTTCTTGACGTAGACCTTCCAGGAGCAGGAGCCGGTGCAGTTCACGCCGTGGGTGGAGCGCACGATCTTGTCGTGCTGCCAGCGGCTGCGGTAGCCGTCTTCCCACTTGCGGTCTTCGTTCACCACCGCGCCGTGGCCGTCCGCATAGGTGGACTTGACGCGCGACATGAACTTCAGTCGATCCAGGAAATGACTCATTTGCTTGTTCTCCGCGAGGCTATTCTGCGGGGCTCCGACGGTTGCCCGGGAGCCTTTGCAGGGACACCTCGAGCTTATGGGGGAGCGGGGCGGCGGCCAATTCGCTGGTGGAACAGCCGCCGCGTGGCGATCGGGGGAGGAGCAGGGCGCGGACCTAGTTCCGAAGAACTAGTCCGGCCGGCGAGGCCTTAGCAGGGCATGGGCGCGTTGCGGCGCGCGTAGTACCACCAGGTCACCAGCACGCAGCTGAGATAGAAGGCGATGAAGCAATAGAGCGCGGCGTCGGGCGCGCCGGTCAGCTCCAGTGCGGTGCCGAAGCTCTTGGGGATGAAGAAGCCGCCGTACGCGCCGATCGCGCCGGAAAAGCCCAGCACCGCGGCGGATTCCTTGCCGGCGTCCTGCAGCGCCTGGCGTTGCGCGGCGTCGCCCTTGCCCTGCGCGGCGCGCTGGCGCTCGGTCAGGAAGATCACCGGGATCATGCGGAAGGTCGAGCCGTTGCCAATGCCGGTCAGCGCGAACAAGGCGATGAAGGCCGCGAGGAACCAGGTGAAGTTGCCGCCGGCGCCGTCGTGCGGCAGCGCCGCCAGCACCGCGAACACCGCGGCGATCATGCCGACGAAGGTCCACAGCGTGACGCGCGCACCGCCCAGCTTGTCCGAGATCCAGCCGCCAACCGGACGCGTCAGCGCGCCCACCAGCGGCCCCAGGAAGGCATAGGCGGTGGGGTTCACGCCGGGGAACTGCGACTTGGTCAGCAGCGCCAGCCCGGCCGAGAAGCCGATGAACGAGCCAAAGGTGCCGACGTACAGCCAGCACATCAGCCAGTTGTGCTTGCGCTTGAAGATCACCGCCTGCTCGGCGAACGAGGCCTTGGCATCGGCGATGTCATGCATGCCGAACCACGCCGCCAGCGCGGACACGACGATGAACGGCACCCAGATAAAGCCCGCGTTCTGCAGCCACAGGTTCTGCGCGGCGCCGCTGGCCTGGTATTGCTGCGACTCGCCGCCGAGCGCGCCAAACACCGCCACCGACACCACCAGCGGCGTGACGAACTGCACCACCGACACGCCCAGGTTGCCGATGCCGGCATTCAGCCCGGTGGCCAGGCCCTTCTTCGCCTTGGGGAAGAAGAAGCTGATATTGGCCATCGACGAGCTGAAGTTGGCGCCGCCCAGCCCGCACAGTAGCGCCAGCACCAGCAGCGTGGGGTAGCCCGTGGACAGGTCGCGCAGCGCGAAGCCCATGCCCAGTGCGGGAATCAGCAGCAGCGCGGTGGAGATCGCGGTGAAGCGGCGCCCGCCGAACACCGGCACCAGGAAGGAATAGAAAATGCGCAGCGTGGCGCCGGACAGCGCCGGCAGCGCGGTCAGCCAGAACAGCTGGTTCTTGGTGAACTGGAAGCCGGCGCGGTCGAGGTTGACCGCGACCACGCTCCACAGCATCCAGACCACGAAGGCCAGCATCAGCGCCGGGATCGAGATCCACAGGTTGCGGTAGGCGATGCGCTCGCCTTCGCTTTGCCAGAATGCCTTGTTTTCAGGCTCCCAGCGGGTGAGTACGGATGAGGTCATGATCAGTGTGCCTTGATGAAGAAAGCGCGCAGGCGCAGGGAGGTCGGTGCCGCGTCAGGCCGCCTGGGTCAGGCCGACGGCCTGGGCCTTGCGCTGGCGTTCGGCGCGATGGCTGTAGTGCATCCACACCAGGCTCACGCACACGGTGCCGTACATCAGCATGAAGCAGCTGCTGCGGATGCCGGTCAGGTCGGCCAGCATGCCGAACAGGATGGGCAGCACGAAGCCGCCCAGGCCGCCGGCCAGGCCCACCACGCCGGAGACCGCGCCGATGTTGTGGGTGAAGTCGTTGGAGATGAACTTGAACACCGAGGCCTTGCCGATGGCGAAGGCGATGCCGACCACGAACAGCAGGATGGTGAACAGCGTGGGCGTCAGCGCGATGCGGAAGGCCTGCGGGCCGCCGGTGGTCTGGACGATGAAATCGGTCTGCGGGTAGCTGAGCAGGAAGAAGCCGACCCAGCTGACCCACATCACCCACCAGGTGGTGCGGTGCGCGCCGTAGCGGTCCGAGATCCAGCCGCCGATGGCGCGCAGCACGCCGCCCGGCAGCGAGAAGCACGCCGCCAGGAAAGCGGCGGTCTTGATGTCGAAGCCGTATTCGCCGATGTAGTACTTGGTCATCCACAGCGACAGGCCGACATAGCCGCCGAACACCACGGAGTAATACTGCGAGTAGCGCCACACGCGCGGGTCGCGCATCACCGCCAGCTGCTCGCGCCAGCCCACGCTGGACTTGACCAGGTGCGCCGGGTTGCTGCGTGAAAACACCCAGAACAGCAGCGCGGTGACGAGCATCGCCACCGAATAGACGCGCGGCACGACGGTCCAGGTGCCGGCCGCCAGGATCAGCGCCGGCGCGACGAACTTGGTCAGCGCGGCGCCCGAGTTGCCGGCGCCGAAGATGCCCATCGCCAGCCCCTGGCGGGAGCGCGGGAACCAGCGCGCCACGTAGGGCGTGCCCACGGAAAACGAGCCGCCCGCCAGGCCCACGAACAGCCCCAGCAGCAGCAACTGCCACAGCGTGGTCGCATACGAGATCAGCCAGATCGGGATCACGGTGGCCAGCATCAGCACGAAGAAGACGATGCGGCCGCCGAAGCGGTCGGTCCACAGGCCCAGCGGCACGCGAATCAGCGAGCCGCTCAGCACCGGCGTGGCGGCGAGCAGGCCGAATTCCGTGTCGTTGAGGCCGAGCTGCTGTTTGAGGGGGATGCCGAGAACCGCGAACAGCATCCAGACGGCAAAGCAGATGGTGAAGGCAAAAGTACTGGACGCCAGTGTTATTGCGGCGCCGGGCGGGATCGGCGCCGGCGCGCGGGATTGGGTGGCCATGGCCATGCTCCTGTATCAACTTTGGCGGGGGTGATGCCAGAGTAGGGGCGGGCGCTGGTGCTGCCTATTCGCCGGCAGCACAGCGCACGCGCGGGCGCGGCCTGCCTTTGGAGGTAGTTCTACCGGGGGAGGTTGCCGGCGCGGCGGCGGTGCTATCGTGCAGTCAACATGCGGCGCATCGCTTTGCACCGCTACGGCGAACCCCGCGCCGCCTCCCCTGATCCTCATCGCCAGCCATGGACACCATTCCCATCCTTCCCGCGCGGCGCACGCCGCCTTCTGGCAAGGCCCCCGCGGGGCCTCCGCCACGTGGCTTTGCCTTGTTTGCGCTGGGTTTTCGCCCGTTCTACCTGGGCGGCGCGGTGTTTGCCGCGCTGGCGATCGCGGCATGGTCGGCGATGCTGGCGGGTATGAACGGTGTCGGCCCGGCACCGGCGCTGCCGGCAATGTTCTGGCATGCGCACGAGATGGTGTTCGGCTTCGCCGCGGCCATCGTGGTGGGGTTTCTGTTTACCGCCGGACGGGCCTGGACCGGGCAGCCGACACCGACCGGCACCGCGCTGGCTGCGCTGTTCGGGCTCTGGGTGGCTGGGCGTGCTGGCCTGTGGCTGGCGCCCGGCACCGCGGCCTTCGCGGTCGAAGGCGCGTTCCTGCCGCTGGCGGCGCTGGCCTTTACGCGCACGCTGGTGCGCGGCGGCAACCGCCGCAACTATCCGCTGGCCCTGGCCTTATGGCTGCTCGCGCTGGCCGATATCGCCAGCCTGTGGCTGCAGGCGCGCGGCCATGACGCCGCGGCGATGCTGGCCTGCCGCGCTGGCGTGGCACTGGTTACGCTGTTTGTCGTGGTGATCGGCGGGCGCGTGATCCCGATGTTCACCACCAATGCGATTCCCGGCTTCCGGCTGCGCCAGTACCGGCAGGTAGATCGCCTGGCAATTCCGGCGGCCGTGCTGGGGCTGTCGGCGGGTCTGCTGCCCGTGCCCGCATGGCTGGCCGCAGCGCTGTCGCTGCTGGCCGCGCTGGTGCTGGGCGTACGCGTGGCGGGGTGGCGCGGTCATGCGGTTGGCAACCGGCCGATCCTGTGGGTGCTGCACCTGGCTTATGCGTGGCTGCCGGTGGCGTTGCTGCTGCAGGCGCTTGATGCGCTCGGCCTGGTGATGGCCGGGCTGGCGACGCACGCGTTCACCGTGGGCGTGCTCGGCGTGGCCATCATTGCCATGGTCACGCGCACCGCGCTGGGCCACACCGGACGCATGCTGGTGGCCGGCCGCGCGGAGACCGCGGCGTACTGGCTGGTGGCCGCGGCGGCGGTGTTGCGCGTGTTCGGGCCGATGGCCTGGCCCGCCGGCTACCTGCATTGGGTGTGGGGCGCAGGCGCTTGCTGGGTGGCGGGCTTCGGGCTCTATGCGCTGACGTATGCGCCGCGGCTGGCGCGGCCGCGGCTGGACGGCAAGCCGGGCTGAAGGCGCTACAGCATCCCGCTCAGGGGCAGGCCTGCGCCAGCGGTGCGCGGGCGCCTTGCTCCAGCTTCACGCTCAGCCATGCCACCGCCAGCGCCGCCATCGGCGCCAGCGCCGCCACCCACGGCAATGCCGTGAGCCCCAGGCCGTGATCGACCACCACCCCGCCCATCCACGCACCCAGGCCGTTGCCCAGGTTGAACGCGGCGATATTGAAGCTCGATGCCAGGTTCTCGCCGGCGCCGCGGGCGTGGCGCAGCACGCGCAGCTGCAGCGGCGACACCGTGGCAAACGCCGCCACGCCCAGGATGCCGACGAAGGCCACCACCAGCACCTGGCTGTGGATGGCCAGCGTCATCGCCGCCAGCACCAGCGTCAGCGCCGCCAGGGTGGCCAGCACCGCGCGGGTCGGGGCGCGGTCGGCAAAGCGGCCGCCCAGCACGTTGCCGACGATCATGCCGGCGCCGAACAGCAGCAGGATCGGTGATACCGCCGCCTCGCCAAAGCCGGACACGCGCGTCAGCAACGGCTGCACGTAGGTGATCACGGCGAAGATGCCCATCGACTGCAGCACCGTCATCGACAGCCCCAGCAGCACCTGCGGGCGGCCGATGGTGGCCAGTTCGTCGCGCAGCGCCACGCGCGCGCCGTGGTCCCGGCTGTTCTGTACCAGCAGCGCGATCACCGCCAGCGACAGCAGCCCGACCAGCGTCATCGCCCAGAAGGTCGAGCGCCAGCCCAGGTGCAGGCCCAGCCAGGCGCCGGCGGGCATGCCCAGCAGCGTGGCCAGCGTCAGTCCGGAAAACATCACGGAAATCGCCGAGGCGCGGCGGTGTTCCGGCACCAGGCCGGTGGCGACCACCGCGCCGACGCCGAAGAAGGTGCCATGCGTGAGCGAGGTCAGCACGCGCGCGATCATCAGCGTGGTGTAGTCCGGCGCCAGCGCGCACGCCGCGTTGCCCACGGTATAGATCACCATCAGCGCCAGCAGCACCGCCTTGCGCGGCATCCGGCGCGTCAGCAGCGTCAGCACCGGCGCGCCGGCGAACACGCCCAGCGCGTAGCCGGAGACCAGCATGCCGGCGGCGGCGATGGTTACCTGCAGGTCGGCGGCCACCTGCAGCAACAGGCCCATGATCACGAATTCGGCGCAGCCGATGCCGAAGGAGCCGGCGGTCAGCGCGTACAGCGCCATCGGCAGCCGGTCCCGGGCGGGGGCGGCGGGGACGGATTGAGGGGAAGCCATGGTGGACAGGGTCGCAAGGGGGAAGGAAGCCCGCAGTCTGGGCCTTTTCGGCTTCAGTAAAAACCGGCATGATCCATAATCAGTTTCAAGGAAGCATTGAAAATCATGGACCGGATCGGCGATATCGGCCTGTTTCTGCGGGTGCTGGACCTGGGCTCCATCAGCGCCGCGGCGCGCAGCCTGGATCTTTCAGTGGCGGTGGCAAGCCAGCGGCTGCAGCGGTTGGAGCGCGAACTGGGCGTGCGCCTGCTGCATCGCACCACGCGGCGGCTGCACGCTACCCCGGAGGGTGCCGTGCTGGCCGAGCAGGGGCGCGCGCTGGTGGATGACCTGGAGGCGCTGGGGGCGTCGCTGCGGCAGGCTGGCACCGGCGTCAGCGGAACCTTGCGGGTGACCACGTCGTCGTCGTTCGGACGGCTCTATGTCTCGCCGTTGCTGCCGGAATTCCTGGCCCGGCATCCGGGCGTATCGCTCAGCGTGAACCTGACCGACCATGTGCTGGACCTTGTCAGCGCCGGCTTTGACCTGGCGATCCGCATCGGCGCGCTGGACGATTCGGCGCTGGTCGCGCGCCGGCTCGCCAACAACCGGCGGCTGCTGTGCGCGTCGCCCGACTACCTGCGCCGGCGCGGCACCCCGCGCACGCCGCAGGACCTGGCGCGGCACGATTGCCTGCTGCTGGTGGGCAGCCAGGGGCGGCAAGATGTCTGGCGGCTCGGCGATGGCGCCGGCGGCGAGATCGCCGTGCGCGTGCGCGGCCGGATCGAGGCCAATACCGGCGAGCTGCTGTCCGACGCCGCGCTGGCGGGCTTCGGCATTGCGCTGCATTCGGCCTGGCATGTCTGCGCCGACCTGCAGGCCGGCCGGCTGGTGCAGGTGCTGCCCGATTACCCGCTGGCGGACACCGGCATCTACGCGGTGATGCCGCAGCGGCGGCTGGTGCCGCCGCGCGTGCGCGCCTTTGTCGATTTCCTGGCCGAACGCTTTGGCGACAACCCGCCGTGGGAGCGCGCCCGCGGCGGGTGAGCGAGGCCGCTGCTAGGCCGGTGGCTGCGGCGCTGGCGTGGCGTGGCGCCGGTAGTCGCCCGGCGTCGTGCCGGTCCAGCGGCGGAAGGCGCGGAAGAACGAGTTGGCATCGTCAAAGCCGAGCCGGAACGCGATCTCCCCGAGCGACAGCGCGCCTTCGCTCAGGTAATGGCCAGCCAGCTCGCGCCGCGCGTCTTCGCACAGCGCGCGGAAGCTGGTGCCGGCGGCCATCAGCCGGCGCTGCAGCGTGCGCTCGCTGATGTCGAGGTGGCGCGCCACCGCCGCCAGGCTCAGGGCGCGGTCGCCGGCCAGCTGCTGCAGGGCGCCGCGCACATCGGCAAGCGACGCCGTGGCCGGCCGCAGGTCGCGGCTGGCGGCGGGCGCCGTGGGGCTGGAGCGGTCGCGTGCCATCAGCCGCAGCGCCAGGTCGCGCCGGCCGAACACGATCGCGTCTTCGGGCTCGCCGAAGCGCACCGGGCAGTCGAAGGCCTCGGTGTAGCGCAGGTGCCAGTCGGGCCGGCCGATGCGCAGCGACACCCGCAGCGGATGCAGCGGCTTGCGCGTGAAGCGCCGGCCGAAGGCCAGCAGCGAGCACAGCTCCATGTCGATGCGCGGCCGGCTGTCGGGCGCTTCGGGATCGCTCGGGCGGATGCAGACCCAGGCTTCGTCGCCCTGGCGGCGCAGCTCGACGCGGTCGCCGGCGAGCAATTTCTGGTAGCGCGCGATGCGCCGCAGGGCCGTGCCCAGCGACGGTCCGGCCATGGCGGGCAGGCCGGCCAGGCCAAGGAGGTCGGGCGGCATGCGGCTGCCCAGCCACAGCCCGATGGCGGGGTCGCCGGTGGCGTGATAGACGGCCAGCAGCAGGTGGATGGCCTGTTGCGGGTCGGCCGCATGCGCGGCGGGTTGGTGGTCGCAGGAGTCGGAGTCGGTATCGGATTCCGGGGCAGGCGCGAGTGCCGATACGTCGTAACCGCCTTCACGCAGTGCGTGCAGCAGGTCACGAGGCAACGGCCCGGCCTGGAGAGGCTCTTGTTGTGGCATCGTCGTTTTCTGGCTGGCAAGGTGGCGCAAGTGCGCCAGTGCAGCCCCCGGTACGAAAGAGATTACGCGGTGACGATGGCCCCTACAAGGGTGCGTGGCGGGCGGAAGTGTGTGCCAGGCAGCTTTACTGCTTCCGGATCCCTGCCTGACGGCGGCGAGTGCCGCGCCGCTGCTGGCTTCCGGGGTCGCTGCAACCCGTTGCCTAAATTTTGGGCAGTCCGGTGCGCTGGCGCACAGACTGGGGTTTCCGGACGGGGCACGGCCAGGATATCCACAGATTCTGTGGATATCACGTCGGAGTTTTCAACATGGGTTTGTGCGGCTGCCGGTGGGCGTGGGAAGCGGGTATGCTGGGCAGCTTTGGTGGCATGGCGCCCGCGCCCGGGGCGCCGGCGGCCATTGGCGGGACGGCCGGCCGCAGCGCGATCAGGCCGCATCCCTGTTCCAATTTTCATCATCGTGCCGCCAACGCCCGGCTCCGGGCCCGGCATCCTGCCTTCGCGACTTAACCTGCCCGCCGCCATGCGCCATCACCGGTTGTCCGCCCGCCCGCCCCGCCTTGCCGTGTTGCCGATGCTTGCGGCTGCCGTGGCGGTGTCGGGCTGTGTGGCGCAATACCGGGTACCGGCCGGTGCGCCGTCCGCCAGCGTGCGGCTGGTGACCAGCACCGACGAAAACACCTCGTTCACCATCGTCGATCCGGCCCGGTGCCCGGATCCGGCCCGGCCGCTGGTGCTGGCAGGAATGGGCAAGCAGTTGTCGGCGATGGGAAGGGAGCGCAGCCTGGACATGGCCGGGCGTTCGCCGGAGCCGGCCGCGCGCACGCGCGAACGGCTGGTCGAGGCGGGCCGGCGCATCTATGTGGCGGTGAGCTCGGCCGCCGCGCCGCCGCTGCCCGAGCTGCGCTGCGCCGCGGGCATGTCGTTCGTGCCGGTGGCCGGCGGGCAGTATGAGATCCGCTACCAGCGGGACGAGACCGCCAGCCAGTGTTCCGCGCGGATTCTGCGCTTGCAGCCGCTGCCCGACGGCGGCGCGCGCCTGACGGCGGAGCCGACCCAGCAGGGCTTCAGGGCGCTGCGCAAGGATTACGTCTGCCAGGCGTTGTGAGACCCGTCCGGGCCCCCGGGCTGCGGACGGGTTGCGGCGCTGCCGTCCGGCGGCAGCGCCCGTTTTACTGCTCGATCAGGAAGCGCTCCGGACGCTTGCCCAGCCAGGCCGGCGCACGGCCGCGGCCCGACCAGGTCTTGCCGGTCTTGGGATCCATGTATTTCGGGGGCAGGGCGGCGGCGGCCTTGCGCGGGCTGCTGCCGGCGGGACGGCCGCGCTTGCGCCGGGGCAGGATGTCTTCCGCGGTCAGGCCATATTCGGTCATCAGGTCGCGGATTTTATCGATCACGCCCGCCACTTCGGTCGCGCGCACTTCATTCAGCTTGGCTTCCAGCGCTTCCTTCTCAGCCAGGAGTTGCTTGTATGTCGCCATTTATATCCCCTTTCTGCAATTAGGCCGCTGCATGGTACTAGAAATTCCGGTGACAGAGCACCTGAAAAAATTTTACAAAAAATAACGCAGATTGCACGGAGAGATTGTCGGGCAGCTGGCCAGCCTGATTACCATGCCAATTACGGGCAACCATTGTCGCAAGCATCGCCGCAACCTCGCCCGATCCAATGCACTGCTTGACCGCGCCGGATCTTCATTTTTGCCGTCATTTAGAGAATAGAAATACGCGCGCCGCTTTGCAGTTTTCGCCTAGACTGTTTGTCTGCGCCCCGCGCAGTGCCACGTCACGACCTCCGGAGCCGCCCTATGAATCAGCAGATCTTTGTCAATTTGCCCGTCCGCGACCTGCAAAAGTCGATTGCCTTCTTTACCCAGCTGGGCTTTTCCTTCAATCCGCAATTTACCGACGATAGCGCCACCTGCATGATCGTCGGCGAGAACATTTTCGTGATGCTGCTCACCGAAGCCAAGTTCCGCAGCTTCTCGCCCAATGAAATCTGCGATGCGCGCAAAGCCACCGAAGTGCTGGTTTGCCTGTCGATGGAAACCCGGGCGCGCGTCGATGAAATGGTCAATGCCGCAGTGCTGGCGGGCGGCAATACCTACAAGCCGCCAATGGATCTGGGCTTTATGTACGGGCACGGCTTCCAGGACCTGGATGGCCATGTCTGGGAACTGGTGTACATGGATATGGCGGCGATGCAGACCGCGCAATAAGCAAGGCCAGCCTGACAGCAGCGCACGCGCCGGATAGACGATCAGAGGCCAAAGTAACGCAGATTGCCCTCGATGCGCGCGCGCTCGTGCGCCGGCACGCGCCCCTCGCTCGTCAGCCGCACCAGCGCTTGCCTGCCCTGCTCGACCGCATTGACGTAATAAGCGCTCACGGCGAGCTCGTCGAGGGCGCGCCATGCATAGACGGATTCGTCCACGAACAGGACGTCCGCCGGTCTGGCCAACGCCACGGCCTGTTGGGCAAACAAATGCGCGAGCGCGAACTCGCCGCGCAGGCGGTGGTAGCGGGCAAGCTCGCACAAGGGCTCGGCGCGGCTGGGGCGCGCCTGATAGGCCTCCAGATAGCTGTCGCGCACGGTCGCGGGGGCATCGCCGCGGCGTTCTCTGAGCACGGCGATCTGGAAACGAGAAAACCAGACCTCCTCATCCCAGCCGCCCATGGCGGCGCGTTCACTATAGGCCCGGATGCTTTCGTCGAGCATGCCGGCATCGCGATAGCTCTGCGCCAGATAGAAGCGATAGCGCGCATTTGCGGGTTCGTTGCGAACGGCCGCCTCGAGTATGGCGATATCGCCCAGATAGGTGTCGTCAGCGCGTGCCCGGGCGCCATCCCGGGACACCACGATGGTGGCGCCGGGCAGGATCTCCCAGCGGTGCGCGCGCTCTTGCGTCAGGTATTCGTGGAGCACCCCTTCCCAGCGCCACGGCATGCCGGCCGGCACCAGCGCGTTGCGCAGGTAATGCCAGCCGTCCAGCTCGCAACGGAACTGATATCCCTGTTGCTGCAGCACGGGCCAGCCGAATCCCGGATCCATGCGCAACGTTTCGTCCGCATCGATAAACAGCAGGAAATCGCTTTCACCGCACAACTCGGCCTTGGCCAACGTCATGGCTTCATTGCGGTTTTCAGCGAAATTGCGCCAGGCGCGTTCGTGCAGCGTGCCGGGAATGCCGGCCATGAATTGCCGGATCAGCGCCTGGGTTCCGTCCGATGAGCCGGTGTCGACGATGACCCAATGGTCGATCCACCCCTTCACGCTCTGCAGGCAGCGCGTAATCACCGGCGCTTCGTCCTTGACGATCATGTTCAGGCAGATGCGGGCCACCAGATAGCCTCCGTTTGCAGAAATCGGTCAAAGAATACCGCTGATTCAAAAGCAACACCCCCTACCAAAGAGTGGGCCTGCGAGTCGAGCCGGGCGCTACCATGCACGCGCCCGGAACACGTCCACGTTTCCATTCACAGGGCCTCGGCATGCACCGCAATTACAACACCGGATTTTCCGCACAGGGCCGTGTGCCAGGCCCGATCGCGCACCAGTGCGCACAGGCAAACCAAACCAAGGGGGTCATCATCATGCATCAACACAATTGGGCTATCAGCCTGTCAACGGCTACGGCCATTCTCATCGCCGGTTGCGGCGGTGACGACGGCAGCGGCGGCGCGCAGACCGCTCCGGGGACGCTGCCAACCGCGACCATTTCCGGCGTCGCCGCTACCGGCGCACCGGTGGTCAACGCGGAAGTCCTGCTCCGGTGCGTTGCCGGCCAGGTGAGCACCACCACCGGCGCGGATGGGAGCTGGTCGGTTTCAACCGCGGGGCTGACGCTGCCATGCGCCGGCCGCGTGGTAACTGTCGCGGGCGTGCCGCTGCATACTTTGGTGCAGGGGCCGGGAAACACCAACATCACGCCGATCACTGAACTTGTGGTGGCGTCGGCGACGGAAAATCCGGACACGGTAGCCTTCTTCACGGCGTTTTCGGCGATCTCGGCCGCCGCGGCGGTCAACCGCCTGCCGGCCGCACTGACCCTGGTCAGGCTGCGCCTGGCCAATCTGGGTGTCGACGCGGCCAACATCGACCTGCTGAACCAGAAATTTGCGCCCCGTTTCGGCGACGCTTACGACGACCGTCTTGAGGCACTGCAGGCGCGCCTGACCGCGACCGGCGCCACGCTGGCGGAGGTAAAGGCCGAGCTTGCACGGGGCAACGTAGGGGCACCGGGACCGACCGGCGCCACCGGCGCCACGGGTCCACAGGGTGCCACGGGTCCACAAGGCGCGACAGGCGCGACGGGAGTCACAGGTTCTGCGGGCGCGACTGGTGCGACAGGCGCGGCAGGCGCTATCGGTCCTGTCGGTCCTGTCGGTCCTGTCGGTGCAACAGGCGCAACGGGAGCAACGGGAGCAACGGGAGCAACGGGAGCAACGGGAGCAACGGGAGCAACGGGAGCAACGGGAGCAACGGGAGCAACCGGAGCAACCGGAGCAACCGGAGCAACCGGAGCAACCGGAGCAACCGGCACCGTGCCCGGATTGGGGACGCCGGGTGGTGCCGGTTCCTCCAGCGCCGGAATGGATTGCGTCATTGGCACGGTATGGCTGACTGCCGCCCGCTGGGCCCAGGGCATGCCGGCCAATGGCCAATTGCTGTCGATCAGCCAATATTCGGCTCTGTTCAGCCTGCTCGGGACGACATACGGCGGCGACGGCCGTACAAATTTCGCGCTGCCCAACCTGGGCGCGGTCACGCCCAATGGGCTGACTTACATGATCTGCGTCGACGGCATCTATCCCACTCCCAATTGATGCGCCGTCGCGCAGGCTGCTAGCAGCCAGCCCGAAGCCCTCCAGCCAGGCAAAACGAGTGCGGTGTCTCTGCAAAAAAAACAGCCCGGGAAAGCAGGAAGCCCGGGCTTGAAATCCACCTGGATCGCGGTGGAGGAGACATCTGGTTGTCAGCGTCCCGGGAAGGCCCGGGACGCGGTCATGCATGGGGTCAGATCGCCCAGCCGCCGGCGTAGAACGCCGCCAGCGCCACCGCGATGGCCACGGTGCCGACATTGAGCTTGCGCCATTCGCCGGCGACTACGCGTCCGACCACCAGGGTGCAGAAGCCGAGCATGATGCCGGTCACGATATTGCAGGTCAGCACGATAAACACGGCGCAGACCAGGCCGGCCAGCGCATCGACCAGGTCATCCATGTGCAGGCGGCTGACGCTCGACAGCATCAGCAGGCCCACGTACATCAGCGCGGGCGCGGTGGCGTACGACGGCACCAGCGCGGCCAGCGGCGAGAAGAACATCACCGCGACGAACAGCAGGCCCACCACCACCGCGGTCAGGCCGGTCTTGGCGCCGGCGGCCACGCCGACGGTCGATTCGATATAGGCCGCGGCTGGCGCGCCGCCGAACATGCCCGAGAAGATCGAGCTGACCGAATCCGCGGTCAGCGCGCGCCCGCCGTTGTGGATATGGCCCGCGGCATTGAGCTGCCCGGCCTGCCCGGCGACGGCGCGGATGGTGCCGGTGGCGTCGAACACCGCGGTCATCACCAGTGCCAGCACGCTCGGCAGCACGGCGGCCGTCAGCGCGCCGCGCACGTCCATGGCGCCAATCAGCGATTCATGGCCCGGTGCGCTCAGCGACGGCAGCGCGAAGACGCCGGTGAACTTCACCGCCGGATCGAAAGCCAGGCCCACCGCGGAGATGGCGATAATCACCAGCAGGATGCCGCCCGGCACCTTGCGGCGCTCCAGCCCGAAGATCGCGGCCAGGCCCAGCACCGACATCACCACCGGGAACGAGGTGATCTTGCCCAGCGACACCGGCAGGCCGGCGTGCGCGTTCTTGACCACCAGGCCGACTTCATTCGAGGCGATCAGCAGCAGGAACAGGCCGATGCCGATGCCGGTGCCGTGCGCCACGCCGGCCGGCAGGTTGCGCAGGATCCAGGAGCGCACGCCGGTGACCGAGATCGCGGTGAAGACCAGGCCCATCAGGAACACCGCACCGAGCGCGACCGCCGGCGACAGGCCTTGCCCCAGCACCAGGCCGAAGGCCATGAACGCGGTCAGCGAGATGGCGCAGCCGATGGCGATCGGCAGCCTGGCCCACAGGCCCATCAGCAGCGAACCAAAGGCCGTGGTCAGGCACACCGCGACAAAGACCGCGCTGGTGTCGAAGCCGGCCTTGCCCAGCATGCCCGGTACGACAAAGACGGCATAGACCATGGCCATGAAGGTGGTGACCCCGGCCACGACTTCCTGGCGCTGGGTGCTGCCGCGCTTGGTGATCTCGAAGAACGCGTCGAGCCGGCCCCTGGCTTCGGGGACGTGGGAGCGTGCGGCATCGGCGTCCGTCGCGGACGACGGATAGGGTTGCTCGATCATGATGAACTGTCTCCTTGCGGGCGCTGCAACGTCCGTCATGCGGACTGTCGTCAGGCTTGTCTCACTTGGTTCTGGTCTGGGCTGGAGGCGGAAATCCTGGCCAACCCGCTGTTATCGGTGTGCCGCTTGTCGGTGCCTCTGCGGGCGTGATCCGGGCAAGGCTGAAGGCTAGGGGAGCGCGCGCCAGTCATCATCACCGGCGCTCAATGCGCGGCATGTGCGGGCGGGAATATCGAATGTGATGTTTGAGTATCGTCACGGCGCGAAACGGCGCCAGGTGGCGTTTTCGGCCGCTGCCGTTATCAGGCGGCGCATATACGGCCTATAGGGATTGACCCGTAGGTCGGGCGGGCCACTTCGCTATACTAGGGATAACCCTTGATTGCCTTGCGATGGGAGGCGAACCCCGACTCCAGGTGCTTCGCGGGGCACGCCAAACCATATCCCACCGGAAAGGAAAATTCCCCATGCAAGCACTTGCCGACACCCTCTATCGCCAACCCGCCCAGCCCGAGGTCTCGAAGCCTGTGACAGCCCAGCCGGCGCGCGATGTCGCCTATTACGCCCGGATGGGCGCAGGCCAGTCGCTGGCCGCGCGCGTGCGCGCGTACTTTGCGCAGGGCTGGACGCTGTATGCGGCGAATGCCCGCGAGGCCGCGCCGATCCGCTGGTTGTAAAGACCCGCGCGCTGCGTCAGTACATGCCGGTGCGGGCCATGAACGCATCCAGCGTCCAGCCGCGCCCGAGCAGCAGCATGCGCGTATGCAGCCCCTCGCGCGTGGCTTGATCGACGGCATCGCCGAGCCAAGTCAGCGTCTTGCCGCGCAAATCCACATAGCCCATGGCGTAGTCCGGGACCAGTGCCTGCCATAGGGCGTGGGCGCCGGCCGACTGCCGCGCGCCGCTCAGCAGGCATAGCCCGCCGTCCAGTGCCCAGCGATATAAGGCCCGCGCCAGGCCGCGGCGCTGCTAAGCGGGCGCAAACTTGGTATGCGGCGCCCGCACCCATGGATCGGCCCGGCGGCCGACCTCGATCAGCCGGTTGAAGACGGTATAACCGGCCAGCCGGCGCTGCATGATGTCTTCCACATACACGTAATACTCGCCGTCCGCCTCGCGGAAGCGCAGGCGCAGCCCGGGCGCGCCCGCGGCCACGGCGGGCATCGCATGGAGGCGGTCGCCTGGCCGGGCGATGCGGCCGTGCAGGGTGTCGAGCTCGCGCTCGATTTCGGCGGGGGCCAGGTCAACATCGATGCGCAGTTCGAGCGCGCGCGGCAGCGCCGGCATCGGCAGACGCAGGGCATGGAAATTCGCCATGGCAATGGTCCCACCTGCTCAGGTATTGAGGATCAGGTAGAGGGCGGCGAGCGCCACCATGGCGCAGAAGGTATGGCGGTAGAGCGGTGACATGTCTGGCTTTCTCCTGGCGGCATGATCGAGCGGGTGCCGGATGGCATCCGCGACATGGGCCGTGCGGGAAAGCTCAGGGCTGGAGGGTGGCGCCCCGAACAGCCCGCACGGCCAGGAAAAGCACGGCGCGGCGGACCCCAAAGGCGAGGCCCCGCTGCGCGGCGCGCGCACGCACGCCCACCGCCGGCTGGGCCGGGCGGTTCAGGGTGGCGAAACGGGCAACGCAGGGCATGAAGGCGGGGCGCGAAGATTGGGAAGGAACATTGCTTATGCCACACTTCGCGCGCAATGTCCAGGCAAGTTCCCGGCTTCCGCGCCCAACGCCGTTCTACTTCAGCCTCAGGCGGGCGCTTGTGCAGGTACAGGTCGCCACCTTCGTCATCGTTCATTGTGAACACTGTCTACATGTACTAGACTCGGAAACATCGTTCACCCGGCCTTGTTCCAGGAGCCAAGATGACGACTTTCCCCACCCCCGAAATTGCGGACCATGACGCGGATACCGGCACGGTCCGGCTGCTGGTGGCTACGACCAAGGGCGCCTGGTTCCTGACCAGCGACGCCGCCCGCCGCAGCTGGCAGATCGCAGGCCCGACCTTCCTCGGGCATACCATTCACCATATCGTGCAGGACCCGCGCGACCCGTCGCGCCTGCTGATGGCGGCGCGCACCGGCCACCTGGGCCCGACCGTATTCCGCTCCACCGACGGCGGCCGCAACTGGACCGAGGCAGCGCGCCCGCCCGCCTTCGACAAGGCGGCGGAGGGCGAGACCGGCCGTGTCGTCGACCACGTGTTCTGGCTTACGCCCGGCCATGCCAGCGAGTCCGGCACCTGGTACGCCGGCACCTCGCCGCAGGGCCTGTTCCGCAGTGCCGACCATGGCGCGAGCTGGGAGCCGGTGCGCGGCTTCAACGACCATCCGATGTGGCGCGCCTGGACCGGCGGCGAGCAGGACGGCACCCCCGACGGTCCCAAGCTGCATTCCGTGCTGGTCGACCCGCGCGACGCGCGTCATCTGTATATCGGCATGTCCAGCGGCGGCGTGTTCGAGAGCACCGACGGCGGCGCCGACTGGAAGCCGCTGAACCGCGGCAGCATCGCCAATTTCCTGCCCGATCCCAACCCGGAATACGGACAGGACCCGCACTGCGTGCTGCAGCATCCCGCCAACCCGGACCTCCTGTACCAGCAAAACCATTGCGGCATCTACCGGATGGACCGCCGCGAAGGCGTGTGGAAGCGGATCGGCGAGGCGATGCCGGCCGAAGTCGGCGACATCGGCTTTCCCATCGTGGCGCACCGCCGCGACCCGCGTACGGTGTGGGTGTTCCCGATGGACGGCAGCGATGTGTGGCCGCGCGTCAGCCCGGGCGGCCGGCCCGCGGCCTATGTCACGCGCGATGCCGGCGAGACCTGGCAGCGCCAGGACCGCGGCCTGCCGGCCGAACAGGGCTGGTTTACGGTCAAGCGGCAGGCCATGGCCACCGACGGCCACGATCCGGTGGGCGTGTACTTCGGCACTACCGGCGGCGAACTGTGGGCCAGCGCGGACGAGGGCGAGGCCTGGCAATGCATCGCCCGCAACCTGCCACAGATCTACGCGGTCAGCGTGGCGCGTCCGGCCTGAGCGCCGGCCGCCGCTTCGGAGGACTCCTCATGCAGGTCCGTATCGCGACGCCGCTGTTTTCCTATACCGGACAGCGCGAATATGTCGAGGCCCGCGGCGCCAGCATTGCCGAGCTGCTCGACGACCTCGAGCGCCAGTTTCCCGGCATGCGGTTTCGCATCGTCGATGAACAGGGCAAGCTGCGGCCGTATATCCGCGTCTTCGTCAACCGCACGCAACTGATGCGTCTCGACGCGCCGCTGCAGGAAACGGACGAGGTCCATATCCTGCAGGCGCTTGCCGGGGGGTAGGCTCCCGGCTGCGGCGCCGCTCAACTCCCCGTGCCCCCGGCCGATATCCAGTCATGAACCCTGCCGTGCGCCATCCGCCGCGGCCGCAGGCAGATGACAACGATGGCGGCAACACACCACACGCACGGCACGGGAGCGACGCATGAGCAGTTCCATGAGGGACATCGACGAACGGACTAACCTCACCAACAATAACCAGTTCGAGCTGCTGCTGTTCCGGCTCGGCGAGGCGGAACATTCCGGCCAGTCGGAGCTGTTCGGCATCAACGTCTTCAAGGTGCGCGAGATCCTGGTGATGCCCCCAGTGACCACCGTGGTCGGTGCCGACCCGTCAATCCTGGGCATGGCCGATATCCGCGGCCAGGTGATTCCGGTGATCGACCTGCCGCGGCTGGTCGGCTGCAAGCCGCGCAGCGGCCTGGGCATCCTGCTGGTGACCGAATATGCGCGCTCGACCCAGGGCTTTGCGGTCGAAGCGGTCGAGGAAATCGTGCGGCTGGAATGGAACCAGGTGCATTCGGCCGAGGCCAGCGTGCGCACCGGCCATGTGACCAGCATCGCCAAGCTGGAGGGTGGCGCGGAAGAGGGCGCGGAAGCGGCGCGCCTGGTGCAGGTGCTCGACGTCGAGCAGATCCTGCGCGACGTGCTGCCCACCCGCCAGCCTGACGTGGATCCCGGCGAGGTGGGCGCCCAGCTGCAACTGCGCCCCGGCGCCAGGGTAATCGCCGCCGACGACTCGGCGCTGGCGCGCGGGCTGATCGAGCAGGGCCTGAAGGCGCTGGGCGCGCCGGTGGTGATGACCAAGTCGGGCAAGGAAGCGTGGGAGCTGCTGGACCGCATCGCTGCCGAGGCCGCCAGCCATGGCCGCCCGATCCAGGACGACGTGGCGCTGGTGCTGACCGACCTGGAAATGCCCGAGATGGACGGCTTTACGCTGACGCGCAAGATCAAGGCCGACAGCCGGCTGAAGTCGCTGCCGGTGGTGATTCACTCGTCACTGTCGGGCGAGGCCAGCGAAGAACACGTGCGCAAGGTCGGGGCCGACGCCTATGTGGCCAAGTTTGTCGCCAAGGAACTGGCCGACACCATCCGCACGGTGCTGAGCCGTTAAGCGGGCGCGGGCGCCCGGAGGCACAAAATGCAAGCGCCCGCAACCATTCCCGTACGCCGTCCGGTTGCCTATAAAACGGGCATTCCAGTGTGTGCCAGCGCGGGCGCGCCCTTTGCGGTTGTCAAGAGGGGGGATATCCACTGATCCTGTGGATATTTCCTGTGGACCAACCACGGCGTGCCGGTGCCCTCCCGGCCGGCATCGCGCGATGCCGGCCGGGAAGCCCGGCGCGGGCCTGGCGCACACTGCGCGCCGCCGCGCTCCCCGGTGCTACCGCTCCTCGCTCTCCCTGTTCCTGCCCGTCCTGCGCTACTTGGGCTGTGCCACGGTCCGCAGGTAGGGCTTCAGCGTCTTGAAGCCCTGCGGGTATTTCTTGCTGGCCTCCTCGTCCGAGACCGAAGTCGGGATGATGACGTCCTCGCCCGGCTTCCAGTTCACCGGCGTGGCCACGGTGTGCTTCGCATTGAGCTGCAGTGAATCCAGCAGCCGCAGCACCTCGTCGAAATTGCGTCCCGCGCTCATCGGGTACACCAGCATCGCCTTGACCTTCTTGTCCGGGCCGATGATGAACACCGAACGGATGGTGGCGTTGTCCACCGCGGTGCGCGGGCCGCCGCCGCTGGCCTCGGGGTGGATCATGTCGTAGAGCTTGGCGACCTTCAGGTCGGCATCGCCGATCATCGGGTAGTTGACGGTGCAGCCCTGCGTTTCCTCGATGTCCTTGACCCAGCGCTGGTGATCGCCCACCGGATCGATGCTCAGGCCGATGATCTTGGTATTGCGCTTGTCGAACTCGGGCTTGAGCCGGGCCATATACCCCAACTCGGTGGTGCACACCGGCGTGAAGTCCTTGGGATGCGAGAACAGGATGGCCCAGCCGTCGCCGATCCACTCATGGAAATTGATCTGGCCTTCCGTGGTCTCGGCGGTGAAATCAGGGGCTTGCTCGCCCAGTCGAATCGCCATGGTTGCGCTCCTTGCAGTTGGCATGGTTTGGAATCGCGCGTCGCCGCGCACTGTTGCCCGCCTATCCCGCCATGGTCCTGTCTGCCGCTAGCGGAAGACCAGCACCGGGATCGTGCTGTGGGTCAGGACCTTGTGCGTCTCGCTGCCGATCAGCAGTGCCTGCAGCCCGCGCTTGCCATGCGACGACATCACGATCAGGTCGCACTCGCGCTGCTGCGCGCACGCGATGATGGCCTGCCAGGGATGGTCATCGGTGGCGGTGATGGTGTCGCACGGCACCCCGGCCTGCGCCGCGGCATGGCTGAGCGCGGCCAGGAAGGTGTCGGCGTGGCGCGCGGCTTCGGCGGCGAAGGTGCTTTTGGTGTCTTGCAGGCTGGTGAGCCGGTAGGTCAGCACGTGGTACTCGGGAAGCACATGCAGCCCCGTCACGCGGGCGCCGATGCGGCTGGCGAATGCCATCGCGCGGCCCACCATGGCCTCGGCGCGCGCGGAGCCGTCGGTCGGTACTAGGAGGTGCCTGAACATGATGAGCCTCCGCTTGCAGAGAGATACCGCGCCAGCCTGACGCGTCCGCGCACTGGCGGGCGAGCCAATCCAGTATAGGAATTGCGCGGCATAAGTAACAGGACACCGGGCACCGGACACCCGCCGACCGGAGCGCGGCCAGACATTAACATCCTGTTATCATCCGATGCACCTGTACCCCCGCACCGATGGAAGGGACCGACGCATGATTGCGCTGCGCGAAGCTTGGCTGGCCGGATTGTTCCAACGCGGCAACTGGCTGCCGAATCTGGTGTCGGGCGTGATCGTGGGGGTGGTGGCGCTGCCGCTGGCGATGGCCTTTGCGATTGCCTCGGGCGCCAAGCCGGAGCAGGGCCTGTACACGGCCATCGTCGCCGGGCTGGCGGTGTCGCTGTTCGGCGGCAGCCGGCTGCAGATCGCCGGGCCCACTGGCGCCTTTATCGTGGTGCTGTCCGCGGTGACGGCGCGCCATGGCATCGATGGCCTGCAGATCGCCACGCTGATGGCGGGTTTGATCCTGCTGGCGATGGGGCTGACGCGGCTGGGCAGCGTGATCCGCTTCATACCCGCGCCGGTGATCGTCGGCTTCACCGCGGGCATCGGCGTCATCATCTTCGTGGGCCAGTGGCGCGATTTTTTCGGGCTGGCGCCGGTGGCCGGCGAGCATTTCCACGAGAAGTTCTGGCATCTGCTGCAGGCGTTGCCGCAATGGCACCCGGCCACCACCGCGCTGGCGCTGGGCAGCCTGGCGCTGGTGTTGGGCGCGCCGCGCGTGCGCTGGCTGCGGCGTGTGCCCGGGCCGCTGGTGGCGCTGGTGGCAGCCACCGCGGTGCAGGCGCTGTTCCGCTTTGACGGCGTGGCCACCATTGGCACGGCCTTCGGCGGGCTGCCGCGCGGCTTGCCGCTGCCGGCGCTGCCGGAGGTCACGCTCGCGCGCGTGCTGGAGCTGGCCGGGCCCGCCTTCACCATCGCCATGCTCGGCGCGATCGAATCCTTGCTGTCCGCGGTGGTGGCCGACGGCATGGCCGGCACCCGGCATGACTCCAACCAGGAACTGGTGGGCCAGGGCATCGCCAATGTGCTGGCGCCGCTGTTCGGCGGGTTTGCCGCCACCGGCGCGATCGCGCGCACCGCCACCAATATCCGCAACGGCGGCAACAGCCCGCTGGCGGGCGTGGTGCACGCGCTGACGCTGGTGCTGGTGCTGCTGTTCCTGGCGCCGCTGGCGGCCAGCGTGCCGCTCGCCGCGCTGGCCGCGATCCTGTTCGTGGTGGCGTACAACATGAGCGAGATGCGCCAGTTTGCCCGCATGGTCCGGCGCGCGCCGCGCGCCGATGTCGCAATCCTGCTGATCACCTTTACGCTGACGGTGCTGACCGACCTGGTGGTGGCGGTCAATATCGGCGTGATCCTGGCCATGCTGCAGTTCCTGCGGCGCATGTCGGCATCGGTGGACGTGGCACCCCAGGACGCCGAGGCGGTGGCGCGCGAACTGGGCGATGCCGGCACCGGCGTGGTGGCGCGGATGCCGCCGGGCGTGCTGGTCTATGTCATCGACGGCCCGTTCTTTTTCGGTGCCGTCGAAGCCTGCGAGCGGGCGCTGATTCAGACCCATACCGAGCCGCGCGTGCTGCTGATCCGCCTGGGCCGCGTGCCCTTCATGGACATGACCGGCCTGCAGACGCTCGAGGCGGTGATCGTCACGCTGCAGAAGCGCGGCGTCGCGGTGGTGCTTGCCGAAGCCAACGCACGGGTCAGGGAAAAGCTGGCGCGCGCCGGCGTGCTGGCGGCGCTGGGGGAAGGCAACTACGCGGATTCGCTGGCGCAGGCGGTGCAACGCTGCGCCGCGCTGGCCGGGGACGAGCAAGGCGGGGGCAACGCCCCGCACTGAGTTACTTCTTCTGGCGCGTGCTGCCCGCTGGCCTGGGCTTGGTGGCGTAATCCACGCCATGCTGCGCCAGGTAATCGCGGATCAGCTGGCGCACCACCTGCGACGGCGTCAGGTCCTGCGCGGCGCACAGCGTTTCAAAGGCCTTTTTCTTGACCGGATCGATCAGGATGGTCAGGCGGGCGGTCTTGGATTCCATGAGGGTGCGCGGCGGTCCGGGCCGGTGATGGCGGCGGCGATGGGATGGGCATTATATACAGGGGGAAACTGGGCCAAAGCCAGCGGTTTGCCACCCTCGCCCGCTTGCGGGAGAGGGAGCGTAGACGACGGGGCAGCCGTGTTCGCGGACGCTGTCGGGTCGTAAATGCCTGATTCCGGCCACTGCTAAGCCGCCATCTCCAGGTCCGCGATCACCGCCGCCAGAAACCGCGCGGCCTCTCCACCCGTCACCACGCGATGGTCAAAGGTCAGGCTCAGCGGCATGACGCGGTGCACCGCCGGCATGCCATGGGCCGCGACCACTTCGTCGCGCACGCGTCCGGCGCCCAGGATCGCCACGGTGGGCGGCACCACGATCGGCGCCGCATAGCGCCCCGCGATCATGCCGAAGTTGGACAGCGTGATGGTGTTGCCGCGCATCTCCTCGGGGGCGATGGTGCGCGCGCGGATGTCGGCGCGCATGCGGTCGAGCCCGTGGCGCAGGTCGGCCGCGTCGCGGTTGCCGACATCGCGCAGCACCGGCACGAACAGGCCCTCGGGCAGGTCCGCGGCGATGCCGACGTCGATTTTCTTCAGCACGTGGCGGCGCCCGGTCTGTCCTTCATACCAGGCATTGAGACCCGGCTCGGCGCGGCAGCCGGCCACCAGCGCGCGCACCAGCCGGATGGTGACGTCGGCGCCGTGCTGCCAGGCGTGGATGTCGGCGTCGTCCATCACGGTGGCGGCGGCCACTTCGGCCTGCGCGCGCGCCATGTTCTGCGCCATGGCGCGGCGCACGCCGCGCAGTTCTTCGGGCGTGCCGAGATCCGCCAGCGTGGCGGCAACGCGTTCCACGTCGGCGGCGGTGACCACGCCTTCGGGTCCCGAGGCGGTGGCCATCGCCAGGTCGACGCCGAGCCGGCGCGCCAGCGCGCGGACCGCAGGGGTAGCCTTGATGCGCGCCGCCATGCCCGCCGCGGGCGCCGCGGCGCCAGGCGGTGCGGCTTCACTGACCACGTGCGTGCCCACCTGGACCGAGCCCACCACGGTGCCGGCGTCGGCATCTTCCCCAGCGCCCTCGAAGCCGACCAGCGGCGCGCCCAGGTGCACGATGTCGCCAGGCTGTGCAAACAGCTTGCCGATGCTGCCGGCATAGGGCGACGGGATTTCCACGATCGCCTTGGCGGTTTCAACGGACAGCAGGGGCTGGTCCGCGGCCACGGTGTCGCCGGCCTTGACGTGCCAGGTCACGATCTCGGCCTCCTGCAGGCCTTCGCCCAGGTCGGGCAGCTTGAAGACTCGCATCCGTCCTCCTTGGCAAGTATTGTCCGGGGTCTGGCGCCTACGCCGCCAGCGCCCGCCGCGCGGCATCGACGATGCGCGCGACGCCGGGCAGGTAGGTGTATTCCAGCCGCGCCAGCGGCACCACGGTATCGAAGCCGGTCACGCGCTGCACCGGCGCGGCCAGCGAATACAGCCCCGCATCGGCAAGCTGCGCGGCGATCTCGGCGCCAAAGCCGGCGGTGCGCGGGGCCTCGTGCACGATCACGCAGCGGCCGGTGCGCGAGACCGCCTCCAGGATGGTCTGCATGTCCAGCGGCTTGAGCGTGGCCACGTCGATGACCGTGGCGGTCACGCCTTCCGCGGCCAGGGCATCGGCGGCGGCCAGCGTCTCCTGCACCATCGCGCCCCAGCTGACCAGCGTGATGTCGCTGCCTTCGCGCAGCGTGAAGCAGGTATCGAGCGGCAGCGCGGCGCCGTCGTCGGCCACTTCCTGGCGGAACAGGCGGTACAGCCGCGTGGGCTCGAGGAAGATGACCGGGTCCGGGTCGGCGATCGCCGCCAGCAGCAGCCCGTACGCGCGCGCCGGCGATGACGGCACCACCACACGGATGCCCGGCATATGCGCGAACATTGCCTCCGGGCTTTCGGAATGGTGCTCGGGCGCGTGAATGCCCGCGCCGCACGGCGAGCGCACCACCAGCGGGCAGCTCAGGCGCCCGCGCGTGCGGTGCCGCATGCGCCCGGCATGGTTGATGATCTGGTCGACCGCCGGGTAGATGAAGCCGGTGAACTGGATCTCGGCCACGGGCTTGAGCCCCATTGCCGCCATGCCGATCGCCGCGCCGACGATGCCGCCTTCGGCCAGCGGCGTATCCATGACGCGCGCGGCGCCAAAGCGCGCCTGCAGGCCGACGGTGGCGCGAAACACGCCGCCGTTGATGCCGATGTCCTCGCCCAGCAGCAGCACATCAGGATCGTGATCCAGCGCATGGGCCAGCGCCAGGTTGACTGCTTCGACCAGATTGATTTCCGCCATGGTTCGCTCGCTCTCGCTGTGGGCAGATGGAGGACGGCGCGGGCAGCGCCGGCCGGCGCGGCTAGCCGTGCTGCGCCGGGAAGCGCCGCGCGATCTCCAGCTGCGCCTGCAGTTCGGCCGGCATGGCCGCGTACAGGCAGTCGAACATCGCGGCCGGGTCCGGCGGCGGCAGCGCCAGGTAGGCCTCGACCGCCTGCGCCACCTGCTGCGTGCATGCCTTGACCAGCGCCTCTTCACGCGCCGCATCCCAGGCATGCAGGGCCAGCAGGTGGGTGCGCAGCCGCAGCAGCGGCTCGTGCTGCCAGTGCGCCTTGACGCTGGCCTCGTCGCGGTAGCGCGAGGCATCGTCGGCGGTGGTGTGGTCGCCCAGCCGGTAGGTGATGGCCTCGATCAGCGCCGGACCGCCGCCGTCGCGGGCGCGCGCGATGGCTTCGCCGACGCGATCGCGCACCGCGACCACGTCGTTGCCGTCGACCTGCTCGCCCGGAATGCCAGCGGCAATGGCTTTCTGTGCCAGCGTCTGGGCTGCGGTCTGGGCGCTGCGCGGCATCGAGATCGCCCACTGGTTGTTGTTGATCACGATCACCAGCGGCGCACGCCAGGCGCCGGCCATGTTCATGCCTTCATAGAAATCGCCCTTGGAGGTGCCGCCGTCGCCCAGCAGGCAGACCGCCACGCGCGGCTCGCCGCGCAACTGGAAGGCGTAGGCGGCGCCGGCCGCGTGGCACACCTGGGTGCCGATCGGCACGCAGTTGGCAAAGTCATGCGGCGCCGCGCCAAAGCCGCTGCCGCGCTCGTCGCCGCCCCAGTAGAGCAGGCTCTCGGTCATCGTGACGCCGCGCACAAACTGCGCCGCGTGGTCGCGGTACGAGGGCACCAGCACATCTTCGGGCCGCATGGCGTAGCCCACGCCCACGCCGATGGCTTCCTGGCCCAGCGCCGACGCGAACGTGCCGATCTTGCCGGTGCGCTGCAGCGCAATCGCCTTCAGGTCGAACTGGCGCGTCAGGACCATGGCCTGGTATAGCGGCACCAAGGCGTCAGGGTCGCTGGCAAACGGTGGAGGAGAAGCAGTGGGGGGAGAAGTGTCGCCCGGCGGGGCAAGGTAGCGGGTATAGCCGATCTCAAAGCGCGCAACCGTGGACATGGCAGGTCTCTCGATGCGGTTGTCTCGACAGGATCCGCGCGGACAGGAGCGAGGATCTTCGCGGCCCTCCGCAGCAATGATCGCGTTGTGATCCCTGCCGTGCTTTTTGGGCGCGGGGGACTTGAGCTTGAGTGTAGGGCATTTGCGCGGCCGGCGCGGCGCGAAATTGTCTTGCTGCGCACAATGCGGCGGAGCTCGCGCAGGCTGCCCCTCAGACTTCCAGGTGCGACTGCATCAGCGCGCGGAACCACGCCAGGAAGAGGGCAATGCCGTGCGCGGGCAAAGCAAAAGAGCGCCGGCCGGCGCTCTTTGCTGGTGTCGCGCAGCGCTCAGCGCTGGTATGGCGGCGGGACGAAGCCCGCAAAGCGCTGTTGCGTTACCGCCTTGAACTCGGCTGACTGGTAGGCTTCGCGGATGTCCTTGACGAAGGGCTTGCTGAGGTCCGCGGTCTTCACCGCGACCAGGTTCATGTAGTAGTCCGGGATTTTTTCGAGCGCCAGTGCCGAGGTCAGCTTCAGGCCCGAGGCCAGTGCATAGTTGCCGTTGACGAAGGCATAGTCGACATCGTCGAGCGAGCGCGGCAGCTGCGCGGCTTCCAGCTGGACCAACTTGAGCTTGTGCGGGTTGGCGTCGATGTCGCGTTCGCTGGCGCGGATCGGGTCGGTACCGGGCTTGAGCGTGACCCAGCCGATCTGCTGCAGGATGGCGATGGCGCGCGCCAGGTTGGTCGGGTCGTTGGGCAGCGACACCGTATTGCCCGCCTTCACCTCGGCCAGCGCCTTGTGCTTGCGGCTGTAGATGCCGATCGGCGCGGTCGGCACCTGGACCACGTCGCTCAGCGCCAGCTTGCGGTCGGCCGAGAACTTCTTCAGGTAGGCCACGTGCTGGAACGCGTTGGCGTCGATGGCCCCGTCGGCCAGCGCCAGGTTGGGCTGCACGTAGTCGCTGAACTCGATGATGGTGACCTTGTAGCCGCGCTGTTCCAGCACCGGCTTGACGCCATAGCGGATCTGGTCGGCATAGGGGCCGGCGGTGGCGCCGAAGCGGATTTCCTTCTTGTCCGGATCGGCCGCGCCAGCGCCGTGGACCACGCCCAGCGCAAGTACCGCTGCCGCCAGCCGCGCGGCCAGGCCGAATTTCCCGTATTGCATTGGATCGCTCCCCTTGATCTGGTTGGCTGCCTGCAGCGTCGCGCCGTGGCATCGGTCCATTGTATGGAAACGCAGCCAAGGAACGAACGAGCGATTACGCATGGTGATATGCCGGCGCGGAATAAGGCCTACGCTGTAGGCACGCGTCACCCGTTTGATACGCGAGGGGGAGGCTCGCCATGCCCGAACAACTGACCAAGCATCCCGATGTCACGATCCAGGTGCTGCGCAGCGCCGGCGCCCGCTGCGCCGAGGGCGCGCCGCAGGCCATTCTGGGCAGTTGTCCGCCAGAGCGTTTTTGCAAGCTGCCGGGCGGCGAGGTGTGCGTGTACGGACTCGATGGCGCGGCCGCGATGACGCAGTTCACCGCCGCCGACTGGCAGTCGCTCGCGCCGCTGGCGCGGGGCAGCGCTGACGGCGCTGCCGCGCCAGCGTGGAGTGGCATGGCCGGGGCGATATTCGTGGCCGGCGTGGTCGCCGGTGCGCTCGCGGCCGCGGTATGGGGACGCTGGCGCCGCCACCGTCGACCGGGTTAAGCCGCGCTGGCATGGTGTTTGCGGCGATTCCCCGGCCATGACACCGCTGCCGTCCGCTTCCGACCGCTTCCGCCTGCTTGAGAACGGCGAGGAGTATTTTCCGTGCGTGTTCGACGCCATTGCGCGCGCGCGCGAAAGCGTACTGCTGGAAACTTTTATCCTGTTTGAAGACGAGGTAGGCCACAAATTGCACGCGGCACTGGTGGCGGCCGCGCGCCGCGGCGTGCGCGTGGCACTGACGGTGGACGGCTTCGGCTCGCATGACCTGTCGGCGGGCTTCATCACCGGGCTGGTCGATGCAGGCGTGCAGTTCTGCACATTCTCGCCGCGGCCGCGGTTGTTCGGCGTGCGCACGCACATCTTCCGCCGCATGCACCGCAAGCTGGTTGCCGTCGATGCCGAGGTGGCCTTTGTCGGCGGCCTCAATTTCTCGGCGCAGCACCTGTACCGGTTCGGGCCGCTGGCCAAGCAGGACTATGCGGTGGAAATCCGCGGCCCGTTTGCGCGCCAGGTGCACGAATTCCTGGTGCGGGCAATGCCGGGCGCGTGCCCGCCGCCACCGTTGCCCGAACCGCCGCCCGAACCGGAGCGATCGGATCCGCGCACGCCTGCAGGACGCGCGTGCCTGGTTACGCGCGACAACCACCGCCACCGCAACGATATCGAGTTTGCCTACCTGGACGCGATCCGCGCGGCGCGCAACGAGGTCATCATCGCCAATGCGTACTTCCTGCCGGGCTACCGGCTGCTGCATGCGCTGTGCGAAGCCGCCGCGCGTGGCGTACGGGTGCGGTTGCTGCTGCAGGGCAAGCCTGACATGCCGTGGGTGGCGCGCGCCGGCGGCCTGCTCTACGCGCAGCTGCAGGACGCCGGCGTGCAGATCCTGGAGTACGTCGAGCGGCCTTTCCACGGCAAGGTCGCGGTGGTGGACGACTGTTGGGCCACGGTCGGTTCCAGCAACCTCGACCCGCTGAGCCTGTCGCTTAACCTCGAGGCCAATCTGGTGATCCGCGATGAAGCCTTTGCACGCCACCTGCGCGGCCAGCTCGAGGCGCTGATCGGCGCGCGCTGCCGCGCCGTGCCGCCGGGGCTGAAGTCGCCGCGCAGCCGCCTCGACGCGCTGGGCGCCACGCTGATGTTCCACTTCCTGCGCCGCTTTCCGGCCTGGGCGGGCTGGCTGCCGGCGCATGCGCCGCGGCTGGTGCAGCCGATGCCGGGCGGGCGGCGCAACGCGCGGCGCGTAGTGGTGCTGCGCGGAGGCGCGGAATGACGGGCGCCGAGGCCCTGTCGGCGCTCCGCCAGCATGCGCACTGGCCCGCGTGGCGCCGCGCCATCGGCATCCTGTTCATTGCCGCCGTGCTGGCGCTGATCGCCCGCAAGCTGGGCACCATCGACTGGGACGCGGTGCTGGCCGCGCTGCGCGGCTTCAACGCGCGCACGCTGCTGCCGGCGGCCGGCTTCGTGGCGCTGAGCGGGCTGCTGTACAGCCAGCTCGACGTGCTCGGCTGCCGCTACGCCGGGCACCCACTGCCGCTGCGCCGGGTGATGGCGATCTCCTATGTCAGCTACACGCTCAGCCTCAACCTTGGCGCCACGCTGGGCGGCGCGGGCGTGCGCTACCGGCTGTATTCGCGCGCGGGCCTGAGTGCGCCGCAGATCTGGAGCCTGTTCGTGGTGGTGGTGAGCAGCAACTGGCTCGGCTATGCCGTGCTGGCGGGCGCCATCCTGGCCGGCCAACTGGTGGTGCTGCCGCCGGAGTGGGGCATCTCCGCGGCGGCGACGCGGCTGCTGGGCGTGCTGATGCTGATGGTGCCGGCCGCTTACCTGGCCGCGTGCGCACTCTGGCACGGGCGCCACCGCACTGTGCGTGACCACGACATCTATATGCCCACGATGCGCTTCGCGGCGTTGCAGTGCGCGCTGTCGGCGGCCCACTGGATGTCGATGGCGGCGATCCTGTATGCGCTGCTGCATACGCATGCGACCTACTTCACCGTGCTTGGCGTGCTGCTGGCATCGGGCCTGGCGGGCGTGGTGGTGCGCGTCCCCGGCGGCCTGGGCGTGATCGAGACCGTGTTCCTGGCGATGCTCGGCGACCAGGTGCCGCACGGGCTGCTGCTGGCCGCGCTGATCGCGTACCGCGCGCTGTACTACCTGATCCCGCTGGTGTTCGGCTCGCTGAGTTATTTCGTGCTGGAGGCGCGAGGCAAACCTGGGGGAGGGTAGGTGTGCGAGGGTCGTCCGCGAATGCCGGCGCCTGCCTCTCCCCTCCCCCGGCCCCTCTCCCGCGGGCGGGCGAGGGGAGCAAACCGGCGGTATCAGATCGGGCCGGAGCTCAGGCCGCTGCCAGCGCGCGGTCCAGGTCTTCGATCAGGTCGTCGATATGCTCGATGCCGATCGACAGCCGCACCATGTCCTCGCTGACACCGGCCGCCTGCAGTTCCTCGGCGTTGAGCTGGCGGTGCGTGGTCGAGGCGGGGTGGGTCGCCAGCGACTTGGCATCGCCGATATTGACCAGCCGCGTGAACAGCTGCAGCGCATCGAGGAAGCGCGCGCCGCCTTCGCGGCCGCCCTGCTTCAGGCCGAACGACAGGATGCCGGGCCCGCGCCCGCCCAGGTATTGCTGCACCAGCGCGTGGTCGGCATGGTCGGGCAGGCCGGCAAAATTGACCCAAGCCACCTTGGCATGCTGCTGCAGGTGGCGCGCGATCGCCAAGGCGTTGTCGGTGATGCGGTCCAGCCGCAGCGCCAGCGTCTCGATGCCTTGCAGGATCAGGAAGGCATTGAACGGTGACAGCGCCGCGCCGGTATTGCGCAGCGGCACAACGCGCGCGCGGCCGATATAGGCGGCCGGCCCCAGGGCTTCGGTATAGACCACGCCGTGGTACGACACATCCGGCTCGTTCAGGCGCCGGAAGCGTTCCTTGTGCTGCGCCCAGGGGAACTTGCCGCTGTCGACGATGGCGCCGCCGACGCTGTTGCCATGGCCGCCCAGGTACTTCGTCAGCGAATGCACGACGATATCGGCGCCATGCTCGAACGGCCGGCACAGGTAGGGCGATGGCACCGTGTTATCGACGATCAGCGGCACGCCGTGGTTGTGCGCCACGCGCGCGATCGCGGCGATATCGACCACATTGCCAAGCGGGTTGCCCACCGACTCGACAAACACGGCCTTGGTGCGCGCGTCGATCAGGTCGCCGAAGCTGGCCGGATTGCGGCCGTCGGCAAAGCGGGTCTCGATGCCGGACTGCGGCAGCGTGTGCGCCAGCAAGTTGTAGGTGCCGCCGTAGAGCTGGCTCGACGAGACGATGTTGTCGCCGGCCTCGGCAATGGTCTGGATCGCATAGGTGATCGCCGCCATGCCCGACGCCAGCGCCAGCGCGCCCACGCCGCCTTCGAGCGCGGCCAGGCGCTGCTCGAGCACGTCGTTGGTGGGGTTCATGATGCGGCTGTAGATGTTGCCGGCCACCTTCAGGTCGAACAGGTCCGCGCCATGCTGCGCGTTATCGAAGGCGTAGGCCACGGTCTGGTAGATCGGCACGGCCACCGCGCGCGTGGTGGGATCTGGCGAATAGCCGCCGTGGACGGCCAGGGTTTCGAGTCTCATCGTCTTCTCTCGGTTGGATGGCGCAGCGGCGCTGCGGCGCAAGTCTCGCGGTGCTGCCGGGCATGCCGTGCGGGCGCGCCGGGCCCTGCGATGGTACCAGCGCCGTGCAGCATGGCCGCGCATGGCAGCCATGGTCGCGGAGCGCGCCCGCGCGCGGCAAGGAAGCTTATTGCATGTGGATATGCGCGGCGGGGTGCCAATGGCGAGATCCGGATATGCAGGAAACGGATAAGGGTCGGCGCTTTGATTCGTTGACCGTGCCATGGCCCGCTCCCTACAGTGCAAGCTTGTGCGCACCACCACGGTCTCACCGATAACGGCCGCGTCGGCTTCCCGCCATGCCCGAGCTTGCCATGACCACAGCAACTGCCCACGCAGTGTTTTGCGCCAGCAGCGGCGCTGGCACCGGCAAGCGCGAATCCAGCGTATTCCCGGAGTTTCAAACATGTTCTCTCGTCTTTCCCGCAAGCTCGCCCTGCTGGCGCTCAGCGCCGGCCTGGCCATCACCGGTACCGCGCAGGCCGAAGGCAGGCTGCGCATTGCCGAACAATTCGGCGTGGTCTACCTGCTGCTGAACGTGGCGCGCGACCAGCAGCTGATTGAAAAACACGGCAAGCAGCAGGGCGTCGACATCAAGGTCGAATGGACGCAGCTGTCCGGCGGCGCCGCGGTCAATGACGCGCTGCTGTCGGGCGCGATCGATATCGCCGGTGCCGGCGTGGGGCCGCTGCTGACGCTGTGGGACCGCACCCATGGCAAGCAGAACGTGCGCGGCGTGGCGTCGCTGGGCAACTTCCCGTACTACCTGGTGAGCAACAATCCCAAGGTCAGGTCGATTGCCGATTTCACCGAGAAGGACCGCATCGCGCTGCCGGCCGTGGGCGTATCCGTGCAGTCGCGCGTGCTGCAGCTGGCGGCGGCCAGGCAGTGGGGCGACAAGGACTACAACCGCCTCGACAAGTGGACCGTGGCCGTACCGCATCCGGAAGCGGCCGCGGCCATCATTGCCGGCGGCACCGAGATCACCGGCCACTTCGGCAACCCGCCGTTCCAGGAGCAGGAACTGGCGGGCAACCCGAACGCACGCATCGTGCTGAACTCGTATGACGTGCTGGGCGGACCCAGCTCGTCCACGGTGCTGTACGCCACCGAGAAGTTCCGCAACGACAACCCGAAGACGTACCGCGCCTTCGTCGACGCGCTGGCCGAGGCCGCCGCCTTTGCCACCGCCAATCCCGAGGCCGCCGCCGACATCTACCTGCGCCAGAGCAAGGCCCGCACGGACCGCGCGCTGCTGCTGCGCGTGCTGAAGAACCCGCAGGTGCAATTCCGGGTGGCGCCGCAGAACACCTTTGCGCTGGCCGCCTTCATGCATCGCGTCGGCGCGATCCGCAACCAGCCGAAGTCCTGGCAGGACTATTTCTTCCCGGACCCGGTCACCGCGCAAGGGAGCTGAACATGGCCACCCACAACCTGCGCGTGGTGTCCGACCGCGCCACGCCCCTGCTGCAGGTGGACGGCGTGTCGTTGGAATACCGCACCCCCGGGCGCATCGTGCGTGCCACCCATCGCGTCAGCTTCGACGTGCACGCGGGGGACCGCTTCGTGCTGCTGGGTCCGTCCGGCTGCGGCAAGTCGACGCTGCTGAAGGCGGTGGCGGGCTTCGTTGCGCCCAGCGAGGGCGAGATCCGGCTCGAAGGCCGGCGCGTGCAGCAGCCGGGCCCGGACCGCATCGTGGTGTTCCAGGAGTTCGACCAGCTGCCGCCATGGAAGTCGGTGCTGCAGAACGTGATGTTCCCGCTGCGGCATGCGCGCGGCCTGTCGCGCGCGGCGGCGCGCGAGCTGGCGCTGCAGAGCCTGCGCAAGGTGGGCCTGGCTGACTTTGCCGATGCCTTTCCGCATACCTTGTCCGGCGGCATGAAGCAGCGCGTGGCGATCGCGCGCGCGCTCGCCATGCGCCCGAGGGTGCTGCTGATGGACGAACCTTTTGCGGCGCTGGACGCGCTGACGCGCCGGCGCATGCAGGAAGAATTGCTGGCGCTGTGCGATGACGCCGCGCTCACGCTACTGTTCGTGACGCATTCGATCGAAGAGGCGCTGGTGGTGGGCAGCCGCATCCTGCTGCTGTCACCGCATCCTGGCCGCGTGCGCGCGGAACTTGACAGTCACCAGTTCAGCCTGGCCAGCCAGGGCGGCGCCGAGTTCCAGGCCGCGGCGCAGCGCATCCATCGCCTGCTGTTCGACGCGCCCGCCACTGTGACGCCGCCGCCGGCGCGCAGTGCAGCGGCGCGCTGAAACCCGACATGGCATCATGACCCAACCCTCCCTGACCCTGGCCGACCCGCTTCGGCCCGAATACGAACGCGAGCCCGAGCCCTTCACCGAAGTCCCGCTGTTGCGCGCACTGCCGTTGCACCAGCGCGCGTGGCAGCAGGACTGGCTGCGCAAGGCGCTGATCGTGCTGGCGCTGGGACTGATCTGGGAAGCGGTGGCCCGCATCCAGGATAACGACCTGCTGCTGCCTTCCTGCCTGGCCACGCTGCGCGCCTTTGGCGCGGCGGTGGCCAGCGGCGAACTGCCGGGCAAGGCGGCGATCTCGCTATCGGTGCTGCTGCGCGGCTATGCGGCGGGGATCGCGCTGGCGTTCGTGCTGACCTCGCTGGCGGTATCGACGCGCGTCGGGCGCGACGTGCTGGACACCCTTACCGCCATGTTCAACCCGCTGCCGGCGATCGCGCTGTTGCCGCTGGCGCTGCTGTGGTTCGGCCTGGGCACCGGCAGCCTGGTGTTCGTGCTGGTCCACTCGGTACTGTGGCCGCTGGCGCTGAACATGTACGCCGGCTTCCGCGCGGTGCCGCCGACGCTGCGCATGGCCGGGCGCAACTACGGCCTGCGTGGGCTGCGCTTTGTCGCGCTGGTGCTGGTGCCGGCGGCGCTGCCCGCGATCCTCTCCGGCCTGAAGATCGGCTGGGCCTTTGCCTGGCGCACGCTGATCGCCGCCGAACTGGTGTTCGGCGCGTCGTCGGGGCAGGGCGGGCTGGGCTGGTTCATCTTCCAGAACCGCAATGAGCTCTATACCGACCGCGTGTTCGCGGGACTGGCCGCGGTGATCCTGATCGGCTTGCTGGTCGAGGGGTTGGTGTTCACCACGCTGGAGCGGCTGACCGTGCGTCGATGGGGCATGCAGCAGTAGCTTGTCCGATCGCACAGGGGCGCGTAGGCTACGGCACGACCAGGCACCGGAGTCCACCCATGAATGCTGTCCACCAGGCCGCCGCACAGGGATTCGCCAGCCAGGCCGATACCTATGCGCGCGGCCGCCCCGAATATCCGCCGGAAATCGACGCCTGGCTGCGCGGCGCGCTGGGCCTGCATGCCGGCCGCGCCGTGCTTGACCTGGGCGCGGGCACCGGCAAGTTTACGCGTTGGCTGGTGCAGACCGGCGCCGCGGTCACCGCGGTCGAGCCGGTGGCGCAGATGCGCGCGCAGCTGGCGGCCGCGGTGGCGCCGGTGCAAGCGCTGGAAGGGAGCGCCGAGGCGATTCCGCTGGCCGATGCCAGCGTCGATGCCGTGGTCTGCGCGCAGGCGTTCCACTGGTTTGCGAATGCGCAGGCATTGGCGGAGATCCGCCGCGTGCTGCGCCCCGGCGGCCGGCTCGGGCTGGTATGGAACGTGCGGGATGAAAGCGTGGACTGGGTGGCGCAGCTGACTGCCATCATGGCCCCGTATGAAGGCGACGCGCCGCGTTTCCACAAGGGCGACTGGAAACGGGTGTTTCCGGCCGAGGGCTTCGGGCCGCTGGCACTGCAAAGCCTGCCCTATACGCATGTGGGGCCGCCGCAGCGGGTGATCGTTGACCGCGTCATGTCGGTCAGCTTCATTGCGTCGCTGCCCGGGCCGGAGCAGGCGCGGGTGCGCGCGCGCCTGCACGCGCTGATCGACCAGCATCCGGCGCTGTCGGCCCGCGCCGAGGTCGCCTTCCCCTACCGTACCGAGGCCTATCACTGCGAACGGCTTGCCTGAGCCTACATGGTGGCCTGCCGCACCCAGAAAGCCGCGCCGACCCGCACCGCGCAGGGTGCGCGCGTCAGCGCCGCGGCCGTGCCGCGCCGCGCGGCGGTGCTGGCCTGGACCTGCTCCCAGATGTCCAGCATGGCGTGGATCTTGGGCAAGGCACTGAGGCCGGCCGCCGTCGGCAGCCAGGCCGGGCTGCAGCTCTCGAACAGCGGCGTCCCCAGCGCGGCCTCGAGCCTGCGGATCTGGTAGTGGAGCCGTTGCGGCTGGATGCCGAGCGCCTGCGCGGCGCTGCCGGTGTCGCGGTGCTGCATCAGCGCGACAAAGACACGCAAGGAGAGAAAAGAGACGCGCCGGTTGCTGAGTCGGTAAGCCATGCCCATGTCATGGCCGGGGGGCGGTTCGGCGCTTGTGCGCTGGTACGAGTCCCCGGCGGATCGAAGTGATTCGATCGTAGCGGGGCGAGGCGCGGCTGGTGGGCAGCCAGATTCGGAAATACGGCGGGGAATTTTCCGGCGATGCGCGCAGTGGCTGCGCAGTCAGTGCATCGGGAGCTGGCCGATCGCGGTCAGCGCCAGCACCACGTCCGGCGACAGGCGGCGCTCGCTGCACGGCACGCCCGCGGTCTCGAGCGTGGTCCACAGGTCGGCGTCGCCGGTGACAATGCGCTGCCGCAGCTGCGCCAGGTATGCATATTCCGCGGACGTCAACGGCCGCGGGGTGCTGCGCAGGTCGTCCAGGATGGCACCAAGCGAGAGTGCGGGAACGGTCATACCAAGGTCGGGGATAGCACGGCGATGAGACATTGCGGCGGAAAAAGCAGGATGGTGCGGAGTTGAGCAACGCATGATTCTATCCATCCGGTGCAGCAGCCGCTTAAGCAAAAAGCCGCGTGGATTTCCCCGCTGATTCCGCTTGCAATGCCAGGAGTGGCGAATAGGCTAAGCGCGGACCGCGCGATGTGGCGCATGCGGTAGTCCAGACGGCGCAGGAGGCGCTTGCGCGGACGCGCGGTCTGGCCAGGCTACTGCGTGGGGTGTTGCAGAAAAACGCCACCATGCAGGGGGCCATCGAGCTAGGCCGTGGCACATCGCGCCGCCGGGAGCCCCGATTGACAAGCACGGGAGCGTTCTATACGGTGGCGCATCGTTTTGACCCAAGCCCCTCCAGGTTCATTCGCCGCCCGCCATGCCACGCAAAGCCGCACAGGTTTCCGAAGCCGACAAGCACGCCGCCGCCGGGGGCGCCATCGCCGTGGACCGGGCGCTGTTCGTGCTGTCGGTGTTCCGACTGGGCGATGGCGCGCTGGCGCTCGCCGAACTGGCGCAGCGCAGCGGCCTGTACAAGAGCACGCTGCTGCGCCTGCTGGCATCGCTCGAGCACGCCGGGCTGGTGCTGCGCCACGCTGACGGCCGCTATGGCCTGGGGCCGGAAGTGGCGCGGCTGCACGCAGTCTATGCGGCGTCGTTCTCGCTCGAGGCGGTGGTGATGCCGGTGCTGCGCGAACTGGTGAACACAACGCGCGAGAGCGCGGCCTTTCATGTCGAGCAGGGCGAGCACCGGTTGTGCCTGTACCGCGTGGATTCGCCGCAGCCGGTGCGTGACCACGTGCGCGCGGGCGAACTGCTGCCGCGCGACCGCGGCGCCGGCGCGCGCGTGCTGCGCGCCTTCGCCGGCGAGGCCGGCGCACTCTATGACCAGATCCGGCAAGACGGCGTGGCTGCGCTGGTCGGTGACCGCAGCCCCGACCTTGCCGGGGTTTCGGCACCGGTGTTCGGTGCTGGCGGCGTACTGGCCGGCGCGCTGACGCTGACCTGCCCGGCGGCGCGCTACCGCGACGCGTTCCGCACCGATGTGCTGCAGGCTGCGCGCGCGCTGACGCGCGCGCTCGGCGGTTCGGCGCCGCCCGGCACGCCAGGTCCGACCGTCCCGGACTGACGCAAGACCCCGGCCCGGGTGAAGCCCAGCCGACCCGGCTTGCAGGGGGTGCCAAGCTGGCGCCGGCGCGGGCTATCATGCGGATGGCATGAAAAACTGCGCACGTCACATCTTGTGAAATCAGCGCCCGCATGCCGCGCGTCGCCCCCGTGGCCTGATGCCCGCCAATCGATATTGACGGCAGGCGGACGGCATCCTTGAGGAAATCCCTTGCACCTGGACCAGCAGACCATCGCGGTGGTGATGATGGTGTTTTTCTGCAGCACGCTGATCATTGCGGCGGGGCTGGTGTTCGCGCTGCGCGCGAGCACGGCGGGGCGGCTGTGGGCCTTCGGCCATGTGCTGGTGTCGGCCGCGGGCCTGGCGCTGGCGATCAGCGCGGCCAGCGGCACCGGCCAGCTCGGCACGCTGGGCGCATTCGCCTTCGTCGCCGGCTGGCTGCTGATCTACCGCGGCGTGCGGCTCTACTACGGCGTGCCCGCGCATCCGGACGCGCTGGCCGGGGCGGGCGCGATCGTGCTGGGCCTGATGGCGGCCTCCAGCGGCCTGCCCGAAGGCCCGCAGCTGGTGCTGCGCATCGTCTACGGTGTGCTGGCGCTGGTGTCGCTCGCCACCTTCGCCACGCTGGCGCGCGCCGGACGCGGGCGTCGCAGCATTGGTGCGCCGCTGGTGCTGATGGCGAGCCTGGTGCAACTGGCGACGCAGCTGGCCGGTTTCAGCCATGCCATGAGCCTGCCGGCCGGCAGCGCGGCCGTCGGCGGCCCCGCGGCGCCGCTGACCTTGTTCTTCGCCGGCCCGGCCGATTCGGCCTGGGTGCTGGCGCCGCTGATCGCCACGCTGCTGGGGCTGTTCGGCTTCACCGTGATGGCGATGGAGCAGATCGTCGCGCACAACGAGAGCGGCGCGCGCATGGACGCCCTGACCGGGTTGCTCAATCGCGGCGCGCTGGAGATGTCGGCGCTGTCGCTGGTGGCGGGCTGGCAGCGCCACGGCCAGCCGCTGTCGTGCCTGGTGATCGATATCGACTACTTCAAGCAGGTCAACGATAACTGCGGCCACCATGCCGGCGATGCGGTGCTGCGTGAAGTGGCGCAGGCGCTGGACAACTCGCGCCGCGCCTCGGACGTGGCCGGCCGCTACGGCGGGGAAGAGTTCTGCGTGCTGTGCCCGCATACCGACGAGCAGCAAGCCTCGGCGCTGGCCAACCGGGTGCTGCGCAAAGTGCGCGCGATTGCCTTGCCCGCCGGCCGCGGCCATGCCAGCGTCAGCATCGGCGTGGCGCAGCTGCGCAGCGGCGTGGGCAGCAGCGAGGCGCTGTGGCGGACCCTGTTTGCCGATGCCGACCGCGCGCTCTACCACGCCAAGGCGCATGGGCGGGACCGCTATGTGCTGGCATCGTCGATGGCGGTAGCGGCGGCCAGTGCGGCGCCGGCCGCGCTGCTGGAGCCGGCGCCCGACCTGGCCGGCTGAGCGCGATCGGGTCTGCTTGTCGTGGGGATCTTGCGGCTAGGGTCGCGTGCCCGGCTCCGGCACGTCGCGCGGCGGCGCGCCGTCATAGGTCCACAGGAACTGGCGCGGCATCGGGCCCTTGTTGCGGCCGCCCTCACACTGTTGTTCCCACGCATGCGCGAGGATGCCGACCGAGCGCGACAGGCAGAACAGCCCGCGCGCCAGCGGCGCGGCAAAGCCCAGTTCGGCGTAGATCACCGCGGTGGCGCCATCGATGTTCATCGGGATCGGCTTGCCGCGCCCCCCGCCCAGTGCCGCTTCCACCGCGCGCGCGATGCCGGCGTAGCGACCGCTGACCACCCCGTCGGCCGCGGCCTGTTCGACCAGCGCCAGCAGCCGCGGCGCACGCGGATCGACCGGATGGAAACGGTGGCCGAAGCCGGCGACGTACTTGCCGTGCAGATCGCGGTAGTGTCGCAGCGCCTCGGTCACAGCAGCCGCCATCGCGCTGCCGCCATCCAGCCGCTGCGCCACGTCGTGATACAGCGCCACCGCCTGTTCGCCCGCGCCGCCATGCACGTCGCCCAGCACATTGACGGCCGACGCCATGGCATTGTTCAGCCCCACGCCGCAAGTGGCCGCCATGCGCGCGATGGCAATGCTGGGCGCCTGCGGGCCGTGGTCGACGGCAGCCATCAGCGCCGCGTCCAGCAGTTCACCCTGGCCCGGGCCGGGCAGTTCGCCACGCAGCATCAGCCAGATCATCTGCGCAAACGATACCCGGCCGATCAACTGCTCGATCGGGTAGCCGCGGTAGCGGATCTCGCCCGGGCGCATGTCGATGATGCCGGTGCGCCACCAGTCCTGCGACTGGCGCTGGCCGCTGTCCAGGCCCTCGTCCCGGGGCTGGCTGGCAGTGTCGTTGGCGCTCATATCGCACCCTCCTGGCTCAGTTGATCGATGTCCGCATCGCTGTAGCCCAGGCGCTCCAGTACCTGCCGCGTATGCTGGCCCAGTTGCGGCGGCGGCGTGTCCACCGCCGGCGCTTCGCGGTTGAGCTTGAAGCCGGTGCGCACCACGCGGATGTCGCGGCCCACGCCGGGGGCGTCGGCAAATTCGGCGATCATGCCGCGCTCGCTGACCTGCGGATGGGCCAGCGTCTGCGGCACGTCAAGCACCGGCCCTGCCGGCACGCCGGCCGCGGTCAGCAGCGGCCACCACGCGGCCGCCGGCTTGCGTGCCAGTTCGGCTTCCAGCGCCTGCGTCAGCGCGGCCCGGTTGGCCAGCCGCGCCTGGCGCTGCGCGAAGCGCGTATCGGCAGCCAGCGCGGGGCGGCCCACCACGCGGCAGAGCGCTTCAAACTGTTCCTGCTTGTTGGCGGCGATATTGAGCAGGCCGTCGGCGGTGCGGAAGGTGCCGGACGGGCTGGCGGTCATGTTCTCGTTGCCCATCGGCGTGGGCGCCCGATCCGCGATCAGGTGGTTGGACACCGCCCAGCCCATCGTCGCCAGCGTCGCTTCCAGCATCGAGACGTCGATGAAATAGCCCTCGGTGCGCCCGGTATCGGCCAGCGCCGCCGACACCGCCAGCGCCGCGGTCAGCCCGCCGATGGTGTCGGACACCGGGTAGCCGACCCGCAGCGGCGCGCTGTGGGCGTCGCCGGTGATCTGCATCACTCCGGCCATGCCCTGGATGATCTGGTCGTAGGCGGGCAGGCCGGCGAGCGGGCCGTCCTGGCCGAAGCCCGAGATCGCGCAGTAGATCAGCCGCGCATTGTCCTGCTTCAGGGTCTCGTAGCCCAGCCCGAGGCGGTCCATCACGCCAGGCCGGAAGTTCTCGACCACCACATCGGCCCCCCGCACCAGCTTGCGGAACACCTCCTTGCCGCGCGCGTGCTTCAGGTTGACGGTGACCGACTGCTTGCCAGGATTCTGGGCGAGGAACGACACGCCCATCAGTCGCTGGTTCAGCACCGGGTCCGCGCCCAGTTGGCGAGCCAGGTCGCCGGTGCCCGGGGTTTCCACCTTGATGACTTCGGCGCCCAGGTGGGCCAGCTGGTGGCAGCAAAACGGTCCGGCCAGCACATTGGTGAGGTCGAGGACGCGGATATGGCGCAGTGGTTTTTGCATGGCTGGAGATCAGATCATCGTCGAGTTCGTTCTGAACAACAGAACAACGGTCTTTCATAAGGAATCTCCGCAGCATAGGTTTGCCCTGCCTGTGTGTCAAGGCATCCGCGGCCGGCACGGACCCGGTCGCTGCCCTACAATAGCGCCCCCGCCCGCGGCCTGCTTGCGCCGCGCGCGCCACTTTGCTTGCAGGGAACGGAATCGATGATGTCAAACGCATGCGGCCTGGACTTCGGCACCTCCAACTCGACGGTCGGCTGGAGCCGCCCGGGCAGCGCGGCCGCGCTGCTGCCGCTGGAGGATGGCAAGGCGACGCTGCCGTCGGTGATCTTTTTCCATGCCGAGGACCCGCTGGTCAGCTACGGGCGCGCCGCGCTGGGCGATTACCTGGCGGGCTACGAGGGCCGGCTGATGCGTTCACTCAAGAGCCTGCTCGGCACCTCGATGATGGACGACAGCACCGAGGTGATGGGCCAGGCCATGCCGTTCCGCAAGCTGCTGGCGCATTTCATCGGCGAACTGAAGACGCGCGCCGAGCACGCCGCCGGCACCGGGTTCTCGCGCGCGGTGCTGGGGCGTCCGGTGTTTTTTATCGACGAGGACCCGGTGGCCGACCAGCTGGCCGAAGACACGCTGGCCGGGATCGCGCGCGACGCGGGGTTCAGCGAGATCGCGTTCCAGTATGAGCCGATCGCGGCGGCGTTCGACTACGAGGCCGGCATCACGCGCGAGGAACTGGTGCTGGTCGCCGACATCGGTGGCGGCACCTCGGACTTCTCGCTGGTGCGGCTGTCGCCCGAGCGCGCCACGCGCAGCGACCGGCGCGACGATATCCTGGCCAACGGCGGCGTGCACATCGGCGGCACCGACTTCGACCGCGCGCTCAGCCTGGCGCGCGCAATGCCGCTGCTTGGCCTTGGCAGCGCGCTGCGCAACGGCAAGGCGATGCCGTCGAGCCAGTATTTCGACCTGGCCAGCTGGCACACCATCAACCTGCTCTATACGCGCAAGGCGTGGTCGCTGGTGATGGACAACTATCGCGACGCCGCCGACACGGTCAAGCTCGACCGCCTGGTGCGGCTGATCCGGGAGCGCGCCGGGCACTGGCTGGCGATCCAGGTCGAAGCCGCCAAGATTGCCCTGTCGGACGCGGGCAGCACCGACGTGGACCTGCAGCGGCTGGAACAAGGGCTGACGCTCACCATTACCCGCGATGAGTTCGATACCTCGATCGACAAGCTGGTGGCGAAGACCGAGCAGACCGTGCACAAGCTGCTGGCCGACGCCGGCGTGTCCGGCGCGGCGGTCGATACCATCTTCTTCACCGGCGGCTCCAGCAGCGTGCCGCTGCTGCGCCAGCGGCTGGCATCGTTGCTGCCCGAGGCGCGCTGCGTGGAAGGGGACCGGTTCGGCAGCATCGGCAGCGGGCTGGCGCTGGATGCGATGAGGAAGTTCGGGTGAGGGGTGGAGGCGCAGAGCGGTAGTACGCTGCGTGTTTGCTCCCTCTCCCGCTTGCGGGAGAGGGAGTACCCCATCAGCGGTTCAGAAGTCAGCTTGCTGTGAGCGCATGTCGCTCAGGCCAAAGGCATCCCCCAGCGCCAGCCTGGCCGCCCGCAACGCCCCGCGCGCGGCGGCGGCATCGCCGGCCAGGCGCATTAGCGCCGGCAAGTCCCCCGGCGCGCGCAGCAGCGCGCGCAACACCGCGGCCACATCGGTCTTGCCTTGTTCGCCCATGCCTGCCGCCGCCGCGGCCGGCACCGCACGCGTGGCGGGGTCGATGACCACGCGGCAGGCCGCGAACGGCAGCCGGCAGGCCGCCGCCATGCGCGCGGCCAGATGCGATTCCATATCGACGCACAGCGCCCCCGTGGCCCGGTGCAGCGCCGCCTTGGCAGCCACCGACAGTACCGGCTGGTCGGCCCCGGCCGCGGTGCCGATGCGCGCGTGCGGCAGCGCCGCGTGCATGGCGCGCGCCCAGGTGGTATCGGTGTCATAGCGCTCGCCGGGCGCGCACACCGCATCGGCCAGCACCACATCGCCCGGCGCCAGCGTCGGATCGAGCCCGCCCGCCACGCCGAAGCTTAGGATCCCCATGCACTGCCGGCTGGCCATCGCGGACACCTCTTGCTCCAGCGCCAGCCCGCGCACGCCGTGCACCACGCGGCAATGCGGCCCGGCCGCGATGCGCGCTTCGAATGCCATGCCGGTGACGACCAGCACGAACGGCGCCGTCACAGCCCCCATGACACCTGGCCGGTGCCGCCGCGCTGCAGGTTGCGATAGCGCGCCAGCGCCCACAACGGAAAATAGCGCGCGTAGCCGTGATAGCGCAGGTAGAACACGCGCGGAAAGCCCACCGCGGTAAAGCGGGCCTCATGCCACAGGCCGCCGGGCTGCTGCGTGCGCAGCAGGTATTCGACGCCGCGCGCCACCGCCGGGTGCTGCGCCGCGCCTGCCGCCATCAGCGCCAGCAGGGCCCACGCGGTCTGCGAGGCCACGCTGGGCGCCGGCTCGTAGCCGCGGTAGTCAAGCCGGTAGCTGCTGCCGTCCTCGCCCCAGCCGCCGTCTGCGTTCTGGATTCGCGCCAGCCACGCCACCGCGCGCTGCAGTTCGGGCGCTTCGGGCGCCAGGCCGGCGGCGTTCAGCGCGCACAGCGCGCTCCAGGTGCCGTAGATATAGTTGGTGCCCCAGCGGCCGAACCAGCTGCCGTCGGGCATCTGCTCGGCCAGCAGGTAGCGCAGCGCGCGCGCGGCGGGCTCGCTGTTGCCGGGGTTGGCGCCGGTCTGGCACAGCATCGACAGGCAGCGCGCCGATACGTCCGCGGTGGGCGGGTCCAGCAGCGCGCCGTGATCGGCAAAGGGGATGTTGTTCAGGTACAGGTGCGTGTTCTCGGGCTCGAACGCGCCCCAGCCGCCGTTGCCGCCCTGCATGCCGACGATCCACTCGGTGGCGCGCGCCACCGCTTCGCCGTAGCGCCCCGGCGCGTGGTGCGCGCGCATGAAGCGGTCCATCGCGGCGGCCACCACGGCGGTGTCGTCGACGTCGGGATAATAGGCGTTGGCGTACTGGAAGGCCCAGCCGCCAGGGCGCACCAGCGGGCGGCGCACCGCCCAGTCGCCGCGCAGGTCCAGCACTTGCAGCGGCCTGAGCCAGTCCAGCGCGCGCCCGGCTGCCTGCGCCGCGCGCGCTTCGCCGGTTTCCAGCAGGGCGTGGGTGGCCAGCGCGGTATCCCACACCGGCGACAGGCAGGGCTGGCAATAGGCCTCGTCGCCGTGCTCGACCAGCAGGCGCTCGAGCGAACGCCGCGCCACCGCGCGCGCCGGGTCCTCGGGCGGCACGCCCAGCACGTCGAACATCATCACGCTGTTGGCCATGGCGGGGAAGATCGCGCCCAGGCCGTCCTCGCCGTTGAGCCGCTCGCGCACGAAGCGCTGTGCCGCGGCAACGGCGCGGCGGCGCAGCGCCCGCGGAAAGAGCGGCTCGGCCACGCGCAGCAGCGCGTCCAGGCTGCGGAACAGCCTGTACCAGCCGGCATGCTGGTGGGCCGCACGCGGCGGCAGGCCCAGCGTGTGGCAGTTGCCGACGAACAGTTCATGGATGCCGACGCCGCGCGGGTTGCGCGCCTGCGGCCGCAGGCTGTTCAGCACCAGCAGCGGCACGATCACCGTGCGCGCCCAGTACGAGACCTTGGACAGGTGGAACGGAAACCAGCGCGGCAACAGCATGATCTCGACCGGCATCATCGGCACCGCCGTCCACGGCAGCACGCCGTACAGCGCCAGCAGCGTGCGCGTGAACACATTGCTGGCCTCGGCGCCGCCCATGGCATGGATGGCCTGGCGCGCGCGCTGCATCGGCGCCGATTGCGGATCGTCGCCCGCCATCTTCAGCGCGAAATACGCCTTGACGCTGGCGCTGATGTCGGAGCGGCCTTCATGGAACAGCGGCCAGCCGCCGTCGGGGTTCTGGATGCGGCGCAGGTAGCGGGCGATGCGCGCTTCCAGGTCGAGGTCGGGGTGCTCGCCCAGGTAGTGCACCATCAGCACGTATTCGGCGGGGATGGTGGCGTCGGCTTCGAGTTCGTAGATCCAGTGGCCGTCGGGGCGTTGCTGGTGCAGCAGCGCGTCGAGCGCGCGGTCGATGCCTTGGTCGAGCGCGTGCGCCGGCGCGCGCGCTGCTGCCGGCTCGTGCGCGCCGGCCGGCTGCCGCGGCGCCAGGTCCAGCTGCGGCGCGGCATTGGCAAAGACGGTCTCGTTCATCGACATGCAGCCTCCTTGTGCCGGCGCGCGGCGTGGCCGGGCCCGGCGTGCATCGGCTTGCCGCGCTCAGCCAATGGCGTGGCGCAGCACAATCCAGAGCAATTGCGCGCGCGGCAGGCGCACGCGCTGGCGCGGCGCGCGCCAGCCCTGCGCGCACAGCCGCCCCAGGATGCGGTGGTAGACCTCGGCCATGATGCGTGGCGAGCGCACCTGGCGTGCCGGGCAGCGCGCCATGATGGCCCAGGCCTGGTCATAGTGGGCCCGGGCCTCGCGCGCCACGGCCGCGCACGCCTGCCCCAGCGCCGGGTGCGCGGCCACGGCCGCGGGCGTGGCCGCGCCGATGCCGGCCGCGGCGAGCGCCTCGGCCGGCAGGTAGAGCCGGCCGATGGCGGCGTCCTCGTCGATATCGCGCAGGATATTGGTCAGTTGCAGCGCACGGCCCAGGTGGTGCGCCAGCGCTATCCCGCAATCCGCCTCCAGCCCGAACACGCGCACCGCCAGGCGGCCCACCGCGCTGGCAACGCGGTCGCAGTACAGGTCGAGGGTGGCCGCGTCGGGCGCGCGGATATCCTGCACCACGTCCATGGTCATGCCGTCGATCACGGCGAGGAAGTCTGCCTGCTGCAGGTTGAACGCCCGGATCTGGGCGCACAGCGATTGCAGTGGCGCGGGCGGGTTGCCGGCGTAGCAGGCGCCGATGTCGCGGCGCCAGGCATCCAGCGCTGCCAGGCGCTCGGCATGCGGCGCATTGCCGTCGGCGATATCGTCGACGGCGCGGCAGAACGCGTAGATCTCGAACATGGCCTGGCGCTGTACCGCCGGCAGGATGCGCAGCGCGGCATGGAAGGAGCTGCCGGCCGAAGCGGCGGGGCTAGCCTGGCTGCCGGCGACGGCGGGGCTGTCTGAAGCTGCGATCTGAGTACCGGCCACGTAACTCCTCGACACGCTGCTTACCGTCCCGCGCCGGCCGCGCGACATCGGCGCGCACTTGCCCGGGAGGTGGTTGTGGGTCGGGCGATTATAGCAATTTCACCTGCAACGGCGCTGGCACAACCGTGCTCCAGCACGGCGCGCCCAAAAACAAAAAGCCCCGCAACGACGCTGCGGGGCTTTTGTGCCGGCTGGTCCGTCGGACCAGCGGGGACCTCACCGGTATCAGAGGGCCTGGATCTTGGTGGCTTGCTCACCCTTCTGGCCCATGGCCTTGACGTAGCGCACCTTCTGGCCTTCCTTCAGCGACTTGAAGCCATTGCCTTCAATCGCGGAGAAGTGCGCGAACAGATCATTGCCGCCTTCGTCCGGCGTGATGAAGCCGAAGCCCTTGGCGTCGTTGAACCACTTAACGGTACCGGTTTCCATATCTATCTCAACCTTGAATTTCAAAATGAGCGAAAACGCTCGTTATACACCGTGTGCAACGCACCCAGCGGATCTCTTTATGTTCCCCGCCAGCGCATTCCATATGACTTCGATATGTCGCTGTCGTGACAACCGAAACCGTCACGGAACGACTACACCAAATGGCACACCGAATGAACGCTGCACAAGTGGGAATCATTCTGCCGAATTTTCCCGGTGTGTCAATCAGGCTAAGCGCCTAATCATGATGAGAGGTTCCGACAGGAGATATTAGCGTTTTCTACTTCGGTACCAGTTCAGTGAATTCCCTGATTTTTTATTCTCGGGTTTACCTGTGCGTGCACCGCCGACGGGCAACCGTGCCACCTGGTCGTGCATAATGGCTGCCGCCCGCTGCAGGTTGGTGCCATGCTTTTTACAAATTTTTACGGCACCTCTTCTACCGCGTTCGGGTGAGGCAGGTCCGGCGCTGAGTTAGCATTATGCGAATAAACCACAATACCCGTGGTGGCAGTCAGGTTGGGCGTGCGCATACATGAGTCAATGTTCTGGATGCGCGTCCAGACATTGGGCAATCTACGCAAAACTTTTGCTGCTGGTGGAAACCGGACTGTCCGGAAATCCGGTAGCGGACAGCGGCCTCATCGGGCGTCCGGCTTTGGCGGGTTTTTACTGGCCGGCTGACTGCGCCGGGATGTCCCGGACCGCCGCCGCCCGGCAGGGCCGTAGTTAACGTGCACGCAGGCTCAATGTCTCCTTTTCGGGACAATTGTTGACAATGCAGCAACGGGGGCTGCTTTAGCATGCGGTTGCCGGATACCATCGGACCTTTCCGAATTGACGTCCAAAACCAGACGCCACGCGGTCTTGAACCGCCCACTAGAATGTCTGGCATAGAGCACCTTGAGGTGCGCAAAATAAAGGGAAGCAAGCTTGTGAATCGACTGGGGGCAGCGCAAAGCAGCCGGGGCGTCCGCACGCCGCGCCGGCCGGGATGGCTGGCGTGGGTGGGGCAACTGGCGCAGCGCGCTGCGCTGGCGCTGGTCCTCGGCGCTGCCGGCGCCGCCGCGGCACAGCCGGCGTCCGACGCTGCGGCACCGTCGCTGCCGTCGATCGCGCTGCACTATGGCGCCAAGCCGCCGGTCGACGCGCTGCAGGCCTTCGATATCGCCGTGGTCGAACCCGACAGCGGCTTCGATCCGCGCCAGCTCGCCACCCCAGCGACCGCCTGGTTTGCCTATGTCAGCGTGGGCGAGGTGCTGGAAGGCCGGCCGTACTTCAAGGACATCCCCAAAAGCTGGTTCGTCGGCCGCAACGACGCCTGGAACGCCCCGGTCATCGACCAGGCGGCCGACGGCTGGCCCGCCTTCTATGTCGACAAGGTGATCGCCCCGCTGTGGCAGCGCGGCTTCCGCGGCTTCTTCCTCGATACCCTGGACTCGTACCAGCTCGCCGCCAGGACCGACGCCGAACGTGCGCGGCAGGAAGCCGGCCTGGTGCGCGTGGTCCGCGCGATCAAGGCGCGCTATCCCGAGGCCCGCCTGATCTTCAACCGTGGCTTCGAGATCCTGCCGCAGTTGCATGGCCTCGCGTATGCCGTGGCCTTCGAGTCGCTGTTCCGCGGCTGGAACCAGGCCCAGGGCCGCTACGTCGAGGTGCCGCAGGCCGACCGCGACTGGCTGCTGGCGCAGGCGCGCACCATCCGCGAGCAATACCGCCTGCCGGTGGTGTCGATCGACTATTGCCCGCCGGCGGACCGCCGCTGCGCGCGCGATACCGCCCGGCGCATCCGCGCGCTGGGCATCACGCCCTACGTGGCCGATCCGGGCCTGCAGACGGTCGGCATCGGCAAGGTCGAAGTGCTGCCGCGGCGTGTGCTGGTGGTGCAGGAGCGCCGCCCTGGCGAGTCGATCGACAATTCGCCGGGCGTGCGCTTTGTCTCGATGCCGCTGAACTACCTGGGCTACCGCGTCGAGTTTGCCGAGACCAGCGACGAGCTGCCGGAGATCGGGCCGGATCGCTACGCCGGCGTGGTGGTGTACCTGGAGGGCAATGTCACGGCGCAGCCGGGCCGGTTCTACAACTGGGTGCAGGCGCGCATGGCGCAGGGCATGCCGGTGGTGTTCCTGAACGACTTCGGCATCAATGTCAGCGGCGCGGTGGCGCGCGGCCTTGGCCTGAAGACGGTCAGGGGCCGGGTGTCGGGTCCGGTCGAGGTGCTGGCCAAGGACCGGATGCTGGGCTTCGAGATGCCGGTGGCGCCCGACCGTACCCAGGCCGAGGCGATCCAGGTGCCCGACGGCGGCGGCTTCCGCTCGCTGCTGCGCCTGCGCTCCGGCACGTTGACCTATGACGCCGCGGCCATCACGCCGTGGGGCGGCTATGTGCTGGGGCCGTATGCGGTGCACGAGAGCAGCATCGGCAACACCCAGAGCCGCTGGGTGGTGCAGCCGCTGGACTTCCTGCGCGAGGCGCTGCGCCTGCCCGCCATGCCGGTGCCCGATGTCACCACCGAGAATGGCCGGCGCCTGCTGACCATCCATATCGATGGCGACGGCTTTGCCTCGCGCGCCGAGATGCCAGGCGGCGGCTTTTCCGGCGAGGTGCTGTTCCGCGAGATCTTCGACCGCTACCGGCTGCCGATGACCATGTCGGTGATCCAGGGCGAAGTCAGCCGCGACGGCATGTACCCGAAGCTGAGCGCCGAACTGGAACCGATCGCGCGCAAGATCTTTGCCCAGCCCTATGTCGAAGTAGCCAGCCATACCTTTTCGCACCCGTTCGAATGGGCGCGCACGGTGCCGGGCCAGCCCGCGCAGGCCGGCAATGCCGCGGTGGTCGAGGGCGACGAGGCGTTCCACCTCAACATCCCCGGCTACACCATGGACCTGAACCGCGAGATCGGCGGTTCCGTCGACTACATCAACCGCAGCCTGGCCCCCGCCGGCAAGCCCGTCAGCCTGCTGCTGTGGTCGGGTGACTGCCAGCCGCCGGCCGAGGCCCTGCGGCTGGCCGACAAGGCGCGCGTGCTCAACATGAATGGCGGCGATACGCTGATCACGCGCAGCAATCCCAGCTGGACCGCGATCTCGCCGCTGGGCATCCACAAGCCGGGCGGCACCTTCCAGGTGTTTGCGCCCAACCAGAACGAGAACGTCTACACCAACCTGTGGCACGGCCCGTTCTACGGCTTCGAGCGCGTGATCGAGACCTTCGAGCTGACCGACCAGCCGTATCGCTTCAAGCCCGTGAACATTTACTACCACAGCTACTCGGGCACCAAGGCCGCGTCGCTGAAGGCGCTGCGCAAGGTCTATGACTACGCGCTGGCGCAGCCGCTGCTGCCGCTGCATGCGACCGACTACGTGCGCAAGGTGCTCGACTGGCAAGACATGGCGGTGGCGCGCGAGGTGGGCGACGGCAGCCCGGGCGCCTCCGGCACGCGATGGATCGTGCGCGGCGACGGCAACCTGCGCAACCTGCGCTGGAGCGGCGCGGGCCTGCCCGACATGGCCGCCGCGCATGGCGTGACCGGGACCTCGCCGGCGCCCGGCGGCGGCGTTTACCTGCACCTGGACGGCGGTGACGCCCGCTTTGCCATGCGCGACACCGCGGCCCCGGCGGCGCCGGCCACGCCGCAGCTTGCCGAAGCCAGCGGCATCGTGCGCGACTGGTCGCAGCGCGATGGCGTAACCCGCTTCGCTTTCAGTGGCTACTTCAAGCCGTTCTTCCGCCTGGCCAACGCCGGCAACTGCCGTGTCAGCGTCGATGGCAAGGCCGTACCGGCCGTGCGCGAGCGCAACACGCTGCGCGTGGATACCGCACCCGTCACCGACCCCAATCATGTCAGGCAACAAGTCGAAGTCCGCTGCGCCGGCTGAGCGCGAGCGGCTGCTGCCGCCGACGCTGGTGCTGACCTTTACCGCCATCGTGGGCATCGGCCTGGCGCTGATGTTCCCGCGCGAGACCCTGCGCGAACGGCTGCTGGGGCAGGGCCGGACCATCGACGGGCTGACCATGGCTTACCTGGAAGCCTGGTGGAAGGTCACGCCTGACGACCCCGCCTTCATGGGCGTGCTGGCCGAGCAGTACGCGCGCACCGGCCGGCTGGAAGAGGCGCAGGCGATGCTGGAGCGGATGCAGGCGGTGCAGGGCACCGACCTCTCGGGCCAGGTGCTGCGCACGCGCATCGAGATCGCGCAGCAGCGCGCCTGGGCCGCGCTGCCGGGAACGCCCGAGCGCGAACAGAACCTGGTGCAGCTGCGCAGCCTGCTGGACCGGGCCGCCGGCCGCCGCTGGCCCCTGGCCGACCTGCAGGCACTGGCCACGCAGGCGCGCCAGGCCGGCGCGGATGAGGCGATGCGCAGGTTCTATACGGCACTGGCCAGCCAGGACCGCAACAATGCCGCGTTCTGGAACCGCCAGCTGGCCGACCTGGCGATTGCCGGCGGCGACTACCGCGACGCCGCCAACGCCCTGTTCGCGCAGCAGGCGACCGCGACCACAATGGCCGAGCGGCGCGCGCTGTTCCTGAAGGCGGTGCAGACGCTGCAGTCCGGCAACCTGCTGGACGAGGCGCTGGCGCAGGCCGAGCGCCACGGCGGCAAGCTGCTCGACGACCCGGAGGTGCTGCGCTACCTGACCCGGCTGGCGCTGGCGGCCAACAAGCCGGAGCAGGCCAGCCGCTATGTCGAGCGGCTGCTGAAGGTGTCGGCGCGGCTGCGCGACGGCGCCGATGCGGAGCAGGCCGTGCTGGCCGCCCGCCAGGCCGAAGCGCGGCGCATTGCCGCAAGCCAGCCCTGGAGCGATCGTGGCGTGGTGTTCCTCGACGGCCCGCGCGGACTGGCATTGCGCGAGGCGCTGGCGGCTTCGGGTCAGCTCGGCGTGCGCAAGGCCGCCGCGCAGGAGGCCGCACCCGCGCAGCCGGCTGACACGAAGTTCAATGCCGAGGACTATGAGCTGGCCTATCGCGTGTTCCTGTCGGCGGGCAAGCTCGACCAGGCGCAGCGCGTGGCCGAGACCGCGGTGCGCCGGCTGCCGGGCGAGCCGGTCTGGCGCGAACGGCTGGCGCAGGTGGCCGAATGGAACCGCCAGCCCGCCGTGGCGCTGAAGAGCTGGCTCGACTATGCGCGCGCGACCAACGACGAGCGCGCCTGGGATGCGGTGATGCGGCTCGCGCCGGGACTGTCCGACGACCGCGCCTACCTGGCCGCGCTGCGCCACCGCGCGGGCGGCGCGGACCTGAAGACGGTGGACGAGGTGGTGGCCGCCTACGAACGCCTGGGCGAGCCGGAAGAAGCGATGCGCTTCCTGGAGGGCCTGAGCCACGGCCCCAAGGCGCGCGACATCATGGAGCGCCATGCCGCGCTGGCGGAACGCGCCGGCAAGGACGAGCGCGCGTTCCAGCTCTATACGCAGCTGCAGCAGCGCTTCGGCCCGCGCCCGGCCTATGCGCTCAAGCTGGCCAACCTGCTCTATGTGCGCGGCAAGCTGGCCCAGGCGCTGGATGCCATGCTGCCCGCGCGTGCCGCCGCGGGCCCGCGCGACCTGCTTTACTGGCGCACGTTCACCGAGCTGGGCCGGCTCAACCAGCGTGACGACCTGCTGCAGGACGGTTATCGCCAGCTGATGGTGGCGGCCGTGCAGAGCCACGACGAGCACTGCGTGCAACGGCCGGCGGGGCCGGCGCGCAACGATTGCATGGACGAGTTGCGCCACGCGCAGGAAGCGGATTTTTCCAACCTGATCGCGTATTACGACAAGACCCCGATCGACGCCGGCCGCATCGCCGAGGCCGACTGGCGCCGCGGCGCCAGCCCGGCCTCGCTGGAGCTGGCGCTGTACTACTACACCCGTGCCCATGCCTACCGCCGCATCGAGCGCCTGCTGCAGGACATGAGCCCCGAACAGCGCCGCGTCGCCAGGCAATCGAGCCGCTTCCTGATGCGGCGTGCCGAGTATTACCGCGTGACCGGCCAGCGCGACCAGGCCCTGGCCGACCTGCGCCACGCCGCGGGCCTGCCGGACGCCGACAGCGAAACGCTGGCGGCGCTGCTGTGGACGCTGGTGGACCAGGGCAGCGATACCGAGGTGCGCGCGGTGATGCGCCGCGTGCAGGACCAGGCCGAGGACAATCCCGACCTGTGGGGTGCCTTCGCCGCCGGCCATATGCGCTACCACGACGGGCGCGCGGCCCTGCATTACCTGCGCAAGCTCAAAGACGGCCAGAGCGCCGATCCGCTCTGGCTGAGCCTGCTGGCCGACGCCTATGAAGCCATCGGCCAGACCGACATGGCCTGGCGCGTGCGCCGCCAGGCCTGGATCGACCTGCATCGCGGCTGGGCCCGGCGCGGCGCGGGCGCGGCCCGCATGCGCCCGGATAACACCGACGGCGACGAGGAGCACGAGAACGCATCGGGCGCGCCGTCGCGGGCGGACCTGCGCCGCCAGACCGTGGCGCTGGGGCAGATCTTTGCCTCCGGTGATGTCTCGCGCGCGCTGGTGATCCAGATGCTGCGCGCCGACCGCGCTTCCACCGCGGCGCGCGACGTGCCCGCGGCGGCGGCGGGAGCATCGTCGCAGCTGGGTGAGATCGAGGGGCTGCCACCACTGCGCGAGCCGGTTCCCGCCGAGGTCGTGCGCGACGCGGCGCGGCGCGAGGCCGCCTTGTCGGCCGCCGGCCGCGATGCCGCGCTGGCGTGGGCGATGTCGGCGGAATCCAGCGAACTGGCGCGCGGCTGGCTGGCGCGCCAGTACGCCAGCCGGCTGCAGCGCCCGGCGTATGCCGAGGTGGCGATCGCGCTGGACCGGCAGGACTTGAACAGCCTGGACCGCATCCTGGAGCGCCAGGCCGGCCGCGTTCCGGTGGCGAACCAGATCGAGGCCAACCAGCGGCTGGACCGCCTTGGCGCGGCACAGACGCTGGCCTTCGAGACCCAGGAACGGGCCCGCTCCGACGACGCGCTGCAGGAAACCCTGCGCGAAACGCTGCTCTTCAACGCCCAGGCAATCGAGCCGCGCGTGCGCTTCATGCACCAGAAGCCGCTGGAGTTCACCGAAGGCAGCCTGGCCGGCGGCGTGCGGTTGTGGGACGGCTATGACCTGAACCTGCAGGGCACCTGGCGCGACCAGCGCAGCACCGACCCCGAGCAACTGGTCAACGTGCCCGCGTCGGACCGGCGCGCCGACCTGTCGCTGGGCTACCGCGACAACAACCGGCGCTGGCGTGCCACCGCCGGCTACCGCGAGGGGCTCGACACCATGGCCACGGCGCGCTTCTTCGGCGAGTGGAACCAGCAGGGGCGGCTGCAGTTCAGCACGCTGGCCGGGCTCAACCAGCCCGCGGACGAGTCCGCGCCGCTGCGCGTGGGCGGGGCCAAGGACGTGCTGGCCCTGGGCGCGACCTGGCGCTTCAGCCTGCGCGAGTTCATCGGCGCGCGCATCGAATACAGCCGCTTCCGCGGCCAGGACCGCAGCACGCTCGGCCACGGCATGGTCTACGACGTCGAGGCCGGCTACAAGATCCGCACCGCGTATCCGGACTACACCGTGCGCGTGGTCGCCACCCATGCCAGCTACAGCACGCAGGATGGCAGCCTGACGCCGCGCCTGGCCGCGCTGGTGCCGGCCGGCGACGCCGCGACGCCGGCGTTCTACATGCCGCAGGGCTTCACGCAGGCCGGCGTGCTGTTTGGCTTCGGCACCGAACTGCTGGACGAATACACCCGCAAGTGGCGGCCGTTCGGCGAAGTCGGGCTGTTGCACGACACCCGCGCGCGGCAGAACTTCCGCGTGCAGGGCGGCGTGGCGGGCTCGGTGCTGGGCAACGACCACCTGGCGCTCTATGTCTCGCACGAGACCGCGGCGCGCAACGGCGGACGGCCGATGACGGAACTGGGATTGCGCTACCGCTGGCTGTACTGAGCCGGCGGCGGGGCAGGCATCATCAGGACATGGCAATACGAAAAAGGGGATGAACATGAACAAGCAAGGGACGGGCAAGACGGTGGCGAAGCGGCTGGCGGCATGGTGCGGCGCGCTGGGCGCGGCGCTGTGGCTGGCCGGTTGCGCGGTGACCGATGTCGGGCGCGCGCCGGTGCTGGCGCGCGGCGAAACCATCGCGGTGCTGCCGATCGTCAATTACACCGAGACGCCGCAGGCCGGCCTGCGCGCCGAAGCGATCGCCGAGAGCCTGCTGAAGACCGGCGGCGTGGCCAGCCTGAAGCGCTATCCTGCCGCGCTGAACCCGGAAACGCTGTTCGAGCCGGCCGAGCGCGAGGCGGTGGGCAAGGCACTGGAATGGGCGCGCGCCGAGAAGGCCCGCTATGCGCTGACCGGCGCGGTGCAGGAATGGCGCTACAAGGTGGGGGTGGATGGCGAGCCGGCGGTTGGCATCTCGCTGCAGCTGCTCGACGTGAACAGCGGCGAAGTGGTCTGGTCCGCCACCGGCAGTGACAGCGGCTGGAGCCGCGCCTCGCTGTCGGGCACCGCGCAGAAGCTGCTGCGCCGGCTGCTGGCGCCGCTGATGCAGGGCTGAGGTGGCAATCCTCAGCACGGCGCCGCGCCCGCGCGGCGATGGATCGGTTGAAGCAAGGGGATGAGCGTGGCCAAGACGGCTGACAACACCTATCGCGCGCGACAGGGGCAGGGCATCGGCCTGGGCGGGCGCTATGCGCGCCTGCTGGCGCCCGCGGTCGCCGGGCCCGCCGCCGTGGTGGAACTGGTAGTGGCAATGCTGGCCGCGCTGGGCCTGGCCTGGCTGGTGCTGCCGCAGAACCCGCTGCTGCTGGGCATGGGCTTTCCGTGGGCCTGGCTGCTGCCGGTGATCCTGGCGCTGCGCTACGGCACGCTGATCGGCGTGGGCAGCGTGCTGATGCTGCTCGGGGGCTGGTACGTCTACCACCATACCGGCGTGATGACCGGCCCGTTCCCGCGCCTGTTCTTCCTGGGCGGCCTGCTGCTGGTGCTGGTGGCCGGGCAGTTCGGCGATATCTGGGGCACGCGCCTGGCGCGCGCCCGCGCCGTGAACCGCTACCTGGACGAACGCCTGGCGGCGCTGACCAAGAACCACTACCTGCTGCGCATCTCCCACGCGCGGCTGGAAAACGACCTGCTGGCGCGGCCCACCACGCTGCGCGACACCTTGTCGCAGCTGCGCGGCGTGGCGCTGGAAGAGGCGGCCCGAGCCGGCCAGGTGCTCGCCGGCGCGCAGCCGGTGCTGCAGGTGGTGGCGCAGGCCTGCCAGCTGGAGGCCGCCGCGCTCTATGCCTGCGACGGCGAGCGCGTCGACGCCGAGCCCGCCGCCAGCATCGGCCCGGCCTTCACGCTCGACACCGCCGATCCGCTGGTGCGCCACTGCCTGGACACGCGCCAGCTCGCGCACCTGCGCGCCGACGGCCTGCAGCACGATGCCCGCACGCGCTACGTCGCAGTCGCGCCGGTGCTGGCGGGCTCCGACCACCTGATCGGCTTGCTGGTGGTGGAGCGCATGCCGTTCCTGTCGCTCAATTACGAAAACCTGCAGATGCTGATGGTGCTGCTTGGCTACTACGCCGACGGCGTCGAGCATGCCGGCGCCACCCGCACCATCCAGGCGGCGCTGCCGGCCTGCCCGTACCCGTTTGCGCTGGACTATGCGCGCCTGTCGCGGCTGCAGCGCGAGACCGGCATCGACAGCTCGGTGGTGGCGCTGGTGTTCGACACCGACCCGGAGCGCGATGCGCTGTTCGAGCAGGTGGTGCGCAGCCGGCGCGCGCTGGACGTGGCCTGGCCGCTGGTCAACCCCCGCCACCGCGCCATGCTGACGCTGATGCCGCTGTCTGATGCACAGGCCGTGGCGGCCTACCTGGTGCGCATCGAAGACATGCTGCGGGCCCAGTTCGGCACCGATTTCACCAGCGCCGGTATCGGCGTCTACACGCTGGCGGTGCCGGCAACGGGCGCGGAAGAGGCGCTGGTCAAGCTGCTGCGCCGGGCCCAGGTAGACGGCACGGTCGCGCCGTCGACACTGCCGGCCGGGGAAGCGCCCCATGTTTAAGCTCGGCGCCGGCGGCCTGGCCGCCCAGATCGCCGCGCTGGCGCTGCTGGCCCGCGCCGGCAACAGCACCGCGCTGCTGCTGGCGTTCTTCGGCATGCAGGCGGTGGCCGCCGCGCTGACCGCGTTGCTGCTGTGGCGCCTGCTGCCGCGGCGCATGCGCGTGCCGTTCGCGTGGAGCTATGGCTTCCTGGCGCTGTTCTGCTTCTTCGTGCCGCTCGGCGGCGCGCTGGTATGCCTCGGTAGCTACCTGCTGTCGAAGCTGTACCCGCGCCGCGTCGATACCAGCGGCATCGGCACCGTGGGCCTGCCGGAGTTTGTCACGCACCTGATGTCGCGCGTCACGCACGGCGGCGGCGCGCGGCTGCGGGCGCAGCTGGGCAATGCGCGCGCGCCGCTGCCGGAGCGCATGACCGCGCTGGTGGCGATGCAGTCGATGCCGGCGCGCACCGTCAGCCCGGTGCTGCGCGAGCTGCTGGCCGACAGTGCCGACGATATCCGGCTGCTGGCCTACGGCATGCTGGACGGTGCCGAGAAGCAGCTGACCCAGCAGATCCTGGCCGAGCTGCCGCGGCTGGAGACCGCCTACAGCCCGAGCGAGCGCGCCGAGATCAGCAAGCGCCTGGCCGACCTGTACTGGGAACTGATCTACCAGAACCTGGTGCAGGGCGACGTCTACCGCTATACCGCGAGCCAGGTCGAGCGCTACGCCAGCGCGGCGCTGTCGCATGACGACAGCAATGCCTCGCTGTGGTACATGCGCGGACGCCTGGCGCTGGCGCGCAACGCCCCGCGCGAGGCACGCGCCTGGCTGCAGCGCGCCGAAGCGCTCGGCTTCGCGCGCGAGCGCGTGCTGCCGCACCTGGCCGAAGCCGCTTACCTGGAACGCGACTACGCCGCGGTGCGCCAGCTGATGGCATCGTTTGACAGCCCTTCGCCGCTCCCGCTGGTGCGGCCCCTGCTGCGGTACTGGCAATCATGAGCGAGATCCTGTTGAAAGCGGCGTCGGCCGACGTCATGCTGCTGCTCGAGGGCACCTTCCCGTACGTGAGCGGCGGCGTGTCGAGCTGGGTCAACCAGATGATCCGGGCGTTCCCAGACTTGCGCTTCGGCATCGTCTTCATCGGCAGCCGGCGCGAGGACTACGGCGACATGGCCTACCCGCTGCCGGCCAACGTGGTGCACCTGGAAACGCACTACCTCTATGACTTCCCGCCGCCGCCGCTGGTGCAAGGGCGCAGCGGCAATGCCAAGGCGTTCGACGCCGCGGACCGCCTGCACGACCTGCTGCGCGAGCCCGGCCGCGAGGCCGAGGCCGGCGCCATGATCCGCGAGCTGATGCCGGCGCTGCGCGAAGGCGGCGCGCTGGGCGAAGACGCGTTCCTGTACAGCCGCCGTGCCTGGCAGACCATCACCGAGCAATACCGGCGCTTCTGCACCGACCCGTCGTTCACGGATTACTTCTGGACCGTGCGCATCATGCACAAGCCGCTGTGGCAACTGGTGCGGATTGCCGACGGGCTGATCCCGGCGCGCGTCTACCACACGGTTTCCACCGGCTATGCGGGCTTTCTCGGCGCGCTGCTGCGCCACCGCAACCAGCGCCCGCTGCTGGTGTCGGAGCATGGCATCTATACCAAGGAACGCAAGATCGACCTGTTCCAGAGCCAGTGGATCCGCGATAACCGCAACGTGTTCGAGCGCGACATCTCCCAGATCAGCTATTTCCGCGAGCTGTGGGTGCGCTTTTTCGAAACCCTGGGGCGGGTCTGCTACGACGCCGGCGACGATATCGTCGCGCTGTACGAGGGCAACCGCCGCCGCCAGGTGCAGGACGGCGCTCCCGAGGCGCGCACGCGCAGCATCCCCAACGGCATCGACCTGCCGCGCCTCGCGCCGCTGCGCGCGCGGCGCCAGCCGGGCGTGCCGCCGGTGCTGTGCCTGATCGGCCGGGTGGTGCCGATCAAGGACGTCAAGACCTTTATACGCGCGATGCTGACGGTGGTGCGCGAGTACCCCGAAGCCGAAGGATGGATCGCCGGCCCGGAGGACGAAGACGCGGAATACGCGCGCGAATGCCGCAGCCTGGCCGAAAGCCTGGGCCTGGGCCAGAAGGTGAAATTCCTCGGCTTCCAGCGCATTGACGCGCTGCTGCCAAAGGTGGGTGTGCTGGTGCTCAGTTCGATCAGCGAAGCGCTGCCGCTGGTGGTGCTGGAAGGCTTTGCCGCCGGCGTGCCGTGCGTGACCACCGACGTGGGCTCGTGCCGCGAGCTGCTGTTCGGCCTGCCCGGCGAGGACGCAGCGCTGGGGCCGGCCGGCGAGGTGGTGCGCATCGCCGACCCCGCCGCGCTGGCCGCGGCCGCGCTCGGGCTGCTGCGCGACCCGGTGCGCTGGCAGTCGGCGCAGGCCGCAGGGGTGGCGCGCGTGGAGCGCTACTACACCCAGGAGCGCATGGTAGGCAGCTACCGCGAACTGTATCAACGGCTGCTGGCGCGGCCCGACGGCGCCGGGCCTGCCGGACCAGCCGGGCATGGCGGCAATCCCGCGCGCTGCCCGGTCCACGGAGGAGGCTGAGCATGGCGGGCATTGGATTCGAGCTGCGCAAGATGCTGCGGCGGGACAACCTGTCCGGCATGCTGAGCGCCTATGCGTATGCCGGCATCATCAGTTCCGGGCCGTGGATCCTGTCGATCGTCGGCATCCTGCTGATCGGCATGCTGAGCCTGCCGTTCGTGGTGCCGGGCTCGCTGATCACGCAGTTCCAGGTCTCGGTGACCTACCTGATCGCGGGCAGCCTGATCCTGACCGGGCCGATGCAGCTGTCGTTCACGCGCTTTACCTCCGACCGGCTGTTCGAGAAGCGCGATCACCTGATCCTGAGCAACTACCACGCGGTCGCGCTGCTGGCGACGGTGCTGTCGGGCGGCATCGGCATGGCGTGCGCGGTGTTCAGCTTCGGCGAGCAGTCGGTGCTGTACCGGCTGCTGATGGTGGCGGGCTTCGTGGTGCTGAGCAATATCTGGATCGCGGCGATCTTCCTGTCGAGCATGAAGCAGTACAAGGCGATCGTGTGGACCTTCCTGCTGGGCTACGCGGTCTCGGTGGTAGCCGCACTGGGGCTGCGCCGCTACGGCATGGAAGGGCTGCTGGGCGGGTTCGCCGCGGGCCAGTTGTGCCTGCTGACCGGCATGGTGACGCTGATCTACCGCAACTACACCAGCCGCCAGTTCGTGTCGTTCGAGGTGTTCCAGCGCCGCTATGCCTACCCCAGCCTGGTGGCGGTCGGCCTGCTCTACAACCTGGGCATCTGGATCGACAAGTTCATGTTCTGGTACGCGCCGTCCACCGGCCAGCAGGTGATCGGGCCGCTGCACGCGTCGATCATCTACGACATCCCGGTGTTCCTGGCCTACCTTGCCATCATCCCCGGCATGGCGGTGTTCCTGGTGCGCATCGAGACCGATTTCGTCGAGTACTACGATGCCTTCTACGATGCGGTGCGCGGCGGCAGCTCGCTGGAGCATATCGAGGACATGCGCAACACCATGGTCCAGACCATCCGGCTGGGCCTGTACGAGATCGTCAAGGTGCAGGCCATCGCCGCGCTGCTGCTGTTCGCGGTGGGCGTGTGGGTGCTGCGGCTGCTGGGCATATCCGAGCTGTACCTGCCGCTGCTGTATGTCGATGTGATCGGCGCCAGCCTGCAGGTGGTGCTGCTGGGCGTGCTCAACATCTACTTCTACCTGGACCGGCGCCGCGAGGTGCTGCTGCTGACCGCGCTGTTCGTGGTGCTGAACTTCACCCTGACGCTGGTGACGCTGCAGCTGGGGCCGGCCTGGTACGGCTATGGCTTCGCGGTGTCGCTGCTGGTGGTGGTGGCGCTGGCGCTGGCGATGCTGGACCACAAGCTGGAGCGGCTGGAGTACGAGACCTACATGCTGCAATAGCGCTGGCGTCATGCCGGCGCACCCCTCGTCGGGGCGTCTCGACGGAATGGGCCGCGATTGGGTAACATGGCGGCAGCCGGCGGGCTTCGGCCTGGCCCGCCGGTTCAGATCGACGGCCGCGCCCCCTTGCCAGGGTGAATACAAAGAATGACTTGCCGGCCGGGCCGTCGACACGCCGTGGCAGAGACCGCAGTTGCAGTCGGAAGCTGGCAGAAGGGTGTAGAGGTATGCGAATTGCATCCGTGGAGGATGATCCGGATCAGGCCGAGCTGATCCGGCAGATTTTGAGCGAAGCCGGTTTCGAATGCGAATCCTTCGCCAACGGCGCCGATTTGCTGCGCGCACTGCGCGAGCGCGCCTATGAGCTGCTGCTGGTCGACTGGCAGCTGCCAGGCACCAGCGGCTATGAACTGGTCAGCTGGGTGCGGCAGAAGTCCGGCAACATGCCGCCGATCCTGTTCGTCACCAGCCGCACCGCTGAATCCGATATCGTCGACGGCCTGACGGTAGGCGCCGACGACTACATGCTCAAGCCCATCCGCGCCGGCGAGCTGGTCGCGCGCGTGCGCTCGCTGCTACGGCGCGCCTACCCCGAGGCCGCGCAGGAGGTCGAGCTGATCCGGCGCGGCAACTACACCGTCGATACCCATGCGCGCACCGTTACCGTCAGCGGCGAAGCGGCGCTATTGTCGCCGCGCGAATATGAGCTGGCCCTGTTCCTGTTCCGCAATACCGGGCGCCTGCTGGCGCGCGAAGTGATGGAACAGGCGGTGTGGGGTCGCGCCATGGGCGCGGGCTCACGCACGCTGGACACGCATATCTCCCGGCTGCGCCTGAAGCTGGCGCTGCGCCCCGAAAACGGCGTGCGTCTGACTTCGGTGTATTCGCACGGCTATCGTTTCGAAGAGGTATCCGCGGCCGAAGCGCAAGCGGACGATGCCAGCGATGCGTAGGGCTGTGCGTGGTGCCGCGCTGGCCCTGCTGGCGCTGGCCGGTGCCATGGCGGCGCCGGTGCATGCCGGGCCCGCGGGCGCGGAGGGCGCGGACTTTATCTACGTGGTGGAGCCGGGCGATACGCTGATCGGGCTGGCCTCGCGCTACATGGCATCGGAGCAGGGGTGGCGCACGCTGCAGCGCCTGAACGGCGTGGCCGATCCATACCGGCTGGTGCCTGGGTCGCGCGTGCGCATTCCGCTCAGCCAGATTCCGGAACAGGCGGCATCCGCGCGCGTGGTCTACGTGCGCGGCGAGGTCCGCGCCAACGGCCGGCCGGTGCAGGTCGGCATGACCCTGGACGAGGCGGCGCGCATCGAGACCCCGGCGGGCGGATCGGCCACGCTCGAGCTGCCGGACCGCACCCGCGTGACCTTGCCGTCCGCGACCACGGTGGCGGTGAAGCGGCTGCGCACGTTTGCGCGCAGCGGCCTGGTCGACACCGTGATCCGCATCGACCAGGGCGCGGCGGAGACCCGCGTGGCGCCCGCGGGCGGCGGTGTGGGCCGTTTCGAGTTGCATACGCCGATGATGGTGACCGGCGTGCGCGGCACCCGCTTCCGGGTTTCCGCCGACGCCGGCGGCAGCCGCAGCGAGGTGCTGCAAGGCCGTGTCGGCGTCAGCGCCGCGCGCGCGAGGCCGGTATCGGCACCGGACCGCGCCATGACCGCGGCGGCGTCCATCGATGCCGGCTATGGCATCGGCATATCGGGCGGCGGCAAGCTGTCGCAGCCGGTCGCGCTGCTGCCGGCGCCGGCCTTGCTGCCGCCCAATGAAACCGTGCTGGGGCCATCTTTCGAGGCGGCCTGGCAACCGGTGCCGGGCGCGATCGGCTACCGCGTGCGGGTGGCGCGCGATGCCGCGCTGAGCGAACTGGTCTGGAGCGGCACCGCCAGCGGTGCCGATGCCGCCCGGGCGCGCGTCGATGGCCTGCCGGAAGGCACGCTGTATCTGAGCGTCAGCGCCATCGACTCGCACCAGCTGACCGGCCATGACGCCCAGGCACCGGTATCGGTGCGGCTGAACCCGCCGGCACCGTTCACGCAGCAGCCCGCCGTGGATGCGGTGCGCTATGCCGATGCCGTGACCTTCGCATGGGCCACGGTGCCGGGCGCGGCCAGCTATGAGCTGGCGCTGGCCAGCGATGCCGCCTTTACCCGCGACGCCGCCGTGCACGCGGCCGCCGCGTCGCCCGCCACGCAGGCGCTGGCGCCGGGGCGCTGGTGGTGGCGCGTGCGCAGCGTCGATGCCGCCAGCCTGCCGGGCCCGTGGTCGGACGCGGTGCCGTTCCGCATCGAGCCCAAGCCGCCGGTGCCGACCCTGCAGGACGATGGCGGCGCGCTGCACATCGGCTGGCCGGAGGGCGGTCCCGGCCCTGGCTACCGGGTGCAGCTGGCGGCCGATGCGGGCTTTGCCACGCTGCTGGCGGACCAGCACACCGCCACCAACGCGATCGACCTGCCGCGCCCGGCGCCGGGCGTCTATTTCATCCGGGTGGCGCGCGCCGAGCCGGGCGTGGCGCCAGACCCGGCCGCGTTCTCGGCCCCGCAGCGCATCGAAGTCATCGCCATGCTGCGCGATGGGCAGGGCGGCGCAATCGGCTCGGGCGACCGGCCGGACGGCGGTGGCCGCATCCGGCTCCACTGACCCACCCGGCCCGCCGGGCGCGCACGCAGAGCGGCGTGCGGCGGGGCGCGCGTTCGGCCAGCGCACGCTGGTCGAATGGTGCCTGCTGGCCGCCGCGGTGCTGGCGCTGGTGATGCTGGCGGCGCGCCAGGGCTGGACCGAACGCGCCGACCTGGCAGCCTACGACATCGCCATCGCGGCCCAGCATCATCCCGCCCGCAACGACATCGTCATCGTCGGCATCGACGACGCCAGCCTTACCGCCATCGGCCGCTGGCCGTGGCGGCGCGCGGTGCTGGCGCAACTGCTCGAACGCATTGCCGCCGGCCGCCCGCGCGTGATCGGCGTCGACGTGATCCTGTCCGAGCGCGATACCCGCTATCCGCACGATGATGCCGTGCTGGCGCGCAGCATGGCGCTGGCCGGCAACGTGGTGCTGCCGGTGGTGGCCGAGCCCGGCCCCGACGGCATGCTGGTGCGCTACCCGCTGGCAGGGCTGGGCGCCGCCGTCGGCCATATCAACATGGTGGTCGATACCGACGGGGTGGCGCGGCAGGTCTACCTGCGCGAGGGCCCGCACCCGGTGGCCGCCGCCGGCGTGCCGCATCTGGCCGCGGTGATGGCCGGCTTCGGGCGCGCCGGCGGGCCGCCCGCCGGCGTGCGCCATGAGCCGGCCGTGGTCACCGACGTCAATGGCTGGGAACGCAGCGGCCGCCTGCGCATTCCGTACGCCGGCCCGCCCGGCACCTTTGCCCGCGTGTCGGTGCGCGACGTGCTGGAAGGCCGCATCGATCCGGCCATCTTTGCCGGCAAGGCGGTGCTGGTCGGCGCGCTCGCCACCGGCATGGGCGACGTGCTGCCGACGCCGGTCTCGCGCGATGGCCGCGGCATGAGCGGGGTCGAGATCCTGGCCAACACCGTGCAGGCGGTGACCGACGGCGATGCCATCGTCGCGGTATCCCCGGCGTGGCAGGCCGGCGGCACGCTGCTGGCGGTGCTGCTGGCGGCGCTGGCCGCGCTGCGGCTGCCGCCGCGCGGCGCGCTGGTGGCTACCGGGTTGCTGCTGGCGGGCCTGCTGCTGGGATCCCTCGCGCTGCTGGCGCTGGCGCGGCTATGGTTTGCCCCGGCCGCGGCGGTGCTGGGCTGCGTGCTGTTCTATCCGTTGTGGAGCTGGCTGCGCCAGGAGGCGGCACTGCGCTTCCTCAGCGATGAACTGGCGCGGCTCGAGCGCGAGCCCGGCGTGATGCCCGCGCCGCGCCACACCGGCGCCACGCTCGACAGTCGCATGCGCGCAGTCTATGGCGTGAGCGCGCAGTTGCGCGGCCTGCGGCGCTTTCTCTCCGACGGGCTGGAAAGCCTGCCCGACGCCACCGCCATCTGCGGCCTGGACGGCGGCGTGCTGCTCGCCAACCGGCGCTGCGTGGCGCTGGCCCCGGGCGTGCTGGAGCGCGAGTCGCCGCGCGCGCCGGGAGAGCCGGGTCCCCCGCGCGCCGGCATCCGCGCGCTGATCGAGGCGCTGTGCCCGGCGCCGGCACCGGCCCTGGCCTACTGGCAGGCGCTGCACGAGCGTTACGCCGGCGCGTCCACCGCCCCGGCAACGGTGCCCGAGGGCGGCATCGAAGTGGCCGGGCGCGGTGATCGCCGCTATCTGCTGCATGGCGCGCCGCTGCATGGCGAAACTGGGGCCGTGGCCGGGCTGATTGTCAGCGTGATCGACATCACCGCGATCCGCCTGGCGGAGCGCCAGCGCGAGCAGATGCTGCGCTTCCTGTCGCATGACATGCGCTCGCCGCAGGCCTCGATCCTGGCGCTGATCGAACTGCAGGAGCGCCGCGCGGGCCATGCGGCCACGGCCAGCGGCGATGCCGCCCCGGACAGCGCCGTGCTGGCCCGCATCGCGGCCCATGCGCGCCGAACCCTGACGCTGGCCGACGATTTCATCAGCGTCGCGCGCGCGGAGTCGAAGGCGCTCGCGTTCATGGAGGTGGAACTGGGCGGACTGGTGCTCGACGCCACCGACCAGTTGTGGGCGCTGGCCAGGGCACGCGAGGTCACGCTGCAGATCGACCTGCCCGACGATCCCGCGGTGCTGCAGGGCGACCCGACCTTGCTGGCGCGCGCCATCGCCAACCTGGTCAGCAACGCGATCAAGTTCAGCCCGCCGGGCGGGACCGTGACGGTCGCGCTGACGCGCGAGCCGGAGCGCTGGGTGGTGGCCGTGCAGGACCATGGGCCGGGCATTGCCGAGGCCGACCAGGCCCGGCTGTTCGAGCCGTTTGCGCGGCTGCATGAAGGCCAGCAGGGCGCCCCGGCTGGCACCGGCCTGGGCCTGGTGCTGGTGCGCGCCGTGGCCGAGCGGCATGGCGGCAAGGCCAGCGTGCGCAGCCAGGCCGGCATGGGTGCGGTGTTCCGCATCGAGCTGCCTGCGGCGCCGCCCGCGTCCTGAGGCGTGGCGCAGGCGCAGACCGGCACACGTTCAGGGGCACTGCTTGTTACGGCCGCCGACACAATTGTTGGCAGTCGCAAAGGGGGGATTTGCGTAGCATCGGAGCACCGCTGGAGCCGCATCCGGCGGTCTTCGCGCCCACGCCAGCTCCCCCAGAGCCGTAACTGGCGTGGGCGGCTTTTTTGCGCAGGGCGCGAAACTAAGCGCGATGCTAAGCCCGATACTAAGCGCGAAACGTCAGGGTAAAGCGCGTCTTGCCTGCTTCCGACGCCACCGCGATGGCACCACCGTGCGCGGCGACGATGGCCTGTGTGATCGCCAGCCCCAACCCCAGTCCCGCGCCCTCGGACTCGGGCCGCGCACGCGACTTGTCGGCGCGGAAGAAGCGGTCGAACAGCACCGGCAGCAACTCGGGCCGGATGGTCTCGCCTTCGTTTTCCACCACTACCTGCACCGCGTCGGCCGCAGGCGTGATTTCGACCACGATGCCCTTGCCCGCGGGCGTATGCCGCAGCGCGTTCGACAACAGGTTGCTCAGCGCCCGCCGCAGCATCAGCCGGTCGCCGGTGATGCGGCCGCGCCCGCGCAGGCCGAGCCGCACGCCCTTGTCCTCGGCGAGTGCATCGTAGAAATCGAACAGCGCCTCGACTTCATCCGCCACCTCGATCGGTTCCGCATTGGGCAGCGTGATGCCATGCTCGGTCTTGGCCAGGTACAGCATGTCCGACACCATGCGCGACAGCCGCTGCAGCTCTTCCACATTGGAGGCCAGCACGTCGCGGTAGCGCGCCGCGTCGCGCGGCTGCGACAGCACCACCTGGGTCTGCGTCATCAGGTTGGTGATCGGCGTGCGCAGTTCGTGCGCCAGGTCCGACGAGAATTCCGACAAGCGGGCGAAGTCGCGCTGCAGGCGCTCCAGCATGGCGTTGAGGGTGGCGGCCAGGTCTGCCATTTCCACCGGCACGGCCTCGACCGGCATGCGCTCGTCCAGCTTGTGCGCGGTGACGGTGCGGGCGCGCGAGGCCATGGTGCGCAGCGGCGCCAGGCCGCGGCGCGCAGCCCACCAGCCCAGCAGCCCGCTCGCCAGCGCCGCCAGCGTGCCGTAGAACGCCAGCGAGCTCCGGAACGCGTGCAGGAAGTGGTCATGCAGCGCCGTGTCCATGCCGACCAGCACCTGCAGCGCGCCCGGCGGTCCGCCGGCGGGCGCGACCGGCACCTGCACGCGCAGGCCGCGGTAGGTCTGGCCCTCCTGCTGCCAGGTAAAGGCGTCACGCCGTGCCGGCAGCTGCGTCGCGGCGGCCAGCGCCAGGCTGAAGTCGAAGTCCTCGGTGGCGTACAGGCGCTGGCCATCGGCGCCGCGCACTTCGGCGACGAAGCCGGCGTGGTGTTCCAGCGCCGGCCCCAGCCGTTGCGGCAGCGACCCCGCCGGGCCGTCGGCCGCGATCGTCCCGATCAGCCGCACGTTGTCGCCCAGCACGGCGTAGTCCTCGTCGGCGAAATGATGGTCGATCGCCAGCCAGATCAGCACGCCCAGGCCCAGCAGCACCGCCGCCGACGACAGCGAGAACAGGATGGTGAGCCGCGCCGTCAGCGACAGGCGGGGCTTCATGTGGGCTGCCCGTCGGCTTCGTCGGCCGCTTCGGGCGCTTCCAGCACATAGCCCATGCCGCGCACGGTCTGGATCAGCCTGGCCTCGAAGCCGTCGTCGATCTTGGCGCGCAAGCGCCGGATGGCGACGTCGATGACATTGCTGTCGCTGTCGAAGTTCATGTCCCACACCTGCGAGGCGATCAGCGAGCGCGGCAGCACCTCGCCGCGGCGGCGCGCCAGCAGTTCCAGCAGCGCGAACTCCTTGCTGGTCAGCGTGATGCGGCGCCCGGCGCGCGTGGCGCGGCGGCGGGTCAGGTCGAGCACCAGGTCGGCCACCTGGATGCGGTCCAGCGCCATCTGCGCGTTGCCGCGGCGCAGCAGCGTGCGCACGCGCGCAAGCAGCTCGGAGAAGGCAAAGGGCTTCACCAGGTAATCATCCGCACCCAGCTCGAGTCCCTTGACACGGTCGGACACGCTGTCGCGCGCGGTCAGGAACAGCACCGGCACGGTGTTCTGCGCCCCGCGCAGCGCCTGCACGATGCGCCAGCCGTCCACGTCCGGCAGCATCACGTCCAGGATGACCAGGTCGTACGGCTCGGTCATGGCCATATGCTGGCCGTCCAGCCCGTTGCGCACCAGGTCGACGACGAAGCCCGCCTCGGTCAGCCCCTGGCGCAGGTATTCGCCGGTCTTGGACTCGTCCTCCACCACAAGCAGTTTCATCCGCGCTTTCCTTACTCGATTGGCCCTTGCTCAGAGCCTGGCAACTCTACGCCGGCGGCGCCGCCGCCAACATGACCGCAAGATTACCGGATTGTCATGTTCCGGTCAGACCGCGGTAGGGTGGCCCTGGCTACGCTTGGCAGGCAATCTACACGGACTGATGTGACATGCGACGCCATCCAAGCTCCGGCAGCCTGCTGCTGCCTCATTCGTTACCTGAAGCGCCCGACTTGCGCCGCCGCCGCTTCGTGCAGGGACTGGCCGCCGGCGGCGTGGTGGCCGGCCTTGCCGGGGGCCTTGGCTTCAGCGGCAGCGCCTGGGCGCAGCATGCGGGGCACGGCGGCGCGCGCGCCGGCCAGCCTGCACCGGCGGGGGGCGGTTCGGCGCCGGTGCTGCGCGGCACCGAGTTCGACCTGGAGATCGGCGAAGCGCTGGTCAACTACACCGGCACGCCCACCGTCGCCACCACCATCAACGGCATGCTGCCCGGCCCCACGCTGCGCTGGCGCGAGGGCGACACCGTCACCATCCGCGTGACCAACCGCCTGCGCGAGGCCACCTCGATCCACTGGCACGGCATCATCCTGCCGTTCCAGATGGACGGCGTGCCCGGTATCAGCTTTCCCGGCATTGCCCCCGGCGAGACCTTCACCTACCGCTTCAAGGTGGCGCAGACCGGCAGCTACTGGTATCACTCGCACTCCGGCTTCCAGGAGATGACCGGCGTGTACGGCGGCATCGTCATCGATCCGGCGTCGGGGCACGAGCGTGCGCATGCCGACCGCGACCATACCGTGCTGCTGTCGGACTGGACCGACGAAGACCCGATGCGGGTGCTGAACAAGCTCAAGATCCAGGGCGACTACTACAACTACAACCAACCCACGGTGGTCGACTTCTTCCGCGACGTGTCGCGCGACGGGCTGAAGCAGGCGCTGGACAAGCGCCGCATGTGGAACCAGATGCGGATGAGCCCGACCGACCTGGCGGACCTGTCCAGCGCCACGCTGACCCACCTCGCCAACGGCGTCACGCCGGCGGGCAACTGGACCGCACTGTTCCGACGCGGCGAGACCGTGCGCCTGCGCTTTATCAACGGCTCGGGCAATACCTTCTACGACGTGCGCATTCCCGGGCTCAAGCTGCGCGTGGTGCAGGTCGACGGCCAGGACATCGAGCCCGTCACCGTCGACGAATTCCGCTTCGGTCCGGGCGAGACCTGCGACGCCATCGTGACGCCGCGCGACGATGCCTACACGCTGTTCGCGCAGTCGATGGACCGCACCGGCTATGCGCGCGGCACGCTGGCGGTGCGCGAAGGCCTGTCGGCGCCGGTACCCGCGCTGGACCGGGCCGAATGGCTGACCATGACCGACATGATGGGCGCGATGACGGGCCACGGCGGGCAGGGAGGACATGGGGGCCATGGCGGCGATGCCGGACATGGTGCCATGCCGATGGCAGGCATGGACCACGCCGGCATGGACCACAGCCAGCACGCGATGGCGCCCGCCGATCCGCTGCGGGTGCCCAGCAAGACCGCACGGCATGCGCGCACCGAGTACGGCGCCAGCACCGACATGCGCGTCGACATGGCCCGCACCAACCTGGATGACCCCGGCATCGGCCTGCGCAACAACGGCAGGCGCGTGCTGACGCTGGACGACCAGCACACCATCGGCGGGGCCATGGATGCGCGCGGGCCGGGGCGCGAGGTCGAACTGCACCTGACCGGCAATATGGAGCGCTATACCTGGTCGTTCGACGGCGTCGAGTTCGGCAAGTCGACGCCGATCTACTTCAAGCACGGCGAACGGCTGCGCGTGATCCTGCACAACGACACCATGATGACCCACCCGATGCACCTGCACGGCATGTGGAGCGAACTGGAGGCGCCCGACGGCAGCTTCCAGGCGCGGCGCCACACCATCCCGGTGCAGCCGGCGCAACGCATCAGCTTCCTGGTCACCGCGGACGCCCTGGGACGCTGGGCCTGGCATTGCCACCTGATGCTGCATATGGATGCGGGCATGTTTCGCGAAGTGGTGGTGGCGTGATGATGCAACGTAAATATTCGATCCTGATGCACGGACCCAGGCAGACCCTGCTGGCGGCGGCACTGGCGCTGGGCGCCATGGGCGCCGCCTTTGCGCAAGACCCGCATGCCGGCCACGCGCACGGCCAGGCCCCACAGGCTGCGCCGGCGGCGCCCGCCACGATGCAAGGCATGGACCACGGCCAGATGCAGGGCATGGACCACAGCCAGATGCAGGGCATGGACCACAGCCAGATGCAAGGCATGGACCAGCAGGAGATCCAGACCATGGATGGCGCCAATGCGCCGCCGCAGGATGCGGCCCCACCCATGGACCATGGCGACATGAAGATGCAGGGCGGCAGCGCGCCGCCCGACGCGCGCGATCCGCATGCGTATTCCGGCGGCTACCAGCTGGGCGTCGGCCAGTACGCGCTGGGCGACAAGCGCCAGCTGGTGATGGCCGACGAACACCTGTTCGCCTCGGTGCTGGTCGACCGCCTCGAATGGGCCCATGCCAACGGCAACAATGCCGCCGCCTACGAGGCGCAGGCGTGGTTCGGCAACAGCTTCGACAAGCTGGTGATCAAGGCCGAGGGCGAGGCCGCCGGCGGCAAGCTGCACGAAGCCCGCACCGAACTGCTGTGGGGCCACGCGGTGGCCAGCTACTGGGACACCCAGCTGGGCCTGCGCAACGACACCGGCAGCGGGCGTCCGGGGCGCAACTGGCTGGCATTCGGCGTGCAGGGGCTGGCACCGTACTGGTTCGAGGTCGATGCCACCGCCTATGTCGGCACCAGCGGCCGCACCGCGCTGCGGCTGTCGGCGGAATATGAACTGCTGCTGACGCAGCGCCTGATCCTGCAGCCGCGCATCGAAGCCAACCTCTATGGCAAGAACGATCCGGAAGTGGGCATCGGCAGCGGCTTGTCCAACGGCACCGTCGGGCTGCGGCTGCGCTATGAATTCAGCCGGCAGTTCGCGCCGTATATCGGCGTGGAGCGCTACCAGACCTTCGGCAATACCGCGGACATGGTCCGCACCGCGGGCGGCAAGGCCGGAGAAACCCGCTTCGTCGCCGGCGTCCGCGTCTGGTTCTGACGCAATCGCCAACACCACGACCCCTTTCACATTCCCGAGCGGAGACCACCATGCATGCCCATCGCCCCCTGATCCACGCTCTGCTTGCGGCCACGGCCGCGCTGGCCAGCAGCCTTGCCTTCGCGCACCCGAAACTGGTGTCGTCGGCGCCCGCCGACAAGGCCGAGGTGCCGGCGCCGCAGAAGATCGAACTGCGCTTCTCCGAGACTCTGGTCACCCAGTTTTCCGGCGCCAACCTGGTGATGACCGGCATGCCGGGCATGGCCGACCATGCGCCGATGAAGATGGCCGTCAAGGTGTCAGGCAGCGACGACCCCAAGACCATGGTGATCACGCCCACGCAACCGCTGCCGCCCGGCAGCTACCGGGTGGACTGGCGCGCGGTCTCGTCCGACACCCATCCCGTCAATGGCAACCTCGCTTTCACGGTGAAGTAATTGGCGCAGCCGGAGTGGCTGGCCGCCGGCTTGCGCCTGGCGCTTTATCTCGACCTGGCCCTGGTGTTTGGGCTGCCGTTGTTCTGCCTCTATGCACTGCACCGGGACGAGCGCGCCGGCCGCTTCGCGCGGCGTTGCCGGGCTCTGGCGCTGGCTTGTGCCGGCGCTGGCATCGTGCTGTCGCTGGGTGCCCTGGCCGAGATGGCGCGCACCATGACCGGCGCGACCGACTATGCGGCGTTGCAGAGCCATGTCTTCGCGATGATCGTGACCGGGACGGACTTCGGCGTGGCCTGGACTGTGCGCGTGGCGGCCCTGCTGTTGTTCCTGCTGGCCGGCATCAACAAGCGCCGCCTCGGTGCACCTTTTGCCGTGCTGGCCACGTACGGCGGCGCGGCACTGGCCACGCTGGCCTGGAGCGGGCATGGCGCGATGCACGACGGGCCGGTGCGCTACCTGCACCTGGCCTCAGACGTGACGCACCTGCTGGCCGCAGGCGCATGGGTCGCGGCGCTGGCGGGGTTCCTGCTGCTGGCGGGGTCCGGCCCGGTGGCGCCCGGCGCGGCGCTCGCGCTGCTGAGCCGCGCGGTCGATGGCTTCGCGCGCATCGGCACCCGCATCGTTGCCTTGCTGGTGCTTACCGGCGCGCTCAACTACTGGCTCATCGTCGGGCCGGTCATGCCGGCATTGGCGCCGATGTCCTATGGCGGGCTGCTGGCCGCCAAGCTCGCGCTGTTTGCCGCCATGCTCGGGCTGGCGGCGGCGAACCGGTTTGCGCTGGCCCCGCGCCTGGCCGCCGCCGAGCGCGCGGGCGACCCGGGTCCCGCGCGGCAGGCGATACTGGCGCTGCGGCGCAGCCTGCTGCTGGAGGCCGGCGCTGCCGTGCTGGTGCTGGCACTGGTGGCGGTGCTGGGCATGCTGTCGCCGGCGTGACAGCGGGGCGGTGGGGGCGCCGACGCTCGCGCGGGGCCTCGGCCGCTGCGCCAGGTGAATGAAGGCGATGTCACGCGGGGCGCAGCCGCGCCTCGATCCGCAGCAAGCGCATGCGACCGTGCCGCAGCGCCGGCCGCTGCCTCAGCGCTGCGCGCGACAAGTATCGGCGCGCTGCACCAGCCGGCGCAGGCTGGGGCTCATGGGCTTGAGCGCGGCGCGCTCGGCCGTGAGCGCGAGCGCCAGGTTGCCGCTGCCCTTGCGCAGCGCCGCTTCAATCAGGGTCAGGCCGATCACGTCGCGCTGGGCGTGGCTGCCGCCGAAGCGGTGGGCAAGCAGGCGCACCGGCATCAGCAGTTCGATGGCCGTGGCGTAATCGCCCTGCGCGAAGGCGACCAGCGCATCGGCCACCGGCAACCCCACCTCGCGCGACATCATCGCGTTGGTGCCGTTGCCCAGCGCGGCACGCTCCAGCGCGGCGCGCACCTGGTCGGCCGCCGCGGGGCGCTGCGCGCCCAGGCTGGCCATGACTGCGTGCACGTCGTTGAAGGCGTAATAGCCCGCCGCGCCGCGGCCGAGCCAGTCGTCGGCCACCGCCTGCCAGCGCCGGCCCACGTCGACGCCGCGCAGGTGCAGCCGCCACAGCAGCGCGGAAGCGTCGACCAGGTCGAGCGCGATGGCGGGCGCGGGCCGGCTGATGGCGTTGTCATACAGCGCCAGCACCTCGTCGGTCCTGCCGTCTTCCAGCAGGAACAGCGCCAGGTGCCACCAGTTGTGCACGGCCAGCATGTTGTCTTCGGCCCAGTCCCGGCGCCGGCCTTCCAGCCAGGCAATGCCGTCGGCCAGCCGGCCCTGCATCTCCATCACATGCGCCACCGCGTGTACCGCCCAGGGGTCGCGCGGCTCGCATTCCAGCGCGCGCCGTCCGGCTGCCTCGGCGCGCTCGTAAAGCTGGGTCTCTTCCAGGCCGAAGGCATGCATGCCAAGCAGGTAGCCGTAGCCGGGCATGCCGGCATCCCAGTGCGGCAGCGCCTGCGCCACGCGGTCGCGCAGCATGGTCGACTGGCCGAGCAGGAAGTCGCCCAGGTGCGCGGTCTGGAGCGCCAGCAGGTCGCGTGGATAATCGATCACGATGTCGCCATAGCACCGCACGGCACGCTCGAAATCCCCGTCGAGCCAGGCGCGCGCCGCGGCGATGTGGCGGCGCTCGCGCTCGTTGGCGCGGGCGTGCAGGGCTTCGCCCGCTTCAACGCTCTGCCGCAGCATGGGCTCGGCGGTGCCATCGCCCGCGGTCAGCGCCAGCGCGGCGCGCAGGGCGTGGCCCATGGCGAAGCCGGGGTCATCGGCCAGCGCGGCGTCGATCACCGCGAGCGGGTCGCCGTAGTAGCCGTTCAGCAGGCGCAAGGCCGTCTCGTACTGCGCCACCGAGCGCGCGTTCTGGGTCGAGACCGCGAGGTCCCGGGAATCCGTCAGTGCCATGGCCGTCTCCATGCGCCCGCACGGCAGCGGGCTGTCACGAACCATCGTAGACGGCAAAACGCCCGGTGTAACGGGCGCGGCGCGGTGCGGCGCACCATGCCCGTGGCGCGTCCGCCGTTGCCGCGCGGCGCTGCCGGGTGCGCGATATGCCGCCGCCGCCATACCGGTGCCGTGCGTCGGTTAAACTGCCGCATCCCCAATCAGACCTCGAGACCAGGCCTTCCATGAAAACACTCGCGCTTTTCCTTGGCACCCTGACCCTTGCCGGTGCAGCCTGCGCTGCCGGGCCGGCCGCCTCGGCCCCTGCCGCCTCTGCCGCCGCTGCGGCGGCGCCGCAGACGCTGGCATCGGGCATGACCATCCAGCACCTGGTGAAGGGCAACGGCGCCTCGCCCAAGGCCACCGACACGGTACAGGTGCACTATCGCGGCACACTGGCGGACGGCACGGAATTCGACAGCTCGTACAAGCGCGGCCAGCCGATCTCGTTTCCGCTCAATCGTGTGATCCCGTGCTGGACCGAGGGCGTGCAGGCCATGCAGGTGGGAGGCAAGGCGCGCCTGACCTGCCCGCCCGGCACCGCCTACGGCGCGCGCGGCGTGCCGGGCACGATCCCGCCGAATGCCACGCTGACCTTCGAGGTGGTGCTGCTGGGCATTGGCGGCTGAGTGCCTCAGCGCGGCGCCTGCGGCTGCGCGGGCGCCGGCGTGCCGGCGGGTGTGGCGGGTGAGGTAGGTGCCGGCGGCGCGCCGGCGTCCTCGTCATCGCCATAGTCCGGCAACGCGGCGTTCTGGCCGAGCAGGTAGCGCCGCCGCTGCAGGTACGCGTCGCGCACGAACGCGTACCGGTCCAGCGCCGCCAGCTTGAGCAGGTCGGTCGCGCCCAGCAGGTTGGTGCGCACGTCGACCACGTTCATGCCGTACAGCGAGTTGCGCACCGCCGGCTCGGCATAGGTGGTGGGATCGAACCAGAAATTCACATACAGGCCAGCGCCGTCGCGAAACGAGCTGGGGCCGAACAGCGGCAGCACCAGGTAGGGCCCTGACGGCACGCCCCACGTGCCCAGCGTCAGCCCAAAGTCCTGCGAGTGCTTGGGCAGGCCGGCGGGCGTGGCAAGGTCGATCAGTCCGCCCAGTCCCAGCACGGAATTCATCGCCACCCGCATGAAGCTCTCGGCGGCCGCCACGCCCTTGCCCTGCAGCAGGTTGTTGGCAAAGTTGCCGATGTCCGCAAGGTTCGAATAGAAGTTGCTGACCGCCGTGCGCACCGGCGCCGGCGTTACCGCCTGGTAGCCCTTGGCCACCGGCACGGCGACATACTGGTCCAGCTTGTCGTTGACGGTGAAGATGGCGCGGTTCATCGGTTCCAGCGGATCGTCCGGACTGGCTTGCGGGCCGGTGGCGCACCCGGAGAGCATGGCGGTGGCGAGGGTAATCGTGGCGAGCGTCGTAAAGCGAAGCGGAACAGGCATCAAATCAGGCAGGATCGGTCGCGCGTGAAGAACGGTTCAGGGCCGGGCCGGCCGGTCCGGGCCGTGATGGCCGCCTTCGCGCGGGCGGCCCATCAGGATCGGCTGGAAGAACACGGCCCCCACCAGCGTGCAGGCCAGCGCTAGCGCCAGCAGCTTGCCCATGCTGGCGGTGCCGGGATGGTGCGACAGCCACAGGCTGCCGAAGGCGACCGCGGTGGTCGCCGCGCTGTACAGCACGGCGTGCGTCAGGCTGGATTGCAGCAACTGGGTCTTGCCGTGCCGCCACGCGATCACGTAGTAGATCTTGAAGGCGACGCCGACGCCGAGCAGCAGCGGCAGCGCGATCACGTTGGCAAAGTTCAGCGCAATGCCGGACACCACGCACAATTCCAGCGTGACAATGGCCGACACCAGCAGCGGGATCAGCGTGCGCAGCACGTCGCCGAAGCGGCGCAGCGTAATCCACAGCAGGATGGTGATCGACAGCACCGCCCAGGCGCCCGCCTGCGCAAACGCGGTCATGATGGTGTCGGCCGAGCCGCGGATGGCGATCGGTCCGCCGGTGGCGTCAGGCGCCACGCGCTGCACCGCGGCGATGAAGCGCGCCAGCGCGGCTTCGCGCTCTGCGCTGGCGGCCGGCGGCAGCCTGGGGCTGACATTGACCAGGGCGCGCCCGTCGGGCGCCACCCAGTCGCGCACCAGCTCGGGCGGCAGCGTCTGCGGGCTGACCGCTTGCGGGCTCAGCGCCAGCTTCAGCCTGGCCAGGGCCAATTGCAGCGGCACGGCGAGGGCGCGCTCGGCGCGGTCGCGCATGGGCGCATCCGCGCTGGCCAGCTGTTTCAGCGTGGCGGACAGGTGCGCGGCTTCGGCGGCGCCCGGCCCGGGGTGTTCGTCGGCGGCGATGGCCAGTTGCCGCGCGGCGTTGCGCAGCGCATTGACGCGCGCGCTGTCGGTGGCGGGCGTCGCGGTGGGCTGCGCCAGCGCCGGCATCAGCGCGGCCGAGGCCTGGCCGATGGCCTGCAGCTTGGGCGGCTGGTCGTCGGGAATAAAGCTTTGCAGCGTGACCGCGCGCGCGACCTCAGGCAGTGCCGCAAGCTGGCCGGCAAGCGCGTGCGCGGCCGGCAGCGACGGGGCCAGCACGGTGACATCGTCGGTGCCGGCCTGGGGGGCATCCTTGAGCGCCACCAGCGTGGCCATCGATTCGGACCGCGGATCCTTCAGGTGCAGCGGGTCGAAGTCGAAGCGCAGGTGCGGCAGCAGCGGCGCGCCGGCCAGGATCGCGAGCACTGCGACCAGCAGCACCGGCTTGCGGTAGCGGTCGAAAAAGCGGTCCGCGGGCGCCAGCCAGGCAAAGCCGGGTGACGCGGATTCGCCACCGGGCTTGAGCACGGCAATCAGCGCCGGCAGCAGCGTAAAGGTGGTGGCGAACGCCACCATCATGCCGACGCCGGCGATTAGGCCCAGTTCGGCCACGCCGCGGTAGTCGGTGGGCAGGAAGCAGAAGAACGCCGCCGCGGTGGCCGCGGCGGCCAGCGCCAGCGGCGCGCCGACAGCGCGGGCGGCCAGCCCCAGCGCATCGACGATATGGTCGCGGTCATGGCGCTCGGCGCGGTAGCGCACGCCGAACTGGATGCCGAAGTCCACGCCCAGCCCGACGAACAGCACCGCAAATGCCACCGAGATCATGTTCAGCGCGCCAACCATGGCCAGGCCCAGCGCGGCGGTCATCAGCAGCCCGGCGAACAGGCTCGCCAGCACCGCCACGATCAGCCGTGCCGAACGCAGCGCCAGCCACAGGATCAGCACCACCGCCAGCACGGTCAGCACGCCGTTGAGCACCGCGCCTTCGCTGACCGAGGCGAATTCATCGTCGGCCAGCGCCTGCGGGCCGGTCAGGCGCACCGTGGCCTGGTAGCGCTGCGCCAGCCGCAGTTCGGCCGCGGCCTGGCGGATCGCGTGCGAAGCCGCGGCGCCGGCTTTCAGGTCGCTGTAGTCGAGCACGGGGCTGAGCGCGACATAGCGGTAGACCAGGCCGTCCGGGCCGGGCCTGAGGCTGTCGTCGAGCAGCCCCGCCCACGACAGCGCGGCGGGTTTGCCGGCCAGCACCTGGTCCAGCGTGCGGGCGCTGCGGTCCAGCAGCCCGGCCATGTCGCCCAGCTTGACCTGCCCCATCTGCAGCGGCAGCGCCAGCGTGGTGGCGAGCACATCGGACAGGCCGCGCAGCGTCGGGTCGTGCGCGAGGGCATTGAGCAGCGGGCGCGCCTGCGTCAGCTGCTGCGTCAGCTGGCGGACTTCATCGGTGCCGGCAAAAAGCAGGCCGTTGCGCGCGAAAAAAGCGCCGCCCCCGGGCTGGCTGACCGCCGTGAAGCGCGCCGGCTGCTGGCGCAAGGCGCCGGCCAGCGCATCGGCGGCGGCATCGGCCAGTTCCGCCGCCGGCGCCTGCACCACGGCCAGGATCAACTGGCCGCGCTGGGGGAAGGCCTTGCCGATGGCCTCGTCGCGCACCGCCCACGGGGCGTCGGAGTCCAGCAGGCGGCCGATGTCGGTGTTGATGGCAAAGTTGCGGGCCACGTGGATGCCGCTGGCGGCCGTCAGCAATGCCGCCAGCACGATGACGCGCCACGGCCAGGCGGTGGCAAGCCGGACGATGCGTGTCAGCAGCGAGGTCAGCATGGACGGATCCGGAAGGAGCACGAACCGCGAGTATATCGGCTGGCGCCGTGCCGCATGCGCCATGCCGCGCTGGGGGCGGCCGTGATGCTTGCGGTTCCGCTATACACTGTCAGCCAGGTGCCGGCCGTTGGCGCGGCGCCGCCGCCTTAGCCTCGTCTGTTTTTCCCCCACTCTTGCATCCATGACGATTCACCGTTTGCTTTCCGTGGCGCCGCTTGCAGCGATGGCCATGGCATCTGTCGTACACGCCCAGGCCGTGCAGCCCGGCGACCTGCGCGCCAGCCCCGAGCGGCTGGTGCAGGCCGCGGTGGAGGGCGTGATCGGCACCATCCAGTCCCAGCCCGAGACCCGCGCCGGCGACCTCGGCAAGATCACCGCTGTGGTACAGAAGCAGTTTCTCCCCTACACCGATTTCCGGCGCACCACGCGGCTGGCGCTGGGCAGCGCCTGGCGCACGGCCACGGCGGAGCAGCAGCAACAGCTGTACGAGCAGTTCCAGACCCTGCTGGTGCGCAGCTATGCGGTATCGCTGGCGCAACTGCGCGAGCAGAACGTCAGGTTCCGCTACCAGCCGGCCAGCGCCGCCAGCGGCGCCACCGACGTGGTGGTGCAGACGCGCGTGATCAACAATGCCGACGAGATGCAGATCGACTACCGGCTGCAGCGCACCGCCGCGGGCTGGAAGATCTATGACATCAACATGATGGGCGCGTGGCTGATCGAGGTGTACCGCAAGCAGTTTGCCGACATCATCGCGCGCAGTGGCGTCGACGGCCTGGTGAAGTACCTGACCACGCACAACGCGCGCCAGGCCTCGGACATCTGAGCGCGCCTGTGCGGTGGAGGGCGCGCGCTAGTGCGCGGCGTGCCCGCTATCGTCACGGTTGCCGTCAGCGCCGCGATTGCCGCCGCGCCGCCAGCGGCGCAGCTCGACCCACTGCCATGACAGCAGCGCCGGCACCCCGAACAGGACCTCGCGCGCGCGCTTGACCAGGGCCAGCGCCAGCGCGACCTGCGCGTCCATCCCCAGCACCTGGCCCAGCAGCATCACCACGGCTTCCTGCACGCCCAGCCCGGCCGGCACGAAAAACGCCACGTTGCGCGCGGCCTGCGTCAGCGACTCGATTGCCAGCGCCTGCCAGAACGGCACCGGATGGCCCAGCAGCCACAGCGCCAGCCAGATCTCGAGCGTGCCGCTGAGCAGTCCGGCGAGTTGCCAGCCCAAGGCCTTGGCCAGTTCGCGGTGGCGCCGGTTGAGGGCGCGGATCTGCGCGTCCAGGCGCGCGCCGTCGATGATCGCGACGATGCGGTGGTCGGCGCCGAACAGCCGGCGCGCCGCGCCTTCCAGTTTCTCGAACAACGCAGCGTGGCGCAGCGACAGCGCGAACAGCACCGGCACCGGCAGCGACAGCAGCAGGCCGGCCAGGATGATCCACGCGCCGGCGCGTTGCTGCAGCGCGGCCACCAGCATCAGCACGCCGGTGGCCGCGAACAGGTACTGCGAGAACATCGTCACCATGACTTCGACCACCACGCTGGCGGTGACCGCGGTGGTGTCGTGGATGCGCAGCCGCGTCAGGCGGATGCCGACCAGTTCGCCACCCACGCCCGCGGTGGGCAGCAGGCGGCCCACCGCCTCGCGCACGGCGGCGACCCACCACAGGAAGTCGAGTCCGGCGCGTTCATCGGGATCGGCGGAAGTCAGCAGCACGCGCCAGCCCTGCGCGTCGAGCAGCAGCGGCAGCGCGTGCAGCGGCACCAGCAGCAACAGCGGCCAGCCGCCCCGGGCCATGACCGCGGCGATATCGCCGGCACCCTGGTGGACCACCAGCGCGGTCAGCGCGAGCAGCCCCAGCAGTCCGGTCAGGTAAGCCAGGCGTTTCATCGGCAAGGCGTCAGGAAAGCGCGCTGCCGCCGAGCACATCGGCAAAGCCGCCGCGCCGCCCGGCCGCGCGCTCCAGTGCCGCGCGCACGCGCGGCGACAGCAGCGCGGCCAGCTCGTCGGCATGGCGGTAGCCGCGCATCGACGGGGCGATGGCCGCGCCGGAGACCACCGCCGGGTGCAGGTAGATCTCGCCGACCCCCGCTGGCAGTTGCGCCAGCGCCTGCAGCAGCGCCGCCTCATCCATCTGGCCGCTGCGCGCGATGCCGACCACGTAGTCATTGTGCGCGATGCCGGCACGCTCCAGCCGGCGGCGCAGCAGCACCAGCCACGGGCGCAGCAGCCATGGCGCGCCCGCCTCGCGCGGCAACCGGATCGCGCGCAGGCCGTAGTCGCGCCCGATCGACAGGATCAGCGACAGCACCGTCGGATGCAGGTGGAAATGCTTGTGGGTATTGACGTGGTCCAGCGGCAGGCCGGTGGCGGCGAAGGCCTCGAACTGCGCGCGGATTTCCGCCGCGAGCTGGCGGCGCACCGCGGGCAGGAAGAAGAAGCGGCAGCCGTCCAGCGCCATGGCCGAGCCAAAGCGGCCGTGCGCATCGACCAGGTCGGGGATGCGCGCGCGCGGCAGCGTGGCCGGGCCATCGGCCAGCACCACGTGCAGCCCCACGCGCAACGCTGGCAGCCGGCGCGCGCGGGCGACCGCATCCGCCGCCGCGGGTGCGCCCACCATCAGGCTGGCGGCGTTGAGTACGCCGTCGCGGTGGGCCAGTTCCACCGCCTCGTTGACGGCCGGGTGCAGCCCGAAGTCGTCGGCGGTGACGATCAGCGCGCGTTGCGCCGCAAGGGGAAGCGCCCGGGCCAGGATCAGGCCTCGTGCGAGCGCAGGAAGCGGAAGAATTCCACCCCTTCGCGCAGGCGCCGCTTCATCATGTCCCAGCTGCCGAGCATCTCGCGCACGATTTCCCAGATCTTGCCGGGGCGGAAGTAGAAGCGCTTATAGAAGGTCTCGACGCCGTGGTAGATGTCTTCCTTCGACAAGTGTGGGTAGCTGATTGCCGCCAGCTGCACGCCCTGGTCGTTGACCAGGTTGATGACCTTGTTTTCCTCGAGCCAGCCGTTCTCCACCGCCTGGCGGTACAGCGTGGTGCCGGGGTAGGGCGCCGCCAGCGAAACCTGGATGGTATGCGGGTTGATTTCCTTGGCGTACTCGATGGTCTTCTCGATGGTCTCGCGCGTCTCGCCCGGCAGTCCGAGGATGAAGGTGCCGTGGATCTGGATGCCCAGCTTGCGGCAGTCTTCGGTGAAGCGGCGCGCGATGTCGGTGCGCAGGCCCTTCTTGATGTTCAGCAGGATCTGGTCGTCGCCGGATTCATAGCCCACCAGCAGCAGGCGCAGGCCGTTTTCCTTCATGATCTTGAGCGTGCTGTAAGGCACGTTGGCCTTGGCATTGCACGACCACGTCACGCCCAGCTGGCCCAGCCCGCGCGCGATCTCTTCCACGCGCGGCTTGAAGTCGGTGAAGGTGTCGTCGTCGAACATGATCTCCTTGACCTCGGGCATGTTCTCCTTGATCCATTTCACCTCGGCGATCACGCTCTCGGCCGAGCGCGTGCGGTAGCGGTGCCCGCCCACGGTCTGCGGCCACAGGCAGAAGGTGCAGCGCGAACGGCAGCCGCGGCCGGTGTAGATCGATACGTAGGGGTGCTTCAGGTAGCCGATGAAGTAGTTCTCGATCTTGAGGTCGCGCTGGTAGACCGGCGCCACGAACGGCAGCTCGTCCATGTTCTCGATCATCGGGCGCTGGCCGTTGTGTTCGAGCGATCCGTCCGGCAGCCGCCACGACAGCCCCAGGATGTCCTTGAGCGGCTTGCCGGCGGCCACGTCCTGGCAGGTGTAGTCGAATTCCTCGCGGCACACGAAATCGATGGCGTCACTCGCGCCCAGCGTGCCGCCCGGATCGACCGCGGGCTTGGCGCCGACCATGCCGATCATCACGCCGGGGTGGCGCTGCTTCAGTGCCTCGGCGAACTTGGCATCGGTGGGGAAGGATGGCGTGCTGGTGTGGATGATCACCAGTTCATAGTCCGCGGCAATCTCCAGCGTCTGCGCCACGCTCAGGCCGTCGGCCGGCGCATCGAGCACGCGGCTGCCGGGCACCAGCGCGGCCGGCTGTGCCAGCCAGGTGGGATACCAGAACGACTTGATCTCGCGCTTGGCCTGGTAGCGCGAGCCGGCGCCGCCGTCGAAGCCGTCGAAGGACGGGGCCTGCAGGAACAGGGTTTTTTTCATAGCGGCCTCTGGGTATGGATGCCGGTGAAGGGTGGGGTGTCGGGGGAGGACTTCGTGGCGGCGCTGGCCCTCTCCCCCAACCCCTCTCCCGCGCGCGGGAGAGGGGAGCGAACCATCGCGGATTCCGAGCCCGCTTGTTTTCTCCCCTCTCCCGCTTGCGGGAGAGGGGCGGGGGAGAGGGCGGGTGCTTGGCCGGAGTGCAGGGCATCACATACCGTAAGCGTTTGCTCCCGCCACTGCACGCGCCTGCCAACCAGCGCAAACACCCACCCCGCCAGCAACAACCCATCGCGCAGCGGCGCTCGCAGTGCCGCGGCGATGCTGCCGGCCAGCAGGCTGCGCGCCACCACGCCGAAGGCCGCCACGGCGAACACCAGCGGCAGCGGCGCCAGCCACGCCCCCAGCGCCAGCATCGGCCAGGTGAACGTGATGAAGGTAAAGGCAAAGCCAGCCGGATTCAGCGAGCGCACCGTGCGCAGCCAGCGCAATTCATGCCGCCACAGGTCGGTGAAGCGGTTTTCGGCGATATCGGTCGTCACCACCACATCGGACAACACCGTTCGCAATCCCTGCCGCCGCGTCAGTTCGCCCAGCCAGAAGTCGTCCGCCAGCCGGTCGCGCAAGGTTTCGAATCCGCCGATGGCCGCCAGCGCATCGCGGCGCAGCGCGATGGTCGCGCCAAAGGCAAAGCGCCGCGAGCCGCCCGCATGCGCGATGCGCACCGCGGGCGCGAACCAGTCGTCGATGAACTGCGCGCCGAGGCGTGACCAGAACCCGCCGATGGCGTGGCCGCGGTACAGGCAGGTGACCACGCCGACGCCGGCTTCGGCCAGCGGCGCGGTTACGCGCGCCAGGTAGTCCGGCGCCACCGCGACGTCGCTGTCGGCGAGGACCAGCGCATCGTGCCTGGCCGCGCCCGACAGGTTGATCAGGTTGCTGACCTTCGGGTTGCTGCCATGCACCTGCGGATCGATCACCAGCGCCATGTCGCAGGCCGGGAAGTCGCGGCGCAGCCGCTCGACAACGGCGATGGCGGGATCGTCCGCGGCGCGCACGCCAAACACCAGCTGGAATGATGGGTGCCGCTGCCGGCAGAACGTGCTCAGGTTGGCGTAAAGCCGGGGTTCGGCGCCGCACAGCGGCTTGAGCACGCTGACCGGCGCGGTGGCCATGCCGCCGCTTGCCGCGGGCGCGCGGCGCGACAGCCAGGCCGCGGCCAGCGCATAGCCCGCCGACACGCAGGTCAGTGCTACGCCGGGCAGGGTGGCGACCATTTCCGCGGCCATCGCAATGGGTTCAGTGCGTGACCGCGCTGGCTTGCGCCTTGGCCGGCCCTGGCTTGTTGGCGGGCGGTTTGGCGCGCTGGATTTCCTCGAGCTTGATCTCGACGTGGCGCGAGAACACGTATTCGGCCGGCCGCTGCCGGTCCAGCGCAATGTCGGGCGCCATCGGGCCGCTGGTGCGCACGCCGCGCAGGCTGACGCCGAGCGCCTTGAGCGGATGGGCGAAGGTGTCGGCCACGGCGGTGGCTTCGTAGCCGCTGTGCACCATGCAGTCGGCGCATTTCTCGTAGTTGCCGGTGCCGTAGGCGTCCCAGTCGGTTTCGTCCATGAGCTCGCGGAAGGTGGCGGCATAGCCTTCGCCCACCAGGTAGCACGGGCGCTGCCAGCCGAATACCGTGCGCGCGGGGTTGCCCCACGGGGTGCAGTGGTAGGTCTGGTTGCCGGCCAGGAAGTCCAGGAACAGCGTCGACTGGCTGAACGCCCAGTTCTTGCCCGCGCGGCCGCGGCTGAGGATGTCGCGGAACAGCTGGCGGGTCTTGCCGCGGTTCAGGAAGTGCTGCTGGTCCGGCGCGCGCTCATAGGCATAGCCCGGCGACACGGTGATGCCATCGACGCCCAGCGCCTTGACCGAGTCGAAGAACTTCGCCACGCGCTCGGGCTGCGCATCGTTGAACAGCGTGCAATTGATATTGACGCGGAAGCCGCGTGCCTTGGCCGCGCGGATCGCCTCGACGCAGCGGTCGTACACGCCTTCCTGGCACACCGAGCGGTCATGCATCTCGCGGTCGCCGTCCAGGTGCACCGACCAGATGAAATACGGGCTGGGCTGGTACTGGTCCAGCTTCTTTTCCATCAGCAGCGCATTGGTGCACAGGTAGACAAACTTGCGCCGGGCGATGATGCCTTGCACGATCTGCGGCATGTCCTTGTGCAGCAGTGGCTCGCCGCCGGCTATGGACACCACCGGGGCGCCGCATTCATCGACCGCCTCCAGGCACTGCTGCACCGACAGGCGCTGGTTCAGGATGGGATCGGGGTAGTCGATCTTGCCGCAGCCCGAGCACGCCAGGTTGCAGCGGAACAGCGGTTCGAGCATCAGCGCAAGCGGATAGCGCTTTTGCCGCGACAGGTGCTTGCCGACGATATAGGCGCCCACGCGGGCAACCTGCAGGAGCGGAATGGCCACGACAGCTTCCTCTGGTTGGTTCAGCCTGCAATGTTTTCGTTGGCGGGGGCCGGCGCGGCGTCCGTGCCGGGCTGGCGCGGTGCCGCAGGTGGCTTCACGTCGGCCAGCTCGGCTGGCAGCCGGAATTCGGCATGCTCCTCGCGCCCGGCCATGGTGCTGACCTCGACCGGGCCCAGCCGGCGCAGCGCCGCGATCACGTCTTCGACCATGGCCTCGGGGGCCGAGGCGCCCGCGGTGATGCCGACCACGTTGGCGCCGCGCACCCACGCCGGGTCCAGCTCGCTGCCTTCGGCGATCAGGTAGCTGGGCACGCCGCTTTCGGTGCCGATCTCGCGCAGGCGGTTGGAGTTGGAACTGTTGGTCGCGCCGATCACCAGGATCACCTCGGCCAGCTTGCACAGGTCGCGCACCGCGCTCTGGCGGTTCTGCGTGGCGTAGCAGATATCGCGCGTATCGGGGCCGACCAGGTTACTGAAGCGCCGTCCGAGCGCGGCGATGATATTGCGGGTGTCGTCCACGCTCAGCGTGGTCTGGGTGACGTAGGCGACCGGGGTGTCGTCGGGCAGGTCGAGCTTGCCGACGTCGGCCTCGTTCTGCACCAGAATCACCTTGCCGGGGATCTGGCCCATGGTGCCTTCGACCTCGGGGTGGCCGGCATGGCCGATCAGGATCACCGTGCGGCCGCTGGCGGCGTACTGGCGGCCCTGGGTGTGGACCTTGATCACCAGCGGGCAGGTGGCGTCAATGGCATGCAGCTGGCGCTGGCTGGCCTCGGCGACGACCTCGCGCGAAACTCCGTGCGCGCTGAAGATGGTCACGGCGCCGGCCGGCACTTGGTCGAGTTCCTCGACGAAACGCGCACCCTTGTCCTTCAGTCCCTCGACGACGTGCTTGTTATGCACGATCTCATGCCGCACGAACACCGGCGCTCCGTGCTTCACGAGGGCGCGGTCGACAATCTCGATCGCGCGCACCACGCCGGCACAGAAGCCCCGGGGCTGAGCAAGAATCACCTGCATGGACTAGGCCCCCGACCCATTTGCTACGGGTTTCAGTGTTTCGGATCGCGCAACGGAAAACGGTGCCGGTATCCAGCCAGACCCACCGGAGATCCACCACGGATCACATTTTCCTCGCACGGTGGTTACTATATACCCGACACGCCGGCTTTGTCTGGAGCCGCCATGATCGGCGCAGGGCCGGCCCCGGCGATGCCGCCTTACAGGACAACGGGCTGATGACCAAAAACGATGACGTGCTGGTGACCGGTGCAGCGGGCTTCCTGGGATCGGCGGTGGCGCGCCAGGCGCTGCTGCGCGGCTGGCGCGTGCGCGTGCTGGTGCGCCCGCAAAGCCCCCGCACCAATCTTGCCGGCCTGCCGGTGACCGTGGCGCAGGGCGACATGCGCGACGCCGCCGCCGTGGCCGCGGCGCTGCAGGGCGTGCGCTACGTGTTCCATGTGGCCGCCGACTACCGGCTGTGGGCGCGCGACCCGGAAGACATCGTGCGCACCAACGTCGACGGCACGCTGGCGGTGATGGAGGCGGCGCAGCGGGCCGGCGTGGAGCGCGTGGTCTACACCAGCAGCGTGGCGACGCTGCGCGTCGCCGGCGCGCAGGCGCCGGTGGACGAGACCGCGGCGCTGCGTCCGCACGAGGCCATCGGGGCCTACAAGCGCAGCAAGGTACTGGCCGAGCGGGTGGTCGAACAACGGGTGGCCGAGCACGGCCTGCCTGCGGTCATCGTCAACCCGTCCACGCCCATCGGCCCGCGCGACGTGCGGCCTACGCCGACCGGCCGCATCATCGTCGAGGCCGCCACCGGCAAGATCCCGGCCTTTGTCGATACCGGGCTCAACCTGGCCCATGTGGACGACGTCGCCAACGGGCATTTCCTGGCGCTGGAGCGCGGCCGCACCGGCGAGCGCTATATCCTGGGCGGGCAGGACGTGATGCTGCAGCAGATGCTGCGCGATATCGCGCAGTTGTGCGGCCGGCGCCCGCCAACCCTGCAGCTGCCGCGCTGGCCGCTGTATCCGCTGGCCTACGGGGCCGAAGCGGCGGCGCGGCTGACCGGCAAGGAGCCCTTCCTGACGGTCGACGGACTTAATATGTCGCGCTACCGGATGTTCTTCACCTCGGACAAGGCGCGCCAGGAACTGGGGTATCAGCCGCGGCCGTACCAGGAGGGCTTGCGCGACGCGCTGGCCTGGTTCCGCGCGCACGGATACCTGGGCCGAACCTGATCCGGCCGCACCGGGTCCGGCGGCGCGCTCAGGATCGCACCGGCGCCTGCGTCCGGCCCTTCCACTGCCCGCCGCGCCGCAGCCGGTAGCGCCGCGCCGAGTCGAGGGTTGCGCCCAGGTAGAACAGCGCCGTCACCGGCAGCAGCGGCGCCAGCCACCAGGGCTGCCGGTACTCGCGCAGCATCGGCAGGTAGGCCAGCGCCATCGCGGCCCACGCCAGCCAGGCCGGCCACAGCCGCCAGCCGAGCGCCAGCACCGGCGGCACCAGGTAGGTCAGCACCATGCCGGCGACCGCGCCCGCCAGCCACAGCGGCGAATAGCGCAGCTGCGTATAGGCGCTGCGCGCGATCATGTCCCACAGGCTGCGCCAGCTGTCATAGGGCCGCAGCGACACGCTGTCGTCGGCCAGATCCAGCCGGATCGCGCCGCCGGGCTTGATGCGCGCGGCCAGGCTGCAGTCGTCGATCAGCTCGCCACGGATCGCGGCAAAGCCGCCGATGCGCGCCAGCGCCGCGCGGCTGGCCAGCATGCAGCCCCCGGCCGCGGCGGCAACACGGCTGCGGGCATCGCGCACGCGGGCGAACGGGTAGAGCTTGGCGAAGAAAAAGACAAAGGCGGGCACGACCAGCCGTTCCCACGCCGATTCGCAGCGCAGCCGCACCATCAGCGAGACCAGGTCGCGCCGTTCCGCCTCGGCGCGCGCGACCAGCGCGGCCAGCACGCCGGGCCCGTGCCGGATATCGGCATCGGTCAGCCAGACATAGCGCGCCTGCGCTGCGAGGCGATCGGCGGCGCCCAGGCCTTCGGACTGGGCCCAGACCTTGCCGCTCCAGCCGGCCGGCAGTTCGCGCGCACCGATCACGGTGAGCGCGTGGGGGCGCGCGGTGGTGGCCGCGGCGGCGCGGGCGATATCGGCCGTGCCGTCCTCGCTGTGGTCGTCCACCACCACCAGCGCCAGCCGGCCGGGGTAGCGCTGGCCCAGCACCCCCGCGACCGCGCTGCCGATGACATCCGCCTCGTCGCGCGCGGGGATGATGGCGACCACCTCGGGCCAGTGCGCCGGCGCCGGCGCGGCCGGCGGCTTGCGCACGCGCCAGAATCCGGCGCGCCCGAACAGCAGCACGGCCCAGATTGCGAGCGACAGCAGCGACAGCGCCATGGCGATGCGCATGGATGGCCCCTATTTCACCAAGCGCCGCGCCAGCCGGGCCAGCCGCGGCACGGTAACGGGGCGCAGCAGGCGCGCGTCGTAGCCGGCCATGCGCCGGTCATTCTCGGCCAGGCACAGCCCGATCATCGCGCCCGGCGTCAGCGCTTCGCCCAGCGCCGCCGAACCGTTCAGGGTGAAGTTGGCATCTTGCGCCACGCCGTCGGCGTCGATGCCGCGGGCGATGCCGAGCCGTTCCCAGACCAGGAAAGCCCATGCCCGCGCTACCTTCAGCGCAAACAGCGGGCGGCGCCACCACGGCAGGTTGCGCCGGTACCACGCGGCCCAGTTGACGAAAAACAGGATATGCCGGCCTTCCTCCTGGATCACCGGCTCGAAGGTCTCGACCAGCTCGGCGGGGAAGAAGCCGGAGCGCCTGGCCGCGGCAAAGAGGCCGAAAGCGAAGAAGCTGTCGATGCACTCGCTGTAGCCCGTGACCAGCCAGCCCCATTCGGGATCGCGCGGCGGCGGGTAGTCCGGCTCCGGCGCCAGCGCGATGCCGTAGGCCTCGACCAGCTTGGACAGCACCACCTTGTGGCGCGCCTCTTCGGCGCCGTCCATTTCCAGCGCGCGGCGCAGCAGCGGGTCGCTGACGGTTTCGGCAAAGGTCTGGACCCGGATCGAGGCGCGCCCCTCGGTCTGCACGGCGATATCCCAGATCGGCAGCGAGGTGACGCGATGCAGCGCCTCCGGCGCCAGCGCCGGCCAGTCGATCACGGCGGGCTTGTAGGGGTTGTGGGTTTGCAGCAGCATGTTGCAGAACAGCTGCAGGTGCCGCGCAGAGCCGATGCGCACCGGCCCGGGGGTGGGGTCGGTCCAGTGGCGCATGGCGTGATCGGCCTGTTCGGCCTGTTCGGGGCTGAGGGCGGTCGCGGCGCAGGCCTGCGCGGCGCTGCCGCGCAACCGCGCCGCAGCCGGATCGGTGGTATCGGACGTCTCGGACATTCGGCCCCCTGGCGATGGATTGCCCGGGGGCCATTGTAGCGAGGCGCGCGGCGCGGCGCACGCCGCCTCGGCGCGCCACGTTGACGCCGGCTCAGGCGCGGTAGCTGACCGGCCCGCGCGAGCGCATGTCGAGCGCGTAATAGCACACCGTCAGCAGCACCAGCCAGCCCGGGCCCACGTACAGCGCCACGCGGGTATCGGGGAACCAGGCCATCAGCGCCACCACCAGCGCCAGGAAGGCCAGCGCGAGATACGAGCCATACGGCCAGAACGGCATGCGGAACGCCAGCGCCTTGCGCGCCGCCGGCGCCAGCCCGCGGCGGAACTGGATCTGGGTAACCAGGATGATGGCCCAGGTCCAGACCGCGCCGAAGGTGGAGATCGCGGTCACCCAGACGAACACCTTCTCCGGCACCAGGTAGTTGAGCAGCACGCCGGCCAGCAGCGCGGCGATCGACACCAGCAGCGCGCGGCGCGGCACGCCGTTGCGATCGACCCTGGCGAAAGCCGCCGGCGCCTGGCCCTGCTGCGCCAGGTTGTACAGCATGCGCCCCGTGCTGAAGATGCCGCCGTTGCACGACGACAGCGCGGCGGTCAGCACCACGAAATTGATGATGCCGGCGGCGGTCTTGATGCCCAGGCGCTCGAAGGTCAGCACGAACGGGCTGCCCTGCGCGCCAATCTCGTTCCACGGGTACAGCGCCAGGATCACGAACAGCGCGCCGACGTAGAAGATCAGGATGCGCCAGAACACGGAGTTGATCGCGTCCGGAATCGACTTCTTCGGATTGCGTGCCTCGCCGGCGGTCAGGCCGATCATCTCGACCCCAAGATAGGCGAACATCACCATCTGCAGCGACATCAGCACGCCCGAGGCGCCATTGGGCATGAAGCCGCCGTGCGCCCACAGGTTCGAGATACCGGTGGCAACGCCGCCGTTGCCGAAGCCGAACACGATCATCGCGCCGCCGCCGAACAGCATCAGCACGATCGTGACGATCTTGATCATCGCGAACCAGAACTCGAACTCGCCATAGGCCTTGACCGCCATCAGGTTGACCGAGCCCATCGCGGCCAGCGCGGCCAGCGCCCAGATCCAGCGCGGCACGTCGGGGAACCACATGCCCATGTAGATCGCCACGGCCGTAATTTCGGCGACGCAGGTCACCAGCCACAGGAACCAGTAGTTCCAGCCAGTCAGGTAGCCCGCCAGCGGGCCCATGTGGTCCTGCGCGTAGCGGCAGAACGAGCCGGCCACGGGGTTGTGCACGGCCATCTCGCCCAGCGCGCGCATGATCAGGAAAATCATCGCGCCGCCTATCAGGTAGGCCAGCATGATGGCGGGGCCGGCCATCTTGATGGCATTGCCCGCGCCCAGGAACAGGCCCACGCCGATGGCCGATCCCAGCGCCATCAGCCGGATATGCCGTTCGCCCAGGCCGCGTTGCAGATGTTCTGCGCTTGCACTCATGTGTCGTTGTCTCCGTGTCATCTGAATGGCCGCGCCGGCCCTTGTGAGGCTGGCGCGGGCTGCGGATTTTCACGTTTGCATGGGGCCGTGGGTGAGGCCGGATTGCGGACTGCGGCGAGCAATCCGCAAGGGCGCCGCTGACAGGCGTCGCGATCGATCGCCCGCCGGTTGGGCGCTGCAAACGGAAAATAGCGGGCAGGTTAATCAGATCGGAGGGACATTTGTTGCTGAATTCGATAGGGAATTCAGAAAAAAATGCTGGTTGCGCGCGCGGGTCTACGTGGCGCGCAATCTCCTGCCCGGCTGCGCGGCGATGCGTGGGGGTCGGGAACCCCCCGCTGGGGAGCTCCCCTTGCCGCGTCTAGCGTGCCGAAGGGCGCAACGCTCGCATGCCGGCCTTTACCACGCTGACCACAGCCAGCACCAGCGCGCCGGCGACGATGCCGGCCAGGCCATCAATCAGCACCGGGGCCAGCACCGCCAGCACGCCGCCGATGGCCGGCACCGCTGCCACGGCCAGGGCCGCGGCTTCGGTCAGGTGGTGCATGGCCGGGATGCCATGCATCAGGATGCCGCCGCCCACCAGGAACATCGCTGCCGTGCCGACAACCGACAGGGTTTTCATCAGCAACGGTGCCAGCCGAAGCAAGCCCCGGCCCAGCCAGCTGAGCGCGGCGGACGACCGCTGGCTGAGATAAAGCCCGGCGTCATCGAGCTTCACGATGCCAGCCACCAGGCCATAGACGCCGACGGTCATGATGACCGCGATCGCGCACAGGACCGCGAGCCGCTGGCCGAAGGGCGCGTTGGCGACGGTGCCCAGCGAGATCACGATGATTTCCGCCGAAAGAATGAAGTCGGTGCGGACCGCGCCCTTGATCTTCTCATTCTCGAAAGCTACCACGTCGACGACGGCGTCCGACATGGCCTGGATTTCACGGGCGTGATGGGCGGCGTCCTCGGCCTTGCTATGCAGGAACCGGTGGGCCAGTTTTTCAAAGCCTTCGTAGCAAAGGAACGCGCCCCCTACCATCAGCAACGGCACCACGGCCCAGGGCGCCCAGGCGCTGATCGCCAGCGCCGCCGGCACCAGGATCACCTTGTTGCGCATCGACCCCAGCGCGACCGCCCATACCACCGGCAGCTCGCGCTCCGCCCTGACGCCGCTGACCTGCTGCGCATTCAACGCCAGGTCGTCGCCGAGCACGCCCGCGGTCTTCTTGGCCGCCATTTTGCTCATCATGGCGACATCGTCCAGGATGGTGGCGATGTCGTCGATCAATACCAGCAAGCTTGAGCCGGCCATGTCAGGACCTCCGCGCGCGGCAAGGCTGCCGCTCATGCAGCGAATTTGTCATTCGGTGATGCTCCTCGATGCTAGCCGGCGAGATTGTAAAACAGGGCACCAGGTCCGCACCGGCAGGCCTCTCGGCCTGGATACCGCTTGCGTACGGCATGGCGCGGGCAGGCTGATCACGGTGCCCCCCAGGCGGCCTAACGATAGTCGCCCAGGACCGTGGCCCGCGTGAACTCCTCGATATTGTCCAGCAGCGCGTCGAGCGCAGCGCCGGCGCCGTCGACTTCGCCGCGCGCGATAGCCGAGGCCACGGCGGCGTGCAGCTTCGACATGGTGGGCAGGTCCGCGGCTTCCTTGTAGTGCAGGTACCAGAACCGGCGCGACAGGCCGTGCATCAGCCGCATGGCGCCGTCGGCGAATTCATTGCGCGCCGCCACCAGGCAGAGCTCGTTGAATTCACGATCGGCGCGGACGAACGCGACATCGTCGCCGTTGCGTGACGACTGTTCGAACTCCTTGGCCAGCCGCTTGAAGTGATTGCGCTGTTCGGGCGTGGCGCGCCGCGCGGCGCTGCGGCAGATCAGGCGTTCCACCTCGCGGCGGGTCTCCAGCAGGCGCAGCTGCTTGCCGACGTCGATCGGCGCGATCAGCAAGCCGCGCTGCGGCAGCACCATGATCAGGTGCTCGCGCGCCAGCCGCTGGATCGCTTCGCGAATCGGCGTGCGCCCGATCCCCGTCATTTCGCTCAGCTGCAGCTCGGATACCGAGCTGCCCGGCGCCAGCTGCAGCGTCACGATGGCTTCCTCGATCTGCTCGTAGGCCAGGTCGGTCAGCTTGCCGCGCTGGCTGGCAGGCTCTTCAGGCTCGGGTGCCGCCGTGGCGCGCGGGCGGGTGGCAGTTCTTGCGTTCATGGCCAAGGGTCTGGAAGCATGGAAAGTCCATTGTATATGAGCCGTACGCAGCTTTTGTACACAGCGCCTTGCAAGCTTGCGCACGCGCTGTTTTCTGCTACTATGCGACTAATATATTAGATGTGTGCCGGAGATGGGATGACGGACGATGATGTATTGATCACAGGGCGCGGGCCGGTGACAGTGGTCGCCATGCACGGCATCCAGGGTACGCGCGGCGCGTGGATGCCGTTGGCCGAGCTACTGGACGATCGGTGCACCTTCGTCCTGCCCAACCTGCCCGGGCGCGGCAAGGCGATGCCACCAGCCGACCCGCAGGCTTGCTCGCTCGAGGCCTGCGCCGAGGTGTTGCGCCGCACGCTTTGCACCTGCGTGCGCGGCCCGTTCGTGCTGGCCGGATGGAGCATGGGCGTTTCCGTGGCGCTGGCCTATCTTGCCGGTGTCCGCAAGCACCCCGGCCAGCCGGTGCCTGCAGAGCTGCTGCTGGTCTCGGGGACGCCGCAGCTGAACGCGGTGCAATGGTTCGCGCCCGCGCCACCCGGGGCGTTGCTGGCAGCCATTGCCATGCGTGAAAGGCGGCTGGGGCTGCGCGAGGCAGCGGACCATCGCACCGTGGCGTGGACCTGGCAATCGATCCGCCACACCGACCAGCGTGGCACGCTCGGGCAGGTGCGTTGCCGGACGCTCGTGATCCACGGCAGCGACGACCAGGATTGCCCGCTTGCCCACGGCGAGAGGCTGGCAAACGGCATTGCGGATGCCGAACTGCTGGTGCTCCACGGCGCGGGCCATGGCGTGCTGACGCAACGCACGCCGGAGATCGCCAGCCACCTGCGGGCGCGCTGGCGCGCGCAGCTGGCATAGCCGCGCACCCCCCATCCCCATCAGCCACCCCCCACAGGAGACAGCATGAGAGTGGAAGACCTCGTATATTTTTGCGCCCCGGCGCGGCTGGTCATGGGCGCGGGCTGCCGTGCCCAGCTTCCCGCGCTGCTGCGCCGGCTCGGCTATCGCCGCGGCCTGTTGGTGACGGACACGTTCTTCACCGGCGCCACGCCGTGGGTCGACGAACTCGTCGCTGGCGCCCGCGCGCATGACGTGGAGCTGCTGGTTTATGACGGCGGCATGCCCGATCCCACCACCACGTTGTGCGATTTGGCCACGGCGGCACTGCGCGAACGGCTGGGCGGCCAGCCGGTGGACCACGTCATCGCGCTCGGCGGCGGCAGCAATATCGACCTGGCCAAGGCGCTGTGCCTGACCCTGCCCGGCGGCAGGCCCGTGCACGCGTTCCTTGGCAGTATCGACGCCGGTACGCCCATGCTGCCGCTGATCGCCATGCCCACCACGGCCGGCACGGGCTCGGAGGCAACGCCCGGCGCGATCCTGCTCGATCCGGACAACGCCACCAAGGTGGCGGTCATGGACAACCGGCTGCGCCCCGCCGTGGCGCTGGTCGATCCCGAATTCACCTATACCTGTCCGCCGCGGGTCACTGCGGATGCGGGCATCGATGCGCTGACCCATGCGATCGAGTCCTACATGACACTCGATTCCGCGAGCTTCGATCGCGGCGGCGAACCAGACCCGGGCTACAGTGGCCGCAACGCGCTGACGATGCTGTTCGCGCACGAATCGATCCGCTTGTGCGGCCGATACCTGCTGCGCAGCTACCTGGAAGGCAGCGACCGCGAAGCGCGCATCGGCATGAGCTACGCCAGCACCTATGCGGCGCTGTCCTACGGCAGCGCGGGACTCAACGCCGTGCATGGCATTGCCTACGCCGTCGCCGGCCAGACGCACCTGTCGCATGGCACCACCAACGCGGTGATGCTGCCATATGTGCTCGATGCGCTGGGCGACGTGCGCCGCGACGAGTTGCTGGCCATTGCCCGCCTGCTGGACATCGCTGAGGCCGATCCCGATATCGCGGTGGCACGGGTGCCCGGGGCGCTGCGCGACCTGGTGGCGTCCGTCGGACTGCCCACCACCCTCCAGGCTTGCGGCATCGAACCGGGCGACCTCGACGCGCTGGTGCGCGATGCGCTGGCGGTCACGCGGCTGGCCAAAGCCTTCCCGGTGCGGGACGTTGCCGCGCGCTACGACGCCATTGTCCGCAATGCGTGGGCGGGCATGCTATCCGCTGAAGCGCGCGCACCGGGGCCACAGCGCCGGGTGGCTTAGGGCGCGGGCGGCGCGCATTCCCGGCGCGTTTGCCCTGGCCGCCACTTGGCCTGGCGGTAAACCATTACTTGAACATCAGCAATGTGCAACTAATATATTACTAAAGCGCGCCGCCACAGAGCGCGTCTCATTGACACAGGAGACAACCATGGATATGTCTGCAGGCGCCCTCAAGCTGGAAGCGGGTATCGCGGCGCGGCTGGAACGATTGCCGATGACCGGCTACCAGCGCTCGCTGTTCGGCATCATCGCCACGGCGTGGTTTTTCGATTCGATGGATCTGGGCCTGATGACCTTCGTGCTGGGCTCGATCAAGGCCGAATTCGGCCTGAGCGCGGCGCAGGCCGGCCTGCTGGCCAGCTCAAGCTTCCTCGGCATGTTCCTGGGCGCCGCGATCGCCGGCCTGCTGGCGGACCGCTTCGGCCGCAAGCCGGTGTTCCAGGTCAGCATGATCTTCTGGGGCGTGGGCAGCCTGATGTGCGGGCTGGCTGACAGCGTGACGTCGCTGATGATCTATCGCGTGCTGCTCGGCTTCGGCATGGGCATGGAGTTTCCGATCGGCCTGTCGATGGTATCGGAGATCGTGCCCGCGAAGAGCCGCGGCAGGTATGTCGCGATCCTGGAGGGCTTCTGGCCGATCGGCTTTATCGTGGCCGGCGCGCTGACCTACCTGCTGCTGCCGGTGATCGGCTGGCGCGGCATCTTTATCGCGCTGGCGGTGCCGGCGGTGTTCGTGTTCGTGGTGCGGCGCATGGTGCCCGAGTCGCCGCGCTGGCTGGAGGACGTCGGGCGCAAGTCCGAGGCCGACACGGTCATGGCCGGCATCGAGCAGCGCGTGGAACGCGCCTCGGGCCGTCCGCTGCCGGCGGTGTCCGCCACCTTCGGCGGCACCCAGGCGCCGAGCCGCAAGGCGCGCTTCATGGAACTGTGGAGCGGTCCCTATGCGCGCCGCACCGTCATGCTGTGGTCGGTCTGGTTCTTTGCGCTGCTGGGCTACTACGGGCTGACCACCTGGCTGGGTGCGCTGCTGCAGCAGGCCGGCTATGCCGTCACCAAGTCCGTGCTCTACACGGTCTATATCTCGCTGGCCGGCATCCCCGGGTTCATCTTCTCGGCATGGCTGCTGGAAAAGTGGGGCCGCAAGCCCACCTGCGCGCTGATGCTGGTCGGCAGCGCCGTGGCCGCGTATGCCTACGGCCAGGCGGCCGTGCACAGGTTGCCGGTGGAGCAGTTGATCGCCGCGGGCTTGTGCATGCAGTTTTTCCTGTTCGGCATGTGGTCCGTGCTCTATGCCTATACGCCGGAGCTGTACCCCACGCGTTCGCGCGCGACTGGCTCCGGCTTTGCCTCATCGGTCGGCCGCATCGGCTCGCTGGCCGGGCCCTACCTGGTCGGCGTGCTGCTGCCGGTGGCGGGACAGGGCGGCGTCTTCACGCTTGGCGCCTTGTCCTTTGCGGTGGCCGCGGCTGTGGTGCTGCTGCTGGGCGTCGAAACCCGCGGCAAGGCGCTGGAGGAAGTCTCGCATTGACGGTTTGATCGCGCGGCGTCCAGCCGCGCCTGCATTGGCGCCCCTGGCCCCAGGGGCATTTTTTGGGTCGACGCACTTTTATATCCAACTGATATGTTAGTGCGGCGCAAGTTTTCGGAGACGCAATCATGATGACGGAACGTCAACGCAAGTTCAGGGAGCAATACCAGGCGGATATCAGCCCGCTCTACAACGGCTTGCTGCATATCGCAGTGATCTACGGCGTCGGCACCGGCGCGCTGTGGTGGGCCATCCAGCGGCTGCACAACGTGACCTGGGAGTGGGCGCTGATCCTGCCGGTATTCCTGGCGGGCAATTTCGTGGAGTGGTTCCTGCACAGCTATGTCATGCACCGCCGCATCAACGTCTTTGCGCTGCGCGCGATCTATGAGCGCCACACGCGCCAGCACCACCAGTACTTCACCGACCAGGAGCCCACCATCGATACCACGCGCGAATTCCGCATCGTGTTCTTCCCGTGGCGCGTACTGGCGACGCTTGGCGTGGGCGGCGGCGGGCTGGGCTACCTGGCATCGCTGACCTTCAATGCCAACGCCGGCTACTTTGTCTTCATCACGATGGTGGCGCAGTACCTGATCTACGAGACCTTTCACTATTGCTGCCATGTGCACGACAACTGGTTCGTGCGCAACATGCCCTTCATCAACACGATCCGGCGCCACCACACCGCGCATCACAACATGGGCATCATGATGAAGTACAACATGAACCTCACGTTCCCGATCGCCGACTACATCATGGGGACTTCCGACCTGCGCCGCGGCCTGCTCGGGCACCTGTTCAACGGATACAGCGAAGCGCACGTCAAGGAAGAACTGAAGCCGATCATCCGGAAATTCCGCACCGACCATTCGCGCGTGACGCTGGATGGCCCCGTGCTCGATGAAGAGGAGCGCCGGGCGATGGCCGCCTAGCCGGGCGTGCGTTCCTGAGCGTGGCCTGCCGCGCTACTGCACCGAGTCGGCCACCTCGTCCTGCTCTTCACCCAGGAAGCCGCCACTCTGGTGTCGCCACAGCCGCGCATAGGTGCCGTTCTTCGCCAGCAATGCGGCGTGTGTCCCCTGTTCGATGATGCGCCCCTGGTCCATCACGATGAGGCGGTCCATGGCGGCAATGGTCGAAAGACGGTGGGCGATCGCGATCACGGTCTTGCCCTCCATCATTTCGTCGAGGCTTTCCTGGATGGCGGCCTCGACTTCGGAGTCCAGGGCACTGGTGGCTTCGTCCAGCAGCAGGATCGGCGCGTTCTTGAGCATGACGCGGGCAATCGCGATGCGCTGGCGCTGGCCGCCCGAGAGTTTGACGCCGCGTTCGCCGACCAGCGTGTCGTAGCCGGAGTGGCCATGCTGGTCGCTCAACTGGCGGATGAAGTCATCGGCCTGGGCATGCACGGCGGCGTGGCGGATCTGCGCGTCGGTGGCGGTGGGGCGGCCGTAGGCGATGTTGTCGCGGATCGAGCGATGGAGCAACGAGGTGTCCTGGGTGACCATGCCGATGGCGCTGCGCAGGCTGTCCTGCGTGACCCCGGCGATGTCCTGCCCGTCGATGCGGATCTGGCCGCTGTCCACGTCGTAGAAGCGCAGCAGCAGGTTGATCAGCGTGGACTTGCCCGCGCCGGAGCGGCCCACCAGCCCGATTTTCTCGCCGGGACGCACGGTCAGGCTGAGGCCGTCGAGGACCTGGCGTTCGCCGTTGTAGTTGAAGCAGACCTGGTCGAATTCCACTTCGCCGCGCTTGACCTGCAGCGCGGGCGCGCCCGGCGCGTCCTGCACCTTGGCCACGTGCGTCAGGGTGGCGATGCCGTCCTGCACCGTGCCGATATTCTCGAACAGCGAAGCCATCTGCCACATGATCCAGTGCGACATGCCATTGATGCGCAGGGCCATGGCGGTGACCGCGGCCACCGCGCCGGTGCCGATCTCGGCCCCATGCCACAGCCACAGCGCATAGCCGCCCGCCGCCAGGATCAATCCCGCCACCAGGGCCTGGTTGACGATCTCGAACTGGCTGACGAGGCGCATCTGCCGGAACCCCGTTTCCTTGAAATCCTCCATCGCCGCGCGCGCGAAGTGCGCCTCGCGCCGGGTATGCGAGAACAGCTTGACGGTGGTGATGTTGGTGTAGGCGTCGGTGACGCGTCCGGTCATCGACGAGCGCGCATGGGCCTGCTCCTGCCCGACCTGGCCCAGCCGCGGCACGAAATACAGCATGGCCAGGCCGAACAGCACGATCCAGCCGATGAAGGGCAGCATCAGCCGGCCATCGAAGCCGCCTGCCAGCGCGATGATGGTGATGAAGTACACGCCGATGGCGAGCACGATCTCGATGAAGGTGAACAGCACCTCGCGCACCGCCAGCGCGGTCTGCATGACCTTGGTGGTGACCCGCCCGGCGAACTCGTCGGAAAAGAAGGACAGGCTCTGCCTGAGCATGAGCCGGTGGAAGTCCCAGCGCAGCCGCAGCGGCAGGTTGATCGCCAGCACCTGGTGCTGCACCATGGTGCGCAGCGCCACTAGGCCGATGCTGGCCACCAGCACGATGCCGATGCCCCACAGCACGCGCCGTTCCTGTGCCGAAGCCTGCCGGCCAGCCTGCCAGGCCGAGAGCAAGTCCACCACTTGGCCGAGGAAGGCGAACAGCCACGCCTCGTAGATCGACACGCTGGCACTGAGCAGCGCCAGCGCGACGAAATAGCGGCGTGTGCCGCGGGTGCAGGCCCACAGGAAGGCCGCCAGGCCCTTGGGCGGTGGCGGCGCCTCGTCGGGTGGGAAGGGATCAAGCAGACGTTCGAACGCGCGCAGCAAGGGGACCTCCGAAACGACAGAAGGACCGCCACTGAGCCGGCATGCGGCGGACCTGACGGCCTTCTTCGGTGTGAGGCGCAGATTCTACCCCCGCAAGCGCGGCGGTGCAGGGCGCGGGCGCAGCGCCTATTCCGCGACGATCTTGCGTTCCACGGCGATGCGCTTCCACTGCGCAAGGTCCTGCTTCATGCGGGCGCCGAATTCCGCGGGCGTCGCGGCCAACGGACGCGACCCGTCCGGCTCCAGGATCGTGCGCACTTCCGCGGATGCGGCAATCTCCGCGATCTCGCGATTGAGCCGCTGCACCAGCGCGGCGGGCGCACCCGCCGGCGCCAGCACGCCGACCCAGATCTCGATGCCATAGCCCGGCACCGAGGCGGCCAATGGCGGCAAATCCGGAAACGCAGGATTCGGCGCAGCGGAGGTCACCGCCAGCGGTTTGACCTTGCCGGACTTGATCTGTGTGGCGATGGAACTGTAGTTCGACATCATCACGTCGATCTGCCCGGCGGCCAGGTCGATCAGCGCGTTGGCGGCGCCCTTGTAAGGCACGTGCATCATCTGGACCTTCGAGGTGTCGCACAGCAGTTCCGTGGCGAGCTGGCCGAGCGAACCCACCCCGGCCGAGCCATAGCTGATGGCTCCGGGCCTGGCCCGCGCCGCGGCAATCAGATCGGCCGGGGTGCGGATCGACCGGGATGCGGCGCTGGTCGACGACACCGCGAGCAGCAGCGGACCGTCGGCGACCAGCGCGACCGGTGCGAACGCGGTCAGCGGGTCATACGGCGAGCGCGCCTGCGTGGCCGCCGCGGTCAGCAGGGTCGACGACGTCAGCAGCAGCACGGAACCGTCGCGCGGCCCCTTGGCCACGTAGTCCGCGCCCAGCACGCCCGCGACACCGGGACGGTTCTCCACGATGACGGTGTTGCCCAGGCGCCTGGCCAGGGCCGGCGCGATCGCGCGGGCGATCACGTCGTTGCTGGCGCCCGCCGAAAACGGCACCACGATCCGCATCAGCGGCGGCACCGCGGCCGCATGCTCGGCCGGCGCAGCGGTTGCGGACAGTGGCGAGGCGGCCAGCACGGCCGCGGTCATCGCTGCGGGCAGGCGGCGTGCCAGCCGGCGCCAGGTACGCTTGAAAAGGGTCTTGTCCATACGTCTTCCCGAACTCGTCGTAGTGCAAGGCAGCGGGCAACGCTGCGGAAGCGGCTGGCGCGGCCCGGACCGATCCGGGCCACGCCAGGCCGCGCGGAGGCATCAGGCCGGGATTTCCAGCGTCAGCAGCGGCGCATACTGCTGCGCCCCGAAGATGTCGCCATCGCCCGCGCTGCCGCTGGGCTGCGCGCGGTACATGGTGAACTTGATGGCGAAGGCCGGCTCGTACTCGACGAAATCCGAGATGCGCGCCACCGGCACGCGGAACAACGCGGCCATGCTTTCGCGGGTCAGCACGCGGGACCGCTTGACCCGTTCATATTCGGCCTGCTCGCGGAAAATGATGTCGAACGTGATCTTGTTGACCCCGGCGTTCTTGCTGCGGATGGTCTTGGCGAGCGCGTGCAGCGGCTGCGTCGGCGCCGCGGCGGGAGAAGAGGAATTGGCAATGGTCATGGTGGTGTCCCTGGCAACGGGGCGCATCAAACGCCGGCTTCGACGATATGGGTGGGGAACAGCGCGAGCGGGTCGCGCAGGGCCATGGTGTGGTTCAGCGTCCAGCGATAGGCGGGGCTGGCGTGCAGCACCTCGTCCAGCGGGAACGACACCGAGCCGGCGGTGCCCTTCACATCCGGCAGCCGCGCGTAGAACATCTGGCGCAGGCCGATCATCGCGACTTCCTCGGCCATGGCGCGGGTGGGTGCCACGCCTTGCACCATCACGCAAAGTTCGTGGCCGGGGCGGTCGCGCAGCGGCTCCAGTTCGCCCATCACCCCGTCGCGCCCATAAACGTTGTAGTGCAGTGCATAGCCGGTGTCGCCGAAGCGCGCGCGCACCTGCTCGCGCGCCCACGCAATGACGCGGTCCACGTTGGCAATGGTGTACGGGTCGCGGATGCCGCACAGGCCGACGTAGCGCTCGCCGACCTTGCCCGAGCCCTCCAGCTTGACGCGCACCTGTGACGCGGGCTCGAAGCGGGCGCCGGTGATGCGCGTGGTGCGCGGATCGATCTGCTCGTAGCGGCACTGGCTCATGTCGAGCCTGCCGCCGGCGACGAATTCCTCGAACGGATTGGAGCGCTCGTACATGGCATGTCCGGCCACCGAGGCAATGGTGCAGCGCTGCTCGGGATGCATGGCAGTCACGCGGACGTCGCCATGCGTGATTTCGCCCAGCACGGTCTCCTTGCCGCCGTACGGCTCCGCGCAGAACGAAGCGCACTCCAGCACCTTGCCCAGGTAATAGGCATGATCGGCGGCAAAGCCGTGGTGCAGCGCCGGTGCGGCGAACACTGCGGCATCGGAGCTGCGGCCGCCGATGATGACGTCGACGCCTTGGCGCAGCAGTTCCAGGTACGGGTGCACGCCTGCCATGGCGACGATGCGGTCGGTGGCATCCAGTTCCGGCAGCGTCAGGTCGGCAAAGCCGTCGAGGCCGCGGATGGCTTCCCCGGCGCCCAGCTGTTCCCGCACCAGCGACTTCGGCACCTCGGAATAGAAATAACCGATGCGGAACCGCGGCAGGCCATGCCGTTGCGCGATGTCGCGCAGGATATCCACATAGAGGTCGACGCGACTGTTGGTGCCGGTATCGCCGGCCGAACCGATGATCATCGGCACGCCCAGCCGCCGCGACGCCAGCAGCATGTGCTCGAGGTCATGGCGCTGCCACGCTTCGGGACTGGTGGAGGTATCCGAGCCGAGCGGCACCGGGCCGACATCATCGCTGCCCGAATCGGCCGCGATGTAGTCCGGCGCAGCGGCCACGCCGATCTCGAAACTGCCCGTGCGCAGCGGGGCAAAGCCGAGATGGCCATTGGGGCAAATGATCTTCAGCGACTGCATTCAACATTCTCCGGTTAGGTGTCGCTTCGTTAAAGCGAGACACGCGACACCCAATACGCAGAAGCTGTGCCAGCCGGACGATGGCGAAATTTCCCTTGAGGATCAAGGGCTTGTGAAAACAGGAAGAGGCGCTGCGCGAATTTCACGCGTCAGGGCAGCGCGCATTTCACGCTCTTGCGCGAGATACGCGCGGCATCAGCCGGAAGGCAGTCCCAGCTTGCTCATCTGGTGCCGCAACGCATGGCGGCTGAGTCCGAGCCGGCGCGCGGCCTCGGCCAGATTGCCGCCGCAGGCCGACACCACCTGTTCGATCAATCCCGCCTGGAAGCGCGCCGTGGCGGTGTAGTAGTCCAGCGAGCCGACCGGCGCTTCGCTTGCTGGCGGCGCGGCAGCCATGGGGGCGGCGCTGGTCGGAGTCGCCGCGACGTCCGGTTCGCGCAGGATCCGCGCCGGCAGGTGTGCCGGCACCACGCAGTGGCCTGGCTCAAGCAGGCAGATGCGCTCCAGCAGGTTCTCCAGTTCCCGCACATTGCCGGGCCAGCGGTACGCACGGAAGATGCGTTCGACTTCGGGGTCGATCCGCTCCATCCGGCTGCCGTACTGGCGGTTGTAGCGCTGCAGCGCATGGTGCGCGAGCAGCAGGATGTCGTCGCCGCGCTCGCGCAAGGGCGGGATATTGATCGAGATGACCTGCAGCCGGTAGTACAGGTCCTCGCGGAACTTGCCGGCATTGACTTCGCTGAGCAGGATCTTGTTGGTGGCGGCGATAAAGCGCACGTCGACGCTGATCGGCCGGATCGCGCCCACGCGGCGAAAGCGCCGGGTATCCAGCAGCGTCAGCAGCTTGGACTGCATCACCAGATCCAGTTCGCGTACCTCATCCAGGAACACCGTGCCGCCATTGCCGGCCTCGATCAGCCCTTCCTTCTTGCCCACTGCACCGGTGAACGCACCGCGTTCATGGCCGAACAACTCGGACTCCAGCAACTGGCTTGGAATTGCCGCGCAATTGATGTCGATGAACTCTGCCGCCGCGCGGCTGGATTGCTGGTGCAGCATGCGCGCCACCAGGCTCTTGCCGGTGCCGGTTTCACCGTAAAGCAGGACGGTGCGGGCCTGGCTTCTTGCCACGCGTGCAACCAGGTCGCGCAAGGCGGCGACCGACGGATGGTTTCCGACGAGTTCCAGGGGGGCAGTCATTGCGAACGAGTGAACGACGATCAGGGGAGTGCGCGATCCATCAGAATCGCAACGCTTGCGCAAAATTCTAAACGAGCCGTCAGGGGTGGCCGCGTGGTGATGGCATGCGCCGGGCACGCTCTGCGCGCACGCAAACCGCGCAGGCACTGAATTCTGACATTAGCGTTTTTTAATCCGCGGCACGCTGCCACCGCGCTTTGCGGGGGCTGCACCGGCTTTTGTCCATGCACTGCTTACGAAATGCGCCAAATCCTCTATGCTGTAACCGGATGGTGGTGCGGACTTGCGCGCTCGGGCGCATCGGCATGACCACCCTGGATGGCTGGAGCCCGCGGCAGGATTGCGGGCGTCAGGGATTTCACCAGCATCTTCTGTACCGGTCAACTGCGTTTGGCCGCTCGTGTTCTTTCCCATGGTCATGGTGACCAAAGAAAAATAACGCCAGCCCAGAACGAAAGCATGACAACAGAACAGCCCCGTCGGTCCATCCGGTTGCTTGTGGTTGCGTACGTGCTGGTGGGATTGGCGTACCTCGCCTGGCGCGTCGACACGATCAATGTCTCGGCGCCGCTGCTCTCCATTCCGCTTTATGCGGCGGAAGTCTACGGCTATATCAGCGGCCTGCTCTTCGTGCTGATGACGTACCGGCTGTCGGTGCGGCAGGCGCCGCCCCCTGAACCAGGCCTGTCCGTCGATGTCTACGTGCCGACCTATAACGAGTCGGTCGAGCTGATTCGCCGTACGCTGCTGGCGGTGATACGCATGGATTATCCGCATGCCACCTGGCTGCTTGACGACGGCCGCCGGGAATCGATGCGGGCGCTCGCGCAGGAACTGGGTTGCCGCTATCTCGCGCGGGGCGACAACGCCCACGCCAAGGCCGGCAACCTGAACCACGCGCTGCAGCACAGCAGCGGCGAACTGATTGCCATCTTCGACGCCGACCACGCGCCGCGCAAGGATTTCCTGGTCAAGACGCTGGGTTATTTCCGCGACCAGCGGGTCGCATTCGTGCAGACGCCGCAGGACTTCTTCAATATCGATTCCTTCAACCACCGCCTGGGCAAGAAGCGGGTGTGGGATGAACAGGCGCTGTTCTTCAAGGTGATCCAGCGCGGCAAGGATGCGCTCAATGCCGCCTTCTTCTGCGGCAGCTGCGCCGTGATCCGGCGCGCCGCGGTGGCCCGGATCGGCGGCTTTGCGACGGAAACCGTGACCGAGGACGTGCACACCGCGATCCGCATGCACAAGCTCGGCTACCAGTCTGTGTACCATGCCGAGTCGCTGGCGTTCGGCCTGGCGCCGCACAGCATCGATACCTACCTGAAGCAGCGCATGCGCTGGGGCATGGGCTCGATGCAGGTGTTCCGGCGCGAGAACATCCTGTTCGGGCGCGGGCTTACGCTCGGGCAGCGCCTCAACTATCTGGCCTCGGCCCTGTTCTTCTTCGAAGGCTGGCAGAAGCTGATTTTCTTCCTGACGCCGCCCGTGGTGTTCCTGACCGGCGTGCTGCCGATCATCTCGCCGCTGAACACATTCCTGCTGCTGTTCTGTTTGTATTACCTGCTGTCGATCCTGGTCCACCTGGAACTCGGGCGGGGCTACAACTCGCTGTTCCTCAGCGAACAGTACGCCATGGCGCGGTTCTTTGCCTTCATGTCGACCAGTGTCGGCCTGTTCCGCAAGAATATCCCGTTTGTCGTCACCGACAAGCAGATGTCCGAGACCGGCAAGATGTGGCTATGGCTGTCGCCGTTGCTGGTCCTCTGCGCCGTGGCCGCCGCAAGCGTGCCGGTCGGCCTGTATCGGATTTACACCGGCAGCATCGCGCTCGGCGCCGGCCTGGTGACGCTGTTCTGGACGCTGATGACGCTGGGCTCCGCCGTCGCCGTGGCGTCCTATGCCCACAAGCACTCACGCAACCGCCGCACGGAATACCGCTTTCCGCTGCGCGTGCCGACCACGCTGACCGTCAACGACAAGACGTATCTCGGACTGACCGCGGACCTGTCACCGAACGGCGCGCTGTACCGGGGCGAAGCGATGCCGGACCTGGCGTTGGGCGACGTGGTCGGCGTTGCGGTGCATCTGCCCAACCTCATTGTCCGCGATACCGCTATCGCTACCTTCGTCAAGGCGTCCCGGCCCGGCGCTTCCTACGGCATGTCGGTCGGCCTGCGCTTCAACTGGACAGCGGATGGCAACACCGGCGCGCTGGAGACGTTCCTGTTCGGCAGCCGGCTCCAGCTCGAGATGGGTGCGCTGCGCGAGACCGAGACGCCGCCGCTGACGCGTCTTGCCGAGATCCTCAGGCGTGACGAGGGCCTGTCGTCGGCCGCGTATATCTGGGCAGCGGCGTTGTTGATGCAGCCGTTGCGCGTCGATATGCTGCCGGTTGCCATCGCTACCATCGAAGGCGCGGCGCCGCTGCTGTTCAGCAGCGTCGAACTGGACCTCAACGCCGGTGCGACCCTGCGCCAGCCGCAGGCCGCCCAGGCGGGCGCCGCGCATGAACAGGCTATCCGGCTCACGCCCACGGGGCGGGTGACCACGCCGACCGGCGACTTCCACCTGTACAACATTGCACCGCATAGCGCGGCTTAACCTGGGAATATTCATGATGGCGTACAGAGGCCATGGCGCAGCGTGCCGGCGGCTTGCAGCGACACTGCTCGGCGGCTTGTCGCTGCTGGCCTCGCTGCCGGCGGCCGCGGGCCCCTTTCTGTTCGGTGGCGCAAGCCTTGCCGGCGGCGGCGAGCGCAGCGAATACGCGGGCATCAGCGGCAATCTCACGCCTGTGCCATTCCTGACCCAGAAGTTCGTGGTCAGCGATTACCACTACAAGTATGGTGCGAACGGCACCACCGTGTCGGTGAACGGGCAGTCCGCCGAAGCGGCGCTTGGCGTGCAGAAGGGCTGGGAAAGCGGCTGGGCCGAGGCCTCGGTCGGCGCACGCTACCGCTACAACCGGGTCTCGCCCGAGGGCGCGGACAATCGGTCCGACGGCGGCGAATGGGGGCTCGCGCTGACCGTGCTGGGGCAACAGGAGTTCGCGCGGAACTGGGCCGTCAACGGCATCGCCAGCTACAACTTTGGACCCAAGGCCTACTGGGCCCGCGGCCGCCTGCTTTACAAGGTCTTTGGCGATGCCTGGGCCGGCGTGGAACTCATCAAGCACGGCGACCCGTTCTACCATGCCACGCAAGGTGGCCTGGTCCTGACCGGCATTGCCATCGGCAAGGGCGTGAACCTTGGCTTCTTCGGCGGCGCCAAGAAGACAGCGGGCCAGCCGCGTGCCTTCTATGGCGGGCTGGAGCTGAGCAAGGCGTTCTGAGCGCAGACCGGATGCGCCGGGGCGGATCCCGCCGGCTTGCAAGGGGCAACATCGGCAGCGGGCCTGCGCGGTTGGGCAAGGCGAGGACGATGCCGGACCCTCAGGACGCCATCTTCATCATCACGAGCCCGCTGACAATCAGCCCAGCCGCCAGGATTCTGGCTGCGCTGGCGGGTTCGCCCAGCACCAGCAGCCCCACCAGGAACGCGCCGACGGCGCCGATGCCGGTCCATATGGTGTAGGCCGTGCCGAGCGGCAGGCTTTTCATTGACAGGGATAGCAGGGCGAAGCTGGCAATCATGGCCACGATCGTGATGGCCGAGTAGCCAAGGCGTGAAAAGCCTTCAGACTGCTTCATGGAGTAGGCCCAAAGCACCTCGAGCACTCCGGCGATGACGAGAAATATCCAAGCCATGACGGCTCCTTGATCAAGAGCCGGGCCGTCCCGGACATTCATGCCCGGTGCGGGCGAGGTCGTCCTCGAAAGTGGGGGATTGTAGCGGATCGCATGGGCAGGCGTGCGCCGTGGCGAGGTGCAGCATGGTATCGTCGGCATGTCGCGGTCAGCCTTGTGCATCCACAAGTCGGGGGAAGAATGAAAATGAGGCTGGCGCTATGGTTCGCCGCGGTGGCAATGCTTTCGCCGCGGTTGGGCCTGGCCGACGAATTCGGCAGCAAGGGCGGGCCGGAGCCCGCCAACATCGAGCAGATCTCGGCACGTCTTCGCGAGGACCCTTATGCCCTCGAGTTGCTGATCAGCTTCGGGACGTCCAAAGGCGGATCCGCCGGCCATATCGCGCTGGCGCTGCGTGACGATGCGGCTGGCGACGAGGTGGTGTATTCGGCCAACTTCTATGCGGACCGGGACCCCGCGCACGCGAGCGGCCGCTACACCACGGACCTGATGATCGCCATACCCAAGTCGGAGTATCTGTTCAAGACCGTTTCCACGGTCGCCGAGAGCGCATCGTTCGGGCTCGACTTCGGCGAAATCTACAAGCGCTCGGTCATCGGCGTACGTGTCTACGGCGTGCCGGCCGCGGACAAGGCGGCGCTGGCTGCCTATTTCCGCCGCATCAACGACGACTATCACCAGCAACGCAGCAACACGGAGTATCACCGTGGCCCGATCCGGTACGACTACCTGCGCCTGAACTGCGCCAAGACCATTGGCGCCGCCTTCAAGTTCGGCGCTGGCTACCGCGATCTGGCGGTGACCAGCGCCAAGGTGCTTTCAGGAACGCGCGTGGTAGCGGCAGCCAGCGCGAATGTCCCGACCGAGATGGCGATGAAGTTGATCGGGGAATGGGGCCGGCGCAACTACGGCATGGATGTGGTGCTGTACAAGAAGTACCGCGGCTCGACCTATGTCGATCCGCAAGAGGAAGAGCAGGTGGCGTTCAAGGACCTGCCCGACCGCTTTCCCTCGGTGCTGTCGCTGGACTTCCGCCGCGAGGCCGGGGCTTACCAGGACTACGACAACCTGCTGGCGATGTACCTGCTGTTCAACCTTGGCAAGTACAGCGTGCGTGTCAACGATCAGACGCTGCGGCTCGAGATCGAGAAATCGAAGGATCCGATGCCCTATGCCGAGGCGCTGGCGCTTGCCACCCGCGATGCCCGGGCCGACAGCGAAAGGTACCAGCGCCATATCGAATTCCGCCCGAGCGGCGAGCGGATCGGCGAGGCGCCTGACAACACGCACCTTTACCACTTTACCGAGGATGCGCCAGGGAAGGTGGCGCGCTAGGGCAGCGGTTCCGTACCGCGCCCTGGCGCCGTCTTGGCCGGAGACTTGCCGCGCACTCAGCCCAGCGCAAGCCCGCCATGCGCCAGCAGCCGGCGAAATACCGCCAGGCGTGCATCGCCGGTTTGCGCCAGCCGCTCGCAGACATAGAGGTATCTGGACATATCGCTGTGTCCGCGCAGCGCATCCTTGCACTCGCGCTCCGAGATTTCGAGGTGGACGCCGGTCAGCAGCGCAAGGCCCTTGCCAACCCGGGCGCTGACGATGGCGGGCGGCGTGCCGGGGATGCCTGCATAGACGGCCAGGACCTGGGTCCCGGGGCCGGGGGCGTCGGCCAAGTCGAAGCGGCAGCCGCCATGGTAATGCGTGTAAAGCGACATCGGGGCCTCGGTCAGCCGGTCCGTGGTCAGGAGTTCCACCGCGGCCGTGGTGCGCGGCGTGCCGTCATAGCGCTTGCCGCCGGTCAGTTCAGGCAGCGAGCCGACCGCCACCGCGTCAACCAGGCGCAGTTCGCGCGGGCCGCAGATTGCGCCCCGGGTGCCGGCATGGAACGCCAGTTCGCGGCACGCGTAGTACGCCCCCGCGCAGATGCCGAGGTAGACGCCGCCGTCCTCGACAAATTGCCGGATGCGTGCGTTGGGGGCGCCGTTCAGCAACGCGCAATAGGGCAGGTCGGCGCCGCCCGGCATGACCAGCATCACGGCATGATCGAACAGCGCGGCGTCGTGCCGGATCTCGTGGGCCATCACCGCACGGATTTCGTAGGCGCCGGCAGCCAGCTGATGGCCGATGGTGCGCATCAGGCATGCGGTCCAGTCCGAAGCGCCGGCGTCGACATAGGTAAGGATCTGAGGCCTTGGCATCGCCGCATCCGTGGCTTGTAGTTTCCGACTCTAGCCGTTCGGTAGCGAGCGCGCCATGCCGGTGATGCCCGGGCGTCCCGGCACGCGCGCATCCATGCAAGGTTTGCCAATACCAATATGCCGCGGCTGAAGACGAGGCTGGTCGAACCGATCTGCGCGGGATCAGGCGGCCCTGCACCTGTTCGGGACGCGACCGACGCATCGCGCTCCAGGCTAAGCCCGGGACAGGCGACCATCCGCCAATTCGTCTGGGCCGCGCGCTGCCGCTCGCCACGCCCCCGGCGGCAGCCCGAAGCGGCGGGTGAAGCTGCGCGTGAACGTGGTCTGGTCCGGATAGCCGGACCTCAGCGCGATCTCGGCCAGCGGCAGCCGGGCGTTCGACAGCCACTGCAGCGCGCCGTCCAGCCGCAGGCGGGTCTGGTAGCGGTGCGGGGTATCGCCGAAGGCCTCGGCGAACAGCGTCTGGAAGCGCCGCGCGCTCCAGCCGAAGTGCCTGGCCAGTTCCGGCACGCGCAGCGGTTTGGCCAGGTTGGCGCGCAGGTAGGCGTCGACGGCCATCAGCGGAAACACCTCGCCGTCGGCGGGCATGCCGAGGCAGTCAGCCAGCGCCGCGGCGAGGGTGGCGGCGAGTTGCCAGTCGTGCTGCGGCCCGCGCGCCGCGGCCGCGGCGCGCCTCGCCGCCAGGGCGCGCACGCGGCTGCCGAAGGCCCCGTCGAGCGCGAAGGTGCGCGGGCGCGCCACCAGCCGTGCCGGCAGCGCCACCGACTGCGCCGGAAAGTCCGCCACCAGTTGCAGGTTGCCGTCGTGGCCCAGGTAGTCATGATGGCTGCCGGCCGGCACGATCAGGCCGGTGCGCTCGTCCACGCGGTAGCCATGGCCGTCGAGTTCCAGCTCGGTGGCGCCGGCCAGGCCGAACAGCAGCTGGTGATAGCCGTGCTGGTGGCCGTCGGCCTGCGGCCTGTAGCGCCGGTGCTCGACCAGCGGCGCCGCGCGGGACTCAGCGGGCGTGGGCATGCCGCATCCTGCCGGGGGTCTGGCACAGCCAGACGCCGGCCCCCGCCACCGCCATGCCCAGCGCCTGCACCCCGCCGAGGCGCTCGCCGAACAGGAGCCAGGCCTGCAACGCCGCCAGCGGCGGCGCCAGGAACATCAGCGCCGCGGCATTGGCGGCCTGGCCGCGCCGTACCAGGCTCACCAGCAGCCAGGTGCCGGCGCCGGACAGGCCGATGGCGGCCCAGGCCAGGCCGGCCCACAGCGCCGCCCCGCCGTGCCAGTGCAGCGGCGCGCCGGCGGCGTGGATCGCCACCATCGCGGCGGCGACCAGCATGGCGCCAAGGTTCTGCCACGCCGAGCTGGCGCGCAAGTCACAGGCGGCGATGGCGGTCTTCTGCAAGAGGGTTCCCATGGTGATGGAGACAATGGCCAGCACGCCCAGCAACACGATCCAGGGCGATACCGGCCGGGCCGCGCCGTGCAGGCCGGCCTGCATCGCGGGGGCGACCACCAGCGCGACGCCGAGCGCACCCAGCGCCAGCCCGTGCCAGGTCCGCCTGCAAGGTAGCTCTTTCAGCAGGGGGATGGCAAGCAGCGCGGTCAGCAGCGGCTGCAGCGCGCCCAGCAGGGCCATGATCGCCGGCGGCAGGCCCCGGGCCACGGCGCCGTAGCCGGCGCACAGGTAGATGCCCTGCATCAGCGCGCCGGCCAGCAGGTGGCGCGGCGCCTCGCGCAGCGGCGGCCATGCCGCGCGCGCGGCCAGCGACCATGCCACGAACATCAGCCCGGCCACGGCAAAGCGGCCCAGCAGGAACAGGCTGGTGTCGGCCAGCGGCACGATGGCCTTGCCGACGATAAAGCCGGTGGACCAGATCAGGACAAAGGCCACGGCGGGCAGCCAGGCGACAGTGGACAGGGGGCGCGACATGCAGGCAGCGTTTCCGCTCCGGGGCGGGAAGGGCAGGACAAAGCGCAAGGCTAGCGAGGCGCGGCGCCGCTGTCTTGGCAAATCCGGCAATCGCCCGCTGAAAGCATTGGTAACACTCGCGCGGCGACGTGGCGTCAACCGGCGCGCGCTTGCCACGTAACATGGTGATGGGGATCGAACCGGACGAGGTGAACCACATGGATCCAGCGCAGCATCCGAGACCACCCGCCCGCGGGCGCCTGGCCGCCTGGCGCGCCGCTGCGGCGCTGGCGCTGGCCGCGTGCCTGGCAGGCTGTGCCCAGTTGCCCGGCGCGGCGGGCACCGGCGACGGCCATGGCGCCACCGCCGCCGCCGACTTGCGCTGGCTCAATACCGTCACCTACGGCGCCGACCAGGCTTCGCTGGACGCGCTGCGCCGGCTGGGCCGCAAGGGCTTCCTCGCGCAGCAACTGGCGCTGCCCCTGGCCGATCCGCCCGAGCTGGCGGCCGCCATTGCGGCCTTGGCCAACCTGCGCGACGGTGCCGCGGCACAGGTCCAGGCCGCACGCGAGGCCCGCGAGCGCATCGACGCCCTGCCTGACGACGCCGGCAAGCAGCAGGCGCGCCAGGCGCTGAATGCGCAGGGCCGCGAGATCGTCGCCGATGCAAGCCGGCGCCACCTGCTGCGCGCGCTGTATTCGCCGGCGCAGCTGCGCGAGCAGATGACGTGGTTCTGGATGAACCATTTCAACGTCTATGCGGGCAAGGGCCAGGTCGGGCTGCTGCTGGCGGACTATGAGGAGCACGCCATCCGCCCGCACGCGCTGGGCCGTTTCCGCGACCTGCTGATGGCCACGGTGACCGCGCCGGCGATGCTGGTCTATCTTGACAACACCCAGAGCAGCGCCAACCGCGTCAATGAAAACTACGCGCGCGAACTGATGGAGCTGCATACCCTGGGCGTCTCCGGCGGGCCCAGCGGCTCGCGCTACACGCAGCAGGACGTGCAGGAGCTGGCGCGCGTGCTGACCGGCGTGGGCGTGAACCTGCGCGGCACCCCGCCGCCAAGGCTGGCGCCGGCGCGCGCGGGCCTGTACCGCAGTGATGGGCTGTTCGCGTTCAATCCCGCGCGCCACGACTTCGGCGCCAAGATGCTGCTGGGCCAACGCATCGAGCCGTCCGGCTTCGACGAAGTGGTGCGCGCGGTGTCGATGCTGGCGCGCGAGCCGGCCACGGCGCGCTTTGTCAGTGCCAGGCTGGCGGCCCACTTCATCGCCGACAACCCGCCGCCCGCGCTGGTCGAGCGCATGGCGCAGACCTTCACGCGCACCGATGGCGATATCGCCGCGGTGCTGCGCACCATGCTGCTGGCGCCCGAGCTGGACCGGCAAGCGGACCCGTTGCCGCGCAAGTTCAAGGACCCGATGGTCTATGTGGTGTCGTCGCTGCGGCTGGCGTATGAGGGCCGCCCGGTGGCCAACCTGCGCCCGGTGATGAACTGGCTGAACCAGCTGGGCGAGCCGCTGTATGGCCACGTGGCGCCCGACGGCTACCCGTCGGCGGAAGGCGCGTGGGCCAGTTCGGGGCAGATGGTGCGGCGCTTCGAAATCGCGCGCGCGATCGGCTCGGGGCCGGCGGGGTTGTTCGCCGGCGATGACACCACGCCGCGCGGCGCGCGCTTCCCGACGATCGGCAACAAGCTCTACTACGACGCCATCGAAGCCACCCTGAGTCCCGCCACGCGCGCCGCGCTGACCCAGGCGCAATCGCAGGCCGAATGGAACACCGTGCTGCTGGGCTCGCCCGAATGGATGCAGCGCTGAAGGCAAAAGGAGGGCATGCCATGCAACGCCGACAATGGCTCAGGACGATGGGGGGCGCCGCGCTGGGGCTGGCGCTGCCCGCCATCGCCGCGCGCGTCTATGCGCTGCCGGCGCAGGCCGATGCGCGCTTCCTGCTGGTATTCCTGCGCGGCGGCTATGACGGCGCCAGCGTGCTGGTGCCGGGCGGCAGCGATTTTTATTACGCCGCGCGCCCCAATATCGCCATCCGCCGCCCGCCCGCGCCAGGCGCCGACGTGGATCCCGATGCCGCGGTGGCGCTGGCAACCGCCTTTGGCGCCGACAGCGCCGTGCGCGGCATCGGCGACTGGGCCCTGCATCCGGCCCTGGCGCCGACCCTGCTGCCGCTGTGGCAACAGGGCCAGCTGGCCTTCGTGCCGTTCGCCGGCACGCACGACTTGTCGCGCAGCCACTTCGAGACCCAGGACGGCATCGAGGCCGGCCTGCCCGGCGACGGCACGGACCGCCAGGCCGTGGCCGCGCTGCGCGGCAGCGGCTTCCTCAACCGGCTGGCACAGGCGATGGGCGGCCAGGCCGCGCCGGTGGCGTTTACCGACGGGTTGCCGCTGGTGCTGTCCGGCTCGCGCGATGTGCCCAACGTCTCGCTGAAGGGCGCCGGCCGCGCACCGTTCGACGCTCGCCAGGCCAGGCTGCTGGCGCAGATGTACCGCGGCACGCGCTTCGAGTCACTGATCGACGAGGGCTTTGAGCTGCGCGAGACCGTCGCTCGCCAGGCGCAGGCCGAAGCGCCGCAGGGCGGCCCGGCCGGCGCTGCCCCGGCCCCGATGGCATCGCGCCAGCAGGAGATGCAGGCCGCCAGCCGCCGCGCGCTCAGCGCCCGCGGCTTTGAAGCCGAGGCCCGGCGCATGGCGGGCCTGATGCGCGAGCGCTTCAACCTGGGCTTTATCGACGTGGGCGGCTGGGACACCCATGTCAACCAGGGCGGCGCGCAGGGCCAGCTGGCCGGGCTGCTCGACAACCTGGGCCGCGGCCTGTCCGCCTTTGCCACGGCGATGGGCCCTGCATGGAGCAAGACCACCGTGGTGGTGGTATCCGAGTTCGGCCGCACCTTCCGCGAGAACGGCACGCGCGGCACCGACCACGGCCACGGCACGGTCTACTGGGTGCTGGGCGGCACCGTGCGTGGTGGCCGCATCGCCGGCGAGCAGGTCGCGGTAGAAGCGGCCACGCTCAACCAGAATCGCGACTGGCCGGTGCGCAACGAGTACCGCGCCATGCTGGGTGGGCTGTTCCGCCGGCTGTACGGGCTGGACGAGGCGCGGCTGGCGCAGGTGTTCCCCGGGGTGGCTGGGCGGGATATCGGGTTGGTGTGAAGCGCGCCCCGGCAGACGGAGCGCATGGTTCAGCGACTACCGTTGGCCGGCCGGGGTGATGATGGTGGGCGCCAGAGGCGTGATGGGTGCCGCGGGCGGTGAGGCCGGCGCCGAAGCCGGCGGCGCTGCCGGCGAGGGGGATGCGGGCGGAAGTGCGGGGGCAGGGGCCGGTTCATTTGCCGGAGGCAGGGCAGCCGGCACGCTGCCGTCGTTCATGTCCGGAGGAGGCACCGCCATCACCGTTTCTCCCCGGTCCAGCGCCAGGCTGGACTCATCGTGGTCGCTATCCGCCGCCACGGCCGAGGCCGCACTCGCCGGCGGCGGCAGTTCGGCTTCCTGCGCCGGCAACGCCGGGCGGCGTGGCGCCGGGCGCGGTGCCGGGGTCTCGCTGGCCTTGTCGCGCGTAAACAGCTGGCTGAACCAGCCGCGCAGCTGCGTGCCCAGCGACGCGAACAGATGCGTCTCCTCATGCTCGGCAAAGCGCGCGCGGCTGTCGATGACGCGGGCGCGCAGCGCGCGCTGGTAGAAGTCGCCCACCATCGGCAGCGCGCTGTGCGCGCCCTGGCCCCAGTAGTCACTGCGCAGGGTGATGCGGCTGTCGTTGAAGCCGACCCAGGCGCCCGCCACCAGCTCCGGATGCATCAGGATGAACCAGCCGTCGGCATTGTCCTGGGTGGTGCCGGTCTTGCCGGCCACGTCGGCGCGGATGCCGAAGCGCGAGCGGATGCTGGCGCCGGTGCCGCGGTCAATCACGTCGCGCATCACGTCGAGCAGGGTTTGGTTGGCCGCGGCGGGCAGCGCGTGCTCGGCGCGCGCGGGGCGGAACACCTGCAGCACATTGCCCTGGCGGTCTTCGATGCGCGTCACCATGGTCGGCGCAATGTAGTCGCCGGCATTGGCGATGGTGCCGTAGGCGGCCACCATTTCCTTGAGCGTGACCGGGCTGGTGCCCAGCGCCAGCGACGGCACCACGTCGAGCTGGCTGTCGCGCACGCCCATGTTGCGCGCCAGCCGCGCCACGCGCGCGGGGCCCACTTCCTGCATCAGCTGCGCGGTGATGGTGTTGCGCGAATAGACCAGGCCGTCGCGCAGCGTCATGGCGCGGCCGGTGGGGCGGCCTTCGTCGCTCGGGCGCCAGATCTCGCCGCCGGCCAGCTCGATTTCCACCGGCTGGTCCACCAGCGTATCGTCGGGCGTCTTGCCCTCGTCGAAGGCTGCGCCGTAGACAAAGGGCTTGAAGGTCGAGCCCGGCTGGCGGCGCGCCTGCTGCACGTGGTCGAAGGCGTCCTGGGTGTAGTCGCGGCTGCCGACCCAGGCGCGGATCTCGCCGTTGCGCGGGTCGATCGCCAGGAAGCCGGCCTGGATGCGGGTCTTGTTCTGGTGCAGCGCGCGCAGGAAGGCGCTGTTTGCCATCAGCTGGCGCAGCGCCTCGTCCGGGGCGGTGCCGGCGGCGACGGCGGCACGGTACTCCGGCGTCTCGCGCACGAAGGCCTGCACCAGCGGCTGGTTGGCGGCCCAGCCCGCGCGCGGCGCCCAGGCCGCGTTGGCGATCGCCTGCAGCCGGTTGCCCTGCTGCACCACCGCCTGCGCGGCCATGGCCTGCAGGCGCGCATCGATGGTGGTGCGCACCACCAGGCCGTCGGCGTAGATGTCGTAGCCGTTGCGGTCGGCCCAGCCGATCAGCCACTTGCGCAGTTGCTGCGCAAAGTGGGGCGCGGGGCCGGGCGGCTCGGTCTGCCGTTCAAAGTCGATGCGCAGCGGCCGCTGCTTCAGCTGCTCGAAGCGCGCCGCGTCGAGCTTGCCGTGCTTGACCATCTGCCCCAGCACGGTATTGCGCCGGTCCAGCGCGCGCTCCGGGTTGAGCACCGGGTTGTAGTAGCTGTTGCCCTTGAGCATGCCGATCAGCGTGGCGCTCTGCAGCACGTCGAGCGAGCGGGCCGGGCGGTCGAAGTAAGTGCGCGCCGCCATCTCGATGCCGAACGCGTTGTACAGGAACGGCACCGTGTTGAGGTAGGTCTCGAGGATCTCGTCCTTGGTGTAGAGCGCCTCGATCTTCAGCGCGGTGATCGCTTCCTTGAGCTTGCGCGTGAGCGTGGGCGCGCGGCCGATCTCGTCGGGATAGAGATTGCGCGCCAGCTGCTGGGTGATGGTGGAGCCGCCCTGGCGGTCGCCGGAAAACGTATGCAGCGCGGCCGAGGCGAGGCGGCGCCAGTCCAGGCCGTGGTGCTGGTAGAAGCGGTGGTCCTCGGTGGCGATCAGCGCCGCGACCACGTTGGGCGAGATCTGCTTGAGCGGCACCCAGTCGCGGTTGGCCCACTTGAACACCGCCAGTTCCTTGCCGTCGGCGGACAGCACCTGGGCCGGCTGCTCGGACTTGGCCTTGCGGATATCGCTGATGCCCGGCGTGAACGGGATCAGTACCAGCACATAAAGCAGCAGGGCCGCCGGGATGGCGGCCAGGCCGGCCAGCAGGCCGCGCCGGGTGGGCCGCAGCGTGCCGGGCCGGGTCAGGCCGGCGCGCGCGGTGCGCGCGGCCAGGTGTGACAGGCGTTGCTGAACGGGAACAGGCAGCGCAGCCCGTAACGAGGCAAGCAGCGGGGCAAGCCGGGTCTTGATCTCAGCCAGCCTCATGAGGCGAAGCGGTCGAGGCACAGGCGCGGGGCGGCACGGGACACTGGCATTACCGTCGTCGGAAAAGCCTGCATCCTACCAAAACGTTCCCGCTGGTTACAGGGAAAACCCCCATGCGCAAGCGATGCGCCACTTCCTGCTGCGAAGTATGGGTCACAAAGCTTTCATATTGCGCCGCCACAATGCGGTGGCCGCCAATCGTGCGGACGATGCGCCGTTGCCGGGTTGCCCGGCAGGGCCCGGTCGCCATGACCTGCCATGACTTGCCATGACGATCGGGGCCTTGGGTCCGGTGCGGTGTCGTGCCTCAAACAGAACACAGAGAAACTACAGTGAAGAAAGCTCTCCTTGCAATGACGGCAGCAGCGGCCGCGTCGGCCGCATCCGGGGTGGCTTCGGCCCAATCCACGTCCAACGTGACGCTCTACGGCATTGTCGATGCCGGCGTCGAAGTAATCAGCAACATGCCCGGCAGCGGAGGCGCCGAAGGCACCGCCGTGCGCCTGAACTCGGGCAACCTGTCCGGCTCGCGCTGGGGCCTGCGCGGCACCGAAGACCTCGGCGGCGGCCTGAAGGGCATCTTCGTGCTGGAGAGCGGCTTTGATGTCGACACCGGCACCTCGGGCCAGGGCAACCGCCTGTTCGGCCGCCAGGCCTATGTCGGCCTGCAGGGCGGCTGGGGCGCGGTCACGCTGGGCCGCCAGCAGAACGCGCTGTACGACCTGTTCGGCGCCTTCGACCCGATGGGCGTGGGCCCGCGCTACTCGCTGAACAGCGTCGACTCGGCCTTCAACGGCCGCGCCGACAACGCCATCAAGTACACCGGCAAGTTTGGCGGCCTGACCGCGACCGGCTTCTACAGCTTCGGCCGCGACAACAACGGCGAAGTCCCGGGCGAGGCCAAGGTGGCGCGCAACTTCGGCGGCGGCCTGTCGTATGCCGCGGGCGGCTTCTCGGTCGGCGCGGCCTATGACCAGTACCAGGGCGCCACGGTGGCGCTGCAGGACCGCGCCGCCAAGCGCGCGGCGGTGGGCGCGGCCTACGCCTTCGGCGGCGCCAAGGTGTTCGCGGGCTACCGCTGGCTGCTTGACGACGGCGTGTCCAGCGCCACCGCGGCCTCGACCCGCAGCAACGTCTACTGGGCGGGCGCGCAGTACCGCTTCACGCCGGCGTTCCAGCTGACCGGCGCGGCGTACTACAACGACACCCGCAACAGCGGCGCGGATCCGTGGATGTTCGTGCTGTCGGCGGACTACTCGCTGTCCAAGCGCACCGACGTGTACCTGAACCTGGGCTACTCGAAGAACAAGTCGGGCTCGGCGCTGGGCCTGAACGGGGTCGGCACCGTGGTCGCTGGCGAGAACCAGGCCGGTGCCACCATCGGCCTGCGCCATCGCTTCTGAGCCTCTGCCTGATGCCCGCCCGGCGGCTGCCAAGGCCGCACGGGCGGGTGCTTAACACTCATATCGACACCTGCGGCTGGTCTTGCGGGTCTCGTTGGGCCGGTTGCCTTGATCGGCCTCTTTTTGCTTTGGGCCGCGTGCCTCGCCACGCCTGGGGGCGCTATCCCTAGCGATACCCCGCCGCGCCGATGAACTGCCCGAAGCGCTCGCACCAGATCACTACCGCCGCATATTGGGACGGGTCCACCCCGGCCGGCAGCGCCACCGTGAAATTGCCGAAGGTCTTCAGTTCGCCGACCTGCACCGACCGCTCCTTGATTTTCAGAAAGGCCGCCTTGTTGTCGACGAATGCCGGCGCCAGGTACACCCGGTAATCCGGTCCCGGTGCGACGCTGCCTTCAAAGGCAAGCGCAGTTGCCGAAACATGGAGCCGCCCGCTGGCCCAGTGCAGCGCGTCGCTGCCAGCCAGGTCCTTGCGGAAGGTGCCGGCAAAGCGCGCCTGTTGCGCTACCGCCTGCACCTGCCCTGCGCTGGCCCCCGCCTGCGCCGTCAGGATCGGCAGCACATAGATGCCTGCGGCAAAGCCGACGGCCAGCATGGCGAGGTGGGTCAGGATGAGGATGGCGGGCCGGGCTGGCATGTCTGGCTCCAAAGGTCGGAAAGATGCCGGTAGGTCGGCGCTGGCGCTGGAACCTGACAGCGCCGTGGCACCTTGGCACATTCGCAACGGTTCGACCGACCTGTTTCACCAATCCCACACACGGAAGTGGTTATGATCTGGTAGTTGCCCTGTCGAGAAGCTGCCTATGACCCTCCACGTCACGATCCGCACGATCCGTACCGGCACGATGCAGAGCGCCCGCTACCAGGCGCGCGTCTACCTGACCACCGATGCCGAGGCCCTGCCGTTGCTGGCAACGGATTGGAGCGAGCGCGAGGCCGAAGCCTTCCGTACCGCACAGTTCTGGGCGCAGCGCCACGCTTATGTGGTGTCTAATCCACGCGCAGGAACGTTCTACGGCGTCTCGTGCCGGCGTTGAAGCCGGCCAGCGCATCCCTTATCTGACTGGCGTCCCGGACGCGGCAGGGACCTTGCCGGGCCCGGCGGGGGCTGGTGTGGTCTTGGCCTGACCCATGCTGTCGAGCACCTTGGCCGCCGCCAGATGCTGCGGAATCAACAGGCCCTGGCGCGCCGTCGCCACGGCGATCTGCCCGCCCTGAGCGCTGCCGCGCGCGACAAAGTCCCGCCCGTTGCGGTAGACCAGCCGCGTCAGCTCGGCCACTTCAGCGTCGGACAGGTCCGGACCGGTCACCAGGATGGCGGCGGTGGCGATGGTGCGTACCGGCGCGCTCAGCCCGGGATAAGTGCCCGGCGCAATCGCTGCGCGAAAATAGCCGGCTTTCTGGCCCACCAGTGCGGCGATGGCCTTTTCGTCCAGCGGCAGCATCCGCAGCGGCATTTCCGCCAGGGCATCGCGGATGCTGTCGGCAGGCACGCCGATCACCTGGATCACGGCGTCGACCTGGTTCTGGCGCAGCGCCACCAGGCCGGTGCCAAGCCCCACTTCCTCGGCCTTGAAGTCCTTGTCCGCCAGGCCATGCGCGGCCAGCACGCGCAGCGCCGTGCCGCGCGAAGCCGAGCCGCGCTCGCCCACCGCGATGCGCTTGCCACGCAGGTCCGACACCGAGCGCGCGGGATCGGCTTCGCGCACCAGCACCTGCACGGGTTCCGGATAGAGGCTGCCGATGGCGCGCAGCGAGGCCTGCGGGCCGTCCTCGGCGAAGGCGCCCTTGCCCTCGTAGGCGTCCAGCGCGGCATCGCCCTGCGCCAGCGCCACCGAGACCTTGCCCGCGCGCAGCAGGCGCAGGTTCTCGTCGCCGCCGTGCGTGACCAGCGGCATCGCGCGCACGCGCGTGCCGGCCACCAGCGCCTGCGCAAAGCGCAGGTACTGGCCGTGCTCGGCGCCGGCGGCAATGGCATAGCCTTCATTGACGCGCGCCAGCCGCGCACGGATATTGGCGTGCGCGGTGGTCAGTTCCTGCTCGATCACCGCGCGCTGCGCCGGCGAGGCATCCTTTTGCACGGAGTCGATCACCTTGCGCATCGCGTCCAGGATCGCCGCCGGCCCGCTCTGCACATTGGTAGCGACGGCCGGGGCCTCGGCCGGGCGGTAGCCGGCCGGCAGCACGCCGACCCAGCGCTCGCCGTCGCGCCGGTACAGCGCGGTGCCGTGGGCACGGATGATGTCGCCGGCCTTGTTGCCGCCGCTGGTGATGCCGGTGATGCCGCGCGGACCCGCGCCCAGCGCCGACACCAGCCCGGCCACGCCGGGTGAATCCCAGGCACCGAAGTCATAGTCGCGCAGCAGCTTGAGCTGCGCATCGAAATAGACGATGCGGCGCGTTTCGCCGGCCGGGGCCTTGGTATCGGCTTGCGAGCCGCGGCGCTCCAGCGCCACCACCTGCACCGTGCCCGGCGGCAGCGCCAGCGCCAGCCGTTCATCGACGCCGGTGCGGATGCCGTCGGCGGCTGGACCGCCGCCGCAGCCCGCCAGCCAGGCGCTGGCCAGCAGCGCGAACAGCAGAGTCAACAGGGCGCGGCTCATGTCAGCCCCCGATCAGCGGCAGCGCCAGCATCATGGTCAGCACGAACGCGTTCATCAGGTCGACGAAAAACGCGCCGGCCAGCGGCGTGATCAGGTAGCTGGTGGGCGCCGGCCCGTAGCGCGCGGTAATGGCGCGCATATTGGCCATGGCGGTGGCGGTCGAGCCCATGTTGAAGCCGATGAACGCGGCCGAGGTGACAGCGGCTTCATAGTCGCGCCCCATGAAGCGGAAGCACACCAGCACCACGTAGAGGATGATGAACACCACCTGCATGGCGATGATCAGCAGGAACGGACCGGCGGACAGCGCCACTTCGGCCAGGTCCAGCGCCATCATCGTCATCACCAGGAACAGCGACAGGCAGACATTGGTGATCAGGTCGCTGGCGCGGTCGTCAAAGCGCATGCCGGCAAAGGGCAGCAGGTTGCGCAGGGCGATGCCGAGCATCATGCACCAGAGGAAGCCGGGGATGGTGATGGCGCCGGTCGGCATCTGCGCTGCGATCCAGCGTCCGCCGAGCACCGCGGCCAGGATGCCGGCCAGCGATGCCAGCGCGCCCACGGTGGTGATGGGCGAGAGCGCGGCCGCTTCGTCCTCGGTGTCGCCGGCCTCGCGCGCGGTGGAGCGCAGCTGGTAGCGCGAGATCAGGTATTGCGCCACCGGCCCGCCGATGATGCCGCCCACGATCAGGCCGACGGTGGCCACCGTCATCGACAGGTCCATCACCGCCTGCAGGTTGTTGACCTCGGCAAAGCGCTCGGCATAGGCGGCCCCGGTGCCGTGCCCGCCCACCAGCGTGATGGAGCCGCTTACCAGGCCGAAGATGGGGTGCAGGTCCAGCACCGCGGCCATGGCCACGCCCACCACGTTCTGCACCACGATATAAGGCAGCAGGATGGCCACGAAGATCACCAGCGCCTTGCCGCCGCGCTTGAGCATGCGCAGGTCGGCGCAGAGGCCGACGCCACCGAAGAACATCAGCAGCAGTACCGGTTTCATGCCGGGATCGATCACCACGCGGACGTTCGCCACCGCCACCGCAATCGACGCGATGACCGCGAACAGCAGGCCGCCGGTGACGGGATCGGGAATGTTGTAGCGCGACAGCACGCCGACGCTGCGGTTGACCAGCGTACCGATCAGCAGCACTACCACGGCGGTCAGCAATGAGGCCAGCAAGTCAAGGTTCATCGGGGGGCGTCCTGACGAGTCGCATGCATCACTACGGGTTGTAGTCGGCGGTCGGGGAGAAGGCAAGGAAAGGATGCCCCACGCAATGGCCAAGGTTACTCGCTCTCCCCTCATGGGGAGAGGGGAGCAAACCGGCAGGAGTGCGCATCGTTCAACGCGCCCGCAGCGCGTCCACGATATTCATCCGCGCCGCCCGCACCGCCGGCAGGAATCCCCCCACCAGCCCCATCGCCATCGCGAACGCCAGCGTCTGCAGCGCAATAACCGGGGTCAGGATAAAGCGGAACGACAGGTCGGCGAAGGTCTGGAAGTTGGTGGTCGAGAACGAGGCGAACTGCATCAGCGCCGCGCAGGCCAGGCCCGCGGCGCCGCCGACCAGGCCCAGCAGCGCCGCTTCGGCCAGGAACGCGGCCAGCACGCTGGCGCGCTGGAAGCCCAGCGCGCGCAGCGTGCCGATCTCCGCCACCCGGTTCGCCACCGAGGCATACATGGTGATCATGGCGCCGATCATCGCCGCGATCGAGAAGATGGTGGACAGCGTGAAGCCCAGGATGTTGATAAAGCCGGACAGGGCCTTGGACTGGTCGCTGTAGAAGGCCTGCTCGCGCTTGGCTTCGTCGGCGAGCCGCGGATCGACGTCGATATCGGCGCGAAAGCGTTCGAACAGCGCGGAATCGGCCAGCCTGACCACCATCGACGAGTACGCGTTGCGCCGGAACGATTGCATCAGCTGGTCCACGTCGCCCCAGATCTCGGAATCGAAGCCGCTGCCGCCGGCGTCGAAGTGGCCGACCACGGTCCAGTCGCGCTGCGCAAAGCGCAGGTGCTCGCCGATCTGCACGCCGGCAAAGCCGCCGGCGATGCTGCTGCCGACGATGATCTCGGACGAGCCCGGCCGGAACATGCGCCCCGCCATCAGCCGCACCTGCGGGCGCAGGTCCATGCCCGCCGGCGAGATGCCGCGGATCACCACGTTGGACGGCTGGCCGGTGCTGGCCTTGGTCAGCGAGATCAGCACCACCGCCTCGCGCGACGCCAGCGGCCGGCCGGCGCCGCTCATGGCCACGGCCGGGTGCATCTCGATGATGCTGGCCTGGTCGCGGTTGACTGCGCTCTGGATCTCGGTCTCGGCGCCCTTGCGGATCACGACTACGTTGTCGTGCTCGCCGGTGGTGACCAGGGTCTTCTTCAGGCCGGCGTCGAGCATCAGCATGGTGGCGAAGACAAACACCACCAGCGCCAGCCCGGCCGCGGTGAGCGCGGTGGTCAGGCGCCGGGCCCACAGGTTGCGCGCGATATAGCTCAAGGGGATGGCCATGGCAGTCTCCTCGCGCTAGCCGATGGCCCGCAGGCCCTCGACGATGCGCACGCGCGCCGCCTGCACCGCCGGCACGATGCCGGCAAAGACCCCCACCGCCAGCGCGCACGCCGCCTGCAATTGCATGGTCTGCGGCGAGACCGTGAACACCGGGAACACGCCGCCCACCGCCTGCCTGAAGGCGCTGGCCATCGGCGGCGTGGCCAGCATGCCGAGCGCGCCGCCCACCACGCACAGGACCAGCGATTCGCCGAACACCAGCAGCGCGAGGAAGCCGGGGCCGAAGCCCAACGCCTTGAGCGTGGCGTATTCGACAGTGCGCTCGCGCGCGCTCATCGCCATGGCGTTGGCCATCACCGCCATGATGATCACGATCACCACATACGACACCACCCGGATCGCCGCGATGATCTGGTTGGACATGGCGACAAAGCCCAGCTGGAAGGCCTGCTCGGTTTCGGTCAGGGTTTCGGCCAGCGAATTGCGGAACACGCCGTCGACCTGGCGCGAGATCGCCGCGGTGTTGTCGGGGTTGTCCACGCCCACCACGTAGACGCCGACCTGGTCGGCCTGGCGCGGGGTGCGCTTGCGCACGGTCTCGTTCAGGTATTCCCAGTGGAACACCATCTGGCGCGTGATGGTGCTCTCGTCACGTCCCTCCATGATGCCGCGCACTACGAACTCCCATGTCCCCGGGTAGATGGTGCCCTTGATCGGGATCACGTCGCCCACCTTGAAGCCGAACTGGTCGGCCAGCTGGCGCCCCACCAGCGCGCCCTTGCGGTCGCGCTGGTAGTCGGCGCGCTGTGCGTCCGGGACGATGAATTCGGGGTAGAGATCGAGGTAGTTGTCGGAGACCGCGAACTGCGCGAAAAAGTTCTTGGGATCGCGATAGACCCCGCCAAACCAGTTGGAGCGGGCCACCAGGGTCACGCCGTCGATGCCCTTGATGCGGCTTTCGTAGCTGAGCGGCAGCGGAAACACCAGCGAGATCGCATTGCGCGTGACCAGCCGCGCGCTGGAGGCAGCCGAGGCGCCCGCATACCAGGCATCGATCACGGTCTGCAGCAGCCCGAAGGCCAGCACCGCGATCACCAGCCCGAACACCGTCAGCGCGGTGCGCAGCTTGTGCCGCAGCGCATTGCGCGCGATCAGCTTGAGCGTGTACATGGTGAAGGGAAGCTACGCCGGCTCGCCACGGATCAGCTCGCCTTTTTCCAGATGCACCAGCGATCCGGCCGCGGCGGCGGCGTGCGCGTCGTGCGTGACCATGATGATGGTCTTGCGCGCATCGGCGTTGAGCCGCTGCATCATCGACAGGATTTCGGCCGCTGAGGTGCGGTCGAGGTCGCCGGTGGGCTCGTCGGCGACGATCAGCGCGGGGTCGGTGATCAGCGCGCGCGCAATCGCCACGCGCTGCTGCTGCCCGCCCGACAGCTCCGACGGATAGTGGCTCATGCGGTCTGCCAGGTTGACCATGTCCAGCACCAGTTCCACGCGCGCGCGCCGCTCCGCGCGCGGCAGGCGGGTCAGCATCAGCGGCAGCTCGACGTTCTCGAACGCGGTCAGCACCGGCATCAGGTTGTAGAACTGGAAGATAAAGCCGACATTGGCGGCGCGCCAGTCGGCCAGCGCCGCTTCGGGCAGCTGCGTGATGTCCAGCCCCGCCACGCGCAGCGTGCCACGGTCGGGCCGGTCGATGCCGGCAATCAGGTTCAGCAGCGTGCTCTTGCCGGAACCGGAGGGTCCCATCAGCGCGACGAAATCGCCTTCGCCGATGTCCAGCGAGATATCGGTCAGCACCGGCACGGTCTGCACGCCGCGCCGGTACGACTTGGCGACGTGGTCGATCTGCACCAGCGGCGCGGCGCTCATGCGGGCCTCCTCATGGCTTTGCCGTGGTGACGCGGCTGCCGTCGCCGATCCGCTCGCCCGGGGACAGCACCACCACGTCGCCCGGCTTGACGCCCTGCACCGCGACCAGTTCGCCAAGCTTGTCCCCGGTCCTGACCGTCATCTCGTGCGCCTTGCCGTCCCTGACTACGTAGATTACCTGCCGGCCGTCGCGCGTGGCCACTGCCGCCGGCTGCACCGCGACCACCGGCTGGCGGTCCCGCGCGGTGGCAGCGCGGGACAGGAAGGCGATCTTGGCGCTCATGTCGGGCAGCACGCGTGGATCGCGGTCGACAAAGCGCACCTTGACCAGCACGGTGGCCTTGGAGCGGTCCACCGTGGGCACGATGCGCGCTACCTGCCCGGCCAGCCGCAGGCCGGGCAGGGCGTCGAGGAGCAGCTCGCAGGGCTGGTCGACGCGGATCCGGGCGATGTTGGATTCGGCGACATCGGCCTCGACTTCCAGCGTTTCCATGTCGGCGATGGTGACGATCGCGCCCTTGGTGTCGGCGGCGGCGGAGAAAGGCGTGATGTTGTCGCCCACGTTGGCATGCTTGACCAGCACCACGCCGTCGAACGGCGCGCGCACCACGGTCTGCTCGACCGCCACCTCGGCCGCGCGGGCATTGGCCTGCGCCGACACCACCGACGCCCGCGAGCTGTTCACCGACGCCCGCGCCTTGTCAAAGCGCGCCACGTCGGCGTCGTACTGGGTGCGCGAGATCGCGTTCGGCACGATCAGCACTTTGGAGCGGCGCAGATTAACCTCGGCGTCCTTGAGCTCGGCCTGCTGCAGCGCCAGGTTGGCCTGAGCCACCTGGACCTGCGCCTGCGCCTGCGCGAACGAGGCGGCAACGTCCTTGCTTTCCAGCCGCGCGATGACCTCGTCTTTCTTCACGCGCGAGCCTTCCAGCACGCCCAGCCATTCAAGCCGGCCCTGCGCCTTCGACGCGACCGCCGCCTTGCGCTGCGGCACGACATAGCCGGTGGCGTTCAGCAGCGTGAAGTTCTGCGTGGGGTAGGCGGAGGTGACGGTGGCGGTCTGCACCGGCCGCGGGCCGGCGAACCGGATGGCAATGCCGGCCAGTGCCAGCAGCACCAGCGCGATGGCGGCGTAGCGCAGCCATTTGCGCCGCGGGTGGATACGGGCGCCGGCCGCGGCGGCTTGCCGGTCGATCTTGAGCCTGGACAGGTCGTGGTCAGCCACTGCGCGCTTCCTCTCGCTGGAATGGGCGGGGCTGTCAGTATAGCGGTGATGGAGAAGGGTTTCGTCGCTTGCGAGGGTAGCCAACGTCCTCGGGTTTGCTCCCGTCTCCCGCTTGCGGGAGCAGCTAGTGCCGGCCCTCCACCGCCACCTTCAGCTTGCCCAGCGCAAACTCCCACTGCCGCCCGATCGCTTCCAGCGACCGGCGCGCGGCTTCCAGCTGGCCGGGTTCGAATTGCCACAGGCGTTCGCGTCCGGCGCGGCTGTCGCGCACCAGCCCGGCCTGCGCCAGTACCTGCAGGTGCTTGGTGACCGCCTGTCGCGTCATGGCGCTGCCCGCCGTCAGTTGCGCGATCGACATCGCGCCGCCGGCGCACAGCGCCGCCACCAGTCGCAGCCGGGTTTCGTCGCCGAGCGCGGCAAAGACCGCGGCGGCGTCTGGCAGGCCCAGGGAGGGTGGGGACTCAGGCCGCGCCGCCGACATGCTTGCGGATATTTTCCATCTGGCCATCCCAGCCGCCGCTGTTCATGCGGAAGGCTTCCATGCGGCGTTCCGGCGGGATCTGGTCGAAGCCGGATTCCACCACGGTCAGCAGCGTGCCGTCGCCGGTTTCCTTCAGTTCGAATTCCACCAGCGTCGGCGGCTCGGCCGAATAATCGCGGCCACGCTCCAGCGGCGCCGGATGCCAACGCCAGGACAGCAGCCGGGGTGGCTCCATGCGCTCGACCACCACGTCGAACTTCAGGTACTCGTAGCCGGGGTAAGTAATGCTGCCGACGGCGCGCTGGCCGGGCGCGAAGGTCGCGCCGTCGAATTTCACGCCAAACCAGCTGCCGAAGGTCTCGGCATCGGCCAGCGCGTGCCAGACGCGCTGGATGGGGGCGGCCAGCAGGATGCTGCGCTCGATGCGGTCGGTGGATGAAGCCATGTCCGGTCTCCTTGTGGGGGTGTCAACATGCAACGCTATGGTTGCATGTTAGGCGCCCGCACCCGGAAACGCAACCAAAAGGTTGCGAGTTGCCGGTCACTCACAGATCCAGCACCAGTCGCTGGCCCTTGCAGCGCGACACGCACAGCATCATGGTCTTCTGCGCAGCCTTCTCGGCGTCGGACAGGTACTGGTCGCGATGGTCGGCCTGGCCCTCCAGGATGGCGGTCTCGCACGAGCCGCAGATGCCCTCGCGGCACATGCAGTCCACCTTGACCCCGGCCTTCTCGATCGCGCGCAGCAGCGATTCGTCGGCGCCCACCTGCAGCGTCAGCCCGCTCTTGTTCAGGACGGCCTCGAAGGCGCCGCCCGTTGCGTCGACCTCGTTGCGGAACTGCTCGAAGTGGATGCGCGCGGCGTCCCAGCCGGCGGCGCGCGCGGCGTTGACCACGGCATCGTTGAGCGGGGCCGGGCCGCACACATAGACGTGGGTGTCGGCAGGCTGTGCGGCGATCAGCGCGGCGATGTCGAGCAGGGTGCCGCGGTCGCTTTCGTACAGATGCAGCTGGCCGGGCTGCAGCGTGGCGGGCAGCACGTCCAGGAAAGCGGCGGACTGCGCGTTGCGGAAGCAGTAGTGCAGTTCGAACGCGGCGCCGCGCGCGGCCAGGGCCTGGATATGCGTCATGAACGGCGTGATGCCGATGCCGCCGGCGATCAGCAGGTGGCGGCCGGCGTTGTGGTCCAGGCTGAACAAGTTGCCGGGCGTGCCGACCTCCAGTTCGTCGCCTTCGCGCACTTGTTCGTGCATGAAGCGCGAGCCGCCGCGCGAGGCTTCTTCCAGCCGCACCGCGATCTGGTAGTGGCCGGGCTCGCCCAGCGTGCTGGTCAGCGAATAGGCATTGCGCAGCCGGCCGCCGTCCATATGGACGACGACATGGCTGCCGCTGTCGAAGGCGGGCAGCATGCCGCCGTCGCGGGGTTGCAGGGTGAAGCGCTTGATGCCGGCGGCCAGCGGCTCGACGCGGCCGACGCGCACGCGGAGCGTGTCAGTCATGGCGGTACCTCGGAATTCAGGAAATGCAGGAAGTGCGGGAAGTACGGCAGGGAAGGCGGGCCGGCACGGCGCCGGCCCGCCCGGGCCATCAGGTAATGACCGTCAGCCTGGCGGCAATCCACACCACCAGGCCGCCGGCGACCAGCGCCACATAGGGCAGCACGCCGGCGCGCGCATTGGGCAGTTCCATGTCACGGCGCATCGACTCGGGGAAGCGGCCCTTGTCCTGGATGTAGTGGCGGTAGACGAACACCGGCACGATCAGCAGCGCGGCGATCAGGCCGTTGCGCAGCGTGTGCTCGCCCTGGAAGTTGGCGCCGGCGCCGACGAAGGCCAGGTCGAAGAAGCCGAAGAACGCGCCCAGCGCCAGCAGCCAGTTCTTGCACTTGTACGGCCGCGCCCAGTCCGGGCGGTCCATGCGGTGGATCCAGCCCGACTGCAGGTTCAGGAACACGAAGATCATGTAGCAGACGTTCGAGATCGACAGCACTGCCATGTAGTTCGACATCAGCAGCAGGAACAGGTTGAATACCAGGTCGGTCCACATCGCGCGGGTGGGCGAGCCGTGCTCGTTCACGTGCGAGAGGTAGCGCGGCAGCCAGCCGTCGACCGAGGCCTGGTACAGCGTGCGCGACGAGCCCATCATCGAGGTCATCACGATCAGCAAAATCGCCAGCACCAGCATCACCACGATCACGTTGAACACCACCGCGCCGCCGCCGACGAACCGCGCCATGGCCGCGCCCACGCCGGAACCGTCGACGATGTCCGGCGCCAGCATGCCCTGCAGCCCGAGCGAGCCCTGGAAGGCGATCGGCACCGCGATGAACATGAACAGGCACAGCACGCCGGACCAGAAGATCGCCTTGAAGGTGTCCTTCTGCGGGTCCTTGAACTCGCGGGTGTAGCACACCGCGGTCTCGAAGCCGAAGGTCGACCAGCATGCCAGGAACATTGCGCCCATCGCCGTGCTGATGCCCGCGGCGTTCCAGCCGCCCAGCACCGCGGCGCCGGCGGCGTCGTGCGTCAACGGCAGCAGCGGCAGGAAGCTGGTCGACGGCATGTCGCCGGTGAACAGCGGCACCAGCGCGATCACCACCAGCGGCGTCAGCGAGGCAATGCCCAGGATGCGCTGCGTGGTGGCCGCGGCGGAGGCGCCGCTGTGTTGCAGCTTGAAGGTGATCAGCAGGAACGCGGTGGCCAGCAGGAAGGTGGAATTCACCCGCAGCGTCAGGCCTTTGCTGACAAAGCCCAGGTCGAACAGCGTCAGCTGCCAGGTGTTGATCACCGAATCGGCTGGGAACAGCGCGCTCAGCATATAGCCGGCGGCCAGGCTGGTGCCGAGCGCCAGCATCGGCGACCACGCCACCCAGTTGCACCAGACCGAGACCGGCGCCACAAACTTGCTGTAGCGGACCCAGCCCAGCGCGCCGTACACCGACGCGCCGCCCGATTTGTGCGGGTAGAGGCCGGAGATCTCGGCGTAGACGAAGCATTGGGCAAAGCCGACCAGGATGGCGAGGATCCAGATCACCCAGGCCGGGTTGCCGATGGTGGCGGACACGCCGCCGATGGTGAAGAGCACGCCCGCGGGCACGCCGCTGGTGACCCAGAAGGCGTCCTTCCAGGTCAGCGTGCGCTGCAGTTCATGCGATGGGGTTTGTTGCTGGGTTTGCTGCGCGGGGGCGAGCGGCGCCTGCGCGCCGAGCGACAGCACGTCTTTCTGTGAATACACGATGTCTCCTTGCTTCCCGGGTCGCCGTGTTGCGGGAGCGGGGCTCCGTCACGGTCTGCCGTCTGCGGTCTGGGTAGGTACGTTGCGCTACTGCCTGCCGGGGTTACGACGGTCGGGAATGTCTGGCGGCGATTCTGTGGGCGTTTCTCATCGTTGTCTCCTGTTGTCATCCCGGGTTGCCAGTGGGCCTGTTTCCAGGGTGCAGCGGCATTCCGGTGGTTTAAATTCACTAAAAGTAAATTACATAACTTTTGGTGTTTCGGCCGAGTATAGAAACGACAGGGAGCTAAGGCAACGGGTGTTTTGTATCGCGTTGCAAAGCGTCCCGGCCGTAACGGCTACTGCTGCACGGGCTGGCCGGGGCGCGGCGCACCCAGCGTTTCCACCACCGCCCCCCCGGCCCGCAGCGATCGGCGCTTGCGCCACCAGCCCAGCAGCGTCAGCGCCAGCCAGAAGCACTGGGTCAGGAACGACGCCAGGTTGAACGCGCCGGTCAGCGAGATCAGGATGCAGCCCGGCCCGATCACGTTGAGGACGACGGCCAGCCTGCCGGTCGGGGATTTGTGCAGGACCTGCACGGCAAAATGCGCGGCGACGTAGGCGGCAACGCCGACAAGTCCGGTCGCGTCGGTAAGACCCAGGGAGGCCATGGTGGTGTGCTTCGTAAGGCGGTGGTACAGCGGTGGATGAATGCCGTCAGAACGTCTTGGTCAGCGAAACCAGGAACGTGCTTTTCAGCGGGTTGGACACCGCCGGATGGCCGGACGAATCCAGCGCGCCGGTGGTGTATTGGTCGTAGACGTCGGTGCGGCCCCAGCCGCGCGTGTAGGCGCCGGTCACGGTCCAGCCGCCTTCAAGGGCCTTGGACAGCGCCACCCGTACGTCGCGGAAGTTGTAGGCGGCGAAGTTGCGCACGCGCTCCTGGCCGTAGTGCAGCAGCAGCGAGACGCCGTGGCCCAGGTCGAAGGTACCGTTCACGTCGAGGTAGCCGGAACCGCGGCTATGCAGGTTGTTGCCGGCCATCAGCGAGGCGCTGTTGTAGCCGAAGTAGTCGGGCGTATAGGTCAGCCAGTACTTGACGTTGAACCACTTCCACGTCACCGACGCGACCGCCTCGCCGTAGTTGTACCTGGTCTGCGCGTATTGCAGCTTGGCGCCCGGGTACAGGTAGTAATAGACCTGCCCGGCATAAGTGAAATCGCCCACGGTGCCGGTGTAGCCGGCATACAGGTCCCATTCGACCGTGCCGCCCTCGATGAACTTGTCGCTGATGCTCGACATCCACGTGCCGGCGGAGAAACCGCTCGGATGGGCGTAGTCGATGCCGCCCTGCACGGCGGGCTTGCCCCAGGTCTGGCGGAAACCGCGCGAGACGTATTGCGAGGTCAGCGTCAGGTTGGCGCTCAGCGGCGCGGTGGCTGCGGCCTCGGCCGGCGGTACGGTTGCGGTGACTTGCGGCACCGGAGCCACCGCGAGCGTGGTTTCGCCACTGGCATTGGCCTGGGCCTGCGCGCCGAGTGCCTGGCACAGCAGCAGGGGCAGGGCGCCTTGCAGGGCCCGTTTCGAAGCAAAGCATTTGCGCAGCATGTGTGTCTCCTCCTTGCAGCCGGTCTGGTGGGTTGTTGGGGTAGCCGGCTTTGTGTTTGGGAAGGGGGGCGGCGCGCCAACCGCGCGCACGCTGCCCGCCGGGGACCGGAGTCCTCGGCAGTCCATGCGTCGGTCAGGGTTCTGGCGGGAAGCCCGCGCGCCGCGCCGCCCGGTCAGGCAGGCATCGGCATCGGCATTCGCGCGGTGGCGGGGGGATGCCGCGGCGCGTTCGCATGCGCCTCGGTGCCGGCCGTCGCCGCCTTGTAGTACGGCGCTGCCGAGCGCTGCAGCGGCGCGCGGCCGCGGATCACGTCCGCCAGCTTCTCGGCCATCATGATGGTGGGCGCGTTCAGGTTGCCGGTGACGATCTTCGGCATGATCGAGGCATCGACCACGCGCAGCCCCGACAATCCGTGCACGCGGCCCTGGTGGTCGACCACCGCCATCGGGTCGGAGGCATCGCCCATCTTGCAGGTGCAGGACGGGTGCAGCGCGGTCTCGGCATGCTCGCGCACGAAGGCATCGATCTCGGCATCGCTCTGCACCATCATGCCGGGCTTGATCTCGCGGCCGCGGAACTGGTCCAGCGCCTGTTGGCCGATGATCTCGCGCGTCAGCCGCACCGCGGCGCGGAACTCGCGCCAGTCGACCTCATGCGCCATGTAGTTGAACAGCAGGCGCGGCTTCACGCGCGGGTCGCGGCTGGCCAGCTTGACGAAGCCGGTGCTGGGCGAGCGCATCGAGCCCACATGGCACTGGAAGCCATGCGACTTCACCGGGTTGCTGCCGTCGTAGTTCATCGCCAGCGGAATGAAGTGGTACTGCAGGTTGGGCCAGGCAAACTCGTCGCTGCTGCGGATAAAGCCGCCCGCCTCGAAGTGGTTGGAGGCCGCCGTGCCGGTGCCGCGCAGATACCACTCGATGCCGATCGCCGGCTTGTTCCACCACTGCAGCGCCGGGTACAGCGAGACCGGCCTGGTGCATTCGTACTGCAGGTACATCTCCAGGTGGTCCTGCAGGTTTTCGCCCACGCCTTTCAGGTCCGCCACGGCGTCGATGCCGAAGGCACGCAGTTCATCGGCATTGCCCACGCCGGAGCGCAGCAGCAGCTGCGGCGACGCGATCGCGCCATTGCTGACGATCACCTCGCGGCGCGCGCGGGCTTCGCGCACGTGGTCGCCCTGCAAGTACGACACGCCGATGGCGCGCTGTCCGGCGAACAGGATGCGGTCGGCCAGCGCACGCGTATGCACGGTCAGGTTGGGACGCTCCCGGGCCTGGTCGAGATAGGCCAGCGAGGTGCTGCAGCGGCGCCCGCCCGCCGTGGTGGTGCGGTCCATCGGGCCGAAGCCTTCCTGCCGGTAGCCGTTCAGGTCGTCGGTGCGGCCATAGCCGGCCTGCTCGCCGGCCTGGATAAAGGCCTCGAACAGCGGGCTGATGCCGGCCTTGGGCGTGGTCACGTGCAGCGGGCCGTTGCCGCCGTGGTAGTCGTTGGCGCCCTTGTCGTAGGTCTCGGCCTTGCGGAAGTAGGGCAGGCAGTCGGCGTAGCTCCACTGCTCCAGCGACGTGTTCTCGGCCCAGCCGTCGTAGTCCATCGCGTTGCCGCGGATATAGACCATGCCGTTGATCAGCGACGAGCCGCCCAGGCCCTTGCCGCGGCCCTGGGTCATGCGCCGGTGGTTCATATGCGGCTCGGGCTCGGTGACGTAGGCCCAGTTGTAGGTGGTGCCCTGCAGCGGATAGGCCAGCGCGGCCGGCATCTGCGTGCGCCAGTCCAGGCGCCAGTCGGGGCCGCCTGCCTCCAGCAGCAGCACCGAGACACCGGCATCCTCGGTCAGCCGCGCCGCCAGCACGCAGCCGGCCGAGCCTGCGCCGACGATGATGTAGTCGTACTCATGGATTGCCTGCATGGTGCAATCTCCTTGTTTGCGTGACGCCGTGCGTGGCGGCCCCAGGGGGCGGCGCCGCCGCGCACGCGATGGCGAAGTCAGCTGCGCTCAGGCGCCAAACCAGCCCATCGGCTGGGGGGCCAGGTTGATATAGCTGTGCTTGAGTTCGGTGTACTCGTCCAGGCCGATGCGGGCCAGCTCGCGGCCGATGCCGCTGGCCTTGTAGCCGCCCCACGGCGCCTCCGGGAAGTACGGGTGGTAGTCGTTGACCCATACCGTGCCGAAGCGCAGCGCGCGCGACATTCGGTTGGCCTTGTCCAGGTCTCGAGTCCAGACCGCGGCGGCCAGGCCATACGGCGTGTCGTTGGCGGCACGCAGCGCTTCTGCTTCGGAGCCGAAGCGCTCGGCGGTGATCACCGGCCCGAAAATCTCCTCTTTCGCAATCTTCATGTCTGCCGTCACGTCGGCCAGCAGCGTCGGTTCCAGCCAGTAGCCCTGCTTGTAGACGTCACCGGCGGGACGCTTGCCGCCGTGGACCAGGCGCGCGCCCTCGGCAATACCGGCCTGCACCATGCCGAGGATCTTGTCGTGCTGTTGCGCCGACTGCACCGGGCCCATCTGGGTTTCGCCATGGAAGCCGTTGCCGATCACGATACGCGGCAGGCGCTCGGCCAGCCGGCCGATGAATGCATCATAGATGCTGTCCTCGACCATCAGGCGCGAGCCCGCCGAGCAGACCTGGCCGGCATGGAAGAAGGCGGCGTTGAGCGCGTAGTCGACCGCGGCATCCAGGTCGGCATCGGCAAAGACGATGTTGGGGTTCTTGCCGCCCAGCTCCAGGCCGATGCGCTTGAAGTTGCCGGTGGCGGCCTTCATGATGCTCTCGCCGGCCAACGCGCCCCCGGTGAAGGACACCAGGTCCACGTCGAGGCTTTCCGCCAGTTCCGCGCCCACTTCGGCGCCGCCAGTCACCAGGTTGAACACGCCCGGCGGCAGGTCCAGTTCCGCCACCAGTTGCGTGAAGTGGTGCGTAGTCAGCGGCGTCAGGTTGCTGGGCTTGATCACTACCGTGTTGCCGGCGCCCAGCGCCGGTGCGATCTTCCAGGCGGCCTGCAGCAGCGGATAGTTCCACGGCGTGATCAGCCCGCACACGCCCACCGGCTCGCGCAGCGTGCGGCTGATCACATGGTGCGGCGCTTCGTTGACGGCGCCCGATTCCGACGCCACCAGCCCGGCAAAGTAGCGGAAGGTGGCGGCAATGTCGCCCATGTCGGTGCGGCTTTCGGTCAGCGTCTTGCCGGTGTTGAGCGATTCGAGGTGGGCGAGCTTCTCGGCATCGCGCTCGATCAGTCCGGCGATCTGGTTCAGCAGCTTCGCGCGGTCGCGGATCGTGGTCTGGCGCCAGGGGCCGTCAAAGGCCCGGCGCGCGGCGGCGATGGCCAGGCGCGCGTCGGCGCGGGTGGCTTCGGCGGCGTGGGCGATCACGGATTCGTCGGCGGGGCTGACGATGGGGCGCGTGCCGCTGTCGATGGGCGACTGCCACTGGCCGTCGATATAGAGCTGGGTCTGGATCATTGCTGCGGTTCCGGTTGATCTTGGGGGTTTCAGGCAGCCAGGGCGTCGAGCACCATCTGCTGGAAGTGCTGCACGCCGTGCTCGCCGATGGCGGAGGTCTTGTCGTCGGTGACCAGCAGCGGGCCCTGCCCGTTGCGGTAGCCGCGCGACTTCAGGCCGCGCTGCACGGATTCGACGATGCTCAGGTCTTCCGGCTTGAGCACGTTCTTGTAGTACTCGATCAGCTGCTCCTGCTCGGCGGTGGGGGTGCTGTCGCGGAAGTAGAACTCGAAGTGCTGGATGGTGGTGTCGGCGTCCACCGGGAACATGTAGAACACGCCGTAGTTGCCGTCGCCCGGCAGTACGTTCAGCGTGACGTTGGGCCACAGCCAGTACGCGGCGAAGTCGGTGTTGGGCGCGTCGCTGTCATAGGTGAAGGCGTCGCTTCCCGGGCGGGTCTGGCCGACCTGGCTGGTGTAGAGGCCGCGCACTTCGTGCTTGTAGGTCTCCATCCTGATCGACTCGACCAGCGCCGGATGCGCGGTCTGGCAATGCAGGCATTCCAGGTAGTTGTCGACCACGACTTTCCAGTTGGCCTTCATCTCGTAGGTGAGCTTGTGCGCCGGCACCAGCGTGTCCACGTCCGGGCAGCGCGCGCGGATCTCGTCGTTCAGGCCGGCGGCCAGTTCGGCCAGCGGCCTGGCGTCCATGTCGAGGTTGACGAACACCAGGCCGCAGAACTCTTCCACGCGCACCGGCGTCAGGCCGGCGTTGTCCTTGCAGAAGCCCGGCACGTTCTCGGCGTTGCGCACGTGGATCAGCTTGCCGTCCAGGCCGAACGACCAGGCGTGGTAGGGGCAGGTGATCACGTTCTTGGCCTTGCCGGCGCCGTCGGCGAACAGCTCGTGCGCGCGGTGCGGGCACACGTTGTAGAACGCGCGCAGCACACCGTCGCGGCCGCGCACCACGAACACGTTTTCGCCGGCCACCTGGGCGGTGGCGTACTGGTTGTTCTCGGCCACCTGGCTCTGGTGCATCACGCAGACCCAGCTGCGCGCGAAGATGGTCTTCTTTTCCTGCTCGAAGACTTCCTGCGAGGTGTAGTAGTGGGCCGGCAGCGTGTAAGCCAGTGGCGCGGTGATGCAGGCGGGGGCGGCGGTCTCTTGCATGGGTGTCTCCTCGTTTTGATCTCTTTGCTTTGTCAATTCACTGATAGTTAATTAAATTACTCTCGGTGATGTGGGACCAAGTTTAGTGAGCGGCGCTGGTGTGTTGCAATTCAAAAAAGCGATGAAGTTATTGCGGACAATTGATGAAAGCTATGAATTCCCGTGTTTTCCGGTGATGGTGTAAGGTTCGAGTTACTCAATTCACCATCGGTTGAAAAAAAGCGGAGGAGTGCCCATGACGGAAGACACTTTTGCCACGCGCCTGAAGGGGGTGCTGGAGGGCAAAAGGATCATGCTCAAGCAGGTGGCCGAGGCCCTGTCGGTGTCGCCGTCGGCAGTGCACAAGTGGACCCGCGGCGGCGAGATCGAGTACGAGCGGCTGCTGGCGCTGGCGCGCTTCCTGGGCGTCAACTGGCTGTGGCTGCGCTACGGCGAGCAGGCCATCGCCGACCTCGAGGCCAGCACCGCTTCCGACCCGCACATCAAGGAACTGCGCCAGAAGCACCTCGCCGAAATCATGGAAAGCGAGGCGCGCATGAAGTTCGCGCAGGAGGTATCGGGCATCGTTACCTGGGAATGGAACGTGCTGACCGACGGCCTGACCTATTCCTCCAACGACGTCACGCTGTTCGGCCGCCATATCCGCAACATGGACGACTTCTGGGCCTGCGTGCATCCCGGCGACGTGGCGCGCCTGAAGGAAGTGCTGGCGCGCACGCTGGGCGCGCAGGAGATGCATGAGTGGGAATTCCGCGTGGTGCACGAGGACACCACGCGCTGGATCTCGTCGCGGGCCACGCTGGTGCGCGATTTCGACCAGCGCCCGGTCAAGATGATCGGCGTCAGCCTCGACATCACCGAGCGTCGCCGCGCCGAGGCCGCGCTGCGCCAGAGCGAGGCGCTGCTGGCTAAGGCGCAGCAGATTGCGCACCTGGGCGGCTGGTACTGGAACATCCAGACAGACGACTGCGCCTGGACCGACGAGGCCTATCGCATCTTCGGCTGGGCTCCGCAGGCGTTCAAGGTGACCATGGACCGCTACCTGGCGTCGATCGTCGAAGCGGACCGCCCGCGCGTGCAGGCGGCGATCCGCGCGGCCATCGTCGACAAGGCGCCGTATCGCGTCGACTACCGCATCCAGCTGCCGGACGGCAGCCTCCGCGACATCCATGAGGAGGGCGAGGTCACGCTGGACGAGCACGGCAACGCCCTGACCATGGTCGGCGCGTCGCAGGACGTCACCGCCTGAGCGGGCGGTGATACAGGTGGTACATCCCGGCCGGGCAGCGGCCGGGTCATCCGGTCATCCGGGGGAAGGGGCGGTAGGCATTGCCGCCCCTTTTTCGTTATGAGGGGCCGTTCCCGCCGCCCCGGACTGGGCCGGGATCGTTTGTTTCAGCGTTAACCATGGTGGAACATATGTTTCATCATCCGCTATGATGGCATCTCCTGGCGCCGGATCCCGCGCGCCTGTACAGGGAGGAGATCCATCATGTCCCTGGCCAAGCCAGCCGATGCGCCTACGCCGCAAGGATCCTGCCGTTAAGGACTGGCCCTCAACCCTACAGCCTGAATTCCCCCACCACCTGCTGCAGTTCCGTCGCCTGCCCCGCCAATGCCTGCGACGCGCTGGCCGCCTGCTCCACCAGCGCCGCATTCTGCTGCGTCACGGTGTCCATCTGCGCCACGGCCTCGTTGACCTGGGCAATGCCGGCGCTTTGCTGTTCCGACGCCGCGGTAATCTCGCCCAGCAGCCCGGTGACGCTGGCCACCGCCTGGACGATCTCCTGCATGGTTTCGCCAGCCCGGCCCACCAGCGCCGAGCCGCTGTCCACCTGCTGCACCGAATCGTCGATCAGCTGCTTGATCTCGCGTGCCGCGGCGGCGCTGCGCTGCGCCAGCGTGCGCACCTCGCCCGCCACCACGGCGAAGCCGCGCCCCTGTTCGCCCGCGCGCGCGGCTTCCACCGCGGCGTTCAGCGCCAGGATATTGGTCTGGAAGGCAATGCTTTCGATCACTTCGATGATGTCGGTGACCTTGCGCGAACTGGCGCTGATCGCCGACATGGTCTGCACCACGTCGCCCACCACTTCGCCACCGCGCGCGGCAATGCCGGAAGCGTTGGCCGCCATGCCGTTGGCGGCGCGGGCGCGTTCGGTGTTCTGCTGCACCATCGCCGTCAGTTCGTCCATGCTCGACGCCGTTTGCTGCAGCGCGGCGGCTTGTTCTTCGGTGCGCTGGGACAGGTCGGTATTGCCCGCGGCAATCTGGTGCGAAGCATCGGTGATGGAGTCGGTGGCGGTGCGGATGCGCGTCACCAGGCCGGTCAGCATGTCTTCCATTTCGCCCAGTCCGCCCAGCAGCCGGCCGAACTCGCCGCCCCGTTCGGTGTTGAACTCCTGGCTGAGGTCGCCCGCGGCCACGGTTTCGGCAATGTGGACGGCTTCGGCCAGCGGTGCCTCGATGCCGCGCGCCAGCCGCCAGACCGCGCCCACCGCCACGCACAGGCCGGCCGCGGCCAGCGCGATCAGCAGGCGCCGCGCGTCGGCGGCGTCCTGCAGGCGCGGCAAGGCCACCGCGGTCCCGATCGCCATCAGCGACCACATGGCGCCAAACGCCGCGCCCAGGCGTATGCGAATCCCCAGGTTCTGCATGTCAGTCTCCCTCCGTCCCACTGCGACTCTATTGCGACCCCATTGCTTAACGGCCGGGAGGGGCGAGGGCTTTAGCAGATTCTTTTAGGGACGATCGGGCCTGCACTGCCGCCCAGTCGCCGGGGCGGTCCGGGGCAGGGGACCGTCCCGGCCGTGCGTCCCGCGCAGCAGGCCGTACTCAATCCAGCCGCCTGCCTGCGGTCTCCTGCACCATCGCCAGTCCGACCAGCGAAATCAGGCCGCAGCCGATCACGTACAGCGCCGGCGCGCTGGCGTTGCCGGTCAGCTCGATCAACCAGGTGGCGATCAGCTGCGCAAAGCCGCCGAAAACCAGCACGCCGATGCAATAGACCACCGACAGGCCGCTCGCGCGGATGCGCCGCGGGAACAGCTCGGTGATCAGCACCACCGACGGCACCGTGTTCAACACCAGCAGCACGGCCAGCATCGCGACCACCGCCAGCAGCATCGCCAGCGACGGCCGCGCGTTGAGCAGCATGAAGGCGGGATAGACCAGCGCCAGCATGGCCACGCGCGACCAGAGGATGGCAGGCTTGCGCCCGATCCGGTCAGAGAGCCGGCCGGCATACGCGGACAGCGCGACCTGTACCAGTGCGGCGACGCAGCCGGCGGACATGCTGAGCCCGAGCGGGATCTTCAGCACCGTCGCCGCGTAGCTGCTCATGTAGTGCAGCACGATATAGGTCGCCGAGGTGCCGCCGATCGTCACCAGTACGCCGGCCACCACGACGCGGCCGTGGGCGCGGAAGATCTCGGCCAGGCCGGCGCCTTCATGGCTCGCCGCGCCCGCGGCCGGCGCTGCGGCGGTTTCCTCCAGGTGGCGGCGGATATAGAGGCCCAGCGGGATGACCAGGATGCCGATGGCGAACGGCACGCGCCAGCCCCAGCTTTGCAGGGCGTCGGCCGACAGCCCGTTGGTCAGCGACAGCCCGACCACCGCGCCAAGCAGCACGCTGACGCCTTGGCTGAACAGCTGCCAGCTGCCGTAGTAGCCGCGCGAATGGTCATCGGCATACTCCATCAGCAGCGCCGTGGAGGCGCCCACTTCCCCGCCCAGCGCGAAGCCCTGCAGCAGCCGCGCCAGCACGATCAGCAGCGGCGCGGCCATGCCCGCCTGCGCATAGGTCGGGGCCACCACGAACAGCAGCGAGCCCAGCCCCATCAGCCACAGCGTCAGCGCCATCGCCGGCTTGCGCCCGACACGGTCGGCATAGAGTCCGATCATCAGGCCGCCGAGCGGGCGCGCGACAAAGCCCACGCCAAAGGTCGCCAGCGATAGCATCAGCTGCCCAATACCGCCGGAAACCGGAAAGAACAGCTTGCCGATCAGAACGGCGAAGAAGCTGTAGACGGTGAAATCATAGAACTCGAGGCCATTGCCGATGGTGATGGCGGCAATCACGCGGCGGCGGGGCCTGGCATGGCCCGATGACGCGGCGAAGGCGCCGTCCAGCGGCGGCGCGGGAAGGGAAGTCGACATTCGGTGTCTCCGGTGAAGGGCGGCCGGCCTCAGGGCCGGTCTGCGCTGATGGCGGGCGCGGCTCAGCGCAGGTAGCGCTCGACCAGCTTTACCCAATAGGTGGCCGCGAGCGGCAGGCAGGCGTCGTTGAAGTCGTAGCCGGGGTTATGGACCATGCAGCCGCCTTCGCCATCGCCGTTGCCGACGATCAGGTAGCAGCCCGGGCACTCTTGCAGCATGAAAGAGAAATCCTCGCTGCCCGTCAGCGGCACCATGTTCTCGATCAGCCCTTCCTCGCCCAGCCAGTCGCGGGCGACCTCGCGTGCCATCCCGGTGGTGGCCGGGTCGTTGACCAGCACGGGGTAGCGGCGGTCGTAATGCACCTCGGCACAGGCGCCAAAGCTCTCGGCCTGCGCATGCGCCAGCGCAGTGATGCGTGCCTGCAGCAGGTCGCGCACCTCGGCCTTCAGTGCGCGCACCGACAGGCGCAGCTCGGCGCTTTCTGGGATCACGTTGGGAGCCTTGCCGGCTTCGATCGCGCCAACGGTCACGATGGCCATGTCGAGCGGATTCACGTTGCGCGCCACCACCGACTGCAAGGCCATCACCATCGACGCGCACGCCACCACCGGATCGACCGCCCGGTGCGGCACCGCGCCGTGGCCGCCGCGCCCGGTGACGCGGATCGTCACGGTATCGGACGATGCCATGAACGGGCCGTCCAGGAAGCCGAATTTGCCGACGGGGTGCCCGGGCATGTTATGCAGCGCAAATACCGCATCGCACGGGAACAGGCGGAACAGGCCGTCGCGGATCATCTCGCGGGCGCCGCCCATGCCTTCTTCTGCCGGCTGGAAAATGACATGCAGCGTGCCGTGGAAGGGCTTGTGCTGGGCCAGGTAGCGGGCCGCGGCCAGCAGCGTGGCAGTGTGGCCGTCATGGCCGCACGCGTGCATCTTGCCGTCGATCCGGCTGGCATACGGCAGGGACGTGGCTTCCTGGATCGGCAAGGCATCCATATCGGCGCGCAGGCCGATGGCGCGGCCCTCGCCGTGACGCAGCGTGCCGACCACGCCGGTGCGGCCCAGGCCGCGATGCACGGCATAGCCCCAGGCCTGCAAGCATTCGGCCACCAGGTCGCTGGTGGCGAATTCCTCGAAGCCCAGTTCGGGATGGGCGTGGATGCGGTGTCGCAGGTCCACCATCTCGGCTTCGATGGCGCGAATGCCGGGCAGGACGGGATCGGGATGCATGGCGTCTCCGGGAAGGTATTGGCGGGGCTTGGTGTGGAGCGATCTTAGGCAGCGCCAGCACGTGCCGATAGCCGCAATACTGTTATCCTGACAACCATTGGTTGTCACCTTGCCGAGCCGCCATGTCGATGAAACTGCACCAGATCCAGGCCCTTGTGGCGGTGGCCGATGCCGGCACCATCCGCGCCGCGGCGCGGCTTGCCGGGCTGTCGCAGGCGGCGGTGACCAAGGCACTGCGCGAGCTGGAAAGCGAGGCGCGGCTGCCCTTGCTGTCTCGCACCGCCAGCGGCGTGGCGCTGACCGAGGCGGGGCAGCGCATGCTGGGCCATGCCAGGCTGGTGGTCGGGCAACTCGCCCGTGCCCGTGAGGAATTGGCCACGCTGCGCGGTGAAGGGGTGGGCCGCCTGAGCCTCAGCGTCACGCCGTGGGTCATGCTGACGTTCCTGCCGCGCGTGCTGCTGCGCTTTCGCGAACGCATGCCGGGCGTGCAGGTGGAGATCTTCGAAGGCCTGACCGCGGTGGCCTTGCCTCGCTTGCGCGAAGGTACGCTGGACTTCGCGGTGGGGCCGTTCACCGCGGCAATGTCCACGCAGGAGTTCGAATGCGAACCACTGCTTGGGTACACCTCATGCGTGATCGCGCGGCGCGGGCACCCGTGCGCGGATGCGCGCTCGCTGCACGAACTGCTGGCGCAGGACTGGGTCGTCAACTACACCGCTGCCAGCTACGAGCCGTTCATGCGCAACCTGTTCTGGCAGCATGAAGCCCGCATCGATCCCGCGCGCCTGCACTGCGCACACTCGACCGCGTTGCTGCTGGAGTTGATCCGCAATGCCGGCATGATCAGCTATTGCCCGCAGCCGCTGCTGCTGACCGATCCGATGCGGGGCTGGATCCATCCGCTGGCTCTGGCCGAGCGGTTCGAGACCAGCCGGCTCGGCATCATTACGCGCCATAACGCCGTGCGCAGTCCGGCGGCGCAGTGCTTCACCGACTGCATGCTGCAGGAAATCCGGCGCCGCGCGCGCTCGGCAGCGCAGAAGGACATCGAATTGTTCGAGGTACTGGAGGTGCTGTATTGAGCGGAGGGCCCGCGCCGGGGTCAGTCCCCGGACATCGGGCCCGCCGCGACCGGCGCGCGACGCGCTCAGGCAGCTTCTTTCAGCGCCGCCAGCGCCTGCCGGCCCGCGACCAGCTGCTGCGCAACTTCGGCCACGCGCGCGCCCAGGTGCTCGGCGGTACGCAGGTCGGCCGGCGGCGGCGCTACCTCGGCGCTGACATCCGCATCCGACTGCGCGGCCGCGCCGAGGAAGAACCCGTGGCGGTTCAGCGAGTCCTCGGTCGACTTGGAGTTGTTGTGGCCCGGCGGCAGGCCCAGGTTGACCCAGTGCATGCCGTGCTGCGCCGCGAAGATGGCGATCTGCTGCAGCGTGGCCAGCTTGTCGCCGGAGCGCGAGGCCGCGTTGGTAAAGCCGGCGGCGACCTTGTTGGCCCATTTGCCGCCCTTGGCGAACACGTTGCGCGAGGTCGCGTCCATAAAGCCCTTGAACTGGGCCGAGGCGCTGCCCATGTAAGTCGGCGCGCCGAAGATGATGGCATCGACCTGTTCGAGGGTATCCCAGTGCTGGTCGATGTCCTCGACCGGAATCAGCAGGCTCTGGGCGCCCGCGACGCTGCCGGCGCCGCGCGCTACGGCCTGGGCTTGCCGGGCGGTGTGGCCGTAGCCGCTGTGGTAGACGATGGCAACGCGGGTGGTGGCGGTGGTCATGATGTCGGTCCTTTGATTTCGAAAATCTGAATATCCTTATGCTGCGTCGCGTATAAGGAGGGGCGCGGGATGCAGCGGCTGGTGAAAGCAGTGTAGGGTGGAGAAGGGCCGACGATTGAAGCCGTTGTGCAATCAGTTGTTGAAATTTTCTGAACTTCTATTCCAGGGGCGGCCCCGCCCCGATCCCCGGGTTTTCCCGGCGTCGTGGCGCGTAGCCATCATCACGGGGCCGGGATAAAGTTGCGCCATATCCACCCCCACCGGCGCAGCCCGTATTCGCGCCACGGCCCCCAACCGCAACTCCATCCGCAACCGCTTCCGATGCCCATCAACCCAGGCGGCAGGCAGATCCCGGTGCGGCAGCAGCGCCGTGCCTCCTATCGCTTCCCGGCTATCGATGCGCTGGCCTGCGCGGTGCTGGTGCTGGCCAGCGCCGCCGCGCGGGCGGCGGCGGGCGCGGATGCGTCCGGCACGGCCGTGGCCGCGGCCACCGGCGAGACCCTGCCCGACGTGGTGGTCAGCGCCACGCGCAGCGAGCAGCGCCGTTTCGACGCGCCCGCCGCGGTGGACAGCGTGCCGATCGACCCGTTGCGCAGCGCCACGCCGCTGGTGAGCCTGTCGGAGGTGCTGGCCGGCGTGCCGGGCGTGGCGGTACGCGACCGGCAGAATTATTCTCAGGACCTGCAGTTGGCCGTGCGCGGCTTTGGCACGCGCTCGACCTTTGGCGTGCGCGGCGTGCGTCTCTATGTCGACGGCATTCCCGCCACCATGCCGGACGGGCAGGGGCAGGCGTCGACGGCCGACCTCGCCAATGCCAGCCGTGTCGAGGTGCTGCGCGGCCCGTTCGCGCAGCTGTATGGCAATGCCTCGGGCGGTGTGGTGCAGGTGTTCATGCCCGATCCGCCCACGGACGGATTCACCGCGCGCGCATCGACCGGCCTCGGCAGCGACGGCCAGTGGCAGGCCGGCGTGGCGCTGGCCGGCGGCAATGACCGGCTCGGCGGCTCGCTCGATGCGTGGACCTACCAGACCGATGGCTACCGCGACCACAGCGCGGCGCGCCGCTACCAGCTCAATGGCCGGGTGGTGGCGCAGCCGGCCAGCGGCACGCGCGTGACCGGCCAGTTCAATTACTTCAACCAGCCGCTGGCGCAGGACCCGCTCGGCCTTACCCGGGCGCAGGCCGATGCCAATCCGCGCCAGGCCGTCGCCGCGGCCACGCAGTTCGATACCGGCAAGACCGTTGAGCAGGCCCAGGCCGGGGTGGTGGTCGACCACCAGGTCAGCGGCACCGACAGCCTGTCGGCACGCCTTTACGGCGGCACGCGCAACCTGTACCAGCGGCTGGGCTTCAGCGGCGCCGCACCCACCTCATCCGGTGGCATCGTCGACCTGGACCGCACTTACGGCGGCGCCGCGCTGTCCTGGAACCGGCGCACCACCACCGCCGCCGGCTTGCCCATGCTGTGGAGCGCCGGGCTCGAAGCCAATGGCATGCGCGACGGCCGCCAGGGCTACGTCAACCAGGACGGCACCCAAGGGGCGCTGCGCCGCGATGAAACCAATACCGCGACCGACCTCGGCGCCTTCGCGCAATTCGACTGGACCTTTCATCCGGCCTGGCAACTGGTGGGCGGGGCGCGCGCCAGCCGGGTGCGGCTGGGCATAGCCGACCATTTCATCACGGCGGCCAGCCCCGACGACAGCGGCCATGCCCGCTACAGCAACGTCAGCCCGGTGCTCGGCGTGGTCTGGCATGCGCTGGACGCCCTCAACGTCTACGCCAACCTCGGACGCGGCTTCGAAACCCCGACGCTGACCGAGGTGGCCTATGGTCCCGGCGGCACCGGCAGCAACCTGGGCCTGCAGGCCTCGACCAGCCGCCAGGGCGAGATCGGCATCAAGTGGCAGGCGGCGCGACAGCGGCTGGAAGCGGCGCTGTTCGATGCCGACAGCCATGACGAGGTGGTGCCGCTTTCGAACAATGCCGGGCGCACGGTCTACCAGAATGTCAGCGGCGTGCGCCGTCGCGGCCTGGAGCTGGGCTGGCGCGCCGGCTTTCTCGACGAAGTCGGCACGCCGGGGCGGGGCGGCGGCAGCCGGATCGAGGCGGGACTGGCCTATACCTGGCTCGATGCCAGCTTCGGCGACGGCTTTATCAACGCGCAGGGACAGGCCGTGGCGGCCGGCAACCGCCTGCCCGGCACCGCGCGCCACAGCGTGGCCGCGGAGCTGTCGTGGCGGCCGCTCGCGCCGCTGACGCTGGGGGCCGAGCTGCGTGCCGACAGCCGCGTCTATGCCGACGACCTCAACACCCAGGCGGCGCCGGGCTATGCCGTGTTCAACCTGCGCGCCGGCTATGCCTTCCGGATCGGCCCGACGCGTCTCTACCTGTTCGGGCGCATCGACAACCTGGCCGACCGGCGCTACCTCGGCTCGGTGATCGTCAACGAGGCCAACGGGCGTTACTTCGAGCCGGCGCCGGGCCGGCGCTTCTTCATCGGGCTGCGGGCCGCGCTGTAAGCCTGGCGCCGATTGCCTCGGCCGTCGTTGCCCTTTAAGGTGTTGGCTTTGGCCGGCGCGCACCGGGTCACCCTGCGCCGGCCGGACCGGAGCCGCACCATGACCACGCCCGCGCCCGACGACCGCACCCGCCGCATCATGCTGTGGGTGGTGGCGGTCGGCTTTTTCATGCAGACGCTGGACTCGACCATCGTCAATACCGCGCTGCCGTCGATGGCGCGCAGCCTGGGGGAGAGTCCGCTGCGGATGCAGTCGGTGGTGATCGCCTACTCGCTGACCATGGCGGTGATGATCCCGGCCTCGGGCTGGCTGGCCGACCGCTTCGGCACCCGCACCGTGTTCCAGACCGCGATCGCGCTGTTCGTGGCCGGCTCGCTGCTGTGCGCCTACGCGCCGACGCTGAACTTCCTGATCGGCGCGCGCGTGGTGCAGGGCGTGGGCGGCGCGATGCTGCTGCCGGTGGGGCGGCTCTCGGTGCTGCGCACCTTTCCGCGCGAGCAATACCTGCAGGCGCTGAGCTTCGTCGCCATCCCCGGCATGATCGGGCCGCTGATCGGTCCCACGCTGGGCGGCTGGCTGACGCAGGCGCTGTCCTGGCACTGGATCTTCCTGATCAACGTGCCGGTCGGCGTGCTGGGCGCGCTCGCCACCGTGCGCTACATGCCCAATGCGCGGCTGGCCGGCGTCGGCCGCTTCGATCTCGCGGGCTACCTGCTGCTGGCCACCGCCATGCTGGCGCTGTCGTTCTCGCTTGACGGGCTCGGCGGACTGGGCTTCCAGCACGCCACCGTGCTGGTGCTGCTGATCGCCAGCATGGCCGCGCTGACCGCCTACGGGCTGCACGCCAACCGCCGCAAGCAGCCGCTGTTCCCGTTGCGGCTGTTCCGCATCCACAGCTTCAGCGTCGGGCTGCTGGGCAACCTGTTCGCGCGCATCGGCAATGGCTCGATGCCGTTCCTGATCCCGCTGACGCTGCAGGTCAGCCTGGGCTATGCGCCGTTGGACGCCGGCCTGATGATGCTGCCGGTCACCGCGGCCGGCATGGCGTCCAAGCGGCTCGCCACGCGGCTGATCCAGCGTCATGGCTACCGGCGCGTGCTGGTGTCGAACACCTTCGTGGTGGGCCTGGTGATGGCGGCGTTTGCGCTGATCTCGCCGCAGCTGCCGCTGTGGCTGCTGGTGCCGCTGCTGGCGCTGTTCGGCATGGTCAATTCGATCCAGTTCACGGCGATGAACACGGTCACCTTGAAGGATCTCAGCGGCGCCGGTGCCAGCAGCGGCAACAGCATGCTGTCGATGGTGCAGATGCTGTCGATGAGCCTGGCCGTGACGACGGCCGGCGCGCTGCTGGCGACCTTCCAGCACCGCTTTGGCGATGATCCCGCGGCGGTGCTGCCGGCCTTCCATGCCACCTTTGCCTGCATGGGGCTGATTACCTGCGCGTCGGCCTGGATCTTCATGCAGCTGGGCGTGCGCGAGGCCGCGCCGGCGATCCCGGTGCAGCATGGCGAGAAGGAGGTATAGGGCGCGGAGCGGTTCGCCCTGGCGTGGCACATGCGGCGCTTTGCGCCGCGGCGGCGAACTTACCGTGCGCTGCGCGGCTCCTATTTCTATGCCATAGGAGCCGGCCGTGGCCGGTACGAGGAGGTGTCCATGCGGCCGACCGGCACGCCCGATTCCGAAACCGCGGTGCCACCGTCGCCCGGCACCGCGGCAAGCGGCAGCACGGTGCCGCGCAACGCCCCGGCCACGCCGGACGGCGCCGGCGCGGTGGCCGGGCCGGCCGCGGCGCCCGGCAAGATCCATGCGGCGGCGCGCCCGGAATGGATCACGCACCGCGACTGCCCGCCGCCGCAGGCGCTGCCGGGCTGCGCCTGCGCCGACATGCTGTCGCCCGCGGCGCGCTATTGCGAGCTGTTCGTCGACGTCCAGCACAGCGGCCTGTTCGCCGACAGCAAGACCTTTCCGGACTGCATCCCCAACTGCGACCCTGAGCTGATCGTGGCGCGCTATCGCGAGATGCGCGATACGCCCGGCTTTTCGCTGGCCGATTTCGTGCAGGCGTATTTCACCCGCGCCACCGTGCCGGACAGCCACTACGTGTCCGACCCGGCCAGCACCCTGCGCGAGCATATCGACGGCCTGTGGCCGGTGTTGACGCGCGAGCCCGTGGCCCATCCCCCACTGTCGTCACTGTTGCCGCTGCCGCACCGCTACGTGGTGCCGGGCGGACGCTTCGGTGAACTCTATTACTGGGATTCCTACTTCACCATGGAAGGGCTGGCCAGCAGCGGGCACGGCGACCTGATGGTGGAGATGACGCGGAATTTCGCTTACCTGCTCGATACCTACGGCCTGGTGCCGAATGGCACCCGCAACTACTACCTGAGCCGCTCGCAACCACCGGTGTTTGCGTTGATGGTGGACCTGCTCGAGCGCGAGCGGCTGGCCAGCGCGCTCGACTTCCTGCCGCAGCTGCGCCGCGAATATGCCTTCTGGATGGACGGCGCCGACGGCCTGTGTCCCGGCCACGCGCACCGCCGCGTGGTCTGCCTGCCCGGCGGCGCGGTGCTCAACCGCTACTGGGACGATCGTCCATGGCCGCGCGAGGAGGCGTTTCTCGAAGACATGGAGACCGCGCTGCGCAGCGGCCGCCCGCACCATATGGTGTTCCGCGACCTGCGCGCCGCGGCGGAGTCGGGCTGGGACTTCAGCTCGCGCTGGCTCGACGCGCCGGACCTGCCCGCCGGCCAGCCCACTGACCTGGCCACCATCCGCACCACGGCGATGCTGCCGGTCGACCTCAATGCGCTGCTGTGGCACCTGGAGATGCGGCTTGCCGCGCTGTGCGAGCGGGCCGGCGATGCCGCGGCAGAGGTGTACCGCGCCGCGGCGCAGCGGCGCGAGGCCGCCATCCTGCAATACCTGTGGGATGGCGCCGCGGGCGTCTTTGTCGACTACGACTGGTGCCGCGGCGCGCCGCGCCGGTCCCTCACCGCGGCCACCGTGATGCCGCTCTATCTCGGCCTGGCCCGCCCGGCGCATGCGCAAGCGGTGGCGCACGCGGTGCAGGACCGGCTGCTGGTGGACGGCGGCCTGGCCACCACGGAGTGCACCTCGGGCCAGCAATGGGACCATCCCAACGGCTGGGCCCCGCTGCAATGGCTGGCGGTGTGCGGCCTGGAGCGTTATGGCCACGCGGCCCTCGCGCGCGATCTCGCGCGGCGCTGGCTGGCCACCGTGGCCAGCCTGTACTCCCACCAATGCAAGCTGGTGGAGAAATACCGTATCCGGCGCATCGAAGGGGCCGCCCAGGGCGGTGGCGGCGGCGAGTATCCGTTGCAGGACGGCTTTGGCTGGACCAATGCGATTGCCGGTGCGCTGATGGCACGCTACGGCGAGGTGCCGGCAACGTGCCGCGCGGACGGCGCGGCGGCCTGAGGCGCGCACGTCAGGCGCATCGGCGCAGCGCCGGCCGCCGCGGCAAGCAGGGCTGCAGACGCTGCACGACATCAGTAGCGGTGACCCTGCAATAGGCTCGCTCTGCAAGCACGGGTGGTGCCGACGCATCATGCCGTGGCCCTGGTGTAGCAAAGGGAAAATTCCGAACCAGATCTAAGGCTTGCCTGATTGGTGGCATTAAGCCTCCTCCCTATATTCCACTTGTCCCCGGCGCCGGGCGGCAACGGCACAGCGTTATCGGCATTTGCACGACGGTACGGGGAAGGGCGGGATCCGCCGGATCCGCAAGCCATGACCCACCAACCTTTGAATCACCCATCATGACCCATCACAAGCTTCTCGCCGCACTGATCGTTGCCGGTACCGCCATGGGCGCGCAGTTTGCCCATGCCGCCGATGGCACCATCACCTTCAATGGCAAGATCACCGCCCAGACCTGCACCATCAACGGCAATGGCAGCGGCGCCCAGAACTTCAACGTGCAGCTGCCAGTGGTTTCGGCCACGACCCTGAACGGGCCCGGCAAGGTCGCCGGACAGACGCCGTTCAACATCGCCCTCACCAACTGCACGCCGAACACCGGCAACGTGCATACGTTCTTCGAGGCAGGGCCGACCACCGACGCCACCACCGGCAACCTGATCCTGGATGCGGGCGGCGCCCAGAACGTGCAGATCCGCCTGCTGAACGGCGGCACCGCCAACACCCCGATCAAGGCGGGCTTCACCGACCAGGCGCAGGGTTCGAATTCCGTGCCGCTCACCGATGGCGCCGCCACGCTCTGGTACTACGCGCAGTACTACGCCACCGGCCAGGCAAGCGCCGGTATCGCCAACTCCAGCGTGATGTACTCCATCGCCTACGAGTAAGCCTGCTGCCTCAAGGGGCGGAGCGTGTTACCGGCGCGCTCCGCGCCTTGCATCACCAGACCTCGCCGGTATCCTCTTCTCGCGGTTCACCCGGTTGCCGGTTCAGCCGAACCCGCCATCGCGCTGTCATCATGAACATGACGATCAAGTCCCTGATTTCCGCCGGCGTCGTTGCGCTCGGGCTCCTGAGTGCGATGCACGCCCAGGCCTCCGTGGTCATCGCCGGTACGCGGGTCATCTATCGCGCCCAGGAGACCGAGGCCACCATCAAGCTGACCAACGAAGGCAAGGCGCCGGCGTTGACGCAGGCGTGGATCGACACGGGCGATCCGAAGGCGGCACCGGCAGCCATCGAAGCGCCGTTCACCGTGACCCCGCCGGTGTCGCGTATCGATCCTGGCAAGGGCCAGACCCTGCGCATCCTCTACACCGGCGAGCCGCTGGCGCCGGACCGTGAATCCGTGTTCTGGCTTAACGTGCTGGAGATCCCGCCCAAGCCCGCGGCCGAAGACGCCGGTGCCAACACGTTGCAGCTCGCCTTCCGCTCGCGCATCAAGCTGTTCTTCCGGCCCGATGGACTGAAGGGCACGGCCGACGAAGCCCCGGCCAGCATCCGCTGGCGCCTGGTCCAGGCCGGCGGCAAGCCTGCACTGGAGGGCAGCAACCCCAGCGCCTACCACGTTTCCTTCGCCAGGATCGAACTGGTAGGGGGCGGCAAGACCGGCCGGTTTGAAGAGGGCGGCATGATCGCTCCGGGCGAAACCCGAACCTTCCCGCTTACCGGCGAGATTGCGCCCGGCCCCGACGCCAGGGTCCGCTTCCACACCATCAATGACTACGGCGGCGCCGCGCGCGGCGAAGCCGCGCTGGACGGCGGCGCCCCGGCCGCTTAGCGCTAGTCCTCGCCGGGCGGCGCCCGGCAATCTTCCAGGCTGCATTGCTTCGATTGATGATGCCGCGCCCGCGGCAGGGGCAAGTCTTGCCCGCGCAGTGCCAGATATCCGGCATAAACCATGAAAACCCAGAAGACCTCGTCGTTCCCGTCCCGGCTGCGTCCAGCCAGCGCGGTGGTATTGTCCCTGTTTGCCAGCGCGAGCGCGTGGGGGGCGTCTGGCAACACCGGCCGTCCGGCGTTGCTTGCCGAAGTCGAGTTCAACGACACGTTCCTGCAGCAGCCCGGTGGGGTCCGCATCGACGTGAGCCGCTTCAACAAGGGCAACGTGGCCTTGCCGGGCAACTATCGCGCCGAGCTATACGTGAACGACGTCTGGCTGGGCCGGAGCGAGGTAACGCTGCGCCCGGTGGGCGACGACACCCGCAATGTGCAGCCGTGCTTCGACCGCGCGGCGGTCGAGCGCATGGGGATCGACCTGGCGAAGCTGTCGCCGGAAGCCTCGGCAAGCCTGGTGGCCGGTTGCGTGGCGCTGCCCGGACTGGTGCCCGATGCCACCGCCAGCTTCGACAACGGCGAACAGCGGCTGGACGTGAGCGTGCCGCAGGTTGCCATGTCGCGGACGGCGCGGGGCTATGTCGATCCCAAGTACTGGGACGACGGCGTCACCGCGGCGCGGCTGCAGTACAACGCCAACGTCTACCATTCGGATGCGAGCGGGTTCTCGACCACGCAGAGCTACGTCGGCCTGAACGCCGGCCTTAACTTCGGCGGCTGGCGCTTCCGCCATGTCGGCAACCTGACGCATGGCGATTTCGACGGGACCCGCTACCAGAGCGTGCAGACCAGCCTGCAGCGCGCGCTGGCACCGATCCGCAGCCAGCTGGTCATCGGTGAAGCCTATACCGACGGCGCGCTGTTCGACAGCTTCGGCTTTCGCGGCGTGCAGGTGGCCAGCGACGACCGAATGTATCCCGAGTCGCAGCGCGGCTATGCACCGGTCGTGCGCGGCATTGCCAACAGCAATGCCCGCGTGCAGGTGCGCCAGGGCGGCAGCATCATCTATGAAACCACGGTTGCCCCCGGCGCGTTCGAGATCAGCGACCTGTATCCGACCGGATATGGCGGCGACCTGGAACTGGTGATCACGGAAGCCGATGGCAGCGTTCGCACCGCGCGCGTGCCCTATGCCGCGGCCGTCAATGCGCTGCGCCCGGGCATCACGCGCTACAGCATTACCGTCGGGCAGTACCGCAATGTGACGCTCCACAGCCGTCCGATGATGATGCAGGCAACGGTCCAGCACGGCATCAGCAATATGGTGACGGGCTACGGCGGCTTTATTGCCGCGCAGGACTACACCGCGGTCATGGGCGGCGGGGCGTTGAACACGGACCTGGGCGCCTTCGGTGCTGACATCACGCAAGCCTGGACCAGCCTGGACAACGCCGGCGGCCGCAGCGGCCAGAGCGTGCGGCTGTCGTACAGCAAGCTGGTGGCGCCGACCAACACCAACCTGACGCTGGCCGCCTACCGCTACTCCAGCAGCGGCTACCTCAGCATGGCCGATGCCATGGCGCTGCGCGACCTGGAGCAGCGCGGCATGGCGGCGGGCATGTTTATCGGCGGGATCCAGCGCGGTCGGCTGCAGGTGACCATCAACCAGATGCTGCCGCAGGGCTACGGCTCGTTCTACCTGACCGGGTCCACGCAGAACTACTGGAACCGCGGCGGCAGCGACACCCAGTTCCAGGCGGGCTACAACAACAGCTACAAGCGCATCAACTACGGGATTTCGGCGTCGCGCCAGTTCAACGTCAATGCCGGCAAATGGGACACCCGGGTGATGCTCACGGTGGGGATTCCGCTCGGCAGCGGCCAGCATGCGCCGTACTCGATGACCAGCGTGTCCCACGATACCCAAGGCGGCACCTCGCTGCAGCAATCCGTAACCGGCACGCTGGGCGACGATAACGCGTTCACCTACGGCGTCAATGCAGGCTACACCGGCGGCGGCAACAGCACCGACACCGCCACCGTCGGCGCCAATGTCGGCTACGTGTCGCCCTTCGCCAACCTCACCGCCAGTGCCAGCAAGGGACGCAATTACTCGCAGGCCGGTCTGGGCATCAGCGGCGGCATCGTCGCCTATGCCGGCGGCGTGGCGTTCACCCCGATGCCCGGCGACACCATGGCGATTGTCGAGGCCGCTGACGCCGCGGGCGCGCGCGTGGCCAATGGCAGCGGCTTGCGCGTGGATCCGTGGGGCCATGCCATCGTGCCGAGCCTGACCCCGTTCTCCACCAACCAGGTCGAGATCGATCCCAAGGGCCTGCCGATCAGCGTGGCGCTGAAGACCACGCAGCAGAACACGGCGCCGACCGCGGGCGCCATTGTCAAGATGAAGTTCGAGACCGACAACCCCGGGCGCGCGGCGATCCTGCGGGTCAGGGGCCCGGACGGAACGCCGCTGCCGTTCGGGGCGGAGGTCACCGATGCGCAGGGCCAGGCGGCTGGCACCGTGGGGCAGGGCGGACGCATCATCGTGCGCGGGCTGAAGCAAGACCATGGCGAACTGATGGTGAAATGGGGCAGCGATGCCAACGCCTCGTGCGCGCTGCGCTATGCCCTCCCGCCTGAAGCGGCGCGTCCGGCCAACCCGTTCGCCGTGCTTGACGCAGTGTGCGCGGCACCGGCACCGGCTGCGCGGTGACCTGGGGCCCCGCCTCGTCCTGGGCCGCCAGCGTCGTGACGCGGCTGGCGGGCCGCGACAGGCCGGGATGATGATGCATAATCCGTAGGCAATTCCTTAGCCATCGGGCGCGTAGTGACGCCCGGTCCCTGAGCGGGGTCAGACAGGTTGCTGAGAAGGAGCATCGCCAATGGCCAGTTGGCTGTCTCGCGCAGGCACGCAGTTTCCCGGTCGCCTTCTCGCCCTCGTTGCCACCCTGCTGATCGTGGTGGTCAGCGGCTGTCTCGCCTTGTTTCTGCATAGCCGGTTCCAGCGCGTGGTGTGGGAGCAGGCGTGGGCCTCGCGCCAGCACTTTGGCGCCGTGCTAACGGCCAAGGCCACCCACGAGTACTTTATCCGGCGCATGGCAGAGATCGCCGGGCCCGAGTACCGGCTGGTGCGCAGCGACCGGCCGGCAACCCAGCTGGAAGCCTTGCTGATGGCCGTGCCGGGCGGCAGTGCGCGTGCCATCGAGTTGCCCGGGCTGATCAATCCCGCCACCCTGATGCGCGGCGCGCCGGTGCCTGGCGCAGAGCGGTCCGCGGCGGTGTCGCACTTCATCCGCTTTGCCATCTTCGAGCGCGCGTACTGGGGCACGGCGCCGCAGGGCGTGCGCTCGGTGTTCCTGATGGCGGACGGCAGCGAGGCGCTGGTGACCCCCGCGCTGCCGGCGGCACTGCCGCTGAGCGGGCCGCTGGTTGCCGACGCCGTCAGCAACTGGGCCAAGGCGCTGGCGCGCCGCGCCCGCGAGGCGCAGGCCTCGACACCGCCGGGCACGCCGCTGTGGGCCGGACCCTATCCCGGAACGATCGGGCAGGAAACGATGCTGAGCTGTTTCCTGCCCGTTCGCAATGCCGCGGGAACACTGCTGGGCTATGCCGCGACGGCCATTCCGGTGCGCGTGCTGATGGGCGATGTCAGCATGCCGGGGGCCAGCCAGCCGGTATCCGGCAAGCGCGCCATATTTTTCGATGAACGCGGCAAGCTGCTGTTCCAGGGCCGCGATGCCGGCTGGTTGCGCCCCAACGCCCTCAACGAGCGGGTCGCCCGTGAACTGGCCGCCAGCGAGGCCGGCGTGGCCTACTGGTTCGAGCAAGGCAGCCTGATGATCGGCAGCATGGCGCGCGACCAGGGCTGGCGCGCGGCCTATGCCTATCCGCTGTCGCAAGGGCTGGCCGACCACGGACTGGCGCTGGCCGCGGCGCTGGGGCTCTACGGGCTCGGCATCGCGACGGTGCTGCAAGGTGCGCGCATGGTCAGGCGCCGGGTCCTGGTGCCGATGCAACGCAACGCCGAACGCATCGAGGACAGCGAGCGCTTCAACCGCACCGTGATGCAAGCCGCGCCGGTGGGCCTGCGGGTGGTGCGCATTGCCGATGCGCATGTGCGGGCCGAGAACGCGCTGGCCGCGCAATGGCTGCCGCTGGATGCGCGCACGCAAGGCCGGCCATGGCTGGACGCCATTCTCGCGCAGCGTGGCGAGGCGCCCGTGCAGCTGGAGGTGCGGGTGCCGGCAGGCGCGGGTGGGGCGCGCGACGTGCTGGTGGTCGGCCGCCGTACCCGTTTCGAAGGCGAGGACGTGCTGCTGTGCGCGATCCATGACGTCACGGACGAACGCGAGGCGCACCGCAAGCTGGCGCGCGCGCGCCAGCTTGCGGACGAGGCCAGCGCCGCCAAATTGCGCTTCCTGGCCACCATGAGCCATGAGATCCGCACGCCGTTGTACGGCATGCTGGGCACGCTGGAACTGCTGTCGCTGACCAGCCTCGCGCGTAGCCAGCGCGAAATGCTGTCGACCATCCAGTCCTCGTCGCAGGTCCTGCTGCAGATCCTGGACGACCTGCTCGACTATTCGCGCGCGGAAGCGGGGCAGATGCAGCTGGACAGCGTGCGGTTCGACCCGGTCGAGCTGCTTGAATCGACGGTGCGGTCGCACGCGCCGATCGCGCTGCAAAAGGGCCTGGCGTTGTCGTGCTATCCGGAGCCCGGCCTGCCCTGCCTGGCCGGCGACCCGGTGCGGGTGCGCCAGATCATCGGCAACCTGCTCGGCAATGCGCTGAAGTTCACCGCCACAGGCCATGTCATCGTGCGCCTGGGACGGGTACCTCAGGGCGATGTGGCGGATGTGCCAGCGCAGCCCGACGCGGCAGGCAGGATCGCGCTGCAACTCGAGGTGGCGGATACCGGGCCCGGCATCGCCCCGGAAGTCCAGGAACGGCTGTTCGAGCCGTTCGTGCAGGCCGATCCTTCCACCGCCCGGCGCTATGGCGGGACCGGCCTGGGCTTGTCGATCTGCCGGCGGCTGGCCGCGCTGATGCATGGCAGCGTATCCGTGCACAGCGAGCCCGGCCAGGGCAGCGTGTTCCGGGTCTTGCTGCGGCTGCCGCAGGCGGGCCCGCGCCGGCCGCTGGAACCGGTGCTGCCGCCGGTGGCGATACTGTCCGAGGACGACGACATCCGCAACCATGCCATCGACACGCTGCGCGCGATGGGGTGCGAGGCGATCGCTTGCGACGGGCCGGCGCCGCGAGCCGGCATGGTGCTGTTGGTCGCCTCCCGCCATATTGCGGCGATTCCGGAAGGTTATGCCGGCGTGGTGTTCGGCCGTGCCGATGGTCCGGTCGAGCCGCAGCTGGTCGGCGGCAGCTGGCTGGTCAACGCCTACCACCAGGCCGGCATCCTGCGCGCGCTGTGCCTGGCCGCCGGCATGACGCCCGCAAGCGCGCCGCCAGTGGCCACGGCAGCCGATCCCGTCCCGCAGCTGGGCCTGCAGGTACTGGTGGTGGACGACCATCCCTACAACCGGCTGCTGATGCAGCAGCAACTTGATCGCCTGGGCTGCCGGGCCACGCTGGCGGCCAGTGGCGAGGAAGCGCTGGCGGCGTGGCGGCAGCGCAGTTTTGACCTGGTGCTCACCGATGTCCACATGCCCGGCATGGACGGCAACGAACTAAGCCGCAGGCTGCGCGCGCAAGGGGCAACCGTGCCGATCGTGGGGCTGACCGCAAGCATCGCGCAGGACGAGGCACAGCGTTGCCTGGAAGCCGGCATGGACCGCTACCTGTCCAAGCCGGTCTTGCTCGGCCCGCTCGCCGAGTGCCTGCGCGCGCTGCTGCCAACGCATGCCGACGGGCCCGCGCAACCGGTCGCCGACCAGGCCGGCGTGCGGCCGATGGCGGACAGCGTTGCCAGCCAGGCGTTGCTGGCGCATACCATGCGGGATGATTTTGCGGCGCTTTCCGCCGCCGCGCGCAGCGGCGAACTGAAAGCGGTCCGAGACCATGCCCATCGCATGCGCGGCGCCATGGCGCTCGCCGCAGACGGCGAAGAAATCGTCGCGTTGTGCCGCGAGCTGGAACTGGACGTGGCCCAGGCCCGGGAAACCGTGCAGGCCCATATCGACAACCTGGCTTTGTATCTTGCAGCATACTTTGGCGGACCCGACGATCCGGCAAGGGGCCGGAACGGCAGTCCGAATGGCGGGCTCGGCGATTGGCCGAGTCATATTTAAGGAATGCCTTAATTCGGACTTTTCAGAAGACTCCTAATATTCAAGGCAGCGAAGATGACCGGTATTGAATGCCGGCTCAGTTCCCGGCACACCGGTGCGTGGCCACGGAACCGAAAAATCAAGGGGGTATGAATGATCAAGGTAATCATTGCCGATGACCACCCCGTCGTCCTGGACGGAATGAGCCGGGTGCTGGCGCTCGAAGTTGGCATGCAGGTGGTGGGCAGCGCGACCAATTCGACCCAACTGGTCGCATTGCTCGAAAGCACCGATTGCGACGTCATCGTGACCGATTACTCCATGCCGGGCGGACAGTTCGGCGATGGCCTGCCGATGCTGCAGATGCTGCGGCGCCGTTATCCCACCACGCGCATCGTGGTCATGACCATGCTGGATAATCCGGCGCTGATCCGCAATATCCAGAAGGTCGGTATTTCGGTGATTCTCAACAAGACCGATCCGGTCCAGGAATTGATTCCGGCGGTGCGCGCGGCGTTCAGCGGTTTGAGCTACCAGCCGGCATCGGTGCGCGCCATCCTGGCGTCGGGCGGGCTCGATGAACTGTCGCGCCGCCCCATCCTGACGCGGCGCGAACTCGAAGTGATCAGGCAGTGCGCGGCCGGCGTGCCAGTCATCGAGATTGCGCGCCAGGCCAACCGCAGCAGCAAGACCATCAGCGCGCAAAAGAGCATTGCCATGAAGAAGCTGGGTCTGGCCAACGATTATGAGCTTTATGAATATGCCCGCACCAACGGCTTGCTGGGCGGCGCCCGATAATCGCCGCCGCAGCGCGGCGGCCGCGTGAGCGCCGCGGTTTCTGCTTCTTTTTCTCTTTCTCTTTTCCTTTTCACTGTCGATTTCCGCGCGGGCGCTGGCCGGCAGGCATTGCCACGCCTCGAGCGCGCGCAGCCTGCTGAGCGGCGCCGGATCAGAAAATACCGCGGACTTTTCAGGCTTGGCTGATTTCGAAAGCCAGGCGAATGGCCCATCCTGAAACCGGGATAACGCTGGAGCGTAAGGCGGCCATGGAAAAGATCCGGGTGATCGTCGCGGACTCGCAACCTGTCATGCGGCGCCTGATGGGCCGGCGGCTCGCGGCCAGCGCCTGCATCGAACTGACTGGCCTGGTGGCCGATGAACGCGACCTGGTGCACGCACTGCGGCAAGGCGCTTGCGACGTGGTGGCAATGCGTTTCCCCCTCAGCCATGGCAACGATTCCGCTCCGTCCGGCTACGCCCGCCTGGGCGCGCGGCTGGCCGCGCTGGGGCGGCAGCGCGTAGTCGCCATTGCCAACATCGCGGATCGTGCCGGCGTGCTGCAGCTGATCAAGGAGGGCTGCCGCAATGTCGTGACCGCACGCGACCACGCCGACGAGGTCGTGAAGGCGGTCCGGATGGCACACCTGGAACTGGCCTCGGTCTCGGAAATCGCCTGTGACCTGATCTGGGGGCGGCGCTGCCGCAGCCTGGGCGACTACGGCGACTGGGCCGAGTTGCTCACCACCCGCGAAAGCGAAGTCCTGCGGCTCTATCTGTCCGGCTTGTCCGTGACCGAGATCGCCGTGCGTACCGGGCGAACCGTCAAGACGATCAGTACCCAGAAGCAGAGCGTCATGCGCAAGATCGGCGCCGACAACGACGTGGAGCTCGCCGCCTTCGCCATCCAGCGCGGCATGTTGTGACAGGCCAGGCGCTGCCTGCGGCGAGCGCACGCGTCACGACTTTCAAACCGGCCGGCGGCACCGGCCGGCCGCGACTTTGATACGAGGTAAGCAATGAAAAGGCTGATGCCGACCGACAGCAGCGCCGCATTGCCGTTGAGCATTCGCCAGATCCGCTATCTGGTCTACCTGTTCTCGGCCTGCGTGGTGGGCCTGACCGTCTTGTCCTGGGGCGTGCTGCTGCACTACCGCCTGCGCGAGGCCATCGACCGCCAGGGCCTGGTGCTGCGCGCACAGTCCGAACAACTGCAGTCGACGCTGCACCGGGCCGAGGCGCTGACGGTGCGTGCGCAGGGCTCGCTCGCGCGGCTGTCCGATATCGGCCTCGTCGACGCGGTGGCGGCTGCCCGCGACACGCAGTGGACCGACCGCCTGCAGCGGCGCGGCGACCGCCAGTACATCGCCCTGCTGGTCTCGTCGGCGCAGGCCGGCACGCCGGGCAAGCGCCTGAAGGACCTGGCCGACGTGATGACGTTCACCTTCCGGGTCAACAACCTGCAGTACCGCGACGTGCAGAACGCCTACCTGATCGACCTGCAGGCCGACCAGCTGTACGTCATCCCGCGCCGGCTGAATCCGGCGCGCGCGCTGCTGCAGGGCGACGACGCGCGCCGGACGTTCCTGCGCGACACCGTGCAGCGGCTGCGCAATGATGCGCTGCTGGCGCGCCTGCGCGCACACCCGGGGCAGGCGGTGATGCTGCCGCTGGCTCAGGACTGGATCAGCGGCATGCGCACGGTCACCTTTGCCACCCTGGTGCAAGATGGTGGCGAGCCGGCCGCGGTGCTGGCGATGGAGTTCCCGCTATCCCCGATGTTGCCCGACGTTCAGGCCGTGGACGGCGACTTCCTGCTGCTGACCGATGCCGGCATGGTGCTGACCGCCGATGGCATGCCTGCCGGCCCCCTTGATGCGCCCGTGGCCGCGGCACTCGCCGCCGCGGGCGCGCAGCCGGGCACGGTGCGTTCAGCGCTGGTGCGGCACGGCCTGTTGCAGCATCTGGTGGTGCTGGAGTACCCGCTCGACGCCTGGGGCTGGCGCACCGTGGGCGTGCTCGAGGTCGGCCGCGTGTGGCGGCAGTTCCGGGCAAACACCTTGTGGATGCTGGCGCTGACCGGCTCGTTGTCGCTGCTGATCTTTGCGTGGATCTGGCTGATCGACCGGCGCATCATGCGTCCTGCCCAGCGCCAGTCCCTGCGCCTGCAGGAAAGCGATGCGCTGGGTCGCTTCGTGATCGAGGTCGCGGGGGTGGGGCTGATGATCGTCGAGCGCAGCACGCGCCAGGTGCTGCTGGCCAATGCCGCCGCCCAGTCGCTGATCGACCAGGCCACGCCCGCCGGGCTGGCGCAGCTGCAGGACGCCTGCGCAGCGCGCCTGGCCAGCTGCGACGCCGGCGCCGAAGGGCCGCCGCAGGTGCTGCCTTGTTTCGACGTCGACATGGCCGGCCGCGACGGCGAGACGCGCTCGCTGGAAGTCCGCCTGGTGCAGATCACCTACGAGGTCCGCGCGGCGGTGCTGTGCGCCCTCAACGACGTCACCGGGGCACGGCGCGCAGAGGCGCGCCTGCGCGAAGCGATCCGCGCGGCGGATGCCGCCAACCGGGCCAAGTCTTCGTTCCTGGCCACCATGAGCCATGAAATCCGCACCCCGCTCAACGGCATGCTGGGCAGCATCGAGCTGTTGGGCATGACCCGGCTCGATCCGCGCCAGCGCGACCAGCTGGCCGTGATGCAGCACGCCTCGCAATCGCTGATCGACATCATCAACGACGTGCTCGACTTCAGCAAGATCGAGGCCGGGCAGATGTCGCTGCAGCCGCGGCCGTGCCGCCTCGATGCGGTGGTCGAGGAGGTGACCCGTGGCTTTGCGGCCGAAGCCGCGCGCAAGCACCTGCGCCTGCTGTGCATCCCCGATCCGTCGCTGTCCGAGCCGGTGATGGCCGATGTGGTCAAGTTGGAGCAGATCCTGAACAACCTGGTCAGCAACGCGGTCAAGTTCACCGAGCAAGGCAAGGTGATCGTCACGGCGCGGCGCGTGCGGGCTGGCCATGGCGGCAGCGCCGAGGGCGTCGAGATCCGTGTCATCGATACCGGCATCGGCATCGCGGCGCAGGACCAGCGCCGCTTGTTCGAGCCGTTCGTGCAGGCGGAGCAGCCCGATACGCGCCACTATGGCGGCACGGGCCTGGGTTTGTCGATCTGCCGGCGGCTGGTCGAACTGATGCGCGGCGAGATCCGCGTGGTCAGCGAGCCAGGGTTGGGCAGCTGCTTTATCGTCAGCCTGCCGCTGCCCGGTGCCGGCATCGAGCCGCCCGCGCAGGCATGGCCGCAGGCTGCGCTGCGCGGGCTGACTGTCGGCCTGAACGTCACCCTGCGCGAACTCTACCGGGGCGTTGAGCAACTGCTGCGGTTCTACGGCGCACGCGCGGTCAGCTACGATCCCGGCGCGCCCCCGGCAACGCCGGTCGACGTGCTGGTCTGCGACGAACAGGCCCTGTCTGCCTGCGCCGATGCCGATGTGGTGATTTCCGCGCTGGCGCCGGCCTCGCCGGATCTGACCCAGACTCCCGTGGTGGCCTCCCCGTACGCCTGGCAGGGCCTGGTCGCGGCAATCGCCACTGCCGCCGGCGCAGAGGTCGCAGCGGTGCCTGCGACGGCGCCGGCGCACGCCGAGGCGCCTGCCGCGCAGCTTGCCTTGCTGCTGGTGGAGGACCATCCCATCAACCAGTTGGTCATGCGCGAGCAGCTGGAAAGCCTGGGGCAATCGGTCGACCTGGCCGGCGATGGTCCCGAGGCCCTGTCGCTGGCATCGGGACGGCGCTACGACCTGATCCTGACTGACCTGCAGATGCCTGGCATGGACGGCTTCACGCTGGCGCGGCGCTTGCGCGACACCGGACATGCGATGCCCATCGTCGCCATTACGGCGAGCGTCGGTCCCGACGTGGCCGAGCGCTGCCGGCAGGCCGGCATCGACCGCTGCCTGACCAAGCCGGTCGGCCTGGCCACACTGCGCGAGCTGCTCGAGGACTTTGCCGGCCCCCGCGTGGGCGCACGCCCGGCGCCGGACCGGCATGCCGGCGGCGGCGCCGTGCTGCACGCCGACGCGCTGCGCCGCGATCAACGCGAACTGGCCGAGGCGCTGCGCGCCGGCGATGCCGAGACCTTTGCGCAGCGCCTGCACGGGCTGGCCGGAGCGTTGTCGGTGATCGGCCATCCGGTGCAGAGCCAGGCTTGCCGCTGGCTGGAGCAGACCGTGCGGCGCGCCGGGCTGGGCGCCATCGGTGCCGACTGGCAGGCAATCGATGCTGAACTGGAGCAACTGGCGGACAAGCTGGAAGCGCAGTGCGGCAGCCACGCCGCCTGACGCAGGCGCCGCAGTCGCGCGTGCATCACTGCAGATCGGCCAGGCGCTGGCGGCACAGGCTCACGAACTGCTGTGCCGCCGTGGACTGGCCCAGGGTCGGATGGAATGCCAGGATGGCGCGGAAGCGGACCGGAGCGGTCAGCGGTACGCTGCGCAGCCCGAGCGCGACGTAGGTGCGGGCGACCAGCGGATTGGTGATCGCCAGGCCGGCGCCGGCCAGGGCCAGTGAGCATTGCGTATGGCTGTACGGGGTCGTCGCCACGAAACGCGGCGCGATGCCGAGTTCGGCAAAACACGCCTGCAGCCAGCGTTGCGCGGGATCCGCGGCGTCCAGGCCGATCAGCGGCACCTCGACAAGGTCCTCGATGCCGACTTTCGCGCGCGTCGCGAACGGATGCGTCGCCGGCGCGACGCAAACGGCCTGCACCGCGTAGAACTCGGAAGCGGTCAGGCCGCTGGTGTCCGCTTCGTCGCCCATGAACGCGATATCGAGTTCGCGCTGAAGCAAGCGCTCGCGCAGGGCCCTGGAGCTGTCGACCTCGAGCTGGCAACGCACGCGCGGATAGCGGTGGACGAAGTCCGCCACCGCGGTCGGCATCACGCTGGACGCCATGGCGTGCAGCACCCCCACGCGCAGGACCGTATCTTCATGGGCCCGCAATTGATCGATCCGGCGTTGCACGGCGTCGAGGCCGACATAGACGCGTTCGACTTCGTCCATCAGGGACGCCGCCTCGGGCGTCGGCACCATACGTCCTTTGCTTCGATCGAACAGCCTCAGCCGCGCCGCCTTTTCCAGCTGCAGCACGATCTGTGTCACGGCGGGCTGGCTGATATGCAGGGCTTCGGCGGCCCGGCGCGCCGATCCGAGGCGCATGACCATGCGGAACACCTCGATCTGCCGGGCGCTGATGCCGGCTTCGGTGGCTGTCTCCATCTCTATCCTATAAGTTTTGCTTAAGTCGATCATCGGCGCGCCTGCGCATCCGTGGCGCCGCTTCGCATAGACTCGAGCCACTTTCACTCCGGCCTTTACCATGCGTGCCAGCCGCCATCCGCCTTCGACCAGACCGCTCCTGAATCCGGCAATGCAACAGCTGCGATGCATCACGTGCCAGGCTCCCTATCCGGTCGCGGACTTGCCCGAGGGCTGCCCCGCGTGCGCGGCCGCCGGTCGGCCAAGCAGCCTTGAGGTCGTCTATCAGCCTCACGGGCTGGGTTTTGCCCCGAAAAGCGGAAGTTATATATGGGGCCATTGGCAGCCCTACCTGGATGGCGTGTCCCTGGGGGAGGGCGCCACGCCATGCGTGCCGGTGCCAGCGCTGGCGACGCTGGCCGATGTGGCCTCGGTCTGGATCAAGAATGAAGGCGCGAACCCGACCGGCTCGCACAAGGACCGCATGTCGGCGCAGGCCGTCAGCCGGGCGCTCGATATCGGCGCGCGCGAGGTGGTGCTGGCGTCAAGCGGCAACGCCGCGGTCTCGGCCGCGGCCTATTGCGCCGCCGCGGGACTGTACTGCGAAGTTGCGACCTACCAGGCGCTGCCCTCCGTGTTTGACGCGGCGTTGCGCCATTACGGCGCACGCCGTGTCGTCTGCGAAAACGGTCATGCGCGCTGGGCGCATGTGCGCCGGCGCGTCCAGCAGGAGGGAGCCTTCGCGCTGACCAACTACAGCGTGCCCGCGGTAGGCAGCCCCGTATTCGGGGTAGAAGGTTACCGGGCCGTCGCGCTGGAGTGGGTTGCACAAGGGTGCCGGCCCGACCATGTCGTCGTACCCACCGCGCGCGGCGATCTGTTGTGGGGCATCTATAGCGCGCTGCGGGACCTCGTCGCGCTCGGGCATCTGCCGAACATGCCGCGGCTCTGGGCGGTCGAGCCGTTTCCGCGGCTTTCGCGGGTGCTGGCGGGGGCGTCGCAGCAGTCCGATTTCGCGGGCACGACCCGGCAGTTCTCCACGGCCGGCTCAACCGTGACCGCCCAGCAGGTCCTTGCTGTCAGGCGCTCGGGCGGCGGCGCGGTGTTCGTCGACGACGCGGCGGCACGCGACGGCACGCGCCATCTCGCTGCCGCGGGATTCTGGGCCGAACTGTGCGCCGGAGCGGGATTTGCCGCGGCGCAGGCCCTGCGCGCCGACGGCCGCTTCGCCAGGACCGAAGCCGTGATGCTGATGCTGACCGCGCGCGGCGACCGCGATCCGGGGCAAGCCTGAACTTCAAACACCTTGGGGAGACACTCATGAAGCTGCGTTACCTGTTGGCCGCCATCACCTGCTGCCTCGCGGTCCACCTGCCCCCGGCCCTGGCCGGCTATCCGGAAAAGCCGGTCCGGCTGATCGTGCCCTGGGCTGCCGGCGGCAGTACCGATGCGCTGGCCCGCGCGGTCGCGCAGCGCATGAGCGAATCGATGGGCCAGTCCGTGGTGGTCGACAACCGCGCGGGTGCCTCCGGCCGCATCGGCGCCGACATGCTCGCCAAGTCCGCGCCAGACGGCTACACGCTGGGCATCATCGAGCTGGCGCACACCGTTGCGCCGTCCGTGTTCCGCCAGATGCCCTACGATGTGTTGCGCGACTTCACGCCGGTTTCACTGCTGGGCGAGGCGCCGCTGATCCTGTTCGCGGACAGCACGCAATACCGCGCCGGAGAGATCCAGCGCTTCCTGGCGGACTCGCGCAAAGCGGGAAAACCGCTGCAGCTGGCCACCAGCGGCAACGGCACGATCAGCCATCTGGCCGCCAAGATGCTTGAAAGCCAGGCCGGCATCGCGGTCGACCCGGTGCCGTACCGGGGCTCGGCGCCGGCGCTGACCGATGTGTCCGCGCAATTGGTCAAGGGCCATTTCGCTACGCTGGCAAGCGGCAGCAGCCTGCTCGGCGGCAACAAGATCTCGGCCTTGATGGTGACGGGCCCGGTGCGCGTGCCGGCGCTTCCTGGCGTGCCGACCGCGGCCGAAGCCAGGCTGCCGGGCATGCAGGTCAGCCAGTGGTGGGCCCTGGTCGCGCCCGCGCGGACACCAACAGCGGTGGTGACCCGGCTTGCCGACGAAGTCCGCTCGGCGTTGGCAAGTCCGCAGACCAAAGCCCGGCTCGACAGCCAGGGCATCGAACTCAAGTTGTCCAGCCCGGCTCAACTCGGCGACCGGCTGCGCACGGAGGTGGACCGCTGGGGGGTTCTGGTAAAGCAGGCGGGGATTCAAGCCGAATAACGCCCACCCTTGTCGCGCAGTCGTCCCGATCCAGGGCATCACAGGGCTTCGTCGCAGCGCCTGACGCGGCGGTCACAATGACCGGCCGCCACCACCGCGAAAATCCGACGGGCTGACCCCGTTGGCCCGCCGAAAGGCGCGGCTGAAATTGGCCACGTCGGTGAATCCGAGGCGGTAGGCGATCTGTGAAATCGGCATCTGCCCCTCGCGCAGCAGCTTTTGCGCGCGTCCGTTGCGGACTGCGATGGCGAGGTCGCGGAAGCTGCTAGCCTCCTTCTTCAGGTAGCGGTCCAGCGTGCGCGCCGAGATGCCGATCAGGCCGGCAAGTTCCTCCAGCGTCGGCTGGCTATCCTCCGCTTCGGTCAGCATCATGACCACCCAGCCGGCCCAGTTGCCCTGTTCGGTGTTCCGTTGCAGCTGGATGCGGCAACGCTGCTCCGCCATGCGGACCGCGTGGGCGTCGGCCATCGGCAGCGGCGCGTCCAGGCTCCAGGTATCGGCCACCATGCGGATCCCGGGCAGCGGCGACGCGCCGAAATGCACGCGCGCAGGCGCCAGTTCGCGATAGCGAGCCGCATGCGGCGGCGCTTCCATTGCCATGTAGATGTCGTAGACCGAGGACGGGTTGCGCAGCAAGGGCTTGCATTGCAGGTGCACCGATACGGCAATCGCCTCCTGGAGCAGGTTCAGCGTTTGCCGGACCATCGGCAGCGCCGGCCGGAAGATGACTTCCGCGCGATCGCCGGTACGCTCGTAACGCATCCTGAACATCGGCGTCAGCAGCTGGTAGTAGCGCGAACACAGCCGCAGCAACTGGTCCAGCGTGGTGCACGAAAGCATGGCATACCCGAGGATATCGTGCGAATTCAGCTTCAGGCGGCACCCCCACTCGAAGCCGAGGTCGCTGCGTCCGGTCACTCGCACGGCTTCTGCCAGCAGGCGGTCGATCTGCGGCGAGGTGAGGCCGAAATCCGTTTCGCGGAAGCGGTCCGGATCGATGTCCGCCGCACGCGCCAGTTCCTCCAGCGAGGTGCCGGCGGACTTGAAGTAGTCGCACAGCAGCAAAAAATAACGGGCCGGTAGCAAGGGGCGGGCGGTGGCTCTCATCGTTGAAGGGATGCGGGGGGAACGGGCGCGCAGTGCGGGGCATGCGGTGTCTGGAAATGATAGATCGCTGTCTGAAAATGACAAGCCTGGCCCGGGACTGTCTCCGCAGAATGGAAGCCAAATTCTGCCGCGTCCGTCCCGGAGGCGGCCACTACAGGAGACAGGCCATGCTGTTCGAATCGATCAACACCGGTTGCCTCGACGGCGACGACACGCCGTGGATGCCGTTTGCGCCGTACAGCAACGACGTGATGATCAAGTACTTCAAGATCGATCCGGTACGGGGGGAAACCATTACGCTGCTGAAGGCGCCCGCCGGCATGGAAATGCCGCGCCATCACCATACCGGCACGGTGATCGTCTACACCGTCCAGGGAAGCTGGCGCTACAAGGAGCACGACTGGACCGCCCACCCCGGCAGCGTGGTGTACGAGACCGCCTCGACGCGGCACACGCCCCAGGCGGCGTATGCCGAAGGCCCGGACATCATCACCTTCAATATCGTCTCGGGCGAGCTGCTCTACCTGGACGACAAGGACAACATCATCGCGGTCGAGAACTGGAAGACTTCGATGGAGCGCTACCTTGGCTACTGCCAGGCCAACGACATCCAGCCCAGGGACTTGTCCACCTTCGAAGGCTGATCCGCCCGCCGAGAGCCGATCCAGAACCAGGTCCCAGCAAAGACAGGAGCAGGCATGACGACCCTGACCAACATCCCGTGGCTGCGGCGCGCCTGCGCCGCGGTGCTTGGCATGGCCGCGCTGATTGGCAGCGCAGGCGCGGCGCCGCGCGGCCTGGCCGAGGCGCAGGAGATTGCCACGGAGGCGTATCTCTATGCTTATCCGATGGTGCTGATGGAAGTGACGCGACGGGTCTCGACCAACGTCGCGGCGCCAGACCCCAGGAGCGGCATCCGCGCCCCCATGAACCAGTTCGCGCATGTGCCCGCCTTCCCGGACGACAAGTTCGACGCCGTGGTGCGGCCGAATGCGGACACGCTCTACTCGTCGCTCTGGTACGACGTCTCGCGCGAGCCGCTGATCATTTCCGTGCCGGATTCCGGCGGCCGCTACTATCTCCTGCCGATCCTCGACATGTGGACGGATGTCTTTAGCTCGCCTGGCTCGCGCACCACCGGCAACGGTCCGCAGCAGTTTGCCATTGTCGGCCCGCGCTGGCATGGCAAGCTTCCGGCCGGCATGTCCGCCTATGTCTCGCCGACAGCCACAGGCTGGATGATCGGCAGGACGCAGACCAATGGCAGTGCCGACTATGCCGCCGTGCACAGATTCCAGGCCGGCCTCCATGCCACGCCGCTCAGTGCCTGGGGCCAGCGCGGCTACAAGCCACTGACGGGCCAGGCCAACCCGCGACAGGACATGAGCGCGCCGGTGGAGCAGGTGGCGAAGATGGACGCTGCGCGCTACTTCGCCATCTTTGCCGAGCTGATCAAGCATAACCCGCCGCACGCCAACGATTACCCCATTCTCGACCGCATGGCGCGCCTGGGGCTGGTGCCGGGACAGGCCTTCGCCATGCACCGGCTCGCGCCGGATCTGCAGGCGGCGCTTCAGGCCGCTCCGGCGCAGGCGCGCCAGCAGATGGCCCAGGCGCTGCCGCGCTCCGGCGCCGTCAGCAACGGCTGGAGAATGATCGGCAACCCGATCGGCACCTACGGTACTGACTACCTGCGCCGTGCCGTGGTCGCCTTTGCCGGCCTCGGCGCCAACGTGGTCGAAGACGCGGTCTACCCGCTGGCGATGGCGGACGCCGATGGCAAGCCCTTCGACAGTGCGGCCAGGTATGTGATCCACTTCGACAAGGATCAGTTGCCGCCCGCGCGCAGCTTCTGGTCGCTGACGATGTACACCGATCGCCAGTTCTTTGCCGCCAATCCGATCCACCGCTTCGCCATCGGCGATCGCGATCCGCTCAAGTACAACGCCGATGGCTCGCTGGACCTGCTGATCCAGCGCGACCCGCCCGCGGGCGCCGAATCCAACTGGTTGCCCACGCCGGCAACGGGCGGCTTTTCGCTGAACCTGCGCCTGTACCGGCCCGCACCCGAGGCGCTGGACGGTACCTGGAAGCCACCGGCGGTCCGGCGCGACGCTGGCTGAGACCTGAGTGCGCGCAGCCCGGCCGCCAAAGCTCGATGGCCGGTGCTGCTGAAGTCGGCACAAGTTCTCGGGCCAGCCGCTGAAATGAACCGACTTCCCGTATCGGCGCTGGCGGCTATCGCCTGGCCGCGGTCGCGCCAAGCCTTCGCTGTTCCATCCGGCAAGGCCTTCGGAGATGCCCTATAATTCTTGACAATACAACGATTGATCGAGCAATAAAATGAACCCCGAGCCACACAGTGCTCCGCCCGCCGGCCAAATCCTGCCTTTTCGCGAATCGCTGATGGCCATGCTGGGGGTGGCCTTCGTGGTGATGCTGGTGGCGCTGGACCAGACCGTGGTCGGCACTGCGCTGCCCACGGTGGTAGCGGAGCTACAGGGGTTCGAGTACTACGCGTGGGTGGCCACGGCCTACCTGCTGACCTCGGTGATCACCGTGCCGGTGTTCGGCAGGCTGGGAGACTATTACGGCCGCAAGCCATTCGTGCTGGCCTCGATCGTGGTGTTCTCGGTTGCCTCCGCGCTGTGCGGCATGGCGCCGAGCATGCCGTTCCTGGTGCTGGCGCGTGCGCTGCAGGGTATTGGCGGTGGCATGCTGGTCGGTACCGCCTTTGCCTGCATTGCCGACCTCTTTCCGGATTCCCATGTGCGGCTGCGCTGGCAGGTAATGCTGAGCGCGGCGTTCGGCGTTGCCAATGCGGTAGGGCCGTCGCTTGGCGGCCTGCTGACGGAGTGGTACGGCTGGCGCGCGGTGTTCTATGTCAACCTGCCGGTCGGCGTGCTGGGTCTGTGGTTTGCCTGGCGGTACCTGCCGCATCTGCGCCAGCAGGCGCACCGCGGGCCGATCCGCGTGGACTGGCTGGGTGCGGTGCTGATCGCGTCCGGTCTCGGCAGCCTGCAGATGAGCGTGGAATTGTTGCCGGCGCGTGGCCTCGATGGCTACACCGCGGGCCTGCTCGCGCTGGCCGTGGTCGCACTGGCGGCGCTGTGGCAGTGGGAGCGGCGCTGCGCCAATCCGATCCTGCCGGTGGAGATGTTCCGTGACCCGGGGCTGGCGCCGCTGTTCAAGCTGGCGGTGTTCACTGGCTTCACCATGTTCGCACTGTTGCTGTATGCGCCGCTGCTGTTCCAGGGCGGATTTGGTTATTCGCCGAAGCAGGCCGGCGTGTTGATCACGCCGCTGGTGGTTTGCATCACCGTGGGCAGCATCCTCAATGGCCGCATCGTGACCCGCATCCGGCGCCCGAACAACATGCTCTATGCCGGCTTCGGCATGCTGGCGTTGTCCTGCCTGGGGTTGTCGCAGGCAACCCGCGGCATGCCGCACAGCGTGCTGCTGGCCATCATGCTGGTGGGCGGGCTCGGCCTGGGTTTCATCATGCCCAACCTGACGGTATTCGCGCAGCAGACCGCGGGGCGCGAGCACCTCGGCATCGCCACCGCCATGCTGCAGTCGCTGCGCATGGTAGGCGGCATGGTCGGCACGGCGATCGTGGGCACGCTGGTGACGCGCAGCTACACCGGCGGCATCGAACAGGCGCTGTCCGGCGCCAATGCCAGCCAGTGGGCGTCGCGCATGGCCGACCCGCAGGTGCTGATCGACAAGGCGTCGCAGGTGGCACTGCTCGGCCAGCTGGAACAGGCCGGGCACAATGGCGCATTGCTGCTGGAGCAGGCGCGGGTGTCGCTGGTGGGATCCATCCACCTCGGCCTGGTGGTGGCAGGCGCGGCGGCCGCGCTGGGCGTATGGTGTGCGCGCCAGGTGCCGTCGATCAGGCTGACCCGCGCCCCGGCGCCGGCGATGGCGGCGGACTGAAGCCGGCGGCAATTTACCCTGAGGAGAATGGATGGAACTGGAGCGACAGAGCGTGGCCGTATTGCAGCAGTTCGGCCGAACCTACCGCGCCTATGCGGGGGCGTTCGAGCAGCGCATGGGACTGCCCTTGCCGCGCTGGCGCATCCTGCATGCGCTGCATCACCAGGAGGGTGCCATCGGCCAGAAGGCACTGGCCGACCTCGTCGTCATGGATCCCGGTGCGCTGACTCGTCAGCTCAAGGCCATGCAGGAACTGGGCTGGGTCGAGCGCTCCACGTCCGAGCGCGACAACCGCGTGACCCATGTCACGCTGTCGGCGGCCGGCCGCGAGGTGGTGGCCCGCGCCATGCCGCTGCGCTCGGCGTTTCTTGAGGACGTGCTGTCCGAGGTGTCGCCCACGACCATGCGTGAGCTGTCGCGCGGCCTCGCCCGCCTCGAGGCGGGCATTGCCCACGCGCAGGCGCGCGCGACGGAGCAGGCCGACGCGGCGTGATGCCGTGGCGCTCAGCCGCTCAGCAGCAGGCCGTTGAGCGCGGCAAACTCGAACAGCTCGCGGTCGTTGGTCACGCCGAGCTTCTGCATGGCGCAGTTCTTCTGCCGGCTGATGGTCTTGACGCTGCGGCACAGCTGGATGGCGATCTCGCTGACCGAGCGCCCGGTCAGGTATAGCCGCAAGACTTCCATTTCCCGCCGCGACAGGCGTTGCGCACCGGCCCGCCCCGTTCCCAAGGGGCCGCCCGGATCGGCCTGCGACAGGACTTCCATGGCCGACTTGCCGATGTAGTGAAAGCCGCGCTGGATCCGGTAAACCACCGTGACCAGTTCGGTCAGCGGGGCGTCCTTCAGCACTAGTCCATGGATCTGGGTGTCGAGAATCGAGCGCAGCACCAGCGGGTTGGTAATCATGGTCAGCACGATCACGGCCATTGACGGGTGCCGTCGCCGCAGGCTCGCCAGCAGCCGCAGTCCGTCGCTGTTGCGTTCGCCCTGCGCGGGCATGTGGTAGTCCGTGATGACGACATCGGGGCGCAGGCTGTCGATGCTGTTGAGCAGCGCCGTCGCGCTGGTGACGCTGCCGCAGACTTCCCAGCCGGTCTGGGTGTGCAAGCGGTCTGCGACGGCTGCCGAGACCAGCGGGTGGTCGTCGGCAAGCAGGATCCTCAATGCCATCGGGTTGCTCCTCGATTCTTGTTCAGGCGGCGCAGCCTTCGGCGAACGTCAAGAAAACGCCGCACGCCAAGGGGACGTGCGGCGCAAAAATGACGCCAGACAGGAAGGCGCCGGACAACTGCTCGCATCGCTGCCGGTCCGGGCCAAACGGGAGACGGCCGGACTGCGGCAATGCCATGGCAGCATAGCGGCGCACCAGTCCGCCCGAACTAGGAGGATTCGTAAATCATGGCCCGGCATGACGCCTGGGCCCGCCAGCGCGCCGCCCCGCAGCCTCAGGTGGCAGCGGTCTCGGCCTGGAATGCGGCGCGTGCGTTGCGGCGTCCGTCGATGGCCTTGAGCGGGTCGCGCAGCACGGCGCTGCCGACTTCCATCACGTCGCGCAGCACGCCCTGGTCGCGGCTGCGCTCCGGCCCCCAGAAATGCAGCGCGGCCCATTCGGGGAAACTGCTTGGCGGCGCCAGCAGCCGGGTCTTGCGCTCGCGCGTGACCAGCGGCACGTTGAAATCCAGCACCGGGCAGATGCCGCCGGCGGAATGCAGCAGCGTGATCTGTGTATGCCAGGATGGCACCACGGTCTCGCGATGGCCGGGCGTGATGGCTTGCCGGCTCAGGAAGGCGCGCAGCGGGCTGCCGGCCTCGCTGTCTTCCTGCAACAGGATCCAGGCACTCTCGCTGTCCGGGCTGCCGCCGCGCGTGGCGCTGACCAGCCGCCGCGGCGTCGCCATGATGTTGTGCTGGCGCACGCGTTCGGGATCGTGCCCGCTGTCGACGACGAAGGCGCAGTCAAGCTCGCCATCTCCCAGCTGGCCGGCAAGCGCAGCGTCGGCAATCACCGGGCGCGTGACAAAGCTGTCTTGGGGAAATTGCTCGCACAGCGCGGTCAGGATCTCGGTGATGACCGGATCGCCGATCGACGAAGAAAAGCCGATGGAGACACGCCGGCCGCCGTCGTGGCGCTTGCTCAGGCCAGCTTCGCCGGGCCGCACCAGGTGGTTCCATTTGGCCAGGATCTGGCGCGCCGTCTGTTCCAGGCGCAGCGCGTGCGGCGTGGGCTCGAGCATGCCGTTGCGCTTGACGAAGAGCGGGTCGCCGGTGATTTCGCGCAAGCGCGCCAGGCTGTAGGCCACGGTGGGCACGCGTCCCTGGGTACAGGCGGCAACCGCGGTCAGGTCGCGGTACTCCATGACGAGAACAAAGACATGCAACAACTTCGTGCTGACATGACGCATTCCGACTTCTCCCGATACATGACTTCGCTTTCTTTTTCTGTCGGTCCGACGCAAACAGCAAGGCGCCAGTCATGACGCGCATGAAACCAGGGCGCACCGCGCGCTTCGGCCAGGCACGCTGGCGATTGGCACCGCGCCGGGCGAACTGAGTGGACTAATACGAAGCGCGCATGCAAAGCCTCCGGCACGATGCTTCACGACACGCGTGACACGCCGGCGTGTCGCCAGGACTCGACCAACTGCGTAGCGATGCTTTGATCCACCAAAATCCGGCGTATGCCGGCGGCCGGGATGGAACCGGCGTACTGGGGCGACTCCTTGACGGTGCGCGCTGCCGGAACCGCGCTTCTGCCGGTGCCGTGGGGCATCGTGCGAAGGCGTTTGAAATTTAGTTGGTGCCGAGGAAGCTTAATACATGCTTAGAAAAAGTCATAGAAACTTGAATTGATGACAGTCTTATTGAATTCATTTTCCCCGCTTTGTATCGCTCCCAAGACATGGCTTCAAATCAGCGTTTGCGGCCCGGTTTGGCGCCAAATGCCGGTTTTCCCGGAAGCTCGTCATCCCCCGCTCGGGTGAGGTTTAGTAACAATCAGTCCACGCTCGTTCCAAATTGGAATAACGAAATTTCGTAATCCGTACCTGGGTTACGGTACTGGCGTGCTCCAGATAATTTTCTTAACTCGCAGCGCGAAGACACTGAATTGCCTTTTGCGGCGGCCGTGGGCTAACTTACGGCGAGAGTCGGCACGGTTGGCGTCGCGGCTGTGCGACGCCTGCGCCTCGCCGTTGCGAAGCGGAGAGATTCGTGAACAGACGGTATTCGGAAGAGCAGATCCGTGGATATCTGGCCGAGGCGGCCAGCGGCGTGCCGGTGCGCGAGTTGTGCGCGCGCTATGGCTTCAGCGATGCATCGTTCTACGGATGGCGCAGCCGCTACGGCCAGCTCGGCAACGGCGAGGGGCGTGACGGGCGCAAGCTGCGCGAACTGCAGGAAGAAAATGCGCGGCTGAAGAGTATGCTTGCGGATGCACTGCTCAAGCTTGAGTTGATGCGCAACCGTACCGGCGGCCGTGGCGGCAGCGACAAGGACCGCTAGCGGCGGACGGTTCCTGCAACCCCGCCCACGGCAGGCACAGATTTGTCGTGGACGGCTCTGGAGTCTGGGTTTGACGAAGTTTCTTATCAAGGCGGGCATGCTGGCCTGCACCGCCATGGCGGCCGCCCCGTTGTGGGCAGCCGGCAATGCCAGCGCGGCTTCGGCCGCGGCGGCCGGCACGCCGATGGTGGCGCCGCCACCGCCGCGGATGCTGGATGAGGCCACGGCGGTGGTGGAAGGGCCTGGCGGCACGCTTTCGGCGTCGCAGCGGCAGCACTGCCAGGGCTTGCTCGACCAGATCAATGCATTGCCCGGCGGGCCCGAATGGTCCACCGGCAAAGATTCGGTCACCACGGCTGACGGACGCACCTACCCGACGCTGGAACGCCAGGCGGATCGCAAGCGCCTGGAAGAAGCGTATCGCCAGCAGTGCGCGCAGGAGCGCCGCTGAGCGGCGCACCGCGGCCGGCCGGCTGTCACTTGCCGACTTGTGGAGCGTCACTATGCATCGTCTTCAACAGCTCTTCGCATGGTGCCTGGCACTGATGTTGATGGCGCCGCTGCAGCCCGCGCTGGCACAAACCACGCTGAACCACGCACAGCTGGACCAGCTGACCGCGCCGGTGGCGTTATATCCGGATGCGCTGCTGTCCCAGGTGTTGATGGCGGCCACATATCCGGCCGACGTCGCCGCGGCGGCGCAATGGTCCAAGGCCAATCCCAGCCTGTCGGGCGACGCCGCGACCAAGGCAGTGGCCAGCCAGAACTGGGATCCCAGCGTGCAGTCGCTGGCCGCCTTCCCGTCGGTGCTCGACATGATGGGACGCCAGCCGCAGTGGGTGCAGTCCATCGGCGATGCGTTCCTGGCGCAGCCCAACGATGTGATGGACTCGGTGCAGCGGCTGCGCTTGCAAGCGCAGAAGGCAGGCACGCTCAAGACCACCGAGCAGCAGAAGGTGGTGACCCAGAGCTCAGGCGGCACCACCATCGTGCAGATCGAGCCGGCCAATCCGCAAGTGGTCTACGTGCCAGCCTATAACCCGACTACGGTGTACGGCACCTGGCCGTATCCGGCCTATCCGCCAGCGTATTACCCGCCGCCGCCAGGCTCGGTGTTCGCCACGGCACTGGTGTCCGGCATCGGCTTCGGGCTGGGCGTGGCCGCGGTCGATGCGATGTGGGGCGGATTTGACTGGCACGATCACGATGTCAATATCAACGTGAACCGCTACAACAACATCAATGTCAACCAGCGCCTGGACGTGAATCGCGCCAACGTGAACTGGCAGCACGACCCCGCCCGGCGCGGCAATGTGCCCTACAACAATGCGGCGGTGCGCGGCCGTTATGACCAGCAGCGCCAGGCCGGCCTGGCCAATCGCCAGGCAGGCGCGCAGCCGGGCCAACGCGTCGGCGGCGCCGGGGCCGTGCCGCGCGAGCCCTCCGCGCGCGACCAGGCACGCGACCGCGCCGCCCGTTCGTTCGAAGGCCGTACCGGCCAAGCGATTCCTGGCCATGCCGGCGGCGTGGCCGGTCGCACCGCGGGCGCGCAGCCCGGCGCGGGCGGCGCGGGCGCGCGCACGCCGCGGCCCGCGGGTGCCGAGCACCAGCGCGCGGACCAGGCCGCAGCGCGCGACCGCGCGCACCACGCCAATCGCGACAGCGCGCTGCGCGACGCCGGCAATGGCGACCGCGTGCGCCAGCAGACGCAGCGCGCCGCGTCGTTTGAGCACCATGCGGCGCCGGTGCGTCCGGCCGGGTTTCACCAAAGGGGCGTGCATCAGGGCGGCGGGCCAGGGGGAGGGGGCCGGCTGGGCGGCGCTGAACATTTTGGCCATGGCCGGAGGTAAAGCATGATGCGCAAGACCGGTAACCTGATTTCTGCGCTCGGCTTCGCGCGCGGGGCGCGCGTGCTGCCGCTGGTGGCTGTTGCCCTTGCCTTGTCGCTGGCCGTCCCCGCCGCGGCGCAACAGGTTTTTCCGAGTCCGGAAGCGGCGGCCGATGCGCTTGGCGATGCCATCGCGCGCAGCGATGGCGACGCGCTGCAGCGCGTGCTTGGCCGGCAATACCAGTTACTGGTGCCGCAGGGCTCGATCGACCAGGACGACGTCTATGACTTCCTGGGTGCATGGGCCCGCCACCACGCCGTGCAGCCCGACGGCGACCGCCGCGCGCGCATTGCAGTGGGAGAGAGCGGATGGACCTTCCCCGTGCCGCTGGCCCGGCAGAAGGACGGCTGGCAGTTCGACCTGCCGGCTGGCACGCAGGAAGTGCGCCGCCGCCGCCTCGGGCGCAATGAGCTGGTCACCATGGAAACCCTGCTGCAGCTGGCAGACGCGCAGCAGCGCTATGCCGAGCAGGTGGGCCAGGGCGCTACGCCAGGCGGCTGATCAGCACGGCAGGCAAGACCGACGGACTTTACTGGCCTGCCGCCAGTGAAGAGGATGCAAGCCCGCTTGGCCCCGACGCACTGGCGATGGGCCCCGAAACGCCTGCCGCCGAGGCGTTCTACGGCTATCACTACCGCATCCTGCCTGCTGGCCCGGGCAGCGGTGGTAGCTACGGCCTGATCGCATGGCCGGCGCGCTACGGCGATACCGGCGTCCATACCTTCCTGCTCGGCAGCGACCGCGTGTTCTACGAACGCGACCTGGGTCCCGGCACGGCCGCGCGCGCCAGGGCCCTTCGCAGCTTCTCGCCCGACGGCTGGAAGCGGGTGGCCGATCGCTGACCGCTGCGGCTTGCGCCGTCCGGCGGTCTTGGGGCCGCCGGCGGGCACCGCGGCACTTCCGCCGTTGCGCTCCGGTTTACCTCGCCGCCGATGGCGGGTGGACTTCTCTTGGCTGTGGTATGCTGCAACGCAACAATACAGGCATAGGGGGAGATTCCGTCATACAGGAGTCCTCATGACCAAGAGTCTTGCCACCGACTGGCAGGCGCGCATGCGGCGCCTAAGCCGCGTGCAGGCCCGCACGGAAGCCCAGGTGAAGTCCTGGCTCGAGCACATGGATTCTCTTAATCCGCTCACGCCGGCACGTCCGCCGGACCCGTCCCCGCGGGGCCGAACCGCGCGGCCATTACCTGCGTCAGACGCCTTGCGAGGCACCTGGCAGGCGCACCGGCTGCGCCTCGCGCCCATGCCGGGCGAACTGGTGCCCCAGCTTTCCTACCACCTCTACATCCCCTCCAAGGCCCACCGCGGTCCGTTGCCGGTGGTGGTGTTGCTGCATGGCTGTCGGCAGACGCCGGATGATTTGTCCGCGGGCACGCGCATGAATGCCCTGGCCGAACGCGAGGGCTTTATCGTCGCCTACCCGCAACAGCCATTGCGCCGCCAGGTGCAGCGCTGCTGGCAGTGGTTTGACCTCGGCGCCGCCGACGGCGGACGCGAGGCGCAGGCGGTGGCGGCGCTGGTCGACGCGCTGGCGGCGCGCCATGATGTGCGCGAGCGCGAGATCTACCTGGCGGGCATGTCCGCGGGCGCGGCCATGGCCGCGGTGGTGGCGCTGCGCTACCCGGACAAGGTGGCGGCCGTGGCACTCCATTCCGGCGTGGTCATCGGTGCGGCCGCCAACCCGCGCGCCGGCTTGCGCGTAATGCAGGCAGGCTCCGAGGCCGAGCCCGCCTGGCTGCTCGATGCTGCCGGCGTGACGCCGGGCGGTCCCGAGATGCCCGCGCTGGTGATCCACGGACTCGCCGACGATGCGGTGCATCCGCTCAACGGGCGCCTGCTGGCGCGGCAATTCCTGGCCTACAACGGCCTGGAAGACCGCCTCGCCGGCCGCCCCGCGCGCTTCGAGCCGGAGGGGAATGTCCCGGGCCGGTCGCATGAATACCGCTTCGGCCGCTGGCGCCGGGACCTGGTGACGCTGGTCGAGGTAGAGGGACTGGGCCACGCCTGGAGCGGTGGCGACGACCGCTACAGTTATCACAGCGAGATCGGGCCGGATGCCAGCACGATGATGTGGCAGTTCCTCCGCCAGCACCGACGCTGAGGCGCGCCCGCGCGTGCCCATGACAAAGGGAGGGCGTCAGCCCTCCCTTCTTGGCTGCCGCAACGCTGGCATCAGCCGCGCGCCCGGTCCTTGACGAACAGCGCTGTCACCATGCCAAGCACGCACAGCGCCACCACATAGTGCGCCGGCGCCAGTGGGTCGTTCTTCAGCATCAGCGTCACCGCCATCGGCGTCAGCCCGCCGAAGATCGCATAGGACACGTTGTAGGAGAACGACAGCCCCGAGAACCTGACCTGCGCCGGGAACGCGTTGACCAGCACGAACGGCACCGCGCCAATGGTGCCGACCAGGAAGCCCGCCAGCGCATACAGCGGCAGCAGCAGGTCCGGGCGGGTGAAGAGGGTGGTGTAGAAGGCATAGACGCAGACCGCCAGCAGCAGCCCGCCGAAGAACAGCGTGCGGCGCGCCCCGATGCGGTCGGCCAGCGCGCCGGAAACGATGCAGCCGGCCGTCAGGCACAGCGTGGCCACGCTGTTGGCAACCAGCGCCGTGCGCGCGTCGAAGCCATACAGCTTCTGCAGGAAGGTAGGCGTCATCAGGATCACCACCACGATGCCGGCCGACAGCATCCAGGTCAGCAGCATCGACACCGCTACGCTGCCGCCGTGGTCCCGCATCACCGACTTCAGCGGCATCTCGGCAGCCAGTGCTTTGCGCTGCTGCAATTCGGCAAAGACCGGCGTCTCATGCAGCCAGCGCCGCAGGTACATCGAGGCGATGCCGAACACGCCGCCGATCAGGAACGGCACGCGCCAGCCATAGTCAGCCAGCTGCGCCGGGGTGAAGACCGTGTTGATGCCGGTCGCCACCAGCGAGCCCAGCAGGATGCCGGCGGTCAGCCCCGCGGTCAGCGTGCCGCAGGCATAGCCGACATGGCGCGCCGGCACGTGCTCGGAGACGAAGACCCAGGCGCCCGGCACTTCGCCGCCGACGGCCGCGCCTTGCAGGATGCGCAGCACCAGCAGCAGCACCGGCGCGGCCAGCCCGATCGACTGGTAGGTGGGCAGCAGCCCCATCAGCAGCGTGGGCACCGACATCAGCAGGATCGACAGCGTGAACATCTTCTTGCGGCCGAGCAGGTCGCCGAAGTGCGCCATGATGATGCCGCCGAGCGGCCGCGCCAGGTAGCCCGCGGCGAAAATGCCGAAGGTCTGCAGCTGGCGCAGCCAGTCGGGCACCGACGGCGGGAAGAACAGCTCGCCGATCACCGTCGCGAAGAACACGAAGATGATGAAGTCGTAGAATTCGAGCGCGCCGCCCAGGGCGGCAAGGGAAAGGGTCTTGTAATCCTGGCCGGTGAGGGCGCGCGCGCCGGCGCGCGGCGTGCCGACACCCGCGGCGGTACTGCTGGTGGTAGACATGGAATGGACTCGCATGGAAGAGGACGCATGCGAAGCGGGCAGCACGGAATAACGTGATGGGTGTGGCCGGAGGGTACAGCGCAGGGGAGGCAGGCACGACGCGGCGGGTAAGCCACAGGCTTGCGACGGGACGCTTCGCAAAGGACGTAAAGATACCAGATCGGCCCATCAGGCGCTGAGCGCTCAAGCTGCCCATCCGATTTCTTTGCTTTGCCTGTAACCGTTGCGATAATGTCGAAAAAATGTGAAATCCGGGGCACAAAGAAGCGTGCAGCGCCGGAGCGCGGGGTCAGATTTTCTGGAACATCATGGCATTCAAGCAATCCATCCAGGCGGCAGCCACCGTGGCTGCCACGCCGCGCGGCCGGCTGGCCATGCGTATCGCGGGCGGCGTGGCGGCGGCGCTGGCGGTGTTCGGGCTGGCGGGGTATTTCGGCGGCCCGCCGCTGATCCAATACCTGGTTGAAAAGCACGCGACCGAGGCACTCGGGCGCAAGGTCACGCTGGGGCAGGCGCATGTGCGGCCGTTCGAACTGGCGGCCACGCTGACCGACCTGACCATCTACGAGCGTGACGGCAAGACGCCGGCGCTGACGCTGGGCGAGGCGCAGGCCGATACCTCGCTCGCCTCCATCTGGCACCTGGCGCCGGTGGTGGACAACCTGCATGTCGACCGCCTGGCCGTGCACGTGGTGCGCGGCGCCGACGGCCGCATGAGCTTTGCCGATGTGCAGGAAAAGTTTGCGGCGCTGCCGCCCAAGCCGGCCGATGCCAAGCCGGCGCGCTTCTCGGTGAACAACATCGCCGTGACCGGCAGCAGCCTGCGCTATGACGACAAGCTGCTCGACACCACGCTGCGCGTCGACAACCTGACGCTGACGCTGCCGTTCCTGTCCAACCTGCCGCACGACGTCGAGATCGTGACCCGGCCCACCCTCAGCGCGCAGGTCAACGGCACGCCGCTGGCGCTGGACGGCGAGGTGCTGCCCTTTGCCGATTCGCGCCAGACCCGACTCAACGTCAACCTGGACGGGCTCGAGGTGGCGGGGATGATGGCGTTCGCGCCGACGCTGCGCGATGCCGAGGTCAAGTCCGGCAAGCTTGATACGCGCCTGACGGTGGCGTTCCGCCAGCAGCAGGACACGCAGGAGATGGTGGTGATGGGCACCGCCGCGCTGCGCGATGCCGAGGTGCGCACGCGTGCCGGGCAGCCGCTGGTACGCAGCGGCAAGCTGGCGGTCGATATCGCCAGGCTGGAGCCGCTGGCACATCGCGCGCAGCTGCGCAGCGTCGAGATCGAAGGGCTGGCGGTGGAGGCGGCGCGGCGCGCCGACGGCTCGCTGAACCTGGCCACGGCATTCCTGCCGCAGGCGGCGAGCCGATCCACCGATGGGGTAGCGCCGGCGCCCGCGCCGGCCTCGGCCCCCGCGGCAGCTTTGGCGGCGCCGGCTACCCCCGCGACGGCGACGCCCAAGGAAGTGCCGTGGCGCTATGCCGTCGACCGCATCGTGGTCCGGCAGGCCCGGCTGGGATTCGCGGACGCGCTGGCGCCATCGGGCCCAGGCAAGCTCGCGCTCGGGCCGCTCGATGCCGAGGTCAAGGGCTTTGCCGGCACCGACGGCGACAAGCCCGTGCGCGTCGAGGCCACGCTGACCGTGGCCGATGGCCTGACCCTGCATCACACCGGCGACCTGCTGCTGCGCGACGGCTCGATGGCCGGCACGCTTGAAACCACCGGCTTGCGGCCGCAGGGGTTTGCCGCCTGGTGGCCGCGCGAGTTGCGCAGCCAGTTCGGCACCACCGCGGTCAATGCGGAACTGCATTACCGCATGGCATGGGGCACGCCGCAGTTCCAGTTCGTACTGGAAAAATCGCGGCTGGAGCTGGCGCCGCTGTACGTGGCCACGCGCGAGCCGGTGGTGATGCCGGCCGCCGCCGCGCCGCCCGGCAGTGAAGCCAATGCGCCGGCCGCGGACCGGGCGCAGGGCGCCGGTCGCCGCACGCGCAACCGCGCCGGTGACCGCGACGGTGCTGCACTGCCGCTGCTGCAGGCGCAGAAGCTGGTGCTGGAAGATATCGAGTTCGACCTCGCCAGACAGACCTTTGCCACCCGCCAGCTCACGCTGGCACAGCCGCAGCTCGCGGCCACGCGCGACCATCGCGGCGAGCTGATCGAGATGGCGCGGCTGTGGGCGGTCGAATCCGCGCAGCAGGCGCGCGCCGCGCCGCGGCGCACGGCGCCGGCCAGCGCCAATGGCGCTGCCGCGGGCGGCGCCTGGAAGGCCAATATCGGCAAGGTCGTGGTGGAAGGCGGCAGCGCCCGCCTCGCGGACTACCAGCCGGCCGCCGCCAACCGTGGCCGCCCCGTCATTCACCAGTTCCGCAATATCGGCCTGACCACCGGTGCGGTGGCCTGGCCGCTGACGCCGGCAGCGGTGCCGCTCAAGCTGCACGCCGAGTCCGGCCGCAGTGGCGTGATCGGCGTCGATGGCACGGTGTTGCCGGCCTTGCCGGCCAGCCGGCTGCAGCTGGACCTGCGCCAGGTCGACGTGAGCCCGTTGCAGCCTTACCTGGCTGACCGCTTCAACGCCGCGCTGCGCAGCGGTACGCTCACGGTCAAAGGCAGGCTCGATGTCGATGCGCCCACCGGCAAGCCGCTGGCCGCGCATTTCAACGGCAATGTGCAGGCCGGCAATGTGCGCACGGTGGACCGCGTCAGCGGCGACGACTTCCTGCGTTGGCGCTCGCTGGTGGTGTCGGGCATCGACTTTGCGATGGACGACAGCAAGGGCCCGATGCGCGTGAGCCTGGGCAATATCGCGCTGTCCGACTTCTACGCCCGCGTGATCCTGAACGCCAATGGCCGCCTGAACCTGCAGGATGTGATGGCCGCCGGCGTGGGGAAGGGCGAGGCCGCACCATCGACCAGCCTGACCCAGGCCAACCCGGCCTCGGCGCCTGCCGCGCCGCCGGTGCAGGTCGGCGATACGCGCACGGCCCAGGTCGAGCAGAAGCCGGGTGGGCCCAAGCCGCAGATCCGCATTGGCGGGGTCTCGGTCGACAAGGGCAACATCAATTTCTCGGACTTCTTCGTCAAGCCCAACTACACCGCCAACCTGACCGGCATGAAGGGCTCGGTGTCCAGGGTGTCGTCGGGCGATCCCACGCCGGCCGACCTGGTGCTGGACGGCCGCATTGACGACGACGCGCCGGTCAATATCAGCGGCAAGCTCAATCCGCTGGGCGAGCAGCTGTTCCTCGATATTGCCGCCAAGGCCTCGGGCGTCGAGCTGACGCGGCTCACCCCCTATGCCGCCAAGTACGCCGGCTATCCCATCACCAAGGGCAAGCTGACCGTCGACGTAGCCTACAAGATCGAGAACGGCAAGCTCGATGCGCGCAACCACCTGTTCCTCGACCAGCTGACCTTCGGCGAGCGTGTCGACAGCCCCGACGCGACCAAGCTGCCGGTGCTGCTGGCGGTGTCGCTGCTCAAGGACCGCAATGGCGTGATCGACGTGAACCTGCCGGTGTCGGGCTCGCTGTCGGACCCGGAGTTCAGCATCGGCGGCGTGATCGTGCGTGTGATCGTCAACCTGCTGAGCAAGGCGATCACCTCGCCGTTCTCGCTGATTGCCTCGGCCTTCGGCGGCAGCGGCGAGGAACTGGGCTATGTCGAGTTCGCGCCCGGCACCGCCACGCTGACACCGGCGGCGAAGGACAAGATCGCCAAGCTGGGCCAGGCGCTCAATGACCGGCCCTCGCTGCGGCTGGAAATCAGCGGCCGTATCGATCCCGTCACCGATGAAGCCGGCGCGCGCCGCGCGTGGCTGGATGCGCGCGTGGCCGAGCAGAAGCGCCGCGACCAGCGCGACAACGCACAGGCGGGTGCCGACGCCAGCGAAGCCGAAGCCGGCGCGCAGGGCGCCGAGGTCAAGGTCAGCAAGGCCGAGTACCCCAAGTACCTGGAGCAGGTCTACCAGCGCACCTCGATGAAGAAGCCGCGCAACTTCGTCGGCTTTGCCAAGAGCTTGCCGCCCGAGGAGATGGAAAGACTGCTGATGGCCAACGCCACCGTTACTGAGTCCGACCTGAAGCGCCTTGCCGAACAGCGCGCGCTGGCGGTCAAGCAGTCGCTCGAGCGCGACGGCAAGGTGCCCGAAAGCCGGCTGTTCCTGACCGCGCCAAGGCTCAGCGCCGAGGGCATCAAGGACAAGGGCACGCCCAACCGCGTGGACTTTTCCATCCGCGGCTAGTCCGGGTGGCGGCGCCGCACCGCGCGGCGCCGCCGCAGGCCCTGCGCCGAAAACCGGTATGATGCGGCCCGGACAATCCGTTCCATCGCCGAATCAGGAGTGAGTTTTGCAGCAGGACCAAATCGAAGCGACCGTCGCCTTCAAGACCTGGGTATGCGTAATCTGCGGCTGGGTCTATGACGAAGAGCAGGGCTGGCCGGAAGACGGCATTGCCCCCGGCACGCGCTGGGAGGATATCCCCGATGACTGGCGTTGCCCGGAATGCGACGTCGGCAAGGGCGAATTCGCCATGATCGAGCTGTAACGCCGCAGGCACTTCCAGTTTTGGCCCCGGTCGCGGCCCGCCCAAAAGCGGGGCGCCAGCGTGGCCGCAGCTAGCCGGCAAGGCCGGCATCCATGCCGTTGAAAAAGGCGCGGGCATTGGCGGCAAGCGTGTCAAGGCGGCGTTCATTGAGCACTTCCGGTGCTGCGTGGCGCGCTATTCGCTGCCGGAGCGGTTGGAGGTGAACGCGCCGCTGGCGGCGCTGCGCGCGCCGGTGTGAAGCAGCGTGAAGCGGCGTAAAGCAGCGCCAGGGCACGGCTTCAGTGGTGGTGCCCGCCGTGCTTGGGCAGCGCGTGTCGGCCCAGCCCCGCGCGCTGGCGCTGTGCCGCGCAGCGCCGGTAGCGCATCCGGTAGGGATGGCTGCAACGCCATAATGCGCGCAACACGGTAAGGCACAGCAGCGCCGCCATGAGGGCGGCAAGCAGGCCGATCGACATGGCGGCCCCTCCTCTCACTGCGCGTGCAGCAGACTCCGGCGGAGTCAGATCAGCAGCGGTAATGCCTCCAGCACCAGCACCGCGACCAGTGCGCCGATCAGCGCGCCCATGGTGCGGCAACTGATGCGCAGGAACCTGGCGGTCACCGGGATCGAGCCCATGGCGATCACGCCTACCAGGGCCATCGGAATCAGGAATACAAGATCATGCGCGGTGAAGTGCATGGCGGTCTCCTGTCTCTCTTTTGTGGTTCCAGTATAGGCAGTGTGTGCCGGATGCACGGTACGCGCATCGGGATTGTCCCCGATGCGGCGCTTGCGGCTTGCCCGGCAGGTATCGCGGGCCGCACTTGCGAATTGACGATCGTTGCGCCACGTACGCATTCCGAGCCTTTTTCGGCGGCCCGCCTTCGAAGCGGGAAACACGTGTCCTATGCTGAGCAGAGACGCGGGGCGTGTTTCCCCTTTCGTGCGATGCCCCGCCGACGAGAGACGGAGGTGGGTTATGGAACTTCACATGCAATCGCACCACTACGTGCGGCGACTGCCGGACTGGACCGCGGCAGCGGTGTCGGGGCTGGCGGCGGGCGCGTTGCTGCTGGTGCTGGAACTGTTCTGGTCATCGATGGTGTCGGGCGTGAACCCCTGGGTGGCCACGCGCATGATCGCGGCGATCGTGATGGGGCCCGAGGTGCTGCAGACCTCGCTGTTCAGCGTCGGCACCGTGGCCGCGGCACTGGTGATCCACTTCGTGCTGGGTGCCGTGCTGGGCATGATCCTGGCCGCGATCCTGGCGCCGTTTACGCTCGATTCCAGCCTGGGCATGGCCATGCTGGCGGGCGCGGTGTTCGGGGTGGTGGTCTATGTCTTCAACTTCTATGTGATGACGCGGGCGTTCCCGTGGTTTGTCGAGGTGCGCGGCTGGCATACCTTCATTGGCCACCTGATCTTCGGCATCGCGGCGGCGGCATCCTACTGGAAGCTGGAAAGCAAGGACGTGTCGCACTGACCCGGCGCTGGCCCGCACACGGCCCGGCACATGGCTCTGCGGCGGCGGGAACCAGGGGTTCCCGCCGCCGCTTTTTTCCGTGCGCCGCGCACTTGTGCAGCGCGACACCGATGTGCCGGCGTGTCGCCTTGCAGTGACCTGACGGCATGCACTAGTCTTATCTCTACCTGCGTGACTTGCGCATCCCTCGCCGCGTGCGAGGAGGAGGGTGGATATGGCGATGGCCATCGCACTCGTCGTCATGGTTGCCGCTTCGGTGCTCTTCCATTTCCTGAGCCCGTGGTGGGCGACGCCGCTGGCGTCCAACTGGAAACAGATGGACGACACGCTGACCATTACCCTCGTCATCACCGGCATTTTCTTCATCGGCATCAACCTGTTCGTCGGCTACATCGTCTGGCGCTTCCGCCATGACGCACCGCATCCCGGCGGCGGCACCGGTCACCGCGCGTCCTATCATCCTGAGAACAGCAGGCTGGAACTGTGGCTGATCGGCGGCACCACGCTGGGCGTGATCCTGCTGCTGGCGCCGGGCCTGTTCGTCTACGCCGATTACGTGCGCCCGCCGCGCGAGGCGATGGTGATGGAAGTGGTCGGGCAGCAATGGTCATGGGCCTTCCGCTTTCCCGGCAAGAGCGGGCAGCTGGGCGCTTCCGACGCGCGCTTCGTCACCGGCGTGAATCCGCTCGGGCTGGACCCGGACGACCCGCGCGGGCTCGATAACATCGTCATCGTCGGCCCGGAAGTGCACCTGCCGCTGAACAAGCCGGTCAAGGTGCTGCTGCGCTCCAAGGACGTGCTGCATGACTTCTACGTGCCGCCGTTCCGCGCGCGCATGAACATGGTGCCGGGCATGGTGACGTCGTTCTGGTTCACGCCCACGCAGGCGGGACGCTTCGACATCCTGTGCGCGCAGCTGTGCGGCGTGGGGCACTACAACATGCGCGGCACGGTGGTGGTGGAAGAGCCGGCCGCCTACGAGGCGTGGCTGGCGAAGCAGCAGACCTTTGCCATGACGCTGGCGAAAGCCGCGGCGCCGCCCGCGGCCATGGCCGCCGCCGCGCCTGGCGCGGCCGGTGCTGCCGGCACCATCGAGAAAGGCCGCGCGCTGGCGCAGAGCAAGGGCTGCGTGGGCTGCCACAGCATCGACGGCAACCCCGGCGTGGGCCCGACCTGGAAGGGCCTGTACGGCAAGACCGAGACCTTTGCCGACGGCAGCAGCGCCAAGGTGGACGATGCCTTCCTGCACAAGGAGATCGCCGAGCCGCAGGCGCGGCTGGTGAAGGGCTTTGGCCCGGTGATGCCGAAGCTGCCGATGAGCGAGGACGAGATCGCCGCACTGACCGCCTATATCAAGTCCGCCGGCAGCGGCGCGGCGGAGGCGGGCACGGTGGCGCCGGTCGCCCCCGCGGACATGCCCGCGGGTCCCGCCGCCGCGACCAGCGCCGCCACCACGGCAGCGGCGGGCTCGGCCGCACCCGCGGCTACGCCGGGGGCCGCGTCCGGCACCTATACGACATCGACGGCCGTCGCCGTGCCGCCGTCGGCGGCGCCCGCGCCGCCGCGCAAGTGAGGAGACCTGCATGGCTTACGCCGACGATGCTGCCCATCACGCGCCGCAGAGCTTCTGGACCCGCTATGTCTGGAGCCAGGACCACAAGGTCATCGCCGTGCAATACACCATCGTGGCGATCGTGGTGGGCCTGGTGGGCGTGGCGCTGTCCAACCTGATGCGGATGCAGCTGGGCTTCCCGGGCCGGTTCGAGTTCATCGACGCCAACCGCTACTACCAGTTCGTCACCATGCACGGCATGATCATGGTGATCTACCTGCTGACCGCGCTGTTCCTGGGCGGCTTTGGCAACTACCTGATCCCGTTGATGGTCGGCGCGCGCGACATGGTGTTCCCGTTCCTCAACATGCTCAGCTTCTGGGTCTACCTGCTCTCGGTGATCGTGCTGCTGACCAGTTTCTTCGTGCCGGGCGGGCCCACCGGCGCGGGCTGGACGCTGTATCCGCCGCAGGCCATCCTGCCCGGCACCCCGGGCCATGACTGGGGCATCATCCTGATGCTGGTATCGCTGGCGATCTTTATCGTCGCCGCCACCATGGGCGGCCTCAACTACGTCACCACCGTGCTGCAGGCGCGCACCGAGGGCATGACGCTGCTGCGCATGCCGCTGTCGGTGTGGGGCATCTTCATGGCCACCATCCTGGCGCTGCTGGCGTTCCCGGCGCTGTTCGTGTCCGCGGTGATGATGCTGCTGGACAAGACGCTCGGCACCAGCTTCTTCATGCCGGCGATGGTATCGATGGGGCAGCAGTTGCAGTACAAGGGCGGCAGCCCGCTGCTGTTCCAGCACCTGTTCTGGTTCTTCGGCCACCCCGAGGTGTACATCGTCGCGCTGCCGGCCTTTGGCATCGTCTCTGACCTGGTCAGCGTGCATTCGCGCAAGAGCATCTTCGGCTACCGCACCATGGTCTGGGCGATCCTGGCGATCGGCGTGCTGTCGGTGGTGGTGTGGGCGCACCACATGTTCGTCAGCGGCATGAACCCGTACTTCGGCTTCTTCTTCGCCACCACTACGCTGATCATTGCGATCCCGACCGCGATCAAGGTCTACAACTGGGTCATCACGCTGTGGCGCGGCGATATCCATTTCACCGTGCCGATGCTGTTCGCCATCGCCTTCATCAGCACCTTCGTCATCGGCGGGCTGACCGGGCTGTTCCTGGGCAATGTCAGCGTCGACATCCCGCTGTCGAACACTTACTTCGTGGTGGCGCACTTCCACATGGTGATGGGCGTGTCGCCGATCCTGGTGGTGTTTGGCGGCCTCTACCACTGGTACCCGAAGGTCACGGGCAGGATGCTGGACGACACCATGGGGCGCATCCATTTCTGGGTCACCTTCGTCGGCACCTATGCGATCTTCTTCCCGATGCACTACCTGGGCGTGCTGGGCATGCCGCGGCGCTACTACGCCTACGAGAACTACGCCTTTATCCCGGAGTCGGCGCATGTGATGAACATGTATATCTCGGTGGCCGCCTTCATCGTCGCCACGGCGCAGTTGCTCTTTGTCTTCAACCTGGTCTGGAGCCTGCGGCACGGACGCAAGGCCGACGCCAATCCGTGGCGTGCGGCGTCGCTGGAATGGCAGACGCCGCAGACGCCGCCCGCGCACGGCAACTGGGGCCCGCACCTGCCGGTGGTGTACCGCTGGGCCTATGCCTACAGCGTGCCGGGCGCGCCCGAAGACTTCATCGCGCAGAACGCGCCACCCGAGGCCGGCGGGACGGACGGGTCCGAGCCTGAACCGCATGAAAGCCGAGGAGCCGTCGCATGAATGCCGAGGCGCTGTACAAGGTCAGCCGCGACGATTTCGGCGGCAATCCGTCCGGCGAGAACGCCGCCAACCACCGGCCGCGCGGGCGCGCGCCCGCCAGCCTGGGGCTGTGGGTGTTCATGGGCGTGGTGAGTTCGCTGTTCGCGCTGTTCCTGACGGCCTATGCGCTGCGCATGGACAGCCCGGACTGGCACCGCATCGCGCTGCCGTGGCAGGTGTGGTTGTCGACCGCGCTGCTGGCGGCAGGCAGCGTGTCGATGGCGGTGGCGTCGCACGCCGCGCGACGTGGCGAGATGGCCACGGCCCGGCGCGCGCTGCGCCTTGGCGGCCTGGGCGCGGCCGGCTTCGTCGCCTCGCAGCTGTGGGCCTGGCAGGCGCTGGGCGCGATGCAGGTGATGCCGGCCGGCAACCCGGCGGGCAGCTTCTTCTACCTGCTCACGGCGATGCATGGCCTGCACGTGCTGGGTGGGCTGGCCGGCTGGGGCGTTGCCATGTCGGCACGCGGCAGCGGCGCCACCGCGGTGCTGCGCATGCAGCTGTGCGCGCGCTACTGGCATTTCCTGCTGGCGGTATGGGTGGTGCTGCTGGCGGCGCTGGGGTGGCTCACGCCCGAGCTGGTGCGTTACATCTGCGGCACGGCCTAGCGGCGGCGGCAAGGAGGAGGACCGGCATGTCCACGCAACTGTCTTCACCATCGGCCAACCCCGCGGTGGCGCCCGCGCCCCCGGTGGGCGGCGTGCGCGGCCTGCTGGCCGACTGGTCGTCGGACCAGCAGGCCTTCAAGGTGTCGTGGGGCAAGGCGATGATGTGGATCTTCCTGCTATCCGACACCTTCGTCTTCAGCTGCTTCCTGACTGGCTACATGACCGTGCGCATGTCGACCACGGTGCCGTGGCCGAACCCGAGCGAGGTGTTCGCGCTGCATGTGGGCGGCGCCGACATTCCGCTGCTGCTGATCGCCATCATGACCTTCGTGCTGATCACCAGCAGCGGCACCATGGCGATGGCGGTCAACTTTGCCTACCGCCGCGCGCGCCGCGAATGCGCGACGCTGATGTTGGTTACCGCGCTGTTCGGGGTGCTGTTCGTCGGCATGCAGGCTTTTGAATGGACAAAGCTGATCGTCGACGAGGGCGTGCGTCCGTGGAGCAACCCGATGGGCGCGGCGCAGTTCGGCTCGACCTTCTTCATGATCACCGGCTTCCACGGCCTGCACGTGTCGTGCGGCGTGGTCTACCTGGTGATCGTGGCCACGCGCGTGCTGCGCGGGCGCTACGAGGCGACCGGCAACTACCAGATCGTCGAGATCGCCGGCCTGTACTGGCACTTCGTTGACCTGGTGTGGGTCTTCATCTTTGCGCTGTTCTATCTCTGGTGAGGGCGGCCATGGCATCGAATCCGGCATCTCCCGCAACCCCTGCCACGCCCGCGCACGGCACGCCCCAGGGCATGCCGCATGGCTCCGACGCCGGGCCCGCGGCGCACCACGGCCAGCAGCACCCCATCGGGCTGTACCTGAAGATCTGGGCGCTGCTGTTCGTGCTGTCGACGCTGTCGTACCTGGTCGACTATTTCCATTTCACCGGCTATCTGCGCTGGACCCTGATCCTGCTGTTCATGGCGATGAAGGCGGGACTGATCGTCGCGGTGTTCATGCACATGGCGTGGGAGCGCATGGCGCTGATCTGCGCCATCCTGATCCCGCCGATGTGCCTGCTGGTGCTGGTCTGGCTGATGGCGGAAGAAGCGAATCATACGTTCCTGACGCGCGGCATCTTCTTCCGCTGACGGGGAGGCGCCGCCGGTCCCGGGAGGGGGCCGGCGGCACGCCGCCTTGCCGTGCCCGCGCGCGGGGCGCTCAGGCCTGGGTGATGAACTTGGTCACCAGGTAGCCGTCGAAGGTCTCCTGGCCACCTTCGCTGCCGATGCCCGAGTCCTTGATGCCGCCGAACGGGGTCTCGGCCAGCGCCATGCCGAAGTGGTTGATGTTGACCATGCCGGCTTCGAGGCCGTTGGACACTTCGGTCGCGGTCTTCAGCGAGTTGGTGAACACATACGACGCCAGCCCGAAGGGCAGGCTGTTGGCGCGGCGCAGCACCTCGGCGGTGTCCTTGAAGCGCGTCACCGGGGCCACCGGGCCGAACGGCTCGTCGGTCATCAGGCGCGCGTCGTCGGGCAGGTCGGTGACCACCGTGGGCGCGAAGAAGTAGCCCTTGTCGCCCAGGCGCGAGCCGCCCGCCACCACCTTGCCGCCGCGCTGGCTGGCATCGTCGAGGAACTGCTCCATCGACAGCACGCGGCGCTCGTGTGCCAGCGGGCCCATCTGGGTGCCGTCATCCAGGCCGTTGCCGACCTTGATCGAGCCGATCACCTCGGTAAAGCGCGCCAGGAAGCGGTCATAGGCCTTCTCCTGGACGTAGAAGCGCGTCGGCGACACGCACACCTGGCCGGCATTGCGCAGCTTGAAGCGCGCCAGCATCTCGGCGGCAGGGTCGATGTCGGCATCGTCGAACACCAGCACCGGCGAATGGCCGCCCAGCTCCATGGTCACGCGCTTCATGTGCGCGCCGGCCAGCGCCGCCAGCTGCTTGCCCACCGGCACCGAGCCGGTGAACGAGATCTTGCGCACGATCGGCGATTCGATCAGGTAGGTCGAGACCTCGGCGGGCACGCCCCAGACGATATTGAGCACGCCCGGCGGCAGGCCGGCATCGTGGAACAGCTGCGCCAGCGCCACCACCGCGCTGGGCGAGTCCTCCGGTCCCTTCAGGATCAGCGTGCAGCCCGCGCCCACCGCGGCGACGATCTTGCGGATGGCCTGGTTGAAGGGGAAGTTCCACGGGGTGAAGGCGGCGCAGACGCCGATCGGCTCGCGGACTACCAGCTGGCGCACATTGGGCTGGCGCGGCGGGATCACGCGGCCGTAGATGCGGCGGCATTCCTCGGCGTGCCAGTCGGCGTGCTCGGCGCAGACCATGATCTCGCCGACCGCTTCGGCCAGCGGCTTGCCCTGGTCCAGCGTGATATTGCGGCCGATGTCCCGGGCGCGCTCGCGCGCCAGCTCGCCCACGCGGCGCAGGATCTTGCCGCGCTCCAGCGGCGAGGTCTTCTTCCAGGTTTCAAAGGCGCGCTGCGCGGCGGCCAGCGCGCGATCCAGGTCGGCGCGCGTGGCGTGCGGCAGCTGGCCCAGCACTTCCTGCGTGGCCGGGTTGATGACCTCCTGCTCGCGCCGGTCGCCTCCCTTGATGAATTCCCCGTCGATATAGAGGGCGAGATCCTGGTACATGCGTTTCTCCTGGTGGGCGGTGAAACCGCAAGCTTAACCCGCCCGCCGCGATCATGCACCGCACCGGGTGCGTGCCCCCCAAGAAAAGTGCGGGGTCGGGCGCGCCGGCCCGCCGGCCGCGCCGTACCGTTAGTCCGTTAGCCCCGTGTCAGGCGGGATCGCGCGTGCGTGCCATGGCGGCGGTTCCGGCCACGGCGCCGGTGCGCGTGGCTTCCACCACCAGGATCACCAGCAGCGTGATCAGGCTCAGCCCGAACACCGCATAGCCGATGCTGTCGCCCTCGATCGCGAACAGGCTGGGCGCGTAGGCCGGGCTGGTGCAGATCATGGTGCCGGCCGACATGCCGGTGTAGTGCATGCCGCAGACCGCCACCCCCATCACCACGGCGGCCGCCAGCTGCTTGCCGCCGGTCTTCACCGTGATGGCGAGCCACAGCGCCACCACCGACACCACCACGGCAATCACCACCGACAGCCCGATGATGGCGAGGTCCCAGTCGAAGCGGGTGTTGGAGCGGATCGCCGCCATGCCGGTGTAGTGCATCGCCACCACGCCCAGCCCGGTCAGCACGCCGCCCTGCACCACGTTGCCGGTGCGGCTGCCGCGCGGGCGCGACGCCAGCGCCAGTCCGGCCCCCGCCAGCACCATCACCACCAGCAGCGAGGCCAGCGTGGTGAACAGGCCGAACTCGCGGTGGGTCGGGGTCTGGTAGGCCACCATGCCGATGAAATGCATGGACCAGACCGCGCCGCCGCCCAGCGCCACGCTGGCGCACAGCAGCCGGTCGACGTCCAGGCGCCCATCGGGCTGGCGCACCCGGCGCGACCAGCGCAGGCCGACGTAGGCGCCGCATACCGAAATCAGGAACGACAGGCCTACCATCGGCCAGTCATAGGCAAACGGCACCAGGGCGCCGGCAACAGGCTCGAAACCGACAAACATGACCCCACCTCCTTGTTTTGACTGCGACGGAAGGCGCTCGCGCATGCCGGATCGATCCGGTAAGACCCGGGTAACCCCTCCGGCAGCCGGCCCGGGACGCGGTGGTCCCCTGCGGAGTATGGGGTCGCCCGCGATTGCCCGGAAATAACTCAATCAGGTAAAAAAGCGGGGCCCGGCGCAGTCCGGCGTGCTTGAAGGGCCCTGCGGGCAGGCATAGACTGGGCGGATTTCCGCCGCGCGACGCCCCATGAAGCCCGATGCCAGACTGACCACCGGCCCGATCGGCCGGACCTTGCTGCTGTTCTCGCTGCCGGTGCTCGGCAGCAACATCCTGCAGTCCCTGAACGCCTCGATCAATTCGGTCTGGGTCGGGCGCTTCCTGGGCGAGGCCGCGCTGACCGCCACCTCCAACGCCAACATCATCCTGTTCTTCCTGCTCGGGGTGGTGTTCGGCATCAGCATGGCCAACACCATCATGATCGGCCAAGCCGTCGGCGCGCGCGACATGGACGAGGCGCGCCGGGTGGTTGGCACCAGCACCACTTTCTTTGTCGCGCTGTCGGTGCTGGCCTCAGCGCTCGGCTACCTCTACACCCCCGACATCCTCGCAGCGATGCGGACCCCGCCGGATGCCGCACCGCTGGCGGTGGCCTACCTGCGCATCATCTTCCTGGCGCTGCCGTTCATGTACTTCTACAACTTCGTGATGATGACGCTGCGCGGCGCCGGCGATTCGCGCACGCCGTTCTGGTTCATGTTGTTGTCCGTGGTGCTGGACGTGGTGCTCAACCCGATCCTGATCTTCGGCGTGGGCCCGATTCCGGCCATGGGCATCGCGGGCTCGGCACTGGCCACGCTGATCGCCCAGCTGACGAGCCTGGTGGCGATGATGGCGCTGCTGTACCGGCGCCGGCATTTCCTGCTGCTGCATCGCGGCCAGCTGGCGCTGCTGGTGCCAGACCCGGCGATCCTGCGCGCGCTGGTGGTCAAGGGGCTGCCGATGGGCCTGCAGATGGTGGTGATCTCGTCGTCCGCCATTGTGATGATGGCGCTGGTCAACGCCTATGGCTCGCAGACCACCGCCGCCTATGGCGTGGCCTCGCAGCTGTGGACCTATGTGCAGATGCCCGCGCTGGCAGTCGGCGCGAGCGTGTCATCGATGGTGGCGCAGAACGTCGGTGCCGGGCTGTGGCAGCGCGTGTCGCGCATCACGCGCATGGGGCTGCTGTTCAACATGGCCATGACCGGCGCGCTGGTCGCGCTGATCTACCTGTTCAACCGCCATTCGCTAGGCCTGTTCCTGGGCACCGACGGCGTGGCCATCGGCATTGCCCAGCATATCAACGTGGTGGTGCTGTGGTCGTTCATCCTGTTCGGCTTCACCATCGTCATCTTCGGCACGGTGCGCGCCACCGGCGCGGTGATGGCGCCGCTGGTGATCCTGTTCCTGTCGATGTGGGTGATCCGGTTGCCGTTCGCGTGGGCGCTGGGTCCGCGCATCGGCGCCGACGCGATCTGGTGGAGCTTTCCGCTCGGCTCGGTGGTGTCGCTGGCCCTGGCGCTCGGCTACTACCGCTTCGGCAACTGGCGCCGCAGCCGGATCCTGCCGACCGCGCCGCACCCGGCCGAAGCCGTGGGGCAGGCGCCCGATACCAGCATGGGCACGCCCTGCGAAGACGCCGGCGAGGTGGTCGACACGGCCAGCACCGCACGCGCAACGGCCGAAGCCGCGCGTTGATGGCATGGCAAGTCCCGCATTGAAAGCCTTCCGAAAGATCGATGTGTCATCGTGTCACCGCTGGCACTCCCTCCCAGCGCACGCGTGGCCTGCCGGCACGGCAGGGGTGCGCGTTTTCGCGGCCGCGCCTTGCTTTGACGCAAGCGCGCGCGCCGTCTTGTTCGTCTGACCGTTCCTGTCGTCCTTCCCTTCTGTTCATTGCCGCTTAAATACATCATGTTGTGATGTATTCCGTCGCGCATCGCGGCTGGATTTGCCTTGTTTTAAGGGGTCATTGGTAAATACCCCTAAAACAGGACAACTGAAAGGCACCTGAAAGATCACGTCTCTAAGGTTCGGGTCAACCGTCGGGAGAGCATGCCATCTTGCATGCGTGGCGCGCCTGAGCCAGTGCGCCCCGGCACGGCATTTCGTGAACTTTGAGGAGAATCGTTTTGCGCATACGCAGCCAAAAGGACTTTGCCTCCGGCCTGATGTTCATTCTGGTCGGTCTGGGCTTTTCCTGGGTCGCTCGCGGCTATTCCATGGGAACAGCCGCCAAGATGGGACCCGGTTATTTCCCATTCCTGCTGGGCCTGGTGCTCGCCGTGCTGGGCGCGGTGGTGCTGCTGACCTCGATGTCGCCGAAAGGCGAGCAAGACCATCTGGCGCGCTGGGACCTGAAGACGTTGCTGTGGATCCTGGGCTCGGTGGTGCTGTTCGGCCTGCTGCTCAAGCCGCTGGGCATGGTGCTGTCGGTGTTCGTGCTGGTGCTGGTGTCGTCGATGGCCAGCCATGAGTTCAGCTGGAAGGGGGCGCTGCTCAACGCGGTGGTGCTGGTGCTGATCAGCCTGGGCGCGTTCGTGTACGGCATCAACCTGCAGATGCCGGTGTGGCCGGCCTTCATCACCGGTTAAGGAACCCCGACATGGAATTGTTTGATCACCTTGCGCTGGGCTTTTCCACGGCCCTGTCGCTGCAGAACCTGGCCTACGCTTTCCTCGGCTGCGTGCTGGGCACGCTGATCGGCGTGCTGCCGGGCCTGGGGCCGCTGGCCACCATCGCCATGCTGCTGCCGATCACCTACACGCTGCCGCCGGTGGCCGCGCTGATCATGCTGGCCGGCATCTACTACGGTGCGCAGTACGGCGGCTCGACCACCGCCATCCTGGTGAACCTGCCGGGCGAATCGTCGTCGGTGGTGACCACCATCGACGGCTACCAGATGGCGCGGCGCGGCCGGGCAGGGGTGGCGCTGGCCACCGCGGGCCTGGGCTCGTTCTTCGCCGGCTGCGTGGCCACGCTGATCCTGGCCGCATTTGCCACGCCGCTGTCCGAAATTGCCTTCAAGTTCGGCCCCGCCGAGTATTTCTCGCTGATGGTGCTGGGCCTGATCGGCGCGGTGGTGCTGGCCTCCGGCTCGCTGCCCAAGGCGATCGCGATGATCGTGCTGGGCCTGCTGCTGGGCCTGATCGGCACCGACGTGAACTCCGGCGCCGCGCGCTTCTCGTTCGACGTGCCTGAGCTGACCGACGGCATCGACTTCGTGGCGCTGGCGATGGGCATGTTCGGCTTTGCCGAGATCATTGCCAACCTGGAGCAGAAGGAAGCCCGCGAGACCTTCACCAACAAGGTCACCAACCTGTTCCCGACCCGGGAAGACTTCAAGCGCATGATCCCGGCCGTGCTGCGCGGCACCGCGCTGGGTTCGGCGCTGGGGATCCTGCCGGGCGGCGGCGCGGCCCTGGCGTCGTTCGCGGCGTACTCGCTCGAGAAGAAGACGTCGAAGTACGCGCATGAATTCGGCAAGGGCGCGATCGAAGGCGTGGCGGGTCCGGAATCGGCCAACAACGCCGCGGCGCAGACCTCGTTCATCCCGCTGCTGACGCTGGGCATTCCGCCCAATGCGGTGATGGCGCTGATGGTGGGGGCGATGACCATCCACAACATCCAGCCGGGCCCGCAGGTGATGACCAGCAACCCGTCGCTGTTCTGGGGCCTGATCGCCTCGATGTGGATTGGCAACCTGATGCTGATCATCCTGAACCTGCCCATGATCGGCATCTGGGTGAAGCTGCTGACCGTGCCGTACCGCTTCCTGTACCCGGCGATCCTGGTGTTCTGCGGCATCGGCGTGTACTCGGTCAACAACCAGACCTTCGACGTGTTCATGGCCGCCGGCTTTGGCGTGATCGGCTATCTGTTCCTGAAGCTGAAGTGCGAACCCGCGCCGCTGCTGCTTGGCTTCGTGCTCGGGCCGATGATGGAAGAGAACTTCCGCCGCACGCTGCTGCTGTCGCGCGGTGACTTCACCGTGTTCGTGACGCGCCCGCTGTCGGTCGGCCTGCTGATCGCGGCCGCCGCGCTGGTGGCCGTGGTGGCCCTGCCGTCAATCAAGGCCAAGCGCGAGGAAGCGTTCCAGGAAGAATAGCGCCCGCGCGCCCCGGAAAGGCGCCGGCGGTGTGCAACCGGCCGGCGCAGGCAATGCAAGCATTCGGGGTGCCTTCGTGCACCCCGTTTTCATTTGCGGGCTGAGCGCCGCGCGTTCGCTCGCAATACCACCAGAGAGTGCCCGACTGCGGCAGCAGTCATGGGCTGCGCATGATGATCAGGATTCCCGCACCATCGGGTGCGCCGACAGCGCCCATGAAACCGCCTACCCTTGACCGGTTTTTCTCACGCATCTATGTGCTCAAGCTGGTCCAGTCCAGCCCGTCAACCGTGCTCAGCCTGGTGGACCGGCTGCGCGAGCGCGGCATCGACAAGAACATCCGCACCCTGCGGCCGATCCTGCGCAGCCTGATGATGGCCCGGGCCATCACCGCGGAGCTGGTCGAAGGCAGCGGCCGCGTGTATTGCATCACCGCGCAGGGGCGGGCGGAACTGGAGGCGTATATCTCGCACCTGGCCGTGCTGAAGGCAGAGCTTGAACCTGCCGGCGAATCGCCGGCGCGGCCTGCCGCCGAGCCTTGAAACAAAAAGAGGCCGGTCCTTCCGGACCGGCCCCTCGCATGTTGCCCGCCTGCCGCAGGCAACCGCGACAGCGGTTATTGCGTCACCAGTTCCAGACCGGCTTGCGATTCGTCGTCGCCACGCGCCACCAGCACCTTGATCTTGTTCGGCGTCAGGCCGCCGATGCCATCCACCGGGATCGTGGTGATCAGCCAGTCGGCGTTGTTGGCCAGCGTCAGCGCGCCCGAATCAAAGATGACGGTCTTGGTGCCGGCCGTGGTGATGCGCAGGCGATAGGTGGTGTTGCCGTCCAGGTCGATCGAATCCTGGCCCGATGCCGGCGATGCCTGCTTGTAGCCCACCGCGGCAAAGGTCGGCGACACGGAGTTCAGGTCGACGGCCGGCAGGGTGAGGTAGACGTCGATGTTCTGCGCATTGAACGACGCGTTCAGCGAGCGCACGCGGGCCTTGTTCGACAGCAGGCCCTTGCCGTACGGATCATCGATGGTCACCGTTTCTGCCGCGGTCGCACCGGGCAGCGCCACCACGGTGTACTTGTGGCCGGTGGCGGCGACCAGGCTGGCGCGGCCCAGTTCTGTCTGCGTGCCCGCCACGTTGAACGAGATCAGCTGGTTACCGGTTTCAACGTTGAAGTAGGTCGAGACGAACTTGTAGGGCTTGTTCAGGAAGCTGGTGCGCGCGCCGTTCTGTAGCACGTCGACATTGGGGCCGCCGGTAATGGCGTGGATCGCGCGGATCGAGGGCTTGCTCAGGCCGATGCGGTCATCGATGCCGTCATCGCCGCCGCCGCACGCTGTCAGCACGGCGGTCGCGGCGAGCGCGAGGCCGAGGAGAAGGGTCTTGGATCGAAGCATGGGTCACCTCTTGCTGTTGGAGTCAGAGACGAGCTGGCCCATGCCGGCGCGGATCGCGGCGGCCGCGTGGCCAGTTGCTATCTGGTATGCAGGCGCGGGATCACGCTTGCCGTGATGCAACGATAGGTTTGAAGCGGTAGGCCAGACAGGCGCGACGCTCCGAATTCAGTGTCGGACGATTCCGACAGGAAGTGATGCATGCGCGCGGCGCCAGGCGGCGCGCCTTGGCAGCACAAGCGCGGCGGCGCGACGGGCCGCGGCCGCAGGCCGCCATGCCGCCTGCGCAGATGTGTAACTGCTTGTTGCCGCCATGGTCGTGCGATGGTTGCGGGCAGCCGCGCCGGCGTGCGGACGCGGCTCAGCCCGGCGACATCATGACCAGGTTGCGGCCATTGCGCTTGGCCTGGTAGAGGCCCGCATCGGCCGCTTCGACCAGCTGGCTGGGCTGCGCGCCGGGCTGGGGCACCAGCACCGCACCGCCGATGCTGACGGTCACGCAGTCCAGGGTAGGCGAGCCGCTGTGGGCAATGGCCAGGCCCTGCACCGCGCGCCGCACCTTTTCGGCCAGCAGCCGCACGCCGCCGGGCGAGGTGGCCGGCAGCACCATGGCGAACTCTTCACCGCCGAAGCGTGCGGGCAGGTCAGCGGCGCGCACGCAACTGTCGCGGATCACCGCGGCCACGCGGCGCAGCACCTCGTCGCCGGCGACGTGGCCGTAGGTGTCGTTGTAGGCCTTGAACGCGTCGACATCGATCATCAGCAGCGCCAGCTGGGTCTGCTCGCGCAGTGCGCGGCGCCATTCCGCGCCGAGGTATTCATCGAAATAACGCCGGTTGGACAAGCCGGTCAGGCCGTCCGAGTTGGTCAGGCGCTGCAGTTCCAGGTTGGTTTCCAGTAGTTGCTGCTGGCTTTGCCGCAGCGCGCGATAGGCTTCGTCGCGCTGCAGCTGGTTCACGTAGGAGCGCGAGTGATAGCGGATGCGCGCAATCAGCTCGATGCTGTCCGGCAGCTTGACCAGGTAGTCGTTGGCGCCGGCGGCAAACGCCGCGCCCTTGGTCGCGGCTTCCTCCTTGGTCGACAGCACGATGATCGGGATATCGCGCGTGGCGGGGTTGTCGCGATAGCGCTGCACCAGCGTCAGGCCGTCCACGCCCGGCATCACCAGGTCTTGCAGGATCACGGTGGGCTTGGTGCGCTGCGCCACGGCCACCGCTTCGTCCGGCTGCGCGCAGTAATGGAAGTCGATATCCGGCTCAGTGGCCAGCGCGCGGCGCACCGCTTCGCCGACCATGGCCTGGTCGTCCACCAGCAGCACCATGGCCAGGTATTCCTGCTTGTCGGCGGCGGGCGCCGCTGCGGGCTCGGCGGATGGGTTAGAGGATTCGGGTTGCATATTCAATTCCGGTTCTCGCGGTCCCGGCGCGGCCGGGGCCCGTTGCGTGCATTCAGGTGGTCGGCGCGGGCCACGGCAGTGCCGCGGGGCCGCATGCCTGCACCAGCCGCGGCGCGATGCGCGTCAGCGGCAGGATCTCGGCGGCGGCGCCGAGCGCGGCGGCGGCCTTGGGCATGCCGTACACGGCGCTGGTGGCGCGGTCCTGGGCGATGGTCAGGAAGCCGCGGTCGCGCATCGCCTTCAGGCCGAGCGCGCCGTCGCGGCCCATGCCGGTGAGCAGCACGCCGATCACGTCGCCGCGCCAGTGTTCCACCACGCTTTCGAAGAACACATCGATGGAGGGGCGATAAAGGTAGTCGCAGGGTTGTTCGGTGTAGGCCAGCCGGCTCGGGCCGGACAGGCGCAGATGGTCGTTGGTGCCGGCCAGCAGCACCGTGCCGGCCTGCGGCGCCTCGCCGGCGCGCGCAATGCGCACCGGCAGCGCGCACTGTCCGTCGAGCCAGTCGGCCATGCCGGCGGCAAAGGCCTCGTCGACATGCTGCACGGTGACCACCGCGGCGCTGAAGTCCGCCGGCAGCGCGCCCAGCAGCATGGCCAGCGCGGCCGGGCCGCCGGCCGAGGCGCCGATCGCCACCAGCCGCGGCGCGCTGCCGGCGCGCGGCGCCACCGCCAGCGCGTGCTGCGGCGCCACCCGCCCCGCCAGCAGGCGCGCGATATTGCGCAGCTTGCGCAGCAGCGGGCCGGCGGCAAGCTGCGCGTCGGCTTCGGCCAGGGTCGGGGTGTCGACCGCATCGATGGCGCCATGGCCCATGGCGTCGAACACCTGCGAGGCATTGCGGCCCAGGTCCATGGTCACCACCACGATGGCGCAAGGCGTGGCGGCCATGATCCGGCGCGTGGCCTCGACCCCGTCCATGACCGGCATCAGCAGGTCCATCAGGATCAGGTCGGGGGTCTGGCGCGCGGCCATCTGCACCGCCTGGGCGCCGTCGCCGGCAATCCATGCGATCTCGAACGCCCGATCCAGCGCCAGCGCGCGGCGCAGCGCGGCGACCGCGAGCGCTGAATCATTGACGATGCCGATTTTCATGGACGTGCCTCGCCGATCAGGTCCTGGACCGCGTCGAGCAACGCGGCGTCGTGGAAACTGCCCTTGGCCAGATAATAGTCCGCGCCGGCCTCCAGGCCGCGCTGGCGGTCCTGTTCGCGGTCCTTGTACGACACCACCATCACCGGCAGCTGGCGCAGCGCGGCGTCCTGGCGGATCCGGCGCACCAGCTCGATGCCGTCCATGCGCGGCATGTCGATGTCGGTGATGACCAGGTCGAAAGGCTCGGCGCGCAGCACGTTCCAGCCGTCCATGCCGTCGACCGCCACCGTCACGTCATAGCCGCGACCGGCCAGCAGCTTGCGCTGCAGCTCGCGCACGGTGAGCGAGTCATCCACCACCAGCACGCGCCGCGCGCGTTCCTGCAGGCTGGCCGCTTCGGCCTGGCGCACGCCTTCGATGCGGCCTTCGGAAACCAGCTTCTCGACCGAGCGAATCATGTCCTCGACATCGAAGATCAGCACCGGCGTGCCGTCGTCGGTCAGGCTGCCGGCGGCAATGTCGCGGACCTTGCCCAGTGCCGCGGGCAGCGGCTGCACCACTAGCAGGCGTTCGCCCAGCATGCGGTCGACCGCAATCGCATAAGTCCGCTCGCCCTCGCCGATGATCACCACCGGGACCTGCGCGCGCGCCGGCACGGCATCGGCGCCGGCCCGCTGCAGCACCTGCGCCGCGCTGACCAATCCGATGGCGCGGCCCTCGTGGCGGAAATGCTGGTGGCCTTCGGTCTGCTCGATTTCGCTGCGTGCCACCGAGGTCGCGCGCAGCACGCGGCCGAGCGGGAAGGCATAGGCTTCGCCGGCCACGTCCACCAGCAGCGTGCGCACCACCGACAGCGTCAGCGGCAGCTCGAGGCTGAAGTGCAGGCCCTGGCCCGGCTGCTGCGTCAGGCGCAGGGTGCCGCGCACTCGTCGCACCATCTCCTGCACCGCGTCCAGGCCGACGCCACGACCGGAGACTTCTGAGACGGTGTCGCGCATGCTGAAGCCGGGCAGCAGCAGGAAGTCGAGCAGTTCCGCCTGCGACAGTCGCGCCGCCGTGTCTTCGGAGGCGAGCCGCCGCCGCACGATGGCGCGCCGCAGCGCTTCCAGGTCGACCCCGGCGCCGTCGTCGGAAATCTCGATCTGCAGCCGGCCCGCGTTGTGGCGCGCGTGCAGCATCACGCGGCCCTGCGCCGGCTTGCCCTGGGCCTGGCGCACCGCCGGCGCCTCGATGCCATGGTCCACGGCATTGCGCAGCAGGTGCGCCAGGGGTGCGTCCAGCGCCTCGAGGATGTCGCGGTCCACCTGCGTGCCGGCGCCGGACAGCTCCAGGTGCACTGGCTTGCCCAGCGAGCGGCCCAGGTCGCGCACCATGCGCGCGTAGCCGGCCAGGCCGTCGGAGAGCGGGCGCATGCGCGAGGCCAGCGCGCTGTCATAGAGCCGGCGCGCCAGCCGCGTGGCGCGATGATCGTACTGCTCGAACTCGTCGAGCCGCGCCGCCAGTTGCTGGTGGCCATCGTCGAGCAGCTGGCGCAGTTCGGCCAGGGCCGCCTGCGCCGCCGCTGACGCATGCGCGCCGCCGCCATCCTGTGTCTCGCGCAGGGCCTGCTGCAGCGTGTCGGCCGCGGACAGCGCGCGCGCCTGCTGGCGCCGCGCCTTTTGCAGCGCTTTGCCGAAGGGCCGCAGCCAGTGCGATTCGACCATGGCCTCGCCCGACAGTGCCAGCATCTGGTCCAGCGCATCCGCATTGATGCGCAGCATGCGCTCGTGGCCGTCTGCGCTGTGCGCGGCCATCGGTGCCGGCGGCGCGGTGTCGGGCTCGAGCGTCGGCGCAGGGGCGGGGGTGCGGACCGGGGCCGCTGCGGGGGCGGGCGCGTCGGCAGCGGCGGGCTGCGCCGGCGCGCCGCCGCCGTCGAGCGAACCCAGCCGCTGCACCACCGCGTCGATCTCGGCGCGGCCAGCCTGCTCGGACCAGTCCGGGTCGCCTCCGGGCGGATGGCCGATGCGCAGCAGCAGGTCGGTGCCCTGCAGCAGCGCATCGATATGCGCGGCAGCCAGCGGCATGCCGCCCTGGGCGGCGACCAGGCAGTCTTCCATGGCATGCGCCAGCCGCACGCCGCCGTCGAGCCCGACGATGCGGGCCGCGCCCTTGAGCGAGTGCGCCGCGCGCATGCACGCCTCGAGCTGCTCGGGTGCGCCCGGGTTGCGCTCCAGCGCCAGCAGGCCGGCGTTGAGGATCTCGGCCTGGGCGTCCGCCTCGAGCGCAAACAGTTCCAGCAGCGAGGCGTCGCGCAATTGTTCCGGGTTCATGCCAGGCTCCGTGCCAGCGCCTGGCGGACTTGCGCGGCGTCGAGCAGGCCGACGCTGCGGCCCTGGTCGAGAAAGAGCGCCTGGGTATAGCGGGCCGAGCCGCGCGCCAGCGTGGCGGGCAGCGGCAGCAGCGCGGCGCGCCGCACCCGCACGATGCCGGCGATCTCGGCCACCGGCAGGGCGATCGCGGCGCGCCCTTGTCCAAGGATCAGGAAGCGGCTGCCGGCAGCGTTGAGCTCGGCGCGGGCTGCGCCGGTGTCGAACACGTGCGCCAGCGACAGGCAGGCCAGCAGGTTGCCGCGCACCGCGGCCAGCCCCAGTACGGCGGCATCGCGCCGGTGCGGCAGCGAATGGACCGGGCCCGGCGCGGTGACTTCGCCCAGCGCGGCGGTCGGCAGCGCCAGCCATTCATCGCCGATGCGGAACACCAGGCAAGCCAGCGCGGTGCCGCCGTCGTTGCGGTCGTCGCCGGCGTGGCCGTCATTGCCATCGCTGCCGCCGGCATCGGGCCAGTCCTGCAGATCCTGCTCCAGCTCCCGGGCGTCCAGGAGCCGGGCAGCGGCCTGCGCGTAGGTTGGGCAGTTGCGGCAGTGGGCGTGCTCGGCCAGCGCCGGGCAACTGCCGTCGCCGCGCACGCCGATGCGCCGCCAGCAGTCATCCACGCCGTCGGCGCGCACCACGGCGGCAAGGGAATGGGCGCGGGTCTCAGCCATGGTGCTTGCGGTTGTGGCGCTGCGCGCGCTGGCGCAAGCGCGTGGCGCCATCGTGGTCGCCTTCGGTGTCGAGCAACGCGGCCAGGTGATACAGGCTTTCCTGGTGCGATGGGTCCAGGTAGAGCGCCTTGCGGTAGGCCGCGTGCGCCTGGGCGACGCGGCCGGCGGCGTCGTGCAGCACGCCGAGCATGCCATAGGCATCGGCGATGGCGGCACCACCGGTATCCGGCGCGGGACGGTCAAGCAGCGCCAGGCACGCGGCCGTGGCGGCGTCCAGTTCGCCGCGGTCGGCCATCGCCGCGATCGCGGCCAGCTCCGATGCGCGCGCATCCGAAGCTGATGGTGCGGCCGGCGCGGAGGGCCGCGGCGCCGGCGGACGCATGGACGCGGGCGGCCGCGGCAGGCGCGGCGGCGCGGCCATGCGGGGTGGCTGGGTGGCGTGGACCGGCGGGTGGGAGGAGGGGCGCGCACGCGGCGCCGCGGCGGTGGGCTTGCGAAAGGCAAAGGTCAGCGGGATGCCGACCGGCTCCAGCCCCTGCGCGCTCAGCACGCTGGCCTCCGCCGGCCCGACGAAGAGCAGGCCGTCGGGCATGGTCAGGCGCACCAGGGTCTGCACCGCCTGTCGCTGCCCGGCGGCGTCGAAGTAGATCAGCAGGTTGCGGCAGAATACAAAGTCATAAGGCGCTTCGCCGGCGAGCAGGCCGGGCTCGATCAGGTTGCCCTGCAGCAGCCGCACCTGCGCGCGCACCCGCGCGTCCAGCGCGTAGCCGGTGGGCGTGGCGGTGAAATAGCGGTCGCGGAAGTCCAGCGGCGCGCTGCGGAAGGCATTGGCGCTGTATTGCCCCTGGCGCGCACGGGCCAGCGCACGCGCGCTGATGTCCACCGCGTCGATATAGAAGCGCCCCGGCGGCACGCCGGCATCGAGCAGTGCCATGGCGATCGAATACGGCTCTTCGCCAGTGGAGCAGGGCAGGCTCAGCAGCCGCAGCGTGCGCCTGCCGTCGGCAAAGGCGCGTTCGGCGGCAAAGCGGCCCAGCGCCAGCAAGGCTTCGCGGTGCCGGAAGAACCAGGTCTCGGGCACCACCACGGCCTCGATCAGCGCCTGGAATTCGTCGGCCGTGCCTTGCAGCAGTTGCCAGTACGCCTCGGTATCGGGCGCGTGCCGCGCCTGCTGGCGTTCGCGCACGGCGCGCGCCACCGCGCCGCTGCCGATGGCGCCGGCGTCCAGGCCGATGCGGGCCTTGAGCAAGGCTTCGATATGCGCGGCGGTGCTCACGAGACGGCCTCCCTGGCGGCATCGGCGAACAGCATGGCATGGACCTCGTCCGGCAGCAGGGCGCCGACCCTGACCCATTGCACCAGCCCGCGCGCGTCCTGCCGCACCGGGCCGAGATAGCGCGGGCTGGCGCCGGACACGCCGGCGTCGAGAAACGATTCCGCCGGGCAGCGCAGCGTCTGCGTGGCCGCTTCCAGGCGCAGGCCGAGCAGCCGCACGGGTTCGCCTTCAGCGCGGCGGTAATGGACCAGCACCGTGCGCGTGCTGGTGCGCAACGCGGCGGGCACGCCGGTGGCCAGCGCGGGCAGGTCGAGCACCGGCACCGGCTGGCCGCGCCGCTCCATCAGTCCCGCCACCCAGGCCGGCGCGCCGGGAATCTGCTTCAGCCGCGTCAGCGGCAGCACTTCCGCAATCTCGGCGGCATCGAGCGCGTAGTGGTCGGCACCCAGGCGGAACAGCAGGAAGAGTTTCATGGCGGCGGCGCGCGACGGCCCGGTGCGGGAACCGGCAGCCTAGACCTTGAAGCGCGACACGCCGCTGCGCAGGTCGTTGGCGACCAGCGTCAGTTCGTCGATCGCCTGGCTCGACTGGCGCAGCGATTCGACGGTCTGCTGCGCGGCCTCGGACAGCTGCATCAGCGCCTGGTTGATCTGCTCGGCGCCGCCGGCCTGGGCCTGCATGCCTTCATTGACCATCAGCACGCGCGGCGCGAGCGATTGCACCTGGGCGATGATCTGCGACAGCTGGTCGCCCACCTGCGTCACCTCGGACATGCCACGGCGCACTTCCTCGGAGAACTTGTCCATGCCCATCACGCCGGCCGACACCGCCGACTGGATCTCGCGCACCATCTGCTCGATGTCATAGGTGGCTACCGCGGTCTGGTCGGCCAGGCGGCGGATCTCGGTGGCCACCACGGCGAAGCCGCGGCCGTACTCGCCGGCCTTCTCGGCTTCGATCGCGGCGTTCAGCGACAGCAGGTTGGTCTGGTCGGCGACCTTGGCGATGGTGGTCACCACCTGGTTGATATTGCCGGCCTTTTCGTTGAGTGTGGCCAGCTTGGCGTTGACCGAACCGGCGGCATCCATCACATGCTGCATGGTGCCTTCCATGCGCGACAGGCCGCCCTGCCCGGTGCCGGCCAGCGCCGCGGCCTGCTCGGCGGCGCTGGAGACTTCGTGGATGGTGCGCACCAGGTCGCGCGCGGTGGCCGAGATCTCGCGCGATGTTGCGCCGATCTGCGTGGTGGTGGCGGCGGTTTCGGTGGCGGTGGCCTGCTGCTGGCGCGCCGTGGCGGCGATCTCGTTGACCGAGGTGGTGACCTGGATCGCGGTGCGCTGGGCCTGGCCCACCAGCGAAGTCAGCTCGCCGGTCATCTGGTTGAAGCCTTCTTCCACTTCCTGGAACTCGTCCTTGCGGCGCAGCGCCATGCGCAGGCGCAGGTCGCCGCCGCGGATGCCGGCCAGCAGGCCGACGATCGACTGCATCGGCACCGTGATCGCGCGCAGCAGCAGGTAGCCGCATACCAGCGCCACCACCAGCGCCACGATCAGCGCCGCTTCGATGCCAAGCTTGGCGGCATTGACGGCATCGTCGATGCCCTGCGCGGCGCGGGAGTTGACCGCGCTGTTGTCGTCCACCAGGTGCTGGGTCGCCTTGCGTGCCTCGATCCAGCGGTCATGCGCCTCGCCGCGCAGCGCTGCCGAGGCGGCGGCGGTGCTCCAGTCGCCCTGGCGTGACAGGACCTGGGCCGCCTGTTCGTAACGCGCGCGCACGTCGCGATAGGCCTTGAAGGCGGCCCGGTCTTCGTCGCGCGTGATGGTGCCCTCGTATTGCTGCTCGAGCTTGTCCAGGCGGCTGGCAGCCTCCTGGCCTTGCTGCTGGAAGCTGCGCCGCTCCGCTTCGTCGGTGGCGTTGATGGTCTGCCATGCCAGCACGTAGCGCTCGCCCCAGACACCGCGGATGCCGGTGCTGTAGTTCAGCCCGGGCAGCGCGTCCTGCAGCATCAGCGTGGTGCCTCGTTCAATCGCGCTCAGGCGGGTGTAGGCGACTACGCCCATCAGCGCCATGACAAGCAGGATCAGCGAAAAGCTTGCCAGGATGCGCGTGCGGATGGTCCATTCATTCACGGTGTTATCCCGGTGATGTTCTTGTTCGGGCGCGGCCGATGCCGGCAAGGCGGGCCGTGTTGGCGGGCCGGGACTGCAGGGGCGGGGCGCCGATGCGCGGTAGGGTACTGTATGCGGCCGCCCGATTCAACGCGCACGCGGATCCAGGCAGGCCCGGCGTTGCGCCGGCGCCTAGGGGTTTTGGCGAGTATGGGAACTGCTTGATTTTTTCCAAGTTTTCGTCACACTTGCTAAATTGCTAGCGGGTAACAATGTCGACAATTACAGATGGGGCAGGGATGGTGGCCAAGTCGGGGGCGAAGTCGGCTGGCGCCTCGCCAGGCTCGGATCTCGATCCGCTGACCGGCGTTGACAATCGCCAGGGCTTTCTGGAACGGCTGGAAGCACGCCTGCATAGCGAGGCCGTGCCGCGCTGCGCATTGCTGCTGATCGGCATTGATGACTTCCGCGCCTTCAACGACATGCACGGCCATGCCGAAGGCGACATCATCCTGCAGCGCGTGGCCCGGCGCCTGCGCGATGCCTCGCCCCGCGACGCCGTCATCGGCCGCATCGGCAGCGACGAATTCGGCGTGCTGCTGCCCTCTATTGCCGATCCCACCCTGGTGCGCCACGTCAGCGCCGCGATCCTGTCGATGCTGTCCTCCCCGCACGAGCATGCCGGGCGCCGCCATCACGTGCTGGCCAGCATCGGCGCCTGCGTGGCGCCCGCGGCCGGCGAACAGGGCTCGGACATGCTGGCGGCGGCCAGCCTGGCGCTGGCGCGGGCCAAGCACGATGGCGGCCGCACCATCCGCTTCTTCAAGCCGCAGATGCGCTCGGACGTGACCACCCGGCTGTCGCTGGTCCAGGCCCTGCACGAAGCCTATGCCCAGCGCCAGTTCGAACTGCTGTACCAGCCTCAGGTCGACCTGCGCGACGGCCGTGTCCATGGCGCCGAGGCGCTGATGCGCTGGCGCCATCCGACCCGCGGGCTGCTGTCGCCCGCCGCCTTTATCGACGCGCTGGCCGGCAGCAGTATCGCCAGCGATGTCGGCATGTGGCTGCTGCAGACCGCCTGTGCCCAGGCGCGTGCCTGGGCGCTGGCGTTTCCGCGGCCGCCGCGCGTGGCCATCAACCTGTTCGCGGCCCAGCTCTCCGAAAGCCGCCTGCTGACCGAGGTGCGCCACGTGCTGCGGGCGCTGGAACTGGCGCCCGACTGTCTCGAGATCGAGATCACCGAGACCATCGCGCTGCAGCAGGGCGACGAGGTCTCGGACCAGCTGCAGGCGCTGCGCCGCGACGGCATTACGCTCACCTGCGATGACTTCGGCACGGGCTATGCCTCGCTCAGCTTCCTGAAGTCGTTTCCGGTGGACCGGCTCAAGATCGACCAGTCCTTTATCCGCAACGTGACCCAGGACCCGGTCGACGCGGCCATCGTGCGCTCGGTGATCAACGTGGGCGCCAGCCTGCACATCGGCGTGGTGGCCGAAGGCGTGGAAACCGCCGAGCAGCGCGATTTCCTGCTGGCCAACGGCTGCCATGAGGCGCAAGGCTACCTGTACGGACGCCCGATGCCCGCCGAGCGCCTGACCGAGATGCTGCGCCAGCAAGCCGGCCGCTGAGCGGCTTCCGGTCGCGGCCGCCCCGCCCGGATGCCGAAGTTGTTTCCACCTTTGACCGCGGGCCAGGCCCCGCCACGGCGGCGCCGGCCGCCGGCCCGCCCGCAGCCTGCCGTGCACACCGGCCGGGCCAGCCGGCCCGGGCCCCTGGCGAAATACGAGCTTACAAACTGTGCCGCGCCGAACGCGCCGCGGCATCCCGCGCCATGTATGGTGACACTAGGGTTGCCGCCGGCGTGGGCCGGCCTGCCCGCCGACCCCCGTGGTTGTCCTGCTCCTGCCCTTCCATGTCCGATCCCTTTCAATTCGCCGGCCAGGCCCGTGCCCGCTCTGGCGGCAGGCTGGCGCTGACCGCGCTGGCGGCTGCAGCCAGCCTCGCAGTGGCGTTTGCTGCACTGGCGCAGGTGCCCGCCGCGCCGGGCGAACCCTATCTCGATGCGCCGGTTGCCGACGCCGCGCTGCAGCAGGCCGATCCTTCCTCGCGCATCGCTACGCTGACCGCGGTCGACGGCAGCCTCAGTTTTGCGCCGGCCGGCTCGGACGACTGGGCCGCCGCCGGGCTGAACCGGCCGGTGACCACTGGCGACCGGCTCTGGCTCGAGCCGGGCGGACGCGCCGAGCTGCACGCCGGCACGGTGGCGCTGCGCATGGGTGGTGCCACGGCCGCCACCATCCTGAACCTGGACGACAGCGCCACGCAGGTCAAGCTGACGCAGGGCACGCTGCAGGTACGCGTGCGGGCGTTGCCGCCGGGCCAGACGGTCGAGGTCGATACCCCGAACCTGGCCTTCGTGCCACGCGAGCCCGGCGACTACCGCCTGGACGTGGCGCCCGACGGCAGCACCACCACCGTGACCTTGCGCCATGGCAGCGCGGTGGTCTACGGCGACAGCCGCACGGTCGAGCTGCAGCGCGGCGACCGCATGCGCTTTGCCGGCACCGACCTGGCCGATGCGGGCGGCGGCGCGGCGCCGGAAGATGCGTTCGACCGCTGGACCGCGGCGCGCGACGCGCGTGAAGACGCGTCGCCGTCGGCGCGCTACGTGCCGCGCGAGATGCCGGGCTACGCCGCGCTGGACGGCTATGGCGACTGGCAGGAAGACCCGGGCTACGGCGCGGTGTGGTTCCCGCGCGTGGTCAGCGCGGGCTGGGCGCCGTACAGCGCCGGCCACTGGGCCTGGATTGCGCCGTGGGGCTGGACCTGGATCGATGACGCGCCGTGGGGCTTCGCGCCATCGCATTATGGCCGCTGGGCCTATGTGGGCTCGCGCTGGGGCTGGGTCCCCGGGCCACGGGTGCGCCCCTGCTACGCCCCGGCGCTGGTGGCCTTTGTCGGCGCCGGCGGCTCCGGCTGGAACGTGCGGGTCGGCAGCGGACCGGGCGTGGCCTGGTATCCGCTGGGGCCGCGCGACGCCTACCGGCCGGTCTATCGGGCCAGCCCGACCTACGTCGCCCGCATCAATCGGGTCACCGTCAACAACTTCGTGATGGGCGACCGCCGGCCGCCCCCGTATGCCAACCGCAACGTGCCCGGCGCCATTACCGGCATGCCCGCGCGCAATTTTGTCGAAGGCCGGCCGGCGCGCGGCCTGCACCGGCCGGAATGGCGCAACCTGCCGGCGGGCGAGGCGCACGGCGCGCCGCCGGTGGCACCGGTCAAGGGCAGCCTGCTGGGCGCGGCGCCGATGCGGCCGCTGCCGCCGCAGGCGCGCCATGGCTTTGAACGCCAGGCCATTGCGGCGCGCGCACCGGGCCGCCCGGCCACGGATGACCTGGCCCGGCGCTTTGCGCGGGAGGGCGGGGTCGTGCCCGGCGCTGGCCCGGCCTGGCGCGGCGGCAATGAACGGCGGCCCGGCCGCGACGCACGGCCGGTGCCCGACGTGCGCATGAGCCAGGCGGCCATCGCGTCGCGTGACCACCCCCAGTCTCAGCCGCGCGGCGGGCGCCCCGATGCCGGTACGGACGGCCGTGCCGAGCGCAACGATGCCAATGTCCGCGGCGAGCCGTGGCGTGGCAATGGCCGCGGCCAGAGCACCCGGCCCGACGAGGCACGCGGCTTTGCCGGACCATCGGGCGTGCCCGGCGACGCCCGGCAGCAGCAACCGGCCATGCAGCGCGAACCGCAGCGCCAGCAGATGGAACAGCAGCGGGCCCTGCGCGAGCAGCAACGGCAACTGGACGAGCAGCGCCAGCAGCGCATGCCGCCGCGCCAGTGGGCTGACGGGCAGGAGCGCCCCGATCCGGCGCGGCAATCGCAAGAGATGCAGCGCCAGCGCTTCGAACAGCAGCGGCAGATGCAGCAGGCCCAGCAGCAGCGGCAGATGGAAGAGTCGCGGCAGCGCCAGCCCGACGCGCAGCGCGAGACCGCCGAGCGCCAGGGGCAAGAGATGCAGCGCCAGCGTCTTGAACAGCAGCGGCAGATGCAGGAAGGCCAGCAGCGCCAGGCGCAGGAACAGCAGCGCCAGCAGGCGATGCAGCACCAGGCCGAACAGCAGCAGCGGCAGATGCAGGAGCAGCAACGCCAGCAGGCGATGCAGCGGCAAGCGGAACAGCAGCAGCGGCAGATGCAGGAGCAACAGCGCGCGATGCACGAACAGCAGCGCGCCATGCAGGAACAGCAGCGCCAGCAGGCAATGCAACGGCAGGCGGAGCAGCAGCGCCAGATGCAGGAGCAACAGCGCGCGATGCACGAACAGCAGCGCGCCATGCAGGAACAGCAACGCCAGCAGGCGATGCAGCGGCAGGCGGAACAGCAGCAGCGCCAGCAGCAACAGCAGCAGCAACAACAGCAACAACAACAGCAGCAGCAACAACAGCAGCAACAACAGCAGCAACAACAGCAGCAACAACGCGCGCAGCATGAGCGCGGCCAGATGGAGGCGCGCCAGGGCCGTGACGGCGATCGCCGCTAGCTGACGCCGGCCCATGCCGGCCGCCGCAACGAAAAACCCCGGCAAGCCTGCCGGCCTGCGGGGGTTGGTGCTGGTGCGGCGCCGGTAACGGCAGCGCCGCGGCGTCGCCTTACTTGGCCAGTTCCGACAGGCGCACCTGCGAGATCTTGCCGTTCTGCACCCAGCCGACCACGGTGTCGGCCATCGAGCCACCCTTGGCGTCGATGCCGTCGACCTCGTTGGGGTTGACTTCCTTGGCCAGGCCCTTGACGGCATCGGGCATCTTCGCGCGGATGGCCGCGGCGTCGCTGGTGGTGCCAGCCAGCTTCATCGCCCCGGCCAGCGCATACACCATGGTGTAGTTCAGCGACATCTCGGTGGTGGCGTCGCGCCCGTCATGCAGCTTCTTGTACTTGGCATTGAACGCCTGCGCCGCCGGGCGGTTGTCGTTGACCAGGGGCAGCACGCCGATCGAGCCTTCCAGCATGCCCAGGCCGTTGGTAACCTTCGCCATCTCGTCCATCTTGGCCTGGTCCATCACGATAAAGCCGCCCTTGAAGCCGAGTTCGCGCGCCTGCTTGACCACCAGCGCGGTCGGCTCCGACGGGCCGCCGACGAACATCACGTCCGGCTTCCCGCTGATCGCGCGCGACACGCCGCTGTAGAAATCGGTTGCCTTGGTGTACGACATCGGGTTGTTCGCCACCACCTTGCCGCCCGCGGCTTCCCATGCCGGCAGGAAGGCCTGCACCCAGGCCTTGGCATAGTCGTGGTCGGCCGGAGCCAGCGCCACGTTCTTGCCATAGCGCTTCATCTGCGCCTTGATAAACGGCTCGATATAGCCGGTATAGGCCGGCGGGATGCGGATGGTCAGCTTGTTGCCGGCGTCGGTGATGCGCGGCACGCTGGAGTAGGCCATCACCAGGAATTTCTCCTGCTCGTTGAAGGCCTGCAGCGCGAAGATGCCGCCCGAATGCGGCACGAACACCGCCGGGGTCTTGTGCTGCTGCACCAGGCGGCGCCCGTTGATGGCGGCCTCGGCGGGCGAGTACTTATCGTCCAGCGCCACCACCTCCAGCTTGACCTTCTTGCCCTTGACCTCCAGGCCCGCGGCATTGATCTCGTCCACCGCCATTTGCACGCCGGACAGCACGTTCTTGCCATACAGCGCGGCGCCGCCGGAGAGCGGGCCGGTATAGCCGATCTTGACCACTTCCTGCGCCAGCGCGGCGCCCGAGGCCAGCATCGCGGCCACGGCGGTGGCGGCCAGCGGGAAGATACGGCGCATGATGTTGTGTTGCATTGTCTTGTCTCCTGAAAGTACTGCGCTTGTTATGTCTGCTATCCGTTGACTACCGCTCGGTTTGCTCCCCTCTCCCGCAAGCGGGAGAGGGAGCACGCAGTCGGTGATTCCGGTGCTACCCCCCGATATACGCCTTGCGAATCCCCTCATCCTTCAACAACGTATCCCGATCGCCTTCCATCACGATCTTCCCGCTCTCGATCACATAGGCGCGATGCGCAATTTCCAGCGCCGCGTAGGCGTTCTGCTCCGCCAGCAGCACCGTGGTGCCCGCGCGGTTGATGCGCTGGATGATCTCGAACATCTGCTTGACCACCAGCGGCGCCAGGCCCAGCGACGGCTCGTCGAGCAGCAGCGCGCGCGGGCGGCTCATCAGCGCGCGCCCCAGCGCCACCATTTGCTGTTGCCCGCCGGACAGCGAGCCGGCCGGGTCGTCCTTCTTCTGCCGCAGGATCGGGAACAGTTCATAGACCTCTTCCAGCGTCTTGCGGATACCGGCGCCGTCGCGCCGGTGCACATAGGCGCCGAGCACCAGGTTCTTCTCCACACTCATCGCCGGGAACAGCTTGCGGCCCTCCGGGCAATGCACCAGCCCGGCCTGTACGATCTGCGACGGCTTCATGCCCGACAGCTCGCGCCCGTCGAAGCGCATGCTGCCGCCGCTGATGCGGTGGATTGCGCTCATCGCCAGGAAGATCGAGCTCTTGCCGGCGCCGTTGGCGCCAAGCAGCACCACCAGCTCGCCGGCACCGGCGTGCAGCGTGATGTTGTCGAGGGCGCGGAAGCTGCCGTACGACAGCGAGACGCGTTCAAGCTGCAACATGGTCGGCTCCCAGGTAGGCCTCGATGACATGCGGATCCTGCTGGATCTGCGCGGGCGTGCCTTCGGCAATCTTCTCGCCGTAGTTCAGCACCATGATCTTGTCGGCCAGCCGCATGATCATGTCCATCTTGTGTTCGATCAGGCAGACGGTCTTGCCATGGCGCACCATCTTGCGGATCAGCTCGGCCAGGCCCACGGTTTCTTCGGGGTTGACGCCGCCGGCGGGCTCGTCGAGCAGCAGCAGTTCCGGGTCGGTCGCCAGCGCCAGCGCAAAGGCGACGCGCTTGCGCGCCTCCTGCGTGATGTCGGCGGCGACCTCGTGCGCCAGGTGCGACAGGCCGACGAAGTCCAGCGCGGCCTCGGCCTTGTCGCGGCACAGCCGTTCTTCCTCGCGCAGGCGCCGGGTATTGAACAGCACGTCGCCCAGGCCGGAGCGCGTGCGCAGGCGATGGCCGACGATCAGGTTGTCGAGCACCGTGGCGCGGTCGAACAGCGCCGTGGCCTGGAACGTGCGGGCCACGCCGAGGCGCGCGATCTGGTCGGCCCGCAGGCCGGCCACGTCCTGTCCCTTGAACAGGATCTGGCCGGAGCTGGGCGCATGGGTGCCCGCCACCAGGTTGAAGAAGGTGGTCTTGCCGGCGCCGTTGGGGCCGATGATGGCGTTGATGTGGCCTTGTTCGAAGGTGACCGAGACATCGTGCACCGCGGTCAGGCCGCCGAATTTCTTGGTCAGGTGGCGGATCTCAAGCATGGTCGGCTCCGGCGCGGGTGGTCGGGACAGCAGCGGTGTTGCTGCTGCCGGCGGCAGCGGGCTGGGCTTGCTTGCCGCGGCGTGCGGCGGCGGCCTTGCGCGCCTGCTTCTTCAGGTACGAGCCGACGATGCCGTCGGGCACGAAGATGATCAGCAGGATCAGCACCGGGCCGAACACCAGCATGCGGTAGTCCTGCATGAACTGCAGCGACTGCGTGATCCACGGCACCAGCACCGCGCCCAGCAGCGGCCCGAAGATGGTGCCGATGCCGCCCACCAGCATCGACATCACCATGTCGAACGTCAGGTCGGTGCGGGCGATATCCGGGCCCAGGAAGCGCACCTGCCCCGCGTACAGCGCCCCGGCAAAACCGGCGTAGCCCACCGACAGCACGAACGACAGCACCTTGGTGCGCATCAGGTTGAGGCCCAGCGCCTCGGCCAGCGCGTCGCTGTTGCGCACCGCCATGAAGCTGCGGCCCAGCAGCGAGGTGACGATGCGGTGCATCAGGAAGACGCCGACGGCCAGGAAGGCCAGCACCAGGTAATACTGCGCCTGCACGCTGTCAAAGCTGAGCGGCCCGATCGCCGCCGGCACCGGGATGCCGATCAGCCCCACCGTGCCGTGCGTCAGGCTTTCCCACTTCTCGATCAGCAGGTAGATGATGTAGCCCACGCACATGGTGAAGATCGAGAAGTAATGGCCCTTCAGGCGCAGCGACACCACGCCGACCACATAGCCCAGCACCATGCAGATCACCCCGGCCAGCACGAACGCCGCCCAGAATGGCACCTGGTGGTCTACCGTCAGGATGCCCAGCGTGTAGGCGCCGATGGCCATGAAGCCGCCATGCGCCAGGTTAAGCTGTCCGGTGTAGCCGGTGATCAGGTTCAGCCCCAGCGTGGCGATGGCATAGATGAAGGCCAGCGTCATCACGGTCAGGTAGTAGCTGTTGGGCGTCACCAGCGGGAAGGCGATGGCCACGGCCAGCAGCAGCATCCAGCCGGTCTTTCCTTGCAGTGCTTTCATGTTGTGCTCCTCAGGCTGCCTTGCCGGCAAACAGGCCCTGCGGCCGGATCGACAGGATCACCACCAGCAGCACGAAGGCGATGATGTCCTTGTAGTCGGTGGAAACGTAGAAGCCGCCGAAGCTCTCGGCCATGCCGATGATCAGCCCGCCGACGATGGCCCCGGGGATGCTGCCCATGCCGCCGAGGATGATGATGACGAAGGCCTTGGTGATCACCAGGTTGCCCATGCTCGGGTAGACCAGGTTGATCGGCGCGTACAGCGTCGCGGCGATCGCGGCCAGCGCGCCGGAAATGGCAAATACCAGCAGCGTCACGCGCGTGGCGTCGATGCCGACCAGCGCCGCGCCTTCGCGGTTCTGCGCCATCGCCATGATGGTGGCGCCGGTCATGGTGCGCGTCAGGAACAGGTGCAGCAGCACCATCAGCGCAAAGGCCGCGCCGATGATCAGCAGGCGCTGCAGCGGCGCGGTCAGGCCGAACACCTCGACGATCTGGCCATAGGGCGTGGGCATGCGGTGGAAATCCGCGCCCCACAGCGCCTGCGCGCCGGCTTCCAGGAACAGCAAGATGCCGATGGCGGCGATCATGTCGTGCAGCTCGGGCGCATTGCGCAGCGGATGGAACACCAGCCGGTCGGCCAGCATGGACAGCACCGCCACCACCAGCGCCGCGCCCAGCATCGCCAGCCAGTAGTTCACGCCCAGCGCGGTCATCAGGTAGTACGAGACGTAGGCGCCGGCCATGTAGAAGGCGCCGTGCGCGAAATTGGGCACGTGCAGGATGCCGTAGACCAGCGTCAGGCCAAGCGCGACCAGGCTGTACACGCCGCCCAGCGTCAGGCCGTTCAGGAACTGTTGAAGGAACAATGCCACGGGGGTACCTCGTACGGTTCGGGAAACCAGTCACGCAGCGGCGCGTGCCGTGCGTGTGCCATCGCGCGGCGCCAGGCGCGGCCGCGCAAGAGAAATCAAGCGGGTGGAATCAGGCGGGCGGTAGCGCCCGCGTTCGTGCCGGCGGGCGTGCCGGGTGGTGTGCCGCCGGATGGTGTGCCGAGGTAGGTGCCCCGGCGCGCCGGCGCGCATTCCCGTGCGGGCCGTGGCGATGGCGGTGCGCGATGCTGTGCTGCGGATGCTGCATGGCGGTGTCTCCTGTGCGATGCGGCACGATGGCCGCTCGGCAAGCCGGGCGGTATTGGCGCCCGGTGACGCCGTGTCGGGAAGTATTCCCGCACGGTCGTTCGTTTTCACCGACTTTTGCATAGGCCCGCCGGCACCGTCAAGGAAAGCGGCCCGGTATTCCGCAGCGCGAAATAGCAGCGACGCCCCTGAGGGTAAGTCCCGACCGGGCTGTCCCGGAATCATGGCGCTGCGACATGGTGCTCATGCCGCGCCTGCATGGTCCGGACCAGCTTGAAAAAGCCGCCGGCGCTTTCTATGGTGCCTTCATCAGCCCAGGCACTGTCGCGGCAATCCACTCTGCAGCCTGCTTATCAGACGGGGGAAGCCGATGAAGATTGCGCAGATTGCACCACTCGCCGAACGCTGTCCGCCCTGCCTGTACGGGGGGACCGAGCGCATCGTCTCTTACCTGACGGAAGAACTGGTGCGGCAAGGCCATGAGGTCACGCTGTTCGCCAGCGGTGATTCGGTCACGCGCGCCGAACTGGTGCCGTGTTGCGACATGGCGCTGCGCCTGGATGCGCGCGTCGGCGAGCATCTGCCCTACTACGTCACGATGCTGGATCGCGTGATGGAGTGCGCCGGGCGTTTCGATGTCCTGCATTTCCATATCGACATGCTGCATTTCCCGCTGCTGCGGCGCATGCCGGTGCGGGCGGTGACCACCTTGCACGGACGCCTGGACCTGCCGGAGCTGCAGCCTTTCTATGCGCACTTCCCCGATTTTCCGCTGGTGTCGGTGTCCGCCGCGCAGCGCGCGCCGATGCCGCCGGTGAACTGGGTGGGCACCGTGCACCACGGCATTCCCGGGGCGCTGCTGGACTATTGCGCTAATCCCGCCGGCGACTACCTGGCCTTTCTCGGCCGCATCTCGCCGGAGAAGCGCCCGGACCATGCCATCGAGGTCGCCGTGCGCGCGGGCATGCCGCTGAAGATCGCGGCCAAGGTCGACCGCGTCGATCGCGCTTATTGGCAGGATGTGATCCGCCCGCTGGTAGCGGCGCACCCCAACGTCGAATACATCGGTGAAATCGACGAGTCGGCCAAGTCCGCCTTCCTTGGCAATGCGCGCGCGCTGCTGTTTCCCATTGCCTGGCCGGAGCCGTTCGGCCTGGTGATGATCGAGGCCATGGCCTGCGGCACGCCGGTGATTGCGTTCGCCTGTGGCTCGGTGCCGGAAGTGATCGAGCCGGGCATCAGCGGCTATATCGTGGACGGCATTGATGAAGCGGTGGCCGCCGTCGCCAGCGTCGCCAGCCTGCCGCGCGCCGGCGTGCGCGCGGCGTTCGACGCGCGCTTTTCCGTCGAGCGGATGGCGCGTGACTACGTGCGCATCTACCAGGGCTTGTCGAATCCCGGCGACGCGGGCGCGGCACATGGCGAGGCCGGTGAACTGGCGCTCGCGTAACCCGACACGACCACAGCTGGAGAAAACCCCTCATGCCTGCGGAATCCACGGAACATCCCAACCGCTCGGTGGCGGTCGCCGGCGCCGGCGACGTCGCGCAGTTCTATATCCCGGCGGCCGCGTCGCTGCAGGAACGGCGTCCGCGCACGCTCAAGCATGGCGACACCTTTGCGCTGTTCGACCATAACGGCGATGCCATCGGCGCGCCGGGCAGCCCGGAGGGGCTGTTCCATTTCGATACCCGCCATCTGTCCTTCCTGCGGCTCACGGTGGAAGGGCAGCGCCCGATGCTGCTGTCGTCGACGCTGCGCGATGACAATGCCGCGCTGACCTGCGACCTGACCAATCCGGACCTGTTCGACCAGGAAGGCGCACTGTGGCTGGAGCACGACCTGATCCACCTGCGCAGGTCGCGGTTCCTGTGGAACGGCGCCTGCTATGAACGGCTGAGCGTGCGCAACTTCGACGACCGTCCGCGGCGCGTGTGCATCGACATCGCCTTCGACGCGGACTTTGCCGACCTGTTCGAAGTGCGCGGCACGCAGCGGCTGCGGCGCGGGACCCTGCACGCACCGCAGGTCGACGGCGCCGCGGTCACGCTGAGTTACACCGGCCTGGACCAGGCGCGGCGCGAAACCTGCATTTCGTTCGATCCGGTGCCGCAGGCGCTGAGCGGCAGCCGCGCCAGCTTCACGCTGCTGCTCAAGCCGTCATGCGCGCAATTGCTGCGCATGGAGATCCGCTGCAAGTCGGTGGACCGCGAAGAGGAGGAGACCCAGTCCTTCCTCGGCGCGCTGCTGCAGTCCAGGCGCGAGCTGCGGCGCTCGTCCGGGCGCGCGGCGTCGATCACCACTTCCAACGAACTGTTCAACGAAGTCGCGCGGCGCAGCATCTCCGACCTGTACATGCTGCTGACCAACACCGTGCACGGGCCTTACCCGTATGCCGGCATCCCATGGTTCAGCACGGTGTTCGGCCGGGATGCGCTGATCACCGCGTTGCAGACGCTATGGCTCGATCCCGAGATCGCCCGCGGCGTGCTGCAGTACCTAGCCGCGATGCAAGCCGAAACGGTCGACCCGCACGCCGATGCCGAGCCCGGCAAGATCCTGCATGAGATGCGCCATGGCGAAATGGCCCGCCTGGGCGAGGTGCCGTTCGCGCTCTATTACGGCAGCGTCGATGCCACGCCGCTGTTCGTGCTTCTGGCCGGCGCCTACCTGCGGCGTACCGGGGATGTCGACACCATCCGCGCGCTGTGGCCGAACCTTCAAGCCGCGCTGGACTGGATCAGCGATTACGGCGACCGCGACGGCGACCTGTTCGTCGAATACGGCCGGCTGTCGCCAGAGGGCCTGATCAACCAGGGCTGGAAGGACAGCCGCGATTCGGTGTTCCATGAGGACGGGCGGCTTGCCGCCGGCCCGATCGCGCTGGCCGAAGTCCAGGCCTATACCTACGGCGCCTGGCAGGCCGCCGCGCAGATACGCGCCGCGCTCGACGACAGCGAGGGCGCGGCCATCTATGCCGCCAGGGCGGAAGTGCTGCGCGACGCCTTCGATGCGCATTTCTATGATCCGGCGCTGGGAACCTACGTGCTGGCGCTGGATGGCAACAAGCAGCCGTGCCGCGTCCGCGCTTCCAACGCGGGCCATACGCTGTTTACCGGCATCGCGTTGCCGGAGCGCGCGCCGTCCGTAGTGGGCACGCTGATGCAGGGCACTTCCTTCTGTGGCTGGGGCATCCGTACCGTCGCCGCCGATGCGGCGCGTTTCAACCCGATGAGTTACCACAACGGCTCGGTATGGCCGCACGACAATGCCCTGATCGCGGCGGGCATGGCGCGCTACGGCTACCACCCCGAGGCGAACCGCATCTTCGAGGGGCTGTTCGCGGCATCCAGCTATATCGACCTGCGCCGCCTGCCCGAGCTGTTCTGCGGCTTCGCGCGCCAGCGCAGCCAGGGCCCGACTTTCTATCCGGTGGCGTGCGCGCCGCAGGCGTGGGCCGCGGCGGCGCCGCTGCTGATGCTGCAGGCCTGCCTGGGGCTGGACTTCGACACGCAGGAGCCAGCGATCACGTTCGAGAACCCGTCGCTGCCGCCTTTCCTGGATGAAGTGGTGTTCCGCAACCTCGGCGTTGGCGGCGGCAGCGCCGACGTGGCGGTGCGCCGCTCCGGCGAGCGCGTGGTGGTCGACGTGCTGGAGCGGCGCGGGCCGGTGCGCGTGCTCACGCGCAACTAGGCGCGGCGCCCGGCCGCGCGCGGCGCGCTAGGCGATGTCTGCCGGCAGCGCGCGCAGGCTGGCGACCAATGCCGCCACCATATCGTCCTCCACCGGCTGGCGCCGCCACATCACGCCCACCGGCGGCAGGTCCCAGCTCAGCATATGCGGCAGCGCCATCGCCCCCTTGGACTCGGCCAGTTCGCCCGCGACCGCGCGGGGCACGATGGTGGTCGCGCCCGGATGCTTGCGCATCAGCGTGGCCATGGTCTTGATCGAATAGGTCTCGACGATGGGCGTGGGCTGGGCCACGCCCGCCACCGCGAAGATGGTGTTGATGGTGCGCCGGATCGGCGTGTTGGGCGGCGGCAGGATCCAGTCGCGCTGGGCCAGTTGGTGCCAGTCGAGTGCGCCGCGCGCCAGCCGCGCCGCGGCCGCGGTGGGCACGACCAGCGCCGGTTCTTCGCGATACAGCGGCTGCTGCACCAGGTCCGCGCCCGGCGCATAGAAGGTGCGTGCGATGACGCAGTCCAGCTCATGCTCGCGCAATGCGCTGACCAGTTCGTCGGTGGTGCCCTCACGCACCAGCACCGACACCCGCGGGGCCTGCGACAGGCCGAAGGTGCAGGCCGTATCGAGCACGCCGCGGCTGATGTAGGGAATCACGCCAAGGCGCAGCCGGCCCGAGAGCCCCGCTTCGATCGCCGCCAGCTCGCGCCCCAGCGCATCGGCATCGGCCAGGGTCAGCCTGGCGTGCGCCAGCACCGCGCGGCCGGTGGGGGTGGGCTCCAGTCCGCGCCGGGTGCGGGTAAACAGCGGCACCATGAAGATGTCTTCGATCTCGCGCAGGGTCTTGGTGACGGCGGGCTGCGACAAGTTGAGCTCGGCTGCCACGCGCGACACCGAGCGCTGCCGCGCCAGCGCCAGCAGCAGCGGCAGGTGCCGCAGGCGCAGCCGCGATACCAGGTTGTGCACCACTTTGTCGGGGGCGATGGACATGGGGCTTGCCGCCATGCAGCGGTCTAGTCGTATTACCAAATGGTAATACCACAATAACCAATCAGACGCTGCTGGTTATCCGCTAATCCTATACTGGCCGGCATCACTGGAGCATCAAACATGTTCACCACCCGTCCCGAGATCGTTGGCACCTTTGGCGTTGCGGCCTCCACCCACTGGCTGGCGACGCAGACCGCCATGGGCGTGCTGGAGCGCGGCGGCAACGCCTTCGACGCCGCGGCCGCCGCGGGCTTTGTGCTGCAGGTGGTCGAGCCGCACCTGAACGGCCCCGGCGGCGAAGTGCCGATCCTGTACTGGAGCGAGCGCGAGCGCGCCATGCGCTCGGTGTGCGGGCAGGGCCCGGCGCCGGCACTGGCCGATCCCGCCGCGCTGCGCGCCATGGGCCTGGACCTGATGCCCGGCATCGGCCTGCTGCCGGCCGCCGTGCCCGGCGCCTTCGGCGCATGGCTGACGATGCTGCGCGAGCATGGCACCTGGCCGCTCGCCGACGTGCTGGCGCCGGCGATCGGCTATGCCCGTGATGGTTTTCCGCTGGTGCCGCGCATCGTGCGCGCGATCCTGGCGGTACAGGCGCTGTTCCGCGACGAATGGCACAGCTCGGCGCAGACCTGGCTGCCGGACGGCAAGGTGCCGCGCCCCGGCAGCCTGCATACGCTGCCGGGGCTGGCGGCCACCTATACCCGCATCGTCGAGGAGGCCCAGCGCCGCAGCGATACCCGCACCGGCCAGATCGATGCCGCGCTGGACTGCTGGTACCGCGGCTTCGTCGCGCAGGAGATCGACGCGTTCTGCCGCCAGACGCCCGTGCGCGACACCACCGGCGACCAGCACACCGGCCTGCTGCGCCTTGACGACATGGCAAGCTGGGCGCCCGAGATCGAGACCCCGGTGACTCTGGACTTCGGCCGCTATACCGTGGCCAAGTGCGGCATCTGGAGCCAGGGGCCGGTGTTCCTGCAGCAGCTGGGCATGCTGCGCCATGCCGGCCTGGAACAGCACGCGCCCGAGTCGCCCGAGTTCGTGCACCGCATTGCCGAGGCCGCCAAGCTGGCCATGGCCGACCGGCTGGCGTGGTATGGCGACCCGCATTTTGCGCAGAGCCCGCTGGCGGGGCTGCTGGACGATGGCTACCTGGCGGCGCGCGCCCGGCGTATCGGCGCGCGCGCGGCGTTGTCCCTGGACCCCGGCACGGTCAACGGCATGGCACCGCGCCTGCCCGACCTGGCCGCGGCCGCGCGCACGCTGGAGCGCGCCGACGTGCGCTTCGGCGTGGGTGAGCCGACCTTTGCCGAGCTGCCGCCGGTGTCCGAATGGGCCGAGCAGGAGATCTTTGTCGGCGATACCTGCCATATCGACGTCATCGACCGCCACGGCAACATGGTCGCGGCCACGCCTTCGGGCGGGTGGCTGTCGTCGAGCCCGACCATCCCGGCGCTCGGCTTTGCCCTCAACACGCGCCTGCAGATGACGTGGCTGGAGCCGGGGCTGCCCAATACCCTCGCGCCCGGCAAGCGGCCCTGCACCACGCTGTCGCCGTCGCTGGCGCTGCGTGACGGTGAACCCTACATGGTGTTCGGCACGCCCGGGGGCGACCAGCAGGACCAGTGGTCGCTGGCGTTCTTCCTGCGCCATGCCGTGCATGGCATGAACCTGCAGGAGGCCATCGACGCGCCGGCCTGGCATGTCGACCACTTCCCGGCATCGTTCTGGCCGCGCCAGACTGTGCTCAACCGCATCAGCATCGAATCGCGCTTCCCGGAAGGCACGCTCACGGCGCTGCGCGAGCGCGGCCATGACGTGCGCGTGGGCGAGCCGTGGTCCGAGGGCCGCATGTCGGCCTGCGCGCGCGAGTTCGATGCGCGCGGCCGGCTGGTGCTGCGCGCCGGCGCCAATCCGCGCGGCATGCAGGGCTATGCGGCGGGGCGCTGACGATCGGCGGGACCGTACGCAGCAGAGAAGCAGATATGGCGGGGCGCATCGTGCGCCCGCCACCGAAAACGGAGGAGAAACACCATGCGATGGATGACCAAGACCCTGCTGGGCGGCATGGCCGCGCTGGCCATGTGCCTGAGCGGCGCCGCAAGCGCGGCCGACACTTGGCCGCAGAAGCCGATCACGCTGATCGTGCCGTGGGCCGCCGGCGGCTCGACCGATATCCTGGCGCGCGTGCTGTCTGAACACCTGACCCGCTCGCTGGGCCAACCGGTGATCGTCGACAACAAGCCCGGGGCCTCGGGCAATATCGGCTCGGCCATGGTGGCGCGCGCGCGGCCCGACGGCTACACGCTGCTGGTCGGTTCGATGAGCACCCACGCGATGAACCCGGCGCTGATGCCGAACATGCCGTTCCGCGGCGTGGAGGACTTCACGCCGCTGGGCCTGCTGGCCTACGTGACCAACACGATGGTAGTGCACCCGTCGGTGCCGGCGCACAACGTCAAGGAACTGATCGCCTACGCCAAGGCCAACCCGGGCAAGCTGGCGTACGCCAGTGCCGGCCCCGGCTCGACCAACCACCTGAGCGCGGTGCTGTTCGAGAAGATGGCCGGCGTGCAGATGTTGCACGTGCCGTACAAGGGGGGCGCGCCCGCCGTGGTCGACACCGTGGCCGGCCAGACCCAGCTGCTGTTCTCGGCCGGCACGCAGACGCTGCCGCATGTGAAGGGTGGCAAGCTGCGCCTGCTTGCCGTCACCGAGAGCAAGCGCTCGCCGTTGCTGCCCAATGTGCCGACCGTGGCCGAGACCGTGCCCGGCTATGAGCTGGCGGTGTGGTACGGCGCCTTTGGCCCCAAGGGCATGCCAGCGGACCTGGCCGCGCGCCTGAACCGCGAGATCAACGCGGTGATGTCGCTGCCCGAGGTCAAGTCCAAGATGAACGCCATCGGCGTCGAGACCGCGACCTCAACGCCGCAGCAGTTCGGCGCCATCCTGCAGCGCGATGCTGACCGCTACGGCAAGCTGATCCGCGAACTCGGCATCAAAGGGGAATGACGTGAGCCACCTGCGCACGGCCGTGCTGGTGCCCACGGCCAACGACCTGTGCGACCAGCTGCAGCAGGCCCGCGACCCCGCTGCCGCGTTCGCGGCGATCGGCGCCGCCACCCTGCAGGCGATGGGGCCCGGCCTGCTGACCATCAACGCCTGGCACGCCGGCCCAGCACAAATCGAACGCCTGTGGTCTTCCGATCCTTCGGCGTACCCGGTCGGCGGACGCAAGTCAAAGGGCGACAGCGCGTGGCGGCGCCAGTTGCTCGAGCGCGGCGAAGTCTTTGTCGGCGAGGGCGATGCCGCGCTGGCGGCGGTGTTCGACGACGTGCAGCAGATTCGCGCGCTCGGCTGCACCGCGGTGGTCAATGTGCCGCTGTGCCACCAGGGAAGGGTGATCGGCACCTTCAACTACCTGGCGGATCGCACCGCATGGTCAGCCGCGGAACTGGCGGCACTGCGCATGCTGGCGGCATTGGCCGCCAGCGTCGTGCGGGATTGGCGGGCGGCGAGAGGCTGAGGGCGGCATCGGGGGACCGGCCCGGGACGCGTTCTGATCCGGTCGAGTTCGACACCGGATCGCTTCCGCGTGCTGCTCCAACGGCGCCGCCACGCCCCTGTCACGACGGACTACGGCTGTCGGGCAGTTGGCTGGCGAAACCCGAACAGCCCATGCCAGAACGTCTCGAACGCGCTGGCGGGCGCGGCCGTGCCTCCGGCCTCCGATGGCGGTACGGCGTCGGCCTGGTCGACCGCGTTGCGCGACTCGTGCAGGGCCCAGACGCTGTCGGCAATTCGTCCGGCGAGGTCCGTTTCGCAGTCCCTGCCCAGCAGCACGCCGAACAGGACGTCGCGGCCGTGCCCGTCCTCGGCAAAGCGCATGGCGATGGCAACCATCTGCTCGTAGTGCTCCTGCGCGACGCGCCTGGCCTCCTCCTGTGCCTGGCGCTGCTGCGCTTCCTCGGCCGCGCGCTCGGCATCCCAGCGGCGCATCTCGCGTTCGAAAACGTCGTCGTAGACCTGGCGCTGCGCGGGATCGGACAGGATCGAATAGGCATCGCGAATCTGCTGGAAGGCCGCGTGGGCCTCGGCTTCACGACCAGGATTGCGGTCCGGATGCCACTTCATGGCTGCGCGCCGATAGGCGCGCTTGATCTCTTCAACGGTGGCATCGGACTGTACGCCAAGCGTCGCGTAGAGCGTGGTCATAGGAGCAGTGGGGCGGCGGATGGAGGGGTTCATGCTAGCACGCCACTGGGGACGGCTTCGGCGTGACCCGCGGGGGGAACGGGAGGACAATGGGCGACCGTGTTTCATTCATGTATTGGCACAGGTCCGGCAATGCGTCATCCCGATGCTATGCCTGGCGGCTGGCCGGAGGGCATGTCAATGGATCGCCGAAGCTTTCTTGCCGCAGGTGCCGGACTGGGTCCGATCGTGGTTGCCGGATCGCTCATTGCCGCCACGACCTCGCTGGCGCAGACCCCGGATCGCCAACCGGAGGCCCGCAGGTCCAACGCTCAACCAGGCGCAGGGCGCAGGGCGCGTGTGTTCATCACAGGTTCGGCCGACGGACTGGGCCATGCCGCGGCCGGGACGCTGCTCGCCGAGGGCCATGAGGTCATCGTCCATGTCCGCTCGCAGGCCCGGCTGCCGGCCGTGGCGGCGCTGGTCGACCAGGGCGCCATCGCCACCATCGGCGACCTGTCCGACGTCGGGCAAATCCGCGATCTCGCGCGCCAGGTCAACGCGATCGGCGGCATGGATGCCGTCATCCACAACGCCGGGGTTATCTCCGGTGCACAACTGCTGGTCGTCAACGTGGTGGCGCCGTATTTGCTGACGGCCCTGATCCGGCGCCCCCGGCGCCTGATCTACCTGAGCAGCAGCATGCACACCGGCGGACGCGCCAGCCTTGCCGGGATGGATTGGACCGGCCGCAGCGCCACGGGCGGCTATGCGGACAGCAAGCTGTTCCTCACTACCCTCGCCGCGGCGGTTGCGCGGCGGTGGCCCGACGTGTACAGCAATGCCGTCGATCCCGGATGGGTACCCACCAAGATGGGCGGGCCGGACGCACCGGATGACCTTCGGCTGGGACACCTGACGCAGGCGTGGCTCGCCACCAGCGAAGACCCCGAGGCGCTGACCAGTGGCGGCTACTGGTACCACCAGCAGCGCCGCAAACCGCATCCGGCGGTGCACGACACCGGCTTCCAGCAGCGGCTGCTGGCCGAACTGGCACGCGCCACCGGCACCGGGCTGCCGTGAGGCATCGCTCTCCAGGCAACCCTTATACCGCTGCGCTGCACACGTCGGGCTGCGGATAGCGCAGGGCCTCGATCACAAGCGCCAGAGCCGGAGGGAGCTGACGGCGGTTGGCGTAGTAGAGATGGTAGCCAGGAAACACGGGCCACCAGTCCTCAAGCATTGGCACCAGCCGGCCTGCCTGGATGTGCGGCGCCACCAGGTCGAATGGCACATAGGCGAAGCCGACACCGTCCAGCGCGGCCTGGAGCATCAGGAAGGTGTTGTTGAACACGGCCTGGCCATCGACGCGCACGTTCAGGGCCTGGCCATGCCTTTCGAAATCCCATGCATACAGGCCGCCATGGGTCGGCAGGCGAAGATTGATGCAACGGTGCCGGGTCAGGTCGTGCGGCGTATCGGGGGGCTGCCTGCCGGCCAGGTAGCCGGGCGAGGCCGCCACGGCCATGCGCAGGTCCGGGGCGATGCGCACGGCGATCATGTCCTTGTCGACCCGGTTGCCACTGCGCACGCCCGCGTCGAACCGATTCGCCGCGATGTCGGTCAGGCCATAGTCGACGCTGAACTCGATGCGGATGTCGGGATATTGCTGCAGCAGCGGCAGCAGCCGGGGCCAGAGCACCGTCGCGATCGCGTGGTCGTGAGCCGTGATCCGCACCGTGCCCGCCGGCTTGTCCCGCATCGCACTGAGCGAAGCCAGTTCCAGTTCGATCTCATCCAGCCGTGGTGCCAGGGCGTCAAGCAGCCTGGCGCCGGCTTCGGTGGTGCTGACGCTGCGTGTGGTGCGCGTGAGCAGACGTACGCCGAGACGCGCTTCGAGGCCCAGCATCGCATGACTCAAGGCCGAGCGCGAAAGCCCCAGTTGCGCGGCGGCGCGGGTAAAGCTCCGCTCGCGCGCAACCGCTACGAAGGCCTGCAGGTCGTTCAGGTTTTCCTTTGGCATTGGTGAATCCAGTGCACAAGCGTATGCCGATTTTACCGTCTTCCCGGCAAATGGATTGGCCGATAAAGTTCTCTCGGCCGGCATCCCGGCAATCCCAGAAGGGCACCATGCGCGGCCCCCACCTGAATCCATCAAGGAGGCTCATGCATCCTCTCAAGCAAATCGCCTTGTGCGCCGCCGCCATGCCCGGCGCAGTCGCGTGCGCTGCAGACCCGCAGGTTGCGGCGGCCGGAGCGGCCGCCCAGCAAATTACACGCGCCGGCAGCCAGCCCTCGGTGGCAGGCCCTGCCGCCTACTTCACCGGGCAAGCGCGGATCGATCCGGTGTGGCCGGCCGACCAGGACATCAACGCCTCGGGCGGCCTCGTGACCTTCGAGCCGGGCGCGCGCTCGGCCTGGCACACCCACCCGGCCGGGCAGCGGCTGGTGGTGGTCGCAGGGGTGGGGCGCACGCAGCAATGGGGCAAGCCGGTGCAGGAAATACGGCCCGGCGACGTCGTATGGTGCCCGCCCGGCGTCAAGCATTGGCACGGCGCGGCACCCGCAACCGCGATGACCCACCTGGCCGTCACCGGCACCGTGGACGGACAGAATGTCGCATGGATGGAAAAGGTATCCGATGAGCAATACAACGCCCGCTAAGCGCCGGACCACGCCGCGCCAGGCCGGGTTGATCGCCGTGGCGCTGGGCTGTGGACTGCTCTCCGCCATCAGCCAGGCTGCCCCGGCAGCGCAGGAGTCCCAAGGCATGACCCGCACACCAGGCAGCGCACCGAGCCCCTCTGAAACCCTTGCCGCGCGCCAGCAAGTTATCGTCCCGATTGCGGCGTTCGGCGCTGCGGGCGATATCGACAAACTGAACGGCGCCTTGCATCAAGGGCTCGACGCCGGCCTGACCGTCAATGAAACCAAGGAGATCCTGGTGCAGCTCTACGCTTACGCCGGCTTTCCGCGCAGCCTCAATGCACTGGCCGAGTTGATGAAGGTGGTCGAGGCACGCAGCCAGCGCGGCATCCAGGACGTGGCAGGCGCCATGCCCAGCCGCGCCGCGCCCAAGGGCGACGCGTTGCTGGCGGCCGGCACGGCAACCCAGACCCGGTTGTCCGGGGCGCCGGTCAAGGGCGCGCTATTCGACTTCGCACCGGCCATCGATGAATATCTGAAGACCCACTTGTTCGGCGATATCTTCGAGCGCGACAACCTGGACTGGCAAAGCCGCGAACTGGCCACGGTGGGCATGCTCGCGGCGCTGCCCGGCGCCGAGCCGCAGTTGCAGGCCCATATGCGCATCAGCCTGAATGTCGGCCTCACGGTCAGTCAGCTGCGCCAGCTTGTGCAGGTACTCGCCGATCGCGTCGACGCCGCCAGTGCGAGCCGGGCGCGCGAGGCTTTGTCGCGGCATCTGGCGACGCAGCCCGGAGCGAAGTGACGCGCTCGGTGGTCGGGTGGGCCATTGCCCACGGCGATACGCGTTTGCCGGATCCGGGTTTGCAGCGGCGCATTTCGGCATGCCTTGCGCTTCTCCTTTAGCGGCAAAACTCCGTAACCCGCGGATTCGGCGCTATAAGCGCCGCTTGTGGCTCACATGCTTTCCCTACATAGCGGCCCCGGCAGGCGCCTTTGCTGCTATCTAATAGGGTCTTCCCGTCCGCCTGCCGATGAAACGCACCACCACCATTCCCACGCCGCCGCCCGATGCCGCGCACATCCTGGTGCCGGCCGCCGCGCCGGCGGGCAATGGCTGCGCCGACGACCGCAACTTTGTCACGGCGCTGGCGCGCGGCATGGAGCTGTTGCGCGCGTTCGGGCCGCAGGACGATTACCTGGGCAACGCCGAGCTGTCGCGGCGCACGGGCATTCCGCGCCCCACGGTGTCGCGGCTGACCTATACGCTGGCCACGCTTGGCTATCTGACCTATATCGAGGCGACCGAGAAGTACCGGCTGGGGCAGGGCGCGATGGTGCTGGGGCACCGCTATGTCGGCGGCGCTGGCATCCGCGAGATTGCTCAGCCGCTGATGCAGTCGCTGGCGTTCGCGACGGATTGCACGGTTGCGCTGGCCATGCCGGACCGCCACGCCATGGTCTACCTGGAAAGCTGCCAGCCGCGCGGCGCGCTGGTGATCCGGCTGGCGCCGGGCGCACGCCTGCCGATGGCGACTTCGGCGATCGGGCGCGCGTGGCTGGCCGGCCTGGATGCCGATCACCGCGAGGCTGCGCTGGCGGAGCTGGCGCGCCACTACGGCGCGCGCTGGCCGGCGGTGCGCGCAGGCGTGGAGCGCGCGCTGCGCGACCATGCGCAGCGCGGCTTCTGCGTGGCGCATGCTGAATGGGACCGCACCGTCAGTGGCGCCGCGGCGCCGCTGCGGCTGGCGGGCAGCAGCGAGGTGCTGGCGCTGAATATCGGCGGCGCGGCGGTGCGGCTGTCGCCGGAAATCCTGGAAGCCAACCTGGGCCCGCGCGTGCGCGAGCTGGCGCAGACCCTGCAGGCACGGCTATGGCAGCCCGGCGGCGCGCGCGCGACCGCGCGCTTTGCCTCCGCGCAGCCTGAGCCCGACCCCGGTGCGGGGAACCCCGCCTGACATGCCTGGCCGCTGACGCCGGCATCCCAATTCAACGAGGAGACAACCCATGGAAGTACGCAACAAGACCGTCGTGGTGACCGGCGCGGCCACCGGCATCGGCCGCGCGCTGGCATTGGCCTTTGCGCAGGCCGGCGCACGCGGCGTGGCCGTGGCTGACCTGAATGCTGCCGGCGCCGCCGCGGTGGCCGCCGAGGTCCAGGCCGCCGCGCCCGAATGCCAGGTGTTTGCCCAGCCGGTCGACGTGGCCGACGCGGCCGCCGTGCAGGGGCTGGCCGACCTGGCCACGCAGCGCTTCGGCCAGGTCGACATCTTCTGTTCCAACGCCGGCATTATCCTGCGCAAGGGCCTGGACGCCAGTGCCGGCGACTGGCAGCGCATCTGGGAAATCAACGTGATGGCGCACATCCATGCGGCGCGCGCGGTGCTGCCGCAGATGCTGGAGCGCGGCGACGGCTATTTCGTCAACACGGTATCGGCTGCGGGTTTACTGTCGCAGATCGGCTCGGCACCCTATGCGGTGACCAAGCACGCCGCCATTGGCTTTGCCGAGTGGCTGTCGATCACCTACGGTGACCGCGGCATCAAGGTCAGCTGCATCTGTCCGCAGGGCGTGCAGACCAACATGCTGTTCGGCGAGAACGGCGAGCGCAAGGGCTTCCTGCAGGAAGGCTCGGTCACCGCCGAGCAGGTCGCGGCCGTGACGCTGGAAGGCGTGGCCGACGAGCGCTTCCTGATCTTGCCGCACCCCGAAGTGCTTGAGTACTATCGCCGCAAGGGCCAGGACTATGACCGCTGGCTGCGCGGCATGCGCCGCCTGCACGACAAGGTGATGCAGGAGTTCGGCGGCATCGCGGTCTGAAGCCGCGGGCCGTCTGGCAGGTTCCGGCGGCGGCATTGCCGCCGCCTTCACAATGCGCGCGGCCACGCAGCCGCGCGCAACCGGAGGAGCATCCCATGCGTTTCGGTACCGTTGCCGCGGCTGCAGTGCTTGCCGCATCCATGCTGTCGAGCCCGCCCGCCGCGCAGGCACAGGGCTTTCCCGCCAAGCCCATCCGCATCGTGGTGGGCTTTCCTACCGGGGGCGCGCCCGACACGCTGGCGCGCATCGTCTCGGAGAAGATCTCGCCCGCCTGGGGCCAGCCCGTGGTGGTCGACAACAAGCCGGGCGCAGGCGGCAATATCGGCGCCGAGGCGGTGGCCCACGCGCCGGCCGACGGTTATACGCTGGCGCTCGGCACCGTCGGCACGCATTCGATCAACGGCGCGCTCTACAGCAAGATGCCGTATGACATGGTCAAGGACTTCGCGCCGGTGATCCTGATCGCCTCGACGCCCAACGTGCTGGTGGTCAATCCCGGCGTGCCGGCGAAGAACGTGGCGGAGCTGATCGCACTGGCCAAGGCCAAGCCGGGCGGCCTGACCTTCGGCACGCCGGGCATCGGCACCTCGCCGCATGTGGCGGGGGAAATGTTCAATGCCATGGCGGGTGTCAAGATCACGCATGTGCCGTACAAGGGCCGCGCCATGGCCATCCCCGACCTGCTCGGCGGCCACATCACCATGATGTTCGACAACCTGCCCTCGGCCCTGCCGGTGGTGCGCGAGGGCAAGCTGCGCGCGCTGGGCATCACCAGCGCCAAGCGCTCGGCGTCGGCGCCGGATATCCCGACGCTGGCCGAGCAGGGCCTGCCGGGCTTCGAGGCGGATTCGTGGTTCGCCGTGTTCGCGCCGGCGAATACGCCGAAAGAGGTGGTCGGCAAGCTGAACGCCGAACTCAATCGCATCTTCACGCTGCCCGATGTGCAGGCGAAGCTGAAGACACTGGGACTCGATCCGGTGCTGGGCACGCCGGAAAAGCTGGCCGCGTACCAGCGGCAGGAAATCGCCAAATGGGCGAGGGTGGTGAAGGAGTCGGGGGCGAAGGCGGAGTAGTTGCAGCGCTGGCGCGACGTGTTCGCGTGCCGGCTGTTTGCTCCCTCTCCCGCTTGCGGGAGAGGGAACACGCACGCGGCATCAGATAGTCAACAGTTCCGCTGGCCCTCGCCTGCACGCCGTGTGATCAGGCATCCGGCTCCACCGCCCCCTGCACCGCCGTTTCCCCACCGGCATCGCGCAACCGGCTCAGGCTGATCATCGCCCCCAGCGCCGCCACGCCCGCCGCCACATACAACGCCATGCGCGCCGCACCGGCCGGAGACAAGCTGAACAGCAGCGCCACCAAGGCCGTGCCGGTGGTCTGCCCCAGCAGCCGCGTGGTGGCCTGCGCGCCGCTGGCGCCGCCGCTGCGTTCCGGCGGGGTGGCGCCGATCATGGCGCGGTTGTTGGGGGACTGGAAGAAGCCGAAGCCGGTGCCGCACATGGCCATGCGCCAGGCGATGTCGAAGCTGCCGGCATCAGGCCCCAGGGTGGCCAGGCCGACCAGACCGCCGCCCAGCATGGCCAGGCCGATGCCGGCCAGCATGCTGGCCGGATAGCGGTCCGACAGGCGGCCCGACACTGCCGCCATCACCGCCACCATCAACGGCCAGGGCGTGATCAGCAGGCCGGTCTCCTGCAGCGAGCGGCCGAGCTGGTATTCGAGATAGAACGGCAGCGCGATGAAGGACAGCATCTGCGTCATGAACGAGCAGAACGACGTGCCCACCGCCAGCGTAAAGGCGCGGCTGGCGAACAGGTCCACCGGCACCAGCGGCGCGGCGCGCCCGCGCTGGCGCCGCACCAGCAGCCAGCCGAGCCCCACCGCGAGCGCCACGCCCGCGATGCCGGCGAGGCGCCAGCCGGCGTGGCCGAGGCTGTCGACGCTAAGAATAAACATGCCGAATACCAGCGCCGACAGCAGCGCGCTGGGGTAGTCGAAACCGCGCGGCTGCGGCGGCGTTGCCGGCAGCGCGGTGCGGCTCAGCGCCAGCGCGGCGATGGCCACCGGCACGTTGACCGCGAACAGCCAGGGCCAGCTTGCCACGGCCAGGATCAGCGCGCCCAGCGACGGTCCCACGGCAATGGTCACGCCCACCACCAGGGCATTGAGGCCGATGCCGCGGCCCAGGCGCGTGGGCGGGTAGATAAAGCGCACCAGCGCCGTGTTGACGCTCATGATGCCGGCGCCGCCGATGCCCTGCAGCACGCGCGCCGCCACCAGCATCGGCAGGTTGACCGCCAGCGCGCACAGCAGCGATCCCACCAGGAACGTGGCAAGCCCCGCGCGGTAGACCCGCTTGTAGCCCAGGATGTCTCCCAGCGACGACAGCGGCAGCAGGCACACGGTCACCGTCAGCTGGTAAGCGTTGACGACCCAGATGGTGCTGGCCGGATCGGCCTGCAGTTCGCGCGAGATCGACGGCAGCGCGATATTGGCAATCGAGCCGTCGAGCACGGCCATGATCAGGCCGAAGAAAACGGTGAGGATCGCCCAGGTGCGCTGGGGCTGGGGAAGGCCTTGTTCTGGCTGCATGGGGGAGACATTGGAGACAATGTCGCGCCCGGAGCGGATCGGATCGGATCGGATCGAATCGTATCGTATCGTATCGTATCGGATCGGCCCTGGCCAGGCAGGCTACGGCGCGGCGTTGCCATTATGGTCGCGCGTGGGGCTGCTCGCAAATCCGCCAATTGTGGTAAGGCGCAGCTGCTAGGGTACGGCCGCGGCACCCGGCGCGTAGCGCTGCAGCCGCCGGTACAGGGCGTTGGCGGCCTCGGTCATGGCCGGGGTCCAGGCAGGTGCCGCTTCGCACAGTGCCTCCAGCGTCCGGCATTCCCTGACCATGGACTGGCGCCGCACGATCATGAAGGCGCCCGCCGCGGCGTGGGCCCAGTGCCGCAGGCCTGGCAAGTCCTGTTGCGCGACGATGCGCGCCAGCCCTGGCAGGTCTTCCCGCAGTTGCTGGCGCAACATGTCTTCGTAGCGGCGGCGCGGGCTGGCCTGCACTGCGGTGGCCGGCGCGCCATGATGCGGGGCTGGGGCGGCCCGGTTGCCGCGGCCGGGCAGTTCGCGGAGGCAGGCTTGCAGGTCCTGCAGCGACGCGGGCTTGGCCAGGTAGCCGGCGAAGCCGCGCAGGCGCCAGTCCTGCTCGGGCTCGCTGCAGGCCACGGCGCTGAAGGCCAGCACCGGCAGGCCCGGATGCTTTGCCTGCACGGCGCGCAGCAATGCGTGGCCATCCAATCCCGGCATATGCAGATCCGTCAGCAGCGCGTCTACGCGCGTGCGCTCCAGCACCGCCAGTGCCTGCCTGCCGTTGCCCGTGACGATGGGGTGGCAGCCGAGCGCCTGCAGTTGCTCGGCGATCAGGGACTGGTTCAGCGGGTTGTCCTCGGCGACAAGGATCGTCAGGGGCGACGCCGCGGGCACAGGCAGCGCAGGCCCCGCGGCGGGCGGCACAGGCATCGGCGCCTCCCGCGGCGCGCCGGTGGCGGCCGCCACCGCGTCGAGCAGCGCGCGATGGCTGAACGCCGAGGTCTCCACCATGCCAGGTCCGCGCTGGCGCGGGCGATGCGGGCCGTCGGCCGTCAGCCACACCACCGCAAGCGGCGCGGCGTGGCGCAGCGCATCCAGCGCCGTCGGCGGAAAGTCTTCGGTGGCGACTACGGCTGCAGGCGCGTCGCGCTGCACGCTGTCCTGCGCCGCTGCCAGGGACGCCACCCCCTCGGTGCGCCAGCCCGCGGTCTTGAGCCACGCTTCGATCGAGGCGCCGGTGCGTTGGTCCTGGGATAGCACCAGCACATGACCGCTGCGCGCCACGCTGGCCGCCGTGGGCGCCTGCCGGTCTGCATCGGCCGGCGGCAGCAGCGGCACCGATACCGTGAACGCGCTGCCCACTTCGGGCACGCTGTCCACCACGATGCTGCCGCCCATCAGTTCGCACAGCCGTGCGCAGATCGACAGTCCCAGGCCGGTGCCGCCATAGCGGCTGGCGGCAGCGGCATCGCCCTGGACGAACGGCTGGAACACGCGCGCCGCCAGCGCCGGCGCCATGCCGATGCCGGAATCGCTGACGCGGCAGACCAGCCGCGGCATGCCCTGGGCATCGGCCCGCAGTTCACCGCTCAGCGTGATGCGGCCGCTGGCGGTGAACTTGAAGGCGTTGTTGAGCAGGTTATTGAAGACCTGCACCAGCCGCGAGCGATCCCCCGCGACTTCCGTGTCCAGCGTTGGCGACAGCTGCAGGCAGAAACGGATCGGGCGGCCCGCCACCATGGGCGCATAGGCCAGCGCCAGGCTTTCCAGGGCCTCGACCGGACGGAACGGCGCATTGACCAGCGTCAGCTGGCCCGCATCGACCTTGGAGAAGTCCAGCACGTCGTTGACGATGCGCCGCAGTGACCCGGCCGCGGTTTCCAACGCGCGCAGCCGCGCCGCGTGCGGCGCCATGCCGCTACTGCGCGCCAGCAGTTCCAGGTTGCCCAGCAGCGCGTTCAAGGGCGTGCGGATCTCATGGCTCATCGCGGCAAAGAAGGTCGAGCGCACGCGCAGCATCGCTTCGGTGGCCTGCTGGGCGGAGCGCAGTTGCCGCTGCAGCGCCTCTTGCGCGGTGCAGTCCTGGACCGCGCAGAACAGCACGGCTTCATCGCGGTAGCGCGCCGGGGCATAGGTGATCTGCAGGAAGCGTGGTGCCTCTTCGGCAAGGCCGGCCGGCTCAGGCGCCGCGATGGTGACACTGGAGACGGATGCGGGCCCGCTGCCGACGCCGCACGGCGGCCCCTCCAGCGCCTCGGCCACCGCCGCGGGCAGGGGGTGGTGCTGCCGCGCTGGCAGCAGCGATGCTGCCAGCGGATTGCACGCCAGCACGCCGTAGTCGCGCTGGCGCACAATGCACAGGCCCACCGGCGTGGCACTGACCAGCACCTGGTTCATCAGCTCGCTTTCCAGCGCACGCCGGGCTTCGGCATGCGAGCGCCGCAGCAGCTGCCGGCTCCAGTAGCGTGCGGCGAGCACGATGGCGCCGGTCAGCAGCAGCATGGCGCCGCCGATCACTGCCAGTTCGGCCGCCAGCGCAGTCCACAGCAGCCGGTATGGCAGGTGGTAGACCAGCACGCCGAAGCCGGCCTGCATCGGCTGCGCCAGCACGACGCCCGAGCGCGTCAGGCGCAGCGCGTGGTGCGGCAGACCGCGCACCCGAGCGGCGATGTCGCGGGCGCTGGCCGCGGTGAAGCTGCCGGCATGCGGCCACACGTCGATCACGCGATCCGCATCATTGAGCAACGCCAGGCCGGCGTCGTCCGGTGGCGGCGGCAGCGCGGCCAGGAACGCCTGCACCGGCACGCAGGCGGCCACCAGCATGGTGGGGTTATCGCCGGCATGGGCGGCGCCGGCCAAGACCATGATCGGGGTGTCATCGACGGGGTCGCGCAGCGGGCCTAGCCAGACCTGCTGGTCGCGCGCCGGCACCGCGTGGCCGGTGCGCTCCAGCAGCGCGCCGGTCAGCTGCGTGCGCAAGCGCGGGATCAGCGTCGGCTCGAGCGCCAGCGGCGCGCGCGCGCCGGCGTCCGGCTGGCGGATCACGATCGCGCTGTCCTCGTCCAGCGAGACCGCGTAGGCGCCATGGTCCAGGTCGAAGGCCTGCTGCGCGGCCACCACGGCCAGCGCGATCTGCCGCAGCCGCGCATACTGCGCCGGCAACCCCGCGCCCCAGCCGTCGCGGGTGGCGCCGGCGGCCAGCAGGTGGTAGTCCTTGCCCACCGCCTCGACATGGGCGCTGGCCGCGCCGGTACGGCGCAAGGCAGCGAGGCCGCTGTCGCGCGACAGGTCGGCGGCGGCGTCCTGCGGGTAGCGGATGCTCAGCGCGGTGCGGCGCAGGAACGACGCTTCGTTATGCAACACCTGTGATACCGTGCTGACGTAGTGCGAGACCAGGCTGCGGCGATAGTGCAGGTGCTGGTCCGCGGCCAGCCCCGCCAGCAGTGTGCCGGCGCACAGCACCAGGGCGATCAGGGCCGCGATGGTGGCCGCGTACAGGTGTTGCTGGCGGCGCGCGTGGTCGGCGAGCGCATCGAAGGTGCTGGCCAGGGTATCGCGGGTGTGGTCGGGCGCTTGCTGCATGGTGCTGGCGCGGTCAGATCAACCCGTTTTCATAGGCGTAGCGGATCAGGCCGGTGTTGGTCTGCACCCCCAGCTTGCGCATGGCCACGGTCTTCTGGCTGGAGATGGTGCTGACCGAGCGGCCCAGCTTGGCGGCGATCTCGGTCAACTGCGCGCCCTGCGCATAGAGGCGGATGACCTCGAGTTCGCGCTGGGTCGGCTCCCGGGCTGGCGCGCCGGCCAGCGCCGCGCGCTGCAGCGCCGCCTGCACCGCGGGCGAACAGAAGCAGCCCCGGCCGAACGCGGCATGGGCGCAGGCGCGCACCACTTCCTCAAGCGGATCTTCCTTGCTGACAAAGCCGCGCACGCCCAGCTTCATGGCGCGGCGGACGATGGCGGCGTTGGAGCGGGCGCTGATCACCACCACCCGCGTGCCGGGATGGCGGCGCGCCAGGCGGCTGAGCAGGTTGAAGCCGTCCAGCGAGGCATCGCCGTGGCCCATGCAGAAATCGGTGATGGCGATATCGGCGGGATGCCGCGCCAGCGTGCCCAGCAACTCGGTGCCGTTGCGGCATTCGCCGCTGATCTGGACGCGCGCGCTGCGCTGCAGGCAGTCGCGCAGCGCGGCCACCACCAGCGGGTGGTCGTCGGCCAGGGCAACGCGCAGGATGGGTTCGTTCATGGGCAATCTCCGGGTAAGACGGCAACCGGGTGCGTGCCGGTGGCGCCGCGCGGTGGCGTTATCACAAGACTCGGATTCTGGCGAGATTCGGCGCCTCGCTGAATCGGAATTCCGCTAGTTCCTGGAACCCGGCGGGGCGCGCAGGTGGCCGGGTCTGGCCAATGTCATGACATGTCTGGAAGATCGGCGGCATGCCGCACCGGCTTGACCCGGGTTTGTGCAGGATCCCTGCGCTTGTCTTGCGATACACCCATTGCGGGAGATCAATGCACGGCAAAGTGCGGCTGCGACGACATCGGCGGCCGCATGCCGGCGGACCGGAATCTTGGCGCTTGGCGGACCGCCGCTGTCCTAGAATGAAGCTGACACGCGCCCCGCGGCGTGTGCACCGCGTGGGGGAATACCATGCCCGTCTATCAATACCGCTGCGAGAAGTGCGGCCATGTGTTCGAAAGATCCGAACATCTCGCAGAACACGCCTCTGCCCATCCACCGTGCCCGAATTGCGGCAGCCAGTCCGTCCAGCACGCACCGGCCCCGTTCGTGGCGGTGACCCAGCGCAAGAGCTGAGTTTCGAACAATAAGATCCCAGGAAGGTGCGGACGCGCCGCCGGCCGGATACCGGGGCGCGTCCTGCTTGATGCGTGGCGCCTGCGGTGCCACGCGCGTTCGCGCTGCGCGCAAGCGGCGATCTCAACCTTGACGGAGGATGCCATGGCAACGAGACCGTTCACTGAATTTCCCGCCGACGAGCAGCAGCAGGTCGTGGACGCATGCAGGCATGTCGGGCTGGCGGCGGAGATGTTCGACATTACCGACGAGCGCGACGGCGACGGCGCGCGGCGCGTCAGCGTACGCCGCGTCGGCACCGACAAGACCAGCGTCTATGAGGCCGGCACCGGAACGGCCTGGATGGAAGAGTTCGAGAGCGACCTGGAGTGCGGCCTGTTCGGCCCGGTCACGGTCTAGCGGCGCCGCTGGCGCGGCTCAGTGGCGTCCGCGCTCGCCGGTGCGCGACACCACCGACGCGCCGGCGATCAGCTCCTTGAGCAGCGCCAGCGAGGCCGCGCCGCCGGTGCGGAAGGGGTCCAGCTCGGCGCGCGCCGAGAACTTGAGCAGGGTGGCGGTATTGAGCCGCGCCGCATTGACCTGCCCCATGGCCCAGCCGGCAAAGTCGCGTGTGCAGGTTTCCTCGAAATGCAGCAGGGTCACGTCGTGGTGGCGCGGATCGCGCGCAATCGACTGGAACAGCTGCGACACTTCCTGCCGGTCGCCTTCCAGCGCCTGCAGGAAGATGCCGTTGCCATGGCACAGCAACCCAGTGATGCCGTGGCGCGGATTGCGTTCCAGGCTGGTAACCAGGATGGCATCGAGCAGGGCGGCATCGATGGCCTGGCGGGCACGGCTGGCATAGAGCAGGCGGACAAGCATGGTCGTGGCGCTCCGTGGTGGCGGCCGGGCTCAGGCGGCTAGCCGCGGTTATGGTTCAGCAGCGTGAGGAATTCGCGGCGCAGGCTGTCGTCCTTCAGGAAGGAGCCGCGCATCACGCTGTTGGTCATCTTGGCGTCGGTGTCGCGCACGCCGCGCCAGTGCATGCAGAAGTGCTCGGCCTCCATCACGATGGCCAGGCCGTCGGGACTCATCTTTTCCTGCAGCAGGTCGGCCACCTGCGCCACCGCCTCTTCCTGGATCTGCGGACGGCACATGATCCATTCGGCCAGGCGCGCGTACTTGGACAGCCCGATCAGGTTGGAATGCTGGTTCGGCATGACCCCGATCCACAGCTTGCCGATGATGGGGCACAGGTGGTGCGAACAGGCGCTGCGCACGCGCAGCGGGCCCACGATCATCAGTTCGTTGAGCTGGCCGATGTTGGGGAATTCGGTCACCGGCGGAGCCTTGGCATAGCGGCCGGCAAAGATTTCCTTCAGGTACATCTTGGCCACGCGGCGCGCGGTTTCCTGCGTGTTGTGGTCATTGTCGACGTCGATCACCAGCGCCCGCAGCACATCCTGCAGCCGGGCCTGGACTTCGGCCTGCAGTTGCTCCATTTCGCCGGGCTCGATGTACGGGGCGATATTGTCGTTGGCGTGGAAGCGCTCCTGCGCGGCTTCCAGCCGCGCGCGGATGCGGGCGGAGACGCTGCCGGGAGGATGGCTGGCTGCTGCGCCGGCGTTGCTGTCCTGGGCGCGATGCGCGGCTTCCTTGCGGGTCATGGATGGGCGTGGTGATGGCGTGAATGGCGGCGCAACGGGAGTGTGCCGGATTCACTATATGGCAGATGCCGGGGCCTCACAACCCGCACTGGCGCTGGAAGCGAGCTTCGCGGTGGGCCGGATACGCCACAACCGACACGCGTTCGATGAAGAGTTCGTGACATCGCTCAAGCCTGCAACGCACGGCGCCGACAAGCCCACATAATGTCTGCACAACGCCAGGCAGCCCGTTGCAGGCTGCCGGCACCCGGCCGCGGCACGCGCGGCCTGACGCCTTGTCGGGAACCCACCTCATCATGCCGATCGCCTTTCCGTGCAGCAGCCTGATGTTGCTTCATGTGGTGACAGTGCCGGTGCCGGCCACGCCGGTGGAAACCGGCGTGGCGGAACACCATGCCAGCGCCGTGCGCCAGGGGGCGGTCGGATTGCGACGGCCGCTGTCGCCGGCGCCGCGCAGCGCCGCGGCCGAGGTTCCCGCCAGCGGCTGAAGGCTGCGTCTAAAGCAGCAGCAGCGCCAGCGCGGGCAGCATTGCCGCCGGCATGACCACCGCGCCCACGCGCAGGAACTGGCCGGCGCTGACCATATGCCCCTCGCGCCGCAGCGCCGTGAGCCACAGCAGCGTGGCGAGCGAGCCGGTGACGGACAGGTTGGGGCCCAGGTCGATGCCGACCAGGACCGCGCCGCTGACCGCGTGCGAGGCCTGCCCGGCCGCCAGCGCCGAAGCGGCGATCAGGCCGGCCGGCAGGTTGTTGGCGACATTGCCCGCCAGCGCCACCACCGCGCCCACGCCCAGCAGCGCCAGCGCGCCCCCATCGCGCGAGGCGGCCGCGACGGCGTCGGCAAGGTGCCGGATCGCCGCGGTCTGCTCCAGCGCCGCCACCAGCACGAACAGGCCCGCCACCATCGGCAGCACACTCCATGAGACCTCGCGCAGCGTCGGCAGCAGCAGTTCGCGCCGGGTGGCGCAGACCAGCAGCAGCGTGGCCACGCCTGCGGCGCAGGTGGGCCAGCCCAGTGCATTGCCGCGCAGCGAGGCCACCAGCAGCACCAGCCCGGTCAGCACGATGCCCAGCGCGCTCAGCCACGCCTGCCGCGACAGCGGCGGCACCGGCACGTCATCGGCGATGGGTTCGGCCAGCGCCGCGCGCTGGGTCCACCACAGCGCCGCCAGCGTGGCCAGGATCGCGGCCAGCGACGGCAGCGCGAAGCTCGCCAGCCAGCCGGCCAGCGGCGGCATGCGCTCGCCAAAGATCACCAGGTTGGCGGGGTTGGAGATCGGCAGCACGAAGCTGGCGGCGTTGGCGATAAACGCGCAGGCGTACAGGTAGGGCAGCGGCTGGCGCACGCGCGCGGCGCGGGTGGCGGCCAGCACCGCGGGTGTCAGCACCACGGCGGTGGCGTCGTTGGACATGAACGCCGTCACCAGCGTGCCGAAGCCGTACACCAGCAGAAACAGCCGCGGCGCCGAGCCGCGCGCCTGCCGCACCGCAAGCGCGGCAACGTGGTCGAACAGGCCGGTTTTGCGCGCCAGTTCCGAGATCAGCATCATGCCGGCCAGGAACAGGTACACGTCGTAGCCGCGCAGCACCGCGGCGAACGCGTCGGGCAGCGCCATCAGGCCGGTGGCGCACAGCAGCAGGGCGCCGGCGGCAGCCCAGAAGGCTTCAGGCAGGCGGAACGGGCGGAACAGGACGCCCGCGGTGGTCAGCGCGGCGGCCGACCAGATCAGCAGCGGGCTGTGGTTGGACAACATCGGGTTCGGCAGGGAAATCGTGGAAGCGGCAAGTCTACAGCGGCGCGTCGGCCGGCGCTGCCGGCGTGGCGGCGCCTGGCGCGTCGCTGGTAACGGGGGTTGGCGCGGCTGCGTCCGGAGCCGTCGGGGCTGGGCCGCCGAGGTTGCTGGCGACCGGATCGCTCGGCGGCGGGCTGGCTGGCGCAGGCGCTGCCGGCGGCGGGAAGCCGATCGCGGCGATGCCGTGGCTGCCGTCGGCATGCTCGGCGTAGATCCAGTCGCCGCCCGCCTGCACCACGCCGGCGGGCGCGTGCGCGTCGGCCACCGGCACGCCGGCCAGGCGGCCCTCCATGTAGGCGGCCCACACCGGCAGCGCGGTGGTCGCGCCGAACTCATGCTCGCCCAGGCTGCGGTTGTCGTCATAGCCCATCCACGCCACCGTGACCACGCCGCCGGCATAGCCGGCGAACCAGCCGTCGACCGAATCGTTGGTGGTGCCGGTCTTGCCGGCCACGTCGTCGCGGCGCAGGTAGCGGCGCACGCCGGCGCCGGTGCCGGCGTCGACCACGCTGCGCAGCAGGCTGTCCATGACGAAGGCGTTGCGGGCGCTGATCACGGCAGGCGGCGCGGGACGGTCGCCCGCCTCCTGGTCGGCGGTGAAGAGCACGTTGCCCTCGCTGTCGGTGATGCGCGCGATCAGGTAGGGCTCGATGCGATGGCCGCCGTTGGCGAACACGCCATAGGCCGCGGCCAGGCGCAGCGGCGAGGTGGTGCCGCTGCCCAGTGCCAGCGGCAGGTAGCGCGGCAAGCGCCGGGGCGAGAAGCCGAAGCGGCTGGCGAATTCCACCGCATAGGGGATGCCGATCGCCTGCAGCGTGCGGATCGCGGGCAGGTTGCGCGATTCGGCCAGCGCCTGGCGCACGGTGATGGGGCCGACGAAGCGGCCGTCGTCGTTGGCTGGCTGCCAGCGCGAACCGTTGGGCAGCGGTGCGTCGTTGACCAGCGTGCCGGGCGACACGCCGCGCTCCAGCGCCGCGGCATAGATGAAGGGCTTGAAGGTCGAGCCGGGCTGGCGCTGTGCCTGGGTGGCGTGGTTGAAGCGGCTGGCAGCGAAATCGGCGCCGCCGACCATGGCCTCGATCGCGCCGGTGCTGGTGTCGAGCGAGACCAGCGCGGCCTGCGGGCCCTGCGACAGGTCCTTGACGAACTTGCGGTGGCGGCGCGCGTAGCCCTCCAGCCCACCGTGCACGGCATCGTAGGCCAGGGTCTGGCGCACCGACGACACCGTGGTATAGACCTTCAGGCCGCGCGTGTAGGCCTCGTCGCCAAAGCGCTCGCGCGCCAGCTGGCGCGCCAGTTCGGCCACATGCTCGGCATGGCCGGCAAAGCTGCCGGGGCTGTCGTCGGTGATGGCCAGGCGCGCGGCGCGGGCCTCGCGGTAATCGTCCTGGCTGATCATGCCGAGCGCCAGCATGCGTCCCAGCACATACTCCTGGCGCCGCTTGGCGCGCGCGAAATTGACCACCGGGTTCATTGCCGAGGGAGCCTTCGGCAGGCCCGCCAGCATCGCGGTCTCGGCCAGCGACAGCGATGCCAGCGGCTTGCCGAAGTAGGCATGCGCGGCGCTGCCGAAGCCATAGGCATGCTCGCCCAGGTAGACCTGGTTCATGTACAGCTCGAGGATGCGGTCCTTGGATAGCGAGTGGTCGATGCGCCAGGCCAGCAGCATCTCATACCATTTGCGCGCCAGCGTCTTCTCGCGTGACAGGTAGAAGGCGCGCGCCACCTGCATGGTGATGGTGGAAGCGCCCTGGGCGTAGCCCTGGCCGAGATTGGCCAGCGCGGCGCGGAACACGCCGGGGATGTCGACGCCCTCGTGCTCGTAGAACTGGTCGTCCTCGGCTGCGAGCAGCGCCTGCACCATGCGCCGCGGCATCTGCTCGAAGGGGATGAACTCGCGGTGCTCGCTGCCGAACTCGCCGATCTGGACGTTGTCGCTGGTGTAGATACGCAGCGGGACATCCGGCCGGTAGTCGCGCAGCGCATCGACGGGGGGAAGCTGGCGCAGGCTGACCACGGCGGCAAAGCCGGCCAGCAAGGCACCGGCGGCAGCCAGCGCCAGCACGGCGCCGCCTGCCTTGACTGCGAATTTTTTCATGGGCCGCATTTTACCCGCTGCGACCGGCCGGATCAGCGGCTGGCAGCCAGCGGCAGCGGATTGCCCAGCTCGTCATGGTCGACCGGCTGCGGTGCCGCGGCGGCTGGCGCTGCCGGCCGCGCCGCGGGCTGCGCGGGTGCCGGCTCGGGCTGGGCCGCGGCCACGCGCAAGCGCGCCTGGCTGTGCTGGCGGGCGAATTCGCAAAGCGCCAGCCAGGTTTCCTCGCGTTCGATGATGGTGAAGTGATCGGTATCCGGCACGGTCTGCAGCGCCACCGGGCCGGGCCAGGCTGCCATGAGCCGTTCCGAGCAGGCGTGGGGCACCACTTCGTCGCTGGCGGCCAGCAGCACCTTGGTGCTTTGCACGACCTTTTTGCAATGCGAGATCGAGTCGAAGTGGTGGCGCATCAACTGGCGCAGCGGCACCAGCGGAAAGCGCTTGCGCACCAGTTCGAGCAGCGAGTCGTAAGGCGTGATCAACTGCAGGCTCTCGAAATCCTGCAGGTCGGCCAGCTGGATCGCCACGCCGGTGCCGAGGCTGCGGCCCACCACGTGCACGCGGGTTTCGGGAAACACGCGCCGCACGTGGAGCAGGAACTGGCTGGCGTCGGCGACCGCGGCGCCCTCGGACGGTCGTCCGTCGGAATGTCCCAAGCCGCGGTAATCGTAGGTGGCGAAGGCCATGCCGGCGGGCAGCCAGCGCGCGTATTGCAGCGTTTCCAGCACATCTTCGCCGCGGCCTGGCAGGTAGAACAACAGGTCGCGCACGGTATCGCCGGGGGCGTGGTAGATGTAGCCGCGCACCACGCCACCGGGGATGCGGTGCGAATAGCCGATGATGCCGTCGGGCAGGTCGCGCGGCGGACGCCGGCGCGCGTCGAACAGCAGCCGGTCCTGGTTCAGGGTCAGGTAGGTCCAGTAGCAGGCGAAGCCGCTGGCGGTCATCAGCGCGGCTGCCAGCGCGCGGCGGGTGTTCAATGGCATGGCGTTCATCAGTGGCCGCGGCCAGGCGTGGCGCGTGTGCGCAGGCCTTGCCGCCCAGCCGAGCAGCCTACCTTATTTTTGCCGGCGGCGTGGCCGCGGCGCAAGCCGGCCGGCGCAGTTCTTGTACGATATGCCTCATTCAGGCGCGCGCACCCCACCGAGACGACGCGCCTTCAGGGAGCCAACCGGCATGAACGAACAGAAGCATGAGCAGTACCGCGCCGAAGAGGCGCAGGCGATGGAGCGCGTGGTCGCCGCCACGCGGCAGGTGCAGGTCGCCTTCACGGCGCTGCAGGCCCACTATCCGCCGCAGGGCAGCGGCAAGCCGTCGAAGCTGGCGCTGCAGACCTTCGACGCGGCGCTGCAGGCGCTGGAGGACGCCCAGGGCGCGTTCGACGAGATCCTCAACGACCTGCTCGACGAGAAGCGCTGAACCGCGGCGCTGAACCGCGGCGCTGAACCGCCCGGCATTACGGTTCCGGCTGTTCCGCCAGCCACGCGGCCTCTGTGTCGCTGAACAGCTCCGAGCGCGTCAGGAACCGCCGGCCGGTGCGTCCCTCCAGCGAAAACATGCCGCCCGCGCCCGGCACCACGTCGATCACCAGCCGCGTGTGGCGCCAGTATTCGAACTGCGCGCGCGTCATGTAGAACGCGGCGCCGCCGATCTCGCCCAGGCAGACATCGCCCGGGCCCAGCAGCAGCTCGCCGGCGGGATAGCACATCGGCGCGCTGCCGTCGCAGCAGCCGCCGGACTGATGGAACATCAGCGGGCCGTGCCGCGCGGCCAGCTCGGCGATCAGCGCGAGCGCGGCCGGCGTTGCCACCACGCGCGCGACCGCCGCCGAAGCCGGCGCGGAGTTCGGGCCCGCCATGGTCAGAAGAACCCGAGCGCGTTGGGGCTGTAGCTCACCAGCAGGTTCTTGGTCTGCTGGTAGTGGTCGAGCATCATGCGATGGTTCTCGCGGCCGATGCCAGACTGCTTGTAGCCACCGAACGCGGCATGGGCAGGGTAGGCGTGGTAGCAGTTGGTCCACACGCGCCCGGCCTGGATGCCGCGGCCCATGCGGAACGCGCGCGCGCCGTCACGGGTCCAGACCCCGGCGCCAAGGCCGTAGAGCGTGTCGTTGGCGATAGCCAGCGCCTCTTCCTCGTCCTTGAAGGTGGTGACCGAGACCACCGGCCCGAAGATCTCTTCCTGGAAGATGCGCATCTTGTTGTGGCCGGCGAAGACGGTCGGCTTGACGTAGTAGCCGCCCGCGAGGTCGCCGTCCAGCATGTTGCGCTCGCCGCCGGCGAGGCACTGCGCGCCTTCCTTGCGGCCCAGGTCGATGTACGACAGGATCTTTTCCAGCTGTTCGGCCGACGCCTGCGCGCCGATCATGGTGCCGGTGTCGAGCGGATGGCCCTGGCGGATCGCCGCGACGCGCTTGAGCGCGCGCTCCATGAAGCGGTCATAGATCGATTCCTGGATCAGCGCGCGCGACGGGCAGGTGCAGACCTCGCCCTGGTTCAGCGCGAACATGGCAAAGCCTTCCAGCGCCTTGTCGAAGTAGGCGTCGTCGGCGGCGAGCACGTCCTCGAAAAAGATGTTGGGAGACTTGCCGCCCAGTTCCAGCGTGACCGGGATCAGGTTCTGCGAGGCGTACTGCATGATCAGCCGGCCGGTGGTGGTCTCGCCGGTGAAGGCCACCTTGCTGATGCGCGGGCTCGATGCCAGCGGCTTGCCGGCCTCCAGGCCGAAGCCGTTGATCACGTTGACCACGCCTGGCGGCAGCAGGTCGCCTATCACTTCCATCAGCACCAGGATCGAAGCGGGGGTCTGCTCGGCGGGTTTCAACACCACGCAATTGCCGGCGGCCAGCGCCGGGGCCAGCTTCCAGGTCGCCATCAGCAGCGGGAAGTTCCACGGGATGATCTGCCCGACCACGCCCAGCGGCTCATGGAAGTGGTAGGCGATGGTGTCGCCGTCGATCTCGGAGATGCCGCCTTCCTGGGCGCGGATGCAGCCCGCGAAATAGCGGAAATGGTCCACCGCCAGCGGCAGGTCGGCGGCGCTGGTCTCGCGCACCGGCTTGCCGTTGTCGATGCTCTCGGCCACCGCCAGCAGCTTCAGGTTGGCCTCGATGCGGTCGGCGATGCGGTTCAGGATGTTGGCGCGCTCGGTGGTGGAAGTGCGCGCCCACGCGGCCTTGGCGGCGTGTGCGGCATCCAGCGCGGCGTCGACGTCCTGCTGGTTGGAGCGCGGCACGCGCGTGAACGGCTTGCCGGTGATCGGCGTGATCGACTCGAAGTACTCGCCGCCGGCGGGCGGCACCCACTGGCCGCCGATGTAGTTGTCGTACTGCTGCTTGTAGGGGTTGCTGACGCCCAGCTGGGCGATTTCCGCCATGTCCATGTCTCGCTCCGTTCGAGTGATCTGTGTGGTGTCGTCACGGCCTTGGGGCCGTGCGCACGGGAGCAGATCGCAAGAGGTGTGCCGGGGGAGCGGGAGGAGGGAAAAGCGGGATGAAGCGAGAATCGGCCGGGAAATCGGGCCGCAAGTGTGCCAGTGCGTGACAGTGGTTGTTCCAGATTGGAACACTCGCTGTACTGCCGATGCGATGCGATGCGATAGCGCATGCCATGGCTACCACCCTTCGCAATCGCACCCCTCTCCCGCGAAGCGGGAGAGGGGTGGGGGTGAGGGCCGGAGCGTCAATGAAGCGAAGCGCGTCGGTATGCCAGCACCCGCCCTCACCCCCGGCCCCTCTCCCGCAAGCGGGAGAGGGGAGCAAACCGGCGGAATGGCTTTGCGCCGCTGGCAGTGGGCCTTAGTGCCCCGGCCCCGCCGCGCGCAGCGCCTTCACATCGCCCGGCTTTACATCGGCCGGCTGCCCGCCCCACGTAGCCCGCAGGTAATTGGCCAGCTGCGCCAGTTCCTCGTCGCTCATGCGCGCGGCAAAGCCTGGCATTTCCTGCATCGCTTCCACGCCGGGAAAGCGCTGCGCCTCGATGCCATCCAGCATCGACACGATCAGGTTGCGCGCATCGGCGTTGCGCACCGTCGAATTGCCGGCCATCGACACCGCCACATGCGGCTTGCCTTCGCCCTCGCGGCCATGGCAGCCCGCGCAGACCGCCACGTACTGGCGGCGCCCCGGTGCGAGCTGCGCGGCATCCGCATGCACCGCCTTCACGGGTTGCGGCGCGGGCGGCTGGTCGCCGAGCAGATAGGTGCTCATCGCGGCCAGGTCGCCCTGGGTCAGGTACTGGCTGCTCAGATGCACCACCGGGTGCATCTCGCCAAAGGCCGAACCCTGCGGCGCGATGCCGGTGGCGAAGAACTGCTGCAGGTCGCTGGCGGTCCAGCCGCGCGCGGCCAGTCCGGCGGGCGTGATGTCGGGCGCGCCGACGCGCGCCAGCGCGGCACCGGCCAGCGGCTTCGACAGGTCCAGGCGGCCAAAGGCGGCGCGCGGCGTGTGGCACTCGGCGCAATGGCCGAGCGCGTTGGACAGGTAGCGGCCGCGCTGCCATGACGCCGAATTGCCGGTGGAGGCGTCAGGCAGCTGGTCCTCGAGGAACAGCAGGTTCCAGCCCGCCAGCGCGAAGCGCAGGTTGTACGGGAACTGCAGGTCGTGCGGACGGTTGGCCACCGCGGCCGGCTTCACCTGCATCAGGTAGGCGTACATGGCATCGGCATCCGCGCGCGACACGCCGCGGTACGAGGTGTACGGCATCGCCGGGTAGAGCTGCTTGCCCGGCGCCTTGCCGTCATGCAGCGCCTGGTAGAAGTCGTCGGCGCTCCAGTTGCCGATGCCGTGGGTCTTGTCCGGCGTGATGTTGGTGCCGTAGAACTTGCCGAACGGCGAGGCCAGCTCCACGCCGCCGGCGAATGGCGCGCCTTGCGGCGCGGTATGGCACGCGGCGCAGTCCGCGGCGCGCACCAGGTAGCGGCCGCGCGCGATCTGCTCGGTGGCGGAGAGTTGTGCCTTGGGCGCGTGGTCGGCGGCGGGAGCCATCGCGTCGGTGCGGCTGCCGCAACCGGCCATGATCGCGGCCGCGGCAATCGCTGCCAGCGCGGCGCGCGTGGCCATCATCAGGGGCGTGCGCTGCATCACTTGTCGCTCCCGCTGTCCCGGACCAGCCCCGGGGTGCTGGTGATCACGTCCTTTACCGCCTCGTAGTAGCGCACATAGCCGGTGCAGCGGCAGATATGGCCGTCCAGCGCCTTGGTGATGGTGGCCTCGACCTGGTCTTTCGGCACCGGGTTGCGCTGGAGCTTTTCCACCAGGATGGTGGCGCCGTTGACGAAGCCCGGCGTGCAGTAGCCGCACTGGAAGCTGAAATGCTCCAGGAACTTCTGCTGCACCGGCGTCAGCTCGACCACTTCGCCTTGCGCGTTGCGCTTGCCGTGGCCTTCCACGGTGCGCACCTTGCGGCCCTGGAACCAGTGCGCGCCGGTGATGCAGCTGCGCACTTCCTCGCTGGTGCCGTCGGGCTTGTCGTGGATCACCACGCAGGCGTGGCAGATGCCCTGGCCGCAGCCCAGGCGCGAGCCGGTCAGGTCCAGGTACTCATGCAGGAAATCGATCATCATCAGGCCTTCGGGCACGTCCACCGGGCCGACGTCCTTGCCGTTGATGTTGAGCGTGATGGGTTGGGTGGCAATGCTCATGCCAGTACCTCCTGGATCTTGGCCGCCGTCACCGGCAGGTCGGTAAAGCGGTGGCCGATGGCATGCGCAATGCCGTTGACGATGGCGCCCACCACCGGGATCATCACCACCTCGGCGACGCCCTTGGGCGGGTCGGTTTCCGAGACCGGCGGCAGCACCGTGCCGGTCTGGGTCCACACCGCCACGTCGCTGGCGCGCGGCAGGTGGTAGCGGTTGAAGTTCCAGGTGCCGTTGCCGGGACCGTCCTCGTAGAGCGGCAGGTATTCATGCAGCGCGTGGCCGATGCCCATGGCAATGCCGCCCTGCAGCTGGCCGGACACCAGCTGCGGCGACAGCTGCGTGCCGCACTCCATGATCGAGTGGTGCGACAGGATGTCCACCTTGCCGCTGGCCTCGTGCACCGACAGCTCGACGAAGGTGCCCACCGCGCTGTAGTAGGTCACCGCGGCGTTGTTGCGCTGTGTTGGGGCGATATAGACCTTGCTGCGATCGAGCACGTGCCAGCCACCGGCGCTGCGCATTCGTGCCTTGCGCGTGGCATCGGCGCCGTCGCCGTAGCGCACCGAGAGGCCGTCCACCGGCAGGCGCGCGGCCTGCCCGTTGATGTCGAAATCGGCTTCGCTCCACTGCCAGCGGTTGAAGACGTGCACGGTGGCGCCGGTCACCAGCCCCAGCTCATGCGCCTTGGCGGCGACCTGTTCGAACGGCAGCGCCTGCAGCCCGCCGGCGCTCAGCTTGCCGTCGACCCAGCGCGCGTCTTCCACGCGCACTACCAGCGAGGCCGCCTGGCCGCCGCCGATGCCCTGGCGCCAGATCGCCAGCGCCGCCGGCCACAGGCCATGCATGAAGATGACGCGCGCGGCCTCGCGCGTGCTGTGCGTGAAGTAGTAGGCCGAGTTGGTGGCGCTGGCCGGCGACGCATAGGCCGGCGACCAGCGCGGGTTGGCCGACAGCTTGTCCTGTTCGGCCTGGCTCATCAGGTAGGGGTCGCCCGAGGTGGTCACCGGCAGGTCGGCCCAGTCGGTGACGGAAGTGCGCACCTCGCCCGCCGGCTTGCCCAGCCAGCGCGCCACCGCGGCGGCCTGCGAGGTCGACATGCCGGTGCCGATCTCGGCGCCGGAGTGATGCAGCACGATGCTGCCGTCGGCCTTCAGCTCGACCTTGGCGAACGACGCTTCCGCGCCGGTGCCGAAATCCTTCTGCACGCAGGCAAAGCCCACGCCATAGCGGCGGCCGGGATTGGCCGCCTCATATTCCGCCTTCTTGCTGGCGCGCTGCGTCCACAGCGGATAGGCCCGGGCCGCTTCCAGCACCTCGTCAACGCGGATCGAGCCGGCGGGGATCGCGCCCTGCGTGTTCTTCATGCCGGAGCGCAGCGCGTTCTTCAGCCGGAACTCGATCGGGTCCAGCTTCAGCTGCTCGGCGAACTCGTCGACCATCATCTCGGTCGCGGCCATGCTCTGCAGCGTGCCGTAGCCGCGCGCCGAGCCCGCGTCGATGGCGCGCGAGGCGATCGCCACGGCGGTCAGGTCGTTCTTCGGGAAGTAGTAGATCGATTGCGCAGCGGTGGCGCCCACCATCGCCACCGACGGCGAGAAGTTGGCGCGCCCGCCGCCGTTGGCTTCCAGGTCGCCCTGGAAGGCCTGGAACAGGCCGGTCTTCTTGTCGACCGCGATGCGGTAGCGCATCCTGAAGGCATGCCGCTTGATCGAAGTCTGGAACTGCTCGAAGCGGTCGTTGGCCAGCCGCACCGGCTTGCCGTCGGCGTAAAGCGCCGTGACCAGGCCGTAGAACGGGAAGTTGTAGTGGTCCTTGGAGCCGTAGCCGACCGTATAACAGGGGTGCAGGAACACCTGCTTCACCGGGAACGCACCCTTGGCCTTCGCCAGCATCTCGGCCGCGCTCTCGCCGACTTCGATCGGCGATTGCGTCGGCACCACCAGGTGCAGCGCCTGCGTGGCCGGGTCGTACCAGCAGTTGGCGTTGTCGGGTTCCAGCGCGGCGGTATCGACCGACTGCGAGTGGTACTCGCGCTCCAGCACCAGCCAGTCAGCTGACGGGCTGGCCAGTTGCGCGCGGATCTGGCCGGCGTGGTACATGCCCTGTTCACCGAGCTGGCCGTGGTCCTTGCCGTCCGGCCATACCGGCTGGTGCTTGCGCATCATGCTGGGGAACACCGGCGCGTGCTTCAGGCTGGAGAACACATCGTCTTCATAGGGCGTGGCGCCGCCTACGCGCACGAAGCGGAAGGTACCCCACGGGTCGCGTTCCAGCGGGCCGGTTTTCGCGCCATAGCGGATGACGTCGTCGCGGAACTTGAGCTTGTCCTTGGCGAAACGGAAGCGGGCGAAATCGTGGTAGATCAGGATCGCCACCGCGTGGCCAAGGTAGGCAGGGGTCTTGCCTGCGGGCAGCAGCATGTCCTCGCCGTAGAAGGCGGGGAAGGCGACGCCGTCGCGTGCCAGGTCATCGGCGGTGACGACGCGGTCAGGCCTCAACTGGTCGCCCAGCACGCCGAGGTCGAAGCCCTTGTAGCGGCGGTCGGCCTGGGTTGCGCGCAGGATGAAGGCATGCGACTGGTGCCGGGGCCAGTGCGGCATGTCGCGCGAGCGGATATCGCGCGCGAACACCTTGGCGCCGGTGACCTTGGCGATGCCGTCGATGCGGAATCTGGGGGCGCCGGCCTTGGCGTCCCACTGCACCGGGGTCAGGATCTTGTCTTCGAACAAGGCCGCGAAAGCCTTGCCGCCGAGGGGCGCGATATAGACCGACACCCCGGCCACGACGCTGGCTTTGAGGAAGGTGCGCCGTGAAGGGTTGAAGCTGGGCATGGAATTCCTTGGGGATTGCGCAAGATTGCGCGGCAAGGGCAGCCATCCGCGGGCCAGCCCGGGGGCTGGCACGGAAACGGTTCAGGTGTTCAGGGAGCGCGGCCGCGATGGTGCGGCCGCTGCAGGGCATGGCGTGCCGCCAGTCACTACGGCTGCGGCGCGGGTGAATCGGGGCGGGGCATGGTTGTCATGGTCCTGGCGCTGAACGGCTGCGCTGACCCCCGCGATTGTCGCCGTGTGGCCTAGGGTTTACCTCAAGGCGGGGCCCTGAATAATGGTTATCAGCCGGCGCGAATATTCCTCGCCGGCTCTCTGTTCAAGCCTTCGGGCGCGCCGAGGCCGGATCGTAGGGCGCGCGCAGGTGCACGCGCGCCGGCAGCACGGCGCCGGCCAGGTCGACGTGATAGGTGCCGGCTTCCAGCCACGCCGCATCGGCCGGCCCGTCCTCGCGCGCCAGCAAGGCCATGCCCACGGGGCAGCCCAGCGTATGGCCGAACGCGGCGGAACTGAGCGATCCCACCGCGCGCGCACTGCCGCCGGGCCCGGTGCGCAGCACGGCTTCGCCGCCCCACAGCATGGCATCGCTGGCGCCGTCCACCGTCACGACCACCATGCGCCGCGCGGGCGCGCCGGCCTGCCGCAGCCGCAGCAGCGCGTCACGGCCGCGGAAGTCGATGCCGCTGGCCAGCTTGCAGGCGAACGACAGTCCCGCCTCGAACGGATTGACCGACGGCGACAGCTCGCGGCCCCAGGCGCGGTAGCCCTTTTCCAGCCGCAGCGACTCGATCGCGTAGTAGCCGGCATCGACCAGCCCGAGCGTGCGGCCCGCCTCGTGCAGCGTCTCGTACACGCCCACCGCGAATTCCACCGGCACGTACAGCTCCCAGCCCAGTTCGCCCACATAGGTCAGGCGCGTCGCGCGCACGGTGGCATAGCCCAGGTCGATCTCGCGCGAGCTGCCGAAGGGAAAGCCGTCATTGGAGAAATCCGCGCGCGACACCCGCTGCAGCAGCTCGCGCGAGCGCGGCCCCATCACCGCCAGCACCGCGAACTGGCCGGTGACGTCGACGATCACGCAGCGCCGGTCGTCCGGGATCAGCCGCTCGATATAGCTGAAGTCGCGCGTGGTCTGCGCCGAGCCGGTCACCACCAGGTACTGGTCGTGCGCCAGCCGCGTCACGGTCAGGTCGGACTCATAGGTGCCGCGCTCGTTCAGCATCGCGGTATAGACGGTCTGCCCCGGCGGCACCGCCACGTCATTGCTCATCACGTACTGCAGCACCGCCTCGGCATCGGCGCCCTTGACCAGGTACTTGGAGAACGAGCTCATGTCGAACAGCGCCACGCCCTCGCGGCAGGCCCGGTGCTCGGCGCCGCTCCATGGCAGCCAGTTCTGCTGGCCGAAGGCGTATTCGATCCGCGGCGATGCGCCCGGCGGTGCGAAGAAGTTGGGCCGCTCCCAGCCCATCTTGCTGCCGAAACTGGCGCCGGCTTCGCGCAGGTGCGCATACAGCGGCGAGCGGCGGAACGGGCGCGCGGTCTCCAGTTCGCGATTCGGCCACGGCATCGCGTAATGCAGACCGAGGGTTTCCTTGATGCGGTCGTGCAACCAGCTCTGGTTGCCGTTGAAGCCGGCGAAGCGGCGGATATCGACGGGCCACAGGTCCATGGTCGGCTCGCCCGCGACGATCCATTCGGCCAGCGCCATGCCGGCGCCGCCGGCCGAGGCGATGCCCATCGAGTTGAAGCCAGCGCCGACGTAGAAGTTGCGCAACTCGGGCGCTTCACCAAGGATGAAGTTGTTGTCCGGCGTGAAGGATTCCGGCCCGTTGTAGAACTGCTTCACCTGCGCGGTTTCCAGCGCCGGCACGCGCACCAGCGCGTTTTCCATCAGGATCTGGAACTGGTCCCAGTCATCGGGCAGCAGCTGGAACTCGAACGGCTCCGGAATGCCCTGCATGCCCCAGGGCTTGGCGTCGGGCTCGAAGCCGCCCATCACCAGCCCGCCGACCTCCTCCTTGAAGTAGATAAAGCCGTCCGGGTCGCGCATCACCGGCAGGTCGGGATGCACGCCGGCGATGCGTTCGGTGACGATGTAGTAGTGCTCGGCCGAGTGCAGCGGCACGGTCACGCCGCACATCTGCCCCACCTGGCGTGCCCACTGCCCCGCGCAGTTGACCACGATCTCCGCTTCGATGCGGCCTTCGTCGCCGGCCTTGTTGCGCCAGCTGACGCCGGTGGCGCGGCCATCGCGGGTATGGACCGCGGTGATCTTCGTGTCTTGCACAATGCGGGCGCCGTGGCTGCGCGCACCGCGCGCCAGCGCCTGGGTCAGGTCGGTCGGGTTGGCCTTGCCGTCGCCCGGCAGCCATACCGCGCCCAGCAGGTCGTCGGTTCGCATCGCCGGCCACAGCTCGCCGGCCTGGGCGGGCGAGATCACCTCGCATTCCACCCCATAGGCGCGCGCCACCGCCGCGGTGCGGCGCAGTTGCGTCATGCGCTCCGCGGTGCGCGCCACCGACAGCGAACCGCATTGCTTCCAGCCGGTGCCCAGGCCCGTTTCCGCTTCCAGTTCGCTGTACAGCTGCGTGGAATAGCGGATCAGCCGGGTCATGCTTTCCTGCGAGCGTAGCTGGCCCACCAGCCCGGCGGCGTGCCAGGTCGTGCCGCACGACAGTTGCCCTTGTTCCAGCAGCACGACATCGGTCCAGCCCAGCTTGGTCAGGTGGTAGGCAACGCTGCAACCGATGATGCCGCCGCCGATGATGACGACGCGGGTTTGAGAAGGGAGGGCAGAGGACATGGGGGTCAACGCGCAGGGCGAAAGCGGTGGGAGATGAATGCCATGGTATGCCACAAAATGCCAATAAACAACGCAAAACGCAACATGCCTTATCGCGCCAGTTGCAGTGTCACGATGCCCAGCAGCACGAACGCGGTCGCCACCACGCGGCGACGGTCGAAGGCCTCGCGCAGCAAGAAATATCCCAGCAGCGCGGCGAAAATCACGCTCGACTCGCGCAGCGCCGCCAGCTTGGCCACCGGCGCCATGGTCATCGCCCACAGCATCAGCGCATAAGAGCCCACGCGGTTGACGCCGCCGATCCACGCGCGCTTCCACTCCGTGCGCAGCAGCGCCACCAGCGCCATGCCGCGGCGGGCGAAGGCATAGCCGGGCATGAACACATGCGACATCGCCTGCAGCCAGACGATGTAGGTAAAGACCTCGCCATGGCGCTTGACCGCGGTGCCGTCGATCACGGTGCCGCCCGCCAGGCAGGCCCCGGCCAGCAGCGCAAAGCCGAGCAGGTCTGCCGGCTGCCGGCGCCAGTGCACCAGGCTGACCAGGCCGCAGCAAATGAGCGCGATGCCGGCATAGCCGCCGGGCCCCAGCCGTTCGCTGCCGGTTAGCAACAGCAGGATCGCCACCATCATCGGCGCCGAGCCGCGCATCAGCGGATAGGCCTGGCTGAAGTCGCCGCGGTTGTAGGCGGCCACCAGCGACAGCTTGTAGACCACCTCGAGCGCCACCGTGGCCAGCAGGAACGGCCACACCTGGGGCGCGGGCGCAGGCACCAGGAACAGGAAGGGCAGGGCCACCAGCAGGCAGAAGGTGTCGATCAGCGCCATCGACGAGAGGCGGTCGCCGCCGATCTTGACGATGGCGTTCCACGACGCGTGCATCAGCGCCGACAGCATCACGGCGGCAAAGGCTAGGCCGTGGAAATCGGGGGGGAGGGACATGAAAGGGTGGTGGTTCTTGTGGTCGGCTGCGTCGGGGCGTTTCGCGATTCCCCCTTGTTTTCTCCCCTCTCCCGCGGGCGGGAGAGGGGCAGGGGGTGAGGGCAGGCGGTGGCAATGGCGCAGGATTCCACAGTGCGACAGGCAGTCTTGCATCGCGATGCGGTGGCCTGCGGTACTGCAAGCTCCGGCCCTCACCCCCACCCCTCTCCCGCAGGCGGGAGAGGGGAGCTTGCTGCCGGCGTTGAAGGAAATTGACTCAAGCCGCCTCCGCCAGCGGCGCCTGCATCGCGATCCCCATCTCCCGCAGCACTTCCCCGATCGCCGTCACCACGTTGCGCATCTCGTTGTCGTCGATCGCGCCGATGCAGCCCACGCGGAAGGTCTCCACCTGGGTCAGCTTGCCCGGATACAGGATGTAGCCGCGCTCGCGCACCTTGCTGTAGAACGTCTTGAAGTCATAGCGCGCATCCGCCGGCGCATGGAAGGTGACGATGATCGGCGCCTGCACCGCCGCCGGCAGGAAGGCGCGGAAGCCCAGTGCCGCCATGCCTTGCACCAGCGTGTCGCAGTTGCGGCGGTAGCGCGCGCCGCGCGCCGGCTGGCCGCCTTCCTCGAGGTACTGGTCCAGCGCCGCGCGGAACGCCGCGACCACGTGCGTGGGCGGCGTGAAGCGCCACTGCGTGGTCTTCTGCATGTAGACGTACTGGTCATAGAGGTCGAGCGCGAGCGAGTGGCTGTTGCCTTGGCTGGCTTCCAGCACGTCCTTCCTCACCAGCACGAAGCCCATGCCGGGCACGCCCTCGATGCACTTGCCGGTGGCAGCCACCAGCGCGTCGAACGGCATGGTGCGGGCATCGATCTCGATCGCGCCGAACGAGCTCATGGCGTCGACGATCAGGCCCTTGCCCAGCCGCTGGCACAGCAGGGCGATGTCCTGCAGCGGGTTGAGCACGCCGGCGCCGGTCTCGCAGTGCACCTGCGCCACGTGCGTGATCGACGGGTCGCGCCGCAGCGCCTCTTCGATCAGCGCGGCGCTGGCGGGCTGGTCTTCCGGAATCGGCAGTTCCACGCTGGCGCGCCCCAGCACCTTGCAGATCTTCAGGATGCGCTGGCAGTAGGCGCCGTTCTGCGGCACCAGCACCTTGCCGTCGCGCGGCACTACGTTGGCGATCGCCGCTTCCACCGAGAAGGTGCCGCTGCCCTGCATTGGCACGCAGACATGGGTGCCTTCGCCGTGGACGATGCGCACCAGGTCGTCGCACAGGCTGCGCGTGATGGTGTTGAAGGCGGCGTCCCACGAGCCCCAGTCGCGCAGCATGGCCTGCTTGGTCGCGAGCGAGGTGGTCAGGGGGCCGGGGGTCAGAAGGATCGGGTCGTTGCCGCGGATCATGGTGAGCTCCTGATTGGGAAGGAGTGAAAGAGGGAAGGTCAGTCGTTGCCCTGGCCCTGGCGCCAGGCCTGGGTCTTGCAATCGAGCACCCGTTGCAGCAGGTAATAGAGCAGGCAGGCGAAGGCCGAGGTCAGCACCACCAGCGTGGCCATCGCCGCGGCCGGGCCGATGTCGCCGGACTCGTCCAGGTTGACGATCTCCACCGAAGCCAGCTTGGTGTCGGCGCCGTACAGGAACACTACCGCCGAGACCGTGGTCATCGCATTGATGAACAGGTAGCGCGAGATCTCCAGGATGGCGGGCAGGCAGGCCGGCACCGTGACCTTGAAGAAGGTCTTGTAGAACGGCACCTTGAGCGACGCCGACACGGCCTCGAACTCGCTGTCGAGCTGCTTGAGCGCCGTCACCGCCGTCAGGTGGCACGAGGCGTAGTAGTGGACGATGGTCACCAGCACCAGGATGCCCAGGGTCTGGTACAGCCCGTGCATGGGGTTGGCGTGCGGCACGAAGAAGAAGATGTAGCCCAGGCCCAGCACCAGCCCCGGCACGCCCATCGGCAGCACCGCCATCAGCCGCACGAAGCTGCGCAGCCAGTCCATGCCGCGGGTCTTCTCCAGCAGGTAGGCGGTGGCGAAGATGAACACCGGTCCGATCACCGCGGCCAGGCCCGCCATGCGCACGCTGTTCAGGTAGGAATCGACCACGCCGCCCTCGACCAGTCCCACCCGGTAATGGTTCAGCGACAGCGAGAAGTTGTACGGCCACAGCTTGACGAAGGACGCGTACACCGCCATGCCCATCACCGCCAGCATCAGCGCCGCCATCAGCCAGCAGAACACCGCCATGGCCAGGTCGTAGCGCGGGCTGCGGCGCGGCACATAGGGCACCGAGCGCGACGACATCAGCGCCATCTGGCGACGTTGCACGCGCGCATCCACGCAGTAGGTCACGGCCACCGGCACCAGCAGCATCAGCGACACCACCGCGCCCTGCGAGAAGTCCTGCATGCCGATCACCAGCTTGTAGATGTCGGTCGCCAGCATATGGAAGTTGCCGCCGATCACCTTGGGGATGCCGAAGTCAGAGATCGCATAGGTGAACACCACCATGGCGGCGCTGACCAGGCCGTAGCGCGCGCCGGGCACGGTGATGGTGAAGAACTTGCGCACGGTCGAGGTGCCGAGCGCGTCGGCGGCTTCGTACAGCCGCGCGTCGGTGAGCGACAGCGCCGTGATCAGGATCATCAGTGCGTGCGGAAAGGTGGCGAACACCAGCGAGGCGACGATGCCCAGCGGCCCGTAGATCTGCGTGCTGCCCATCCACGGCTTGAACAGCCCCTGGTTGCCGAACCAGAAGATGAACGAGATCGCCGCCAGCAGCGAGGGCGCCAGCAGTGGGATCAACGCCAGGTTGCGCAGCAGGCCCTTGCAGGCGATGCGGCTGCGCGTGAGCGCGTAGGCAAAGCCGAACGCCAGCGGCACCGTGATGCAGGTGGCGAGCGCCGAGACCCACAAGCTGTTCCACACCGAGCGCAGCAGCGCGGGCGACTCGAAGTAGGCGCGGAAGTGCGCGATGCCGGCCAGCGTGCCGTCGCGGTTCTGCACGCTCTTGGCCAGGATCATCACGATCGGCGCCAGCACGAAGCAGGCCAGCGCCAGCGCGGCCAGCGCCAGCAGCAGGTGGGCGAGGCGGTCGGTCCAGTGCGCGCGCACCGAGGTGGCGACCAGCGCCGCTGGCGCGGGCTGCGCGCCGTGGTTGGCAGGCCCTGGCGGCACGCTGGCGGCGGGGGTGGCGGAAAGGGTGTCGGTAGCGGGCATGGTGGCAGACGTAGTGGCCGGCGCCGCAGTCAGGCTCATGCGCATGCGTGGCGGAAGATGCGGAGTCGGTCAGCGGGAATGGCCAGGCGCAGCCGGTCGCCGGTGTGCGGGCGCAGCTCGTGCAGGTCATTGAGCGAAAGGTCGGCATACAGCGCGCTGCCCGTTGCGCCGGCGCCACCGGGTGCCGCGGGCGCGGCGTCCGGCAGCCGCAGCGTCAGGCGCGAGAACGCGCCGAGAAATTCGATCTTGTCGACGGTGGCCTCCAGCACATTGGGGCCATGCTGTTCGATGCCGCGCACGCACACGTCTTCCGGGCGGAAGAACACCTGCACGTCCTCGTCGGGGCAGCAGCCCGCGGGCGCGGCGCAGCGCATGCGCACGCCGCCCAGGTGCAGCTCGCCGTCGCCGCAGATGCGCGCGCCCAGCATGTTGGTCTTGCCGACGAAGTCCGCCGCGAACGGCGTGGCCGGACGCTGGTAGATCTGCGCCGGCGTGCCGACCTGCTCGATCGCACCCTGGTTCATCACCACAATGCGGTCCGCCATCGACAACGCCTCTTCCTGGTCGTGCGTGACCAGGATGGTGGTGATGTTCAGCCGCTGCTGCAGCGCGCGGATCTCGCTGCGCAGCCGCACCCGCACGCGCGCGTCGAGCGCCGACAGCGGCTCGTCCAGCAGCAGCAGGCCGGGCGAGGTGGCCAGCGCGCGCGCGATCGCCACGCGCTGCTGCTGGCCGCCCGACAGCTGCGCCGGGTACTGGTTGCGGCGGTCCGGCAGTCCCACCAGGGTGAGCAGCTCGGCCACGCGCGCGCGGCGCTGGTCGCGCGGCATGCGCCGGTTGACCAGGCCGTAGGCGACGTTGTCGGCCACCGTCAGGTTTGGGAACAGCGCATAAGACTGGAACACGATGCCGTAGTCGCGCTCCATCGGCGGCAGCGTGGAGATGTCGCGCCCGCCCTGGCGGATGGTGCCGGCGCTCTGCGACTCCAGCCCGGCGATGATGCGCAGCAGCGTAGTCTTGCCGCAGCCCGACGGGCCCAGGAAGCACAGCAGCTCGCCCTGGCGCACGTCGAGGTCGATATGGTGGAGCGCGACAAAGGCACCGCTGCTGCCGCCGAAGCGCTTGTGGATGCCTTTCAGGCTGAGGTAGGTCTCGGCCGTGGATGTGGAGGTCTGCATGGCGTGGGGCCTGTGTGTTCTGTTGGGGGGACCCCGGCACCGCCTGCCCGGGAAACGGGCCGGCGGCGCCGGTACAGGACGGCGCTCAGGCGCTCAGGGCTGCTTTTCCGACTTGCTGGCGTAGCGCTTCTGCCATTCGGTCAGCACCCGCTCGCGGTTCTTGGCGATGTAGCTGAAATCGTTCTTGACCAGCATCTGCTCGTAGTTGGCCGGGATGGTCTCCACTTTGCGCGCCACGCCCGGGTAAGCCACGATGGCCCAGTCCCTGGCGAACAGCTGGTTGGCTTCCTTGCTGGCGAGCCAGTCCAGGTAGCGCTGCGCGGCCTCCATCTTCTTGGTGCCCTTGACGATGCCGGCGGCCTCGATGTCGTAGCCCAGGCCTTCCTTGGGGAAGATCATCTCGATCGGCGCGCCCGAGGCCAGCGTCTTGTGCGCGCGCAGCTCGAACGAAATGCCGATCGGGAATTCGCCGGCGCCTGCCTGCTTGCATGGCTTGGAGCCGGAATGCGTGTATTGCGCGATGTTCTCGTGCAGCGCGTCCATGTATTTCCAGCCGTCCTGCTCGCCGAAGAGCTGCAGCCAGGCGGTCACGTCGAGGAAGCCGGTGCCGGAAGAGGCCGGGTTGGGCATCACGATGGTGCCCTTGTAGACCGGCTTGGCCAGGTCCTTCCAGGTTTCAGGGCGCGGCAGGTTGCGCTTCTTGGCCTCGACTGTGTTGAAGCAGATGGTGGCGCCCCAGACGTCCAGGCCCACCCATGACGGCGGACTGGCCTTGTCGCTGTAGTCGCGCGTGAGCTTCTCGAAACCCTTGGGGGTGTACGGCGTCAGCATCCCTTCGTGCTTGAGCAGTTCCAGGCTCGACGCCGCCAGCCCGGCGATCACATCGGCCTGAGGGTTGCTTTTTTCGGCCAGCGCCTTGGCGGTGATGACGCCGGTGGAGTCGCGCACGTATTTCAGTTCGATATCGGGGGCCACCTTGGCAAAGCCTTCGGCATAGGGCTTGAGGGTCTCGGTCTCCCACGCCGTATAGACGATCAGCGTGGTCTTCTGGGCCAGCACAGTGCCGCTGGCGGCTAGCGCAAGCACGGCGGCGGCGGTGCGCAGGGTGGTGGTGAAGGACGGTTGCATGGGGACTCCTTCCGGCATTGTAGGTGGAGAAATGTGTCAATGTGGTGAATCTGTTGCAACGCCATGGGGCGCGCCGCACAACATTGAATCACCGTAAAACCCTTGTGCTACAACACTTGCAAGACATATGCCTAACTTTTTGCGCGCTGTGTGTCACCCGTTGCTCTGCGCCGATGTCTTGATTGTTGACAATATACAAACCGCTTGCTTTAATGGCAATAAGGATTTTCGATATTGCTGAATCCGTCACAAACGGGAGCTTTCATGTCACGCCAAGCGCCGCTGGCGAGCGAAATCACCATCCTGCAGAGCCAGTCCCTGACGACGCTGGTGCAGCGGGAACTGGAGTTGCGGATCATGTCGGGCGAGCTCGCACCCGGGGCCAAGCTCAACGAGATCGAAGTCGCGGGGCAGCTCAATGTGTCGCGCGGGCCGGTGCGGGAAGCCTTCCGTGCGCTGGAGCAGGCCGGGCTGCTGCGCACCGAGAAAAACCGCGGCGTGTTCGTGCGCGCCATCTCGGTGGAGGAGGCCGATGAAATCTATGAACTGCGTGCCGTGCTGGATGAGTTCATCGGCCGGCAGCTGGCCGCCCGCATCACGCCCGAGGACTTGCGCGAATTGCGCGCACTGGTGGAGGCCCTGGACGCGGCCAGCCAGGCGCGCGATGTCGATGAATACACGCGCCTGAACCTGGCGTTCCACGACCGCATGGTCGCGCTGGCCGGCAACCGCAAGCTGCTGGAGACCTACCGGCGCCTGGTCAAGGAACTGACGCTGTTCCGGCGCGAGGCGCTGTCCCGCAGCCACGCCGCCATGCCCGATTCCACCCGCGAGCACCGCGCCATCGTCTCGGCGATTGCCGCGCGCGACGGCGGACTGGCCGCGCGGCTGATGCGCGAGCACGTCGAGCGCGGCCGCGCGCGCATGCATGCCGCGGTGGCCTCATCCGGCACCGATGCCGCCGCCTGAACCTGACCGAATCCACTGCCGCTACCGCCTTACCGACCGCGATCCCGCACAGGAATCAACCATGCCTGAGACCAACGCCCGCACTATTACCGTCAACCAGCGCAGCTACCGCTGGATGCAGCAGCCCGTCGTGGTGGTCTGCGTCGACGGTTGCGAGTTCGATTACCTCGAAGCCGCCGCCGCCAGCGGCCGCGCCCCTTACCTGAAGCGCCTGCTGGACAGCGGCTCCGCGTTCCGCGGCGCCTGCGTGGTGCCGACCTTCACCAATCCCAACAACCTGTCCATCGTCTGCGGCGCGCCGCCGGCGGTGCACGGCATCTGCGGCAATTACTTCTTCGACCGCAGCGCCAATGGCGGGCGCGGCGAGGAAGTGATGATGAACGACCCCAAGTACCTGCGCGCCGGCACCATCCTGGCCGCCTTTGCCGAGGCCGGCGCCAGCGTCGCCGTGGTCACCGCCAAGGACAAGCTGCGCCGGCTGCTGGGCCACGGCATGCGCGGCATCTGCTTCTCGTCGGAGAAGGCCGACCAGGCCACGCTGGCGGAAAACGGCATCGACGGCGTGCTGGAGCTGGTGGGCATGCCGGTGCCGGATGTCTACAGCGCCGAGCTGTCCGAGTTCGTTTTCGCCGCTGGCGTGCGCCTGATGGAAACGCGACGCCCAGACCTGATGTACCTGTCCACCACGGACTATATCCAGCACAAGTTCGCGCCCGGTTCGGACGGTGCCAATGCTTTCTACGCGATGATGGACAAGTACCTGGCGCGGCTGGACGAACTGGGCTGCGTGGTGGCGCTGACCGCCGACCACGGCATGAACGCCAAGCACGACGAGGCCACCAAGGCGCCCAACGTGATCTACCTGCAGGACCACCTGGACGACTGGCTTGGGCGCGGCGTGGCAGACGGCGGCGCGCGCGTGATCCTGCCGATCACCGATCCGTACGTGGTCCACCACGGCGCGTTGGGCTCCTACGCCACCATCTACCTGCCCGACGATGCCGACCCTGCCGCCATCCAGGCGCGCCTGTCCGACCTGCAAGGCGTGGAGAGCGTGCTGACCAATGCCGAGGCCTGCGCGCGCTTCGAACTGCCGCCCGACCGCGTCGGCGACCTGGTGGTCACCAGCGACCGGCACGTGGTGCTGGGCACCAGCCGCAGCCGCCATGACCTGTCCGGCCTGGACGCGCCGCTGCGCTCGCACGGCGGCGTGTCGGAGCAGACCGTGCCGCTGGTGTTCAACCGCGCTACCGCCGGCATTCCCGGCAAGGCCGTGCTGCGCAATTTCGACATCTTCGATGTCGCGCTGAACCACCTGCACTGAACGCGTGGATCATATCGAGCGGTTCGGGAACGCAGCTTGAAGCTGCTGTTCGAGCCGCTGTTGGAGCTTGTATTGACCGGAGGAGACTCATGAACGCCCCCCAATTTCCCGCTGGCGCCGTCAGCCCCCATTTCCGCGCCGAGGCACTGCGCATCGATGGCCAGAAAATCGTGCGCGAACGCGTGATCGAAGTGCGCAATCCGTTTGACGGCTCGCTGGTTGGCACCGTGCCCAAGGCCACGCTCGAGGACGTGCGCCGCGCCTTCGAGGTGGGCCAGGCCTACCGCGCCACGCTGACGCGCTATGAGCGCGCCGCCATCCTGAACCGCGCCGCGGCCCTGCTGCGCGAGCGTACCGACGAGGCGTCGGACCTGATCACACTCGAATCGGGCCTGTCCAAGAAGGATTCGCTGTATGAGATCGGCCGCGTCGCCGACGTGCTGGGCTTTGCCGCCACCGAGGCGCTGCGCGACGACGGCCAGCTGTTTTCTTGCGACCTGACGCCGCACGGCAAGAAGCGCCGCGTGATGACCCAGCGCGAGCCGCTGATGGGCGTGATCTGCGCGATCACGCCGTTCAACCACCCGATGAACCAGGTCGCGCACAAGGTGGCGCCTTCGATCGCCACCAACAACCGCATGGTGCTCAAGCCGTCGGAAAAGGTGCCGCTGTCGGCGTTCTACCTGGCCGACCTGCTGTATGAGGCCGGACTGCCGCCGCAGATGCTGCAGGTGGTCACCGGCGACCCGCGCGAGATCGCCGACGAGCTGATCACGCACCCAGCGGTGGACCTGGTCACCTTTACCGGCGGCGTGGCGATCGGCAAGTACATCGCCAGCAAGGCCGGCTACAAGCGCGTGGTGCTGGAATTGGGCGGCAACGACCCGCTGATCGTGCTGGACGACGCCGACCTGGAGCGCGCCTCCGATCTGGCGGTGCAGGGCTCGTACAAGAATTCCGGCCAGCGCTGCACCGCGGTCAAGCGCATGCTGGTGCATCAGGCCGTGGCGGCGCGCTTCACCGAACTGGTGGTGGAGAAGACCCGCGCCTGGAAGTATGGCGACCCGATGGACCGCGGCGTCGACATGGGCACCGTGATCGACGAGCAGGCCGCGCAGCTGTTCGAAGCCCGCGTCAACGAGGCGGTGGCGCAGGGTGCGCGCCTGCTGGCGGGCAACCAGCGCAATGGGGCCAGCTACTCGCCCACCGTGCTGGACCGCGTCGATCCCTCGATGACGGTGGTGCGTGAGGAAACCTTTGGTCCGGTATCGCCGATCATCACCTTCCGCGACGTCGACGACGCCATCCGGATTTCCAACGGCACCGCGTTCGGGCTGTCGTCCGGCGTATGCACCAACAATATCGAGGCGTTCACCAAGATCGCCAATGCGCTGCATGTGGGCACGGTCAACCTGTGGGAAGTGCCCGGCTACCGCATCGAACTGACGCCGTTCGGCGGCATCAAGGATTCGGGGCTGGGGTACAAGGAGGGGGTGCAGGAGGCGGCGAAGAGCTTTACCAATCTGAAGACGATTACGCTGCCGTGGGGGTGAGTTCAGCCTGAAATCTCCTGCGGGTTTGCTCCCCTCTCCCGCTTGCGGGAGAGGGGCAGGGGGAGAGGGCAGGCGCCGGCCATAGCGACAGCCTGCACTTCGTTGACCCTCCCGCCCTCACCCCAACCCTCTCCCGCAAGCGGGAGAGGGAGCATGCAGGCGGTTGTTCGGGGCACGGCGCCTCGGCACGCCAAGGATAGGCTGCGCTAGAATCAGCTCCCAACGTCCCCTGAGCTTCCCGGAGTCACCGTGCTCGCCGAACAACGGCAGAAATACATCCTCGACCAGCTCTCCGCGACCGGCGCGCTGGCCATCAGCGAACTGGTGAGCGAACTCGACGTGTCGCGCGAGACCATCCGGCGCGACCTCAACGCGCTGGCCACGCGCGGGCTGCTGGTGCTGACCCATGGCGGCGCGCTGGCCCCGGACCGCACCGAGCCCGATACCCAGACGCGCGCGCTGGTCAATGCCGAAGGCAAGCGCGCCATCGGCGTGCGCGCGGCCGAGCTGGTGCGCGACGGCGCTTCGCTGATCCTGGACTACGGCACCACCACGCACGCGGTGGCGCAGGCGCTGCATGGGCACCACAACCTGCTGGTCTACACCAACGACCTTGCCATCGCCCAGCTGCTGGGGCGGCGCAACGGCAATCGCGTGATCGTGCTGGGCGGCGAGCTGCAGGACAACGAAGACGCCACGCACGGCTGGGACACCATCGAGCAGCTGTCGCGCTACCACACCGACGTTGCCTTTATCGGCATCGGCGGCATCACGCCGCGCGGCGAAATCTGCGATTTCTCGCGCGCCGCGGCCGAGCTGCGCAGCCGCATGCTGCTGGCCGCGGACGTGGCCTGCGTGGTGGCCGACCATACCAAGTTCGGCCGCAACACCGGCATCACCATCAAGCACGCCGAACTGGCGGCCTGGGTCATCACCGACATGGCGCCGGAGCCTGAGCTGGGCGCGGCCCTGAAGGAACGGGGCAACAAGCTGCTGATTGCGTAAGCGACGGTGCCTCAGCCCGGGGGCGCGCCTATGTCCGCTGATCGCACGGAAATCCCCTTGCAGTTGCACCAAAATGCGGCTTTGACGCCGCTGTCACAGGTGTTTTAACTGTCGGATGCCCCACGCCGGTGCTAAAGTGCGGGGTTGTCGGACAGGCATGGCCCGCCCTGGTTGTCCTAACAATGCGGAGGCGACCCACCTTCCATCGGCGCACGCCAGACGGCACCGCAGACCGGCACCCAGCCGGCAAGGCTGCCGGATCACTGCCACTCCAGCACAGCAAGAGACATTCGTGAATTCTCCTTCCCTTGACGCATTTCTGGCGGGGGTTGCCCGCCGCGACCCCAATCAACCCGAATTCCTCCAGGCCGTGAAGGAAGTCATGATGACGCTGTGGCCCTTCGTCGAGCGCAACCCGCGCTACGCCGACCAGGCCCTGCTCGAGCGGCTGGTGGAGCCCGAGCGCGTGATCCAGTTCCGCGTGGCGTGGACCGACGACCAGAACCGCGTGCAGGTCAACCGCGCGTTCCGGGTGCAGCACAGCTCGGCGATCGGGCCGTTCAAGGGCGGCATGCGCTTCCACCCGACCGTGAACCTGTCGGTGCTGAAGTTCCTGGGTTTCGAGCAGACCTTCAAGAACGCGCTGACCACGCTGCCCATGGGCGGCGGCAAGGGCGGCTCGGACTTCGATCCCAAGGGCAAGTCCGACGGTGAAGTGATGCGCTTCTGCCAGGCGCTGGTGACCGAGCTGTACCGCCATCTGGGCCCGGACACCGACATCCCGGCCGGCGACATCGGCGTGGGCGCGCGCGAAGTCGGCTTCATGGCCGGCATGATGAAGAAGCTGTCGAACCAGTCGGCCTGCGTCTTTACCGGCAAGGGCCTGGCCTACGGCGGCAGCCTGATGCGCCCGGAGGCCACCGGCTACGGCACGGTCTATTTTGCGCAGGAAATGCTGCACCGCCGCGGGCGCGGCTTCGACGGCCTGCGCGTGCTGATCTCGGGTTCGGGCAACGTGGCGCAGTACGCGGCCGAGAAGGCCATCGAGCTGGGCGCCAGGGTGCTGACGCTGTCCGACTCCGGCGGCGTGCTGCACTACCCGCAGGGCATGACCACCGAACAGCTGGCCGAAGTCATGGCCTTCAAGAATGAAGAACGTGGCCGCCTGTCGGACTTCGCCGCCCGCCACGGCATGGACTTCGAGGCCGGCCGCACGCCGTGGCACGTGCCCGCCGACGTGGCGCTGCCGTGCGCCACCCAGAACGAACTGGACGGCAACGATGCCGAGACCCTGCTGGGCAACGGCGTGATCTGCGTGGCCGAAGGCGCCAACATGCCGTCGACGCTGGAAGCGGTGGACCGCTTTGTCGACGCGAAGATCCTGTATGCGCCGGGCAAGGCCAGCAACGCCGGCGGCGTTGCCACCTCGGGGCTGGAGATGTCGCAGAACGCCATGCGCCTGTCGTGGCACCATGCCGAGGTCGACGAGAAGCTGCACGCGATCATGAAGGACATCCACCAGAACTGCATCCACCACGGCCAGAAGGCGGATGGCTACATCAACTACGTCGAAGGCGCCAACATCGCCGGCTTCGTCAAGGTGGCCGACGCCATGCTGGCGCAAGGCGTGATCTGACCGGAAGCCAGCGGCCGGCGCCATGCCGGCCGCTATCACGAGGTGGCTAGGATTGCTGCCGGCGCTGCTCTGCCATCCAGGCCCGGCGCGCGACCAGCGACATCCACAGGATAAGCAAGGGAACGACGCCTGCACCATATGGGGCCAGCGCTAGTCCGGACGGCAACACGTAACGCAGGAACAGGTAGTTCGTGCCCCAGACGGCTCCAAGCGCCACTGCTGCATGCAGGTAATGGCGGTCTTCAAAATGCGGGCGTCCCAGGAGCCGTGGGACGACGTACAGGAAGACGAAGCACAGATAGAGTGCTTTCAGCAGGGTGTGGTCCGCAGAGGGCTGGGAATGCGTCCATGTCCGCCATCCCGCGATTAGCTTGCCGGCGGCCGGGTCGTGGCCCCGGCCGGGAAGCGGCGAGCCGTGGCGCGATGGCATAGCAGCAGCGACACGCACAAGCTGAGGCAGGTACCGGCGAAGGCTTCATCGAGCGGTAAGCGCGGCTTGGCCGGCATCAGCACGGAAAATATGCAAAGGTTGAGCGCCAGTACGCCGGCCAGCGCAGCGGCCGCCCAGCCATACAGGCGCTGGCGAAGCGCCGGGATAAACCAATACTTGGGCGCCAGCACGATGAGCACGATGACGGTGTAACCGAACATGGCGATGCCTGGGACGGTGAGCTGGAGGCCTGCGATTGGGGTGCCTGTCATCTGCGACGCCCCGCACTGGTGAAGTAGCCGGGATTGTCTTTTTCGATCTTGCAGTGGAGCAGTGCCATCAGCAGGCTCATCACCGGGCCGAAGCATGCGCGGTAGAGCGTTGGCGCGGCTTCGCCGCCGAGGGTCTGCCACAGCACCAGACAGTTTGCTGCGAGCGCTGCGCACAATATCATCACCGTGCGCAGATAGCGCTCGCCATACAGCGACGGGAACAGCAGGTACCTCGGCACGAGATAGAAGAAGACCAGGCCGTTGCAGAGCACTTGGAGCCTTGCGTACTCAGTCATGCCTAAGTCCATGTCCATGAAAGGTCGTGAGCGGCCGGCGTCGATGGCGCCAGCCTGTTAACCTGACGTGCGTCAGCAAGCCAGCCCGGCAGCGCCGCATTTCTGCAGCGGCGGCTCGGGTAGTGCTGGGATGAACGGCGCGGCGCCGGTTGCCAGCACGGTGCCTACCTTTGGCAAGGTTGTCGCGATGCCACCCAGGAAGCCGGAGGTGAAGCCCGTTCCCGCGTTCCACGCCAGTCCGGCTGCGGTGGGGTTGGGCGTATTCACCCAATAGAACCCGCCATTGGCGACCGCGCCGGCGGCCGCGGCAACACCGGCAATGACGACCGGTGCCACCGACCCTTCCACCGATTCCATTTCCGTCGCCGACAGATGGCTGATGTACCGGCCTGATACGGTGTCCGCACGCTCGATCTCTTCGAATGTCACCGCCCTGGCGCACGCCGTGCCGCCGAGACTGGCCAGCGCAACCGCGGCCAGGGTCTTCTGAACAAGATCCATGGATGTTCTCCTTAGCTCAAAGCAAGTTATTGCAAACGTTCCCTTGCGGGCATGGCGCCCAGCTTCACTACCGTACCGAGCGTGATTTGCGCACCCCCGCGGCCGCTGATATTGGCGTTGCCGCTCAGGGAAATGGTGGACCGGTCACTGGCGCGATAGCCCAGGCCGAAGACCAGTGCGGTTTGCGTGCTGCGTTGCGCGGGCAGTCCTTGCGGGTTGTTGTCTGCCTGCTGTAATTGCCAGTTGATGCCGCCGTAGAGCGTGACGGTCTCATTGGCGGCAAATCCCACCTGCGGCGTCAGCATCAACACGTTGCCCGGCCTGGCGGTGCCGCCATGCCGCGGCGGGTTCAGGCGATAGGACGCATTCACGCTGAGCACGACCGGATCGATGGAGCGATAGAGCGTGCCGCCGGCGGTGAAGCTGCTGAAGTACGAGGCCGCATCGCCGCTGTGTTCCACCGCGCCGGTTTCGAGGAAGGCGACCAGGCCGGGGCTGCCTTGCTCCTTGAGCAAGCGGTGGCTGATGGCCAGGGACAGGCTGGAAAACCGGGTGCGATGGCTGGACTGCTGATCGATGCCCTCGAACAGCGTCCGCTCGCTTGTGTATGAACCGGTGCCGGAGAACGACAGCTCCGTATTCGCGGAGTAGCCGTAGCGCAAGCCGGCATACGCCACCAGCGAATCGACATTGCGCGTCTTCGGCACGACACCGGTCGCCACCGGGATGATGTTGGGACCCACCTGGATATAGATTGGCCCACGTGCCGCGGTGCCGCTTCCTTCCTGGTTGAAGTAAGACAAGCCGGCTTCGGCTCGCCACCGGTTCTGGGCCGTCAGCAAGTCTTCCAGCGTGGGTACGAATTGCGACCACGCGTGGCACGGCGCAAACGCGGCCGCGGCGGTGGCTACGCGTGTCAGGCGGCGGATCATGGCCGGAACGGTCTCAGGGTCAAACCGGCGAACCTGGCCGGAATCGGCCGCATGAACGCCGGATTTCCGGCTCGGCTTGCGTCGCGCGGCATCACGATCAAGGCGCGCCCCGGGTAGTCCCGACTCAGTCGGGTAGTCCACAGCCGCAAGAAATCCGTGGTGCTGTAAATGCGATTGCCGAGCGAAGGGTCGGCCAGTTCCACCGAATGCGCATCGATACTGCGCAGGACCGAAAAGTGATTGTCGTTACCCACGTGGAGAAACACGATCGCGGGCAGGTTGACCTGCCGCAGTGCCTCGAGCGACAGCGCATAGCCGCGCGCTTCGTAGCCAAAATGCGTTGCAGCGGCCGACAAGCTGCTGAGCGTCGCCGGGCCTTTGGCGGCGATCTGTTCCAGGACCTCAGCCTCGCTGACCGCGTCGCCGTAGTAGTGCTGCAGCAGCGTGGCCAGTGCCGCGGCACCGCAGGAGTAGTCATACTGTTGCTTGACCACGCCTTCATCGCGCATCGCCTTCCATGAGCGGACCGGCGGCCTGGCGGACGCCGTGGCGTGGCAAACCTGGGCAAGAGCCAGTGCCAGAAGCGTGATGGTCCGCCTGTGCATGTCAGTAGGTCGGGAGCCCGCCCTCGAGGTGTGGGCGCATCGCATGGTTGGAAATGATTCTCATTGCAGCCGATGTGATGCAGGTTAACGACGCCGGCTGGCCGACGGCGTCCGCGCATTCAGCAAAGCCATGTAGTGGTGGCTGTCCGGTGCAGAGAGATGTCTGCAGATGAGGAAGAATCTTCCGCCTGGGCATGCGCGGTCATGCCTGGATCGGCAAGCGCGCTCGGCGGTTGGAAGGCGTGGCGCAGAGAAGCGCCGGGGAAGTGGGCGGCGCGAAGCGGGAAGCAGCCCGGGTGCGCGCAGTCGTCGACAGGCCCGCGTGGAATCCGGCTACGATACCGGGATCCCGAAACCCTCATCCAAGACGGAACCAGGCGACATGCTGGAACTCAGACCAGGCTGCGAACACTGCAACAAGCCCCTGCCACCGGATTCCGCCGAAGCGCGCATCTGCTCGTACGAATGCACCTTCTGCGCGGGCTGCGTCGACCTGCTCGCCAACGTCTGCCCGAATTGCGGGGGCGGTTTCGCGCCGCGGCCGGTGCGCCCGGCGCGGGACTGGAAGAACGGCAACTACCTGGGCAACGACCCGGCCGGTACCAAGGTCAAGCACCGGCCGGTGGACCTTGCCGCGCATGCCCGCCTGGTCGAGGCGGTGGGCCAGGTCCTGCCTGAGCGGCGCTAGCCTTTGGATTTCGGCTGGAGCAGTTCGCCAGCCTCCTTCACGTTCTGCTCGGCGCGCTTGCTGATGACCGCAAGCGCCTCGGCTTGCGCCTTTTGCGCGGTCTCGGCCAGCGCGCGCATGTTTTCCAGCGCCAGGTGCAGTTGCTGTTGCACGAACTCGCTGTGCCTGGCCATGGCCTCGGCCGGATTGCCCGCCGTTCCATACTGCTGGGCGGCCGCCTGCAGCTGCTGCATGGTCTGGGCGAAGATCTCCTGCTGCTTCTTCACGACGGCCTGCATGCCTTCATAGGCCAGCCGGTTGGCCTCGGTCAGGGCCTCGATGTCCTTGCGGCGCGCTTCGATTACCGCGCTCATGTCCACGCCCGGCAGGCGGAACTGTTCCATCATCCTGGTGAAATCTGCAAAGGGGTTGGGAGGCGTGGCCATGCTGGGTCTCCTGGGGGAAGGACTGGCAGGTCGGCCGGCGGCTGGGATGGCATGCCCTTTGGCCGGGATCCTGTCCACTATAGCCGGTATCCGCACACTTCTGGCCGTCAATCGAGGAAGACCCTAAAGTTAGCGCCCCCCATGCCGTTGGCATCCATAGCCCGCCTGTGCGTCGGCCCGACCCGGCCCGCCCCGCGGACGATGAGAGCGAAGAGCGCTGCGCCGAGCCGTCTCGTGCGCTGCAGCACTTCGCCATGACCAATGCTAATCAGGTAGAAGATATGAAGAATCTAGGTATCGGGGTTCGCCTCGGCATCGGTTTTGGGGTGGTATTGCTGCTGGCGGCGCTTATGACGGGTTTGGGCATGCTGCGGCTGCAGCAGGTGGCCGAGCGCACTCACGCCATGATGCAACAGCCGCTGACCAAGGAGCGACTGGTCAGTGACTGGTACCGCCTGATGCATACCAGCGTGCGCCGCACCACCGCCGTGGCGCGCAGTGCCGACCCATCGCTGGGCGCGTTCTTCGCGGCCGAGACCAAGGCCTCGATCGACGGCATTGCCGCCTTGCGCGACAAGCTGCAGCCGCTGCTTGCGTCGGAACAGGAAAAGGCCGCGTTCCAGAAGATCCTGAGCGTGCGCGAGCCGTATAACAACGGCCGCGACAAGATCACCAGGCTCAAGCAGGAAGGCCTGACCGAGGAGGCCAACCAGGTACTGGAGAAAGAGTTCGTCCCCGCCGGCGACGCCTACCTGGCCGAGATCCAGAAGCTGCTCGACATCCAGCGCGCCAGCATCGACGCCACCGCACGCGAGATCAACGGCATCTACGTCAACGCGCGCAACAGCCTGATCGGGCTGGGCGTGGTGGTGCTGGGTATCGGCATTGCGTTCTCGGTCTGGCTGACCAGCGGCATTACGCGCCCGCTGCATCGCGCCGTGGCCGTGGCTCGCACCGTTGCTTCCGGCGACCTCACCAGCCGCATCGACGTCGACAGCCGCGACGAAACCGGCCAGTTGCTGCAGGCATTGGCGGACATGAACGCCAATATCCTGCGCATCGTGCGCCAGGTGCGCGCCGGCACCGAATCGATCGTATCGGGCACCAGCCAGATCGCGGCCGGTAACACCGACCTGTCGCAGCGCACCGAGGAACAGGCTTCGTCGCTGCAGCAGACCGCGGCCAGCATGGAAGAGCTGACCAGCATTGTGCGGCAGAACGCCGACAACGCGCGCCAGGCCAGCACGCTCGCCATCAATGCCTCGGATATCGCCGAGCAGGGCGGCGAAGTCGCGGGCAAGGTGGCCGAGACCATGGCAGAGATCAACGGCGCGTCGAAGAAGGTGGTCGACATCATCGCCGTGATCGAGGGCATTGCGTTCCAGACCAATATCCTTGCGCTGAATGCCGCGGTGGAAGCAGCGCGCGCGGGCGAGCAGGGCCGGGGCTTTGCCGTAGTGGCGGGCGAAGTGCGAACGCTGGCGCAGCGCAGCGCGACCGCGGCCAAGGAGATCAAGGCACTGATCGGGGATTCGGTGGACCGCGTCGAAAAGGGCTCCATGCTGGTGACGCATTCGGGCCAGACCATGGAAGAGATCGTCGCGGCGGTCAAGCGCGTGACCGACATCATGGGCGAGATCAGCGCCGCGTCGGCTGAGCAGAGCTCGGGCATCGAGCAGGTGAACCAGGCGGTGACGCAGATGGATACGGTGACGCAGCAGAACGCGGCCCTGGTGGAACAGGCGGCCGCGGCGGCGGGTTCGCTGGAGGAGCAGGCGCAGCGGCTGAAGGAGGCGGTGGCGACGTTCAGGCTCGCGGCTTGATCGCGAGCCGCTGGTTTTAGCCCCTCTCCCCCTGGGAGAGGGGTGGGGGAGAGGAGCGCACACCAAGCTGCGCGGAAGCTACCGCGCCTGCAAAAACTCCCCCACCTCCAGCAACACCAGTTCATTGTCATCCGCGCGATTGGGTTCGCGGCTGCTGCTGAAGGGCAGGTTGTTGTCGTTGCCGACCACGATGTGCGTGGCGTCGACCACTTCGACGTTCTCGATGGTAAAGAACGGGAACGCCAGCATCCCGTCGGTCAGCGGCTTGCGCGCCAGCTTGCGCGGGTCGGCAATGCGCAGCAGATCGACATAGCCGATCTTGCGCAACGGCCCGCCGGCATTGGCGTCGGTCAGTTCGACCTTGTAGACCCGCTTGAACTTCGCCACCTCATCGAAGCAATCCGGCCGCTTCTGCCCGGCGGGGCAGGCCTTGTCGGGCGTGCCCTCGCCGTTGTCGCGCTCGATGATCAGGCCGGTATTGGCGTCGATCATGTTGAAGTCGCCGATGGCGTGGCTCGCGTCTTCCGGCACGTACTTCCAGTGGCGGCCGGTCCAGGCCTGCTGCTTCACGTCGAATTCCAGCACGCGCAGGTAGGGTTTGCCGGCTTCGCTCTCGTAGCGCTTCGCGGCGTCGTTCCAGAGCGCGCCTTCCAGCAGCGCATACAGCTTGCTGCCGTCGGGCGACGCGGCCATGCCCTCGAAGCCCTTCGAACGCTTCACCTGGAACTTGATACCGCCGTCCGGCGCGGCGGGCGTGGTCACCGCCGGATGATCGGGCGAGCGCACCACCTTGCCGTCGACCATGGTTTCGAACACCGCCAGCACCTTGCCGTCCATGTCGGCCTTGATCAGGAACGGGCCAAACTCATCGCCGATCCAGATGGCGCCCCCCGCGAACTGGAAGCTCTCGGTATCGAAATCCGAGCCGGTCAGGTAGCGCTGCTTCGTGCCCTCATGGACGATGCGGAACGGCACCTTCTTGTCCGGATCGTGCAGGAATATCGTCTTCAGCCGCCGGAACTGGCCGGTGCCGAAATCCACCTGGTAATGGTTCAGGTACAGCATGAAGTCCGGCGAGTTGGCCTTGGCGCCCGCGCCATTGTCGGTCAGCAGCCAGAAGCTGCCGTCGGCCATGCGCTTGATGCCCGAGTGTCCCTGGGCCGGCTGGCCGCGGAACGGCAGCGAGACGCCGGTGGGCCGGCCGTTGGACTTCCCTTCGATCGTGCCCGGCGCCTCGGTGCGCTGCGCGGTGGTGAACTTGCCGCTGACCTGCAGGTCTGCCGGCGCATCCTTGGGCGCGGCCAGCAAGGTTTGCGCGGGCAGCACCGCATGGCCGGCGAGGGTGGCGGGGAAGGCTTGGGGCGCATCGGCCCAGGCGGGCAGCGCGCCAAGCAGCGCCGCGGCCACGGTGAGCCGGGCAAGCGGCCGGGCAAGCGACAGGGCAGGCAAAGGGTGGGACATGAACGGTTCCTTGGCGTTGAGAGGACAAAAGCCAACATTGTCGGCGCCCAGTTTGACAGCTCTGTGATCCGTCGGGCGCACTTCAAGGATGGCTCGCTTGGCCTCACCTCGCCCCGAAATGTCAACTGGAATACCAGACCGGCACCGTTCGGGTGCAACGGGCGAAAGCTGGCGCCGCCAGGCCGGACGCCGGCGCCATTTTCTTTCCGATTGCCGCGCAAAATGCGCTGGTTTTCAGATTCCTGAAAGCAAACTGAGGCAAAATTCTACTTTTCGCCTAGTTTGTTGCCCTGACCGTGACCCGGCAGGCAGAAGTCCTACCCACCGATAGAGGATCTGAGAGAGCCAATGAGTACCCAGCAACCCACCATCATCTACACGCTGACCGACGAAGCCCCGCTGCTGGCGACCAGTGCGTTCCTCCCGATCATCCAGACCTTCACCAAGCCGGCCGGCATCAACGTGACCACCAGCGATATCTCGGTGGCCGGCCGTATCCTGGGCGAATTCCCCGAATTCCTCACTGAAGAACAGCGCGTGCCGGACAACCTGGCCGAGCTGGGCAAGCTGACGCAGCTGCCGGATACCAACATCATCAAGCTGCCGAACATCTCGGCCTCGGTGCACCAGCTGGTCAGCGCCATCCGCGAACTGCAGGGCAAGGGCTACAAGGTGCCCGACTATCCGGAAGACCCGAAGACCGACGAAGAAAAGGCGATCCAGAAGCGCTATTCCAAGTGCCTGGGCTCGGCCGTGAACCCGGTCCTGCGCGAAGGCAACTCCGACCGCCGCGCCCCGGCCGCGGTCAAGAACTACGCGCGCAAGCACCCGCACAGCATGGGCGAGTGGAGCATGGCGTCGCGCACGCACGTGGCCCACATGAAGCACGGCGACTTCTACCACGGCGAAAAGTCGATGACGCTCGACAAGGCGCGCGACGTCAAGATGGAGCTGATCACCAAGAGCGGCAAGACCATCGTGCTCAAGCCCAAGGTGTCGCTGCAGGACGGCGAGATCATCGACAGCATGTTCATGAGCAAGAAGGCCCTGTGCGCCTTCTATGAAGAGCAGTTCGAAGACGCGCGCAAGACCGGCGTGATGCTGTCGCTGCACGTCAAGGCGACCATGATGAAGGTGTCGCACCCGATCGTGTTCGGCCACGCCGTCAAGATCTTCTACAAGGAAGCCTTCGCCAAGCACGGCGCGCTGTTCGACGAACTGGGCGTCAACGTCAACAACGGCCTGGTCAACCTGTACGAGAAGATCGAGTCGCTGCCCAGCTCCAAGCGCGAAGAGATCATCCGCGACCTGCACGCCTGCCACGAGCATCGCCCGGAACTGGCGATGGTGGATTCGGCCAAGGGCATCTCGAACCTGCACGCGCCGAACGACGTGATCGTCGATGCCTCGATGCCGGCCATGATCCGCATCGGCGGCAAGATGTGGGGCGCCGATGGCCGTCCGAAGGACACCAAGGCGGTGATCCCGGAAAGCACTTTTGCCCGCATCTACCAGGAAATCATCAACTTCTGCAAGACCAACGGCAATTTCGACCCGACCACCATGGGCACCGTGCCCAACGTCGGCCTGATGGCGCAGAAGGCCGAGGAATACGGCTCGCACGACAAGACCTTCGAGATCGCCGAAGACGGCGTCGCCAATATCGTCGACCTGGCCACCGGTGAAGTGCTGCTGACGCAGAACGTGGAAGCGGGCGACATCTGGCGCATGTGCCAGGTCAAGGACGCGCCGATCCGCGACTGGGTCAAGCTGGCCGTCACGCGCGCGCGCAACTCGGGCATGCCGGCGGTGTTCTGGCTGGACCCGTACCGTCCGCACGAGGCCGAACTGATCAAGAAGGTGGAAACGTACCTGAAGGACTACGACACCACCGGCCTCGACATCCAGATCATGTCGCAGGTGCGCGCCATGCGCTATACGCTGGAACGCGTGATCCGCGGCCTGGACACCATCTCGGTGACCGGCAACATCCTGCGCGACTACCTGACCGACCTGTTCCCGATCATGGAACTGGGCACCAGCGCCAAGATGCTGTCGATCGTGCCGCTGATGGCCGGTGGCGGCATGTATGAAACGGGTGCCGGCGGCTCGGCGCCGAAGCATGTCAAGCAACTGGTGGAAGAGAACCACCTGCGCTGGGATTCGCTGGGCGAATTCCTGGCACTGGCGGTGTCGCTGGAAGACGTCGGCATCAAGACCGGCAACGCCCGTGCCAAGATCCTGGCCAAGACGCTCGACGCCGCCACCGGCAAGCTGCTCGACAACAACAAGAGCCCGTCGCCCAAGACCGGCGAGCTGGACAACCGCGGCAGCCAGTTCTATCTGGCGATGTACTGGGCCCAGGAACTGGCCGCGCAGTCGGACGACGCGGAACTGGCCGCCAGGTTCGCGCCGCTGGCGAAGACGCTGACTGACAACGAGAAGAAGATTGTCGGCGAACTCGCTGCGGTGCAGGGCCAGCCGGTGGACATCGGCGGCTACTACCAGCCGGACGCCGCCAAGCTCAGCGCCGCGATGCGCCCGAGCCAGACGCTGAACGCCGCGCTGGCCTCGGTCGCAGCCTGAGCTGTCGGTCCGCATTGCGGGCCGGCACTAACCAAAAACCCCGGACCCTGGTCCGGGGTTTTTTTCTTTGCGCGGCAAGTCCGCCTATGGCTGCTATGGCTGCTGTGTTTCCGTAACGATGTCCCAACCCTGTTCCGGGCCGCTCTTCTGGTCGCGGTAAGTCCACAGGGCACCGCAGTCCTGGCAGACAAAGCTGCTGATGGTGACGGCCGCGGAGCGCGGCGGCTTGATGCGTTGGGTATCGGTGATGCGGAGCGCGGCGTGCCCGGGGGCGCCGCGCACATGGCGTTCGATAGCCTGGCAGGCAGTGCAGAGTGTCATCCGTGTGTGGTTCCGTTCGATGGGCCACTGTAGCACGCTGCCGCAATCGGGCGGGGAGCCCCTCAATCCGCACTTTCGGGTGAAGTTTGTTGACATGGCAGGGGGCGACCTGTATAAGGGTGGATGCAGGATCTTTCAAGCAGCAATCTAGAAGTCCAGGTGCTTGCCCACACGGCGCCACTTTTTCTCCTTGTGTCTTCCTTGATCGTCATGCCTTGCCGGCGCTTTTGCCGGTGAGAAAAACTTATTGAGGAATCCAACATGGAAACCGGTACCGTCAAGTGGTTCAACGATTCGAAGGGTTTTGGCTTCATTACGCCTGATGCAGGCGGCAACGACCTGTTCGCGCACTTCTCCGAAATCCAGGGCAACGGCTTCAAGTCGCTGGCAGAAGGCCAGAAGGTGCGTTACGTTGCCGGCGTCGGCCAGAAGGGCCCGGCCGCAACCAAGATCGAGCCGATCTGAATTGCACCGAACCCGTTGAGCTGAGCGCCCCAGCGCCAGTTCGATAAAAAAAGCTCCGCGATGGCGGAGCTTTTTTATTTTGGCCACCAAGAGGCCCGCCGATGGCGAAATAAAGCCACTGCGCGCACTTCAACAGGCGTAGAGTGGGGGCAACACCACCATCCCGGCGGAGGCTGCCATGGATATCTATCCGGCTGCGACTTACAAGGGGTATGACCTTTACCCCCTGGTGTACAAGCACACCATCACACGCGTGTGGCCAGAGCCGCGGCCCGACCGCTCGTTCGATGCGGCGGTGGTGATCTGCCTCGAAGGCGAGTCGCCGGAAGGCGCGCAGGCGCGCACGTTCCGCCTGGACGCCACGCCGTGGGATAACGTTGGCGGTGCACGCCGTGGTGTGCTGCGCTATGCCGAGGCCATCATCAACGGCGCAGTGCCGGGGCTTTCGGTGGCATCGTCTGGTTTGCCGGCGTCCTGAGCCAGGCCAGGCGCCGGTCCTGGATTTTCTTCCCTATCAACGCGGCACGATGCCGCATGGAGCCGTCGTGAGCGACAGCAGTCCCAGCCGCAGTCCCGGCAACAATGTTCCCGGCAGCACGCCCTTTGCCAGCTACAAGGGTTTTGACCTGTACCCCCTGGTTTACCGCCACCGGCCCACGCAGGGCTGGCCGCGCACCAAGCCCGACAACAGTTTCCTGGCTTCCATCGTGATTTGCCGCGAAGGCTATCGCCCCGGCGAAGACCATGCGCGCGTGTTTCCCGTGGGCGAGTCGCGCTGGGAGAATATCGGCTCGGCGCGCCGCGGCGCGCTGCAGTTCGGCGAAGACATCATCAACGGGCTGGTTGCCGGCGAATCGGTGGCGTCGCTGTAGGCGCCGCTCCAGGCGCAGGTGTTGCAGCGTGCCGGTCCGTCCGGCCCGCTGCACAACCGGAGGCGCGCGGCGTCATCCGTCAGACTGCAAGGAGTCCGTTCATGGACATGCGTACGGGATCATCCGGTTTTCTGTGCACGTTGCCCGGCGAGGGCAAAGGCATCACCTACCACGTGGCGATCTGCTTTATCGATGCCGAGCGTCCCACCGGCGTGCTGTTCACCAGCTTCGTGGGCGTGGGGCGGCGTTCGTTCGGCGTGCTGACCGACCCGGCGACATTGCGCGGCGAGCTTGCCACCAGCGGCGAGGCGTTGTGCCGCCTGGCCATCGGCCAGGTGGTGCGCGACCAGCTGCATGATAAGGCGCGCGAGGGCGACTACGTGCTGGATCTGGCCGCCGCCTCATGGGACGGCGAATTGCGGTCGGTCGGGGCCGGGCTCAGGACGGCCCGGCCGCATGTGCGCGTGCTTGGCTGACGTGTCAGTGCGCCAGCCGCAACGGTAGCGCCGACCCGCGTCCGGCTCAGATCTTGAACACCGGGTCGCCGTGGCGCTCAAGCAGCGCTTCGATCAGCGCCATGTCGGTGATCTCGGGGGTGCGGTCTTCCACCGCGCGCGACGGCCCGCAATAGGTGGCGGTCACGTGCCGCCTGACCGTCAGCACGCCCGCCGCGGGCGGCGCGACTTCAACGGCCTGCCAAGGCGCATGCCGGTAGCTGCCCGGCTGCCAACCTTCCGGCGTCAGGTGCACGGCTTCCCATTCTTCGATGACGGACATGATCGGTTCTCCTTGATTGAGGGATGAGGCGTTGGGGGATGGCACGCGCCGCTGCGGCGCATGCCATGGCGAAGGGCGCGTCCGGCTACGACTTGTGCCGATAGTTGATGCGGCCCTTGGTCAGGTCGTAGGGCGACATCTCCAGCGTGACGCGATCGCCCGCCAGCACGCGGATGCGGTTCTTCTTCAGCCGGCCGGACGAATACGCCCAGACTTCGAAGCCGTTTTCCAGGATCACGCGAAAGCGGTTGTCGGGCAGCACTTCCGACACCTTGCCGCCAAATTCGACCAGTTCTTCTTTTGCCAAGGGGACTCCTTGCTGTAGCCGCGCGGCTTGTGCGCGTGCTTGGGGTGGTGGCCAGCCGATGGCGGCGGACCGAGGGTATGGGGCTGACTGCGGCTTGCCGCCGCTTACTGCAGGCGCAGGCGCGCTGCGGCATGTTCGCCAGCGCGGCGGGCAGCCTGCCTGGCGCGGGCTTCGGAGCGGTGGGTGTCGTGGCGCATGGCCACGTTGGCCACGATGCGTTCGGCGCCATTGCGGTATTCCGCAATCATGTAGGTCGCGAACCAGAGGCCGGGTTCCTGCTCGATCGGATAAACGGAAACGGTATAGGGGCTGTGCTGGATGGTGTTGACTCGATTCAATGGGTTACCTGTTCATGGGCGCGGCCGTGGCGGCGCGCTGCATCGGCATGCCGATGCAGCGGGTGGCGCGGTGGTGGCCGTCAGCCGTTGCGATGTGCCAGGGTCTCGGCCCGCGCGGCAGCACGAGCATTGCCTCTGGCGTGAAGTGGACCATGCCTGCGCAAGCCGATGCGCCGGCGTACCGGGTGCAGGGTACGGGCCATCGTTGCGGAGCGGACTAGCCGCCGGTCGGAAAAGGGTGATGGGCCTTCTGGCCCGAAGACGCACCGGGTATCGGTCCGGGTTTGCGCCTGATATGCCGCTGCTGAAGTGCTTGCAGTGGAGAGATCTGCGGCAGACATGCAGGAGTCTGGCGTTGCCGATCTGATCTGCGACCCCGCATCATACCACTTCCGGGCCAAGCCTGCCCGCATGACGGGCGCTATCCCTCGCGCGGGTGCGCCGCAGCGCTCAGGGCTCGTTGAGCTGCGCGAAGCGTTGCGACAGGAAGTCGATCAGCTCCCGCACCGACGGCAGCAACCCGCGCCGCGACGGAAACACGGCATGGATCACGCCGGCCTTGACCGACCATTCCGGCAGCACCTTCACCAGGCGGCCATCGCGTAGTTCGTCGGTCATCATCATCACCGGCAGCTGGACGATGCCGGCGCCGGCCATCGCGGCGGTGCGCAGCATGATCATGTCGTCGGTCACCAGCCGCGGCTTGTGGTGCAGTTCGGCGCTGGCGCCGCCGGGCCCGTACAGCGACCAGGTGTGCGACGGCCGGGGCGGACCCAGGTCCAGCGTGGGCAAGGCATTCAGGTCCGCCGGTGCCAGCAGCGGCCCGCGTCCGGCCAGCAGCGCCGGGCTCGCGACAAAGCACCAGGCGCGCTGGGCCAGCACCCGCATCACCAGGTCGCTGTCTTCCAGCGGCGGCACGCGCACGCGCACGGCCAGGTCGATGCCCTCGGCGACCACGTCGACGCGCCGGTTGGTGGCCTCCAGGTGCACGATGACCTTGGGATTGGCCGCCATGAAGTCTGCCACCATCTCGCCCACGCGCGCGTGCAGCAGCGCCACCGGGCAGGTCATGCGCACCAGGCCGCTGGGCTCGGCGCGGCTTTGCTCGATCGCGCTCTCGGCGGCCTCGGCCTCGACCAGCATCGCCTTGCAATGGGCGTAATAGGTCTGCCCCAGTTCCGTTACCGAAAAGCGCCGCGTCGAGCGCTGGATCAGGCGCACCCCCAGACGCTCTTCCAGCAGGGCCACGCGCCGGCTGAGCTTTGACTTGGGAATGCCCAGCACGCGCCCGGCCGGCGCAAAACCCTGGTGGTCGACTACCTGCGCGAAGTAGTACAGGTCATTGAAGTCCGGATGCAAAGGCGGCTCCTGTCGTCCTGCCAGTAGGACGCTGAAGGCGGATTTTCCGGCCTACCGGTGGCATTTGCCAAGTCCTATGCTTTCCCAACACGGTCGGTTCCGGATGATCCGGTCCGCCGGTTTTGCCAACCGCATAGGAGAATGCCCAATGACCACACCCGCCAATTTCAACGGCAAGCGTCCGGCCATCGATCCCGCCGATACGGCAATGCTGCTGATCGACCATCAGAGTGGCCTGTTCCAGACCGTGGGCGACATGCCGATGCCAGAACTGCGCTTGCGCGCCGCCGCGCTGGCCAAGATGGCGACGCTATGCAAGCTGCCCGTGATCACCACCGCTTCGGTGCCGCAGGGCCCCAACGGTCCGCTGATCCCCGAGATCCATGAGAACGCCCCGCACGCCAAATACGTCGCCCGCAAAGGCGAGATCAACGCCTGGGACAACCCCGACTTTGTCGCCGCGGTGCGCGAAACCGGCAAGAAGACCCTGATCATCGCCGGCACCATCACCAGCGTGTGCATGGCGTTCCCGTCGATCAGCGCGGTGGCTGACGGCTACAAGGTATTCGCGGTGGTGGACGCCTCGGGCACCTATTCCAAGATGGCGCAGGAAATCACCCTGGCGCGCATCGTCCAGGCCGGCGTGGTGCCGATGGATACCGCCGCCGTGGCCTCGGAGCTGCAGCAGAGCTGGAACCGCCCGGACGCGCAGCAATGGGCGGAGGTCTACACCAAGATCTTCCCCGCATACCAGCTGCTGATCGAAAGCTACATGAAGGCGCAGGAAGTCGAGAAGAAGCACGAGGTGCTGGACTCCCAGCGTTAACCACCTGACCTGCAGCCACTGCATTTCAATACGGGCGCGGCAAGGGATCCCCGGCCGCGCCCGCAATTTCTCCACAGGAGCACGCCATGAGTAAGCCCTACAAGCGCCTGGACAAGAACCAGGCTGCCGTGCTGATGGTCGACCACCAGGCCGGCCTGCTGTCGCTGGTGCGGGACATCGAGCCCGACAAGTTCAAGAACAACGTGCTGGCGCTGGCCGACCTGGCCAAGTACTTCAAGCTGCCGACGGTGCTGACCACCAGTTTCGAGGACGGCCCCAACGGGCCGCTGGTGCCCGAGCTCAAGGCCATGTTCCCGGATGCGCCGTTCATTCCGCGCCCCGGCCAGATCAACGCCTGGGATAACGAGGACTTCGTCGCGGCGGTGCGCGCCACCGGCAAGAAGCAGCTGCTGATCGCCGGCGTGGTCACCGAAGTGTGCGTCGCCTTCCCGGCGCTGGCGGCGATCGAAGAGGGCTTTGAAGTGTTCGTCGTGACCGATGCCTCGGGCACCTTCAACCAAATCACGCGCGATTCGGCCTGGCAGCGGATGTCGGACGCCGGCGCGCAGCTGATGACGTGGTTCGGCGTGGCGTGCGAACTGCACCGCGACTGGCGCAACGACATCGAGGGCCTGGGCACGCTGTTCTCGAACCATATCCCGGATTACCGGAACCTGATCACGGCGTATACGACGGTGAAGGGCAGCAAGTAGGCCACGTACGGTGGCACGCCGCTGGTTTGCTCTCTCTCCCGCATGCGGGAGAGAGAGCAAGCAGATGGCACGCGGGCGGACCCGCGCAGCAGGCCAGTTCCCTCAGGCTTCCCCCACAGCCGCCCGCATCGGCGCAACCGCTTGCGCCTGCGCCGACGCCGACCTGCGGTGGTTGATCATCGACACCGCCCCCACCGCGATCACCGCCGGGATCGCCATCGCCATGAAGTTCTGCTGCAGCGGCAGCGACATCCCCACCAGCACCCCAATCACGATCGGCGCCAGGATGGCACCGCTGCGTCCCACGCCGGAGGCCCAGCCGATACCGGTGCCGCGCACCGCCATCGGGTAGAACTGGCCCGCGTAGGCATAGGTGACGATCTGCGTGCCGATGGTGGAAGCGCCCGCCAGGCCCACCACCACGAACAGCGCGGCGCTGGGCATGGGATAGCCCAGCAGCGTGATCGACACCGCCGCGAGTGCATACATGCCGATCAGCACATGCTTGATCGGTAGGCGGTCGGCCAGCCAGCCGCCGCCGATGGCGCCCAGCATCGCGCCGAAGTTCAGCACCAGCACGAAGGTCAGCGCCGAGCCCAGGCTGTAGCCCGCGCCCGCCATCAGCTTGGCCAGCCACGAGCTGAGCGCGTACACCATGAACAGGCACATGAAGAACGCGACCCAGAACATCACCGTGCTGACGCCGCGGCCGTCCTGGAACAAGCGCCGGATGGGCGCGCTGCCGGCTGCGCTGGCAGCACCCTCGTCCGCAGGCAGGATAAACACATCGCCGGCCTGCGGGCGATGCGACGGCGCGAGCCGCGACACCACCGCCTGCAGCGCCGCGCTCTGGCCGGTGCGGATCAGGTAGGGCATCGACTCCGGCAGCGCGCGCAGCACCAGCGGAATCAGCACCACCGGCAGGCCCGCGGCCAGGAACACCGACTGCCAGCCGTAGCTTTCGATCAGCCCCTTGCCCAGCAGCGCGGCCAGCATGCCGCCGACCGAATAGCCACTGAACATCAGCGTCACCAGCGTGCCGCGCAGCTTGCGTGGCGAGTACTCGGTCATCTGTGCCACCACGTTGGGCATCACCCCGCCGATGCCCAGCCCCGCCAGAAAGCGCGTGACACTGAAGCTGACCGGGTCGCTGGTCAGACCCGCGATCGCGGTGAACACGCTGAACAGCGCGATGCAGATGGCGATGGCGCGCCGGCGCCCGATGCGGTCGGCCACGGTGCCGAGAAAGATGGCGCCGAACATCATGCCGAACAGCGCCGAGCTGACCATGAAGCCCGCGCTGGTGGCGGTCACGCCCATCTCCTTCATGATCGATGGCAGGGCGATGCCCGCCACCGCCAGGTCATAGCCGTCGAAGATGATAATCAGCGCGCACCAGAACAGGATGAGCGCATGGAAGCGGTTGAAGCAGGCCGAGTCGGCCAGCTGGTGGACATCGATCTGACGCATGGTTTGTCTCCGGGATGGGTGGGATGGCGGGAGCGGGCGGCGTTGCCGCTCACGCCACCGCGGCGGCGCGCTCTGCGGCGGCCTGCAGTTCCTGTTCGCGCAGCAGGAAGCGCTGGATCTTGCCGGTGGCGGTCTTGGGCAGCGCCTCGACGAACGCAATCGCGCGCGGGTACTTGTAGGCGGCCAGCCGCTCCTTGACGAAGACCTTCAGCTCGCTTTGGTCCAGTTGCGCGCCCGCCTTCAGCACCACGAAGGCCTTGGTCTTGACCAGCCCGTCCTGGTCGGGCACGCCGATCACCGCGGCTTCCAGCACCGCGGGGTGCTGCACCAGCGTGGCCTCGACCTCGAACGGCGACACGTAGATGCCACTGACCTTGAGCATGTCGTCGCTGCGCCCGGCGTAGCTGTAGCTGCCGTCCGGGTTGCGCACGTACTTGTCGCCGCTCTTGGTCCAGCCGCCGCGGAAGGTCTCGCGCGACTTCTCCCGGTTGGCCCAGTACATCATCGCGGCGCTGGGGCCCTGGATATACAGGTCGCCGATTTCCCCGTCGGGCACGGGGCGTCCGTCTTCATCGCGCAGCTCGATGGTGTAGCCCGGCACCGGCCAGCCGGTGGTGCCGTAGCGCACCTGGCCGGGACGGTTGGACAGGAAGATGTGCAGCATCTCGGTGGAACCGATGCCATCGATGATCTCGCAGCCGAAATGCGCGGTGAAACGCTCGCCGATCTCCGCGGGCAGCGCTTCGCCGGCCGACGAGCACAGCCGCAGCGCCACCTCGGCGCGAGCCGGCAGCGCCGGCGACGCGAGCAGGCCGGCGTATCCGGTCGGCGCGCCGAAGAACACCGTCGGCTGGTGCCGCAGCCAGCGGCGGAAGGTGGCATCGGGCGTGGGCCGCTCGGCCATCAGCACGACCGTGGCGCCGACGCTGAGCGGAAAGCTGAGGCCGTTGCCCAGACCGTAAGCGAAATACAGCTTGGCGGCGGAGAAGCATACGTCCTGCTCCTGCAGGCCCAGCACCGGCCCGGCATAAAGCGCCGCGGTCCAGTACGGGTTGCCGTGGCTGTGCACCACGCCCTTGGGCTGGCCGGTCGAGCCGGACGAGTAGAGCCAGAAGCCGGGATCGTCGCAACCGGTGGCGGCGGGCGCCTGCAGCGGCGCGTGCGCGGCAAGCGCCGTCTCCAGCGCGACCATGCCGTCGGGCAGCGGGGCCTGCGCGCGCGATACCAGCACCTGCCGCACCTCATGCCCGGGCCGCGCCAGCGCGTCCTGCAACACCGGCAGCAGCGCCGCCGACACCAGCACCGCCTGGGCGCGGCTGTGCTGCAGCATGTAGGCGTAGTCGTCGGCGGTCAGCAGCGTATTGACGGCAACCGGCACGATGCCGGCGTACATCGCGCCAAGAAAGCACACCGGCCAGTCGGTGCAGTCGTGCATCAGCAGCAGCACGCGTTCTTCGCGGCGGATGCCGGCGCCGAGCAGCGCCGCGGCCAGTTGCCGCACCTGCTGCGCCAGTTCGCCATAGGTGAGCTGGCCGTCGTCATCGAGATAGGCGACCTTGCCGGCGCGCCCGGCGTTGCAGTCGAGCAGGTGCGCGGCAAAGTTGAAGGGGGTGCCGGGTGGCCGGACGGGTGGCGCTGCGGGCGTGGCGTTCATGGGTTGTCTCCCCGTTGCTGGTGTACGGTGTGCCGCGCGCCGCCATGCGAATGTGGCGACGCGAGCGAGCGGTGGGCGGGATCGGTCAGGCGAAGGTGTCGAGCACCGCGGTGCTGGCCTGGATGGCGCTGCGGCGGTGATAGAAATGCAGGGCGCGCAGGCCGCCCAGTTCCTCGCCGCCGCCGGCGCGGCCCGGGCCGCCGTGCAGCGATTGCGGCATGACATTGCCGTGGCCGGTATGCAGCTGCGCCACGTCGGGCGAAATCACATGCACGCGGCCATGGCTGTCGGCCAGCTCCAGCGCGGCGGCGCCGAGCGCACCGGCGTCGCTGCCATAGAGCGAGGCCACCAGCGATCCCTGGCCACGGCGCACCAGCGCCAGCGCATGGGCCGTGTCGCGGTAGGGCAGCAGCGTGGCGACCGGGCCGAACACTTCGGTGTCGTGCACCATGGCGGCCGCGTCCGCATCGGTCACGCCGAGCAGCGTCGGGCCGATGCAGCAGGCCACCGCCGCATCGGCATCGACCAGCGGCTGCCGCGCACCGTCGTGCAGCACTTGCGCATGACGGCCCAGGCTGGCCAGGCCCGCCTGCACGGCGTCGAACTGCGCGCGGCTGACCAGTGCGCCCATGCGTACCGTGTCGTTGCGCGGGTTGCCCACGGTCACTTTCGCCAGCCGTGCGCCGATGGCCTCGGCGGCCTGCGCGTACAGGGCCTCGGGCACGAACACGCGCCGGATCGCGGTGCATTTCTGGCCGGACTTGACCGTCATCTCGCGCACGACTTCCTTTGCCAGCAGGTCGAAGGCGGCGCTGTCGTGGCCATCCTGCGGCAGCAGTACGGCGGCATTGATGCTGTCCGCTTCAATGTTCACGCGCACCGAGTGCTGGGCGATGGCCGGATGCGAGCGGATCACCGCGGCGGTGTCGGCCGAGCCGGTGAACGACACCACGTCAAAGGGGTGCAGCGCGTCCAGCAGTCCCGCGGAACTGCCGCACACCACCGACAACGCGCCTGCTGGCAGTATCCCGGCCTCGATCACGTCGCGCACCATGCGCTGGGTCAGCCAGGCGGTGGCGGTAGCGGGTTTGACGATCACCGGCACGCCCGCCAGCAGTGCCGGCGCGGCCTTCTCCCACAGTCCCCAGGCCGGGAAATTGAAGGCATTGATGAACAGCGCCACGCCGCGCGTGGGCACCAGCACGTGCTGCGACTGGAACAGCGGGTCCTTGCCCAGCCGCGCCGCGTCACCGTCCAGCAGGTAATGCCGCTCGCCGAGCGTGTCGCCCAGCTTTGCGTAGGTGCCGAGCGTGAAGATGCCGCCGTCGATGTCGACCGCGGAGTCGTTGCGCACGGTGCCGCTGTTGGCGGTGGCGATGTCGTAATACGCATCGCGATTGGCCTGCAGGACCTTGACCACCTCGCCCAGCAGCGCGGCGCGTTGCTTGTAGGTCAGCGCGCGCAGCGCGGCACCGCCTTGCTCGCGGGCGAACGCGAAGCCGGCCGCAAGGTCCAGGCCGGTGGCGTCGACGCGCACCAGCTCGTCACCCAGCACCGGGTCGAACAGCGGGGTGCCGGCACCGCTGCCGCGTTGCCAGGTGCCGCCTAGGTAATTGGAAAGGAGTTCAGTCATTGGGGAATCTCAGCGCGTGAAGTCGATGCGGCCTTGCGGCAGCAGGTACAGCACCAGCGCGCGGCCGTTGCTGACGGTAGGGCGATGGGCGCTGCCGGGCGGGCACACCAGCCAGCCGGCCGGGCGGCCGTCGAACTGCGCCTCGCCTTCGAGCGGCATGATCAGGTCGATCTCGCCATCGGGATGGATATGGTGCGGGCCGGCCACATCCTGCATGTCGACCACGTCGACCGAAAAGCCATGCAGGTCGTCGGCGGGCTTGAAGACGCGGCCGTAGCGGATGCCGCCGGCTTCGCGGTCGCACAGCCAGCCCGCGGCCACGCCGGCCTGGCAAGACGCCTTCAGTTGCTGATAAACAGGGCTGCCGGGGCCATGTTCGGCATTGAGCCAGGCCTCGAGGGCGGCATCGAGCGGGCGGCCGGCGAGTTGCGCGGTGAGGTGCGCGATCTGGCTGCGGAATTCAGTGGGGAACATATAGAAAGGGGGCTCCGTCTGATTCGCCAGTTGCCTTCACTGGCATCATGCATTATTGTGCATGTATGAAAAATAGAGCCGCGCGGAAATCATGTCAAGCACTATATTGCATGAATCTGGGTTAACCCCGGATCCGGAACTGCAGCATGGTTCAAGGCCGGGTGCTGTGAATGAGCCCGAGAAAAACCCTTTCCTGGTGTCACTGGGCGAACGCGTGCGCGAGCTACGGGCGTGCCGCGGCCTGACTCGCAAGGCCACCGCGCAGGCGGCCGGTGTCTCCGAACGGCACCTAGCCAATCTGGAATACGGTTCCGGCAACGCGTCGATCCTGGTGCTGCAGCACGTTGCCGATGCGCTGCAGTGCTCGCTGGCCGGGCTGCTGGGCGATGTGACCACGTCGTCGCCGGAATGGATTTTGTTGCGCGAACTGCTGGAGCACCGCGACGAAGCCACGCTGCGGCGCGTACGCATTGCCGTGGGCGAGATGCTTGGCACCGGTGGCGAGAATGCGGCCCAGGCGGCGCGCAGCCCGCGCGTAGCGCTGATCGGGCTGCGCGGCGCCGGCAAGACCACGCTGGGCGGCATGCTGGCCGAGGACCTGGATTTCCCCTTCGTCGAGCTGAGCCGCGAAATCGAGAAATTCGCCGGCTGCAGTATTTCCGAGATCCAGGGCCTGTACGGCATGAACGCCTATCGCCGCTACGAGCGGCGCGCGCTGGAGGAGGCCATCCAGATCTATCCCGAGGCCGTGATCGCTACCCCCGGCGGCCTGGTCTCGGACCCGGCCACCTTCAACCTGCTGCTGGCCCACTGCACCACGGTCTGGTTGCGGGCCGAGCCGGAAGACCATATGGAGCGGGTGCGCGCGCAGGGTGACTTCCGCCCGATGGCGGCCAGCAAGGAAGCCATGGAAGACCTGCGGCACATCCTGGCGGGCCGCGCCGCTTTTTATTCCAAGGCCGAGTTCGCGCTGGACACCAGCGCGCAGCCGCTCGAGCCCACTTTTGCCGCCCTGCGCGAGCTGGTGCGGCAGGCGTTGCGGATGCCGTTGTGATGGTTCTGGCGCAATTAGCCGACGCGGGGAGCACGGCCGGTCACGTCTTCTGAAATCTGCACAATAGTGCTTGCGTGAAATCTGTTTGATGAACTATAGTTCGTTCAAACCAGATTCCAGTTCATGCACGATAGTGCAGTTTCGCCGAGGAGACCACGCCGTGACCACCGCCCCCCGCGTCGACTACCAGACCGATCCTTCTCAATACAAGCACCTGAAGCTGGCCTTCGACGGTCCCGTCGCCACCCTGGCGGTGGACATCGACGAGAACGCCGGCCTGCGCCCCGGCTACAAGCTCAAGCTCAACAGCTATGACCTCGGCGTCGATATCGAACTGAACGACGCGCTCAACCGCGTCCGTTTCGAGCACCCGGAAGTGCGCACCGTGGTCGTCACCAGCGGCAAGGACAAGGTGTTCTGCTCCGGCGCCAATATCTTCATGCTCGGCGTCAGCAGCCATGCGTGGAAGGTCAACTTCTGCAAGTTCACCAACGAGACCCGCAACGGCATCGAGGACTCGTCGGCGCACAGCGGCCTGAAGTTCCTGGCCGCGGTCAACGGCGCGTGCGCCGGCGGCGGCTATGAACTGGCGCTGGCCTGCGACGAGATCCTGCTGGTGGACGACCGCTCGTCGGCCGTCAGCCTGCCGGAAGTTCCGCTGCTGGGCGTGCTGCCGGGCACCGGCGGCCTGACCCGGGTGACCGACAAGCGCCATGTGCGCCATGACCTTGCCGACATCTTCTGCACCACCACCGAGGGTGTGCGCGGCCAGCGCGCCAAGGACTGGCGCCTGGTCGACGATATCGCCAAGCCGGCGGTGTTCGCGCAGAAGGTGCGTGAACGCGCGCTGGCGCTGGCCGCGCAGAGCGACCGCCCGGCCGATGCGCAAGGCGTGGCGCTCGCGCCGATCGAGCGGGTCATTGAAGCCGATGCGCTGCGTTACGCCCATGTCACTGTCGAAATCGACCGCGGCGGCCGCACTGCCACCTTCACCATCAAGGCGCCCACCGGTAACCAACCGCGGGATATCGATAGCATCGTGCAGGCCGGCGCCGCCTGGTACCCGCTGCAACTGGCGCGCGAGCTGGAAGACGCGATCCTGTCGATGCGCACCAATGAGCTGGAGATCGGCACCTGGCTGATCAAGACCGCCGGCGACGCCGCCGCGGTGCTCGCCAACGACGCCACGCTGCTGGCGCACAAGGACCACTGGCTTGTGCGCGAAACCATCGGCCTGCTGCGCCGCACGCTGAGCCGGCTGGACGTGTCGTCGCGCAGCCTGTTCGCGCTGATCGAGCCGCAGTCATGCTTTGCCGGCACCTTCCTGGAGCTGGCGCTGGCGTGCGACCGCAGCTACCACCTGGCGCTGCCCGACGACGAGGCGCGCGCGCCGAAGATCACGGTGGCCGAAGCCAACTTCGGCCTGTACCCGATGGCCACTGGCCAGAGCCGCCTGGGCCGCCGCTTCTACGACGAGCAGCCCGCGCTGGACGCGGTACGCGCCAGGGCAGGCCAGCCGCTCGACGCCGACGCCGCCTACGCACTGGGGCTGGTCACCGCCAACCCGGATGACATCGACTGGGCCGACGAAGTGCGCATCGCGCTGGAAGAGCGCGTGGCGATGTCGCCCGATGCGCTGACCGGCATGGAAGCCAACCTGCGCTTCAACGGCCAGGAAAACATGTTCACCCGCATCTTCGGCCGCCTGACCGCGTGGCAGAACTGGATCTTCCAGCGCCCCAACGCGGTCGGCGACAAGGGCGCGCTGAAGGTCTACGGCAAGGGCGACAAGGCCGCCTTCGACTGGAACCGGGTCTGATAGCCACCCCCTGAACGCAAACCGAATCGCCCGCACCACGGAGACCAGCATGTCCGGCATCAACTACAGCGACAAGATCCCCAACAACGTCAACCTCAGCGAAGACCGCACCCTGCAACGCGCGCTCGAGCAATGGCAGCCCAACTACCTGAGCTGGTGGAACGACATGGGCCCGGAAGGCTCGCACCAGCATGACATCTACCTGCGCACCGCGATCAGCGTCGACCCGCAGGGCTGGGCCCACTTCGGCCACGTCAAGATGCCGGACTACCGCTGGGGCATCTTCCTGAACCCGGCCGAGGCCAACCGCAAGATCCACTTCGGCGACCACAAGGGCGAGGACGCGTGGCAGGACGTGCCCGGCGAGTATCGCGCCAACCTGCGCCGCATCATCGTGACGCAGGGCGATACCGAGCCCGCGTCGGTCGAGCTGCAGCGCCACCTTGGCCTGACCGCGCCCAGCATGTATGACCTGCGCAACCTGTTCCAGGTGAACGTGGAAGAGGGCCGCCACCTGTGGGCCATGGTCTACCTGCTGCACAAGTATTTCGGCCGCGACGGCCGCGAGGAAGGCGAGGCATTGCTCGAGCGCCGCAGCGGGCAACAGGACAACCCGCGCATCCTGCAGGCGTTCAACGAACAGACGCCGGACTGGCTGTCGTTCTTCATGTTCACCTACTTCACCGACCGCGACGGCAAGTTCCAGCTGTGCGCGCTGGCCGAAAGCGCGTTCGACCCGCTGGCGCGCACGACCAAGTTCATGCTGACCGAGGAAGCGCACCACATGTTCGTGGGCGAGTCTGGCGTGTCGCGCGTGATCCAGCGCACCTGCCAGGTGATGAACGAACTCAAGACCGACGATCCGGCCAGGCTGCGCGCGGCGGGCGTGATCGACCTGCCGACGCTGCAGCGCTACCTGAATTTCCACTACAGCGTGACCATCGACCTGTTCGGCGCCGACGAATCCAGCAACGCCGCCACCTTCTACAGCACCGGCCTGAAAGGCCGCTACGAGGAAGGCAAGCGCATGGACGACCATGTGCTGAAGGGCCAGACCTACCGCGTGCTGCAGGCGCAGAACGGCCAGCTGACCGAGAAGGAGGTGCCGATGCTCAACGCGCTCAACGAAGTGTTGCGCGACGACTACATCAAGGACAGCATGGCCGGCATCGAGCGCTGGAACAAGGTGATCGACAAGGCCGGGATCCCGTTCCGCCTGAAGGTGCCGCACAAGGCGTTCCACCGCAACATCGGCGCGCTCGCCGGCGTGAAGGTATCGCCAGACGGCCGCGTGATCTCCGACGCCGAATGGCGCGATTTCCGCGACCAGTGGCTGCCCACCGAAGGCGACCGCGCCTTCGTCGCCAGCTTGATGGGCCGCGTGGTCGAACCGGGTAAGTTCGCCAACTGGATCGCGCCGCCGGTGATGGGCATCAACCGCCAGCCGGTGGATTTCGAGTACGTGCGCTTCAACTGAAGCGAAGGGCGTGTCCACGCCGCCGGTTTTCTCCCCTCTCCCCCGAGTGGGAGAGGGGCGGGGGTGAGGGCGGGAGCTTCAACGAAGCGCGGCGCCTGAACCACCCCTCACCCTGCCCTCTCCCCTGAGGGGAGAGGGGAACACCGACGGCAGTGGCTATAGACCCTGGAAGCACTCTGATTCTGGAGACCGCCATGGACATGGCAGAAATTCAAGTCATCAAGCAGCACCTGATCGATCCCGAGATCTGCATCCGCTGCAATACCTGCGAAGCCACCTGCCCGGTGGGCGCGATCACGCACGACTCGCGCAACTATGTGGTCGATGCCGACAAGTGCAACCTGTGCATGGCCTGCATTGCCCCGTGTCCGACGGGATCGATCGACAACTGGCGCGACATGCCGAAGCTGCGCGCCTATCGCGTCGACGAGCAGCTGAGCTGGGACGCACTGCCGGATCCACTGTCGCCCGAGCAGCTTGCCGACATGGTGCCCGGTGCCGCCATGCAGACGGCAGCGCCCGAGGTTCCCGCGGCATCGCCGCTGGCCGGCAGCAGCGATGAAACCTTCAACAGCGCCCGCTATGGCGCCACCGTGCCGCCGTGGTCGGCCGCGCATGCCTACACCAACCTGTATGGCGCCAGATCCGCGCAGAAGACCATCACCGCCACCGTGACCGGCAACGTGCGCGTGACCGAGGTCGGGCGCGAGTACGACACCCACCATATCGTGCTGGACTTCGGCACGACCCCGTTCCCGGTGCTCGAAGGCCAGTCGATCGGCATTGTCCCGCCCGGCACCGATGCCGGCGGACGCGCGCACCATGCCCGCCAGTACTCGGTGGCCAGTCCGCGCAACGGTGAGCGCCCCGGCTACAACAACCTGTCGCTGACCATCAAGCGGGTGCTGGCAGACCATGACGGCAATCCCGTGCGCGGGGTCGCGTCCAACTACATGTGCGACCTGAAGGTTGGCGACAAGGTGGAAGTGATCGGGCCGTTCGGCGCGAGCTTCCTGATGCCCAACCACCCGCGCTCGAACATCGTGATGATCTGCACCGGCACCGGCAGCGCCCCGATGCGGGCGATGACGGAATGGCGCCGGCGGCTGCGCAAGGCCGGCAAGTTCGACGGCGGCAAGCTGATGCTGTTCTTCGGCGCGCGCACGCGCGAAGAGCTGCCATATTTCGGCCCGCTGCAGAATTTGCCGAGGGACTTCATCGACATCAACCTGGCGTTCTCGCGCACGCCGGGACAACCCCGGCGCTACGTGCAGGACCTGATGCGCGAACGCGCGGCGGACCTCGCCGCGCTGCTGGCATCGCCCGATACCTGCTTCTATGTGTGCGGGCTCAAGAGCATGGAAGAGGGCGTGGTGCTGGCGCTGCGGGAGGTCGCGCAGCAGGCCGGGCTGAACTGGGAGCCGCTGGCCGAGGGGCTCAAGCGCGATGGGCGCTTGCACCTGGAGACGTATTGAACCAACGCCTTCAGAGCGAGCGACTACTCTAGCCCACGCAAGTTTCCCTCTCCCTTTGGGAGAGGGGAGCAAGCCCGTCAGCCCGGCACCCTCAATCCGTATCCAGCTGCGCCTTGTGCCGCGACGCCATCTTCTCCTGCTGCGCCGGCGGCACGTTGTCGTAGTGGCTGAACTGGATGGTGTAGCTGCCGTGCCCGCCGGTAATGCTGTTCAGCCGCGACTGGTAGTCGTTGAGTTCCGACAGCGGCACCTGGCCGGCGACGATCACCGCGTTGCCGGCCGCGGTGCGCGTGCCATGAACCTGGCCCCGCTTGGTCGACAGGTCGCCGATGATGTCGCCCATGGCGTTGCCCGGCGCCGTGACTTCGATATCGACGATCGGTTCGAGCACGCTGGGCCTGGCCTTGAGCACCGCATCGATAAACGCCTTGCGCCCCGCGGTCGCGAACGCGACTTCCTTGGAATCGACCGGGTGGCTCTTGCCGTCATACACGGTCACGCGCACATCCTGCATCGGGAACCCCGCCAGCGGGCCGCTGTCCAGCGCCTGGCGGATTCCTTTCTCGACAGCGGGGATGAACTGCCCGGGAATCGCACCGCCCTTGACCGCATCGACAAAGTCGAAGCCTGCGCCGCGCGCCAGCGGTTCGACGCGCAGCATCACCTCGCCGAACTGCCCTGCGCCGCCGGTCTGCTTCTTGTGGCGGTGATGGCCCTCCGCCTTGGCGCCGATGGTTTCGCGATAGGCGATCTTGGGCGGGCGCGTCGCCACTTCCAGCTTGTACTGCTCGGTCAGCCGTTCCAGCGCGCAGCGCAGGTGGAACTCGCCCAGGCCGAACACCACGGTCTCGTTGGTGCCGGCCGGGTGCTCCACGCGCAGGCACGGGTCTTCCGCGCTGAGCTTGTGCAGGACCTCGGCCAGGCGCTGCTCGTTGCCGCGCCGCGCCGGCTCGATCGCCAGGCCATAGATGGGGGTGGGGAACTCCAGCGGGGTCAGGTGGATATCGCCGTCCTCGGTGGCGTCGTGCAGCACCGCGTCGAAGCCCAGTTCATCGACCTTGGCCACCGCGCAGATATCGCCCGGGCCGGCACGCGGCACTTCCTGGGTCTCCTTGCCCTGCAGCCGCAGCAGGTGCGCCACCTTGAACGGCTGGCGGCCCTCGCCGATATAGAGCTGGCTGTCGCGCGTGACCGTGCCCTGGTGGATGCGGAACACGGCCAGCTTGCCCACGTAGGGATCGATCACCACCTTGAACACATGCGCCAGCACATGCTTGTCCGGCACCGGCTCGGCGCGCACCGCCTTGCGCTGTTCCGCGCCGTCGGCGTCCTCGCCGGTGGAGCGGTAGAACAGCGGCGGATTGCCTTCGGTGGGATTGGGCAGCAGCCGCACGAACACGTCGAGCAAGGCGTCGATGCCGGCGCCGGTGGCGGCCGAGGTAAAGCAGATCGGCACCAGGTGGCCTTCGCGCAGCGCCCGCTCGAACGGCGCGTGCAGCTGTTCCGGGGTGATGGCTTCGCCTTGCTCCAGGTACAGCTCCATCAGCTCCGGGTCGATTTCGATCACCTGGTCGATCAGCGCATCGTGCGCGGTGGCAACCGATAAAAAATCCGACTCGCCGGCCGGATTGAAGAAGCAGTCGACCACCTTGCCGCCGTGGTCGGCCGGCAGGTTGATGGGCAGGCATTCCTTGCCGAAGGCCTCCTGGATCTCCGCCAGCAGCGCCGGCAGGTCGACCTTCTCGCCGTCGATGCCGTTGATGATGATCATCCGGCACAGCTGGCGCGCTTGCGCCCAGGCCATGGCCCGGCGCGTGGTCATCTCGATGCCGGTCTGCGCATTGATGACGATGGCTGCGGTCTCCACCGCGGCCAGCGCGCTGATGGCGTGCGCGGAGAAATCCGGGTAGCCCGGGGTGTCGATCAGGTAGATGCGAGTGTCGCGGTAGTGCAGGTGGGCGACCGCGGCGCTGAGCGAGCGCTTGTACTTGCGCTCGAGCGGATCGTTGTCGCAGACGGTGGATCCGCGTTCGATGGTGCCGGGCGTGTGCACCGCACCGCCCTTGTACAGCAGCGCCTCGGCGAGCGAGGTCTTGCCGCTTCCTGCGTGCCCAAGCAGGGCGACCGTGCGGATGGCATCGGGACTATCGTGCATGGTGGCTCTCGGTTCGTCCGGCAATGACTCTCAGGGCATTATTGGCGAAATTCGGCGGAAGCGACATATATGCGTGGCCGATACGGTGCGATGCGGACATACGACAGCCTGACAAGTGGCACGGCCGTCGCTCGCCGGGGCTGGTTCGCAAGACTGCGCGGCTTCCTGCGCTGCAGCAAGCCGCGCGCTAGTGCACCGCAGCAAACTCAACGGCGCACGTCGTCGTGGTCGGTCGACACCGCCAGCGCCTGCCACGCGGCCAGTTCGCTTTCTACCTTGCGGTTCTTCTCGGTGATGCGGTAGACCGTGTCCGAGCCCAGCGGCAGCCGCACCGGCGGGGTTTCGCTGTCGGCCAGGGTCAGCAGGGCTGTCGCGAGCTTGGCGGGGTCGCCGGGCTGCTGGTGGTTGGCCGACGCCATGTGCTCACGCATTGCGCCGACCGTATCGGCGTACGCCGCGATCTCGGTGCGCACGCGCACCAGCGAACTGGCATCGAGGAAGTCGGTGCGGAAGAAGCCCGGCTCGACCACGGTGGCGCGGATGCCCAGCGGCGACAGTTCCGCATCGAGTGCTTCGGTCAGACCCTCCACCGCGAACTTGGTGGCGCCATAGACACCCCAGCCGGGATACGCGGCGTAGCCACCGATCGACGAGATGTTGAGGATGCGGCCGCTGCGCTGCTGGCGCATCTGCGGCAGCACGGCACGCGTCACGGTCAGCACGCCGAACACGTTGGTGGCGAACTGCTGCTCGACCTCCCGCGCGGAGGCCTCTTCGACCGCGCCCAGCAGGCCGTAGCCGGCGTTGTTGACCAGCACGTCGATGCGGCCGAAGCGGGCCACGGCGGCCTTGGAGGCGGCGATGGCCTGGGCTTCGTCGGTAACGTCCAGCGTTACGCCCAACAGATTGTCGTGTTCGCCCAGTGCGGCGGTGATCGTCTCCGGGCGCCGCGCGGTGGCGACGACCCGATCGCCACGCGCCAGCGCGGCACGGGTCAGTTCCAGCCCGAAGCCGCGCGAAGCGCCGGTGATAAACCAGACCTTGCTGGTGGCGTTGCTGTTGGCGTTGATGGTGGTGTTGGCGGACATGGTGAATCTCCTTTCTGGGTGTTCGGTTTGACTGTGATGTCTGATGGCGGGGGCCACGGAGACAAATTTAGGCCGGCGCTGTCTGCAGCACTAGAGCGTGCAATCGCGTTTCAATGACAACCAGAAGTTGGGAATAACCAGCCGCCTCAACGATTGAGCAATTCTCAACCGTATGGCAGACTCGCCGGCATGGACAAACTGCCCCCACTGAACGCGTTGCGCGCCTTCGAGGCGGCCGCGCGGCACCTCAGCATCACCACCGCCGCCGCGGAGCTGCACGTCACGCCCGGCGCCGTCAGCCGCCAGATCCGTGCGCTGGAAGAGGGGCTGGGCGTGCAGCTGCTCCATCGCGGCCACCGCCAGATCTCGCTCACGCGGACCGGCGAGGACTACTACCGCGCCGTGACCAAAGCGATGGAAGACCTGCGCGAGGCCACGCGTCGGCTGAGCAAGCGCGCCAGGCGCAGGCAGCTCAGGGTGCGCGCCTACACCACCTTTGCCATGCGCTGGCTGATTCCGCGGCTGTCGAGCTTCCATGCGGCCCATCCCGGTATCGAAGTCCTGCTGACGGCATCGCTCGACCCGGTCGACTTTCGCAAGGAAGACATCGATGGCGCGATCCGTCTGGGCGACGGCAAGTGGAGCGGCGTGAATACCTACCGGCTGGTGTCGAACATCCTGGTGCCGGTATGCAGCCCGGGGTTGCTGGAAGGCGGGCCGAAGGTGAAGAAGCCCGCTGACCTGCAGCACCAGACCCTGCTGCACTCGATCGCGCGGCCTGACGACTGGGCCCACTGGCTCAAGGCCGCGCGCGCGGAGGGGCAGGTCGATGCGCACAGCGGCATGACCTACCAGAGCTCGGCCATGGCCTATGCGGCCGCGGTCGAAGGGCAGGGCTTTGCCATCGCGCAGCGCTTCCTGGTGGCGGCCGACCTCGAAGCCGGCCGGCTGGTGGCGCCGTTCCGCGAGACCGTGGACATGGGCGACTTCACCTACTACCTGCTGACGCCTGCCGACCGCAAGGAAAGCCCGAGCATGGCGGTATTCCGGCAGTGGTTGCTGACGCAGTTCGACACGCAAGGCTGAGGCGCATCGCTTCGCTCACCATCCTGCAAAGCGCGCGAAGGCCTCCACCGGCTCGCGCGCGGTGCGCAGGCGGTTGGCCGGTTCGCGCGGATCGGGATGGCCGAGCGACATGCCGCACACCACGATCTCGCTGTCCGGTATCTGCAACTGCGCGCGGATGATCTGGTGGTAGCGCGCAAACGCCTGTTGCGCGCAGGTTTCCAGGCCATGCCCGAGCGCTGCCATCATCACCGCATGCAGGAACATGCCGAGATCCAGCCACGCAGCCTGGCCCTGCCCGCGCTCGATGGTGAAGAACAGCCCCACCGGCGCGCCGAAGAACGCGTAGTTGCGTGCGTACTGGCGCGCCATGCTGGTGTCGTCGCCGCGCGGGATGCCGAGCAGGCCGTACAGCGCCTTGCCCAGCGTGCGGCGCCGGGCCAGGTATGGCTCGCGCCATGCGGGCGGGTAGTAGACGTATTCCTCGCGATGCTCACCGCCGCCGGTGTCGTGCAGCGCCAGCAGGGCTTCGCTGAGGCGGTCGCGCACGTCGCCGGCGCAGGCGTAGACGCGCCACGGCTGCGTGTTCGATGCGCTCGGGCTGCGCGCGGCGTCGGCCAGAATCGCGGCCACGGTTTGCCGCGGCACCGGCGTATCGAGAAAGCCGCGCACGCTGCGGCGCGCATGCAGCGCCGCGATGATGTGGGCGCGGTTCATGACGCCGCGGCGGCAAGGCGCTGCTGGCCGGCATCGGCGCAGTGGATGGCGTCGTGCTCTTGCAGCGCGGCGATTTGCGACGGGCTGTAGCCCAGCTCGGCCAGCACGGCTTGCGTATGCTGCCCGCAAGCCGGCGCCGGCCGCGCTGGCAGCGCGTTTTCCTGCGCGCTGTTGATCGGGAATCCCGGCATGCAGATATCGCCCAGCGTGTCGTGCCAGACGCGTTGCACCATGCGGTTGGCGGCCACCTGCGGGTGCGCCATGACATCCTCGTAGGTCGCCACGCGCGCGCACAGGATGTCGGCGTCCTGCAGGATGGCCAGCCACGCATCGGTCGGGCGGGTGACGAACTCGCTGGTCAGCACCTCCACCATTGCCGCGCGATTGGCCACGCGCAGCGGCGAGGTGGCGAAGCGCGGGTCATCGGCCAGCTCGGGCCGTCCCAGCACAGCGCACAACCGGCGCCAGCGCTCGGGCATGTAGGCGGCCACCATGACCCAGCCGTCGGCGGTGCGGAAGGCCTGGTTGGGCGCGGAATAGGGCGCCGCGCTGCCCACGCGCTCTGGCAGTTGCCCGTCCGCGCAATAGCTGGTGATGGATGACTGCTGCAGCGCCAGCGCCGCATTGAGCAGGTTGACGTCGAGATGGCCGCCCAGGCCGTCGCGTGCCCGCTGCGCGAGCTTCGCCAGCACGCCCACGCAGGCAACATAGCCGGTCGTCACGTCGACCACCGGCGCCTGCACCTTGCACGGCTCGCCGTCGGGCAGGCCGATCAGGCTCATCAGGCCGGAATCGGCCTGCATGATGCCGTCGACGCCGGCGCGATGCGCATACGGCCCGTCCTGCCCGTAGGCGGAGATCGAGCAGTAGATCAGCGCGGGGTGGGCTTCAGCCAGTTGCGCATGGCCGAGGCCGAGGCGCTCCATCACGCCCGGGCGCATGCTTTCCACCACGATGTCGGCGCCCGCGATCAGGCGGCATGCCACGGCCACGCCGTCAGCGGACTTGAGGTCGAGCGCAACCCCCAGCTTGTTGCGGTTGAAGCCGTGGAACAGCGCGCTGTCGTCGCCGAGCCAGCCCGGTCCCAGACCGCGGCCCAGCTCGCCGCCGGCCGGCTCCACCTTGATGACCCTGGCGCCCATGTCGGCCAGAAGCATGGTGCAGGTCGGCCCGGCGCCGATCTGCGTAAAGTCGATGACGGTCAGGCCGTCCAGTGCGTCGCGCAACATGTCATGCCTCCGGAAGGGTGCGGGATCGTTTGAACGTGCCTTGCGCGGTGGCCACCAGCACGCCGGCATCGGTGGCCAGCTCCGCCGAGGCGAAGTACAGGCTCTTGCCGGCACGGGTGACCTGCGCCGTGGCGCGCAGCCGGCCCGTGCTGGCCTTGCTGAGATAGCTGATCGTCAGCATCACCGTGACCGCGTGGCCAAGCGCGCCGTCAGGGCCGGCGGGCAGCCCGGCATAGCCGCAGGCGGCGTCGAGCAGGGTGGCGGTCACGCCGCCCTGCACGCTGCCCTGGCGGTTCAGGTGGCGCGGCTCAAGGTCGAGCTCGAAGGTGCAGCGGCCGTTGCCGACGCTGGCCAGGCGGATGCCAAGGTAGTCCAGCAGCGGGTTGTCGGTGGGAGGCAGGACATGGCGTTCATCAGGGACGTTCATAGGGCCACCTTGATGTTGTTGTCCTGGATCACGCGCTGCCAGCGCGACATTTCCTTGCCGATATGGGCCTTGAGTTCGGCCGGCGTGGACGCCTGCGCCTCGAAGCCCTGCCGGGTCAGCTGCTCGGCGACGTCGGGCGACTTGAGCGCGGCCACCAGCGCGGCGTTGACCTTGTCGACCACGGCTTTCGGCGTGTGGGCCGGTGCCAGCATGCTGTACCAGAGTTCCGCGTCATAGCCGGTGATGCCGGCTTCGGCGAAGGTGGGCAGGTCCGGCATCAGCTTGCTGCGCTTCTTGCCGGCGATGCCGAGCGCGCGCAGCTTGCCGGCGCGCACATACTGGATCGACGAGGCAAAGGTGGCGAACGAGATCTGTACCTGGCCCCCCATCAGGTCGGTGATCGATGGGCCGGTGCCGCGGTAGGGCACGTGCAGGAGCTCAGTCTTGTTCAGCTTGGCAAACACTTCGCCGGCCAGGTGCTGCGGCGTGCCGGGGCCGGGGCTGCTGTAGCTGAGCTTGCCCGGATTGGCGCGGGTGAACTGGATGAATTCCTGCAGCGTGCGGAACGGCTGGTCGGGATTGGCGACCAGCATGATCGGCACCGACGCGATCAGCCCGACCGGCTCGAAATCGCGCTCAATCCGGAACGGCACCTTCATGCCGAGGAACGGGTTCATGGTGACCTGGCTGGATGCGATCACCAGCGTGTAGCCGTCCGGCGCTGCATGCGCGACATAATCGGTGCCGAGGTTGCCGCCGGCGCCGGGCTTGTTCTCGATCACGATGGTCTGGCCCAGCACCTGGCCCATCTTGGGCGCGATCACCCGCGCGAGGATGTCGTTGCCGCCGCCGGGGGCGAACGGCACGACCAAAGTGATCGGCTTCTGCGTGGGGAAGGAGGCCTGCGCCGTCGCACCTAGTGCCGTGGTTGCGAGCACGCCGGCCAGCGCCGCACGCATGAATCGGAAAATTCCTGCCATGGTTGTCTCCTGTCTGGCTCTGGTGGGTCCGCTCAGCGGCCCGTGTAGCGAGGCTGCCGCTTCTCGGCGAAAGCCTGCCGGCCTTCGGTGCGGTCGGTGGTATCGCGCAGCACGCCCCAGTAGAGTTCGGTCAGCTGCTGCGCATCGGCTTCGCTGAGGTGGCTGGTCTGGCGCGACAGCCTCTTCACCGCCTGTACCGCCAGCGGCGCATTGGCCGCGATGCGCGCGGCAATCGCCAGCGCGCGGTCGAGCAGCGCGTCCGGCGCCACCGTCTCGGTGACCAGGCCAATGCGCGCGGCCTGCTCCGCGTCGATCCGCTCGCCGGTCAGCACCATCTGCATTGCGTGTGCTGCCGGCACGGCCTTGAGCAGCCGATGCAGGCCCGAGACGGCGGGGATCGACCCGACCGCGGCTTCAGGCAGGCCGAAGCTCGCCTGCTCCGACGCAATCCGCACATCGCATTGCAGCGCGATCTCCAGCCCGGCGCCTAGGCAATGGCCGTTGACCGCCGCGATCAGCGGCTTGCACAGGCCCAGGTCGGTCAGGTCCATCAGCCGGATATAGAGGCCGAGTTCGGCCGCCTGCTCTGGCGCGCGGAACAGCGCTTCCGGATAGGTGGCGGGCGAGTTGCGCGTGCCTTTCAGGTCGGCGCCCGCGCAGAAGGCGCGCGTGCCGGCGCCGGTCAGGACGACCACGCGCAGGTCGTCGCGGTCGCGCACCTCGGTGAGGTGAGCGCGCAGTTCGCGCAGCGCGGTCAGGTCCAGCGCATTGAGCGCCTCCGCCCGGTCGATCGTCAGCACGGCGACCGCGCCTTCGGTGTGGAGTCGTACGGTCATGGCGGCCTCCTTAAACGCTCGGCGACGACAAGCTGCGCCCGCCGCAGACATAGAGCGTCTGCCCGGTCACGTAGGACGACTGCCGGTCCAGGAAGAAGCTGACCGCGTTGGCGATGTCTTCGGCGGTGCCGATGCGCTGCACCGGCACAGACTTCTGCAGCCGCGTCTGCACCTCGGGCGCGAAGCCGCGGAACAGCGGGGTATCGACGACGCCGGGCGCCACTGCGTTGACGGTGATGCCCTTGCCCGCGAACTCGATCGCGAGCGAGCGCGTCAGGCTGACCACGCCGCCTTTAGCTGCAGAATAGTTGGCCTGTCCGAATCCACCCAGCCACGCCCGCGACGATATATTGACCACGCGCCCGTACCCTCGCTCGACCATGCCCGGCAGCGCCGCGCGGCAGCACAGGAACTGCGAGCGCAGGTTGGTATCGATGACCAGGTCCCAGTCTTCGTCGGTCATCTTCAGGAAACGCATGTCGCGCACCGCGCCGGCGTTGTTGACCAGGTAGTCGACGCGGCCAGTCCGCGCCTGCACCTGCGCAAAGGCATCGTTGACCGCGGCCGAGTCGGTCAGGTCGGCGCTGGCGCCGAAGGCGTTGAGGCTCTCGGCGGCCAGCGCGCCGACGGCGGCATCGAGCGCGGCGGCGTCGCGGTCGAGCAGGGCCACGGCCAGCCCTTGGCGGGCCAGTTGCGTGGCGATGCCCAGGCCAATGCCGCGTGCGGCGCCGGTGACCACGGCCACATGGGAAGGATCGAAGCGTTGCGTACCCATCTCAGACTCCCAGCAGGTGGACGGAAGAGGCGGCGTGGTCCACGCCCGCGATGCCGCCGCCGGTGCATTGCGTCAGGCCGATGCAGGGGGTGTCCACCTGGCGTTCGCCGGCGCGGCCCTGCAGCTGCCACAGGATCTCGACCATCTGCGCTACGCCGGTAGCGCCCAGCGGATGACCCTTGGCCAGCAGGCCGCCGCTTGGGTTGACCGGCACGCGCCCGCCCAGGCGCGTCGCGCCGGACTTGAGCAGGGGCACGGCGTCGCCGCGTGGTGCCAGGCCGAGGGCTTCGTAATAGAGCAGTTCGGCGATGGTGAAGGCGTCGTGCAGTTCGACCACGTCGACGTCCTGCGGGCCGAGACCGGCCTGTTCATAGGCCTGGCGTGCGGCGCGCGCGGTGATCTCGGCGTCGAGGATGTCGTCGTCGGCCTCCTCGCGCATGCCCGACACCACTACCGACGCGAGCACCTTCACTGGCCGCGCCTGCGCCGGCCGGCGCGTGCTCAGCACCACCGCCGCCGCGCCATCGACCTGCGACGGGCAGCACTGCAGCAGCGTCAACGGGTCGGCGATCATGCGCGAGGCCAGCACTTCCTCGACCGTGGTGGTCTTGCGCTGCTGGGCATATGGGTTCAGCGAGCCGTGGTAGCGGTTCTTCACGGCCACTTCGGCGAGGTCAGACGGATTGGCGTCGCGCTCATGCAAGAAACGCGTGCCGCGCATCGCATATACCGCGGGCAGCACCATGCCCGACTTCGCATAGAGTTCGGTCTTATGGTCGTTGCGCTGCAGCGGGATGGTGCCGCCGCCGAGCGCAGTCAGCTGCTCGATGCCGAAGACCAGCACCGTATCGTATTGCCCTGCCAGCAGCGCGTGCCGTGCCAGGTGCACGCCGGTGGCGCCGCTGGCGCAGGCGTTCTCGACGTTGTAGACCGGGATGCCCTTGAGCCCCAGGTCGCGCACGATCAGCTGGCCGAGGATCATGCCGCCCAGCACGTTGGCGCAGTAGACCGCCTGGATGCGGTCGGCCGGCACGTCGGCATCGGCCAGCGCCTTCAGGATCGCCTGTTGCGCCAGTTCCGGCGCCAGCACGCCAGGGTGGCGGCCGAACGGCGTCATCGCGCCACCGTGGATGTAGATGTCCTGCATCTTGCTTACCTTTCCTTTTTCTCGAGCGTTCAGGCCGTGACGGCCTCGAAGACATAGCCCAGCCCGGCGTCATGCCGCTGCGTGTAGCGCTGGCCGATGACCGGACGTGCCGTGCCCAGCAGCCGGCCGAAGATGCGCACCGGGCCGACGAAATCGACATAGCCGAGCGCATACGGAGCCAGTCCGCTCTTGGGCGCGGGGTGGATCACCGTGAAGCTGTAGAGCACGCCCGTGCCAGTGATGGCGACGGTCTCGTGGCCGTCCGCCAGTGGCGAAGCGGCGGGCAGCGCCGGGAAGATCCACTCGCCGGAAGCGCGCTCGCGCGAGGCGAGCAAGTGGGGGATGGGTTCCGCGCTCCAGAGCGGATAGGGCTGGTCTGACACGGCAGTCTCCTGTGGGTTGGCCTTGGCGTAATAGTTCTCGCCGGCGGGCTGCGCGACAAACGATATTTCTGGTCGTTTCGCTTGAGAAAAAGTCAAGCGTATGGGCGAAATGGGGCGTCTGGAAGGGCGCTTATACGCGGGACGGAGTCAGCCGTTCAGGACACGCTCAGGGCACGATCCCGACCAGGCGCGACAGCGACTGCTCCGCGCCCCGAGCCGCCTGCGCCACGAAGTCGATGAAGCGGCGGACCCGCACCGGCATCTGGCTGCGATGCGGGTAGTACATGTACAGGCCGACATTGCTGCTGCTGTACTCCGGCAGGATCGCCTTCAGCCGCCCGCTGACGAGGTCGGAGTGGATCATGTACGCCGGCAGCTGGCCGATGCCCATGCCGGCGCGCACCGCTTCGACCTCGGCTTCCACGTCATTGAAGCTCGCTACGGCGGGCACTTCCTGGTAGATCAGGTCGCCGTCCACCTGCAGTTCCCACGGCACCATGCGCCCGGTGGCGGGGCGGCGGAAGCCCGTGCACTGATGCTGCGGCAGGTCGTCGAGGGTGGCCGGCTCGCCGTGCCGCGCCAGGTAATCCGGCGCCGCGCAGATGACCAGCGGCAGGTCGCACAGCCGCCGTGCCACCAGGTTCTGGCCGGGGCTGCTGCCGACGCGGAAGCCGACGTCGATCCTGGCTTCGACCAGGTCGGTGAAGAGATCGCTCAGCACCACATCGAAGGTGATGCCGGGATATTGTTCGCGAAAGCCGCGCACCAGCGGGACCAGCACGCGACTGCCCAGCGACGGGGGTGCAGTCAGGCGGATCATGCCGTCGTCGTCGCTCTTGCTGCCTCGCACCTGCTCGAGCGCTTCGTCGAGCTGGCGCATGCCCGGCGCGGCCAGTTCGAACAGGCGTGTGCCTTCTTCCGTCAGGCTGAGCTTGCGGGTGGTCCGGTGCAGAAGCCGCACGCCGAGATGGTCCTCCAGCGTGCGCACCGCCTTGCTGGCGGCCTGCGGGGTCACGCCGGCTTCCACCGCGGCGCGGTGAAAGCTGCCGGCGCGCACCACGCCGAGGAAGAGGGTGAGGACACGGGCTTTGTCCATGACTGGCAACCGATGGTAGAGAGACCGGCCATCATAGTGCGGATTCGGAGCCAACTGGACGCCGAGGGCACCATGGAACGCGTGCCGTGAACTACCGCGAAGCGGATAGAGCGGGGCCGACGGTGCTACTTGAGCTCGCAATGCATGCACAGCCCGGGCGGTATGCCCGCGATTTTCAGCGTATGCGATGCACGGACTTCAGCGGGAAGCGTCTCTGCGGAGCACAATTCGAAGCCATAGCGGGCGAAATGGCTAGGGCAATTGCTGGTCGCCAGAACGGCGCGACGCACGCCCTGCGCGCGCGCCCGCATCAAGACCGCCGAGACCAGGTGAGTCGCCACCCCCAACTGGCGATACTCGGGAAGGACGGCCACCGACCGGATGACGATGAGATCGTCGTATCGTTCGGCGCCGGCGCATCCAACCACGCGGCCTTCCAGCTCGGCGACATGAAAAGCCTCCAACTGCGCTTCGATCTCGTGCTGGTCCAACCCGCATTGCGCGAGAACCTTCGAAACAGCCGGCAGATCTTGCGTTGCCGCAGACCGAATGCGTAGATCTTTGATCATGATGAAGCCTGCCGCCGGCGGTCCCCGACGCGTGGGCGGACGGTGGAATTTGGTGTAGGGGGGAGGAAAGTACCTTATCCATCCCCGCCGGCCTAGGTTTTCGTACACTAGAAAACCCTAGGATTTCGGGTAAGCCCTGTAAAGCAATACAGGGGAAATCGCGTTGCCGCTGCGGCCGCCTGCCGGCGCCGCCATTGCAGGCGGCGCCGGCGCTATGTTTCTCGCCCGTTTGACTGGCGCTGGTCAGGAGTCCGCGCGGGCTCGGATGTCGCAGGTTTGTAATTAAGGCTTTGGCTTTCCTTGTAATCCGTGGACTCGTAGCGCCGGCAGCGGATGGTGAAGCGCGGCAGGGCCGCTGGTGCGCAGCCCCATGCACAAGCGCCCACGGCACGAATGTTGCGGCTGGTCTGGGCAGCGATGGGCATATCGCTGGCCCGGGAGGCGACCGGGTCGACTATCCACCCGCCACAAGGCGTTCGTCGGGTTGCGACTGCGCCGGGACCTTTCGACCAAGGAGAGCTGTCATGAATATCGTCTGGCTTGTTGGGGCCGTAGTCATCATTCTCGCGGTACTCAGCTTCTTCGGCCTGCGCTAGTCCGCGTCGCGCGCAGCGTGCCGGCATGGGGCCCGGTGGCCCGGCGCCCAAGGCACGCGCGCACCGGTGGCGCCTGATGACGGCGCCGTTGTTGCAATGCGGCGTGGCTGCGCCACGCCCGCCGCACTGTTTCCTGTTTCCCCCTCCGCAGTCCAATTTCATCTGATCCGACGACGAGCTTTTGCGCCTGTCCGGCCAACAATGTCCGGCGAAGACAGCGACAAACCATCCGAGGAGACAGACATGAGCAAGCATCCGTTCGACCTGACCGGCAAGGTGGCATTGGTGACCGGGGGTAACGGCGGCATCGGCCTGGGCATTGCCGAAGGGCTGGCCGCGGCCGGTGCCGATATCGCGATCTGGGGCACCAACGCGGAAAAGAACGCCGCCGCGGCGGAGCGCCTCGCCGCGCACGGGCGCAAGGTGCATGCCGAGCTTTGCGACGTGGGCGACGAGCAGGAGGTGGATGCCGCGATGGCGCGCACGGTGGCGGCGCTCGGCCGCATCGACGGCTGCTTTGCCAACGCCGGGGTCGGCAGCGGCAACAAGGGACCGTTCGACCAGATGGCGACCGAGGCCTGGCGCCGGACCCTGCGGGTCAACCTGGACGGCGCCTTCTTCACGCTGCGCGCGGCGGTGCGGCAGATGCTGGTGCAGGGCGAGGGCGGCGTGCTGTGCAGCACGGCCTCGGTGGCGGCGATCGAAGGCGCGCCGCGCTCGGAACACTACGCCGCGACCAAGGGCGGCGTGATCTCGATGATGCGCGGGCTCGCGGTGGAGTACGCGCGCAAGGGCATCCGTGCCCATTCGATCCTGCCCGGCTGGATCAAGACCGAGATGACCAGCGCGGCGCAGGGCAACGAGGCCTTCCAGGAGATGGTGCACAAGCGCGTGCCGATGCGCCGCTGGGGCGAAGGCAGCGACTTTGCCGGCATCGCGGTCTACCTGATGAGCCCGGCATCGGCCTACCACACCGGCGATACCTTCGTCATCGACGGCGGCTATACCCTGTTCTGACGCGCCGGGCGTGCCGGCCAGACCTTGCCGCCGCCGACGACATAGGCGCGCTCATCGGCTTGCGGCCGCACCGTGGCATGGCCGGTGAAGGCGCCGAAGGCGGGCAGGATGGCGCCGCGCGGCCCGAACAGGAAGCACGGCAGGCGCAGGCTGTCGGCGCCGCTGCCGCGCAGGCGGCAGGCCGGATGCAGGTGGCCGGCCAGCACATAGCCCAGCGGCGAAGCGCCGGGCATATGGCAGAGCGCGAACGGGCCGGCGATGGCCGGCTCCGACACCACGGCGATCTCGAGCGACGCGGGCGGGTCGCCGGCGCGCGCGTCATGGTTGCCGCGTACCAGCGTGCAGCGCAACGGCGCAGGCAATTCCTGGCGCCAGTCGTATAGCGCCTGCAGCACCGATGGCGTGCGCGATGCGCGCGCGTGCAGGAAGTCGCCCAGGAACACCAGTTCATCGACCGGCAACTGCCGCACCAGGCGGGTCAGCAGTGCCAGGTTGTCGCCGGTGGTGCCGTGCGGCACCGGCTGCCCCAGCGCACGGAAGGCCGCAGCCTTGCCGAAATGCACGTCCGCCACCATCAGCATGCCGGCCGCCGGCCACCACAGCGCATGTTCGGGCAGCAGCCACAGGGTTTCGCCGGCTGCGGACACGGCTAGCGCGCCGCCGTCCTGCAAGGTGCGGGCATCGACGTTCATAGCAGCGGCAACGGCCTCGACGGCTTGCGCTGGCGCCGCGGGCGGCGCGCGCCGCGGCCGGACGGGCCGGCATGGTCGGCCATGCCAAAGCGCGCGGCCTCGGCCACTGCCTCGGCCGGCATGCCCGCGGCTTCGCCGGGTTCAGGGCCGGCAGCCAGCTCCAGGTCGGCCAGCATCCGTGCGATGCGGTCGGCCAGTTTCTCGGTGCTGAGCTTCTCGCGCAGGAACTCCACCACCAGCGGGAACGACAGCGGCGTGGGGCGCTTCAGCGCGTGCAGGTCGAGCTTCAGCGCTGCCAGCCGCTCCAGCGTCGCGGCAAGCCGGTGCGCGTCCAGCTCCTGCATCAGCACTTCGCGTTCGGCCTGGCCCAGCAGCAGGTTGCTGGGATCATGCTTGCGGAAGACCTCGTAGAACAGGCTCGAAGACGCCTGCAACTGGCGCGCGCTCTTCGGCGCGCCAGGATAGCCCTGGAAAATCAGCCCGGCCACGCGCGCAATCTCGCGAAAGCGCCGCAACGACAGCTCGCCTGCGTTCAGGCTGCCCAGCACGTCGGCGGCCAGGTCGCGCCGGCGTTCGTCGGCCAGCACCTGCGGCAGCCAGCGGCCCCAGTCCACCGGCGCCGACGCCAGCAGTTCCAGCCCGTAGTCGTTGACCGCCACCGAGAACGTGGCGGGCACCTGTTGCCCCAGCCGCCACGCCAGCAGGCTGCCCAGTCCAAGATGGACCGAGCGCCCGGCGAACGGATAGAGGAACAAATGCCAGCCCTCGCGCGATTGCAGCGACTCGGCCACCAGGGTGTGGCGCGAGGGCAGCGCCGACCACTGCGCCTGCAGGTCCACCAGCGGCTGGATCAGCGGCAGCTCGGGCGTGGTGCGCGGGTCCAGCTGCCCCGCCGCGGCGGCGGCGAGGGTGTCGATCACCGCTTCGGCCAGCTCGGTCGACATCGGCATCTTGCCGCCGTTCCAGCGCGGCACCACCGGGCGCCTGCCCGTGGCGCGGCGCACGAACGCGGTCATCTCCTGCACGCGCACCAGCTCCAGCAGCCGGCCGCCGAACAGGAAGCAGTCGCCCGGTGCCAGCCGCGCGATAAAGCCTTCTTCCACCGAGCCCAGCGAAGCGCCACCGGTGCCAGCGCGGCTCCAGTAGCGCACCTGCATGGTGGCATCGCTGACGATGGTGCCCACGCTCATGCGGTGGCGCCGCGCCAGCCCCGCGTCCGGCACGCGCCAGACGCCTTCGTCGTCGGGCACGGCGCGGCGGAAGTCCGGGTAGGCCGACAGCGTGGCGCCACCCTGGCGCACGAAGTCCAGGCACCACTGCCATTCGTCGTCGGTCAGGGCGCGGTAGGCCCAGGCGGAGCGCACTTCCGCCAGCAACGCTTCAGGCCGGAAGCCGCCGCCCAGCGCCACCGTCACCAGATGCTGCACCAGCACGTCGAGCGGCTTGTCGGGCGACTCGCGGGCCTCGATCCGCCCGGCCTGCACCGCGTGCCGCGCGGCCACGGCCTCGACCAGTTCGAGGCTGTGGGTGGGCACCACGGTGACCCGCGAGGCGCGTCCCGGCGCATGGCCGGAACGCCCGGCGCGCTGCAGCAGCCGCGCCACGCCCTTGGGCGAGCCCACCTGCAGCACGCGCTCCACCGGCAGGAAGTCCACGCCCAGGTCCAGGCTGGAGGTGCACACCACCGCGCGCAGGGCGCCGCTCTTCAGGTTCAGCTCGACCCATTCACGCACCGCGCGGTCGAGCGAGCCGTGGTGCAGGGCGATCTCGCCGGCCCATTCCGGCCGCGCGTCGAGCAGTGCCTGGTACCACAACTCGGCCTGCGAGCGCGTATTGAGGAAGACCAGCGTGGTGCTGCTGTGCGCCAGTTCTTCCACCACATGCGGCAGCATCGACAGCCCCAGGTGGCCGGCAAACGGGAAGCGGCTGACGTTGTCGGGCAGCAGCGTGTCGATCACCAGCTTCTTGGGGGTATGGCCATGCACCAGCACGCGCCGCTCGCCGGGCACGCCGCTCAGCAGCACATCGGCCGCGTGCGGCAGGTTGCCCAGCGTGGCCGACAGCCCCCACACCATCAGCGCGGGCTGCCATTGGCGCAGCCGTGCCAGTGCCAGCTGCACCTGCACGCCGCGCTTGTTGCCGAGCAGCTCGTGCCATTCGTCGACCACCACCATGCGCACGCGCCGCAGCGTGTCGTGCGCGTCGGCGCGCGTCAGCATCAGCGTCAGGCTTTCGGGCGTGGTCACGAGTGCGGTGGGGAAGCGCCGCTGCTGCGCCGCGCGCTCGGCGCTGCCGGTGTCGCCGGTGCGCAGCGCGACGGTCCAGTCGAGGTCGAGCTCCGCCAGCGGCGCCTGCAGCGCGCGCGTGGTGTCGGCCGCCAGCGCGCGCATCGGCGTCAGCCACAGCACGGTCAGCGGCGGCGCGGGCTTGTCGTGCGAGGGGGCTCCGCGCGGCGTGGCGAACGCCATCAGCGCGCCCAGCCAGGCCGCATAGGTCTTGCCGGTGCCGGTGGTGGCATGCAGCAGTCCGCTCTGGCCGCGCGCGATGGCGGCCCAGACCTCGCGCTGGAACGCGAAGGGCTCCCAGCCGCGCGCGTCGAACAGCGCCTGCATGCCTTGGGCGACGGTCAGCGGCTGCGCGGCTGGCGGTCCGGGCGCGATGGAAGGCGCCGCCGGCTGGCGCGCGCTGCGGGGCGGGTTCATGCTGCATCCTCCCGCGGCGTGCCGGCGGTCGGCAGCAGCGCTTCGAGCGTGGCCAGCGTGTCGGCCTCTTCGATCGGCTTGTCCGTGCGCCAACGCAGCATGCGCGGAAACCGTACCGCGATGCCGCTCTTGTGGCGCCCGCTGCGGGCAATGCCTTCGAAGCCGAGCTCGAATACCTGCGTCGGTTCCACGCTGCGCACCGGGCCGAACTTTTCCACCGTGGTGCGGCGGATGATGGCGTCGACCGCGCGCATCTCGGCGTCGGTGAGCCCGGAATAAGCCTTGGCGAAGGGCACCAGCGCGCGCCCCGGCGTCCCCGGCGGGCCGTTCCAGACCGCGAAGGTGAAATCGGTATAGAGGCTGGCGCGGCGCCCGTGGCCGGGCTGCGCGTAGACCAGTACGGCATCGACCGAGTACGGGTCGATCTTCCACTTCCACCAGACCCCGACATCCTTGGTGCGGCCGGCGCCATAGGCCGCGCTGGCCGCCTTCAGCATGAAGCCTTCGACCCCCAGTTCGCGCGAGGCGTCGCGCAGGCGGGCATAGTGTTCCCAGTCGTCGGCTTCCACCAGCGGACTGAGTTCCAGCGCGGGGTGGACATGATCGGCCACCACCCGTTCCAGCCGCGCGCGGCGCTCGGCTTGCGGCCGGGTGCGCCAGTCCTCGCCTTGCCATTCGAGCAGGTCATACGCCATCAGGATCGCCGGCGCCTCGCGCAGCAGCTTGGCGCCCAGCGTCTTGCGGCCGATGCGCTGCTGCAGCAGCGCGAAGGGCTGCACGCGGCCCTGCTGCCAGACCACGATCTCGCCGTCGAGCACGGTGCCGTCCGGCAGCGGGGCGGCGGCCTGCTGCAGTTCCGGGAAGCGTTCCGTAATCAGTTCCTCGCCGCGCGACCACAGCCAGGTCTGGCCGCCGCGCCGCACCAGTTGCGCGCGGATGCCGTCCCACTTCCACTCGACCAGCCACGCGCCGGGCGCGCCCAGCACGGCGTCGAACTGCTCCAGCGGGGCCTGCAGCGGGTGCGCCAGGAAGAACGGATACGGCTGGCCGCTGGCGCGCAGCGCGCGGTCGTCTTCGTCCTCGGGCGCCAGCAGGGCCAGGAAGCGCGCCGCGTCGGGCCGGGCCGACAGATCGGTGTAGCCGACCATGCGCTCGGCCACGCGCTTGGGGTCGATGCCTGCCACCTCGCCCAGCGCACGCGTCACCAGCAGCCGCGACACGCCCACGCGGAAGGCGCCGGTGATCAGCTTGAACAGCACCAGCCGGCCATGCGCATCGAGCGGACGCCACAGCGCGTCGAGCCGCGGCAGCAGCGTTTCCGGCGGCAGCCCGCGCAGCGGCAGCAGGCGCTGCTCGACCCATTCGGCCAGGCCGGCGTGGTCGGCATCCTGTGGGTCCGGCAACAGCAGCGCGATGGTCTCGGCGAGATCGCCGACGGCCTGGTAGCTCTCTTCGAACAGCCAGTCGGGCAGGTCGGCGGCCTGGCGCGCGAGGTCGCGCAGCAGCGACACCGGCACGATCTGGCGCGGCTTGCCGCCGGCGAGGAAATAGACCGCCCAGGCGGCATCCCCGGGCGGCGCCGCGCGCAGGTAATCGACCAGCGCGGCCAGCCTGGCCTTGGTCGACGTGGTGCCATCCAGCGCGGCGTAGAGTTCGGCGAAGGCCTTCATGGCGTGGTTGCTTGCTGGCCTGCCGCGGCGGACGCCGCCGGGTCCGGGAGCGCGGCTTCATCGTCGTCGCCATATTCCGTGTCGAAGGCCTGGGCCTGCCAGCCGCGTTCGCACAGATAGCGCACCATCACCGGCACATTGCCATGGGTCACGATGATGCGGCCGGCGCCGGTGGCGCTGATCGCCTGCAGCAGCCCGGGCCAGTCGGCATGGTCGGACAACGCAAAGCCGCGGTCGACGCCGCGGCGCCGGCGCGTGCCGCGCAACTGCATCCAGCCGCTGGCGAAGGCATCCGAGGCCTCGCCGAAACGGCGCAGCCACGGCGAGCGCTGCGCCGACGGCGGCGCCACCACCAGCGCCTGGCGCAGCAGCGGGCTGCGCGCCGGCAGTTCGGAAACCAGCGCCGTCGGCGGCAACTCGACGCCGGCCTCGGCATACGCGGCATTGAGCAGCGTCAGCGCGCCGTGCACGATCACCGGGCCGGACATGCCATCGGCGCCGGCATGCCGCAAAAGGCCGTGCAGGATGCGCTGCGCCTTGCCGAAGGTGTAGGCATAGACGATGCTGGCGCGCCCGGCCCGGGCATTGGCCTGCCACCAGCCGAAGATCTCGGCCATCAGCGTGGCCTGCGGGGGCCAGCGGTAGATCGGCAGGCCGAACGTGCTTTCGGTGATGAAGGTGTCGCAGCGCACCGGCTCGAACGGCTCGCAGGTGCCGTCGGCCTCCAGCTTGTAGTCACCCGAGGCGACCCAGACCTGCCCGCCATGCTCCAGTCGCACTTGCGCGGAACCCAGCACGTGCCCGGCCGGGTGCAGGCTCAGCGTGACGCCGTGGTGGGTGATGCGTTCGCCGTAACGCAGGGTATTGAGATGGATGCCCGGCAGCCGCGCCAGCAGCACGCCGCGCCCCGCCGCCGCGCACAGGTAGTGCGCATGGCCGAAGCGGGCGTGGTCGGAATGGGCATGGGTGATGACGGCGCGCTCGACCGGGCGCCACGGATCGATGTAGAAGTCGCCGGGCGGACAATAGAGGCCTTCCGGCCGGGCGACGATCAGGTCGCCGGGGCGGGCGGATTCGGATGGTAGCTGCCGGATCGGGTCCAAGCGTGCCTCCTGATGCACTGCGGCCGGCGCGCGGCCGCGATGCTCCCGCGGAGGGAGACCTGGGCATCATACTGCGCGGCTCTGCAGGGTGTGGAGGCGGTGGGGGCTGGTTCGGGTGTCGGTGGGGGTCTGACAAGACGCCGGGCCGGTGAGGCCCGTTTCAGCGCAACGCGCCGGTAGTTTGCTCCCCTCTCCCGCAAGCGGGCGAGGGGAGCGATCGCTACGGCGGCAGAGAGGGCATGCGCTTTCAGCCGGCAGGGCTGTCAGAACTGCTTACAGCACGTCATCCTTCATGTGATACCAGTGGTACAGCACCCGCTGACCGAGCCGGCGGAACGGCGCGAACATCTGCGATTCCACCATCTCGCGCACGTTCGGGAACGGCAGCGGCGAGCGGAAGATCGGCAGTTCCGGCAGTGCCGACGACTTGCCCGCGATCAGCGCGGCCAGGCGCTTGCCGGCCTGCGCGGAATACATCACGCCGTTGCCGCCGTAGCCCATCGCGTAGTAGATCGACTGCGCCGGATCCGGCTGCGTGATACGCGGCATCATGTCGTGGCTGACGTCGACCCAGCCCCACCAGGAATAGTCGACCTGGATGCCCTGCAGCGCGGGAAACTTGCGGTGCATGTCGGCGATCAGCTTCTGCTTGTACTGGTCCTGCGGCGCGTCGTTGCCGGTGATGGCGCTGCGGCTGCCGATCTGCAGGCGGCCGTCAGGCATCAGCCGGTAGTAGTGGCGCAGGATGCGGGTGTCGGTGATGACCTGGGTGGTGCGGAAGTTGCACGCGGCCAGTTCGTCGGCGGTGAGCGGGCGCGTGACGATGGAGTTCGACAGGATCGGGAACAGCCGGTTCTTCAGCTCGCGGTGCAGCGACTGCGAGGTGTAGCCGCCGGTGGCCACGCCCACGGCGCGGGCGCGCACGATGCCCCCGGGTGTGCGCAGGTAGTGCACGCCGTTGCGGGTTTCCCAGCCGGTCACGGGGCTGGACGGGTGTACCTTGGCGCCGAGTTCACGCGCGCGGCGCAGGTAGCCGAAGGCGAGCTTGCCGGCATGGATGCCGATGCCCTCGGGTTCGTGCATGGCCCCGGCGGCTTCCTTGTCGTCGACGTATTCCCGCCGCACGGTGTCGGCGTCGAGAATGCGCGCGTCGTACTTGAATACCTCGCGCAGGATCTTCGCCTCCTTTTCCAGCGCGGGCATCACCTTGTCGCGGTGCGCGATATACAGGTGCCCGCCGGGCTGCGGATCGCAGTCGATGTTCTGGATCAGCCCCTTGAAGGTCTCCATGCCGTCGCAGACTTCCTGGTGCAGGCGCAGCGCGGTATCCAGGCCGTAGCGCTGGATCCACTGCGAGCGCTTGAGCCGCCCCGATGCGCACTGGGCCTGGCCGCCGTTGCGGGTGCTGCAGCCCCAGCTGACGCGGTTGGCCTCGAGCACGGTGGCCTTGATGCCGTATTCCTGGGCCAGGAAGATGGCGCAGGTCAGGCCGGTGAAGCCCGAGCCGATGATGGCCACGTCGACGTCGATGTCGTGCGTGATGGGGCCGTCGTCGGCCGGCGGCTCGCCCGCGGTGCCGATCCAGTAGGTGGGGGCGTATTCCCGGCCGTGGCCGGGGTTGGAGGTGTGCAGCGGGTCGTAGGCGGGATCGTACGGCCGGGTCGGCGCGGTCGACTGCTCGCCGGCCAGGAGGCTGCTGCGGGGGGCTACGGCTTGCATGGCGCGTCTCCTCGCTCAGGCTGCGGTGGTGGCCTGCGGTGCCACCACCGGCGGGCGGTCCTTGCGGTAGGCATTCTTCACCGCGATCTTGCCGCCCCGGAACGTGAACACGTCGACCATGCGCGCCTCGATGCGGGCGCCGTCGGCACGGGTGCCGCGGAAGGTCGATTCGCTGACGCCGCGGTCGCCCACGACGAAGTGGTCGCCATCGACCCATTGCGCATCGGGGAAGGTCTGCCAGGCCAGCTGGAAGCCTTCGCGCACCGCCTCGCGGCCGACAAAGCTGCGCCCCAGCAGGTCGGGGCCGGCCACGCCATGGAAGACGCAGTCATCGGCCATGCAGCCCATCAGCGCGTCGATGTCGTGGCGGTTCCAGGCTTCGTTGAAGGCTTGCAGCAGTTCGATGCCGGCGGTGTTGTCCTTGGACATGGCTTGGTCTCCGTGAGTGTGTTGTGCCGGTCCGTGGGGAACCGGCCATGACTGGAGGATAGGGAAGCCGGCCGCGGCGCTGTAGCGCCAGTTCGGGACAATCGCTTGGGCCAGCGGCGCGGGCCGCGCCGCGGCCTGGGTCAAGCGGCGGGGCGGGCCCGGGAAGTGACGGCGGCGGGGGCCGCCGGCGCGCCCGCGGTAGCCTGCAGTTCACGCGCCACGCCTGCCAGCACGCGGATGCCGGGCTCGATGCGGTCCAGCGAGATCGACGAGTAACCCAGCCGGAAGCCATTGCGCGGCGCGGGCTCGGCCATGAAGAAGACGCTGCCGGGCTCGATCAGCACACCCTGCAGCTCGGCCAGCCGCGCCAGCGCATCGGCGTCGAGCCAGGACGGCCCTTCGATCCAGCATGACGCGCCGCCGGCGATCGGCACCGCGCGGAAGTCGGGCATATGCGTGGCCAGCGCCGCCAGCACCGCTTCGGCGCGCTCGCGGTGTGCCGCGGCCAGCCGGCGCAGGTGCGCGTCATAGTGGCCGAGGGACAGGAACAGCGAGAACGCGCGCTGGATGTATGCCGACGGGTGCCGCAGCATCAGCCGGCGCGCGCCGCGCAGTTCCGCAATCAACGCCGCCGGGCCGACGATGTAGCCGATGCGCAGGCCCGGCGCCAGGCTCTTGGACAGGCTGCCGACGTAGATCACGCGGTTGCTGCGGTCCAGGCTCTTGAGCGTGGGGGTGGGGTCGCCCTCGAAGCGGCTCTCGGCCTCGTAGTCGTCCTCGATCAGCACGAAGTCCGCTTCCTCGGCCTGCCGCAGCAGTGCCTGGCGGCGTGCCAGCGGCATGGTGACGGTGGTCGGGCACTGGTGGCCGGGGGTCACGTAGACGTAGTCGCAGGCGCGCTGCGCATCGGACAGCATCAGGCCATCGTCGTCGACGGGCAGCGGCACCAGGTTGGAGGTGTGCGAGCCGAAGATATTGCGCGCGTCCGGATAGCCGGGGTCTTCGATGCCCACCGGCGTGTCCGGGCTCACCAGCAGGTCGGCCAGCAGGTACAGCGCCTGTTGCGCACCCACGGTGATCACGATCTCGTCGGTGCCGGCCCAGACCCCGCGGCGCGGCAGCACGCGGGTGCGGATCTGCTGCACCAGCGACTCGTCGTCGCGCAGGATCATGTCCTGGGCCCAGTCGTGGATGTCGAGCACGCTCAGCGCCTTCAGGCAGCATTCGCGCCAGTCCGCGGTGGGGAACAGCGCCGGGTCGTACTGGCCGTAGATGAAGGGGTAGGGATAGTCGCGCCAGTTGGCGCGCTTGACGATATTGCGCTGCTGCGTGGGACGGAACACGAAGCGCCGTTCCCAGTCGGGCTCGCCCGTGCGCGCGGGCACCGGTTCGCCGCGCAGCGAGGCGACGCCGCTGACGCGGGTGCCGAGGATCCCGGGGTTGACGAAGTAGCCGCTGCGCTCGCGCGCGACCAGGTAGCCTTCGTCGACCAGTTGCTGGTACGCCAGCACCACCGTGTTGCGCGCCACCCGCAACTGCGCCGACAGCTCGCGGCTGCTGGGCAGCGGCTCGCCGTGCGGCAGCTGCTCGTCAAGGATGGCCGAGACCAGCATCTGCCGGATCTTGCCCTGCAGGCTCAGGCCCGAATGCACATGCTGCTGGAACAGCTGCGACCAGAGGGTGGTGGGAGACTTCAGGCTCATGGGGCAGGGGGCGTTTCCCGAACGGCGAAGCGCGCCAGCATACCGCACCGGCGCGCCACGTCAGTCATGGCTGGATTGCATCAGGCATGTCAGCGCCGGACATCGACGCGTCGATGCGCATCAATACTCGTGCAGGTCGCGGCGCGGCACTTCCGCCAGCGGCACTACATGATCGACGCCACGCCGAAACAGTTGGCGCGCCGCGTAGGCCACCAGCAGGATCGCGAGGCTGACCACGCCCAGCGCCAGGGGCGTGCGCTGGTCGGGAATAAAGGCCATCGCCACCACGATGCCGAGCATGCCGACGATCGCCACATAGGTGAGGTACGGATAGCACCACATGCGCACGCGCAGCTGGCCCGGCGCCTCGCGCTCCAGCCGCGAACGCAGGCGCAGCTGCGAGATCGCGATCAGGATGTAGACGAAGATCGCCACCGTGCCGTACGAGTTCACCAGGAAGGCGAACACCGTCTCGGGCGAGACATAGGACATCACCACCGCGCCGTAGCCGAACAGCGTCGCCACCAGGATGGCGCGCACCGGCACGCCGTTGCGGCTGACGCGGGCCAGCGACTGCGGGGCGTCGCCACGGCGGGTCAGCGCAAACAGCATGCGCGACGACGCGTACAGGCCCGAGTTCAGCGCCGACAGCACCGCGGTCAGCACGATCGCATTCATGATCTGCGCCGCCGCCGGCACGCCCATCACGTTCAGCGCGCTGACGTACGGCGTGGCGATGCTGGTGGAGTTCCACGGCACCAGGCATACCACCAGCAGGATCGAGCCGACATAGAACACCAGCACGCGCGTGATCACCGAGCTGGTGGCCTTGGCCACCGCCTTCTGCGGCTCGGCGGTCTCGGCGGCGGCGATGGTGACGATCTCGGCGCCGAAATAGAAGCCGGTGGCTGCCACCGCGCCGGTCAGCACCGGCACGATGCCGTTGGGCATGAAGCCGCCGTTGGCGGTCAGGTTGGCCACCTCCATGCCGTGCGCCCCGGGGGCCAGGCCCAGCACGTAGACGCCGGCGACGAACAGGAACACCATGATCGCGGCCACCTTGATCGAGGCGAACCAGAATTCGAACTCGCCGAATGACTTGACCGAGACCAGGTTGGTCAGGGTCAGCATCACCAGCAGCACCAGGCTGATGATCCAGTTGGGCACGTCCGGCAGCCAGTAGCGCACCAGGTCTGCGCCCGCCACCGCTTCCAGCGCCACCACGATGACCCAGAAGTACCAGTACATCCAGCCGGTCAGGAAGCCGGCCAGGTTGCCTACCGCCGGGCGGTCGCGCCAGGCTTCGCGTGCATACTCGTAGAAGCCGCCGCTGCCGGGCATGGCGCAGGCCATTTCGCCCAGCATGCGCATCACCAGCACCACCAGCAGGCCGGTGATCAGGAAGGAAATGACCGCGGCCGGGCCGGCGGACTTGATGACGACGCCGCTGCCGACAAAGAGCCCCGCGCCGATCACGCCACCGAGCGCGATCATGGTCATGTGGCGTTGCTTGAGGCCGTGGGATAGTCCGTTGCCGGACGGTGATTGTTGGATCATGTTGTGTCTCCTGTGCTGCGCTTGCTGTCGGTACTGCGTTGCAGCCAGTCCAGCGTTTAAGGCAGGCGCCACGGCTTCTCTTCGGTATAGGTGGCAGGGCAGTAAATGCCAGCCTGGGGCCGTGGTCGTTCAGTATTTGCAATCCCCGGGAGAGGATGGCCTATCCGTACATATCGACTTGTCTCCGGTGTTTGCTTAAAAAATGGAACCAGAAGTTCCGAAAAATTATTGTTTAACCGGAATGTAGGCCGTTCAGGCCGGAAGGTCAACCAGAAGTTTCGATAATTGATATGATTTGACTCTGAAAATGAAACTTACCTATGATGGAGCCAGGCATAAACGATATGCGCCTCGCCAAAAGTGAAGCCAGGCCGGATGGAGACACGCCGGCGCTGCGCTTGTTCGGCCTGCTCGAGGTCATCGCGGAGAAGGACCAGTCCTTCAACCTGCAGGCGCTGGTGGAAGAAACCGGCCTGCCCAAGCCCACGCTGCACCGCATGCTGCAGCAGCTCGAGGCGGCCGGCCTGATCCAGCGCAATGGCGACGGGCGGCAGTACGGCACCGGCCTGCGGCTGCGCCGGCTGGCGGAGAACCTGTTGCTCAACAGCACCTCGCATGGCGCGCGCCACATGGTGCTGCGTCGGCTGGTGGAAGAGGTGGGCGAGAGCTGCAACCTGACCGCGTTCTCCGGCGGCGAGGTGCTGTACCTGGATCGGGTCGAAACCGCGGCGCCGCTGCGCTTTTACCTGCATCCGGGCTCGCGCGTGCCGGCGCACTGCTCGGCCACCGGCAAGCTGTTCCTGGCGCAGCTGGCGCCGGCGCAGCGGCAGCGGCTGCTGGCCAACGTGGAGCTGGAGCGCTACACGCAGAACACTATGACCGACCATGCGCAGCTGGAGGCGGAACTGGAGCGCGTCAAGCGCGACGGCTACGCGATGGACGATGAAGAATTCCTGCCGGGCCTGGTCTGCATCGGCGTGCTGGTGCCGGCGGCCGATGGCGGCAAGTCCAACCTCGGGCTGGCGCTGCAGGCCCCGGTGATGCGCGTGGCGCGCGACAAGGCGGTGCAGCTGCTGCCAGCGCTGCAGCGGGCGGCGGCGGCGCTGGCGGCGATCGAGGCCGACAGCGCCGGCGGCTGGCAGGGAGGCACCGAGGCCACGGACGCCGCGGAAGAGGACGAATAGCAAGCACGGCGTCACGCGGAACTGCTCCGCTTGCCGCGGTGCCGATGGCATGGCAATGCGATAAGCAAGGAGGAGCAAGAGGTGACGCAAGAACAGTTCGGCAAGCCGGACCGGATGATTCCGGTGCGCAGCGCGTTCGGCATCGATTCCAGCCTGATGGTGCCGGCCTTCAGCCAGCGCGACGACCATGTGCCGGAGATCGATCCGGCCTACCGCTTCCAGCCGGAGGTCACGCTTGCGATCCTGTCGGGCTTCATGCGCGACCGGCGCGTGATGGTGCAGGGCCTGCACGGCAGCGGCAAGTCGACGCATATCGAGCAGGTGGCCGCGCGGCTGAACTGGCCCTGCGTGCGCGTCAACCTGGACGGCCACATCAGCCGGCTCGACTTGGTCGGCAAGGATGCCATCGTGGTGCGCGACGGCCGCCAGGTCACCGAGTTCCAGGAAGGTATCGTGCCCTGGGCGCTGCAACGCCCGGTGGCGCTGATCTTCGACGAATACGACGCCGGCCGGCCCGACGTGATGTTCGTGATCCAGCGCATCCTGGAGCGCGACGGCAAGTTCACGCTGCTGGACCAGAACCGCGTGATCCGCCCGCACTCGTCCTTCCGCCTGTTTGCCACCTCCAATACCGTGGGGCTGGGCAACGTCAACGGGCTCTATCACGGCACGCAGTTGCTCAACCACGCGCAGATCGACCGCTGGAACGTGGTGGCGACGCTGGACTACCTGCCGCACGACGAAGAGGCGGGCATCGTGCTGGCCCGCGTGCCCGAACTGGATGACGCGGACGGGCGCGCGCTGGTCGACGCCATGGTGGCGCTGGCCGGCCTGACCCGCCGCGGCTTTGCCGCGGGCGATGTGTCGGCGCTGATGTCGCCGCGCACGGTGATCAGCTGGGCCGAGAACTGCCAGATCTTCCGCGACCCCGCGCTCGCGTTCCGGCTGACCTTCCTGAACAAGTGCGACGAGGCCGAGCGCCCCGTGGTGGCGGAGTACTACCAGCGCTGCTTCGGCCACCTGCCGGGCGAGGCCGCCGGCGTCAGCACCGCGTCGGAGCCCGCGCGATGAATGCGGCAGCGCTCGCCCGGCAGCTGCGCCGGCGCCAGCGGCAGGACGAACTGTCCGGCGCGGCCGTGCGTGCGCTCACCGGCGACGCGGCGCTGCATTTCCGCGACGGCCAGCTGTGGCGCGCGCTGCGCCCGGTGCCGCAGCATGCGCCCCACCTGCGCACCGACCTCGACACCGACACGGCCGCCTGCCTGCGCGGCGCGGCGGATGGCGCCGCGCTGCGCCAGGCGCATTCCGACGCCGCGCTGCATCGGCGGCTGTGCCCCGCCGATGCGGTGGCGCGGCTGATGTTCGAACTGCTCGAACAACTGCGTTGCGAGACCCGCCTGCCGCGCGGCATGGCTGGTGTCGCGGCTAACCTGCGCCATCGCTTCCTGGCGTGGTCGCGCGCGTTCCATCGTTCCGGGCTGACCGACGGGCATCTCGGCATCCTGCTCTATACCGTGGCGCAGGTGGCGTGGTCGCGCCTGTCGGGCGAACCGGTGCTGGAAGAGACCGAAGACCTGATCGAGGCCACGCGGGCGGCCATCGTGCCAAAGCTGGGCATCGCGCTGGCCGGCCTGCGTGCGCAGCGCCACGACCAGGCCGCCTACGCGCAGCATGCGCTGGCGCTGGCGCATGCGGTGGCGCAGATGATTCGGACCGAAGCGCCCGGTGCCGGCGAAGACGATGACAATGCCCCCTCCGCCGCACGCGCCGGCTTCGCGCTGTGGCTCGACTTCGACGAGGCGCCGGCGGAGGACTTCGCCTTGGCCGACAGCGGCCACAGCCGCGTGCTCGCCAACGCCACCGATGGCTACCGCATCTACACCACCCGCTACGACCGCGAAGTGCGCGCCGCCACGCTGGTGCGCCGCGCCTTGCTGGACGAGTACCGCACCCGGCTGGACGCGCGCATCGCGCGCGCCGGGGTCAACATCGCCCGGCTGGCGCGCCGGCTGCGCGCGGCGTTGTCGCAGCCGCGCGTGGACGGCTGGTCCTTCGGCGAGGAAAGCGGCCGCATCGATGGCCGCCGCCTGGCACAGCTCGTCAGCTCGCCCGCCGAGCGGCGGCTGTTCCGGCAGGAAGCGCACAAGGCCCATGCCGACTGCGTGGTCGGCTTCCTGATCGACTGCTCCGGCTCGATGAAGGCGCAGGCCGAGCCGCTCGCGCTGCTGGTCGACCTGCTTACCCGCGCGCTGGACCAGGCCGGCGTCGCCACCGAGGTGCTGGGCTTTACCACCAACGCGTGGAACGGCGGGCGCGCGCGCAGCGACTGGCTCGCGCGCGGCCGCCCGCAGCACCCGGGCCGGCTCAATGAAACCTGCCACATGGTGTTCAAGGACGCGCAGCGCAGCTGGCGCCGCGCGCGCACCGACCTCACGGCGTTACTGAAGCCCGACCTGTTCCGCGAAGGCGTGGACGGCGAGGCCGTCGAGTGGGCCTGTGCGCGCCTGCATGCCAGCGGCAAGGCCCGCCGCATCCTGGTGGTGGTGTCCGATGGCAGCCCCATGGATACCGCGACCGGGCAGGCCAACGACGCCTGCTACCTGGACAACCATTTGAAGGCCGTGGTGGCGCGGCACGAGGCACTGCGGGATGTGGAGGTGCTTGGGCTCGGGGTCGGGCTGGACCTGAGCCCGTATTACCGGCATGCGCTGGCGCTGGACCTGTCGCAGCCGGTGGATATGGCGATGCTCGATGAGGTGGCGGGGCTGGTGACGGCCAGGCGGCGCTAGCGGCGGCGCCCTCGACGCCCGCCGGTCCGCAAGGTCGGATTACTCACCGCTGGCGGCCGTGGGCTGTGGCTGCCCGGCCATGGCCTTCGGCTGCCACGAGACCGCGACATCGCCAGCCATGAAGGTCTGGCACGCCAGCCGGAATCCATCCGCCAGCTCGGCTTCCGTCAGCAGTTTCCTTTCCTTTGGCTTGACCGCATCGGTATGCTCGCGGCCGGTCTCGATGCGGCACTTGCAGGTACCGCACAGGCCGCCGCCGCATTTGAAGGGGATGCCGCCCTGTTCGCGCAGCGATACGCGCAGCAGGTTGCTGTTGGCCGGTGCGCTGACGGTCTTGCCGTGGTTGGTGAGGAAGGTGATCTGGATCATGGCGATTGATGCCTGGCGTGCAGGCGCGGGATTTCAGGGCCGGTCGTGCGCGGCAAGCGGCGCCGGCACCAGGGCAAGGTCCATGCTGCCGAAGCTCGCCAGCTTGCGCAGCGCATCGCGGGCGGCTTCGAGCGTGGCGTACTGGTCGAGGAAGCGCGTCGAGACCAGGTTGACGATGCCGGGCGGCGTCTCTTCCCGCACCCGGACCTTGGTATCGGCCGCCAGCTCGGCAATGACGAAGCGCGCGGTGGGCTTGCCGTAGAAGACGTAGTCATAGGCCTCGACCGCGGTCATGCCGTCGGTCGGTTCGGTACGGAACTGGCCGGGGCGGCTGGTGAGCAGCACGAACATGTCAGGCCCCCACGCTTGCCCGCGCCAGCGCGGCTGGCGCCGGCAGGTCGTCCTGCGCCAGCTCGATGTCATGCTCGATCCATAGCTGGCAAGCCAGGCGATAGCCCGCTTCGAGCCGATCGCCGAGTTGCTTCTTTTCCTTCCAGTTGGGCGGCGGCAGGTGCTCGGCCCCGGCGAGCACGCGGCACGCGCACTTCGAGCATTTGCCCATGCCGCATTCGTAGCGCAGGTTGGGATAGGGGAACTGCCGGATGCCGGCGCGGACCACCAGGTTGGTGCCGGGGCTGACCTCGCCGGTAAAGGCCTGGCCGGACTTGTGCAGGATGATTTTTGGCATGGTTGGTAGCGAAAAGGTCGGGTAGGACGCGGCTGTCGTCGCGGTGCTGTGTTCCGCCTACGACCACAACAACATCGCCGCCACGGTGGAGCAAGCCAGCCCGATCAGCACCGGGATCAGCAGCGCGCGCACCGCTTCCAGTACCGGCACGCGGGCAAAGCCGGCGACCGCGATCAGCGACGACCACGCCACCAGCGTGCCGCCGCCGGTCCAGACCGCGCCCATCTGGCCCACCGCCGCCAGCGTGGCGGGGTCGAAGCCCACCACCGGCCCCAGCGCGCCGGCCAGCGTGCCGGTAAGCGGCAGGCCGGCGAAGCCGGAGCCGTCGATGCCGGTAATCATGCCCACCAGCAGTACGCCGAACGCGACCAGCACGTGGTTGTCCGGGATCATGTGCTGGTAGGCCTGGATCAGTTCGAACAGCAGGCTGGGCGCCTTGCCCGGCGGCAGGCCAAGGATCTGCGCCGCGGTCTCGCCGGCGCCGACGAAGAAAAAGCCGGCGATCGGCAGCACCGAACCCATGGCCTTGAAGGCGAAGACGAAGCCGTCGGTGATGTGCTCCGGGCAGACGTCGAGCATGCGCCGCGGGCCCTCCGCGGCCAGCGTCGCCAGCATCATCAGCACCGCCGCGACCCCGCCCACCAGGGCGGCGGCGTCGCCGCCCTTGAGGTCCTGCACGCCGGCGCCAAGCTTGGGCAGCACCATCACCGCAACCACCGCGAGAAAGGCCAGCGGCGTCACGATGGCAAAGCACTTGGACCATTTCACCCGGCGCCTGGCCACCATCGACAGGCTTGCCTCGATATTGCTGTCGGTGGCGAGCGGTTCGGCGTGGGCGGTGCCGCGGGCGATCTCGGCCTTGTCGAAGGTGATGCCGCCATCGATGCCCTCGGCGGTGCCGCCGGCACGCGCCTGCCAGCGGTCGAGCAGGGTGCCGCTGGCCGGCACGATGTGCTTGCGCATCGACAGGTAGGCCAGGCACAAGGCAATGCAGCCGGTAATCAGCGACAGCGACAGCGCACGGTCAGCCACCACGGCCGCGCTGACCGCCGCGCCGGCGGCCTTGGCGCTGATGCCCGGCGCGACGCCGATCACATAGTCCGATGACAGCGCCATGCCTTGTCCGGCGATGGCAATCGCCATCGCGCCCGCCAGCGGCGGCAACCCCGCGGCGATCGCCGCCGGCAGCAGGATGGCCGATACCAGCGGCACGGCCGGGGTCGGCCAGAAGAACAGCGAGATCACGTAAGTGATGCCAGCCAGGATAAAAAACGCGGAATGCCCGTTCTTCATCACCACACGGAAGGGTTCGACCATGCGGATGTCTGAGCGCAGCGTCTTGAGCGCGTTGAGCAGCGCCGTCATGAAGGCGATCACCAGGAAAATGTTGAACAGCTCCCGGGCGGCGACCAGGCTGGCGGAAAACACCCCCGCCAGCGCGGAGACCGGGCTGCCGGTCAGCGCAAGGATGACCAGCGCGGTACCGGCGATCGAAGGGACAACGACATTGGCGCGCAGGATCATCGTCAGCACGATGACTGCTACCCCGGCCAGATAGATCCAGTGCGCGGCACCGATCACGACTTGTTGTGACATGAAGACTCCCTGGGGGCGGAGGGGTTGTGGGGGCGGCCCCACCGGCTGCATGGGATCGTGACGGTATACTATATTCCACGAATGTTCCGCGCCAAGCGATTTTTTATTGGGACTAATGCGGATGCCAGATCAGGGCGTGATCCCTACGGGCCGCACAATTATTGGGATTCCCGGCGCCTCAACGCCGCTCGAGGGTGCATCGACCTGCGCGCAAGTTGCTGTCACTCCTACGGATATGTAGACTGTATACCGTGATCTGTTGATCGGCACCGGCCTACCGCGCAAGCTGGCGTTCGTCCCGACTGCCTTACATGCCCATATCCACGACTTACGCCATGCCCCCCGCCTTGCTGACATCGCTGCTGCCGCCAGGCCTCGCCCTCCCGGACTACCTGTGGATGGGCGTGCTCATCCTGGTCGGCGCATGCCTGCAAGGCGTGGGCGGGATCGGCTTTGCGATGCTGTGCGCACCGCTCGGCGCGATCTTCTTCCCGGACCTCGTGCCGGGGCCGCTGCTGGCGATGGGGTGCTGCCTGTCATTGATGGGAGCGCTGCGCGAGCGCGAAGCCATCGTCTGGCCCGTTGCCGGCTTTGCCCTGGTGGGGCGCGCGCTCGGAGGCGCGGCGGCGGTCCTGACCATCGCCTGGCTTGCGCCAGGACCGCTGGCGGTGCTGTTCTCGCTGTCGATCCTTGCCGCGGTGGCGCTGAGCCTGCTCGGCTGGCGCCTGCTGCCGGAGCCGCGCAACGTCGTGATTGCCGGCACGCTGTCCGGCTTCATGGGAACCCTCACCTCGGCCGGCGCGCCGCCGTTCGCGCTGGTCATGCAGCACATGGCGCCGGCGCCGATGCGCGCCACCATGGGCTGCATCCTTTCGGGCGGCGCCGTGCTGTCGCTGGCCATGCTGGCGCTGGCGGGGCGCTTCGGCATGGCGCAGCTGGTGCTGGCACTGGCGCTCGCGCCGTTCCTGCTGGCCGGTTTCGCGCTGTCGAACCGGCTGCGCGGACGCGTTTCCGCCAGCACGGTGCGCCGCTTGCTGCTGGGCGTGTGCGCGGCCGGCGCCCTCGGCGTGCTCGGCCGCGCGGCCCTCGCCTGAGGCGGGCGCGGCTCTTCTGATTTCCCGTCGTTTCCGATCCCACCCACCCAGCGGAGTTGCCATGCAGCACATCACAGACGCCATGATCGATGCCCACGTCACCCCGGAAGCGGCCCGGCGGGTCATGGAGGCCGCGTTTACAAGCTTCGGGCGCGGCGATGCCGCGATGCAGGCGCGCATCCGCACCGAGGCGGGCGGCGTCAAATTGTCCACGCTGGGGGCCGTGATCCCGCAGCAGGGCGTGGCCGGAGCCAAGGTCTACACCACCATCAATGGGCAGTTTTCCTTCGTCATCCTGATCTTCTCGACCGACGACGGCCGCCCGCTGGCATCGTTCGACGCCGGCGCGATCACGCGCCTGCGCACCGCGGCCTGCACCACGCTGGCGGCGCAGCGGCTGGCCCGCGCCGGCGCACGCACGCTGGCCTTGTTCGGCGCCGGCACGCAGGGCGCGCAGCACGCGCGCCAGCTCAGCGCCACGCTCGGGCTTGAACGCATCCTGGTGTCAGATCCGCACGCCGACGCCGCCATGCCGGACCGGCTGTCGGCACAGTGCGGCATCCCGGTGGCGCTGGCCGAGCCCGATGCCGCGGTGGCGGAGGCCGACATCATCATCACTGCCTCGCGGGCCACCACGCCGCTGTTCGCCGGCGCGGCCATCCGGCCAGGGGCCTTCGTCGCCGCCATCGGCTCCAGCCTGCCGCACACGCGCGAACTGGACGACACCGCGCTGCGCCGCGCCGCCGCCGTGGTGGTGGAGTGGCGGCCGCAATCGACCCGCGAGGCAGGCGATATCGTGCTGGCCGCCCCCGACGCGCTGCCGCCGGAAAAAATCGTCGAACTGGCCGACGTCGTGCTCGGCAAGGTGTCGCCGCGGCAGCGGGACGACGACATCGTGATCTACAAATCGGTCGGCGTGGGCCTGGAAGACGTTGCGCTGGCCGGGTTTGCATGGTCATGCATTGCCGCCGGGGCGGGCGTCCGGCCCGACTGATCCGGTCCCACCTATGCCGGGTAAACACTGAGGTGATGAATCAACAGTGGCCCTTGTCGTCTCCGAGCGACTGTATATAGTATACAAACATGCCGGCACGGCCCAATCGCCCGATCCGGCATCCAACCCATCGTCCCACCTCGCCAACCAGGAGCCCCCGTCATGGCCGAACTGATGACCCGCGAAGATTTCCGTGCCGCCCTCGAACAAGCCATCAAAGGCAAGAGCGCCAACCAGGCGCCGTTCAGCGTGGCGTGGGCCAGCGGCAAGCTGACCCGCGCCCACCTCGCGCGCTGGGCCGAGAACCACTACCACTACGTCGGCCCGTTCGCGGACTACCTCGGCTATATCTATGCGCGCACGCCGGACCGCTACACCGAAGCCAAGGATTTCCTGCTGGCCAACATGTACGAGGAAGAGATCGGCGGCGACCGCCACACCGACCTGCTGATCCGCTTTGCCGAAGCCTGCGGCACCACGCGCGAGCGCGTGCTCGACCCGGACAACATGTCGCCGACCACACGCGGCCTGCAGAGCTGGTGCTATGCGGTGGCGATGCGCGAGGACCCGATCGTGGCCGTGGCCGGCCTGGTGGTGGGGCTGGAATCGCAGGTGCCGTCGATCTACCGCAAGCAGACGCCAACGCTGCGCGACAAGTACCAGTTCACCGACGAAGAAGTCGAGTTCTTCGACCTGCATATCGTCTCGGACGAGATCCACGGCGAGCGCGGCTACCAGATCGTGCTCGAGCACGCCAATACGCCGGAACTGCAGCAGCGCTGCCTGAAGATCTGCGAGATCGGCGCGCAGATGCGGCTGCTGTACACCACCGCGCTCTATCACGACTACGTCGAAAAAGAGCTGCCGCTGCCCGAACTGGACATGGCTGCCTGAGCCGCGCCACGCAACGGAATCGACGATGACTGTGTTCCTCAACCACATCGACGGCGAATGGACGGCCTGCCGCTCGGGCCGGACCTTCGATAACGTCAACCCGGCCGACACCGCCGACATCGTGGGCCGCTTCCAGGCGTCGTCCGCGGCGGATGCGCAGGCGGCCGTGGCGGCCGCGGCGGCGGCCTTCGCCGGGTGGAAAAAGACGCCGGTCGGCAAGCGCGCCGCCATGCTCAACCGTGCGGCCGACCACCTCGAAGCGAATGCCGACAGCATTGCCGCAGAACTGACCCGCGAGGAAGGCAAGGCGCTGGCGCTGGCGCGCGACGAAGTGCTGCGCTCCGCCCAGACGCTGCGCTTCTATGCGGTGGAAGGGCAGACCTTCACCGGCGAGGTGTATCCCAACGACGACCCCGACCAGCTGGTCTACAGCCAGCGCGAGCCGCTTGGCGTGGTGACGGTGATCGCGCCGTGGAATTTCCCGCTATCGATCCCCGCGCGCAAGATCGCGCCGGCGCTGGTCACCGGCAACACGGTGGTGTTCAAGCCGTCGTCCGAGGCGCCGCTGTCGGGTTACCGGCTGGCCGAGGCGCTGGTGCAGGCCGGGCTGCCCAAGGGCGTGCTCAACTTCATCACCGGCAGCGCCGCCGAGATCGGCGCTGCCATCACCGCCGCGCCGGCGGTGCGAGCGATATCGTTCACCGGCTCGTCGCGCGCCGGCGAGCAGATCCACCGGTCGGTGCCGCTGACCACGCGCACCCAAATGGAACTGGGGGGCAAGAACCCGCTGATCGTGATGGAGGACGCCGACCTCGACCGCGCCGTCGACCTGACCATCAAGGGCGGCTTCTCGCTGTCGGGCCAGGCCTGCACCGGCACCAGCCGCGTGCTGGTGGCCGAATCGGTCAAGGCGGCCTACACCGAACGCCTGCTGGCGAAGGTGGCAACGCTGAAGGTAGGCAGCGGCGTGACGCCCGGCATGGACCTGGGGCCACTGGCCTCGCACAAGCAGCTGGAAACGGTGCTGCGCTACCTCGACATCGGCAAGTCCGAGGCAACGCTGCTGTGCGGCGGCATGCGCCTGGCCGGCGGCGACTTCGACAAGGGCTATTACGTCGCGCCGACGGTATTCACCGACGTGACGCCGCAGATGCGGATCGCGCGCGAGGAGATCTTCGGGCCGGTGATCGCCATCCTCGGCTTTACTGACTACGGCGACGCGATCGCCAAGGCCAACGATACCGAGTACGGCCTGGCCGCGGCCATCGTCACCAGCGATCCGCGCTATATCCACCACTTCGCCAGCGATATCGAGGCGGGCACGGTCAAGATCAACCGCACCACCACCGGCAACCTGGTCAACGCGCCGTTCGGCGGGCTGAAGCGGTCGAGCACGTCGACCTTCCGCGAATCGGGCCGCACCGGGCTGGAGTTCTATACACAGGTCAAGACGGTCTACCGGGGCGCCTGAGCCCGACCGTCGCAAGGAGTCATCGCCATGAAGAAAGCCATCAAGCTGGAATTGCGCGAAGCGCGCCACATGGTCGCCGCCGCGATCCGCCGTTCGCAAGACATCGGCGTGCTGGAGTCGATCTGCGTGGTCGACGAAGGCGGCTACCCGCTGGTGCTGGAGCGCATGGACGGGGCCCGCATTACCGGCCCGCAGATCGCCTGGAACAAGGCCTTCACCGCCGCCGGCCACAAGCGCTCGACGCACCTGTTCACCACGCCGCCGAACGGGCCGGCACTGCCGGGCAACGAGGCCTTCGGCATCCAGTGGAGCTTCGAGGGCAAGTTCGCCGCGTTTGTCGGCGGCTTCCCGATCGTGGTCAACGACGAGGTGATCGGCGGCATCGGCCTGTCGGGCGGCAACGGCGAACAGGACACGCAGGCCGGCCTGGCCGCCTTGCAGGCGCTGGCCGAATTGCTGGCGCCTCAGGACCTGAAGGTGCTGGTACAGGCCGACATCAAGAAGTAAGCACGCTTGCCTGGAGCTTCCATGTCGTACCGCATCCAGATCGCCGAAACGGAACAGGTGTTCCGGGTCGAACCCGGCGAGACCGTGCTGCAGGCCGCGCAGCGCGCCGGCATCGCCTTGCGCCATGATTGCCAACTGGGCGGCTGCGGCACCTGCCGCATCCGCCTGCTCGACGGAGAGGTGAGCTACCACGAGGAACCGTTCGGGCTGGCGCCCGACGAGGCCGCGGCCGGCTTCGCACTGGCGTGCCAGGCGCAGCCGCAGGCCGACCTTGTCATCAGCACGGCGCGCGACGACGAGGCCTGCGCCGAACCGGCACGCCATCGCGCGGTGGTGCACGCGGTGCGGCCGCTGTCGGCCGACGTCATGCACGTCGAGCTGGAGGTGCCGGACGGGGGGGCGCTCGATTACCGTCCCGGGCAATACCTGAAGCTGATGAGCGGCGACGGGCTCGCGCGCAGCTTCTCGATGGCATCGGTGCCGCGCGACGGGCGCATCGACCTGCATGTGCGGCGCATTCCCGGCGGCACCTTTACCGACGGCATCCTGCCGCGCATGCGGGCCGGCGATGCTATCGAGGTCGAACTGCCGCTGGGCAACTTCTTCTACCGCGCGCGGGACTACCGGCCGCTATTGATGGTGGCCACCGGCACCGGCCTCGCGCCGATCAAGGCGATCCTGGAATCGCTGATGGAAGACCCCGACTGCCCGCCGGTGTCGTTGTACTGGGGCATGCGCCAGGTGCAGGACCTGTACCTGCATGGGGAGATCCCGGCGTGGGGCGAACGGCTCTACGACTTCCGCTACGCGCCGGTGCTGTCGCGGGCCGGTGCCGACTGGCAGGGCCGGCGCGGCTATGTGCATGACGCGGCGCTGGCTGACCTGGGCGACCTGAGCGAATACGCCATCTACCTGTGCGGCTCGCCCAACATGATCCGCGACGCGCGTGCCGCCTTTATCGCGCATGGTGCCAGCCCCGACCATCTCTACGCCGACAGCTTTACGTTCCAGCACCCTTGTTAAGACATGGCGGCATGCAAAAATGGCTGGTATACAATGACGCCAGCCTCTCCGCTTACGCCTCTGCCGACCCATGTCCCTCACTCCGTCCCCTGCCGCGCCCGCCGAGCCGCTGAGCCTCGGTGCCAGCCACTCGCCGCTGTTCGCCCTTGTTACCGACAAGCTGCGCGAAGGCATCCTGAACGGCAAATATGCCCCGGGCGAGCGGCTGGTCGAAAACAAGCTGTCGGCGGAGCTGGGCGTGTCGCGCATCCCGGTGCGCGAGGCGCTGCGGGCGCTCGCCAGCGAAGGGCTGGTGCAGATCGAGCCGCGCCGCGGCGCGACCGTGGCCAGCCTGTCGCCGGTGATCGCGCGCGAGATGGTGGAGGTGCGCGCCACGCTGGAAGGCCTCAACGCCAAGCTTGCCGCGCAGCGGCGCGACCCGGCGCTGGTGGCTGAACTCGAAAGCGTGTTGCGGCAGGGTATGGAAGCCGCGGCGCAGGGCAGCGCGGATGAACTGCTGGCGCTGAATACCCGCTTCCATGAAGTGCTCGGCACCATCGCGGCCAACAGCGTGCTGCAGGAAATGATGCGCTCGCTGCGCGAGCGCACCGCGGTGCTGTTCGGCCCCGCCAACGTGGTGCGCGCGCGCCAGAACTGGGACGAGCACGCGCAGATCCTGCAGGCGGTGATCGCCGGCGACGCCGACCTCGCCGCATTGCTGGCGGCGCGGCACGTCTACAGCGCCGCCAAGGCGGCTGACCTGCCGGTGGAGGGGCAGGGCGGTGCGGCCCGGGCCGCCTGAACGCGTGGGCTGCCTTTTCTCGGCCGTCCCGTCGTTGTCCTGAACGCCGGCAGTATCCCCGGCCCGAATGCATGGATGCCCTGCAGAAGGGCATGACGTGCCCTGTCATGACGCACTGCACCATATGAGTGTATACTTTAGCCATTCAGGGTCACGACATTTGCCATGCTGTCATCGGAACAACGCTACCTTTCGCAACCTGTCGGCCAGCAGTTGCTGCGCCACTTTGCCGCCCGCGACGCCGTGCGCCATGCCACGCCGCTGGTACCGCTGCGGCTGCACGATATCGGCCGCTTCTTCCTAGCGCTGCGCGGCCGCGCGCCGCGCAGTGGCCACTGCTGAGCCACACTGAATGACGCGCGGCGGTCCCTGCCGCGCGGCCTGGCTGTTCCGTCTTCCTTCCTGGCACGCGTTCTGCGAGCCATCCTTCCCTGTGATCCAATCGCCCTCGCACGCCGCTCGCGCCGTGTCTGCACGCGCATTGTCCTTGCGCTACGCGCGAGACGGAATATAGTATACCAACGCAATCGCGGTACGCCTGAGCCCTGCATACGCCCCCACCGCGCCGAACGGCGCGGATAACGACAAGGAGCCGATGTGAACCTGCCGGACTGGACGACTGGCGGCTTTCCGCCGCTATGGGAGGTGGCACAGCGGCTTGCCGGCGGCACGGTGTCGTCGGAGCAGTTGGTGGATGCCTGCGAGGCGGCCCAGGAGCAATGGCACGGCATCATCAATGCGCTGGTGCTGTCGGATTTCGGCGCGGCCCGCGCGGCGGCGCGCGACAGCGACCGGCGCCGCCGCGCCGGGCAGGCTCGCGGCGTGCTCGACGGCGTGCCGTTCTCGGTCAAGGAATCGTTCGATGTGGCCGGATGGCCAACCACCTGCGGCCATCCGGCCCTGCGCGGGCACGTGGCCCAGCGCGATGCCGTGGTCGTGCAGCGGCTGCGCGATGCCGGCGCGATCCTGCTGGGCAAGACCAACGTCCCGCTGGGGCTGCGTGACTGGCAGAGCTACAACGCCATCTACGGCACTACCCGCAACCCGCACGATCCAACGCGCACGCCGGGCGGCTCGTCGGGCGGCAGCGCCGCGGCCGTGTGCGCCGGCCTGTCGTTCTTCGACGTCGGTTCCGACATCGGCTCCTCGCTGCGCAATCCGGCGCATTACTGCGGCATTTTCTCGCTCAAGCCGAGCCACGGGCTGGTGCCGCTGGCGGGCCACGGCACCGGCGCCGCGCGCTTCGGCGAGCAGGACATCAATGTGGCGGGCCCGCTGGCGCGCAGCGCGCGCGACCTGGAGCTGGTATTGCGTGCCATCGCGGGCCCGGCCGGCGACGAGGCGCTGCCCTACCGCCTGCAGTGGCCGGCATGTCCGCAGCGCCGGCTCGCCGACTTCCGCGTCGCCGTGCTACCTACCCATGCCCAGGCGGAGGCCGATGCTGAGGTCGCCGCGCAGATCGAGCAGCTGGGCCACTGGCTGGCCGGGCAGGGCGCACGCGTCGACTGGCATGTGCGGCCGGACTTCGACGCCGGCGAGCTGTGGCATGTCTATGTCACGCTGCTGCGCGCCACCACCTCGGTACACATGGACGACGCGGCCTTCGCCGATGCGCTGGCCCGCGGCGCCGCCACCGATGCCGGCGATCACGACTACGCCACCCTGCAGTACAGCGGCGCGACCGTGAGTCACCGCGACTGGCTGCGCCTGCAGGTGGCGCGCGAACGCTTTGCCGCCGCATGGCGCCGCTTCTTCAGCGTCTACGACGTGCTGCTGTGCCCGGCTGCCGCCACCACGGCATTTGCGCTCGACGAGACCGGCGAGCCGTGGCAGCGCTCTGTCACCGTCAACGGCCGCCCACAGCCGATGACCACCCAGTTGTTCTGGGCCGGCCATTCCGGGCTGTGTGGTTTGCCTTCCGCCATGGCGCCGATCGGCCCAGGCGCCAGCGGTTTGCCGGTCGGGGTGCAGATCGTCGCCGGCCGCTACCAGGATCTCACCGCGTTGCGTTTTGCCAGCCTGCTGGAGGAAGCGGGCTATGCCTGCCGGCCGCCGCCGCGGCCAGCCGCCTTGCCGGCGGGCTTTCGCCGGTAACGAGACCAGACCACATCACATACCACTGGGGAGGGGAGCATGTTCGATTGGTTCCGTGATTTATCGCGCATGGAGCGCAAGGGCTTCTATGGCGCGTTCCTGGGGCATGCCGTCGACGTATTCGACTTCATGATCTATTCCTTTCTGATTGCCACGCTGCTGGGGCAGTGGGGCATGAGCAAGTCGACCGCGGGCGCGATCGTCACGTGGACGCTGGTGTCGTCGCTGGTCGGGGCCATCGGCGCCGGCATCCTGGCCGACCGCTACGGCCGTGTGCGCGTGCTGCGCTGGACCATCATCGTGTTTGCTGGCGCGTGCTTCCTGTGCGGGCTGGCGCAGTCGCCGCAGCAACTGATGGTATTCCGCATGATCCAGGGTCTCGGCTTCGGCGGCGAGTCGTCGCTGTGCATGGTGCTGGTGACCGAGATGATCCGCAACCCGGCGCACCGCGGCAAATACTCCGGCTTTACCGCGAGCAGCTACTCCTTCGGCTGGGGCGCGGCGGCGATCGTGTACGCGATCACGTTCAGCGTGCTGCCGGCGGAGACGGCGTGGCGTGTCTGCTTCTTCCTAGGCATCCTGCCGGCGCTGGTGGTGATCTACCTGCGCCGCAACCTGGAAGAGCCCGAGATCTTCCTGAAGAGCCGCGCGGCCGGCAACCGCGGACCGGGGCTGGCGGGGCTGGGCCGGCTGTTCCGCGGCCCGCTGCTGGCAAAGACGCTGCTGTGCAGCCTGCTGTCCGGCGGCATGCTGGGGGCCTACTACGCCATTGCGACGTGGCTGCCCACCTTTCTCAAGACCGAGCGGGGCTTGTCGGTGTTCGGCACCAGTTCCTACCTGGCGGTCACGATCATCGGCTCGCTGGCCGGCTACGTGGCGGGCGCCTATGCCACCGACCGCTGGGGCCGGCGGCTGACGTACATCGTGTTCGCCGCCGGCGCGTTCGTCGCCGCGCTGGTCTACATGGTGATCCCGGTGTCCAACACGTCCATGCTGTTCCTGGGCTTCCCGCTGGGCGTGCTGATGCAGGGCGTGTTTGCCGGCATCGGCGCGACCATTGCCGAGTCGTATCCCAACGATATCCGCGCCACGGGCTATGGCGTCTCTTACAACGCCGGCCGCGTGATCGGCTCGCTGTTCCCGCTGTCGGTCGGGTGGCTCAGTTCCGGGCAAACCTCGCTGCCGACCGCGATCGCGATCGTCGCCGGGGTGGGCTATGCGATGGTCGTGATCGCCGCGGCACTGCTGCCCGAAACCACCGGCATGGACCTGGAGCAGGCGGGCGGCAGTGGCGGGCAGCAAGAGGCCGCGCCACTGGCGCAGCCAGCGGGGACCGTGGCCTGAACGTGCTGGCAGGGCGCTGCCGACGACGTCAGCGCAGCCACGCCGACAGCGCCGGCAGCATCAGGCTGACCCCGATCCCGATCAGCACGCCGAACGCGACCCGCCGCGTGGTGGTCGGCGAGAACGGCGGCGGAAAGCGCCGTCCCAGCAGCGTGGCAAGCACCACCACCGGCACCCCGACCGCGGCTTGCAGCCAGATCGCGGTATCGAGTTGCCCTTGCCAGGCCGAGAACAGCGTGCGCACGGTCGAGGTCACGGTAAAGACCAGGATCAGCGCGCAGCGGATTTCCACCGGCTTCATCGGCTGCCGGTAGAACTGGAAGATCAGCGGCGGCCCGGACACGCCGAACATGCCGCTCAGCAGGCCGCCGAAGACGCCGCTCATGAAGAAGCTGCCGTCGCCGGAGCGTCGCGGCAGCGGGTCGGGCTTGAAGGCCGCGCTCAGGCCGCCGTACAGGATCACCGCGCCGAGCAGCAGCTGCAGCAGCGTGGCGGCGCTGCTGCTCAGGTATTCCAGCACCAGCACGCCGACCAGCACCGAAGGCAGGATGCCGATCGCCGCCGCGCCCACCGCGCGCCAGTCGATGTGCTGGAACTTGCCCGGCAGCGCGCAGGCGCTGTTGGCCAGCGTCACCAGGCTGACCACGGCGGCCACGGTGGCCACGGGCGCCAGCCCGAGCCCGCTGGTAGCGCCCATCACGATCATGCCGAGGCCAAAGCCGGTCACCGTTTGGAAATAGGTGCCGGCACCGAGCAGGGCCTGCAGGCCCAGCAGCGGCAACAACAGTTCTGCTTTCATGCCGCCGCCTGCTCGCCCTTCGGCGCCTGCGCCGCGGTGGCTTGCGCCTGGACCACGGTGACGGCGATGACATGGAACACATCGTCGGCGCTGCAGCCGCGCGACAGGTCGTTGGCGGGCTTGTTCAGCCCCTGCAGCATCGGCCCGATGGCCTTGGCGCCGCCGACGCGCTCGGCCAGCTTGTAGCCGATATTGCCTGCCTCCAGGCTGGGGAACACCAGCACGTTGGCGTGGCCGTTGACCTGCGAGTGCGCCACCTTGCGCGCGGCGATCTCGGCAACGATGGCGGCATCGAGCTGCACATCGCCGTCGATGGCCAGCCCCGGCCGCTGGGCACGCACGCGTTCGGTGGCGGCCACGACCTTGTCTACGGCGGCGTGATGCGCGCTGCCGCTGGTCGAGAACGACAGCATCGCCACGCGCGGCTCGTCGTTCAGCAAGGCGCGCGCGCTGTCGGCGGCGGCCATGGCAATGTCGGCGAGTGCCTCGGCGTCGGGATCGACCACCAGTCCGCAGTCAGAGAAGATCAGCCCGCCCTTGAGCGTGTGGAAGGGTTCGCACAGCATCATCAGGAAGAAGCTCGACACCAGCCGGAATCCGGGCGCCAGCCCGATCAGCTGGATCGCGTTGCGCACCACGTCGGCGGTGGTATGGGCGGCGCCCGCGACCGAACCGTCGGCGTGGCCCAGGCGCACCATCAGGTTGGCAAAGCACAGCGGGTCCAGCACGGCACGTTTCGCTTCATCGAGCGTCATGCCCTTTTTCTGGCGCAGCGCAAAGAGCTGCTGCGCGAACGAAGGCGTCAGCGCCGAGGTGGTGGGGTCGACCAGCGTCATGCCGTCGAGCCCGATCCCGTGGATGGCCGCGGCGGCGTTGATCTGGCGCGTGTCGCCCACCAGCACGATGCGCGCGATGCCCTCCTGCGTGGCGCGCTGCGCGGCCAGCAGGATGCGCGGGTCATCGCCCTCGCACAGCACGATGCGGCGAGGCGCGGCGCGGGCGCGGTCGATGATGCGGAGGATGGGTTTCATGGTGGTTGGCTTTGTAGAACTGAAAAAAGGGCCGGAGCCCTTGTCATGCTTGCGGTTTGCTCCCCTCTCCCGCTTGCGGGAGAGGGAGCGCACCGACCGCTAGCGAGAGGCCTGTGCAGACCGAGACTCAGACATAGTCCTTGTACTTGTCCAGGTAGCGCACCGGCTTGGCCAGCGCATCGCGGCGGAACGGGTCGCCCAGTTCGCGGGTGCACATGATCTCGATGATGGTGGTCTTGCCGTGGTTCATCTGCAGGTCGATGGCGCGCTTCAGTGCCGGGCCCACGTCTTCCAGGCGGTCCACCACGATGCCTTCCGCACCCATCGCCTTGGCGATTTCGGCGAAGCTCTGGTTGTCGAGCTCGCCCGCGACGAAGCGGCGGTTGTAGAAGTCCACCTGGTTCTTCTTCTCCGCGCCCCACTGGCGGTTGTGGAACACCACCGCGGTCACCGGGATGTTGTGGCGCACGCAGGTCATGGTTTCCATCAGGCTCATGCCCCAGGCGCCGTCACCGGCGTACGACACGGCCGGGCGATGCGGTGCCGCCACCTTGGCGCCGATGATGGTGGGGAAGGCGTAGCCGCAGTTGCCCCAGCTCATTGCCGCGAAGAAGCTGCGCGGCTTCTCGAAGCGCAGGTAGCTGTTGGCCACCGAGTTGATGTTGCCGATGTCGGTCGACACCATCACGTCTTCCGGCATGGCCTTTTCCAGCTCGCGCAGTACCTGGCGCGGATGCAGGTAGTGGCCGCCGGTGGGCGTGCGCTCGTTCTTCTGCTCCTCGATCATGTCCAGGCTGTACGGGTCGCGCTCATGCGTCCACTCGTCCAGCTCCTTCTCCCACGCGGCCTTTTCGTTGGCGATTTCGGTGGCGCGGCCGTCGCGGGTGGCGTCGCAGGCCAGCGTGCGGCCGGCCAGGCGCTGGGTCAGCGCGATCGCGGCGGCCTTGGCGTCGCCGCAGATGCCGACCGAGATCTTCTTCACCAGGCCCAGCATCTTGTGGTCGGCGTCGATCTGGATGATCTTGGCGGTCTTCGGCCAGTAGTCCATGCCGTGCTGCGGCAGCGTGCCGAACGGCCCCAGGCGCGAGCCCAGTGCCACCACCACGTCGGCGCGCGCGATCAGCTTCATCGCCGCCTTCGAGCCCTGGTAGCCCAGCGGACCGCACCACAGCGGGTGGCTGGCGGGGAACGAGTCGTTGTGCAGGTAGCTGTTGACCACCGGCGCGCCCAGGCGCTCGGCCAGTGCCTTGCACTCTTCGATGGCATCGGCCATGACCACGCCGCCGCCGGAAATGATCACCGGGAACTTGGCATTGGCCAGCAGTTCGGCGGCTTCGTTCAGGCTCTGCTCGCCGCCGGGGCCGCGATCGAGGTTCTGCGGCTTCGGAATCTCCGCGGTGATCTTGCCGTAGAAGTGGTCGCGCGGGATGTTCAGCTGGGTCGGGCCCATTTCCGCCTTGGCGCGGTCGAAGCAGCGCGCGGTGAACTCGGCCATGCGCGCCGGGTTGGTGACGTGGCCCTGGTACTTGGTGAACTCCTGGAACATCGGCAGCTGGTTGGCTTCCTGGAAGCCACCCAGGCCGATGCCCATGGTGCCGGCTTCGGGGGTGACGATCACCACCGGGCTGTGGGCCCAGTAGGCGGCCGCGATGGACGTCACGCAGTTGGAGATGCCGGGGCCGTTCTGGCCGATCACCACGCCGTGGCGACCGGACACGCGGGCGTAGCCGTCAGCCATGTGGCCGGCGCCTTGCTCGTGCACCACCGGGATCAGGCGGATGCCAGCCGGTGCAAAGATATCCATCGCATCCATGAAGGCCGAGCCCATGATGCCGAACATGTCGGTCACGCCGTTGGCGGCCAGCGTTTCGACAAAGGCTTCGGAAGGGGTCATGGTCTGCGGGCCGGTCGGCACCTGGCTGTCCTTCGCGGCGGCGGAGCCACCGGAAACGGCGGGATGCGAGGTGGTTTCGAGGTCGCGCATGGCGTTGTCTCCTGATGAGGGTCTTATAAAGTGGAACGAGGCGTTCCGGAAAATTGCTTGTTGGGGGAAATGTAGGCGCAAGACTTCCGTTGGTCAATAGAAAGTTTTGGTTTACGGAATGAATTCGATAAAAAATTGAGACAAACCGGCTATGCGAGTGCTCTTTGAAGCATTTTGATCAGCGGGGAACGTGGCAAGCAGAGCGCGGCGGCCCAACGCTGGGGCAAAGAGGCTCAGCTGTGGCGGCAAAAAGGGAGAGGTCGATCAGGCGGGCCGCGCGCGGGCGCCTGCGGCACGGCGATGGCGGCTCAGTGAACGAAGCCGCCCTTGACGAAGCGCACCGGCTCGGCGTCCATGCGCAGCAGCAGCGCCGTCAGCCCGTCGGTGACAGGCGACGGCGCGCCTTGCGTGCCGGCTGACGGGCCCGCCACGCAGACCAGGTCTGCGTCGGACCATGGCTGTCCAGGCGTGCCGCGGGCACGCAGCCAGCCGGCGCGGTCAGCCAGTAGTTGCGTGCCGGCCAGGCGCGCAGGCGCCTGGCCGGAGATCGTCGCGAGGATCTGCCACGCCTGCGCGGAGGCCGCGGTGCAGCCCGCGCGGAAGGTCGGCACTTGCGCCGGCGGGCGGCCGTCCGGCGTGACCAGCACGGTCAGGAAGCGCGGGTCGTCGAACGGCAGCGCGGTGGCGCTGTCGACCGCCACCAGCCGCACGCGCTGCCCGCCGCGCCATGCGGACAGCGCCACTGGCGCGGCGCCGGCGCACCGTACCACCATCTCCGGCAACGGCAGCGGCACCGGCCAGTTGCCGGCGCTGCTGCTGCTTCCGGCCGACAGTGCCTTCATGTAATCGATCACGGCCCAGGCCTCGCGGTCACCAAGCCGGTCGCCGAAGGCAGGCATGGTGGTCCGCCCCTGCCGGTCGCGCATGCCGGCCAGCACGTGCCAGAACAGTTCGCCGTCAGCGCGGCGCGCCAGCAGCGGGCTGGCCAGCGTGGGCGGCCACTGCGCCAGGCTGGCGGCGAGCGGTCCTTCGCCGCGTCCGTCGATGCCGTGGCAGCCGGCGCAATGCTGCGCATAGACGCGCGCGCCGAGGGCAATGGTGTCGACCGAAAAACCGGCCGGGCTGGCGTGGAAGCTGGTTGGCGCGGCCGGCACGAACAGCAGCGATGCGCTGGGCCACGGCGCCGCCGCCAGCGCCAGCGCGCCGGCAGCCAGCACCACGCCGCGGCGGCGGCGCCAGGCCAGGGCCGACGCCGTGGCCAGCAACGCGACGGCCAGCGCGCACAGGGTCAGGCCGACCTGGCGTGCCAGGCCGAGGTCGATCAGCAGGGTCTCGCCGGCCACGCGCCATGCCCAGGGCCAGGCGGGCTGCCCGTGGCTGTCGCCGCTCAGGCCCAGCGCATGCCAGAGTGAAAGCAGGCCGCGCTGCAGCGCCTCGATCAACCCCAGCAGCGCGTTCAGCCATGCCTGCGGCGGCGGGCCGCTCATCGGCCGGCCCGCGCGGGGAGGTACGGCGCCGGGCGTTGCATCACCAGCTGGCGTCGAGACCCAGGTGGCGCAGCGCTTGATGGCGCAGCGCGGTCAGCCGCGCATCGCCGCGATGGCGGGGATAGGGCAGGTCGACCTGGAGCTCGGCCGCGATGCGCGCCGGACGCTGGCTGAAGATGATCACGCGCTGCGCCAGGAACAGCGCCTCTTCCACGTCGTGCGTGACCAGCAGCGCCGAGAAGCGCGAGCGCTGCCACAGTTCGACCAGGTCGCTCTGCATCGCCAGCCGCGTCAGCGAATCCAGCTTGCCCAGCGGCTCGTCCAGCACCAGCAGTCGGGGCTCATTGACCAGCGCGCGCGCCAGCGCCACGCGCTGTGCCATGCCGCCGGACAGCTGGTGCGGGAACGCGCGCGCGAACGTCTCCAGCCCGACCCGGCGCAAGGCGTCGTCCACGCGATGGCGCTGCTGCGCGAGGATGCCCTGTGCCTGCAGCCCGAGCGCGACGTTGTCCCACACGCGGCGCCACGGGTACAGCGTGGGATCCTGGAACACCACGATGCGCGAGGGATCCGGCTCGGTGATGGGCGTACCGTCCTGCAAGATGGCGCCCGACGCTGGCTGGTCCAGGCCGGCGACCAGGCGCAGCAGCGTGGACTTGCCGCAGCCGCTGGGGCCGAGCAGGGCAACGAATTCGCCGGGCGCGACGTTGAGGTCGACGTCGTCGAGGACCTGCAGGCGCTCGTTGCCATGGCCGAACCAGTGGCTGACCCCGTGGATATCGATACGGGCGCCGGCCAGTACCGCCGAACCATCACCTGCTGCCTTCTGCGCGCGTCCTTCAGTCCCGGAAGCTTTCAATCGCTCGACCACGCTTACCATTTCACGGTCCCCTTCTGCCACGACAATACTCGGTCACGCGCGGCGAACAGCAACGTAATCACCCCGGAAAACAGCAGCGCCATCACGATCAGCGCCGCATACATGTTCACGTACGAGGCCCACCCCTGCGCCCAGGTCAGGTACCACCCCAGCCCCGACTTCACCCCCATCATCTCCGCTGTCACCAGCACCGAGAACGACGCCCCCAGCCCCATGAACAACCCGACAAACACCTGCGGCAGCGCTGCGGGAATCGCCACGCGCAACACCAGGAACCAGCCTGACGCACCCAGCGTGCGGGCCACGTCGTAGTAGCTCTTGTTGACGCCGGCGACGCCGGACCAGGTCAGCACGGCCACCGGGAAGGCGGTCGCCAGCGCGATCAGGAACACCGCTGCCGAGTAGCTCGACGGGAAGAAGTAAAAAGTCAGCGGCAGCAGCGCGGTCGACGGCAGCGGCCCCAGCACGCGCAACACCGGATGCACCCAGTAGCCGATGCGGCGCGACCAGCCGATCGACACCCCCACCAGGAAGCCTGCCAGCCCGCCATAGGCGACGCCCAGCCCGAGCAGCTTCAGCGTGTTCAGCGCACTCTCGCCCAGCCGCCTCCAGTCGTCCGCATACACCTCGATCAGCGCCTGCGGCGGTGCGAAGAAGGGTGTGGGCAGGATGGCGGTCTTGGCGGTCAGGATTTCCCAGGCCGACAGCGCCACGGGCAGCGCCACCAGCCACGGGCCGCCGGCTCGCAGCGCGGCCAGCGGACGTTGCGCCGGGCGGGACCGCGGGCCGGCCAGCGCCACCACGGCCAGCACGGCCGCGCCCGCCAGTGCCGCGAGGCCCAGCTCCGCGGTATAGGCCCAGTCGCTGAAGCCCGCTGCCTGATTGGGCCATTGCCACGTCAGCGCGCCGAACGCGGCCCACGCCAGCGCGGCGAGGATGCCGGTGGCCCAGACCGGCCGGGCGCTGCGTGGCGCGGCGGCCGCGTGCGCCAGGGGCGCCGCGGAGGGCTGGCCTGCGAGGCCGGGGTCGAGAGCATTCTGGCTTGTCGTCATGGCATTACCCCAGCACATTGGCGTAGACGTGCTGCGCCAGGCGTTTGGCATCGGTGGACTTCTTCAGCACGCCGATGCGGCGGAAATCATCGGCGTAGAACGCGATCTCGTCGCGCAGGTCGACGCCGGTCGGGTGGTGGGTGTAGGTCAGCGTGGCGTAGAGCTTGCGCAGGTCTTCGGGGTTGATCCTGGGCGAATACCTGGCGAACACTTTGGCGGCCTCGTTGGGATTCTCGTTGACATAGTCCGTGGCCTGCACGATGGCGCGCGCCAGCGACGTGGCAGCGGGGCGGTCGTTGCGCACCAGTTCGCCGCGCGCGCCGACCACGCAGCAGACCTTGCGCGCGTACTCGCCGGTGAGGTTGGTGGCCAGTTCCACATAGGCGCCGTTGGTGCGCTTTTCCAGCAGGTAGAGATTGGGGTCGCCGTCGGCGATGGCCTGGATCTCGCCCTTGTCGACCGCCACGCCCAGCAGGTCGGCCGGGTACTGGCGCCACGTGACGTCCTTGTCGGGATCGATGCCGTGCTTGGCCAGCAGGATGGTGAAGAAGTGCTTGCCCGGCGCCGCCAGGTCGCTGACGCCGACGGTCTTGCCCTTGAGCTGCTGCAGGGTGGTGACGCCCGCGGCCTTTGCTCCCACCAGCCGCACGCAGCCGCCGTGCGAGCTGCCGATGATCTTGACGTCGAAGCCGGCTTCGAGCGGCTTGAGCCAGCGGTGGATCATGCCCACCGCGGCATCGGCCTTGCCGGTGGCGATCGATTCCAGCAGCTGGTCGGTCGAGCCGCTGTAGTTGATCAGGTCGACCTGCAGGCCGTTCTTTTCGAAGAAGCCCTTTTCCTGCGCCACCACGACCGGCGTCAGGCAGAAGGAGTTCTGGTTCCACGCAAAGGTCAGCTTGCGCGGCGCCGACCAGGCCTGGCGGCCCAGGATCAGCGCGGGCGCGGCCACGGCCGCGGCGCCGGCAAGCCGCAGCACGCGGCGTCGGCGCGGGTCGGCCTGCTTGTCGTTGTTCTGGCTCATGTGGGATCCCTGTGGTCGTTGTTGTGTCGGGGCGAGGTGTGTTCAGGCGGCCTTGCGCTGCGCCGCTTGCGCAGCATCGTGCTGCGCCACCAGCGCGCGCACGCGCGGGATCAGTTCGCGGCCGTAGTCGAGCGCATCGTCGAGCGGATCGAAGCCGCGGATCAGGAAGGTGGTGACGCCCAGTTCGTAATAGGCCAGCAGCGCCTGCGCGACCTGCTCGGGCGTGCCGACCAGCCCGGTGGAGTTGGAACGGCCGCCGGTCTCGCGCGCGATCGCGGTCCACAGGCGCTGGTCGACGCGGTCGCCCTGTTCGGCCGCTGCCAGCAGGCGGCGTGCGCCTTCGCTCTGCTGCGGGCCGCCACGGCTGTAGCCGGCCTGCACGCGCAGCGCGCGGGTGCGCTCGAGGATGCGGTCGGCGCGGGCCCAGGCTTTTTCTTCGGTCTCGGCCAGCACCGGGCGGAACGACACCGAGAAGCGCACCGTGCGGCCGTGCCGCGCCGCTTCGGCACGGACGCGCGCGGTCAGCTCGCGCACCTGGTCAAGCGACTCGCCCCACAGCGCGTACACGTCGGCATGCTTGCCGGCGACGGCCAGCGCGGCTTCCGAGGCGCCGCCGAAGTAGATCGGCACATGCGGCTGCTGTGCCGGCTTGACCTCGGAGAAGCCCTGCGTGAAGCGGTAGAACTGCCCGTCATGGTCGAACGGTGCGGCTTCGGTCCAGATGCGGCGCAGGATATGCAGGTACTCGTCGGTGCGCGCATAGCGCTGGTCATGGTCGAGGAAATCGCCGTCGCGTTGCTGCTCGCTGTCCGAGCCGCCGGAGATGAAATGCACGCCCAGCCGGCCACCGCTGAACTGGTCGAGCGTGGCAATCTGGCGCGCGGCCAGCGTCGGCGCGGTAAAACCAGGGCGGTGCGCCAGCATGAAATGGATGCGCTCGGTCACGCTGGCGGCATAGGCAATGGTCAGCGTCGCCGACGGTCCGGTGGAGTGGTGCGGCGCCAGGATGCGGTCGAAGCCAGCCTGCTCGTGCGCCTGGGCAAACGCGCGCACATAGTCGCGATCGATCACCGGGCCTGAGGGGGGATGGATCTCGGACTGCTTCTGGCTCTGGATCATGCCGATGAAATCGACGCTCATGTGCGTTCTCCTGAAGTCGGTGTCGGGTTGGATGGGCTGAGGCAGAAAGTACGACAGCGGCGCGGCTTCGCTAACGAATAAAAACGACGCTCCATATTCAATAAGCATCGTTTTCGCCGGACCACGACGGCGCTACGCTAGGCGGCATTCGGTGCGCACCGTGCGCTCATCTTTTTCCGGAGTTTTGTTCCATGTCTTTGACGTCTGCCCTGCGCCCGCTGCCCGGCAGCGATGCGCGCCTTGGCGAGGCGCTCGCGGCGCTGTCCGCGCGCTTTGCCGGCACCGCGGGCGCGCACGATGCCGCGGCGAGCTTCCCGCACGACAACCTGGCGCAGCTGCACACCCATGGCCTGATCGCGCAGGTCGTGCCGCGCGCGCACGGCGGTGGCGGCGCGGGCCTGGCGCAGGCGCGCCGCATCGTGGCCGCGCTGGCGGGCGGCGATGCCGCCACCGCGCTGGTGCTGACCATGACCTACCTGCAGCACCGCGCGATCGCCCGCGCCGACTCGCACTGGCCGCCGTCCGTGCGTGAGCAGGTCTTTGGCAGCGCGGTGCGGGAGGGCGCGCTGATCAACGCGCTGCGGGTCGAACCGCAGCTGGGCTCGCCCGCGCGCGGCGGCCTGCCGGCCACGGTGGCGACGCGCGTGGCCGACGGCTGGCGCCTCAGCGGCCGCAAGCTGTACAGCACCGGCATTCCGGCCTTGCGCTGGCTTGCGGTCTGGGCGCGCACCGACGAAGCGCAGCCGCGCGTCGGCGTGTTCTTGGTGCCGGGCCCCGCGGCCGGCATCGCCGGGGTGCGCATCGTGGAGAACTGGAATCACCTGGGCCTGCGTGCCTCGGGCAGCCACGAGACCGTGCTGGACAATGTCTGGATTCCGCCGGACCACGCTGTCGATATCCGCCCGCCATCGGCCTGGGCCCCGGCCGGGTCCAGCCAGGCGGATCTCGACGCCAACGCGGACCAGCAGGCCTGGATGGTGGTGCTGCTGGGCAGCCTCTATGACGCGGTGGCGCGCGCGGCGTCGGCCTGGCTCAATGATTTCGTGCGCGAGCGCGCGCCCGGCAGGCTGGGTGCGCCGCTGGCCACGCTGCCGCGCGTGCAGGAGGCCGTCGGCGAGATCGCCGCGCTGCTGCGGGTCAACCAGGTGCTGCTCGACGACGCCGCCGCGCGCACCGACGCGGGCGATGCGCCGGCAGGTGCCGACAGCGGCCTGCTGAAGTTCACCGTGACCGGCAACGCCATCCGTGCGGTGGAACTGGCGCTGCAGTTGTCGGGCAACCATGGCCTGAGCCGCAACCACCCGCTCGAGCGCCACTATCGCGACGTGCTGTGCAGCCGCATCCATACGCCGCAGAACGATTCGATCCTGCTCGCCGCCGGGCGCGCGCAGCTTGGCGTGTAAGCGCTGCTGCCCCGGCCATGCTATGTTTGCGGGGCAGCGCCCCGCAGAGGGCCGCGCGGCCGGCGCCTTGCGGCCGGCAACCACCACGAGACACTCCGGAGCATTCCCATGGGTAGTTCCCCCACTCCCAACGCGCTGGCGCCACTGCGCGATTTCATCACCGGCCTGGCGGCGCTGCTCGACCAGCATCCCGACGAGCCGCGCATCCTGCGTGAAGGCGGGGCCTTGCTGGCAACGCTGGTCGCGCGCGATGACTGGCTGCCCGAAGCCTGTGCCCGGCCGCACCCCGAGTACTACCAGCAGCACCTGCTGCATTGCGATTCCGCCGAGCGCTTTTCCATCGTCAGCTTCGTCTGGGGACCGGGCCAGCGCACGCCGATCCACGACCACACCGTATGGGGCCTGATCGGCATGCTGCGCGGCGCGGAAGAGGCGCAGCCGTTTGCGCTCGACAGCGCCGGACGGCCGGTTGCCAGTGGCCCGAGCGTGCGCCTGCTGCCCGGCCAGGTCGAAGCCGTGTCGCCGGCGGTTGGCGATATCCATCGCGTCAACAACGCCTACGACGACCGCGTCTCGGTCAGCATCCATGTGTACGGCGGCAATATCGGCGCGGTGCGCCGCTCGGTCTACGCCGAGGACGGCACCCGCAAGCCCTTTGTCTCGGGCTATTCCAACCAGACCCTGCCCAACCCGTGGGACCGTTCCCGCGAACTTGCCCAGTCATGACCACCATTACCGCTACGCCGCCCGCGCCGGCATTCCCGACGTATGCTCCCGAAGCCGTGCGCGAGGCGCTGCGCAACCGCGACGAGATCGCGCTGATCGACGTGCGCGAGGAAGACCCGTTTGCGCGGGAGCATCCGCTGTGGGCTGCCAACTTCCCGCTGTCCAGGCTGGAACTGGACGCGTGGGCGCGCATCCCGCGCCGCGACACGCTGATCGTCGTCTACGGCGAATACGCCGGCACTGACCTGGCGCCGCGTGCGGCAACGGTGCTGCGTGAACTGGGCTATACCCGCGTGCATCGGCTGGAAGGCGGGCTGCGCGCGTGGATCGACGGCGGCGGCGAGGTGTTCCGCGACGTCAACGTGCCGAGCAAGTCGTTCGGCGAAGTGGTGGAGGCAAAGCGCCACACGCCGTCGCTGCCGGCCGAGGAGGTGCAGGCCTTGATCGACAGCCAGGCCGACGTGGTGATCGTCGACGCGCGCCGCTTCGACGAATACCAGACCATGAGCATCCCCACCGCCACCAGCGTGCCGGGGGCCGAGCTGGTGCTACGTGTGCGCGAGCTGGCCCCCCATCCGCGCACGCGCGTGATCGTCAACTGCGCGGGCCGCACGCGCAGCATCATCGGCACGCAGTCGCTGGTGAACGCAGGAATTCCGAACCCGGTGGCGGCGCTGCGCAACGGCACCATCGGCTGGACCCTGGCCGGCCAGCAGCTGGACCATGGCGCCAGCCGCCGCGCCCCGGCCGCGGTCAGCGACGCCAACCGCGACAGCGCCCGCCGCGGCGCGCGCGAGATCGCCGACCGCGCCGGCGTGCGGCGCATCGCGCTGGCGCAACTGGACACGCTGCAGCAGCCGGGCCGCACCGTGTACCGCTTCGATGTGCGCACGCCCGAGGAATTCGCCGACGGCCACTTGCCGGGCTTCGTCAACGCGCCGGGCGGGCAACTGGTGCAGGAGACCGACCACAGCGCGCCGGTGCGCGGCGCGCGCATCGTGCTGGCCGATGACGATGACGTGCGCGCCAGCATGACAGGGTCCTGGCTGGCGCAGATGGGCTGGGAGGTGTGGGTGGTCGAACCGGTGGCCGCCGCGGCGCGCAGTGAAACCGGCGCCGTGGCCGCGCCGGTGCCGTCGTCAGCGTCCGTAGCGAGCGTCACTGCGGCTGAACTGGCCGCATGGCTCGATGCCGGCGATGGCGGTACCGCCGTGCTGGATTTCACCACCAGCGCCAACTACGTCAAGCGCCATATCCCGGGCGCGTATTTTGTCATTCGCGCCCAGCTGGCCGACGCGCTGCCACGCATCGGGCAGCCGAAGCGCTACGTGCTCACCTGCGGTTCCAGCCTGCTGGCGCGCTTTGCCGCCGCCGACCTGCGGCGCCTGACCGACGCGGAGGTATTGGTGCTGGAAGGCGGCACCCAGGCGTGGATTGCCGCGGGCCTGCCGCTGGAGAGCGGAGAGACGCGCCTGGCCTCGGAACGCACCGACCGCTACCGTCGGCCCTATGAAGGCACCGACAACCCGCGCGAGGCGATGCAGGGCTACCTGGACTGGGAGTTCGGCCTGATCGCGCAGCTGGAGCGCGACGGGACGCATGGTTTTACGGTGGTGTAGGGGCTGCATGAGCGCGTCACTGCGTCTCATGCAGCGTGGCCTAGAGCCGTAGCAGCAGGCGCATGGCCTCTTCCACCTTACGCAGGTGATTGGCCGCAAGGGTCGCCACCGGCCGACTGCCCATGAAGCGGCGATTGGATACGGCGCGAACCTGGTCGATCAAAAGGTCCGTTTCATAGGCCAGGCCCGGCAGCTTCCCCAGCGCCACGCGCAGCGGAAAGCAATCCTCCATTTCGGTCTGTGATGTCCCGGGTACGACAATAGTGGTCGCATGCCCCGCATCATTGAGCAGGTCGGTCTGCAGAACCAGCGCAGGCCGGTTGCGCTTGGCCGGCTCTTCCCGGTGGGTCTGCGGGTTGAAATCGACCTCCCAGATCTGTCCCCGCTTCGGTTCAATCAAGGCCGTCTCCGGCGGCGCCGTCCATTGCTTCGTTGGCAGCCAGGTGCTTCGCCGAGAGCTTGCGCGAAAGCATCGCGATACGGTTCGCCAGCTCGCGCTCGTTTTTCTCGCGGACGGCGTCGCGGATATAGTCCGACGTCTTCTGGCCTGCCGCCATCGCCAGGGCGCGGGTTTGCTCGGCCAGTTCTTCGCCTGCGCGGAATGACAAGGTCGTGCCTTGCATGAAGGGCTCCGACAATGGGTAATACGCAAGTATAGCGCTCATATGTCACGCGATTTTGTATTACAAAATTGCAGACGAGCCTGTTGTCTGGCCGCCCGACCAAGGTGAAGGAAGCCTAAGGCGGAGGGCGATAGCGAGAAAGGGGATAAGTCTGAAAGACCTGAACGACGCGTGTTCTCTCTGCAGCAAGGGAACGAACGTAACGATTCCCTGTCAATCGTAATCGTTCAGTTACAATGCTGTCCTGCAGCATCCCGGCCGGCCTGGTTCGCCACGGCGCCCCGGTGATGCCGTCAATGCCTCCGATCCCATGCGACTGTTGTTCCTGCTGCTGACCGCCATGTGCTTGTCGCTGCTCTCCTTTGGAGCAGCGGCGGACGCGCGCGCGGCGTTGCCGGGGCTGCAGCAGCCGGGGGTAGATTTGATCGACATGGCGGCGGCGCAACCCCTCGACGACCTGGGCCGCATCGTGGTGCCCGGCGACGACGGCCTGCACGACGACGATGTCTGCGATGACCCGCCCCCCGGCTACTGCAATATCTGGTCGGCCGACCTGCTCGATCCGCTCGACCTGCTCGACGAAATCGAAGAATCCAGCGCGCTGTTTGCGTTGCCGCCGGTGAAGCTGCTATTGCCCACCGGCGACGTGGCCCAGCAGCCGCCGGGCCGCGCCGACCCTCCGCCTTCGGCCTTTTTCCGGCCTCCCATCTCCCTCGCCTGATCGTTTCCTGCGCCCGCACCGCGCGCGCTGCCGCATGCAGCCGCCATGCCGCGGGCCGCGCCCCCTTGCCTGATATCGCCAGCCTGCCCGCCGCCTGAGCGCGCGGGCATGCCGCCGCCGTTGTGCGTCCTGCCGTGAATGCGTCCCCGTGACGCCTTCACCCGGGCGGGCGGCAGCATGGCGAACGGCAGATGTATTGCTTGCTTTCCCGACTCATGACAACAACCAAGCTGACCCTGATCGCGTCGCTTTCGCTGATGGCGCTTGCCTCGGCCCCGGCGCAGGCCGGAGCCCAAGGCAGGGCGTCCGCGCAGGCGACGGACGTGGCCGGTGCCGCGCCCGCTGGCCGTGCACCGCTGTCCAAACCTGCTGCCGCGCCCCTGCCGGGCGACGCGATCCTGGCGGCCGCCGCCGTGCCGAAGCCCGCGTCCGCGGGTGCCGCCGGCGCCGTGGCGGGGCCCGCCTACTCGCTGCCCCAGCTGCTCGACCTGGCCCAGTCCACCAACAAGGGCGTGGCGGCCGCCGAGGCCAATGTCGATGCGGCCAGCGCCGCGATCAGCAGCGCCCGGGCCTATCCCAATCCGCAGGTCGAGGTGATGTATGGCCGCCTGTCCGGCAAGCAGCCGGGCGTGGCCAGCGGCAACGCGCCCACTTATGCGGTGGTGCAGAAGTTCGATTACCCGCACCAGCGCAGCCTGCGCGAGGCCATGGCGACCCGCGGGCTGGAATCGTCGCAGGCGGTGCGGCAGGGCTTTCGCGCCGATCTGGCCGCCCGCGTGAAGACCGCCTATTACGATGTGCTGCGCCGCGAGAGCGAGCTGCATGCCGCCGAGGAAGACCTGGCGATGATGCGCCAGATCCACTCGCGCGCACGCCTGCGCGTGGAAGTGGGCGAGGCCCCGCGCTACGAGCTGATCAAGGCCGAGACCGAATTGCTGGCGTCGCAGAAGAGCCAGCAGACCGCCGAGCTGCGTGTCAACCAGGCCAAGGCGGCGCTGCGCCAGCAGGTGGGCGGCGCCATGCCCGGGCAGTTTTCGCTGGCGGGCACGCTGGGCCAGTCGCCCGACGTGCCGCCGCTGCCGGCGTTGCGAGACACCCTGACCGCCAGCAATGCCGAGCTGGTCCAGCGCCGCATGGAGCTGGAACGCGCGCAGCTGGGCGTGGACTACCAGAAGTCGCTGCGCTGGCCCGAAGTGGCGCTGCGCGCCAGCACCGACCGCCAGCCTGACAACAACGTCTCGCAGATCGGCCTGATCCTGACCATCCCGCTGTGGGACCGCCGCAGCGGGCCGGTGGGTGAAGCCGCGGCGCAGGCCACGCAGGCGCGCAGCGCGCTCGAGGCGCGCGAGTTCGAGCTGACCCAGGAACTGGAAGCGGCCTACCGCCAGTTCGAGATCAACCAGGCCCAGGTGACGGCGCTGGAATCGGGCATCGTGCGCGAGGCCGAGTCGGCGCTGGGCGTGGCCGAAGCCGCCTACCGCTTCGGCGAGCGCGGCATCCTGGACTACCTCGATGCCCAGCGCGTGCTGCGTGGCGCGCGCAATGAGCTGATCGCCGCGCAGTACGACCTGCAGCTGGCCGCGATCCAGATCGAAAAGCTTATGTCGACCGCCGCCGGCGCCACCGCCGCGCCCGGCCTGCAGCCGGCATCCAACCTCGAACAGAAATAACCATGCGTCCCAAATTCCTGCTTTCGCTGACGGCCGCCGCCGTCCTGACGTTCAGCCTGGCGGCCTGTTCCGACCAACCTGAACCGGTCGCCGAAGCGCCCAAGCTGCCGCCCGGCGTGATCCAGCCGGAGGGCAACCTGCAGAAGGGCCTGAAGGTGGCGCCCGTATCGACCTCACCGTTCAGCGAGATGCTGCGCGTGTCCGGCCGCATCGACTTCGACGAACAGCGCGTGTCGCGCATCGGCGCCAGCGTGACCGGCCGCGTGACCGACCTCTATGCCACGCTGGGCCAGGAAGTGAAGGCCGGCCAGGTGCTGGCGCGCCTGCACAGCAGCGAGCTGGGCGCGGCGCAGATGGCCTTCCTGAAGAGCGAGGCCCAGACCGAGCTGCAGGGCCGCAACGCCGAGCGCGCACGCCAGCTGTTTGCCGCCGACGTGATCGGCCGCGGCGAACTGCAGCGCCGCGAGAGCGAACTGGCGATCGCCTCGGCCGAGATGCGCGCCTACCGCGACCAGCTGCGCGTGCTGGGCATGTCGGCGACCTCGATCGCGCAACTGGCCAAGAGCGGCAGCATCAACTCGCACTCGCCGGTGTATTCCAGCATCAGCGGCACCGTGGTCGAGCGCAATGTGGCGCAGGGCCAGGTGGTGCAGCCCGCCGACGCGCTCTACACCGTGGCCGACCTGTCGCGGGTGTGGGTCGTGGCCGAGGTGCCCGAGCAGCAGGCCGCGCAGGTGGCCGAAGGCCAGAGCGTTGAGATCGAGGTGCCGTCGCTGGCGAACGGCGCCGGGCGCCAAACCATTACCGGCAAGCTGATCTACGTGGGCCGCACGGTCAATCCGCAGTCGCGCACGGTGCTGGTCCGCACCGAGCTGGAGAACCGCGAAGGCCGCCTGAAGCCGGCCATGCTGGCCAGCATGCTGATTGCCGGCAAGCCGGTCGACCAGTTGGTGGTGCCGGCCGCGGCGGTGGTGCGCGACGGCAACGACGAGCTGGTCTATGTCGAGATGCCGGGCAACAAGTACCGCCTGACCAAGGTCAAGCTGGGCGCCGAGAGCGACGGCATGCGCGTGGTTCAGAACGGCGTGAAGGCCGGCGACCGCATCGTGGTCGATGGCGCGTTCCACCTGGACAACGAGCGCAAGCGCCTCGAGCAAGGGTAAGCCGCCATGATGAAATCTTTAGTCGAAGCCGCCATCAAACAGCGGCTGGTGGTGTGCGTGATCGCCGTGGTGCTGTTCTTCTTCGGCCTGCGCGCTGCCACCAAGCTGTCGGTGGATGCGTTCCCAGACGTGACCAACGTGCAGGTGCAGATCGCCACAGAAGCCGCGGGCCGTTCGCCCGAGGAAGTGGAGCGCTTTGTCACCGTGCCGGTGGAAATGGCCATGACCGGCCTGCCCGGCCTGGAAGAGATGCGCTCGCTGAACAAGGCGGGCCTGTCCCTGATCACGCTGGTGTTCACCGATGCCACCGACGTGTATTTCGCGCGCCAGCTGGTGATGGAGCGCCTGATCGAAGTGGGCGGGCGCATGCCGGAAGGCGTGTCGCCGGTGCTGGGCCCGGTTTCCACCGGCCTGGGCGAGGTCTACCAGTACACGCTGGACCGCGCCGACGACGGCAACCACGAACTGACCCAGGAAGAGCTGGCCGAGCGCCGCATCGCCCAGGACTGGGTGGTGCGTCCGCTGCTGCGATCGATTCCTGGCGTGGCCGAGATCAACTCGCAGGGCGGCTACGTGCGCCAGTACCAGGCGCTGGTCAACCCCGAGCGCATGCGCCACTACCAGATCTCGATCCAGCAGGTCTATGAGGCGCTGGCGCGCAACAACGCAAACTCCGGCGGCGGCGTGCTGCCCCACTATGCCGAGCAGTACCTGATCCGCGGCGTGGGCCTGGCCCGCGGCGTGGACGACCTGGGCAGCATCGTGCTCAAGGAGATCAACGGCACGCCGGTGTACCTGCGCGACGTCGCCAACGTCACCATCGGCCATGAGGTGCGCCAGGGCGCGCTGGTCAAGAACGGCCAGACCGAGGCGGTCGGCGGCATCGTCATGATGATGCGCGGGGGCAATGCCAAGGAGGTGGTCAGCCGCGTGAAGGCCCGCGTGGCCGAGATCAATGAGCGCGGCATGCTGCCGGGCAAGCTGCAGATCGTGCCGTACTATGACCGCAGCGAGCTGGTCGACGCCGCGCTGTGGACCGTGACCAAGGTGCTGCTCGAAGGCGTGGTGCTGGTGGTGATCGTGCTGTTCCTGTTCCTGGGCGATGTGCGTTCATCGGTGATCGTGCTGGCCACGCTGGTGCTGACGCCATTGCTGACCTTCATGGTGATGAACGAAGTCGGCCTGTCGGCCAACCTGATGTCATTGGGGGGGCTGGCGATCGCCATCGGCCTGATGGTCGACGGCTCGGTGGTGGTGGTCGAGAACGCGTTCGAGCGGCTTGGTCACAAGGAGCCCGGACTGAGCAAGACCGAGATCCTGGTCAAGGCGGTGCAGGAAGTGGCCACGCCGGTGATCGTCGGCGTGGGCATCATCATCCTGGTGTTCCTGCCGCTGATGACGCTGTCGGGCATGGAAGGCAAGATGTTCGCGCCGCTGGCATTCACCATCTCGATCGCGCTGGCGATCTCGCTGTTCCTGTCGATGACACTGTCGCCGGTGCTGTCGTCGTACCTGCTCAAGGGCGGCGCCGAGCATGACACGCGCGTGATCGCCTTCATGAAGCGCCACTACTTGCGCCTGCTGCACTGGGCGCTGGGCAACAGCCGCAAGACCGTCATCAGCGCGGTCGCGGCCTTCGTCGCCACGTTGCTGATCGTGCCGCTGCTGGGCACCTCCTTCATTCCGGAGATGAAGGAAGGCTCGATCGTGCCCGCGATCGACCGCGTGCCGAACATCTCGCTGGAAGAGTCGGTCAAGCTGGAGAAGGAAGCCAACAAGCTGGTGCTGGAGGTGCCGGGCGTGAAGTCGGTGGTGTCGGGCGTGGGCCGCGGCGAAAGCCCGGCGGACCCGCAGGGCCAGAACGAATCGACTCCGATCGCCAGCCTGAAGGACCGCGACCAGTGGCCCGACGGCTGGACCCAGGACGATATCGCCAACGCCATCCGCGACAAGCTCAAGGCCATTCCGGGCGTGCAGATCGTGATGGCGCAGCCGATCTCGGATCGCGTCGACGAGATGGTCAGCGGCGTGCGTTCGGACGTGGCGGTGAAAGTGTTCGGCGACGACCTGGACAAGCTGCGCGAACTGGCGGGCGAGATCGCGCGCGTGGCCGGCGGCATCCAGGGCTCGCAGGACATCCGCATCGAGCGCGTGTCGGGCCAGCAGTACCTGTCGATCGAGATCGACCGGCAGGCGATTGCACGCTACGGGCTCAACGTGTCGGACATCCATGACGTGATCGAGATCGCCATCGGCGGCAAGCGCGCCACCGACATCTTCGAGGGCGAGCGCCGCTTTGCCGCGGCGGTGCGCCTGCCGGAGGAGTTCCGCAACAACGTGCAAGCGATCCGGCAGCTGCTGGTCAACACCCCAGACGGCATGCAGGTGCCGCTGCAGAGCGTGGCCCGCATCGAGGTCAACGACGGTCCCGCGCAGATCAGCCGCGAAATGGCCAAGCGTCGCGTGGTGGTGATGATCAACGTGAAGGACCGCGACCTCGGCGGCTTTGTCGCCGAGCTGCAGCAGGCCGCCGGCGCCAAGGTGAAGCTGCCCGAAGGCTACTACCTCGAGTGGGGCGGCCAGTTCCAGAACATGGAACGCGCCATGGGCCACCTGAAGATCATCGTGCCGGTCACCATCGCCGCGATCTTCTTCCTGCTGTTCCTGCTGTTCAACTCGCTGCGCTTTGCCACGCTGATCATCACGGTGCTGCCATTCGCTTCCATCGGCGGCATCATCGGCCTGTTCGTCACCGGCGAATACCTGTCGGTGCCTGCCTCGGTGGGCTTTATTGCGCTGTGGGGCATGGCGGTGCTGAACGGGGTGGTGCTGGTGTCGTATATCCGCACGCTGCGCGATTCGGGCTTATCGCTCGATGAGGCGGTGGTGCAGGGCGCGACGCAGCGTTTCCGTCCGGTGATGATGACCGCGACCATTGCGATGCTGGGCCTGGTGCCGTTCCTGTTCTCGACCGGCCCGGGCTCCGAAGTGCAGCGGCCGCTGGCGGTGGTGGTGATCGGCGGACTGATTACCTCGACGCTGCTGACGCTGGTGATGGTGCCCACGCTGTATCGCTGGTTTGACGACCGCAAGCCGGATCCGACGCGGGATGTGCCGGTGTGAGGCAGTGATTGCCTTGATGTCCCGCTGGTTTGCTACCCTCTCCCGCTCAAGGGAGAGGGGCAGGGGTGAGGGCAGGCGGTGGCAATAGCGACAGCCTTCACTTCGTTGACGCTCTCGCCCTCACCCCAACCCTCTCCCGCAAGCGGGAGAGGGAGTACCCAGGCGGTCGGTCAAGGGCCGGTGTGCTTGGCAAATTGTTCCAAAGACAACGCCCCATGCAAGTAGCCACTTGCATGGGGCGTTGTCTTTCCCTATTAGGCTGATATCTACGCCAGCCGCATCTCCAACTGCCGCGTCCACAGTTCCAGCACGAAATCCGGCTCCTCGTGACGGATATGCCGATACAACCCGGGTTGCGCGCCGATGGCGTCATGCACGGCCTGCGCGGTGATCTGCTGCTCCGCGAACGGATGGCGGAAATGGCAGGCGACGATGACGCCGTCATCGGCGAGCGCGCCGGCCGCCATCGCCGCGACTTCGTGCCAGTCCGGCTTGGGAAAGTAGTAGCCCAGTTCGGAAAACACCATCAGGTCGAAGCTGCCTTCGGGCCACTGCTGCGGCAATTCGCCGGTCAGCACGCGCGCCTGCGGGAATGGCGCCAGCCGTTGCCGCGCCTGCTCGGCGGCGGACTCGGCCAGCTCCATCGCCACCAGCGCATCGCAGCGCGGCGCCAGCGCCACGCTCAGGTGGCCGCCGCCGCAGCCGGGCTCGAAGGCGCGGCCGAAGCGCTCGCGCGGCAGCGTCGCCAGCAGCAGGGCGCGCTTGCGCGCTTCGTACCAGCGCGTGCCGATGCCCCAGGGATCCTGGTTGCGGCCGTACAGGCCGGCGAAATAGTCGCGGTCGACCGGCATGGCGGCAGGCCTCAGTAGCCGTAGTACGGTGCCTCGCGGTAGTAGCCGGAAGGCTGCGGTCCGCACGGCACGTAGGCGCGGTCGTAGTCGCGGTAGCAATAGCCAGGCGGCACCGCCGGCGCTGCGTAAGAGACCGGCGCGGGGGCGTAGGTGACGGGCGGGGGCGCTACCGGCGCCGCCATCACCGGTCCGGAGGCCAGCATGGCGCCCAGCGCCAGGCCGGCCAGCGCGCCGACCGCGAGCACGGCGCCGCCGTTGGAGCCGCCATGGTGGTGGCGGCCGTGCGCGGAGGCGGAACCGGCGGCTACCAGGGACGCGGCCAGGACCGCCGTGGCGACGATGCGGGTGGAGGGGCGCATTTCGGACTCCTTGTCATGCACAGCTTGTGTTCCTGAATGATGGACGCAAACTGGCGCGCAAGGTGTTTCGGCGCCCGGGCCGACTTGTTAGCTTTGTAACCGCGGCTTTTCAGATCTGTCTTTTTTAACCCGGTGTAAGACGCGGTAAAACGGCCCGTGTCCGAAACGGCTTATCCGAGCGTTTCGGCCAGCGCGCCCAGCCCCCGCGCGCTGGCGGCAAGTTCGCCGGCCAGCGCCGCAACCAGCGCCGCCGCCGGCAGCGCGCGCGCCAGCGGCGCGGCCTGGCCGGCCCATTGCGCGGCAAAGTCGGCGCTGCCGCGCGCCTTGGCGGCGGCGTGCAGGGCCTTGCCCGCATCGTAGGCGGTCGGGTAGTCGGGCGTGGCGGGCGCGCCGGCTGCCGCGCCCAGCTCGGTAAAGCGGTTGGCCAGGCCGCGGGCATTGCGGCCGGAGATGGCACGCGTCAGCACGGTCGGGCGCTTGCGCGCCTGCAGCAGCGCCTCGCGGTAGGGGTCGTCGGCCACGGTCTCGGGGCAGGCAATAAAGGCGGTGCCGAGTTGCGCGGCCTGCGCGCCAAGCGCCAGCGCCGCGGCAATGCCGGCACCGTCCATGATGCCGCCCGCGGCGATCACCGGCAGGCGGGTCTGGGTCGACAATACGCGTACCAGTGCAAAGGTGCCGAGTCCCTCGTCGACGGCGGCGGGGTCGAACACGCCGCGGTGGCCGCCGGCCTCGATGCCCTGCGCAACGATCGCGTCGATGCCGGCCGCCTCGATGGCGCGCGCCTCGTCCAGCGAGGTGGCGCTGGCCAGCAGCACCATGCCGGCTTCGCGCAGCGCGCGGATCCGGCCCGCATCGGGCAGCCCGAAATGGAAGCTGACCACGGCCGGGCGTTCTTCCAGCAGCATCGCGTGCATGGCGTCGTCGCTGACGTAGCTGCGATAGATCTCGCGCAGCGTGGCCGGTGGGGTGGCGCCGAATTCGGCAAAGCGCGGCGCGAGGTAGGCCAGCCAGGCCTGCTCGCGCGCCGCATCGGCGACCGCCGGCGCATGGCAGAACACATTGACGTTGAACGGCCCGCTGGTCAGCGCGCGGGTCTCGCGGATGGCCTTGCGCGCGGCTTCGGCGTCCATGGCGCCTACGCCAAGCGAGCCCAGCCCGCCGGCATGGGTGACGGCCGCGGCTAGCGCGGGCGTGCCGACACCGGCCATCGGGGCCTGGATGATCGGGGTGCGGATGCCAAGCCGGCGCAGCAGCGGCAGCCGGTCAGCGGTTGGGGTCGAGTCGGTCAATTTGGCGCTCCTTGGCAGGGTCGGTGGCGATTGCGCGACGGGCGCGATGGCGGGATCAGCCATCGCGCAGTTCGCGCACGAAGGCGTCGCAGGCGTGCGTGGCATAGCCGGCACGCTTGACGATATAGGTGTGCACCGCACGCACCGGCACGGTCTGCACGTCGACGGCGTCGCGGTGCAGCGCCAGCAGCGAGCGTGGCAGGATCGCCATCGCCGTGCCGGCACTGACGCAGGCGAGCATGGCGTGGTACGACGGCATCTCGGTGATGGCCAGGCGCTGGCGCATGTCGTCGCTGCCCTGCGCCAGCCAGTCTTCGGCGCACCGGCGGTAGGTGCAGCCCTTGGGGAAGGCCGCCAGGCGGCGCAACGCCACGTCCCGCGGCCCGCGTGCCCTGGGATGGCTGGCCGGCAGCACCAGTTGCAGGTGTTCGGTGAACAGGTAGGTGCCTTCCAGGCCGGGGGCCAGTTCGTCCAGGTCGGCCGCGCGCGCCGGGCCCTCGCCCGGATGCGCCACCACGGCGCAGTCCAGCCGGTGGTCGAGCACGGCATCGACCAGCGCGCGCGTGGTGCCGGTCCGGATCTCGATCTCTACGCCGGGCCAGGCCGCGTGGAACCGCGCCAGCGGCATCGGCAGGCGGTTGGCGGCGGCGCTTTCCATGGTGCCGATGCGCAGGCGGCCCGACGGTGCGGCGCCCTGCACCGACTGCCGCGCTTCTTCGGCCAGGGCCAGCATCTGGTTGGCATAGGCGAGCAGCCGGTGACCCTCGGGCGTCAGCAGCATGCGCTTGCTGTCGCGCTGGAACAGGGCCACGCCGAGCGCTTCCTCCAGTTGCTTGACGCGCGTGGTGACGTTGGACTGCACCCGGTCCAGCAGGCGCGCGGCACGGGTGACGCTCTGCTCCGTGGCGACGGCGCGGAAGATTTCAAGTTCAGCCAGTTCCATCGGCGGTCGGGCGGGGAAGGGGACAAGCGAATCGCTTGGATATTCTCGTTCAGAGAATATATCAATACAAAAAATCTTTCCACGAGAATAACAAAAGCCACGCCCCCGCGCCGCGAAAGCCGGCTTCGCCTGCCTCAGGCCGGCGCCGTCTCCATGGGCCAGCCTGCCGGCACCCGTATGCTGTCCAGCCCCATCTGGGCGAAGTCCGGGCCCCAGTTCATGCGTTCCATGCGCATCACTTCCACTTGCGTGATGCCGATCGCCGCGAACACGTACTTCAGGTAGGGCGTCAGGAAGTCCTGCTGGCTCCCCGGACCTTCCCCGAACGGGCCGCCGCAAGAGACCACCGCCAGCACCGGCCGGTTCGCCAGCATGCCGACCTTGCCGGCCGGCGTATTGCGGAAGGTGCGGTTGGGCCGCACCACCAGGTCGATCCATGCCTTGAGCGCCGACGGCACGGTGAAGTTGTGCATCGGCGTGGAGATCAGCACCGCGTCGGCGGCCTCCAGTTCGGCGATCAGCGTTTCGGACAGCGCCAGCGCCGCATGGTCGGCCGGGCCGCGCTGCTCGGGCGGCATCAGGCTGGCTTCGACGGTGGCACGATCCGGATGCGGCAGCGGCTGGGCGGCCAGGTCGCGCGCGATCACGCGCAGCGAACCATTGCCGATCTGCCCCAGCAAGCGCGCGGCGCCCTGCTGGCTGCATGAGGCCTCGCCGCGGCTGCTGGCGCTGAGGTGAAGCAGGGTAGTCATCGGTCGCTTTCCTCAAGGGGGAAGTAGAAGTGGAGCGCGCTCGCCAGCAGGCCATTGCGGTAGTAGAAGCGGTGGCCCAGCACGTTGGCGAGTGGCGTATCCAGAACCAGCGCGCGGCAGCCGGCCTGGCGCGCCTCGTGTTTCAGGCGGTCCATCACCTGCTGCCCGTAGCCGCTGCTGCGCGCGTTTGCGTCGGTGACGAGGTCATCGACGTAGGCGTGAACGCCGCGGACCAGGTTGTCCTGCACCCGCCAGCCGGCGAGCGCAACCGGCTTGCCGTGGTCCCATAGCACCAGCAGGCGATAGCCTGTCGCCGCCTGGCGGCGCCAGCGCGCCACCAGCTCATCGGCCGAGGCCAGGTGCGGGCGCAATTGCCGCATCAGCGCAAAACAGGCGGCCACTTCCATGTCATGCTCGACATGCCGCAGTTCGGTCTGGGGGGCGGTGGCGGTGTTCATGCGGCGCTCCCTGCCGCTTGCGCGGGCGGCGGCGGGAACTGCAGGCCGGCGGCAATGCGGTTCCATGCCTGGATCGCGGCGATCGCAGTGGTCAGGTAGGGGATCTCGGCCTCGCTGAACTGCTCGCGCACCCGCGCCAGCGCCTGCTGGCGGGCGTGTTCGGCGCCGGCGCCCGCGGTGGCGCCCAGCACGGTCAGGGCCTCGGCCCAGGCCAGTGCCGCCTGCTCGCGCGCGCCATGGACACCGGCCTCGCGCCAGACCGCGACCAGGTCAAGCTTGCGCGCGTCCACGCCATGCCGGCGCGCCAGGTTCAGGTGGAACTGCAGGCAGAAGGCGCAGCCGTTGAGCTGCGATACGCGCACCTTGATCAGCTCGGTCAACGGCTTGTCGAGTCCCGAGTCATCCACGGCGGTGCCCAGCGCGCGCAGGGCCGCGTACACGGCTGGCGCGGCGCGGGTGAAGGATTCGAACGTCATGCTGGCATGCGGGTCTGGCATTCCGGGCCTCCTTGGGCGGAACTGGGTTAATATCAGAGCACGAACATAATATAAGAGTTCTGACATTATGAGCAAGACCACCACCAGGCGCGGCGTCGCGGCCACGGCTTCCACTGCGGTTCCAGCGCCCGGCGAAGGCAAGCGGGGCGAGAGCGGCCACCTTGGCTACCTGCTGCGCCAGGCCGGCGCGGCCAACCGGCTGCGCATGGAGCGGGCGCTGGCCGACCTGAACGTGACGCCGCCGCAGTTCGTGGTGCTGACTATGCTGGGCGCGTATGCAGGGCTGTCGGGCGCCGACCTGGCGCGGCTGGCGCTGCTGACGCCGCAGACCGTCAGCGTGATCGTCGGCAACCTGGAGAAGGCGGGCCATATCGAGCGCGCGCCGCATCCCGTGCACGGCCGCATCCAGACCATTGCGCTGACGGCGCAGGGCAAGGCCTTGCTGGCCCAGTGCCGCGAGCGGGTCATGGCCAACGAGGCGCGCCTGGCGGCGGGCCTGACGGCGCAGGAAGAGCAGGTGATTCGCCGCTGGCTGGTGTCGCTGGCGGTGGAAGACGCCGCCGGCCCGGCCAAGGCATAGCGGCATTGCCGTGCGGCGTCAGCCGGTCGCCAGTGCGCGCTCCGGCTCGGCGCCGAACGGCGGCATGTTCTCCAGCCGCAGCGATTGCGGCACCGACAGCGAAATGCCCGCGGCGCGCAGCCGCTTGAGGATCTCGAACAGCAGGTCGCTGCGCGTGGCCGCGGCGATGCGCGGGCTGCCGACATAGCCGGTCACCGACAGCGTGATGCCGTTGGGCGCCAGCTGGCTGAACATCACCGACGGGGCCGGCACGTCGAGGATGCTTTCGTTCTCGCGGTAGACGTCCAGCAGCAGGTCGCGCAGCTGCTCGGGATCGGTGTCCAGCGGGAAGGTGAGCTGCAGCGAGGCCACCCCCTGGGTGCTGTTGCTCATGGTGACGTTGCGCAGGTTCTGCGAGATCAGCTGCGAATTGGGCACGATCACCGTGGAGCGGTCGCCCAGCTGGATCTCGGTGGCGCGCACGTTGATGCGGCGGATGTCGCCCTCGACCCCGGCGATGCTGACCATGTCGCCGACCTTGACCGGACGCTCGGTCAGCAGGATCAGCCCCGACACGAAGTTCTTCACGATTTCCTGCAGGCCGAAGCCGATGCCGACCGACAGCGCGCTGACGATCCACGCCAGGTTGTCCCAGCGCACGCCCAGCAGCGACAGCGTCAGCAGCACCAGCAGCACGTAGCCGACATTGCTGAACAGCGTGATCAGCGACGCGCGCAGCCCTTGCTCCATGCACAGCTTGGGCAGCAGTTCCGCATCCAGCCAGCGCCGCACCGTGCGCAGCAGCCAGATGCCCACCCCCAGCGCGACCAGCGCATTCAGGATGCGCTCCGGCATGATGTTCAGGCTGCGCAGCTTTTCGCCGCCCAGCACGGTGACCAGGCTGTCGACCAGGTCAGCGGGGGTGGTGCCGAAGCCGCCGGTCAGCAGCGCCACCACGGCCAGCAGCAGCAACAGGCTGGCGCCGATGCCGGACAGGATGGTGGCGGCCTGTTCCAGGCGCGCGTCGTCGACGCCGAACAGCTGCTTGATCACCTGGCCGCTGGCGTGCTGGGTCGAGAACACGCTTTCGAAGGTGTCGCGCGTGACCTGGGTCAGCAGGTACAGGCTGCACAGCACGATGTCGAACCAGACCAGCTCATAGGTCAGGAAGCGCGCAAAGCTGATATAGCCGGCCACCAGTGCCACCAGCGACACGACCACGATCAGGCTGACGCCGGCGTGGATCATGCCGGCCAGCGTGGCGCGCGCTTCCGGCTGCTCGCCCGCCGCGGCCAGCTCGCTGCGCACGCGGTTGGCGCGCAGCAGCGCCGCGCCGATGGTCAGCACCACCACCAGCGAGACCAGCCCGCGCCCGAGCAGCGTGACCTGCACGCTGGTATCGGCAATGCGGTTGAGCTGTTCCAGCGTGCCGGCCAGCAGCAACAGCCCGGCCAGCACCGCGGGGAACGGCTTCATCGCCAGCGCCACCGGGTCGGCCAGCGCGGGTAGCCGCCAGGACGGGTGGCGCGTGCACAGCAGGGCGCGGCCGAGCCCCGCGATCAGGGCGCTGGTCAGGGTCAGCTTGAGCAGCCCGCCGTACAGCGTCATCAGGTCCGGCGGCAGTTCATAGTTGCGCGCGAAGGCGTTGTAGACGATCTGCACCGCCAGCCCCGTGGTGGCCACGGTCGCGAGCGTGGTGGCCAGCGCCAGCGCGCTGCGCCGCAGGCGCGTGGGTGGCAGCCGGTTCAGGCAGAACCAGGCCAGCGCGCGTTCGGCCAGGCGCTTGCCCAGCAGCCACACGCCCAGTGCGAGCAGCAGCAGGGCGATGGTGGCGGCGCGCTGCGACGGCTGCCAGGCCAGTTGCGCCATCGGCACCACCTGGTCCAGGAACGCGGCCATGCGCGCCCGGTCCTCGGCGGCCGGGCTGACCATCGGCTTCCAGAACTGCGGGTTCAGGATGCTGTCCGAGCGCAGCGCCAGCTGGTCTTTCATCTGGCTGCGCTGCAGCCGCCCGATCTGGCCGCTCAGGTTGGCGATGTTCTCCTTGCTTTCGGCCGCCTGCTTCAGTTGCGCATCGAGCTGCATGCGGCGTGCGTTCAGTTCGGCGCGCTGCCGTACCACCGCCGGCGCTTCCCGGGTCATGCCATCCGTCGGCGGCGGGCCCAGCACATCGAGCTGCGCCTGCAGCTGGGCGCGCTGCGGCGTCAGCGCCGCGGACAGGCTGTCGACGTCGGCATCGAGCTTGTGCAGGGTATGGTCCAGCTCGTCCAGCTTGGTGGTGCCGTCGGGGTCGGAGGCCTGCTGCTTGATGCGGTCCTGCTCGGTCTGCAGGCGCTTGAGTTCGGCGACGGCGTCGGCGTGCGTGAGGGCGGGCGTCGGTTGCGCCTCGGTGGCGGAAGCGGCCGCGGACGCCGGCGCCGCGACGGCGGCGGGCAAGGCCGCTGGCATCAGGTGGCATAGCGCGGCGAGCGCAAGGCCCAGTGCGAGCCGTGAAACGTTGCTCATGGCGGAATCTCGTCGATGGTGACGGTTCGCGGCGGCCCGGCATCGCCTTGCGGCATGGAAGACGCGCGCCGGCCCCTAATGGGACGGCGGCGATCCGATGCGGGAACGGCCGGGATACCGGCGATGAACAGGCGAAGGGACCGCTGCTCGCTGGCGATCCTTTCGGCGCATGGTGTGGCCAGGGACCGGCGCTCCCGTCAAGGAACACCGGCAGCGGCTGGCCGTGGCGGCAGGAACAGGCAACCCACCCCGCCGCGATTCGCGAAATTATAGAAAAGCGCATCCGCCACCTTGCCGCATACTGCGGCGCATCGGCCACACGGTGACAAATTGATACGCATCCGTGGGTGTGCCGGCCTGGTACGGCCGCCACCGCCGACAGGCTTGCCGCCATCGCAGTAACATCACGCACTTCAGGCCGCGCGCGGCCCATTGTCATCATCTGTCACCCTCAAACTTCCCAGGAGCACGCATGGCGGTTGCGTCAGGCACCGAAAAGACAACGCTCGACGGCGAGGCCGGGCCGATTGAACTGCTGGTCGACCGGCCCGCGGGCGATCCGCGCGGCATTGCCGTGGTGGGGCATCCTCATCCATTGCTGGGCGGCTCGGCCACGCACAAGGTGCCGCACCAGCTGGCCAAGGCGCTGGTGGCGCGCGGTTACCTGACCGTGCGGCCGAATTTTCGTGGCGTCGCGGGTTCCGGTGGCGCCCATGACCAGGGCCAGGGCGAGGCGCGGGACATGCTGGCGGTCGTCGCGCATCTGCGCGCGGCGCATCCCGGCCTGCCGCTGGCGCTGGCGGGCTTTTCCTTCGGCGCCTTCGTCATGGCCCATGTGGCCGCGGCGCTGGCGGCGCAGTCCGTGCCCATCCGCCACCTGGTGCTGGCCGGCACCCCTTACGGCCTGGTGAAAGGCCATCGCAGCTATGACACCCCGGCCGTGCCGGCCGATTGCCTGGTGGTGCATGGCGAGCACGACGAGCGCGCGGAACTGGCCGCCTTGTTCGACTGGGCGCGTCCGCAGGCGCTGCCGGTGGTGGTAGTGCCGGGCGCGGATCACTTCTTCACCGGCAAGCTGCCGCTGCTGGTGCGCATCGTGGGCGGCTATCTCGACCGGCCCGCGCATGGAGCCACCGTGTAAAAACTTCGATCTTTGCCGCCGTTGCGCGGTCCGCGCCGGGCGCGCTGTCGGCCCGTCGCAATCCGCTGCGCTCCGCGCTGACCCGCGGCGAGGCATGGATGATGCTACCGATACCAGACACCGCGCACACGCGTTCAGATCGGAGGCAATCCATGAAAGACTATCCACCGTCGGAAATCAGGGAAACGTGGCGCAACCGGGGCTACGGCGAGCCCGGCGATACCCGCCAGGCACACCACTGGCGCAGCGGCAATCCGGGCGGCTCGGCGTTTGGCTACGGGCAGGCGCGCTATGGCACGGAAGGCGGCGAGGGCCCGGAAGACCGGTACCGCCCGGGCGCCCCGGCGCGGACCGGATCGCGCCGGCTGCCCAAGAACTACCAGCGCACCGACGCGCGCATTCGCGACGACCTGTGCGAACGGCTGGCGCAAGCCGACGATGACGTCTCGGACGTGACCGTCGATGTCGGCTCGGGCATTGTCACGCTGACCGGCACCGTGGCCGACCGCGGCATCAAGTACCGCATTGAAGAGCTGGCCGAAGACGTGCTGGGGGTCAATGAGGTGCGCAACAACCTGCAAGTGGCGCGCAGCGCGGGCGGTGCGGGGGAAGCACAGCGGCCGGCGGGTGCCGGCGCTGGCGGGGCACCAGGCCAGCGACGCCTGGGCCAGTCCGCCGGACGGCGCCAGCCGGTGGGCGAGGTTGCTTCGGACGTGCTGTATATCGTCCAGTCGCGCGACGGGCGCTTCCTGGGCGCGGAAGCCGGCGAGGCCGTGCTGGTGCCGGGGATCATGCAGGCCGGTTTGTTCGACGATCCGGATGAAGCCCGTGCCGCCGCGCAGGAGCACTGTGCCCGCGGCTACCGCATCCTGGCCACGCGGCGCTGACGGCGCGCGCAATCAGGCGTTGGGCACGGCAGGCGCGCTGGCCGGATCCGGGTGGATCTGCATCACGGCGGCGCGCTTCTCCAGCAGGTGCTGGCGCAGGATCGACGCCAGGCGCTTGCCGTCGCGGGCTTCCAGCGCACGGACCATCTCTTCGTGGTCGTGCACGGCGCGGTCCCACTTGTCGGTCTGGTGGTTGGAGCGGAAGCGCATCGCCTTGAGCCGCCGGTTCAGCGTCAGGTAGGTCTGCAGCAGGGTCTGGTTGCGCGCCGCCGCGGCGATGCGGTCGTGGATTTCCTGGTTGCGGCTGTAGTAGCCGGGCAGGTCATTGCGCGCGTGGCAGGCCAGCATGGCGTAATGCAGCGCCTTGATCTCGGCCAGTTCCGGCGCGGTGATGCGTTCGCATGCCAGCTCGCCGGCAAAGGCCTCGAGGCCGCTCATCAGCTCGAACGCCTCCCATGCCTCGGCCTCGCTCATGCGCGAGACGCTGGCGCCGCGGTTGGGCGAGATCTCGATCAGCCCCTCGGCGGCCAGCACCTTGAGCGCCTCGCGCAGCGGCGTGCGCGAGATCCCCAGCGTTTCGCACAGTTCGCGCTCGTTCAGCTTCATGCCGGGCGCCAGCACCCCTTCGACGATGAAGTTGCGCAGGTGGTCGACCACGGTGTCGTGCAGCCGCTGGCGCACCACCTTGGGCAGGAGCGGGGCGGCCGCGGCGCCGGAGCCCTCCGTAGGTTGCATGCAATGTCCCTGTCATTAGCGTGGTGCCATTCTAAGACATTGCCGGCTTGCCGCAACGCTGGCGGCAAGCCGCGGATTCAGCGCGCCGGCCCGCGCAGCGGCACGCCGCTTTCGCGCCGCGCCTCGGGGTCCGCGCGCCGCCCGATCAGCGCCACCGACAGCGCCGACACCAGTCCCGCGAAGGCCACGTAGGCGCAGATCTGCCAGGGTTGGCCGCCACCGGACTTGAGCAGCGCCGTGGCGATGATGGGCGTGATGCCCGACGCGAAGATGCCCGAGAACTGGTAGACGAACGAGATCCCGGTGTAGCGCACCCTGGCATCGAACAGTTCGCAGAACAGCGCCGCCTCCGGCCCGTAGACCGCGGCGTAGAGGATGCCGAACGGCACCACGATCGACAGCCACAGCAGCATGGTATTGCCGCCGCTGTTCAGCATCAGCCAGAACGCGGGGAAGGCGGACAGCGCGGTGATCAGCGAACCCCAGAAATACACCCGGGTGCGGCCGATACGGTCGGACAGGTGGCCGAAGAACGGGATGAAGAAGCACATCGCGATCGCCGCCGCCATCACCCCGAGCAGCGCCTGGGTGCGGCTGATCTGCACGGTCTGGGTCAGGTAGGTGATCGAGAACACGCCGAAGATGTTGAAGAAGACGCCGTCGATATAGCGCGCGCCCATGCCCTTCAGGATATTGCCGGGGTAGCGCCGCATCATGTCGACAAAGGGGATCTGCGTTTCCGCATTGCGCTGCTTGATCACGGCGAATTCCGGTGTTTCCTTGACGTTGAGCCGGATATACATGCCGACGAACACCATCCCCGCCGAGATCAGGAACGCCACCCGCCAGCCCCAGGACAGGAACTGCGCATCCGACAGTGTCAGCGACAGCAGCGCCACCACGCCCGAGGCCAGGCACAGCCCGATCGCCAGCCCGATCTGCGGCAGCGACGCATAAAAGCCCTTCTTGTCCGGCGGCGCGTACTCGTACGCCATCAGCACCGCGCCGCCCCATTCGCCGCCCAGCCCGATGCCCTGCAGTACGCGCAGCAGCAGCAACAGCACCGGCGCCAGGATGCCGATGCTGTCATAGGTCGGCACCAGCCCGATCAGGAAGGTGGACACGCCCATGATCATCAGCGTGATCACCAGCATGCTCTTGCGGCCGACCTTGTCGCCGAAGTGCCCGAAGATCACGCCGCCGAGCGGGCGCGTGACAAAGCCCACCGCAAAGGTGGTGTAGGCCAGCATGGTGGCCACCAGCGGGTCGTTGCCGGGGAAATACAGCTTGTTGAAGACCAGGCCGGCGACCACGCCGTACAGGAAGAAGTCATACCACTCGATGGTGGCGCCGATCACGGACGCCAGCGCGACCTTGCGGATCGCTCGTTCGTTGGGGCTTGTCATGCTTGTCTCCTCGGGTGATGGGCGGCGTCCTTTGAAAGGATGGTTATGGACGCCGGATGCACTGCAGGGTCTGGCCTGGTTGTTATCGGCGCCTGGCCTCGGCGCTTTGCAAGCGGAACCTGGCGGGGTGGCTCAGGCGGCGGTCGCCATCGGCGCCGCGAGGTCGGCGTGGTGGATCTCGCGCCGCGCGTCTGCGCGGATCAGGTCCGCCGCGCGCTCGGCCATCATCACCACCGGCACGTTGGTGTTGCCCGATACCAGCGTGGGCATCACCGAGCAGTCCACCACGCGCAGCCCGCCGATGCCGTGCACGCGCAGGCGCGCATCGACCACCGCCAGCGGATCGGCGGCCGGGCCCATTTTTGCCGTCCCCGACGGATGGAAGATGGTGGCGCCGTACTCGCGGCAGAAGTGCAGGATCTCGTCGTCGCTGCGCACGTCGTCGCCCGGCCGGAACTCTCGCTTCATCAGGCCGCGCATCGGTTCGGTCTGCGCCACGCGCCGCGCATAGCGCACCGCGGCGATGGTGCAGCGCCGGTCCAGTTCGGCCGACAGGTAGTTGGGCTGCATCGACGGCGCCTCGAACGGGTCGGTCGAACGGATCCGCACGCTGCCGCGCGACTCCGGACGCAGCTGGCATACGGAATAGGTGCAGCCCGAGAACGGATGCACCATGCCGCCGGCCATGTCGGCGGACAGCGTCGAGAAATGGAACTGCGTGTCGGGCGTGGCGCTTTCGTGCGGCAAGGCGCGGCAGAACATCGCGCCCTGGTTGATGCCGATGGCCAGCGGGCCCTTGCGCATCAGCAGCCATTCCAGGCCCATGCGCGCCTTGCCGGTCAACGTGCGCAGCTGGTCGTTGGTGGTGATGGGCCGGGCCACCTCGTAGATCAGCCGGACCTGCAGGTGGTCCTGGAGGTTTTCGCCAACGCCTGGCAGCGCATGCACCACCGGTATGTCGAGGTCTTGCAGCAACGGCGCCGGGCCGATGCCCGACAGCTGCAGCAACTGCGGCGATTGCAGCGCGCCGGCACAGAGGATGACTTCGCGCCGCGCCCGCAGGATATAGGGCTGGCCATGCTGGATGTAGCGCACGCCCACCGCGCGCTTGCCTTCGAACAGGATGCCGGTGGTATGCGCCTCGGTTTCCACGCGCAGGTTGGCGCGCCCGCGCGCCGGCCGCAGGTAGGCCACCGCGGTGGAGCAGCGCCAGCCGTTGCGCGTGGTCAGCTGGTAGTAGCCCACGCCCTCCTGGTCGCCGCCATTGAAGTCGGTCTGGCGCGGCAGGCCCAGCGCCTCGCCGGCGGCGATGAAGGCATCGACCAGCGGATGGCGCCGGTCGATCGAGGTGGCATTGAGCGGGCCATCGGTGCCGCGCGTTGGGCCGGCGCCGAGGTCGTTGTTCTCGAGCTTGCGGAAGTAGGGCAGGCAGTCGTCCCACCCCCAGCCCGGATTGCCCAGTGCCGCCCAGTGGTCGTAGTCCTCGCGCTGGCCGCGCACGTAGATCAGGCCGTTGATGGCGCTGCTGCCGCCCAGCGTGCGCCCGCGCGGCCAGTAGATGCGGCGGTTCAGCATGTTGGGATCGGGGTCGGTATAGAAGCCCCAGTTCACCTGCTTGTGGAACATGGTCTTGCCATAGCCGATCGGGATATGGATCCACGGGTAGCGGTCGGGCGGGCCGGCCTCGAGCAGGCAGACCGAATAGCGGCCGTCTTCGCTGAGCCGGTTGGCCAGCACGCACCCGGCCGAGCCGGCGCCTACCACGATGTAGTCAACGGTTTGCGACATCGTCGCTGTCTCCTTTTTTGGCCGGTAGCCGCGCAGCTAGCCGGCTTGGACCTATAATTTGAAACGTTCTGTTCCGGATTTTATTTCTCAAAACCGGAATGGAAAGCCCAATCGCGAGGAGACGCCGGTTGTGAAACAGAACGTGTCAATCCCGTTTCAGAATCGCACTGCAGCAGAGGATGGTGCGGTGGAGGACGACGCACGCAGCCTGCGCGTGCTGGCGGTGCTGTCCAGCCTGGCCCGGGCGCAGCAGCCGCAAACGCTGTCCCAGCTGGCGCAGCGTCTGCATGTGCCCAAGGCGACGCTGATGCGCCTGCTGGCGGCGCTGGAGCGCAGCGGCTTCGTGGTGCGGATGCCGGCCGAGCGCGGCTACGTGCCCGGGCCCGCCGCGGCGGCGCTGTCGCTGCAGACGCTGCGCAGCCCGCCGCTGCTGCGCGAATGCCGCGGCATCCTGGCCCGGCTGGTGGCGCGGCTGGGCGAGACCTGCAACCTCACCGCGCTCGACGGCGACCGCGTGCTCTACGTCGAGCGCGTGGAAACGCACGAGCCGCTGCGGCTGCAGCTGTCGCCCGGCATCCATGTGCCGCTGCATTGCACCGCCAGCGGCAAGCTGTTCCTGTCAGCGATGAACCGGCTCGAACGCCAGCAGATCCTCAGGCGCCTGGAGCTCGCCCCGCACACGCCGCGCACGCTGTCCGATATGCCCGGGCTCAACGCCGAACTGGACCGGCTGGCCGCGCGCGGCATCGGCGTGGATCATGAGGAGTTCGTGCGCGGCATGTGCGCGGTGGCGGTGCCGGTGCGCGAACCCGATGGCGCGGGGCCGGGCCGGGTGGTGGCCGCGATCGCGTGCCATGCGCCGACGGCGCGGGCCTCGCTGGAAGCGTTGCTGGCGGCGGTGCCAACGCTGCACGGCGCGGCCAAGGAGATGGCGGCGGTGCTGTGCGCGCACTGAGGCGGGCCGCGGCGACGCCGGCTCAGCCGGGGCGCGCCTTGGCCCGGAGCGCCGGCGCTCGGGATTTGCCGGATGCGCGTCCCTGCCGCAGAATGCGCGCCACCCGCTCGCGCAACATCGGCAATACCTCGCTCTCAAACCACGGATGCTGCTTGAACCACGGCTGGTTGCGCGGCGACGGGTGGGGCAGCGGCACGAAATCGGGTGCGTAGTCCTGCCATGCCCTGACGGTCTCGGTCAGCGTCGGCTTGCGGCGCGCCCCCAGGAAATGGCGCTGCGCATACTGGCCGACCAGCAAGGTCAGTTCGATCGACGGCAGTTGCGCCAGCAGCCGGTCCAGCCACAGTGGCGCGCATTCGGGGCGCGGCGGGTTGTCGCCGCTGTTGCCGCGGCCGGGATAGCAGAACCCCATCGGGATGATGGCGAACTGCGAGGCATCGCAGAACGTGGCGTCGTCGACCCCGAGCCATTGCCGCAGCCGGTCGCCGCTGGCATCGTTCCATGGAATGCCGGTTGCGTGCACGCGGGTTCCCGGCGCTTGGCCGACGACCAGGATGCGTGCGCCGGGGCCGACGCGGACGATCGGGCGCGGGCCCAGGGGCAGGTGCTGCGCACACGCGCGGCAAGCTCGCACTTCGGTGAGCAGTGCGTCAAGCGCGGCGTATGGGCCCTCAGGCGCTGGCTTGGCTGCTGGCATCGCTCATGCCGTCTGGAAACTCATCCGCTTCGCCTGCGAGATCGACATGGCCGCCACCTGCACATGCGGGGCCAGCCTGGCCTGCGCGGTTTCGAGCGTCCAGCGCGTGGAAGGGACGGAGATGTTGATGGCCCCAACCGGCAGGCCGCGATGATCGGTGATCGCTGCCGCGACGGAGATGTCGCCGACCACGGTCTGGTTCATCACCACGGCATAGCCGCGCTCGCCGGCCTCGCGCATCGCCGCCATCAGGTTGTCCGGCTGCGTCTCGGTGAAGGGCGTGATGGGCGTCAGTGCGGTGGCCCGCACCACGTCCCAGCGCTGCGCCTCGGTCAGCTTGGACAGGATTGCTATCCCGGACGCCGTGTACACCGCCGGCAGCCGGAAGCCCACCCCGAAGTCGACATTGATCAGGTGCTGGCCGGGGAAACGCGCCAGGAACACGATCTCGTGCCCGTCCAGTTCCTGCAGGTTGGCGGTTTCCCCCAGCGTGCGGCTGATATCAAGCAGGTACGGTGACGCGCGCTCGACCAGGTCGTTGGAGCGCAGGTAGTTGTACGACAGGCCCAGCACCTTGGAGGCCAGCCCGTACATCGCCGAATCGGGCACGCGCCGGATATAGCCGAGCTGCTCCAGCGTGTGCACCAGCCGCTGCGTCGCGCTGCGGTCGAGATCGGCCGCCCGCGCGATCTCCGCCATCGACATCAGGCGGCGGTCCGGGCCGTGGAAGGCTTCCAGCACCTGGAACGCCTTCTCCACCGACCCGACGAACAGGGACGAACGTTCGCGCCGGGCGCGCAAGCCGTTGCCTTCATGCGTTGCATCCACAAAACCTCCTGCTCGTCCTTGCTATTGTCTTGATGATTCACAGCGCCGCCAGCCGCGCCGCATGGTCGTCCGCAAGCGCGGCCGGGTCCAGCTGCGCGGCTTGCGGTATGCCCAGCAGCCGCAGCGTGGTTTCGAATTCCGCATGCAGGATCGCCAGGACTTCGGCCACGCCGCGCGGACCGCGCGCGGCCAGCCCATACAGCGGCGCGCGTCCCGCCAGCACGCCGCGCGCGCCCAGCGCCAGCGCCTTGGCGATGTCGGCGCCACGCCGCACGCCGCCATCGACGAACACCTCCATCTTGCCTGCCGCCGCCACGATGGCCGGCAGCATTTCGATCGCGCTGGGTGCGCCTTCCAGCTGGCGGCCGCCGTGGTTGCTGACCACGATGCCGTCCAGCCCCTGGCGCGCGGCGATTTCCGCGTCGGCGGGCGTAAGGATACCCTTGATGATGACGGGCCCGTCCCAGTGCCTGCGGACCCACGCGATGTCGTCCCAGCATAGCGACATGTCCATCTGCCGGCTCAGGCCCGCCGCCTGCGTCTTCAGGTCTGTCGCCAGCCCGCTGCTGCGGGCCAGGTTGACCAGCTGCGGCGAGCCGCCCTGGCGCAGCATGCGCAGGCACCAGCGCGGGTGGGCCGCGAGGTCGGCCAGCAGCCGCGGCGTCCACGGCACCGGCATGCGAAAGCCGTTGCGGATGTCATGGTCGCGCTTGCCGTGCACCATGGTGTCGACGGTCAGCACCAGGGCGCTGAAGCCGGCGGCGCGTGCGCGCGCCATCATGCTCTCGGCGATGGCGCGGTCGCGCTGCACATAGAGCTGCAGCCACAGGTCGCCGTCGCTGGCGGCGCGCACGTCTTCGATCAGCGAGGTCGATGCGGTCGACATCACGAAGGGCAGGCCGGCGGCATGCGCGGCGCGCGCCAGCGCTTCTTCTGCCTTCGGCCAGTACAGTCCGTTCAGTCCGGTCGGCCCCACCAGCAACGGCAGGGTGTACTTGCGGCCGAAGACCTCCATGCCGGGATCGGTCCCGGTGACGTCGCGCAGCACGCGCGGGCGGAACAGCAGGGCCTGGTAGGCGGCCAGGTTGCGCGCCAGCGTTCGCCCGTCCTCGGCGCCGCCTTCCAGGTAGTCGAAGGCAAAGCGCGACAGCCGGCGCCGCGCCAGTTCCCGATAGTCCTTGATGGCCGGCAGCATGGGCGTCCGCGCCTCAGGCGAAGGTGGCCTCGGCCTGCAGCCGCTGCGCGAGTTCGGCGCGCAGCTGCGCCTGCAGCGCGGGCGCGGGTGCCAGCAGCGGTGCCAGCACCTTCGGCGCGGTCACGCCCACCAGGTCGAGCACGGATTTCAGCGGGCCCGGGTTGGTCTCGGAGAAGGCCAGATCCAGCAACGGAATCAGCTCACGGTGCAGGCGTACCGCTTCAGCGGCCTTGCCGGCCACGCCGAGGTCGTAGAGGGCCCGCCAGGTCCGCGGCAGCACCGAGGCGGTCACGACCACGCCGCCCTTGGCGCCCGCCGCCATGTGCAGCGGGAACAGGCTGTCCTCGCCGCTGAACACGCTGAAGCTGTCGTCGACGCCCGCCACCACCTTGAGGAAGTGGTACATGTCGGTGTTGCAGGCCTTCATGCCGATGATGTTCTCGTGGCGCGACAGTTCGTGCAGCACCTCGGGCGCGATCGCGATCCGGGTGCGGTAGGGAATCTCGTAGATCATGACCGGCACCGGCGCGGCATCGGCATAGCGCAGGAAATAGTCGCGGATGCCTTGCTGGGTCGGCGACGTGTAATAGGGCGTCAGCACCATCAGGGCCGAGGCGCCGGCGTGGGCAAGGGCCTTGCCTGCGTCCAGGGCATCGTGGAAGCCCGGGTCGAGCACGCCGGGAATCACGGGGACCTTGCCGGCCGCGGCTTCCACGCAAACGGCCGCCATGCGGACCCGCTCCTGGCGCGACAGGGCACCGTATTCGCCGGTGCCGCCGAGCGGCACCACGCCTGAAATACCGTTGCCAAGCAGATAGGCCATCAGCTTGCGCGTGGCGTCCTGGTCGATCTTGTCGTTCGCCGTCACCGGGGTCGGGATGGCGGGGAAGATGCCGCGCAGGTCGGCGGCGGTAAGCTTGTGGTTCATGGGTAAGGGTATCTCAGCGCTCGGCGCTCTTGCGGCGCAGGCGTTCCGCGCACGTGATCAGGATGGTGACGAAGACGAACAGGCAGGTAGACACCGCGGCAATCACCGGTGAAAGCTGCAGCGTCACCTCGTCCCAGAACTGCTTGGGCAGGGTGGCGCTCAGTCCGCCAGAGGCAAACAGGGCGATCGTCAGCTCGTCGAACGAGGTGGCGAAGGCGAACAGGAAGGACGAGAACAGGCCCGCGGCCAGGATCGGCAGCGTCACGTAGCGCAGCGTCTGCCACGGCCGCGCGCCCAGGCTTTGCGCCGCGAGGTCGAGCCGCGTGTCGTAGTTGCGCAGCACCGCCATCATGGTCATGACGACGTAGGGCACGGCAATGACCGTGTGGCCGATCATCAGGCCCAGCGAGGTGCCGACCAGCCCGACCCGGGCGAAGAAGTAGAACATCCCCACCGCGATGATCATGCGCGGGATGATGATCGGCGACAGCACGAACGCCAGCAGCAGCGACTTGCCCCGCATCTGCGAGCGCACCAGCAGGAAGGCAACCGGCGTGCCGACCAGCAGCGCCAGCACCGCGGCGCCGAGGCCGACCAGCAGCGAGCGCAGCCCGGCCTGCATCCACAGCGGCGAAGCCAGCATGTCCTGGTAGTGCTGCAGCGTGAAGCCCCGCGGCGGCCAGTTCAGGCCAGAGTTCCCGGCGAACGACAGCGGGATCATCAGCAGCGCCGGCACGCTCAGGAACAGCAGCACCATCAGCACGATCGCGCGTAGCGGCAGCGACTCGCCCGGCTGCGGCTCGCGCCGTCCGCGCGGCACCAGGGCCAGCAGCTTGTCGCTGACGGTGCCCAGCGCGCCGAGCACATGGTCGCCGAGGCGATACAGCATGCCCTCGTGCGCGCTGGCGGAGCGGGTACGGCGCTCCGCTCCGCCAGCCATCGACGAGAGCCCGAGCACCTTGTCGTACAGCGCGAAGACGGCCAGCACCACCAGCAGCAGCAACACCGAGATCGAGCCGGCGAACCCCCAGTTCATGGTCTGCTGCACCTGGTCGATGATCAGTTGGGCCACCATGATTTCTTTTCGTCCGCCCAGCAGCGCGGGCACGATAAAGAAGCCGACCGCGGTCACGAACACCATGATCGCGCCAGCCGCCACGCCCGGCATCGACAGCGGAAAGTAGACGCGCCAGAACGCGGTGCCGGGCCGTGCCCCCAGCGTCAGGGCCGCGCGCGGCAGGTTGCGGTCGATGTTCTCCATCACCGACAGCATGGTCAGCACCGCCAGCGGCATCAGCGCGTGCACCATGGCCACCAGCACGGCCCCGAGGCTGTACAGCAGGTTCGCAGGCGCGTCCTGGATGCCCGCGGCGGTCAGCAGCTGGTTGACCACGCCGTTGCGGCCCAGCATCACGATCCAGGCGAAGGCCCGCACCAGGAAGCTGGTCCAGAACGACAGCAGCACCCAGAACAGCCATTTCGCCTTCCTGTCCTTGGACAGCGACGAAATCAGGTAGGCCACCGGATAGCCGGCAACCACCGAAAGCAGCGTGGTCCACAGCGAGATCTTCAGCGTGATCAGCATCACGTCGACGTACACCGACGACGCGAACAGCTGCCGGTACTTGGCCAGCGTGAAGGCACCGTCGCTGTAGAGGCTCAGCAGCAGGAGCTGCCCGACCGGATAGACCAGCAGCACCAGGAACAGCAGCACCAGCGGCGCGGCCAGCAAGGCAGGCCGCAGCCAGGGGCGGCGTTGCAGGGCAAGGGCGAGGGCGGTCATACGGAATCCGGGACGGCGACAGCGTCGCTGCGCTGCCAGGTGAGCGTGACCTGCTGCCCGACCGCATGCCGCGAAGCGTCCATCGAGGTGGGGTAGGACAGCACCACCGGGGTCTTGCCGGCGGCGTCGGACGCCACGTACAGCTTGGTCAGGCTGCCGGTGATCATGCTGTCCAGGACCCTGCCGCTGACGGCATTGGCGGCGGTGGTGCCATTGGCCATGGCAATGTTCTGCGGCCGCACCATGACGCGCACCTTGCCCCCGGCAGCCACCGGTGCATTGGCGACCGCGTGGGCGAGACCGCCGCCCTGGGCCAGCGCGACCTCGACGTGGTCGCCGCGCACTTGCGTGACCGTGCCCTCGAACAGGTTCGATTCGCCCAGGAAGTCGGCGACGAACAGCGTGCGCGGGCGGAAGTACAGGTCCGACGGCGTGCCCAGCTGCTCGATCTTGCCGCCGTTCATCAGGCAGATGCGGTCCGACATCGTCATCGCCTCTTCCTGGTCGTGGGTGACATAGACGATGGTCGTGCCCAGCTCACGGTGGATGCGCTTGATTTCCAGCTGCATGTGGTCGCGCAGCTTCTTGTCCAGGGCGCCCAGCGGCTCGTCCATCAGGATGATCGACGGCTTGTAGACCAGGCAGCGCGCCAGCGCGATGCGCTGCTGCTGGCCGCCCGAGAGTTCCTTCGGGAAGCGCGCCGCGACCTGCGGCAGGCGCACCATGTCCAGCGCTGCCAGCGCCTGGCGCTTTGCCGTGGCCGCGTCGACGCGCCGCATCTTCAGCGGAAAGGCAATGTTCTCCGCAATCGTCATATGCGGGAACAGCGCGTAGTTCTGGAACACCATGCCGATATCGCGCTCGTAGGGGGCGCCATAGGTCACGTCCTTGCCGTTGATCAGCAGCTGGCCGCCGTCCGGCACGGTCAGACCTGCGATCAGGCTGAGCAGGGTGGTCTTGCCCGAGCCCGAAGGGCCTAGGAGAGTGAGGAACTCGCCTTCGGCCACTTCAAGGTCGGTGGGTGCCAACGCGACGAAATCTCCGTAGCGCTTGGTCAGCCCGGCAATCTTGAGTTTGAAGTTCGGCATCGTGTCGTTGCGTCTTGTATCCGCTGCAGGATCCAGATCACTTGAGGATCCAGCCGTTGAATTTCTCCATCACCGCGGCCTGGTTATCGAGCCAGTATCTGGCGTCGATCTGCACGCCCGACTTGAGGTTGTCGGCGTGGGTCGGGCAGTTCTTCGCGACGTCGGGCTTGATGTACTTGAAGGCATCGGGCTGTGTCACGCCCGCCGGGAAATATTCCACCAGCGAGGCCATGCGCTTCGGGTCGGAGGCGAACTTGATGAATTCGCGGCAGGCTTGCGCATTCGGCGTGCCGGCCAGGATGGACCAGTTGTCGACCCCCCACAGGTTCTGGTTCCAGACAATGCCGACCGGCGCGCCCGAGGCGGCAGCGCTCTGCGCGCGCGACACCCACGTCGCCACCATGTCGACCTCGCCGGACTTGAGCATCTGCTCGACCTGTGCGCCGGAGTTCCACCACACGTCGACGTTGGCCTTGATCTTTTCCAGGTTGGCGATGGCGCGGTCGACATTGAGCGGATACAGCGACGCGGTCTGCGTGCCGGCGGCCATCAGCGACTCTTCGAGCGTGTCGAACGGGTGCTTGCGCAGGGCGCGGCGGCCGGGGAAGTCCTTGACGTTCCAGAAGTCGGCCCACGACGAGGGTGCCTTGCGGCCCTTGAAGGCCTCGGTGCGATAGGCCAGCACCGTGCTGTAGACGTTGGTGCCAACGCCGTAGGGCGACATGAAATGCGCCGGAATGGTCTTGACGGTGGCATCGCCTTCCAGGCCGTGCTTCTCCAGGTAGACCTTGCCGCCCTGCGTCAGCAGCAGGATGGCCGGCTGGCTGATCTTGGCCATGTCCCAGGTGTAGTTGCGGGTCTCGACCATGCTGCGGATCTGCGCCACGGGCTCGGCGTTGGCCTGCACGCCCACCACCTCGATGCCGGTCTTCTCGGTGAACGGCTTGTAGTACACCGCGCTGTACGCCTTGGTGTAGATGCCGCCGTCGTCGCGCACCACGATGCGCTTGGACTGCGCGCGCGCGTATTGCAGCACGGCGGGCGCGGCCAGTGTGCCGAGGCCGACGGCGGCGACTTTGAGGGCGCGCCGGCGCGAAGCGTTGATGTGGCTGTGGTCGTTCATGCAAGCTCCCTGGTTTGCGTCAAGGTTGTGAGGGCGGGGCGGCCGGCAGCAGCCGGCCAGGGTTGAACAGTTCCGCGGGGTCCAGCATCTGCTTGATGCCGCGCATCATGGCGATCTCGACCGCCGGCTTGAACTGCGCCATTTCACCGGTCAGCACCTGGCCAATGCCGTGTTCGGCGCTGAAGGTGCCGCCCAGCTCGTACGCCACCTGATCGATGGCATGCTTGATGCGCGCGGCGACCGCGTCGCGCTCAGGCAGTGCTTGCCACTGCGCGAAAGGCACCAGCGGGATGAAGTGGACGTTGCCGTCGCCCAGGTGGGCAACCACGATGATCGGCAGATCCGGCAGCACCGCATGGGCCGCGGCGGTGGCGCGCTCGATGAATTGCGGCACGGCCGAGACCGGCACCGCGCAATCGGTGTTCAGGCCCAGGCCCGCTTTCTTGTTGCCTTCGGAGACGCTATGCCGCACCAGCCACATGGCCTCGCGCTGCGCGCCGCTGGCGGCTACCACGGCATCGTCGACCAGGCCCTCGGCCACGCCTTGCTCCAGCACTTCCTGCAACACCTGGTCGAGCAGGTCGCGCCGGCCGGTATCGGCCAGCTCCACCAGCACGTGCCACGGGTGGCTGGCAGGCAAGGGCGCGCGGCGGCCGGGCACGTGATCGAGCACGATCTGCAATTGCACGGCGTTGAGCATTTCAAAGGCGGACAGCGTGGCGCCGCAGCGCTGCTGGAAGCGACCCAGCATCTCCAGCGCCGCCTGCGGCGTGCGCGCCGCCAGCCACGCCATGGCGTGCGCGGTAGGCAACGGATGCAGCTTGAGCGTGGCCGCGGTGATCACGCCCAGCGTGCCTTCGGAGCCGATAAAAAGATGCTTGAGGTCGAGGCCCGTGTTGTTCTTGCGCAGGCGGTACAGGCCGTTCCAGACCTGGCCGTCGGGAAGGACCACTTCAAGGCCGAGCACGTTGTCCCGCGTATTGCCATAGCGCAGCACGCCGGTGCCGCCGGCATTGGTGGCGATGTTGCCGCCGATCTGGCATGAGCCTTCGGCCCCCAGGCTGACCGGGTAGAGGCGCCCCTGTTCCGCCGCGGCCTGCTGGATCGCGGCCAGCACGCAGCCGGCCTCGACTTCCATCGAGTTGTTGGCGGCATCGATGGCGCGGATGCGGCGCATGCGCGCCAGGCTGATCACGACCGGCGGCGTGCCCTCGGCGGCCGGCACGGCGCCGCCGCACAGGCTGGTATTGCCGCCCTGCGGCAGCACCGGCACGCCGGCCGCTGCGGCGGCCCGTACCACGGCGGCCACTTGCGCGGTGGTGGCAGGAAGTACCACGCACAGGGCCGGGCCGCCGTAGCGGCCGCGCCAGTCCTCGGTGTAGGCCGCAACGTCGGCGGGCGCGGTCAGCACCGCATCCTGTCCCAACAGGTCTTTCAGCTGCAAAACAAGTGACATGGCTTGTGTCCTCGGGGCCGGTGAGGAAATACTATTCGATTGTCATGAGCATAAACATAGGTGAAATCCACATATACATAATCGCAATGCAATTACATACACACGTTCGACATATCGGGCGGGGGGCGAGGGAGCGACGTACAAATGGAAGGCCATGCCGCGCGCAGCGGCACTTTTTTCAAGCGGTGGCGCGGCCTGCGGCCAGCACCATCGACGGCCGTTGCACAGGGCTGTGGATCGGTTCTTGCGTGGCAGGCTCTGCCCCAGCCGTCACAGGAGCGCGCCATGCCGGAAGCCCTTCGCCACTCGCTTTGCCGATTCATCGTTGCCTGTTGCGTGGGCCTAGCAGCCTGCGGAGGGGGCGGAGGCGGCAGCGAGGGGGCAGGCGATGGCGACGGAGCGGGCGGAGGTAGCGCCGGCGGCAACGGCTCGCTGACGCTATCGATCTCGGGCCTGCCAGCCGGTACCTCGGCGGCCATCACCGTATTGGGTCCCGGGCAGTTCCGCCAGACCGTGACCCAGTCGACCACGCTGTCCAACCTGGCACCAGGCAGCTATACCGTCAGTGCCGCCAGCGTGCTGACGGGCAGTTCTCTGCTCAAGCCGCAGCCGCCGTCCCAGAGCGTCGGGGTGGCCGCGGGCGCCCGCGCGGTGGTGAACGTCGCCTACGGTTCGCCGGAAACCGTGCAGTTGTCGCTGACGCAGGTGGCAGGCGAGTTCGCCGCGCCCATCTTCCTGACCGCGCCCGCCGGCGATGCGCGGCTGTTCGTGGTGGAACGGGCCGGCCGCATCCGGATCGTACGCAACGGCGCATTGCTCGCCACGCCCTTCCTCGATATCGCGGCGCTGACGACGACCGACGGCGAGCGCGGGCTGCTGTCGATGGCGTTCGATCCCGACTATGCGGCCAACGGCCGCTTCTACGTCTATTACACGGACACCAGCGGCGCCATCACCATCGCCCGCTACCACGTCTCGGCAGCCAACCCGGATCTCGCCGATGCCGCGGGCACGGTGCTGCTGTCGATCCCGCACCCGACCTTCTCCAACCATAACGGCGGCCAGCTTGGGTTCGGTCCCGACCGCATGCTCTATATCGGCACGGGCGACGGCGGCGGCGGTGGCGATCCGGCGGGCAACGCCCAGAACCCGGCAACGCTGCTCGGCAAGATGCTGCGCATCGATGTCAGCGGCGCGTCGGGCTACGCCGTGCCGGCCGGCAACCCGTTCATCGGCCAGTCCGGCAGCCGCGGCGAGATCTGGGCGCTCGGGTTGCGCAATCCGTGGCGGTTTTCGTTCGATGCCGGGTCGTTGTATATCGCCGATGTCGGCCAGGACCTGCGCGAGGAGGTCGACGTCGCGCCGTCCACCAGCGCCGGCCTGAACTACGGCTGGAACCGGACCGAGGGCACCGCGTGCATGGGCGCCGCCACTTGCGACAAGAGCGGGCTGACCATGCCCATATTCGAGTACGGCCACGAGGCAGGCGGCTGTGCCATCGTCGGCGGCTACGTGTACCGGGGCAGTGCCAGCCCGGCGCTGCAGGGCCGCTATTTCTACACCGATCTTTGCACGGGCAAGCTGCAGAGCTTCATGTATCGCGACAGTGTCGCCACCGAACCGGTCGACTGGAACGTCACGGTGCCGGGCAGCGTGTTCTCGTTCGGCGTGGATAGCGCGCAGGCGCTCTATGTGCTGGCCGATCCGGGCACGTCAGCGAGCAGCGGGCGGGTCTACCGGATCGATGCCTCGGGCGGCACGCCCTGACGTCGCAGGGCCGCCGCATTTGTCCGCGCTTCAGGCCGCGTTGGTCTTGCGGCCGACGCCCTGGATCAGCTTGTTCACGCGCGCCAGGTACTGGTCGAACATCTTGTTGGCCTGTTCCTGGCTGTCGATCGGCTGCAGCACGGTGCGGCCTTCGGCTTCCAGTTTGGCGCGGATTTCCGGCTTGGCCAGTGCTTCGCCGATCGCCTTGCGCAGCACCGCCACGCGCTCTGCCGGCGTGCCCTGCCTGACGAAATAGCCACCGCCGATGGTGTATTCGAAATCCGGCACCAGCCGGCTTTGCGAAATCAGCGGGACCGACTTGAGCGCGGGCGGCAAGGCGCGCGAGAAGCTGGTCAGTATCTTCAGCCGGCCCTGCTGCTGCATGCTGTCGAAGCTGGACTGGTAGGGCAGGATGGCGAAGTCGACTTCGCCGCCGGCAAGGCCCTGCAACGCCGGGGCGCCGCCCTTGTAGGGCACGTGCAGGAAAGGCACGCCGACGCGCGCGGCCAGCGCATCGCCCATCAGGTGGTAGATCGAATCGATGCCGACGGTGGCATAGGTCAGCGGCTTGCCCTTGCTCTGCCGCGCGAACTCGATGAACTTGTCGAGACTGTCCGCGGCGATGCCGTTGCGCACCATCAGCACGATGTTGGCGTCGCTGATCGGCGCGGCCAGCAGGAAGTCCTGCGGCTTGTAGCGTGCCGCGGGGTTCAGCAGCGGCGCCAGGAAGACCTCGTTGATGGAGCCATGGAAGAAGGTGTAGCCGTCGGCGGGCGCCGCCAGCACCTTGTTGGCGCCGATCAGCCCGGTGCCGCCGCCGTAGTTCTCCACCACCACCTGCTGGCGCACGCTCTTGCTGATCGATTCGCCGAAGATGCGCGCCGACGCGTCGCTGGCGCCGCCGGCCGGGTAAGGCACCACCAGCGACAGGGCCTTGGCGGGAAAGGCGTCCGCCGCAAATGCCGGCAGGCCGGCCAGTACGGATGCGCCGGCGGCCAGGCCGGCGTGCTGCAGGAAGCGGCGGCGGTTCAGTGTAGTCATGGCGATGTCTCCTCGATTCTTGTTTTAAACCAGATAGCTTTGTGCCAGGTGCGCCCACAACGCGGCGCCGACCGGCAGGGCCTTGTCGTTGAAGTCGTACAGCGGGTTGTGCACCATGCAGCCGCCGTCTTCGCCCAGGCCGTTGCCCAGCCGGATATAGGCACCGGGCCGCTGCTCCAGCAGGTAGGCGAAGTCCTCGCTGCCCATCACCGGCGGGCGCTCGACCACGTTGTCGGCGCCCACCAGCCGGATCGCGGCCTGGCGCGCGAACTCGGTCTGCGCGGCGTGGTTGACCAGCACCGGGTATTTGCGCTCGTAGACCACCTCGGATTGCAGCCGGAAGCTTTGCGCCTGCGCGGCGACGAAGGCCTGGATGCGCTCCTCCACCAGGGTGCGCACGCGCGGGTCGAGCGTGCGCACGCCGATCTTGATCGTGGCCGTGTCGGGGACCACGTTGTAGGTGGTGCCGGCCTGCAGGGCGCCGACGGTGATGACCGCCGACTTGAGCGCGTCGATCTCGCGGCTGACGATGGATTGCAGTCCCAGCACCATGCTGGCCGCGCCCTGCATCACGTCGATGCCGTGATGCGGCATGGCGCCGTGCGCGCCACGCCCGCGCAGCGTGACCGTGGCGCGGTCGAACGACGCCATCGCGGGGCCGGCGATGACACCGATCTGTCCCACCGGCAGCCCCGGCGAGTTGTGCAGGGCGTAGACCTCGTCGCAAGGGAAGCGCTCGAACAAGCCGTCTTCCAGCATGCGCAGTGCGCCGCCTTCGTTCTCTTCGGCGGGCTGGAAGATCAGGTTCAGCGTGCCGTTGAAGTCGGCCGACTCGGCCAGGTAACGCGCCGCGCACAGCAGGATCGCGGTGTGCCCGTCATGGCCGCACGCATGCATCTTGCCCGCGATGGTGCTGGCATAGTCCAGGCCGGTCTGTTCCTGGATCGGCAGCGCATCCATGTCGGCGCGGATGCCCAGCGCCTTGCCGCCTTGGCCCTTGCGCAGCGTGCCCACCACGCCGGTGGTGCCCAGGCCGCGATGCACCGCATAGCCCCATGCCGCCAGTTGCTCGGCGACCAGATCGCTGGTCTGGCGCTCTTCAAAGGCCAGTTCGGGATGCGCGTGGATCCTGCGACGGATCGCGACGAACTCCGGCGCGAGAGTCTGGATGGATCGCTGCAGGTCGGCGGGGAGCATGGGGGTCATGGGAGCATGGGAACGTGGTGGTTCACCGCATTCTCGCTGCAGGCGCGCGCCGAAACCATGACAACGATAGCGGTAAATCGTTGTATAAAATGCAACGATAAAAGAACGTGCGACGCTCCCGCCAAGCGCCGCTCAACCGCCGCCGCAGGAGACCGGGACATGGAAGACGTGCTGGACCGCAAGCGGGCACTGTGCCTGCTGCAGATCATCGAAACGGGCTCGGTGCGCGGCGCCGCCGACGTGCTGGAGCTGGACCCCTCGGTGGTCAGCCGTGCCGTGGCCAAGCTGGAGCAGGACACCGGCCTGACCCTGCTGGAGCGGCGCGGGCGCGGCGTGGTGGCCACCGACGCGGGACGGCTGCTGGCGTTGTTTGCGCGGCGCCAGCAGGACCTGAACGACACCTTCCTGGCCGAGGTGAACAACCTGAAGAACGCGCAGCGCGGCCACGTCGAGCTGTCCTTCGGCGAGGGCTTTGTCGACCTGGTGCTGGAACCCGTGCTGCAGGGCTTCCTGCGCAAGCACCCCGACGTCACCTGCAGCATCCAGGTGGCGGGCACCGACGAGACCGTGCGGCTGCTGCTGGAGGACCTGGCCCATATCGGCTTCGTGTTCCAGCCGCCCGACGATGCGCGGCTGCACTCGCACTACTCGCGGCTGTCGCCGATCCGCGCGCACGTGCACAAGGATCATCCGCTGGCGCGGCGCCGCCGCGCGCTGACGCTGTCAGACCTGGCGCAGCACCAGGGCGCGTTCCTGGCCGGTTCGTTCGGCGTGCGCAAGCATGTGCAGGCGGCGGAGCTGGACGAGCACATCACGCTCAAGCCGGTGCTGGTGACCAACTCCTTCAAGGTGCTGTGGGAATACGCGGCGATGGGGCTGGGCTATATCCTGACGGCGCGCTCGGTGCCGCTGAAGGAACCGCAACTGCGGCAGCTGGTGTCGCTGCCCATGGCCAATCCCATCCTGAACAACAGCCGCATCCATATCCTGACGCGCGCCGGCCGGCATTTGTCGCCGGTCGCGGACGGCCTGCTGCGGCACCTGGTCAAGGCGTTTCCGGCGGTCTGAAATCGCACCGGCATGCGGTGGCGGCGAACGGAGCGTTCGGGAATGGCAGAGGCGGCCAGCCCGGATTGCGGCGATCATATCCGTTGATTCCCTCCGGCCCGAGATCCGTCATATTGCCCTATCCGCCATGCACGTCCATCTGCAGTCTTCCATGCACGCCAGCCTGCAGCAGCTGTTGCTGGCGTTTCCGCTGTCGGTCGGCGCCGAGCGCGGCCGGGTGGTGGTCAGGCGGCGCGGCTACGAGCGGGTGCTGCTGCCCGGCCAGCAGGCCATCCTCGACCCGTTCGAAGCCTTTGCGCTGCACCTGGAAGGCAGCAGCGCCAAGCCCGCGGCATGCACGCTCGAGATGCTGGGGCTGAGCCCGGCACAACCGTCGGAATGCCTGCATCACCGCATTGCCAAGCGGGTTTTCCTGCAGCCGCAGTACGCCTGGAACGCGGCCTTTATCGCCGAGCGGCTCGGCATGTCCGCGGCGCAGCTGCGGCGTGCGTTGTTCGCCCAGGGGACCGCGCTGACCGACCTGTGTCGCACGCAACGGCTGATGCGCCTGCTGTTCGACGTCATGGCGGGCGACGCGGCCCCTGGCGAGGCCAGGCGGCGGGTCGGGTGGCCCGCCAACGGTGATTTGGACAGCGCATTCTATGACCGCTTCGGCGTCTCGCTGGAAGCCGCGCGGCGGCTGTCCGCCGGGCACGCCGTGCCGCGGCAGCGCTCGGTGGCGTGACCGCGCGGTGCGGGCCGCGGGGGTACCGCGCCGCGGTTTGCGAGATAATCCGGTGTTACGCCCGGGAAGGATGTCATGCGCTTTGATCTGGTCGACCTGAAACTGTTCACGCATATCGCGGAGGCACAGAGCCTGACCGGCGGTGCGCAGCGTTCCCACCTGTCGCTGGCCGCGGCCAGCACCCGCATCAAGAACCTGGAGGAACACGTCGGCGTCAAGCTGCTGAGCCGCAGCAGCCAGGGCGTGAAGGTGACCGGGGCGGGCGAGACCCTGCTGGCCCACGCGCGCCGCGTGCTGCGCCAGCTGGAGCAGCTGAGCGGCGACCTGCAGGAATACGCGGCGGGCGTCAAAGGCCATGTGCGCGTGTTCGCCAATACCACCGCGATGAGCGAATTCCTGCCCGCGGTGCTGCGCAGCTATCTGGTCAGCCATCCGGACGTGACCATCGACATGCACGAACGGCTCAGCCCGGACATCGTGCGCGCGGTGCAGGAGGGCATCGTCGACATCGGCATCATCGCCGGCAATGTGCGTACCGAAGGGCTGCAAGTCATGCCATACCGGCGCGACCGGCTGGTGCTGGCCACCGCGCTGAGCCATCCGCTGGCCGAGCGCGGCCGCGTGGATTTCATCGATACGCTCGACTACGACTTCATCGGCCTGCCCGAAGACAGCGCCATCCACAACTTCCTGAAGCGGGCCGCGGCGGACCTGCAACGCAGCCTGCGCTGGCGCGTGCAGGTCAGCAATTTCGAAACCGCGTGCCGGATGATCGAGGCCAACGTGGGCCTGGGCGTGTTGCCCGAGACCACCGCCCGCCGCCATGCCAGGTCCATGGCGCTGCGCATCGTCCAGCTCAATGATGAATGGGCCGAGCGCCAGCTGCAGATCTGCGTCGCCGATCTCGATGCCTTGCCGCTGTTTGCGCGCAAGCTGGTGGACCTGCTGGTGGAAGACGGCCAGGGGCGCCAGGACTGAAGCCGTGGCGCCGGCTGGCCGGGGTGGCTATGGCTGGTCCGCGAGCATCTGCCGCAGCTGGTGCTTGAGCAGCTTGCCGCTGGCCGTGGTCGGCATGGTTGCCACGCGCAGGATGCGCTCCGGGCGCTTGTAGGGCGACAGGCGGTCGACCAGGTAGTCGTGCAACGCCGGTGCGTCAAAGCGCTCGCCCTCCCTGATTTCGACGAAGGCGATCACTTCCTCGTTGCCGTCCGCGGCGGGCTGTCCGATCACGGCCGATACGCGTACCGACGGATGCGTGTTGAGCACCGATTCGACTTCGATCGGGTAGACGTTGAAGCCCGAACGGATGATCAGGTCCTTGGTGCGGCCGACGATAAACAAGGCGCCGTCCGGGCCAAGCCGCCCGATATCGCCGGTGTTGAGCCAGCCGCCGGGGCGCAATGCCTCAGCGGTCAGTTCCGGCGCGCGGTAGTAGCCGCGCATCACGCCCGGACCGCGGATCCATAGTTCGCCGGGTTGCCCCGCTGGCACCGGCTTGCCGTCAGCGCCCACCACCTGCAGCTCCGCGCCCGCGACAATCTCGCCCGCGGCGCAATCGGTACGCGGACGGTCCATGCGCGTCACGAACATCGACCCGGCGTACTCGGTCATGCCGTAGCCGTGGTGCAGCGGCTGGCCGAACGCCGCTTCCACATCCTGCTTCAGCGTAGGGTCGAGCGGCCCGCCGCCGGTGTAGAGATAGCGCAGGCGCGGCGACGGCTGCAAGGCCGTGCCAGTGGCCCGCGCATGGGCCAGGATGCGGCTGAACATGGTCGGCACGCCCTGCAGCAGCGTGATCGCGCCGTCCCGGATCGCCGCGGTCAGGTCCGCCGCATTGAAGCGCGCGCACAGGTAGAGACTGGCGCCGGCGTGCAAGGTCGAGACCAGCAGCGTGCCCAGCCCGAACACATGCGACATCGGCATCACCGCGTAGGCGCAATCGTCTGCCTGCATGCGGCGCGAGGCCACGGTGACATCGGCGAAGTGCAGCAGGCCGCGATGGGTGACCATCACCCCCTTGGGCTGTCCCGTGGTGCCCGACGTGTAGATCAGCGCGGCCACGTCGCGCGCCAGCGCTTCGGGCTCGCGCGCGGCAGTGTCGTTGACGGCGCCGGCCATCAGCGGACCCAGCCCTGGCGGGGCAATTTCCCTGGCCCGGTAATGCACGCCGTGGCGCAGCGCATCCGGCGACGCGGCGTGGGTGAACAGCATCAGCCGCGGCTGGCAGTGGGCACGGATCACCTCGATTTCGCGTTCGGACAAGCGCGCGTTGACGACCACCGGCCAAGCGCCCAGCTCCGACAACGCAAACACCAGCGTGATCACCGCCAGGCAGTTCTCGGCCACGATCAGCACCCGGTCGCCGGTGCCCACGCCCTGCGACTGCAGATAGCGCTGCGCGTCCCCGATGCCGGCCCACAGCTGCGCGTAGGTGGTGGTCCGGTCTTCTTCGAAGACGGCGACATGGCCAGGGCTGTGCTCGGCCCAGTGGCGCGGGATATCGCTGATTCTGGCTTGGGGGTCGCGGTCCGGTGGCATCTTGCGGGAATCCATATAAAGGGCGGACCGTCCGGCGGGCGTGCGGCAGGAACGGGGCCCGGGCCGCACGCCGCCGAAGCGGGCTCAGTAGCGTTCGAACACCGCGGCAATGCCCTGGCCGCCGCCGATGCACATGGTTTCCAGGCCGTAGCGGCCGCCGCGGCGCTGCAGTTCGTGCAGCAGCGTGGCCAGGATGCGCACGCCGGTAGCGCCGATCGGGTGGCCCAGCGAGATGCCCGAGCCGTTCACGTTGAGCTTCTGCTCGATCGCGTCCTGGTCCTGCCAGTCCCAGCCCTTGAGCACGGCCAGCACCTGGCAGGCAAAGGCCTCGTTCAGCTCGACCAGGTCCATCTGGTCCAGCGTCAGGTTCAGGCGCGCCAGCAGCTTCTTCACTGCCGGCACCGGGCCGATGCCCATGTGCGAAGGCTCGCAGCCGGCAGCCGCCCAGCCCACCAGCGAGGCCATCGGCGTCAGGCCGAGTTCAGCAAGCTTGTCCTCGGCCACGATCAGGCAGGCGGCCGATGCATCGTTCTGCTGGCTGGCGTTGCCCGCGGTGACGGTGCCGTTCGGCATCAGCACGCGCAGCTTGGCCAGGCTCTCGAGCGTGGTCTGCGGGCGGAAGCCTTCATCGCGCGTGAACGGCACCGGCTCGCCCTTGCGCTGCGGCACCTGCACCGGCACGATCTCGGCGTCGAAGCGCCCGGCCTCCCAGGCCGCGGCGGCGCGCTGGTGGCTGCGCACGGCAAAGGCGTCGGCGTCGTGGCGGCTAATGCCGTAGTCGCGCGCCAGGTTCTCCGCGGTCTCGATCATGCCGGAGATCTTGCCGAAGCGCTCCACCGGCTGCGAGCGTTCGCGGCCGCGGTCGAGGCGGTCGAAGAAGCGCACGTTGCCGGAGCGGGCGCCCCAGCGCATGTCGGTGGTGTAGTACTCGATATTGCTCATGCTTTCGACACCGCCGGCGATCACCACGTCGGCGGCGCCGCTCTGCACCATCATCGATGCGGTGACGATGGCCTGCAGGCCGCCGCCGCAGCGGCGATCCAGCTGCATGCCCGGCACTTCCACCGGCAGGCCTGCCTGCAGCGCGGCCCAGCGGCCCACGCACGGCACTTCGCTGTTGGCGTAGGACTGGGCAAAGACCACGTCGTCGATGCGCGCGGGATCGATGCCGCTGCGTTCCACCACGGCGCGCACGGCGGTCGCGGCCAGTTCTTCGACCGGCACCGGGCGCAGGCTGCCGCCGAAGGTGCCGACGGGGGTGCGAAGGGGGGTGACGATTGCAGCTCTGCGCATGGAAGTCTCCTTGGAATTCGGGATCGGGTAAATCATCAAGTTAGTCGGTCGACGCCTGCCCGGGAAGGGCAGAGACGGCGACGAAGGCCGCGCCGCACTGGCGCAGCAGCGCATGGGCCTGGCGCTCCAGGACCGCGCGGTGTTCGGGGGCAGCGAGGTCCAGCATGCGGCGCACGCGCTGCGACAGGGTCTGGCCGCGCAGGTCGGCCACGCCATGCTCGGTGACGATCAGGCCGGCATCGGCGCGGGGCGTGCTGACCGGGCCGGACAATTGCGCGACGATGCGGCTAGCGACCCTGGCGGTGGCCGGCAGCGCCACGATCGGCAGCCCGCCGCGGCTGCGCGCGGCGCCGCGCAGGAAGTCCACCGCGCCGCCCACCGCGCCGACATAGACGCCGGCGGCCACTTCGGCATTGACCTGTCCGGTCAGGTCGACCTCGATGGCGGAGTTGATCGCAGTCAGCTTGTCGATGCTGGCGAGCACTTCGGGGTGGTGGGTATAGGCGGTCTCGCGCAGATGCAGTTGCGGATTGCGATGGGCCCAGCGCCGCAGCCGTTCGCTGCCCATCAGGATGCCACCGATGCCGATGCCGGTATCGATGCTTTTGCGTGCGTTGGTCAGCACACCGGCCTCAGCCAGCGCGGCGATGCCGTCGCCGACCGCGCCGCTGTGCAGCCCCAGGTCGCGGCGGTCATGCAGCGCGGCCACCACGGCCTCGGGCAGGTTGCCGATGCCCATCTGCAGGGTCGCGCCATCTTCCACCCAGCCGGCGATGTGGCGCGCGATGGCCTGTTCGGCCGGGCCGGGAGCGCCGCGTTCCAGGCTGATGGGCCCGTAGCGCGCATCAACCTGCAGGTCGATCTGCTCCGCGGTGAGATAACAGCTGCCATGGGTCCACGGCACCTCGGGATTCACTTCGGCAATGATCACGCGGGCCCGGTCGAGCGCGGCCGGCAGGTATTCATGCACCAGGCCCAGGCTGTGGCGGCCTTGTTCATCAGGCGGCGAGACCTGCACCAGCACCACGTCGGCGCGCAGCGTGCCGTGCCGGATCAGCGCCGGCAAGTGCGAATAATGGCTCGGCACGATGTCCAGCACGCCGGCACTGGCCAGCCGGCGATGCGGCCCGCTGGCGGCATAGCCGAAGAAATCGATGACGTCGGCCTGCTCCGGCTGCAGCGTATCCGACTGGCCGATGCCGACAAAGACGCTGAAGCGCCCGCCCCGCGCGATCGCATGGCGGTGTGCCACCAGCGCGCGCGTCAGCGTCAGCGGCTCGGCGGTGGCTTGTCCCCACCAGAGGTGGTCGCCGGGGCGGATCAGGCTTTGCAGTCGGTAGGCCAGGTCGTGCATGTCCACGGGGAAACGTTAGGGCGGCACGCGGCCGGAAGTCAGCCGGCATGCGCCGGATAGCCCGAAGCATGTCGCCAAAGCCGCGTTTGCGCTATTCGACAATGCCAATGACCGGCTTTGGCGATTGCGAAAAGGCCGGAAGCGCGCCGCCTGCCCGGACTTAAGCCGCGTGGAAGGCGCGCTTTCGGAAAGGCTGATTGTCCCGCCGGCCGAACGCCGCGACCATTGCGGCTATCACGCGGCGTCGCCCATCCGCCGCGGCCGCCACATACCGATCGCCAAGACTGATCGCCACCGACACAGACCGACCGCAAGGCAGCGCCATGATCGAACAGACCCTATCGAACAATTTTCACGAAATCCGCGATGCCATCCGTGCGCTGTGCGCGGAGTTTCCCGACGAGTACTTCCGCAAGGTGGACGAACAGCGCGCCTATCCGGAGGCCTTTGTCAATGCGCTGACCGAGGCGGGCTGGCTCGCGGCGCTGATCCCGCAGGAATACGGCGGCTCCGGGCTGGGCCTGACCGAAGCCTCGGTCATCATGGAAGAAATCAACCGCTGCGGCGGCAACTCCGGCGCCTGCCACGGCCAGATGTACAACATGGGCACGCTGCTGCGGCATGGGTCCACGGCGCAGAAGGAAAAGTACCTGCCGAAGATCGCCTCGGGCCAATGGCGCCTGCAATCGATGGGCGTGACCGAGCCCACCACCGGCACCGACACCACCAAGATCAAGACGTCGGCGGTGAAGAAGGACGGCCGCTACGTCGTCAACGGCCAGAAAGTGTGGATCAGCCGCGTGCAGCACAGCGACTTCATGATCCTGCTGGCGCGCACCACGCCGCTGGCTGACGTGAAGAAGAAGAGCGAGGGCATGTCGATCTTCATGGTCGACCTGCACGAGGCGCAGAAGAAGGGCCTGACGGTGCGCCCCATCCCCAACATGGTCAACCACGAGACCAACGAACTGTTCTTCGAGGACCTGGAGATTCCCGAGGAGAACCTGATCGGCGAAGAGGGCAAGGGCTTCAAGTACATCCTCGATGGCCTCAATGCCGAGCGCACGCTGATCGCCGCCGAGTGCATCGGCGACGGCTACTGGTTCATGGACCGCGTCACCAAGTATGTCAAGGAGCGCGAGGTCTTCGGCCGCCCCATCGGCCAGAACCAGGGCGTGCAGTTCCCCATCGCCGAGTCGTTCATCGAACTCGAGGCGGCCAACCTGATGCGCTGGAAAGCCTGCGAACTGTTCGACAAGCACGAGGCCATGGGGGCGCAGGCCAACATGGCCAAGTACCTGGCCGCCAAGGCCAGCTGGGAGGCCGGCAATGCCTGCCTGCAATTCCACGGCGGCTTCGGCTTTGCCTGCGAGTACGATGTCGAGCGCAAGTTCCGCGAGACGCGCCTGTACCAGGTGGCGCCGATCTCGACCAACCTGATCTACTCGTTCGTTGCCGAGCACGTGCTGGGCCTGCCGCGCTCGTTCTGAGCAGGGCGCAAAAAATAACTTAAATGGCAGGCAAGAAACAATAAATTGATTTTCGGCGTTCTTAGTGCATGCTACAGGTGGCGAATGCGGAACCCCGCTTCGCTGCCGCCTGCCGACATTCGGCATCCATCCCAGAACTGACGTTGCGGTCTGGCCGGCGCCCGCCTGCGATGCTGGCCGCTTCTGGGACTGTAGCGTCCGTCAAGGATATGCACTATGTCAAAGGAGCAGAATCGCCGCTGCGCCGCCCGCGATGGGAATGCCGGCACACGATTGCGGCTGACGCCGCTGGCTGCCGTGATTGCGGGGCTGGTGTACGCCGGCGGTGTGCCGGCGCAATCCAACGTCACGCCGTCAGGCACCTACGGGCCCGGCTCTTTCGATGCGGCCTTCCAGTTTTTCGGCACCGACGGGGTGATCCAAGGCGGCACCACGATTTATCCGCAGCCGCCGTATCCGTTCGGCTTCGGTGGCGCCGGGGTGTCGGTGGCATCGCGGGGTTCGGCGATCATCAATCCTGACCTGGGTCCTGCCCCGGGTGCCATTGTCATCGAATCCGACTATCGGGCAGGCGCGCCCAACACCGCCCTGTATGTGGCCAACGGAACGCTGACCGTCGTCGGCAGCAGCGATCCGGGGCGCCTGACCTATGTGCGCGGGCATGGCCAGAGCGCGCATGGCATCTACATCCCGGGCGAGACCGGTCCCTCGCTCTTCACCGGCGCCGGCATGGTGATGTCAGCCGATGGCCCGGATGCCAACGCGATCCGGGCCTACGGAGGATTCGCGTCGGCCGACGTGCGCAACGCCACCCTGCAGACCGCCGGCAACGGGCATGGCGTGCTGGCCTGGAGCGGCGCACTGGTGAAGCTGACCAACACCGATGTCACGGTGCAGGGCGCCGGAGCCTACGGTATTTTTGCCTATAACGGCGCCAGGATCGAAACCGCTGGCGGCAACGTGAACACCAGCCTCGCTGGCGCCCGGGGACTCTACCTGAACGGCGCCACGGGCACGCTGGCCGGCACCGATGTCACCACGCAGGGCACAAGTGCATACGGCATCGAGGCCGCCGGCTCGACCTTGTCCGTGACCGGCGGCACCGTCCGCACCCAGGGCAACACCGCCTATGGCCTATACCTTTATGGCAATACGGCCACCACGCTCGACGGCGCGACCATCGCCACCGCCGGTGCCAGTGCCCATGGCATCTTCGTCAGCAGCGGCACCCTGAACCTGAATGCCGCCACGGTAACCGCCGCCGGCGCCAGTGCGCGCGGCCTGTATGTTGCCGGCGGCGCCACCGCGGTGGCCAGCCAGAGCCGGTTCGCCGCGCAGGGCGACGCCGGCCTCGGCTCCTGGGTCAATGGCGCCGGATCGTCGCTGACGATGACGGGCGGCGCGCTCAGCGGCGCGCTGGCCAATGGCCACGGGGCCTACGTCTCCGCCGGCGGCAGCCTGCGCGCCACCGATACGGCGATATCGAGCGCCGCCGCGGTGGGCTTGTTTGCCGTCGGCTCCACGGTGGAACTGACCCGCGGCACGGTGTCCGGCGGCGCCTATGGTGTCTATCTGAGCGACGGCGCGACCCTGCGCGCCACCGGCACGGTAATCACCAGCGGAAGCGGGGCCACGCGCGGGGTGCAGGCGGCGGCCTCGACGCTGGATCTGACCGATGTCTCGGTCAGCACAGCCACGGCGGACGACCACGCCATCTATGCGTACAACGGCTCCACTTTGCACGCGCGCAACCTCATGCTGGCGACCCAGGGCCAGAACGCCTATGGCTTGCGGCTGATCGGCGCGCCATCGGCGCAGATCGATGGCATGGTGGTGCGCACCGCCGGGGCCGGCGCGCACGGGGCCGTGTTCGAGGGCGGGGCCACTGCCTACACCGGCAGCAACTTCGATATTGGCACCAGCGGCGGCGGCATTGGCATCTATGCATGGCAAGGCACCGCACTGAGCCTGGCGGGTGGCCGCGTCGATACCGGTAGCGCCGCCAATGCCCATGGCATCTATATCAACGATGCCACGGTCGACCTCGCGCCCAACGCGCAGGGGGCGGGCGTGTCCGTCACCACCGGCGGCGCCGGCGCGCATGCGGTCCGGGTCAGTTCCGGTGGCCGCTTCAGTGCCGCCGGCGCATCGCTGCATGCCGCCGGGCCCGGTGCCGCCGGCATCCATCTGCTGGGCGTCGCCGACGCGGCGTCGGCCAGCGCCATGGCCACGGCCGCACCGGCACCGGCTCCGGTTGCGCCGCCGAACGACGACGGCGCGCCGGCACCGGTTATGTCGGCGCCGCCGGTGCCGGCGCTGGGGCAAGCGTTGGGAACGACTGAAACCGTGACGCTTGCGAACAGCTCGGTGGTGTCGGACGCCGGCGCCGCGATCAGCGTCGCGGGCGGGGTTGCCACCATTGCGGCGAGCGGCACCACCATTCAAGGCGTGGCGGCGCTGCAGGTGATGGGCCGTCAGGATTCGTCCGCTGGCACGCCGGTCAATGTGCCGGGGGTGGCGACGCTGAATGCCAGCGCGTCGACGCTGACCGGCGCCGCGCTTACCGGCAGCGACAGCCAGTCGACCCTCAACCTCTCGCAGGGCAGCCGCTGGAACGTGACGGCCAGCTCGGTGCTGACGAATCTCGGCAATGACAGCAGCGTGATCGACGTGCAGGCGGCGCCAGGCTTGCCGCTTGGCCGGCGGCGCTCGCTGCGGGCAAGTCCGATCCCCGGCAATGCGTACCACACCGTTACCGTCAGGGGCGACTATGCCGGCAGCAGCGGCGTGGTTGCCCTGAATACCTTCCTTGACGAGGGCGGCAGCCTGCCGCAGCAGTTCACCGATCGCCTGCTGGTCCATGGCGCTGCCAGCGGCACCACCACCGTACAGGTCAAGCCGGTCGCCACCAGCCCGGGCGCGATCACCTCGCCCACGGGGGTGGTCAATGCCAGCGAAGGGATTTCGGTGGTGCAGGTGGCCGGCAATTCCACGCCGGACGCGTTCGCGCTGAAAGGGGGCTATGTCACCGCCGCCAATTCGCCCTATGCCTATCGCCTGTACGCCTATGGCCCCGGTTCGTCGATCAGTGCGGCCGATGCCAATGCGTCGCTGGTGGGCAATGCGTCGTCGTACTGGGACTACCGTTTGCAGAGCGCCTATGTCGAGCCCGATGGCCCGGTGGTGCCCGACCCGGACCAGCCGATTCCGCCCGATGCCCGGCCCGCGGTGGCGCCGCAGGTGGCGTCCTATGTCACCGCGCCGGCTGCATTCCTGCACGCGGGCATGCTTGACCTCGACAGCCTGCACCGCCGCCTCGGCGAAGTGCGCGACGACCGCGCGCTGGCGCGCGACCAGGGGCCCGGCGAGATGTTCTTCCGCGCCTACGGCGGCAATTTCCGCTACACCAGCAACCAGCCGTTCGAGCGCTACGGCTACGACGCCAGCGGCGATTACGCGGCCATCCACCTTGGCGGCAACCTGTTCCGCCAGGAAGACGAGACCGGACTCTGGCGGTTCGGCGTGGCCGGTTCGATCGGCTGGCTCCACTTTTCGCCGCACGCCGCCGACGGGCCGAGCAGCACACGCGCAACCATCTACCGCATCAGCGGCTACGGCACTTACCAGAGCAACCAGGGCTGGTACGTCGACGGCATCCTGTCCGGCGGATGGTTCGATGGCGACGTGTCGACGCAAGCGCGCGGCAAGGCCGGCGCGATGGACGGCAGCCTGTTCGCCGCGTCGATCGAAGCGGGCTACCCGGTGGCCATGTCATATGGCCTGAACCTGGAGCCGCAGCTGCAGCTGATCGGGCAGCATGTCAGCTTCCGGAACAACATCGACATCGATGACCTGGAGGTCAACATCGGTTCGCAGAACCAGCTGGTGGGCCGCGCCGGCGTGCGCCTGACGCGGCCGGTTGCGGTTGCCGGGGGCCGCGTAACGCCATACCTCGGCTTTGATCTGTACCATGCCTTTACCGGCGGCACCAACGTGCATGTCGGCGAGGTGCAGTTCGAATCCGGCAAACTGGGCGACGCCTACCAGTTGTCGCTCGGGGTCAACGGGATGCCGACCGGGCGGCTGTCGCTGTATGGCCGGGTCTCGTACCAGCATGCGATGGGGCGGGGCGGCATCCAGGGGTGGCTGTTCAACGCCGGCGCTCGCTATGTGTTCTAGCTTTGGCGGCTGTGCGTCGATCCGCGCCTGTCAGTGGGAATCGCCAGTGATGGCCAGCAAAAGGGACGCCCAGGCGTCCCTTTTTCCATGGCCGGAAGTCGGCTCAGTGATGCAGGATCTTCGACAGGAACTGCCGCGCGCGCTCCGAACGGGCGTCGATATTGCCGAAGAATTCTTCCTTGTCGGCGTCCTCGACGATCTTGCCCTGGTCCATAAAGATCACGCGGTTGGCGACCTTGCGCGCGAAGCCCATTTCGTGGGTTACGCACATCATGGTCATGCCTTCGTGCGCCAGCTGCACCATCACGTCCAGCACTTCATTGACCATCTCGGGGTCCAGCGCCGAGGTTGGCTCGTCGAACAGCATGCAGATCGGGTCCATCGACAGCGCGCGGGCAATGGCCACGCGCTGCTGCTGGCCACCCGACAGCTGGCCGGGATATTTGTCGGCCTGGCTCCTCAGGCCGACGCGGTCCAGGTACTTCAGGCCCTTCGCCATGGCTTCATCCCTGGAGCGGCCCAGCACCTTCACCTGCGCGATGGTCAGGTTTTCGGTGATCGACAGGTGCGGGAACAGCTCGAAGTTCTGGAACACCATGCCCACGCGCGAGCGCAGCTTGGGCAGATTGGTCTTGGGATCCGGTCCGGCCACCGATATGAAGCTTCACCACCTCCACGCCCTGACTGCCATTGCGCAACATGGCAGCATCAACGCCGCCGCGCGGGCGCTATGTCTCAGCCAGCCGGCGATCACGAAGACCATGCGTGAGCTCGAAAGCGAGATCGGCGTGCCCTTGCTCAACCGGAATTCATGGGGCGTCACCGTCACCGAGGAGGGCCGCCTGCTATTGGAGCGGGCGCGGGTCATCGTGCACGAGTTTGAGCGCGCCGAGCGCGAAATGGCAGTGATCCGAGGCAGGAGGGCGTCTTCGCTGCGCATCGGCATATCGCCCCTGGCTGGCCTGACGGTGCTGCCGGAAGCGTTCGTGAATTTCCGGCTTGCACGGCCGGACGTGGCAGTCGATCTGCTCCAGCAAGATGCGATGGCGTTGCTGGACGGACTCCGCACCGGCTATCTCGATTTCGCCCTGGCCGGTTTCTCCGAAGTGCCGTCGGATCCGTTCATCCTCAGCAAGGCGCTGGCAAGCTATCCTGGCGTGTTCGCCATTCGGCGTGGCAGCCCGCTCGCGCGGAGCACGTCATGCGCGCAATTGCAGGATGCCGAATGGCTGCACGCCGATGCGGGCGATGCCTATCCGCGCTATCTGGAAGCCTTGTTTGCCCGGCACGGCTTGCCGCCGCCCAAGCGCGTCACCCGCTGCACCTCGCGCGTATTGATCGACGCACTGATGAGCCACATGGACGCCGTCATGCCTTTGTCCCACATCACGGTGCAGAAGCGCAGCCTGATTGCCGATGTGCAGGCGATGGCGTTGCCGGAGGATCCGCCCAGCCTCAATCTTTGCTTGATGACGAGGGATGGCAGCATCCAGTCGGACTCCGCCACCTACTTCATCCGATGCATTCATGAAGCGATGGCTGAATAGGAAGCGCCGGGCTTCGTGTTCTTGATTGCCAGGGGTGTTCCCGGCGACGCCGCGGAATAGTCAAAGCCCCTGAGATCAAGGGAGCGAAGTCGGACTGACTATTCGCCAGTTGCGGCCCCGCCGGACCCACGCGCGTCGAGGCTGCGTTCCAGCAGCGTCAGGTCGTCCCGCAGCAATTGCAGGATAGCCGCCGGCCCGGGCTTGTCCAGCGCGCGGTGCGCTGGCAACTCGACCGAACGCAGCGCCATGTCCGCAATCTGGGCTGCCACATCTGCTATCGAAACCTGGCCGGCCGGATTGAACCACCACGCCGTCCAGTTGCACATGCCGATGATGGAAAAAGCCGCGACCCTCGCGTCCACCACGCGGAAGGTGCCGTGGTCGATGCCGAACTCGATCGCCTGCCGGAACTGCTCGAGCACTGCGCGGCGCGCTTGCTCGGCCATCTTGCGCTGCTTGAGCGGCAGGTTGTTTTCGTTGCGCTCGACCACGCGGAACTGCAGCGGGTGCGACAGGATCAGCGTGGCGTGGCGTACTACCAGATGGCGCAGGATGCCGGCTGGCGTGCGCATGGCTTCGGGGATGGCCTCGGTGGCCAGCTGCGCCGCGGTGCGCGTGACCGCCGTGGTCAGCTCCTCAAGGATGGCTTCCTTGCTCTTGAAGTAGTAGTACAGCGCCGGACGGCTCAGCCCCACCGCGTCCGCGATGTCGTTGAGCCCGGTGCCGTCGAAGCCGCGTTCGATGAAGAGGCGCGTCGCGACCTCCAGGATCGAGTCCCGCAGCGCGTCGCTCTTGGTCTGTGTCTTTGCCATGGACTGCCATTCAGTTTTTCGACGCAGGCGTCGAGAAGCCATCACGATAAACAAAATGGCGCGAACGCGCCACCCCGCGCGCCGCCTGCGCGGCTTTTAGCGCTCTGACTAGTGCGCTAGGCGCCGCCTGAGAAAGAAGGGTTCGTCGCCGTCGTGAAAAAATTTACGCTCACGTCGAAAAATGGACTATTCTGTAAAAAACGGAGTGAGATCATGACCAGCCCCCAGATGCCCCCCAACGCTTCCGCCGCCCCGGACGCCCCGAGCGGACCGATTGCAGGCTTCCTGAACACCGACTGGAACCCGCGCGACGTGCCGCCCGGCACGGTCACGCGCAATGTCGTGCTGCGCACCGAGGATGGCGCGGCCACCGGCGGTTCGCTGTACGCCGCGGGCCGGCCCGATACGGTGGTCTGCATCATGCATCCGCGCGAGTTCATGGCCTGCCACTACCTGATTCCCGACATCGTCGAAGCCGGTTACGCGGCGTGGTCGCAATCGCCGCGCAGTGTCGGCAACGACCAGCGCCTGGAGCACGAGTTCGGGCTCTATGACGTGGCGGCAGGCGTGCGTTTCCTGCGTGAAGCGGGTTTCCGCAACATCGTGCTGCTGGGCAACTCGGGCGGCAGCGGCCTGTACGCGCTGTACGTCCAGCAGTCCAACCTGGCGCCCGCGGCGCGCCTGGCCCGCACGCCCGGCGGCCGCGCCACCAAACTGGCCTCGACATTGCTGCCGGCGGTGGACGGCGTGGTCTTCGTTGCGCCGCATCCGGGGCAGGGCATGCTGCTGCAATCCTGCATCGACCCGTCCGTGACCGACGAAACCGATCCGCTGTCCGTGGATCCGGTGCTCGACGCCTTCTGCGCCGCCAATGGCTTTGCGCCTGCGCCGCAATCGTCGACGTACCGCGCCGGTTTCGTCGCGCAATACCGTGCCGCGCAGGAACAACGCATCCAGCGCCTGGACCACATGGCCAGGGCGATGATTGCCGAGCGTATGGACGCGCGTGCCGAAGTGAAGCGCAACCCGGCCACGGTCAGCGATGCCGTGCGCCGGCGCGCTGCCCACACGCAGCTCTTCACCGTATGGCGCACTGATGCCGACCTGCGCTGCTTCGACCTGTCGCTGGACCCGTCGGACCGCAAGTACGGCTCGTTGTGGGGCGCGGATCCGTTTGCGTCCAACTATGGATCAGTCGGGTTCGCGCGAGTGTGCTCGCCCGAGAGCTGGCTGTCGACGTGGTCGGGGCTCTCGTCGAACGCGGCGCTGTCGCGCACCGCGCCGGCCATTCACCAGCCCACGCTGCTGATCGAATACACGGGGGACCAGGCCTGCTTCCCGAGCGTGATCGCTGAGATCTTCGACAGTCTTGGCAGCGCCACCAGGCAGCACCACCGTGTGCGCGGCGACCACCATGGTCGCGCGCTGGCCAGCGGCGAGGAACCTGGCCGCTACGCGGCGGCACGCCTGCTGCAGACGTGGCTGCGAGAGACCTTCCCGCAATAGCCCACCGCACACGCACCAGAAACACCCACACCCGAAACGCGCATTCCAAGCACCACCCATTCCGATCCGGAGACGCAACGATGTATGCAAGGACCGCCCGACCCGACGCCGCCGCGCCACTGCGCCTGCACGGCGTCGACCATACTGCCCGGCCCACCTGGCGCCTGAAGGAAACCGTCACGTTCTATCGCGACATCCTGGGCCTGCCGTTGATCCACACGATCTCGGCGCGGGGCTGGGGGCCTTCGACGCACCCCGATTTCCTGCACTTCTTCTTCGACAGCGGCAGGGGCAGCACCATCGCGTTCTTCTACTACCTCGGCAGTGAGGAGCCCGCAGCGCTCGCCGGCCGCGATCGCCGTCCGCCGCGTCCGGACGACCACGTGTTCGACGCCACCCACACGGCATGGCTGGTCGACACGCAGGAAGAGCTGCTGGCATGGAAGACGCGTCTCGAAGCGCGCGGCGTGGTGGTGTCCGCGGAAACCGCGCATGAAGTGATCGAGTCGATCTACTTCCGCGACCCGAACGGCTACTTCATCGAGATCACGCGCAAGCTGCGGGCGCTGGCCGCGCTCGATGCGCGCGACGCCGACGCGACGCTGGCCGCTGCCATCGAGCTGGAGGACGAGGCCCGAGCCATGCAAGCGCGCGTGACGTCGATCGAGGATATCTGGGTGCGCAAGGCCGAGATCCTTGGCCTCCGCCTGAACGCGGAGCAGGAGTGTCACGCATGAGCCAGTCCACCCTGCGCATCTTTGTGCTGAACGTGCCCGAGTTCGCCGCGCTGACGGAAGCCGCGCAGCGCATGCCGGCATGCCGCCTCAGCCAGCTTGGCGACTACACCGTGATCGCCTGCGACGAGCCGGTCGAGTTCGGGCGCCGAGCCCTTGGACTCAAGCCAGCAGTCTGGTATGGGCTCTTTACAGGCGGCCTCGACGGCAGGATCGCCCGGTTCGACCGCGACATCGTGCGCATCGTGCCGCGCGATGCCGCGCAGGCTTGAGTTCCGGAGGCCATCATGACCGGTATTCATTTCCCGATCGAAGGCGTCGCGTACTGCCCGCCCGCCGACGCCGCGCGGTATTTCGAAAGCGGAACATGGGTCGACGACACGCTCGGCGGCGCACTGCGCAAGACCGCCCGGCGCACGCCGGACCAGCCGGCAATCATCAGCGACGAGCGTCTGATCACCTTTGCCGAACTCGACGCGCGCAGCGAACGCCTTGGCGCCGCACTGCACCGGCTTGGCCTTCGGCCAGGAGACCGTGCCATCTTCCAGATGGGCACCACGATTGACACGGTCATCGCGCTGATGGGCTGCTACAAGGCTGGCGTCGTGCCGGTGTGCGCGGTGCCGCAGTACCGTGAAGTCGAGATCGGACAGCTTTCCGCGCAGTCCGCGCCGCGCGCCTACTTCGTGCAGGCCGATTTCAGCGCGTTCGACCTGGCCAGCTTTGCGCGCGGCATGGCGCAGCGCCATGCGTCGATCGCGCACCTGGTCGTCGCGCGTGGCGGCGGCCCCGCCGCCCAGGGCCCGCTTGCCGAACATGGCATGGATGCACTGATCGACGCGATCCCCTATGAGCAGGCGGTCGACGTACTCGCCGGTGTCCCGATCGGCAGCGAGGACGTGCTCAGCTTCCAGTTGTCCGGTGGCACGACTGGCGTACCGAAGATCATTCCGCGCTTCCATGCCGAATACATCGGCCATGCGCTGGCTTGCATGCGCCAGCTCGGGCAGAGCGCGCAAAGCCGGCTGATCTGGTCGCTGCCGCTGCTGCACAACGCCGGACAGCTGTACGTGCTGGTGCCGGTCGTGGCCGGCGGCATGACGGCAGTGCTGATGCCGCGGGTCGACATCGCGCGCATGCTGGAGCTGATCGAGGCACACCGCGTCACGCACGGCATGTCGATCGGCCCGGTGGCGCCGCAGATGATTGCGTACCAGGACATCGCGCGGCATGACCTGTCGTCGCTGGAGCTGTTCGGGACGATGACGCGGGCCGACGCGCTGGAAGCGCATCTGGGCGTGCCGTGCTTCAACCTGTTCGGCACGACCGAAGGATTGCTGCTTGGTGCCGGCGCGCGCTTCCCGGCCGCGATGCGGCACCGCACGCAGGGCTTCTCCGGTTGCCCGGACGACGAGATCCGCCTGCTGGTACCCGGCACGGACGAGGCCGCGGCACCGGGAACACCGGGTGAACTCTGCTTCCGCGGGCCGTCCAGCCTGCGTGGCTACTACAAGGCGCCCGAGGCCACCGCGCAGGCACTGACGGCAGATGGCTTGGTGCGCTCCGGCGACCTCATGACCGAGCATGTGATCGACGGCCGCCGCTGCTTCGCGTTTGAAGGCCGCCTGCGCGACAACGTGAACCGTGGCGGCGAGAAGATCGGCTCGGAAGAAGTGGAGGCGTATGTCAGCCGGCATCCGGCCGTCGCCGACGCCAAGCTGGTGGCAATGCCGGATCCGCTTTACGGCGAGAGGGGTTGCATCTACGTAATCCTGCGCGCCGGCCACGCAGCGCCCGATGTGGCGGAACTCGCCGGCTTCCTGGTGGGCCAGGGACTGGCGAAGTTCAAGTGCCCCGAGCGGATCGAGGTGGTCGCCGAGTTCCCGGTGACCCGGGTCGGCAAGGTCGACAAGGCGGCATTGCGGGCCATGGTCGCACGGCAGCTCGATGCGGAAGCGGCCGGGTCGGGGAGGAAATCGGCATGACCTGCACTGAAGCCGTAGTGGCTGCCGCGCCGTTCACGGTGCGCCGGCGCGTCAAGTGGGGCGAATGCGACCCCGCCGGCGTGGTCTACACGCCGTCTTTCTCCGAGTACGTGATTGCCACGGCAGAGCTGTTCTACGAGTCATTGTTCGACGGCCCGCCGCAACGTACCAAGGACGCGCTTGGCTTTGGCACACCCACGCGCGCGCTGGCCTTCGACTTTCGCCGTTCGCTCTGGCCGGACGAGATGTTCGACATCACCGTCAGCGTCGAGGCCATCGGCACCCGCTCCTTCACGCTGGCGATGACGGCACGCATGCGTGAAAGCGGCGAAACGGCGTTCATTGGCCGGCTCACGCCGATCTGCGTACGCCGCGGGTCGCGCGACGCGATCCACGTTCCGGCCGCGCTGCGCGAGGCCCTCGAACAATACCAGCGTGCCTGCGAGACCAGCCCGCACGCCAACCCACTCCATCAAGGCTGACCAGCATGAACCGTCGCACCTATCGTATCGGGCAGATTGTGCCCAGCTCCAACACGACGATGGAGACCGAGATTCCAGCGATGCTGCGCGCACGGGAGCAGTTCCTGCCGGAGCGCTTCACGTTCCATTCGAGCCGCATGCGCATGCACCGCGTGGTGCGCGAGGAACTGGAAGCGATGAACCGCGAAGGACTGCGCTGCGCTGCCGAACTGGCCGACGCGCGCGTGGATGTGATGAGCACCGCGTGCCTCGTCGCCATCATGGCGATGGGCCCTGGCTACCACCGCCAGGTCGAGCAGGATCTGCTGCGCGTGGCGCGCGAGAACCACTGCGCTGCGCCGGTCATGACCTCGGCCGGCGCGCTGGTGACGGGCCTGAAGGCGATGGGCGCGCGCCGCATTGCGTTGATGGCACCGTACATGAAGCCGCTGACCGGCGCCGTCGTCCGGTACATCGAGCACGAGGGCATTGAAGTCCTGGACGCGTTGTCGTTCGAGATTCCCGACAACCTCGAAGTCGGCCGTCGCGATCCCATGCAGTTGCTCGCTGACGTCAAGCGCCTGAACACCGCCAATGCCGATGTCGTGGTGCTGTCCGCCTGCGTGCAGATGCCGTCGCTGCCGGCCATCCAGGCCGCGCAGGACGCCCTTGGCGTTCCGGTCACCTCCACCGCCGCCTGCACGGTGCGCCAGATGCTGGAGCACCTGGACCTGGCTCCCATCGTCCCCAATGCTGGCGCGGTCCTGGCGCCAGCCAGCAAGTAAGAGGCTTACCATGAATGTCGTCGTCATCGGAGGCGGCCCCGCCGGCCTGTACTTCTCGCTGCTGCTCAAGCAGCGGCATCCTGAAGACCATATCGTCGTGCATGAGCGCAACCAGGCGGGCGCGACCTATGGCTGGGGTGTCGTGTTCTCCGACATTGCGCTGTCGTTCCTGCAGGATGCCGATCCGGCGTTCTTCGGGAAATTCACCGCGCACCACCAGCGTTGCGATCATATGGAGGTGATCCACCGTGGCGTGGCGGTGCCGCTGCGCGGCAACCATTTCTCCCGGACCTCGCGCATCGACCTGCTGCGCGTGCTGCAGGACGCGTGTACCGACGCCGGTGTCGAGATTCGCTACGGCAGCCGCGTATGCGACCCGGCCGCGTTGCCTGATGCCGACCTGATTGTCGCGGCCGACGGCGTCAACAGCGAGGTGCGCACGCGGCTGGCCGGGCATTTCAAGCCGAGCTTCGACGTACGCCGCAACAAGTTCGCCTGGTATGGCACGCATCAGCTGTTCCATCCGGTTTCGCTGATCTTCCGCGAAACCGCGTACGGCGTGTTCATCGCTCACGCATACCAGTACAGCGACTCGCTCTCTACGTTCCTGGTGGAAGTCGATCCGGAAACCTGGCATCGCGCCGGGCTCGATACCGCGACCGAGGAACAGAGCCGCGCATTCTGCGAACAGGTGTTTGCCGGCGATCTCGGCGGGCAAGCGCTGCTCGGCAATCGTTCGAACTGGTTTCAGGCCAGCGTGGTGCAGAACGCGCACTGGTCGCACGGCAAGGTGGTGCTGCTCGGCGACGCGCTGCGCAGCGTGCATTTCTCGCTGGGATCCGGCACCCGCATGGCCATGCAGGATGCCATCGCGCTGTGCGATGCGGTCTGCGCGCATCGCAATGATGTCCCGGCCGCGTTCCAGGCGTTCGAAAGCTCGCGCCGCGACGCCTCGGCGAAGTTCCAGGATGCGGCCCGCCGCAGCCTGGACTGGTACGAGTCGGTCGATTGCAAGATGCATCTCGACCCGGTGGCGTTTGCCTACGACTACATGCTGCGCACCGGCCGTGTGACGCACGAAGACCTGCGCCAGCGGGACCCCGAGTTCATCGCGCGCGTGGAAGCCGCCGGCGCCGCTACCTAGCACTTCACTCACCGCAGCACTCAATCCGAAGTACCCGCACAAGCCGCAGCATAGCGGCTGTGCGCAGACAAAACCCAGGAGACAACATGACCGCCCCATCCGCCCCCGGCGGCGCGGCTGCCGCGCCCGCGCGCACCGCCGTCAACGTCCGCGAGTTCATCGACGCCGCGCGCCTGTCGCCCTTGCAGTTGCGCATCATGCTGCTGTGCTTCGCGATCGTCGCGCTCGATGGCTTCGATATTGCCATCATCGGCTTCCTCGCCCCCCGTATCCGCAGTGATTGGTCGCTCTCCATGGTGGCATTGGGACCGCTGTTCTCGGCCGGCCTGCTCGGGCTGATGGCCGGCGCCTTTCTCTGTGGCCCGCTGGCGGACCGCATCGGCAGGCGCCGCGTGCTGATCCTGTCGGTGCTGTGGTTCGGCGCCGCGAGCGCGGCTTCGGCCGCGGCGCCTGGTATCGGGTGGCTGATCGTGCTGCGCTTCCTGACCGGGCTGGGCCTTGGCGGTGCCATGCCCAATGCCATCACGCTGACCGCGGAGTTCAGCCCTTCGCGCCGGCGCGGGACCCTGCTGACGGTCATGTTCTGCGGCTTCTCCCTCGGCTCCGCGCTCGGTGGCGTGGTGACGGCGTATCTGATCGAGCATGCCGGCTGGCGCGGTGTGCTGGCACTAGGCGGCGTGCTGCCGCTGGCGCTGGTCCCCGTACTGGCGCTGGCATTGCCCGAATCCGTGCGCTATCTCGCCATGCGTGAAGGCACGCAGGCACGGATCGCCGCCATCCTGGCTCGCATCGACCCGCGCCGCATCACCGTGGCGATGCATTACGTGACCGACGAGCCGGAGGCTCCCGGCTCTCCGGTCAGCCAGCTCTTTGCGCAGCGTTATCGGATGGGTACGTTGTGGCTGTGGCTGGCATTCTTCTGCAGCCTGCTGTTGCTGTACCTGATGATCAACTGGCTGCCGATCCTGGTCCAGCGCAGCGGCCTCTCGCTGAAGGAAGCGTCGATGCTGGCAGGCCTGCTGCAGGGCGGTGGCGTCCTCGGCGCCATCGTGCTGGGCATGCTGCTGGACCGGTTCAATCCGTACACGGTGGTGGCCGGCGCCTACACGCTTGGCGCGATCTCGGTGGCGTGCCTCGCTTCCGTGAGTGCGCCGCAGGCCATGGCCGCGGCGATCTTTGTCACGGGCTTCTGTGTCAGCGGCTCGCAGGTCTGCGCCAATGTGCTCGCGTCGGCGTTCTATCCGACCATGAGCCGTGCCACCGGCGTGGCATGGGCGCTTGGCATCGGGCGCGTCGGTGCCATCGCGGGCTCGCTGGGTGGCGCATTGCTGCTGTCGGCCGGCTGGAGCAACGCGTCGCTTTACTTGCTGCTGGCGGTACCGGCGCTGGTGGCGGCGGTGGGCATCTACCTGAGCGGGCGCGTGCAGGTCGTGTCCAGCGCGCCAGCCCTCGCGTCGACCGAACCTGCTGTGCAACTTCTCGACTAAGGACGCAAAGGAACATGCACCCTGCGTTGCGCAAGCCGCGCTGCGCGAGGCTCAGAAGCTGTGGCGAATCCCGGCCATCACGCCCACGCGGGTCGTACTGCGCAGATCCGTCACCGGCGTCCCACCCCAGTACTCCGTCTCCCGCCCGACCGTGCCGCCGCGCGCGAAGGTGGCGTCGGCCTCGAGGAACAGGCTGGTGCGCTTCGACAGGGCGTAGTCGGCCACGGCCGATACCGCGTCGGCATTGCCGCTGCCGAGCGCGATGGGCGTGGCCTGGAACTGCGTGGTGACGTTGCCGCTCTGGTGGTAGCGGTAGTACGCGCCCGAAAGGTGGAGGGCCGGCGTGGCCTGGTAGCCGATGCCGACGAAGGCGATGCCGAAGCGGGCCTCCGGGTTGCGCTCGCGGCGGCCCATATAGCCGACGTAGGCGGTGGCGTTGCCGAGCACGTACGATGCGCCGACCGAGTAGTTGTGCAGCGTGTTGTCGCCGGTGCCCGGGCGTTGCTGGTCATAGGCCACGCCGATGGCCAGCGGCCCCTGCTGGTACATGACGCCGCCGCCGAACGTTGCCCCGCGCGCTGTGCTGCCGGGGCGCTCGCCGAAGCCATAGTCGAGCTGGACACTGACCGGGCCGATCGTCTTCTTGTAGACCACGCTGTTGTTGACTCGGTAGCCCTGGAAGAAGATATCGCCGCCCGTATAGAGCGGGTCGGACCAGAAGTTGCCCCAACTCTGGTCAAGGGGGTCAAAGGCCCAGGCGATGTTGTTCAGGGCGTTGTACTGGCGGCCGAAGGTCAGGGCGCCCCAGGCGCCGGAGAGGCCGACATAGGCCTGGCGGCCGAACAATGCGTTGTAGGCGGTCTTGCCGTCGTCGGTGCCAAAGCCGTTCTCAAGCAGGAAGACGGCCTTGTTGCCGCCGCCCAGATCCTCGTTGCCTTTCAGGCCCCAGCGGCTGCCGCCGATGCCGCTGGAAACGAGTTCGGCCAGTTCGTGATGGCGGCCGTCGAGGTTTGAGGTGTAGCGCACGGCGGTGCTGACCACGCCATAGAGCGTCACGTTCGACTGCGCATGCGATGCGCAAGGCAAGGTGGCAGGCAGCAGCGCGCCCGCCAGCAGCCAGAGGCTGGCTGGTTTGTTCATGTTGTCTCCTCGGGAGGAAGGGCGGCCGGCGTCCGGTGCGCCGGCCTTTCTTGTGACTTACAGGTCGAGCACGAGCTTGCCGCTCCTGGCCCGCGATACGCAGATCATCATGGTCTTCTGCGCCGCCTTCTCCTTGTCGCTCAGGTACTGGTCGAAGTGGATGGCTTCGCCTTCGAGGATGCGGGTCTCGCAGGTGCCGCACACGCCTTCGCGGCACAGGCACTCGACCGGCACGGTGCTGTCGCGCTCGATGGCCTTCAGGATCGACTCGCCGGCAGCCACTTCCACGGTCTTGCCGGATTTCGCCAGCACCACGGTGAAGGCGTCGCCCGCCTGTTCCGGCGCGGCGAACTGTTCCCAGTGCATGCGCGACGGGTCCAGTCCGACCGCCTGCGCGGCCGTGCGCACGGCGTCGATCAGCGGCGCCGGGCCGCAGACATAGACATGCGCGCCGGCCTGCATGTCGCCCAGCAGGCGGGCCAGGTCAAGCTTCTGGCCCTTGCTGTCGACATAGAAGCTGACCTGGCTCCCGGAAGACGCTTGCGCGAGCGCCGCCAGTTCGTCGCGGAACGCGCCGTGCTCGTCCGCGCGGAAGGCGTAGTGCAGCTCGTGCGAGGCGCCGCGCTTGCGCAGCTCATGCATCTGCGACATGAACGGCGTGATGCCGATGCCGCCCGCGATCAGCACGTGGTGCCGCGCGCCATCGTCCAGCGCGAACAGGTTGTTCGGCGTGGTGATGGTGAGCGCGTCGCCCTCGGCCACCCTGTCGTGCAGGAACGCGGAGCCGCCTTTCGACTTCTCCTCGCGCCGCACGCCGATCTGGTAGCTGCCGAGCGCATCGGGCGAACTCATCAGCGAATAGGCGTTGCTGTACTGGCGCTCGCCGTCGCGCATCTGCACGATGACGTGGCTGCCGCCGGTGAAGGCCGGCAGGTCGCTGCCGTCCATCGCTTCGATGGTGAAGCGCTTGATCAGCGGGGTCACGTGCTCGATGCGCGCGACCCGCACCTGGAGGGTCTGGTAGGTATTGCCCATGCTGCTGTCTTCCGGGTGGCTGCCAGCGCGTTACAGCGCCATGCAGAGGTATTTCATTTCGAGGTAGTCCTCGATGCCGTACTTCGAGCCCTCGCGGCCGAGGCCCGATTGCTTCACGCCGCCGAACGGCGCCACTTCGTTCGAGAACAGGCCCGTGTTGATGCCAACGATGCCGTACTCGAGCTGTTCGGCCACGCGCCAGACGCGGCCGATGTCGCGGCTGAAGAAATAGGCGGCCAGGCCGTAGATGGTGTCGTTGGCCATGCGCACGACGTCGGCTTCGGAGCTGAAGCGGACGATCGGCGAGACCGGGCCGAAGATTTCCTCGTCCAGCACGCGCATGCCGGGGGCGACGTCGGCCAGCACCGTCGGCGCGAAGAACTGCGCGCCGGCCTCATGCACGCCGCCGCCGATGGCGATGCGCGCGCCCTTGCTGACGGCATCCGCGACCAGCTCGCCGACCTTGGCGACGGCCTTCTCGGTGATAAGGGGGCCGATCTCGCTGCCGGCCGTGAAGCCGTTGCCCACGCGCAGTCCGGCCACCTTCTTCACGTAGCGCTCGACAAACTGGTCGTACACGGCGTCGTGGATATAGAGGCGGTTGACGCAGACGCAGGTCTGGCCGGCGTTGCGGTACTTGGCCTGGATCGCGCCCTCGACCGCCGCGTCGATGTCCGCGTCCTCGAACACGATGAACGGCGCATTGCCGCCCAGTTCCAGCGATACCTTCTTGATCGTGCCGGCGCACTGCTGCATCAGCAGGCGCCCGACCGGCGTAGAGCCGGTGAACGACAGCTTGCGCACCAGCGGATGACCGGTGAACTGGCTGCCGATGGCGGCGGCGTCGCCGGTGACGATGTTCAGCACGCCCGCCGGGATGCCGGCGCGCAGCGCCAGTTCGGCCAGCGCCAGCGCGCTGAACGGTGTCTCGTTGGCGGGCTTGACCACCATCGTGCAGCCAGCGGCCAGCGCGGGCGCGGCCTTGCGGGCGATCATCGCCGCCGGGAAGTTCCACGGCGTGATCGCGGCGCAGACGCCGATCGGCTCGCGCACCACCACCAGGCGCTTGTGGGCGGCCGGGGAGGGGATCACGTCGCCGTAGAGGCGCTTGGCTTCCTCGCCGAACCACTCGATGAAAGAGGCCGCGTAGCGGATCTCGCCGCGCGCTTCGGCGAGCGGCTTGCCCTGCTCGCGGGTCATGATGGCGGCGAGGTCGTCCTCGTTCTCGATGATGAGATCGAACCACTTGCGCAGCAGTGTGGCGCGTTCCTTGGCGGTGCGGGCTTTCCAGGCGGGCAGGGCGGCATTGGCGGCCTCGATGGCGGCCACGGCGCCGGCCTCGCGCATCAGCGGCACGGTGCCAACCCGCTCGCCGGTGGCGGGGTCGGACACGGCTACGGTGGCGGCGTCGGGCGCGTCGGTCCACTCGGCGCCGATCAGTGCCTGCTGGCGAAAGAGGGTGTTGTCCTTCAGTTGCATTTGTCTGGTCTCCGTTTCGGTGTTGATTCCCCCTCCCATGCATGGGATAGGGGGAGTAGCGGCGCTCATGCGCCTTCGTATTCCTTCGCCACCTTGCGGTGGAAATGCACGATGCCGTGCTCACTGATGCCGCTGCGCTGGCGGTCGACCATGATTCGGCCCTGGCCGCGATAGCCGCGCGACTTCAGCCCCTTCTGCACGCTTTCCACCAGGCGCAGGTCTTCGGGGCGGAACACGTCGCGATACCACTCGACCAGCTTCTGCTGATCCTCGGTCAGTTCCTTGTTCAGGAAGTAGATGTCGTAGTGCTGGAGGGTGACTTCGGCGCTGGCCGGGAACTCGTAGATCACCGTCATGAAGTTGGCGCCCGGCGGCACGTTGAACATCGTGCAAGGCCAGGCCCAGAAGCCGCTGAAGCTGGGGTCCTTGACCGACTCATCCAGCTTGAAAGACCTCTCCGACGACTTGGCGTGGCCGAACTGCAGCGACCAGTTGTCGTGCAGCGTGTGGGTGTAGCGATCGACCTGCACCGAGTCCGAGAAGCCAGGGTGCGCCGGGCCGCAGTGGTAGCACTCCATGTAGTTGTCGACGATGGACTTCCAGTTGGCCGGCGTCTCGGTGACGAAGCGGGCGCCGAGGTGGAGCTCGTCGATCACCGGGCAGGCGGCGCGCATGCGGGCTTCCAGGCCGGGCAGCTGTTCCTCGACGGTGCCGGCGTCCGGATTCATGTTGATAAAGACGAAGCCGGCGTACTCCTCGACCTTCACCGGCACGAGGCTGGACTTGTCCTTGTCGAAGTTCGGCACGTTGTCGCAGTTGCGGGCCAGCGCCAGTTCGCCGTCGAGCTTGAAGGTCCAGGCGTGGTACGGGCAGGTGATGACATTCTTCGCGCGGCCACTGCCTTGCAGCAGTTGATGGCCACGGTGCGGGCAGACGTTGTAGAAGGCGCGCAGCACGCCTTCCCGGTCACGCAGTACGACGATGCTTTCGCCGATGATCTCGCGGGTCACGTAGTCGTTCGACTCGGCCAGTTCACTGCGGTGGGCCACGCAGATCCAGCTGTTGGCGAAGATCTTTTCCTTCTCGTACTCGAAGACGGCTTCTTTCGTGTAGTACGAGGCGGGCAGGGTCCAGGCGTTTTCGTCGTCGGCGTTGAAGTTGGCTGGCAGCTTGACGGCGGCATTGTCCAAGGTCTTCTCCATGATTCTCTTTCCTTTGGTTAATTTGTAGTTAAGCGTTAAATATTGTTTAACAACAAGACGGAAGAAAAAGCCCGGGGGCGGGCAATGTGTTGGCGAGTGTCGGAAGGGGCGGCGACGGGGCGCCGCCCTGTCCATCAATCCATCAAACGTTGGCGACGGCGGCTTCGCGGTCGGTGGTCACGGCGCGGTGTTCGCCTTCAGGCTGGGCCGCTTCGATCAGGTGTGCCGGCGTGTCGGCGTAGTCCTGCAGCAGCCAGCGGAACAGACCAAACAGCTTGACGCCGAGGATGACCAGGAACGGGATGGCGGTCAGCACGACGGCTGTCTTCATGGTCTCCAGCGACGCCTTGACGAACAGCATCGCCAGCGGCACCAGCGTCAGCATCACGCACCAGAACACGCGGCTGGTCGGCGACGGGTCCTGTCCTTCCTCAAGGTTGCGGGTGGTGGTGGCGGCCACGGCGTAGGCCACGGCGTCGACGTGGGCGGCGAGGAAGACGATCATGATCACCAGGTACACCGCCAGGAACACCTTGCCGGCAGGCAGCGCGCTCAGCAGCATTTCCACTGCCGTCTCGCCGCCGTGCTCCTTCAGGATGCGCGGCACGTCGATGGCGCCTGACATGAACTGGTGCATGCTGTAGCTTTCCAGCGCGCCGAAGAAGAACCAGCATCCGATGCTGCCGCCCAGCAGCAGGGCGTAGATGACTTCCTTGATCTTGCGCCCCTTGGACACGCGCGCCACGAACATCGCCACGCCCGGGGAGTACGACACCCACCACAGCCAGTAGAACACCGTCCAGCCGCGGCTGAAGGCGCCGTCGCCGGTGGGATCGGTGAACAGGCTCATGTGGACGTAGTTCTGCAACATCAGGCCCAGGCCGTTGACGATGTTGTTGCCGGCGAACAGGGTCGGTCCGATGGCGAACACGACCGCGGCCAGCAGCAGCGCGCCCCAGCAGACCATATGGCTCAGGCGCTGCATGCCGCCGTTGATACCAATGTAGGCACTCGCGGAGAACAGCACCGACACGCCGACGATGACGATCAACTGCGTGACGAACGTATCCGGCACGCCGAACAGGCCGGACAGGCCGCGCGTGAAGGTCGACGCGGTCAGCGCGATGGAAACAGTCAGCGCCCCAAACATCGTCAGCAGGAAGATCAGGTCCACCAGCCGGCCCACTGGCCCGGTGGCGCGGAAGCCCGTAATGGCTTCGATGATGGACGCCAGGTTCAGCCCCTTGTTCTTGCGCACGTGGAAGTGGTACGCCATCGCCAGCGAGGGCAGGGCGTACACCGCCCAGGCGCTCAGGCCCCAGTGGAAGAACGAGTAGCTGATGGAGTATTCGAGCGCTTCACGCGTGCCGGTGGGCACGTTCAGGCCGGGCGACTGGTAGTAGTAGACCCACTCCATCACGCCCCAGTACATGGTCGACGACCCCATGCCGGCGCAGATGAACATGAAGACCCACGACAACGTGGAGTACTCGGGCTTGCCTTCGCCGAGGCGCACGTTGCCGTACTTGCTGAAGGCCAGCGCCAGGCACGCGATGACGCAGCCGAAGACGAAGATCTGGACCAGCGACCCGAAGGAGCGCGTGGACCATTCGAAAAGTTGGGTGGCAGTCGCGGCCGCTGCGGCGGGCCAGCGGACCATGGCGATGACGGTGACCAGCACGGCGGTGAGCGTGCAGACGGTCAGGAATCCGTCGCGGTGGGGCGTGGACGTTTTCAAGTGGATCTCCTCCGATGCGTCTTGGCGCATGGTGCTTTGTGATGGAACTTGTCTACCCGGCGCGGTGCGGTCCGCGTTCTTATCTTGCTTTACGTAAACCAATGGTTTACAGTAACTATTGGTTTACGAAACTCTAATGCAAAATTCCGGGGATGCACAAGCTCCGCGCTGAAAAAAACCGTGGGTGTGCCCGATGGGCCTTTTCGCGCCGGAGGCGGAAGGCGTGGCGCGCGAATCCTGCGTCACGTGCTCCCGCGCATCCGGTGTCAGACGGCGTCGGCGATGGCCCGGCCGACGTCGCTGGTGCCGGCCTTGCCGCCGGCATCCGGTGTCAGCGGGCCTTCGCGCAGCACGGTTTCGATGGCGGCGAGGATGGCGTCATGCGCTTGCTTTCCGGCGGAGCCCCCGAGGAAATCGAGCATCATCGCGCCCGACCAGATCATGCCGATGGGATTGGCGATCTGCTTGCCGTAGATGTCCGGCGCCGAGCCGTGCACCGGCTCGAACAGCGACGGGAACTTGCGCTCCGGGTTAAGGTTGGCCGAGCCCGCCAGGCCGATGGTGCCGGTGCAGGCCGGGCCCAGGTCGGAGAGCAGGTCGCCGAACAGGTTGGAAGCGACCACCACGTCAAAGCGCTCCGGCTGCAGCACGAAACGGGCGCAGAGGATGTCGATATGCTGGCTGTCCCATTTGACCTCGGGGTACTGCGCTGCCATGGCGGCGGTGCGCTCGTCCCACCAGGGCATGCTGACGGCGATGCCGTTGGACTTGGTGGCCGAGGTCAGCGTCTTGCGGGGACGCGCTTGCGCCAGTTCGAAGGCGTACTTCAGGATGCGGTCGGTGCCGTGGCGGCTGAAGATCGACTGCTGCATCACGATCTCGCGCGCGGTACCCTCGTACATGCGGCCGCCGACTGGGCTGTACTCGCCCTCGGTGTTCTCGCGGACCACGTAGAAGTCGATGTCGCCGGGCTTCTTGCCGGCCAGCGGGCAAGGCACGCCAGGCAGCAGGCGCACCGGGCGCAGGTTGACGTACTGGTCGAACTCGCGGCGGAACCTGAGCAGCGAGCCCCACAGGGAGATGTGGTCGGGCACCTTGTCGGGCCAGCCCACGGCGCCGAAGTAGATGGCGTCGAAGCCGTCAAGCTGCGCTTTCCAGTCGTCCGGCATCATCTTGCCGTGGTGGAGATAGTAGTCGCAGTTGGCCCATTCGAAGTGGCGCACTTCAATGGGCAGGTTGAACTTGCGCGCGGCGGCTTCGACGACGCGCAGCCCTTCGGGAAGGACCTCGTTGCCGATGCCGTCGCCGGCGATGGCGGCGATGCGAAATGGTTTGGTCATGGCGTGTCTCGCTCGTGTCTGGTGGTCAGGACGCGATCGAGGATGCCGCGAAAACCGGCGCGGATCATCCGCGCAAACGTGGAAACAGGAAACACGAATCGTGAATAATCTGCCGCCACTGGAAGACCTGCGGGTGTTCTGCCTGGTTGCCCAGCGCGCCAGCTTCGTCGCCGCCGCCGAGGAACTGGGCAGCTCGCCGGCCTATGTCAGCAAGCGCGTCAAGGCGCTGGAGCAGGCGATGGGCGCGCAACTGCTGCACCGGAGCACGCGCCAGGTGTCGCTGACGGAAAACGGCGACCGCGTGTGCCGCTGGGCGCGCCACATGCTCGACGAGATCGGCCAGTTGATGGACGACGTCTCGGCTGGCGGCGGCGCGCCGCGCGGGCTGGTGCGGATCGGCAGCAGCGTGGGCTTCGGCAGGCGGCGTGTCGCGCCGCTGGTCTCGGCGCTGTGCGAACAGTACCCCGGCCTGGAAATACGCTTCGACGTGTTCGACAAGCTGGTCGATCTTGCGGCCGAGGGGATCGACCTCGACATCCGCATCGGCAACGACATCGCCCCGCACCTGATCGCCCGCCGGCTGGCACGTAACTGGCGGGTGCTGTGCGCGGCGCCATCGTATCTCGCGGCGCGCGGCATGCCGCAGACGCTGGATGCGCTGGCGGAGCACGACTGCCTCGTGACCAAGGAGCGCGACCATCCCTTCGGCGTGTGGCGCATGACCGGGCCGGAGGGCGACCGCAACGTCAAGGTCGGCGGGCGCCTGTCGTCCAACCACGGCGAGATCGTCACGGGCTGGGCGCTGGCCGGACATGGGGTGATGTTGCGCTCGAGGTGGGATGTCGAGCCTGACCTCAAGGCCGGCCGCCTGGTGCAGGTGTTGCCCGACTACCGCCAGGACGCGGATATCTGGGCGGTGTATCCTTCGCGCCTTTCCGGCTCCGCACGGCTGCGCGCCTGCGTCGAGTTTTTCATGCGGCATCTCGGGGATGCCACCGGGGAATCCAGCACATGACAGAAAACAGCTTCGCGTTCCGCCTCAAGGAACTGCTCGAACACAAGAAACTCACGCTGCAGGCGGTGGCCAACGCGCTCGAGGTGTCGCGCCCGGCCGTCCACAAATGGACCCGGGGCGGCGAGATCGACTACGAGAAGCTGCGCAAGCTGGCGGCGTTCCTCGGCGTCAACTGGATCTGGCTGCGCTATGGCGAGCAGGCGCGGCAGGAGGCGGAAACATCGAGCGCGGTGGAAATCCCCATGACCGACATGCGCCGCCGCTACACCGCCGAGATCATGGAGAGCGAGGCGCGCATGAAGCTGGCGCAGGAAGGCGCGCGCATCGTCACGTGGGAATGGAACCTGATCACGGACGGCGTGACCTACTCGTCCAACGTCGAGGCCGTGTACGGCTGGCGCATCGTCAGCAACGAAAGCTTCTGGAAGCATGTGCATGCCGATGATGTGCCCATGATGAACGCCGCCTACGAGGAATCGCTGCGCACCGGCCATGCGCACGAATTCGACTTCCGCCTGTACCAGCCGGACGGCAGCATCCGCTGGATTTCGTCCCGCGCCACGCCGGTGCGGGAACTGGACGGGCGCATCGTCAAGATCGTCGGCATCAGCATGGACAATACCGCGCGCAAGCTCGCGGAGCAGTCGCTGCGCGACCAGCAGGCGCGGTTCCAGGCGGTGTTCGAACTGACGTCGGAAGGCATGGCCCTGCTGGACGCTTCGTTGCGCTGCGAGTCCGTCAACGCGGCGCTGGCGGCGATGGCCGGCTGCGATGCCGATGCCCTGCTGGGCGACGGCTTGGCCGGACGGCTCGCCGACGCCAGGGCGCGCCTGCGCAAGATGACGCGCGCCCGGCCGAAAGGCGAGTTCCACACCGAGCTGCAACGCGAGGACGGCAGCGGGCTGGCGGTGACGGTGCGCGCCACGCTGAACCGCAGCGAGGACGGCGCCTCGTACTACGCGCTGGCGCTGCGCGCGGCCTGACTGTCCACGTTCCAGGCTGGCGATGGCGATCGTGTTGCCGGTCGCCTCGACTACCACGTGGTCGTCGGGCATTAGCTTGGCGGCAAAGCGCTCCAGTTCGCAGGGCAGCCTTCCAGTCATGAGTCGCGGAGTCAACTCGGCCTCGCGCAGGCAGCGCTTCGGAGCCGGTATTCCCTCGCGAACACTGTGCTCCCTTTCCGCCCCCCGATTTGTACACACCGGCCAGCCCGCCGGAAATCTACTCTGGTGTCACCGCAACGATCCGGCCGTCCTGGCTCCGCAATACAGGACCGGCCGGGCCGCGCCCGTCGTTACAGGACACCACGCCAATGAGCACCCCCAAACCTGAAGCAGGCCATATCGCCCCCTACACCCACCCCGCCGCCGGCTGGGGTGCGCTGAAGTACGTTGCCATCAACCTGATCAAGGAAAAGGTGGCCGGCGGCAAGTACAAGATGCTGTTCAAGCAGAACCAGGCCGATGGCTTTGACTGCCCCGGCTGTGCCTGGCCGGACCGGCAGCATGCCTCCACCTTTGAATTCTGCGAGAACGGCGTCAAGGCCGTGGCAGCCGAGTCCACCAGCCTGCGCGTGACCCCTGAGTTCTTTGCCCAGCACACGGTGACGTCCCTGATGGCGCAGACGGACTATGAACTGGAGCAGCACGGGCGCCTGACGCACCCGATGGTCTACGATGCGCCGACCGACAAGTACCGTGCGATTGCCTGGGACGAGGCCTTCGCGCTGATCGCGCGCCACCTGCGCGCGCTGCCGGACCCGAACCAGGCCGCGTTCTATACCTCGGGCCGCGCCAGCAACGAGGCCGCGTTCCTCTACCAGCTGTTCGTGCGCGCCTACGGCACCAACAACTTCCCTGACTGCTCCAACATGTGCCACGAGGCTACCAGCCGGGGCCTGCCGCAGACCATCGGCGTGGGCAAGGCGACCGTGGTGCTGGATGACTTCGAGCATGCCGACACCATCCTGCTGTTCGGCCACAACGCGGCCACCAACCATCCGCGCATGCTGGGCGAGCTGCGCGAGTGCGCGCGGCGCGGCGCCACCATTGTGTCGATCAATCCGCTGCGCGAACGGGGGGTGGAGCGCTTCACCAGCCCGCAGCACCCGGTGGAGATGCTGACCGGCGCCAGCACCAAAATCGCGTCGATGTTCGTGCAGCCGCGGCTGGGCGGCGACTTTGCGCTGATCAAGGGCATCGCCAAGCGCCTGGTCGAACTGGACGAGGAGGCTATCCGTCATGGCCGCGAGCGGCTGATCGACGTGGATTTCGTGCGCGAGCACACCATCGGCTTCAGCGACTTTGTGGATGACCTGCGCACCGAAAGCTGGGCCGACATCATTGCCGAGTCGGGCGTGTCGCAAGGGGACATCGACGCGCTGACGCAGGTCTACGCGCGCGGCAAGCGCGTGATCGCCTGCTGGGGCATGGGGCTGACGCAGCACAAGCATTCCGTGCCGACGGTGCAGATCCTGTCCAACCTGATGATGATGCGCGGCAATATCGGCCGCCCGGGTGCCGGGCTGCTGCCGGTGCGCGGCCATTCCAACGTCCAGGGCGACCGCACGGTAGGCATCGAAGAGCAGCCCGAGCCGGAGTTCCTCGACCGGCTGCAGGCCGCCTTCGGCTTCGAGCCGCCGCGCCAGCATGGCTATGACGTGGTGCACACCATCTCGGCGATGCTCGCGGGCAAGGTCAAGGTCTTTGTCGGGCTGGGCGGCAACTTCTCCACCGCCACCCCGGATACGCCCCGCACCTTCGAGGCGCTGCGCCAGTGCGACCTGACCGTGAATATTGCCACCAAGCTCAACCGCAGCCACCTGGTGCACGGCAAGGCATCGCTGATCCTGCCGACGCTGGGCCGCACCGAGATCGACCAGCAGGACGGCGTGGCGCAGGGCGTGACGGTCGAGGACTCGGTCTGCATGGTCCATATCTCGTTTGGCATGAACGCCCCGGCATCGCCGCACCTGTTGTCGGAGATTGCCATCGTCGCACGCATGGCGGCCGCCACGCTCGGCTCGCAGAAGATCGACTGGCTCTGGTACGCGCAGGACTATGCCCGCATCCGCGATGCCATCGAACAGGTCATCGACGGCTTCGATAGCTACAACGAGCGCGTGGCGGTGCCGGGCGGCTTCCACCTGACGCCGCCGGCATGCAACCGGGTCTGGCACACGCCGTCGGGCAAGGCGCAGTTCCTCGTCAACCGCATCGACAAGGACACCCCCATCAACCGGGCGCGCCAGCAGTATGGCGACAAGCTGATGGTGATGATGACCACGCGCTCGCATGACCAGTACAACACCACGATCTATGGCCTGGACGACCGCTACCGCGGCGTGTTCGGCCTGCGCCGGGTGGTCTTTATCAACGCCGCGGACCTGGCGCGCCTTGGCCTGAAGGCGGGGCAGCACGTGGACATCACCAGCGTCTGGGACGACGGCGTGCAGCGCCGGGTCGAGGACTTCGTGCTGGTCGAATACGACATCCCGCCTGGCTGCCTCGGTGCGTACTACCCCGAGACCAACCCGCTGGTGCCGCTGGAGAGCACGGGCGATGGCTGCGGCACGCCCACGTCGAAGTCGGTGCCGGTGTTGCTGACGCCTTCCGTGCGGCAGCCGGCAGCGGCGCCACGCTGATCCGGCCACTGCTGAAGGGGCCGCTCTCCCGCCAGCGGTAAAGGGCGCCCCCCCGACTTTGCGCGAGTCCGCGCTGAATTCATCTTCTACGAGAGACCCCCATGGCATGCACCGAACTGGTTGAACACACAGGCTTTGAAGCGCGCGGCATCGTGCGGCACAAGCGCTGCGTGGCGCAGCCGGCCACGGACAACGTGGCCGAAGAGCTGCCGGTGGCGCTGGTGTACAACGGTATCTCGCACGCCGTGATGATGGCCACGCCGCTGGACCTGGAGGCCTTTGCGGTCGGCTTCTCGCTGACCGAGGGCATCGTCGGCCACAACGCGGAAATCCACGATCTCGAGGTGCGCGTGCATGCGCATGCCGCCGAGGTGCAGATGGAGATCAGCGAGCACGCCTTCGCCACCATGCGCACCCGCCGGCGCGCGCTGGCCGGGCGCACCGGCTGCGGCGTCTGTGGCATCGAAAGCATCGCGCTGCTGGACCTGGAGCCCGCGCGCATGCCGGAACCGGCCACCCCGCTGGTGCCGTCGCGCGGCATGATCGAGCGCGCGGTCGCGGCGCTGCCGTCGCGCCAGCGGCTGATGCAGGCCACCGGCGGGGTCCATGCCGCGGCCTGGTGCAATGCGGATGGCGAGATCCTCCATGTCTTCGAGGACGTGGGCCGCCACAATGGCCTGGACAAGCTGATCGGCCACCTGGCGATGCAGCGCGTCGACATGCAGGACGGCTTCGTGCTGCTGTCCAGCCGCGCCAGCTATGAACTGGTGCGCAAGGTGGCGCGCATGAACATCCAGATGCTGGCGACGATCTCGGCGCCGACCGCGCTCGCCATCCGCATCGCCGAGCAGGCCGGTCTGCGCCTGCTCAGCTTCTGCCGGCAGGACGGCTATGTCGACTACACCGGTGCGGCCCTGGAAGGCGCGGCATGCTGAACTTCGACGAAGCCCAGGCGGTCTTCGCCATGTGCGCGCAGCCGGTGCGCGAGACCGAGACCGTGTGGCTGGGTCTGCTGACCGGCCGCGTGCTGGCCCGCGATGTGGCCGCGGTGATCGATACACCGGCGGCGGACCGCAGCGCCATGGATGGCTACGCGGTGCGCTGCGTGGACTGCCGCGCGGGCGCCTGCCTGCCGCTGCAGCAGGTGGTCTATGCCGGCACCCGGCCGCAGCCGCTGCTGCCCGGCCATGCCATCCGCATCTACACCGGCGGCGTGATTCCGCCCGGCGCCGATGCCGTGGTTGCGCTGGAGGATGCCGAGGAGAGCTACCAGGGTGTGGTGTGCGCGCGGGCGCCGCTGGCGGGCCAGCACATCCGCCGCCAGGGCGAGGACGCCCGCCGCGGCGACCTGCTGCTGTCGGCCGGGACCCTGCTGCATGCCGGCCATATTGCCGCGCTGGCATCGCAGGGCGTGGCGGAGGCCGAGGTCTGCCGCCTGGTGGAGGTGGCCATCCTGACTTCCGGCGACGAGGTCGCCGCGCACGACGAGCCGCGCGACGTGTACCAGGTGCATGACGTCAATGGCCCCATGCTGGAGTCGCTGGTGCAGGCGATGGGCGCGGTGGTCAGCTGCCACCGCCATGTGCGCGATGACGAGCGCGCGCTGCACGACATGCTGCGCGAACTGGCGTGCGACGCCGACCTGGTGCTGGTCACGGGCGGGGCCTCGGTCGGCCAGCGCGACCTGGTGGCGGCGGCGCTGGCTTCCGCCGGTGGCGAGCTGCTTTGCCGCGGCGTCAACATGAAGCCCGGCAAGCCGGTCACGGTGGGACGCCTGCGCGGCAAGCCCGTGGTGTGCCTGCCGGGCAATCCCGCCGCCGCCTATGCCACCTTTGCGTTGCTGGTGACGCCATTGCTGCGCCGCCTGCAGGGGCGCTCAGCGCTGTTTCCGCCAATCGGACGGGTCAGGGCGGCACTGGCCGGCACGCGCCCCCACCGGGGCGACGCGTTCTGGCGCGTGGGCGAGATCGGTAACCTCGGTGGCCGCGACAGCTTCGTGCAGGTCAATGCACAGCAGGGCGCGGCGTCCGTGTCCGCGCTTGGCCAGACCTGCGGCTTTGTGCGAGTGGAACCGCAATGCGCGGGATCCCTGCAAAACGTGCCCTTGCCGTACTATGATCTCCAGCGTTGGCTCAGCTGATGGCGCCGGCCGGACCCGGCAAGCAAGGGGAGCGCAGCGTGAAACTCTATGAAAAGCTGGCTGCGGAGATCGAGGCCCTGGTGCAGCAGGGCGTGCTGCTGCCCGGCGAGCGGATTCCCTCGGTGCGGCAGACCAGCCAGCACCACCGCATGAGCATCACCACGGTGATCCGCGCCTACGTCCTGCTGGAGAGCCGCGGCATCATCGAAAGCCGGCCCCAGTCCGGCTACTTTGTGCGCGCGCGGGCCGGCGAGCCGGCGGCCGCGCTGCGCCCGTCCAGGCCCAGCGCCAAGCCCTCGGCAGTGGATGTCAGCGCGCTGGTGCTGTCGACGCTGCGCTCGATCCGTTCGGACGAGGCCGTGCCGCTGGGTTCCCCGTATCCGGATCCGGCGCTGTTCCCGTGGCAGCGCATCAACCAGTACGCCAACAATATTGCGCGCCGCTATGCCAAGTGGACCATGCTGGACGACCTGCCGCCCGGCAGCCCCGAGCTGATCCGGCAGATCTCGCGCCGCTACCTCGAGAATGGCTACGCCATCGACCCGAACGAGGTCATCGTCACCATCGGCGCGACCGAGGCCATCAACCTGTGCCTGCAGGCCGTGGCCAAGCCGGGCGACACCATCGCGGTGGAGTCGCCAACCTACTACGCCATGCTCCATGCCATCGAACGCCTGGGCATGCGCGCCATCGAGGTGGCGACCGACCCCGCCGAGGGCATCGACATCGAGGCGCTGGCGCGGCTGATCGATGAAAAGGACGTGGCCGCCTGCATGGTGATGCCCAACTTCCAGAATCCGCTCGGCTTCCAGATGCCCGACGAGAAGAAGCGCGCGCTGGTGGCGATGCTGACCGCGAAGGACATCCCGGTTATCGAGAACGATGTCTATGGCGAACTCTATTACGGCGAGGCCCATCCCAGTTCCTTGAAGGCTTATGACCGGGCCGGCATCGTGCTGCATTGCGCCTCGTTCTCCAAGACCCTGACCAATGCCTACCGCATCGGCTGGGCGCTGCCGGGGCGCTACCGCGAGGCGGTGGAGCGGCTCAAGTTCCTCAATACGCTGACCACGCCGGCGATTCCGCAACTGGCGATCGCCGAGTTCCTGAAGAACGACGGCTACGACTTCCACCTGCGGCGCGTGCGCAAGGCCTATGCGCAGCAGGCCAGCATCATGGCGGCGACGGTGCGCAGGTGCTTCCCGGACGGCACCACCACCTCGCGCCCGGCGGGCGGCTATGTACTGTGGGTGCAACTGCCGGTGGGCATCGACGCGATGGAGATGTACCACGCCGCGCTGGAGCATCGCATCACCGTGGCGCCGGGGCATATGTTTGCGCCGGGCGCAACCTATCGCCACTGCATCCGGCTCAATTACAGCGCGGAGTGGTCGCCCGGCATCGAGTCCGCCGTGCAGACCCTGGGCAAGATCGCGCAGCACCTGCTGGCGCGCAGCCGGGAGGCAGACGACGAAGCGGGCGAGGAAGAGCACTAGCATGCAAGACGCCGACATCGATCCCGCCATCGTCGCCGTGCTCCAGGTCCTGTGCCAGGCGGGCCGCGAAGCTGGCGGCGGTCCCTGGTCGCTTGCCAGGATCGCCAAGCGCTCGCGACTGCCAATGAGCGCGCTGCGGCGCGTGCTGACGCAGTTGCAGTCGGCCGGACTGGCCGACATGTCGGTCGATGAGGCAGGCCGCGGGCACGCGAGCTTGACGCCAGCCGGCGCGGAACTCGCCGCGCAGGTCTTTCCCGAACCATGATGGCGTCGCCGGGCCCTTGCCCGCACCTCAGCCTCCCACCAGCGACATGCGCACCGTCGGGTACTGCCGTTTGCCGCTGGCCAGCCGTTGCCCGCGCAGTTCCGAGTAACGGTCGCCGCGGGCCTGCCAGGCTTGCCGGATCGCGTCAGCCAGGGCTGGCTCGGGGTTGGCGCCGCTCATGTGCTGGCGCAGGTCCACCGAACGCGTCGCAAACAGGCACAGGTGCAGCCGGCCATCGACCGACACGCGGGCGCGGGTGCAGTCGCCGCAGAACGGGTGCGAAACACTCGAGATAAAGCCCAGCCTCAGGCTGCCATCGGCCAGCAGGAAATTGCTGGCGGTGTCGCCGGCGCGCCTGGCTAGCGGCAGCAATGCATGCGCGCACTCGACCATGCCGCGCAGTTCGTCCGACGGCACCACGCGCGATTGCGACCAGCCGCTGGGGCCTTCCACATCCATATACTCGATAAAGCGCAGGGTGACGCCGCTGCCGCGGAAGTGTTCGACCAGCGGCAGCACCTGGCCGTCGTTGGTGCCGCGCTCGACCACGCAGTTGACCTTGACCGGCGCCAGGCCGGCGGCGCGGGCCGCGTCGATGCCCTCCAGCACGCGCCCGACCGGGAAATCCACATCGTTCATGGCGCGGAAGATGCCATCGTCCAGGCTGTCAAGGCTGACCGTGACCCGGCCAAGGCCCGCGTCGCGCAGCGCGCGCGCCTTGCGCGCCAGCAGGCTGCCATTGGTGGTCATGGCGACGGCCACCGGCCGGCCGTCCAGCGTGCGCAGGGCGGCAATGCGCTCGACCAGCGACTCGATGCCCTTGCGCAGCAGCGGCTCGCCGCCGGTCAGGCGCACCTTTTCCACGCCCAGCCCGACAAAGGCGCGCACGATGCGCAGCAGCTCGGCGTCGGAGAGGCGTTGCGCGGGCGTAAGGAACGGATAGTCGCGCCCGAAGCGCGACTTGGGCATGCAGTAGGTGCAGCGGAAATTGCACTGGTCGATCACCGACAGGCGCAGGTCGCGCAGCGGACGGCCGAGCTGGTCCAGCACGATGGGTGCCGTCGGGTCGGGCTCGATGGCCGGAGGACCGGGCGTGGCCGGCAAGGCTTGCACAAGCGCTGCTTGCATGACGAATCTCCGTGGGGCAATGGCGTGGAATGTGCTGTCCATCGTAGGCGCGGCGTGCCGCGCCGCGGGGTACAAAGCGGCTGGCGCGCAAGCAGAACAGTTGGCCCGGCGCCGCAGCGGCGTCAGTGGCGCGGCTCCCGGATGCGCACCGTGGCGGTCTGGCCGGCGATCAGCTGGACCCCGTCCGGGACCGGGTCCAGCGCGATGCGCACCGGTATGCGCTGCGCCAGGCGTACCCAGTTGAAGGTCGGGTTGACGCTCGGGAGCAGGTTCGGCCCGACCGCGCGGTCCTGGTCCTCGATGCCCGGCGCAATGCTCTGCACATGTCCGTGCAGCGGCGCGTGCTGGCCCATCACATGCACTTCGGCGGCGCTGCCGACCCGGATCGCGGGCAGCTTGGTCTCCTCGAAATAGCCCTCGACGTACTGCGAGCCGCTCGCCACCACCGACAGGGCTGGCTTGCCGCGGGTGGCGAAGTCGCCGGCGCGCGGCAGGCGGTCGCTGAGCTGGCCGTCGACCGCGCTGGTCACGCTGCAGCGCGCCAGGTCCAGCCGGGCCACGTCGACCGCGGTTTCGGCCTGGTCGAGGCGCGCCTGCGCGGCGGCCACCGCGGCCGCGCCAGGCTGGCGCCTGGCCAGGGCCAGCGCGGCGCGCGCCGACGCGGCCTCGGCCTGCGCCTGCTTCAGGCCCAGGCGGAAGCGCTCCGGGTCCACCACGAAGAGAACCTGGCCGCGTTGCACCCGGGCGTTGTCGCCGACCAGCACAGCCGTGACCGGGCCGGAGACATCGGGCGCGACCTGGATCACGGCCGCGCGCACGTGGCCGTCGCGGGTCCATGGCGCCGCGGTGTAGTACTGCCACAGATGCCAGGCGGTCAGCGTGGCGGCGGCCACGGCCGCCAGGGTTACCGCGACCGGGCCGAGCAGCGAAAGCTTGCGAATCATGATGGGGCCTGCCAGACGAGCGCGATGATCGCGCCCAGTACGAGGAGATAGAGCGAGAGGTTGAACAAGGACCGGTGCCACACGATACGGTAGAAGCCGATCCGGGCCAGCACGGCGCGCACCCCGGCGGTGACGGCGAACGCGGCCAGCATCCACACCACGGTGGCGGGCACGAACACACCGTACAGGTCGAATTCAGTGGCGTGCATGGCGTCTTTCCTGGTCATGGGGATAGAGGGCAAGGCGCAGCGTGGCGAGTGCCGCCAGCGTGGCGCGCGGGCTGCCGTGCGCGGGCGCTGCCAGCGCCGCGAACGCCGCGTCGATCTGCGCGGCCAGCGCCGGTGCGGGCGGGCTGGCATGGCCGGCGCGCGCGCACTGGCGGTAGTGCCGCGCCACGGCTGCAAGCACGCGGGCGATGGCACGGGCGCCCGGGCGGGCCGGGACGCGCCCCGTGGCGCGCCGCAGCGCCAGCGCGGCGGTTTCCACCAGGAAGTCGGCCGCGGCGTTGCCGGCCTGCCTGTCGCTGGCATGGTTGCGGCGCGTCAACGGCGGCCATTGGCGCAGCAGGCGGTCCAGCATGCGCCCGCGCAGGCGCGCGCTGTTGACCGGCGCGCGCGGGTGGGCGGCCAGCGCGATCTCGTTCCAGTTCGCGCGCGCCAGCCGGTAGGCCACCAGCTGCTGCCCGAACGGCTGCATCAGCACCGCCCACAGCGCGGCGAACACCAGCGCCGCCAGGCTGGCCAGGCTGCTGTTGAAGATGCTGGCAAAACTTGCCGCGCCGAGGTGCTGCGGGCCGGGGAACGACGCCGCGGTCACGGCCAGCAGCACGCCGAACAGCGCAAAGCGCGGCTGCGTGGTCATCGCGCCGATGACCAGGTAAGGCCCGAACAGCAGCGCGGCGAGCGAGCCGAAGTCATGGGCCAGCTGCAGCACCACGAACTGGTAGTACCAGGACAGCAGCGCGCAGGCAACGCTCCACGCGATCACCCGGCCGGCCACCAGCCGCGGCTCGGGCGTGCTGGCGATAAAGCAGCTGGCCAGCGCCGCCAGGCCGACCGGGACCGCCCCGTCGACCCATCCGGATGCCATCCACAGGATGCCGGCAAGCAGGGTGGCCGACCCCGCCGTGGCGGCGCGGAACCATAGCTGCGCATGGTCATGATGCCGGGCCTGCCCGGCCGGCTCCACCCGGTAGCGCAGGGCCGCCGGCTCGCTGCCGCCCTGGCGCAGGCTGGCCTGCAGCAGGCGGCAGTCATGCCAGAGCTCGCCCAGTTCATCGAGGTAATTGCAGGTGGCCGCGACCAGCCGCGCATGCCAGTCGGCGGGCGCGGCCGGTGCTGTACCCGCCGGGTACCACGACGGCGGCGGGCGGGCCGCGCCGCTGGCGCCTGAGATCCATGCCAGCATGGCGCGCAGGCGCTGCGCGACGCTGTCGGGCATGCCGTCGCGATGCCGGCGCAGCGCGCCCGCGGCATCGGCCAGCGCCAGCACCAGCGGCAGCAGCGCGGTCATGCGCTGGTGCAGGGCGCGGGCGCGCCGCAGCGTCTGCGCGCTGCCGGATTCATAGGCGAGCTGGGCCATCTGCGTTTCCATCGCCAGGATATCCGCGGCGAGCGTGCTGAAGCTGTCGTGGCGTTGCCCCGCGCTGGCGTCGCCGGCCAGCATGTCGATGGTCCAGCGCGAGGCGTGGTCCATCCATGCCGACGCGCGCGCCGCCAACGCCGGCGCGGTGCGGGACGGGAACACCACCGCGCTGACCACGCTGGCGCAGAGGATGCCGATGACGATCTCCTCGATGCGCGTGAGCGCCACGTCGAACACCGTGGCCGGATCGGTGACGGTCGGCAGCGCCACGATCGGCAGCGTATAGGCCGCCAGCAGGCAGATGTAGTTGCGCGGTGCCGGCTCCAGCAAGGACAGGTAGAGCAGGGTGCCGGTCCAGCAGGCAATCGCCGCCATCAGCAGCACCGGCTGGTCGACCAGCCACGGCACCAGCGCCACCGCGCCGACAGCGCCCAGCAGCGTGCCGATGACGCGGTAGGTGCCCTTGGCATGCGTGGCGCCCGCGAGCGGGCTGGAAACCAGGTAGACCGTCGCCATGGCCCAGTAGGGCCGCGGCAGGCCCAGCGCCAGCGCCGTGCCGAGCGCCAGCATCGCCGCGCCGAAGACCTTGAGCGAGTGCAGCCAGGGCGCAAGGTCTGGCGCGCCCGCCCACGCCGCGGCGAGCGCGCCGGCGGTCCGGTCCGGGCGCGGGCGCGGCGTGTTGCGGGAGAGTTGGCTGGAAGCGGGCATGGCGTCAGTGCGCGAGACCAACGGCACGCATCAGCAGCTTCATCAGGCTGGCGCAGAGCAAGACGGTGCCGACGCCGGCCAGCCACAACGCCAGCAGCCAGCCGAGGCGTGTCGCCAGCCGCGCCCTGGCCTGCGCATGCGGGTTCCTGGCCATCAGTGGTACCCCTCGCCGCGCCGGACCTTGCCGCGGAACACGTAATACGACCAGGAGGTGTAGGCCAGGATGATGGGCACGATGAAGAGCGTGCCGACCAGTGCGAAGCCCTGGCTTTGCGGGGGCGATGAGGCCGCGAAAATCGACACCGACGGCGGGATGATGTTGGGCCAGATGCTGATGGCCAGCCCGGTATAGCCCATGAAGATCATCAGCAGCGCGTACAGGAACGGCGCCACGTTCGGCTGCCGGCGCAGCGACCGGTAGATGCCCCAGGCCGAGCCCAGCACCAGCAGCGGCACCGGCAGGAAGAAGAGCAGGTTGGGCAGCGCAAACCAGCGCTGCGCGATCTCCGGATGGGTCAGCGGCGTCCAGATGCTTACCGCGGCCACCATCGCCAGCATCACGCCGGTCAGCACGTTGGTCACGCGCAGCATGGTCCACTGCAGCCGGCCGTCGGTCTTCATGATGAGCCAGGTGACCCCGAGAAACGCGTACGTGATCACCACGCCCACGCCGCAGAACAGCGGGAACGGTGCCAGCCAGTCGAGCGCGCCGCCGGTGAAGGTGGTGCCATCCATGGCGATGCCATCGATATAGGCGCCCAGCGTCACGCCCTGGAAGAAGGCCGCGACTACCGAGCCCCACGTGAATGCGGCATCCCAGTACGGGCGGCTGCGATCGCTGGCCTTGAAGCGGAATTCGAAGGCCACGCCGCGGAAGATCAGCCCCAGCAGCATGAACACCAGCGGCAGGTAGAAGGCGCTGAGCAGCACCGAATAGGCCAGCGGGAAGGCGCCCAGCAGCGCGGCGCCGCCCAGCACCAGCCAGGTTTCGTTGCCGTCCCAGACCGGCGCCACGGTGTTCATCATGACGTCGCGGTCATGGCGGTCGCCGACGAAGGGAAAGAGGATGCCGATGCCGAGGTCGAATCCGTCCATGATGACGTACATCATCACGCCGAAGAAGATCAGGGCGGCCCAGATAACGGGAAGGTTGATACCCATGTCGATCACCTGTTCAGGATTCGCGGCGGCCGTGCGGGGCCATCGCGTTGGCTGTGGAAGCGGCGGCCATGGCGGCGGGAACGACGCTGCCCGGGCCGTAGGACGGCACCTCGTGCGGGTGCGCGTCGGGCGCGGGGCCGGCGCTGGCCAGCTTGAGCATGTAGCGGATGCCCACGCCGAAGCAGACGAAATAGACCGCCACGAACAGCGCCAGCGACAGCGCCACCGGTCCCGCCTGATGCGCGGAAACGGCATCGTGGGTGCGCATCAGTCCATAGACCACCCACGGCTGGCGCCCGATCTCGGTGGTCATCCAGCCGGCCAGCAGCGCGATCAGTCCGGTCGGCCCCATGACCACCGCCAGGCGCAGGAAGGCGCGCGAGCGGTACACGGCGCCGTTGCGGCGCAGGATCCCTCCGAGCAGGCCGAACAGGATCATCGCCACGCCCAGGCCGACCATGGCGCGGAAGGTGAAGAACACCACGGTGGCATTGGGGCGGTTTTCCTTCGGGAAGTCCTTCAGCCCGCGGATCTGGCCGTCCAGGCTGTGCGTGAGGATCAGGCTGCCCAGGCGCGGGATCTCGACGGCGTAGCGGGTTTCCTCGCGTTCCATGTCGGCAATGCCGAAGAGGATCAGCGGGAAGCCGCCCTGGTCGCCGCTGGGCGCGGTGTTCCAGTGTCCTTCCATCGCCGCGATCTTGGCGGGCTGGTGCGCCAGCGTGTTCAGGCCGTGGGCGTCGCCCACTACCGCTTGCAGCGGCGCCGCCACCAGCACCATCCACAGCGCCATCGACAGCATCTTGCGCGCGGCGGGAACGGCGCGCCCGTGCAGCAGCTGCCAGGCCGATGCCGCCGCCACGAACAGCGCCGTCGACAGCAGCGCCGCGATCACCATGTGCGCGAGCCGGTAGGGGAACGAGGGGTTGAAGATCACCTCCAGCCAGTCGGTCGGCACGACCTTGCCGGCGACGATGACATAGCCGGCCGGCGTGTGCATCCAGCTGTTGGACGCCAGGATCCAGGTCGACGAGATCAGCGTGCCGAGCGCCACCATCACCGTCGAGAAGAAGTGCAGCCCGGGCCCGACGCGGTTCCAGCCGAACAGCATCACTCCGAGGAAGCCCGCTTCCAGGAAGAAGGCGGTCAGCACCTCGTAGGTCAGCAGCGGGCCGGTGATGCTGCCGGCAAACTGCGAGAAGCCGGACCAGTTGGTGCCAAACTCATAGGCCATGACCAGGCCGGAAACGACCCCCATGCCGAAGTTCAGCGCGAAGATCTTGATCCAGAACTGGTACAGGGTCCGGTACACCGTGTCGCGGGTGTGGAGCCAGCGCGCTTCCAGGAAGGCCAGGAAACATGCCAGCCCGATGGTGATGGCGGGAAACAGGATGTGAAAGGAAACCGTGAATCCGAACTGGATCCTGGCGAGTTCCAGGGCTGTGAGTCCGTGCATCGATGTGCTCTCCGTGGGGTTGCCGCCGGCACGACGGCAGGTCGCGCGACACTACGGACAAGCGTAAGGACTACAGCGTGCCCGCCAGGGATACAGTTTTCGCGGATCTGTTCAAGCTCAGTTGTTCAGGCCGAGACCTGATGGCCCTCGACTCCCGACTGTGTGCTCCCCTCTCCCGCTTGCGGGAGAGGGGCGGGGGGTGAGGGTCGGCGCTGGCAATAGCGAGGACATTCACTTCGTGGCAGCGCCCGCCCTCACCCCGACCCTCTCCAAGAGGGAGAGGGAGTACCCAGCCGGCAAGCCCGGCGCCACGACCGATGGCCCTCGACTCCCGCTTGTTTGCTCCCCTCTCCCGCTTGCGGGAGAGGGGCGGGGGTGAGGGTCGGCGCTGGCAATAGCGAGGACATTCACTTCATGGAAGCGCCCGCCCTAACCCCAACCCTCTCCCAGAGGGAGAGGGAGTACCCAGCCGGCAAGCCCCGCGCCACGACCATGGGCACGACGCGGGGGCCGGCCGCGGCGAAGGCGTTCAGCTGAACAGCGCCAGGGCCTTGCCCAGGGTGGACCAGATGCCGGTTCCGAGCGGGATCAGTACATAGGCCCAGAACGCGAGCAGCAGCAGGGTCTTGCCGAAGGTGCGATCGTCTTGCATGGCGAGTCTCCGTGCGATGGATGAGGGAACGGCGCTCAGGCCGCGCTGGCGGCTTCGCGCAGATGGTGCCGCGCATGCACCGGCCGCATCAGCAGGTTGCACGCGAAGCCCACCACCAGCAGGCCCGCCATGATATGCAGGGTGTCGACATAGACCTCTGATCTGGGCACGCCGAGCGCCAGTTTGTACTCGCGGATGTAGTTGACCAGCGCCGGCCCGGCGATGCCCGCGGCGGCCCACGCGGTCAGCAGGCGGCCATGGATGCCGCCCACATAAGCGGTGCCGAACATGTCCGCCAGGTAGGCCGGTATGGTGCTGAAGCCGCCGCCGTACATGGTCAGGATCAGGAAGTAGCAGGCCACGAACAGAGCCACGTTGCCGGATGCGCCGACCGCCGGCACCGCCATGTACAGCGCGGCGCCGAAGGCGAAGAAGATGGCGTAGGTGACCTTGCGGCCGAGGTAATCGCTGGCGGAGCTCCACAGGAAGCGCCCGGTCATGTTGCCGATGCTGAGCAGGCCGACGAAGCCCGCGGCAGCCGCGGCGGTGATGGTGCCCTTGAAGGTTTCCTGGATCATCACCGCGGCCTGGCCCAGCACGCCGATGCCGGCCGTGATGTTGAGGAACAGGATCAGCCACAGCAGGTAGAACTGCGGCGTCTTCAGGGCCTGGTCGATGTGCACGTTGGCGTGCGTCACCATCTTGCTGGGCTTGCTGGGGGGAACGTAGCCCGGCGGGGTCCACCTGGGGGCGGGGATACGGATCGCGAGCGCGCCGATCGACATCGAGAGGAAATAGATCACGCCCATGACCAGGAAGGTCTCCGCCACCCCCGCGCTGGTGGCGCTCTTGAAATGGTTCATCAGCGCCACCGACAGCGGCGCGCCGATCATCGCGCCGCCGCCGAAGCCCATGATCGCCAGCCCGGTGGCCATGCCGCGCCGGTCGGGGAACCAGCGGATCAGCGTCGACACCGGCGACACGTAGCCAAGCCCGAGGCCAATGCCGCCCAGTACGCCGTAGCCGAGGTAGAGCATCCAGATCTGGTGCAGCCAGATGCCGAGCGCCGAGACCACGAAGCCGCCGCCGAAACAGCAGGCGGCGGTGAACATGGTGCGCCGGGGCCCGACTTTCTCCAGCCATTTGCCGGCAAACGCGGCCGAGATGCCGAGGAAAAAGATCGCCAGCGAGAACACCCAGCCCAGCGTGGTCAGCTGCCAGTCGCCGGGCGCGGATTGCGTGACGCCCAGGATGCGGGTCAGCGGCTCGTTGAAGACCGAGAAGGCGTAAGCCTGGCCGATGCACAGGTGTACCGCCAGCGCGGCAGGGGGCACCATCCAGCGGTTGAAGCCGGGGCGGGCGATGATGGCCTCCTTGGAGAAGCGCGAGGGGCGCGTGGTGGGCGCGGTGCCCGTGGTGCTCGTGATACGCGGGGTGGGCGAGGGCGTCTGCGCTTGCGCGGGATATGACATGAAGTTGTCTCCTACCTGGAAGTGGCAGCCTCTTGTTGCGCGGGGCGCGGCGGGCTGGAGCGCGTCGTCCAGCAAGACCTGTGCCCAACGCGCAAGCCCATTGCCATCAACGCATGACGGCGCACGGCCCGCTGGCGGTCCCGGTGCGATGGACAAAATGTCCGCGCGCCGGCCCTTGGCCCGGGACAAAATGTCCATCCGCTGCCCGGTGGCCGGGTCGGGCTCGGTTTAACTCCCAATACAGCGGTTGCGCCGACTGTCGCTAGACTCTCCCCCTCTCCGTCCCCCCGCCCGCAACAACCAAAGTGATGAGCGAACGACAAAGCAATGCCGCCGATTCCGACAACTGGCAACGCCGCACAATCCTGGTGGTGGACGACGAGGCCGGCATGCGTTCGTTCCTGTCGCGCGCGCTCGAGGGCAAGGTCGATGGCGTGATCACCGCCGACAGCGCCGAGGCTGGCGCGGCGCTGCTCGAGCAGCGCCATGTCGACCTGATCCTGCTCGACGTGGCGCTGCCGGGCGCCAGCGGCGTGGAGTGGCTCAAGGCGCTGCGCGCCGCGGGCAACCCCGCCGACGTGATCCTGATGACCGCCTTCGCCGACATGGAGACGGCGATTGCGGCATTGCGCTCCGGCGCGGCGGATTTCATCGTCAAGCCGTTCCGCGTCGACCAGATGCTCAATGCCATCCGGCGCTGCTTCGACCGCGCGCGCCTGGCGCGCGAGAACTACCTGCTGCGGCGCGAGCTGGACCAGTACACCATCCACAAGCATGTCATCGGCACCTCCGAAGCCATGAAGAAAGTGATGGCGCTGGTCGCGCGGGTCGCGCCGATGCCGTCGACCGTGCTTGTCACGGGCGAGTCCGGTACCGGCAAGGAAGTGGTGGCGCGCGAACTGCACCGCCTGAGCGGGCGGCAGGGCCAGTTCGTGCCGCTGAACTGCGGCGCGATGGCCCCCGAGCTGATCGAAAGCGAGCTGTTCGGCCACGCCCGGGGCGCGTTCACGGGCGCCGCCGGCGCGCGCCATGGCTTGTTTCTCTATGCCGACGGCGGCACGCTGTTCCTCGACGAGATTTCCGAACTGCCGCTGCCGATGCAGGCCAAGCTGCTGCGCGTGATCGAGGACCGGCGCATCCGCCCGCTCGGCACCGAGCGCGAAATCGTGGTCGACGTGCGCATCGTCGCGGCCTGCAACCGCAACCTGGCCCACGAGGTGGCGGCCGGGCGCTTTCGCCAGGACCTGTATTACCGGCTCGACGTGGTATCGGTCGCGATCCCGCCGCTGCGCACGCGGCCGGAAGACATCGTGCCGCTGGCCGGTCATTTCTCCGAGCAGCTGTCCACCCAGCTGGGCCTGCCCGTGGTGCCGCTGTCACCCGCGCTGGTGCGCATGCTCGAGGCCTATGACTGGCCGGGCAATGCGCGCGAACTGCGCAACCTGGTGGAGCGGGCGTTGATCCTGGGCGAGTACCCGGTCGAGCTGCTGGCGCAGCCGGGCGCATCGGCGCAGGACGCGCAGGCCGGTGCCGCCGCCGATGACGATGCGCGGGCGCCGGGCGACGATGCCGTGCTGCTGGAAGCGGTGGAGCGCCGGCACATCCTGCACGTGCTCGCGTCCGAGGGCGGCAACCGTGCGGAAGCGGCGCGCCGGCTCGGCATCTCGCGGCGCACGCTGGACCGGAAGTGCCTGCAGTGGGGGCTGCGACCTTGACGCGGGTGCGCCCCGCCGCATGGGCCACGCTGGTGCGCCGCTATCGCGCGTCGCTGCGCGCCAAGCTGGTGTCGATCGTGATCGCGCCGCTGCTGGTGGCGCTGGTGGCGCTGCTGCTGCTGATGGCGTTGTGGGGCAATCGCACCTTTCAGGCGTTGCTGGCCTACAAGGTCAACAGCGACCTGCTGGTCGCGCACGAGTATTTCGGGCATATGGTGGGCGGCGTGCAAGACCGGGTCTTGCAGGAGGCCAGGTCGCATGCGCTGGTGGACGGGCTTGGCCGCGGCAGCGCCATGCCCGGCATCCTGGCCGTGGCGCGGCGTACGCACGGACTCGACTTCCTGCAATTGCTCGACCCCAAAGGGCGGCTGCTTGCCGCTGCGCCGGCTGGTGCGGCGGGTACGGACTACGCCGGCTGGCGCGTGGTGGAAAGCGCCGCGACCGGCCGCGCTGACGCCGCCACCGACGCCTGGTCCGCTGCGCAGCTGGCTGCCGTCTCCGGTGACCTGGCAAGGCGCGCCCAGGTGGCGCTGCGCGCCACCGCCAATGCGGCGCCGACCGACAAGACCATCGAAACCCGCGGCATGGTGGTGCACGCGGCGGCGCCGGTGCTCGACGCGGCGGGCAAGCTGGTGGCGATCCTGCATGGCGGCACGCTGCTGAACCACAATCTGGCCTTTATCGACACCATCAACGCGCTGGTCTACCAGCCGGAATCGCTGCCGCGCGGCAGCCAGGGCACCGCCACGCTGTTCCTGGACGACACCCGCATCGCCACCAATGTGCGGCTGTTCCATGGCGAACGCGCGCTGGGCACGCGGGTGTCGCGCGAGGTGCGCGACAAGGTGCTGCTGCGCGGCGAGAAATGGCTTGACCTGGCGTTCGTCGTCAGCGACCGCTACATGAGCGCCTATGAGCCCATCGTGGACAGCCGCGGCCAGCGCATCGGCATGCTGTACGTGGGCTACCTGGCCAGGCCGATCAGCCAGGCCAAGGATCTGGCGCTGGGCGTGCTGGTGGGGCTGTTCCTGCTGCTGGCCGTGGCGGGCGCGCTCTGCTCGCTGCTGTGGGCCAGGCGCGTATTCACGCCGATGACGCAGATGGTCGGCACCATGCGCGCGCTCAAGGCCGGCAACGACAACGCGCGCGTTGGCCCGGTGCGCAGCGAGGATGAACTAGGCCAGCTCGCAAGCCAGTTCGACCAGTTGCTGTCCGTCCTGCAGCTGCGCAATGCCGAACTCCGGGACTGGGCGGATTCGCTCGATCGCAAGGTCGCCGAGCGGACCCGCGAGCTTGAGGATGCGAACGCGGTGCTGCGCGCGACCCGGCAGCAGCTGATTACATCGGAAAAGCTGGCGCTAGCGGGGCAGCTTACGGCGGGCGTGGCACATGAGATCAACAATCCGATTGCGGTGATCCAGGGTAACCTGGACGTGGCGCGCGACATTCTCGGGCCGGCAGCGGAGCCGGTCCGGCATGAATTGCGGCTGATCGACGAGCAGGTGCGACGCATCTACCTGCTGACCAACCGGCTGCTGCAGTTTGTCCGGCCAGAGGCATACGCCGGCAATACCGAGCGCCTGGATGTGGGCGAGGTCGCGGCGGGCTGCGTGGATTTGGTCCGGCATATGCTGAAGGACGCGGCGATCCGGGTCGAAGTGGATTGCCGCGCCACGCGCCACGTGCGCATCAGCCGCAGCGAACTGCAGCAGGTGGTGGTCAACCTGCTGACCAATGCCATCCACGCCATGCCGCACGGCGGCAACCTTACGCTGGCCACACGCGACTGGGAAGGACACGGCGTGACGCTGCATGTGCGCGACACCGGCCGCGGCATCCGCGCGGAAGACCTGCCCAATCTGTTCAATCCGTTCTTCACCACCAAGAAGCAGATGGGAACCGGCCTCGGCCTGTCCATCAGCTATGCGCTGGTGGAGCGCTATGGTGGCCGGATTACCGTGGAAAGCACGCTCGGGCAGGGGGCGGAGTTTATCGTCTGGCTGCGCGAAGACGGGTCCGCGGCAGGGAAAGAGACCGATGACAAGGTGTCATAACGACTCCGCCTCCGGACACAACGCCTCGGCTATCTGATCAAGCTGCGTCTTGATCATCGCCAGCAGGCAATGGACGCCGTGGCATCCCTCGGACCGTTCGCTTTCCACTTCCAGCAGCGACAGGACGCTACCCAGGCCGGCCTGGACCCGGTCAAGCGATTCCAGGGTTTCCGCCGGAATGCCGACGAAGATAGTGTCGTGCTGGGGATGGGTTTTCTCTTGCATTGCGTTCTCCTCAAGAAGGGTGGGAGACCCGCCTGATGCAAAACCGTAGGGGGTGGCGGGCCTGACAGCGGGGGTCACAAACCGGTTCATCAACGAAGCCCGGCCAGCCTCACGGCTGCCCCGCCCGGCCCGCCATAGTGAAACGACGCGCGCGTGCGTGTGGAGATGGTCGCCTGAGCGACCATCCGTTGATGATATACGGGTTGTGACACCCGATCACCGTTGTTTCGGTGATGGCCTTAGTTTTGCCTTTTCGGTGGGGGATGACGATAAGACGATTCGCAGTTTTTTCTTTGCAGGGTGTCGGGAAGCGGGCTAAGGAGGTAGCACAGGTCGGTTAAGTCTGCAGGCGAACTTGGTCATTGCTGATGATTTGGCTCTCGACCGGCCGAGATCGACCCTCTCCCGCCATTCAGCGCCGAGCGGTCCCAATGGCGGCTTCCGAGAAGGAACGGACATCTTTGCGGTGATGTTGACCGGCAAGTGCTCAGGTTAAGCGGACGCCCGCACTCGGCACAACGACGTCATTCCGCGAGCCTTCTGGCGCTCCAGGCATCGCCGTAACATTACCGGTTATCTTCATCGCCGAAAACCGTGACATACACGGTTGGAAGAAATATCAGCGTCAACAATGTTGCGACGAGCAAGCCTCCCATAATGGCAAACGCCATCGGGCCCCAAAACACCGTCGGCGCAATAGGGATTAAGCCAAGCACAGTCGAAATAGCCGTCAGCATTAGCGGGCGCAATCGGGAGCGACTCGCCTGAAGTACGGCGTCCCGCACGCCAAGCCCTTCCGCACGGTCCCCTTCGATCTGCACTATCAGTATCACTGCATTCTTCGCAATCATCCCCAGCAGCGACAAAATGCCAAGCATCGCAACGAACCCGAGTGGCCGGCCCGACACCAGTAGTGCTAGCACGACGCCGATGAGTCCGAGTGGCAAGAGCACCAGCACAATTGCGAGCCGCCCAAAGCTACGCACGGCAATCATCAATATGGTTAACATCAAAAGCAGCATCAGTGGAACCACGGCAAAGACCGACGCGCTGGAAGCCGCGCTTTCCTCGGCGATACCACCAAGCTCGATCCTGTAAGGCTTTGCCAGCGTCGCGCCGAGCGCGTTTAACTGCGGCTCTAGCGCGGTTACCACCGTATCGGGCAAGACGCCGTGACGGACGTCTGCACGGACAGACAACGTCAGAACGCGATTTCGTCGCCAGACCAACGGATACTCTTGCTCATACTCAAAGGTTGCAAACTGACTCAGTGGAACCGTGCGTCCGCCTGGAATCGGCACCTGTAGCGCGCGCAAGGTGGACACTGCACCGCGCTCCGCTTCCGTTGCACGCGCCACAACATTTACCAGATAGATATTGTCTCGAAGCTGGGTCACTGGTGTTCCGGTCGCCGCTGCGTGCAGCGCACCGGAAATCGAAGCAGAGCTGACGCCAAGGCGGCCGGCCTGTTCCTGGTCGACTTTGATGCGCAACTGCCGCGCCGGCTCGATCCAGTCATAGTTGAGATTCCGCACGTCAGCGTTCGAGGCAATGACCTGCGCGACGTTCTGAGCGATTCTTGCAACTTCATCCTTGTCTGGCCCGCTTACCCGCCACTGCAAGGGCCAGCCGACTGCGGGACCCAACTCGAGTGGCGAAACTTTGGCAACGACCTCAGGGAACTGCTCGGCTAAGAGTTTCTCAAGACGCTCCTGAACCCTGTTTCTGGCGTTTACATCTTTTGTCACGAGCACCAGTTGCGAAAAGAACGGGTTCGGTAACTGGACATTGAGCGGCAGATAAAAGCGAATGGCACCGCGGCCAACATAGGTGCTCCAGTGATCAATGTCGCCATCCTTGGCGACGAAGGCTTCGAGTGTTCGCGCCATCTCGTCGCTTGCATAAATGGATGCGTTTTGACGCAGCGTCAGGTCCACGATCAGTTCAGGTCGATCCGATGAAGGAAAGAACTGACTGGGCACGAACCTCATAAGAACGGTGGCCGCAACAAAGATGCCAAGCGTCAGCGCTATGACAAGCCACCGGGCGCCGAGTGCCCATAACAACAGCTTGTTGAACGCACGAAGCAAGCGTCCCGGCTCAGCCGCATCGCGCGCATCCGGTTTTGGGGCCCTCAGCGCCGCGACCCCGATTAGCGGCGCGAAGATGACCGCTACCAGCCACGATACGATCAACGCGATTGCCACCACCGCGAAGATGGAAGACGTATATTCACCAGCCGAGCTCTTGGCGAACCCGATTGGAACAAATCCGGAAATCGTAATCAACGTGCCGGCAAGCATTGGAGCTGCCAATGTCCGATAAGCAAATGTTGCTGCGGTCACCATCGTGTCCCCAGCCGCGAGACGGCGGATCATTGCGTCGACTGTCGTCATGGCATCGTCGACCAACAACGTGAGCGCGATAATCAGTGCGCCCAGGGATATGCGCTGGAGGTCTATTCCCGCTATCTGCATCACCGCAAAGACGATTGCCAATGTCAGTGGAATCGCGAGCGCTACCACAGCGCCCGGGCGGACCCCCAGACTGACAAAGCTCACGATCAGGATGATCACAATCGCCTGCCAGAGCGACGTGACAAAATCGCCGATAGCCGTGTCAACCGTCTGTGCCTGGTCGGCGACGAGGATCGGTTCGATACCGTACGGGAGATTCGCTCGTATGCTTTTCATCTCCTGCCGGACGTTCCTCCCCAGTGCGAGGATGTCACCGCCTTCGCGCATGGCAATGGCAAGTCCGATCGCTGGCTTGCCATTCACCCGGAACAAGGTTTGCGGCGGGTCGTCATACGCGCGGCGGACCTGAGCAATGTCGCCTAGCCGAATGTTGCGGCCGTCAACGACGAAGTTCACGCCGCGGATATCTTCCTCATTGTCAAAGGCGCCGGTGACACGCAGGAACATCCGCTCGTTGCCTGCCTGTAGCACGCCAGCGGGCCGCACAACGTTTTGGGCTTGGAGCGCAGCGATAAGCGTACTGTAGTCAAGGCCGAGCGTGGCAAGCCGTTCGGTTGAGAACTCGATGAAAATCTGCTCGTCCTGAGCGCCAAGTATTTCGATCTTCGATATGTCACGCACATTGAGCAGTCGCGATCGCGCATTCTCGACGTAGTCGCGTAGCTCTCGCTGCGAAAATCCTTCCGCCGTGAAGCCAAAGATGATTCCGTACGTTTCCCCGAAATCGTCGTTGAAAGCAGGGCCGATAACCCCACCCGGCAACGCGCCCCGGATGTCGCCGATGTTCTTGCGTACCTGGTACCAGAGGTCCGGAATGCGAGCCGGCGGTGTCGCCCCTTCAAGATCGACAAAAATCGTTGCGGAGCCGGCCGTCGTATAGCTTCTGATCCTGTCGAGATGGGGTGTTTCCTGCAGTTTGCGTTCAATGCGCTCGGTAACCTGAAGCAGGGTTTCCTCGATTGTCGCACCTGGCCACGCGGCACTCACTACCATGGTGCGCACAGTGAAGGCAGGATCCTCCGCGCGCCCAAGACGCAGGAATGAAAGGGCACCAGTGACGATTGCCACGATCATGAGAAAGACAACCAGAGGACGGTTCTTGATCGCCCATTCGGAGAGGTTGGGGCCAATCATTGCCGGGTCTCGAGAAGACGCACCTTCTGCCCCGGCCGCAGCACCTGGACACCAGCGGTCACGACAATGTCGCCTGGCTTGACGCCGGTGGCAATCACCCAGCCGGGGTCGAAATCACTCACTTCGACGACTTGCTGGGCCACGGTCAACGCCTTCGGGTCGACGACCCATACAGCAGAACGCCGATCAGAGCGAACCAGCGCCGACGCTGGAATGACATATCCTTCCGCGGCACCCCGCGACATGCGTGCCGTCACCGTGCTTCCGAGGCGCATGGCTGGAGGAGGATCGATCAGGCGAAGGCGAAACTGAAAGGTGCCAGTCACCGGGTCCGCACGAGGCGAGACCTCACGCACGCGCGCTGCCGCCTCCACCTTGGGGTTCATCGTCAGCGAGACCGTGAACTCTGGCTTTTCGGGCATACTCTCCTTGACCGCGGCGGGAAAATCGAACACGGCGTCGCGCCCGCCTTCTCTGGCAATTTCCACGATCTTCTGTCCGGCCCGGACAACTTCCCCCGATTCCGCTCCTACGCTGGTCACGACTCCTGCCGAGTCCGAAACGAGGCGCGTGTAGGTCAGGCGGTTTGTGGCAAGCGTGACTTGTGATCTGGCGACGGCCACCGCCGCATCCGCCGATTTCATCACCGCCTCCGCCTGTTCGTATTGCGCTTGCGACACCGCCCTCTTCGCAACGAGATCGCGCAGGCGCGCGTAACTGCTCCTGGCTTCAATTTGCTGGGCAGTGGCCGCGACAAGCTGCGCGTTTGCTCCCTGAAGCGAGCTCTGCTCGTTCTGCGGGTCGAGTCTGGCGACCAACTGTCCAGGCTTGACCGTGTCGCCGACTTTCACACGGCGTTCGGTCATTCGCCCGTCGATGCGGAATGACAGACTGATCTCGGACTGGGCATGCACGGTTCCGGTGAGAGTGACCGTACTTGTGGCGGCTCGCTGCTCGATCTTAATGGTGCGGACAGGTCGGACTTCCGGGGCTGTCGGTTCCTCTGCGTGCTTGCATGCCGCCGGCAGCAGTGAGCCGACTGCGACCAGTAGCACGAAGCGTGCAGCCCGATATCGCGAGAGCCCTTTGGTCAGGCACGAATGCATGAATACACCTCCGGGATGGTAGAACTACAGTCATAGGGTCCTCTTGCGGCCGCCAGGAGAATGGCCTGTGCTGTGGTGACGCTGCGCGATTGCACCAGCGGAAAGCACCATGCCAATCCCGATGCCAAGCCAACCTGTAACGTCCTGAGTTCGCTTGAGAATGTCGTGGCGACTAATACCCTTGGAATCAATAGAGCATCCGCCTCGGGCAAATACAAGTATTGAACAGCCAACCTACGTGGACGCGCGCCCGGTGGACGGACTGGGCCCCTGAACAAAGCGGACTGCTTACGGGCTTAGATCGGCCTTCAACTCGGACTCGAGTTCCATTGGCAGGGTGGGTTGCGGCGTTCGCTCGTGCCTGGCGTTGGCTTCAGCGGCGATTTTGGCCTTTCCCTCCAGCCCGTGCGCCGGGCCAGGTATCGATGCTATTCCCTGCTCGATTCGCGCGACTACGTAAGGGAAGAGCGGATTGGAAGCGATGCGAGAAAGTGAATCAAAGTTCACGATCAATGTGCCGCGCTCCCCGCGCGCACGCAGCGTGCCAAGGCTAACGCCATAGGCGGGTGCGCCCTGTGTTGGCTCCGTGCCATAGAGCGGGTCATCCACAGAAAAGGGAATGGCCACGTGCGATAGCGAGAAGACTTGCGAGGGATAGACCAGATCCAGTGCCCGCACCGATTGCACCACTTCGCCAGCTTCGATGACGCGTTCCTCCACGCTGCCGTCCTTTGCCACGCTGCTTCCGAGTACGGTAAGCCGGTAGAGCTCTGGTAGCGGTGGCATTAGTCGCGCCAGCGCGTGGCTGGATGCCGCGCTTAGCAAGCTGCTAATCGTGGCCGCCCGATTGACGTCAAACAGCACCAGCTCGCTGCCGTTGGCGGGAAGATAAGCGTAGAGCGCGGAGAGTACAGCGGGTGTGCTGACAGTATGGTCGGTTACTGACTGAAAGGTCAGCACTGGCGGCAGCGATGCCATTACCGATGCGCCGGACAAGCGTACGAGCTGGCGCTGTAGGGCCACCGTTAGTCGATGCGACTGACGCGCACCATTGACGGGGAACGAATTGTATTTGAAAGGATTGAATTCTGGCACGACGTCAAGCCACGCGGCCTTGGCGAAGGCGGGCAATAACGCCGGCAATTCCGCAAGGCCGGCAATGCGGGCAAAGCGCGTAATGCCAATCATCGGGGAAATGAGCACAATCTGCGATGGTCTCGCGAGCCCACCCTGTTCCAATGCGTCAAGGGAATACTTCATCGCCAGTGCGCCTCCATTGGAAAAGCCCACCAGGTGCAGCGGCGCGTCTGGTCCGGCGCGCCGACGAGCTTCCCTGACCGCCAGGCGGGTCGCGGCCATCCATGCTTCCCAAGTGACGTCTGTCAGTCCGGCCGGCACTGTTCCGTGCCCAGGCAGGCGAATGGCAACCGCAACGAAACCATGATCAACATAGAGCTGCCCGATCCGGCGCAAACTGTAGGGCGAGTCTGTCAATCCATGCAGCAGTACCACCGCGCCTAGCGGCTTGGCCACCGGCTTCAGCACGTAAGACCTGTTCCAGTCCCGCGCGAACTTTGCTGTGTCGACGATACTGCCTTTGTAGTAGCGATTGATGGGGGGCGTTACACCAGGTGCACTTCTTTGCATCACCTCGTTTCGAACCTGCAGGAAGATCTGATCCTCGCGCTTCAGATATGTATCCCAGTCGGCGGCGTCGATAGCGTCCGCCGTTAATTCCGAAGGGACAACTGTGTGCCACGGCGAAAGTTCTGGACCTCGGCGCGCATCGTAGGCTCGGAGCGCAAGCGCCAGGAATAGGGTGATGGCTAACAACAACAGGATCCACTTAAATCCCTTGATCAACGAGGTACGCATTTGCAGCCTCGGCGGAGGTTTGACCGCTCCGGGAGATCTCTCCGCAGAGGTACGTCTTGGCGCAAGAGTTGGAACAAGACCTCTGCGGATACGGTGAGAGCCCTGGATGAGCCCGCGAATGTGCGCGATGTTTCCTTTGGCATAATTGGACTGCTTCGCAGCGCGCATCCCGGAGCGTGCCGAGCTGGCTTGCGCTTACTCGTAAACGGGCAGCAGCAGGAATAGTTTGATGACAATCGCGTTCGCAATGTCGATAAAGAACGCGCCCACCATCGGCACTAAAAAATGCGAGATGAGACGGGCCAAACCGCTCCGTAATAGCCTGCATATTGGCGATTGCTGTCGGTGTGGCGCCGAGACGCCGCCCAAGCAGAAGAACGATGGCTGCGGCCATTAGCGTTTCGAGCGCATTGAGTGTCAGCATTTCATTCAGGTCCAAGGCAGACCTTCAGGCGCCCCTTGCTATTCGTTCGTTGAGGTCCTACCCGTAGCGAACAGTAGAAGCGCCGATCCAGTGATTCCCGACAGGAGCGACCCTGCTATTACGCCCAGACGTATTGGCACGACATAATCAGGACCTTCGAAAGCAAGAGAACCGATGAACAGACTCATGGTGAAGCCAACGCCACACAGAGCGGCGGCACCAGCAAGCTGGAACCAGTTTGTGCCGTCTGGAAGCCTGGCCAGGCCAAGCCGAACCATCAAGGCGCTCGCACCGCAGACACCGAGGATTTTCCCCGCAAAGAGACCACCGACAATACCGAGTGGAAGTGGCTCCAAGAGCGCTGCAAACGTGACGCCCGCGAAAGAGACGCCGGCATTGGCGAACGCAAAGATTGGCAACACGGCGAATGCAACCCACGGGTGGAGTGCGTGTTCAAGCTGATGCAGCGGTGCGTAACCTTCGGCGTTTTTTGTTTTGACCGGCACTGCGAATGCAGTCGCGACGCCAGCGAGCGTTGCATGAACACCGGACTTGAGAACGAATATCCACAGGACGACGCCAACAAGAACGTATAACGCGATGCGGGTGACATTTAGCAGGTTCAGGAAAATCAGCCCTGCAATTGCCACAGCCGCGAGCAGTAGCATTTGGACAGAGAGGTCGGCCGTATAGAACAACGCAATGATGACAATGGCGCCCAGGTCGTCAGCAATCGCCACCGCGGTGAGGAATATCTTTAGCGACAAGGGCACCCGACGACCCAGCAAGGAAACGATCGCCAGTGCAAACGCTATGTCAGTCGCAGTGGGAATAGCCCAGCCGCTCAAGTTCTCTGCATGGCCGCGGTTGACAAGGAAAAAAATAAGAGCGGGAAAAATCATGCCGCCCGCCCCAGCCGCGACCGGCAGGACAACCTGCGCGGGTGTAGACAACTCACCCTCAGTAACTTCGCGCTTGACCTCCAGTCCGATCAGGAGAAAGAAGATGGCCATCAATCCATCATTGATCCAGAGCAGCAGAGGCTTGGCGATAGAGAATGTTCCAACGACGATCTGCACTGGGAGGTTCAGCAGATTGTCGTACGTCTGCTGAAGGGGCGAGTTGCTGCAGACTAACGCAAATATCGCGGCGGCAATTAGCAACAGACCGCCGGCCGACTCCAGCTTGATGAAATCGGCGACACCTGCGCTTACCCTATGAATTGCGTTCTCGACCACCATAGTTTTGCTTTTACTTTGCGCAACTTCTGCGGACGGCGGCCCCATGTAGAAACCGGGTAAATCAGGGGTCTCGTACTGTTACACGTGAGGATAGGAGGCGGGATGCTTCATGGACAGCTTTTTTCTGTGTTCCGGACCACAGTTGGCCTTGCGGCCAAGACAGGGTCTTAAGCTTCCTGGTTATGATGAGTCGCTCTAACTGCCTATTCTCCATATAGAGGGCGGGTCGGGGGCCGGATCTAGGAATGCGGCAGGAGGTGTCGGATTTTGGGAGGCCGGCGGCGTCTAGGCGCTCCATCAAGCATATCCGCGCAGTCGCCGTGGTTCTATGTCAGGGCCCAATCGCAGGGGGTTGAGTTGGCTCGCGGATAGCGCGCGCCGCCACTTGCTTGAGTGCGCAAACGGCCCGCCCGCGAGGAACCTTTCGGCCCAATCCTGCCCTTGCTCAAGTTCCGTGACGTGGACGACGCCATTGCGCGATCGAATGACAGCGAATACGGACTAGGCGGTTCGGTCTGGGGGCGCGACGCAGAGGCCGCGATGCGAGTCGCGTTGCGGCTCAACACCGGTACCGTCTGGGTCAACCAGATTCACACCATTGGGCCGGACAAGCCCATGGCCGGCCACAAGCAATCGGGCGTTGGCATCGAGAATGGCGTCGATGGGCTGTTGGAATACACGGTGCCCCGAACGGTGTCGCTGAAACGATTGCAATAAATGAAGGACTTGCAGACCGGACAGCGGGAGAGTGTCATTGATTGCCGACCCTGCCCGTCAGCTCTCGGGGTCATATCCAAACTCGCGGAGTTCCTGCGAGCAGCGGCAGGCTTTGGCGATCTTTGCAGCCCACAGGATGGCGGCTTCGCGCGACGGGAGCTCCAGGACACAGAAGCCGCCGTCGAACTCCTTCGTCTGGGGATAGGTTTCGTTTGTGACCGTGCCGTCTGCGGCGACCATGCGTGGTGCGACATCCGCGTTGATGCCACCACCGAACACGTACACGCCTGCAGCCTTGGCCTCGCGGATGACCTCGTGCGAAGCTTCGCCCACGGCGGCAAAGTCCTCGGCGGGCACTTGCATGGCGCTGCCAGGAAAGGAGATAAGGTATTTCGTCATCGTTCGGTCCTTCAGTTGAGGTCGGTGCTATTTGTGAGGCCTAGTCGGCGGTGTTCACCGGCAAGGCGCCCAACAGGATGCCGGCACAATGATTGCCTGTGCGTGGCCGAGCTGGGCGCCTGGATCGCGGCCCATCACGCCACGCGCCGCCGCGGCAGCAGCCCACTGAACTCCCTCCCCAAAAACTCCGCCGTATGCTCCAGCAAATAACCCCGGCAACTCTCCCCCGCCGGCGATAACCGCTTGCTCGCCATATGCGCGACATGCCAGATGCGCTCGATCGGCGTGCCGGTCACGTCCAGCAGGGCGATCTCGCCGGTGCGCAGCTCCAGCGACATGGTGTGCAGCGACAGCAGGCTGATGCCCATGCCGGCCATCACCGCCTGCTTGATGGTCTCGTTGCTGCCCAGGGTGATCACCTTGGCCGGTGTGAACAGGTGGTCGCGGAACATGTACTCGGCCACGGTGCGGGTGCCTGAGCCGGGTTCGCGCAGCAGGAAGGTCTCGTGCCGCAGTTCCTGCAGGTCGAATTGCGCGGCATCGTGCAGCGGATGACGCGGCGAGGCCGCCAGCACGTGCGGATGCGCCGCGATCGGTTCCGAGACGGCGTCGAGCTCGCGCGGCGGGCGGCCCATCAGCGCGAGGTCGATGGCATTGTCCTGCAGCAGCTGCAGCAGGGTTTCGCGATTGCCTTCGGCGATGCGCAGGTCCACGCCCGGGTGCAGGGCCGTGAAGCCCGCCAGCAGTTTGGGCGCGAAGTACTTCGCCGTGCTGATCAGGCCGATCGTGATCGAGCCGCGGTCGACGTCCTTGACCGCCTGCAGCCCTTCCTCGGCGTCCTTGACCTCGCCCAGGATGCGCAGCGCATGGTGCAGCAGGCGGTCGCCCGGTTCGGTCAGCGTGAGTTGCCGGCCGACGCGTTCGAACAGCGCCAGCCCCACCACGGATTCAAGCTGCTTCACCTGCATCGAGACGGCTGGCTGCGTCAGGTGCAGCTCTTCGGCCGCGCGCACAAAGCTGGCGTGCCTCGCCACGGTGACAAAGATCTGCAGCTGGCGAAGGGTAAGGGCGCGCAGGAAAGACATCGGGAGTGGGGCGGCGTTATAGGTATCCCCGATGTGCTCTCTGGCTCGCACTTAAGGGATTGCTTATGCGGTGACTAAGAATATCTGAATTTACCTTATAGAGGTGCGCTTATATCTTTGCATCAACGCAGCCGCCACGACGCTCAACCAAGCAAGGAGACAAGCATGAACGCACCCGAACCGGTCCAGGCCAAGCCGCGCAAGCGCTATGACGCCGGGGTCATGAAGTACAAGGAAATGGGGTACTGGGACGCGGACTACGAGCCCAAGGACACCGACCTGCTGGCGCTGTTTCGCATCACCCCGCAGGACGGCGTGGACCCGGTCGAGGCCGCCGCCGCGGTGGCCGGCGAATCCTCCACCGCCACCTGGACGGTGGTGTGGACCGATCGCCTGACCGCCTGCGACATGTACCGCGCCAAGGCCTACCGGGTCGATCCGGTGCCGAACAACCCGGAGCAGTTCTTCTGCTACGTGGCCTATGACCTGTCGCTGTTCGAGGAAGGCTCGATCGCCAACCTGACCGCATCGATCATCGGCAACGTGTTCAGCTTCAAGCCGATCAAGGCGGCGCGGCTAGAAGACATGCGCTTTCCGGTGGCCTATGTGAAGACGTTCGCCGGCCCGTCCACCGGCATCATCGTCGAGCGCGAGCGCCTGGACAAGTTCGGCCGTCCGCTGCTGGGCGCCACCACCAAGCCCAAGCTCGGCCTGTCGGGCCGCAATTACGGCCGCGTGGTGTATGAGGGCCTGAAGGGCGGCCTGGACTTCATGAAGGACGACGAGAACATCAACTCGCAGCCCTTCATGCACTGGCGCGACCGCTTCCTGTTCGTGATGGACGCGGTCAACAAGGCCTCGGCCGCCACCGGCGAGGTCAAGGGCAGCTACCTCAACGTGACCGCCGGCACCATGGAAGAGATGTACCGGCGCGCGGAGTTCGCCAAGTCGCTGGGCTCGGTCATCATCATGGTCGACCTGATCGTGGGCTGGACCTGCATCCAGTCGATGAGCAACTGGTGCCGCCAGAACGACATGATCCTGCACCTGCACCGCGCGGGCCACGGCACCTATACCCGCCAGAAGAACCACGGCGTGTCCTTCCGCGTGATTGCCAAGTGGCTGCGCCTGGCCGGCGTGGACCATATGCACACCGGCACCGCGGTGGGCAAGCTGGAAGGCGATCCGCTGACCGTGCAGGGCTACTACAACGTCTGCCGCGACGCCTACACCCGTACCGACCTGACCCGCGGACTGTTCTTCGACCAGGACTGGGCTTCGCTGCGCAAGGTCATGCCGGTGGCCTCGGGTGGCATCCACGCGGGCCAGATGCACCAGCTGATCAGCCTGTTCGGCGACGACGTGGTGCTGCAGTTCGGCGGCGGCACCATCGGCCACCCGCAAGGGATCCAGGCCGGCGCCACCGCCAACCGCGTGGCGCTGGAAGCCATGGTGCTGGCGCGCAACGAAGGGCGCGACATCCTCAACGAAGGCCCGGAGATCCTGCGCGATGCCGCGCGCTGGTGCGGACCGCTGCGCGCCGCGCTGGATACCTGGGGGGACATCACCTTCAACTACACGCCGACCGATACCTCGGACTTCGTGCCCACCGCATCGGTGGCCTGACCCTGGCTGGAAGCCACCCCTGCGAACCCACAGAACGAGAGGACATCATGCGCATCACCCAAGGTACCTTTTCCTTCCTGCCCGAGCTCACCGACGAGCAGATCACGAGACAGCTCGAATACTGCCTGAACCAGGGCTGGGCGGTCGGCATCGAGTACACCGACGACCCGCACCCGCGCAATACCTACTGGGAAATGTTCGGGCTGCCGATGTTCGACCTGCGCGATGCCGCCGGCATCCTGCTGGAGATCAACAACGCGCGCAATACCTTCCCCAACCACTACATCCGTGTCACCGCCTTCGACTCGACGCATACGGTGGAATCGGTGGTGATGTCGTTCATCGTCAATCGTCCCGCCGACGAACCGGGCTTCCGCCTGGTGCGGCAGGAAGAGCCGGGCCGCACGATGCGCTACTCGATCGAGAGCTACGCCGTGCAGGCACGGCCTGAAGGTAGTCGCTACTGAGCAGCCGCTACTGAGCGGCACCGGCTGAGCCGCCGCGCCGCCACGGCGCTGCCGCCGCCGATTTCCTGACGCTGCAATTCCACGGGCGCGCGGCCAGATGGTCGCGCGCACGGGGGAAAACTGCGCCTCGAATTCAGCGAACCCATTGATCGATTAACTCACAGGGAGCCCGTCATGCCCGCACCCGAAACGACCGCGCCGCTGCAATCGCCTGCAGCCTTGCCTGCGGGTTTGCCAGGATCGCTGGCCGAATCGCTGGCCAGCTCGGGCATCACCGAGCTGCTGGCGCAGCTCGACCGCGAGCTGATCGGGCTGAAGCCGGTGAAAGCGCGTATCCGCGATATCGCTGCCTTGCTGCTGGTGGACAAGCTGCGCGCCGCGCGCGGTTTCAGCGCGGGAGCGCCCAGCCTGCACATGTGTTTTACCGGCAATCCCGGCACCGGCAAGACCACCGTGGCCATGCGCATGGCGCAGATCCTGCACCAGCTGGGCTACGTGCGGCGCGGCCACCTGGTGGCGGTAACCCGCGACGACCTGGTCGGCCAGTACATCGGCCATACCGCGCCCAAGACCAAGGAGATCCTGAAGAAGGCGATGGGGGGCGTGCTCTTCATCGACGAGGCCTACTACCTCTACCGACCGGAGAACGAGCGCGACTACGGCCAGGAGGCCATCGAGATCCTGCTGCAGGTGATGGAGAACAACCGCGAAGACCTGGTGGTGATCCTGGCCGGCTACAAGGACCGCATGGACCGCTTCTTCGAGTCCAACCCGGGCATGTCGTCGCGCGTTGCCCACCATATCGATTTCCCCGACTACCAGCTGGACGAACTGCGCCGGATCGCCGACCTGATGCTGGACGAAATGCGGTACCAGTTCGACGACGAGAGCCGGGCAGTGTTTGCCGACTACCTGGCGCGGCGCATGGCGCAACCGCATTTCGCCAACGCCCGCAGCGTGCGCAATGCGCTGGACCGCGCGCGGCTGCGCCATGCCTCGCGCCTGCTGGACCACCCTGGCACGGCGGTGGACGACCGTGCCCTGACCACCATCACGGCCGCGGACCTGCTTGCCAGCCGCGTGTTTGCGCAGGCTGCGGCCGCGGAGTAGACCATGAAAGCCCTGATCTTCGATGTCGACGGCACGCTTGCCGATACCGAGACCGCGCACCTGAAGGCCTTCAATGCCGCCTTTCCCGAAGTCGGCCTCGACTGGTGCTGGGATGAGGCGCTCTACACGCGCCTGCTCAGGGTGGCCGGCGGCAAGGAGCGGCTGATGCATTACTGGCGCATGGTCGACCCGGAAGAAGCGCGCGGCTGCAAGCTCATGGAAGCGATCGACGCCGTGCATGCCATCAAGACCCGCCACTATGCCGAGCTTGCCGGCAGCGGCCAGCTGCCGCTGCGCCCCGGCATTGCGCGGCTGATCGACGAGGCCGGGCGCGCCGGCGTGCCCATCGCCATCGCCACCACCACCACGCCGGCCAACCTGGACGTGCTGCTGCGCACGCCGCTGGGCGCCGGCTGGCGCGATCGCTTCGCCGCGATCTGCGACGCCGGCACCACCGCGGCCAAGAAGCCGGCGCCCGACGTCTACCTGGCCGTGCTGGAGCGGCTCGGGCTGCAAGCGGGCGAGTGCCTGGCGCTGGAGGATTCGGAAAACGGGCTGCGTGCCGCGCAGGCGGCCGGCATTGCCACCGTGGTCACGCCCACGGCCTACACCGGGCAGGACCGTTTCGACGGGGCGCTGCGGGTGCTGCCGCACCTGGGCGACCCGGCGCAGCCGATCGCGCAGCTGCCGGGCGCGGATCACCGCTGGGTCGACCTGGCCGCGTTGCGCGCCTGGCATCGCGGCACCCTGTCCGAGGCTGCCTGAGATGCCCGCCACGCTCCCACAAGCCATTGGCCCGCGCGCCATCCGCCTGGCCCCGTCGATCCTGTCGGCCGATTTCGCGCGGCTGGGCGAAGAGGTGTGCGCGGTCGAGGCCGGCGGCGCGGACCTGATCCACTTCGACGTGATGGACAACCACTACGTGCCCAACCTGACCATCGGCCCGATGGTGTGCGAGGCGATCCGGCCGCTGGTCTCGGTTCCCATCGACGTACACCTGATGGCAGAGCCGGTGGACGCGCTGATCCCGCTGTTCGCCAGGGCCGGCGCAGGAATCATCAGCTTCCATCCGGAGGCGAGCCGCCATGTGGACCGCACCATCGGCCTGATCCGCGACCACGGCTGCAAGGCCGGGCTGGTGCTCAACCCGGCCACGCCGCTGGGCTGGCTGGACCACACGCTGCACCAGCTCGACCTGGTGCTGCTGATGAGCGTGAACCCGGGCTTCGGCGGCCAGGCCTTCATCCCCGCCGTGCTCGACAAGGTGCGCCAGGTGCGCGCGCGCATCGACCGGCAGCAGGCGGCCGGCGGGCGGGAGGTCTGGCTGGAGGTCGATGGCGGCGTCAAGGCCGACAACATTGCCGCGGTCGCGCGCGCGGGTGCCGACACCTTCGTCGCCGGCAGCGCCGTGTTCGGCGCACCGGATGCCGACGGCGGCTACTGGAGCATCCTGCGCTGCCTGCGCGAGGCGGCCACCGTCACGTAGCCGAAACCGGCGACGCCGACGCAGCCGACATCGGCCCCCACAACAACACATCGCCAATCCAGAGGAGACCTGTCATGCCTGAAGTGCAAAGGATGACCCTGACGCAGTTCCTGATCGAGGAGCGCCGCCGCTATCCGGACGCCAGCGGCGGCTTCAACGGCCTGATCCTCAATGTCGCCATGGCCTGCAAGGAGATCGCGCGCGCGGTGGCATTCGGCGCGCTGGGCGGCCTGCACGGCAATGCCGGCGGCCAGGGCGCGGCCGGGGCGGCCGTCAACGTGCAGGGCGAGGTCCAGCAGAAGCTGGACGTGCTCAGCAACGACACCTTCCTGCGCGTCAACGCGTGGGGCGGGTACCTGGCCGGCATGGCCTCGGAGGAAATGGAGGCCCCGTACCAGATCCCGCCGCCGTACCCGCGCGGCAAATACCTGCTGGTGTTCGATCCGCTCGACGGCTCCTCCAACATCGACGTCAATGTCTCGGTCGGCAGCATTTTCTCGGTGCTGCGCGCGCCCGCGGGCACGGCCGACGTCGCCGAGCAGGCCTTCTTGCAGCCCGGCACGGCGCAGGTCGCGGCGGGGTATGCGCTCTACGGCCCCACCACCATGCTGGTGCTGACGGTCGGCAACGGGGTCAATGGCTTCACGCTGGATCCGAACCTTGGGGAATTCTTCCTCACGCATCCCGATCTGCGCGTGCCCGCCGATACCCGGGAATTCGCCATCAATGCGTCCAACAGCCGCTTCTGGGAGGCGCCCGTCCGGCAATACGTGTCCGAGTGCCTGGCCGGGCAGACCGGCCCGCGCGGCAAGGATTTCAATATGCGCTGGATCGCCTCGATGGTGGCCGAGGCGCACCGCATCTTGATGCGCGGCGGCGTCTTCCTGTACCCGCGCGACAGCAAGGACCCGGCCACGGCGGGGCGCCTGCGCCTGCTCTATGAAGCCAACCCGATCGCCTTCCTGATGGAGCAGGCCGGCGGCCGCGCCAGCACCGGCCGGCAGGCGCTGATGTCGGTGGCGCCCGGCGCGCTGCACCAGCGCATCGGCGTGATCTTCGGCTCGCGCAATGAAGTGGAGCGGATCGAGCGCTACCACACCGAGCAGACCGACCCGGAGCTTCCCAGTCCCCTGTTCAACGAGCGCAGCCTGTTCCGCGCGTCTGCCTGAGGTACCTGGCCATGTCAGAACGTTATCCCATCATCGCCATCACTGGCTCTTCCGGTGCCGGCACCACCTCGGTGACCCGTACCTTCGAAAACATCTTCCGCCGCGAGGGCGTGAAGTCGGTGGTGATCGAAGGCGACAGCTTCCACCGCTACGACCGTGCCGAGATGAAGCTCAAGATGGCCGAGGCCGAGCGCACCGGCAACATGAACTTCAGCCATTTCGGCGAGGAAAACAACCTGTTCAGCGAGCTCGAAGGGCTGTTCCGTTCTTACTCGGAAGCCGGCACGGGGATGCACCGGCATTACCTGCACAGCCCGGAGGAAGCGGCGCCGTTCGGCCAGGAGCCCGGCACCTTCACCCAGTGGGTGCCGTTGCCGGCCGATACCGACCTGCTGTTCTACGAGGGTTTGCACGGCGGCGTGGTCACCGACGAGGTCAATATCGCGCGGTATCCCAACCTGCTGATCGGCGTGGTGCCGGTCATCAACCTGGAGTGGATCCAGAAGCTGTGGCGCGACAAGAAGCAGCGCGGCTATTCGACCGAGGCCGTGACCGACACCATCCTGCGCCGCATGCCGGACTACGTGAACTACATCTGCCCGCAGTTCTCGCGCACGCATGTGAACTTTCAGCGGGTGCCGTGCGTGGACACCTCGAACCCCTTTATCGCGCGCGAGATTCCCGCGCCCGACGAAAGCATGGTGGTGATCCGCTTTGCCAACCCCAAGGGGATCGACTTCCAGTACCTGCTGAGCATGATCCACGACTCGTTCATGTCGCGCGCCAACACCATCGTGGTGCCCGGCGGCAAGATGGAACTGGCGATGCAGCTGATCTTCACGCCCTTTGTGCTGCGCATGATGGAGCGCCGCAAGCGCGCCGCGCTGTGACCCATTGCCGTTTGCGAGGACACTCCTGATGAACGCCCCCGAACGCATCGACTCCGCAGCGCGCTGTGCCAACGCCCTGCGCTTCCTGGCCGCCGACGCGGTGGAACAGGCCAAATCCGGCCATCCCGGCGCACCGATGGGCATGGCCGAGATGGCCGAAGTCCTGTGGCGCCGCCACCTGCGCCACAACCCCGTCAACCCGGCCTGGCCGGACCGCGACCGCTTCGTGCTGTCCAACGGTCACGCTTCCATGCTGCAGTACGCGCTGCTGCACCTGACCGGCTACGATTTGCCGATGGCGCAGCTGCGCCAGTTCCGCCAGCTGCATGCGGCCACGCCGGGTCATCCGGAGACCGGCGTGACGCCGGGCGTGGAAACTACCACCGGGCCGCTGGGCCAGGGCCTGGCCAATGCGGTCGGCATGGCGCTGGCGGAGAAGCTGCTGGCCGCCACCTTCAACCGGCCGGGCTTCGACATCGTCGACCACCACACCTATGTGTTCCTTGGCGACGGCTGCCTGATGGAAGGGCTCAGCCACGAGGCCTGCTCGCTGGCGGGCACGCTCCGGCTGGGCAAGCTGATCTGCCTGTACGACGATAACGGCATCTCCATCGACGGGGATGTCGCCGGGTGGTTTGCCGATGACACCCCGCAGCGCTTTGCGGCCTACGGCTGGCATGTGATCGCAGGCGTCGACGGACATGACGCACATGCCATCGACACCGCGCTGCATGCAGCGAAGGCCGAGCGCGACCGGCCCACGCTGATTTGCTGCCGCACCGTCATCGGCCAGGGCGCGCCGGCCAAGGCCGGCGGCCATGACGTGCACGGCGCCCCGCTGGGCGCGGCCGAAATCGCCGCGATGCGCGCCACCCTCGGCTGGGAAGCCGCACCGTTCACGGTGCCGCCCGATGTCGCCGCCGCCTGGGATGCGCGCGCGCAAGGCGCCGCGCGCGAGGCCGAATGGGAGGCACGCTTCGCCGGCTATTGCGCGGCGCACCCCGAGCTGGCCGCGGAGTTCCTGCGCCGGGTCCAGGGCGGGCTGCCAAACGGCTTCGACGCGGCACTGCTCGCGCAGCTTGGCGCGCAACCGGACGCACCTTCGCCGCTGCAAGGCAAGATCGCCACGCGCAAGGCCTCGCAGCTGTGCCTGGAGGCGCTGACGCCCGCCTTGCCCGAGCTGCTGGGCGGCTCGGCCGACCTGACCGGCTCCAACCTGACCAACGTCAAGGCCTCGGTCTGGGTCAATCATGCCGGCCACGGCAACTACGTGAGCTACGGCGTGCGCGAGTTCGGCATGGCGGCGGTCATGAACGGCGTGGCACTGCACGGCGGGCTGATTCCTTACGGCGGTACCTTCATGACCTTCTCGGACTATTCGCGCAACGCCATCCGCATGGCGGCGCTGATGCGCCTGCGCGTGGTTCACGTGCTGACCCACGATTCCATCGGCCTGGGCGAGGACGGGCCCACGCACCAGCCGGTGGAGCATGCCGCCAGCCTGCGCCTGATTCCGAACAACCGGATCTGGCGCCCGTGCGACGGCGCCGAAACCGCCTACGCGTGGCTGGCCGCGCTGCGGCGCGCGGACGGCCCCACCTGCCTGGTGCTGTCGCGCCAGGCGCTGACGCCGTTCGAGCGCGATGCGGCCCGGCGCGACGCGATTGCGCGCGGCGGCTACGTGCTGCGCGATGCGGCGGCGCCGCGCGTGGTGCTGGTCGCGACCGGCTCCGAGGTGGAAATCGCCATGCGCGCGGCCGCGCAGCTGGATGCTGCCGGCGCCGCCGCGCGCGTGGTGTCGATGCCCTGCGTCGAGCTCTTCTACGCACAGGACGCCGCGTACCGCGACACGGTGCTGCCGCCGGAGTTGCCGCGCGTCAGCGTGGAGGCCGGCGGCACCTGGTTCTGGCGCGGCGTGGTGGGCGAGCGCGGGGTTGCGCTGGGCCTCGACACCTTTGGCGAGTCGGCACCCGCCGAGGCGCTGTACCAGCACTTCGGCCTGACCCCGGCCCATGTCGCGGCGGCGGCGCTGGACGTGCTGGAGGACGCATGATGGCTACCGTTTCCATGCCCTGCGCCGCGGTGCTGATCGACCTCGACGGCACGCTGGTCGACAGCGCGCCGGACATCGTCGGCGCCGCCAGCCGCATGCTGGCCGATCTCGGCAGCCCGCCGCTGCCGTTCGCCACCGTGGCCGGATTTATCGGCCGCGGCGTGCCCAACCTGGTGCGGCGCGTGCTCGAGACCGCGCACCTGGCCAAGCGCGTGGACGCCGCCGACGCCATGGCGCTGTTCCATCGCCACTATGCCGACACCAACGGCCGCCTCGGCACCGTGTTCCCCGGCGTTGAGGCTGGCCTGGATGCGCTCAGGCGCGACGGCTACCGCCTTGCGTGCGTAACCAACAAGCCGCGCGCGCTGGCGGTGCCGCTGCTTGCCATGACCGGCCTGGCCGCACACCTGGAAGTGCTGGTCGCCGGCGATTCGATTGCACAGATGAAGCCGGACCCCGAACCGCTGCGCCATGCCTGCCGCCTGCTCGATGTCGATGCCGCGCAGGCCGTGCTGGTGGGCGATTCACCGGTGGACGTGCAGGCGGCACGCGCGGCCGGCATGCCGGTGTGCCTGGTGCGCTACGGCTACGCCGGACCCGGCGGCCCGGCGGCGCTGGGCGCCGATGCCCTGATCGATTCGCTGGAGGCATTGCCGGCGCTGCTGGCGCCGGCACGGCTGGCGCCAGCCGCCTGAGCTTGCGCCGGCGCGCGACCCGCCCGGCGCAAAGGACATCAAGACAACGAGATGGAGATAGCATGACTATCAAGGTAGCCATCAATGGCTATGGCCGCATCGGCCGCAATGTGCTGCGCGCCCACTATGAAAGCGGCAAGCGGCACCCGGCCTCGTCCACCTTCGACGCCACCCTGACCAAGGTCAACGGCACGCTGGTCAGGGTCTCGGCCTGGTATGACAACGAATGGGGCTTCTCCAACCGCATGCTGGATACCGCGGTGGCGCTGGCCGATGCGCGCTAGCCGGAGGCCATGATGAGCGAATCCCATGCTGCGCACGCGCAACCGCAATCCACGGCGCCGCACACGCTGGCCGCGCTGCTCGCCACGGGCGGGCTGGCTGGCAAGCGCGTCTTCATCCGCGCCGACCTCAACGTCCCGCAGGACGCCGCCGGGCAGATCACCGACGACACCCGTATCCGCGCTTCCGTGCCCGCCATCGCGGCCTGCCTGCAGGCGGGCGCCGCGGTGATGGTCACTTCGCACCTGGGCCGGCCCGCGGAAGGGCAGCCCGACCCGCGCTATAGCCTGGCGCCGGTGGGGCGCCGCCTGTCGGCACTGCTGAGCCGCCAGGTGCCGCTGCTGTCCGGCTGGATCGAAGGCGGCTTCCAGGTCCCGCCCGGCCAGGTGGTGCTGCTGGAAAACTGCCGCATGAACCCGGGCGAGAAGAAGAACAGCGACGAACTGGCCCAGAAGATGGCCCGCTTGTGCGATGTGTACGTCAACGACGCCTTCGGCACCGCGCACCGCGCCGAAGCCACCACCCACGGCATCGCCAGGTACGCGCCGTTCGCCTGCGCCGGCCCGCTGCTGGCCGCCGAGATCGATGCGCTGGGCAAGGCGCTGGGCCAGCCGGCGCGCCCGCTGGTGGCGATCGTTGCCGGCTCCAAGGTCTCGACCAAGCTGACCATCCTGAAGTCGCTGGCCGACAAGGTCGACCACCTGGTCGTCGGTGGCGGCATCGCCAACACCTTCATGCTGGCCGCCGGCCTGAAGATCGGCAGGTCGCTGGCCGAGCCCGACCTGGTCGGCGATGCCAGGGCCATCATCGACATCATGGCCGGGCGCGGCGCCTCGGTGCCGATTCCCGTCGACGTGGTCTGCGCCAAGGCATTCAGCGCGACCGCCGCTGCCACGGTCAAGGACGTCAGGGACGTCGCCGACGACGACATGATCCTCGACCTCGGCCCAAGGACCGCCGCGATGCTGGCCGGGCAGCTCAAGGCCGCCGGCACCATCGTCTGGAACGGCCCGGTCGGCGTGTTCGAGTTCGACCAGTTCGGCAACGGCACCAGGGTGCTGGCCGAGACCATCGCCGCATCGAAGGCCTTCTCGATCGCCGGCGGCGGCGACACGCTGGCCGCCATCGCCAGGTACGGCATCGCCGACCGCGTGGACTACATCTCCACCGGCGGCGGCGCGTTCCTGGAGTTCCTGGAAGGCAAGACGCTGCCGGCACTGGCCGTGCTGGCGCAGCGCGCGGCCGCCTGATCGCTTACCGATTCCGCATCAAGCAAAGGAGACTCATCATGGCACTCATATCCCTGCGCCAGCTACTGGACCACGCGGGAGAGTTCGGCTACGGCGTGCCGGCTTTCAACGTCAACAACCTGGAACAGATCCACGCGATCATGGAAGCGGCGGAGGAAACCGATAGCCCCGTGATCCTGCAGGCCTCGGCCGGTGCCCGCAAGTATGCGGGCGAGGCCTATCTGCGGCATATGGTGCTGGCCGCCGCCGAGACCCATCCGGATCTTCCCATCGTGCTGCACCAGGACCACGGCGCCAGCCCCGCGGTGTGCCAGGCGTCGATCCGCTCGGGCTTCACCAGCGTGATGATGGACGGCTCGCTGCGCGAGGACATGAAGACCCCCGCCGACTACGACTACAACGTCGACGTCACCCGGCGCGTGTGCGAGATGGCGCATGCCGTGGGCGTGTCGGTGGAGGGCGAACTGGGCTGCCTGGGCTCGCTCGAGACCGGCCTGGCCGGCGAAGAGGACGGCGTGGGTGCGGCGGGCACGCTGTCGCACGAGATGATGCTGACCGACCCGGCGCAGGCGCGCGACTTCGTCGCCCGCACCGGCGTGGACGCGCTCGCCATTGCCATCGGCACCAGCCATGGCGCCTACAAGTTCTCGCGCCAGCCCACCGGCGACATCCTGGCGATGGACCGCATCCGCGAGATCCATGAACAGATCCCCGACACCCACCTCGTGATGCACGGCTCCAGCTCGGTGCCACAGGAATGGCTGGAAATCATCCGCCAGTACGGCGGCGACATCAAGGAGACCTACGGGGTCCCGGTCGAGGAGATCCTGCGCGGCATCCGGAACGGCGTGCGCAAGGTGAATATCGACACCGACATCCGCCTGGCCATGACCGGCGCCATCCGCAAGGCGCTGTCCGACGACCGCAGCGAGTTCGATCCGCGCAAGGCATGGCTGGCCGCCAAGCAGGGCGCGAAGGGCGTGGTGAAGCTGCGCTTCGAGGCCTTCGGCTGCGCCGGGCAGGCGGCACGGATCAAGCCGGTTGGGATGGAAAGGATGGCGAGGCTTTATCGCTAGCCACTTGCGCACCCCTCTCCCGCGCGCGGGAGAGGGGTGCAAACCTCCAGCGCGCAACCAGCAGTGATCAACGCCACCCCCTGACGGGCGGCACAAGGAGCCATCATGGCCAAGCTACGCGACGTACCCGGCATCCGCAAATACGACGGCCCCGCCGGAGGGTGGGGAGCGCTGAAGGCGACCGCCACTGCGATCCGCACGCAGATGGACACGGTCAGGGCCCCGATCACCCTGATGCGGACCAACCAGCCCGATGGCTTCGATTGCCCCGGCTGCGCGTGGCCGGACAAGGAGCACAAGTCGACCTTCCAGTTCTGCGAGAACGGCGCCAAGGCCGTGACCTGGGAGGCCACGACCAAACGCGTGCCGCCAGAGTTCTTTGCGGCCAACACGGTGTCGTCGCTGCTGAACCGGACCGACTACGAGCTTGAAGACTTCGGCCGCCTGACCCATCCCATGGTCTACGATCGCGCCACCGACACGTTCCGGGCGGTGGCATGGGAAGCCGCGTTCGCCCGCATCGGCGAAATCCTGCGCGGGCTGTCGCCGGACCAGGTCGAGTTCTATACGTCAGGCCGCGCCTCCAACGAGGCCGCATACCTGTACCAGTTGTTCGCGCGGGAGTACGGCACCAACAATTTCCCCGATTGCTCGAACATGTGCCACGAGCCGACCAGCGTCGGCCTGCCACGCTCGATCGGCATCGGCAAGGGCACCGTGTCGCTGGACGACTTTGACCGCTGCGAGCTGATCCTCTCGATCGGGCACAACCCCGGCACCAACCATCCCCGCATGATGGGAACGCTGCACGAGGCGTCGCGGCGCAACGTGCCGATCCTGGTGTTCAACCCGCTGCGCGAACGCGCGCTCGAGCGCTTCGCCGACCCGCAGAACATGCTGGAGATGGCCACCTATGGCTCTACCCGGATCGCGTCGTCGTACTTCCTGGTGCGGGCCGGAGGTGACGCCGCCGCCATCAAGGGGATCATGAAAGCGCTGCTCGACCTCGAGGCCAGCCAGGGCAACGTGCTGGACCATGACTTCATTGCCGTCCACACCGAGGGCTTCGAAGCACTGGCGGAGGACCTGGCCGCGACCGAATGGGCGGATATCGAAAAGACCAGCGGGCTCGCGCGTGCCGACCTCGAACGCGTCGCGGCGGCCTATGCCAAGTCGAATGCCACCATCGTCACCTATGGCATGGGCGTGACGCAGCACAACGAAGGCACGGCCAATGTCCGCCTGCTGTGCGACCTGCTGATGCTGCGCGGCAACTTTGGCAAGCCCGGTGCCGGCATCTGTCCCTTGCGCGGGCACTCCAATGTGCAGGGGAACCGGACCGTCGGCATTACCGAGAAGCCCTCGGCGGATTTCCTGCAGCGGCTTGCCGACACCTTCGGCTTCAGCCCGCCGGGCGCGCACGGGCACGATGCCGTCAGGGCGATGCAGGCGATGATCGATGGCACCGCCAGGGCGCTGTTCTGCCTGGGGGGAAACTTCGCGGTCGCATTGCCCGACCCGGACCAGTGTTTCCCCGCCATGGGAAAGCTCGACCTGAGCGTCCATGTCGGCACCAAGCTCAATCGCACGCACCTGCTGGTGGCCCGGGAAACCTATCTGCTGCCCTGCCTTGGCCGCACCGAACTGGACGTGCAGGAAACCGGGCCGCAAGCGGTGACGGTGGAGGATTCGATGTCGATGGTGCATGCCTCGGCCGGCAAGCTGGCGCCGGCATCCGGGTTGCTGCGCTCCGAGCCGGCCATCGTTGCGGGTATTGCCACCGCAACCCTGCCGGACAGCAAAGTGCCATGGCTCGAACTGGTTGCCGACTACGACAGGATTCGCGACCTGATCGAAAAAACGGTGCCGGGCTTCGAGGACTTCAACACGCGCGTGCGCGTGCCTGGCGGATTCCGCATGCCGTTGCCGCCCACCGAACGCAAATGGGAAACGCCGTCGGGCAAGGCGGAGTTCTACGTGTTCAAGGGGCTCCACGAAGACAAGCAGATCCATGCCGACGATGTGCTGCGTCTGGTGACGATCCGCAGCCATGACCAGTACAACACCACCATCTATGCCATGGATGACCGCTACCGGGGCGTGTTCGGGCGCCGTGATGTGCTGTTCATGAACGCGGCAGACCTGGCTGCGCGCGGCCTGGAACACGGCGACCTGGTCGATATCGAGACCATCGTGGTGGGCCGGCAGCTGCGTTTCGACAAACTGACGGCGATCGAGTACGAGATCGCACCGGGTTCGGTCGCCGCCTACTACCCGGAGGCCAACAAGCTGGTGCCGCTCGACTACATTGATGAGGACAGCGGCACGCCTTCCTATAAATCCGTGCCAGTGCGCGTGGTGCGCTCGGCGGTGACGTAAGCGCGGGCCATGTTGCTCCTTTGATGCCAGGCGCCGTGGCAAGCCGTACCGGCGGCGTGCCACGGCCTTCCGTTGACGCTGAACGCGACCTACCTGTGGAGGAAAGTCCATCATGCCGACCCTATGTGAAATCTGCAATGCGCGTCCTGCCGTGGCGCGCGTCACCGTGGTGCAGGACGGCCAGCGCAAGTCCATGTCGATCTGCGATTACGACTACCGGCAGCTGCTGCGCCACCAGGACATGCTCAATCCGTTCGATTCGCTGCTCGGCGCGGGCGGCTTGTCCCGCTTCTTCGGCGGCCTCGGGGATGAGGCCGACGACAATGCGCAGGGTGGGTTCGCGGCCGAAGTGCCGCGCGAATCCGTCGACGTGACCGATGCCTTCAGCGAACAGACGCTGGCGTTGCTGCAGCGCGCGGCGGAGAAGGCCCATGAGCTGCGGCGCAATGAACTGGACACCGAGCACCTGCTCTATGTGCTGTCCGATACCGATGTCTGCGTGGCGCTGCTCAAGGAGCTCAAGCTCTCGCCACAGGACCTGCGCGGCTATATCGACGCGCATGCAAAAACCGGCAGCGCCGAGCCGGATGGGGCGATCGACCGGATGACGATCTCGCCCCGCCTGAAAAAGGCGTTCCAGTACGCGTTCCAGGCGTCCCGAGACCTGGGTCATTCTTACGTTGGCCCGGAGCATTTGCTGATCGGGCTTGCGTCAGTACCAGACAGCATCGCCGGGACGCTGCTGAAGAAATATGGCGTCACGCCCGAGGCGCTGCGCCAGAAGGTGGTGAAGGTGGTGGGCAAGGGCGCGGAGGATGGCCGCGTCGACACGCCGACCGGCACGCCCACGCTGGACAAGTTCGGCCGCGACCTGACCGCGATCGCGCGGCAGGGCAAGCTCGATCCGGTGCTGGGCCGTGCGCAGGAGATCGAGAGCACGATCGAGGTGCTGGCGCGGCGCAAAAAGAACAACCCGGTGCTGATCGGCGAGCCCGGCGTGGGCAAGACCGCGATCGTCGAGGGGCTGGCGCAGCGCATCGTCAACGGCGACGTGCCGGAAGTGCTGCGCGGCAAGCGCCTGGTCGAGGTCAACCTCAATGCCATGGTGGCGGGGGCGAAGTACCGGGGCGAGTTTGAGGAGCGTGCCAAGCAGCTGATCGATGAAGTCACCGCCAAGCACGAGGAACTGATCCTGTTCATCGACGAGCTGCACACCATCGTCGGTGCGGGGCAGGGCGGGGGCGAGGGCGGCCTCGACATTGCCAACGTGCTCAAGCCCGCGCTGGCGCGCGGCGAACTGAGCCTGATCGGCGCGACCACGCTGAACGAGTACCAGAAGTACATCGAGAAGGACGCTGCGCTGGAGCGGCGTTTCCAGCCGGTGCTGGTGCCGGAGCCTACCGTGGAGCAGACCATCGTGATCCTGCGCGGGCTGCGCGACAAGCTCGAGGCGCACCACCAGGTCACCTTTGCCGACGATGCCTTTGTCGCCGCGGCGGAAATGTCGGACCGCTACATCACCTCGCGCTTCCTGCCGGACAAGGCCATCGACCTGATCGACCAGGCCGCGGCGCGCGTGCGCATCGGCGCGACTTCCCGGCCCGCCGAGATCCAGGAACTGGAGGCGGAGATTGCCCAGCTCAGGCGCGAGCAGGACTATGCCGCGTCGCGCAAGCGCTTTGACGAGGCCAAGGCCTTCGAGGACCGTATCACCGGCAAGCAAAAGCAGCTCGATGAGCAGACCGAGGCCTGGCAGCGCAAGACCGGCTCGGAAACGCTGGAGGTTACGGTCGCGGCGATTGCCGAGGTGGTGTCGCGCCTGACCGGCATCCCGGTGACCGACCTCACCCAGGCGGAGCGCCAGAAGCTGCTGCAGATGGAGGCGCGGCTGCGCGAGCGCGTGGTGGGGCAGGAGGACGCGGTGGTGGCGGTGAGCGATGCAGTGCGCCTGTCGCGCGCGGGACTGGGCCAGGCCCACCGGCCGATCGCGACCTTTCTTTTCCTCGGCCCCACTGGCGTGGGCAAGACCGAACTGGCCAAGGCGCTGGCGGAAACCGTATTCGGCGACGAGCAGGCCATCATCCGCATCGACATGTCCGAGTACATGGAGCGCCACGCGGTGGCACGCCTGATTGGCGCGCCGCCGGGCTATGTCGGCTACGACGAAGGCGGGCAGCTCACCGAGAGGGTCCGGCGCAAGCCCTACAGCGTGATCCTGCTGGACGAGATCGAAAAGGCCCACCCCGACGTGTACAACGTGCTGCTGCAGGTGTTTGACGACGGCCGCCTGACCGACGGCAAGGGCCGCGTGGTCGACTTCAGCAACACGGTCATCATTGCCACCAGCAACCTGGGCGCGCCGATCATCATGGACAACCTCGGCAAGCCTGAGGCGACGCGCATGGATGACAAGGCCTTGCGCGAGGCGCTGATGAAAGTGCTGAAGGGGCACTTCCGCCCGGAGTTCCTCAATCGGACCGACGACATCATCGTGTTCCATGCGCTCTCGCGCGAGAACATCCGCGCCATCGTGCAGATCCAGCTCGAGCGCGTGGCTCGCACCGCCGCGGCGCAGGACATTACGGTGACCTTCGATGCGGCGCTGGTCGAGCATCTGGTGGAGGCGGGCTACCAGCCGGAGTTCGGTGCGCGCGAGCTGCGGCGCCAGATCCGTCAGCAGGTCGAGACCACGCTGGCGCGGGAGATCCTGGGCTACAAGCTGGCATCCGGCGACCGTGTCGAGGTGGGCTATGACAAGGACAGCGGCGTGGCGACGTTCAGGAAGCTTGAAGCGGTGGGCAAGCCCAAGGCCGGCAAGGCGGCCAGGGCCGCTTCGCCCAGGAAGGCGGATGGCGCCGTTGCCGCCGGTGACGCCGCGGCGTGAGCGCGCCTGGCAGGCGCGCAGGCAACGGTGCAGGCAAGGCTATGCAGGAGGGTTCAAAAATGCAGGAGTTCGACTTTTACATCAATCCACAGAAACCGACGCTGGGACTCTATGTGCGCAAGGGCGCCGGGCTTCCTGATCTCGCCGATGCAAGGCAATGGCAGCTTGAAGGGACCGTCCCCGAGACCGATCTGCCACGCGAGGCCTTGAAAGGACTGGAGGCCAACGGCCACGCCTTCCAGGAACTGGGCGGGTAATCCCGCCATGCGCGGCCGCGATTGCGCGAGAGGGATCGCGGCCGCACGGCAGATGCCCCGGCAAACAGCGCCAGCGGCGGCCTTGCCTTTACAAGCCGCCCAGCGCGTTGACGGTGAAGGCCAGGATCCCCATGTTGAAGAGGAACGCGGCAAAGCAGTGGCCCAGCACCACCTTGCGCATATGGGCGCCGGTGATGGTGACGTCGGAAGTCTGGAAGGTCATGCCCAGCGTGAGACTGAAGTAGAGGAAGTCCCAGTAGTCGGGCTCGCGCACACCCGGCACCTCCAGGCCACCGCGGTCGCCGCTGGCGCACTGCAGGTAGTACAGATGGGCATAGTGCAGCGTGAAAACGGTGTTGGCGAACAGCCACGCGAGGGCGAGGGTGGTCACGATCAGCACGACATCGACCCAATGTGGCGTCTCTGGACGCGCGATCAGCGTGCCGATCGCGAACAGGATCACCAGCGACAGCAGCACCGAGATCGTGAGCAGCGCCGCGCGGTTGGCATCGTTGCGTTCCGCCGTGCGCCGCATCGCCGCGGGATCGGCCCGCAACAGCGGCAGCGCGGCGCCGAGGAACACCAGCGCGGCGAGGTCGAAGCCAATCAGCAGCGCGATGCGCGCTTCCGCGCCAAGCGCCCACGCGGTGGCCGTCGCGACCAGCAGCAGGGCGCCGCACAGCAGGAAGCGTGGCGGCGCGATGCGCCCGCCGATGCCGGTTTCAGCGGAAGAGGTCATATGGCGACGCGGATGCGCGTTGCGGCAAGGCACCTTGGGTGTGCGGCACGGTTACGCTGATGCGCGGGAAGCGCCATCGGCAGGCCCGCTGCGCTCCGCCAGCGCTTCGAGCAGGTCGGCCGACGGAACGAAGAACAGGCCGCCGGTGACGGCCCGGCTGAAGTCGAGCAGCCGGTCGTAGTTGCCGGGCGGCCGGCCCACGAACATGTTCTCGAGCATCTGTTCGATCGGTGCCGGCGAACGGGCGTACGCGATGAAGTAGGTGCCGAACTCCCCCGCACCGGGGCGGCCAAACATCATGTTGTTGCGCAGGATCTTCACTTCCTGCCCGTTCTCGTCGAGCGTGGTCAGCGAGCTGTGCGAGTTCGACGGCTTGACACGGTCGTCCAGTTCAATGTCCGACAACTTCTTGCGCCCGATGATCAGTTCCTGGGCCTCGACCGGCAGGGCGTTCCATCCGGCCATGTCGTGCAGGTACTTCTGCACGATGACATAGCTGCCGCCTGCGAACCCTGCGTCTTCCTCGCCGATCACCGTGAAGCTGACGGCTTCGCTGCCGGTCGGATTCTCGGTGCCATCGACAAAACCGATCATCGCGCGCATGTCAAAGTTGCGAAAGCCGTGCACCTCGTCGACAACCCGGACCGCGTCCCCCAGCTTGCCGAGCAGTTGCGTGGCAAGCTCGAAGCAAAGATCCATCGATTCGGCGCGGATGTGCAACAGCAGGTCGCCCGGCGTTGCCGGGGCCATGCGCGCACCGGCGCCGAACTCGCGGAACGGATGCAGGGCGGCGGGACGGGGCGCGCCGAAGAGCCGGTCCCAGGCCTGCGAACCGAAGCCGCAGACACAGGACAGGTTGCCGTCCGGCACGCGATGGCCGACGGCGCGCACCACCGCGGCAATGTCGGCACACCATGCGCGCACGGTGTCGGCGTGGTCGTCGCCATCGGCAAGCGTCGCCACGAGGAAGATCGCGCTGCGGGTGACGGCACTTGAAACAGCCTGGGATTCGGGGAGGCGGGTGGGCATGGGGTTCGGTGTGTTGTTCGGGCCAATCCGTTTGCGCGCAAACGGGAGAGCATTCCACGCGTAAGAGTACACGAACTGCCGGGCCTCTCTCGAGCCCTCTTGCCGCATGGCCGGGCAGAATTCGGCCCGCAACTGATACGGTCTGCATGCGCGCGCCGTCTCATCCCGGCAAGGCGAACGGGTTGAACCCGGTACGCGCGGTATTCCGGATACAGCAGACGGTTTTTCGAATGGACAATGTTGAGCAGCCCCGCGCCCTTGGGGCACAGCGAACCACGGCTGACAGGATGGTCCGGGCCCGCGCCTGTTGACCTGCCCGTGTCCGGACCTCCAATGCCAAACTCCGCATCCGGGCCGCCATTGACAAAGTCATTCCGGCTCGATGCCGGCGGCTTTGATCACCTTTGCCCATTTCGCGGTCTCGCTGCGCACGAACCCCGCCAGCTCTTCTGGCGTCGATGGGGAGGGTTGGCCTCCTGTCCGGCTGAAGTGTTCGGTAGCCGCCGGACTCGTCAGCCCTTTTTCAATCAGCTGGCTCATGCGCGCGACGACCGGCTTTGGCGTATTGGCAGGGAAAAAAGCGGCAACCCAGGCCGTCATTTCATACGCTGGCAGACCGCTTTCGGCCATGGTCGGCACTTTGCCAAGCAAGGGATGGCGCTCGGACGTGGTCACGGCGACCGCGCGCAGCTTGCCGTTCTGGATCAGGGGCAGGGCCGGATTGATGTCCGAAATCATGAAATCCACCTGGTGCCCCATCAAGTCGGTCAATGCTTGCGGCACGCCCTTGTAGGGCACATGCAGTGCCGGTGTGCCGCTCATCATCTTGTAGAGCTCGCTGGCCACCCGCGTGGAGGAGCTGCCGCTGGAAAAGGTCATCTTGCCTTGCCGGCTTTTTGCCAATGTGGTCAGGTCGGACACCTTCTGCACCGGGCTGTCCGACGGCACCACCAGGACCAATCCACTTTTGGCGATCAACGACACCGGCGCGAAGTCCTTGATGGGATCATAGGGTAGCTTCTTGAACAGGGACGCATTGGCCGCGTGGGTGGTATTTGTCGTAATGAGCATCGTGTAGCCATCGGCGGGCGCTGTTGCGACCGCCGTCGCTGCGATGAACCCGTTGGCACCGGGACGGTTTTCCACGACGACAGACTGGCCGGTTTGTGCAGTGATGGTCTGCGCGATGTAGCGCGCCGTATTGTCCGTGCCACTGCCTGCGGGAAACGGCACCACGACACGGACAGGTTTGCCCGGGTATTCGTTCGGGCCAGCGGCCCACACCAGTTGCGATGCCGCGCAGGCAACCGTCAGGCCGGATACCATGGCGAGCATGCGTCGCCGGGAAAATCGCTGGAACATCTTGTCTCCTCCCGCATCTCGGGTTCCGGATTGAGTTATTTGGCAGAGCTTGGTCAGGACAGCGGATCGTGTGCGCGAATGACAATCAGCTCGCGCGTGCCGCCTGCCGGGTCAAGACTGAGCTCCGCGCCGTCGGGGACGTAGACCCACTCCCCGGTCCCGGCGGCGAAGCCCTCTCCATTAATGCGCCCGTGGATCGTGCCGCTGCGCACGAAGAGGACCTGCTCGGTCTCGCCAAGCCTGTGCGGCTCCGCGCTGCCATCTGGATCAAGGTCTACCGTGTAGATGTCGAGAAACCGGGAGTCGACGGTCTGGCGTGTGATGACCGGTCTGACGAGGGCGCCACGGTAGTGTGGCAGCTCGATCCCTTCGGTGCTGGAAGGAACGTCGCGGACTTCGGCGGCACCCGCCTGAAGGCGCGGGTCGTCCGGGCCGCTTGCAAGCACTGCTGCGTTCGGGTTTTCGCTATACGGTGGTGCGTAGACCACCATCACCTGTACCGGTTCGTCGCTGATGACCTCGAAGCGATGGAAGACGCCGGCCGCATTGAAGCTCCAGTCCCCTGCGCGCAAGATGCGCTGCTTGCCGGGTAGTTCGCCGAGACCCTCGCCGGCTAGCAGCAACGACGCCTGTTCCAGGCCTGGGTGTGCATGCGGCAACGCGCCGTGGCCCCGCGAAATCGTGCCGAGCAGGACCTCGAGCCGGCGCGCACCGACAGTCTCCTTGCCGATGATGCGCTGGTTCGCCGTTCCGGTGTGGTTGGCCGGCGCATAAGCGGCCACATCGGTGGCCCTCCGTACAAAGGGTGATGTCATGCCGATGTCTCCTCTATCGAATGGTGAAATCTGTCGCGCTCAGCGGCGGCTGTCGGGGATGGCGAGCGCCGGGTAGTGCTCGGTCAGCTTGGCCGGCATCTCCACATCCAGGATGAAGCGGTCGCCGCGATACCAGAACTGCCCTGCCATGAGCACATTGCCGTCGACGTCCAGCGTCGATCGGACGATCCTGGCGATTGGCGCCCCGAACCCATAGGCGAGTTCGCGTGCCAGGATATAGTCGGCCGGCTCGACCGTCATGGTCTGCTGCATCATGCCAAGGCGATCGCCTTCAACCTGGCGCAGCAAATGAACGAGCTTGTGGTGCTTTTCGCCGCCGCGCGGAAAGCGGGCAAACACCGACGAGGCCACGTACATTTCGATCAGGCAGAACGGCGTGCCGCCGTGCACATGCAGCTTGCGCACCATCACATAGCTGTCCAGCGGCGTGCCGCGCCGGGCCAGCCCCGGCCGCAACGCCACGCCCTTGCGCATTTCGAGGATGCGGATCTCCAACTCGTCGCCGTGGGCCGATTCGTCATTGATGGCCGAGCGCAGCCCTTCTCCGGGTGCCGAGGGCTGCTTGATGACGTGGGTGCCACGACCGCGCTGGCTGCTGACCAAGCCCTCTTCCGTCAGCACCGCGAAGGCCTGGCGCACGGTAACCTTGGCGATCCCGTAGATCTGCGCCAGGTCGTCCACGGTGGGCAGTTGCATGCCCACCGGGTACTCGCCAGAAATGATCTTGTGCCGGATGATGCTGGCGAGCTGCCGGTATCGCGTCACGCCGCCGGTGCCGTCGTCGGCGAGGGGGACGACCTCGTTGGCAGGGGCGTTGCTAGCGTTCCACGTCACGACACCAGCTCCCGTGGCACGCGCACCGGCATGGTCAGCAGGATTTGCGCCATCCCCTTGCCAAGGGGATCATTGCGCAGCGACGCCATGCCACCGCCATCGAGGGCCGAGTCGCAGACAAAGTTCATGGCGTCGAAGCCGGGCAGGTCGTAGCGGGTCACCGGCCCGTTGACCAGGTGCCCAAGCCAGTCAGCCACACGGTCCACTGTCACTTGGGCCCGCAGCACGGGCAAATACACCGGTCGGCGCGCAATCAGCCCGATGTTGGAGGTATCCCCCTTGTCGCCGCTGCGGCCATAGGCCAGCCGTATCAACGGAACTTCGACGGTATCGTGTCCCGCAGGCCCAGTGTCCGTCTGTTCAGCGACTGCAGGCGCCGCAGGCGCGACCGGTGCTGAAGGCTCACCCAAAGGAATGGTCACGCCGCTGCGTACACCGTCCACCACCACCACCGGGCTCAGGGCGCTCTTGTCGAGCAGGAACGCATACTGGCGGATCGACGGCGAGGGACTGGAGCGCCCACCACTTGAGCCAGTCGTGCCAGGCGCCCAACTGGTACCCGCCGCGGCAATTTCACGCGCGAACAATTCCAGCGCCGCCTTCTCCGGATGCATGACCGCCAGCCGCATCACCGCCTCGCGGGTATGCCGGACGGCAGCATGTGGCCCAAAGCAGGACTCAGCGCCCAGCACCTCGATCCGGGTGCGACTGTAGTCTCCCCAGCCGTTCTCCGCGAAGAGTTGGCGCGTGCGGACAAGGATCGCCTGCGCCGTACGTTCCGCCTTGGCGACCGCGTCGACGCCGACGATGGAAAGCTGCGCGTTGCAGCGAAAGCCCTCGACATAGGTGGCACAGACCTTATAGGCATTGCCTGGGGCCCGCCCGCGTGCGCCGCTGACTTCGACCAGGTCTGGTGCGGCTTGCCGAAGGGTTACCTGCGTGAAATCGCAGGTGACATCTGGCAGCAGGTAGGTGGCCGGGTCGCCGATCTCATACAGTACCTGCTCGCCGACCGTGGCGGTATTGACCAGTCCCCCGGTGGCGGGCGGCTTGCCAACAAGGAAGGTGCCGTCGGCACGGCACTCGACCACCGGATAGCCGATGTTGTGCCAGTCCGGAACGCTTTCCCAGTCGGTATGCAGGCCGCCCGTTGCCTGGCACCCACATTCGATGATGTGGCCGGCCAGGCTGCCTTGCGCCAGGCGATCATAGTCGTCCGCCTGCCAGCCGAACTCGTGCATCAGCACGCCGAGTGTCACGGCACTGTCCACGCAGCGTCCGGTGATGACGATCTGGGCGCCCCGATCCAGCGCTTGTTTGATCGGCAAGGCACCCAGATACGCATTGGCGCTGACCACCTTTTCTGGCAACGGGCGGCCTTTCTGCATGTCTTGCACGCCGGCTTCGCGCAGCTGGGGAAGCAGGGGCATCACGTCATCGCCTTCCACCACGGCGATGCGCAGCGTCAGGCCCTGTTCCGCCGCCAGCGCGGCAATGGCCTGCGCACACCCGTGCGGGTTCATGCCGCCGGCATTGCTGACCACGCGGATCCCGCGCGCGGCGATCTCTCCGAGCAGGGTCTTCATTGTCACCGTCACGAAATCGGTGGCGTAACCCAGTTCCGGCTTGCGCAATCGGGCTGCGGCCAGAATCGACATGGTCAGTTCGGCCAGGTAGTCGAACACCAGGTAATCGATATCGCCGTGGCGCACAAGCTGTGGCGCGCCGACGCTGCTGTCGCCCCAGAAGCCCGAAGCCCCGCCAATGCGTACCGTTTTCGCGTCCATTCCCATCTCCCTATCTGCCAGTCCACATGGGCTGGCGCTTCTCGCGGAATGCCAGCTGGCCTTCGCGCGCGTCCTCGGTCAGTGCAAACAGCCCGATCTGGCTTTCGGTGAACGCCATGGACTGCTCGAACGACATGGTTTCCATATGTTTGACCGTGTACAGCCCCCGACGGATGGCGGCGGGCGAATTGTTCCGCAGGCGGGTCAGCAGCAAGTCCAGTCGGGCGTCGAGATCGTCGCTGACATCGTTGATGAGCCCCGCGGCCAGCGCTTGCCTCGCGGACAGTGGGTCGCCGCACAGGCACATTTCGGTGAGCGTGCGACGTGGCACCAGGTGCTGCAGCACGCTCAGGACCTGCGCCGGGAACAAGCCCAGCTTGACCTCCGGCAGGCCGAAGCGGGCGCCTTCGCTGGCTATTGCCAGATCGCACATCGCCATCAGCCCCATGCCGCCCGCCATGCAGGTGCCATTGACACGGGCGATCAGCGGCACCGTTGACTGCCTGGCACAGCGGAAAAGGTCCGCCATCCCCAGGTAGGGCTCGGCGTAATCGAAGGCAAAGGATTTGCCGGTCTGCAGATCGGCGCCGGCGCAGAACGCCTGTTCGCCCGTTCCGGTAATGACCACGGCGCGGATGTCGGCATCGCGGTTGGCGCGCAGGAGGCCGTCGCGAAGTCCCTGCAGCACCCCCGGCGTGATGGCATTGCGGCGCTCCGGCCGGTTGATGGTCAGGTAGAGTGCTGCGTCCCGGACCTCGCTCAGCAGTTCATCATTCATGCGGGGTTTCTCCTTCGGTGCGTTGCGCTTGTGACCCATCCCTGGAGATGCCTGACGCGAACAGCGTATCGATGGCGTCGTCGTCGTAGCCGGCCTCACGCAGGATCTCGCGGCTGTGCTCACCCAGGGCGGGCGCATGGCGTCGGCTGGTCGGCGGGGTGCCATGCCATTCGCTGGGCACCGCCATCTCCCGGATACGCCCGACGGCCGGGTGGTCTGATTCGCTGAAGAAACCGATGTCCTGCAAATGGGGATCGTCCAGCAGCGACTCGAACGTGTGCATCGGAAAGACCGGCACATCGGCGTCCTTGAGCAGGGTGCGCCATTCGTCGGTGGTGCGCTTGGCCATTTCGTCGCTGACCATGGCATACAGGTCGGTGATGTTGGCGGTGCGGGTGTTGATGTTGGCGAGGCGCGGATCGGTGTCGTACAGGTCCGGCTTGCCAATGACCTCGAGGAAGGCCCGCCAATGATGATCGTGATAGATCAGGCAGCAGACATGTCCGTCCTTCGTCCGGTACGGGCGCCGCTCCGGCGAAAGCAGGCGCGGATAGCCGAAGCCGCCCTTTGCCGGGACGAAGGTCTCGCCATACAGGTGGTCTCCCATCACATAGGGAACCATGGTCTCGAACATGGGGACATCGACGCGCTGGCCCTTGCCGGTGCTCGTGCGCGAATACAGGGCGGCACAGATTACGCCGAAAGCGTAGAGTCCGACCGAGCGATCCGCGATGGTGATCGGCAGATATCGGGGGCTGTCGCCGCTGCCCAGCGAAACGGCCACGGGCAGGCCGGTCGCGGCCTGGATCAGGTCATCGAAGGCAGCCTGGGGCGCGTAGCGTCCGCGCTGCGAAAAGCCGAACATGCCGACATAGACCAGGCGCGGATTGATGGCCGACAGCGTTTCATAGTCCAGCCCCAGCCGCTGCATGGCCTGCGGGCGCACGTTGTAGGCCAGCACGTCAGCATCCCGCACCAGGCAGAGCAGGGCCTCACGCCCCTCGGGCGCTTTCAGGTCAAGCACGATGCTGCGCTTGTTGCGGTTCAGGCCAAGGAAGAGCGGCCCCAGCTTTTCATCGCCGCAGGGACCTATGCCGCGCGTACTGTCTCCGCCCGGCGCCTCGACCTTGATCACGTCGGCGCCCAGGTCAGCCAGCATCTGGGTGGCCGAGGGCCCCATGAAGACTGACGTGATGTCAATCACTTTCACGCCGGCCAGCGGCCCCGTTGTCTGCTCTGTCTTCATATCCTTTTCATCTCGGTGGGGCCATGTATGACGGCTGGCACGAAGGCCGCCGTTGCCTGCCGATTGGCCGTGGCATCGCGCTTGCAACAACACATCGATCATCGGTCGAACTCCGGCCTGGCTAGCTCAGGTATCCGCTTCTTGATTCTCGAGATGGTGTGGAGCTTCACCCGCTGCGCCCACGGCCCATCGATGGTGCGCAGGTTCTTGCCCATGAGATGCGCCAGGCCAAGCTCGTCACTGAGCTGCGCAAGGGACGTCTCGACATCGAGCGAGAGGTTGGTGACAAGAACGTCGCCGCCATGGAAGACGAGGCTGTTCGACCAGAGAAAACCGATGGGTGCGCCCTTGCGATCGATGCCGCCGAAGTCGCCGAGCTTGGCAATTACCTGCCCCTTGGTTGGCTCGAGCACCTGAATCTCGTTGGACTGATTGCAAGCGATCCAGAGATTGTCGTGCTCGTCGATGACCAGGCCGTCGGGCCCGCCGCCGATGCGATTGACGAAGACTTCGGGCGTGCCCGGCTCCAGCGTCGGGCCGGTGACGGGGATCCTGACAACGACGTCATTCGCCGTATTGGCGACAAACAGAGCCGTCTTCTTGTTGTTGAACGCCAGGCCATTGGCGCCGATGGTCGGTGGTATCCGCGTGGGCTTCAGCAGCGCGCTGGTGACCCAGGCTGACGCTTCGCCGCCATCGGGTCCGACTTTCCAGATGATGCCCTGGTGGGCGTCGGTCACGTAGACGTTTCCGGCGGGGTCGAACGTCATCCCGTCGAGGCCGGGGTTCTTGCCGCTGACCGTCATGAACACGGACGAGGCACCCGTCCTGGGATCGACGCTCAGGACCTTCGCACCCAGGTAGTCGACGATGAGCAACTGGCCTGTCCGGGGATGGAAGCCGAGGTCGAGCAACAATCTGCTCGAGCCTTTGATGCTGACAGTGCGCAGGTGCTTGCCCTGCGGGTTGAACACAATAAGCGTGCCCTCGCTTGCCCTGGGCTTGTTCACCGCCACCGTGACGACATAGACGTTGCCCTCCCGGTCCACGGTGATGCCCTCGGGATGCGCCTCACCCGGTGGCAAAGTGGCGAATGTCTCAACCTTGCCGCGCTCCCACGCTCTTGCGACTAGCGGCGTCGCCAGCAACACGAGCAAAATCAGCATCGGCAGTATCGGCATCCCGCGGGACTTGATCATTCTCATGTTGCACTCGCTCAATCTCGGGATTGATGGATCGTCACGCATTGATCTGACCGGTGTCGTACACGCTGGTCGGCAAGGCGCAGAGGCACGGCACCGCGCAGGCCGACGAGCGGCCTGCCGTGGTGTCAGTCGCTCATTAATCGGTGGTAACGTCGGCGCCGTTGCCGCGGACATAGGGCATCGGTCCGATGCCGCGCGCCGCCGCGAGCGTGTGGAGGGCGTACTGGATCGAGAGCGCGTCATTGAGCGAGTGGAAGGTTCCATCCTCGTTGAAGCTGACTTGCGCACCTTCAATCCAGGCGATGGTGATCGTGTCCTCGGTGTTGTCCTCGGGGGTGTAAAAGGTGTGCACCGAGCCACCGGGCTCGTACAGGTAGGAGCCCGCCGTCTGCGGCTGGTCGGGGTACTCGCGATACTTCCAGCAGCCCTGAATGGTCCACACCTGCGCCGTGCCGGTGTGGTAGTGAATCGGCAGGGAACAGCCGGGTTCCACGATGGCCATGAAGACCCACTCTCCGCGCTCCGGGTCCAGGCGCAGCGGCTTGATGTGGATGCCTGGAAAGACATCCTTGATCAGCGGGATCTGCTCGATGTTGACGGTCAGGAGCTTGTCCTGCGGTAAGGCCGGCAACGGCAGCGCGGCGCCGGTGGATGTGGTCGGCTGGGTCGGGAGTCTTGCGGTCATGTGTTGTTCCTTTCACTGCAAACGTTGAGAGCGGAAACTGTCCGTTGGTGAAACGGAGGCGGAAGGCCGGTCCGGCAGAGAACTTCAGAATTGGGACGCAGCACTCGGATGAATCAGAGCGTCCAGTTCGACGGTAAAGCGTGGCCAGCTGTTGCAGGCCCGCAAGCCGTTAAACTCCTAAAGTTCTAATGATAGGAGTTTATAGCCCGCAAAAGAATTTCCCAGCCCTTGTTTACCCTAGAGGTTGAGCGAGGGCCTTTAGCTTTGCTTGCGCTCGGTAGGTGGCCGGCGTTGGGGTTCGGTGATGGCAGGCACCGCTTTCAATGCGGAGGCGGGAAGGTCGACTTCGGAGACGTAGCGGTCACCCCGATACCAGGTGACGCCTGCGTACAGTACGCTGCCTTTGCCATCCAGCAGGCATCGCGACATCTTGGCGACAGGAGAGGCGAACGGAATCTTGAGCATGTCGCACAGCGGATAATCCGCCGGCATCACGGTTGTGCGTTGGCGAACTCGCTTGTTTCGCGAGCCCTGTTCATCCAGCACCGCGGCGAGAAGCTTCTTTTTCTTGGCGGTGTCCTTGGGCAAGGAGTCGAAGACCTGGGTCAACACATAGATCTCCGCGTAGCAGAACGGCTCGCTGGAATAGGTGTGCAGCTTGCGGACACAGACGTAATCGCCATTCGACTGGTCGCCCGGTCCGAGCAGTTCCGGCGGCACCGGTGTGCCGCGCCGTATTTCAAGTACTTCAAAGCCCAGCGCCTGCGGCGCGGCGAACGGATCGTTGATCGCCAATTCGATGTCGCCGGTAGCTGCAGGGATGGCAGCCACGTGAGTGCCGACACCCCGCTGGCTACGGATCAGCCCTTCTTTAGAAAGCAATTCATACGCCTGCCGGACGGTAACCACGGCCACGCCCAGGTCAGTGGCGAGCTGCGTGATCGGCGGCAGCAGCATGCCGAGCGGATACTCGCCCTTTGCGATCCGATACCTCAGCAACGAAGCCAGCCGCTGATATTGCGTAACGCCCCGTTCTGCCGACAGCTCCGGGCGCTCAATCCCCGTACTTCGATCGTCCGTCATTCCGATTGCCTAATCTTCTGTACCTTGGAGTATGCACCAGAAGAACGGGTGGGCGCTTCGCTGGCGGGCGTCGCGGCAGGAACTGGTAAACTCGACGGCTTCTGGATGGCTATAACCACAAGATGCCTGCCGCTGTCTCCGCTACAGATCACCGTCCCCGCGTCGCCGCCGAGCGGCGCGCGCGCATGCGCAAAAGGCTGCTGGAAAGCGCGATGATCGTGTTCGCGCAGAAGGGGCTCGGGGCCAGCGTCATTCCGGAAGTGGTGGCCGCGGCGGAAGTCTCGAAAGGCTCGTTCTACAATTATTTCCGCACCAACGAGGAATTGCTGGTGGCGGTCAGCGAGGAATTGAGCAACGAGATGCTGGCGCTGATCGAGGGCGCCGTGGGCGGCATCGAGGACCCGGCGCTGCGAGTGGCCACCGGCGTCCGCTCGTACCTGCATCTGGTGCGCTCCTATCCGATCGTCGCCCGCTTTCTTTGCAGCGCCGGCCTCAGCCTGGCCGGCAAGGGCAGTGCCATGTTCGACTACCTGCCGCCGGACCTCAAGGAAGGCCAGAAGCGAGGCTTCTTCAGCCCCATGCCGATCGACGCCGCGGTCGACCTGGTCGCGGGCACCTCCCTCATTGCCGTGCATCGAATGACTCACAGCCGCACGGCCAAGCGCTATCCGGAAACCCTGGTCGAGGCCATGCTGCGTGGACTCGGCATCGGCGCGGCCATGGCGCACGCCTTGACCGAAGCGCCCATCCCAAAGCTGACGGCTCCGCCCGATTCGTTGCTTGCCAAGACGCAAGTACGAACGGATGCCGCGAACGGCGCCGCCTCCTGACTCGTTGGATCGGTCCGGCTTGTCCGCCGCCAGGTTCATCCTCGCGCGATACCAAGGGTAGCGGCCAAGGCGCCGACAAGCTGAGCCTCGTCTGCATCGGGCAGGGTCCGAGCGATCTCGTCGGCGCTATGTGCCTCGATCCCCAGCGCTCGCAGCGCCATGGCGGCCGCTTGCTCTGAATAGTCTTCCCGGCTGTCCGATTCCTGCATCCGCTGGATCGTGCCCAGCACAGCCCCGACAACGATATTGAGCGCGATGGCCATCGGCATGCGCGTGAAGCGCCCTTGCCGAAAGCCATCCTCGATGTCCGTGCGCACGAATTCCAGCATATTCGGCCCCTGGTCGCCCGGCCATCCCACATGCGCGAGAAAGCCAGCGACGGCTGGGTAGTGCAGAGCAAGCCGCGATGCCAGTCGAATGCCGCGCGCCACCAGCCGCGCCGGATCGTTGCTTCCGCGCACCAACGGATCGACGGTGCGGACGATCTGGTTGGCGATTTCAGTGGTCAGTTCCCGGACGATGGCATCTGGCGACGAGAAGTACTTGTAAAACGTTCCGCGCGATACCTCCGCCTCCCGGATCACGTCGTCGACCGACATCGTCGCATGGCCCTTGCTAGCTACCAGCCGCAGGGCGCTGTTCAGCAGTCGCCCACGCATTCGCTCGCGGCGTTCGGCGCCCACCCGCTGGCGGTGGTTCGCCGTTTGCGGGGGCTGACTCCCTGCAACGAGCTGACTGTCTGGGTGATCCTCAGGCCGATCTGCGTCGATCTTCGGTGAGACATCGGGTTTTGTCATGATGTAATTATGGTCATTATGAAAGATGGGTTCATCGAGGCGCCGTCGTCTTGCTGCGTTGCGCGATAGGCCTGACTGACACGGGACACCCGGTCTTCCCCGTTTCTTGCAGCAAGCCCAAATGATGCGTGCCCATTGCCCGGTCCGGATTCCGGCCGCAAGCGCTCCACAGCGCTCCGCCGCGCACATTCGACTTCAGCCCTCTGTTCCGCATCCGATGGCACGGGGTCAGTGGCGCACCCGTACATAGTACACTAAATGTCATCCTGACAACTCGTCAAAGTTGATATATAGTTCGCCTCGTCGATACCGACGCCCCCATCCCTGAGCGACTGGACTACCTCGTCAGGCGAGCCCGGCCCATGCGGCTCGACGCATTTTTGGCGGATTGGCGCACGGCGGCCAGCACCCCACAACGGCCACCCCGCAGCGATCTGAAAGGAAGGCAGAAATTGACCCTAATCCCTAAAACCCTAGCCCTTACACTGATCGCGGCCTACGCGGTCGCCGCCTGTTCGCGCGCCGAGCCCGTTCAGCATGAGGAAGTGCGTCCGGTGCGAACCATCATTGCCGGTCAGACCCCGGGCACTGTCGGCGCGAGCTATTCAGGTGAAATCCGTGCCCGGTACGAGAGCCAGCTTGGCTTCCGCACAGGCGGCAAGATCGTCGCCCGGCTCGTCGACGTGGGCGCCCACGTCAAGCGCGGACAGGTATTGCTTCGGCTTGACCCGACGCAGGAGGCCTTGCAAGTGACGGCCGCCGCCGCTGAAGTCGATGCGGCACGCAGTCGGGTCGCGCAGGCGCGTGTGGACGTAAAGCGAATCGAGCAACTTCTGGCGCGTAATTTCGCTTCGCAGGCTGAGCTAGACCAGCAGCGGCTCGCGTTGGATCAGTCCGAAGCCCAATTGCGCTCCGCGCTGGCGCGCCAGAGGCTGAATGCGAACCAGGAGGGGTTCACCACACTGGTGGCGGACCGCGATGGGGTGGTCAGCACGATCAGCGCCGAGGCCGGCCAGGTCGTGGCGGCGGGGCAGTCGGTTGTGACAGTGGCGGCGGATGATGAGCGCGAGGTCGCGATCAGCATTCCGGAGTCCCGTGTCGAAGAACTGCGCAAGGCCAAGTCGCTGCAGGTCTCGGTCTGGGCTCATCCGGACAAGACCTGGACTGGCACGCTCCGAGAGTTGGCCCCGGACACCGATAGCGTGACGCGCACCTATTCGGCCCGTGTTTCGATTCAGCATCCGGACGAGACGCTGCTGCGACTCGGCATGACCGCGTCGGTGTTCGCGCCGGATGTAGACGGTAACCGCGCGATACGCGTGCCATTGACCGCGATCGTGGATCGTGACGGCGGCCGTCAAGTGTGGATCGTGCCCCCCAAGAGCTCGCGGGTCCAGGCGCGCGACGTCCAGCTTGGCAGCGCGCAGAAGGACAGCGTACTGGTGACCGCGGGCCTGTCCGGTGGCGAGACGGTGGTGACGGCCGGCGTGCATATGCTCAAGGCTGGGCAGCGCGTCAAAGTCGTAGCGGCCGCGGCCCCCGCAGGGAGCGCCAAATGAAGGGCATCAACCTCTCTGAATGGGCGCTCAAGCACCCGCAGATGATCGCGTTCCTGCTGCTGCTTTTTTCCGTGACCGGCATCATGGCCTACACAAGCCTGGGCCAGAAGGAGGACCCGGAATTCACCATCAAGACCATGGTGGTGCAGGCCTACTGGCCCGGCAGTTCGGCCGAGCAGATGGCAGACCAAGTCACCGACAAGATTGAGCGCAAGCTGCAGGAAGTGGCGGAGATCGACTACACCTCCAGCTATGTGAAGCCGGGCGAGACCCAGGTCAAGATCAACCTGCGAGAGGACTTGCCGCCGAAGGCGGTCCCGGATGTCTGGTACCAGGTACGCAAGAAGCTGGGCGATATCCGCCAGACCCTTCCCCAGGGCACGCAAGGCCCGTTCTTCAACGACGAGTTCGGCGATACCTTCGGCAATATGTATGCGCTGACGGGAGACGGCTTCAGCTATGAGGACCTGCGCCGCTTCGCCGACGCCGCACGCAACGAATTTCTGCGTGTGTCCGACGTAAATAAGGTGGACCTGATCGGCAAGCAGGAAGAGAAGATCTATGTGGAGATGTCCACCGCCAAACTGGCCTCACTCGGCCTGGATCCGGCCCTCATCGCCTCGACGCTGGCCCAGACCAACGCGGTGACCGCTGCCGGCACGGTACAGACCCCGAGCGAGCGGGTGCGCCTGACAGTGGGTGGTGAGTTTGATTCGGTCGATAACATCCGCGCGATTGGCATCCATGCCGGCAACCGGACTTTCCGACTTGGCGATATTGCCGACGTTCATCGCGGCTTTATCGAGCCGGCGGCACAACGCATGCGTTTTAACGGCACCGAGACGATGGGCTTGGCGGTAAGCATGCGCAAGGGTGGCGATGTGATCCACCTGGGCGAGCAACTGGACGAAACCGTGCGGCGCATCCGCGCCGAACTGCCGGTCGGCGTGGAGATTCATGCCGTCAGCGACCAGCCCCGTGTGGTCGAGCACTCGGTATTCGAGTTCAAGAAGAGCCTGGCCGAGGCCGTGGTGATCGTGCTGGCCGTCAGCTTCCTTTCACTGGGCGTGCGCAGTGGGCTGGTGGTGGCCATGAGCATCCCGCTGGTACTGGCCATGACCTTTCTTGCCATGTACCTGCTCGGCATTGACCTGCAGCGGATTTCGCTGGGCGCGCTGATCATTGCACTTGGCCTGTTAGTGGACGACGCTATCATCGCCGTCGAAATGATGTCCCTGAAGCTTGAACAAGGCTGGGACAAGTTCCGTGCCGCCACCTACGCGTACACGGCGACTGCATTCCCAATGTTGACCGGCACGCTTATCACCGCAGCTGGCTTCCTGCCAGTGGGCTTTGCCAAGTCGGGAACTGGCGAGTACGTGTTTTCGCTGTTTCAGGTCGTGGGCATTTCGCTGGTGCTGTCGTGGGTGGTCGCAGTTCTGTTCACGCCATATATCGGTTTCAAGCTGCTCAAGCAGGAAGCGCACGCTTCCCATGACGAAGATGCGGTGTATCAGCGCGGCTTCTACGTCAAGTTCCGCCATTTCATCGACTTCTGCCTGACGCACCGCCGCTGGGTGATCGCCATCACCTTCGCCCTGTTTGCCGGCTCCCTGGTGCTGTTCAAGTTCGTGCCACAACAGTTCTTCCCGGCATCGGACCGCCCTGAGCTGATCGTGGACCTGTGGATGCCCAAGGCCTCGACGTTCGATGCCAGCGAGCGGGAGGTTCGGGATATCGAACGCCTGCTCAAGCGCGACGCCGACATCGAAGCCGTAACGAGCTTCGTCGGCAACGGCGCGCCCCGGTTCTACCTGCCGCTGGACGTACAGACGCCCAATCTGAACCTGGGCGAGCTGATGATCATGACCAAGGGTGGCGAAGCACGCGAGCGCGTCATGGCGAAGATCGACAAGCTGTTCGACGAGCGCTTCGCCAACGTGCGCGGCCGGGTTCTGCGGCTGGAGAACGGCCCGCCCGTCGGCTATCCCGTCCAGTTCCGCGTCTTTGGCAACGACAACGCCAAGGTTCGGGAAATTGGAGAGCGCGTGGCCGCCATCATGCGTGACAACCCGAACCTGCGCCGGGTCAATGTCGACTGGGGCGAGCGGGTCAAGCGCATGCAGGTCGATGTCGACCAGGACAAGGCACGCGTGCTCGGTGTCAGCTCCGGCCAGATCAAGGAAGCGCTGCAGGCGTCGCTGTCCGGCACGCCGGTCACCCAGTACCGCGAAGGGGACCATGGGTTGGACGTGGTCGCGCGCCTGGTTGAGACTGAACGCACCGACCTGAATAACCTCAAGGATGCCAAGATCTATCTGCGCGACGGCAAGTTCGTGCCGGTTTCGCAGGTCGCGCGATTGTCGCTGGAGAGCGAGGACAGCGAACTCTGGCGGCGCAACCGCATCCCGACGCTGACCGTACGCGCCGATGTCTCGGGCGGCCAGGCGCCGGACATTACCCGGGCGCTGATGCCGAAAATCGAGGCGCTGACCAAGGGGCTGCCGCTGGGTTATGGCATCGACGTCGGTGGCGCGACCGAATCGAGTGCGAAAGCGCAGAAGTCGGTGTTCGCCGTCATGCCCGTGACCGTCATCATCGTGCTCTTGCTCCTGATGATCCAGTTGCAGGACATGAAGAAGATGGGGCTGGTGCTGCTGACCGCGCCGCTGGGCTTGATTGGCGTGAGCGCGATCATGGCTGCCTTCCACATCCCGTTCGGCTTCGTGGCGATGCTGGGGGTGATTGCGCTGGCCGGCATGATCATCCGCAACTCGGTGATTCTCGTGGTGCAGATCGACCACGACGTGGCGTCGGGCGTGCCACTGTGGACGGCTATCGTCGAATCCGCCGTACGTCGACTGCGGCCTATCGTTCTCACCGCCCTGGCCGCCATCCTCGGCATGGTGCCGTTGACCCACTCGGTGTTCTGGGGCCCGATGGCGTGGGCCATCATGGGCGGCCTGGCCGTCGCAACGTTGCTGACACTGGTGTTCCTGCCTGCGCTGTACGCGGCCTGTTTCCGCGCCCAACGCGCTGGCACGGACTGACGGGCATTCAAGACAAGAGAGTTTCCCAATGATGACCATTTCAAACACCGCCCGCCGGGCGGCGCAGGCGGCGTTCGCCCTGCTTCTGGCGGCGGGCGCCGGAAAAGCGGGCGCGATGGACCTGGTTGAAGCGTATTCGCAGGCCTTGCACAACGATCCGACGACACTCGCTGCTGACGAAGCGCTCAGCGCCGGGCGCGAGAAAGCGGTGCAGGGGAACGCGTTACTGCGTCCGCGCATCAACCTGCAGGCCGGCGTGTCCCGGATCAATAATCGCTCTTCCGCCGACCTGCCGCCAGCGCTCTCCGGGCTCGCGCCGTCCAATACCAATGGCACGGTGCGGCAGGCGTCGGTGCAGCTGGTGCAACCGCTCTACGACAAGTCCGCGAGCGCGACCCGGCGGCAATTGCGCGAGCAGTCCGAACTCGCGCAGACGCAGTTCGAACACTCCCAGGAGAATCTCGCGTTGCGGGTGGCCGATGCCTATTTCGGTGTCCTGGTGGCAGAAGAGACGCTGCGCGTCGTGCAGGCCGACAAGCGCGCGCTGGGCCAGCAGCGTGACCGTGCCAAAGCGCGCTTCGATGTGGGCCAGGGCAAGATCACTGACCTCCAGGAGGCCCAGGCGCGGCTCGACGGCGTGGAAGCGCGGGAAGTGTCGGCCAAGTCGACGCTGGAACTGCAACGCACGCGCTATCGCGAGACTGTCGGCGTCGCGCCGGAGCGGCTCTCGGCTCTGGCGCCGAACTTCGCCGCGCAGCCACCCCTGCCGGACGACCTGTCAGCGTGGCAGATGAAGGGTGAGGATCGGAATACCGTGGTCAAGACCAGGCAATCCGAGCTGGAAATTGCCGGGGCGGAAATCGACAAGTTCCGCCTTGCCAGCCGGCCGACGCTGAACCTGGTGGCCGGTTATGGCACCGAGGATCAGAACGGCAACCTGTCGCCGCTGGTTGCGCGGCAGGGAAACCGCTCGGCGCTGATCGGACTCCAGCTCAATATCCCGATTTACGCCGGCGGCGGGATCGACTCGCGCGAGCGAGAGGCCGCTGCCAGGCGGCGCCAGGCCGAGCAGGAACTTTCCGCCGCGCGACGCGACGTGCGTTTGCAGGTGCAGGACGGGTTCCTTGCGGTCAAGACTGGCGTGTCTCGCATCGCTGCGCTCGAGCAGGCGCTCGTGTCGGCGCGCAGCGCCCTGGAGTCGACCACACTCGGGCGCGACGTGGGTACGCGTACGCAGCTGGACGTTCTCGACGCGCAGCAGCGCATGTATGCCTCGGAGCTGGACTTGATCCAGGCGCGCGTCGACTATCTGATGGGGCGCCTCCGACTGGAAGCGGCGGCCGGCGAACTGAATGAGGACAGCCTGCGCGCGTTGAGCGCATGGCTGGCGTCGTGATGCGCGCAACGCAGATGAACTTCGCTTGCGCCCCGACGACACCGCCACCGATGTCGGCTCTGGCGCACAAGGCAGCCGGCATGGCGCGCCGCCTGACGTTGTTGTTCGCAGCCGCCGCACTGACGGCCTGCTCGACTGCGCGGCCGTGGATCAATGCGCCGATTACCGCGAATTCCCCGCTTCCGTCGGTGACCGCGGTGCAAGTGCCGGAACAGTCGCCACCGCCGAGCATCGTCGCAGCCGTTGCGCTGTCCGGCGGCGGTGCGCGTGCAGCGGCGTTCGGCCTCGGCGTGCTTGAGGAAATGAAGGCCACGCGTTTCAACTGGGAAGGCCGCAGCACGACACTGCTTGATGAGGTCGGCCTGGTCAGTGGCGTGTCAGGCGGTAGTGTGCTCGCTACTTATTTCGCGGCGTTCGGCGACGAGACCCTGACGCGCTTCGAGCCCGAATTCCTGCTGACGGACTTCCAGGGTGGCCTCGTCGGCCATGTCCTGGCGCCAGGCACTCTGTACAGGATGACCTCGCCATGGTTCGGCCGCACCAATGTCCTGCAGGAAAAACTTGACGCGCTCTACCGGGGCAAGACCTTCGGTGACCTGCGCGCCCGAAGCCGTGGGCCGCATCTGTTGGTGACCGCGACCGACCTTACCACCGGGGCGGCGTTCGAGTTCACCCCTGAACAGTTTGCCCTGATCTGTTCCGACCTTGGCAGCGTGCCCTTGTCATTTGCCGTGGCCGCGTCGTCATCGGTCCCGATCCTGCTCAGTCCTGTGACACTGCGCAACTATGCCGGCGCCTGCCCGCAAGCCGGCCAATTGGCCGACACCATACGCAGCGACCGCAACCTGCAGGCGAGGATGCTGCATGCCAGTGCGCAAAGCTATCTCGATGCCGAGAACCGGCCTTACCTGCATCTTGTCGACGGGGGCCTGGTTGACAACCTGGGCGTGCGTGGCCTGCTGGACCGTACCGCGGCGCGTGGCTCGCTCGATGCGAGTTTCGGCAACCTGCCTGCAGGTTCCATACGCAAGATCGTACTGATCAGCGTGAATTCCGAACGCGACACCGCAGAGCGCATCGACCGTAGTGACCGGGTGCCCGTGACACCCCAGGTGCTGGATTCGCTGATATTCGGCGCCGGCTCCCGTGCCACCAGTGAAACCATCGCGGCAATGGATGACAACGCCCGCCGCTGGGCGAAGGAGCTGACGGCAGTGCGGGGCACGAAGGACAGCCCGTTTGCGCCGGACGCAGAAATTCATGTGATCAGTGTCAGCCTGCGCGACGTGAAGGACGCGGGAGTCCGACAGGCACTGCTCCAGGTACCGACAGCGCTGACGATCCTGCCGGGACAAGCGCATCAGTTGGTGGAGGCGGGCCGCGCGGCGCTGCGCGATTCCGCCGAATTCCTGCGGCTCCGGGAAAGCCTGAATCGGGTAGAGGACAGGCCAGGCCTGCACGCAAATCATGACGAATGATGTCATCGGAGGTTGCAACCCTTTTCCTTATTGCAAATCTCGCTCCCCAACGTTGCAACGACCCTTAACAGTCCCCAGCCGGCACGCTAGCCCGACCCGCCGGGGCGCTGTCTCTACAGGAGCGATTGTTGCTTACCCATCTCCATGGTCTATGTTTGCCTTATGGCATGGGCGCGGGTTTGCTCCCATGCGCACATGGCGCAGCCGTCGCATGCGCGGCGGGTGCCCATTCGATCGCTACATTCGCGACATAGGAGGTTGCCATGGCACGTCGAGACAGGGAAACAGAAGAGGAAAAGCTGGTCGGTACGGAAGATGCCGAAGCCACAGCTGGGTCGGAGGGCGGCGATCGGGGCACGCGCCGCGCACGCTATGGGTTGCGCGAACCCGCACGCGTTGCCGCGGATGAATTCGGCGGCCCTATCATCGGTTTCGTCCGGGATACCCTGACGGGGACGCTGCGTGCGACTGGCACGGTGGCAAGCGACGCGGTTGATATCGTTCGCGATGTCTTGACAGGTGCGGTACACGCGACGGAGGAAGTCGGCACTGAAGCGCTGGGCACTGTCAACACGCTCGGAACGGGTGTCGTTTCGGTAGCGCGGGACATTATCGCAACAGGCGTGGGCGGTGTGCGCCAGGTGGCCGGATCTGCGGCGACAGGTCGGACGCCGATGCGTGCCGAAGTGGAGAGCCCGACAACGAAGGAGACGTCTACCACGGCATGATGCCGTTGCCGTTGCAAATCATGCGAAGCGCGTCAGCGCGTGCAGCGCCAAACCAACGAGACCGCCGATCAGCGTGCCGTTGATGCGCACGAACTGGAGATCACTCCCGACTTCGACTTCGATCTTGCGGGTAACGGTTGCGGTGTCCCAACGCCGCACCGTATCCGCAATCAACTGCGCGAGTTCATGACGCTGAGCGGCAATGGTGGTGGCGAGCGTGTAGCGGGCGCGTTCATTTAGCCGCGCCTGCAACGCCCGGTCCTGAAGCGCATCATGCGCCCACTGCGAGATGATGGCGCGCAGGCGGGCTCTGACCAGGGAGTCCGGCGACCGCGTGTCGGTGCGCAGCATCTCTGTCAGCTCGGCTAACACGTTGCGGATCCAGCCGGAAAACGCAGGATGCGCGAGCATGTCCTCGCGCAGTTTCTCCCACTGTGTAAGAAATGCCGGTGATTCGGCCAGCGTGATGATCCACCCATGCGCCACTTCGGTAAAGCGGCCGCGCCATGGATGGTCCGGCATGTCTCGCACCTCGGCGAGCGCTTCGTCCATAACTCGGATCAGTGAATCCGAAATTTTTTCGTCCAGCGACACACGTTGCCAGATCCAGCCCGTGCTTTCGCGCACGCGCTGCCGTATCGCGTCCTTGTTCAGGTGAAGCAGTTGCACCTGCTCTTCGAACAGCCGCGTAATTATTTTGTCATAATCGATTCCCTTCGAAATCTGGGTCAGCACGCTCGACGCAATGGGTGCCAGTTCGACACGGCCTATGTGGTTTGCCAGCGTCTCGCGTGCCAGGTTCTCGAGATCTTTACTGTCGGCCTTGGCCAGCAGTTCGGGCGCAAGCTCTGCCAGGTAGTCGGCAATCTGAGCGGTCTGTGCCGGCCTGTCGATCCAGCGTATGAAAGAGCCGGCCAGATCGATATCGGCAAGCTTGGCGGACACCACTTCTTTGGACAGGAAATTTGCTTCGAAGAAGGCGCCGAGGTTGCGCCCGATGCGGTCCTTGTTTCGTGGAATGATCGCGGTGTGCGGCAAAGGCAGGCCGAGCGGATGTCGAAACAGCGCGGTGACCGCGAACCAGTCGGCGATGCCACCCGCCATGCCGGCTTCGGCGAATGCGCGCAGGAACCCGATCGCCGGGTGCGCATCTTCGTACCGGCGTGCGACGATGAACAGCGCGGCCATGCCGATCAGCAGCCCGGTCGCGGCCCATTTCATGCGGCGGAGGTCGCGCGATTTCGCGTTCGGGGGCGTCGGTGGGGCGGCTGGCAATTCCATGGCTTTGTCCTATGCTTGCATTTTTACGGGGCATGAGCGTGAGCTTGCAACTGCGTTATCCCACGGCCCTTTCGCACGCGGCCCCGCGCGGGGCGGTTCGCAAGAACGTCGACGCCACGCCGGTCGTCCCTTTGCACACTGTGCGCGGCCGTGCGCGACTACATGTGTCGCGACTGTATCGCGATGAGATAGCTTGCGCAGCCCTCGCACAGCAATTGTGCAAGACAGCCGGCATTGTCAATGTCCGGGCCAATGCGTGGACCGGCAACGTCGTCGTGCTATTCGATTCCGCGTGTTCGCTGGATGCCATTATCGCCTGCATCTTCGCGCAGGGCGGGGAGACGAGTGCCAGCGCCCCCGCCGCGCGCGCGTCCGGTGTCAATGAACCGGTGGTGCGTCCCGACTTCGGGGCGCACATCAGCCGCGCGCATGTTGTCACCACACCGGCTGGCGCGGCACAGACCGGCCTTGCGGGGCGGCCTTGGCACACCGTTCACGCCAGGGAGGCTTTGCTGGCGATGGGCTCGACGATGGAGCGGGGCCTGTCACATCGCACCGCGCGTCGCCGACTGCTGGCCCACGGTCCGAATCAACTCGACCCGCCCCGGCTGCGCTCGGCGTTGGAGATGTTCGTCGCTCAGTTCAAGAGCCTGCCGGTGGCACTTCTAGCCGGCTCGGCCATCGTGTCGATCGCCACAGGTGGCCTCGCCGATGCACTGGTGATCGCCAGCGTGGTGCTTATCAATGGCGCGATCGGCTACGCAACGGAATCACAGGCCGAGCGCGCAATCCATGCACTTGACGACATGACGCAACGCCAGGCGATGGTGCTGCGCGATGCGGAACTGCGTCGGGTCGATGCGCGCGAGCTTGTCGTCGGCGACATTCTCGTCCTCACGGCGGGCGTCTATATCGGCGCCGATGCGCGCGTGATTGACGCGCGCCAGCTGAGCGCCGACGAATCGACGATGACAGGGGAAAGCCTTCCCGCGCAGAAATCGCCGAAGCGCCTGCGGGAGACAGAGGTGCCTCTGGCCGAGCGCACCTGCATGGTATACATGGGCACTACCGTCGTCAGCGGAAGCGGACTGGCCATGGTCGTCGCGGTGGGCAGGGCGACCGAGCTGGGCATGGTCCAGATGCTTGTCGGCTCGACCCGACCGCCCGCCACGCCCATGCAAAGACAGCTCCAGCACTTTGGCAACCAGACGGTGCGCCTTGGCAGTGCCATGTGCGCACTGGTCTTCGTGATTGGCATGCTGCGCGGGCTGGGCCTCGGGGCCATGTTCAAGACCTCGGTCGCGCTCGCCGTGGCGGCTGTGCCAGAAGGGCTGCCCACCGTGGCGACGACGACGCTGGCGCTTGGCATCCGCCGCATGCGGCGGCACAACGTCCTTGTGCGCCGGCTCGACGCGGTGGAAACGCTTGGCGCGGTACATACCGTGTGCTTTGACAAGACCGGTACCCTGACCGTGAACCGTATGCGGGTGCTCGCCATGCACGCGGCGATGCATCGCAGTACCGTTGCAGATGGCAGGCTTTATGCACCTGAAGGACGTATCGATCCGCTCGCGGATGATGCAGTATTGCGCCTGCTGCATGTCGCCGTCCTCTGCAATGAAGCCCGGCTCGATCGCGGCCCGGACCGCTTCCAGCTCAACGGCTCGTCGACCGAACTTGCGCTGCTCGAATTCGCGCTTGCCGCCACGGTCGAGGTCGATGCCGTGCGTGCGCGCCATCCTTTGCTCGAGGTGGCGTACCGCACCGATGAGCGCAACTATATGTGCACGCTGCATGGGAGCGAGGGTGGCAGCAGACTATTGGCGGTGAAGGGCAACCCCGCCGAGGTGCTGGCGCTCTGTGGCGAGCATGCGGCCGACGGACATCGCCTGCCGCTCACCGACGCAGATCGCGAATCGATTCTCGCGGCCAACCACGAGATGGGGGCGGAGGGGCTGCGCCTGCTCGGTTTCGCCTATGCCACGGGGGAGGGCAGATTCGACATCGAAGCCCGTCCGCTGTGCTGGCTCGGCATGCTCGGACTGGCCGATCCCATCCGCAATGGCGCGCGGGAACTCATCGATCTGTTCCACCATGCCGGCATCAAGACCGCGATCATCACCGGCGACCAGGCTGTGACCGCCCATGCGGTTGGCAAGACATTGGGAGTGGGCGGCGATGGCGGACCGGCGGTTGTCGAAGCACGCCAGATCGCCGGCATGAAACCAGATGAGTTCGCCAGGTTGGCGCAGCGCATGGATATCTTTGCGCGCGTCAGCGCGGCCAACAAGCTTCAGATCGTGCAGGGACTGCAGCGCGGCGGACAAGTGGTGGCAATGGTGGGCGACGGGATCAATGACGGTCCTGCGCTGAAGGCTGCGGACATCAGCGTGGCGATGGGACGGCACAGCACCGATCTGGCACGCGAGGTCGCGGATGTCGTGCTCGAGGACGACGAGCTGCAGACGCTGGCGGTGGCCATCAGCCAGGGGCGTGCCATCTACAGCAATATCCGCAAGTCCGTTCACTTCCTGGTTTCAACCAATCTCAGCGAAATCGTGGTGATGTTGGCTGCCGTGGGCGCCGGCGTAGTCCAGCCGCTAACGCCGATGCAGTTGCTGTGGATCAATCTGTTGAGCGATGTCTTCCCGGCGCTCGCGCTAGCCGTGGAGCCGCCTGAGCCCGATGTGCTGCGGGTTCCGCCGCGGGATGCCGGCGAACCGATCGTGGGGCGCTCGGATATGTCGCGCTTCGGCATGGAGGCGCTCGCCATTAGCGGCGGTGCCATTGCCGCTCATGCCTTCGCGGCGGCGCGCCACGGCGCCGGTCCGGCCGCCGGCACGGTGTCGTTCATGACCCTGACGCTGGGTCAGTTGCTGCATGCGTACAACTGCCGGACCGATAGCCGTAGCATGGGGACCGCGCCGGCACAGCACAATCGCTACCTGGACTTCGCCGTTGGCGGCGGGATGGCATTGCAGCTGCTGGCTGGCGTGATTCCAGGGCTGCGCAGCTTGCTTCGCGTGGCGCCGGTCAATGCACTGGACCTCGCTGCGATCGCAGCAGGTGCAGCGGCGCCGTACTGGATCAATGGCGCAGCGCGGCGGCAGCGCCATGCGCCCGTGGGCGCAGCCCGCCAAGACGACGGTATCTCGCTTAGATCAGCGCGGCAATGACCGCCACGGCGCAACGTTCGACGAGCGCGTCGACGGCCTTCTTGGCGATTGCGACAGCCAGCGAGGCCGTCCGCTCGCTCATTGCCGCGGAGGACCGCGCAAAGACGGGCGGGGGCAGGGTCACGCTTGTCGGGACATAGCCGTCGGCGCGCAGCGCTGCGATGATCAGATCGCCCGTGGTGAGGCGGGGATAGAAGCGGATGACGATACTGCCCGTCAGGGTGTTGGCGCACGCGTCACGCACGCCAGGCAGCGCATTGACCGTCCGCTCGATACGGCGCGCCCCGTCATCGTTGTGCTTGATCGCCGGCAGCTTCAAACGAAGGCGACCGGGCACGTGGTGAATCTCTCCGAGCTGCTCTTGCATGCTTGCAGCGCTTCTTCAGCGCATATTCCCGGCCATGCCGGCGTCGTGCGCTATTAAACTGCTGCGATGTGACGTCTTGATGAAGGTCTTTTATGGCGTCGGGGGTGGGCCGGGGCGGGTCGAGGGTCGCGACTTCCAGGTGTCGTATGCATACCATAGCAGCGAGATCGCGGGGACCATGACCTGGCTTCGCAGCGTTTGCAGGATGCCCAGGCTGGCCAGCGACGCGCTCAGCACGCCGGCGCGCCGGTCCGATGCACTGATTGGATCCACCGTGGACAGCCGCGGCGCTGGAGAAGCCGGTCGCGCGACGATGCGTGAATTTGACGCGGTGAGGTCCAGACGCAGCCTGAACAATCCCTGCTCAGACGCGTACGCTGCGACCGCGTCATCACTGATCGAATGAATGATCAGCACGCTCGCGGTCAGCGAATTGACAATGACTTCGTCCACGCCTTCGCATTGCGAAAGCCGCCGTATGACGTCCTCGAAGTAGGCAACGTCGTGTCGCCGGGTCGGTATCTTGACACGCAATCGACCCGGCAGCACATGGGATAGCTGGGCATCATCCGGCTTCATGTGTTCTGCCCCGACATCGGAGGATGGCCCGCCTCCGGGAATGTCTCGGTCATGACATCACTATCTGACTTTGGCCCGGCGAAAGTCGACGAGCGCGGGGTCTCCAGTTCGGCCCGCGCCTCGGCGATCAGATCTTCAAAGACCTCGGTCATTTCGGCCGCCGCCTCACGACCTCTGTCGAACAGAATCACGCCGGTCTTGATCGCAGATTTCGCCACCGGCTTGGCAACCGTGGCCAACACCGGTAGCACCACCGGAGCCAATACCACAACCCCGACGCCGACCAGCAGACCAGCGAGAAGATTGCCTTTAAGGAAGTCATCGACGCCGTTCATGACATGTCCTCCCAAAGAAACTCATTATAGGCACGAAAAAATTGGCCAGCGGCGCTACCTGGCATCATGCGCTGCTGCTGAGTTTCTCGATGAGAAGAGCGCGCGGAAGCGCGTCGGTCAGGCATCGTCGACGACGATTGCTACTGTCTGAACGCTGAGTCCGCTCGATGTATCGCCTCAACTGAACCGCACATTGCCGATATCGATGGCGACCATCAGCCGGGCGTGGTCGGCGGACAGGTCTTCGTTGCGCATGTAGGCACGACGTCGCGACGGAAGAACGATGCCGTCCGCGGTAATGTGGTCAGAGAGGTACTGGGTCGCCGCAAAGCCGCCCGCGATGTCGACATGATAGTCGTGCCGCCGGACAAGCCTGTCGTCGCCAAAGTAGAAATCCTGCAGTTCGCAATGGCTTTCAATATTGGCTGGAAAACGTACCCGCAATCCCCGCCATGTCTCTGAACCCTCGCGCCATGGTTCGATTTCGGCGACGTCAAAACCAGGCAGCGCCATCAGGAACGGCGTGGTCAGATAGGTCCACAGCGCGTAACCGTTGAAGTAGGCGCGCTGCAACGGATTCCATGCGGAGTCGATGACATGACCAGCGAAGCTGCGCCGTGGGTCCATGAGTTCCTTCACCATTTCTCCGCTGGTTGTTTCGATGGCGATACGTCCGGGCTCGAACGCGGTACGCCAGTTGGATTCGCCAAACGGTGTCACCGAAGCGCGCTCTTCGTGCAGCGATACCGTCATGGTACGCGGCGCCGGATCTTGCACTAGGCCCTTCATCGCCCAAAGTCCGCCACCGGTAACGATACTTGCCGACACTTGACTAAAACGGTTCCACCGGTCGATGCCGCCGTGCGCCTCAAGTACTTCGTCTGCAAAGTTGTTCATTATTCAATCTCCAAAGAGACGGACCGCGAATACTAGCCGGCTCCGGCAGTTGCTTCAGCCTACTGCGGCTGATACGCCGCGGCGGCGGCAATTGCATCCGCCACCTGCTTTGGCCGCGACAGCTGCGGTACGTGGCTCGTCGGCAGTTTTACGATGCGCGCGGAGATTTTCTGGGCCATCGCGCTTTGCAGCGCAGGCTGGATCATGTGATCCTGCTCACTGAGGATGTACCAGGATGGCCTGGTGCGCCATGCGGCAACCGTGGTCTTTTCCTCGAAACTCTTGGCGCTGACGGGCCCCTGTGTTGCCATCATGATCTTCGTCCGCGCCGCTGGCAAATCCTGGGCGAAGTGCCTCGCCATTCCCTCTGCCTTCAGCGTCAGGAAGCCTTGTTGGTCGGCAATGATGAAGCTGGAGCCCTTCGGCTTCGGGTAATCCTTGCCGAGGTCCGCCACAGACTGGCCCTCCGAAGGCGCGAACGCCGAGACATAGACGAGGGCTTTGACGCGCTCATGCTGACCGATTTCCGAGATGACAACGCCACCCCACGAATGTCCGACGAGCACGATCGGTCCGGTCTGCATGTCAAGCGCGCGGCGCGTGGCGGCAACATCATCCGCGAGCGAAGACAGCGGGTTCTGGACCGAAACAACGTTCAGACCTCTGCCCTGGAGCAAGGGGATGACCTTGTCCCAGGATGAACCGTCGGCGAAGGCGCCGTGCACGAGCACGACCGTGGCCTTGCCAGGACTCACATCCGGTGCGGCAACTGCCGGGGCCGCACCAGACACGAGGATGACTGTGGCAGTAAGCGCTGCAGTCTTGGTGATCGATTTCAACGAGTTCATGCGGTGCTCTTTTTGATTAAGTGGATCGCTGGACCGAGGTGGCGAGACCGAGCGAGAAGAGGAGCAGACCAAGGGCAACGGTGCAGGACAATGCAATGCTGTTCATTGGACACCTCGTATATGGTTAATGGCGCGCATCTCAATCTATTCCTGGAAGTGGATTCACCGGTCTAGGATACGGTTCTAGCTCGTGGCCGGAATGACGAATTTCCCTCGTTTCCGGACAAGATGAAAGACATCGGCGGGAACTGGTTGCCATCGCCCGGCAGCATGGACTGATGATCATCGAGGACGGAGCCTACGCGTTCTTGGCCGACGGCGCTCCACCTCCGTTGGCCTCCCTTGCTCCGGAGAGGACGGTTTACGTGTCGAGCTTTTCCAAGAGCATGGCGACGGGGCTGCGGGTCGGCTGCATTTGTGCTCCACTCGAGTGGGTTCCAATACTCGAACGGGCTATTCGGGCAACGACCTGGAATACACCGGCGATCATGACGGCGATTGCCTGCGGATGGCTCGAGGACGGCACCGTGGCTCGGCTCGAAGCCCACAAGCGGCGGGACGCCATGCTGCGTCAGCGTCTTGCAGCGAAAGCTTTGGGGGGACTGAAGCGGGTCAGCCATCCTGCGTCGTACTTCGTCTGGCTGCCTCTGCCGCACGAGGTCCGGGCAGATGCCATTGCGATGGCGTTGATACACGAGCACATTGCCGTGTCGACGGCCCATCCGTTCGCGGTATCAGCGCAGGTGCCTCATGCCATCCGGCTGGCACTCGCATCGGTCAGTCTCTCTACACTGAAGCGGTCTCTGAAAACGGTCGCCAGTGTGGTTGTCGATCAGGCCTACTGATTCGGTGGCCGTGCAGAGTCCGCCGCGAAATGGGGTGGGGTAAGGAGTCCCAGTTGTGCCTCGCCTCCAAGGATGCACTGCTCTATTGCGGATGTCGGGTTACTTTCGGCTCGCTTCCGGCGAAGGGGATTTCATGCTCGCGAAGCTTTTGCAGCGATTTCGTCAGCCTCGCACCGCAGGTGCGATCCGCGGCCAGCAGCAGGATCTCAATGCGCTCCTCGAGTCCTGCGAGTTCGCTATCGCCCGGTGGCCCGATTGCCCTCATTTCCTGGAATTCATTGGCAATGCGCTTCGCCAGCTTGCGCACGAACTTCGGGTCGAGCTGACCGTGCGTACCTGCGTCTTCAATATGCTCGATCAAGCTCCTGAGCCCCTCCGAAGTGGTCTCGGTCACAGGTTGTGTCTCGGGTGTCATAGGAAACTCCAGTTGGCAAGTCAGATCATTCTAGGCACCGATGGACGCGCGGTAGCATGTATTCGCGTGTTCTGTGCCATTCATTCGCGCCAATATGGGTGATACGGCAGCTAGACTCTGTAAGGACTCCCCTGAATTGGCAGTCAAACCATGAAACGCGATTGCGATCTCATACCTAAGACGGCACCGAAGCCCTCGGAGAGGCGGCATCCCGACTCGGCCGTGGACCCGGAGGCGTTGTGGAACGGCAATGAGTTTTATATCAACCGAGAACTCAGCGAACTGGAGTTCTTTGGGCGCATCCTGCAGCAGGCCGCCGATGCCGCGGTGCCGCTACTGGAACGTCTGCGCGCCCTGTGTACGTTCAGCAGCAATCTGGACGAGTTCTACGAGATTCGCGTGGCGGGGCTCAAGGAACAGTGCTTACTCCAGTCGCCGGTGGTCGGTCCGGATGGGCTGACGCCGCAGGTGGTCTATCTCAGGGTCAATCAACGGGTCCGGAAACTGGTCGATCAGCAGTATCGCCTCTTCAATGACGTGCTGATTCCGGCCATGGCCGAGCAGCAGATCTGCTTCTTGCGCCGGCCCTCGTGGAACGCTGGCCAAGCCGCATGGATCCGCGAGTTCTTCTTCGAAGGGCTGATGCCAGTGCTGACGCCGATCGGCTTGGATCCGGCGCATCCATTTCCACGGGTGCTCAACAAGAGCCTGAACTTTGCCGTTGAACTTGACGGCAAGGATGCGTTTGGGCGCAACTCAGGCTATGCGATCGTGCAGGCGCCCCGAGCGTTACCGCGCGTCATTGCACTGCCGGCGGATATTGCCGGATGCGCGCACGGTTTTGTATTTCTCTCCTCCATCTTGCATGCCCATGTCGGCGAACTGTTCAGTGGCATGGCAATTCGCGGCTGTTACCAGTTCCGCGTGACACGCAACAGCGAGCTGTTTGTGGACGAGGAGGAGGTCAAGAACCTGCGCGAGGCCCTGCAGGGGGAATTGCCGCATCGGCATCTTGGTGATGCTGTCCGGCTCGAGGTGGCGGACAACTGCACGCCGGCCATGACCGCGTTCCTGCAGGAACAGTTCGGTCTGGCGGCAAGCGAGGTGTTCTCCGTCAACGGACCGGTCAACCTGGTTCGCTTGATGCAGGTGCCGGATCAATTGGATCGGCCGGACCTGAAGTACCCGCCTTTCCGGCCCGGCGTGCCAAGGGCTTTGCATGAGTGTTCGGACATCTTCAGCGCCATTCGCGATGGCGACATCCTGCTGCATCATCCGTTCCAGTCGTTTGCACCGGTGGTGGATCTGGTCAGACAGGCGGCACACGATCCCGATGTGGTAGCAATCAGCCAGACGGTATATCGCGCCGGACATGATTCGGTCCTGCTTTCGGCGCTTATCGAAGCTGCGCGAAACGGCAAGGAGGTCACCGTGGTGGTGGAACTGCTGGCCCGCTTCGACGAAGAGGCCAACCTCGGTTGGGCCGCACAATTGGAGGACGTCGGCGCGCATGTCGTCTACGGAGTCGTAGGTTTCAAGGCGCACGCCAAGATGGTCATGGTATTGCGACGCGAGGAGGGGAAGCTGCGGCGCTATGTGCATCTCGGAACGGGGAACTATCACAGTCAGACGACGCGCACCTATACGGATTTTGGATTGCTGACATCGAATGAGGCCTTGACGCAGGATGTCGCGCAAGTGTTCAGCCAACTGACCGGCCGCGGGCAAATCCATGGCCTGGCCCATCTCTGGCAATCGCCGTTCACCATGAACAAGGCGCTGCTTGAGGCAATCCGGCGCGAAGCAGGGCATGCCCGGGCTGGCCACAAGGGATGGATAATCGCCAAGATGAATGCATTACTGGCGCCCGATCTGATTCAGGCGCTGTACGATGCCTCACGCGATGGCGTGCAGATTGACCTGATCGTCCGAGGCGCCTGCGCGCTGCGCCCCGGCGTGGCCGGTCTGTCGGAGAACATTGCGGTGAAATCGGTGATGGGCCGGTTTCTCGAGCACTCGCGCGTCTTCTATTTTCACGATGAAGGTGCGGAACGAGTCATGCTGTCCAGTGGTGAATGGATGGAGCGGAGCTTGTTCCGCCGGATAGAGATCTGCTTTCCGATTCTCGATGCCGGGCTGAAGAAACGGGTCATTGCGGAAGGGCTCATGCCGTACCTGACAGACCGCTGCGACAGCTGGCAGATGGCATCGGACGGGAGATACGAGCGTCAGCCCTCGCGTGAGGGCGAGGCTGCGCAAAGTCTCCTGCTGTCAGCCTTGTCATGAGCCAACTCGCGGCTTGGCCGAGGTCTTCCTGGATCGGCCGGTATTTGAACACCGCGCGAATGATGCTATGGTCGCTGGTCCCCAGCTTGTTGTGATCGCTGAAATTGAGGTGATCGTTGCTATGTCCGCGGCCCGTGACCGGCGCAATTGGCATGGACCGGTCGGGCGTATTCAGTCTCGCGAGGTTACTTAGTCAGCCTCGAAGCGCTTGTCGAGGCCCCCGTTACGAAAAGCCTTCCATAGCCTCAGCTTATACCAGTGGTTGAAGAAGTTAGTGCTGGCTCATGGCTATCGCAGAGGGAATGGACAGACCATACTCCATTCACCAACGTCTATTGCTCAGGAGCATGTCATGACCACCCTTTCTGGAAAAGTCGCCTTTGTCACGGGCGGCGCGCGCGGAATCGGCGCAGCCATCGTCCGCCGTCTGGCGCGCGAGGGCGCGACTGTCGCCTTTACGTATCAGCAATCTGCAACGGCCGCCGACGCGCTGGCAGCCGATGTCGAAGCGACCGGTGGTCGCGCACTGGCGATCCAGGCAGATGCTGCTGATCCCGCGGCGCTCACTGGCGCGGTCCACAGCGCCGCACAGCAGTTTGGCAAGATTGACATCCTGGTGAACAACGCTGGTGTGCTGCTGCTGGGCCCGGTCGAGAGCCTCTCGCTGGAGGACTTCGACAAGACGCTTGCTGTCAATGTGCGCGCTGTCTTCGTCGCCGCGAAGGCCGCGCTTGCGCACATGGGCGAGGGCGGTCGCATCATCAATATCGGCAGCACGAATGCCGAGCGGATGCCATTCCCTGGCGGGAGCGCATATGCCATGAGCAAGTCCGCGCTGCTGGGCCTCGTGCAAGGCATGGCCCGCGATCTCGGTCCACGCGGCATTACCGTCAACAACGTCCAGCCGGGTCCGACCGACACCGACATGAATCCGGAAGCCGGCGAGTTTGGCGCCACGATGCACGGCCTCATGGCATTGCAGCGCCACGCGACCCCAGACGAAATCGCTGCGATGGTGGCCTACGTGGCCGGTCCGGAGGCTGGATTCGTCACGGGCGCAAGTCTTACGATCGATGGCGGATTCAGCGCGTGATTCGCAGCAAGATCACGAGACGGCCAGAGTCCGGCCGGCCTGGTGATTGACAAGGAGAGAAGGCGCGGTGGCCAGGTCGAACCCCGATATCGGGCTCCAGCAGCGAAACGTGCCGTAACCCTGCGCGCGCCTTCAGTCCGTTACCGCCCGACGCCGTAGCGCGCGGCAGGCAGGTTGCGCGACAGGTTGGGTACGAGCGCGGCGCGCGCAGCCTCGAACGACTTCCAGTCGGCATCGTCCGGCAACGACGGCACGGTAATCACTTCGCCCTGGTCCAGCCCTGCAAGCGCGGCGTCAACCAGGTCGTCGCCGCTCATGACTATGGATTGCGGCAGGTTCTCGACCGGCTGGCCGGCGGTGTCCCAAAATTCAGTGCGGGTTGCGCCAGGCAAGACGGCCTGGATGCGCACGCCCTTGCCGGCGAGCTCATGCTGCAACGACTGGGAAAAGGCCAGCACGAAGGCCTTGGAGCCGCCGTAGACGCCGTTCAGAACCTCGGGCGCGATCGCCACAGCCGAGGCGATATTGATGATCGTGCCGCGGCCGCGTGCGACGAAGGCCGGGGCGGCGGCATAGGTCAGGCGCGTGAGGGCGGTGATGTTGAGTTCGATCATCGCCTGCATCGTGTCGACATCCGATTCCAGCAGCGGTGCCGCGCCGCCGAAGCCGGCATTGTTGACCAGCGTCGTGATGCTCGCGTCGGTGCGCAAGATCTCTTCGACGCGCAGTACATCGGCTGGCACGCCAAGGTCCGCGGTCACGATCTCGACCGATCGGCCGGTGTCGTCGGAAATGCGGCGGGCCAGCTGTTCCAGCCGCGCGCGGTTGCGCGCCACCAGAATCAGGTCGTGGCCCCTGCGTGCCAGGCGGTGCGCATAGATGGCGCCGATGCCGGAAGACGCACCGGTGATCAGTGCGGTACCCGAATGGTTGTGCGTTGTCATGTCAGATCTCCAGATTGAGGGAGGAAGGGTTCGTGGCGCTCGACACTGGTTCGGCCGGCTGCGTGAAACGTAGATTAGGTGCACAATGGCCATGACACCAATGTCATAGATGCCACTTTTACTGCCACCGCTGCAAGCCTGCCCTGCAGGGCCCCGAGGAGATCGACATGCATCACGTAGCCCTTGCCCTCTATCCCGGCTTCCAGGTGCTGAACCTGGCGGTCTCGACGGTGCTGGAGTTCGCCAACCGCGCGCTTGGAGAGTCGCTGTACAAGGTTCATCTGGTGTCCGAGCATGGCGGAGCCGTATTGAGTTCCGCCGGCTTTTCGGTTGACACTGAGCCCTTTGGCAGGCGTCGCTTCGATACCGTGCTGGTGGTGGGCGACAATGATGTCCTTCCTGCGTCACCCGGCCTGGTGAAGTTCCTGCAACGTGCGGCGCGCACCGCGCGTCGCATCGGTGCGACCTGCACCGGTGCCTTTAACCTGGCTGAGGCCGGGGTGCTGGATGGCCGCCGCGCCACGACGCACTGGTACTACGCTGAACAGTTGCGACGGCGCTTCCCGAGCGTCGGGGTGGAGGAGGACCGCATCTTTATCATCGATGGTCCCGTCTGGACCTCGGCCGGCATGTCGGCCTGCATCGACCTGGCGCTGGCGCTGGTGGAGAAGGATGCAGGTCGCGCGGTGGCACGCGATGTAGCGAAGTCGCTGGTGGTGTACCACCGCCGCGCCGGAGGACAGTCCCAATTCTCGGCACTGCTGGACCTGGAACCGCGCTCTGATCGCATTCGCGCCGCACTGGATTTCGCGCGGCAGAACCTGCAACAGGAGCTTTCGGTGGAACAACTGGCGGACGCCGCGCACCTTAGCCCGCGGCAGTTCGCGCGTGCCTTTCGGGACGAAACGGGACAGACCCCTGCCAAGGCGGTGGAGCATCTTCGCGTGGAGGCGGCCAGGCTGATGATGGAAAGCGGCCGCCATGCCATCGACGTGGTTGCACGCGATACCGGCTTTGGCGACCGCGAACGCATGCGGCGTGCGTTCCTGAGGGCGTTCGGCCAACCGCCGCAGGCGATCCGGCGCATGGCGCGCGGCGACGAATTGCAGGCGGCCTGAATCGTCTGCGCAAAGTGGCCGCCGCGGTGAAGCTGTCAAGCTCCGCGGCCGGGCAAAACAGCTCGATGCTACCGAGCTTCATTCAATTGCCATTTCATTGCTTTGGTCTGCGGCGACACAGTCGCCCTGGCTTAAGCGATGAAGCCATCATATTGGTGCCACTGGCAGAAGTCGCTATCGCCCGTGGCCTTGCGCCACGAGTGGCCGCGAGGCGACGTGCCCCGACCTTGCGGAAGAAGCGGCGGCCCTTATCTGTCTGATCCCAATCCCGTTCACACGCGCGCTTTGTACGCGTTTGTATCACGCCGCGGCAGCGATACGTCATCCGACAAAACGGGCACTCCCGCGCTACGCGGGAGATACGTCGATCCGCTTAAATGCACTCCGTGGCCCGGCAGCGAACCTCGACGAGGTGGTCCTCCGGCCCCGCAATACCCAACGCAGACTCTTAAGGAAATCGATCATGACTACTCATATCGCCAAGCGTTTTATCGTCGCCGTGGCACTGGTTGCCGCTGCAGCCGGTGCGCAGGCCGCCGGACTTTCACATGTGGGTGCGCCAGACCCGTACACCGACGGTTCCCGGTCGGTGCAGGACACACGCAGCCCGTATAGCGATGGCGCACGCAATTTCGACCCGTACACGAACGGTGCGCGCGACGTCGATCCGTTTTACGACGGCGCGCACAGCGTTGCAGGATTGGACCGCACGGGCGCCTCGGCGGACCCGGCTCGCAGTGTCGATCCCTATCTTGACGGCGCCTACGCCTGAAATCCAACCCTGATCTGTTGAACAAAAAAGGAATCCATCATGACCCGTATTGAAAAAGTGCTGTACACCGGCAAAGTCCACATTACCGCAGGCGGACGCGATGGCGAGGCTCGCAGCGATGACGGCAGGCTGCACCTTCATTTGTCGTCGCCTGGCACCAAAGGGCCTGGCACGAACCCGGAGCAATTGCTCGCCACGGGCTGGTCAGCGTGCTTTATCGGCGCGATCGGGCTGGCCGCCGGCAAGATGAAGATCAAGCTGCCGTCCGACCTTTCCGTCGACGCAGAGGTTGACCTCGGCATGGCTGGCGATGCCTATCTGCTGCAGGCCAGGCTCAATGTCCATATCCCCGGCATCGACCGTGAAGTGGCACAGGCGCTGGTGGATACTGCGCACCAGACCTGCCCGTACTCGAAAGCCTTGCGCGGCAACATCCACATCGAAACCAACCTGGTCTGACCTGTACCGTTGACCTGCCGGAGGCAAAACCCTGGGAGGTCATCTTTTGGAAGGAGGCTCCCATGTCGAAGATTGGCACTTCGGTGCAGGCTGCGGCAATGAATATCCCGCCAGGCACGTTCCATGGCATCACGCTGATCGGGGCCGTCGTGGCCGCCGTGACGACATTCCTGACGCTCGCCGCAGCGCTTCCTGCCTGGGCCATGTTCCTTGGCTGGGTCGGATTCAATGCAAGCGCGCAGACGACGCGCGAAGGCGTGGCGAATCTCGCAGCATTCCTGCTCGGCATTGTCTTCGGTGCCGCGACAGGACTGCTGATTGCATGGCTGACGCCGCGCTTCGGTGATCTGTCTACGCCGCTCGCGGTGTTCGGTGATGTGGTCCTCGTGCTGAGTCTGCGCGCGCTGCCACGGATCAACAACCCGCTCGCCTATTTTCTTGGCCTGATCAGCTTCTTTGCCGCGGGCCAGCCGCCATCGCTGAGGCTGCTTGCGGCGCTGGCCGCCGCGGGTGTGCTCGGCGCAATCGGCGCCGGTATCGCCAACGTGCTGCAAGGGCGGCTTGCGCGCGCAGGCTGAGCCGGGTGGGGCGGCCGGCAAGCTGGGGCGCGCGCGAGCGCATTTACCAGCCGCCGCCCAGCGCGCGGAACGTCGCCACCGCCGCGCGCGCGTTGTCAGCGCGCACACGAGCCTGCTGGTCGCGCGCGGCCAGCAGCAGCCGGTCTTCCTCGAGCACTTCGAACAAGCTGACCGCGCCACCCTTGAAGGCCTCCTCTGCCGCGCCGCGCGCGCGGGCATGGGCATCGACTTCGGTGTCCAATTCCGTGCTTTGCAATTCCAGCTGGGTCAGTGCAATGATTGCGTTCTCCACGTCCTCGGTGGCGCGCAGCATGGACTTGCGATAGTTGGCCAGCGCTTCGGCGTTGACGCCCTTGGCTTGCGCCACTTCAGCGTCGACCCGGCCGAAATCGAACAGCCGCCAGCGCAGCCCCGCGATCGCGGCGGGCTGGAATGCTGAAGCGGTGAACAGCTTGCCGGCTGAGAGGCTCTCGAAGCCGAGCAGCGCGGACAACGACAGCTTCGGGTAGTACTCAGCGGTGGCCACGCCGATGCGGGCACTGGATGCAGCCAGCTTCCGCTCGGCGGCAATCACGTCCGGGCGGCGTTGCAGCAGGTTGGCCGGGCCCTGCGCCACGGAGACTTGCGGTACGGCCGTGCGCTGCGCCGGCGCCCGTAGTTCCGCTGCATAAGTGCCAGGGTGCGCGCCCATCAATACATCGAGCCGGTTCAGCTGCGTTTCCAGTTCGATCTGCAGCGGCGGGATGGTTACGCGAGTCTGTGCCAGTTGCGCTTCGGCCTGGGCCCGTTCCCGCTGTGCGCCGATGCCATCGGCCAGCCGCAACTGCACCAGTTCAAGAAGTTTTGCGTTGGTCCGTACCTGCTGTTGCGCGATGGCAATGCGCTGCTGTGCGCCGCGCACGCGAAAGTAGGCATCGGCCGCTTCGGCGGCCACCAGCACGCGCACGCCAAGGTGCTCGGCTTCTGCGGCCTGGGCCTCCGCGCTGGCGGCTTCCGCGCCGCGGCGCAGGCCGCCGGCCACGTCGATCTCCCAGCTCGCCCCCACGCCCGCGCTGTACAGCGTCGAATTGCGGTCAAAGCCAGGCAGGTGCTTGCCGAGGCTGCCCAAGGGTCCTTCCAGGGACTGGCGCTGCTTGCTCACGCTGCCGGACAAGGCTGCCTGCGGCAGCAATTCCGCGCCCGCGTGGTTTGCTGCGGCGCGCGCCTGGTCGACCCGCGCAATGGCCGCTGCCAGGTCGAGGTTCTGCTCCAGCGCGCGATGGATGATCCGTGTTAGCGCGGCGTCCTCAAAACCGAGCCACCAGCGGTCCAGCGCCGGCGCCGGCTGGGTAGCTTCCCGAGCGTCCAGCGCCGCTGCGTGCGCGTAGGCAGCGGGCATATCCGAGGGCGGGGCGTGGTAATCGGGGCCGACAGCGCAGGCTGCCAGGCTGGCGGCGACGGTGGCCGCAAGCAGTTTGGGGAGGACGTGGATACCAGCGCGGACGCGCCGGAGCGCGGGGCGTGAGTGACTTTGCAGCATGACGGACACCTTTCAACAGCGACGAATACAGCACAAGCTAAAAACTAACTTGCAAGATGATAGTTACTACTCTAGACTAACTTTCAAATTGATAGCAACTACATTTTGCGAGGAAGCCGATCATGCTGAGAAAGCCGCTTGCTGAAATGCCGTGTCCGATCGCACGCACGGTCGCCCGCGTTGCCGACCACTGGAGCGTGTTGATCCTGCGCGAAGCGTTCTATGGGGTGACCCGCTTCGACGAGTTCCAGCAGAACCTCGATATCGCTCCCAATATGCTGACCCGCCGGCTGAACTCGCTGGTGGACGAGGGCATGTTGGTGCGGCGTCAGTACTGTGACCGGCCGCCCCGTTCCGAGTACCTCCTGACCGAGCGGGGCCGCGATTTCCGGCCCGTCCTGCTGGCCATGCTGGCCTGGGGCAACAAGCATCTCGCGCCCGAGGGCGAAAGCGTGCAACTGGCGAACCGGAGCACCGGCGAGCGTGTCGAGCCGGTACTGGTGGATGCCGCCAGCGGGCGCCCCATCACCGACGCCGACTACCACATTGCTCCCGGCCCGGCGGCGACCGACCGGGTGCGGCGGCGGCTCAACCGTTCAGCCGAGGCTTGATTCCAGTTCCCCTCCCATAGCGCCTGCCAGGCGCGGTAAGTCGTGAAAGCAGAAAGGAAGTGCCATGAGCAGTAACACGCTGATTGAACGGGCGGGTACCGAACCCGTACCCGCGTCCAAATCCAAGGCCAGCCCCAAGCGGCTGCTGGCGACCGGCGCGCTGGTTGTCGCCGGATTGGCCGGGATCGGGTACGGCTACCACTGGTGGACATCGGCTCGCTACCTGCAGAGTACCGACGACGCCTACGTCGGCGGCGATGTTACGGTGATTGGCGCCAAGGTCGGTGGCTACATCGCGGCAGTCGCGGTGACGGACAACCAGACGGTCCATGCGGGCGATGTGCTGGTCCGCATCGACGACCGCGATTACCGTGCCGCACTGGCCAAGGCCGAAGGCGCCGTGGCCGCGCAACAGGCACTGCTGGCAAATCTTGACGCCACCGCGCGCCTGCAAGAGGCGGTCATTGCACAGGCCAGGGCCGGCATCACGGCCGCCAATGCCGACACCGTACGGGCGCGCGATGACCAGGTGCGCTATGCCAGCCTGGTGGCGAAGGCGGCGGTTTCCATCCAGAGCTCTCAGAAAGCGGATTCGGACTATAAGCAGGCGCAGGCCAACGGCGACAAGGCGCATGCCGCGCTGCTGGCCGCGCAACGCCAGCTTGAGGTGATTGGCACGCAGAAGCAGCAGGCGCAGGCATCGTTGGCACAGGCCATCGCCGAGCGCGACATCGCGAAGTTAAACCTGGGTTATACCGAACTGCGCGCGCCCGTGGACGGCACCGTGGGTAACCGGCGCGCCCGGGTGGGTGCCTTTGCCGGTGCCGGCAGCCAGTTGCTGTCCATCGTGCCGGCCAGCGGGCTGTGGGTGGATGCGAACTTCAAGGAAGGGCAACTGGCGCACATGCGCCCCGGCATGCCGGTCGAAATTGAAGCCGATGTGCTGCCTGGGCGGGTCTTCCATGGCCACGTGGCCAGCGTGGCCCCGGCCACCGGTGCACAGTTCAGCGTGTTGCCGCCGGAGAATGCCACCGGCAACTTCACCAAGATCGTCCAGCGCGTGCCGGTGCGGATCCGGCTGGATGAGCAAGATGCCCGGCTTGGCGTGCTGCGCCCGGGCCTGTCGGTCGTCGCCCAGGTCAACACACAGCCTGGCAAGCAGGTGCAGTGATGACAACGGCCAGCCTGACCCGCCCCGCGTCCGCCCTGGTGGCGACACCGGACGCGATGTCCACCGGCGCCAAGGTTTTTGCCTTTGGCACGATGTGCGTGGGCATGTTTATCGCCTTGCTGGATATCCAGATCGTATCCGCCTCGCTGCGCGATATCGGCGGCGCGCTCTCGGCCGGCGCCGATGAAACCGTCTGGGTGCAGACCAGCTACCTGATTGCCGAGATCATCGTCATTCCCTTGTCCGGCTGGCTGTCGCGCGTGATGTCGACGCGCTGGCTGTTCGCCGCCTCCGCGGCGGGCTTCACGGTAACCAGCCTGCTGTGCGGGGTGGCGTGGGACATCAACAGCATGATCGTGTTCCGGGCGCTGCAGGGTTTCCTGGGCGGCTCGATGATCCCGATGGTGTTCACCACCGCCTTTGCCTTCTTCAGCGGCCCCCAGCGCGTCATCGCCGCCGCCACCGTCGGCGGACTGGCCTCGCTGGCGCCGACGCTGGGGCCCACCATCGGCGGCTGGATCACCGATCACTATTCCTGGCACTGGCTGTTCTTCATCAACCTGGTGCCCGGAATCTTCGTCACCATCGCCGTGCCGCTGCTGGTCAAGGTCGACCGGCCCAACTGGTCGCTGGTGCGCGGTGCCGACTACCTGGGCATGGGCCTGCTGGCGCTGTTCCTGGGCTGCCTCGAATACACGCTGGAAGAAGGGCCGCGCTGGGACTGGTTCGGCGACGACGTGATCCTGGCCACCGCCTGGATCGCCGGCCTGTCGGGCGTGGGCTTCATCTGGCGCACGCTGACCTATGCCAACCCCGTGGTGGACCTGCGCGCGCTCAAGGAACGGAACTTCGCGCTTGGCTGTTTCTTCTCCTTTGTCACCGGCATCGGCATCTTTGCGACCATCTACCTGACCCCGCTGTTCCTGGGGCGCGTGCGCGGCTTCAGTGCACTGGATATCGGGCTGGCGGTGTTCTCCACCGGCGTGTTCCAGATGGCGTCGATTCCGCTCTATGCCTTCCTGGCGAACCGGATCGACCTGCGCTGGCTGATGATGATCGGACTCGCGTTGTTCGCGGTGTCGATGTGGTACTTCGCGCCCATCACGCACGACTGGGGCGCGGCTGAACTACTGTTGCCGCAAGCGCTGCGCGGCATGGCCCAGCAGTTCGCGGTGGCGCCCACCGTGACGCTGACGCTTGGCAGCCTGCCGCCAGAGCGCCTCAAGCTCGCGTCGGGCCTGTTCAACCTGATGCGCAACCTGGGCGGGGCCATCGGCATCGCGGTCTGTGCAACCGTGCTCAACAATCGCGGCAACCTGCACTTCATGCGCGAGGCCGAGCACCTGAACATCCGCAACGAAGCGATGGGGAACCTGCTGCAGGGGGTCAGCGATCAGTTTGTGGCAGCCGGGCACGATGCCCTCGATGCGCAGACCGCGGCGCTGAGGCAACTGTGGGGGCTGGCCTGGCGCGCGGCGCAGACGCAGACCTTTGGCGACATCTTCCTGCTGATCCTGATCTGCTTCGTCGTCGCCACAGCCATGGTGCCGCTGATGCGCAAGGTTGCAGCGCCGAAGGGTCCGTCGGCAGATGCACATTGAAGGGGCAGACCATGAAATCCAGCCTATGCAAGATGTTCCTGTCAGTCGCACTGCTCGCGGGCAGCGCCGCTACCGTGTACGCGGGCGAACGCCCGCGCGATACCGGCGTTGCGTGCGCCCGTGCGGCCAATGCGTATTGCAATGTTCCAGATGCGGGTAGCAGGCCAATGCCGCAAGTCGTGCTGCTGGGAGAGTCCGATTGACTGGCGTGCGAGTCCTTCAGCCGGGCTGCTTTGTATCCGCGTATGGCGCAATCGCGGATCGATACACAGCGATACAAATCCCCTGAAATCCGACACATGCCGCTTGCCATGCCCTCCTAGACTCATGCTCACATTGATCACGCAAACAGGAGAAGAAGATGTCGAAGACAGTCGATCTACCTCGCCGAGGCTTTCTGGGTGCAGCGGCAGCGACGCTGGCCACCGCGCCGTTCGGGCTGCCGCAGGCCGCCCGCGCGCAAACCGGTGTGTCGAAGGCGCCGCCGCTGCCCTTGACCACGCCGGGCACCCATGCCAGCTTCGCGCCGGTCAAGCACCTCAACGCCGGCGTGCTCAATATCGGCTACGCCGAGGCCGGCCCTGCCGCCGGGCCCGTTGCGCTGCTGCTGCACGGCTGGCCCTATGATATCCACAGCTTTGTCGACGTGGCACCGCTGCTGGCGGCCCGCGGCTATCGGGTGATCATTCCCCACCTGCGTGGCTTTGGCTCGACGTCCTTCCTGTCTGCCGACACCATGCGCAACGGCCAGCCCGTGGCGATCGCCGCCGACATGATCGCGCTGATGGACGCGCTGAAGATCCGCAACGCCGTGGTGGCAGGCTTTGACTGGGGCGCGCGCACCGCGGACATCATGGCGGCGATTTGGCCGGACCGCTGCAGGGGGCTGGTCTCGGTCAGCGGCTACCTGATCGGCAACCAGGCAGCCGGCAAGCAGCCGCTACCGCCTGAGGCCGAGCTCCAGTGGTGGTACCAGTTCTATTTCGCCACCGATCGGGGCCGCGCCGGCTACCAGAAGTACACGCACCAGTTCGCCAGGCTGATCTGGAAACTGGCATCGCCGCAATGGCAGTTCGATGATGCGACGTTCCATCGCAGCGCCGCCGCCTTCGACAATCCCGACCACGTCGACATCACCATTCACAACTACCGCTGGCGGCAGGGGTTGGCCAGCGGGGAAGCCAGGTTCGACGACTTCGAGAAGCGGCTCGCCACGGCGCCAGCCATCGGCGTGCCCACCATCACCATGGAAGGCGACGCCAACGGTGCGCCGCACCCCGAGCCGAGCGCCTATGCCAGCAAGTTCACGGGCCCCTACGAGCACCGGAACCTGACGGGTGGGATCGGCCACAACCCGCCGCAGGAAGCGCCCACCGAGTTTGCGCAGGCGGTGCTCGATGTGGACAGGCGCTGACGAAAGCAGGGGGCGCAATGCGCAGATTGCTGATACTGGCTGCCATGGCGCTGTCGGCGCTGGCATCGGAGGTGGGCGGCTCAGGCCATCGGTGCGCATGGTCGGGCATGCCCCGGACCATGCGCCCGGATAAGCGGGCTCGAAACAAGGGCGGCCCGGGCGCTGAGGGCATTGCCATGCCTCAGCGCCCGCCGCCGCCCGCCTGGGGCGCTCAGCGCAGCAACCTGAACGCTGCGCGCAGCTCTTGAGCGAACCGCTGCGGCTCTTCCCGTGCCGCGAAGTGGCCTCCCTTGTCGGCCTTGTTGAAGGAGGTCAGCCCGGGGTAGTGTAGGAAACCGGAATTAGCCGCGGTGCATAGTCGATGTAGCCCTCCGCGCCCTGCGTGAACCATGTACCGAAGTTGTCCTCGGCAAGTGCTTGACCCTTAGCGAAGCGCGTCGGAAGATCCGGGTTAGCGATGAACGGACGACCGAAGGTAATCGCATCGGCGCCTCCACTCGCAACGTCCGTCCGAGCTCGATCGAAGTCGTAATCCGAGTTTAAGATCAGCACCCCGTTGAATGCGCTGCGGATCGCCGGCGCAAACGGCGGCCGGTCCGATGCGCCAAAGCTGCCATCAAGCGGCGGCTCGCGCAGTTCGAGGTGCGCGATGCCGATCGCCGACAACGCCTCGGCAGCCGCCATGAATACGGGTTCCGGATTGCTGTCGCGTACGCCCTGATCCGTTCCGTTAGGCGTGAGGCGCACGCCGGTGCGATCGCCGCCCACCGTATCCGCGACGACTTGCGTCACCTCGCGCAGCAGCCTCACACGGTTGGCAATCGAACCGCCGTAAGCGTCGTTGCGAAAGTTCGTGCCGTCGCGCAGAAACTGATCGATCAGATAGCCGTTCGCGGCGTGGATCTGCACGCCGTCGAAGCCGGCTCGCATCGCGTTTCGCGCGGCGTGCCGAAAGTCATCGAGCAGCGCCGGGATTTCGTCCGTGCGTAGTGGACGAGCACCCGTGTATGGTTGTTTGCCTGAGTAAGTGTGCGCGTGACCGGGGGCGGTCGTCGCGGATGCCGACACGGGCTGCGCGCCATCGACGAAGCTCGGATGTACGACGCGGCCCATATGCCATAACTGGGCAATGATCCGGCCGCCGGCGCGATGCACGGCTTCAGTCACCCTGCGCCATCCCGCGATTTGCGCCGTTGACCAGAGGCCAGTCGCGTACGGCCACCCAAGCCCTTGTTGCGTGATCCCGATTGCTTCACTGATGATTAGCCCGGCGCCAGCACGTTGTGCGTAGTAATCAGCCATCATTGGCGTGGGAATGTGGTCTCGGGTGCCCCGGGCGCGTGTCATTGGGGCCATCAGAATGCGATTCGGGGCATCGATCGCGCCGAGTCGGATCGGATCAAAAAGAGTTGGCATGAAGGGCTCCTGTGATCAGCTGTTCAGACTAGGCGCGAGCCACCGTCGAGATTGAGCGTTGCGCCGTTCATCCAGCCGTTGGTCATCAGAAACAGGACGCCCGCGCCGGCTTCCTCGGGGGTGCCGAGGCGATGCAGCGGCAACGAGTTCCGCATCGAAGCCACGACCGCGTCTCGGTTCTCACCGAGCGACTTGGAAAGGATCGGCGTGTCGATGGGGCCCGGCGACAAGGTGTTGACGCGGACTGGCGCCAGTTCCAGCGCGAGGCCGCGGGCAAGGGCTTCCATGGCGGCGGAAGCAGCGGCGAGCACTGCCGTGCCATACGCGTTGGGGCGATCGGCGAGGGCGCCCGAGATCAGCGTGATCGAACCGTCCGGGCTCAAACGGTCGCCCAGCGCGCGGACTGCGTGGATGGCCGCCCAGATCCGCTCGTCGAAGGCACGGTGCAAATAGGCGATCTCGGCTTCGCGAACCTGGCCGGCCACGAAGGTGCCCGCCAGCAGCACGAGGTGATCGACCTGGGGAATGTCGCGCAGGGCCGCTTCGACAGCGGCGCCATCCGTGACGTCAGCCGCGCGCCAGCCGTCGAAGCCGTGCTGCGCGGCCGTTTTCTCCACACTCGTTGCGTCGCGCCCGACCACAATGACATTCGCGCCGGCTGTCTTTGCCTGGATCGCAGCCGACCGGCCGATGCCCGAGGAGCCGCCGAAAATGACGACCGTCTTGCCGTCGAGTCGATTGGACAGAGGGACGGCGTTGGGTGTGCTGTTCATGATGATCTCCGTGAGCGACGCCACGGCGGCGTCGATGGAGACGAGAATAAATTGAAGCGCGCGCCTTGATAATCAGGCCAGAATTCGCTTTAATAGTTCCATTATGGAACAAATCGGACTAGAACGGCTGACGGGCCTCATCGCCTTCGCGCGGGCGGCCTCGCTTGGCAGCTATACCGCTGCTGCGCGAGCGTTGTCGGTTTCGCCCTCAGCGGTGAGTAAAAGCGTCCAGCGCCTTGAGCAGCATTTCGGCCTGAAGCTGTTCAGCCGCACCACCCGCTCGCTGACACTAACGCCCGAAGGGCGCGATTTATTCGAGCGCGCGCAGCGCCTGCTGCGTGAAGCAGAAGGTATTGAGCAGGCGATGGTTGCCGCGCGTGCCGAGCCGGCTGGCACGCTGAAGGTTACGGCGCCGCTGCCGGTCGGCGTTCATATTCTCGCGCCCCAACTGCCGCGCTTTCGCGCGCAATATCCGAAGCTCGACGTCGACCTGCGTCTCGGCGACCGATACGTCGATCTCATCGAGGAGGGTGTCGATATCGCGATCCGTGCAGGCGATCCGGGCGATTCAAGGATGATCTCCCGCTACCTCGCACCGCACCGGATTTGCGCGTTCGCATCGCCCGAGTATCTTCATCGACGCGGCACGCCGCAGCATCCCGATGAGCTCGTCGGTCACGAATGCGTGAACTTCAGGTATCAGAGCACCGGGCAGGCGGCGAGATGGCCGTTCCGTCTCGGCGACAAGGTGCTCGAGATCGCTCCCGATGCGGGCATTACGATCGACGTGAGCGACGCAGTCGCGGCTACGCTCGTGGCGAACGGCGGTATCGGCATTTCGGCGACGTATATCGCCGCGCCGTTCGTCGAGCGCGGTGAACTCGTGCCCCTGATGTACGAGCTGGCGCATGACCTCTTTCCGCTAACCGCACTATGGCCAGAAAGCCGGCGCGGGAATCCGAACGTGAAGGCTTTCGTTGCGTTTCTCGGGGAGATTTTTTCTGCGCCAACGCCTTGGGATCAATGCATCGCTCAGGCGGCGCGTTCGCAAAGGCCAATCAGGTAGCGTGTGTTATGCGTTGAGCCTTGCTTGCCGCATTAATGCAGAGCCTCCCACCGCGACTCTTCCAACGACCGCTTATCGGCAATGTGTATGGCGCTGCGCGCCAGGCTATTCGGGATTTCAGCGCATGATAATATTCGCATGCGAACGAAATCTCATCCTTATGACGCACCAGATATGGAACATCGCCTCGTCTACCTGTTGAACGTGGGCCAGCGGCGCCTGCACCGGTGGTTACAAGCGCGCACTGCCGCGGGTGGCGTGACATCAGCCCAGGCCGGACTGCTTTTCTTCCTGGGCAGCAACGACGGCGCGCTGACAAGCGAGGCTGCCGCGGCGCTGGACCTGGGCGCGCCCGGGATGAGCGGCTTGGCGGAGCGGACCGAAAGGGCCGGCCTGATCGAGCGCCGGCCGGACGAGAACGATGGCCGTGCCTCGCGCCTGTGGCTGACAGAGGCAGGGCGCCTGGCGCGCCAGCGTTCCAAGGCGAGCATGAAGGCATTGAACACCAGGCTGACTGAAGGTTTCACCGCCGCCGAGATCGACGTGGTGGCGCGCTGGCTGACCAGCCTGCAGACAAAGTTTCCGACCGCGGACGAGGGCGAGGTGTAGCCTGGCAGCGGCCGGAAAGCGAGGCAGTCGACTTACTGCCCGGCAACCCTGGTGAAGTCTGGTTTGCGTTTTTCGGCGAAGGCCGAGAAGGCTTCCCGGGCTTCCGCACTGGCCAGCCGCTCCTCGAACCTGGCGCTTTCGCTGTTCATCTGCGCAAGCAGTTTTTCCGCATCGCGCATGAGCTGTTTCATTGCGCTCAGGGCGCCGGCCGGCCTGGCGGCAATCTTCTCGGCCATCCGGCGCGCATCCGTGCGCAGCTGGTCATTGGCGCAAACCTTGTTCGCAATGCCCCATGCCACGGCGGTTTGCGCATCAAGCGGCTCGCCCAGCGCGAACATCTCGAAGGCCCTGGCGTGTCCGATCCGCAACGGGAGCAGGTAACTCGACGCCGCTTCGGGAACCAGGGCGAGATTGACGAACGGCGTGATCAGTTGCGCGTCCTGGCCGAGCACGACGTAATCACAATGCAGCAGCATGGTGGTCCCGACGCCGACGGCCTTGCCATTGACCGCGGCGACAATCGGTACGGTCGAATTGGCAAGGGCCCGCAGGAAACGGTGCACGTGACGTTCGCTGGGGCCATTTCCCGATGCGATCGCCGCGAATTCGCCGAGATCATTGCCGGCGGTAAAGCTGTTTCCGTCCCCCTGCAGCAGCAAGACGCGGACAGCCCTGTCCTGTTGTGCCTGCTCGATAGTGTCGGCCAGTGCGCCGTACATCTCGTTCGTCAAGGCGTTCATCTTGTCCGGCCGCGCAAGCGTAATGGTCAGCACGCCGCCGGTGAGGTCACTGCGGATTTGCGGGGTCATTGGTCGGTCTCCAGGTGGGGGTTGCATGCCTGCCGTGCAGGCATCGCGATTAAATTCGCATGCGAAGTATATATATGGTTCGCGTGCGAAGTAAACGGTTGAGGCGCGGCAGTGTGCGGTATCGGCGCCAAAAGGAAAAAAACGGACTTGCATGATGATAGTGACTACCCTAGACTAACTATCAAATCGATAGCAAGTAGGTTTTTCGAGGAAGCCAATCATGCAGAAGAAGCCACTGGGCGAAACGCCGTGTCCGATCGCACGCACCGCGGCGCGCGTTGCCGACACCTGGAGCGTCTTGATCCTGCGCGAAGCCTTTTACGGCGTGACCCGGTTCGACGAATTCCAGCAAAACCTGGCTATCGCGCCCAATATGCTTACCCGTCGCCTGAACTCGCTTGTCGAAGAAGGCATGCTTGAGCGTCGCCAGTATTGCGACCGCCCGCCCCGCTCCGAGTACATCTTGACCGAGCGCGGGCGCGATTTCCGCCAGGTGCTGCTGGCGATGCTGGCCTGGGGAAACAAGCATCTCGCGCCTGAAGGCGAAAGCGTGCAGTTGACGAACCGGCGCACCGGCGTGCGCGTGGAACCTGTGCTGGTCGACGCCGCCAACGGGCGCCCGGTCACCGATGCCGACTATCACCTTGCGCCCGGGCCCGCCGCCAGCGACCGCGTGCGCCAGCGGCTGACCCGCTCGGCAGAAGCCTGAGCGGGGTTTCCCGCGCAGCCAATTCCTATTGAAACGTCAAGACCCGGCCACCGGGCGTATACCGCATGGCGCCTGACTGAAGTGCGTGCGGCCGATTGGTACTGGGTGTTCGGCAAGGAGAATGCGATGCATGCAAGAGATGTCGTGCTGTGCCAGCCGGTGCGCACCGCCATTGGCGCCTACAACGGCTCACTGAAGGCCGTTCCGGCGGTTGATCTCGGCGCCGTGGCGATACGGGCAACCGTGGCACGGGCGGGAATCGATCCAGGCGAGGTCGGCAGCGTGGTGTTCGGAAACGTGATCCAGGCCGGCAACAAGATGAACCCGGCCCGGCAGGCTGCCCTTGGGGCGGGCCTGCCGGTTTCGGTTCCCGCGATGACCGTCAACCGCGTCTGCGGCTCGGCAGCGCAGGCGATCGCCACGGCCGCGGACGAGGTGCGGCTCGGCTATGTTGATATCGCGATTGCCGGCGGCATGGAGAACATGGACCGTGCGCCTTACCTGATGCCGTCCGGCCGCTGGGGGCAGCGCATGGGCGATTCCGTCCTGCATGACAGCATGCTGCACGACGGCCTGTTCGACGCCTTCTCAGGCGAGCACTCCGGATGGCATACCGAGGACCTTGTCGCCCGCTACGCGCTGACCCGCGAGGCCCAGGACCGCTGGGCCGAGCGTTCGCAGCGGAATTTCGCACTGGCGCAGGCGAACGGGCGATTCACCGGCCAGATTGCCGGGGTGGCGACCAAAGGGAAGGGCGGTACGGCCATGTTCGAGGTGGACGAAGCCAACCGCCCTGATACCAGCCTCGATACCCTTGGCCGGCTCAAGCCGGCGTTTCGCCGGGATGGCACGATTACCGCCGGCAATGCGCCGGGGCTCAACAGCGGCGCAGCAGCCATGATCGTTGCGGAACGTTCGGTGGCTGAAGCCAGGGGGCTGGAGCCGATGGGACGATTGGCCGCTTATGGTGTCGGGGCCGTGGAGCCCGGCATGTTCGGGCTGGGCCCGGTCCCGGCGGTGCGGCAGGCGCTGCAACGCGCCGGCTGGGAGCTGGGCGACATTGAACGCATCGAGATCAACGAGGCGTTTGCCGCGGTGCCGCTGGCCGTCGCCGCGGAGCTTGGCCTGCCGCACGACCTCATCAATGTTGACGGTGGTGCCATTGCCCACGGCCATCCGATCGGGGCGACCGGCGCGGTGCTGGCGACGCGCTTGCTGCATGCCATGCGCGCGGACGGCATCCGGCGCGGCATCGTTACGCTGTGCATCGGCGGCGGGCAGGGGATTGCGCTGGCGCTCGAGGCGTTGGGCTGATTCTCTGCGAGGTGATTGCAAGGGATGACGCTGGCCCCGGAAAAACCAGCGTAAAAAAATCTGGAGGAGCACGAGACATGAACGTCCACTACATTGAAGATTTGGCGCCGGGCCAGAAATACGGTTCGGGACAGCTACTTGTCGACGCGGACAGGATCCGTGCCTTTGCCGCCGAGTTTGACCCGCAGCCTTTCCATCTCGATGCGGAGGCAGCCCGCGACACGCTGTTCCGCGGCCTGGCCGCGAGCGGCTGGCATACGGCGGCGCTGACCATGCGCCTGCTCGTCGATGGGGAATTCCGGCCGGCTGGGGGCATCATCGGCGCGGGCTTCGACGAGCTGCGCTGGCCGAAGCCTGTGCGCCCCGGCGATGCATTGCATCTTGAGAGCGAGATCCTGGAAGTGCGGACTTCGAAATCCCGTCCGGAGCAAGGTATCGTCAAGGTCAAGACCACGACCTTCAACCAGCATGGCGAACCCGTGCAGGTCTCCATCGGCAACCTGGTCGTGCAGCGGCGCCCAGCGGCTGCCGCCGCGGCGGAGGCGTCATGAAGATACTCGTTCTCGGTGCCGGAGCCATGGGTGGGTACTACGGCGCCCGGCTGATCGAGGCCGGAGCCGACGTCACCTTTCTTGTGCGGCCCGGCCGCGCGCAAGCACTCAAGCGCGATGGCCTGAAGGTGCGCAGCGAACTCGGGGACTTCCGCGGTCCGGTCAGAACGGTCCTGGTCAACCACGGCGATGCCCAGTACGACATCGTCCTGCTGGCCTGCAAGGCCTATGACCTGGCCGATGCGATTCGGGCGATCAGCCCCGCGGTCGGCCACGGCACGGCTGTCCTGCCATTGCTCAACGGCCTCGGCGCGTACGACCAGCTTGACCAATGCTTTGGCAAGGCCCGCGTGCTCGGTGGCGTTTCGTACATCGCGACCACGCTCGCGGCGGATGGCACCATCCAGCACGCTGGCCGTGGCGACCGGCTTCTGGTTGGCGCTCGCGCGCCGCAGGCCTCGGCGCTGGCAGCGGATTTCCACGCGCTGGCGTCGCAGTCCGCAGGTACGCGCGAACTGTCGGACGCGATCGACCAGGAGCTGTGGAACAAATGGTCCATGATCGCTGCGGGCGCGGTCATGACCTGCCTGATGCGGGGTACCGTGGGCGACATCATGAAGACGCAGGACGGCCGTCGCTTGATGCTGGAGGCGATGGCGGAGTGCCATACGGTGGCGCAGCTGTGCGGCCACGCCATTCCGGCGCCGGTGGCCGAAGCCGTGCAGGGCCGGCTGCTGGACCATTCATCGACCTGGGCCGCGTCGATGATGCGGGATATCGTCCAGGGCGCCCCCCGCATCGAAGCGGACGCCATCGTCGGCGATTTGATCGCACGGGCCGCCGCACACGGCTGCGATCTGCCGTTGAGCCGCATGGCCTTTTGCCACCTGCAGGTCTATGAAGGGCAGCGTGCGGCCCGGCAGCTTGCCGTCCAATAACTTGGCGGAGGCCGCGTAGCGGTCTCCGTGCCAATGCGCTCAGCCAGCGGTGCAGCGGCTATGCCGCACCACCGCTGCGCAGGCCGGCAAAGTTGGCGGGCCGCTTGCCCAGGAAAGCGGCTATGCCCTCGGCGGCTTCCGCGCCGCCCTGGGCTACCACCATCGCAATCCGCTCAGCTTCCAGTTGGTCGGCAAGCGTGCGTTCGTGGGCATGCCGGCACAGCGCCTTGATCGACTTTATGGCTTGCAATGGCCCTTGCGCGAGCCGCGCCGCCAGCGCGATTGCCGCGGCGCCGGCCTGTCCCGCCTCGACCAGCGCGTTGACGATCCCGGCGTGTTGCAGCTGTTCGGCGGTGATGCGGTCGCCCGTCAGCGCCAGTTGTGTGAGCAACTGCCGCGACATGCTCTGGGCCAGCAAGCCCGTGATGCCGCCATCCGGCGTCAGCCCGACCTTCACGTAGGCGATCGAGAATGCCGCGCCGGCGGAGGCTACGAGCAGGTCGCAGGCCAAGGCCAGCGAGAAACCCGCGCCAGCCGCGCCGCCTTCGACCGCGGCCACGATCGGCTTGGGAAAGTCGCGCAGCTTGCCGATCACGTCGTGCAGGTGCCCGACGCGTTCCATGCGCTCCTCATAGCTCAGTTCCCGGCGCTGGATGATCAGTTCCAGGTCACCGCCCGCACAGAAGTAGTTGTCGGCCCCGGTCAGCACGATCGCGCCGATTTGGGCGTTGTCGGCCGCGGCGGCCAGCGCGGCCCGGATATTGTCATAAAGATCCGCGGCAATGGCATTGCGCTTGCCGGGATTGTTGATGGTAAGGACCAGCACACGGCCTTCCGTGCGCTGCAGCAAAGAGGAGAATGTCGTCGTCATAGCGTGGTTTCCATTAGCGGACGAGGGTGCTGATCAGCCGGCGAGCTTGAGGCTCCTCGCGATGCGGATCAGCTTGGCGTGCTCGCTGTTCAGGAAGGCTTGCGCCTGGGCCACCGTCATCGGTTCGATCGCGCGCTGCAGGTTGACCGTGCGGCGGGTACGGTTCTCGGGGCTTGCCACCCAGGCGTTCATCGCTTCCACCACGCGGGCCATCACGGGGTCCGGCGTATTTGGCGGCGCCAGCACGCCTGCCCACTGGCTGTATTCGAAATCAGCCAGGTCCTTGCGCTCCGACAGCGCCGGAACGTCGGGTAGCGAGGGATGCCGGGCCTTGCTGGCGACCGCGATCGGCTTGAAGCGGCCGGCCTTGATCATCCCGTACGTCGGGCCGCCCATGGGCATGAAGGTGAGGTCGACCTGTGAACCGGCGATATCGCTGGTGACCGGAGCCGCGCCCTTGTATGGAACCTCAAGGAAGCGCACGCCGGTACGGGCCTGGAAGTCGGCGCCGACCAGGTGTGGCGCCGAGCCGGGTCCCCAGTGCGCCAGCGACAGCGGACGGTTCTTCGGGTCCTTTGCGTACGCGATGACCTCATCGACGTTCCTGAACGACAACGAGGGATTCGAGACCAGGATGAAATCCGAGATCCCGCTGAAGCCGGCCAGCCTGAATTTCTCCGGAGAATACCTGGCTGATGCGATGGTGAGCGGCGCGACCAGGAAGTCGATGCCAGTCGTGCCGAGCAAGGTATAGCCATCACTGGCGCTGCGCAGCACGTTCATCGCGCAGATCGATCCGCTTGCGCCGGGAAGGTTGTCGGCGATGACGTTCTGCCCCAGGCTCCGTTTCATCACGACCGCTGCCGCGCGGATCGATTCGTCCGCCGGCCCACCGGCGGGAAAAGCGACCTTGACGACAATCGGTTTGCTGGGATAGGGCGCATCTGCCCGCAGCCAGGATGGGGCAAGCATCGCCGGCACGGCGCCACAGGCGGCCTGCAGCAGGCGCCGGCGCGAAAGCTGGATGGACATGGTTGTCTCCTTCATGGATTGCGCAAGCCGGCAGCGCACTCCCGCCATGGATATCGCGGGGAAAGGAGCCCTGCCGGCATGCAACGCGCCCCACCGAGGACGCGGCCCTGCGGACAGCAATGGCCTACTCGTAAACCACCGTGTACTTGATCGTCAGCGTCGTGAACGCCTGGCTGATGGTGGCGACCGCAGCCTCCCTTTCCTCATTGCTCAGGCTGGCGGGCAATACCAGCGTGGACAGGATGCCCTGGTCCCCCCGATCATCAATGCGGATATCCACAAGAGGCACGGGCGCATCCGCCTTGACCTCGGCAAGCATCTGCCGCTGGGCCCGTAGTACGGCGTCGCTGCGCAGCGCGTTCTTCTGGATCTTGCCCACGGCCGTCTTGGGGATGGCATCGACCACATAGAACTGCTTGGGTACGGCAGCACGTTCCGGGATCACCTCATAGGCGTAGTGTTTGATGCGGCCGATCGGGAACGTGCTGCCGGGCTTGAGCGCGATATACGCCACCGGCAATTCCCCGGCATGGGCGTCCGGCAGGCCGACGGCGGCGGCATCGAATACCTCTGGGTGCCGATACAGCGCTTCTTCGATCATGCGCGGATCGATATTGTTGCCGCCACGGATGATCAGGTCCTTGGCGCGGCCGGTCAGCCAGAAGTAGCCATCCTCGTCCGCATAGCCCAGGTCGCCGGTATTGAACCAGCCGCCATCGAACCAGATGCCCTTATTCTGCTCCGGGTTCAGGTAGCCGGCGAAGATGTTGGGGCCGCGCACCACCACGATGCCAGGCTCGCCGGGCTCGCAATCGCGCTGGATTTTCCCGCCGGCAGCCTTGACGACCTTCATCTCCTGGTACGCCATGGGCAGGCCGATCGAGCCGATGCGACGCTGGCCATAACGCGGGTTGGTGGCGCTCAGCGCGGTGCCTTCGGTCAACCCGTAGCCTTCGAAGATCATCGCGCCGGTCTTGCGCTCGAACGCCTCGGCGACGGCCACCGACAGCGGTGCGGTACCGCAGCTTGCCGCCTTGAGCGAGCTGATGTCGGCATTGCCGAGCGGAATGTTGAGCGCCATGTTGACCACGCTCGGGACCATGCCCAGCGCGGTCACGCCGAAGTGCCCGACGATTTGCCACAGATTGCGGATGACGGAAGGGTCCCGCCAGCCGCTCGAAGTCAGCAGCACCACCGATGCGCCGCGTGCCAGCGGCATCAGGCAGTTGGTGAGCACGCCCGTGACGTGGAACATCGGTACACCGCACACCCGCACGTCCTCGGGCTGTACGTCGATCTGCATCGCGCTGACCCATGCCATCGTCACTTCGTTGCCATGGGTGTGCAGCGCAAGCTTCGGCGTGCCGGTGGTGCCGCCGGTATGGAACATTGAAGCCGTATCCTGCGGTGAGAACACCCGTTTGCTGTCCAGCGCCTCGTCATCGAAGCGGGCCAGTTCGGCGTCGAGGTCGACGATCCCTTCCTCGCCCGCCTTGCCGCCGCCGGCCTTGATCCAGTGCTGCACGCCAGGAAGCTCGCGGCGCACCAGCATGGCTTTGTTCCAGGCCTCGATATCCGGATCGGGGCCATAGGCGATCACCGCCTTGGCGCCGGCGTTGCGCAGCAGTGCCGCGATAATCTCCGGCTCCAGCATCCAGTTGACCGGACAGGCGATGCCCGTCGCCTCGCTGCCCCAGATCGCGTACTGCGACTCGGGGGTCACCGGCATCAGCACCCCGATGACATCATCGGGCCCCAGGCCAAGCGAGTGCAGCAGGTTGGCGGTCTGCGTGATGCGCCCGAACATCTGCGCATGCGTGATGGTGACCGCCTTGCCGAGCTCGTCGCCGGAAGTGAAGTAGTGCAGGGCGGGCGCGCCTGGCGCGCGGTTCCGCGCCAGGCGCAGCAGCTCGTAGGTGCTGTCGGGCAGGCGTCGGTCGGCGATCGGGGTCTGTTCGAACCGCCGGATATCGGCAAGCGCCGTCACCGTCAGCCGCGGCCGGTACGGATCCGATTGCGCCGCAGCGCCGTTGTTGAGTTGGGGCATGATCAGACTCCGCGGTAGACCGGACGACGCTTGTTCAGGAATGCTTCGCCGCCTTCGTGCATGTCTTCGGTGCTGAACAGCGTGGCAAAGGCCAGTTGCTCCAGCATCAGCGCCGTATCGAGCGTGGCGTCCTGGCCGTTATTGATCATCAGCTTGGCCATGGCGATCGAGTGCGGCGACTTCTCGGCAATGCGCTGTACATAGGCCTTGGCTTCATCGAGCAGCTCGGCCGCGGGCACCACCTTGTTGACCAGGCCAATGCGGTAGGCCTCGTCGGGCTTGATGATCTCGCCGGTAAAGATCATTTCCTTGGCTCGCGTCGCCCCGACCAGCCGGGTCAGCCGCTGGGTACCCCCGCGCCCGGGGATCAGGCCGACATTGGTTTCAGTCTGCCCCATCAGGGCGTTGTCCGCGGCTACGCGCAGGTCGCACGCCATAGCCAGCTCAAGGCCACCGCCGAAGCACGGACCGGCAATAGCGGCGATCACGGGAATGGTGCTGTGGTGGATCAGCGCCCACAGGTCGGGTGCGCCGCTGGTCGGGACGAAGGCTTCGATTGGGCGGCGTGCCAGCATCTCTGGGATGTCGCCGCCGGCAACGAAGGCCTTGGTGCCGCCCCACAGGACAATGCCGCGGACCGTCCGGTCGGCCATCAGCGACGACAGCGCCGCATAGAGATCGGTGCGAAGTCCCGTGTTGAGCGCGTTGTATTTTTCCAGCCGGTTCATGGTGACGACGGCGCACGGACCGTCCCGGTCGATAAAGACCGTCTCGTACTCGGTGATATGGGTCATCGGTGTCTCCGTTGCTTCTGTTGGAAGCTTAGTGAATGAACTCGAACAGGCCGGCCGCGCCCATGCCGCCGGCGGCGCACATGGTCACGACGCCATACTTCGCCTTGCGGCGGCGTCCCTCGAGCAGGATGTGGCCGACCTGGCGGGCGCCCGTCATGCCATACGGATGGCCGATCGCGATCGCGCCGCCATTGACATTGACGCGCTCCAGCGGCAGGCCGAGCTGGTCGATGCAGTACAGCGCCTGGCAGGCGAAGGCTTCGTTCAGCTCCCACAGGTCAATGTCGTCGACGGAGAGTTCATTGCGCTCCAGCAGGCGCGGCACCGCACGGACCGGGCCCACACCCATTTCGTCGGGCTCTACCCCCGCGGTGGCCAGGCCGACGAAGTAGCCGAGCGGTTCCAGGCCGCGCCGCTCCGCTTCAAGTTCGGACATCACCACCAGCGCGGCGGCGCCGTCCGACAACTGGCTGGAGTTGCCGGCCGTTACTTGGAAGCCTTCACCCTTCACGGCTGGCAGCACACGCAGCTTTTCCAGTGTGGTGTCGGCGCGGACGCCTTCGTCGGCTTCGAGCAGGAACGCTACGGACGAAGTCTCGCCCGTCGTCTTGTCGGTCACTGACTTGGTGCTTGCCAGCGGCACAATTTCATCCGCGAAGCGGCCGGCCTTCTGCGCCTGGACGGTCAGCTGCTGGCTACGCACCGAGAACTCGTCGGAGCGCTCGCGCGACATGCCATAACGCTGGGCCAGGATCTCCGCGGTGTCGATCATGTGCAGATAGACATCCGGGCGATGCTTCGCCAGCCACGCTTCCTGTTGCGCTACCTTCAGCGTGACCGGCTGCGACAGGCTGATCGATTCGACGCCGCCTGCCACCATCACCGGCACCTTGTCGATCAGGACGCGCTGCGCCGCAAACGCGACCGCCTGCAGCCCGGAGGCGCAGAAGCGGGTCAGTGTGGTGCCGCTCACGGACACCGGCAGGCCGGCGCGGATGCCGCCGGCGCGCGCAATATTGCCGCCCGTGGCGGCGATAGGCTGGCCGCAGCCGAAGATGATGTCTTCGACTTCGCCGCCGTCGATGCCCGCGCGCTGGACAGCATGCTGGATGACATGGCCGGCCATGGTTGCGCCATGGGTCATGTTGAATGCACCTCGGCTGGCTTTGCCAATCGGGGTGCGGGCATAGGAAACGATCACTGCGCGGGACATGGGTTCTCCTTGGGTGTGGATGACAGGCACGCACGGCCTGCGAAACCAGATATAGACAGTGGATACATTGGAGGGCAATTCTTTCGCTGAGCGATAGGCTGACAGTGCGGAACGTGTTCAATGCCTTGCCTGCATCACGCCCCTGGTATTGTCGCGCCTGCGGTGTATCCACTGTCTACATACTAGGGTTGCGATCCTGGCAACGTCAAGAACTGGTTAGGTTTACAAGGCTAGGGTTTCCACTAGGCGTAAACGCCTTGCAGTTCCTTGACGGTGGCTCGCCGGCTCCCTACGATATAGACACTGGATAGATTGGCTTCGATTCATGCGGCCAATGCACTGGGCAGGGCGCTCACGCTTTATGAAGCCGCGCCCATGGAATGGCAGAAACCGGAGGAAGATTTGGAATTCACTGGCGCACAGGTAATCAGGGCTTCCAGGGCAGAGGTATGGAGGCGGTTGAACGATCCGGCAACCTTCCAGCAGTGTTTGCCGGGATGCGAGCAATACGAGCAAGGAGACGATGGTGGCTATGAGGCGGTCATCGTCGCCTCCGTCGGGCCGATCAAGGCGCGGTTCAAGGGCACGGCGCGTTTCTCCGACCACAAGGAGGGCATCGGCTATCACGTCGAGGGCAGCGGAAGCGGTGGCGTCGCGGGCTTTGGCAAACTGGGCGCCGATGTGCGCCTGGAAGACGTGGAAGGTGGTACCTCGCTGCATTACGTCGCCGCGGCGCAGATGGGTGGGAAGCTGGCACAGATCGGATCCCGTCTGGTCGGCGCCGTGGCCAACAAGTTTCTGGCGGAATTCTTTTCCCGCTTTGAGAAGTTGGTCAGTCAAGCGGTAGATGGAGGCGGTTCCCTGGCACCTTCTCCTGAGTGAACTCCGGCGAACACTGGGGAAGGATGGAATCAAAATTTTTTTGCCCTTTAGTATGATGATCATAATACTATAGACGGCATGCGTGCCGATGCTGAAGGTGCGAACGCAGACACAGAGGCGACTGTGAAGATAGAGAACACAATCAATGGCGTGAGAGGCGCCACCGAGATAGCGCCGAGGCGGCTCCTGGTCCATTTGTTGCGGGACCAGAAGCGCCTGACCGGTGTCCACATCGGCTGCGACACCTCGCAGTGCGGAGCCTGCACGGTGCTTGTGGACGGCACGACGGTGAAGTCCTGCACCGTGCTGGCCGCCCAGACTGACGGCTGTGAACTGCATACGATCGAAGGGATGGAGCACGATTCCACGACGACCGTGCTGAAGCAGGCCTTCCATGAGCTCCATGGGCTGCAGTGCGGCTTCTGCACGCCGGGGATGCTGCTTGCGGCACGGGCGCTGCTCACGCACCAGCCCGCGCCCACCGAGAGCGATGTCAGGGAGGCGCTGCACGGCAACCTGTGCCGCTGTACCGGATACCAGAACATCGTCGATGCCGTGCTGCTTGCCGCGACCCGGCTGCAGCAGGCGCCATCCGACACTGCGGAGTCCTGAGATGAGCGAAGCACAGAACGGCAGTGCAACCAGGTATATCGGCAAGTCCATCAAGCGCCGCGAAGACAAGCGCCTGATGAGCGGCCAGGGCAGGTTTACGGACGACCATCAGTTCCCGGGCATGGTGTTCGCGGCCTTTGTGCGTTCACCCCACGCCCATGCCAATGTGGGCGACATCGACACGTCGGCGGCACGGGCACTGCCCGGCGTGATCGGCGTGCTGACCTATGCGGACATCCGGGGCAAAGTCGGCGACATCCGGCCAAACTGGGTGGTCGGCAATTCGAAGGTGCCTCCGCATCCTCCGCTTGCCGCCGGGCGCGTGCGGTACGTGGGCGAAGCCGTGGCGATGGTGTTGGCGCAAACGCGCGAGATCGCCGCGGATGCTGCCGAACTCGTCACTGTCGACTACGAAGAGCTGCCACCGGTGGTCGACGCGGAAGCCGCGCTGACCGACACCGCGCCACAGCTTCACGACAATGTGCCGGGCAACCGCATCGGGGTGTTCCGCATGAAGGGCGGCAACTACGAGGATGCACTGAAGCAGGCCGACCGGGTCGTGTCGATCCGGCTGGTCAACCAGCGGCTGATACCGAGCCCGCTCGAACCGCGGGCCCTGTGCGCGAACTTCGACCCGGTCGACGAGCGTCTGACGTTCATCGTCCCGACGCAGGTTCCGCATATGTCGAGGCGATGGCTGGCGGAGACCCTCGGATGGCCGGAGAACCGGGTCCGCATCGTCGCGCCGGATATCGGCGGCGGGTTCGGCTCAAAGATGCATTTCTATGCGGAAGAGGTGCTGGTGGCCTTTGCGTCCCGGCATTTCGGCGTGCCGGTAAGCTGGACCGAGACCCGCAGCGAAAACCATGTCGCAACCACGCACGGCCGCGCGCATACCGAGTACGTGGAAGCGCCCGTCACCCGCGACGGCAAGGTGCTGGGGCTGCGCCTGCGGTCGTTCGCCAACCTCGGTGCCTACCTGTCGAATATGGCGACAGGGATTCCTACCATCAACACGGCCAACTACGTCACCGGCAACTATCAGATTTCGTCGGTCGACCTGGAAGTGAACCTGGTGACGACCAACACCACGCCGGTCGATGCCTACCGCGGTGCCGGGCGGCCGGAAGCCGCCTATATCATCGAGCGGATGATGGACGCCGTGGCGTGGGAACTCGACATCGACCCGGTCGAGCTGCGGCGGCGCAACCTGGTGCAGTCGCACCAGTTTCCGTATCAGCCGCACGACGGTGCGCGCGGCAAATGGGACTCGGGCGACTACGAGGCATGCCTGAACAAGGCAACCGAGCTCATCGGCTACCGGCGCTGGCGGGAGGAACAGGCCGCGCTGCGGCAGAAAGGGAAATATATCGGCATCGGGGTGATCTGCTATCTCGAGCTGGTGGGCATGGGCATTTCACCGATGCTGGAGAAGGTGGGTTTCAACCGGGGCGGCTGGGAGAGTGCGCATATCCGGGTGCATTCCGACGGCAAGGTCACGCTGTTCAGCGGTTCGATGCCGCAAGGCCATGGTCATGCCACCAGCTTTGCGCAGATCGTTGCCGAAGCGCTGCAGTTGCCGATGGAAGATATCGACGTTGTGCAGGGCGACACCGACCGCGTGCTGGCGGGCCATGGCACATTCAATTCGCGTTCCATGCCGGTCGGCGGTACCGCTGCCTATGCGGCGGCCGGCAAGATCGTGGCGAAAGCCCGCCGGATCGCCGCGATCATGCTCGAAGTCCCCGAGGAGGAAGTCCAGTATGTGGATGGCCAATTCTCCAGCGCCACGAACCCGGCCATTATCTCCTTCGCCCAGGTCGCAAGAATGGCATACCTTGCGCACAAGCTGCCCCGGGATTTCGAAGCAGGGCTGGATGAGCGCGTCTTCTATGAGCCGGTCGCCCTGGGCGCGCCGAACGGCTGTCATGCAGTGGTTGTGGAAGTCGATGCGGAGACCGGCACAGTGACGATTCTTGACTATGTGGCGGTGGATGACGTGGGCGTGATGATCAATCCCATGCTTTGCCACGGGCAGATGCACGGCGGGATTGCGCAGGGGATCGGACAAGCCCTGTTCGAAGAGGGCAAGTACGACGAGGCCGGGCAATTGCTGTCGGGGTCGCTGCTCGATTATGGTTTCCCGCGCATCGAGCAGGTTCCCCGCATGCGCACCGGCTTTCATGTCTCGCCGGCCCCGTCGAACCCGCTGGGCGTCAAGGGCATCGGGGAGGCGGGCTGCGTCGGCGCGCCGCCCGCAGTGGTCGCTGCTGTCTGCGACGCCTTGAAGCCATTCGGGATATCCCATCTCGATATGCCGCTGACGCCGCCAAAGGTCTGGCGCGCCATTCATGACAAGAGCCGGAGCGCAGCATGATTCCCTACGAAGTTGAATACCTCAGGGCGAGCAGTGTGCAGCAGGCGCTGTCCGTCCTCGCGCAGAACCCCGAGGCGAAGCTCCTGGCCGGCGGCCATACGCTGCTGCCGATGATGAAGCTCCGGCTGGCGCGGCCCGAATTGCTGGTGGATATCGGCCGCCTGCCGGAACTGCGAGGTATCGCCGTGCACGAGGACTCCGTGTCGATCGGCAGCGCCACGACCCACGCTGAACTGGAAGCCAGCGCGGACCTGAAGCAGCGGGCGCCGCTGTTTTCCCTCGCCGCCAGTGTCATCGCCGATCCCACGGTGAGGAACCGTGGCACGATCGGCGGGGCGCTGGCGCACGCCGACCCGTCGGCCGACTGGCCGGCTGTCGTGCTCGCGCTGGGCGCCGAGATGGAGGTGATGGGCGAACAAGGCATGCGGCGCATCCCCGCGCATGAGTTCTTTGTCGGCTTTATGTCGACGGCCGTGGCGCCGGGCGAGGTCCTGACACGCATCCATGTGCCACTGCCAGCGCCAGGCCGGGTCGCCTATCGCAAGTTCCGCCATCCGTCGTCTGGCTATGCCGTGGCTGCGGCGGCCGTCGCTGTCGACGTTGGCAACGACGGCTACGCATGGGGGCGGATCGGCATCACCGGCGTTGCTGATGTCGCATTCCGCGCAAGGGAGGCCGAGGCATTGCTCGAAGGCAACTTCACGGACCTCGCGGGCAAGGTGGATGACATTGTCGAAACGGCATTCACTGGCGTGAACGCGCTGGAAGACAACTTCGCAGACGGAGCGTACCGGCTCCAGCTTGGCAGGGTGATGCTGAAACGCGCATTGCTCGATGCCCTCGGTTCACAGGGCTGAAGCACCGAAACACCGGGGGCAGGCTACGATTGCGTGGCGGCGCGTGGCCTTGCCCTTGGCTTGCTTGCCGCGGCGTGCGACGGCTGTGACGCCGCGGCGGCCTTTTTCCGGCCCGCTGCCAGCAGGCCGGTCAGCACGAACTGCTGCACGCTTTGCCGCCATTGCGCCAGCGCGACTTTCGGGCGCGGGCTCGGGCCGGTCGGCTTGGCACTGAAGAACATGCTGACGCCATGCATCGCCGACCACGCACAGCGCACCATCATGTCGTCGAACTGCTCAGCCAGATGGTTCTCCTGGAAGTAGTCCCGGACCGCGCCGGACAATAGCTGGTAAGACGCGTTGCCGGCTTCCAGCAGCTCCGGATACTTCTCCTTGTCTTCGATCTGGGGCCCGAACATCAGATAGAACAGGGCTGGGTGCTTGACGGCAAATTCGATATACCCGTCCATGACTGTGAGCAGCCGCACCTCCGCGTTCATCTCGCGCGAGAGCCGGGCCCGGCGCACCGCCACCAGTTCACGGAATCCCTCAGTGGCGATCGCGGCAAGCAAGCCTTCCTTGTCGGCAAACTGGTTGCGGGGCGCACCGTGCGACACCCCCGCGAGCTTGGCCGCCGAGCGCAGGGTCAGTCCGTGGACGCCCTTGCTGGCCAGGATCTCCCGGCCACAGCGGATCATCTCTTCCCGCAGATTGCCATGGTGATAGCTCTGGCGGCCAGTGGGAGTCGTGGAGGAGGTCATGGAAATTTCGTTGATGGTGTCGTCAGGCCTCAATATTAGCGCCAACCCGTCCTCGCTCCTCAGTATGCAGCGTCGGGCAGTGGGAGTCCGCTAACGTGTGTGGCTGGCAATCACCAGGACGTCGTCGAAAGCGATGCGCGAACCATCTGCGCGCGTCAGCGGCGGAGCCACGATCTCTTTGCCGGTTTCTTTGTCCACGAATACATTGACGCGCCGCCTCGGTCCCCCCCAGCGCTCTGCCCATGCCTTGAGGCTCAGGTAGGTCGGCAGGAAGTCGCGCGCGCTGTCGCTCAGGACGTAGGCGCAGCGCGTGCCGCCTGCGATCGGCTGGCGTACCAGCAGTTCATGATCGGTCATGGCCTGGAGGCGGGCACTCAGGATATTGGAGGCGATGCCGAGCCGGCGCTCGAACTCCTCGAAGCGCGTCGCGCCATAATAGGCTTCGCGCAATATCAGGATGACCCAGCGTTCGCTCAGCACTGCCGCGGCGCGTGCAACGGGGCAGGGCATCTGCAGGAATCGGGCGCTAGGCATATCGTTCTGGGTTTCCGCTGGTCAGTCCTGCTACAGGGACGTCTGGAGCGCCTCGACAATTTCGGTGGACAGCGCTTCCGATCGCACGGCGCGCGCCAGCACGAGCCCGCCAACCATGGCGGAAAGCGTCACGATGGCATCCTTGCGGGAAGCCTCGTCATCAGCCCCGGCAATCATTTCGATCAGCGCGGCAACCCGTGCCTCGAAACGCCGCCGTGTTTTTGCGTCCAGCCTCGACACATCGGGTCCGAGCGCTGCGATCGCGCAGCCGGATCCGGGATTGTCGCGGTGCTTTTTGCTCACATATGCATGGATGATGGCCTTCTTGCGCTGCCCGGGCGAGGTAGCGGCCGTTGCCTGCTCCAGCGCCACCATGGTCTGGTCGAAGGCAGCGTCGATCGCCTCGGAAATCAAGGTGTCCTTGGATTCGAAGTGTGCGTAGAAACCGCCATGGGTTAAACCGGCACTCTTCATCAACTGCGCCACGCCGATGCCGTTGACACCGTGCTTGCGCAATTGCGTCGAGGCCGTCTTGACGATGTGATTCCGAGTCTCAGCTTTTTGGTCGGCCGGATAGCGCATGATCTATTGAGCAGAATGAAGGGACGTCTGTGTCTCTGCAATATATAGCATTACGATCATCATTGCATCCGGATTGCAACCGGGACCAGCGGAGGCACACGGCCGGCGCCGAGCTGTGTGCTTAGGGATAGCACCAAGGGGCGACAACGTGTTCTGCCTTGACCGGGCGGGTTCCCCTGTCTAGGATGTAGACGGCGGATACATTATGCCGGTGAAACGGTGGAAGCGAAGGGCGGAAGACAGCGTCCGCGTTGGTCGGCAACGCGTAACTGCCGCGGCGACATCGCTTCGTCGGCTATTGATATGACGATCATCATGCTATGTGCCACTCGCCGAAGCGCACCGGACCATGAACCGGCACACGACAGGCAAACGCTCGAATAACGATATGGAGGAGTCGCATGAAACCACAGCTCACAGGCTCGCCGGGAACGATAGACGTCCAGGCATTTATCGACCACCAGAAGTTCTCCCCCTACCAATGGCTAGTGCTGACCGTCTGCTTCCTGGTGGTCGCGGCGGACGGCTTCGACACCGCCGCGATCGGCTACGTAGCACCGACGCTGATCAGGGAGTGGGGCATCTCGAAGCTGGTGCTGGGCAACGTGCTCAGCGCATCGCTGGTTGGGCTTGCCTTCGGTGCCCTGATCGCAGGGCCCTGTGCTGACCGGTTCGGCCGCAAGCTGGTGCTCGTTGCGTCCGTTGCGGTCTTTGGCCTGTTCAGCCTTGCCACTGCGTCCGCGGCATCCGCCGCGGAGTTGTCGGGCTGGCGCTTCCTGACCGGCCTTGGGCTCGGTGCAGCCATTCCGAACGCGACCACGCTGCTCGCGGAGTATGCCCCGGCGCGTCGTCGGGCGTTCCTGGTGAACAGCATGTTCTGCGGCTTTACGCTGGGCGCGGCCGGGGGCGGCTTTCTTGCTGCGGTCATCATTCCCGCTTTCGGCTGGCGCAGCGTCTTTATCGTCGGCGGGGCGATTCCGCTGGTCCTTGCCGTAGTCGCGCTTGCGCTTCCGGAGTCGATCCGCTTCATGGTCCTGCGGGATTGGCCGGCCGACAAGATCAGGGTGGTGCTACGGCGCATCGCAGGTTCGGCTGACATCGCGGCGTCCCGGTTTACGTTGCCGGATGATCAGGCCGACACGTTGCGGTCTCCGCTCGGGCTGATCCTGTCACAGAGGTTCCGGACCGGAACCTTCATGCTGTGGACCACCTATTTCATGGGTGTGCTGGTCTTCTACCTGATGACCAGCTGGATGCCGACGCTCGTCAAGGAAGCCGGCGCGACGTTGGCTGAAGCCTCGCTGATTGCCGCGCTGTTCCCGCTGGGCGGCACGCTGGGCGCCATGGCTTGCGGCTGGCTGATGGATCGTATCGATCCACATCGCGTGATCGCGGTGGCCTATTTCTTCACCGCCGTATTTACGCTGGCAATGGGGCAGGCGACCAGCGGGGCATACCTGACCCTGTTGACGCCGATCGCCGGGCTGTTCATGGGGGCGGGCCTGGTTTCCATGCCGGCGCTGGCGGCTTCCTTTTATCCGACCCATGGCCGCGCCTGTGGAGTGGGTTGGATGCTGGGAATAGGGCGCTTCGGCGGCATCCTTGGGGCGGTTTCCGGCGGCACGCTGCTGCAGCTTGGCCTCGGCATGAGTTCGATTCTCAGCATCCTGGCCGTGCCATCCCTGCTTGCAGCCATCGCGGTCGCCGGCAAGGGGATGACAGGCGCAGGGCAGCCGGCGCAGCCAGCTGACGTTGCCAGCGAAGCGTGACCCGGTGTTTGGCCCCGGAATTGACGAGATTGCGGCCTGCTAAGCTTGCCCGGGGCGGCGGATGCAGGCCGGACCGGTAGGGATGAATTATGGAAAGCGTGGATCTCGAAGTCTTGCGAAGCAGTGTCCGCTGGGAAGAACAAGGACACCATTGCCTGCTGGTGACGGTGGTCCGTACCTGGGGCTCTTCGCCGCGCCCGCCGGGCGCGATGCTGGCGGTCCGTGGCGACGGCCTGGTCGTAGGGTCGGTATCAGGCGGCTGTATCGAGGACGACATCATCGACCGAACGCGCCGCGAAGGCATTTGCTACAAAAGCCCTGAGGTGATCCGATACGGTATCAGCGCGGAGGAGGCACACCGTTTTGGCCTGCCCTGCGGCGGCACCATCGAACTGGTGGCAGAGCCGGTATCCGCCGCGAGCGGATTGCGCGACTTGCTGGATGCAGTGGAAGCCGGCCGGCTCGCGACGCGCAGGCTCGACCTGGCTACCGGCATGGCGACGCTGGGGCCTGCCACCGCCACCGATGGCCTGATGTTCGACGGCAAGGTGCTGTCGACCGTCCACGGGCCGCGCTACCGCATGCTGGTGATCGGTGCCGGGCAGCTTTCGAAATACCTCTGCGAAATCGCCGTCGGACTCGGCTTCGATGTGACGGTCTGCGATCCGCGTGAGGAATATACCGAGACCTGGGCCATCCCCGGCATCACCATGGTGCGTACCATGCCGGACGACACCGTGATAGAGATGTCGCTGGATGAACGCAGCGCGGTGGTTGCGCTGACGCACGATCCCAAGCTGGACGACCTGGCGCTGATGGAGGCGCTGCGCACCCCGGCGTTCTACGTTGGTGCGCTGGGTTCGCGCCGCAACAACCAGGCGCGGCGCGAGCGCCTGCGGGAATTCGACCTGACTGGCCAGGACCTGGCGCGGCTCCATGGCCCTGCCGGAATCTATATCGGCAGCCGCACGCCGCCGGAAATCGCCATCTCGATTCTTGCCGAGGTGGTGGCTGCCAGGAATCAAGTCTCCCTGCCGGACGTGCTGAAGGTGGAGGAAGCCAAGGCCGCGCGGGAGGTGCCGGCCGATATCAGTGGCGTCTGTCTGGCAGCGGTGCATCCGTGAAGCTCCGGCACACTGGCATACAAGGAAGCGCCGGCGCGGGCTGCTCCCGCGGCGGCGCTGCCTCGTCAAGCAGTGGCTGCCGGAATGTCGGGGTTGCCATCACCGGAATGCGGCGCGACTGGTGATGCGTCGGGACTTCTGTCACCTGCGTTCGCGGGAAGCCGGATCCTGAACCACATCGCATACATCGCCGGCAGGAACACCAGGGTCAAGACCGTGCCAGCGAAGGTGCCACCGATCAGCGTGTAAGCCAGGGTGCCCCAGAACACCGAATGCGTCAGGGGGATGAAGGCGAAGATCGCCGCCAGCGCAGTCAGGATCACCGGCCGGGCACGTTGCACCGTGGCCTCAACGACAGCATCGAACGGCCCCAGGCCCTCACGCTGGTTCTCGTCGATCTGCCCGATCAGGATCAGCGTATTGCGCATCAGGATGCCAGACAGTGCGATCAGGCCGACCAGGGCATTGATGCCGAACGGCTGCCGGAACAGCAGCAGGGTCGGCACCACACCGATCAGTCCCAGCGGGCTGGTTGCCAGCACCATCACCATGGCCGAGATCGAGCGGACCTGCACGATGATGATCAGCAAGGTCAGTGCCAGCATGATGGGGAACAGAGGCTGCAATGCGGCCGTGGCCTTGTCAGATTCCTCGATGGCTCCCGCTTGCTCAATGCGGTATCCATCCGGCAGTTTTGCGATGATGGGCTGCAGTTGCTTGTGAACGGCGGTGGACACGTCGGGCGGTTGCAGGCCATCGGCGATATCGCCGCGCACCGTAATGGTTGGCATGCGGTCGCGCCGGCGCAGGATCGGGTCCTCCATCCGTATGTCGATGGTGCCGACCTGCGAGAGCGGAATACGCTGGCCAGCGGCCCCGACCAGGGTGAAGCCGGCGATCTTCTCCGGATCCAGGCGTATGTCGCCGGCTGCGCGCGCAAGGACCTGCACCGAGCGGATGTCCTCGCGGACTTCGGTGACGGGCAAGCCGCTGAGGAGAAACTGGAGCTGCTGCGCGACCGCGCTGGAAGTCAGGCCAACGGCCTGCAGCCGATCCTGGTGGAGCTTGAAGTGCAGCGTGGGCGTGCGCGTGCCCCAATCGGTATTGACGGTGCGCATCAGTGGGCTGGCGTCCATCACCTTGCGCATGTCTGCAGCGATAGCCCGCAGCGTCTCAGGGTCCGGTCCCGATACCCGGAATGCGACCGGGAACGGCGAGTACGGGCCGAACACCAGCTGGGTCACACGTACGCGCGCCTCGGGCGCCAGTCCGTCGGCGATGGACTGGCGCAGCCGCGCCTTCAGGGCTTCGCGTTCTTCCTCGCTGCCCGTCAGCACAATGATCTTGGCAAAGGAGGGATCGGGTAGCTCCGGCGCCAGGGCAAGATAGAAGCGGGGCGCGCCCTGACCGATGTAGGCGGTAACGACCTTCGCTTCCGTCTGCTTCGCGAGCCAGGCCTCAACCTTGCCCGCGGCCGCGCTGGTCTGGCTGATGGAGGCACCGTATGGCATCTGGACTTCCACCAGTACCTCGGGGCGGTCGGAAGTGGGGAAGAACTGCTTCTTCACCACGCCCATGCCCAACACGGCCACTACAAAGCTGCCTACGACCACGCCGGCCACGATCCACTTGCGCTGGATCACGCGTCCCAGAAGACGCCGGAAGCGGTTGTAGTTAGGCGTATCGTAGATGGCACCGTGGCCGCCTTCTGCCTTCCGGATCTCCGGCAGCAGCTTGACCCCCAGGTAAGGCGTGAAAGCAACCGCTACGATCCAGGACGCAATCAGCGCAATGCCCACGATCCAGAACATGTTGCTGGTGTACTCGCCTGCCGTGGAGCGGGCAAAGCCATTGGGCATGAAGCCGATCGCCGTCACCAGGGTCCCGGACAGCATCGGCGCGGCGGTATGGCTCCAGGCATAGGCGGAGGCCGCGATACGGCTGTAGCCTTCCTCCATCTTCACCACCATCATTTCGATGGCGATGATGGCATCGTCCACCAGGAGGCCCAGCGCAAGAATCAGCGCGCCGAGCGTGATGCGATCGAAGTTCTTGCCTGTCGCGGCCATGACGACGAATACCGCCGCCAACGTCAACGGTACCGCCGCAGCAACGACGATGCCCACGCGCCATCCCATGCTCAGGAAACTCACCACCATGACCACGAGCAGAGCGACGAAGAATTTGACCATGAACTCGTCGACTGCCGAACTGATGTTGACCGACTGGTCGGTGACCTTGGTCAGGCTCATGCCTAGTGGCAAGGCCGCATTGATCGCCGTGACTTCCGTATCCAGGGACTTGCCCAGGTCCAGGCCGTTCCAGCCTTCGCGCATCACGATGCCCAACAGCAGCGCTGGCTCGCCGTTATTGCGGATCAGGAATGATGCGGGGTCCTCGTAGCCGCGCTCGATCGTTGCGACATCCGACAGCTTCAGGGTCCGTCCCTGGGCCGCTACCGGCGTGTCGCGAATCTTCTGCAGTTTATCGAACGCGCCGTCGAGGCGGATGAACACCTGAGGCCCGGCGGTGTCGATCGAGCCTGCGGGCGTGAGGGCGTTCTGGCCATTGAGAGCCGCGAAGATGTCCTGTGGCGAGACGCCCAGCGTGGCCAGGCGTTCATGCGAGAACGACACGAAGATCCGCTCGGACTGTTCGCCGATGATGTTCACCTTCTTCACACCTGCCACGTGGAGGAGGCGCTGCCGCAATGCCTCGGCATCGCGCGCCAGCCGCCGCTGTGGCTCGCCCTTGGCCTTCAACGCGAACAGCGCAAAGGTCACGTCCGAATACTCGTCGTTCATGATGGGGCCAATGACGCCGGCAGGCAGATGGCCAGACTCGTCCATGAGCTTCTTGCGTGCCTGATAGAACTCTTCCTGGACCTCGGACGGCGGTGTGCTATCGAGCAGCGTCACGGTGGTGAACGCCAGGCCGGGGCGCGTATAGGTTTCCGTGCGCTCGTACCAGCGCAGTTCCTGCATGCGCTTTTCCAGTTTCTCTGCCACCTGGTCCTGCATTTCCTGCGCTGTCGCGCCTGGCCAGGCGGTAATGACCGTCATCGTCTTCACAGTGAAGGCCGGATCTTCCGCACGGCCCAGCTTGAAGAAGGCAATGACACCCGCCACCGACACCAGAATGATCAGGAACAGCGTGACGGATCGTTCGCGGACCGCGAGTGCCGAAAGATTGAAGCCACTCATTGCTGCACTCCACGATCAGTAGCCGCGCCGGCGTCTGCTTTGTTTGCTGCCACGATGCGGACCTGCGCGCCTTCGCGCAGCAGATGGGCGCCGAGCGCCACGACCTGGTCGCCGATCCTGAGGTCGCCAGCGACTTGTGCGGCCTCGTCCCCCAGGCTGCGCACCTTCACCGGGCGCCAGGTAACGCGGGTCTTGTGGCTATCGAGCACCCACACGCCCGGGCCTTTGCCGGGATCGAACAGCGCACCGATTGGCACCTGCAAGTTGGCTTGCGCCGATGCGCCTTCGTCTGGAATCTGGATGGTGACGGTTGCGCCAAGCGGGGCATCGGCCAGCGCGCCATCCAGCACGTACCTCGCTTCATACGTGCGGGTCAGCCGGTCCGCAGAGTCGGAAAGCTGCCTGAGTTTCGCCGGGACGCTCTGGGTTTCCTTGCCGTAAAGAATGGCCTGAGCAATCGATCCGACAGACGGGCGCAGGGTTTCCGGCAGGTGGACAATCGCTTCGCGGCGACCCGCATGCGCGACGCGTACCACCACCTGTCCGGCATTGATGACCTGGCCAGCGTCAGCCAGTGTCTCTACAACAACGCCGTCCGCATCAGCGACCAAGACCGCATAGCTAGTGGCGTTCTTTGCGACATCTGCCTGGGCTTCAGCCGCATTGCGCTGCGCCCTGGCCGACTCCGCTGCCGCCTTGATCTGATCGTAGGCCGAAGCCGACACGGCTCCGGACGCCACCAGGTCGCGATACCTGGCCTCATCCTCGGTGGTCTGCCTGGCGCGCGCTCTGGCGGCAGTGACTGCTTCTTGCTGGGCGTGCGCCGTCAGCTTCAAATCGTTGGGATCGATGCGCATCAGCGGCTGGCCGCGCCTGACGGTCTGGCCTGTATCAACCAGCCGCTCCAGGACTTTCCCCGAGACACGGAAACCCAGATCGCCCTGGAATCTTGCGGCAACGGTTCCCGTGAATGACCGTGAGGCTGCGGAGCTGCTCTGAACTACTCCAACACGGACCAACGGGGCCTGTGTGCGTGGATCTGGCGGAACCTTGTCGCTGCAAGCGGTGAATGCGAACGGCAGCAGAAAGGTGGCGGCGGATGTTGCGAGTCGGCGCGGAAGCATGAGGTCACTCCCCTGAAAATGGAAGACAGGACCTCAGTATTGTTCGTGTGACCAATTTAGTCAATGGTCACAAAAGATATGTGGTGCTTAAGGCGCCAGACTGCGCAGTATCAGGCTGGAAAGCAGGGCAGGCGCCTCCTCGGCCACACCGAGGTTGTGCTGCAGCAATAGCGGATCGATGTACGTACGCATGACGAGATAGATGCCATTGGCGGTCTCATCCAGTGGCGTCTTGCGCTCGAACTCGCCGGAGTCCCGCCCGTCCCGCAGGATCTGCACGATGAGTTGCTTGAGGTGCTCTTCGTACGCACCAACGGGCTGCCACCTTTCCGCGGCAGCGGCCGCTGCAATGGCGTAAAGCTTGCGGTCCTGGAAGAAAAGGCGCACGCCTTCTTCCACCAGCGACTTGAACAACCTGCGCAAGCGTTCGGAGGCGGTGGGAACGGCCGCGATGGCCTCATCCACCGCACTGGCGATAGCGCCCAGGCAGTTAGCACAAATCACTTCGCCGATCGCCTGCTTGGAATCGAAGAACTTGTAGATGTACGCCTTGGAGAAGCCAATGGCCTTGGCCAGGTCGGACACCGTCGTCTTCTCGTATCCATACAGGCTGAAGTGCTCGGTGGCCGCCTCGACGATCTGGGAGCGGACGGCGTGCTCGGAAGGTCCCCGCTGAAGGGAAGCATTAGGCAAGGTTTCGGTCATTTCCTGAGATTACCCTGTGAATCCTCGATTGACAACGAGTGACTATTTTATAAAATAGTCACAACGTCCATCGTCTCGAAACAAGGAAATCATCCCATGCCCTCCCGTCGCTCCCTTGCCCTTCTGCTCAGTCTCGGCGTTACAGCGGGTTGCGCGGTCGGCCCGGACTACAGCAGGCCGGCCGCCCCTCTGCCGGACCGCTACCTGGGCCAGTCCCAGCTTGAACAGGGGCATGCGGCGGCGCCCGCCAATCTCGTGACCTGGTGGGAGGGGTTTGGCGATCCGCTGCTGACCCGCTTCGTGTCAGCGGCGCTCGAACAGAACCTGGACCTGGCGCAGGCGGCGGCGCGCGTCGCCCAGGCGCGCGCCGGACTCGGCATGGCCAACGCGGCATTGCTGCCTTCGGCCGGGGTCAGCGCACAGGCCGCCAGAGCGCATCAGTCGGTTGAAACGCAGCTGGGCCAATTGCTCAACGCCACGCCTGGCTTTGACCGCTATGGCAACAGCTATGAAGCCAACCTCGGCGCCACCTGGGAGATAGACGTGTTCGGCGGCCTGCGCCGCGGGCGGGAGGCTGCCGTGGCGGACTACCAGGCATCGGAAGCGGGCGCGGCGGCGACGCGTCTCGCCGTGGCCGCGCAAACCGCGGACCTGTACATCACCATACGGGGCCTGCAATCGCGCCTGGCCATTGCCCGGCAGCAAGCCGACACGCAACAGAAGCTGCTCTCGACGGTCGGCCTGCTCTACGGCAAAGGCCTTGCGGCTGAGCTGGAAGTGCGGCAGGCCGAAGGCGCGCTGGCCGAGGTGCGGGCAAGCATTCCGGTGCTTGAGGCCGGACTCGAGGCCGCGCTGAACGGGCTGGACGTCATGCTTGGAACCCCGCCCGGCACCTATCGCACCGAACTGGCTTCTCCCAAAGCGATTCCAGTCGGCCCCCAGATCGCTGGCGCGGGGGCGCCCGCGGACCTGCTGCGGCGCCGGCCCGATCTTATCGTCGCGGAGCGCCGCCTGGCCGCGGCCAATGCACGCATCGGGGTAGCCATTGCGGAGTACTACCCGAAGTTCTCACTCAGCGCGTTGTTGGGCAGCGCCACCGCGGTGGCAAGCGGGAACCTCTTCTCCGCCGGTGCGAGCCAGGCGGCGGGCGTGGTGGGTTTGCGCTGGCGCCTGTTTGATTTCGGCCGCATCAATGCCCAGATCGAGATGGCACGGGGCCAGGAAGCCGAGGCCCTGGCAGCGTATCGTCAAGCGGCGCTTCGCGCGACCGAGGATGTCGAGAATGCCTTCTCCGCGCTGATCAGGCGTGAGGAACAGGCTGGGACGCTGGCGCAGGGTGAAACCTCGCTCACCCAGGCGCGAAACGCCTCATTTGCCGCTTACCAGAAGGGCGTCGTCCGCCTGATCGAGGTCTTGCATGCCGATGAGCGCTTGCTGAGGACCTCCGATGCCAAAGCGCAAGCGCAAACCGAATCAGCGCGGGCCGCCGTTGCCGCGTTCAAGGCGCTCGGCGGCGGCTGGCAGCCTGCTTTGGCGTCGTAGGTTCAGGGTGCCTTCTGCGTTCTGCGCGGTCGCAACCAATAAGCGGAAGACAACGCGGGCCGCGTGGCCGCTGCTGGCCTACCCTCAGGCGGGCCAGGCGCCCCAACGATGCGCGGGTCAGACGAGATGGATTTCAACGTCGATATTGCCGCGGGTGGCCTTGGAGTACGGGCAGGTCTGATGGGCGGTATCCACCAGAGCGCGGGCGGCTTCGGGATCCACACCCGGCAGGCTTACGGTGCGGGCCACCGATGCATTAGAGCGCTTCGGCGTATCTGACCTGTGGCAGCCGGCGCGCGGTTTTGCAAACGCATGTATCCGGCTGCCTTGCTGATACAGAGACATACAAAGAAGCCAGAACGGTCAGCTGTCGACTTGTTACGCTTGGTTCTAAGCCAATATTTCTGCCCACCAGCGCGGCGTGCGCGGACCTCGCGTGCATCGAAGTGATCAGGAAAAACTACGTCCAATGGCGCGTCGATCGGTCCCGAAAACAGGTAGGCCACGATGCGCGCGGGGGCAAGGCCCGTCGCGCCGTTTTGCGTTACCCTTTGCGTGCCTGGTGTCCCCCTTGGCCGTTCCTCTCAACCCGTTGAAATGACACGATGGAAGCCCATACCGACCATATCCTCATCGTCGACGACGACCGCGAAATCCGTGAGCTGGTTTCCGCATATCTCACGAAGAACGGTTTGCGCGTTACCGTGGCGCCCGATGGCCGTCATATGCGATCGTTTCTGGAAGTCAACAGTGTCGACCTGATCGTGCTCGATGTGATGATGCCGGGAGACGACGGCCTGGTGCTATGCCGGGAGTTGCGGGCCGGCAAGCACAAGACCACCCCGGTGCTGATGCTGACCGCGCGCACCGACGAGACCGATCGTATTGTTGGCCTGGAAATGGGCGCCGACGACTATCTTGCCAAGCCGTTCGCAGCACGCGAACTGTTGGCACGAATCAAGGCGGTGCTGCGCCGCACCCGGATGTTGCCGCCCAACCTGCAGATCAGCGAGGCTGGTCAACTGCTTGCGTTTGGTGACTGGCAGCTGGACACGACCGCCCGCCACCTTATCGACCTGGAGGGCACCATCGTCGCCCTAAGTGGCGCCGAATACCGGCTGTTGCGCGTGTTTGTCGACCATCCGCAGCGCGTGCTCAACCGCGACCAGCTGCTCAGCCTCACGCAAGGCCGCGAAGCGGAAATGTTCGAGCGCTCGATTGACCTGCTGGTCAGCCGCTTGCGACAGCACCTGCGGGAGGATGCGCGAGAAACCCGCTATATCAAGACCGTACGCAATGAGGGCTATGTGTTCTCGATGCCAGTGGAGATCCGGGAGGCACGCAAATGAGTCTCCAGGCGTTACCCTGGCCCCGAACGCTGGGATCACGGCTGTTCCTGATCCTGCTGGCGGGAATGATCATCGCGCATCTGCTGTCGTTCGGCGTGCTGTTTTCAGAGCGCTACCTTACCGCCCGCGCGATAATGCTTGGCACGCTGGAAACGGACGTTTCCACATCGATCGCCATCCTGGACCGCGTACCCGCTCAAGAGCGCCCGCAGTGGCTGAGATATGTGAATCGCGGCAACTATCAATACATTTTGGGGCCGGGCCTGCCCGGTGTGCCGGAGATGAGCGCGCAGGCCAAGGAGGTGGCCGACCGGATCATGGAAGCGAGCGGTGGCCGGTTTCCGGTCAAGGTCGAGTCGATCCCCGGCGAGGGCAAGCGCATGCAGGCACATCTGACGCTCAGCGATGGCAGCCCGCTGACGATCGACGTACACCCGAAGCCAGCGCCCGTCGCCCAATGGTTGCCCTATGTGCTGGTGATCCAGCTGGTGCTTCTGATCCTGTGCTGCTGGCTCGCGGTGCGGCTGTCGATTCGTCCCCTGGTGGCGTTGGCCGATGCGGCGGACTCACTCGATCCAAATTCCCGAAGCCAGCCGCTGGCGGAGACCGGGCCGAGCGAGCTGGTACGCGCCGCGCGTGCATTCAATGCCATGCGCGAGCGTATCGCCCGCTTTGTGGAGGAGCGCGTGCAACTGCTGGCCGCGATCTCCCATGATCTGCAGACGCCAATTACGCGGATGAAGCTGCGTGCGGAGTTGGCGGAAGATTCTGAGGACAGGCGCAAGCTGGTGCACGACCTCAGCGAGATCGAAACACTGGTGAAGGAGGGGCTGGCGTACGCGCGCGCGGCGCATGGCGACGGCGAGAAGCCGTCGCGGATCGATATCGGCTCATTCGTCGAGAGCCTCGTCTATGACTACCAGGACACCGGCAAGCCTGTCACCATTGTGCACAATGCAGGCGGTGCGCTCACGACGCGCCACCACGCCTTGCGGCGCATCCTGACCAACCTGACCGACAACGCCATCAAATTTGGCGGAGCTGCGGAATTGAGCGTGCTGCGTGACGGCGGCGCGGTGATCATCAGCGTGCAAGATCGCGGGCCCGGGATTCCGGAAGACAAGCTCGAATCCGTGCTGCAGCCGTTCGTCCGGATCGAGGAATCGCGCAACCGCGACACTGGCGGCACGGGCCTGGGCCTGGCAATTGCGCACCAGCTTGCGGTCACGATTGGAGGCACGCTCACATTGCGCAACCGCCAGGGAGGCGGCCTTGAGGCGCAGGTGAAGCTGGGCTGAGCAGTAATCGGTCCTATGCGCCGCATTCTGCGCCTCTGCATGCACCTAGGGTTTCTCCTGAAATTCCTTCGTACCCCCTTGTTTTGATTGTGATTCTGGTTGAACGGAAGCCGTTGCAAGTGGTGGCGGTGACCAACTTCGACCTTGACCCTCCGTCGAAACCGCCGATAATGCAAACGTTTGCAACGGAGGCAAAACATGGAAACTTCCAGCGAGCGGCAGGCGCCACAAGGCGAGCGTCTGGCGCTGATCGAGGACGAACACTCGGTGACAGGCGTGGTCCAGGCGGCCATGGCCAATACCACCAATCCGCGCCTGCGTTTCGTCATGGATTCACTGGTGCGGCACCTCCACGGGTTCCTGTCCGAGGTGCGGCTGTCCGATGAGGAATTCGAGCTGGCCCTGGGGTATATCGCCAGTCTCGGCCATGCGACCAATGCCAAGCACAACGAGGTTGTCCTGGCTGCCGACGTGCTGGGGCTGTCGACGCTGGTGACCGTCATGAACAACAGCACCAGGGACGGGCGCACGCCCGGCGCGCTGCTCGGCCCGTTCTATCGCGCCAACGCGCCGCGTTATGACTGCGGTGACTGCGTCGTGCAGGACGACGCGCCGGGCTTGCCGCTGCTGGTCAGCGGCACCGTGCGCGCGACCGATGGCACGCCGCTGCCTGGCGCGCTGGTCGAGATCTGGCAGGCGTCGCCGGTGGGGCTGTATGACAACCAGGACCCGACCCAGCCCGACCGCAACTTGCGCGGCTGCTTCCATACCGATGAAAGCGGGGGCTATCACTTTCGCACGGTACGGCCTGCCGGCTATCCGGTGCCAACCCACGGACCGGTAGGCACATTACTGGCCGAGCAGCAGCGCCATCCGTACCGGCCGGCGCATATCCATTTCATCGTCGCGGCGCCGGGCTACCGGACGCTCGTCACCCAGGTGTTTGCCGACACGCCGGACAAGCTGGAATCCGATGTCACGTTCGGCGTGCATCGGCAACTGGTTGGCGATCTCCGGCTGCACCACCAGGGCCCCAGCCCGTGGGGCGATGTGCCGGCGCCGTTCTACACGCTGGCGTTCGATTTCACGCTCGAGCCCGGCGAGCAGACCTTCCCGAAGCCGCCGATCGACTGACGGCCGGATCGACATACCCTGACCCATTCCCAAAAGACCATGAGTGCTACTTCTCTTTCCGGCAAGGTGGCCGTGATCCTCGGCGGCACCGGCGCGATCGGCTTTGCCGCCGGTGAAACGCTGGCGCGGCTTGGCGCAAGCGTCGTGCTGACCGGGCGCGACCCCGACAAGGCGGCCAGTGCCGCGGCGGCCTTGCCGGCCGGCAACCATCTAGCCGCCGTGGCCGAGATTGCCGACAGCGCATCGCTGCGCGCGCTGGCCGACGAGGTCAGCCATCACTACGGCCGCGTCGATATCCTGGTGAACACCGCAGGCTTTACGCGGGCGATTCCGCACGCCGACCTCGACGCCCTGGACGATGCGCTGATCGATGAACTGTTTGCCGTCAACTGGCGCGGGCAGTTTGCTGCGATCCGTGCGTTCGCTCCGCACCTGCGCGCCAATGGCGACGGGCTGGTGGTCAATGTCGGGTCGATCGCCGGCCGTACGGGGCAGGGCAGCAATGTTGCGTACTGCGCTGCCAAGGCCGGGCTCGATGTCATGGCGATGTCGCTCGGGCGTGCGCTGGCGCCGCATATCCGCGTGCTGAACGTTTCACCGGGCGTGGTCGATACCGCCTTCGTGCCGGGACGCGACAGCGGTTTCAACGAGCGCGCCGCCAAGTCGACGCCGCTCAGGCGCGTCGGCCAGGCACAGGACGTGGCCGATGCCATCGCAGCCTGCGCGACCTCACTGCGCTTTGCCACTGGCACCACCATCGTCGTGGACGGCGGCCGCCAGCTTGGATAGGCCAGGCCCTCCATGTCTGCCCAATCGCATTTCCATCACTGACCTTCGCTCATGCACGCACGCAAGACCATCATCACCTGCGCGGTGACCGGCAATATCGTCACCCCGGAACAGCACCCCGGCTTGCCGGTCACGCCGGCCCAGATTGCCGACGCCGCGCTGGAAGCTGCCGAGGCCGGCGCAGCCGCCGCCCACATCCACGTGCGCGACCCCGAAACCGGGCGCCCGTCGATGTCGCTCGACTACTACGCCGATGTCATCGACCGCATCCGCAAGCGCAACCGCTCGCTGATCATCAACCTCACCACCGGACCCGGTGGCCGCTTCGTGCCGAGCGAGGACGAGCCGCGGGTGGCCGCGCCCGGCACCACGCTGCTGCATCCCGCCAGGCGCGTCGAACACATCGCGGCCCTCCGCCCGGACGTCTGCTCGCTCGACCTGAACACCATGAACTCCGGCGGCGACGTGGTCATCAACACGCCCGCCAACGTGCGCAAGATGGCCGGCGTGATCCGCGCGGCCGGCGTCATGCCCGAGCTGGAGATCTTCGATTCCGGCGACCTCAACATGGCGCTCGACTTCATCCGTGAGGGCGTGCTGGACGGCCCCGGCCTGTGGACCTTCGTGCTGGGCGTGAAGTACGGCTTTGCGCCCACGCCGGAAACCATCTTCTACGCGCGCAACATGCTGCCCGCCGGCGCCCACTGGTCGGCATTCGGCATCGGCCGCGCGGAGTTCCCGATCGTGGCCCAGGCATGGCTCGCAGGCGGACACGTGCGCGTCGGCATGGAAGACAACATCTATCTGGAGAAGGGCGTGCTGGCGCCAAGCAACGCGGCGCTGGTCGCCAAGGCGCGCGACATCGTCAGGTCGCTCGGCGGCGAGATTGCCTCGTCCGCCGAGGCCCGGCGCACGCTTGGCCTGCGCGAGGCCTGATCCCGGCCATACAGAACCAAACATTTCAGGAAGGAATTTCCATGAATACCATTCGAGTCAGCGAGAAAGCCGCCAATATCGATGTCCTGCACCTGGAGCTGCTCGGCGTGCCGCGCCCGGAAGCGGCGCCGGGCCAGGTCATCATCGAAGTGGCCAGCGCCGGCGTGAACCCGAGCGACGTGAAGGCAACGCTCGGCCTGATGCCGCATGCGGTCTGGCCGCGCACGCCGGGCCGCGACTATGCAGGCCTGGTGATCGACGGTCCCTCCGAACTGCTGGGCCAGCAAGTCTGGGGCAGCGGCGGCGAGCTCGGCATCCGCCGCGATGGCACGCATGGCAAGTATCTGCGCCTCCAGGCCAGCGCCGTGCGCGCCAAGCCGGCATCGGTATCGCTGCTGGAAGCCGGCGCCGTGGGGGTGCCGTTCATCACCGCCTATGAAGGGCTGCGCCGCGCGGGCATGCCGCAGGCTGGCAGCACCGTGCTGGTATGTGGCGGCAACGGCAAGGTGGGGCAGGCAACGATCCAGATCGCCACCGCGCTCGGCGCGCGCGTCTTTGCCGTGGAGCGCACCGCGGAGGCGTATCGTGGCCATGCCAGCGGCGACGTGCGCATGATCGACGCCAGCAGCGAATCCATTGCCGCGGTGGTGCACGAAGAGACCGACGGGCACGGTGCGGATATCGTCTACAACACGGTGGGAAGCCCCTACTTCGAACAGGCCAACCAGGCCATGGCGATCGGCGCGGCGCAGATCTTTATCTCGACCATCGAGAAGCCGGTGCCGTTCGATATCTTCGCCTTCTATCGTGGCCAGCACACCTATGTGGGCGTCGACACCCTTGCGCTGGACAGCAACGCCTGCGCGGGCATCCTTGACCGGCTCGCACCGATGTTTGCCTCGGGTGCGCTGCGGCCGTTCCCGGTGCTCTCCGACTACACCTATTCGCTTTCCAACGCCAAGGAGGCCTACCGGGCGGTCCTCCAGGGCGCAACCGAGCGCGTGGTGCTCAAGCCATGAACACGACCCGGTTCGCACAGGCGCCGGCCTACTTCCCGGCCAATCATGAAGGCATGCACTGCCTGCGCTTGCAAGGGCATGAAGCGGGACCGTCCGAAGCCTTGTGGATCGGGGTCTCGGTGCTGCTGCCGGGCGGCCATACGTCGATGGATGCCGCGCCGGTGGAAAAGCACTACGTGGTGCTGGAAGGCGAAGTCTGCATCGCCACGCCCGACGAGCGCGTGACGCTGGGCCAGTTCGATTCCGTGCGCCTGGCGGCGGGTGAGGCGCGGCAGGTGTTTAACCCGGGCAATCGGCCGGCGCTGCTGCTGCTGGCGATGCCGTATCCGAAGGACTGATATTTTTGGGCCGAATTGCAAACGATTGCATAAGAATGGAGCAGCTGGCCCCCCCCCATAACAACCACAACAACCACGACAAACCACGGGAGACAAAGCAAATGAAGTCCATCAGAAGGCGTAGCCATCTGCTCATGCTGGCCATGGCCGCAGGCTGTGGCGGTGAGGCCTGCGCGCAGTCAGCCGTGACCCTGTACGGGCGCATCAATACGGCACTGGAGTATTCCTATGCCAACACGGCCACCGACGGCACCCGCCTTGGCGGCGTGGGGCGCCTGACCAACAACCGCTCGGTCTTCGGCATGCGCGGCGAAGAAGGCCTGGGCGGCAGCCTGAAAGCGATCTGGCAGATCGAAAGCAATTTCTCGCTCGATACCGGCCAGGGCCAGGTGGCCGGGCGCAATACGCGGGTGGGGCTGCAGGGAGATGCCGGCACGCTGTTCCTGGGGCACTGGCAGACCCCATACACCGAATCGACGCTGGCCTACGACCCGTACTATCCGACTACTGCCGGCTATATGGCACTGATCGGCAACGGCTCCACGTCCAGTTCCGACAACGTCCAGGACACCAGCTCGTTCGACCGCCGGCAGAAGAACATCATCGTCTACAAGACGCCGTCGTTCGCCGGCTTCAGCGGCGCCGCGGCGTGGGGCGTGAACGAGGAGAAGACCACCGTACCGCGCAATCCCGGCCTGTATTCGTTCTCGGCCGCCTACGACAATGGCCCGCTCAACGTGGCGCTGGCCTATGAAGTCCACCAGCACTACCAGACCGCCGGCCGCAACGATGACGCGATGAAGGCGGGCGTCTCGTACAAGTTCCCGACCACCACCGTGGCGCTGCTCTATGAACGGCTCCACTACCGCACCGCGACCGGCGACCTGACCCGCAACGGGTACTACGCCTCGCTGGTGCAGAAGCTCGGGCCGGGCAGCGTGCGCGTCGGTTTTGGCCTTGCCAGCAATGGCGCGGGCAATGCGACCGAGACGGTGGGCTTCTTCCGCAGCGGCGCGGAAACGGGTGCCACGCAGGTCACGGTTGGCTACGACTATCCGCTGTCCAAGCGCACCGCGCTGTATGCGTACTACAGCCGCATCAACAACAAGCGCAATGCGATCTACGACTTCGCCATCAATGAACTGGGCGTGAGCGCGGGTTCAGACCCGCAGACGGTCGCGCTCGGCATGCGGCACTTCTTCTGAGGCAGAACGGCACGCCCGGCATGGGCGCGCCGCATTCAACGGTGATGCGCGGTGCCCGCGCTCGCTTCTGAAGTGAGGAGACACACGGAATGATCCGATCCATCCAAGGCGCCGTGCTGGCGCTGGCGTCATCGCTCATGCTGGCGGCCGCGCCCGCCGCCCACGCGCAACCGCAATATCCCAGCAAGCCGATCCGGCTGGTGGTGCCGTTCTCGGCTGGCAGTGCCACCGACATCCTGGCGCGCATCATCGGCAGCAAGATGGGCGAGGGCGGCACCTACCAGGTGATCGTCGACAACCGCCCCGGCGCCGGCGGCACCCTGGGCGCCACTGGCGTGGCCAAGGCGGCGCCGGATGGCTACACGCTGATCCTGGTTTCGGTCGGGCACGCCATCAACGCCACGCTGTATCCCAGGCTGTCGTATGACACGGTGAAGGACTTCGCACCGGTCTCGCTGGTGGCGACGGTCCCCAATGTGCTGGTGGTCAATGCCGGCAGCAAGTACAAATCGGTGCGGGACGTCGTCAACGCCGCCAGGGCGACGCCGGGCGCGCTGAACTTCGACTCGGCGGGTTCCGGCAGCTCCACCCACCTGAGCGGCGAGATGTTCAAGATGCAGGCCGGCATCGAAATCGTCCATATCCCGTACAAGGGCACGGGCGAAGCACTGACCGACGTCATGGCTGGCCGGGGCGACATGATGTTTGCGCCCAGCGTATCGGCCATGCCGTTCGTCAGGCAGGGCAAGCTGCGGGCGCTGGCGGTCACCACGGCCAGACGCGCCAGTGCGCTGCCGGAGATTCCCACGGTGGCGGAGTCTGGCTTCCCCGGCTACGCCTTCGACTCCTGGTTCGGCGTGCTGGCGCCCGCCGGCACCCCGAAGGAAATCGTCGATGCGCTCAATGCCGAGATCGGCAAGGCATTGGCCGCGCCGGATGTGCGCGAGCGCCTGGCTGCCCAGGGCGCGGAGCCAAAGCGCTCGTCGCCGCAGGAGTTTGCTGCCTATATCCAGGCGGAGATCGGCAAGCTGGCGCCGGTGGTCAGGCAATCCGGCGTGAAAGCGGGGCAATAGCGGTAGTCCGCAGGCGTGCGGCGACGGCGCGGGGCTGGCTTAGAATGGCGTCTTCCGACTCTCCCCGGGCTGCTGCCGCCCCGCCAACTGCCGTCATGCCCGAGCGCAAGCGCCTCACCCTGAAAGACCTGGCTGCCGAGATCGACATGCATTACTCGACCGTCTCGCGAGTGATGAATCCGGCCACGCGGCACCTGGTGGCTGAGGACGTGGCGGCCCGCATCCTGGAGCTTGCCGAGGCCCGCGGCTTCCGCCCCAATCGCATCGCGGCGGGCCTGCGCACCCAGCGTTCGGGTCTGGTGGGCGTGGTGCTGCCCGATATTTCCAATCCGGTGTTTCCGCCCATCCTGGCCGGCATTGAATCCGTGCTGGCGCAGCAAGGCTACGTGCCGATCGTGGTCAATGCCGGTACCGACAAAAGCCGGCAGCGTTTTGTCATCGACCAGATGATCGGCCGGCAAGTCGAAGGACTGGTGCTCGCCACCGCGGAACGGGACGATCCGATACTCGCCTACTGCCTCAAGCAGCATATCCCCGTGGTCACGGTCAACCGCGGTGAAGACACGGGCCGGGTGTCCTGCGTGGTGAGCGACAACCTGCTGGCCATGCGTCAGACGGTTGACCACCTGGTCGGCCTGGGCCACCGCCGCATCGGGCATATTGCCGGGCCAGCCACACTGTCGACCGGCTTTCTGCGTCGCGAGGGCTTTCTTCAGGCGGTAAAGCGCCACCGCCTGCGCCGCGCGGAATGGCAAGTCATGGAAGCCGCCAGCTATTCGCGTGAAGCCGGCCGGCTCGCTTGCGAGCAGCTCTTCGCGGCATTCCCGCAGATGACCGCCATCGCCGCCGGCAATGACCTGGTGGCGATGGGCTGCTACGACTTCCTGCGCGAGCGCGGCATGCGTTGCCCCGAGGACGTCTCGGTCGTGGGCCACAACGACATGCCATTTGCCGACGCCCTGACGCCGCCGCTCACCACCGTGCGCATTGCCGTCCACGAAATGGGCGAGGAGGCTGCCCGGCTCCTGCTCAGGAAGATCGACAAGCCAGCCTCCGATGCCGTCACCGTGCAACTGACGCCGCAACTCATCGTGCGGGGTTCCACGGCTGCGCCGCCCCCAGCGCAATAGCCGAGGTCGATACCGGCGATCAGGCGGGGGCCCGTCCACGTAGGATCGGCTGTGCGCGCTGGCCTCTTCCCTCCACAAGGCAGGTCTCATGACCTCATGAAGCCAATCCCCAGCAATCTGGTGCGCGTAAAACCAGCCCAAGCCATCAAAAAGTGCCTTAAGAGCATCACTGCATAGGCATAAAGTGGCGTCATCTATTTCAAAGCATTAGATGGCATTCGCGAGATCTTATGTTCGGTGGCCTCACAGGCGGGATGTGAAGTCTCCGGCTACGTACTTTCACCTAATGCTGCATTGCGACATTTCCTCTGCTACAATCAGGGAAAACCCCATAAGGGTAATCCCGAAAGGAAGGACGCCATGAACACCCAATCCGATATCAAGCTGACCGATCAACTGGAACGCCAACTCATCGAGCGCGAGCTCGGCACGCAAAGCCTGGGCTTCGCCCACGACGTGAAGCGCGCCATCGCCGCCGTGCAGTCGGTGATCGAGCGCCTGCAAAGCCAGGCCCGCAAAGCCAAGGTGGTTTACGCCAACGGCTGAGCCCTGCCTGCAGTACGGTGGTTGCGGCCCTTCCGGGCTGCGTTGAAGAACCGGCCATACGTGCGCCCGCCCTGGGTGAACGCGGCCGGTTTGTTTTGCCCGCGGCGCTTGAGTGCTTTGTGAATGACTCTCGCAACGCTTGCCAGCGCTTTTCGTTTTGTCGCGGCGACGGACACGGCTATCTTGGATGCCTTTGCCGAACCGGTCCGTCCATGTCCCCGCTTGTCCTGCTGTGCCTGTTGATCACCTATGTGGTCTGGGGCACGACTTACCTGGCGATCCGCTTTACGCTGGAGAGCTTTCCGCCGCTGTTCATGATGGGCACGCGCTTCCTGTGCGCGGGCCTGCTGCTGGCCGCCTGGCTGGCATCGCGCGGCACGCCAATGCCGTCCATGCGCCAGTTGCGCCATTGCGCGGTGCCGGCGTTGTTTCTGCTGGTGGGTGGCATGGGCCTCACGGCCATTGCCGAGCAGACCATTTCCTCTGGCGCCACCACGGTGATGATCGGGTCGATGCCGATCTTTGCGCTGATCTGGGGGGCCTGCTTTGGCAATCGGCCGAAGTGGTTTGAGTATGTAGCGATTGCCATCGGCAGCGCCGGCATCCTGGTGCTGACCGCGGGCGCGGAGTTCCAGGTCAGTACCGGCGGTGTGGTGGCGCTGTTGCTGGCGGTGGCGAGCTGGTCCTTCGGCTCGCAGCTGGCGCGCCGGCTGGAGTTGCCGCCAGGGGCGGCGGCGTTTGCCGCCGAAATGGTGATCGGCGGCGCGGTGCTGATGGCGCTGTCGATGCTGCGGCAGGAGCCGTGGCCGTCGTCGGTCAGCGCGCAGGCCGGCTGGGCCTGGGTCTACCTGGTGGTGGCGGGGTCGCTGGTGGCGTTCTCCGCTTACATGTACCTGGTATCGACGGTCAGCCAGACCCTGGCGGCGAGCTATGTCTATGTGAACCCGCCGGTGGCGCTGGCCATGGGCGCTTGGCTGGGCGGCGAGCAGATCGCGCCGCAGACGCTGGGTGCGGTGGTGCTGATCCTGGCGGCACTGGTCGTGCTGAGCCTGGGCACGCTGCGCGCGGCGCGGGCCCAGGCAGCCTGAGCGCGGCCTCAGCTGCCCGACTGCTCCTGGATCCAGAGCGACAGCCGCACCTTGTACGCCTGCTGGATATGCCGGCGCGCGATCTGCTCGGCCAGCGCGGGATCGCGCTGTTCCAGCGCTTCCACCAGTGCGATATGTTCTTCGTAGGAGCTGCGCGCGCGCCCCGGCACCGCCAGCGTGGTGCGTCCGAGCAGCGCCATGGACTCATGCAGCGAGCGCAGCGTCTTCAGCAGGTAGCGGTTGTGGGCGCAGCGGTGCAGGGTTTCATGGAACAGCCGGTTGTTCAGGGCGAGCCGGTCGGGGTCGTCGGCGATGGCGAGGTCGCGCTCGACGATATCGCGCAGCAGCGAGATCTCGACGTCGGTGGCGTGGCGCGCGGCCAGCGCGGCGGCGGTGCCTTCCAGCACTTCGCGCATCACGTACAGCTCGCTGACCATGCTGGCATCGAGTTGCGTGACCATCATGCCGCGGTTGGGCTCGTTGACGACCAGGCCTTCGGACTCCAGCCGGGACAGCGCTTCCCGCACCGGCGTGCGCGACAGCCCCAGCGATTCGGCCAGTTCCACCTCGCGCAGGCGGGTGCCGGGGGAAAGCTGGCCGGCCTGGATGGCGGCGCGCAGCTGCTGATAGGCGCGCTCGGATCGGGGGAGCGATGCAGCCTGGCCGCTCTCGGCGGCGCCGGCGAACTCTTGAGAAATCATGTGAGGCTGGCGGATGCAGTGGAACTGTCGTAGCCAGCCATCATACCCGCTCGCGCCAGCCTGACATCACGGCGTCGCAATAACGTGTAAAGCGGGCGGCCCGGCGCCAGCCCGCGCGGCCCGGGGCCTTAGCCGGCGGGCGACTGGAACGGGTGGTACTGGTACAGCCAGGTTTCCGACAGCGGCTTGCCGTTCAGGCGCAGGAACAGGCGCAGGTCGACCGGCTGGGCGCCATCGGTGGTCAGGTCGAACTGCGCGCGCCAGTGGCCGGCCACGCCGTTGGGCACGGCTTCGGTAAAGACATAGGAAAAGGTGCCGCGCGAGGCGGTCAGCACGGCTTCGGGTTTGACGCCGAAGGGCAGTTTCTCCAGCGGCGCGCCCTTGAACTCGACCATGAACTTGCGCACGCCCTTGGGCCGCGGCTGGCCGGGCTGGCCGCCGTTGCCCAGCCGCGTGGCGACGCAGCGTGCCAGCGGCGATGGGTAGGGCTCGTCGGCCGCCCAGTGCAGCCGGTAGCGCAGGCGGTAGGTGCTGCCGGCCTTGGCCGGCGCCTTCGGCACCCACATGGCGACGATGTTGTCGTGGATCTCGTCGTCGGTGCGCAACTCCACCAGCTGCACCGAGCCGGCGCCCCAGCCATCGCGCGGCTCGACCCACAGGCTCGGGCGGCGTTCGTAGTTGACGCCGTCCTGGTAGTGGTCGAACAGGCGGTCGCGCTGCAGCAGCCCGAAGCCCTTGGGGTTCTCGTCGGCGAAGGCCGAAGCGGTGGTCTGCGGCGGGTTGTTCAGGGGGCGCCAGATATGCTCGCCCGCACCGTTCCACAGCGCCAGGCCGTCGGAGTCGTGCACTTCGGGGCGCCAGTCAACGGCGGTGCCCTTGATGCTTTCCGAGAACCAGTACATCGAGGTCAGCGGCGCCAGCCCCAGACGTGCCACATCCTTGCGCAGGAACAGCGCGCACTCCACGTCCATGATCACGGCCTTGCCACGCTGCATGACGAAGCGGTAGGCGCCGGCGATGCTCGGTCCGTCCAGCAGCGCGTAGACCGTGACGGTATCGCCGCTGCCCTCGGGGGTTTCGAACCAGAAGTGGGTGAAGGCGGGAAACTCCTCCTGCTTGCCGGCTTCGGCCACGTCGATGGCGATGCCGCGCGCGGACAGGCCGTACTGGTACAGCTCGCCAATCGCGCGGAAATACGAGGCGCCGAGGAAGGCCACCCAGTCATTCTTGCGCCAGTCCCGGGTTTTCTGGTCGCCCAGGCGGCTTTCCTGGAAGCGGAAGCCGGCAAAGCCGCTGCCCGGCGGCAGCTTGTGCGCGGGGCTGTCGGCCGGCATGTCGAAATAGGCCTCGTCATAGACGATCTCGCGGGCCTTGCCGGTGCCGCCCTTGGCGCGCTCGATCACATGCATGCGCACCGGCGTGCGGAAGTAGGTGCCGAGGTGGAAGAACGTGACCGGGAACTGGCCCGGGCCGTTGGCAAAGACCGCGTCCTCGGTGCGGAAGCGGATCTTGCCGTGGGCGTCGTAGTCGATGCGGGACAGCACCTCCGCGGGCGGCGCAGGCGGCGGCGCGTAGGGCTTGGCGGCCAGGCCGCGGGCGCGTTCGATCAGGGCGTCGAAGCCGAACGGCTGGGCCTCGCCCAGCTTGATCCGGCCGGCTGCCAGCACCGAGGGGGTGATGCCGAGGGCGGCAAGCGCGGCGGAGGCGGTGGCGGAAACCAGCAGGGTTCGGCGGTTCATCATGTGCTGAAAGCGTCCTTTTATTGTCCGGGGTTGTGCAGAACTGTAAAAGACGCCGCCGCTGCAGAAAAGTTCGGACACCCTCTGTTACAGGGGAGGGCCCCGGCGCCTCAGTGTGCGCCGCCCGCGGCGCGGCGCCGCCGGCGCCGCTGCCGCGCCAGCATGTTCAGCCCCTCGACCGCGGCCGAGAACGCCATCGCCGTATAGATGTAGCCCTTGGGCACGTGCGTGCCGAGGCCTTCGGCAACCAGCGTCATGCCGATCATCATCAGGAAGGCCAGCGCCAGCATCACGATGGTGGGGTTGCGGTTGATGAAGTTGGCCAGCGGCGTCGCCGCGAACAGCATCGCCATCACCGCCGCGATCACGGCGACGAACATGATCTGCACATGTTCGGTCATGCCCACCGCGGTGATGATGCTGTCGATCGAAAATACCAGGTCCAGCACCAGGATCTGGCCGATGGCCGAGGCAAAGCTCTGCACCGCCTTGGCGGTGCCGCCTTCCTCGCCTTCTTCGTCCGCGGTGACATGGTGGTGGATTTCGCGCGTGGCTTTCCACACCAGGAAGGCGCCGCCCGCGATCAGGATGAGGTCGCGCCATGACAGGCCCTGGCCCAGGATCGTGAATACCGGCTCGGTGAGCTTGACGATGATGGCGATGGTGGCCAACAGCGCCAGGCGCATCAGCAGCGCCAGGCTGATGCCGATCTTGCGCGCCTTCTCCCGCATCGCTTCTGGCAGCTTGTTGGTCAGGATCGAGATGAAGATCAGGTTGTCGATCCCCAGCACGATTTCCATGGCCACCAGCGTGGCCAGTGCCGCCCAGGCGGCGGGATCCTGCAGCAATGCCAGCGACGCTTCCATGAAGGCTCCGGGATGTGAGGGCAGGGCGCTGCGGTGACCCGCTCCAGGCGCACGAAGGCCTCATGTTAGCGCAGCGTCGCTTCAGCGGGCAGCTTTACGCGCGCGGACTAAAGCGCGTTCGACAAGGTTGCCATGCGCAGCCATGGAATATAGTATGTGATATATCAATAGATCCAATCGAGCCATCAAGGAGACAGCAATATGAAAGTGTGCATCTATGGCGCCGGTGCCATCGGCGGTTATGTCGGGGCCCAGATGGCGCGGGCCGGGGCCGAGGTTAGCTTCGTCGCACGCGGTCCCCATCTTGCGGCGATGCAGGCGCATGGCGTCAAGCTGCTGATCGACGGCGAGGAGCGCATGGCCAAGGTGCGCTGCACCAGCGATCCGCGTGAACTCGGGCATCAGGACTACGTGTTCATCACGCTCAAGGCGCATTCCGTGCCGGGGGTGGTGGAGCAGATGCAGCCGCTGCTCGGGCCGGAAACCGCGATCGTGACCGGCGTCAACGGCATTCCTTACTGGTACTTCTACAAGCACGGAGGCGAACTGGCCGGCCGCACGCTGGAAAGCGTCGATCCGGGCGGGCGCCAGTGGCAGCGCCTGGGGCCGGAGCGGGCCATCGGCTGCGTGGTCTATCCGGCCGCCGAAATCGTCGCGCCGGGCGTGATCAAGCATGTCTACGGCAAGAAGTTTCCGCTCGGAGAGCCGGACGGCAGCCGCTCCGCCCGGGTGACGGCGCTCAGCGAGATGATGATGGCGGCTGACCTCGACGCCCCCGTGCGCGACAACATCCGCGACGAGATCTGGCTCAAGCTGTGGGGCAACCTCTGCTTCAACCCGATCAGCGCGCTGACCCACGCCACGCTGGACGTCATTACCGCCGATCCCGCCACGCGCGCGCTGTCGCGCCAGATGATGGTGGAGGCGCAGGGCATCGCCCAGCGCTTTGGGGTGAAATTCCGTGTCGACGTCGAGCGGCGCATCGACGGCGCCGGCGCCGTTGGCGCGCACAAGACCTCGATGCTGCAGGACCTGGAGGCGGGGCGGGCCATGGAAATCGACCCGCTGCTGACGGTGGTGCAGGAAATGGGGCGGCTGGTGGGCGAGCCGACGCCGATGTGCGATGCCGTGCTCGGGCTGATCAAGCAGCGGGATGCGATGGCCAAGCTGGCCGCATGAGGGGCAGGGGGCGCCACGGGTCGGCGTCAGGCGGGCCGGGCAAGCAAAGTGGCGCTTGCCCGGCTCGCGGAGTCCGAAGGCAGGGCGATAGTGATATACCATATACGACAGACCGCGCACTGCTATTGTGCCGATGCATGTGGAGCGCGCATCGTTTGATGCGTTTTCATAATGGGTCAGGCGTTTTTGCTAAGCTGTGCAGCGATGCGCAGGGCAGCCATTCCGGCCGCCCGGGCGCCGGTCTCACACGAGCTCATTCATGTCTGCGCAAAGCCAATCCATCGTCCAGCCCAACGGGCTGGCCCTGTCGGTACAACCGATCAACGCCGGCGCCAGCCTGCGCGACCAGGCCTACGCCATGCTGCGGCAGGCCATCGCCGACGCCGACATCTACCAGTCGCGCGACGAGATCCGGCTGGATGAACGGGTGCTGAGCGAGGCCATGGGCGTCAGCCGCACGCCGATCCGCGAGGCCATGACGCTGCTGGAGCAGGAAGGCTTCCTGCGCACCGTGCCGCGGCGGGGCATCTACATCATGCGCAAGACCAAGCGCGAGATCGTCGAGATGATCCAGATGTGGGCCGCGCTGGAAAGCATGGCGGCACGGCTGGCCACCAAGAACGCCACCGACGCCGAGATCGCGCAGCTGCGCAGCATGTTCGACAGCTTCCGCGATTCCACCCCGGCCGAGCACATCGAAGAGTATTCCGACGCCAATATCGTGTTCCACCAGGCGATCGTGCAGCTGTCGAAGTCGCAGATCATCATGGACACGATCCGCAATATTTTCATCCACGTGCGCGCGATCCGGAAGATGACCATCTCCCAGAGCGACCGCGCGGCACGGTCCATCGTCGACCACCTGCGCATCATCGAGGCGCTGGAGAAGCGGGATACCGAACTGGCGGAGCGGCTGGTGCGCCAGCATTCGCTCGACCTCGCGGACTACGTCGAGAAGCACTGCGATTTCCTGGACTAAACCGGGCAGTGCAGGACAGCAGCAGGGCGGTTCAGGCGGCGGACTTCGGTCCGCCGCTTTGCTTTTTGGGGGGCGCACCTGCATGGGCGGTGGCATTTCGCTAAGTGGTGTGTGATATATCAATGTGAAAAGCGCGTCGGCCCTTATGCCGCCCGGGCATGGAAAAGCCCCGCCTTATTCTCTCCGTCGCTAGTCAACGGAGCTCTGTTGCGCCGCACCGTCGATATTTGCCCCGGAAGCGCCAAACTCCTCTTGCTCTCTTCTGATATATCACATACCGTATGTCATCAGAGACTACAAATAGCGGAAGAGGAGACCCTTCGCAATGGAAACCAAGGCCCTGCAAGGTGTGCGCATCCTGGACATGACCCATGTCCAGGCAGGCCCGTCGGCGACGCAGTTGATGGCGTGGCTGGGCGCGGACGTGATCAAGGTGGAGATGCCGGGACGCGGCGACATCACGCGCAGCCAGCTGCGCGACGTGCCGAATGCCGACAGCCTGTACTTCACCATGCTCAATTCCAACAAGCGCAGCCTGACGCTGAACATGAAGACGCCCGAAGGCAAGGCGCTGCTCGAAGACCTGGTCCAGCGCAGCGACGTGCTGATCGAGAACTTCGGCCCCGGCGTGCTGGCGCGCGCCGGCTTCGACTGGGACCACCTGCAAGACCTGAACCCGCGCCTGGTCTATGCCTCGATCAAGGGCTTTGGCCCCGGCCCGTACGCGGACTGCAAGGCCTACGAGAACGTGGCGCAGTGCATGGGCGGCTCGGCCTCGACCACGGGCGATGCCGACGGCGTGCCGACGGTGACCGGCGCACAGATCGGCGACTCCGGCACTGGCGTGCATGCCGTGGTCGGCATCCTGGCCGCGCTGCTGCAGCGCGAGCACACCGGCCGCGGCCAGCGCGTGGAAGTGGCGATGCAGGACGCAGTGCTGAACCTGTGCCGGGTCAAGCTGCGCGACCAGCAGCGCCTGGCCAACGGCCCGCTGCGCGAATATCCCAACCAGGACTTCGGCGACCACGTGCCGCGCGCGGGCAACGCCTCGGGCGGCGGGCAGCCGGGCGCGGCGCTGCGCTGCGCGCCGGGCGGCCCCAACGACTATGTCTACGTCATCATCCAGCCGCAGGGCTGGGAGCCGCTGATGCGCCTGTGCGGGCGCGAAGACCTGATCAACAACCCGGACTACGCCACGCCCGAAGCGCGGCTCAAGCACCTGGCCGACTGCTTCGCCGTGATCGAGAAATGGACGCGCGGCATCAGCAAGTTCGAGGTGATGGCGGCGCTCAACGAGGTCGATGTGCCGTGCGGCCCGATCCTGTCGATGAAGGACCTGATCGAAGACGAGTCGCTGTACCAGCGCGGCTACCTGGTCGAGCTGGAGCATCCGCAGCGCGGCAACTACGTGCAGCTGGGCTGCCCGATCACGCTGTCGGCCTCGCCGGTGCAGGTGGAGCGCTCGCCGTTGCTGGGCGAGCACACCGAGGAGATCCTCGAGTGGCTGGGACGCACGCCTGCGCAGATCGCCGCGATGAAGCTGGCCGGGGCGGTATGAGGCTGGGCTGACGTCATTCCCGCCCGCGCGGGAATGACGACCGGCGGCGCGCGCCGTCCTGCTTTTCCCTTTCTCCCAAGATTCCCTGCAAACCGACATCGGCGCAGGCGGGGTCTCCCTTTGCCTGCGCAAGGAGCATGCTGTGCAAACCTGGATACGTTTTCGCCGCGCCGACGGCAGCATCGGCCATGGCCGCATCGATCATGCCGACCCCAACCGCGTCGTCGAATACGATGGCGACGGCTTCGACGATCCCAGCCCCACCGGCGCCGTTTATGACCGCGCCGCGCTGGCCCTGCTCGCGCCGTGCGCGCCGGGCAAGGTGGTGGCACTATGGAACAACTTCCATGCGCTCGCGCGCAAGCTGGAAAAGCCGGTGCCGACGCATCCGCTGTTCCTGCTCAAGCCGGCCACGTCGCTGGCCGGTCCGGGCGATGCCGTGCAACGCCCGAAGAGCTATGACGGCAAGATCGTCTACGAGGGCGAGCTGGGCATCGTCATCGGCAAGAAGGCGCGCAACGTGACGGTGGCGGAGGCCGGCGCCCATATCTTCGGCTACACCATCGTCAACGACGTGACCGCGGCCGAGCTGATCACGGCCGATCCCAATTTCCCGCAATGGACGCGCGCCAAGGGCTTCGACACCTTTGGCTGCATCGGTCCGGCCATCGTCACCGGCTTCCACTGGAAAGCCGCCAGCGTGGTCACGCGTCTGGACGGGGTGGAGCGGCAGAACTATCCGCTGTCGGACATGATCTTCTCGCCCGAGGAACAGGTCAGCCGGATCTCGCAGGACCTGACGCTGATGCCGGGCGACGTCATCGCCGTCGGCACCTCGCTGGGCGTGGGTTCGATGAAGGACGGCGCCGTGGTCGAGGTGTCGATCGCCGGCATCGGCGCGCTGGTCAACCATGTGCGCGGCTGAGCCGGGCGCCCGATTCATTTCCTGAAACGGTGAATGCCATGCCAATGACAATCGGTGTGCCGCGCGAAGTCCACCCGGGCGAGCGGCGCGTTGCCGCCACCCCGGATTCGGTCAAGGAACTGCTCAAGCTCGGCTACCAGGTGGTGGTGGAGAGCGGCGCGGGCCAGGAGGCTTCGTTCTCGGACGACGACTACCGCGCCGCCGGCGCTGCCATTGTCGACGCGGCCAGCCTGTGGGCCTCGGTCGACGTGGTGGTCAAGGTGCGCCCGCCGCAGGTCCACCCCAGCCTGGGGGTGGAAGAGGCGGCGCTGCTGAAGAAGCACGCCGCGCTGATCGGCTTTGTCTGGCCGGCGCAGCAGATGGCCATGCTGGAGCGGCTGGCGCAGCGCGGCGCCACGGTGCTGGCGATGGACTGCGTGCCACGCATCTCGCGGGCGCAGAAGCTGGATGCGCTCAGCTCGATGGCCAATATGGCGGGCTACCGCGCGGTGATCGAAGCCGCGCATGCCTTCGGCCGGCCCTTTGCCGGCCAGATCACCGCCGCGGGCAAGATCCCGCCGGCGCGCGTGCTGGTGATCGGCGCGGGCGTGGCGGGGCTGGCGGCGATCGGCGCGGCGCGCAGCCTGGGCGCGGTGGTACGCGCGTTCGACACGCGGCCGGTGGTGCGCCAGCAGATCGAGAGCCTGGGCGCGGAATTCCTTACCGTCGAGATCGACGAGGACGGCAGCGGCAGCGGCGGCTACGCCAAGGAGATGAGTCCGGCCTTTATCGAAGCCGAGATGCGGCTGTTTGCCGAGCAGGCGCGCGAGGTCGACATCATCATCACCACCGCGCTGATTCCGGGCAAGCCGGCGCCGAAGCTGCTGGAGGCCGCAACCGTCGGGCTGATGCGCGCCGGCAGCGTGGTGGTGGACCTGGCCGCGGAGCAGGGCGGCAACTGCGTGCTGACCGTGCCGGGCGAAAGCGTGCGACGCGAGGGCGTCACCATCATCGGCTACACCGACCTGCCCAGCCGCATGGCGGCGCAGGCGAGCCAGCTCTACGGCACCAATATCCGCCACTTGCTGGCCGAGCTGACGCCGGGCAAGGACGGCCAGCTGGTGGTCGACATGGACGACGAGATGATCCGCGGTGCGACCGTGCTGCACCAGGGCGCGGTGACCTGGCCGCCGCCGCCGTTGACGGTGGCGGTACCGCAGCAGCAGGCGCCGGCGGAGGTGCCGCCGGTATCGGCCGAGGCCGGCCCGCCGCGCAGCCGCACCGGTTCGGCACTGGTCGCGCTGGCGCTGGCGGCCGCCGCGCTGCTGGCGCTGGGCGCGGTTGCGCCGCCAGCCTTCATGGCGCATTTCACGGTGTTCGTGCTGGCGATCTTTGTCGGCTACCAGGTGGTGTGGAACGTCACCGCGGCGCTGCACACGCCGCTGATGAGCGTGACCAATGCCATCAGCGGGATCATCGTGGTTGGGGCGCTGGTGCAGCTGGGCAAGCCGTCGCTGCTGACGGCGCTGATCGCGGGCTGCGCGGTGCTGGTGGCCACCATCAATATCGCCGGCGGCTTCCTGGTGACGCAGCGCATGCTGAAGATGTTCCAGCGAGACTAAGGCCAAGGAGACAGCCATGCCATCCGGAATCAGCAATATCGCTTACCTCGCCGCCAGCGCGCTGTTCATCCTCAGCCTGAGCGGGCTGAGCCATCCCGCCAGCGCCCGGCGCGGCAACATGCTCGGTATCGCCGGCATGGTGATCGCGGTCATGACCACGGTGCTGGCGGGCAGTCCCGACGGCATCGCCATCATCATCGGCGCGATGCTGGTGGGCGGCATCGCCGGCGCGCTGCTGGCCAGGCGCGTCGAGATGACGCAGATGCCGCAGCTGGTGGCGGTGCTGCACAGCTTCGTCGGCCTGGCCGCGGTGCTGGTCGGCTACGCCAACTACCTGGAGCCGACCACGCTCGCCGGCGCGGAGAGGGCGATCCATGAGGTCGAGACCTACCTCGGCATCCTGATCGGCGCGGTTACCTTCACCGGGTCGATCATCGCCTTCCTCAAGCTGCAGGGCACCATGGGCGGCAAGCCGATGCTGCTGCCGGGCCGCCATGTGCTCAACGCCGGCGCGCTGGCGGTGTGCGTGTGGCTGGGCTATGCCTTCCTCGGCGCGCCCGATCCGCAGCAGGGACTGGTGCCGCTGGCGGCGATGACGGTGATCGCGCTGCTGGTCGGCGCGCACCTGGTGCTGGCCATCGGCGGCGCCGACATGCCGGTGGTGGTGTCGATGCTCAACAGCTACTCCGGCTGGGCCGCCGCGGCGACCGGCTTCATGCTGGGCAACGACCTGCTGATTATCACCGGCGCGCTGGTGGGCTCGAGCGGCGCCATCCTCAGCTACATCATGTGCAAGGCGATGAACCGCAAGTTCCTGGCGGTGATCCTGGGCGGCTTCGGCGCGGTGCAGGCGCAGGGCGCGGCGACCGAGCAGGGCGAGGTGCTGCCGGTGTCGAGCGAGGAAGTCAGCAGCCTGCTCAAGGACGCCAGCGAGGTGATCATCGTGCCGGGCTACGGCATGGCGGTGGCGCAGGCGCAGGGCACCATCAGCGAGATCGCGCGGCGGCTGCGCGCGCAGGGGGTCAACGTCCGCTTCGGCATCCACCCCGTGGCCGGCCGCCTGCCGGGGCACATGAACGTGCTGCTGGCCGAGGCGAGGGTGCCGTACGACATCGTGCTGGAAATGGAAGAGATCAACGATGACTTCGAGAAGGCCGACGTGGTGCTGGTAGTCGGCGCCAACGACATCGTCAACCCCGGTGCGCTGGACGACCCCGCCAGCCCCATTGCCGGCATGCCGGTGCTGGAGGTGTGGAAGGCCCGGACCGTGGTGGTGTCCAAGCGCAGCATGGCGGCGGGCTACGCCGGCGTGGACAACCCGCTGTTCTACAAGGACAACACGCGCATGTGGTTTGGCGATGCCAAGGGCAGCGTCGATGCGCTGCTGCGGCAGCTGGAGGAAGCCCCGGCCTGAGCGGCCTGGCGAGACCGTGCCTCGCGTCGTGCAAGCCCACCGCAGCCCCCGCTGCCCGCGGGCTGCGGTGGCTTGCTGCGTTGCGAAACCGCTTTGCATCGCCGCCTGCCCTGGGGATTCATGCCAGTTCCGCTCTCTATAAACGGTCGTGAATAGATACGATAAAAAACTTTAAGACTAGTCAAATTAAGCTTCAGGTAGCATCAATCCACGACTTCATGTGCCGCAATGCCAGGCGCCGGTCTAGTTGCGAGAAGGGGCGATCCCACAACGCCCCGATGTGCCCGCCGAGGCACAAACAATACGTACCAGGAGACAAGACAGATGGCGCAATTGGAAGCATCGGCCCCCGCCGGTCACGACGACGTGAACGGGCGCGGGCTGCAGAACCGCTGGATCCAGCTTGCAATCGGGGTAGTGTGCATGGGGCTGGTGGCGAACTTGCAGTACGGCTGGACCCTCTTCGTGTCACCGATGGACGCAAAACATCACTGGGGCGCGTCCGCCATCCAGGTGGCATTTTCTATTTTCATCGTGACCGAAACCTGGCTCGTGCCGCTGGAAGGCTGGCTGGTGGACAAGTTCGGCCCGCGCCCGGTGGTGGCGGGCGGCGCCATCTGTGCGGGGCTGGCATGGGTGATGAACGCCTACGCGACCACGCTGCCGGAGCTCTATGTGGCCGCGGTGATCGCCGGCATCGGCGCGGGCGGCGTCTACGGGACCTGCGTCGGCAACGCGCTGAAGTGGTTTCCGGACAAGCGCGGCCTGGCCGCCGGCCTGACCGCGGCGGGTTTTGGCGCGGGTGCGGCCATCACCGTGATCCCGATCGCGAACATGATCCAGAGCGCGGGCTATGAGAAGGCCTTCCTGTTCTTCGGCATCCTGCAAGGCGTGTGTATCTTTGCGCTGGCGTTGCTGCTGGTGAAGCCCAGGGCGCCCAAGGGGGCAGTGGCGGCCAAGGCGGTGCTGACCAATCCGGTGGAATACACCCCGGGGCAGATGGTCAAGACGCCGGTGTTCTGGCTGATCTATGCGAGCTTTGTCGCGGTGGCGGCGGGCGGCATCATGGCGACGGCGCAACTGGGGCCGATCGCCAAGGACTACGGCTTTGCGTCGATGCCGGTGACGCTGCTGGGACTGACCTTGCCGCTGCTGACGATGACGCTGTCGATCGACAACCTGTGCAACGGCTTCACGCGGCCGCTGTGCGGGTTCCTGTCGGACCGGTTCGGGCGCGAGAACACGATGTTCGTGATCTTCATCGGCGAGGGGCTGGCGCTGCTGGGGCTGATGCAGATGGGGCACAACCCGTACTGGTTCATGTTCTTCGCGGCGCTGACCTTCCTGTTCTGGGGCGAGATCTTCTCGATTTTCCCGGCGTTGTGCGCGGACACGTTCGGCAGCAAGTTCGCGGCGTCGAACGCGGGCACGCTTTACACCGCGAAGGGGACCGCGGCGATGCTGGTGCCGCTGGCCTCGGTCCTGTCGGCGCGCGGCGGCTGGGAAGCGGTCTTCACGGTCGCGGCGGTGGTGACGATCGCAGCGGGCCTGTCGGCGAAGCTGGTGCTGGCGCCGATGCGCAAACGATTTATCACGGGCCATGCGGCGCCCGCCATGCCCGTGGCGGAAGCCGGCCTGATCGCGAACGCATCGGCCAGGCATGGTGAGTAGGCGGGCCATCGCCGTGTCGGGTTGATGCATCGAGGTTGCTGACGGCCGGGCGCTTGCGCCCGGCCGTCGGTCGCGCGCGATAGAAGCAAAGAGGCCGGAAGGGTTTGGCATCCCTAGGGAGCGCTTAAGGCGGCCTCAAAGTGCGCAAATACGTTGTATGTAATATATCTATCGCTTGGAATCGCTGTGCCGTACGTTCCGGGTGGGCCGACCCGCGTCTGTGCGAAATGCGAATAAATGGCGCTCGAGTGAGGAATTGCGCTGATATGAGCGCTGATCCAGCCGGGATTGCTGCGGTGCACTGACGAAAGTTTGTCGCACAGGTGGAAAATAGCTTGCCGTTCTCTGATATATCACATACCGTATGTCATCAAGACCGGTCGATCGGAACCGGCACAGATCGAAGCAGGGCACAGGCCCCGCGCACCACGAACACAAGTCCAACAAGGAGACCAAGCATGTCGGAAGTCGTAGCGAAACGGGCCCAGAGCACTCCCGCGGCAGCCTGAACCAGAAAAATTCCAACCCCAGTCAATTTGCATAGAAGGAAGCAACCATGGCAGAAGTCGGAAACGAGCTGCAGCGTCACGCCGCGGAAGAACATCAGGCACAAACCGATGGGTTTCATCTGGTCATCGAAGCGCTGAAGCTGAACGGCATCGAAAATATCTACGGCCTGCCCGGCATTCCGGTGACGGACCTGGCCCGCCTGGCGCAGGCAAACGGCATGCGCGTCATCAGCTTCCGTCACGAGCAGAACGCCGGCAACGCCGCGGCGATCGCGGGCTTTCTCACGCAGAAGCCGGGCGTTTGCCTGACCGTGTCCGCGCCCGGCTTCCTGAATGGCCTGACGGCGCTGGCGCATGCCACCACCAACTGCTTCCCGATGATCCTGATCAGCGGCTCGAGCGAGCGCGAGATCGTCGACCTGCAGCAGGGTGACTACGAAGAGATGGACCAGCTGGCGATCGCCCGTCCGCACGCCAAGGCGGCGTTCCGCGTGCTGCATGCGGAAGACATCGGGGTCGGTATCGCGCGTGCCATCCGCGCCGCCGTGTCGGGCCGTCCGGGCGGTGTGTACCTGGACCTGCCGGCCAAGCTGCTGGGCCAGTCGATGGAAGCCGAAAAGGGCCGCAAGTCGCTGATCAAGGTGGTGGACCCGGCCCCGCGCCAGCTGCCCGCGCCGGACTCGGTCGACCGTGCCGTCGCGCTGCTGAAGACCGCCAAGCGGCCGCTGATCCTGATCGGCAAGGGCGCCGCTTACGCACGCGCCGAGGCGGACTTGCGCAAGCTGGTCGAGAAGACCGGCATCCCGTACCTGCCGATGTCGATGGCCAAGGGCCTGCTGCCCGATACGCATCCGCAATCGGCCTCGGCTGCACGCTCGTATGTGCTGGCTGAAGCGGACGTGGTGCTGCTGGTTGGCGCGCGCCTGAACTGGCTGCTGTCGCACGGCAAGGGCAAGACCTGGGGCAAGCCCAAGCAATTCATCCAGATCGACATCGCGGCGACCGAGATGGACAGCAACGTCGCCATCGCCGCGCCGGTGGTGGGCGACATCGGCTCGTGCGTCACCGCCATCCTCGACAAGATCGGCAACGACTTCGCCAAGCCGGGCGCCGACTGGCTGAACGCGGTGGCCGACCGACGGGACACCAACCTGGCGAAGATGGCCGAGACCCTGGCCAGGGCCAGGGATGCCGCGCCGATGAACTTCCACGGCGCACTGAGCGTGCTGAAGGATGTGGTCAAGGCCAACCCGGGCATCTCGTTCGTCAACGAAGGCGCCAACACGCTGGACTACGCCCGCGCCGTGATCGACATGTACGAGCCGCGCAAGCGCCTGGACGTGGGCACCTGGGGCGTGATGGGCGTGGGCATGGGCTACGCGGTGGCCGCGGCGGTCGAGACCGGCAAGCCGGTGCTGGCATTGTGCGGCGACAGCGCGTTCGGCTTCTCGGGCATGGAAGTGGAGACCATCTGCCGCTACAACCTGCCGGTGTGCATCGTCATCTTCAACAACAACGGCGTCTACAAGGGCATCGACGTGAACCCGACCGGCGGCAAGGATCCGGCGGTCACGACCTTCGTCCCGGGCGCGCGCTACGACAAGATGATGGAAGCCTTCGGTGGCGTCGGCCACAACGTCACCACGCCGGCGGAACTCGACGCCGCGGTGAACGAAGCCCTGCGCTCGGGCAGGCCCACGCTGGTCAACGCCGTCATCGATCCGGCGGCCGGCACCGAAAGCGGCCGCCTGACCAACCTGAATCCGCAAAGCTCGGCCAAGAAGTAATCCACCCGAATTTCACTCCCTAATCCAATAGGAGACGAACGTGAACCTCCCACTCAATGGCATCAAGATCATCGACTTCACGCACGTCCAGGCGGGTCCCGCCTGCACGCAGTTGCTGGCTTGGTTCGGCGCCGACGTGATCAAGGTCGAGCGCCCCGGTTCCGGCGACGTGACCCGCACGCAGCTGCGCGACATCCCGGATGTCGACGCGCTCTACTTCACCATGCTCAACAGCAACAAGCGTTCGCTCACGCTGGACACCAAGAAGCCCGAGGGCAAGAAGATCCTGGAGCAGCTGATCCGCGAGTCGGACGTGCTGGTCGAGAACTTCGGCCCGGGCGCGTTGGACCGCATGGGCTTCTCGTGGGAGCGCATCAACGAGCTGAACCCGAAGATGATCGTGGCGTCGGTCAAGGGCTTCAGCGACGGCCATCACTATGAAGACCTGAAGGTCTACGAGAACGTGGCGCAATGCGCCGGCGGCGCGGCCTCGACCACCGGCTTCTGGGACGGCCCGCCCACGGTGTCCGCCGCGGCGCTGGGCGATTCCAACACCGGCATGCACCTGGCGATCGGCATCCTGACCGCGCTGATCGGCCGCGACAAGACCGGCAAGGGCCAGAAGGTGGCCGTGTCGATGCAGGACGCGGTGCTGAACCTGTGCCGCGTCAAGCTGCGCGACCAGCAGCGCCTGGACCGCCTGGGCTACCTGGAAGAGTACCCGCAATACCCGCACGGCACCTTCAGCGACGTAGTGCCGCGCGGCGGCAACGCGGGCGGCGGCGGCCAGCCGGGCTGGGTGCTGAAGTGCAAGGGCTGGGAGACTGATCCCAACGCCTATATCTACTTCACCATCCAGGGCCATGCCTGGGAGCCGATCTGCAAGGCGCTGGGCAAGCCGGAATGGATCGACGATCCCAACTACGCCACGGCCAAGGCGCGCCAGCCGCATATCTTCGATATCTTCAACACCATCGAGGAATGGCTGGCCGACAAGACCAAGTACGAGGCGGTCGACATCCTGCGCAAGCATGACATCCCGTGCTCGCCGGTGCTGTCGATGAAGGAGATCGCCGCCGACCCGTCGCTGCGCGCCAGCGGCAGCATCACCGAGGTGCCGCACAAGGAGCGCGGCTCCTACCTGACGGTGGGCAGCCCGATCAAGTTCTCCGACCTGAAGCCGGAAATCACCGGGTCGCCGCTGCTGGGCGAGCATAGCGAAGAAGTGCTGGCCGGCCTGGGCTACGGCGCCGACGACATCAAGCGCCTGCGCGAGTCCCAGGTGATCTGACGCCGCCGCCGGCATATGTGCCGGGGCGTACGCCGGGGTCGCGCCAACCGCGCCGCCCCGGTGTTTTTGCTTGCAGCGCGGCCCGATGCCGCGCTAACTTGATGGCTACATACCCCAACCGGCAATGACCGACAGAGAGGGAATCCCCATGCCAGAACCCATCGATTTCGCGCAACTGGTGTCCGCCATTGGCGACGCCGTCATCATCTCCGACGCCAACGGCGCCATCACGCTGTGGAACCCGGCCGCCGAGCGCATGTTCGGCTACACCCAGGCCGAGGCCATGGGCCAGTCGCTCGACCTGATCATTCCCGAACGGCTGCGTGGGCGCCACTGGGAGGGCTACGACAAGACCATGGCCACCGGCATTACGCGCTACGGCCATGACCTGCTCAAGGTGCCCGCGGTCGACAAGGACGGCAAGGCCCTGTCGATCGCCTTTACCGTGGCGCTGCTCAAGGATGACGCCGGTGCCATCACCGGCATCGTCGCGGTGATCCGCGACGAGACCGTGCGTTTCCAGGAGGAGCGGGCGCTGAAGAAGCGGCTGGTCGAACTGGAAAGCCAGGTCAGGGAGCAAGCCTGAGGGGCCTGCCGCTGCAGTGACGCGGGCGCCGCCGCCGTCTTTCCTGTGCACCCGATTTGCCTCGGCGGCAGCCCTGTCAGGCAGGCACGGGCCGTTCGTGCCGCCCGGCATCAAGGTTCACGCCGGTAGCCTGCCACCAGCTGCTTCATGGCGCGAAAGGCCGTGGCCCGGTCGTCGCCCAGCAGGAAGGCGTGTACGCCTAGCTCACGCCACGATTCGTATTGTCCGGCCGCGCGCGGCATGGCGCAGAACGGTACGCCACCGGACCGGCAGGCCTGCGCCATGCGGTGGATCGCGGCCTGTACTGCGGGATGGTGCGCGTCAGCGGGCACGCCAAGGCTTTGTGACAGGTCGATCGCGCCTTCCAGCACCATGTCGATGCCGGGCACGGCAACGATGTGTTCGATAGCTTCGACGCCTTCGCGATCCTCGATCATGGCCACTACCATCAGCTCACGGTTGGCCCGCTCCATGTATTCCGGGAGCGTGAGCGTACCGAAGCCGGTGGTGCGGCCGCCGGCGATGCCGCGGCTGCCGAGCGGATGATAGCGCGTGCTGGCAACCGCCAGCTCGGCCGTGGCGCGGCTGCATACGTGCGGCACCACGATGCCCTGCGCACCGGCATCCAGGACGCGCAGGATGATGGCCGGCTCTGCCGCGGGCACCCGTACCAGCGCGGTGATGCCGGCGCATTCGGCAGCGCGGATCATGTTCTCGAGCGTCTGCGGGTTCACGCCGACATGCTCGAGGTCCAGGATCACGAAGTCGAAGCCGGCGTAGCCGATCATCTCTGTCATCAGCGGCAAAGGCAGCGAGTTGATCAGCCCGAACACGTCGCGCCCGGCCGCGAGCGCACCCTTGAGTTGGTTAGGCTGCAGCATGGGTATGCTCCACCGGCAGGTAGCAATGCCGCGGATGCGGGTGGCGCAGGAAGTCATGGTGGGAGATATGCCAGGCGTAGGCGCCGGCGTACGGGAACACCACCAGGTCGCCCGCGCGCACGCTGTCCACCGACGTGTCGTGGGCCAGGATGTCCTTGGGCGTGCAGAGTTGCCCGACCACGCTGACGCGCGCGTCGCGCACCGCGGGGCGGGCGAACGGATAGCGCCACGACGCCACCGGCAGCACCCGGAACGGATGGCTGTGGCCTTGCGCATAGGGTGTGCGGAAGTGGTGCGTGCCGCCGCAGGCGACGACGAAGGTGCGATCGAAGGCATGCTTGACGTCGATCACCTCCATGGCGTAGTAGCCGCAGAACGCGGTGATATAGCGGCCGCATTCGAAGCGCACGGTGAGCCCGTCGCGCTGTGCCGACAGTGCCGGCAGGCCTTCGGCAAAGCCGGCCCAGTCGAACTGCCGTTCGGGCTCGCGGTAATTGACGCCGATACCGCCGCCGACGTTGACCTGGTCGAGCGTGTCGAGCCCGTACTCGGCGCGCCAGCGCCTGACCTGGCCCAGGTAGGCGTCGAGCAAGCGCAGGTGGGCGGCGGCGTCGAGCTGATGGGACATCAGGTGAAAATGGAAGCCGCGCAGCCGGATCTCCGGGTGCGCGCGCAGCCACGCCAGGCACGCGGGCAGCTGGTCGCCGGCAATGCCGAACGGCGTGGGCTTGCCGCCCATCATCAGCGTGGTGGCCTGCAAGCCTTCGATGGCCAGGTTGACGCGTAGCAGCACCGGGGCCGTAACGCCGCGCTCGCGCGCCAGCCAGGCCAGCCGCTCGAGTTCGTGCAAGCTTTCCACATGCAGCGCCTCGACGCCGAGCTCGAGCGCGCTGGCCAGTTCCGCATCGGTCTTGCCGGGGCCGCTGAAGATCAGCGGCAGCTCGGCAAAGTGCTCGCGCACCCAGGCCAGTTCGCCGCCGGAGGAAATCTCGAAGCCATGCGCCAGCGGCGCCAGCGTCTGCAGGATCGGCAGGTCGGAATTGGCCTTGATGGCGTAGAACAGTTCGAAACCCGGCGGCAGGCTGCGCGTGATGGCGCCGGCGTGGCAGCGCAGCGCCTCGAGGTCGTAGACGTAGGCGCTGAGCGGGTCGGCCGCGCCGGCGAGCGCCTGATGCAGGTGTCCGGTGACGCGCGACCAGCGTAGTTCGGGAGTGCTCATAGTCATGCCGCCTCCATGCCGGCGAAGGGAATGGGATTGGCCACGGACACGTAGGTCGAAGCGCGATCGGCGCGCTGGAAGAAGCGGTTGCTGAAATTGGTCTTGGCAGGGAACGGGTGGCCTGCCAGCAGGCCGTTGATGCGCCGCGCCGACGCGGCATTGCCATGGCGATGCTGGTAGGCATGCAGGTGATGACGGACCACCGACCACAGCCGCGCAGTCAGGACCTGCCTGCCGGCACCGAGCTGGGCGATGACTTCGCACAGGTTGTTGACGAACAGGCAATAGGCGACGCGGTTCCAGCCTTGCGCTTCGTCATACCACAGCGAAGCCCGCGCGCGTTCGCTGAGCCCGGGCATGGACGACGCGGGATGGCGCGACGGCGTCAGCTTCACCCCTTCGAAGTCGCGCAGGAACAGCTGCGCCGGCATGTCCTGGCGCAGACCCAGCACGACATTTTGCAGGTGCGGCTCGAACACGATGCCGTGCGCGAAGAAAAGATGGAACACCGGGTAGAGCAACTGCGACACATACGCGGAGAACCAGCGCTCGGCCATGGCATCCACCGTGGTCCCGGCCTGCGCGGCGAGCGCAGTGAGAAGACGTTGCATGCGCGCAGCGCCGTAGTCATGGTTGCCGAACAGCGAGCCGGCCAGCAGCGGCACGCAACCAGGCGCGCGCAGCGTATCCACGCTCTGGCGCAGGATCAGGCCGAAGCCTTCGATGACCTGGCGGTTCTGCTCCAGATCGGCGTTCTTCAGGTCCACCGACAGGAACGCTGGCTCCTCCATCAGCGCCAGGCCCGGGAACAGGCGCGCCAGGTCCGGCAGCAGCGGACGCAGCACGCGGTTGACATGCATGGCGCTCTCCAGCTCGTACCATGCGTTCTTGCGCACGCAATTGGTGATGCGGATGTTCAGCGACAGCTTGTAGAAGTACGGATTGCCAGGCTGGTACAGGGTCCGGATCGATGAGGTAGGAAAAAAGTCCGTACCCTGCGTGCCCAGGTCCAGCATGCGTCCGCTTGCCAATGCAGCGTGTACGAGCGGATGCTCGCGCAGATATCCCGCCTGCCACGGATGGACCGGCACCGCGACGCGGTCGGCGCAAACGGCCGGGGCATGCGCCGCGATCAGCTGGTCGCAGCTGGCGCCGAGCAGCGACTGCTGCGCGATGTCCTCGCGCGGCACCGCAAACCACGCCAGCGGAAAGCGTGTGCGCAGTTCCGGCGAATAGCGCAGCAGGTCATCGTCGGAGAAGCCCTGCCGGCTTTTAGGGGTGGGATGGAAGGGATGGCCGAAGGTCAGCGATTGCTCCGAATCGATATAGGCCTCCACCGGATCGGCCGGGATGGTCGCAGGTACGGGCACTGACAGCACTTTCGTGCTGACCGCGACGCTGTTGCGGATCTGCACCATCAGTTCGGTGTTGGGTGGCAGTTCGTGCTGTTGCGCCATCTCGCGCAACAGCAGCGCGGCCAGCGCTTCCCAGTCCAGCAGCGCCCATGGCTTGTTTTCGGCCTTGTGGAAGACCGGCGACAGGTAGCGGTAGTTGCCGGTCAGCCACGCACCGCCGACAACGGCCAGCAGGCGGTCGTGGAGATGCGGCAACCGCACCTCCAGCACCTGGGCCGGCTCGCGCTGCAGGATCATGGCGATGGTCGCAGGCCAGTCGTTCGGCGCGGCGGGCGGGCCGACGCGCAGCTCGCCGGCGGGGGCCGCGACTTCACGGCAGTAGCAGTTCAGCAGCGTTTCCTCGCAGCGCCGCGCGGCGGCCAGTTCTGCCAACGGGCGGCGCGTGCCGATATCTTCGGTCTTGGCTTGCACTTGCATTGTCTTGTGACCTCGTTCTCGGGAGGGATCAGAGTGTGCCCATCCGCTGTCGGGCGGTAAGGACCAGGTAGGTGACGACTGGCGCCAGCAACGCGGCGCCAAGCAGGTACGGGGCGCGCTGGCCGGCCAGGCTGACCGCCGCGCCGGCGCCAAGGCCGGCCACGACCCCACCCCATTTCGAACTGCTTTCGAACCAGCCGAAGGTGCGGCCGGCATTGCCCGCGTGCACCACGCTTGCGACCAGCGCATGCAGCGCGATAAAGCCGACGGTCATGGCAAGGCCCATCAGCAGCCGCCAGGCCACCAGCGCCGGCAGTCCGAGCGGCGCGGCCTGTGCCACCAGGGCAAGCGCCAGCGTGCCGTAGGCGGTGGCAAGCAGTGCCAGCGACGGGGCAAGCCCCAGACGTCGCGACAGCAGCGGGGCCGCGGCCAGGTACACCAGGTGTGGCAGGCCGAACAGCAGTCCGGCAGTGGCCGAGGAGATGGCGGGCATGCGCTGCTGCATGTCAGGGATGAAGTAGGGGAACGTCACCACGGTGGCGAACACGAAGGCAAACTGCAGCACATAGATTTGCCGCGGCGTGGCGGGTGCCGGCACGCTGGTGCCATGGGCGCGTGCCGGCCGCTTTGCCGCGCTGCCGGCTTCGCCCGCTGGCAGCCAGGCAATCAGCACCGCGGCGCCCACCGGCAGCAGCGCAAGCCAGCGGTACAGCACGATCGGCGCTTCGGCACCCATCCACCAGCCGAGACAAGCGGGGGCGGCCACCAGCGCGGCGCGCGCCGACCACTGCATCGCCGTCAGGCTGCGAGTCAGGGTGGTGCCGCTGGCGACCGTGGCCAGGTAGGCATTGGAGGCCGAGAAGGTCCCGCCCAGCACGCCTTGCAGAACAAGCGCCACCAGGAACGCAAACGCGTTGGTTGCGTAGCTGGCGAGCAAGAAGCTTGCCGCCAGCCCCAGTTGCGCGCGCATCAGCAGCGGCTTCTTGCCGAAGCGGTCCGCGAGCCGGCCCCACCATGGCGCCGAGATCGCCGCCAGCAGCGTTGGCACCACGTAGAACGCGCCCGCGAGCCATGGCACGTCGTTATGCAGCGAGCGCTGCAGGATCAGGGCGAAGAACGGCGGCATCCCCAGCGCCGCGAACGCGGCGATGAAATGGCATAGCATCACCACCGCGACAACCTGCCGCGTGCCGGCGCTCATGCGGCCACCCTGAGAAAATTGGGGGCCCGCTTGCCATAGAACTTGTTGACGTCGGTCGCGCCGGTCTGCGCCTTTTCGGCCAGCGACGCTGCGGTCAGCAGGTACTTGAGGTGCAGCCGGTCGTCGTCGAGCAGTACCTGGCGCGCGCAGGTGGTGTCCTCGCCGGCGGCAGCCAGGTCGGCAAGCACGGCCTCCACGTGGCGTCGCACGCGCGCGTAGCCGGCGCCCGCATCGGTGCCACGGCGCTGCGCCAGGCCTTCCACCAGCGCCGCGATGTTCAGTTGCAGCGTGATGGTGACGAACATCTGCGCCAGCGGCAGCGCCGAGTCCACGCCGATCCGCTGGTCTTGCAGGCCTTCCAGGCAGGCCGCGAGGGCCGGCCAGCGCTGGGCGAGCATGGGGCGGTCGATGCGCGCGGCATCATTGTCCTTGAGCATCAGGCGCAGGCCGTCGCTGCCGTAGACCAGCATCGAGTTCTGCTGGTTGGATTCCAGCGCCACGCCATAACGCAGCCATAGCGTGAGGTGCAACTGCAGGGTCAGCGCCAGGTAGGTGTCCAGCCAGGCCTCGACATCGCCGCCGTGATAGCGGCCAGCGAGTTCCTCGGCCACGCACAGGCCACTGGCGGTTTCAGCCAGCAGCCCCGCCACCGGGACCACGGTCTTGTCCGCCAGCTGCGCTTCGGGATAGCGGCGCAGGATATAGCCCAGGAACGGGCGCTGGTCGACATGGGCGCCGTTGGCTTCGTCGGTCAGCAGCACGCGCCCGTGCAGCCCCGGTTCCTGGCGGACAATCTCGCCAAGCAAGGTCTGGATGCGATGGCCGTCGCCGATGGTGCTGGGCTTGATCGTGCGGATGTTCTTGGCGCCCAGCGTGCGAATCGTGAGCGGCAGCTTGATATGCCATGCGGGGGCGTCGAGCACCACCAGCGAGCGCACCGACAAGGTGGGCGACACGCGCAGGCAGGACCGGGGTGCGCGGATGACCTGGCGTTCAAGCCCGGCTTCGGCGAGGAAGCCATCGAGGTGATGCTGCCAGACGAAGGGATGAACCGGCACCAGCGCATGCGAGCGCGCAAGTGCGGGATCGAGGCCGACCTCGGCGCAATCGGGCCAGTTCGGCGGCAGCGCGTCGCCGCTGCGATGATGACGCTCGCGCGGGACGGCAAGCCAGTTCAGCGCGAATGCCGGCTGGAACTCGGGCGCGTAGCGAGCCAGGTCTGCGGCGGTAAAGCCAAGCTTGGCGCGCGCGGTGGGGTAGTAGGGGTGGTCGAGGAAGCTCGCGACGCGGTCGTAGTGGAGCATGCGCTGGTGCCAGGCCGTCAGCGCGTAGCCGGCAGCGCTGTCACCCTGCGCAAACCAGCGTGCGCGCGCGGCCATCGATACGGTGCGATGCTCGGCCGCGGCACGGCATTCGTCGCCGTAGGCGGTGAACAGCCGCGTCTCTTCGTCGGGCAGACCGTCGGCAAAAGCGGCCAGGATGGTGTCGAGGTCATGCAGCGCGGTGAACGCGCCGGCCGCTTCGCGCAGCACGGGCAGGCGGGTCAGGCGCCATTCCTGCATGTAGCGCGTTGGCGTTACCGGGATCCACAGCGTGCCGGCGCCAAGGTGCGCGACGCGCAGCCACTGCTGGCCGGCGTCGAACCCATGCGCGTCAGCGGCCGCCACCGCTGCACCGCCGTACACCTCGCCACGGCTGGCACACGCGCGCACGTCTTCGCGCAGCAGGGTATCGACGACGCGAACGCAGACATAGTCCGCGTCGGCGTCGGCGGCGCTGGTGGACAGGGCTGGTCGCTCGGGCAGGCGGGCGCTCATTGTGCGATCTCCCAGGCGAGCTGGCTGCTGGCCAGTTCGACCGCGGCGGCAAGACCCGCGGTGTCGGGGCCACTGGCGCGCAGCACGCCCAGGTAATCCTTGTTGGAGTGGGTCAGCTGGATGGCGTCGCCCACCTTGCGCAGGGGCTGGTAGGTCAGCCGCACGCCGCCGTCTTCGTGCTGACTGTGGGCGGGCGCGTGTCGCAGCATGCCCTCTGCCTGCGCGGTGAAATAGCGGATCCAGGCCGCCCGCCGCGGCACCTCGAGCGCTGGCAGCGCCTCGCCAAGGTGCAGGCGCAAGACCTGCTCGAACAACGGGAACTGCAAGGTGTCGGCAAGCAGGAACTCGCGGTAGTCGCCGATGCTGCGGTAGTTGATCTCGATAAGCCGCGGGCCTTTCGCAGTCAGCACGTATTCGGTATGGCAGGCGCCAAAACCGATGCCGAAGCGGCGGATGGTGTCCAGCACCTCGGCTTCGACCGCGGCCGGCAGGCCGGTGCCCCATACCGCTTCCAGCTCAACGAAGTACGGCGGAGGCGACAGGGCCACGCGGAAGCCGCCCAGCGCGCGAAGCTGCTTGCCATCGCCCAGCGTTTCCAGCGTGTACAACGGGCCTTCCAGATATTCTTCCAGCAGCAACACCTGGCCCGGGTGGCGGGTCCAGATCGCGCCGCAATGCTCGGCCAGTTCGGCATGGCTGCGCGCCAGGCTGACCTGCTGGCTGGCCACGCCTTCGCGCGGCTTGACGATGCACGGCATCGGCACGTGGGCCAGCGCGGCCAGGCTGGCGCGGTCGCAGACAACCGCGTGCCAGAGCGTGTCGATGCCCGCCTCCTGCAGCCGCCGCCGCATTTCTGCCTTGTTCTTGGCGGCGTAGGTGGTGCGCCAGTCCTTGCCTGGCAGGCCAAAGTAGGCCGATGCGATCGCCGTCGCCGCCTGCAGATGGTCGCTATTGGAAAATACGGCCGCGGGCTTGCCGCCGCGGCGAGTGATGGCATCGACTACCGCCAGCGGGTTGAAGACATCGCACGGGACGATGTCATCCGGATAGGCGGGCAGGCCAACGCCGGCAAAGTGTGCGCGATGGGCGTCGGCACAATCGGTCAACAACACCACGGCGCGCCCGAGCGCGTGCGCCGCCGGCAGGAATCCTTCGTTGACGGCGGTGGTCGGTACGTGGGCGAGTACGAAGATCTCTTGCATGAGTCGAGCCTCAGAGGGATGTACGAGTGGGAGCTCTCAGTCGCTCCAACGACGGTGCGCGATGCACGGCGTCTTCGGGTTGCCGCGAATGCCGGGCGAAGATCCGTGGCCGTTCGCGGCGGGCCAATTGCTCGAAGCATGCTAATGCGACTCATTCTCAAATTCAACGACACATTGGCTGGCGGGCGGCATTTGCCATAGACATTCAGGCCATTTGTTCCGTGTTGGGATGGCGCAAGGTCCACATATTCGGCACCGGGACATATGTCCCGGATCGGAATTGTGCGAAGTAAGTCACTTCAGCTTATGCTGACAAGACAGGTCTTTGCCAGTTATTGAGAATCAGTTACATTACGCGTCCGCCTTTATGCCCGTTTTTTTCCAGCCGGCTCGTCATCGCTGGCCAGAAACCGAACGCCTATGCCCCCAAAGTTCTTGCTGCTGCTTGCCGTCTTCCCGCTTTATCAGGCATGGGATCTGTACCAGCTTGTAGGCAGCGGGCCGTCCTTCCACTTCTATGCCGAAACCGCGGCGACGATTGCGTTCCTGGCCGTCCTCTGCGTCGTGATCTGTGAACGCCGGCGGGCCTTGCGCGCGTTCGAAACGCTCAAGCATTCGGCGGACGCCTCCGCGCGCGCCGCGGCGGAACGCGACGCCGTCGCACAGCAGTCCACGCGCGATTTCCTGCAATCGATGCAAGAGCAGTTCGAGCGCTGGAACCTGACTCCCGCCGAAAGGGACGTCGCATTGCTGCTGGTCAAGGGCTTGTCGCTGGAGGAAATTGCCGGTGTGCGCGAAACCGGCGCGAAGACCGTGCGGCAGCACGCCGCCAACCTTTATGCCAAAGCCAAGGTGAGCGGGCGCCATCAGTTGGCGGCCTTCTTTTTCGAAGACCTCCTGGCGCCCCGTTCTTCGCGGGAATCGTAGTTAAACCCCTTGGCGAGCGCCTTTGCGGGGGCCTTCAGCCGGGCCAGTGCGCCGCCGTCAAGGGTCGCCGTTACAACCGGGAACCAGGCTAACGCTTAGAAAACACTTTCTGCCGCGTTTCGCGCCTACATTTCGCTGCGGGAGGAAATTCATCATGCGAAACATTCTTGCGGCCTGCGTTCTTGCAGGCCTGGGCACGATCGGATGGGGCAGTGCGCAAGCCCGGGTGAACGTGGACATTGGCATCGGGGTTCCCGGCTACGTCGTCGCTCCACCGCCCGTCTACTATGAACCGGCACCGGTCTACGCGGTGCCGCAACAACCGGTGATCGCCGCACCGGCGTATTACGATGACTGGCGGGCCAGGCGCGCCTGGCGAGAGGAGCAGTGGCGGGAGCGGCGGTGGCGCGAACGTGAATGGCGCGAACGGCACCGTGAATGGCATCGTTGGCATGACGACGACTGATCCGTGCTGGCCGCAGGCAGGAGCAAAGCACCTGCCATGTTTTTTGGGTCGAACCAACTCGACCCGATAGCGCACGTAAAGCTTGCAAAACGGCGCGTACACGGCTGCGCCGGATTTACCATGCAGCGCGCCGCGTGCGCCGCAGGCCGTGCGTGACCGGTCCTTGCCGGGCCGGAACGATCCTTGCGCCGCGGCAAGTCTGCCGGCACCGCGGTGGGCCGGCCCATCGGGAGAATGGCGATGGATCGAGACGGCTGGTTCTGGCGGCGCTGGCGCTGCCATCCGGTGCGCATGGCCCTGGGCCTGTTCATCGTCGCAGCGGGAGCCGCTTCCCTGCTGGCGCGGCTGTTGCCGCAATCGGTGTAGCGGTGCCAGCCGTGCCCTGATGCCTCCCGAACTCGCCGCCGCGCCACCGGCTTACGCGTGGCGCGACTTCGCCCGCTTTGCCGGGCCCGGCTACCTGGTCGCGGTCGGCTATATGGACCCGGGCAACTGGGCCACCGATCTCGCCGGCGGCTCGGCCTACGGCTATCGCCTGCTCTGGGTGGTGGCGATGGCCAGCGCCATGGCGATGCTGCTGCAGGTCATGGCCAGCCGCCTCGGGCTGGTCAGCGGCCTGGACCTGGCGCAGGCCTGCCGCAGGCACGCCTCGCCGCTGTCGGCCTGGTCCCAGTGGGTGCTGTGCGAAGTGGCGATCTGCGCCGCTGACCTGGCCGAGGTGATCGGCACCTCGATTGCGCTGAACCTGCTGTTCGGGCTGCCGCTGCCGTGGGGCGTGGCGCTGACCGTGCTCGACGTGCTGCTGGTGCTGGTGCTGCAGCAGCGCGGCTACAGGCGGCTGGAGGTCTTTGTCATCAGCATGGTGGTGCTGGTGCTGGGCTGCTTCCTGCTGATGCTGGCGCTGGCGCAGCCCGCGTGGCCGGACCTGGCGGCAGGCCTGGTGCCGCGCATGGCGGTGCTGGGCGATGCCGGCGCATTGTATATCGCCACCGGCATCATTGGCGCCACGGTGATGCCGCACAACCTGTACCTGCATTCCGCCGTGGTCAAGACGCGCCTGCCGCACGCGGACCGGCAGGGCACCGAGCGCGCGCTGCGCTATATCGCCGTCGACACGGTCACGGCGCTGGCGATTGCCTTCGTCATCAACAGTGCGATCCTGGTCACAGCCGCGGGCGTATTCCATGCGGCCGGCCATACCGACGTCGCCGAAATCCAGGATGCCTATCGGCTGCTCAGCCCGCTCACAGGCGCCACCTGGGCCAGCGTGGTGTTCGGTGTCGCGCTGCTCGCCTCGGGGCAGTGTTCCGCCGTGACGGCAACCCTGGCGGGGCAGGTGGTGATGGAGGGTTTTATCCGCACCCGGCTGCCGCCGTGGGCGCGCCGCCTGCTGACGCGCTGCGTGGCGATCGTGCCCGCGCTGGTGGTGGCCATCCTGTTTGCCGAGCGCGGCATGGCGCAGCTGCTGCTGGTGAGCCAGGTGATCCTGAGCCTGCAGTTGCCGTTCGCGGCGATCCCGCTGCTGCGCTTCACCAGCGACCGCAGGCTGATGGGCCGCTACGCCAATTCGCGCACGGTGTTCGTGCTGGCCGCGCTGGCCGTCGGCATCATCGTCGCCATGAACGTGGCGATGGTGGCGATGATGCTGACGGCGTGGCGGCCATAGCGCGGATTGCGCGCGCGCATCTCAGCGCTGCGGGCCCTCCTGCTCGTCATCGGCTTCGGGTCCGCCCGCACCCAGTTCCGCCCCCGTCAGCGGATCGCTCTGCGGATCAGAGGCGCCGCGCATCGCAAAGGCCTCCAGCGTGTCCTGCTGCTCGGCGGGCAGGTCGACCTGGGCGGTGCCGTCGCCGCCGTCCACCGCGGGCGTCGGGCTTTCGACAAAAACGAAGGTACGGTCCGCGTTCCACGGCCCGCGCATCGCCTCGCCCTGCGACATCTTGAAATAGACGTTGGCGAACTGCGGGTCGCCCGGCGTCTTGCCCGGCGGGAAGTTGGGGGTGATCGAGTACAGCGCCTTCTCGAACGACTTCTGGTGCGAGATCTCGCGCGTCATCAGGAAGCCCAGTGCCTCTTGCACGCTGGGGTCGTCGGTCACGTTCATCAGCCGTTCGTAGATGATCTTGGCGCGCGCCTCGGCGGCAATGTTGGAGCGCAGGTCGGCGGTGGGCTCGCCGATGGTATCGACATAGGCGGCGCTCCAGGGCACGCCGGCGGAGTTGACCAGCGCCGGTCCGCCGCCGAACAGCACCTGGGTCACGTGGCTGTCATTGCCGGCGCCCTGCAGCGAGCGGTAGAGCTCGGCTTGCTGGTCCAGCCCTTCAGCCAGTTCGCCCTTGGCGCCGCGGTTGAGCATGGCGATGATCGAGCCGATCACCTCGAGGTGGCTCAGTTCTTCCGTGGCGATATCGAGCAGCATGTCCTTGCGGCCGGGGTCTTCCTCGGCCAGGGCCTGCGTGAAATAGCGGCAGGCCGCGGCCAGCTCGCCCTGCGGGCCACCAAACTGCTCCAGCAGCAGATTGGCCAGGCCGGGGTCGGGACGCGATACGCGCACGGTGTACTGCAGTCGCTTGTTGTGCATGAACATGGTGGTCTCTCCGGTTGAGGTGAGCCGGGGGCGCGCCGGTGCGGCTGCCGCAGGCGGGTGGAGGAACGACGGCCCGGCCGGGCGCTCGCGGTCGCAACGATCATGCCCACGGGGGGCGCAAACAGCTTGCGGTGGCGTGGAGCTTGCACGGCTGCATGCAGCGTGTTGCCCGGCGCAACGCGCTAGGCCCGCCCGGCGCGGCGGATACGGTAAAACCGGGAGAGCCGTGTGAAAATTACTGGCGCTGGGTGCAGCAGGACGGGCGTTCCCGGAGAATGCAGGCGGGCCTTAGCCGCGCCTTCCGGCCGCGTGCCGCAGCAGCATCGCGCCCAGCGGCAGCGCCAGCCCAAACGCCAGGTAGACCAGCGTGAGCATGCTGGCCGAGAGCCGGCGCTCGAAGCCGGGAGTGAGGCGGTGGGGCGTGCACTTCAGGTCGACGAAGCACGCAATGCCGGCCACCGCAAGGCCGCCGAGCACCCGCGCCGGCGTGCGCTGGCGCTGCCCGCCCTGTGCCTCGGCACCGGCCATCGCCGCTTCGTAGAAGGCCGCCCAGAACACCGACATCGAATGATGGATGACATAGCCCAGCACGGTATGCCGGACCGAGGGACGGTTGACATGCATGGCACGCTCGCCCCAGACCCAGTGGCTGACCGCGTTGACCGGCGCGAAGGCGCTGCCGCAGTCGACGCTGCCGCCGCAGGCCAGCATGCCGGTGGACAACAGGCTGGCGCAGGTGCCCGAGACGACGGCGCGGCGCAGCACGGTGGCCGCATCCACCGGGTGCTGGTGCTCGGCGCCAGCGGCTTTATCGGCCGCCATGCCTGTGCCGCAATGCTGGCTGAAGGATTCCATGTGATAGCGGGCGTGCGGCGCGTGCCCGCGCGCGATGCACCCGAAGCGCCGCATGGCGGCCATGCCAGCACGGCAAGCGAATTCCGTGCCGTCGATTTCGCGCGGATGACGGCGGCGGCGGACTGGGCGCCGTTGCTGGCGGATGTCGATGCGGTGGTCAACCTGGTCGGCATCTTCCGTGAAACGCCCTCGCAGCGCTTCGACGTGCTGCATCGCGCCGCGCCGCAGGCGTTGTTCGACGCCTGCGTGCGGCATGGGGTGCGATTGGTACTGCAGATGTCGGCGCTGGGGGCCGATGACCACGCGCTTACCGAATTCCATCGCAGCAAGCGCACGGCCGACCAGCACTTGCTCGGCCTCGGCATCGATGCCACGGTGCTGCAGCCGTCGCTGGTGTTCGGCGCCGATGGCACCAGTGCGCAGCTGTTCTGCGCGCTGGCGACGCTGCCCTGCCTGGCACTGCCGGGAGGCGGCAGGCAACCGGTGCAGCCGGTCCATGTCGACGACGTGGCGCAGGCCATCGTGGCCTTGCTTGCCGCATGGGGCGGCAAGGCGCCCTGGCAATCCGGCCGGCTGGCGCTGGTGGGCCCGTCGCCGATGCCGCTGGCCGGCTACCTGGACGCACTGCGACACGGCCTGGGTTTGCGCGGCAACGCCTGGCTGTTGCCGATGCCGCGCAGTCTGGCCCAGGCGATGATGCCCCTGGCCGAACGCGTCACCGGCGGCGTGCTGGGACGCGATGCGCTGACCATGCTGGACCAGGGCAGCGTGGCGGATCCGTCGGGGCTCGCGCGCCTGCTGGGGCGGCCACCGCTGGCCGTGCCAGCATTCATCCCGCCGGGCCTGCGCGGCGCGTTGCGCGCGCAGGCGCTGCAGCGCTGGATCCATCCGGTGCTGCGCTGGAGCGTCGCCCTGGTATGGATCATCACCGCCGCGGTCTCGCTGGGGCTGTACCCGGTGGCTGACAGCTATGCGCTGCTTGCGCGCGCGGGCGTGCCCCCCGCCATGCAGCCGCTGGCGCTGTATGGCGCCGCGCTGCTAGACCTCGCCTTCGGCGTGCTGTGCGTGCTGCCGCGGCGCCCGCGCTGGCTGTGGCTGGCGCAGATCGCGCTGATCCTGGGCTACACCGCCATCATCAGCGTGCGCCTGCCGGAATACTGGCTGCATCCCTATGGCCCGCTCAGCAAGAATCTGCCGATGCTGGCCGTGCTGTGGTGGCTGCACCTGAGCGAGGAGCGGGCATGGACTACGTCACGCTGAAATGGCTGCATATCCTGTCGTCGACGTTTCTGTTCGGCACCGGCGTGGGCAGTGCCTTCTACCTGGTCGGCGCGACGCTGACGCGCAACGTCCGCACCGTCGCCGCGACCGCGCGCATGGTGGTGATCGCTGACTGGATCTTCACCGCTTCCACGGTCATCCTGCAGCCCCTGACCGGCTATGCGCTGGTGCGGATGGCAGGGTTCTCGTGGTCGGCGCCGTGGCTCAAGTGGTCGGTGGTGCTTTACGCGGTCGCCATTGCCTGCTGGCTGCCGGTGGTCTGGCTGCAGAAGCGCATGCGCGACGTGGCGCTGGACTGCGCCGGGCCGCGGTTGCCGCGCGCCTACTGGCGCCTGTTCTGGTGGTGGTTCGGGCTGGGCTTTCCGGCGCTGATCTCGTTCCTGGCCATCTTCTACCTGATGGTGGCCAAGCTCAGCTGAATAAAAAACGGCGAGGCCGCTGCCGCGCGCCTCGCCGTGAACCGATCGGGCCCGCTCAGTTGAGGTGGCCGACCGCGCGCAGGTACTCGTTCTTTTTCTCGAAGATCAGCGCGCTCAGGAACGCGGCGTCGTAGGCGGCCAGCAGGTGTGGGTGGTGTTCCTCGATATAGCGGGCCACCCGTCCCTTTTCGCATTCGATGCCGCACAGCCATTCATACATGGCGGCGTCCCAGCGAAAGCGCAGCCCCAGTTCAATGAACGCGGCGTTATACGCGGCGAGCTGGGTGTCGCGCGGGATGGGCTGGTTGTCGGCGCCGACGGTGATGGCGGCGTGGCGGCTTTCCTGCTGGGCGGGATTCATGCTGGTCTCCTCGGGTGCGCGCTGGCAGTTGGGTTGAGACAAGCATAGGGAGATCGGATGATTTACGATAATTAAAGTTTCATAGCAAAACCATAAACCATCGTTTATGCATCTTGGCGTATCAGTCCTTCCACGCCCGTGATCTTCTGGATCAGCCCGGCGCCTTCCTCCATCAGGAACTGCTTGAACGCCAGTGCCACCGGCGGCAGGCGCTTGTTCTTGCGATGCACCACGTACCAGTTAAGCATCACCGGGAAGCCTTCGATATCGAGCACGGCAAGCTTGCCGGCCTGCAGCTCCAGCCCCACCGTATGGGCCGACAGGAAGGCAATGCCCATATTGGCGATCACGGCCTGCTTGATGGTCTCGGTGCTCTTGATCTCCATGGCGATGCGCAGGTTCGACAAACGCCCGGCAAAGCCTTCCTGCATCGAGTTCCAGGTGTCCGAGCCTTTCTCGCGCGCAACAAAGGCTTCGTCGGCCAGTTCGGCAAGCGGGATGTTGCGCTCGCCCACCAGCGGATGGCTGGGCGCGGCGACGATGACATAAGGGTGGGGCGCAAAGGCCTCGTTGATGGTGTCCATGCCCTCGGGCGGGCGCACCATCACGGCCAGGTCGGTCAGGTTGCCGGCCAGCTGGTGCAGCAATTCCTCGCGGTTGTGCACGGCCAGGTTCAGCGTCACGCCGTCATGGCGGTCCATGAATTCCGCCAGCAGCCGTGGAAAGAAATAGTCGCCGGCGCTGATCACCGCGACATTGAGGCGACCGCCGGAGATGCCCTTGAGCTGCGACATGGCGTCTTCGGCTTCGCGGAACTGCTGGATGATGCTGCGGCTGTAATGCAGCATTTCATGGCCCGCCGGGGTCAGGTAGATCTTCTTGCCGAGTTGCTCGAACAGCGGCAGTCCCACGTGGTGTTCAAGCTGCCGCACCTGGGTCGACACCGCCGGCTGCGTCAGGTGCAGTTCCTCGGCGGCGCGGGAAAAACTCATATGGCGGGCAACGGTCTCGAAGACCTTGAGTTGCCGCAGCGTGGCGTTCTTCATCGGGCTCCTGTCCTATAAACGATCCGCTATATAAACGATAAAAAACTTTATGCAGTGTAGATCTTAGATTCAAGTAGCATCAATCGGCAGACTTCCATGTCCCGCCCGAATCCGGCACTCCGGTAGCGCAGGAGCCGCCGCCGGCCACCAGCACGGCCGACCGCAACGATGGCTGCCGACAGCCACGACAAACACCAAGGAGACTACCGTGACCGGACCGAACGCAACCGTGCGTGCCCCGCGGCGCCATGCCATGCCTGAAGACCGGCTTCGCCTCAGCCATGCCGGCGCAGGGCAGGGGGAGAGGCCATGAATATCTCGCTCCCGCAACTGAAAGCCTTTGCCGCGGTGGCGCGGCACAAGAGCTTCACCCGCGCCGCGGTGGAACTGGGCCTGACGCAGTCCGCGGTCAGCCGCAGCGTGCGCGAGCTGGAAGAAGAGATCGACCAGCGGCTGTTCGACCGCACCACGCGCCAGGTGGAACTGACCGACGCGGGCCAGCACCTGTCCCAGCGCATCTGCCACCTGATCGAGGAAGTCGAGCAGACCTTGCGCGACAGCCAGAGCGCCAGCCGGCCATGCCAGGGCCTGGTGCAGATCGCGTCGGACCCGGTGCTGAGCTCGATGTCGCTGCCGGCCTGGCTCGCCGGCTGCCGGCAGGCCTGGCCGGCGATCGCCATCCACCTGAAGGACCGTTCGCAGGAGTCGGTGCTGCAGAGCGTGCGCAGCGGCGAGGTCGATTTCGGCATCGCCACTGATCCGCGCGCTGGAGACGACCTGTATTGCGAGCCGTTGTGCGTCGACGCTTATCACGCCGTGCTGCCCGCCAAGCACCCGCTGGCCCAGCACGACACGGTAGGGTGGGGCGACCTGTCCGATGCCAGCGTGCTGACGCTGGATCAGCAATGCGGTATGCAGCCGGCGGTGGAAAAGGCGCTCAGCAGCTATCACGTGCGCGCGGGTTCGCTGCAACTGCTCGGCCATTTCGCCGCGGTGTTCGGCATGGTGGCGCTTGGGCTGGGCATCGGCGTGGTGCCGTCGCGGGCGCAGGCCGGAGGCATGCATCCGGCCGCCGTGATGCGGCCGCTGCGGCCACAGGTCACCTCGACGGTCATGCTGGTGCGGCGCAAGAGCCGGTCGTTGAAGCCGAATGCCGCCGCCATCTGGGACGCCCTGCGCGGCCAGGAGTATCAGGAGCCGCCTATGCGCAGTCGTGAAACGACGACGGTATGACCGCAAGCCTGAGGTGGCGACGTGTTGGATTAGTGCAAATCTTCTATTGATATATTACATACAGGATATTTACACATAGTGCGGCGCAGCATATAATGAAAACTCCTGATCACAACGCTACTGGAGTTTTCAAATGGAAGTCGCACTTCTCGTCGCCCTTGGCCTGGCCCTGATCGCTGTCGGTGTGGCCGTGACCACGCTGCTGGCCACGCGCCTGCCCATGGACATGCTGGTCACCGCGCAGGACCATGGCCGCTTCGCCGGACTGGGCTCGAACCAGCACAGCGACGGCGTGGGTCGTGCCAGCCCGTCGCGCATCGTGCCGGCCGCTGGCGAACTTGCTTACGCCTGAGGCCAGCACGCGCGCGACGCTTGCACGCTGAGGCGCGCATCAGGCAAGGGCTGTAGCGGCCGGCATCCCTGGCGACAAGCACGCCAATCACGACGTGTACGGCCGCCTTCTTCTCTCTCTCCATCCGTGCGCAACGGCGAACAGCGGCACGCATCCTGCGCGTCCCCTCTGCGCAAGCCAGCGCGCCCTGTCTGTCCAGTCCCTGCGGTAAGGATTCATCGTCCATACGTACACCGCCAGGCATCCATGTCTGCATCTAGGGACTTTCCCGAACCGCTCGTTTTCCCGGTTTTTCGATGGTGCGATCCCCGGCATGCTTGCGGGTGCGTTGCGTCGGCCGATTGATCTGCAGGCGCACGCCAACTGCTTGATTTCCAACGACTCCGGATGCTGCCGGCGCGGCCTTTGATGCAGTCTGCGCACTAGTCGCACGCTGCCAGGGAAGGCTCCGGCTCCAGGTAACGCGGCAGGATGCTGCATAGCCGCGAAGAATACGCTTGACTTACCTGATATATCACATACCGTATAGCACTAGAACGGCTCAGCTGTTCTTCGACCGAGAGTCACGCAGAGGCGTCTACAGGCGCCCATCTTCCACCTTGGCGGTTCGCCGCTATAAGGAGACATCATGGAATTGCAGCAGAGGGAGTCCACGTCGCGCTTTGCGTCGCCGTGGGTACAACTGGTATTCGGCGTGATCTGCATGGCGATGATCGCCAACATGCAATACGGCTGGACCCTGTTCGTCAACCCGATCGACGACAAATACGGCTGGGGCCGCACCGCGATCCAGGTCGCCTTCACCATCTTCGTGGTGACCGAAACCTGGCTGGTGCCGATCGAGGGTTACCTGGTCGACAAGTACGGCCCGCGCCCGGTGGTGGTGGGTGGCGGCCTGCTGTGCGCAGTGGCCTGGGCGCTGAACTCGGTGGCCTCCTCGCTGCCCATGCTTTACTTCGCGGCCGCTATCGGCGGCCTGGGCGCCGGCGCGGTGTATGGCACTTGCGTGGGCAACGCGCTGAAGTGGTTCCCGAATCGCCGCGGCCTGGCGGCTGGGATTACCGCGGCCGGTTTCGGCGCCGGCTCGGCGCTCACCGTGGTGCCGATCGCCAACATGATCAAGACCTCCGGCTATGAGGCTGCCTTCCTATGGTTCGGCCTTGGCCAGGGGCTGGTGGTGTTCATCCTCGGCATGGCCCTGTACCCGCCGTCGGCCAAGATCCTGAGCGACGTCAAGACCACGCTGAAGGCTGCCGCCACCTACAACGCTTCGCCGCGCGAGGTGCTGAAGTCGCCGATCTTCTGGGTCATGTATGCGATGTTCGTCATGATGGCCGCCGGCGGTCTGATGGCCACCGCGCAGCTGGGCCCGATCGCCAAGGACTTCGGCCTGCACGAGGCGCCGATCTCCATCCTTGGCCTGACCCTGCCGGCACTGACCTTCGCGCTGACCATCGACCGCGTGCTCAATGGCCTGACGCGTCCGTTCTTTGGCTGGATCTCCGACCATATCGGCCGCGAACGGACCATGTTCTTTGCCTTCGGCGTGGAGGCCGTCGGTATCCTGCTGCTGTCGAAGTACGGCCACCATCCGGTCGCCTTCGTGATCCTGACCGGCGTGGTGTTCTTTGCCTGGGGCGAGATCTACAGCCTGTTCCCGGCCACCTGCGGCGACACCTTCGGGCCCAAGTTTGCCGCCACCAACGCCGGCTTGCTGTATACCGCCAAGGGCACGGCCGCCTTGCTGGTGCCGTTCTCCAGCGTGATCACGGCCGCGACCGGCAGCTGGCATGCGGTGTTCATGGTGGCTTCCGCCATGGCGGCACTGACCGCGGTGATGGCGCTGTTCGTGCTAAAGCCGATGCGCGAGGCCCATGCCCGCAAGTACGTGCATGCCAACACCGCGGCGCCGATGGGCTACCGTACCGTACCCGAAGACCTGACCTGATGAAGAAAGCAGTACGGCGCCGGCCGGCGCCGGCAGTACCCGGGCGCGGCGGCTGCGAGGCCTGCACAGCGGCCACGCCCGGTAGCACAATACGACAACAACAAAGCGCGACAGGAGGGCGGCCCGCCGGGCGCCTTCCTGATCGCACCTAGACAAACAATATCCAGGCACGCCATGAACCAGGTTGTTATTCCTCTCGAGGCGACGGGGCTCAGCCGGCAGCGCAAGCGCCGCCAGCCCAAGGGCCGGCAGGTCGACGCGGCCGCGCTGGCCGAAGTGCGCGTGGCGCTGGGCGACATGCCCCGCCGGCGCGACCTGCTGATCGAACACCTGCACTGCATCAACGACCGCTACGGCCAGCTGGCGATGCCGCACCTGGTGGCGCTGGCCAGCGAGCTGCGGCTGTCGATGACCGAGGTCTACGAGGTCGCCACGTTCTATCACCACTTCGACGTGGTGCGCGAGGATGCCGACGGCCAGATCGCGCCGCCGCCCGCGCTGACCGTGCGCGTGTGCGAAGGCATTGCCTGCGAACTGGCTGGTGCGCAGGCGCTGCTCGACAAGCTGCCGGCGCTGCTCGGCACCGAGGTGCGCGTGGTGGCCGCGCCCTGCATCGGCCGCTGCGAGAAGGCGCCCGCGGCGCTGGTCGGACAGCATCCGGTCGATAGCGCCAGCGCCGAGGCGATCGGCGTCGCCGTGCAGGCCAAGGCGGTGCGCCATGTGCCCGAACCCCATATCGACTACGACGCATACCGGCGCGACGGCGGTTATGCGCTGCTGAAGTCCCTCGCCGGCGGCGCGCTCGACGCGGACGCCGTGCTCGCCACGATGGAGGATTCCGGCCTGCGCGGACTGGGCGGCGCCGGCTTCCCGACCGGGCGCAAATGGCGCATCGTGCGTAGCGAAGCCGCGCCGCGGCTGATGGCGGTCAATATCGACGAGGGCGAGCCAGGCACCTTCAAGGACCGCGTCTACCTGGAACGCGATCCGCACCGGTTCCTTGAAGGCATGCTGATTGCGGCGCACGTGGTCGATGTGTCGGCGATCTACATCTACCTGCGCGACGAGTACGCCGGCTGCCGCGCGCTGCTGGCTGAAGCCTTGCAGCAGATGCAGCAGGATCCGCCGATCCCCGGCCTGCCGCGCATCGAACTGCGCCGCGGCGCGGGCGCATATATCTGCGGCGAAGAATCGGCCATGATCGAATCGATCGAAGGCAAGCGCGGCATGCCGCGCCTGCGCCCACCGTATGTGGCGCAGGTAGGGCTGTTCGGCCGGCCGACGCTGGAGCACAACTTCGAAACCCTCTACTGGGTGCGCGACCTCATCGAAAAGGGCGCCGAGTGGTTTGCCGCGCAGGGGCGCAACGGACGCAAGGGGCTGCGCTCATTCTCGGTCTCGGGCCGGGTCAAACGTCCCGGCGTGCACCTGGCTCCGGCCGGGATCACGGTGCGCGAGCTGATCGACGAATACTGCGGCGGCATGCTCGACGGCCATGCGTTCTACGGCTACCTGCCGGGCGGGGCGTCGGGCGGCATCCTGCCGGCGTCGCTGGGCAATATCCCGCTGGACTTCGACACGCTGCAGCCCTACGGCTGCTTTATCGGCTCGGCCGCGATCGTGATCTTGTCCGACCACGACAGTGCCACGCAGGCGGCGCGCAACCTGATGCACTTCTTCAAGCATGAGTCATGCGGGCAATGCACGCCATGCCGCACCGGCACGGCCAAGACGCTCGACCTGATCCGCCAGCCGAAATGGGACCTGGCGGCGCTGGAAGACCTGTCCGCGGTGATGCGCGATGCATCGATCTGCGGGCTGGGGCAGGCCGCGCCGAACCCGGTCGACTGCGTGATCAAGTACTTCCCGCACGAACTGGCCTGATGGCCCGAGCCTGAGAGACAGACATGAATGCACTGACCCGCGCCGAACGCGCGCTAGTCGAATCCGCGGAGCCCGCCGTCACCTTCACGCTCAATGGCCGCGAAGTGAGCGCGCAGCCCCGCGAAAGCCTGCTCAAGGTAGCGCAGCGCGAAGGCTTTGAGGTGCCGCACCTGTGCTACAAGGACGGCCTGGAGCCGGCCGGCAATTGCCGCGCCTGCATGGTCGAGATCCAGGGCGAGCGCGTGCTGGCGCCGTCCTGCTGCCGCTACCCGGCCGCCGGCATGCAGGTGCAGACCGAGTCCGAGCGCGCCCGCCGGGCCCAGCGCACGGTGCTGGAACTGCTGCAGTCGGACATGCCGGAAGCCGACTACACGCGCCACAACGAACTGGACCAGTGGGCCGCGAAGCTGGAGGTCGGCAAGCCCCGCTTTGCCCCGCGCGAGCGCGTCACGGCCGACCTGTCGCACCCGGCCATCGCGGTCAACCTGGATGCCTGCATCCAGTGCACCCGCTGCCTGCGCGCCTGCCGCGACGAGCAGGTCAACGACGTGATCGGGCTGGCGCTGCGCGGCGACGCGGCCCGTATCGTGTTCGACATGGACGACCCGATGGGCGCCTCTACCTGCGTCGCCTGCGGCGAATGCGTGCAGGCGTGCCCGACCGGCGCACTGATGCCGGCGCGCGACGTAGCCCTCGCCGTGCCCGACAAGCAGGTCGAATCGGTGTGCCCGTATTGCGGCGTGGGCTGCCAGCTGACCTACAACGTCAAGGACAACCGCATCCTGTTCGTCGAGGGCCGCGACGGCCCCGCCAACCACCAGCGGCTGTGCGTGAAGGGCCGCTATGGCTTCGACTACGTGCAGCACCCGCAGCGGCTGACCGTGCCGCTGGTGCGGCGCGACGGGGTGCCGAAGCAGGGCGATTTCGTCATGGACCCCGACCACGTCATGGACGTGTTCCGCGAAGCCACCTGGGAGGAGGCGCTGGCGCTGGCCGGCGGCAAGCTCGCGCAGATCCGCGACACGCATGGCAAGCGCGCGCTGGCCGGGTTTGGCTCGGCCAAGGGCAGCAACGAAGAGGCCTACCTGTTCCAGAAGCTGGTACGCACCGGCTTCGGCAGCAACAACGTTGACCATTGCACACGGCTGTGCCATGCCTCGTCGGTGGCGGCGTTGCTGGAAGGCATCGGCTCGGGGGCGGTGTCGAACCCGGTGATGGACGTCGACAAGGCCGAAGTGGTGATCGTGATCGGCGCCAACCCGACCGTGAACCACCCGGTCGCGGCCAGCTGGATCAAGAACGCGGTGAAGAACGGCACCAGGCTGATCGTGGCCGATCCGCGCCGCTCCGACCTGGCGCGCTTCGCCTGGCGCTTCCTGCAGTTCAAGCCCGATGCCGACGTGGCGCTGCTCAACGCGATGATGCATGTGATCGTCAACGAGGGCCTGGTCGACCGTGACTTCATCGACAGCCGCACCATCGGCTTCGACGAACTGCAGCGCAACGTCGCCGCATACAGTCCCGAGCTGATGGCGCCGGTCTGCGGCATCGACGCCGAGACCATCCGCGAAGTCGCGCGCGTCTATGCCACCTCGAAGGCCTCGATGATCCTGTGGGGCATGGGCGTGTCGCAGCACGTGCACGGCACCGACAACGCGCGCTGCCTGATCGCGCTGGCGCTGATGACCGGGCAGATCGGCCGTCCCGGCACCGGCCTGCATCCGCTGCGCGGCCAGAACAACGTGCAGGGCGCGTCCGACGCCGGCCTGATCCCGATGATGTACCCGGACTACCGGCGCGTGGATGATCCGCTGGCGATCGCCAGCTTCGAGGCGCTGTGGGGCATGCCGCTGGACCGCCAGCCCGGCCTGACCGTGGTCGAGGTGATGCAGGCGATCGAGCGCGGCGAGGTGCGCGGCATGTACATCATGGGCGAGAACCCGGCGATGTCCGATCCCGACGCCGAGCATGCGCGCGCGGCGCTGGCGTCGCTCGACCACCTGGTGGTGCAGGACATCTTCCTCACCGAGACGGCCTACCTGGCTGACGTGGTGCTGCCGGCCTCGGCCTTCCCCGAAAAGACTGGCACCTTCACCAACACCGACCGCACGGTGCAGCTCGGGCGGCAGGCGCTCGAGCCGCCGGGGCAGGCGCGGCAGGACCTGTGGATCGTCCAGCAGATGGCGGCACGGCTCGGGCTGGACTGGCACTACGACAGCGTGGAGGACGTGTTCAACGAGATGCGCCAGGCCATGCCGAGCATCGGCGGCGTGACCTGGGAGCGGCTGGAACGCGAGCACGCCGTGACCTACCCGTGCAAGGCCGAGGGCGACCCGGGCGAACCCGTGATCTTCGTCGACAGCTTCCCGACCGCGACGGGGCGGGGGCGCTTCGTGCCGGCCGACATCATTCCGGCGGCGGAGCGACCCGATGCCGACTACCCGATGGTGCTGATCACCGGCCGCCAGCTCGAGCATTGGCACACCGGCAGCATGACGCGCCGCGCCGGCGTGCTGGACGCGATCGAGCCTGATCCGGTGGCGCTGGTGCATCCGCTGGACCTCGACGCGCTCGGCGGCACGCCGGGCGGCGTAGTCACGCTGTCGTCGCGGCGCGGTGAAGTCACGCTCTATGCGCGCGCCGATGCCGGCACGCCGCGCGGCGCCGTGTTCGTGCCGTTCTGCTACTACGAGGCGGCAATCAACAAGCTGACCAACGCGGCGCTGGACCCGTTCGGCAAAATCCCAGAGTTCAAATATTGCGCGATCAGGATGACGGCGGGCGGACCGGTGCCGGTGCAGTCCAGCTATGGCGGTGGACAGATACTGGCGCCCGCGGTCTGAGCGCAAGCATGGTGGTGTTTCGCCTGGCAGGCGAGACACCGCCTGGTTCCCAGCTTCGCGGCCCACGGGCCGGTCACATGGTCTCGTCCCGCTCCTCGAGTACGGAAATATCCCAGCAGGACATAAACAGCGCGGCAATCAGCGGACCTATCACAAAGCCGTTGATGCCAAAAACAGACATGCCGCCCAATGTCGATATCAGGACCAGCCAGTCTGGCAGCTTGGTGTCTTTGCCGATCAGGACCGGGCGAAGCAGGTTGTCCACGGCGCCAATGACCAGGGTGCCGATGGCAATCAGCGCGATGCCTTTCCAGGCCGGGCCTGCCAGCAGGAAATACACCGCGGCGGGACCCCAGACCAGCGCAGCGCCAACGGCTGGCAGCAGGGATAGAAACGCCATCAGGGTGCCCCACAGCAACGCCCCGTTGATGCCCAGCAGCAGAAAAGCCAGGCCGCCCAGAATGCCCTGAACCGCCGCCACGACGACGTTGCCCTTGACCGTGGCGCGGACTACGGTGGTGAACCGGCCGACCAGCCGGCGGGTGTGCGCGTCGGTCAGCGGTATGGCCTCGCGCAAGCGATGGGAAATGACCGCACCATCGCGCAGCAGGAAGAACACCAGATAAAGCATGATGCCGATGCCGACGGCGAACTGCAGCGTGTTCTGGCCAATGATGACAGCCTGGGCCGCCATGAACTGACTGATGCGGGCGGCACCTTCGGTCAGTTTCGCTTGCAACCCCGCTACGTCGGCCAACCCGATTTCATTCAGCCAGGCCGCGACGGAAGCCGGCAGGGCCTGTACGGCGGTCTGGAAGTATTGACCGAAGTCCCATTTGCCGGTCTTGATCTGGTGGTAGGCAAAGGCCGCTTCCTGCGCGAGTGTGGCAATCATCAGGAACACCGGAACAATGGCCATCAGCACGCAGACCAGCAGCGTTGCCAGCGCGGCGAGATTTTCCCGGTTGCCAAATCGCACCGTCAGCTTGCGGTGCATCGGATGAAAAAGGATAGCCAGTATGGTGCCCCAGAGAATCGCGCTGTAGAAGGGCAGCAGTATCCAGATGAACGCAATGGTGACAGCGACCAGGAGGATGTAAAAACCTTTCAGATTGCGCATCGTATTTTTCAGGTTCGCCGAAGCAACGATGCCGATGGTACCCCTGCAACTACCCGTCGAGGTCGCCCGGAGCGTTTCCAAAGGCGTTTCGCTCCAGGATCTGATGGTCTCTGCCGTGGATCAGCAATTCAACCTTGGCGCGCCTGGCCTTCTCCCTGCCGGTGGCAATCGCATGAGCCATTGAGGTGAATCGCTGCTGGTTGCCGGAGCGTCCTTCCGCTTCGACCGCCCAGCCGTTATAGGTGGGCACGACATGGATATTCTTGCCTGGCATGGCGCTCTCCCGAAGTTGGCAGTCTGAGTGTCGACTTCGGCGCGCCGGCGAGATATCGGGCGTCGTCTGACAAGACCGTCGGAAATCAGGAAGCATCACAGCAGCCAGAAACGACCACGCCCGCCAGGAACCATGACGGGCGTGCTTATGACAGGGACGGCGCAAAGCCGGTTCAACTCATCTTGTCGATAATCGCCTGCATTTCGTCGGCATTGAACGCCCGCAGCGTTTGCGTGCGCACGTTGCCAAGCGCGCCGACCGCCAGGCCGAACGCGGTCATGCTGGCGTCATCCTGGGCCTCGACGGTCAGCACGATGTCGTATTTGCCCAGGGTCCAGTAGATGTCTTTCATCTGCACCCCGAAGCGTGCGCCCATTTCGCGCACCGCGACGGCGCGCTTGGCGGTGTCCTTGACGGCGCGGATGCCCTGGTCGGTGAAGGTGGCTAGCACGATATAGCGGGTCATGGCGGGATCTCCGGTAAAGGATCGATCGAACGCCGTCCCGGTTGCGCGCGGCGACCCGTCGCAGCAAGCCGGGGCAGTGGTTCAGGACTTCGCGGCGCGGCGCCGGGGGCTCTGAGCAACCCCATACTGAAGCATTTCGCGCGCCAGCCGCCGTGGCGCGCCGCAGAGCGAGAGATGCTGCAGCGCCGGGCCATGCCGGCCGGTGCCATGTGTATCAGCCCTGAAACAGCGGCCCGCCTCAGTCCTGCGCCGGGCCGCTGTCGCCGCCCTCCGGCGTATCCAGCGCGCGCATGTTATCCAGCAGTTTCAGCAGGTAATGCAGCGTATGCGTCAGGTCGTTGGTCGAGAACCCGTCCAGCGCCTGCTCGTAATACTGGCGGATCTTCGGCTGCGCCTGGTGCAGCCATACCTCGCGGCCGGTCGCGCTCATCCGCACCAGCCGCGAGCGGCGATCACGCCCGTCCGGCGCCAGCGTCAAGTGACCGTCCCGTTCCATCCTGCTGACCAGCCCGGACAGGTTCTGGCGGCTCACCAACAGGTAGCGCGCCAGGTCGCCGACGCTCATGCCGGCGGCGGCTTCCGGGCGGGAGAGGGCGCCCAGCACGGCCCACTGCTGCGTCGTCAGGCCTTCCGCCTCGACGGCGCGCGACCCAGTTTTATGCAACATGTTTGCGCATTGGTACAGGCGAAAGAACAGCCGGTTGGCCAGTTCCATGCGGGCGTTTGTCGGGAGTTCGCCTCCCTGGTCGGGGTTAACCATAGTCATTTCCAAAGATTGACGCCTTGCGCGCGGCATCGGTCGAACCTATTATACGTCAACATATTTACGTAATTGACGGGGCTTGTGGCGGCGGCACCGCCGGCACGATAGCACCGGAACCCTCGAAGGAGAACGGCTGTGCAAGGACTCGAAGGCAAGACGGTCATCGTGACCGGCGGTGGTGGCGGTATCGGCGGCGCAACCTGTTTGCGCTTTGCGGGCGCCGGTGCAGCGGTGGGCGTGCTCGACCTGAACCCGGAGGCGGGCGAACGCGTGGCGGCGCAGATCCGCGATGGCGGCGGCCGCGCCCTGTCCGTGCGCTGCGACATTACCGATCGCGCCAGCGTCGACGCGGCGGTGGCAGCGGTGGAGCAGCAGCTGGGCCCGATCGACGTGCTGGTCAACAACGCCGGCTGGGACGTGTTCCGTCCCTTCGTCAAGACCGAGCCGGCGCAGTGGGAGCGGCTTATCGCCATCAACCTGACCGGCGCGCTGCATATGCACCACGCGGTGCTGCCGGGCATGGTCAGCCGCAAGCGCGGGCGCATCGTCAATATTGCCTCCGACGCCGCACGCGTTGGTTCTTCCGGCGAAGCGGTGTACGCCGCGTGCAAGGGCGGGCTGGTGTCGTTCTCCAAGACCATCGCGCGCGAGCATGCGCGCCACGGCATCACCGTGAACGTGGTGTGCCCGGGGCCGACCGAGACCGCGCTGTTCGAAGACTACAAGCAGGGCGCGGGCAACCCCGACAAGCTGGTGGAAGCCTTCACCCGCTCGATCCCGCTGGGCCGCATTGGCCAGCCCGATGACCTGCCCGGCGCGGTGCTGTTCTTCGCCGGCGACGATGCGGCATTCATTACCGGACAAGTGCTGAGCGTGTCGGGCGGCCTGACCATGCACGGCTGAGCGCAAGCCAATCACACCTTGGAGACGACCATGCAATACGAAGACATCCGCTATGAAGTGCGCAACGGCGCGGCCTGGATCATCATCAACCGCCCGGAAAAGATGAACGCCTTCCGCGGCCGTACCTGCGACGAACTGATCCACGCCATCAACCGCGCCGGCTACGACCGCGAGATCGGCGCCATCGTGCTGGCCGGCGCCGGCGACAAGGCTTTTTGCACCGGTGGCGACCAGTCCGCGCACGAAGGCCAGTACGACGGCCGCGGCACCATCGGCCTGCCCATGGAAGAGCTGCATAACGCCATCCGTGACGTGCCCAAGCCGGTGATCGCGCGCGTGCAGGGCTATGCCATCGGCGGCGGCAACGTGCTGTGCACGATCTGCGATTTCACCATCGCTTCGGACAAGGCCGTGTTCGGCCAGGTCGGCCCGCGGGTCGGCTCGGTCGACCCGGGCTACGGCACCGCCTTCCTCGCGCGCGTGGTTGGCGAGAAGAAGGCGCGCGAGATCTGGTACCTGTGCCGCCGCTATCCCGCCGCCGAGGCGCTGGCGATGGGGCTGGTCAATGCCGTGGTGCCGCACGAGCAGCTCGACGCCGAAGTGCAGAAGTGGTGCGACGAGATCCTGGAGAAGAGCCCGACCGCCATCGCCATCGCCAAGCGCTCGTTCAACATGGACACCGCGCACCAGGGCGGCATCGCCGGCATGGGCATGTACGCGCTCAAGCTCTACTACGACACCGAGGAGTCGCGCGAGGGCGTGCGCGCCTTCCAGGAAAAGCGCAAGCCGGATTTCCGGAAGTTCGCGAAGTGAGCGGAGGCGGCCATGAATCCCTACCTTGACGAAGACCTGACGGCGCTGGCCGAACATGCCCGCCGTTTTGCCGACGCCCGCGTCGCGCCCGGCTACCTGGAGCGCGACCGTACCCGCGTGCTGGACCGCGCGCTGATGCGCGAGATGGGCGAAATGGGCTTTATCGCGCCCGAGTTGCCGGAACAGTATGGCGGGCAGGGCCTGGGCTCGCTGGCGGCCGGCGTGATCCACGAAGCGGTGGCGCGCGCCGACCTGAGCCTGTCGTATATCAACCTGCTCGCTTCGCTGAACGGGCAGATCCTGGCGCACCATGCCCTGCCGGAGATCGCCGGCCCGTGGCTGCAGCGCCTGGCGCGCGGCGAAGCGCTGCTGGCGATCGCCCTGACCGAGCCGCGCGGCGGCTCGGACGCGGCCAGCCTGCGCCTGCGCATGGAGCGCGATGGCGACGACTACGTGCTCAATGGCGAGAAGACTTCGATCTCCGCCGCCGACCAGGCCGATGCCGCGGTGGTGTTCGCGCGCAGCGGCGCGGTCGAGGCGGGGGCGCGCGGCGTCTCGGCGCTGCTGGTGCCGATGGACCTGCCGGGCATCACGCGCAACCGCTTCGACTGCCATGGCCAGCGTGCCATCGGGCGCGGCTCGATCTTCTTCGAGAACGTGCGCGTGCCGGCAAGCCATCTGCTCGGCAAGGAAGGCGGGGGCTTCGTGCAGGTGATGCAGGGCTTCGATTTCTCGCGCGCGCTGATTGGCTTGCAGGTGCTGGCGGTGGCGCAGGTGGCGCTGGACGAGACCTGGGCCTACGTGGCCGAGCGCCAGGCCTTCGGCAAGCCGCTGTCAGCGTTCCAGGGCGTGTCGCACCCGCTGGCCGACTTCGAGACCCAGGTGCAGGGCGCGCGCCTGCTGTGTTTGCAGACGCTGTGGCTGAAGGACCGCGGCCTGCCGCATACCGCCGAAGCCGCGATGTGCAAGTGGTGGGCGCCCAGGCTGGCGTATGACGTGGTGCACCAGTGCCTGCTGTCGTTCGGCCACGGCGGCTACGACCGCGGCGTGATGGAGCAGCGCCTGCGCGACGTGCTGGGTTTCCAGATCGGCGACGGCACCGCGCAGATCATGAAGACCATCATCGCGCGCACGCGCGCGGGGCGCGAGGCGGTACCGGCCTGACGCGAGCCGCCTCAATGGCTGGCAGCACACAACAACGAGGAGACCGCCATGGATTTCGACGCCGTACTGATCGCGCCGCGCCGTGCCGCCAGCATTGCCGCCGGGCACTGGCATGACCGTACTATCAATGATTATCTTGCCGCATGCGTGCGGGACCGGCCCGACGCGCCCGCGCTGACGGCGCTCAGCATCGAGCGCCAGCATGTGGCGCGCTTCTCCTGGCAGCAGCTGGCGCGCATGGCCGACCGCGTGGCGGTGGGCCTCGCCCGCCTCGGCATCGTTGCCGGCGACGTGGTCTCGTGCCAGCTGCCCAACGGCTGGCACCTGAGCGTGCTGTATCTGGCCTGCGCTCGCCTGGGCGCGGTGCTGAACCCGGTGATGCCGATCTTCCGCGAGCGCGAGCTGTCGTTCATGCTGGCGCACGCGCAAAGCAAGGTGGTGGTGGTGCCCGAAGTGTTCCGCGGTTTTCGCCATGCGCGGATGCTGCAGGGTTTGCGCGATGCGTTGCCGGCGCTGCGGCATATCGTCGTGGCGGATGGCGATGGCGACGACAGCTTCGAGGCGCTGCTCAGCGGGCCATCCTGGGAAGAGGCGCCCGATGCCGGCACCATCCTGCGGCGCAGCCGACCGGGCCCGGATGACGTCACGCAGCTGATCTACACCTCCGGCACTACCGGCGAGCCCAAGGGCGTGATGCATACCGCCAACACGCTGTTCTCCAATATCGTCGCCTATGCCGGCCGGCTGCATCTCGGCGGCGACGACGTAGTGCTGATGGCTTCGCCGATGGCGCACCAGACCGGCTTCATGTATGGCCTGCTGATGCCGGTGGTGCTGGGCGCGCATGCGGTGCTGCAGGATATCTGGGACCCCGCGCGCGCAGCGGCGCTGATCCGCGACGAGGGCGTGACCTTTACCATGGGTTCCACGCCTTTCCTCACCGACCTGGCGCGCGTAGTGGCAGAGGCCGGCGCGCCCCTGCCCAGCCTGCGCATTTTTCTGTGCGCGGGCGCGCCGATTCCGGGCGCGCTGGTCGAGCAGGCACGTCAGGCGCTGGGCGCGAAGATCGTATCGGCCTGGGGCATGACCGAGAACGGCGCCGTCACCACGACGCTGCCGGAGGACGGCGACGAACGCGCGTCGACCACCGACGGCTGCCCGCTGCCCGGGGTTGAAATCCGCATCGTCGACGGTGCCGACGAGGACGTGCCGGTGGGCGCGACCGGCCGGCTGCTGGTGCGCGCCTGCTCCAATTTCGGCGGCTACCTGAAGCGCCCGCATCTGAACGGCACTGATGCCGGCGGCTGGTTCGACACCGGTGACCTGGCGCGGTGCGATGCAAGGGGGTATTTGCGCATCGCCGGCCGCAGCAAGGACGTGATCATCCGCGGCGGCGAGAACATACCCGTGCTCGAGGTCGAGACCCTGCTGTACCGGCACCCCGCGGTGGCGCAAGTGGCGATCGTGGCCTATCCCGATGCGCGGCTGGGCGAGCGCGCGTGCGCCTTCGTCGTGCCCATGCCGGGGCAGTCCTTCGACATGGATGCCATGGTGGACTGGCTCAGGCAGCAGAAGATGGCGCTGCAGTACATCCCCGAGAAACTGGTGGTACGGCAGGCGCTGCCGGCCACGCCCGCCGGCAAGGTCCAGAAGTTCCGGCTGCGCGAGATGCTGCTGGAGGACGCGGCCTGACACTGCATCGACGCGGGGCGCGCCGGTACGGCACGGCGCGTCCGCGGTCTAATTGCGCAATTAACCGCCATGACGCAAACTTGTCGGCGTACGCCGGCGGCGGCAAGCCTGCAGGGTGTGGTCCGTGAGGGCGACGGGCGGTGGCAACGGCGGCCTGTCAGCGGCCCGCGTCTAGCGGCCTGCGTCGCCAAAGCCGTGGCTGCGCGCGGCCAGCCAGCGCCAAAGCCGGCGCCGCCAGGCGGCGCCGGTGGCAGCGCACGCGGGCTTGCAGCGCGTGACATGCAGGGCGGCGGCGGTGATCGCATATAGCTCGATATGGCCGGTATCGGCCAACGTGATGCACTCGCTCGGCGTCAGCGCCGTGTCCTTGGGATCGCCATCGCGGATCAGCCACAGTTCGCCTGCGGTGCAGCGCACCGCAACCTGCTCGCCAGGCCCGGCCACGAGCCGCAACGAACTGCGGGCGGGCAGGGTGGCAGTCATATCGTTGCTTACCAGATACATGGCGGTCTCCTGGCTCAGGCCATGGCCGCCAGGCCGGCCGGTACGGGTCTCTGGCGCGGCTCGGAGGGCGGCCGGATGAATCCGGCGATGCGCTGGATCACGGCGGGATCGCGCAGGATGCGGCGATGGCCCAGGCCCGTGGTGGTCTCCAGCCGCGCGCCCGGCCAGGCGCCGGCGATGGCCGCGCCGTCTTCCCAGCGCACTTCCTTGTCGTCGCGGTCATGGATGACCAGCGTCGGCGGCACCGGGCGGGTGCGGCCCAGGTCCGGCACATTGAAGGCCGACCATGGCATGCCCAGCCAGCGCTCGCTGTGGCGTTGCATGCGTCCGAGCACGGCCGGTGACGCGCCCAGTTGCCACGCCAGCGCCGCGCACGCCGCGCGCATGTCGGCGGGCGCGCCAACCAGCACCGCGGCGCGTGCCGGCAGGCCTTCGCGCAACGCCAGCGCGGCAGCCGCGCCGCCAAGCGAATGGGCCACCACGGCATGAACCGGGCCGGCATGCCACGCGGCCGCCAGCAGCGAGCGCGACATCTCCAGCACGGAAGTCTGCGCGGCGCCGCGCGCGCCCGCATCGGACGCCCCATGCGACAGCGCATCGAAGGCTACCACCCGCATGCCCGCTGCCAGCAGGCCGTCGATCACCGCATGCCACTGGCCGGCATGGCCGCCCCATCCATGCGCGAGCAGTACCACCGGCCCGGCACTGCCCCAGCGGTAGACCCGCACGCGCCGGCTGGGGCCATGGCCGGTGACCAGGGCCCAGTCGGCGCGCGCGCGGTCCAGCGCGTGGCGTGCCGCGGAAGTGACCACCGCCCGCGGCGGGCGGAACCAGATGCGCTCGAGCGTGCGTGCCGCTGCCGCGGGCATCAGCACGCTGCCGGCTTGCCAGCGCAAGCGCTGCAAGCCCATCATGGCGCGCTCGAAGGTGCCGCCGCGGCTGGCAGGGGGCGACGCATCGGTGGGGCGCACTGCCGCGGCTGCAACTGCGGGCGACCGGGAAACCGGGGAAGGAGAAGAGACTGCTTGCGTCACGACCTGCACCTCCATTGGATTCTGGATTGCGCGGCGTCATCGGAACCGGGGTGGCCGGAGGCGTCCCGCGCTTTTAAAAGACCGACCAGTCGTGCTTTTCTAAGTGCAAAAAAAGCCCGCCGGAGCGGTTTGCTGCCCGCCGGCGCGGTAGCGCCGGCGCCGATTTCATGTCCTGGCGGGATGGGCCGCACCTGCCGCGGCGCGCTCGACCAATGCCGTAAAGGCGAGCCGTGCCATCGTTTCAGCATCCTGCCGGCCCAGCAGCTTGAATGACTGCTGGAAGGCCATGCCGATGCCCGAAAGCTCGAAGGCGAACTGGCGCGGATCGACGTGCGGCCCGAACTGGCCTTCTTCGATGGCGTCCCCGAAAACGCGCGCGATGGTGCTGTGCCAGTCCTTTAACGACTGCACCACCAGGTCGCGGATCGAGCCCGGCCGGTCGCGGTATTCCTGCCCCAGCGCCGTGAAAAGGCACCGTCCCTGCGTCACCGTGCCGCCCAGCCATTCCAGGTAGCCTTCGAACAGCGCCTGCAATCGCGGCATGCCGCGCGGCTGGCGCATCGCCGGCCGGATCACAATCTCGCCAAAGCGCTCTACCGCCAGGTCCAGCACCGCCTGCTGCAGCATCTCCTTGGACTTGAAGTGCGCATACAGGCCGCTCTTGGACATATTGGTGTCGGCCGCCAGCGTGGCCAGCGACAACTGTTCGAAGCCAACCTTGGCGGCCGCGTCCAGCGCCTGCTCGATGATGGCCTTGCGGGTGAGTTGTCCTTTCTGCATGCAGCGAAGAATAGCACGACCGGTCGGTTTGTCAACGAAACCGGATGCATGGTAGTTGCCCGAACTTGCGTTGTTGTGCTCGCGAGGCCATAACGTCATACAGCTATGCATGTGACGTCAACGCAAACTGAGGGGCCCCGTTACTGTCAAGGCAGCGCGAACACGTTGGGCACTTTCCGACGCCTGGATGGGCGACTTCCGGCGGATGCCGGCGCAAGATGACGGGCAAGCAAGAAATCTGCACAAAGTGTTTCGGCGGTTACATACGGAACGCTTTGCGTGCTCTATACTCGAATGCACGTCCGCGCACTTTTTTTCATTGGTGACTGGAGACCGACATGAACAGTACAGCCGTGCCACGAGGCGCTAGCGAACCGTTCCGGCAATTGCGGGCGCTGCGCCGCGCGCGCAAGCTCAAGCAGGAGGACGTCGCCCGCAAGGCGGGTATTTCCCGGGAAGCCTACCTGCGGGCAGAATCCGGCCAGGCCGACCCCCGCATGTCGACCTTCCTGGCCGCCTGCGAGGCGCTGGGCCTGGAAGTCGTGCTGGCGCCGCAGCACCTTGCCGCCGACGTCAACGCATTCATAGCCAGCCGCAACGGCGGCGTGACTGCTGCCTCAATGGCCGGCCAGCCCGCCGGCAGCGCGCCGGCGCCGGCCTCGACACCGGCATCCGGCGGCAGCTTCGGCCCCGGCACCGGCGAGGGTCACAAACCGGTCTGATTCGCCTTCTGCCTGCCCGGTCCTATGCTTTGCAGGGCCGGTATGGCAGCTGGGCTCCAGGCCACCCTCGGCAACCGGCGCGTGCCCTTCGGCGCGCGCCGGGCCACATTTGTCCGGAGCGCCGTTTTCGGCCCGGAACAGCCATGACGCCGCAGGCCCGCCTGCCTGAGCCGGCGCTTTTCCGCCTTTCTGCCTTTTGCCACGCCCGGCGCATTCGCCAGCGGCATCCTTCCCATTTCCCGGTTCGCTACCTGCCACTGCAAGCGCATCGCATGCTGCTCGCGCGCACGCGCGGTTTGACACGTCCAGTTTCGATCATTACGATATGGTAAATTCATTGCACAATACGTAATTCATGCGCGGTGCGGCCAGCGCTGCGCTGATGGACCACCCGGAGACGAAGACCACACCATGGACCTCACGCATACCCAGCTTGCCGAGCACGGCTATATGTCCGGCTTCGCCAACGAATTTGCCACCGAGGCACTGCCCGGCGCACTGCCGGTGGGCCGGAACTCGCCCCAACGGGCGCCCTACGGCCTGTATGCGGAGCAGTTGTCGGGCACGGCGTTCACCGCGCCGCGCGCGCACAACCGCCGCGCGTGGCTGTACCGCATCCGCCCGGCGGCGATGCACCAGCCGTTCACCCATATCGAACAGTCGCGTTTCCTGAGCCGCTTCGACCAGGTGCCGCCGTCACCGAACCAGATGCGCTGGAGCCCGCCGGCGATGCCATCGGTGCCAACCGACTTTATCGACGGCATCGTCACCATGGCGGGCAATGGCGGCCCGGAAGCCATGACCGGCTGCGGCATCCATCTGTACCTGGCCAACCGGTCGATGCAGGACCGTTTTTTCTACAACGCCGACGGCGAGATGCTGATCGTGCCGCAGCAGGGAAGGCTGCTGATGGTGACCGAGCTTGGCCGCCTGGAAGTCGAGCCGCACGAGATCGTGGTGATTCCGCGCGGCGTGCGCTTCCGCGTGGAGCTGCCCGATGGCGAGGCGCGCGGCTATATCTGCGAGAACTACGGCGCGCTGTTCCGGCTGCCTGACCTGGGCGTGATCGGCTCGAACGGGCTGGCCAACCCGCGTGACTTCCTGTCGCCGGTGGCGAGCTACGAGGACCGCGAAGGCGCGTTCGAACTGGTGGCCAAGTTCCAGGGCAACCTGTGGCGCGCCGACATCGGCCACTCGCCGCTGGACGTGGTGGCGTGGCATGGCAACTACGCGCCGTACAAGTACGACCTGCGCCGCTTCAACACCATCGGCTCGATCAGCTTCGACCATCCGGATCCGTCGATCTTCCTGGTGCTGCAGTCGCCGTCGGATACGCCGGGCGTCGACACCATCGACTTCGTCATCTTCGGGCCGCGCTGGCTGGCCATGCAGGACTCGTTCCGCCCGCCCTGGTTCCACCGCAATATCGCCAGCGAATTCATGGGCCTGATCGCCGGCGTCTATGACGCCAAGGCCGAAGGCTTCGCGCCCGGCGGCGCCAGCCTGCACAACTGCATGAGCGGCCACGGCCCGGATGCGGAGACTTTCGAGAAGGCCAGCGTCGCCGACACCTCGACGCCGCACCACATCGAGAACACCATGGCGTTCATGTTCGAAACGCCGGGCGTGATCCGCCCGACGCCGTACGCCGCGCAATCGGCCTCGCTGCAGCAGGAGTACTACACCTGCTGGCAGGGCCTGAAGAAGCATTTCAACCCGAACGTCCGCTAAAGCGCTGGCGTCTGCCATCCCGCCGTTGTTCTTACCCTGTGCCGGGAAGAACGTGAGACGGGGCAGACGCCGGGCAGCAACACAAGCCCGCACGCCACTCGTGCCGGCCAAATTTTCCGGAGCAACCGATGACCGCCCCCCAAACCAGCTGGATCGACAGCGCCAACGACGGCAAGAGCCATTTTCCGCTGCAAAACCTGCCCTACGGCGTGTTTTCCACCAAGGGCCAGACGCCGCGTGTCGGCGTGGCCATCGGCGACCAGGTCGTGGACCTGGCCGCACTGGACCAGGCGGGCCTGCTGCCTGAAGCGGTCCGGGGCACCTTTGCCGCGGCCAGCCTGAACCGCTTCATCGCGCTGGGCCAGCCGGTCTGGAGCGAGACGCGCCGGCGCCTGACGGCGCTGCTGTCCGGTGCGGACGCGGGCTTGCGCGACAACGCCGCCTTGCGCCAGCAGGCGCTGGTGCCGATGTCGGCCGCAACACTGCACCTGCCGGTTGAAATCCCGGGCTACACGGACTTCTATTCGTCGAAGGAGCATGCCACCAACGTCGGCCGCATGTTCCGCGATCCGGACAATGCGCTGCTGCCGAACTGGCTGGAAATTCCCATCGGCTACAACGGCCGCGCCAGCTCGGTGGTGGTGAGCGGCACGCCGCTGCACCGCCCCAATGGCCAGATCAAGCTGCCCAACGAGGCCCGCCCGGTCTTCAGCGCCTGCCGCAAGCTGGATTTCGAGCTGGAGATGGGCTTTATCGTCGGCAAGGCCTCGGCCCTGGGCGAGCCCGTCAGCACCGCCGACGCGCCGGCGCATATGTTCGGCATGGTGCTGCTGAACGACTGGAGCGCGCGCGATATCCAGCAATGGGAATACGTGCCGCTGGGGCCGTTCAACAGCAAGGGCTTCGGCACCTCGATCTCGCCGTGGGTGGTCACCATGGAGGCGCTCGAGCCGTTCCGCCGCGACAATCCCGCGCAATCGCCCGAGCCGCTGGCCTACCTGCGGCAGCAGGACAAGAACGCCTACGACATCGCGCTGGAAGTCGCGCTGCAGCCCGATGGCGCAGCGGCCCCCAGCACCATCTGCCGCACCAACTTCAAGGCGATGTACTGGACCATGGCGCAGCAGCTGGCGCACCACACCGTGTCGGGCTGCAACGTGCGCGTGGGCGACCTGATGGGCTCGGGCACGATCAGCGGCACCACGCCGGACTCTTACGGCAGCCTGCTGGAACTGACCCGCAACGGCGCCGAGCCGCTGACGCTGGCCGATGGCAGCCAGCGCGGCTTCCTGCAGGATGGCGACGAGGTGATCATGACCGGTTACTGCCAGGGCGACGGCTATCGCGTCGGCTTCGGTACGGTGTCCGGCAAGATCCTGCCGGCGCGCTAAGGCAAGGGCGCCGGGGCGCTTCAGTTGGTGTGATCGCCAAGCACGGCAGCATCCAGGATGACCGCCGCGCGGCCTGATAGCAGCGTACGTCCCGCGGCGCTGACGGCAAAAGCGTAGAGCACGGTCGCACCCTCGCCGCTGATGCGTTCTGCCGTAACCTCCAGCGGCGCCGGGATGTCGTCGAGCCGCTCCACCTGCAATACCAGCCTGCGCACGCTGGCAAGATAGCCCGTTCGCGGGCGCTGCTGCGCGCCGCAACCCGGCGCGGTCTCGGCCAGCAGGGCGCCATGCACGGCCATCGCCTGGGCGGCATATTCAATGCCGCACACTGCCGCCAGCCGGCCCTGCGCGCGCAACGGATTATCCGGGTGCGTGTGGCTCGCTGCCGTGCAGCGGATCGATGCCGCATCCCATGCCACCACGCCGTCGAGCAGGCACATGCTGCCCTGATGCGGAATGCGCGCCGCGATCCATGCGCGGTCCCTGATCCATTCAGGCATGGGCCTGGCTGCCCGGGCTGGCTACGTCGGCTTCGATCCGCAGCGTGTCCAGATAATCCAGTACCACCGTGCCGGTCTCGCCGCGGGCAATGGCCGCCAGCAGCGGCAGCGCGCGCGCGGCAGGGGCCGAGTTGCGCAGCGCTTCCAGCGCGGCGTCCGGCATTGCGGTGGCGGACGCCTGCGTCAGCGCCACCGCGATGCGCGCCAGCGAGCGCGGGGTCGGTCGTGGCGTGAGCAGCAGGGCCACGCCAAACGGATCGGGAATCGTCCGGCAACTGTGCAGCGGCTCCGGGTAGCCGGTGTCATAAGCGATCAGCAGGCAGGGCTCCGCATCGGCGCCAACCTGCAGCACGCCTTCCAGCAGCCCGGCGCCAAAGCTGCCGTCCATCGCGCACAGCACGTTCGAGGCGCGCATTGCGCCGGCGGCGATCGACCAGTAGCCGGCGGTCGCGTTGTGCACCGAGTTGTGAAAGCGGGTGGGCGACATCAGCGGCTCAGGCTGTGCCAGCCCTTCGCAGATGGCGTGGAAGTTGTGGCCATCGCTGCTGGACGAGGTAAAGATCGTCGGCAGTTGCGCGGCATCGTAGCCACTGGCCGCCACCGCCTGCTGGCCCACGCCCAGCGCCAGCCGGACGGTGGGGCCGGTGCGGCGGCGCTCGGCCGGGGGCAGGCCCGCGGGCAGCGGCAGCTCGGTGGCCGCGTACGCATAGGGCATGCGCCCCGCGAGCACGGCGCTGGCTTGCTGCCAGCTGCTCAGCCCGGGGCCGAGCAGGCCAATGCTTTCGATATAGACAGGCTGCGGCATGGCGCTGGCTCAGTGAGCAACCGCGTCCGCACGGGCGAACAGCAGGCTGCAGTTGGATCCGCCGAAGCCGAACGCATTGCTCATCGCGTAGCCCAACGGCGCGTCCCGGTTGGCGAGCTGGTAGTTCACGTCGAGCGCGGGGTCTACCTGCGTGGTATTGATGCCGGCCGGCACCAGGCCGTGGCGCAGCGCCAGCGCGGAGATCACCGCCTCGAGCGCGCCGGCCGCGCCGAGCGCATGGCCGGTGGCGCCCTTGGTCGAGCTGCACGGCGTGCCGGGCAGTACCGCGGCCATGGCCAGGGCTTCGGCGGCGTCGTTGCTGCGCGTGGCGGTGCCGTGCAGGTTGACGTAGCCCACCTGCGCCGGCGCGATGCCCCCGCCGGCCAGCGCCTGCGCCATCGCCATGCGCGCGCCGAGCCCTTCCGGGTGTGGCGTCGACATATGGTGGGCGTCGCTCGATTCGCCGATGCCTGCGAGCAGGATGGCATCGTCCGCCACCGTGCCGGTCACGCGTTCAAGCAGGCCGAACACCGCGCCTTCGCCGATCGAGATGCCGTTGCGCGCCACGTCGTAGGGGCGGCACGGCTGGCGCGACAACAACTCCAGCGCATTGAAGCCGTACAGCGTGGTGTGGCACAGCGAGTCGACGCCGCCGACCACGGCCGCATCGATCAGCCCGGCCTCCAGCAGGCGCCGCGCCGAGCTGAACACCTTGGCGCCCGACGAGCACGCCGACGACACTGCCGCCGCAGGCCCCGACAGGCCCAGATGCTGCCGCAGCAACGCCGGCAGCGAATAGGGGTTGTGCGTGCCGCCGTAGTGGAAGCCCGGTGGCAGCGCGCCGCTGGCCGGATCGCGCTGGCGGTAGCCCAGTTCCGTCTGCAGCACGCCCGCGGTGCTGGTGCCGAGAAAGACACCGATGCGGTGGCTGCCGTAGCGTGCCGCTGCCTCGCGCACCCGTGTGGCAAAGTCATCCTGCTCCAGGGCCAGCAGCGCCAGCCGGTTGTTGCGGCAGTCGAATTCGGCCAGGCCGGCCGGCAGCGTGACGGCGTCGAGGCCGGCCACTTCGCCGACGTAGGTGTCGAGCGCGACGTCGCCGAAGCGGCAGGGCGCCAGGCCGCCGCGCTGCGCGCGCAGCGCCGCCAGCGTGGCGTCGGTGCCGGCGCCAAGGCAGCTGGTGGCCGTGAAATGCGAGAACAGGAGCGGGGACACGGCTTGGATGGGGCGAATGGAAGGATTCTCGGAAAGCAGCGCCAATTGTAACAAGGCGCCGGACTCAGGCCGGCGGCACCGCGGCGCGCAGCGTCACGCAGCGCAGTCCGGCACGGTCGATGGCGGCAAGCAGGCCCGGCAGCACGGTGGTGCAGTGGGGGTGGCCGGCAGGGTCCAGGCCGGGGTTGCCGTCATGCAGCAGCAGGATGTCGCGCGCGGCCAGCCCGCCGGCAAGGCGCCGCGCCACGCGCGCGGCGTTGTTGCCGCTGCGGGTATCGAAGCCGCGCCGGGTCCAGGCCGCCAGTTGCAGCCCGAGCCGGCACAGCACCGGTTCCAGGAAGGGATTGCGCAGCCCCGCCGGGGCGCGGAAGAAGCGCGGCGCCTGGCCGGTGATATCCGCCAGCACCTGCTGCGCGGCGGCGATATCGCGCTGCATGCGGCCGGGCCCGAACGTGGAAAAGTACAGCCGGTGGAACATGCTGTGGTTCTCCACCGCGTGGCCGCGGCGCACGATCTCGCGCACCAGGTCGGGATGCGCCGCGGCGCGCTGGCCGATGCAGAAGAACGTCGCGCTGGCGCCGTGCTGGTCGAGCAGGTCGAGTACTCGCGGCGTCAACGCCGGGTTGGGGCCGTCGTCGAAGGTCAGCGCCACGCAGCCTTCGGCCGATGGCGGCAAGCGCAGCAGGTTGGGGCCGAGCCAGGTACTGCGCGGCCACAGGCCGGCGGCGCACATTGCCGCATGGGTTGCGCCGATGCTACCCAGGGCCCAGCCCAGGCTCTGCGGGTAAGCGAGCATCGCGCCGATGGCACCCACATGGACGGCGGCGGCGCCATAGAGCATGGGGCTGGGCCGCCATGGTCGGCTGGGGCAAGCTTCGGGCAAGGCAACGCCCGGTGCGGATAGCGGTTTCATGTTGCGCTCCCGGCCTTCCCCGGTGCTGCGGCGGGCGCAAGGATGGCCGAAAACCACAGCGCCAGCACGGCGCCGGGACCGACGGTCAGGCCAAACGCCTGCAGCAGCGGCAGGCTCGACAGCGCCAGCAGGCCGAACGCGGCAACCGTGGTCATGTTGGCCAGCAGCAGCGACACCAGCGTGTGCGGTGAAGCGCCGGCCACCCGGCCGTCCGCTGCCGGGCCATTAAAGAATAGTGCGTAGTTGGAGCCGACCGCGGCCAGCAGCAACAGGCCCACCAGGTGCAGCAGCGTCAGCGGCTGGCCCAGCGCCGCCAGCCCGCCCAGCACCACCACCGCCGCGGCGGCCAACGGCAGCACCGTGGCCAGCACTCGCCGCGGCGAGTGCAGCGCCACCGCCAGCAGGGCGATGATCGCCAGCAGCCCGGCCAGCGACAGCAGCAAGGCCTCGCGCAGGTAGCCGGCATAGAGCCGGTCCGATTCGCCTTTCAGATCGACGAACAGGGTATCGGCCACGCCGGCCCGCTGGATCGCGGCGCGCACCGCGGCGCTGTCGACGCCGTCGGCGGCGCCGGCTTCGTGCGGCGCGTGCACCGGCGCGCGCAGCGGCAGCGTGGCGCTCCAGCGGCCGTCGCGCTGCAGCAGCAGGGCGTCGACCGCCAGCGCCATCGAGGTGCCGCGCAGGCTCTCGCGCTGCAGCAGCGGCCCGGTGCGGGCCGCTTCGACCTGCGCCAGGAAGGGCGCGAACAGCGACACGCGCACCGGCTGGGTGGCGATGGCGGCATGCAGGCGCTGCGCCAGCGCGTCGGGCGGCGGCAGGCTGGCCTGGCGTTCGCGCTGGGTGGCCGCGCTCGGCAGGTAGCGCGCCGGACTCTCGTAGCCGCCGATGAAGTTCTGCGCCACCAGCGGTTCCAGCTCATGCGCCACGCGCTCGGCGCCCTGCAGCACGGATTCCTGGTCCGGCCCCGACACCACCACCAGGTAGCGTACGTCCGGTGCGCCCAGGTTCTCGCGCAGGGAGGTATCCAGGGCCTGGTCGCTTGCCGATACCGGGCTTAGCGCCTGCAGTTCCCGGCCCCACAGCGTGCCGCGGTGCAGGGCCAGCGCCACGCAGGCGCCCACCACCAGCAGCAGCACCAGCCAGCGCAGCCGGTGCGCGCGCACCGCCAGCCATTGCAACTTGCGGCCCAGTGGCGCGACGTCGCGCAGGTGCAGCGTCGCCGGCACCAGCTGCGGCAGCACGAAGCGGGTGACCAAAGCCGCGGTGGCGAGCCCGGCGATCGAATACAGGCCCAATTGCGCCAGTCCCGGGAAGCCCGACAGCAGCAGCGAGGCAAAGCCGCAGACCGAAGTCAGCACGCCCAGGCGCACCGTCGGCCAGAAGCCGCCCAGCCAGGCGTGTTCGTCGCGCTGGCCATTGCGCGTGTACTGCGCGGACTGCACGAATAGATAGATCGAATAGTCGACGGCCTCGCCGATCAGCGTGGTGCCAAAGCCGAGCGTCAGGCCATGCACCGATCCACCGAAACCCAGGCTGACCGCGGCAATGCCGGCCAGCGCGCCGCTCAGTACGGGCACCAGCCCGAGCACCAGCAGCGGCACCGAGCGGTACACCGCCAGCAGCAGCGTGACGACGATGGCCAGGCCGATGGTCGAGAGCCGCTCGACATCGTGCCGGATGGTGTCGCGCGCCTTGACCGAGAACACGCCGGGGCCCGTCATCACCAGCTGGTACGGACCGGCCGCTGCGGCGCGGGCAAATGCTTCCCGCACGGCGGCTATCGCCTGTGCCTGCGCATCCGTATCCGAGCCCGCGCTGGCGGTCTGCGCCAGCAACAGCGCGCGCTTGCCGTCGCGCGAGGCCCACGCGCCCGCATGCATCGGCACGCGCTGGCCGGCATCGAGTTGCGCCAGCATCGCCGCGACCTCGCCGGTGGGATCGCGCGGCAGCAATGACTTGGTGAAGAGCCCGGCGGAGGAGGCCAGCAGCGCGAACGAATCGTTCACCGCCTGGGCAAGCCCGCGTTCGCTGAAACGCTCCGGCGTGACCGCGGGGCTGAGCAGGTAGCGGTGGGCGAAGACGTACTCGCGGTCCGCGGCCTGGTTGACCGGCTCGCCGTTCTGCACCGACGCGAAGCGGCGGTCGGCGCGCAGTTGCGCCGCCATCGCGCGCGCGATCCGCGCGCGGCCGTCGGCGTCGCCGCCTTCGATGCCGACCAGGATCAGGCGCGAGACCAGCCCGTCGCGCAGCTGGTTCACCAGCAACTGCTGCTCGGCGCTGGGCAGCCGCGGCAGAAAGGCGGAGAGGTCGGCGGTGAAGGTGGTGCGGCTGACGACAGCGGCGCAGGCCAGCAGTGCCAGCACCCACAGCGCCAGCGCCAGGCGGCGCGGTGCCGCGCTCATCGGCTCGCGGCCGGCCGGATCTTCATCACCGAGCGGTCACCGTCGGCCTGCCGGATCTCGACCTGGTCCAGCGCATCCTGGCTGCCCTCGATGCGGACCTGGCTGACGGCCGCGGCCATGCGCGAGTCCGCCGGCGTCAGCGTCAGCGTCCAGCGGCTGGCGCGGCCCTCCAGGCCCAGCTTGTAGTAGCGCTCCAGCGTATCGCGGTTGCCGGCCAGCGTGGCGCGGATGCTTTCGATAAAGGCGGCGATCTCGGGGTAGTTCTGCAGCGGCATGGTGTAGCGCTTGCCGTCGCGCTCGACCGTCAGCATGTCGCCGTCCAGTAACAGGTTCTCTGGCTTGGGCGACAGCGTGCGCTTTTCCAGGTGGTCGGGCGCGGTGAAGCGCAGTTCGCCCGAGGACTGCACCGGCTTGTCGAGCATTGCCAGGTACTTGGTTTCGGTAAACAGCACGCGCCCGGACTTGCGCTGCGCCAGCGTGGACATCAGCTGGTCGACGCCGAACGCGGCGCTGGCCGCCGGCGCCGCGGGGGCGGCCGAGCTCGCCAGCGGCGCCAGTGCGAGCACGGCGCTGGCCAGCAGTGCGGACAGCGGGTAGCGGAAAGGACGCGCGGAGAAAAACATCAATGGCGGCTCACGGGTCAAGGCTCGTTCCCCGGCGGCGGCTGCTCGGACAGCGGCGGACCGGCGTGCCAGAAGTCATAGAAGTTGAACCAGTTGTACGGGGCGCTGCGGCAAAAACGCTGCAGCAGCTGCACGTAGTCGGCCAGCGCCGCCTGCACCGCCGTTTCGCGCTGGCCGCGCGCCGTCTCGGTGAAGTCCGCCAGCGGCACGAAATGGACGTCGTAGCGGTTGCCGCCACGGTACAGCCCGGTGATGAAGAACACCGGCCGCCGCAGCATGGCCGCCATGCGCAGCGGGCCGGTGGGGAAGCCGGTTTGCGCACCGAGGAAACTGCATTGCTGCACCGGGTCGGTGGCGCGCTGCGACAGCGTGCGGTCGGCCAGCATGCCGATCATATAGCTCCGGTCCAGGTAGTCGCGCACCCGCAGCATGGTGTCGAAGCGGCCCAGCGCGATCACGTCCTGGCGCATCGCCGGGTTGATCGACTGCAGCACGTCGTTGAGCTTGTGCGCGTTCTCTTCGTACATGGTGATCGCGACCTCCATGTCCGGGTGGCGCCGCCCCAGCGCGCGCACCACCTCGAAGCTGCCCAGGTGCGCGCCCAGCAGGATGGCGCCGCGCCCGCGCGCCATCGCGGCTTCCAGCAGGCCCTCGCCATGCAGGCGGATGTCGAACAGGTCGAAGCGGCCGTTGAGCAGGTAGATGCGGTCGTGGATGGTCGAGGCGAAGGTGAACACATGCCGGTAGCCGTCGCCCCAGGTGGCCTGGCGTCCGAGCACGCGGTCCAGGTAAGCGCGCGACGCATGGCGCGCCGCCGGCGCGAACAGCATGAAGTAGGCAGCAATGGCCCGCAGCACCACGCGTCCCGCGGGCCGGCCCAGCGCCAGCGACAGCCACGTCATGATGCGCAGCAGCGTGATGTTGCCGCGCTCTTCGCGGCTGGACCATTCCGCATCCAGCGGCGCCTGGCGCCGCCACCGCCAGCTCAGCATGGCAAGGCCTCCGCATGGGGCGCGCTGCCGCGTACCTGCAGCGTGCCGCTGGCGACATCGCGCCCGGCGCTGCGCAACGTGAAGCGGATGGTCTCGTCGCCACCGCTTGCCGCCTCGGACTGGTGCAGCACCTCCACGCGCTCGCCCGGGCGCACCGGGCTCAGGAACTTCAGCATGCTGGCCTGCGCGACGGCCAGCGGGCGGCCCAGCGCGGTGCCGAGCGCCAGCACGGCATGGTCCAGCAGCACCACGCCGGGTACGATCGGATGGCCCGGGAAGTGGCCGGCCATGGCCGGATGGCCGGCGTCGATGACAAAGCCTGGTGGTGGCGCGGGTTTGCGGCCTTGGGTGCCGGACAGTCTTGCCACCAGCGCGGCCAGCGCCGCGCGCGGCAGCTTGCCCGCGGCATTGCGCGGCAGGCACTCGGCAAAGTACAGGGGCCGCGGCATGAAGGCCGGATCGATCCGTTCGCGCAGTGCCTGCTGCAGCCGGTCCGGCGCCAGGTCCGGAGCCACCACTACGGCTACCAGCCGCACCACGTGCCCTTGCGCGTCGCCTTCATGCGCGTCGTCGGGCATGAAGAACGCGCCGTCGCGCACGCCGTCGATGGCCGTCAGCTGGTGATTCAGGTAAGCCAGCGAAGACCGCTTGCCGGCGATGTTGAGCAGGTCGGCCTTGCGCCCATTGAGCCGGAAGCGCTGCGCGTCCAGCGGGGCGATCGCATCGCCCAGCGGCACCGGCTGTTCGATATGGCCGCCCTCGGCCCAGGTCTCGGTATCGTCGCCGGCGGCATTGGGGCGGGCTTGCAGCCGCACCCCCGGCACCAGCGTCCAGGCGTCGTCCCGGGCGGTGCGACGGGTGGCGAGCTGGCCAGTCTCGGTGCTGCCGTAGATTTCGCACAGCGGCGCGGCGAACAGCGCCTCGGTCTCGGTGGCCAGCTCGCGCCCAAGCGGCGCGGTGGCGCACAGCACCAGGTCCGCCGCGGGCATGGCCAGCCCGGATTGCACCAGCGTGCGCAGATGCACGGGTGAGCTGACCAGCGCGCGCGGCGCCGGCACCGCGGCCAGCGCCGCGCAGACATCGGCCGGATAGAACGCCGGCGCGGCCACCAGCGCCGCACGGCCCTGCAGCACCAGCATCACGGTGGCTTCGAGGCCGAACATATGCTGCGGCGGCACCGTGCCGACCAGCGTCCACGCACGCCCGTCGAGCAGGCCCAGCCGTTGCGCCGCGGCGCGCGCGCAGCGGGCCATGGCGCCCCAGGTCTTGCGGTGCGGCACCGGCGTGCCGGTCGATCCGGAGGTGAACACGTAGGCCATGACCTGCGCCGCCGGGATCTGCGGAATCTCGACCGGGCCGTCCGCGACGGTGGCCGCCGGGCCATCGGGGTAGTGCATCGCCGGCATATCGAAGGCCGCATCGGGCTGGTCGTGCAGGCAGAAGGCGTCGGGCGCGAAGGCAAGCAGCTGGCGCACCGTCTCGGGCGTGTGCGACGGCGGCAGCAGCGTGGGCTTGCCCGCCAGCAGCGCCGCGCACAGGCCGACGGTAAAGCGGTAGCGGTCGGTGCAGGCGTTGAAGACATGGCCGCCAGCCGGCAGGGCTGCCGCCAGGCGGGCCGCATCGGCCAGGAATTGGCACACGGTCACTGGCTGTCCGTGCGCCCAGGCGATGATGTCGTCGGGCGTAGCGTGGGCAACGATGGGGAGCGTAGTCATGGACGGAGCCTGTGCGCAGTTCGCGGTGCCGGGGCCGGATCGCGGCGCGTCAGCGCGGCAACCCGAGCCGGGCCGCACGGGCCGTCATGAGCGCGCGGTAGCCATGCACCGCGTCGAGCAGGCCGCCGTGGCGCATGCCCGGGAAGGCAAGGCGGCGGCACACGGCCTCGCCCGCGAACATCAGGGCGATCAGCAGCGGCGTGGCAAGGTTGGCGAAGCTGGACCAGGCCGCCACCGGCGCCAGCACGAACAGCAGCGTCGACACGCCCACCATTGCCGCGAAGAACAGCGTCCAGGCCTGGGTCACGCGCACCGTATAGCGCGCATGCGCGGCGGACAGCGTGCCGTGGATGACCGTGGCGATCTGCGTGCAAAGCGGGGTGCGGCCGCGGCGCAGGCTGAGCGCGAACATCGCGCCCAGCGCGGCATTGGCGCCCGCATGCTGCAGGTAGTAGGTCCAGCCGAAATGACCGGCCAGCGGCGTGCGCCAGAGCCACAGCGCGGCGCACGCGGCCAGCAGCGCCAGCAGCGCCGGGACACGCAGGATAGGCGCGGCCAGCCGGCGGCAGGCCACGAAACCGACCAGCAGGAACGGCGCCGCGCCGAGCAGCAGCGCCGCCACCTCGGCGCCGGGCTGGTGTGCCGCGCGATGCAGGGCCGATTCGTAGGCCACGAAGGCCGCCACCGCGCCAATCCAGGCATGGCGCCGCCACCACGGGGCTGCGGCGTCCAGCGCGGGCGGGACCCGGGCGGCGGGCGGAGAAAAGCGGTCTACGGGCTGGCTCAAAGGCATCTGTGGAAGCTTGGTGTGTTGCGTAAGTCGCTTGGCCCGCGGTGCACCGGACAGGCGCCACCCGGCAAGCGAAGCGAACGCTTTATACCCCAAAAGACCTTCACGGCGCGATGATGATTCCCGAATAGGGTGTTGATGTTGTTACTAAACTTCTCTCGACTCGCCCGTGAATGCCCCGTTTGATAGCATTCGGGTGCCCGACGCGCGCACCGGGATTGACTTGCCCCGGCACGGGGGCGCAGCGGCGTTCCAGCCATCTAGCAACATGACCGAACTCGAAACCGAACTTGCCCGCCTGATCCTCGACGAACTCGACATCGCCGAACTGCGGCTGGAGGACATCAACGCCGCCACGCCGCTCTATGGAGAAGGCTTCGGGCTGGATTCCATCGACATTCTCGAGATCGCCCTGCTGGTATCGCGCAAGTACGGCGTCGAGCTGCGCTCGGACAATCCCGACAACAAGACCATCTTTACCTCACTGGGCAGCCTGGCCGCCTACCTGGCGGAACACCGCACGCGCTAGCCCAGCCATCGTTTTCTTCAGCCCGGACAGGATCACGACATGCCGCAGCAAGCCACGCCCGCGCCGGCGCTGGTGGACGGCAGCGCCGGGTCTTCAGCGACCCACCTGGTGCTGATTCCCAGCTATAACCCCGGCGTGCGGCTGCATGAGGTGCTGCGCGGCGCGCGCGCGGCCTGGACCCCGGTATGGGTAGTGGTCGACGGCAGCACTGACGGCAGCGCGCAGTGGCTGCAGGCGCAGGCCGCCACCGACCCCGGGCTGCAGGTGCTGGTGCTGCCGAGCAACCAGGGCAAGGGCGCCGCCGTGCTGCACGGCATCGAACGGGCCGCGGCGGCAGGCTATACGCATGTGCTGGTGATGGATTCCGACGGCCAGCATCCGGCGCAGCTGATTCCGGCATTCATGGCGGTATCGCAGCGCGACCCCGGCGCGATGGTGCTGGGCCGCCCGCGCTTCGACGCCAGCGCCCCGCGCGAGCGGGTGTACTGGCGGCGCATGTCGAATTTCTGGGTGGACGTGGAGACGCTGTGGGCCGGCATCGGCGATTCCCTGTTTGGCTTTCGCGTCTACCCGATCGCGCCGCTGCGCGCGGTGATGCGGCATAGCCGCTGGATGCGGCGCTTTGATTTTGATCCGGAAGTTGCGGTGCGGCTGTGCTGGCGCGGCGTGCGCCCCATCAACCTGGACGCGCCGGTGCGTTATTTCAAGCCGCGCGAGGGCGGGGTCTCGCACTTCCGCTACCTGCGCGACAACCTGCTGTTGGCCGGCATGCACCTGCGGCTGCTGGCCGGGTTCGTGGTGCGGCTGCCGCTGCTGGCCTGGCGGCGGTGGCGCCGGCCCAGGGGCGGCCCGGCGCCCGCGCACACGGACTAAGTCCCGAACGCATAAAGGCCGCGCGAAGCGGCCTTCAGGTCAGGCGGACAGGCGGATACAGGCGGGTTACTTGCCCAGCTCGTGGCCCACCACCCCACCCACCACGGCGCCGCCGATGGTTCCGGCGGTACTGCCGTCAGTCAGTTCATGCCCGGCGACACCGCCGGCTACTGCGCCCGCCGCCGTACAGCCGGCCAGCGCCATGCTTGCGCCTACCAGAAGCGCGCCTGCGAGTTTCCACATGATGGTCTCCTGCTTCGTTGCCGGGCCCGCCGCACGACATCGCAGCACCACTTCGAAGCGGCCAGGCCCTCACGCGTCCACTTTAGCCGCGTGACGCGGCGTGGCCCGTCCGTGAGGCGCCGATTGGCCGGTAGGAATCGGACGATGGCAGGGGTGGCGCGCCCGTGGCCTCAGCCCTTGTCGCTGTGCTGGCGCAGCCGCTTAACCAGCGACGAGGTGTCGGCACGGCCACAGCCCATCTGCTGCAGGTCGGCGTAGAACTGGTCCACCAGCGCCGTGACCGGCAGGCCCGCGCCGTTGCGGCGGGCTTCGTCCAGGCACAGGCCAAGGTCCTTGCGCATCCAGTCCACCGCGAAGCCGAAGTCGAACTTGTTGTCGATCATGGTGGGACCGCGATTCTCCAGTTGCCAGGATCCGGCCGCGCCCTTGCTGATGACGTCCAGCACCAGGCGCATGTCCAGGCCCGCGCGCTCGCCGAAGGCAATGGCCTCGGACAGGCCCTGGATCAGGCCCGCGATGCTGATCTGGTTGACCATCTTGGCCAGCTGCCCCGCACCAGATTCGCCGATGCGGGTCACGGCGCGCGCGTAGGCCGCGATGACCGGCTCGGCCCGCGCAAAGGCCTCGGCGTCGCCGCCGCACATGATGGTCAGGATGCCTTTTTCCGCGCCCACTTCGCCACCCGAGACCGGGCCGTCGATAAAGTGCAGGCCGCGTTCGCCGGCCGCAGCGTAGAGTTCGCGCGCGACGTTGGCGCTGGCGGTGGTGTGGTCGACAAAGATGCAACCGCTGGGCGCGCCGAAGAAGGCGCCGTCGCGCCCGGTCAGCACCGTGCGCAGGTCGTCGTCGTTGCCGACGCACGAGCACACCACCTGCGCACCGCCCACGGCCTGCGCGGGGGTGGCGGCGGACTTGCCGCCGAACCGGTCGACCCAGGCCTGGGCCTTGGCGGCGGTGCGGTTATAGACCGTGACCTCGTGGCCCTTGGACACCAGGTGGCCGGCCATGTGGAAACCCATGACGCCCAGTCCGAGGAATGCGACACGCATGCTGCTGCTCCGTTGCTTGTTGATGTTCGGGATCGGTGAGGCGCGGCCGCGCAAGGCTGGGCAAGCGCCCGCCGACAGCGCCGCGCCGGTCCCGCGAGTATACGGGCCGGGTGGCGCGGCGGACAGATACAGAACCGTCGGCAATGGGGCACGACAGCGCCGGGACGTCGGCATGGGCCGTTCCGGTCACAAGTGGGGCACAAGCGGGGCACAAGTGGGGCACAAGCGGGTCAGAACCCGCCTACGCCAGCATCCGCCCTTGTCCTATCCCTTGCGCCGTGCACGCTGCCTACATTGAACACAGGTTGCACCCCCGAAGGAGCCGACTCATGTCATTCGCGCTATATATCATCGGCCTGCTGGTCCTGGTAGGCGGCATTGCCTGGGGCCTCTCGACGGCCGGGCTGGCGCCGGTCTACATCGGCATTGCCTGCCTGATCGTGCTCGGTATCGGCATCATGGCGGCGGTCTCGCGTACCCGCACCAAGGATCCCTCCTGAAGCCCGCGGGCCCGGCGCCGTGCCGGGCTCGCCCGCATGGTCGGTCACGCCGCGCAAGGGCGGGCGCACCAGGCTGCCGTGCCACGCCTGCTGGATCACCTGGGCGATCTGGTTGAACGCTTCCTTGGAAATCACCGCCTCTTCGCGCATGGTCTGCAGCGAGAGCCTGCCCTTGCGCAGCGCGAACAGCGTCAGCAGGCGCCGCTCCAGCGCCACGGTATAGGCGCCGAACCTGGAACGCATGTCCGCCAGCCCTTCGGCGGCCGCCCGCGAGCGGTCTTCCAGCACCCCGTCGAGCACGGTGGCCATGCGCGCGCCGAACACCGGGGTCAGCATCGAGCGGTTGTAGCGGCGCAGCCGGTCCAGCACGGTCTGGCGGCAGATCAGCAGCTCAAAGCGGTCGGCCAGCGCGCGCGCCAGCGGGCGGTCGATGCCGAGCCGGCGGTGCAGGAACAGCGCCACCTTGAAACCCAGGTGATAGTCCAGGATATGCCGCGCGGCACGGTTGTAGCCGATGCGCCCCTGCTCGCGCGCCGCGTCGATCATCTGCGCGGTGTTGCGCATCATTGCGTCCAGGTTGGCCACGGAGATCACGCCGTCGCCATATTCGGGAATCAGTTCCCGCTCGCGGGTGGCCAGCGTGACCAGGCCGATGGTCAGGCGGTCGCGCTCGGACAAGGCCGTGTCGAAGTCGAATTCCGCCGAACCCAGTTCAATGCCGCGCCGATACGTCTGCGCCGCCTCGCGCGCGATGGCGGGTGGCAGGTCGAACGAGTCGGCCACGCGCGCCAGCATCGCCTCGACTTCTTCGGTGGAAAGGCGGATCGCCTGCAGCTGCAGCGCCCGCTCCTGCGGCGACAGCTGGTCCAGCCCGAGCCGGTGGATCAGCGCGCGCAGCGTGGTGCCGTTGAGCAGCAGGCTGACCAGCACGAAGCCGGTAGCCAGGATGGCAACAAAATGCCGCGTTTCGAGGGGCAGGGCGCTGTTCTCGGCGATGCCCAGCGCCAGCACCAGGGTCACCGCGCCGCGCAGCCCGCCCCACGCGATAGCCAGCTTGAAGGCGCCGTTGATGGGCGCGCTCAGCCGCAGCCAGGACAGCAGCGGTAGCAGCCCGAACAGCGTCGCCAGGCGCGCCGCCAGCGCCGCGAGCACCAGCACCAGCAGCAGCCAGCCATGATGCCCGGTCACGCCCGCCAGCATTGCGGGCACGCGCACGGCGGCCAAAAGGAACACCACGGCGCCGGCAATCCCGGCGAACTGCCCCCACAGCATGCGCAGGTGGCGCCAGTTGGGCGGTGCCAGCCGCGTCGGGCCCAGCGCGCTGACCATCAGGCCCGCGCACACCACCGCGACCACGCCTGATACGCCCAGCAGTTGCTCGGCCAGCAGGTAGAGCGGGTAGGGCAGCGCCAGGGTCAGCGCGCTTTCCGCCATGGCCAGGCCGGCCAGCCGGGGCAGCAGGTCGGACACCAGCCGCCCGGCCAGCGCGCCGCACAGCACCCCGCCGGCAAAGCCCCAGGCCAGCTCGCGCAGGCCGGCCGCCAGCGTCGCCTGCGCGCCATGCCCGGTCAGCATGGCCACCAGCACGCCGACGATGGCGATAGCGGCGGCGTCGTTGAGCAGGCTTTCGCCCTCCACCAGGCGGATCAGCCGCGCCGGCGCGCCCACGTCGCGGAAGATCGCGATGACCGCGGCCGGGTCGGTGGTGGCCACCACCGCGCCCAGCAGCAGGCACACCGCCAGCGGCATGCCGCTGGCCGCCGCGGTGGCCACGCCAATGACCCCGGTGGCCACCACTACGGCAACCACCGCCAGCAGCAGGATCGGTGCCGCGTCCGGCAGCATGCCGCGCACGTCGGCGGTCAAGGCGGCGTGGAACAGCAGCGGCGGCAGGAAGATCCACAGGTAGGCCTCCGGCGGCAAGGCCGGGTCGATCAGCGGATGCAGGAAATGCCGGGCAAAGTCAGGGTGGGCGGCGTCGATGGCGACATAGCCGGCGCCGATGGCGATGCCGATGGCCGACAGCAGCGTGGATTCCGGCAGCACCAGCCGTGCCGCGGCCACCTGCACCACGGCGACGATGGCCAGCAATACGCCGGCCAGGATCAGGATATCGACGATGATGCTCATGCGCCGGCCTCCGTGTCCGCCGCGGCCGGCAGCGGCCGGGTCGCCAGCCGCGCGCGCACGGCTGCCGCCAGTTCGGCCGCCGCCGGCGACAGGCTGCGGTTGCGCGCGGTGACCAGGCCGATCGAGCGCTCGGTGACCGGCGCGGTCAGCAGCCGTTCGACAATGCCGGGCTGGCGCACGGTGCCGGCGGCGATCTCGGGCAGCGCCGCCACGCCGAAGCCGCATTCGACCATGGCCGCGATGGTGGCCAGGCGTTCGGCCTCGAACACCGGCTGGAAGCGGATGCGGTTCTGCAGGAAGGCCCATTCCGCGTACTGGCGCACGCTGCTGGGATGCGTCATCGACACATGCGGCCCGTCGGCGGTGTCGGCCCAACGCAGCGGGCCGGGGCGGCGCGCCAGCGGGTGCGCCGACGGGATCAGCAGCACGAAGCGGTCCGACAGCAGCGGCTCGTACTGCAGATCGGCCTGCTGCGGGTTGGCCGCGGTCAGCGCGAAGTCCACTTCGCCGGCGCGCACCAGGTCGAAAGCCGGCCCGGACAGGGTGTCGAACACCTTCAGCGCGACCTCGGGGCGTGCCTGGTGGTAGGCCATCAGCACGCGCGGCAGCACCCGCGCCGCCAGCGACGGCAGCGCAGCCACCGCCACCCGGCCGCGCTCGGCGGTGGCGATGCCGGTCACGGCGTCGATGGCGCCGCGGAACGCCGCCTGCAGCAGCGCGGCCTGCTGCATGAAGACCTGGCCCGCGGCGGTCAGGCGCACGGTGCGGGTGGTGCGGTCGAACAGGCGCACGCCGAGGGATGCCTCGATGCGCAGGATCTGCGTGGACAGGGCGGACTGCGACAAGTGCAGCTGGCCGGCGGCCTGGCGGAAGTTCAGCGTGCGGCCCAGCACCAGCGTGGTTTCGATGTCGCGCATCGACAAGTTGATGTTCATGGAAGCGGCGGTCCGGCGGCATCCGCGGACGCGACGGTTCAGGCGATTGATCTGGTTTGTGGATCATTTTATCCAGAGAATCGACTTCTTCAATCAAAGCGGGTTCTCTACACTGGCGGGATGCCAGGAGAAACCATGCCGAACCCCAGTCCCCCGCCCTCATCATCGATCCTGAGCCGCCCGGGTGCCGCCCATGCCGTGGTGGTAGGCGGCGGCACCATGGGCGCCGATGTCGCCGTGGTGCTGACCCGTGCGCTGTGCCGCACCACCATCGTCGAGCCCGACGCGGGGCGTGCCGGTGGTTTGCCCGCGCGCGCGCGTGCCAACCTTGCCGCGATCGGCCGCGAAGCCGGCGCGGAGCGGCTCGGGGTGGCCGCGACGCTGGAGGCCGTGGACTGGGCCTCGGTCGACCTGGTGATCGAATGCATTCCCGAGGACCTCGCACTGAAGCAGGCACTCTTTGCCGAACTGGTGGCGCGTGCGCGCCCGGACACGCTGCTGGCCAGCAACAGTTCCAGCTTCCCGATCAGCGCGATCGGCGCCGGCCTGGACACGCGTGCGCGCATGCTTGGCCTGCACTTCTTCATGCCCGCGCACCTGGTGCCGCTGGTGGAGGTGGTGATGGGCGAGGCCAGCGACGAGCGCGGCGCCGACGCGCTGGCCGCCTTCATGCGCCGCTGCGGCATGGTGCCGGTGAAGGTGCGCAAGGACCTGCCGGGTTTCCTCGCCAACCGGCTGCAGCATGCGCTGTCACGCGAGGCCTTCAGCCTGATCGATCGCGGCATTGCCTCGCCCGAGGACGTCGATGCGGCGGTGCGCTTCGGCTTCGGCTTCCGCTTCCTGGCGGCGGGGCCGGTGCTGCAGCGCGACCACGCCGGCATCGACGTGCATGCAGCCGCCGGCGCCACCATGTACCCGACCTTCTGCAATGACGACCATCCCGCGCGCTGCCTGTCCGAGCGGGCCGCCGACGGCCGCCACGGCATGAAGCGCGGCGAAGGCTTCTACGCGTGGACGCCTGACACCATCGCCGCCGAGCGGGCGCGCTATGACCAATTGCTGCGCGCCGGCCTGGCGCTGATCGCGCCCGAACTGCCCGAGATCCAGCCATGACCGACACCCCATCCCAAGCCGCCCAGGTGGCTGCGCAGCGCGCGGCGCTGGCCGACTCGCCACTGATCGTCACCGTGGCGCCCAACGGCGCCTACAAGCGCGCCAGCGACCACCCCGCGGTGCCGCTGACCGCGGCCGCGCTGGCGGCGGAAGCGCGTGCCTGCCTCGATGCCGGGGCCGCCATGATGCACATGCACGTGCGCGATGCCGAGGGCCGCCATTCGCTTGATGTGCAGGCTTATCGCGAGGCCCTGGCGGCGGTCAGGCAGGCGGTTGGCGACGCGCTGCTGGTGCAGGTGACCAGCGAGGCCGCCGGCGTGTACCAGGCCGCCGAGCAGATGGCGATGGTGCGCGCACTGCGTCCCGAGGCGGTTTCGATCGGCCTGCGCGAAGTGGCCGTGCCGGAGATCCCGGACAGCGAGCTGGCGGCGTTCTTCGCCTGGCTGGCGCGCGAACGCGTGATGACGCAGGTGATCCTGTATGACGTGGCCGACGTAAGGCGCTGGCAGCGCATGCGCGAGCGCGGCATGGTGCCGCCGGGGGCGTGGTCGGTGCTGTACGTGCTGGGTCGCTACACGGCGGGGCAGGTTTCGTCACCGCACGACCTGCTGCCATTCCTGCAGGCTGCGGCCGAGGCCGGCGATGCGCTGCCATGGGCCATCTGCGCGTTCGGGCGCGAGGAGAATGCCTGCGTGACCGCGGCCGCCGCGTTTGGCGGCCATGTGCGGGTGGGCTTCGAGAACAACCTGCTGTTGCGCGACGGCAGCCGTGCGCCCGGCAACCATGCGCTCGTGGCGCAGGCGGTGCAGGGCGGGCTGACGCTGGGCCGGCCGATCGCGGATGCGGCCGATGCGCGCCGCATCTACGGCGCGGTGCGCTGAGGCAGGCGCGCTGGCGCGGCGCCGTCAGGCGCCGTCGGTAAAGCTGTCGCGCGGGGCGTTGGGGTTGTGGGCACCGTCGGCAAATGGGTCGCGCGCACCGGTCGCGGTGTGTGCGCCATCGGTAAAGCTGCTGCGGGTGCCGGTCGCGGTGTTGGCGCCATCGGTAAAGGCGCTGCGCGGGCTGGTGACGCTGCGCGCGCCATCGCTGAACGGATCGACGCTGCGTGGCGCGGCTTGCGCGGCGCCGGCAACGCCGGCAATAAGGGCGGTGGCGACAAAGACTTGCCTGAGTGCATGCATGGATCGCTTCTCCGTAAGGTTGCCGGCCCGGTATGGGCGGCGGTGTGGCTAGTCTAGGTGGCGGCCGCCCACGCGAGCATGACCGCCACATGACAATGCCGTCATCCCGCGCGCTGCCGCGGACCCCACCTGCACGCCAGAGCAGCTGCCGCCCGGCAAAGGCTGTAGAATCATGGCTGTCCGACCGGCCTGTGGTTCCATCGCCGGTTTTTCATTGCCCGCGGAAATGCAGCGGGCCTCTCACAAGAGTCATGTCCGAGTCTGATTCAGCCAAACTCGCTGCGGTGGCGTGGATCCGCGAGCAAATGGACCGTCATGCCCTGAGCATCGACGACCTCGTCGAGGCCGGGTGCTTCGACCACGTTCCGACGGCGTCGGCAGGCGCCGGCGAAGCCGCGCCGTCGACGGCCACCGCCGCGGCGCCGAAGGCCGCGGGCGCGCGCCCGCTGTACCGCAATGCCATGGGCCAGAGCTGGGACGGGCAGGGCGAGTATCCTGACTGGCTGCAGCGGGCGGTCAACGCCGGGCAGTCGATCGAATTCTTCCGCGTCAATTAAGTCCGGCCTGAGCCTCGCGCTCAGCAGTGCGTGGGCAGCAGCGGCAAGACGGGCAGCATGGGCAGGATGCCGTTGAATGCCGCCGGCGTGGCCATGGGGGCCACCCGCGCGCGGTGCACGAACACCTCGGCGGGCAGCTCGCGCAGCACGTTCGAAGCCGCGGCGGGCTGCAAGGCGGTGTCCGGGGCGGTGTCCTGCGCAGCATCCGGCTCGCCCGACTGCAACGGCGCGCCGCCGCCGGCCGGCTCGGCCATCACGCGGACCGCGCTGCCGCCGCAACCCGCGTCGGCGGCGCCGTCCAGCGACGCTTCCGCTGCCAGCTTGGCCACGACATGCCGATCCGGCAGCGACAGGCCAGCCGCCTGCACGGCGCCGCACGTCGCGGTCCCCGCCACCGCGGCGCCCGCAGCGGGCAGCGCAAGCAGGACAAGAGACAGCAACAAGGGGCTAGACAGGCGTTTCATCGCAGGGAAACCGGCAGAAGGGGAGACGACGTGCGCGGGCCAGTCGCGCACGGGAGATGAGCGCGCATTCTACCGGTGTTTTGCGCGGCCATGCCGTGGCAAGGCGTTGGCATGGCGATGACATTTCTGCAATCTTTACCCATTTGCCGCCATCCTCGGCTAGCGTTACGCCATGGCGGCACTGGGCCGCCGGAAAGTGATGGAATCATGCGTATCCTGATTGTCGAGGACGAACCCAAGGCGGGCGACTACCTGCACAAGGGGCTGACCGAATCCGGCTTCGTGGTGGACCTGGCGCGCGACGGCGCCGACGGCCTGGCCCACGCGCGCGAGCATCCCTATGACCTGATCGTGCTGGATGTGATGCTGCCCGGCCTCGACGGCTGGGAGGTGCTGCGCGAGCTGCGCCGCGAGCGCGACACGCCGGTGCTGTTCCTGACCGCGCGCGACGAGCTGTCGGACCGCCTCAAGGGCCTGGAGCTCGGCGCCGACGACTATATGGTCAAGCCCTTTGCCTTCGCCGAACTGGTGCTGCGCATCCGCACCATCCTGCGCCGCGGACCGCTGCGTGAGAGCGAGTTCATCGAGGTGGCCGACCTGCAGATCGACGCCATCCGCCGCCGCGTGGTGCGCGCCGGCCAGAAGATCGACCTGACCTCCAAGGAATTCGCGCTGCTGTACCTGCTCGCGCGCCGGCGCGGCGAAGTGCTGTCGCGCTCGCTGATCGCCTCGCAGGTATGGGATGTCAATTTCGACAGCAACACCAATGTGGTCGACGTATCGATCCGGCGCCTGCGCGCCAAGGTCGACGACCCGTTCCCGCGCAAGCTGATCCATACGCGCCGCGGCATGGGCTATGTGCTGGACGATGGCGACGACCGGGTCCACGACGCATGATGCGGCTGCCGTCTTCGCTCACCACGCGGCTGGCGCTGGCCTACGGGCTGGCCACGGCGGCGATCCTCGCCAGCGTGGCGGCGTACCTGTCGGGCGCGCTGTCGGCCCAGCTGGAAGGACGCGATGAAAGCGAGCTGGTGGGCGAGGTGCTGCTGGTGCGCCACCTGCTGCGCGAGGTGCGCAGCGAAGCCGAGATCCGCGCCGATACCCATCGCTTTGCCGATATCGCGATGGGTCACGAGGGCCTGATCCTGGTGGTGCGCACGCGCCAGGGCGAGCCGCTGGTCACGCTGAACCCGCGCAACGAGAGCGTGCCGCCGCTGCGCGTGTTGCCGGCTACCACGCAGCCCGAGAAAAGCATGCTGCAAACCTGGCGGCCGAAGAACGGCGTGCCGTCGCGCGGCATTGCCGCACTGGGCCAGCTGGGCGACTCGGACAAGGCCGTGGAAATCGTGGTGTTGCGCGATGCCGGCTATCGCGTGGCGCTGATCCGGGACTATCGCCACCAGCTGCTGTGGGCCACGCTGTGCGGCGCCGCGGTGGCGGCGGGACTGGGCTTTGCGCTGGCGCGGCGTGCGCTGCGGCCGCTGCGGCGCATGGCCGCCGATGCCGCCGCGGTGACCACCAGCCGCCTTGCCACGCGGCTCGACGTCGGCAGCGCGCCGGCGGAGCTGCGCGAACTGGCGGCCGCGCTCAACGACATGCTGGCGCGGCTGCAGGACAGCTTTTCGCGGCTGTCCGAATTCTCGGCCGACCTGGCCCATGACTTCCGCACGCCGATCAGCAACCTGATCGGCCAGACCCAGGTCACGCTGGCGCAAAGCCGCAAGACGGCCGAGTATGAGGCCCTGCTCGAGTCCAACCTGGAGGAGTACGAGCGCCTGGCCCGCATGATCGAGAACATGCTGTTCCTGGCGCGCGCCGACCATGCACAGGTGGCGCTGGACGTGCGCACGCTGGACGCGCGCGAAGAGCTCGACAAGATGGCCGAGTACTTCGAAGCCGTGGCGGCCGACCGCGAGGTCGCGCTCACGGTTTCCGGCTCGGCCCCGGTGCAGGCCGACCAGACCCTGCTGCGGCGCGCCGTGACCAACCTGCTGGATAACGCGCTGCGCCATGCGCCGGCGGGCAGCACGGTGCGGGTCGACGTTGCGCGCGCGCCCACGGCGGCCGACGCCGGCACCAGCATCCGCGTCAGCAACCCGGGCCCGGCGATTCCGCCGGAGACGCTGCCGCATATCTTCGGCCGCTTCTACCGTGCCGATCCGTCGCGGCGCAACTCGGCGGCGTCGACCGGGCTGGGGCTGGCCATCGTCGACACCATCATGCGGCTGCATGGCGGCAGCGTGACGGTGCGCAGCGTCGACGGACTGACCGTGTTCACGCTGAAGTTCCCGGCCGAGCCGGTGCCGATGCCGGCGGCTGCCGCCCCCGCCGCGGTGGCCTGAACCCGCCCTTGCACTGGCCCCGCGCGCGCGGATAATGGCGCGCGTGCCGGCCGCGTCCGCTCCCGGAGCGTCCGGCAGTTCCATGTCATGCAACCCGATGGACAACCAGGAGAGCAACATGCAGGTGCAACCCTATCTGGATTTCGGTGGCCGCTTCGATGAGGCGGTGGCTTTTTACGGCACGGTGCTGGGTGCCCAAGTCACGTTTGCGATGCGCTACAAGGAGGCGCCGCCGGACCAGGGCATGGCGGTGCCCGATGACTGGAAAGACAAGGTGATGCACGCCAATCTCCAGATTGGCGAAAACCAGGTGATGGCCTCCGATGGCCGTCCCGGAGAGCGCCCCGCTTTCAGCGGCTTCAGCCTGTCGGTGGGCGGGGTCAGCCGCGACGAAGGCCGGCGCATCTTCGAGGGCCTGAGCGAGGGGGGCCAGGTGGTGGTGCCGTACCAGAAGACCTTCTGGGCCGAAGGCTTCGGCATGCTGGTGGATCGCTTCGGCATGTCATGGATGGTCAACTGCGAGCACTAGCGGCGCGCGACGGCGCGGGCGGCATCGCGGCCGCCCGCGCCGCTTGACTCTGTAGCCGCTACAGGGTCTTCAATGTCATCAGGTCAAACCAGCGGGAACAACAAGACATGGCTCGCACGTCACCTGAAGACGCTCTTCCACACGATCACACAGCCCGGCACGGCGCGCCGCATGGCGCCTGCCATGCGCATGAGCACGATCGCCACGGCCACGCCCATACACCCCAGGCTGCGCCCGCGCATGCCGGCGAGCCGCCGGCACCGGCCGCGTGTTGCGGCAGCGGGTGCGCGGCCCCCGTCGCGCTGACGCCGCCGGCACCGGTCGAGGTCCCGGCCGGCGCCAGCACCGCCGCCTGGCGCATCGACGCCATGGATTGCCCCACCGAGGAAATGCTGATCCGCAACAAGCTGGGCGGCATGGCTGGCATCGCCGCGCTGGAATTCAACCTGATCCAGCGCGTGCTGACGGTGCACCACACGCTGGCGTCAACGGAGCCGGTGGCCAGCGCGATCGAAAGCCTCGGCATGCGGCCGGTGCCGCTCAGCGCCGACGCCGCGCACCAGGTCTGGCCCGAAACCGCCGCGCGCAAGCCGTGGTGGCCGCTGGCGCTGGCCGGTGTGGCCGCGCTGGGAGCCGAGGCGACGGAATGGCTGGGCCTGGGGCTGCCGTGGCTGCCGGCGGTGCTGGCGCTGGCCGCGGTGGCGCTGGGCGGGCTGACTACCTACCACAAGGGCTGGATCGCCCTGCGCAACGGCAACCTGAACATCAACGCGCTGATGAGCATTGCCGTGACCGGCGCGCTGCTGCTGCGCCAGTGGCCGGAAGCGGCCATGGTCATGGTGCTGTTCGCGTTGGCCGAGCGCATCGAGGCGGCGTCGCTGGACCGGGCCCGCAATGCCATCCGCGGCCTGATGGCGATGGCGCCGGAGCAGGCCACGGTGCGGCGCGCCGATGGCAGCTGGGAGACCGTGCCGGCCGCCGGCGTGGCCGTCGGCACGCAGGTGCGCCTGCGCCCGGGCGAGCGCGTGGCGCTCGACGGCAAGGTCGTGCGCGGCCAGTCGGCGCTGGACCAGGCGCCCATCACCGGCGAAAGCGTGCCGGTCGACAAGGCCGAAGGCGATGCGCTCTACGCGGGCTCGATCAACCAGTCCGGCGAGCTGGAGTACATCGTGACTGCGCCCGCCAGCGACTCGACCCTCGCGCGCATCATCCACGCCGTGGAGGCCGCGCAGGGCAGCCGCGCGCCCACCCAGCGCTTTGTCGACCAGTTCGCGCGCATCTACACGCCCACGGTGTTCGCGATCGCGCTGGCGGTCGCGGTGGTGCCGCCGCTGGTGGCCGGCGGCGGCTGGGTCGACTGGATCTACAAGGCGCTGGTGCTGCTGGTGATCGCCTGCCCATGCGCGCTGGTAATCTCCACCCCGGTCACCATCGTCAGCGGGCTGGCCGCGGCCGCGCGGCGCGGCATCCTGGTCAAGGGCGGGGTCTACCTGGAACAGGGCCGCGAGCTCGCCTGGGTGGCGCTGGACAAGACCGGCACCATCACGCACGGCAAGCCCGCGCAGACTGACCATGCGCTGCTTGCCGACGATGCGCCGCACGCGCGCGCCATTGCCGCCAGCCTGGCGGCGCGCTCCGACCATCCGGTCTCGCGCGCGGTGGCCACGGCGGCGCGGGCCGACGGCATCGCCACGCTGCCGGCGGAGGCGTTCGAGGCGCTGGCGGGGCGCGGCACGCGCGGCACGGTGCAGGGCGTGGAATACCGGCTCGGCAACCACCGGCTGGTGCATGAGATGGGCGCGTGCTCGCCGGCGCTGGAGGCGCGGCTGGAAGCGCTGGAGCGCGAGGGCAAGACCGTGGTGCTGCTGGCGCGGGTAACTGGCCAGGGCGCGGCCACGGCGCTGGCGCTGTTCGCGGTGGCCGACACGGTGCGCGACACCAGCCGCCAGGCGATTGCGGAACTGCATGCGCTGGGCGTCAAGACGCTGATGCTGTCCGGCGATAACCCGCATACGGCACAGGCGATCGCGGCGCAGGTCGGCATCGACGAAGCGCGCGGCAATCAGCTGCCGCAGGACAAGGCCGATGCCATCGCCGCGCTGGCCGCCGCAGCCCATGCGCGCGGCGGCCGCATCGGCATGGTGGGCGACGGCATCAACGACGCCCCGGCGCTGGCCCGTGCCGATGTTGGCTTCGCCATGGGCGCGGCGGGCACCGACACCGCCATCGAAACCGCCGACGTGGCGCTGATGGACGACGACTTGCGCAAGATCCCGGCCTTCGTGCGGCTGTCGCGCCGCACCGCCATCATCCTTAGGCAGAACATTGCGCTGGCGCTGGGCATCAAGGCCGTGTTCCTGGTGCTGACGGTGCTGGGGATGGGGACGATGTGGATGGCAGTGTTCGCCGATATGGGGGCGAGCCTGCTGGTGGTGTTCAATGGGTTGAGGGTGGGGGCGCGGCGCGGGGCTTGATTACCGCTTTCGGTCTGCTCGCCTCTCCCGCGAGCGGGAGCGGCGAGCCTGGTTGATACGGCGTTGGCCTGCGGTTCAGCGCAATGCCATGTCGGGCTGCACAATCAATTCCCCGCTTCTTCCCGGAATCTCGCCCCACGTCACCGGCAGTTCCGGCAGCGTCTGCCGATCCAGCCCGCGATACCACGTCGCCATCGACACCAGCTCGTGCCCCTGGGCACGCCAGCCTGCCAGCAGCCGTTCGAACACGGGCGCCAGCTTGCCGCCTTCCAGCTCGGCATGCAGCGTGAACACATGGTCGCGCGTGCCTTCGGTCAGCTTCAGCAGGGCCGTGTGGACGTTGTCCTCGGTCAGGCCGTCGGTGCCGATCAGTTCATCCAGCGTCGGCAGCGTGGTCGGCATCTGCACGTGCCGGCAGGGCACGCCACCGATCGTGGGGATGTACGGTGCGGTGCCGCGGCCGTCGGACGCATAGGCCATGCCCCAGATGTCGATCTGGCGGAACGCGGCCTCGTTCATCTGCCAGCCGGCCGCGCCGTGCGTGGACGGGGCCTCGCCGAAGATTTCGCGGTAGCGCGCGAAGGCGCGCTGCATCTGGTCGCGCGTCCAGGCGTCATCGCGCTCGCGCACGTTGTCCTGCCAGTAAACGTGGTCCCATGTGTGGATGCCGCATTCATGTCCGGCGGCGCGCGTCGCGCGCATCTGGGCGGCGCCCTTGCGGCCGATATCCGGGCCGGGCAGCAGCACGCCGTACATCAGCGTGCGCAGGCCGTAGTTCGAGACCACCGAGGTGCGCGATACCTTCTGCAGAAAGCCGGGACGGAAGACGCGCCGCAGCGCCCAGCCGGTATGGTCAGGGCCCAGGCTGAACAGGAAGGTGGCCTGCGCCTGCGCGGCCGCCAGCATCGACAGCAGCCGGGGTACGCCTTCGCGCGTGCCGCGCAGCGTGTCGACGTCGACCTTCAGGGCAATGCGAGCCATGTTGCGGTGCGCCTCAGTCGGCCGAATCGACCAGGGTGCGGGCCTCGACCACCTTGCCCCGGTACGCCTCGAAGATGCGCCGCAGCGCCGCTTCCATGCTGATCTCCGGGCGCCAGCCCAGCTCTTCGATGGTGTTGTCGATCTTCGGCACGCGGTGCTGCACGTCCTGGTAGCCCTTGCCGTAGAAGTCGCCCGACGAGGTCTCGACAATCTGCGTATGGCGCGCTTCCTGCGCGTACTCCGGGTAGTCGGCGGCCATCTTCAGCATCATCTCGGCCAGTTCGCGCACGGAGTGGATATTGCCCGGGTTGCCGATGTTGTAGATCTTGCCGCTGGCCACGCCGCCGGGATTCTCGATGATGCGCATCAGCGCGCTGATGCCGTCGGCGATGTCGGCGAAGGCCCGCTGCTGCGCGCCGCCGTCGACCAGCTTGATCGGTTCGCCGCGCACGATGTGGCCGAGGAACTGCGTCACCACGCGCGACGAGCCTTCCTTCGATTCGAAGATCGAGTCCAGCCCCGCGCCGATCCAGTTGAAGGGGCGGAACAGCGTGTAGTTCAGGCCCTGCTCCATGCCGTAGGCGTGGATCACGCGGTCCATCAACTGCTTGGAGCAGGCGTAGATCCAGCGCGGCTTGTTGATCGGGCCGTAGACCAGCGGCGAGGCCTCGGGATCGAACTCTTCATCGCTGCACATGCCGTAGACCTCGGAGGTCGACGGGAACACCAGGTGCTTGCCGTACTTGACCGCGGCGCGCACGATCGGCAGGTTGGCCTCGAAGTCCAGCTCGAACACGCGCAGCGGCTGGCGCACGTAGGTGGCGGGGGTGGCGATGGCGACCAGCGGCAGCACGACGTCGCACTTGCGGATGTTGTACTCGATCCACTCCTTGTTGATGGTGATGTCGCCCTCGAAGAAGTGCATGCGCGGGTGGTCGACCAGGTCGCCCAGGCGGTCCGACGACATGTCCATGCCGTAGACCTCCCACGGCGTGGTTTCCAGGATGCGGCGCGTCAGGTGGTGGCCGATGAAGCCGTTGACGCCAAGAATCAGGACCTTTTTCATCGGTTTTCCTCGTTGGACTGTTCGGTATGGAGATGCTGGGCAAGCGCCTGCGGCGTGACGGCCGAGCCGTCCTGCGCCAGCAGTTGCGTGATGATGACCAGGCCGCCGTCGCCGCACAGGCCGACGATATGGTCGTCGCGCACATGCAGGCCTGGCGCTGTTCCGGCGGGCAGCGCAAGCGAGGCAGCCGGCAGCGGCCGGCGCGCCTGCGCCACGATAAAGCGTTTCCCGGCGATTTCCGTGAAGGCGCCGGGATAGGGTGGCGCGACGGCCCGGATCAGGTTGTAGACCTCGGCGGCGGGGCGATTCCAGTCGATGCGGCCGTCCTCGGGCTTGCGCCCGGAGTAGTAGCTGCCTTCGGCCAGCTTGTTGGGGCGGCGCGGGGTCTGTCCGGCCATCATCGCGGGCAGGGCGCGCCACAGCGTCTGCTCGGCCGCCACGGTGACCTTCTCGAACACTTCGCCGGCCGTGTCGTCCGGCAGGATCGGCACGGCGGTCTGGTCGACGATATCGCCGGCGTCAGGCCTGGCTTCCATGGCGTGCAGCGTGGCGCCGGTCTCGGTTTCGCCATGCAGCACCGCCCAGTTCACCGGCACGCGGCCGCGGTATTTCGGCAGCAGCGAGCCGTGCATGTTGAAGGCGCCCGCGGGTGCCAGCGCCAGCACGCCTGGAGGGATCATGGCGCGGTAGTAAAACGAGAAGATGACGTCCGGACGCGCGGCGCGCACTGCCTCGGCGATGGCGGGATCGGCCGGGTCCTCGCCATAGACGAAGGGGATGCCCAGTTGCGCCGCGGTATCCGCGACGCGGCGGAACCAGATGTTCTCGTCGGGCCGGTCGCGGTGCGTGACCACCAGCGCCACGTCGACGCCGCGCGCATGCAGCACGCGCAGGCAGCGGTCGCCGACATTGTGGTAGGCAAAGACCACGGCGCGCATCATGGCTCCACGCCCGTGCGGGCCGGCGCCGTGCGTGCCGGATCGGCCTCGAGCACGGCCTTGATGCGGTAGCGCGGGCGATCGCGCACTTCCTGGTAGATGCGGCCGACATATTCGCCCAGCAGCCCGACGCCGAACAGCAGGATGCCGATCAGGAAGAAGTTCATGGCGAACAGCGTGAATACACCCTGCACTTCCGAACCCAGCACGAAGCGCCGCACCAGCAGCACCACGAACAGCACCCCGGACAGCAGCGACAGGATCGTGCCGATGGCCGAGAACCACTGCAGGGGCACGATCGAGAAGCCGGTGACCAGGTCGAAGTTCAGGCGGATCAGCTGGTACAGCGAGTACTTCGATTCGCCCGCGTGGCGCTGCTCGTGGCCGACCTCGATCTCGACCGGATTCGAGGCAAAGGTGTACGCCAGCGCCGGAATGAAGGTGTTGACCTCGCGGCACGCGTTGATGGTGTCGATCACGTTGCGGTCATAGGCGCGCAGCATGCAGCCCTGGTCCGTCATGCGGATCTTGGTGATGCGTTCGCGCAGCCGGTTCATCGCGCGCGAGGCATAGCGGCGGAACGCGGTGTCGTTGCGCTGGCGGCGGATGGTGCCGACGTAGTCGTGCCCGGCGCGCATGGTCTCCACCAGGCGCGGGATTTCCTCGGGCGGGTTCTGCAGGTCCGCGTCCAGCGTGATCACGATCTTGCCGCGAGTGTGTTCGAAACCCGCCAGGATCGCCATGTGCTGGCCGAAATTGCCATTGAACAGCACCACCCGGGTCACGTCCGGGCGCTTGTGGAACTGCGCTGCCAGCATTTGCGCCGAGCGGTCGACGCTGCCATCGTTGATGAAGATGATCTCGTACGATTCACCGAGGCCATCCAGCGCCGGATAGAGGCGGTCGAACAGGGCTTGCAGCCCGTCTTCTTCGTTGTAGACCGGAATGACGACCGAGACTTCGACCGGGCTCATTGGGAAAGACGTTTGCATGTTTCGCTGAGGGTTGCGCAGACCCGCTCCACGTCGGCGGCTTGCATCGCCGGGAACAGCGGCAGTGTGACAATGCCGCGCCCGATGCGTTCGGCGTGCGGCAGCATGCCTTCGCGCCAGCCGAGTGAGCGGTAGTAAGTGAAAAGATGGACCGGCGGATAGTGCACGCCGGTGCCGATGCCGCGCTCGCGCATGGCTTCCATGACCTGCTGCCGCGCCTGCGCCGCGCCGCCTTGCAGCCGGTCGGTGGGCAGCACCACCTGGAACATGTGCCAGTTGGTGGTGGCGGCCAGAGGATCCAGCGGCTGCGGCAGTTCGATGCCCAGGGCTTCCAGGCCGCTGTCGGCAGCGCAGCGGAAGTAGGTGTCGGCCAGTTCGGCGCGGCGCGCGGTGATGGCGTCAAGCCGTTCCAGTTGTGCCAGGCCGACCGCGGCGTTGACGTCGGTCAGGTTGAACTTGCCGCCGGGCTCTTCGACATCCATGCCGTCCATGCCGGTGCGGATCACGCCCTGCAGCCGCAGGCGCTCGGCGCGCACCGCTTCCTCGGGCGTGTTCATCACCAGGCAGCCGCCTTCGATGGTGGTGATGTTCTTGTTGGCCTGGAAGCTGAAGCTGACCAGGTCGCCGAAGGCGCCGATGCGCTGGCCGCGCCAGCGCGAGTCGATCGCCTGGGCCGCGTCTTCGATCACGCGCAGCCCATGCCTGGCGGCGATCGCGAACAGGCGCTCCATGTCGACCGGCAGGCCCGACAGGTAGACCGGCATGATGGCGCGTGTGCGCGGCGTGATCGCGGCCTCGACGGCGTCGAGGTCCAGGTTGCGCGTGCGCGGGTCGATGTCGACGAACACCGGCTTCGCCCCGACGGCCACCACCACGTTGGCGGTGGCGACCCACGTGATCGGCGTGGTGATGACTTCATCGCCGGGGCCGATGCCGGCGATGCGCAGCGCGATCTCCATGGTTGCGGAGCCGTTGGCGAAGGTGCGCACCGGGCGCCCGCCGAACAGCGCCGACAGCGCGGCTTCGAAGGCCTGCATCTTGGGACCGGAGGTGATCCAGCCGGAGGCCAGCACCTTGCCGACTTCGGCAATGGTGGCGGCGTCGATATCGGGCCGGACAAAAGGCAGGAATGCGGGAGCGGATGCGGTCATGGCAAGGCGAAGGGGGCAGCGGTGGTCAGGCCTGGCAAAGGCACGGGCACCTTCAGGAGCGGGCGATCAGGAAGACGCCCGCCAGTATCAGCAGGATGCCAGCCACGCGCAAGGGGCCGATGATCTCGCCGAACAGCCACCAGGCCGCCAGCGCGTTGACCACATAGCCCAGCGACAGCATCGGATAGGCGATCGACACATCGACGCGCGACAGGCCCACGATCCAGACGCCCACGCTGACCACGTACAGCGTGAGCCCCGCCAGCACCGGCCATTGCGTCAGGACGCGCAGCGCCGTGAGCAGCAGCGTGCCGCGATCGAGGGTGATGGCGCCGATGGCGTTGACGCCGGCCTTGAGCAGCAGTTGCGCGGCCGCATTGAGCAGCACGCCGGTCAGGATGAAAGCGAAAGTGGAAAGCGTCATGGCACTGCGGTTGGCGGATTACGGTGCTTGCGTCGGGACGGGCTGGCCCGGCAGGGCGAAATTGGCGACCGCCACGCGCCGGCGGTCAGCGGCGATCTGGTGCATCGGCACGCCGCGCGCGGCCAGCGCGGCGTAGGTCTGCGGCGCCATGATGGCCACCGCGCGCTGGCCGTCCCGCCAGCGCGCTATGAACTGGTCGACGGTCGGGATCCACTTCTGCGGTTCCTGGTTGACGCCGAAATCGAGCTCGTCCGGATGCTCGACGAGGATGGTGGTTCGCCGCAGGTAAAACGGCAGCGTGTGGTCCAGCAGCCGCACGCTGTACAGCGGCATGTCCGGCGTCAGCACGGCCTGGATCGCGGGCACCAGGTCCGCGCCGGAACTCGGCCGGCCCATGGCCTCGTGGGCACGCAGCGCCACCGTGGCGCACACAAACATTGCCAGCGCATAGGCCACCACGCTTGGGAATACCCCGCGCGTGCGCAGCAGGCGGCGTGCCAGCAGCGCGCCGCCCAGCATCACGGCAAAGGCGACGGCAAGCCATTCGGCAAATTCACGATACACCGCATTGGGCGTGCCTGGCTTGTCCATCATGCCGACGAAGGGACTCGCGACCAGCCCGATCACGCCGAGCGCGATCATGGCATTGACCTGCCAGCGCCACGCGCGTTCCGTGGTGGTGTCCAGCGCCACGCCGGCCAGCAGCGCCAGCGCCGGGAAGACCGGCACGATGTAGCCCGGCAGCTTGGAGCCGGACAGGCTGAAGAAGACAAAGATCGCCACGCCCCACAGCCCGGCCAGCAATGCCGGCTGGAACGGTCGCGGCGCGTTGCCGCGCGCCACCCCGGCGTGCTCGCGCACCGCCTGCCACATCTGCGGCGCCAGGCCCAGCCACGGCAGGAAGCCGCCCAGCAGCAACGGCACGAAGTACCAGACCGAGCCCTCGCGGTGGTGCACGTTGGAGGTGTAGCGCTGCCAGTGCTCGTGGATAAAGAAGAAGCGCAGGAACTCCGGATTGCGTTCGGAAATCAGCCAGAACCACGGCACCGTGACGGCCAGCAGCACGGCAATGCCGGCCAGCAGATGCAGGCGGCTCCACAGCTTCCAGTCGCGCGTCGCCAGCGTGTAGGCCACCAGCACCAGCCCGGGCAAGGCCAGCCCGACCAGCCCCTTGACCAGCACCGCCACCCCCATGGCAGCCCAGCAGGCCAGCATCCAGTTGCGCCGCGCGGCCGGCGTGGCCTCGGGATGCTGGGCCAGCAGCATGCAGGCGAGCACGCAGGCCATGGCCCCGGAAAGCGTCATGTCGAGCGAATTGAAGTGCCCGGCGACATTCCACATCGGCGCCGAGACCAGCACCAGCCCGGTCAGCATCGCCACGCGGCAGCCGTACCAGCGCGCCGCGGCCAGCATCGAGACGCCGATGCCCAGCATGCCGGACAACGCCACGCACAGGCGGGCCTGCCAGTCGCCAACGCCAAAGAGGGTATACGCCAGCGCCGTCACCCACAGGTGGAAGGGCGGCTTCTCGAAGTACTTGAGTTCGTGGTAGCGGATCGTGACCCAGTCGCCGGTGGCGACCATCTCGCGGGCAATCTCGGCGTAGCGGCCTTCATCGGAGCGCAGCAGGTGGCGCATGTCCAGGGTACCGAACCAGACCAGCAGGATCAGCAGGCTGACCAGCATGACGGCGCTTGCGGTGGCTCCGACGAACGGCGCGGCAACCCGCGGGGTCGATGAACTACGCATGGATCTCCTGGAAAAGCGCGGCGGGCCAGGTCTCGGGCGGCGCGGGTGGCGGGCAAGCCATCACAACGCAGAGCCGGGGCTGGCGGTGGACACCGGACGGGAATGTCGACGCCCGGCGCGCCGCAGCGAGCCCGTGATACCGCCAGGCGCCTGGGACGCCACAACCGCGGGAATACGCAAGGCGGAATACGCAAGGCGCGCAATGGTAGCACGCCAGGCCAAGTGACTCGAAGTGGTTACGGGTGCGCGTGCAGCGACAGACCCAGGCGCATGAGCTGTATAGGGCACATGCAGCGTGGTGGATGCGCGATCGTCCCGGCCTCCTCGGCGGCATGTCCGTTAGCCCGACGCAGGCGTGAAATGACCAGTTACATGCGCAACAAAAACGCGATAATTCCGATGTCAGTCAGTGGCCACCAGGGGCGGGCGCTTGACCATCCAAGACGGGGATTGATGTGAAGAGAAAGGTTCAGCAGAGCCGGCGGGCGGGCCAGGTAGCGTTCGCGGCCCTGACGGTCGGGCTGTCCGTGGCGCTATCCGCGGCGCAACCCGCCAGCGCCCAGGGCATGGCGGTGCTGCCGGGCACGGGTGGTGTCGCCCAGGCCGCGGCGAGCCAGGCGCAGGCCGCCGCCGCGGCGGTGCTGTGCAATGCGCCGTGGTTCCGCTCCGGGTCGCACGTGCAGATGGAAGGCGACGGCGTGATGCCGATGTCGATCCGCATGACCCTGCGCGACGTGGTGCGCAGCCCGTCCGGGTGCCGTGCCCAGCTCGAGGTCAATTCCAAGTCGGCGCTGTCCGCGCTGATGGGGCCGCCCGTGATCACCAACCAGGTGCACGAGGTGGTGATCGAACGCGGCGCGCCCGAGGCGCAGACCAGCATCGAAAGCCAGCATGCGGTCATCAACGCGCGCGCGCGCTATGCCCGCATGTATGGCGAGGCTGCCTTCCGCGGCAAGGGCGTATTCAACTATGCCGGGCTGGACCTGCGCGAAGGCACCACGCTGGAGGGGGAAACCTTCGAATCCAGCGTCTCGCTGAAGGTCTATCCGCTGGGTGCCGATGAAGCGGTCAGCACCATGGACGCGCAGCGCGCGACCATCCATATCGGGTCGCGCCACGTGGGCAAGCGCCAGCTGATCGATACCCTGATGGGCCGCAAGGAATGCCAGCCGATTTCCTACGAGAAGCGCACCTCGCTGGGACCGCTGATGATCGGCGGCGAGCTGGTGCAGGCCGAGCCTACCGTGATGCACGTGACTGACTGGTATTGCCCGGCCGACGCCTTCGTGCTTCGCACCGAAGTGCGCCAGGGCGATAAGGTCCAGCGTGTCGACGTCACCGCGCTGGAGCGCGACACGCAGGCGCCGTAAGCCGCAGGTTGTCCGAGGCGACAAAAAACCCGCCGAAGCGGGTTTTTTGTTTCCGACCGCTGCCAGGTCAGCTGGCAGCCGGTGCGGAGGCGGCTTTCTTCTTGCTCTTCTTTTTCTTGCTGGCCTTCTTGGCCGGCTTCTTCTCGGCCGCCGGCGCCGAAGCGTCGGTCAGGTCGGTGCGGGTGCTCTTGTTCGCGCCCTGGCTATACGGGTCGAACTTGTCGCCGGCCTTGGCTCCCTGGCTGTACGGGTCGAACTTCTCGCCCGCCTTGGCGCCCTGGGAATATGGATCGAACTGCTGCTTGCCGGCGGCTTGTGCCTGCACCGCCAGCGATGCGGCGCCAAGGCAGAGTGCGATCGCGGTCGCGACGAACTTGTTCATGGTTTCTCCTCAGATATGCCGCCGTCGGGCGGTCGTGTCTATGGCCCGCCCTGCACAGGGATGGCGCGGGCCAGTGTCGCTAACATCATTGATCGCTGTCAACTTGGGGCTTGCCCGGCACCGCGCCCTCATGGAAACCCTGAATTGCGGCGCTGGCGCGATTGCGCTCTGCGCCGCCGGCACGGCTTATTCGGTGACCGCGTCGGAGGGGTGCTTCCACGCCGCGCGCACCTCGCCCGAGGGCGCCAGCGCCAGGTTGATGCCCCGGCTGCCGATGGGCTGCTGGAACCAGCGCTGCTGCAGCGCCGTGACCTCCGGGCCGGCAAAGGTCGTCGCCAGGGTCTGGTCGACCAGGCGCTTCCATTCCGGATCAGCCTTGGACAGCATCAGCGCGTTCTGCTCGACGGACAGCGCCGGACCCACGATGACATATTGCGCGGGGTCCTTGGCGCGCGCGCGCAGCCCGGCCAGCAGCACGTCGTCCATCACGAAGGCCTGGGCCCGGCCCGACTCCAGCAGCAGGAACGATTCGCCGTGGTCCTTGGCGTAGACGTCGTGATAGCCGTACTGGCCCTTGAAGCGGCGCACATGGCGGTCGCCGGTCGAGCCCGCGCTGGTGACCACGGTCTTGCCGCGCAGGTCGCCGAACGAGCGGATGCCCGAGTCGGCCCGCACCAGCATGCGCACCGTCGACACATAGTGCGAGACGCTGAACGCGACCTGCTTCTGGCGTTCGAGCGAATTGGTGTTGGGCGCGCAATCGAGGTCGACCAGCCCGTTCGCCACCGCCGGGATGCGGTTCTGCGGCGTCAGCGGCATCCAGCGCACCTTCAGGTCTTTCAGGCCCAGCTTCTGGCGCGCGGCCTCGGCCGCGCGCAGGCACAGGTCAACCGCATAGCCGGCCGGATGGCCCTTGTCGTCGGCAAACGAGAACGGCAGCGCGGATTCGCGGTAGCCCAGCACGATGGTGCCCGAGTCGCGGATCTTGTCGAGCACCGGGCTCTGGGCGCGGACTGCGGCCGGGGTCAACATGGCCGCGGCGCCGGCGGCAAGAGCGATGGCGATGGCCGCGAAGGTGCGGCGGACGCGGGCAGGGCGGATAGAGGCGGGCAAGGCAACGACAGACATGCGAAGAGGAACCAGGAAGCGGCCGACCATGCGGCAAAGACGCTAGGGTATACCCCAGCCATGGCAAGGCGAAGGACATTGTCGTCATAAGCAAATTCCGCCCGGAACGCGCGCCAGCCCGCATGGGGCAGGGCCACGGTTGCAGTCGTGAAACGCCAAACGGATGAGGCGCCCCGGGGCCCTCGATGCGTCCGTTGCGCCATTTGGCCGATGGGCGCAGCACCCTTGCTGGCCTACGCTTGCCAAAAACGACACAGCGACGGGACGGGGGGCATGATGGCAGCAAGCACTTGCGGGCGCGGCACGAGGAAGGGGGCACGCGCCATGGCCCGGCGGCAGCCCGGCCGGCAGACCCATTAACGCCAGGGCCCATACCATGCACGCAGCCGCCACGCCGGTGCGCGAGGCCCGCCATACCGGCCCAGCCAGGCCGGAGCTATGCGCCCACGCGCGGCCCGACGATGCGCTGCTGGACTGCCTGCTCTGGCTGGCACGGCACTTCCGGCAGCCGGCTTCGCCCGAGGCGCTGCTGGCGGGCCTGCCGCTGGAAAACCATCGCCTGACCCCGGCGCTGTTCGCGCGTGCGGCGGCGCGCGCCGGCCTGTCCGCGCGGCTGGTGCGACGCAGGCTTGACGAGATCCCTGACCGGGTGCTGCCCGCGGTCCTGCTGCTCGACCAGGGCCAGGAGGCGTGCTTGCTGATGCGCCGCGGCGATGACGGCATGCTGGTGGTGGTGCTGCCCGAGTTCGGTGACGGCGAGCAGGCGGTGCCGGGCGCGGAACTGCTGGCCCGCTGCACCGGACACGCCATCTTCGCCCGGCCCGCGTACCGTGCCGACGGCGCGCAAGCAGCCCCCCATGCCGCGCGCCATGACGCCCCGGATGCCTCGCCGCAAGCCTGGTTCTGGAGCGTGATGCGGCAGTCGTGGCCGGTCTATGGCGAGGTCTTGGTGGCTTCGCTGCTGCTGAGCCTGTTCGCGCTGGTCATGCCGCTGTTCACCATGAACGTGTACGACCGCGTGGTGCCGAACCATGCGCTGGAAACGCTGTGGGCGCTGGCCGTCGGCGTCGGCCTGGTGCTGCTGTTCGAATTCGCGATGCGCATGCTGCGCGGCTACTTTGTCGATGTGGCGGGCCGGCGCATCGACGTGACGGTATCCGCCGGCGTGTTCGAAAAAGTCCTGGGCATAGAGATGAAGTCACGGCCCGCATCGGTCGGCAGCCTCAGCAGCCAGCTGCAAGAGTTCGAATCGGTGCGCGATTTCCTGACCTCGGCCACGATCACCACGCTGATCGACCTGCCCTTCGCCGCCGTCTTCATCGCCGCGCTGTTCTGGGTGGGTGGGCCGCTTGCGTGGGTGCCGCTGCTGGCGGTGCCGGTGGTGCTGGGCCTGGGCCTGGCGCTGCAGGGCCCGCTGTCGCGCGCGGTGCGGGCCAGCAGCGCCTGCGCGGCGCAGCGCCAGGCGGCGCTGGTGGAGACGCTGGTGGGTCTCGAGACCATCAAGACCACCGGCGCGGAAGGCGCGGCGCAGCGCCACTGGGAGCAGGTGGTCGGACAGATGGCCAGGCTCGGGCTGCGCTCGCGCTGGCTGTCGGCGTGCGTCATCAACGCCGCGCTGTTCGCGCAGCAGGCCACTACGCTGGTGGTGGTGGTGATCGGCGTCTACCAGATTGCCGACGACCGCCTCACCATGGGCGGCCTGATCGCCTGCACCCTGCTGGCCGGGCGTGCGCTGGCGCCGCTGTCGCAGATGGCCGGGCTGACCACGCGCTACCACCAGGCGCGCACGGCGCTTGCCGGCCTTGACCGGATGATGGCGCTGCCGGTCGAGCGCCCACCCGGCAAGCATTTCTTGCACCGCCCGCCGTTGCGGGGCGAGATCGAATTCCGCGGAGTCAGTTTCCGCTATCCCGGTCGCGAAGGTGCGGCGCTCGACGGGGTGTCGTTCCGCATTGCCAGCGGCGAGCGGGTCGGGCTGATCGGCCGCATCGGCTCAGGCAAGAGCACCATCGAAAAGCTGATCCTGGGGCTCTATCCGCCGGATGCCGGCGCGGTGCTGGTCGACGGTGCCGAGGTGCGCCAGTTCGACCCCACGGCGCTGCGGCGCGATATCGGCTATGTGCCGCAGGATGTGATGCTGTTCAGCGGCACCGTGCGCGACAACATCGTGATGGGCGCGCCCTATGCCGAGGACGCCGCGGTGTTGCGCGCGGCGCGCCTGGGTGGCGTCAGCGACTTTATCGATCGCTTGCCAGAGGGCTATGACCTGCGCCTGGGCGAACGCGGCGAAGGGCTGTCAGGCGGCCAGCGGCAAGCCATCGCCATCGCCCGGGCCGAGCTGTTGCAGCCGCCCGTGCTGTTGCTCGACGAGCCCAGCAGTGCCATGGACAACCGCACCGAAGAGCAGTTCAAGGCGCGGCTCGCTGCAGCGCTGGGCGGGCGCACGCTGCTGCTGGTGACCCACCGTGGTTCGCTGCTGAGCCTGGTCGATCGGCTGATCGTGATGGACCAGGGCCGCATCGTGGCGGATGGGCCCAAGGCCGAGGTGCTGGACGCGCTCGCGGGGAGGAAGCTCCATGTCGCCTCGGCCTGAGATCCGCACCGGGGCGCGCCGCCTCGCCGCCGCGCTGCGTCCGCGCGCGGACGATACCGCCTTCATGGATGCGCGCGACGCGGCGGCGCTATCGGCGCCGCGCTGGTTCTCGCACTGGATCCTGTGGTGCGCGGTGAGCTTTGTCGCCATCGCGCTGGCATGGGCGGCACTGGCGCGAGTGGATGAGGTGACGGTGGGCGAGGGCAAGGTGATCCCGTCCAGCCAGGTACAGGTGGTGCAGAACCTGGAGGGCGGCATCGTGGCGCAGATCATGGTGCGGCCCGGGCAGGTGGTCAGCAAGGACCAGCCGCTGATGCGCATCGACGATACGCGCTTCACCGCCTCGTACCAGGAGGGCCGCACCAAGGACGATGCGCTGGTGGCACGCATCACGCGCCTGAGCGCCGAGGCCGCCGGCACGGAATTCGCCGCCACCATGCCAGGCGATGTCGATTCGCGCCGTTTCGTCGCCGAGGAACGCTCGCTGTTCGCCTCGCGCAAGCAGGCGCTGGAAGCCAACCTCGCGGTGCTGCGCCAGCAGTCGGAGCAGCGCCGGCAAGAACTGGCCGAGAAGCGCTCGCGCGAGCAGCAACTGCGTCAAAGCCACCGCCTGGTGGCGCAGGAACTGGCAATGATGCGGCCGATGGTGGCGCAGGGGGTGGTGTCCGATGTCGATGTGCTGCGGCTGGAGCGGCAGACCAACGACCTGAAAGGCGAGCTCGACGCCTCGCGGCTGGCGATGCCGCGCCTGGAAGCGGCCTATCGCGAGAGCCAGCAGAAGCTCGATGAGGCGAGCACGCATTTCCGCGCCGAGGCCATGCGTGAACTCAACCAGGCCAAGGCGGAGCAGGCAGCGCTGAGTGCGACCAACACCGCCCTGCAGGATCGCGTCGACCGCACCCTGGTGCGTGCGCCGCTGGCCGGGATCGTCAAGCAGCTCAAGGTCAATACCGTGGGCGGCGTGGTCCAGCCCGGCATGGACCTGGTGGAAATCGTGCCGCTGGAGGACACCCTGCTGGTCGAGGCGCGCGTGCGTCCGGCCGACATCGCCTTCCTGCGGCCGGGGCAGCCCGCCGTGGTCAAGCTGTCGGCCTACGACTTCTCCATCTATGGCGGCTTTGCCGGCACGGTCGAGCATATCAGCGCCGATACGCTCACGCCGGAGCGGCCCGGGGAGCGGCCGGAAAGCTACTACCTGGTGCGGGTGCGCACCCGCGACAACCGGCCCGCCGGTAGCGCCGTGCAGGTGCCCATCCTGCCCGGCATGGTCGCCACGGTGGATGTATTGACGGGGCAGAAGACGGTGCTCCATTACCTGCTCAAGCCCATCATCAAGACGCGGGACATGGCGTTCCGTGAACGGTAGGCCCCGCGCTCGCACGCGAGCTTTTTGCAACGATAACAAGCAAGGCATGGCCGCAAGGCCTGCATTCAGGACGGAGAGAGAAACACCATGGCAACCCTGACTGGCACCAACGGCAGCGACACCCTCACCGGCACCGCAAGCAGCGACACCATCCTGAGCGGCAACGGCAACGACTATGTCAGCGCCGGCGATGGCAGCGACTATGTCGATGCCGGCAATGGCGACGATATCGTCGAGGGCGGCGCGGGCGACGACACGCTGCTGGGCGCCAATGGCAAGGACCGCCTGTTCGGCGGGCGCGGCAACGACAGCCTGTCAGGCGGCAACGGAACCGACGCCGTCTATGGCGGCAGCGGCGACGACGTGATCGGCAGCGCCGACGGCGCGTCCGCGCTCTACACCGGCGACAATGGCGGCGACACGCTCTATGGCGACGGCTACGACAGCTATGCCGACTATCTGCTCGGGCGCGGCCATGAATCGGCCCAGCCGGGCAACGACCGCATCCAGGGTGGCAATGGCGACGACCTGATCTACGGCGACAACGGCGACGGCGCTTTCGTTGGTGGCGACGACATCATTGCCGGCGGCAACGGCCGGGATACCATCTACGGCGAAGGCGGCAACGACACTATCGCGGGCGGGTGCGGCGGCGACATGCTCAGCGGCGGCGCCGGCCGCGACACCTTTGTCTACCACGCCGTCGCCGATTCCACCGCGGCGGGAATGGATGTCATCGCCGACTTCCAGCGTGGCACGGACCGCCTGGACCTGCGCCCAGTGCTGGGCGACACCGGCTTTCAGTGGGGCGGCCTGACGCCGACAGCCCATGGCGCGTGGTACCAGCAGTCGGGCGGCAACACCTATGTCTACGTCGACGTCGACGGCAATCCCGCCACCGCGGAAATGGTGATCCGGCTGAACGGGCTGCACGACCTGACCAAAACCGATTTCGCCGGCTACGACAACCATGCCCCCACGGCCGCCGCCGACGCCAACGCCATCGGCGAAGATAACCATCCGAACCCGATCACCGGCAACGTCCTGGCCAATGACAGCGATGTCGACGCCGGCAACGTGCTCGCAGTGGCCAGTCCCGGCACCTATGTTGGCCAGTACGGCACCTTGCAGATCAACGCCGACGGCAGTTATAGCTATACCCTCGACAACGGCAATGCGCAGGTCCAGTCGCTGCGGCCGGGCGACCATGTCGACGAGACGTTCAGCTATAGCGTGACGGACGGCCAGGCGTCGGCGACATCGACGCTGGGTATCCGGATCAACGGCGCCAACGATGCGGCGACGATCACGGCGTCGACGAGCGAAGACACGGCGGTGACCGAGGCGGGCGGCATGGCGAACGCCGCTACTGGCGACGCTTCCGCCAGCGGCACGCTGACGGTCAGTGATGTCGATAGCGGCGAAGCGCACTTCGCCGCGGTGTCGCCGGGCAGCCTGGTCGGCCAGTACGGCACCTTCACCTTCAACAGCACGACGGGCGCCTGGACCTATACGCTCGATAACAGCCGGGCCGATGCGCTGACGGTAGGTCAGCAGGTCACCGATTCCCTGACGGTGTCATCGGCCGACCAGACCGCGCAGCAGACCATCACGGTCAACATCACCGGCGCCAACGATGCCGCGACGATTACCGCATCGACCGGTGAAGACACGACGGTAACCGAAGCGGGCGGCCTGGCGAACGCCGCCACCGGCGACGCTTCGGCCAGCGGCACGCTGACGGTCAGCGATGTCGATAGCGGCGAAGCGCACTTTGCCGCGGTGTCGCCGGACAGCCTGGTCGGCCAGTATGGCAGCTTCACCTTCAACAGCACGACCGGATCCTGGACCTATACGCTCGATAACAGCCGGGCCGATGCCCTGACGGTGGGTCAGCAGGTCACCGATTCCCTGACGGTGTCATCGTCCGACCTGACCGCGCAGCAGACCATCACGGTCAACATCACCGGCGCCAACGATGCCGCGACGATCACGGCGTCGACGAGCGAGGACACGGCGGTGACCGAAGCGGGCGGCCTGGCGAACGCCGCCACCGGCGACGCTTCGGCCAGCGGCACGCTGACCGTCAGCGATGTCGACAGCGGCGAAGCGCACTTCGCCGCGGTGTCGCCGGGCAGCCTGGTCGGCCAGTATGGCACCTTCACCTTCAACAGCACGACCGGCGCCTGGACCTACACGCTCGACAACAGCCGGGCCGATGCGCTGACGGCGGGTCAGCAGGTCACCGATTCCCTGCTGGTGTCGTCGGCCGACCAGACCGCGCACCAGACCATCACGGTCAACATCACCGGCACCAACGATGCCGCGACGATCGCGGCGTCGACAAGCGAGGACACGACGGTAACCGAAGCGGGCGGCATGGCGAACGCCGCCACCGGCGAGGCTTCGGCCAGCGGCACGCTGACGGTCAGTGATGTCGATAGCGGCGAAGCGCACTTCGCCGCGGTGTCGCCGGGCAGCCTGGTCGGCCAGTACGGCACCTTCACCTTCAACAGCACGACCGGCGCCTGGACCTATACGCTCGATAACAGCCGGGCCGATGCGCTGACGGTAGGTCAGCAGGTCACCGATTCCCTGACGGTGTCATCGGCCGACCAGACCGCGCAGCAGACCATCACGGTCAACATCACCGGCGCCAACGATGCCGCGACGATTACCGCATCGACCGGTGAAGACACGACGGTAACCGAAGCGGGCGGCCTGGCGAACGCCGCCACCGGCGAGGCTTCGGCCAGCGGCACGCTGACGGTCAGCGATGTCGATAGCGGCGAAGCGCACTTTGCCGCGGTGTCGCCGGACAGCCTGGTCGGCCAGTACGGCAGCTTCACCTTCAACAGCACGACCGGCGCCTGGACCTATACGCTCGATAACAGTCGGGCCGATGCGCTGACGGTGGGTCAGCAGGTCACCGATTCCCTGCTGGTGTCGTCGGCCGACCAGACCGCGCAGCAGACCATCACGGTCAATATCACCGGCGCCAACGATGCCGCGACGATCACGGCGTCGACGAGCGAGGACACGGCGGTGACCGAAGCGGGCGGGCTGGCGAACGCCGCCACCGGCGACGCTTCGGCCAGCGGCACGCTTACAGTCAGCGATGTCGATAGCGGCGAAGCGCACTTTGCCGCGGTGTCGCCGGACAGCCTGGTCGGCCAGTACGGCAGCTTCACCTTCAACAGCACGACCGGCGCCTGGACCTATACGCTCGATAACAGCCGGGCCGATGCCCTGACGGTGGGTCAGCAGGTTACCGATTCCCTGCTGGTGTCATCGGCCGACCTGACCGCGCACCAGACCATCACGGTCAACATCACCGGCGCCAACGATGCCGCGACGATCACCGCGTCGACAAGCGAGGACACGGCGGTGACCGAAGCGGGCGGGCTGGCGAACGCCGCCACCGGCGACGCTTCGGCCAGCGGCACGCTGACCGTTGGTGATGTCGATAGCGGCGAAGCGCACTTTGCCGCGGTGTCGCCGGACAGCCTGGTCGGCCAGTACGGCAGCTTCACCTTCAACAGCACGACCGGCGCCTGGACCTATACGCTCGATAACAGTCGGGCCGATGCGCTGACGGTGGGTCAGCAGGTCACCGATTCCCTGCTGGTGTCGTCGGCCGACCAGACCGCGCAGCAGACCATCACGGTCAATATCACCGGCGCCAACGATGCCGCGACGATCACGGCGTCGACGAGCGAGGACACGGCGGTGACCGAAGCGGGCGGGCTGGCGAACGCCGCCACCGGCGACGCTTCGGCCAGCGGCACGCTTACAGTCAGCGATGTCGATAGCGGCGAAGCGCACTTTGCCGCGGTGTCGCCGGACAGCCTGGTCGGCCAGTACGGCAGCTTCACCTTCAACAGCACGACCGGCGCCTGGACCTATACGCTCGATAACAGCCGGGCCGATGCCCTGACGGTGGGTCAGCAGGTTACCGATTCCCTGGTGGTGTCATCGTCCGACCAGACCGCGCAGCAGACCATCACGGTCAACATCACCGGCGCCAACGATGCCGCGACGATCACGGCGTCGACGAGCGAAGACACGACGGTAACCGAAGCGGGCGGCCTGGCGAACGCCACTACTGGCGATGCTTCGGCCAGCGGCATGCTGACGGTCGGTGATGTCGACAGCGGCGAAGCGCACTTTGCCGCGGTGGCGCCGGGCAGCCTGGTCGGCCAATACGGCAGCTTCACCTTCGACAGCACGACCGGGGCCTGGACCTACACACTCGATAACAGCCGGGCCGATGCACTGACGGTGGGTCAGCAGGTCACCGATTCCCTGACGGTGTCATCGTCCGACCTGACCGCGCACCAGACCATCACGGTCAACATCACCGGCGCCAACGATGCCGCGACGATCACGGCGTCGACGAGCGAGGACACGGCGGTGACCGAAGCGGGCGGCATGGCGAACGCCGCCACCGGCGATGCCTCCGCCAGCGGCACGCTGACGGTCGGTGATGTCGACAGCGGCGAAGCGCACTTCGCCGCGGTGTCGCCGGGCAGTCTGGTTGGCCAGTACGGCACGTTCAGCTTCAACAGCACGACCGGCGCCTGGACCTATACGCTCGATAACAGCCGGGCCGATGCGCTGACGGTGGGTCAGCAGGTTACCGATGCCCTGCTGGTGTCGTCGGCCGACCAAACGGCGCACCAGACCATCACGGTCAACATCACCGGCGCTAACGATGCCGCGACCATCACGGCGTCGACGAGCGAGGACACCGCGGTGACCGAAGCGGGCGGCATGGCGAACGCCACCACCGGCGACGCTTCCGCCAGCGGCACGCTGACGGTCGGTGATGTCGACAGCGGCGAAGCGCACTTCGCCGCGGTGTCGCCGGGCAGCCTGGTCGGCCAGTATGGCACCTTCACCTTCAACAGCACGACCGGCGCCTGGACCTACACGCTCGACAACAGCCGGGCCGATGCGCTGACGGTGGGTCAGCAGGTCACCGATTCCCTGCTGGTGTCGTCGGCCGACCAGACCGCGCACCAGACCATCACGGTCAACATCACCGGCGCCAACGATGCGGCGACGATCACGGCGTCTGCGAGCGAAGACACGGCGGTAACGGAAGCGGGCGGCCTGGCGAACGCCACCACCGGCGACGCTTCCGCCAGCGGCACGCTGACGGTCAGCGATGTGGATAGCGGCGAAGCGCACTTTGCCGCGGTGTCGCCGGGCAGCTTGGTCGGGCAGTACGGCAGCTTCAGCTTCAACAGCACGACGGGCGCCTGGACCTACACGCTCGATAACAGCCGGGCCGATGCGCTGACGGGGGGTCAGCAAGTCACCGATTCCCTGCTGGTGTCGTCGGCCGACCAGACCGCGCACCAGACCATCACGGTCAACATCACTGGCGCCGACGATGCGGTCGTCAACAGCGTTCCCGTGGCGCAGTCTGTCAACGAAGACACTCCGCTCGTGTTCAGTACCGCCAACGGCAATGCGCTCAGCATCTCCGACGTGGACAGCGGCAGCCACACCGTGACGCTGAGCGCCACCGCCGGCACCATCACGCTGAACGGTATCGCTGGACTGCAATTCCTGGCAGGAGACGGCACCGCGGACAGTACCTTGACGATCAGAGGCACCGACGCGGCGATCAATGCCGCGCTGGACGGCATGACGTTCGTCGGCGACAAGAACTATGCCGGCGCGGCATCGGTGCAAATGCAGTCCAGCGACGGCTTTTCATCCGATACGGATACGGTGGCGATCGCGCTCAAGCCGGTCAACGATGCTCCGGTCGCGGGCGCCGACGTGGTCTACGTCTCGAACGACAACAATGGCAACAGCACCGCCACCAGCACCGTCCTGATTCCGGTCAGCGCGCTGCTTGGCAATGACGGCGACGTCGATGGCATGGCGCTGTCGGTCACTGCAGTCGGATCAGCCACTGGCGGCGTCAGCAGCCTCGCATTTGCTCCGGGAACCAATGGTAGCTACATCCAGTTCGAGATCGGGAAAACTGCCGGGACCTTCACCTATACCGTTTCAGACGCAGCCGGTGGCACCAGTACGGCGACGGTCGCGGTCAATGTCATGCTCACCGGGGACGCAGCCACGGTGTCTCTGGCGGGCCTGGATTACCAGGCCTCCTATCTGGACGGTGGCACCCAGAACGATGCACTGACGGGCGCGGGCGTTGCGGATGTGTTTATCGGTGGATCAGGCGTCGACTCGCTCAACGGCGGGGGCGGTGACGACGTGCTCCGGGGTGGCGCGGGCAACGACACTCTTGATGGCGGTGCAGGTATCGACATGCTGGATTTTTCCGATGCCACCGGCGCGGTGTCGTTTTCGCTGACACAAAGCAGTCTCCCCACAACGATTGCTGTGAATCTGCCCGGCGTGGGCGCTGACACGTACAAGAACATGGAGGGCGTGATCGGCTCGCAGTATAACGACACCCTGAACGGCAGCAGCGCCAACGACATCCTGCGTGGCGGCGCCGGCAATGACACCATCGATGGCGGTGCGGGCATCGACCTGCTGGATTTCTCCGATGCGTCGGGCGCGATCAACTTCACGCTGGTCCAGGGCAGCGGCGTGACCGCGGTCAACCTCAGCGCCGTCAATCTCGGCACCGACAGCTATACGAAGATGGAAGGCGTGATCGGTTCGACATTCAACGACACGATAACGGGCTCGGCCGGCAACGACGTGCTGCGTGGCGGCGCTGGCAATGACCAGCTGGCAGGCAACGCCGGCAGTGACCAGCTCATCGGCGGCGCCGGCGCCGACACGCTGACAGGCGGCGACGGCAGCGACACCTTCCGCTTCCTGCGCGCCGATGCCGCTTCGGTCGACACGATCACTGACTTCAACCTGGCGCCCGCAGCCGGCGGCGGCGATGTGCTGGACCTGTCCGACCTGCTGTCGGGCGTCAGTGTCACCAGCGCCAACGCCGCGCAGTTCGTGCGGCTGTCCGAGGTCGATGGCAATACCGTCGTCAGCCTGGACCGGGACGGCAGCGGCTCCGCCGCGGCGTTCCAGGATGTCGCCGTGCTGCAGGGCGCGGTGGGGCTTGACCTCAACACCCTGCTGAGCAACGGCAATATCCATACGGCCTGAATCCGGGTCACGAGAGCGGACGGGAACGAGGGGGAGTGAGAAGAGACCGCCACCAGGCGGCAATTGCAGGACGGCAGCACCGCTGCCGGCAGTGTCAAAATAATAAGCGGGTAGGGCACCGCGTTCGGGCGCGCGCAGCGCGCGAACGCGGTGTACCCGGCTGGGGGAAGCATGTGGACGACATGGTGCCGGCTGGCACCCGTACTGCTATGGACGGCGATGGTGTTGCCGCAGCACGCGGCGGCCCAGGCGTTGCCGCAGGCAGTCGAGCAGGCCGTGCGCAGCAATCCTGAAGTGCTGGCCGCGGGCAGCCGCCGCCTGGCTGCCGACGAGGGGCTGAAGCAGGCGCGCGCCGGTTACCTGCCGCGCGTCGATGTCAGCGGCGCCAGCGGACGCGTGCGCCTGGACAGCCAGAGTTCTCGCGTGATGGGCCTGTCGGATTCGTCATATGCGCGTCATGCCGCGGACGTCACCATCACGCAGATGTTGTTCGACGGCTTCGCGGTCAGCAGCGATGTCGAGCGCCAGGGTGCAAGGATCGACGGCGCGGCCTATCGGGTCGGCGCCACCGCCGAGGACATCGCGCTGCGCACCGTCGGCGTGTATGTTGAGGTGCTGCGCCGCCAGGAAACGGTGGCCATCGGCGTTGCCAACCTCGAGGCGCACCAGCACATTTATGACCAGATCCGGCTCGGCGCCGACAACGGCGTACTGCGCCGCGCCGACCTGTTCCAGGCCGAAAGCCGGCTGGCACTGGCGCAGGCCAACCTGCGCGCCGAGCAAGGCGCGCTGCAGGACGCCGTGGCGGCTTTCCTGCGCGTGGTCGGGGCGACGCCGCAGCGCTTGTCCCGTCCCGACTCGCTGGCCACCATGCTGCCCGCGAGCGAGCGCGAGGCGCAGCAGGTGGCCAGTGCCAGCCATCCCGCACTGGGGGCGGGGCAGTCCGACATTGCCGAAGCCGAGGCCGCGCGCGAGCTGGCGCGCTCGGCCCTGTGGCCCAAGCTGGACCTGGAAGTCGGCGCCGGGCGCGACCGCGATCGCGTGCTGGGCACCACCGATGAGCGCAGGGTGATGCTGCGCTTGCGCTACAACCTGTTTCGCGGCAACGCCGACAAGGCGCGCATCAATGAGGCAGGCTTCCAGATCCAGGAGGCGGAGCAGAACCTGGAGCGGCTGCGCCGGCAGGTGCAGGAAAGCGTGTCGCTGGCCTATAACGCCTACCGTACCGCCCAGGAACGGCTGGCGAGCCTGCAGCAATACGTGCAGGCGAGCGATGCCACGCGCGTCAGCTACGGCCGCCAGTTCCGCATCGGCCAGCGCAGCCTGCTGGACCTGCTCAATGCCGAAAACGAGTACTTCAGCGCGCGCACCGCCTATGTGACCGGCCAGTACACCGAGCTGGCCAGCCAGTACCGCATCCTGGCCGGCATGGGACTGCTGCTGCCGACGCTGAACGTGGCGCCGCCCGGCGAGGCGCTGGTCCAGATGGGGATGCGCGCGGGCCAGCGCTAGCCAGCCTGCCATGCCGCCCGCGTATGCCCGGCCGGCGCATTGCTCATGGCAGGGCAGCATGGCTCACCGCACAATGGAAAGGCCAACCGGAGCCTTTCATGTCATGCACTCTTTCCCTCGAAGCGGAATGCGTCGGCCTGCGCCTGCGGGCTGGCACCGAACTGGTCTGCCGCGGCGGCACCGTGTGGGTGACCATCGAGGCGCCGGGCCGGCCGTCCCCGGATGTATTGCTGGCGCGTGGCGAGCGCCATCGCCTGCTGGGCGACACCGCGGTATTTCTCGCCGCGCTGCATGGCGCCGGCCCGGCGTTGTGCCGGATCGAGGCGCCGCCGCAACGCCGCGGCCGGGCCTGGTTCAGGTGGCTGCGGGGCCCGGCGTCATGGCCGTTTGCGCGGCTTCCTGGCAAATCCATGCGGCCACGCGGCTGACCTCTTCGCGCGGATGCGCGGCGGCGTGAACCAGCCAGTATGAGTTCGGGCTCGGCGGCGCTTGCCGCGCCGTCGGCACGACCACCAGCTGGCCACCATCGACCAGCGGCCGCACCAGTTCCAGCCGGCCCAGCGCGATGCCTTGCCCCGCCAGCGCGGCGTGGATGATCTGGTCGTACTGGTTGAAACGCAGCATGCCGCGCTGGCTGGCATGACGGAACTCGCGCGGCGCCAGCCAGCTGCGCCATTGCAGCCACGGGCGCGGATCGTCGAACTCCAGCAGCGGCAACTGCAGCAGCGCGTCGCCGTGCTGCCCGGGCGCCTCCAACAGGGACGGATGGACGATCGGCGCAATATGCTCGCCGAACAGGCGTACCGCGTCGGGCGGCGCCGCGGCGTCGCGGCAATAGCGCACCGCAAGGTCGATGCCCTCTTCGCGCAGGTCGCTGATGCGGTTGCTGGCCGACAGCCGCACATCGAGCTGCGGGTGCGCCTTCTGCAGGCTGCCCAGGCGAGGCAGCAGCCACAGGCCAGTGACGCCGATGCTGGCGGTGATCGTGACCGGCTGGCGGCCCTCGCCGCGGCGCACCTCGGCCACAACGTCCTGCAATTGCTGCAGGGCGCTGTCGGCGCTGCGGAACAGCCGTTCGCCCTCGGCGGTGAAGGCGACGCCGCGATGCTTGCGCACAAACAGCGCCACCTTCAGCTGCGCTTCCAGCGCATGGACCTGCCGGCTTACCGCCGACTGGGTCAGACACAGGTCATCCGCGGCCTGCGTAATGCTCATGCGACGGCCGACGGCGACGAAGCCCTTGAGCAGGTCGAGCGGAAACAGGCGAGCAAGCGGAATGGACATGCGGGGGCCTCAGGCAGACACGTGATACGCGATACGCCATTACAGCATGATCGCGGCCTCCCTTGCCATGCGTGCCACGCATGGCAGAACGACCGAAAGATCGCTTGAAGCGAGACCCGCCGGCGATTGCAATAGAGCCATCGCGCCTGCGGGTGCCACTGTCCGACAAAGGGGAGCTGCCATGACAATCCATCTGCCGCGCTCGTCCGCTGCGAGCGCCGCGCACCAGTGCGCCACGCCATGGTGGCGGCAACTATGGGTGCTGGTGCTGGCGGGCGGCCTGATGATGGGACTGGCGCTGGGCGTGCGCCATGTGCAGGGCCTGTTCATGCTGCCCATCATCACCGAGCGCGGCTGGACCCGCGAAACCTTTGGCCTTGCCATCGCGATGCAGAACCTGGCGTGGGGGCTGGTGCAGCCGTTCACCGGCATGCTCGCCGACCGCTACGGCTCATGGAAAGTGATGGCTGGCGGGCTGGCGCTGTATGGCGCGGGGCTATGCGGGATGGCACAGGCGCAGACGCCGACGGCCCTGTTCTGGACGGCGGGACTGTGCATCGGCATTGCGCTGTCCGGCACCACCTTCGGCGTGGTCTACGGCGCGCTGAGCCGGATGACCGGCGCAGCGGAGCGCAGCCGTGCCCTGGGACTGGCGGGCGCCGTCGGCGGCATCGCGCAGTTTGCGCTGGTGCCGGGCGCGCAGGCGCTGGCGGCGCTGATACCGCTAGGGCTGCCGTTCCAGGACCGGGGCGCGCCGGAGCCACCCCCAGGCCACGACGCGGCGGGTCCGGCCGGGGGCCAACCATTGCGCGCCGCCGTGCGCGAGGCCTTCGGCCATTCCGGCTTCTGGCTGCTCAACCTGGGCTTTCTGGCATGCGGCTTCCAGCTCGCCTTCATCGCCAGCCACTTGCCGGCCTATCTGCTGGATCGCGGCATGCGTGCGGCCGACGGCATGGCGGCGCTCGCCATCATCGCGCTGGCCAATGTGGCTGGCGTCTATGTGTGCGGGCTGGTGGGCGGGCGCCACAGCAAGAAATACCTGCTCGCCGGCATCTACCTCGCGCGCACCGCGGCGATGGCGCTGTTCCTGCTGCTGCCGCTGAGCCGGGCGACGCTGTATGGCTTTTGCGCGGCGATGGGGTTCCTGTGGCTCGGCACGGTGCCGCTGACCAACGGGATCCTTGCCCAGGTGTTCGGCGTGCGCTATCTCTCCACGCTGTTCGGCTTCGTGTTCCTGGGCCACCAGCTAGGCTCGTTCCTTGGCGTGTGGCTGGGCGGGCTGGTGTTCGAACTCACGCGCTCCTACGACCTGGTCTGGTATGGCGCAATGGCGCTGGGCATGGTGGCCGCGGCGCTGCACTCTCCGATCGACGACCGCCAGATCGTCCGCACCGGCCTGGCGCCGGCACGGGCATGAGGCGGCCCGGCATGCCGCGGCCGGGCGCATGGCTGACGGTGCTCGCCCTCATCGCCCTCAGCGCCCTGTGCGCGGTCGCGCTGGCGGGATGGCTGGCTCCGGCCCATGCCCAGGCGTGGATAGCGCTTATGGCGTTGTGCCAATAATCCGCCACAGCCCGCCCGGCACGACCGTGCACCGCCTGGCGAACTCGCAACAAGGGCGGCCACTGTGTAACCAATCTGCAAAATGTAGGTATTGCGCTACATTGAGTGGCGGCGCAACGGGTAGAATCGCGCCTTCCGTGCCTTTTGCCCCGTCCCTATAACAATGAGCTCCCGCCCGTCGCGCCTGCCGTGCATCGACGCCCTGAAAGCCGTCAGTTCGCAACTGATCGTCCTGCATCACCTCGCCTTCTATGGACCGATGTCGGACGCCGCTTACCAGTTGGCGCCAGGGCTGGTGGACTGGCTGTATGACTACGCCCGCATCGCGGTGCAGGTGTTCCTGGTGATCAGCGGCTTCCTGGCGGCGCGCAGCCTGGCGCCCAACGGACGGCTGGAGACGCGCCAGCACCCGCTGGCGATGTTGTGGCGCCGCTACCAGAAGCTGGTGGTGCCATTCGCCGCGGCGATCCTGCTGAGCATTGCCGGTGCCGCGGTGGCCCGGCACTGGATGGCGCACGAGTCGATTCCCGCGTCGCCGACGCTGGGCCAGTTCCTCGCGCACCTGACGCTGCTCCATAACATCCTCGACGTTGACGCCTTGTCGGCCGGGGTCTGGTACGTGGCCATCGACCTGCAATTGTTCGCGCTGCTGCTGGGCACGCTGTGGGCCGCCCGCGCGGTGGCCCGGGGCCGGGCGCCAGCCGGCGTGGCCGTCAGCATCGGGCTGGTGGCCCTGGTGGCCATGGCCTCGCTGTTCTGGTTCAACCGTGATGCCGCGTGGGATATCTGGGCGGTGTACTTCTTCGGCGCCTATGGCATGGGCACGCTAGCCTACTGGGCGTCAGCGCCCGGGCGGCCGCTGCTGCCGCTGGTGCTGATCGGCACGGTGGCGCTGGCCGCGCTGATGCTGGACTTCCGGCTGCGTATTGCCGTAGCGCTGGCCACCGCCCTGCTACTGGCGCTGGCGCGCCGCGGCGAATGGCTGGAACGCTGGCCCCGGGCGCGCGTGGTGGGCTACCTCGGGCGGATTTCCTATTCCGTGTTCCTGGTCCATTTCCCGGTGTGCCTGGTGGTCAATGCGCTGGTGTCGCATCTCGCACCGGGCCAGCCGGTGCTGAATGCACTGGGCATGGCAGCGGCGTGGGGGCTCAGCAATGTGACGGGCGCCTTGTTCTACCGCTATGTGGAAAGCGCGCAGCCGCTCGCTATCCTGCGCGCGGTGCTGGGTGGGCGCGGGGATGCGGCAGGCAACTCGGGCTCCGGGTCCGCGAGCCGCCCAACCATGTAACCCTTGCAAGCATCGCCGCGCGACACTACCGAGATCGTCCGCGCGGTACGTGGCCGCGCCTGGCGTGCGGCTGGTGCATGCGTGCCGCCAGCGTGGTGCCGCCGGCACGAAGGCCGTGCATGGCTGCCATACGTACTTGCGTTGGACGCCACACACACTGGCGCAACACTGGCGTAAACGGGCATTGGGCGATGGCACAAAGGTTGCCTAGTATGGAATCGTAAACCTGACCGACTGGTCAGGATTCCATCGGGAACCGAGGGTGCCATGTCCGACCATATCGTCCTGACTTCGCATGCGCGCCGCGACAAGCCGGCCGAGCCGATCCACTGGGGCGCCCCGACGGCCGCGCAGCGTGGACCGGTCATCGCCAGCCTGGGCAACCCGGCGCAGCGCAATGTGATCGGCACCCATGCCGGCGCGTATGCCATCTACCGGGCCCTCGCGGTAGCGTCCGGTACGCTGCAGCGCGACCATCGCCCCGACCTGACCGACACCGCGCCCGCCGAAGCCATCGGCCCACATCCACAGTGGGGCGATCCGGACAAGATCGTCTCGCTCGATCCCTGGGGGCACCTGGTTTCCAGCGTCTTTGCCGAGCGCATCGCCGCCGGCGTCGATATCCGCCCGACCATCGCCGTGACCCGTGCGCACATCAATATGCCGGAGCTGGTCTCGGCCATCGCCGCGGGCCGGCTCAAGCCTGACGGCAACCTGTTGCATGCCAATGGCGACGTGCGGGTGACCAAGGCGGCAGTCGACCCGGTGTGGTACCTGCCCGGCATGGCGGCCCGTTTCGGCATCAAGGAAAGCGTGCTGCGCCGCAGCCTGTTCGAGCAGACTGGCGGCATGTTCCCGGAACTGGTGACGCGGCCGGACCTGAAGGTGTTCTTGCCGCCGATCGGCGGCATGACGCTGTACTTCTTCGGCGATGTCAGCCAGCTGGGCCAGCCCGAGACCCGCGTGGCCTGCCGCGTGCACGATGAATGCAACGGATCGGATGTGTTCGGGTCAGACATCTGTACCTGCCGGCCGTATCTGGCACACGGCATCGAAGTGTGCATCGAGATGGCGCAGCAGGGCGGTGTCGGGCTGGTGGTCTACAACCGCAAGGAGGGCCGCGCGCTGGGCGAGGTGACCAAGTTCCTGGTCTACAACGCGCGCAAGCGCCAGGTTGGCGGCGACCGTGCCGAGACTTATTTTGCCCGTACCGAATGCGTGGCGGGCGTGCAGGACATGCGTTTCCAGGAGCTGATGCCGGATGTGTTCCATTGGCTGGGCATCCGCCGCATCGACCGCTGGGCGTCGATGAGCAACATGAAGCATGGCGCGCTGGTGGCGCAGGGCATCGAGGTGGTCGAGCAGGTGGCGATCCCCGAGGCCTTGATCCCCGCCGACGCCCGTGTCGAGATCGACGCCAAGGTGGCCGCCGGCTACTTCACGCACTACACGCCGCCGGATGCCAACGAACTGGCCCTGGCAAAGGGCAGGGGGTTGAACGAATGACGATGTATCCCGAGGACGGCAGTGCCGGCAACGAGCGCCATGGCAACGGCTGGCTGAACCCGGTGCCGGCAGGGCATCCCGCTGCGGCGCTGCTGTGCGCCGAGGCGGTGCGCACCCATTGCGCGGCGGTCACCGAACACGTGGCCAGCGGCGCATCCGAACTCTTTACCTGGCATCCGGACCGCGTGCATGCGATTGCCGATTACGTCGCCAGCACCATCCGGCAGCGCTACCCGGACCTGCAAGTGCCCTATCACAGCCGCTGGCGCCATTTTGAAGGCGGCGGCGCCGACCAGCGCGCTGACCGCTGGCAGGTGCTGTGCGAGCGCGCCGGGCTGAGCGGGCCCGAACACCGCGAGGAGCGCGCCCGCATCGGCATCGACCTGGTGATCCCCAGCGTACTGCTGGACGCGGGCGCCGGCCCGGAGTGGCGCTACCGCGATCCGGCCAGCGATCTGGTGCTGACACGCTCGGAAGGACTGGGCGCGGCCAGCTTCGACCTGTTCGCGCGCGGCGGTTTTTCCGCGGCGCCTGGCGATCCGCTGCGCGCCGATGCCGAGCGCCTGCAGCGCATCGACGCCGACAGCATTGCCCACGCCTTCCAGGTCGCGCAGCACAACCCGCTGGTGGGGCTGGAAGGCCGCGCCGGGCTGCTGCGCCGGCTGGGCGAGGTGATGGAAGCGACCCCGGCGCTGTTCGGCCGGCCGGCGCGGCTGGGCAATCTCTATGACTACCTGAAGGCGCATGCCGTCGGCGGCGACCTCGATGCCAGCTTCCTGCTGCGCACACTGCTGGTGGGGCTGGGGCCGGTGTGGCCGGGGCGGATCGTGCTCGAGGGCGTGTCGCTGGGTGACTGCTGGCGCCATCCGGCGGCGCCGGGCGGGCTGGTGCCGTTCCACAAGCTGACCCAGTGGCTGACCTACTCGCTGCTGGAGCCGCTGGAAGACGCCGGCCTGACCGTGACCGGCCTGGATGCGCTGACCGGCCTGCCCGAGTACCGCAACGGCGGCCTGCTGTACGACTTCGAGCTGATGGTGCCGCGCGCTCCCGGCTTTGCCGCCGAGCCGCATGCGGTGGATGAGCCCGTCATCGTCGAATGGCGCGCGCTGACCGTGAGCGGGCTGGACCTGGTGGCCGACTGCGTGCGCCAGGCGCTGGGCCTGGAGGAAGCGCAGTTTCCGCTGGCGCGCGTGCTCGAAGGCGGCACCTGGGCGGCAGGGCGGCGCATCGCCGCCAAGCGTCGGCCCGGCGGCGCGCCGCCGTTTGCCATCGTCAGCGACGGCACGGTGTTCTGAACGCGCCGCCCGCGCCGCGGGCGGCGTTGCCGGCAGGGATGGCTTGTGCAACGTGGCATCAGGAGCGTCACCATGAACGACATGTCCGCTGTTCCCGCAGTTGAGCCCCGCGTGCCGGATGCCGCCGACCTTGCCTGCCTGTCCGGCGTGATGGTGGTCGACCATCCGCTGGTGCAGCACAAGGTCACGCTGGTGCGCAGCGAAGAAACCACCACCGACAATTTCCGCCGGTTGGTGCGCGAGATCAGCCAGCTGCTGACCTACGAAGCCACGCGCGACCTGGCGATGGAAACCATCGCGATCCGCACGCCGATCGCGCCCACCCAGTCGCGCGTGCTGTCCGGCAAGAAGCTGTGCCTGGTGTCGATCCTGCGCGCCGGCAACGGCTTTCTCGACGGCATGCTCGACCTGCTGCCGGCGGCGCGCGTCGGGCATATCGGCCTGTACCGCGACCCCGAGACACTGGAGCCGATCGAGTATTACTTCAAGATGCCCGAGGACATCCAGGAACGCATGGTGATCGTGGTCGATCCGATGCTGGCCACCGGCAACTCGGCCATCGCCGCGCTGAACCGGCTCAAGGAGGCCGGCGTCACCACCATGAAGTATGTGTGCCTGATCGCCTCGCGTCCCGGCCTGGGCGCGCTGCGCGCCGCGCATCCGGACGTCGGCATCGTCACCGCGGCCATCGACGAGACGCTCAACGAGCACGGCTATATCGTGCCCGGCCTGGGCGACGCCGGCGACCGCCTGTACGGCACGCGCTGATGGACTCGCGCGCCGGTCTTGCGCCGACACTGCGTGCGCCGCCTGTACGCGCGGCGGCGGGCGGCCGCATCCGGCAGGAGAACCAGGCCATGATCCTGCGCGCGGCCGAGCATGTGTTCGCGCGGGCCGGGTTTGCCGGTGCCACCATGGCCGAGATCGCGGTGCGCGCGGGGGTGCCCAAGTCCAACCTGCATTACTACTTCCGCACCAAGCAGGCGCTGTACCGCGCGGTGCTGGCGCACACGCTGCAGCTGTGGCTGTCGGAAGCCGACGTGATCCGCGCCGAGCTGCCGCCGCAGGTGGCGCTGGAACAGTACATCCGCGCCAAGATGCGGCTGTCGGCGAGCCATCCCGATGCGTCGCGGGTGTTCGCCAACGAGTTGCTGCACGGCGCGCCCGAGATCGGCGAGATCCTGCGCCATGCCCTGCGCGAACTGGTGTCGCGCAAGGCCGCGGTGGTGCAGCAGTGGATCGACCGCGGCCAGATGGCACCGGTCGATCCGCAACACCTGTTCTTCACCATCTGGGCCGCCACGCAGACCTACGCGGACTTTGAATCGCAGGTATGCGCGGTGCTGGGTATCAGCCGCCTGAAGCCGCAGGACTATGCGCACGCCACCGAGCACGTGGTGGTGATGCTGCTGCGCGGCTGCGGCCTGGCGCCCGTGCCGCTGGCCTGAGCCCCGACCCGATACCGGATACCACGACACCCCTCATGCTCGACCTGATCCTGCGGCATTGCAACCTGCCCGACGGGCGCACCGGCATCGACATCGGCATTGCCGATGGCCGCATCGCCGCAGTGGAGCCGGCGCTGGCCGCGCACGCGGGCGAAGAGATCGACGCCGCCGGCCAACTGGTGACGCCGCCGTTCGTCGACGCGCACTTCCATATGGATTCCACGCTGTCGTACGGGCTGCCGCGCGTGAACCAGTCGGGCACGCTGCTGGAAGGCATTGCGCTGTGGGGCGAGCTCAAGCCGCTGCTGACGCAGGAGGCCATCGTCGAGCGCGCGCTCGCCTATTGCGACTGGGCCGTGGCGCGCGGGCTGCTGGCGATCCGCTCGCATGTGGATGTGTGCGATGCGCGCCTGCTGGCGGTGGAGGCGCTGCTGCACGTGCGCGAACGCGTGCGGCCATACCTGGACCTGCAGCTGGTGGCGTTCCCGCAGGACGGCGTACTGCGTGCGCCGGGCGCGCTTGCCAACCTGAAGCGCGCGCTGGACCTGGGCGTCGACGTGGTCGGCGGCATTCCGCATTTCGAGCGCACCATGGCGCAGGGGGCGGACTCGGTGCGGCTGCTGTGCGAGCTGGCGGCGGAGCGCGGCCTGCGCGTGGACATGCATTGCGACGAAAGCGACGATCCGCTGTCGCGCCATATCGAGACTCTTGCCAGTGAAACCGTGCGGCTGGGCCTGCAGGGCAGGGTCGCCGGATCGCACCTGACCTCGATGCATTCGATGGACAACTACTACGTCTCCAAGCTGATCCCGCTGATGCGCGAGGCGGGGGTGGCGGCGATCGCCAATCCGCTGATCAACATCACGCTGCAGGGGCGGCACGACACCTACCCGCGGCGCCGCGGCATGACGCGCGTGCCCGAGCTGATGGCGGCCGGGGTGCCGGTGGCATTCGGCCACGACTGCGTGATGGACCCGTGGTACGGCCTGGGTTCGGGCGACATGCTGGAAGTGGCGCACATGGGCCTGCACGTCGCGCAGATGACAGGGCAGGCGGCGATGCGTGCCTGCTTTGACGCGGTGACCGCCACGCCGGCGCGCATCCTGGGGCTGGAGGGCTATGGCCTGGCGCCGGGCTGCCGCGCCGACCTGGTGCTGCTGCAGGCGCGCGATCCAGTGGAGGCGATCCGGCTGCGCGCCACCCGGCTGCGCGTGCTGCGCGCCGGCAAGACCATCGCCACCATGCCGGCGGCGACCGCGGCGCTGGCGCTGCCCGGCCGGCCGGCGCAGGCGGACTTCCTGCGCGGGGGCGGTGCGGCATAGCGCGCACAGAGTTTTTTGCGCGCGGGTGTTGACAGTGTCCGCAGCACTCGGCATAATTTCCTTCTTCGCATCGCAGCAGCAATGCAGCGAAACGAAGCCCAGATGGCGGAATTGGTAGACGCACTAGGTTCAGGTCCTAGCGGTGGCAACACTGTGGAGGTTCGAGTCCTCTTCTGGGCACCAAAATTCGGAAAGGCTCGCGCAAGCGAGCCTTTCTTCGTTTCCGCCCCTCCGCACCGGAACGGGAGCGGGCAACGACAAGGCGGTCCGCGCAAGCGGGCTTTTTTTTGTCCGCTGTTTTCGTCCATTCTCCGAGGCGGCGGCTCAGCGTGCCGGCATCCCTTCCAGGTCCTGCGCCTCGCGCACGCAATTGCGGCCCTCCGCCTTGGCGCGGTACATGGCCGCGTCGGCCGCGCTGAACAGGCGCTGCCAGTGGTCCGCGCCGCCATGGCCGACCGCCACGCCGAAGCTCGCGGTCACGCCAAGCTGCGTGGTGCCCGACAGGTAGACCGGCCGTGACGCGATCGCCGCGCGCAGCGTCTCGGCCAGCGCCGCGGCGTCGCCGGGCCGCCCGTGCGGCAGCCATAGCGCAAACTCCTCGCCGCCAAAGCGGGCCAGCACGCTCTCGGACGGCACCAGCGCGCGCATCTGCGCGGCGATGTTGCGCAACACCTGGTCGCCGGCGGCGTGGCCATGGCGGTCATTGATCTGCTTGAAGCGGTCGACGTCGATCAGCACCAGGCTGGCGGTCTCGTGCGCCCCGTACTGGGCCGCCACCAGTTCCAGCGCGCGCCGGTTCAGCAGGCCGGTCAGGCTGTCGGTGCGGGCCTGCAGCTCCAGTTGCGCGGTCAGCGCGGCGCGCTCGCGCAGCTTGCGGCGCAGGATGTCGATGGCATCGAACAGACGCCGCATCTCGGCGGCCTGGCCAATGCGCGCGGCCTGCGCGGCGGACACGGACGTGGCGGCACCGTGCGGGTGGCCGCGGTCCTCGGCCAGCGCGATCACCTCGACCCGCGCGCGCAGCAGCGGCAGGAACACCGCGCGCCGCGCGAACACCAGCATGTAGCCCAGTATCGCCAGGATCAGCGCGGAGGTGCCGCACGCGGCCGCGAGCCGGCGCAGCGCGCGCTCGCGCGTGGTGGTGAAATGCGCCACCACTTCATCCAGGAACACACTGCGCAGCCGCTCCAGCGGCTCCAGCGTTGGCACGTAGCGGTTGGTCAGCTCGGTGGGCGTCATCGAGTAGTTGCCGGAGATCCGCCCCTGCGCGACCAGGCTGTCGACCATGGCCACGCCGCGGCCGAAGAACTGGTGGCCGGCGTCGGCGTAAGCCTGTTCCAGCGCGGGCGCGGCGCCAAACATGTTGTACGCCGGCCCGGCCAGCTGCCACAGCTCCAGCAGCCGTCCGCGCGAGCGCGTCGCGTCGACCAGGCTCTGCACCGGCATCGGCTGGCGCGCCGCCACCGGCGCCATGATCTGCGATGCCATGCGCCCGGCGTACTCGCGCAGGTCGCCCAGCATCTTGCCGGTCAGGGCGGGGGCGGCAAGGCCGTCATCGCAAACGGAAAGCGCGCGGACCTGCCAGGCGATGGCCGGCTGCAGCGCGTCGACGACCTCGAACATGCCTTCGATGGCATGGCGGATCTCGTCCATGTCGCGCTGCTGTAGCGGGCGCGCAGCCAGTTCGTCGATCTCGGCGCGCGCCCGCGCCAGGCGCTCGCGCACGCGCTTGACCATCAGCGGCGGCAGGTGGTGGCTGTGCAGGCCGAAGGGGGCATGCAGCGGTGCGGCCAGCCGCGCCAGCGCGGCGTCGCTGCGGGCGCGGAATGCCTGCAGGCGCGCGCGCGCCGCGCTGTGGGGCGAGGGTGGCTCACCCAGCACGCTGTTGGCCGGGCCGCGTTCCGCGGACAGCGTGTTGGCGGTGTCCAGCACGTCGCGATACGCCGAGATGTCGTAAAGGTTCTGTCGGGCCGCGGCGAGGTCGCCGTACGATCCGGCGATCACCAGGGCCGCCAGCACCACCGTGCCAAGGCCGCCCACCGCGGTGGCCACCGCCAGCTTGCACTGCAGGCTGCGGCGCGGCCAGTTGCGCGGCGCGCTGCCGGCGCTCAGGGCAATGTCGTTGCCGGGATCAAGGCGTCGGGTGCGTTGCCGCAGGGCCATGCTGTCTCCACCCGGCAGCCAGCGGCCGGGCCATGCGTGGAAATTTTGTCATCGCCGACATTATTGACGAAAAGGCTGCGGCGCCTGTCCAAAACTTCCGCAATTCGCGCCAGCCACGCCGGCGTGCGGCGCTGTGCCGCGGGCTTGTCAGGGCGCGCGCCGCCGAACATTCCCGGCTAACGCTGGCGGGGCATTTGACCTATGCTCAAGCTCATCGGGCAGGCTCTTATAACGTCCCGAAGGTGGTTGCCATGACTGTGGTCTTGTCATCATCGAGAGAAAGGGAGGCGGGGACGAACCCCGGATGGCACGGCTGTGCCGCGCACCCCGGCATCGTCCAGCATCACCTGCATTACTGCGCCATCCTGGCCATGCTGATGTGTGCGCTGGCCCACGCAGACGAAGCCTTGCCCGATTACCAGGGCGCTTCCGGTTCTGATCCGCCGCTGCAGGCCAGCCTGGCGCAGCCGGGGCTGGCGGAAGCGGCGCAGGCTTTCAAGCAGCTGGCCGACGGCTCCGAAGCGAGCGGCTGGATGGTCCAGCCCGTGGAGCCGGTCGTCGTCGAATACGCGGCGGTGCCGCCGCCATCCCCATCTGCTTCCGCATTGCCGCGCGCCATCGGCGCCGGGCCCGATGACGATGCCCCGGGCCTGGCCGCCGTCGACCGCGAGACCGCGGCCATGCCGGAGCGTCCGCGCCGGCTGTCGCTGCATCTCGATGACATCACCACCGCCAGCGGCTTTGCCGACAATCGGGTGCGCACCATGGCGCTCGCTGTCGATGCCGTGGTGGCGCGCGCCGGCGGGCTGACCATCCAGCCGCGGCTGCAACTGGCCTACCAGCCAGGCATGAACGCGGCCCCGGACATGCCGCCGCAAGCCATGCCCGGCGATGCCAGTGCCACCGGCATCGGCGTGCGCCTGTACGGCGCGCAGCCCACGCGGCTGGCCGGCATCTATCCGTTCGTCGAGGCCGACTGGTGGCAGGACAGCCGCAAGCAGGTCATCAATATCAACGGCACCAAGATCGATGCGGACCTGCTGCGCGGATTGTTCTCGTTCAATATCGGCGCGCATGGGAATACCAAGACCGGCATGAAGCTGTGGTTCAAGGTCCGGGCGGGGCGCAGCCCGAGCGGCACTGTCGGCGCGCGCTATCGGTGGTAAGGGTGGTGGCAGGAGCGGTGGGGGCAACAGCGCGCAACAGGCGCGCGGCAATGAAAAAAGGGCTTCCGTTTCCGGAAGCCCTTTTTCTTTCTGCATAGGTGGCGCGGCTGGCAGGATTCGAACCCACGACCCCTTGGTTCGTAGCCAAGTACTCTATCCAACTGAGCTACAGCCGCACACGAGAGGCGCAATTGTATCGCAATTATTGATTTGCGCAAGCCCCCCGCCGAAAAATCCTCATCCGCCGCCGACGGCGTCAGTCCGCGGCCTCCGACCAGACGCCATCCGCCTCCTGCGCCTTGCCTTCGTCGCGCAGCTTGAGCAGGTGCGCCAGCAGCGAGCGCTGCGCGACCGGATGCAGGCGCGGCGACACATCGTCATAGACGCGCAGCACCAGGTCGCCGAGCGGAGCAGGGCCGAATTGGCGCAGCGCGCCGGCCACCTTGGCCTCGCGCTGCTGGCGGTGTCGCACCAGGATGCGGATGGCGTCCTGCGGCCGCGCGATCAGGAAGCCGTGCCCCGGCGCCAGCCACTCGAGGTCTTCTTCCTGCAGCGCCGCGAGCGAGTCGAGGTAGGCGCGCATGTCGCCGTCGGGCGGGCCGATCACGACTGTCGATCCCTGCATCACGTGGTCGCCGGTGAAGAGTGTCTTTTCTTCCTCCAGCAGGTAGCAGAGGTGGTTGGACGCATGGCCCGGGGTGTGGCAGACCCGCAGGGTGCAGGCTTCGGCCAGCGCCAGGCGCTCGCCGTGCACCAGTTCGCGCTGCGGTGCGAAGCTGGCGTCCTGCCACGGGCCGGCGGGAGCGGCGCGTCCCAGCACGGTGGCGCCGGTGGCGGCCTGCAACGCCGCCGCCGCGGGCGAATGGTCCAGGTGCGTGTGCGTGGCGAGAATCCAGCGGATCGGGCCCGGCGCCGCTGCGAGGATGGCGCGTACATGCTCGGCATCGTCCGGGCCCGGATCGATCACGGCCCATTCGTTGCGCGCGCCGCCGCCGACCAGGTAGGTGTTGGTGCCGGGGCCGGTCATCACGCTGCCATTGTTGGCGGTGACCCGCCATACCCGCTCTGACAACTGCACCGGCACGCCGGGTGCAAGCTCGTAGCGCCCGTGCACCTTGCCGTCAGGGTCGATGCGGCCGATCTCGGCGTAGCACGGCTCGTTCGGCATCACCGGGCGCACCCCCGCCGCACCGGTGGCGAGGCGCGGCATGATGCAGGCAATGCCGCGCAACTGCGAGAAATAGGCAAAGCAGGTGGCGGCGGTCTCGAACTGTGCGATCGAGCTCAGCGTCCGGCGCGTGACATGCATCATCGGCAGGCCGCTGGCCGGGTCGGCGGCCTCGGCCGGGCGCACCCAGCGGTGCTCCACGATCTCGGTGCCGTCGGGCACGGCAAGCTGGCCTTCGGGCGCGATGGCGACGAAGAAGCGGGTATCGAAACGCTTGGGCAGGCCGGGCGGCGTCAGCCAGTAGCTGTGATAGGCCAGGCGGTCGGTTGCCAGGCGCAGGCCCAGCTGCTCGCAGGCGTGGGCCAGTCCCGGGCCGCCGCGTTGCACGGCCTCGCGCAGCAGGGCTTGCTGCGCGGCGTCCAGTTCGTGCGGCGCGCGCAGGCGCCCTTGAGGATCGCAGGCGAACAGCAGGCCGGCCTCTTCGAAGCATTCGCGCACGGCAGCCAGGTAGAAGTCCAGCCCGCTGGCAGGCAGGCCCAGGCGTTCGCTGGCGAGCACGTCATCGAGGCCGTGGGCGTGCGCGTGCAGGTGCCGGTCTTGCGCATCGAGGGTGCCGCCGGGAAAAACATAAGCGCCGCTGCTGCGGTCATTGGCGCGTTCGACGCGGCGCACCAGCAGCACTTCCATGCCGTGGGACGCGTCGCGCACCACCAGCAGGCTGGCCGCCGTGCGCAGTAGCGGCGTGGGGGTGGCGGGGCGGTTGCCGCTTGTCTCTGTGGTTGTCATTGTGTCGGCATCGTGGGTTGTATGCGCGGCGCGCCAGGGTGCCGCGTGCGCTAGTTTAGCCGCGTTCGCGGATTCGAAAGTCCGGGCAATCCCGGCGCCGCGGCCGCTTCTGCGGCCGTGCCGGGCCGGCGGCGGCCGCGGGCGGGCTTTGGCTTTTCCGGCTACACGCAGTAACCTGATGGCTCCGCTTCACTTTCTGGAGCGCCACCGCCGGCGCTCCTATTGGAGGAGGTCCGCGTGATCCGAGCTTCTTACCTGTGCCTGCCGGTTGCGTGCCTGCTGGCGGCCTGCGCGACGCCGCCGCAGCTGGCACCGCGCCCGGTGCCGCCGCCCGCCACCCGCATCACCGTCGACGCCCAGGCCATGTCCCGGGCGGCATCCGCGGCCTGCGAGCCGGCGGTGGCGGAGGCCGTCCAGCGCCGTTATCCGCAGCCCGGCAGCGTCATGCTGATGGCCGACCGCGAGCAGTACTACCAGCGCCCCAATGCGCAGACCTCGGTCAACGGCGAAGGCGTGTTCGAGCCGGACGACAGCTCGTCCGCGATTGGCTTCCACTACGCCTGCCTGTACAACGCGCGCACCGGCAAGGTCGACGATGTCCAGATGCGGTACTGAGCCGCGCAGTCGCTTTCCCGAAAATACCAGCCGCGCCAGTGAGTAACTATTGCGTTAAATAGCGGTAATAGCGACTCCCCATTTCCTTGACCAACCGGTCGACCGGCCATTAGCATAGCCACGCGCCGTTTTGAAGTTCGCATATAGAACCGTAGTTCGAATGGCGTAACTTTAGTCGACTTTGGAGACAAGGAAGCCATGAACAAGATCGCCGGGTTCTTCACCGAACTCATGCGCCGGTACCTGCCGGATCCTTTCGTGTTTGCCATCGGCCTGACGCTGCTGACGATGGCACTGGCGGTGCTGGTGCAGGGGCAAGCGGCCCCGGCGGTGATCGCCAGCTGGGGCAAGGGCTTCTGGAACCTGCTGGCCTTCACCACGCAGATGGCCGTGATCCTGGCGATGGGCTACGTGCTGGCTACCGCGCCGCTGACCGACCGCATGCTCGACCGCATCGTCGGCGCCGTGCATACGCCGCGCACGGCGATCATCGTCGCCACGCTGGTGGGCGGCATCGGCAGCTACCTGAACTGGGGCTTCGGGCTGGTCATCGGCGGCATCATCGCCAAGAAGCTCGCGCTGAAGGTTCGCGGCGTGCATTACCCGTTGATCATCGCTTCCGCATACAGCGGTTTCACCCTGTACGGCCTGGGCCTGTCGGCCAGCATCCCGGTGCTGATCTCGACTCCGGGGCACCCGATGGAAAAGGCGATGGGCGTGGTCCCGCTGTCTGAAACCATCTTCTCGACGCCGATGCTGCTGACCAGCCTGGCGGTCATCGTCACCCTGCCGCTGCTCAACGCCTGGCTGCACCCGCGCCATCCGGCCGAAGTGGTCGAGATCCGCCGCGACCAGGAACCGTCCCGGGCCGAGGCCGGCGCGGCCCACAGCATCGGCGGCGAGAACACCCTGGCCGGGCGCCTGAACAACAGCCGCATCCTGAGCCTGGCGATCGGGCTGTGCGGCATGGCCTATGCCGTCATCTACTTCACCCAGGGCGGCTCGCTGGACCTGAACCTGATCAACTTCCTGATCCTGTTCGGGGGCGTGCTGCTGCTAGGCACGCCGGTCAACTACGTGGCCAAGCTCAACGAAGGCATCAAGACCATTTCCGGCATCATCCTGCAGTATCCGTTCTATGCGGGCATCATGGCGATCATGGCAGGCTCGGGGCTGGTGGATACCATCTCGCGCGTGTTCGTCGATATCGCCACGCCGCAGACGCTGCCGTTCTGGGGCCTGGTCAGTTCCTTCGTGATCAACTTCTTCGCGCCCTCCGGCGGCGGCCACTGGGTGATCCAGGGGCCGTTCATGGTCGATGCCGCCAAGGCGATCAACAGCTCGGTCAGCCAGACCTCGATGTCGGTGATGCTGGGCAACGCCTGGAACGACCTGGTGCAGCCGTTCTGGATCCTGCCCGCGCTGGCGCTGTCGAAGCTGAACCTGAAGGACGTGATGGGCTACACCGTGATCATGATGTTCTGGGTGGGCCTGATCTATATCGCTGCGATGCTGCTGTGGGGCGCGCAGATTGCCTGACTTTGACCCGCGGCCGCAAGGCTGACAGGAGGACCGCATGCCATACCTGATCGAAACCCTCGACAAGCCCGATCACCAGCACGTGCGCCAGGCCAGCCGCGCCCGCCATCTGGAGTACCTCGACGCCAACAAGGCGCTGCTGCTGGCCTGCGGCGCCAAGCTCAACGATGACGGCTCCGATGCCGGCGGCGGCGTCTATATCGTCGATGTCGACAGCCGCGAGGCCGCGCAGCGGTTTATCGACGCCGATCCGTTTGCCACCGCGGGCCTGTTCGCCGAGGTGCGCATCGTGCGCTGGCGCAAGGCCTATCTCGACGGCACCTGCCGTCTCTGACGGGCCGCGCAAGCCGCTCCATCTCACCCTCAACACCAGGAGACCCCATGCTGTTCATGGCCGAAATGACCGTCAAGATTCCCGCATCGCTCGACCCGAAGCTGGTCGAGCAGCTCAAGGCCGATGAAAAGGCCATGTCGCAGCGCCTGCAGCGCGAAGGCAAATGGCGCCACCTGTGGCGCGTGGTGGGCCAGTATGCCAACGTCAGCATCTTTGACGTCAGCGACAACGATGAACTGCACACCTTGCTGACCGCGCTGCCGCTGTACCCGTACATGGAGATCCAGGTCACGCCGCTGGCCCAGCACGGTTCCGCCATCGCGCAGAACTGAGCCGGCCCGACCCCGCAACACCGCCCGTGATCCCTGACTGACCAACGCCATGCCCTTCGCAGATCTTCCCGACGTTCGCCTGCACTACCGCCTCGATGGCGCCGAGCACCTGCCGGTGCTGGTGCTGTCCAACTCTCTCGGCACCAACCTGGACATGTGGGCACCGCAGGTGGATGCCTTCAGTCAGTATTTCCGCGTGCTGCGCTATGACACGCGCGGGCATGGGGCGTCGTCGGTGCCGCCCGGTCCTTACAGCATGGCGCAACTGGGCGGCGATGTGATCGCGCTGCTCGATCATCTCGGCATCGCGCAGGCCAGCTTCTGCGGCCTGTCGATGGGCGGCATCACCGGCATGTGGCTGGCGCTGAACCACGGCGCGCGGCTGCGCAAGCTGGTGCTGTGCAATACCGCGGCGTATATCGGCCCGCCCGAGAACTGGACTAACCGCGCCGCCGCGGTCGAGCGCGACGGGGTGGCGTCGATCGCGGCGGCGGTGGTCGACAAGTGGCTCACCCCCGCCTACGCGGCCGCGCATCCGGAACTGGTGGTGTCGCTGCGCGCCATGCTCGGCGCCAGCCCGGCCGCGGGCTATGCCGCCAACTGCCTGGCCGTGCGCGATGCCGACCTGCGTGCCGAAATCGCCGGCATTGCCACGCCGACGCTGGTGATTGCCGGCTCCGGCGACCTCCCTACGCCCCCGCGCGACGGCGTGTACCTGGCGCAGACGATTCCCGGCGCGCATTACGTCGAGCTGGAAGCCGCGCATATTTCCAACCTGGAACAGGCACAGGCGTTCGCCCAGGTCGTGCTCGATTTCCTGAGCCGTTGACCTGGCGCCGGCCGGGGCCTTTCCGGGGCCCGGCGGCGTGGCTTATCATGCACCCTTTGCCGTTGCGCTCCCCCGTTGGTGCGCCCGGCCTCCGATCCCCGCATTCGAGGAATTGACAGGCCGGGAGCGTCCGGACAAGATGCGGACGGACAGATGCGCCTTCGGGACGACATGCCGGCAGTCATAGCCGCAATGCCCGGAGAACACGCACGAACTTTGGGAAATCGGGGTCATGAAGCCTATCCTTCGTCAACTGGCGGGCGCGGTCACGCTCGCCGTCGTGCTCTCTGGCTGCGCTACCGGGCCTGACTATGCCGGCAACCCGGCGGCGGCCGAGCAGCCGCCGTCCGACCAGGCCATGAAGACCTTGTCCGCCGAGGTCTTCACCTTCGCCTATCCAATGGTGCTGATGGACGTGACGCGCGAGCTGATGACGCTGCGCACGCCTGCCAACACCTTCAGCCACAAGCGCACCTTCCCGGACGCCACCTTCACCGACGTGGTCAGCCCCAATGCCGACACGCTGTACTCGTCGGCGTGGCTGGACCTGTCGCGCGAGCCGGTGATCCTGTCCGTGCCCGATACGCGCGGGCGTTATTACCTGATGCCGCTGATGGATGCGTGGACCAATGTGTTTGCCGCGCCGGGCAAGCGCACCACCGGCACCCGCCGCGGCAATTTCGCCATCACCGGTCCCGACTGGCGCGGCACGTTGCCCAAGGGCATGCAGGAGATCCGTTCGCCCACGTCGATGGTCTGGCTGATCGGCCGCACCCAGGCCAGCGGCAAGCAGGACTTCCCGGCAGTGCACCGGCTGCAGGACCAGTACCGGCTCACGCCGCTGTCGGCCTGGGGCGGCGGCCGCCGCGTGCCAGACAAGGCTGCCCCTCGGCCCGCGCTGGACCCGGACAGTTCCCCGGTGGAGCAGGTGGCCGCCATGGACGCGCAGGCATTCTTCACGCGTTTTGCCGCACTGCTGCCCGCCAACCCGCCGGCGCCGGCCGACAGCGCCATGGTGGAAAAGATGCGCCGCATGGGGATCCGCGCCGGCGTGCCGTTCAAGACCACGGTGATGGAACCTTCCACCGCGCGCGCGGTGCAGGAGGGCGCCACGGCCGCGCTGGCGGCGATCGTGCAGGCCGCGCGCCAGGGCAACGCCGACGCCGGCAATGGCTGGGTCATGCATCGCGACCTGGGCAATTACGGCACCAGCTATGGCCGCCGCGCGGTCACGGCGTGGGTGGGCCTGGGCGCCAACCTGCCGGAGGATGCGATCTACGCTTCCACCCGTACCGATGCCAACGGCAAGCCGCTGCAGGGCGGGGCGCGCTACGTGCTGCACTTCGACAAGGACCAGCTGCCGCCGGCGCGCGCGTTCTGGTCGCTGACGCTGTACAACGAACGCCAGGCTTTCGTCCCGAACCCGATCCAGCGCTACGCCATCGGCAGCCGCGATCGCCTGCGCTACAACCGCGACGGCTCGCTCGACATCTACATCCAGCATGAGCGCCCGGCCGGCGCCAGGGCCGCCAACTGGCTGCCGGCGCCGCCCGATGGGCTGAACATGATGCTGCGCGCGTACTGGCCGGAACAGGCGCTGCTGGACGGCACCTGGATGCCGCCGCCGGTGATGCGGGTGAACTGAGCCGCCAGGCGCCGGCAGGCAAAAAACAGGCCGCATGTCCCTGAAGGACATGCGGCCTGTCTGCTTGCGCTGTGGCGCTGCGCCAGTGGCCGGTGGTGTCAGTGCACGTGCGTGGCGCAGGCGGTGCAGGCCCCGGCGGCGTGCGCTACCGGTGCGGTGCCGGCTGCGGGAGCGCGGTTGACGCGCTTCCAGGCCGCCACGTCCGGCGCCGACAGGCGCTGGCGCAGCGCGCGCGCCGCACTGACCATATTGGCCAGCGCCGCTTCGGTTTCTTCCCAGCCGCGCGTCTTCAGCCCGCAGTCCGGGTTGACCCACAGGCGCTGCGGCGGCACCACCTCGCAGGCGCGGTCCAGCAGCCGCTCCATCGCCTGCACCGACGGTACGCGCGGCGAGTGGATGTCATAGACGCCCGGGCCGATCTCGTTCGGGTAGTCGAAGTCGCCAAAGCCCTCCAGCAGTTCCATCGCCGAGCGCGAGGTCTCGATGGTGATCACGTCCGCGTCCAGCGCCGCGATCGCGGGCAGGATGTCGTTGAATTCGGCATAGCACATATGGGTGTGGATCTGGGTCTGGTCCCGCACGCCGCTGGCGGACAGCCGGAACGCGGTCACGGCCCAGTCCAGGTAGGCGTCCCAGTCGGCGCGGCGCAGCGGCAGGCCTTCGCGCAGCGCCGGTTCATCGATCTGGATCACGCGGATGCCGGCCTGCTCCAGGTCGCACACCTCGTCGCGGATCGCCAGCGCGAGCTGGCGCGCGGTGGTGGCGCGCGGCTGGTCGTCGCGCACGAAGGACCACTGCAGCATGGTGATGGGGCCGGTCAGCATGCCCTTCATCGGCCGCTCGGTCAGTGACTGCGCGTAGCGGGCGGTGTCGACCGTCATCGGTTCCGGGCGGTACACGTCGCCATAGATCACCGGCGGCTTGACGCAGCGCGAGCCGTAGCTTTGCACCCAGCCGTTCTCGGTGAAGCCATAGCCGCACAGTTGTTCGCCGAAATATTCGACCATGTCGTTGCGCTCGGCCTCGCCGTGCACCAGCACGTCCAGCCCAAGGGCTTCCTGCTTGCGTACCGCCAGCGCGATCTCGGCGCGGATGCGCTCCAGGTATTCCAGCGCGCCGATCTCGCCGCGCTTGAAGGCGGCCCGGGTTTGCCGGATTGCCGCGGTCTGCGGGAACGAGCCGATCGTGGTGGTCGGCAGCAGCGGCAGCGCAAGCGCCTGGCGCTGGCGCTCGATGCGCTCGGCGAAGGGGCTGGCGCGCTCGGCCATCGCGGCGTTGACGCCGGCCAGGCGCTGCTGGACGCGCGGATTGACCACGCGGCCCGAGGCCCGGCGCGAAGCCTGCGCCGCATCCGATGCGGCCAGCGCTTCGGCGACGGCCGCATCGCCCTGGTTCAGCGCGCGGGCCAGCACCGACAGCTCGTCGAGCTTTTCGGTGGCGAAGGCAAGCCATGACTTCAGTTCGTCATCGAGCCGCGTTTCATGCGCGAGCGATACCGGCACATGCAGCAGCGAGCACGACGGCGCCAGCCACAGGCGCTCGCCCAGCGCGCCGTGCAGCGGGCGCAGCATGTCCAGCACGCGGCGCAGGTCGGTGCGCCAGATATTGCGGCCGTCGATTACGCCCAGCGACAGCACCGCGTGGTCCGGCAGCGCGGCCTGCCATGCCGCCAGTTGGGCGGGGGCGCGCACCAGGTCGATATGGAAGCCGTCGACCGGCAACGCGGCCGCGCGCTGCGCGTGGTCGGCGGCCGTATCGAAGTAAGTGGCCAGCAGCAGCTTCGGCCCCGCCTCATGCAGCGCGGCGTAGGCGGCGTCGAAGGCATCGAGCCAGGCCGGTTCAAGGTCCAGGCACAGCGCCGGTTCATCGATCTGCACCCACTCGATGCCGCGCGCCTTGAGCTGGCCAAGGATGCGGCGATAGGCCTGCAGCAGTCGCGGCAGCAGCGACAGCCGGTCGAAGCCGGGCACATGGCTCTTGGACAGCCAGAGGTAGGTGACCGGCCCGATCAGCGCCGGGCGGGCGCGCAGTCCCAGCGCCAGCGCCTCGTCGGTTTCCTCGAGGAACCATGCCGGGCCGCCGTCGAAGGTGCTGTCGGCATCGAGTTCCGGGACCAGGTAGTGGTAGTTGGTGTCGAACCACTTGGTCATTTCCATGGCCGGCTGCTCGTGGTTGCCGCGGGCCAGTTCGAAATACTGAGCCAGCGTCAGCTGCGCCGCATCGAAGCCGAAGCGGCGCGGCAGCGCGCCCAGCAGCGCGGTCAGGCTCAGCATCTGGTCGTAATAGGCAAAGTCGCCGGTGGCGACCGTGTCCAGGCCGCGTTCGGCCTGCAGTTGCCAGTGCTGGCGGCGCAGTTGCGCGGCCACCTCGCGCAATTCGGCTTCGGTGCGTTCACCACGCCAGAACGCTTCTTGCGCAAATTTGAGTTCACGGCGTGCGCCGATGCGGGGGAAGCCGAGGATATGGGTGCGTGCCATGGTGTTGTTCCAGTAGAAGTCTGGCGCACAGTGTCGGTTTGCCCATAAAATGAATCAAGCGACAAGTTTTAAACAACATATGAATCTGTTTCATATCACCCCGGGCTGGCGGCACTGCGGGGACGCTGCATGATCGAAGTCCGCCATTTGCGTTCGCTGGTGGCCATTGCCGAATCCGGCAAGCTGGCCACCGCGGCCGAACGCGTGCATGTGAGCCAGTCAGCGCTGTCGCACCAGATCAAGGCGATCGAATCGCACTACGGCGTGCCGCTGTTCGACCGCACCCGCCAGGGCCTGCGCTTCACGCCGGCGGGCGAGCGCCTGCTGGCGCTGGCGCGCGAAGTGCTGGCCGCGGTCAGCGCGGCCGAGCGCGATATCGAACGGCTCAAGGGGGATACCACCGGCGAGTTGCGCGTGGTGCTGGAATGCCATACGTGCTTTGACTGGCTGATGCCGGTGATGGACGAATTCCGCCGCCGCTGGCCCGAAGTTGAGGTGGACCTGGTCGCGGGCTTCCATGCCGATCCGATTGGGCTGCTGCGCAACGGCCGCGCCGACATGGTGATCGGATCGCAGCCGGCGGCGCGGCGCGGGCTGGAGGTGGCCCCGCTGTTCCGCTTCGAGATCCTCGCGGTCATCGCCAACGAACACCGGCTGCGCAACAAGCGCCGCATCGAAGCCGCCGACCTCGCCGGCGAAACGCTGATCACCTACCCGGTGCCCGAGTCACGCATCGACCTGATCCGCGAGGTGCTCGAACCCGCCGGCATCCACCTGGAACGGCGCACGGCGGAACTCACGGTGGCGGTGCTGCAACTGGTCGCCAGCCGCCGCGGCGTGGCGGCGCTGCCCAACTGGGGCGTCAAGAACTACGTCGACCACGACTACGTGCTGGCCAAGCGCATCGGCGCCAGGGGGCTGTGGAGCGAGCTCTACGCGACCGTGCCGGCGGCGATGGCGCGACGGCCCTATGTGGCGGATTTTGTCGCGATCGTGCGCGATACCTGCGCGGCGCAGCTCGACGGGATCGAGTTGCTGGCGCCGGCAGCGTAGCGGCGATCGGCCGGTTCAGGCCGTCAGCATGAGCGCAGCGGCGCTGTCGCGGCGAGTCGCGGCGCGCGGCGCCGGCTCGGCCGCGGTGTCATCGTCCGGATCCTCCACGTCCGCAACCAGCAGTTCCACGTCGAAGCCGTTATCGAGGCGGCGCAGGAACAGCCACAGCAGGCCGGCGTCGTTTGCCGTCAGGGTGGCATGCAGCACGGGTTGCGGGGCGTCGTCGAAATCCAGCTTCTGCGGCGCGAGTCCGGTACGGCGCGCATTCGCCAGCACCCATTCCATGGCGCCAAATAAATCGGCGGGGTCAAGGCGCAGCGACAGGCGCAGGGTGGGAAGAGGGCGGGAGGCTGGCATGTGTCGTTTCCGGCAGTCGATCTGTGCAGGTAAATTTACCAGCCGGCGTGCAGAATTGGCTTTCTGATTTTCTCCGTAACAGCGCCTATATCAGGATATTCATCCCACGTTGGTAGAATTATAGGGAGACTATTCTTCCTTCATGATACTTGATGGCACAGTCACCCAAACTTGATGACACCGACCGGCGCATCCTGCGTGAACTCCGGCGGGATGGCCGCCTGTCCAACGCGCGCCTGGCGGAGCAGGTGGGCCTGTCGGCCACGCCGTGCTGGAACCGCGTGCGCGCGCTGGAAGAGAGCGGGGTGATAGAAGGCTACGCCGCCCTGCTGAACCAGAAGGCCCTGGGCCTGCCCGACACCGTGCTGATCGAAGTCACGCTGGAGCGGCACGACGACGACATGCTGTACCGCTTCGGCAAGGCTCTGGCGGAACTACCGGAGGTGATGGAAGCCTACCTGCTGACCGGCGAATACGACTACCTGATCAAGGTGGCGGTGGCCGGCACCCAGGGCTATGAGGAGTTTTTGCGGCACAAGCTCTACAAGCTGCCCGGCCTGCGCCACAGTCGCTCGACCTTCGTGCTGCGCACCCTGAAGCGCGAGACTTCGGTCGAGCCGTGATCAAGCTGTCCTGAGCACTTCGGCGGTGGTATTGCGCAGCGCGCGCAGGGCCTCGTTGCATTGCTGCGGCGTGGTGGGGTGCACCAGCACGGCCCAGCGGCCGTGCTGCACCGCCTCGCGCACCGGCGTGATCACCAGTTGATGATCCGGCCGCGCGGTTATCAACCCAGCCAGCAGCATGCCAAACATCACCCCAAGGAAAATTGCCGCGCCGGTGGCCAGTCCGGGGCTCTGCATCACCGCCTCGATTTCCTGCCGATGCAGGATGCCCACCACCGCAAGGCCGATTACGGCACCGAGCGCGGCCATCATCAGGTGCGAACGCAGCGCGGTTTGCACGATGCCATCGTTCTCAGGCTCGAGCTTGCGGCCAAAATGGGCTTCGTAGGGGTGCACCAGCCGCACCTGCCCGCGCTTCAGGTGCGCCTCATAGCAAACGCGCTCGGCGGCGCTGCTGGCCGCCAGCTTGGAGTCGAACAATGCTGCGATCTTGGTGCTGGCTGCCTCGGCGTTCAAGGGATTGGTTGTCATGGCGAACTCCGGCTGCGGCCGTACCCCCGCGCGTTGCATCCATGCATTCCAGCCCGCCGGGGACGACCAGTGTCCTGTATACCGAGTCTAGAGATCCGTTTGAAGCGGCTGCATAAGTGGACTGCGCTTGCGCTTGTAGGAATTGGCCGACCCGGCGCGGCGCCAGGCCTGGCGGGGAATCCGAGCGCGAACGACCGATTCCGCTCATAATGTCGGCGGTGCCGGGCTGCGCCCCCGCCTTTTGACCAAGAATTCCGGTATGAATGACACAGAAATTGAGCTGATCGACTCGGCGCGCCTGCCGACGCGATTCGGCGACTTCACGGCGCACGCCTTCAAGGGCGCCGATTCAGGCATCGAACACCTGGCCCTCAGCGTTGGCGAGGTGGCGGGCGACAATGTGCTGATCCGCATGCATTCCGAATGCCTGACCGGTGACGTGTTCGGCTCTTGCCGGTGTGATTGCGGGCCGCAACTCGAACTCGCCATGGAAAAGATCGCCGCCGAGGGCCGAGGCATCCTGCTGTACTTGCGCGGTCACGAAGGGCGCGGCATTGGCCTGGCCGAGAAAATCCGGGCCTATCGCCTGCAAGACGGCGGGCTCGACACCGTGGACGCCAACCTAGCCCTGGGCCAGGCCATCGACGCCCGCAACTATGCGTTTGCCGCGGACCTGCTGCACCAGTGGGGCGTCAAATCCGTGCGCCTCATGAGCAACAACCCGCTGAAGGCCGCCGCGCTGGAGAAGGCCGGCATTACGGTCTCGGAGCAACTGCGCCACATCGTGCCCTCCAACGCCGAAAACGAGAAATACCTGGCGACCAAGCGCACGCGCATGGGGCATCTGCTGGACTGATAGCGCTGAGGCGGCGGCTGGCCGGCAGACTGCCCGGGCCATGCGCCATTTTCTTTTCGCGGAACCGCCCATGCACTGGATTCTCGCCGCGATCGCCGTGCTTGTGGCCAGCCAGGCCGTGTCTGGCTGGTGGGTGCCGGTGCTGGCCGTCGCCGTCTGGGCCGGCGAAGTGCTGCTGATTATCCTGGCAGGGCGGTTGGCTGGCGACGCCGGTGGTCGGCAGCTTTCGGTCTCCCCAGGCTCGACAAGTCCGCTGCCTTGCGACAAGGCGCCTCGGGATGTGGCGCACACATCCGCGCCGAGCCTTGTGCCGGCTTCGCAGGCGGTCACGACGGCAGCCACCACCGCCCAACCAGCCCCGGAGGGCAACGGCTGGTATCTGCCCCTCGACGTCCTGGGCATTTCCTTCAACGAGCGCTGGCCGCGCCCGGGCATCTGCGACACCCGCGAGTACTTCCTGCGCGGCGGCGACCGCCTGCTGCTGCGCTATGCGCCGCCGGCCGACGCGCCGCCCGGGCAGTCCTGGCTTTGCGACATCTCGGGACGCTGGCGCGACGGCGGCCTGCCGTGTCGTGCAATCCAGTTGAACGCCTCACGATTCGAGTGCATTCCCATCACGCATGACGGCGTCTATGAGATCGGCGTGGGCCAGGGCGACCCGTCCGGAGCCGAACACGGCGAGATCGAGGCGTGGCTAGGATCGGACTCTCCCGACCGCCTGGCGCAGAGCAATGTGCCCCAGCAGCAGAGTGGTGCAGCGTGGAGCTGCGACGCCGCGGGTCAATGGCGCGTCCATATTACCCACGAGTCGACGGCGCTGGACCGCGCCGCCATGCCGGAACGGCACGAAACATCGGTGCCGCGCAGCGCCCTGGTGCTGTTCGATCCCCAGCATCAAGCGTGGGACGAAGCCGGTATCGCCGACCCCACCACGGCCTGGCAGGCCGAGCGGCGCCACATATTCCGGTACTACCTGCAGCTGTGCCAGGGCGATGTCCTGGCCGTCGAACATAGCTGGCAGCCCTCGTTGTTCGGCGCGCCAATCGAGGAGCAAAACGGCGTTTCCTTTACTCACGCAGAACTGGAACTGACGCAGTTCGTGCGTTCGCCGACCTTGCTGAGCGTGCATACCGGGTGGAGCGAAATCAGCAAGGAAACGCCGCGCGTCACGCTCCTGACCTGTCCCGACGATGGCTTCTTCCAGGTCGAGCTTGCGCTCTTCGGGCCACCGTCATGGCGGACACGGCCTTCGCCGGAATTCCTGCAACTGCGTGTGTGGGGCGTGCGGTTGCGCCGCCCGGCGCTGGTTCGGGATTTCAGCCTGGTCGAAGGCTGGGTCGAGGACTGGTACCGCCGCACGATCCCGGTTCCGCGCGATGCGCTTGCCGGGCGTGGCGAGCCTTCCAGCGCCTAGGATGCGTCAGGGCCGCTGACCATATCGGTGTTGTAGCACGTGGGTGCCGCGGGATTTTGGTGCAATAGTTGCCAATGGCAACTATTGCTCATAGAATCCATTCGCCGCCTGACTTCCTGCTCCCATGTCCAATCCAGACCATTCCACCCCCTCGATTCTCGAGTTCATGTCGTTCCGCCTGAACCGGCTGTGCGAGATGACAAAGAACTCGGCATCCGGCTTCTACGAGCGTGAATTCGGCATCGGCCTGCGGGAACTGCGTGTGCTGCGTTTCGCCGGGCTGGAACCGGGATTGACGCTGACGCGGTTGATGGAGCTGGTGCTGCTGGAAAAGACGGTGACCTCAAAGCTGGTCACCGCGCTGGCGAAGCGGGGCCTGCTGCGTCGTGAAGTGGGCGAAGCCGATGCCCGGCAATTGAACCTCTACCTGACGCCTAGCGGCGAAGCCCTGGTGGCGCGGACGTACCAGCGCGGCGACGTGCTGGAGAAGATGTTCCTGTCGGTGCTGACCGAGGCAGAGGTGCGGACGCTGGACCGTTGCATTGACAAGCTGACGGCAGCGCTGATCGCGCATCAGCAAGGCGCGGGGGTATCGACGGACTAAGCCAAGTGCGGCAATGCCGACCAAAATAATCCAAGGAGACAGCATGTTTTTGAAGCCCCATCGGAAATCCCCGCGGCCATGGCACCGCCTGACGGGCGTGGCCCTGTTCGCGGCGAGCCTCCCGGCGTGGAGCCAGCCCGCTGCCAGTGCTGCGTCCGCGCCGGCCGCACCGGCGACGACAGTGGCCGCGGCGCTGGCCACCGACCCGACCCGCCTGGGCTGGATGCAGGGGTTTCCGCCGCCGCCGGACAAGCTGATCAAGCATGAGCCGGGAGGCAACAGGTTTCCGCGCAACCGCTGGCTGTTCTCGCATGTGCGTGAACTGGGGCCGACCGCATCGGTATGGCGCGGAGCCGGCCCGGCCAGCGTGCTGCCGCGCGCGGAACAGGACATCGGCGCGATACCGTTCACAGATGCCGACGGTACGCGCCGGACCTTCGACGAGATGCTGGCGCTGACCTATACCGACGGCATCCTGGTGATGCACAGGGGCAAGGTCATCTACGAGCGCTATTTCGGCGCGCTCGACAGCCATACGCCGCATATCGCGATGTCGGTGACCAAGTCGTTCGTCGGCACGCTGGCCGCCATGCTGGCGGCAGACGGCAAGCTGGACCCGGCCGCCCCGGTGACGCGCTACCTGCCCGAGATGGCCGGGACTGCCTACGGCGATGCGACGGTGCGGCAGGTCATGGACATGACCATCGGCGTGCGCTATTCGGAAGACTATGCCGACCCCAAGGCCGAGGTCTGGGATTACGCGCGCGCGGGCGGCATGCTGGCCCGTCCCGCCAAGTACAACGGCCCCGACACCTTCTACGATTTCCTGAAGACGCTGCAGAAGGACGGCGACCACGATGCCGCCTTTGCCTACAAGACCGTCAATGCCGAGGTGCTGGCGTGGATCGTGCGCCGCGCGTCGGGCCAGTCACTGGCGAAGCTGCTGTCCGAGCGGATCTGGCAGCCGATGGGCGCCGAGCAGGACGCGTACTTCACCGTCGACAGCATCGGCACCGAGTCCGGCGGCGGCGGCCTGAACACTACGCTGCGCGACCTCGCGCGCTTCGGCGAAACCATCCGCGGCAACGGGCGCTTCAACGGCAGGCAGATCATCCCGGCGTCGGTGGTGGCCGATATCCGCCGCGGTGGCAGTCGCGAACAATTTGCCCGCTCCGCCAGCGCGCCGGTATTGCCGGGCTGGAGCTACCGCGACATGTGGTGGGTCTCGCACGACAGCCATGGCATGTTCCAGGCCGCCGGCATCCATGGCCAGCGTATCTACATCGACCCGCAGGCCGAGCTGACCATCGTGCGGTACGCCTCGCATCCGGTTGCCGGCAATGCGGCCAACAATGCGATTACGTTCCGGGCCTTCCGGGCGGTGGGGGAAGCGCTGTCGCGGTAGGTTGGCCCACGGGGCAGCGCGGCTGCGCCGCCCCGTGCGCCTTTACTTTCCCGCCTGGGATGGAGCCGCGTGTGCCGCCGGGTCGCGCGGCGTGATTTCCGCTGCGATCCGCTCGCCATGATCGCGCTCGGCAACCTTCAGGTCATAGTTGGTTTGCAGGTTCAGCCACGAACGCGCATCACCGCCAAAGTAGCGCGCCAGCCGCAGCGCCGTGTCCGGGGTGATGCCGCGCTCTTCGCGCACGATCTCGTTGATGCGGGCCGCGGTCACGCGCAAGGCGACCGCGAGCGCGTTGGCGCTCATGTCCAGTGGCACCAGGTATTCCTCGCGCAGGATCTCGCCAGGATGGACCGGCGGCATGCCGTCTTTGAAATGCGCCATGGTGTTCCTCTTTCAGTGATAGTCGATGATTTCGACGGCAGCAGGGCCGTCGTCGGTCCAGATAAAGCAGATCCGCCATTGGTTGTTGATGCGAATGCTGTAGCGGCCCTTGCGCTCGCCGCTTAGCCGCTCAACCCTGTTGCCCGGCGGCGAGCGCAACATATCGAGCGTTGTTGCCTCATGCAGCATGACGAGCTTGCGCACGGCCGCCGCGCGGAGGTTGGCAAAACGCGGCACCCAGCGGCCGGTGAACAGATCAAAGGTGTCGGAACAGCGGAATGACTGGATCATATCGTATACCGGTAATCGATAAATAGCAATTTGGCGAAATGCTTATGCGGGCCAGGGAAGGGTGAAAGCAGCCATGAAAACCCCGGGCACGTCCGGCCGCACCGTCAGTTGTCTGATTCGCGACCGCCAGATCGATACGAATTCGTTTCCAACCTGATAGACTGTATGGATGTACAGTGGTCGGGACGTTTCCCGCCCTCCCTTTAACGTCCTGATCCGAAAGAGAAATCGTGTCGAGCAAGCAGCTAATCCGCATTCGCGGCGCCCGCCAGCACAACCTCAAGGATGTCGATCTCGACCTGCGTCCCGGCGAGATGACCGTGGTGACGGGGCCGTCCGGCTCCGGCAAGTCCAGCCTGGTGTTCGACACGCTCTATGCTGAAGGCCAGCGCCGCTACGTCGAGACCTTCAGCGCCTACGCCCGCCAGTTCCTGGACCGGATGGACCGGCCCCAGGTGGAGCGCGTGGACGGCGTGCCCCCGGCCATTGCCATCGACCAGACCAACCCGGTGCGCAGCTCGCGTTCGACGGTCGGCACGATGACGGAGCTGAACGACCACCTGAAGCTGCTCTACGCGCGCGCGGCGGAGCTGTTCGACAAGCAGACCGCGCTGCCGGTGCGCCATGACTCGCCTGAAACCATCTATGCCGAACTGCTCGCGCGCACGGCCGCGGGCCAGCCGCACCATGACGCCCGGCTGGTGGTGACGTTCCCGGTGGAACTGCCGGAATCGGCCACCGACGAGGAAGTCCAGCAATGGCTGTCGGTCAGTGGCTATACGCGCGTGCAGGCGCAGCGCGTGGTGCAGTCGCCCACCGGCGCGCGCAAGCTGCTCGACGTGGTCGCCGACCGCTTCCGCCTCGGCAATGCCGAGAAAGTGCGCGTGGTCGAGGCCATTGAAGCCTCGCTCAAGCGAGGCGGCGGACGCGTCAACATCTACGTGCTGACCGATGGCGACGACGGCCCGGTCTGGCGCTACTCCACCGGGCTGCATAGCCCGGACAGCGACCTGCGCTACGCCGACCCGCAGCCGGCCTTGTTTTCGTTCAACTCCGCCTACGGCGCCTGCGAAACCTGCCGTGGCTTCGGCCGCGTGATCGGCGTCGACCTGGGCCTGGTGATTCCCGACGCGCGCAAGACCCTGCGCGGCGGCGCGATCAAGCCGATGCAGACGCCGGCGTGGAAGGAATGCCAGGACGACCTGATGCGCTATGCCGGCAAGGCCGGCATCCCGCGCGATACGCCCTGGGCGGAGCTGACCGAGGCCGAGCGCGATTGGGTCATCCATGGCTCGCCGGAGTGGAACGGGCAGTGGAACAAGCAGTGGTACGGCGTGATGCGGTTCTTCAGCTATCTCGAGTCGAAGGCCTACAAGATGCACATCCGCGTGCTGCTGTCGAAGTACCGCAGCTATACGCCGTGCGAAACCTGTGGCGGCGCGCGCCTGAAGACCGAGTCGCTGCTGTGGCGCCTGGGGTCGAAAGAGAACGCCGACGCCGTGCTGACGCCGCAGCGCCGCTTCCTGCCGCGCGGTGTGGACTGGGGCCGCACGCAGCTGGAGGCGCTGCCGGGCCTGACCGTGCATGACCTGATGCTGCTGCCGATCGAACGGATCCGCCGCTTCTTCGACGCGCTGACGCTGCCCAGCGCGATGCTGGACGATGCGCTCAAGCTGTTGCTGGCCGAAGTGCGCACGCGCCTGAAGTACCTGTGCGACGTGGGCCTGGGCTACCTGACACTGGACCGCCAGAGCCGCACGCTGTCCGGCGGCGAGGTCCAGCGCATCAACCTGACCACGGCGCTGGGCACTTCGCTGGTCAACACGCTGTTCGTGCTGGACGAGCCCAGCATCGGCCTGCACCCGCGCGACCTCAACCGCATTGTCGAAGCCATGCACCGGCTGCGCGATGCGGGCAATACGCTGGTGGTGGTGGAGCACGATCCGTCGGTGATGCTGGCCGCCGACCGCCTGATCGACATGGGTCCCGGCCCCGGCGAGCGCGGCGGCAATATCATCTTCGACGGCACGCCGGCGGATATCCGCCATGCCGGCACGCTGACCGGCGACTACCTCGGCGGGCGCCGGCGGGTGGCCGACGCCTCGCACTGGCAGCGCCGGCCGGTCGATGCCAGCCAGCCGCGCATCGTGCTGGCGGGTGCGACCGAGCACAACCTGCAGGACGTCACGGTGGAGATCCCGCTGCAGCGGCTGGTGTGCGTGACCGGTGTGTCCGGCTCGGGCAAGTCCACGCTGCTGCAGGACGTGCTGTATCCCGCCATGGCGCGGCACTTCGGCAAGGCCACCGAATCTCCGGGCGCGTTCCGCCAGTTGACGGGCGCGGAGCTGGTCGACGACGTGGTCTTTGTCGACCAGTCGCCGATCGGCAAGACCGCGCGCTCCAACCCGGCCAGCTACGTCGGCGCCTTCGACGAGATCCGCAAGCTCTTCGCCAGGGCGCCGCTGGCGCTGCAGCGCAGCTATACCGCCGGCACTTTCAGCTTCAACTCCGGCGACGGACGCTGCCCGACCTGTGGCGGCTCAGGCTTCGAGCACGTGGAGATGCAGTTCCTCAGCGATGTCTACCTGCGCTGCCCGGACTGCGACGGCACCCGCTACCGTCCTGAAGTGCTGGAGGTGAAGATCGAGCGCGCCGCACCCGGCCAGCCGCCACGCCTGCTCAGCATCGCCGACGTGCTGGAACTCACGGTCAGCGAGGCCGCGGCATGCTTTGCCGGCGACGCCGCGGTGCTGCGCGTGCTGCAGCCCATTGTCGATGTCGGGCTGGAATACATGAAGCTGGGACAGCCGGTGCCGACGCTGTCGGGCGGCGAGGCCCAGCGGCTCAAGCTGGCCGGCTTCCTGGCCGAAGCCGCGCAGGCGACGCCGTCGCGCACCCGGGCCAGCACCATGCCGCGCCGGCTGTTCATGTTCGACGAGCCCACCACGGGGCTGCATTTCGACGACATCGCCAAGCTGATGCAGGCCTTCGGCAAACTGCTCGATGGCGGCCATTCGCTGATCGTGATCGAGCACAACCTGGATGTGATCCGCGCCGCAGACTGGCTGATCGACCTGGGTCCCGAAGGCGGCGACGCGGGCGGTCGCGTGGTTTGCACCGGCACGCCCGAGGACGTGAAGCGCTGCCCCGATTCGCATACCGGCCAGGCGCTGATCCACTATGACGCGGCGCTCGGCGAAGCCGGCACGCTGGCCGCCGAACGCGCCGAGATGGAAGGCGTGCCGCTGCAGGCCGCGCTGCAGGCGCGGCGCGCGCGCCGCGAGGTGGAAGGCGAGGACGTGGTGCGCATCGTCAATGCGCATGAGCACAACCTGAAGGCGCTGAACGTCGACATCCCGCACGGCAAGTTCAACGTGGTCACCGGCGTGTCCGGCTCCGGCAAGTCAACGCTCGCGTTCGACATCCTGTTCCACGAGGGGCAGCGCCGCTACCTGGAATCGCTCAACGCCTATGCGCGGTCGATCGTGCAGCCCGCGGGCCGGCCCGAAGTGGATGCGGTCTACGGCATCCCGCCCACGGTGGCGATCGAGCAGCGGCTGTCGCGCGGCGGCCGCAAGAGCACGGTCGCGACCACCTCCGAGGTCTGGCACTTCCTGCGCCTGCTGTACGTCAAGCTCGGCATCCAGCACTGCGTGCATGACGGCGCGCCGGTGACGTCGCAGAGCCCCGATTCGATCGCCGCACAGCTGCTGCGCGACCATCGTGGCCAGCACGTGGGACTGCTGGCACCGCTGGTAGTCAACCGCAAGGGGGTCTACACGGACCTGGCCAAATGGGCCAAGGCGCGCGGCAATACGCACCTGCGCGTCGACGGCGAATTCCTGCCGGTGGACCCGTGGCCACGGCTGGACCGCTTTCGCGAGCACACCATCGAGCTGCCCGTCGGCGACCTGGTGGTGTCGGCCGAGAACGAGGCTGAACTGCGCGCGCTGCTGGCGCAGACGCTCGAGGCCGGCAAGGGCGTGATGCACCTGCTGGCCCCGCTGGACGGACTCGACCATGCCATGCACAACGGCGGCACCGCGCACGTCGGCGAGGTCAAGGTGTTCTCGACCAAGCGAGCCTGTCCGCAATGCGGCACCAGCTATCCGGAGCTGGATCCGCGCATGTTCTCGTACAACAGCAAGCACGGCTGGTGCACCACCTGCGTCGGCACCGGGCTGGCACTGACGGGCGAGCAGCGCGCCGCCTTCGACGATACCGTGCTGGCCGATGACAACCGCGGCCGCGAGCAGAGCCTGCCGTCGGAAGAGCAGGAGCCCGAAGGCGTGGCCGACACGCCGTGCCCGGACTGCCATGGCACGCGCCTGAACCCGGTGGCGCGCGCGGTCACCTTCGACGCGCACGCCATTGTCGACGTGGCGCAGTGGACGGTGTCGGATACCCGCCGCTGGGTCGACGGCCTGCGCCTGGCCGGGCGCGACGCCGAGATTGCGCGCGACGTGGTCAGCGAGATCGGCAGCCGCCTGCAGTTCCTGGAGGAGGTGGGGCTGGGCTACCTGAGCCTGGACCGCGCCGCGCCCAGCCTGTCCGGCGGCGAGGCGCAGCGCATCCGTCTGGCCGCGCAGCTCGGCAGCAACCTGCAGGGCGTGTGCTACGTGCTGGACGAGCCCACCATCGGCCTGCATCCGCGCGACAACCAGATCCTGCTGGACGCGCTGCGCAAGCTGGGCGACAAGGGCAACACGCTGGTGGTGGTCGAGCATGACGAAGACACCATTCGCCGCGCCGACCACATCATCGACATCGGCCCCGGCGCGGGCAAGCGTGGCGGCACGCTCGTGGCGCAGGGCGGCGTGGCCGAACTGGCCGCGGCGACGGCTTCCGCCACCGGCCAGTTCCTGGCGAACCCGATCGTCCATCCGCTGCAGCCGCGGCGCGCGGTCAGGCCCGGCGCCGCGGGCAAGCCGGCGGAGCCGCCGCATTGGCTGACGGTGCATGGCGCGTCGCTGCATAACCTGCGCAACGTGACGGCACGCATTCCGCTGTCGCGGCTGGTGGCAATCACCGGCGTGTCTGGTTCGGGCAAGTCCACGCTGGCGCGCGATGTGCTGATGACCAACCTGCTCGATGCGGTCGGGCGTTCGGTGCTGTCGTCGCCGGCGACCCGGCGCGCGCGCAATGCGGCCAAGGATGCGAGCGGCGCGGCGAAGGCCTCAGGCAGGAAGCCGCTCAACGTCCAGCACAACTGGCATGGTTGCGACGACGTCACCGGCTGGGAATCGATCGACCGCGTGCTGGAAGTGGACCAGACCCCGATCGGCAAGACGCCGCGCTCATGCCCGGCGACTTATATCGGCGTGTGGGACACCATCCGCAGGCTGTTCGCCGATACGCTGGAAGCGCGCGCACGCGGCTACACCGCCTCGCGCTTCTCGTTCAACACCGGCGACGGGCGCTGCCCGGCGTGCGAAGGGCAGGGCGTGCGCACCATCGGCATGAGTTTCCTGCCGGACGTGAAGGTGCCGTGCGACGTCTGCCACGGGCAGCGCTTCAACCCCGAAACCCTGGCGGTGACGTGGCGCGGCAAGAATATCGGCGAAGTGCTGACGATGGAGATCGACGAGGCGGTGGAGTTCTTCGCGGCCATGTCGAACATCGCCCATCCGCTTCAGCTGATGAAGGATGTGGGACTGGGCTACCTGACGCTGGGGCAGCCCTCGCCGACGCTGTCCGGCGGCGAAGCGCAGCGCATCAAGCTGGTCACCGAGCTGAGCAAGGTGCGCGACGACATCACGCGCCGCGGCCAGAAGCCACCGCATACGCTGTACGTGCTGGACGAACCGACCGTGGGCCTGCACATGGCCGACGTGGCGCGCCTGATCCGCGTGCTGCACCGGCTTACCGACGGCGGCCACAGCGTGGTGGTGATCGAGCATGACCTCGACGTGATTGCCGAGGCAGACTGGATCATCGACCTGGGACCCGAGGGCGGCGCGGGCGGCGGCGGCATTGTGGGCGCCGCCGATCCCGAAGCCCTGTCGCGCAACCGCGCCAGCCACACCGGTGCGGCGCTGGCGCCGGTGCTGGCGCGGGGCAATGCCGACGCGGGTAAGGTCGGCATCGCCTGAGGCAAGCGGCTGGCAAGCGTGGCGATGCGAAAGGCGTACGGGCACGCCTTTCGCTTGCCCATGGTTACTGGCGCGCACATCGCGCCCTAACGGAGGTAACCATGAAGCATATCCGCACCAGCCAACTCCTCGCCGCCATCGCCGTGGCCGCGGCCGCCCTTCCCGCCATGGCGCAGACGCCGGGTACGCCGCGCGGCTCGTACGACCCGTATTCGCAGGGCGCGCGCAGCACCGACAAGTTCGATCCTTACTCGCAAGGCGCCAACGCGCCGACGCGTACTGATCTCGCACCGACGGCCCCCGCGGCAACCGCACCGGAGGCCCAGCCGTCGACCATGCCGGCGCAGCCTGGCATGCCCGGCACGACCATGCAGCGCACACCGGATCCCTACATGGATGGCGCGCGCTGGGAAAGCCCTGACTTGGGCCGCCGTATCGGCAAGCCCAGCAAGTTCCTTGACGGGGCCTGAGGGTCGCGCCTCCCCAGCGCACATCGAGACCGGCCATGCGAATGCAACCGGACTTACCGTCCCTTGTAAATCCTGCCCACGCGCGTGAACCCGGCGACACCCCGGCCGTGGCCGAGGCGCCGGCGGCGCTGCACTGCCGGCCCACGCGCGCGGCGGGGCTGGCCCAGATGACGGTGGTCAGCTACAACATCCACCGCGCCGTCGGCACTGACCGCCGCTACCGCCCCGACCGGATCGCCGCCGTGCTGCAGGAACTCGACGCCGATATCGTCGCGCTGCAGGAGGTGGAATCGGGCAGCGGCAACGACCATACGCTCGAATATCTGGCCGGACACACCGGCATGCACATGGTCGCGGGCTTTACGCGGGTGCGCGGCAGCGCCGACTATGGCAATGCCCTGCTGACACGCTTCGCCCCCGAGGCCGTGAACCAGATCGACCTGACCGTCAAGGGCTGCGAGCCGCGCGGCGCGATCGACGCCACGGTTGCCTGCACCGCCTCGGGATGCGCCAATCCGCTGCGCGTGATTGCCACGCATCTGGGGCTGCGCCCCGGCGAGCGACGCCACCAGGTGCAGCAGTTGCTCAACTACGTGGCCACCGCGCCGCCGCTGCCAACCATCCTGCTGGGCGACGTCAACGAATGGTTCCTGTGGGGCCGGCCGCTGCGCTGGCTGCATGCGTATTTCGAGCACACCCCGCATACGGCGACCTTTCCGTCGCGGCTGCCCTTGTTTGCGCTGGACCGCATCTGGGTGTCACCACGCGCGCATCTTGTGTCGGTGGCAAGCCATCGCTCGCCACTGGCGCGGGTGGCTTCCGATCACCTGCCGCTGGTGGCGTGTTTCGAAGTGCCCGAAGGCGGCTGGGACGAGCGGCGCGCCACTGCGCGCGCGATGAAGGAGGACTTCAATGAAACACCGTGACGAGGATTACCTGCGCAGGCGACCCGATCACCAGTACGGCAGCAACGACCAGGGCTACAGCGGCATTCCCGCGCAGGCGCGCAACCGCCGGCAGCGCAACCTGACCGCGGGCCGCTATGGCAATACCGCGGAGCGCCTGCCGCGCGATGAGACCCGGCCGTTCGAAGCCGGCCCGGAAGGTTGGTCCGGCAGGACGGGAGAGTCACGGCGCTGGCCGCCTGAACCCGGCGACTGGGAAGCGTCCCGCTATGAAGACGAATGGTCGGGGCGCCGCAGCGCGGCTCGCGATCCGCGCGATCCGTATGGTGACGAGCGCTGGGCGGCGAGCAGGGGCGACTGGTATGGCGGTCCTGCCGGTGCGCGCTACGGTGACACCGGTGGCTATGACCCGGGCGACTGGGACACGCCGGCGTACCGGGGCAGTAACCGGGGCAGCGGGCCGAAGAACTATCGCCGCGGTGACGACCGCATCCATGATGAGGTCTGCGACCGGCTGGCGCATGCGCACGAGCTCGATGTCAGCGAGGTGACGGTGCACGTGCAGGACGGCCTGGTCACGCTGGAAGGGCACGTCGGCGATCGCCGCAGCAAGTACGACATCGAAGAAGTTGCCGAGCGCGTGTTCGGGGTGCAGGACGTCATCAACCACATCCGTGTGCGTCCGTACGGCATCCTGGCATCGGAATGACAAATGGCGGTGCCGGAGCGCTTACGGCACCGCCTGACCTATCGGTTCGCACAAGGGCAGGGTTAATCCACCCGCGGCGCCCGTGGCGGATTCTCTTCCCGTTCGTCGGTGCGGTCGGCTTTGTCGACCGGCACATCCGCGGGCAGGGCCTCGGCCGCGCGGACCACTTCATCCGCGATCTCTTCTTCGGGGGTTTCCTCTTCTTCCGGGCTATGCGCCTCTTCATTGCGCTGCTCGAGTTCGTTCTCGATATCGTCGGTTTCCTGGTCGAGGTCCGGATCCAGCGTGCTGGGGATATTGCCGGCGTCGGCGCGCGCTGCTCCGGTGGCCGTGTTCTCGCGCGAACGGCCACGGCCTGACGCGGCCTGCGCGCCTTCGCGGCGGCCCGTTGGCGTGCTGCCCACGCGATCGTGCCTGACGCCGGCATGCCGGGTCGGTCCGGTACGTACGGTCTTGCTCATCGTGCCTCCTGTTCGAGTGGGTAAAAGGAATTCCGCGAGCGTTCAATAGTTTTCCACGGGCGGTTCGCTTTCCTCCGGCTTGCCGCCTGGGCGCCTGACCGAGGGCGGTTCGCCGTTTTCGTCAGGAATGTCATGCTCGCGCTCGACATCGTGGCGCCGGTCACGTCCCGGCTTGCCACGCTCGTGCTCGGTGTCGGGGCCGCCCTTGTGCGGGTCGCGGGGCTCGCTGCGGCGGCGGGTGGTGTCGTGGTCGGGCTGGCGATGGGTACTCATCACGTCTCCATCAAGGGTGGCATGGCTGCCGGTCAAACGACAGGTCAATCGGTGCCGGCGCGCAGTTCGTCCGATACGGCGCTGACGCCGCGCACCGAACGCGCCAGTTCCATGGCCATCGTACGCTGTTTGTCGTCGCGCACGGTGCCTTCCAGCTTGACCACGCCGTCGGTGGTCGACACCCGGATCCGGGCCGGATCGAGCGTGCGCGCGTTGGCCAGCCGTGCCTGGACCTCGGCAGTGATGGCACGGTCGCTGGCGGCAGCGGTGTCGCGCGGCGCGGCGGTGTGGCCGGTGGAAGACGGCGCCGCAGGCGCGTCGGTCGCGGCCGCCGCGGCGGGCTGTGAGGAGGCCATGGCCAGCACGGCCAGCGGCAACGCCAGGCCGGCCAGGCGAGAGCGGGAGCGTGCGGTCATAGGGTCCTCCTGTGCATGCAGGCAGGCTGCGGTGCAGCCCGCATCTGTCATTAGCCTGCAAGCTCCGTTCCCGCCAAGGCACTCGCACCGGCGTTGCCAGCGGCCGTCATGTGCTGCGTCACGACACCGGCTGTGCGCCATGCGGCGCTGGCCCGGGTGCCGCGCGGGTGCCGCATGCGCCGTAGTTTTTACAGGCCCTGCAGAAACTGCATGGCGCGCGCGGCTAGCCGGGCACAGCGCGCCGGCGGCGGTGCGCAGGGATGAGGCGCGGCGTCTTGGCGTGCCGCTTGCGTTCCGTCGTGTGCTTGCGTGCGGTCCTGTCTTTCCTGTCTATAGTGAAGGAAATGCTGGCAACAACTGGCGTGCGGCATGTGCCGGCGAGCACAGCGCGCAACGCCGGCCTTCCCGCCGCGGCGCAGCTTGCCGCTGCGTGCTGCCGGGCCCGACAGCGCGGGGGAGCGTATCAGCCGTTGCGAGGAAGCGATGAACCTAGCCAGCATTCTGTCCACCGTGGTCCTGGCCTCGTCGGTATCGGTGTCGTCGGCACCGGTCGAGCGCCAGCTGCTTGCGATCACGCCTTCGGACTTCGCCCAGCGTTTCAACACCGTCGCGCAGGACACCGGTTCGGGCCTGGCGCTGCCCAGCTTCAAGGTCAAGCCCGGCTGGCACCGGGCCGCGCCCAGCACAGGGGTTTCGGTGCTGGTGCGCGCCAGCCGCGCCGGCTACGCCATCGATGAAGTGGTGGTGGTGTGCCGCGAGGTCGAACGCTGCTTCCTGACCATCTGCACCGCCGCGCTTGCGATCGACGACAGCGTCAACCCGATGCTGCTGCAGCGTTTTATCGTGGCGCGCATCGCTACCGAACTCGGCGAGGTCGGCCTGGTGATGTCGGGGCTCGCGTACATCGTGGTGACGCCCAAGGAAGACGACTACGTGGCCGTGGTGATCCGCCCTTATCTGCCGCAGGAGCGCAGCGCCTCGCCGACACAGGCGTCGCGCGAACCGCAGCCCAGCCATGCCATGCCGAACGCCGTGCCGCGCGATTCGGACAGTCCGCATGGTTGGTACGGTCCGCATGGTACTCATGGTCCCCGCGGTGCGCTCACGCCGATCGTATTGCAGTCCACGGCGCCGCCGCACTCCTGAGCCGGACGCGTCAAGGCTCACGCAGCAGCAGCGCGACCGGCAGGCCGCCCAGCACGTCGCGCAGCCGCAACCGGCCCATGGGGGCGTCGATGACATGGCCGGTGAGGGCGTCGGTCCAGCGGCTGCGTTGCGGCGCGCCGACGTTGAGCGTGGTATCCCCCCAGGCCGATTGCGGAATGCGCGGCATGGCGGGGTCGACGCGCGCGGCGGCAAGCCGGGTCACCACGGTGATGGCCTGCCGTCCGTCGGCAGTGCGGGCGAATGCCAGCACCTGCGGCGCCAGCGCACCCTGCGCGGCCAGCATGCTGTATTGGCCGTCGGCGAAGAGCGCCGCATGCGCGCGGCGTACCGCCAGCACCTGGCGCACCAGCTGCTGCTTGATGCGGCCGTCGTGCCAGTGCGCCAGCCAGTGGGCCCAGCCCGCGCTGCAGCCCAGCCGGGCCTGCAGCCGGGCGTAGTCGGGCGGGCGCCGGTTGTCGGGATCGACCAGGCTCAGGTCCCAGCCTTCGCAGCCCTGGTAGCGGTCCGGGATGCCGGGTGCGGTCAGTTGCACCAGCACCTGCGCCAGGCTGTTGACCGCGCCGGCCGGGGCAATGCGCTGGGCGAACTGGCCGATCTGCGCCAGCACGCCGCCGGGCCCGTCTCCTGGCCCCCCGGCGGCGATGCCGCGCAGGAAGGCCTCGCACCCGGCTTCGTAGTCGAGATCGGGGCAGGTCCAGTTGCCATGGCGCTTGGCTTCACGGATGGCCTTGCGTTGCCACGCGCCGACGCGCTCCAGCAAAGGCTGCGCGGCGCCGGCGTCGTCGCCAGGGCTGGGCTCCTCCATCGGCCAGGCGCCGATCAGGGTCTGGTACAGCATCAGCCGGTCGCCGGGGTCGGGCACTTGCGGCAGCGTCGCCCGCAGGGGTGCCGATGCGGCCTCCCACGCGGCCACGGCATCGGCCCAAGCACCCGGCACCTCGCTCAGCACCGCCAGGCGCATGCGCGCGTCTTCGCCACGCTTGTGGTCGTGGGTCGCAGTGGCCAGCATGGCGTAGGGGCAGGTCAGGCGCCGCTCGGCCATGCGGGCGTGGAACTGCGCCGGCGGTATCGCCAGCCGGGCCGGATCGCTGCCGACTTCATTGCGCGACAGCAGCCGGCCGTAGCGGTAGAACGCGGTGTCCTCGCCGGCCTTGGCGGCCAGCGCGGGCATCAGTTGCTGCAGCCTGCGGCGCAGTGCTCCGGTCTCGCTGTCCGCTGGCGCGGTGGTGCGCAGGCAGCCGCCGATAAAGGCAAGGGCAACGGCTTCGTCCGGCGCCAGGCCGGCGCGCGCAGCCTGCATGGCCTGGTCAAGCATGGCGTCGTCGGCAAGGGCCGCGGCGGCATCGCGTTCGGCGGGGTGCGCATCGAAGTAGCTGCGATACACCGGCACCGCCGCCATCAGTGCCGCCAGCGCGCGCCGCAGCGCCGCCCGGGTCAGGTCGCGCGTGCCGGGGTCCTGTTCGGCGCAGTCGCGCAGGCATGCGGCGGCGCCTTCGAATTCCGTCACCAGGTGCCGCTCCAGCACCTGATGCCGCGCGGCCTCGACCTGTGCGGGAAAGGCGCGCGCATCGCCGCTGACTGTGGCCCACAGCGTATCCAGCGCCGCCTCGCCGCCGCCGTCATGCAGCACCGCGGCCACCTCGTCCATGAAATCGTAGCCGGTGGTGCCGTGCACCTGCCAGTCCGGCGCCAGGCGCTCGCGCGGGCCGAGGATCTTCTCGACCACCAGCCACGGACGCTCCAGCCGCAGCGTTGGCGGACGCGCGGCGGCATGGCGGTCCAGTTCGGCGCGCAGCCGGCGGCAGTAGCCGGCGGGATCGGCCAGGCCATCGACATGATCCACGCGCACGCCGTCGATCCAGCCCTCGCGCAGCAAACGCAAGACCAGGGCATGGACTGCCTCGAACACCCGCGGCTCTTCCTCGCGCACCCCGACCAGGTCGCTGATCTCGAAGAAGCGGCGCCAGTTCTGCGCGGCCGCAGCGGTGCGCCACCACGCCAGCCGGTAGTGCTGGCGCTCCAGCAAGGCATGGAGCCGGCTGCGCCCGTCGGGACGTGTGGCGTCGTACCAGGCCGCACCGTGGCGCCCGGCTTCGGCGTCCAGGCTGCCCGGCGCCAGCGGCAGCGTGTGGTCGAAATAGCGCAGATGGGCGGGCGCGTCGTCGCTGGCCGGGACCCAGCGCAGTTCGCCGGCCACCACGGTGTCCCAGTACGATTGCCCCAGCATCGGCAGCAGCACCTTGCCGTGCAGGGCCGTGTCGCGCGGGGTCCAGTCGATGTCGAAGCTCGCTGCGTGGGGGCTGCCGCGGCCATGCGCCAGCACGTCGCGCCACCAGCTGTTGTGGGTGGGGTCGGCCGCCATATGGTTGGGCACGATGTCGACGATCAGGCCGAGGCCGGCCTCGCGGGCGCGCGCGGCCAGCGCCTTCAGGCCGGGTTCGCCGCCCAGTTCGGCGCGCACGGCGGTGAAATCCGTGACGTCATAGCCGTGGGTGGAAGCGGGGCGCGCGCCCCATACCGGCGACAGGTACAGGTGGCTGACACCCAGCCGGGCGTAATAGCCGACCACCGCGGCGGCATCGGCAAAGGTGAACCCCGGATGCAGCTGCAGCCGGGCCGTTGCGCGCGGCAGGGCTTGCGGCGCGCCGTCCGGCATCATCGGGCCCGTGCCACGGCAGGCTCGCACACGGTGGCCACGCAGCACCGCTGCGGCAGCAGGCCGGCCGACAATGCGGCGGCCGCGCCAGCGCTGCTCTCATGCAGCGCCGTGCTCTTGTCGTGGCACGGACGCGTGCACGGCACGGCTTCGTTGCCCAGGTTCAGCCACAGGCTCAGCTCCACGCCGTCCATCAGCCGCCAGCGCGCGCACAGCGCCGCCGGCCCCAGCACATCAACCCCGGCGCTCTGGCAGCCGGCCAGCCGGTGCAGCAGCTCCCGGCGACGCACGGCGAGCAGCTCGCGGTAGTACGGTGTCCAGTCGCCATCATCCTCGTAGGCCGGGCGCGAAGCGTCGAACGTGGCCGGGTCGTTGGGATCGGGGATGGCAGCCGCGCGGGCGTCGTCGCGGAACGCGGCGGTCGCGGCGAACTCGCGCCGGCGGCCGTCGCGCACGGCACGGGCCAGCTCGGGCGGATGGCTGGTGAAATACAGGAATGGCTGCGGGGTGCCGGTTTCCTCGCCCATGAACACCAGCGGCACCTGCGGGCAGAGCAGCTGCATGGCGATCGCCGCGCGCAGCGCGTCGCGGTCGGCCAGTTGCGCCAGCCGTTCGCCGAAGGCGCGGTTGCCGGTCTGGTCGTGGTTCTGCAGGAAGCAGACAAAGGCGGTGGGTGGCAGGTGCGCGCTGGGCTGGCCGCGCCGTACGCCCTCCGCCACCGCCGGCAGGGCGGCCGAGCGGAAGGCCGAGCGTTCGCCCTGGTAGGCAAAGCCTTCGCCAAGCACCCGCGCGAGATGGCGCAGGGCAGGCAGCCCGCGACCGGCGGTGGCCGCGCCATTGCCAACGTTGTCAGCACGGTCATCATCGCCGGCATCGGCGGCCGTGGTGTAGTCCCGGTAGTAGCCGTCGCCCTCGCCGGTCAGCAGCACGTGCAGCGCGTGATGGGCGTCGTCGTTCCACTGTGCATCGTAGCCCGCGGCCAGCAGGGCGGCATCGTTGTTATCGTTCTCCAGCACCAGGTGCACATGGCGATGGGCGCCATCGCCGTTGGCCAGCGCGGTGCGCAATTCGCGCGGCAGCGCGGCCAGCCAGCCTTCGTCCTCGATGGCATGCACGGCGTCCAGGCGCAGGCCGTCGAAGCGGAATTGCTCGAGCCAGTAGCGCGCGTTCTCGGTAAAGAAGCGTCGCACCTGCGGACGGCGGAAATCGATGGCCGGACCCCATGGGGTCTGCCGGTCCGCGCGGAAGAACGCGCTGGCATAGCGGTGCAGGTAGTTGCCTTCGGGGCCGAAATGGTTGTAGACCACGTCCAGCAGCACCATCATGCCAAGCTGGTGGGCGCGGTCGACCAGTGCGCGCAGGTCGTCCGGCGTGCCGTAGCCGGACTCCGGCGCAAACGGCAGCACACCGTCATAGCCCCAGTTGCGCGTGCCGGGAAACTCGGCGACCGGCATCAGCTCGACCGCGGTGAAGCCCAGCGCCGCAAGCCGCGGCAGTTGCTGCGCGGCACCCGCATAGCCGCCGCACAGGCCAACGTGCATTTCATAAATGATGGCTTCGTGCCACGGGCGGCCGCGCCAGTCCGGGCAGGTCCACGCAAAGGCGCGGGCGGCGTCGCGGGCAGGCACGATGCTGGGTCCGTGCACGTCGTCGGCTTGCCAGCGCGAGGCCGGATCCGGCACGGTGGTGCCATCGTCAAGCCGGAACCAGTAGCGGGCGCCCGCGCAGCCCGGCACGATGGCCTCGAACCAGCCGTTGGGCCCGCACGCCATCGGCACCGGACCCAGCCCGGCGATTTCCACGCGCACCGCCTGGCCCTGCGCGGCGGCGTCGGGCGCCCACAGGCGGAAGCGTACCCGGCCATCGGGCAGCCAGGCGGGCCCGAACAGGTAGTCCTGTGCGGATTCATCGTTGGAGCAGAAGGCCGATGCCGACGGCGCGGCAAAGCAGTCGAACGGCGCCAGCCGCGGCACGGCCGAGCGGGTGCCGGGGGCGGAGAGAAAGGGGTCGGCGTTCAAATTCGGCTCCTGCCTTCTGGGGTGGTAGGGGAGGCGCAAGCGGACCGGCCAGCGGCGGTCCTTGCGCGATGCGAACTCCATGCCAGCAGAACGGCGCATTGGCGCTGCCGCCGGCGCGCGGGTGGTGCGGTGCGGCGCGGGCTTTGTTACCTGTGGCATTGTAGAAACTACCCTGCGTGCTGCGCCCGTTCCAGCGCCGCGCGCAGGGTCGCGAAACCTCAGGCCGCGCGCGGCCCGCTGACCCCGGACTCCACCTGTCCGGGCGCCCCGCTGGCGCGGTGCAGCAGCCGCACCGGCACCGGCGCGACATGCCAGATGCGCTCGCAGTATTCGCGAATCGCCCGATCCGACGAAAAGCGCCCGGAGCGCGCGCACGACAGCACCGACATGCGCTGCCAGCGCGCCGGGTCGGCAAACGCGGCCGATACCAGCTGCTGGCAATCGATATAGGAGGCAAAGTCCGCCATCAGCAGGTAGGGGTCGTGCCCCTGCTGCGGCGCGAACAACGGGCGGAACAGCCCGGGATCGCCGCGCGAAAAAAAGCCCTGCTGGACCAGGTCGATCACGGCGCGCAGTTGCGGGTTGCTGTGGTAATACGCCGCCGGGTCGTAGCCGCTGTCGCGCAGCGCATAGACCTCGGGCGCGGTCAGGCCGAAGGGGAAGAAGTTGTCATGGCCCACCGCTTCGCGCAGTTCGATATTGGCGCCATCCATGGTGCCGATATTCAGCGCGCCATTCATCGCGAACTTCATGTTGCCGGTGCCGGAGGCCTCCTTGCCGGCCAGCGAAATCTGCTCGGCCAGGTCGGCCGCGGGGTAGATGCGCTGTCCGTAGGTGACGTTGAAGTTGGGCAGGAACACCACCTTCAGCCGGTCGCGCACCTGCGGATCGCGGTTGACCACGTCGGCCACCGAGGTGATAAAGCGGATCATCAGCTTGGCGTAGGCGTAGCCGGGCGCAGCCTTGCCGCCGAAGAGGAAGGTGCGCGGCTGGATCTGCGCGCCGGGGTCGGACTTGATGCGGTGGTACAGCGCAATCACATGCAGCACCGCCAGGTGCTGGCGCTTGTATTCGTGGATGCGCTTGACCATCACGTCGAACATGGACGACGGGTCCACCACCACGCCGGTGGTGTCGCGTACCAGTTGCGCCAGGTCGGCCTTGTTGGCCAGCCGCGCCGCCTGCCAGGATTCGCGGAAACCGGCGTCGTCGGCATAAGGTTCCAGCGCGCGCAGCTGCTCCAGGTCAGAGATCCAGCCATCGCCGATCGCGTCCGATACCAGCCGGGTCAGGCGCGGGTTGGACAGCGCCAGCCAGCGCCGCGGCGTCACGCCGTTGGTGATGCTGGTGAATTTCTCCGGCCACATCTCGTAGAAGTCCTTCAGCACGTCCTCGCGCATCAGCCGTGAGTGCAGCTCGGCCACGCCATTGATGGCATGGCTGCCGACGCACGCCAGGTTGGCCATGCGCACATGCCGCTGGCCATGCTCGTCGATCAGCGACAGCCGCGCCAGGCGCGATTCGTCGCCGTAGAAGCGGATGCGCACCTCATCCAGGAAGCGCGCGTTGATCTCCAGGATGATCTCGAGGTGGCGTGGCAGCACCCGGCCGAACAGCGGCAACGGCCACTGCTCCAGCGCCTCGGGCAGCAGCGTGTGGTTGGTATAGGCGAAGGCATTCTGGGTGATGTGCCAGGCTTCGTTCCACGGCAGGTCATGCTCGTCGACCAGCAGCCGCATCAACTCGGCGATGCCGACGGCGGGATGGGTGTCATTGAGCTGCACCGCGAATTTTTCGTGGAAGCGCGTGACCGGGATGCCGTCGACCGCGAGCAGCCGCAGCATGTCCTGCAGGGAACAGGCGACAAAGAAATACTGTTGCTCCAGCCGCAGTTCCTTGCCCTGCGTGGTTTCGTCGTTGGGATAGAGCACCTTGGTCAGGTTCTCGGAGGTCACCTTCTTGCTGACCGCGCCAAGGTAGTCGCCGCGGTTGAAGGTATGGAAGTCGAACGCCTCGGTGGCATCCGCGCGCCACAGCCGCAGCGTATTCACGGTATTGACGCGGTAGCCCAGGATCGGCGAATCGAACGGCACGCCGACCACGGTCTTGGCCGGCACCCAGCGCACGCGGTAGTGGCCGCGGTCGTCGGTGTAGTGCTCGGTGTGCCCGCCCAGGCGCACCTGCACCGCCCATTCGGAGCGCTGGATTTCCCATGGGTTGCCATTGCGCAGCCAGGTATCGGTCTTCTCCACCTGCATGCCATCCATGATGATCTGCTGGAAGATGCCGTATTCGTAGCGGATGCCATAGCCCAGCGCAGGGATCTCCAGCGTCGCCAGCGAATCCATGAAGCACGCCGCCAGCCGGCCCAGGCCGCCGTTGCCCAGGCCCGGCTCGACTTCCTGGTCGAGGATGCGGTCGAGGTCCAGCCCGGCCGCATCCATGGCCTCGCAAACCTCGTCGAAGATGCCCAGGTTGATCAGGTTGTTGCCCAGGTGCGGGCCCATCAGGAATTCGGCGGAAAGATAGGCCACCGTGCGCGAGGGCTGGCCCAGGTAGGCTTCGGCGGTGCTGATCCAGCGCTGCACCAGGCGGTCGCGCACGGTATGCGCGGCGGCCTGGTAGAGGTCGTTCTGGCTGGCGTGCCCGGGCAGCTTGCCCTGGGTATGGAACACGTGGTCGAGAAAGGCCTGGCGCAGGCTGGCGCCGGACAGGGCGGTGCGGGTGTCATCGGCATGCTCGGGCCGGAGGGCTTCGTTCATGGCGGGGCTCCTGCGCATGGGGGTGGGTCAAGCTTAGCGGATCGGGCGATGGTTGCACGATCGACGCTGGCGTCGGTTCCGGACTCTGCACATCTGCGGCGCTCGCGGCGTTGCGGGTCTTGTCTGTGGGCTGGTCAGGGGCGTTGTTTGGGCCGTTATGTGCGCCCCGGTGGATGGCGTGCGCCGTGGCGGCCGCCGCGCCATGCGTCGGCGCGCGCGCGCAGCGCCGGGGTGCCGAACCACGCACCCACCTCGGTGTCGAGCCGGCGCTGCCAGTTGGGATGGACCCGCGTGGTTCCTGGCAGGTTGGGCTGCTCGGCCAGGCCCAGCAGGTCTTCCACCGGCAGCAGCCGCATGGCCGCGGGCACCGTGCCCAGCCACGCCAGCACCGCGTCCAGCGGCGCATGGTCCGGCGCGGGCACGGCGCCGCTGCATAGCCCCGCCTCGCACAACGCCTGCCATAGCGCCACGCGCTCGCGCGCGCGGCCGGCCTGCGCCTGCGCGAGGGTCTCGCCGGGCGCCAGCAGTTGCAGCCGGTCGCGCCACGCCAGGTCCTGGCCGGCCCACCAGCCGGCGACGGTGGGCAGGTCGTGCGTGGTGGTGGTGGCGACAGCGTCCCGGGGCCACGCTTGTGGCGGCAGGAAGGCCGCTGCGTCGGGCGCCGGCCCGGCCATGTCGCCGCCGTCTGCGCGCTGAGCGTCGTCCCGGGGGGCGTCCAGCACGTCGTCCTGCGCGCGCGCTTCACGCTGGAACCACAGCACGTCGATGCCGAGCACGCCGCGCGCCGACAGTGCCGCATTCAGCTCCGGCGGCACCGTGCCAAGGTTCTCGCCAATGATGATGGCGCGATGCCGCCAGGACTCCAGCGCCACCAGCCGCAGCAAGTCTTCCAGCGGATAGCGCAGGTAAGCGCCGTCGCTGGCGGGTGCGCCGGCCGGCACCAGCCATATGCGCGCCAGGCCCAGCACGTGGTCGATGCGCAGTCCGCCAGCGTGGGACAGGTTGGCGCGCAGCATCTCGAGGAACGCAGCGTAGCCGTGCCGGCGCAGCCCGCGCGGCGAGAACACCGCCACGCCCCAGTCTTGCCCGAGCGGGTTGTACAGGTCCGGTGGCGCGCCGGCATGGAAGCCGGCCAGGGTTTCGGGCTGGCGCGTCCAGGCCTGACTGCCGCCGGGGTCGGCGCCCACGGCGAGGTCGCGGATGATGCCAAGGGCCATGCCGGCGTCGCGCGCCGCACGCTGCGCGCGCGCCAGTCCGTCGTCAGCCAGCCACTGCAGGAAGCCATGGCACGCCACGTCGTCGGCATGAGACTGCGCAAAGGCGGCCACCGCGGCATCCGTCGGGGTGCGCAGCGTGACCGGCCAGCAGCGCCAGTCCGGCGCGGCATGGTGGTTGGTGCCATTGGCGCTGTCGCTGAGCCGTTGCGCCTGGATCGCCTCATAGCACGCATGCGCATGCAGCGCTGTGCCGCCGCGGGCGCGAAAGGCGGCGCAGGCGTCCAGCGCCGCGCGCGGCAGCAGGGTTTCGCGGCGTTGCCAGAGCCAGCGCAGGACGGCGTAGCGCAGCGGCGCCAGCGCGATCCAGTCGATCTCGCTGCGCGCGTCCAGTGCCCGCAGCGTGTCGCCCGCGCCCAGGTCATGGATGGCGGCATCCACGGCCGCCTGGCCGAACACCGCGGCGGGGTCGGCATAGAGCGGGTTCAGGAACAGCCGGCTGGAAGGCGCATACGGGCTGTAGCGCTCAGGCAGCGCGGCAAAGGGCGCGTGCAGCGGGTTGATCGCAACGGCGTCGGCGCCCGCGCGGGCGGCACTGGCGCAGGCATCGGCCAGCGCGGTCAGGTCACCCATGCCGCAGGGCGCGGCGCGCCGCAAGCTGTAGAGCTGCACCGCCAGTCCCCACGGCGGCGTGCCCGCGCCGTTGCCGTTGCCGCCGCGGCCGGCATGCCGTAGCGCGTCGGCCACGCCGTAGCAGCGCCGCGGCGCCACCGCCAGCGTGGTATGGCCATCGCCCAGGTCCAGCCGGTGGTAGCCGCAGACGTCGATGGCGGGCAGTTGCATCAGCCCGCCGCTGGCGCCCGCGCTGCGCACCGCGGTACCGGTGATGATCGCGCCGTCTTCCAGCGTCAGCCGGTAGGCACGCTGCGGCGAGGCATGGAGCCACGGCACCGCCACCGGCTGGCCGCGCTCCGCGGTCACCAGCGGCGGCAGCGCATGGGCCGCGTCATCGGCGGCCAGCCACGCGTGCGAGGCGGCGCACTGGCCGGGGGTGGCGCAGGGTAGTCCCAGTCCGTCCAGCACGCGCTGCAGGGCCGCCTCGCTGACCTCGCGGGGCTGGTTCCAGGCATCGGTCCAGTGCGGCTGCAGGCCGGCGCGCAGCGCCAGCGCCTGCAGCGGCGAGGGTTCGCCAGCGCGGCTCACGCGAGGTCCTCCGGTGGCGGGGCGGCCTGCGCGGCCAGCAGCACCAGCGAGTGGGCGGCGACCGCCTGGGCCTCGTGCACCGGCGCGCCCCCCAGCTCGGTGTCGCTGGCCTCGGGCCGGCTGCTGTCGAACAGCAAGGCCCACGGCAGCGCGGGCTCGGGCAGCTGGAAGGTGGCGTCGCTGTCCCCGGCGTTGAGCAGCAGCAGGGTGACCTGCACCGCGCGCGAATCGCCTGGAGCGGGTTCCGCCAGCGACCCCAGTGTCGGGCGCTCCGGTTGCGGCGGGCTGGCCGCGCGGCGCAGCGCGAGCGTGCGGATCTCCGGATCGGCCCATTCTTCCGGCGTGGGGGGCTTGCCGTCGGTATCGAACCAGGCGATGTCGGCAATGCCCGGGGCCGGCGCTTCACGCCCGTGGGCAAAGCGGTCGCCGGTCAGCGCATAAAGCTTGCGGCGCAGCGCCAGCAGCCGGCGCACCATCTGCTGCAGCGGCTGCGCGCCGGGCCCCTGGGCCTGCTTCCAGTCTAGCCACGACAGCTCGTTGTCCTGGCAATAGGCATTGTTGTTGCCGTGCTGGGTGCGGCCCCATTCGTCGCCGGCAGTGAGCATCGGAGTCCCTTGCGCCAGCAGCAGCGTAGCCATCAGCGCCTGCGCCACGCGCTTGCGGCGCTCCAGGATCTCGGGATCATCGGTGGGCCCTTCGACGCTGCCATCGGGGCTCCAGTTGGCGCTGGCGTTGTCGTCGGTGCCGTCGCGGTTGTCCTCGCCATTGGCCTCGTTGTGCTTGCCGCTGTAGCTGACCAGGTCGGCCAGGGTGAAGCCATCGTGCGCGGTGATGAAGTTGATGCTGGCCCAGGGCCGCCGGTGGCGGCGGTCGAACAGGTCGGCCGAGGCCGCCAGGCGCGCCGCCAGCTCGCCGCGGTGCCCGGCGTCGCCGCGCCAGAAGCGGCGGCTGACGTCGCGGAACTTGTCGTTCCACTCGGCAAATCCGGGCGGATGATTGCCCAGCTGGTAGCCGCCCGGGCCCAGGTCCCAGGGCTCGGAGATGAGCTTGACGCGGCTCAGCACCGGATCCTGCATCAGTGCATCGAAGAACCCCGAGCCGGCGTCGAAGCCATTGCCTTCGCGCCCCAGCGTGCTGCCCAGGTCGAAGCGGAAGCCGTCGACGTGGTAGCACTGCACCCAATAGCGCAGCGAATCCAGCACCATCTGCAGCACGCGCGGGTGCGACAGGTTGAGCGTGTTGCCGCAGCCGGTGTCATTGATGTAGTGGCGCTCGTCGCCAGGCACCAGCCGGTAGTAGCTGGCGTTGTCCAGCCCGCGCCACGACACCGTCGGCCCCAGCTCGTTGCCCTCGCAAGTGTGGTTGTAGACCACGTCCAGGATCACTTCGATGCCGGCGGCGTGCAGGCGCCGCATCGCCACCTTGCACTCCTGCAGCTGCCCGGTGCCGAGGTAGGCCGGCTCGGGGGCGAAGTAGGACAGCGTGTTGTAGCCCCAGTAGTTGCGCAGGCCACGCTCCAGCAGGAAGCGGTCCTGCAGGATGGCGTGCACCGGCAGCAGCTCGACGGTGGTCACCCCCAGCTGCACCAGGTGGTCGACAAAGCGCGGGTCGCACAGCGCGGCGAAGGTGCCGCGCAGGTTGGGCAGCAGGTCGTCGCGCAGCATCGACAGGCCGCGCAGGTGGGCTTCGTAGATGATGGTGGAGGGCCAGGGCACGGCCGGCGGCCGGTCGTCGCCCCAATGGAAGCTTTCGTCCACCACCACCGCCTTGGGCATGGTCGGCGCGCTGTCGCGGCGGTCGGGCGTGAGGTCGGCGCGCGCGCTTTGCAGCCGATAGCCGAACAGCGCGTCGGACCAGCGCACCGGGCCGCTCAGCTGGCGCGCATACGGGTCCAGCAGCAACTTGTGGGGATTGAAGCGGTGGCCGTGGCCGGGGTCGTAAGGCCCATGCGCGCGATAGCCATACAGCGTGCCCAGCGCCGCGTTGGGCAGGTAGCCGTGCCAGATCTCGTCGGTGCATTCCGGCAGCGGCAGCCGCGCCAGCTCCTTGCGGCCGTTGCCGGAGAACAGGCATAGCTCGATGCGCGAGGCGTGGGCCGAGAACACCGCGAAATTGACCCCCAGACCGTCCCAGTGGGCACCGAGCGGGAACGGCTTGCCCGGCAGCAGCCGGTCAGCGAACGGGCGGGTCATGTCGCGGCGCCTTCGGTATCGTCACCCTGTTCGAAGCGCAGCACCAGCGTGGCCAGCGGCGGCAGCGTCAGCGCCAGCGAAGCCGGCTGCCCGTGCGAAGGCACATCCACCGCCGCCACGGCGCCGCCGTTGCCGACATTGCTGCCGCCGTACACGGCGGCATCGGTATTCAGGCATTCCCGCCATGCGCCGGCATAAGGGACGCCGACGCGGTACCCGTAGCGCGGCACCGGCGTCATGTTGGCCACCACCAGAACCACCTCGCGGCGCTCCGGCCCCGCGCGGCGCAGCCACGCAAACACGCTGTTGTGGTTGTCGTCGCCGACCACCCACTGGAAGCCATCGGGACTGTGGTCCCGCGCATGCAGCGCGGGCAGTTCGCGGTAGAGCCGGTTCAGGTCTCGCACCAGTGTGTGCACGCCGCGGTGCATGGGCTGGTCCAGCAGCGGCCAGTCAAGCTCGGCATCGTGGTTCCATTCCTGCCACTGCGCCAGCTCGCCGCCCATGAACAGCAGCTTCTTGCCCGGATGGGCCCACATGAAGCCGTAGTAGGCGCGCAGGCCGGCAAAGCGCTGCCAGTCGTCGCCTGGCACCTTGCCGATCATCGAGCCCTTGCCGTGCACCACCTCGTCGTGCGACAGCGGCAGCACGAAGGCTTCGGACCAGGCGTAGACCAGGCCGAAGGTCATGTTCTGGTGGTGCCAGGCGCGGTGAACCGGCTCATGCCCCAGGTAATGCAGGGTGTCGTGCATCCAGCCCATATTCCATTTGAAATCGAAGCCTAGCCCGCCGCTGGCGACGCTGGCGGTCACGCCGGGCCACGCGGTGGACTCTTCGGCGATGGTCAGCGCGCCGGGGCAGCGTTCATGGACCACTGCGTTGAGTTCGCGCAGGAAGTCCACCGCTTCGAGGTTCTCGCGGCCGCCGAAACGGTTCGGCACCCACTGGCCGGGCTCGCGGCTGTAGTCGCGGTAGAGCATCGACGCCACCGCGTCGACCCGCAGCCCGTCGGCGTGGAAGTGCTCGAGCCAGTGCAGCGCGCCGGCCAGCAGGAAGCCGCGCACTTCGTTGCGGCCCAGGTTGTAGATCAGCGTGTTCCAGTCCTGGTGAAAGCCTTCGCGCGGGTCCTGGTGCTCGTACAGCGCGGTGCCGTCGAACTGCGCCAGCCCGTGCGGATCGGTGGGGAAGTGCGCCGGCACCCAGTCCAGGATCACGCCGATGCCAGCCTGGTGGCAGCGGTCGATAAAGGCGGCAAAGGCCTGCGGCGGTCCCAGCCGCGCGGTGGGCGCATACAGCGACAGCGGCTGGTAGCCCCAGGAGCCGCCGAACGGATGCTCGGTGACAGGCAGCAGCTCGATATGGGTGAAGCCGAGTTCCTGCACGTAGGGGACCAGACGGTCGGCCAGGATGCTCCAGCCATGCTGCGCGTCGTTGGCCGCGCGCAGCCACGACAGCACGTGCACCTCGTAGACCGACATCGGCGCGGCATACGGGTCGGCGGCCTGGCGGCGCGCCATCCAGTCGGCGTCGTTCCAGCTGAACGGTGGCGCGCCCTGGCCCGGACCGGCCACGACCGAGGCGGTGGCAGGCGGCGCCTCGGTGGCCAGCGCCAGCGGATCGGCCTTGTCGGGCAGCTCGGTGCCGTGCGGGTCGAGCAGGTCGTACTTGTAGCGGCTGCCTGGCTGCGCACCGAGCGCGGCGGGGACGAACAACTCCCAGATACCGCTGGGATGGCGCAGCCGCATCGGATGCCGCGCCGGATGCCAGCCGTTGAAGTCGGCAATCACCGAGACCCGCCGCGCATTCGGCGCCCACACCGCGAAGCGCACGCCGTCGATGCCGTCCACGCGCTGGCATTGCGCGCCCAGGCAGGCGCCCAGCTTGAAGTGCCGTCCCTCGGCGATCAGGTGCAGGTCCAGCTCGCCCAGCAGCAGGCCAAAAGCGTAGGGGTCGGCGCTGCACTGCTCGGTGCCGTCGGACCATTGCACGCGCAGGCGGTAGGCCGCAGCGCCGGTGCCGGCCCCGTGCGGCAGCCGGCCGGCGAATACGCCGCCGCCGTGCAGCCGCTCCATCTCCGCCAGCGGCGCGCCGCTGGCATCGGCCAGCTGCACCGACGCCGCCCCCGGCAGGCAAGCGCGCACCAGCGTGGCGTCGCCATCCGGATGCGGTCCCAGCACGCCGAACGGGTCGGGATGGCGGCCGCCCAGCAGGGCATCGAGTTCATGGCCGGGCAGCAGGCCCGGCTGTTGGCCGGCGCGCGTCCCGCCGTCGGTGCTGCCGGTGGGGCTCATGCCGGTTCTCCGGTCGCGGCCAGCTTGCGCAGCAGGCGGGCCAGCCCGCTGGCCGGCAGGTCGATCCACGTGACGCGGTTGGCGGCTTCGTATTCGACTTCATAGGCCGCGCGTTCCAGCAGGAACAGGTCAAGCAGAGGCTGCAACTGGTCGGGCGCCACCCATGGCACGGGCGCGGCCTCCATGTGCTGGCGGTAGCAGTTCAGGAAGGCCTCGTTGGCGGTGCTGCGGAAGCGCTCCAGCAGCACCGCGCGCCGTTCGGCCAGCTGTGGCGGCAGTTCGCTGTGGGTGCGTTCGCTGCGGTCGGTGCCGACCGTGGCCGCGGCATAGTCGAGCGAGCGCAGCAGCCCCGCCACATCGCGCAGCGGCGAGGTCTTGCGCCGGCGCCAGTCCAGCGGCAATCCGGGTTCGCCTTCGAAGTCGACCAGGTAGGTGTCGTTCTGCGCGATCAGCACCTGCCCCAGGTGGAAGTCGCCGTGGATGCGGGTCTGCAGGCTGCCCGGCGCCGCGGCGGCGAGCTGCTCGACCAGCCCGGGCAGGCTATCGCGCGCAGCCAACAGGGTTTGCACATCGGCCTCGAAGGCCGGGCTGGCCGGCTCGGTGCCAGGCCGTGGCTGCAGCCGGCTCAGGGCGCGCTGCAGCGCCTCCATGGCCTGCCCGGCCCATGCGCGTGCCTCGTCTTCGGTGGCCGGCAAGGGCGCGAAGGCGTCGTCTTCGCTGGGACGCGCCAGCACCGCATGCAGTTCGGCCAGGCGCCGGCCCAGCGTGCCGGCCAGCGCGGCGTAGCCGTTCATGGCCTCGGCGAACTCGTCCTCGCTCTCCTGCGACGGCAGTGCATCGTCGATGGCACGGCCCAGGTAGTCCAGGGTCCAGTCCCAGCCGTTGCCCTGGTTCAGGATGTAGCCCTGCAGCAGCATCATCGTATGCGGCACGCCGTCCGGTCCGGTGCGCACCACCTCGCCCAGCAGCGCCGCGGCGTGCGCATAGCCCTGCGCGGTCAGGTAGCGCGTCATCTCGGCTTCAGGGTGAATGCCGCCCGAAAGCCGGCGCACCAGCTTGAGCACGGCGGTGTTGTTGTACGACAGCGAGCTGTTGGACTGCTCGGCCGACATGTATTCGATCGGGTCGCGCTCCAGTTCCAGCGCCGCCAGTCCGGGCTCGGCGCGGAAATGGATGACGTCGTGCCCGGCGTGGACCTGTACATCGTTGCGCAAGGCGCGCACCACCTCGCGCGCGAACGGTTCGATCACGAAGCCGTCGGTGGCCAGCCCGACGCGGCTGCCCTGGCGCACGCGCGCCATCGACAGCCCATGCGCCAGCTGCGAGACCCCGTCGGCGCTTTCGCGGTCCCACAGGATGCCCACCGGCAGCTGGTAGCGCTCGGTGCGCCCGGGCAGCGCCACTTCGACTTCGCCCAGGTAGATGTCTTCGCCGGCACTGCCGCGTGCAAACGGCAGCAGGTAGGCCAGCCCTACGCGCTCGATGCGCTCATGCTTGGCGCCGAACCAGCGGCGCCGGCCGATGTAGTGGGGCAGCACCTCGCTGGCCATCAGCCGGCGCGAGGCCTCGGTCAGTTCGGGCCGGCCGGTGTTCTGCATCACAAGGGTGATCTGGTCTGGCATTTGTTCAGGCGCCTCCACGTGCCACGACGGCGGCTGCGCCTCGTCGCTCAGCACGAACCAGTAGAAGCCATAGGGCGGCAGCGTCAGCAGGTAAGTCAGCGTGCCGATCGCCGGGAACGGCGTGGCGCCCATCATCTCCACGGGGACGCGGCCGTTGAAGGCGGACAGGTCCAGTTCCACCGCCTGCGGCGCGCGCGACAGGTTGGCTACGCACAGGATGTGCTCGCCCTCGAACTCGCGCAGGTACGCCAGGATCTTGCGGTTGCCGGGAAACAGGAAGCGCAGCGTGCCGCGGCCGAAGGCACGGTGCTTGCGCCGCAGCGCCAGCATGCGCCGCATCCAGTTCAGCAGCGAGTGCGGGTCGCGCGCCTGCGCTTCGACATTGACCGCCTCGTAGCCATACAGCGGGCCCTGCAACGGCGGCAGCACCAGCCGCTCGGGATCGGCATGCGAGAAGCCGCCGTTGCGGTCGGGCGACCACTGCATCGGCGTGCGCACGCCGTCGCGGTCGCCCAGGTGGATGTTGTCGCCCATGCCGATCTCGTCGCCGTAGTAGATCACCGGCGTGCCCGGCATCGAGAACAGCAGGCTGTTCATCAGCTCGATGCGGCGGCGGTCGCGTTCCATCAGCGGCGCCAGCCGGCGGCGGATGCCCAGGTTGATGCGCGCGCGCCGATCGGTGGCGTAGACCTCCCACAGGTAGTCGCGCTCGCTGCTGGTCACCATCTCCAGCGTCAGCTCGTCATGGTTGCGCAGGAAGATGGCCCACTGGCAGTTGGGTGGCACCTCCGGCGTCTGGCGCATGATGTCGGTGATCGGGAAGCGGTCTTCGCGCGCGATCGCCATGTACATGCGCGGCATCAGCGGGAAGTGGAACGCCATGTGGCATTCGTCGCCTTCGGGGTCGGGGCCGGTCAGGCCGAAGTACTGCTGCGCGTCTTCCGGCCACATGTTGGCCTCGGCCAGCAGCATGCGGCCGGGGAAATGCTGGTCGAGGTGGGAACGGATGCTGCGGATGACGGCATGGGTCTCGGGCAGGTTCTCGTTGCTGGTGCCTTCGCGCTCGACCAGGTAGGGCACCGCGTCCAGGCGCAGGCCGTCGACGCCCATGTCCAGCCAGAAGCGCATCACCGACAGCACTTCGTTGAGCACCTGCGGGTTGTCGAAGTTCAGGTCCGGCTGGTGCGAGTAAAAGCGGTGCCAGAAATAGGCGCCCGCCACCGGGTCCCAGCTCCAGTTGGATTTCTCGGTATCGCAGAAGATGATGCGCGTGCCGGCGTAGGCCTGGTCATGGTCCGACCACACGTAGTAGCGGCGCGCCGCGGAGCCGGGCTTGGCCTTGCGCGCGCGCTGGAACCACGGATGCTGGTCCGAGGTGTGGTTGATGACCAGCTCGGTGATCACGCGCAGGCCGCGCGCGTGCGCCGCGGCGATAAAGCGCCGCGCGTCCGCCAGCGTGCCGTAGTCGGGGTGGACGTTGCGGTAGTCGGCGATGTCATAGCCGTCATCGCGGCGCGGCGACGGGTAGAACGGCAGCAGCCATACCGTGTCGACGCCCAGGTTGACGAGATAGTCGAGCTTGCCGAGCAGGCCGGCGAAGTCGCCCACGCCATCGCCATTGGCGTCGGAGAAGGACTTGATGTGCAGCTGGTAGATCACCGCGTCCTTGTACCAGAGCGGATCGGCGTTGAGCAGGGCGGCGCTGCCGGTTTCGGTAAGGCGTTTCATCCGTGTCTCCACGTATGCCTGTCAGGCGCCGTGCGGGTCGGTCGAGACCGGCGCAGCAGGTGGGCGGGGGGCGGGACGTTCCAGCGGCTGCACATGCCAGACCGCGAACGGCAGCTGCGCGGGGTCCAGGCGGATGCGCTGGTGCTTGCCGCGCAGCTCGAAGCGCTGGCCGCGCATCAGGTCCTGCACAGCCAGGCCGGCCTGGTCGGGCAGGCCCCATTCCCACAGCGGGATTTCAATGTCGGCATCGTGCGCGGTGCGCGGGTCGAGGTTGATCGCCGCCAGCAGCACGTCGTCGCCGAACAGGTAATCGGTGCCCGGCACGAAGCGGGCGAACCACAGCACCGCGTCGCTGCCGGCAGGGTAGAAGCGCAGCCCCAGGTGGTTCTGCAGCGCGGGGTGGCCGGCGCGGATCTCGTTGAGCCGCGAGATCTCGGCGACGATATTGCCCGGCTGCTGCCAGTCGCGCACCCGCAGCTGGTATTTCTCGGAGTCCAGGTATTCCTCGCGCACCTTGCCGTCGAGCACGAACGGCGCGCTCTCGCACAGCTCGAAGCCGCTGTACATGCCCCACAGTCCGGACAGCAGCGTGGCCAGCGCGGCGCGGATCAGGAACGCCGGGCGGCCGCTGTGATGCAAGAAATAGGGATTGATGTCCGGCGTGTTGACGAAGAAGTGCGGCCGGAAAAAGTCGCGCAGCGGGCTCTGCGTCAGTTCGGTCAGGTACTCGGTCAGTTCCCACTTGGTGTTGCGCCAGGTGAAGTAGGTGTACGACTGGCTGAAGCCCAGCTTGGCCAGCCGCGCCATCATCTTGGGCCGCGTGAAGGCCTCGGCCAGGAAGATGGTGTCGGGGTGGCGCGCGCGCACGTCGGCGATCATCCATTCCCAGAACGGCAGCGGCTTGGTGTGCGGGTTGTCGACGCGGAAGATGCGGATGCCGTGGTCGGCCCAGAACATCACCACGTCGCGCAGCGCCTGCCACAGCGCGGCACCGGCCGGCGGCGCGGCGTAGAAATCGACGTTGACGATGTCCTCGTATTTCTTGGGCGGGTTCTCGGCGTAGCGCAGCGAGCCGTCGGGCCGGTGCGCGAACCACTCCGGGTGGTCCTTCAGCCACGGATGGTCGGGCGAGCACTGGATCGCGAAGTCCAGCGCCAGCTCCAGGCCGTTGGCCGCGGCGGCGTCGATCAGCCGGCTGAAATCCTCGAAGGTGCCAAGCTCGGGATGCAAGGCATCATGGCCGCCTTCCGCGCCGCCGATCGCGTAAGGGCTGCCCGGGTCGCCGGGCTCGCTGCGCAGGCTGTTGTTGCGGCCCTTGCGATGGGTACGGCCGATCGGGTGGATCGGCGGGAAATACAGCACGTCGAAGCCCATCGCGCGGATCGCTGGCAAGCGCGCGATGACGTCGTCGAAGGTGCCATGGCGCTGCGCATCGTTGCTTTGCGAGCGCGGAAAGAGTTCATACCAGCTGGCGAAACGCGCGGCCAGCCGATCCGCCTCGACCGGCATCGCCACCGGATGGCGCGAGGCGAACGGCCTGCCGGCCGCGGTCTTCATCACCGCCCGCATCGCCGCGGCGGTGCGTTCGGACAGCAGCAGTTGCAGGCGGCGTTCATCGTCGCCAGCGGCCGCGGTCAGTTCGTCGACGATGGCGGCGAGCTCGCCGTCCGTGGCTCCCTGGTTGACCTTCTTGCCGTTTTTTCTGCCGTTGCCCTTTTTCCCGTTCCCGGCCGGCAGCAGCGCGTCCGCCACCAGCCGCGCACCTTCCTCGGTTTCCAGCGCAACGTTGAGTCCCGCCGCGCGCTTCTTGCCGATCTCGTCGAGCCAGCTGGCGAAGGTGTCGCGCCACGCCTCGACCGTGAATTCATGCCGGCCCAGCGCCACCAGCGGGAAGCTGCCTTCCCAGCGGTCGTTGATGCCGGGCTGCATCGGCGCTTCATGCCAGTCGCTCTCGCCCGGCGCGCGCCACAAGACCACGGCGGCCAGCTTGTCGTGGCCATCCATCCAGATATCGGCACTGACGGTGACGCGTTCGCCCACCACGCGGCGCACGGCGAAGCGGCCGGCGTCGCAGGCCGGCTCGACTCGTTCGATGGCGATGCGCGGTGCCTCCATGGCGGCCACCACGCTGCCCAGTCCCGTGACCGCCAGCGTTTCGTGGCCATGCGGCGCAGTCGCGTCGGGCCGCGGCATGCCGGGCCGGCTCAGCGGCACCGGCGGCACTTCGTAAAGGCGGATATCCGCCGGCGCCAGCGTGATGCTGGAGAGCGCATCGAGCCGGCTGGTGCCGTCGAGGGTGCCGCCGGGTCCCCCCGCCGCGGGTTCCAGGCGCGCACTGGCATGCGGCATGGCACTGAGCACGCGGTCGGCGCCCAGGCTGGCCGGTTCCATCGGATCGGGGTTGATCACCACCGCCAGGGCCGGGCCGCCATCCGGCACCGCCGGATCATCCCGGCGCGGCGGGGCATCGGCACTGCTGCAGTGCCCGTTGGGTGCGGGCAGGCGCGCCAGTACCGTGAGCGGCGCGTCGGGCCCGCTCAGCAAACGCACCGCCAGGGCCGGCGCGGGGTCGCGCGCGGCCAGCCAGGTGTTGGCCTCGAGCACTTCGTGCGTGATGTCGTAGGGCACGCCGTCATGCGCGTGGCCGTCCGGGGCCAGCGGATCGCGTGCCTGCGCGCCGCCGGTCTCGAATCCCGCCGGCACCAGGATGCCGTCGCCGATCGCCGCGGCAGTCCACAGCGCGCGCCGCGCGCTGAGCGCGTCATGGCGGGCGGGCGCCAGTGCCGGCGCCGCCAGCACCCGGCCAAGGCGGCGCAGCCGCGCCATTTCCTCGGTCAGCCAGGCGCTGCGGTAGTCCCACCACGGCAGCGAGCAAAAGGCGCCGTCGAAGCCGGCGGGCGCCAGCTCGTCCAGCTGTGCCGGCGTCAGACCCGGGGTCCAGGCGAGGAAGCGCGGCGTGCCCCGCGCCGTTTCCGGTACCGCATCGCCGCGCAAGGTGGCCAGCAGTGTGGCCCAGCACTGGCCGGGCACGCGGGCCGGCGCGCGGCAGCAGAAGCCGGCCGCGCCCGCGGCCCAGGCCATGCGCAGCCGCGCCGCCCACCATTGCACCAGCGCTTCGGCAATCTGCCGGTCATGCCAGCGCAGGCGCGTGCCGGGGATGTGGTTGTCGGTCTCGTGCGGCGCGAAGGCGGGCGCCGCGGTGTCGATCCAGGCGGCATCGGGGAGGTCGTCTGTCCCCGCGGCGCCATCCGCCATATAGCGGTCCAGTGAAATATCGAGCAGGGGGGCCAGTCCATGCCGGGCGCACGCAGCGAGCGTGTCGTCCCCAGGCAGGTGCGGCCAGCCGCCGATCAATACGTGGTCGAACCCCAGCGCCGCCACGCGCTGCAGCGCGTGCTGATCGGCTTCGGGCGTTCCGGTCAGGTCGATCTGGCAGATCCGCACATGTCCTCCCGGTGTTTCGCTCCGGCGGAGCAACAAAAAACCCGGAGCGGCGCCTTGCGGCCAGCCGCCGGGATGGCACTGCCATGCGAAGTGCGTGCCAGCGCGCCTGCGCGCCAGGAGGGGACGGTTCGGCGAGGCACTGCAAGGCCGTGCGGCGCGGCAGCGCATGTGCCGGTTCTGCCGCAGCTTGTAAAAACTACTGGTGGCTGCCGCGCCGATGGAAATAACGCGCAAGGCCGCGCGCCCGGTGCAGGCCCGGTGAGTTCCCGGTATGTTTCTTGCCCCTGTGCGCCTGTGCGTGCCATTGCCGGCACGGTGGCAAGCCATCAAAAGGGGACCCATGGATCAATGGCTGGAGGCGGCGCAATGGCCGGCAATGGTGGTGACGGTACTGGCGACCTGGCTGGTCGGTTCGCGATCGATCGCGCGGCGGCGCACCGGCTTCCGGGTGTTCCTCGCCAGCAACGTGCTGTGGATTGCGTGGGGCTGGCACGGCGACGCCTATGCGCTGATCGTGCTGCAGCTGGCCCTGATCGCCATGAACCTGCGCGGCATGCGCGAGGCGCGCAAGGCGTGGCAGGCCGCCGCGCAGCGCGCCTTCCCTGCAACGGGCGCAACTGGCGCCACGCGGGCCGAGCCGTTATCCTTGGACCAGTCCGGCATGCGCCGCATGCCCGGCGCCAACGCGCAGCCGCCGGCAGCCGCCGGCTCCGATCGCTGACTTCACGGTCCGCCTGCGGACCAGGGCAGGTGTGCCATGGCGAAGAAAAGAATCGTGTTGCTCAACGCGCTGCTCGCGGCCTCGCGCGAGGGCGAGCTGGGCTGCCGCCGCGCCGCCACGGCCGCGGCCAACCCCCACCTCAAGTCCGTGCTGACCAGCCGCGCCAATGCGTTTGCGCAGGCCGCGCATGAACTGCAGGCGTGCCTGCTCGACCTGGGCGAGGTGCCGCAAGCATTGCCCGCGCCGGCCGCTTGTCCGGCCTCCGGGGCGGGCGGCATCGGCAAGCACAGTTCCGACCGTTCCATCGTGCAGGCCATCAGCAAGCGCGAGCACGCCGTGCAACGGCGCTATGCGCGGGCGCTGCGCACGCATGTGCTGGGCTCGCGCGTGCGCGCCGTGGTGCGGCGCCAGTATCGCGGCGTGCAGGTGAACCACGAACTGTTCCGGGTGCTGCGACAGCAGTACCGCGTGCCGCAGGCGCGGCCGTAGCCCGGCCTGCATCGGGACCCAGCACTGCCATGCCGGCCGACCTCCATGCCTTCGAACATGCTGCCCGGCTCGTACTGATGTACGGGCTGGTGCCGCTGTGGCTGCTGGCGGGCCTGGGCGACTGGCTGTGCCACCGGGTTACGCAGATCGAACGCAACGCCGGCGTCGCCGAGTCCCTGCTGCACATGCTGATGCTGGCCGAAGTGGGCCTGCCGCTGCTGCTGGTGGTGTTCCTGGAAGTCAACGCGCTGGTGATCGCGGTGGTGCTGGCGGCACTGGTGGTGCATGAAGTCACCGCATGGTGGGACGTGCATTACGCCAGCAAGCGCCGCCACATCGCACCCGTCGAGCAGCACATGCACAGCCTGCTCGAAGTGCTGCCCCTGGCCGCGGCGTCATATGTGGTGGTGTTGCACTGGGACCAGTTCCTGGCCTTGTTCGGACGCGGGACCGAGCCGGCGCGCTTGGCGCTGGCCTTGAAGGCCGAGCCACTGCCGCCAGGTTATCTGGCCGGCCTGCTGGTGGCCGTGCTGCTGCTGGCGGGTCTGCCTTACCTGGAGGAGCTATGGCGCTGCGTCCGCTGGCGCCGGCGCGAACGCGAAGCGCTGCTGGCGCAGGCGACGCGGGCCATGCGCGGTGGCGGCTGAGTTCCCGCGACGCCCGGCGACCGGATCATCGCATCCGGCTGCGGGCGTGGCAGGTTACGTGGCAGGTAAAGACGCCTCAGGGCGCTTACTGCTTCGGCGCCGGATTCGGCGAATCGCCCTTGGGCCCGCTTGGCGCGTCGGCGGTCGGTGCGGGCGGCGCGCCTTGCTCGCGTGGCTTCTTGCTGCGCGCGGTGTTCGATGCCTTGTCCGATTTGGACTTGGACTTCTTCATGGTGTCCTTGGCACCCGGGCCGGAAGCGGCGCCCATGTCGGTGGCGGCCGGCTGGTTGCGCGTGGCGGGGGCGCCTTCGATCGGCGGCACGCTCGGGTTGGGCGCGTTCGGTGAGGCAGGTGCTTGTTGGGCAAAGGCCGGCAGGCAGAGCGCGGTGCCGACGACCAGTGCCGTGGTAGCGAGAGTGCGTTTCATGATGGTCTCCATTGCAAGACTACGTCGGTCGGGCCCAGGGCCCTCGGGGTTGCCGGCGTGCCGTTTCGGCGCGCCGGCGATTCATGCGCGCGCGTCACGGCCTTGCCCGCTGCGCGCCAGTTCGTGGTAGTGGCAGATTCGGGCCAGGGCCCAGTCGGCGGCGGCTTCACGCACGGCGTTGCGCGCGCCGGCAAAGCGGCGTGTTTCGGTAAAGGCCGCAATCCCCGCCGCGTGCGACACGACGTCGTGCGCGGCATGGCCGGGGCGGCGGAAAACCCAGGCAAAGCATTGCGTGCCGGCGGGGATATCGCCGTCGCCGCCGCCATCGGCAACTCCGGTGTTGGCGATCGCGAGATCCGCGCCGGTCAGTTGCATGGCGCCGCGCGCCATCGCCAGCGACACCGCCTCGCTGGTCAGGCCATGGCGCCGGATAGTCTCGCGCGGGACGTGCAGCAGTTGCTCCTTGGCCGACGGCGAGTAGGCCACGATCGCGCAGCGCAACACGTCGCCGCAGCCGGGCACCTCGGCGATGCGCGAGGCGATCAGGCCCGCGGTGCAGGATTCCGCCGTGACCACGCGCAGCCCATGGCGCAGCAGGTAGCGTGCGATGCCGAGGTTGTCGCTGCCGCCAGCGCCGCCATGGCTCATCGCCGCGCTCCCGATGCCCGCGCCGGCACACCGTTGCCGCGTGGGACCGAACCGGTGGCCGTGCGTGGCGGCGCGGACGCGGGTTCCGCCCGCTGCGCGCGAACGAACGTGACCTTGCCATCGCGCTCCAGTACCACCCGCCTGAGATCATCGAAGCTGTCGGTCTGCAGCGTCGCGCGCAGATTCGCCTTGAGATCTTCCTCGGTCAGCATCGCGCCGCGGATGCGCTCGCGGTCCAGCTCACCCGACCGCATCAGGTCCAGCGCGTCGCCAGCGGTGGCGCGGTCGAATCCGGGAGAGCGGCTCGACAGCCAGCCCACGGCCCGGTGCAGCAGCACCAGCACCAGCGCCGCGGCAAAGGCCACCGGGAACGACGTCGCCCCGACCACCGCGCGCGATAGCACCGCGCCCAGCAGCAGCACGATGCACAGGTCGAACGAGGTCTTCTGCGCAAAGGCACGCCGGCCGGCCAGCCGCAGCAAGGCCCAGGTGCCGGCGAAAACGAGGGCGGCGCGTACGCCGGCCTGCCACCAGGCCAGGTCGTCGCCGTCGCCCAGCACTCCGCGCATCGCCTCGGCAATCACTTGCATGCTCTCCATTGCGATATCCGCAGTCGATTTCCCGCCAAGGCGGCAGGTTTCGTGCCAGCTCCGTCGCTGCCACACCCGGCTGTGCTGCAGGAAAGCACGCGCCGGGGATTGGCACCGGCGGATTGAAATGCGGGGAAAAATGTACATGCAGCGGCGGCCCGCGCCTGTAAAAGCTGCGCGCCGCGCGCAGCGCACACGTGGCGCGGCGGTGGCGCTCATCTTGCATGTCTGCGCGCAATGACCTGTACGGAGACCGCCATGCCCGATCAGCCGCCAAAGCCGCGCACGCCCCCGGACCGGCCCTGGCGCGATGCGCCGCGCGCGCCGCGCCACGCTGGCGACCCCGAGGACGTGCGCAAGGGCCAGGTAACCAGTGCGCTGCCGCGCGAGGTCTTTCGCCAGCGCTTCCTGGCCCGTTTTACCGATGCCGCCTACCGTCAGGAGGACGAAGCCCTGGATCGCCTCGAGCGCATTGCGTGGCAGGCCTACCAGGAAGGCCGCAAGGCACCCCTTACGCACAAGGCCGGCGCAGGCTATGCCGACCCGGATTACGACCTCTCCGACGAATGGCGCGCCACCAGCGAGGCGGTGCGCGTGGCCCAGCAGCGCCAAGCCGATCCCGCCACCCGCTCGCGCGTGCTGCTGGTCTGCGCGGGCTCGCGCAATGACTACACCTGCCCTGGCGAGATGTCGAAATCCTGGCGCCTGGCGGGGCGTGCGCGCGAACAGCTGGAAGCGCAGGGCATCGAGGTCGACCTGCTCGACCTGAGCCGCCTCACCTCCGACGCGCACCTGCACATCCATCCCTGCAAGGGCTGCGTATCGACCGCGATGCCCTTGTGCCACTGGCCGTGCAGCTGCTACCCCAATCATGCGCTGGGCCAGGTCAATGACTGGATGAACGAGATCTACCCGCGCTGGGCGGCCTGCCACGGCGTGCTGATTGTCACGCCGGTGTACTGGTACCAGGCCAGCAGCCCGCTCAAGCTGATGATGGACCGGCTGGTGTGCGCCGACGGCGGCAACCCGGACCCCACCACCACGCATGGCAAGGACGTGGTGCGTGCCAAGGCGATCGAACTGTCGGGCTGGGACTATCCCAAGCACCTGTCCGGGCGCGCCTACGGACTGGTGGTGCATGGCGACGTCGCCGGCATCGAAGGCGTGCGCCGCGCGCTGTCGGACTGGCTGGACTGGATGGGACTGGTCGATGCCGGCGCCCAGGCGCGGCTGGACCGGTATATCGGCTACTACGAGCCGTATGCCACCAGCCACGTCGCGCTGGACCAGGACATCGGCGTGCAGGGCGAAGTCGACAACGTGGCGCGCGCGGTGGCTTGCGCGGTGGCGCAACTGCGCCGCGGCGAACTGCGCCAGCCCGACCAGGACCTGGTGCCGCCGCGGCAGAAGTAGCGCAACCGGTGACAGCAAGCCCGCTGGCCAGTGCGGCGGGACCAACGGAGGCAACGATGGATCGCAGAGACAACTGGCGCGGCCGTCCATGGCACGAAAGTGCCGTGCCCGAGGCCGATATGCGCAGCCACTACGTGGGTGCCTATGGCGTCTATGACTATGACCAGCCGGTGGACCCCGGCGAGTTTGGCCCCGGCCGCGATGCGGGAGAATGGCGGCCGCACGATACCCAGGCCGCGCGACCGCGGGACATGACCGATCCCTACCGCCAGTTCACCGGCTACAACGAGCGCATGGACCTCTACCGCGGCGGCACGGAGCACCGGCGGCCGGTCGGGCCGCGCAACTACCAGCGCAGCGATGAACGGATCCTGGAAGACCTGTGCGAGCAGTTGACGCGCAGTGGCCGGCTGGACCTGAACGAGGTAGAGGTGCGGGTCGAGCAGGGCGTGGTCACGCTGGAGGGCAGCGTCCCGGAGCGGCACCAGAAGTACCGCATCGAGGATATTGCCGATGAGGTCTTCGGCGTCAGGGACCTCGTCAACCACTTGCGCGTGGCACGGCCGGCCGGGTCGGAGGCCCACCCCGGCCACGGCATGCGCATGTATTGAGGCCGTCGCGCGGAAACCTTGCCCATGCCCGATTCGCTGAAGACGGACAATCCGCGCGGCCACGCCGCCGGCGCGGCGGACACGGCCTTGCAGGCATCGCTGTGCGCGCGCCTGTGGGAGACCGGACTCGACCTGAGCGAGATTGCGCTGGACGTGGTGCAAGGCCGCATCACGCTACGCGGCGCGATCGGCAGCGCCGCTGACCGCGACGCGGTCGAGGCCTGCGTGCGCGCGAGTGCCGGCGTGCGCGACGTCGTCAATCACATCAAGGTCGAGCCTGACCGCACCGGGGGCTGACCGGGGCGCGCTGGCATGGGTTTCGCACAGGAGCCATTTCCGGCCGCTGCCGCACGCCGCTGGCCGTTCACGAGGAAGGAGACTGTCATGAGACACACTGCGATCTTTGCGCTGCTCGCGCTGCTCAGCGTTCCAGCCTGGGCCCAGACCACCACCACGCGCCCTCCCGCTGACACGCGCGCGCCGGGCACGTCGGCCTCGGATGTCATGCCGGGCCAGGGCGACACACGCCGCGCCACGCCCGCTACGCCGGCCACGCCCGCCACCCCGGGCGGCCCCGGCACCCGCGCCACGCCGGCAACGCCAGCCACCCCGGCCAGCCCCGCCGTCAACGAGGGGCCGCAATCGCCGCAACGGTATGACTATCCGGCCTCCGAGCCCAAGGCGCCGAAGACCCGCAAGTAACCTGCGCCAGCAGCCGGGGCCTGGCAAGCGTCTCAGAGACCGGATGGCCAGGTCTCTGCCGCGCCCGGCGCAGGCGGTGCCGGCAACGCCGGCACCGCGCTGCTGCGGTCGAACCACGCCAGCACGTCGAACTGGCGCGGCAGGATGGCGTGCGCGTAGTGGCTCTGCAATTCAGTGTCCGGTCGGTAGATCACGCCGATGAAGCGCTCCTGCCGAGCCGGCATCAGCAGCTCGCGCAGTTCAGCCTGCACGGCGCTGCCGTCACTGCCGCCACCACGCAAATCAGTCCAGCCCTGCGCATGGCCGGCGGCGTGGAACAGGTGCTCGTAGCTGTCCGGCCGTGCGGGCCTGACCTGCTTGATTTCCATCGGCCCGTCCCAGGAGGTGGCCGCCGCCACGGTGCCGTCGTAGGTGCTGAAGCCGACCAGCACGGCGGCGTCGCCGAAGGCTTCGCGGCATAGCTGGCCGATATTCAGCTGGCCCTGGTTGATGCCCATCTCGGTGTGCGCGGCATCTCCGATATGCGAGTTGTGCGCCCAGACCACGGCGCGCGATTCCGGCCCATGGGCGTGCAGCAGTTGCGCCAGGGTCTCGAACATATGCGTGTCGCGCAGGTTCCAGCTGTCGTCGCTGCCGTGGTACATGACGCGGTAGTAGCGTTCGGCCGAGGCTACCAGGCGCGCATTCTGCGCGGCGTCGAGGAAGTCTTCATGCCCCGCGCGCGCATAGGCCAGGCGTTTGTCGAGCAAGGCCTGCAGCTGTTCGACCACCGCGTCCTCGCAGTCCGCATGGGTGCCGTGCAGCACGGCGCGGCCATAGCGCGCCGGGTCGCGCCGCCAGGGCTCCAGGCATGCGTAGCGTTCGCGCGCGGCCTGCGCGGCGCGGGGATCGACGCCTTCCAGGTAAGCCAGCACCGCCGCCATCGACGCGGCCAGGCTGTAGATATCGAGGCCGAAGAAGCCGGCGCGCCGGGCGGGCGCTTGCGCGGCATTGTGCGCGTGCAGCCAGCGGATAAAGCGCGCAACCTCCAGGTTTCGCCACATCCAGACCGGGAAGCGCGTAAAGGCGGCAGCAGGAGATTCGGCAGGCTGCGCCTGGCGGCCGCGCACGTGGCGGTCCACTGCCGCGGCGTCCGGCCAGTCCGCCTCCACCGCGATGATGCGGAAGCCGTGCCGCGCCACCAGGTGCGCGGTCAGCGCGGCGCGTGCGTGATAGAACTCGGCGGTGCCGTGCGTGCTCTCGCCCAGCAGCACCAGGCGGTGCCCGGCGAGCCGATCGGCCAGCGCCGCGGCAGCGTGGGCAAAGGGGCCGGTGAGAGGGCTCGCGGCCGCCTGGTCAACCGCCGGCCACGGCACGGTCGCGGCCGCGATCGCGGCCACGGCGTGTGGGTCGGCCCGGTGTTGTGGCATGGTCGCGCGGGCACCCGGCAGCGTGCCGGCACCTCGGCGTTACGGCAACCGCCGCGGATCACCCGTGGATGGCGCGGGGATCGTGGCCAAAGCTGTTGCGCGAGCGGATCTGGCCGTCGCGGCCATGGATCAGCAATTCAACGTGCTCGCGCTGCGCCTGCGTGGTGCCCGCGGCGACCGCCTCTTCCTGGGTGGCGTGGTGCGATTCGGCGTAGCGTGCGCCCTCGTGGATGACGTCCCAGCCTTCGTCGTGCGGAACGACGTGTATGTTGCTGCCCATGTCGGGTCTCCTCGGATATCGGTCCTTCTATTGTGGTCGATCCGCGCGCGCTGTCTATCCGGCGGCGTCTGACAGGCGCGAAGCGCTTCTGGTTCCACTTTCCGGTGGAAATCCCTGGTTATTTGTGTGGCCTCTTGTAAGCTGGACTTGGATCGCAATCAGAGGAGCGGACCATGCGTGCAAGATTTGCCAGGGGGCTGACGCAGTCGCCGGTGACCGTGGTGGCCCGGGCGTTCGACGGAGAAGCGGTGCGCACTCCCCAGGTGGGCGACCTGGTGACGGTGTATAGCCAGGACCAGGACACCGAATTCAATATCCGCCTGTGCGAGGCCGTGGAGCCCGGCCGCTGGCGCGGCGTGGTCTACGCCATCGGCCGCGGACAGGACGTGCTGGTCACGGCCGAAGGGCTCGAAATCGACGATGTGGTCGAGGTGATGCGGGAGGAAATCGCCTCCGTGATTCCCTGCGGCCGATCTCACTGAACGCCGCACCCGGCGGGTGCGGACTATCCGGTATTGAGGTTCCCCGAGGCCATTTTCACGCAGGCCGCGCGGGCGGTTTTGGCACGCCCAGCCACATGGCCAGGCCGCTTGCCAGCAGCAGTGCCGCCAGCAGGTAGAGGGCATGGTCGAGGCTGCCGGTGCGGGTCTTGATCTGCCCGATCACCCACGGGCTGACGATGCCGCTGGTAATGCCGATGCTGCTGATGAAGGCGATTCCGGCGGCGCTGCCGGCTCCGGGCAGGTAGCCCGGCGGTAGCGCCCAGAACACCGGCAGCGCGGCAAAGATCAGCACCGCCGCCACCGACAGGATTGCCAGCATCGCGGCCAGCCCCGGCAGCGGCAGCGTCAGCGCCGCCAGCGCCAGCGCGCCGCCCGCCGTGCACAGCAGAAAATGTCGATGGCGCTCGCCGGTGCGGTCCGAGTGCCGCGCGATCACGACCAGGCCGACGGCGCCGACCGCATTCGGCACCACCGAATACAGGCTGACCGATATCACATCGGTCACGCCGAAATCGCGGATCATCAGCGGCATCCAGAAGCTGAGCGCCAGCGAACCGCAGGTCAGCGAAAAATAGATGAAGGCGAACAGGTACACGCGCGGGTTGCGCAACACCTGGCGCAGCGCGTGCAGCGAATGGCCGCCGGCATGGGCCTGCGCGGCGGTGTCGCGCAACAGGTAGGCGCGTTCGTGCTCGCTCAGCCAGCCGGCCTGCTGCGGGCTGTCAACCAGCACGCGCGCCGCCACCAGGCCCAGCAGCACCGCCGGCGCGCCTTCGATCGCGAACATCCACTTCCAGCCCTGCAGGCCCAGCACGCCCGCCATGTCGCGCATGATCCAGCCGGACACCAGCCCGCCCAGCACCCCTGCCACCGCCACGCCGGCGAAGAAGATCGCCATCACCGCGGCCCGCCGGCGCGCGGGGAACCAGTAGGTCAGGTACAGCACGATGCCGGGGAAGAAGCCCGCCTCGAACACGCCCAGCAGGAAGCGCAGCGTGTAGAACTGCGCCGGTGTCGACACCGCCATCATCGCCACCGACGCCGCGCCCCACAGCACCATGATGCGGGTGAAGGTGCGGCGCGCGCCGAAGCGCGCCAGCAGCATATTGCTGGGCACCTCGCATAGCACGTAGCCGACGTAGAACACGGCGGCGCCGAGGCCGTACATGGCGTCGCTGAAGCCCAGGTCCTGCTTCATCTGCAGTTGCGCGAAGCCGATGTTGATGCGGTCCAGGAACGACACCACGTAGCAGACGAAGAGGAAGGGAATGATGCGCAGCCAGACCTTGCGGTAGAGCGCGTCCTTGTCGCGCGCGGCCAGGGTTGCGGGGGCCGGGGCGGGAGGCGCCAGGCTGGAAAGGGACGATAGGGACGAAAGCTCCCCTGAGACCGGATGGCTCATGCGTGTTGTCTCCGTGCGGTGGTGGCTGCGGCGGCAGGCAGCCGGGCGGATGCCGCCAATGGGCCGCGTCTGGTGCGCGTTGGCCCGGGATGTCGTGGTGAAAGCAGCCTGGCGCAGGTGCGGCGCCAGGCTTTCCGGTCAGGCCGGCTTGGCGGCCGGTGTCGTGGCCGGCGCCGCCATGGCGCCCGCGCGCGCTTCGGCCATCGCGGCCAGCAGCACGTCGTGGTCGCCGATATGGTTGGCCAGCAGCAGGATCAGCTGCGCGTTGGCGGCCTGGCTCTGGGCATCGTCAAGGTCGCGGTGCATGTCGATCAGCGCTTCGTAGAAGTCGTCAGGCCGCGCCAGGTTGGGTTGGGTGTTGAGCAGATGGGGCATGGCTATCTCCGTGGGTCTGGGCAGGCGATCACGCGGCCATGCGGCCCGGCTGCGGCGCGCGCAGGTCGGCGCCGGTGGCGCGCGCCAGCGCGGCGCGGATCGCGGCAGGGTCGGGACGGTGCCAGCGCGCGCACACATGCTGGTCCGGACGCACCAGGTAGCAGGTGCCGGGCGCGGCGCCGTAGCGCGCGGCCGCCAGGCCTTCGTCGTCGCGCAGCACGGTGGCGTGGGTGCAGGTCATCGGCGGCTGCGCGGCGTCGGTGACATAGACCAGCTGCAGCGGCGCGCCGGCCTGCTTCAGTGCGGCAAGGTCGGCCAGCGTGCCGGAATCGATCGCCTCGGGATTGGCGAACACCAGCACCGTGAAATCCCCGCCCAGGTAAGACAGCAGCCAGCCCGCGCCGTCGACGCCGGACACCGGCGCATCGCAGCAGACCGCGCCGGGCACCAGCTTGCCGGCAGCATCCGGCGCGGCATCATCAGTGTTCAGCGGCGAGCCATGCAGCACCGCCGGCACCGACAGCCTGCCGCTGTTCACCAGGGCGCGCGCGAACGCATGGCGCCGCGACAGCGCCAGCACCGCGTCGCGGAACACGCGGCTGGCGGCGCTCTTGGGCGTGATGAAGTCGGTCGAGCGGGTGGAGTTGCGGATGTTCTCGTCGGCGGCGAATTCGCGCTCGCTGGCGTAGGTGTCCAGCAGCCGGTCGCTGGCATGGCCCTGCAGCACGTAGGCCAGCTTCCACGCCAGGTTCTCGGCGTCCTGGACGCCGCTGTTGGCGCCGCGCGCGCCGAACGGCGAGACGCCGTGCGCGGCATCGCCGGCGAACAGGATATTGCCGTGGCGGAAGCTGTCCATGCGCTGGCAAGAGAAGGTATAGACGCTGACCCATTCCAGCTCGAACTTGACGTCCTTGCCCAGCAGCGCCTGCACCCGCGGGATCACGCGTTCGGGGGTTTTCTCCAGCACCGGGTCAGCGTCCCAGCCCAGCTGGAAGTCGATGCGCCAGACATTGTCCGGCTGCCGATGCAGCAGCACCGACTGGTTGGGGTGGAAGGGCGGGTCGAACCAGAACCAGCGCTCGGCCGGGAAATCCGCCTCCATCCTGACGTCGGCAATCAGGAAGCGGTCGCGGAAGGTGCGCCCCTTGCTGTCCAGGCCCAGCAGCTTGCGCATCGGGCTGCGCGAGCCGTCGGCGGCCACCACGTAGCGCGCCGCCAGCGGGTAGCAGCCATCGGGCGTCTCGACGGTCAGCACCACGCCGGCTTCGGGCAGGCCACGTGTTTCCACGCCGACCACCTTGTTGTGCCAGCGGATCTCGATATTGGGCAGGGCCTGCGCGCGCTCCAGCAGGAAGCCTTCGAGGTAATACTGCTGCAGGTTGATGAAGGCCGGGCGGCGGTGGCCGCTTTCGGGCAGCAGGTCGAAGCTGTAGACCTGCTCGTTGCGCAGGAACACCCGGCCGACATGCCAGCGCACGCCCTTTTCGACCATGCGCTCGGCGCAGCCCAGGCGGTCGAAGATATCCAGCGTGCGCTTGGAAAAACAGATGGCGCGCGAACCGGTGGACAGGGTGCAGTCATCATCCACCAGCACCACGCGCACGCCGCGTTGCGCCAGGTCGATGGCGGTGGCCAGCCCGACCGGGCCGGCCCCGACCACGACCACCGGATGCACTGCCGCAGGCGCGGCGTCAGCGGATTGCCCCGCGCGCTGCTGATCCGCGCAGGGCTGGTATGCGAACGACAGCCGCTGGTAGTCGATGCTGCTCATGCTTGTGTCTCCCTCCACTCTGGTTGCTCTGATGCGCGATGGCTTGTTGGCGGTCCGGCGTCAGTCCTGCAGCGCGGCCCACATGTCCTGGTCGCGCTGGGCGGTCCAGATGCGCGGATGGCGCATGCCGCTGGCCTCGTCGTAGGCGCGCGAGACATCGAAGGGCAGGCAGTGCTCGTAGATGAAGACGTGGCCGAACTTGGGGTCCATGGCGCGGCGCGTGTGCGCCATCGCGGCCTTCAGGTCGAGCTTTTCCGCCACCGCTTCCTGGCCGGCCTTGTACAGCGTGGTGACGAAGTCCTTGGTGTAGGCGATGCCCTTCTTCACGTCATCGGGCGTGGTCAGCGCGGGGCCGCGGCCCGGCACCAGCTTCTCGGGGTTCAGCGCTTGCAGGGCATCCAGCGTGGCGGGCCATTCGGCCAGCTGCGCGTCGCCGCAGTAGCAGGCGGCGTCGTACTCGACCAGGTCGCCGGAAAACAGCACCTTCTGCTGCGGCAGCCAGACCACGGTATCGCCCTTGGTGTGGCCCGAGCCCAGGTGGGCGATGCGCACTTCCAGCTTGCCCAGGAACAGCGTGATCTCCTTGTCGAACACCAGCGTCGGCCAGGTCAGGCCGGGCACTGTCTCCACGCCGGCGAACAGGCGCGGGAAGCGTTCGATCTCCGACTTCATGTCGGCCTCGCCGCGCTCGACGATCATCTCGTAGGTGCCGCGGCTGGCGATGATCTGCTGCGCCCCCTCGGCAAAGTAGGCCGAAGCGCCCAGCACGCGCACGGCGTGGTAGTGCGACAGCACCACGTACTTGATCGGCTTGTCGGTGACGGTGCGGATGCGCGCGATCAGGTCTTGCGCCATCGCCGGCGTGGCCGTGGTGTCGACGATCAGCACGCCGTCATCGCCGATGACCACGCCGGAGTTGGGATCGCCCTCGGCGGTATAGGCCCACGCGTTCTCGGACAGCTGGGTGAAGGTGATCTGCTTGGCTTCGAGGTCGGCCTGCGATGCAAATGCCTTGGACATGGCGTCTTTCCTTTTGTGGGGGAGGCAAGACGGCACGGCCGCGGAAGGCGGGCGGCATGGCGCTGGCTGTCTCGCCCCCGTTCGTTTGGATTTCCGGATGTCGCACGGCTGGATGAAGCCGTGTCGCGACGGGGTAATGCCATCTTAGGAAAGCTTGGAAAATTAATCAATAGCGAAATGATTCGTCTATGACAAATACCAGGGGCGATGAAAAAGCCGTTGGCGCGAAGGGCCGGGTAAACCCGCGCTAGCCCGGATCGGGGAGGCGTTCGATTAATATCCGGGTTTTCCGATCACACAGGACCGCAATGGGCAGACCCAGGACGGGGGCAGCGGCAACGCCGGCGGGCGGCCCGGCGCCACGTGCCGACAAGGCGCAGCGCGGCATCCAGAGCGTGGAGGTGGGCGCGCGCCTGCTGGCGGCGCTGGCCGCGGCGCGCGTGCCGATGCCGCTGGCGGCGCTGGCCGATGCCGCACAGCTGGGCCCGGCCCAGGCGCATGCCTATCTGGTCAGCCTGGCGCGGCTGGGCCTGATCAAGCGCGACCACCTGTCCGGCCGCTACGAACCCGGACCGCTGTCGCTGCGCCTGGGCCTGCTGCACCTGGAGCAGGACTCCGCCTGGCGCGCCGCGCTGCCGCGCGTGGACGCGCTGGCGCAGGCACTGGGCTTCAGCGTGGCGATCAGCCTGGCCGGCCCGCAGGGGCCGACCATCGTGCGCTATGTGCCGGCCAGCGCGCCCCTGCACGTCAACCTGCACGTCGGCACGGTGATGGCGCTGGGCGCCACCGCCACCGGCCGCGTGTTCTGCGCGTTCCAGCCGCCAGCGCAGTGGCAGCCGTTGTGGCATGCGCAGCAACCGGATGCCACCGAGGCAGACCTGGCGGCGTTCAGCGCCAGGCTGGCGGAGATTCGCGCACGCGGCATCGAGCGCAGCATCGATGCCCCCAGCCCGGCCGTCAGCAGCCTCAGCGTGCCGGTACTGGACGGTGGCGGCGCGCTGCGGCTGGTGCTGACGCTGGTGGGATCGACCGGCGCCATCGATGTCGGCTGGCACGGCGCGGCGGCGCGGGCGCTGCTGGCGGCGGGCGCCGAGATCGGCGCGGCGCTGCGCCAGGCAAAGGGGGAGCCGGCATGAGCGGCGCGAACGAAAGCCCGCAGGAGATCGAGGGCGGCAAGCCGCAGCGCGGCATCCAGTCGCTCGACAGCACCGGCCAGTTGCTCGGCGCGCTGGTCGCCGCCGGGCGGCCGCTGCCGCTGCGCGACCTGGCCTTGGCCGCCGGCATGCCGGCGGCCAAGGCCTTCCCGCACCTGGTCAGCCTGCAGAAGACCGGCCTGCTGGCACGCGATGCCGCCGGCAACTACCTGTGCGGACCGCTGGCGCTGGAGCTGGGGCTGATCGCGCTGCAGCGGCTGTCGCCGACGCGCGAGGCCGAACCGGAGGTGATCGAGCTGGCCGGGACCACGGGCCTGAGCGTGGCCATGGCGGTGCTGGGCCCGCTGGGGCCCACCGTGGTGCGGCTGGAAGAGTCGGCGCGGCCGCAGCATGTCAGCCTGCGCGTGGGCACGGTGCTGTCGCTGGTCCACACCGCGATCGGCCGCACCGTGGCGGCGTACCTGCCCGCCAACGTGCTGGCGGGCCTGCTGGAGCATGATGCTTTGCGCCTGGCGGGCACCAGCCCTGCCACCGTGCTTGGGGCCGGCGGCAAGCTGGATCCGGCCTACGCCGCCCGGCTTGCGCAGGTGCGCGCGGCGCGCATCGACAATGCGCTGAGCCACCCGGTGCCGGGCATCGACACCCTGGCGGCGCCGGTGTTCGACCACACCGGCAGCCTGGCGCTGGTGATCGCGGTGATGGGTTCCAGCGGCAGCTTTGACAGCGGCAACGAAGGCGCCACCGCCGCGCTGGTGCGGCAGGCGGCGGCCCGGCTGTCGTGGCGCTTCGGCGCGCCGGACGCCGCCTGAGGCCAGGCGTCAGTTATCCAGCTTGATATTGGCGGACTTGATCAGGCTGTCCCACTTCTCGTACTGCGCGCGGATATAGCTGCCGAACTGCGCCGGCGTCGCGGGGAATGGCACCGTGCCCTGGCTGGCCAGCTTGGCGGCCAGGTCCGGCTGCTTCAGCGCGCCCACGATCTCGCCGTTGAGGCGGTCGATCACGGCCCTAGGCGTGCCCGCCGGCGCGGCAACGCCAAACCATGCGGTCAGCTCGTAGCCGGGCACGCCGGCGGCGGCCAGCGTGGGCACGCCGGGCAGCTGCTCCGACGGCTTCTGCGTGGTCACCGCCAGCGCGCGCACACGCTGGTCGCGGATATACGGCAGTGCCGTCGAGACGCTGTCGAACATCATGGTGATGCGCCCGCCGATCAGGTCGGTCATCGACGCGGCGCTGCCCTTGTACGGAATATGCGTGATATTGACACCCGCCAGGTGCGTGAACAGCTCGCCCGCCAGGTGCGACGACGAGCCGTTGCCGAACGAGCCGTAGGTCAGCCTGCCCGGCTCCTTGCGCGCCAGCGCCAGCAGTTCCGGCACGGTGCGCGCGGGCACGCTGGGATGCACCACCAGCACGTTGGGCAGGTAGGCCACCGACGCCACGGGCGCGAAGTCCTTGAGCGGGTCGTAGCCGGGCTTGTCATAGAGGCTCTTGTTCACGGCCAGCGAGCCGAAGGTGCCGAACAGCAGCGTGTAGCCGTCGGCCGGGGCGCGCGCCACGGCGATTGCCGCCAGGTTGCCGCCGGCGCCGGGCCGGTTGTCGATCACCACCGGCTGGTGCAGCCGCGCCGACAGCGCGTTGCCGATCTCGCGCGCGAGCAGGTCGGTGGCCCCGCCCGGCGGGAACGGCACCACCAGCCGCACCGGCTTGTCGGGATAGTCCGCCAGTGCGGTGCCGGCGGCCGCGGCCGCCCATGCAAACAGCAGCCCCGTGGCCGCACGCCTGATCCAACCCTGCATCGCTGTCTCCTTTCTGTCGTCGGTTGCGATGGAACGGGCGTCAGTGTGTCGCAGCGGCGGCGCGGGCGTGTTCGGGATTGGCGAAGGTCGCGTTCGGCCCCGCTGCCGCGCCGGTCAGTCAGGCTGGCGCAGCCGCGCGATGGTGCCGAACAGGGTTTCCAGCTCGACCGGCTTGACCAAGTGCGCATCGAAGCCCGCCGCTTCGGTATGCTGGCGGTCGGCCGGCTGGCCGAAGCCGGTCAGCGCGACGAAACGGGTGGACTCGGTGCCGGCCACGCCGCGCATGGCGCGCACGACTTCATAGCCGTCCATGCCCGGCATGGCCAGGTCGATCAGCGCGATATGCGGACGGCAGCGCGGCGCCACGTGCAGGGCCTCGGAGCCATCGTACGCAATGGTCACCTCGTGGCCGCACATCTCGAGCAGCATGGCCAGGCTGTCGGCGGCGTCGCGGTTGTCGTCGACCAGCAGGATGCGCTGCGCCTGCAGGTCAGGCTTGTCCGGCACGGTGGCGGGCAGGATGGCGCCGTGCGGGTCGTCGGACTGGCGCGCGGCGGGCAGCGGCAGGCGTACCGTGAAGGTGCTGCCCAGCCCTGGCCCGGCACTGCTGGCCGCGATGGTGCCGCCGTGCAGTTCCACCAGCGAGCGGCACAGTGACAGGCCGATGCCCAGCCCGCCATGCACATCGGTGCCCGGCCGGCTTTCCTGCACGAACAGCTGGAAGATTTCCTCGAGGGCGTGCGGCGAGATGCCCCGGCCCTGGTCGGTCACCCGGACCTCGAGGGTACGGTTCTGCGCGGCGGTGGTGATGGTCACGACCGTGCCGGGCGGCGAAAACTTCGACGCATTGAGCACCAGGTTCTGCATCACCTGCACCAGCCGGGTCCGGTCCGCATCCATGCGGATGGTGCCGGATGAGCCCTGCAGGTCCACGCGCTGGGCCTTGGCATCGAGCGCGGGCCGCGCCCCCTCGAGCGCCAGCGCAATGATCTCGTTGAATTCGACCGGGCCGGTGCGCAGTTCGATCCGGCCCGAGGTGATGCGGCCGATATCGAGCAGGTCGTCCACCAGCCGGCTCAGGTGTGTCACCTGCCGTTCGATCAGCGCCAGGCTCTGGTTTGCCAGCGCGCCGTCCGCAGGCGCCAGCCGCATCGCCGTCAGCGCGTTGCGCACCGGCGCCAGCGGATTGCGCAGCTCATGCGAGAGCGTGGCGAGGAATTCGTTCAGGCGCTGGCTGGAGCGTTCCAGTTCCTCGCGGCGGCGGCGTTCGCTCATGTCGCGCGTCACCTCGGCAAAGCCGCGCAGCGCGCGTGAATCGTCGTAGACCGCGGTCAGCGTGACATTGGCCCAGAAAAGCGAGCCGTCCTTGCGCACTCGCCAGCCTTCGTCCTCGATGCGCCCGGCGCGCCGGGCCAGGTCCAGGTGCCGGGCCGGCTTGCCCGCGGCAAGGTCTTCCTGCGGATAAAACAGCGAAAAATGCCGGCCGATGATTTCGTCGCGGCGATAGCCCTTGATATAGGACGCGCCTGAATTCCAACTGACGATATGGCCGCCGGGATCGAGCATGAAGATCGCGTAATCCTTGACGCCCTCCACCAGCAGGCGCAGCGATTCTTCGCTCTGGCGCAGCGCCTCGGCGGCGCGGCGCTGCTCGGTCAGGTCGCGCGTGACCTTGCCGAAGCCGATCAACTGCCCCTCGGGGTTGCGCAAGGCGGTGATGACGACGTTGGCCCAGAAGCGGCTGCCGTCCTTGCGCACGCGCCAGCCCTCGTCCTCGAAGCGGCCCAGCTCGGCGGCCGCCTTCAGCTCCGCGTCGGGCCAGCGCCGGGCTACGGCGTCGGGCGTATAGAACTGCGAGAAATGCTTGCCCAGGATCTCCTCGCGCCGGTACCCCTTGATGCGGGCCGCCCCCTTGTTCCAGCTGGAGACATGGCCGCCCACGTCGAGCGTGAAGATGGCGTAGTCCTGTACGGATTCCACCAGCGTCCGGTAGGGGGTGTCCGCCGCGTGGCGGTCGTCCGGGCCATCCGGCTGGGGGCTGTTGGCGTTGCCGGCACGGGGTTGCGGATCGTCGGGGCGTCTTGTCATGGAGATGGTTTGGGCGGCGTGCCGGCCTACGGCGGCGCATCGGATCCTTGTAGTGCGGTAAGGATACCCCTGCTTGCGCGTCCCTTGCACCCGGCCGCATGGCCAAGTGCAGCACGGACGTCCCGGCGGCCCGCAGAACGGAAGCGTCAGACGCTTCCGTTCTGCGAATCAGAATGTACGGATTGTCTGGCCAGGGGGGCTCCATAAAATGGACGCACGAGGTTTCTCAGGTCTTCCATCCCCCAGCGCCGATGACACAGTCCGATGATCGCCCGCCGCAACGCGAAGCCATGCCGTGCAGCATGTGTTGCCAGATGGCCGGCTCCTGCCCAGCATGCGGACTGGGGCAGAAGGCTTGCGGCCCGGCCGGTGCCGACACCGCGCAACGCATGGTCCGCCTGCGCAAGGGGGAGTTCCTGTACCTGCTGGGAGACCCCGTGACCGCGGTCTATGCCATTCGCGTCGGCACGGTCAAGACCCATGTCACCACCGAAGACGGACGCACCCAGGTGCTGGCCTTCCACTTTCCCGGCGACATGGTCGGGCTGGACAGCCTGGTGCGCCCGCACTATGCGTCTTACGCCACCGCGCTCGAAGATACCAAGCTGTGCCTGTTCGCGGTGGACGCCTTGCACCAGGCCGCGGCCAGCCTGGCACCGCTCGGGGGGCAACTGCTGCTGGCACTGGACGGCCAGCTGCAGCGCGCGCGGGCGGTGCAGACCATGCTGGCGCTGATGACGGCCGAAGAGCGGCTGGTAACGTTCCTGCTGTGGCTGGCGGACGGCTTCGCGCTGCGCGGCTTTTCGTCGTCGGCCTTTGTGTTGCGCATGAGCCGGGAAGAGATCGGCAGCTTTATCGGCCTGACGCTGGAAACGGTAAGCCGGCAGTTCTCGCGGCTGGCCGAAGTCGGATTGATCACGGTACGGCACCGCACCATCACGCTGCTCGACAAGCCCGCGCTGCGGGCCATTGCTTCGCGCCCGATGATCCTGGCGCAGGCGCCCCAAGCGCCCATCGCGCGCCGGGCGTCACCGCAGGACATCGGCTGACATGGAACCAGCCCCGCCAGCCAGCGCCAACGTTCCGGAGTTAGCCCAGCCACCGGACGCAGACCCCCTGCGGCAGATCGAGGCGCTGAACCTGTCCTACCTGCTGCTGGCACAGCGGCTGCTGCGCGAGAACCAAGCCGAGGCGCTGTTCCGGCTCGGCCTTGGCCCGGAGGAGGGCCGCGTGCTGGCATCGCTGACGTCGCCGCAAACCGTGGCGCTGGCGCGTTCCAACCTGATGCTGTACCGCTTCCGGCTGGAGAACAGCCTGCTGGTGGCCGCGCTGACCGGACCCGAGCCGCCGCACGCCTTGCAAGGCATGCACGCCGCCATCGTGATGGCCTCGGCGCAGGATTAAGACATGACTTCTGGAATCGGAGGGTATATGACGGGCAATGCGATGACGCATGTCGATCTGAAGCGGATGACCACGACCGCTGATCGCCGGGGCGGGTGGCCGCCCGCGGCAGAGCGCACCGAACTTGCCGGCACGCTGCAGATGCAGGACATCGTCCAGGCCCTCGGCGCCGAGGCCGCCGAACAGCGCTGCATCGAAGCCGGCCTGGAAACGCTGGCCATGGCGGGGCTCCCGCCGGTGCGCGCGGTGGTTTCGGCCGGACCCGGGCGGCAGCCGGCGCTCGACTTCTATGTCGACGCCGACATCCAGGCGTGCTGCGCCCTGGACCGGGCCTTGCAGCAGGCCATCGCCAGCCGCTTCACCAGCGTGCTGCCACCCGGGCTTTCGGTGTCGGTGCTGCCGCTGTCCATCCATGTGCGGGAAAGCAGCGGGCCGGACCATGGGCTCGAGGCGCATGCATGGAGTCGCTGTGCGCGCCAACTGCTGGCCGGCGGCGAGATGCACCAGCGCCTCGCGGTCGTCTGCGCTTATCTGTCAGCGCTGCATGACGCGCAGGGCCTTGCCGAGCGGCTCGGCTACCTGCAGCAGAACCTGCTGGACCAGGGCCAGGAAGCCCTGTCGTGGCGCCTGCGCCGACATCGCAGCGTGGAGGGGCGGGCGCTGGCACAGGCGCTCGAAGGCTTGTCCCGTGCCGCGGACGGGGCGCTGTATGAGTTCGGCACCCGCTACAGCGCCGAGCGCGCCATCTATCAGATCGAACAGATGCAGCACGTGCACGACCAGATCGCGCGCTTTCGGGACAACTGCCGGCTGGCGGCCGCGCAAGCCCAGCCGCGCGGCCCCGCCGGCGCGCCGCGCTGACGCTTGGCCGGCTCAGATGCCGGCCATGCAGGTGTACTTGATCACCAGATAATCGTCGATGCCGTAATGCGAGCCTTCGCGGCCCACGCCCGATTGCTTGACGCCGCCGAACGGCGCCACCTCGTTCGAGATCAGGCCCGTGTTGACGCCGACCATGCCGTATTCCAGCCGTTCCGAGACACGCCAGACCCGGCCCAGGTCGCGCGCATAGAAGTAGCTGGCCAGGCCGAACTCGGTATCGTTGGCCATGGCCACCACGTCGTCCTCGGTGTCGAAGCGGAACAGCGGCGCCAGCGGGCCGAAGGTTTCCTCGCGCGCGACCAGCATGCCGGGCGCGACGTCGGCCAGCACGGTCGGCTGGAAGAAGGAATGCCCGAGCGCGTGGCGCTGGCCACCCTGCAGCAGGCGGGCGCCCTTGCCGAGCGCATCGGCGATATGCTCTTCCACCTTGGCCACGGCCTTGTCGTCGATCAGCGGGCCGATGCGCACGCCGTCCTCCATGCCATTGCCCACCTTAAGCGCCGCCACCGCGGCCACCAGTTTCTGCGCAAACGCCTCGTACACGCCGGACTGCACGTAGATGCGGTTGGCGCAGACGCACGTCTGGCCGGCGTTGCGGTACTTGGAGACGATCGCGCCTTCCACCGCGGCGTCGAGGTCGGCATCGTCGAACACGATAAAGGGCGCGTTGCCGCCCAGTTCCATCGACACCTTCTTGATGGTGGAAGCGGTCTGCGCCATCAGCACGCGTCCGACTTCGGTCGAGCCGGTGAAGGTCAGCTTGCGCACCAGCGGATTGCTGCTCATCTCGCCGCCGATCGCGCTGGCCGAGCCGGTCACCACCGACAGCACCCCAGCGGGAATGCCGGCGCGCTCGGCCAGGGCCACCAGTGCCAGCGCCGTCAACGGCGTCTGAGAGGCGGGTTTGAGCACCATGGTGCAGCCTACCGCCAGCGCCGGGCCGGCCTTGCGAGTGATCATGGCGGCGGGAAAGTTCCACGGCGTGATTGCGGCGCAGAGCCCGACCGGCTCCTTGGTCACCACGATGCGCTGGTTGCTCACTGGGGCGGGAATGGTATCGCCATAGACCCGCTTGCCTTCCTCGGCAAACCATTCGATGAACGAGGCCGCGTAGGCGATCTCGCCGCGCGCTTCGGCAATCGGCTTGCCTTGCTCCGCGGTCATGATGCGGGCCAGGTCTTCCTGGCTGGCCAGGATCAGTTCGAACCATTTGCGCAGCAGCGCCGAGCGCTCCTTGGCGGTACGGGCGCGCCACGCCGGCAGCGCGCGATTGGCGGCCTCGATCGCCTGCCGGGTTTCCGCGGCGCCCAGCTGCGGCACCTGGCCCACGCGCTCGCCGGTGGCGGGGTTGGTCACGTCGATGCGGCGCTCGCCATCGATCCAGCGGCCGTCGATAAAGCACTGCTGCCGCAGCAGCGAGGAGTCCTGGAGGTTCAGCATGATTGTCTCGGTGGATGCCGGCGGTGGCGCCGGGTCTTATCGTTAAGCCGGAGACAACGATTGTAATCCTGCTCCCTAGGGGGTGGTCCCGGACGGTGCCGCGGGCGACGGCGCCTCGATGCCCCAGTCGCCGCATTCAAGCCAGTCTTCGCCGAGCAGTTCAACCGGATGCTGGGTGCGGCTGGAGCCATTGCCGCAGCGCATGGAATCGACCGGGCAGTATTGGTCGCAGCCCCAGCAAATGCGCTCGGGATGGCTGGGGTAGAGAGGAAATTTCTTGGCCATGATGGCCCATTATGTCGGCGCCACCGGCGGTCGGGCTTGCGCGGGATCAAGGCGGCGCCAGCAGGGCTATGGCGCCCGTCAGCGCCAGCCGTCGGCGTCCAGCCGTGTCCAGCGGTCCGGCGCGTCGCCGTCGTGGGACGCAAGCAGCAGTGTCTCGCCGCAGTGGCCGCAACGGTACACGAACGCATTCTGGCCGCTCGCCATCCTCAGTGTTGCCGAGATCGACAGCCGCGGATGCGGCGGCACATGGCCGGGACGGTCCAGTTGCGACTCGCACAGGTCGCATAAAGACATCATGTTTTCCTCCGCGCGAACCGCCCGCACCAAAATGCTGTGGTGCAGCATCCGCACTTCCAGTATAGCGGCGCAATCCCGCGGCGGTGTGGCGGAAAAAGTCACTCGCCCAGGAACTCGGCGACCACTTCCATGCCCTCGATGTGATCGGCGACCACCTTGGCGATGGTGATCAGGGGAATCGCGAGCAGCATGCCCCACACGCCCCACAGCCAGGTGAACAGCAGCAGGGCGACGAATACCGCCACCGCATTCATGCGCGCCATGCGGCCAGTCATCCACGTGGTGATGACCGACCCGATCAGCGTTGCGATCAGCAGTGAGCCGCCTGCGGCCGCGGCGGCCATGCCGAGCGTGCCGAACTGCATGAACGTGACCATGCCCAGGCACACGGCGATCGCCAGCGCGCCGAAGTAGGGCACCAGGTGCAGCGCCGCCGCCGCAATCGACCAGCTGCCGGCGTTGTCGACCCCAAGCCATTTCAGCAGCAGCCAGGTGCAGATGCCGAGGCCGGCGTTGGTCACCAGCAGCATGCCCATGTAGCGGCGGATGGAACGGTTGACCTCGTCCAGCATGTGCACGCTGATCTTCTTTTCCGAGATGGTGGTGCCCACCATCTTGATGAACTTGCGCTTGAAGGTGTCGCCCGCCAGCATCAGGAAATACAGCAGGAACACGACTACCACCGCCTGCGCCGCCATGGTGAAGATGCTGACCGAGCCGGCCAGCAGCATGTTGTTGATCTGGCCTGACGACTGGTCCACCACCACGTGGGTGCCGCGCGCCGGCGGCGGCTGGCCGGTGCCGCTGAGCACGGTGGCGGCGCGGCGTATCTTCTGCCACATCGAGTCATCGCCGCTGAGCAGCGCACCGATGGAACGCGACAGTTTGCTGGCCATTTCCGGCAAGCTGTTGATCATCGATTCGACCTGCCCCTGCAACAGGTACGCACCGCTCAGCAGGGCGCTCAGCAGCGCCAGCAGCACGATGGTGCTGGCCAGCGTGCGCGGCAGCCCCAGCCGCTGCAGTGCCGACACCAGCGGATCCAGCAGGTAGGCCATCACCACCGCGATGATCACCGGCACCAGGAAATCGCGCGCGATATGCACGGCGTACAGCGAGAACAGCACTGCCAGCACCATCAGCGCGGTGCTGGCGCGATGCAGCGCGCCGGCAACGGCTTCGTCGGTCAGCAGGGCCGGCGCGGGGGCGGATACTTCGTCCGCGGCGCGGCCCGGCGGCGCGGTGTCGCCGGCCGCGGGCCGGCAGTGGTCGGTCAGCAGCGGGACGGGCGTCGCTGGCGGCAGCGCAGAGGCGGTGGGATCGGGCAGGGTCGACATAGCCGGGCGCTTCGGCAAAAGGCCTGGCGCTACCCTCGAAGATAGCGTGCCGGCAGGCATTGGCTGTCGGACGCTTCCGACTGCCGGTGTCAGACAAGCGCGGCAGCGTCGCCGCGGCTGGCGTCATGCGCCCCACAAGCGACACCGCCCGGCTGCAGCGAGGCGCTGCGCCGGGCGGTGGCGGGGTGAGCCGTCGCCAGCGACGGGCTCGCAGCCTCAGCCGGTCACGGTCTTGGTTTCCAGAAACTCGGCGATGCCTTCAGGGCCGTACTCGCGGCCGTTGCCGGAAGTCTTGTAGCCGCCGAACGGCGCGGTGATATCCATCATCGCGCCATTGATGCGCACGTTGCCGGCACGCAGCCTTGCCGCCAGCTTGCGTGCGCGCGCCGGGTCGGATGAGGCGATATAGGCGGCCAGGCCGAAGTCCGTGTCATTCCCGATGGCCACGGCTTGCTCTTCGCTGTCATACGGCAACAGGCACAGCACCGGCCCGAAGATTTCCTCGCGGGCGATGGTCATGTCGTTGCGCACCTCGGCAAAGATGGTCGGGCGGGCATAGAAGCCGCGCTCCAGGCCGTCGGGGCGGCCCGGGCCACCGGCAGCCAGCCGCGCACCCTCCTCGATGCCGACCCTGATCAGGTGCTGCACCTTGTCATACTGGCCGCGGTTGGAGATCGGCCCCATCTTGGTCTCGGGATCCGACGGATCGCCGACCTTGACCGCATTGGCCACCGCCGCCGCAATCTGCACCGCTTCCTCATAGCGAGCGCGCGGCACCAGGACGCGCGTGGGCGCCACGCAGGTCTGTCCGGAATTGACCATGCACTGTGCCACGCCGGTGGTCACCGCGGCCTGCAGGTCGGCGTCGTCCAGGATGATCAGCGGCGACTTGCCGCCCAGTTCCTGCGCCACGCGCTTGACCGTGGGGGCTGCGCTGATGGCCACTTCCACGCCGGCGCGGGTCGAGCCGGTGATCGACACCATGTCGACATCGCGATGCGACGACAGCGCGGCGCCCACCACGCGGCCTTCGCCATAGAGCATGTTGAACACGCCCGGCGGCGTGCCGGCGGCATCCATGATCTCGGCAAAGATCTGCGCATCCAGCGGCGCGATCTCCGACGGCTTGAGCACCACGGTGCAGCCTGCCGCCAGCGCGGGCGCAACCTTGGCCGCGATCTGGTTCAGCGGCCAGTTCCACGGCGTGATCAGCGCGGCGACGCCGATGGCTTCACGCAGGATATGGCTCTTGCCGCGGGGGCTTTCGAAGGCAAAGTCGCGCAGGGCCTGCAGCGTCGCCTGCAACTGTGCCAGCCCGATGGCGGCCTGGAGGTTGGTGGCCAGCGTGATCGGCGCGCCGATCTCCTGGCGCACCGCCTGCGCCAGGTCGGCCATGCGCGCCTGGTAGGCGGCGATGATGCGCTCGAGCAGCGCGATCCGGGTTTCCCGCGTGGACATCGACCACGCCGGGAAGGCGGCGCGCGCGGCCGCGACGGCGCGGTCCACATCCGCGGCGGTGCCCATGGCGAGCCTGCCGGCCACCGCTTCGGTGGCCGGGTCGATGATATCGGCCTGGGTGGCGCCCGCCGCGGGCGCCACCCATTTGCCGTCGAGATAGAACTTGTCGATGCGATGCATGCCGGTTGCCTCGATGGGTTGGCGTTCGGTCAGACCGGACGGTCGCCGATGATGGTGGCGCGGTTCATGTGGCGCACCGCGGGGAAATAGTCCTGCACGGCGTAATGCTGGGTGGAGCGGTTGTCCCACAGCGCGATCGTGTCCGGGTGCCAGCGCAGGCGCACCTGGTACTCCGGCGCCGCGGCCTGGCGGTACAGGTATTGCATCAGGTCCAGTTCGGCGGGCCGGTAGTCCGAGCCGAAGCGATACGGCTGTTCCTTGGCGAAGTTGGCGAAGTGCATGGTGAAGGCCTCGTTGACGAACAGGATCTTCTCGCCGGTTTCCGGATGGGTGCGTACTACCGGGTGCACCATGGGCGGATACTTGGCGCGCATTTCCGCGTACTTCTCGTCGCTCAGCGCGGCGCCGAACGCCGGCATGGCGTCATGCACGGCCTTCAGGTTGGCGATGCGGTCCTTCACGTCTTGCGGCAGGTTGTCGTAGGCCGCGGCCATGTTGACCCAGATGGTGTCGCCGCCCACCTCGGGACACTCCAGGCAGCGCAGCATCGATCCCATCGACGGGATCTCGCGCCAGGACACATCGGAGTGGTAGAGGTTTTCGCGGCCGCGGGCCTTGTCGTTGCGGCCGAACACCACCAGTTCCGGGTGCTCCGGATGGTTGGTGAACATCGGGTGCACTTCCAGGTCGCCGAAGCGCCGCGCCACGGCCACATGGTGGGCCGGCGTGATGGCCTGCTTGCGGAAGAACAGGACCTTGTACTTCAGCAGCGCGCGGCGCAGCGAGAGATAGGTGTCGTGATCGAGAGTCTCGCGGAAATCGATGCCCTCGACTTCGGCGCCGATGGTCGGCGTGCAGCGGCGCACGGTGAAGGGAAAGGGCGCTTGCTCCAGTTCCCGGTAGTCTTGCGGGCTGATGCTGGCAGGTGCGGTGGCTTGCATGGGTTGTCTCCTTGGTGTGGTGTGCCAATGCAGGGGATTCAACGGCACGCGGCCTTGAGCAGGTCCGCGGCCTTTTCGCCGATCATGATGGCGGGCGCGTTGGTGTTGCCGCCGATCAGGGTCGGCATGATCGAGGCGTCGGCGACGCGCAGGCCTTGCACGCCGCGCACGCGCAGTTCCGGGTCGACCACCGCCATGTCGTCGATGCCCATCTTGCAGGTGCCGACCGGGTGATAGACCGTATCGGCATGGTTGCGCACAAAGTCCTGGATCGCCGCCTCGTTGCTGCTGTCGGGACCGAACGCGTCGGTCAGGACCTCGTGCCCGCCGTGCTGCGCCAGCGCCGGCTGGGCGAAGATGCGGCGAATCGCCCGCACCCCTTCGACCATGCCGGCCATGTCTGCCTCGGCCGACAGGAAACGCGGGTCGATCAGCGGCGCCTCGCGCATGTCGGCGCTGCGCAGGCGCACGTGGCCGCGGCTCTTCGGGCGCAGCACGCAGGCATGGCAGGAGTAGCCGTGGCCGAGATTGCCGAGGTTGCGGTTGCCCAGCAGCGCCACCGCGAAGTGCAGCTGCACATCGGGAATCTCCAGTTCGGGACGGCTGCGCAGGAACGCGCCGGCCTCGGCGATATTGGACGTCACCATGCCGGTGCGGCTGCGCCGGTAGCGCAGCACCTCGCGCGCCAGCCGCAGCATGCCGCGGCCGGTCTTGCCGAACAGCTCGGTGCTCTGCAGCTGCTTGTTGACGATGATGTCGAGGTGGTCTTGCAGGTTCTCGCCCACGCCCGGCAATTCGTGGACCACGTCGATGCCGACTTCGCGCAGGTGTGCGGCCGGGCCAATGCCGGAGGCCAGCAGCAACTGCGGCGAATTGAACGCGCCGCCGCTGACCACGATCTCGCGCCGTGCGCGCAGCACCTGCACGGTGCCGCCACGGACCACCTCGACGCCGGTGGCGCGCTTGCCGTCGAACAGGATGCGCAGCGCCTGTGTATCGGTCATCACCGCCAGCCCGCGGCGGCCGCCGTTCAGCGCCGCGTCTGCCGCATTGCCGCTGTGCAGGTAGGCACGCGCGGCGTTCCAGCGCTCGCCATTGCGCTGCGTCACCTGGTACAGGCCCACGCCTTCCTGGGTGTGCCCGTTGAAGTCGTCGTTGTGCGGCAGTCCCGCCTGCATCGCGGCCTGGACAAAGCGCTGCGCGAACGGGTTGGGCGAGCGCAGGTCACTGACGTGCAGCGGTCCGTCGTTGCCGTGCAGCGGATCTGCCTGGCCGCCCAGGCGGGGATTGCGCTCGCTGCGGCGGAAGTAGGGCAGCACGTCGTCGAAGCCCCAGCCGCGGCAACCCAGCGCGGCCCAGTCGTCATAGTCGCGCCGGTGGCCCCGGATATAGACCATGCCGTTGATCGAGGAACTGCCGCCAAGCCCGCGCCCGCGCGGCTGGTATGAGCGGCGGCCGTTCAGCCCCGCCTGCGGCTCGGTGTAGTACGCGTAGTTGCGCGGCCCCGCCCTGGGCACCACGGCGGCGATGCCTACCGGTGCCCAGATGGCGTAGTGATGGTCATGCGGCCCCGCTTCCAGCAGCGCCACCGTGGCGGTGGCGTCCTCGGCCAGGCGTCCGGCCACGGCGCATCCCGCCGATCCCGCGCCGATGACGATGTAGTCGAACTCCGCCGGCGCGCTGGCGGTGTCATTTGCCCTGGTATCCAATTGTCGTGTCTCCTGAGTTGCCAGCCTGCGTGATGGTGCGGGGCGCAAGCAGCTGGTGACCACGGATACTGCCATTACCTGTTATAACAGGTCAATAGGTTGCGACGCGACCTGTCATGATAGGTATAATCCGCCCCACTGACTTACGAGCCGCCCGCCGGGGCGGAATGCACGTGGCACTGCCCAGGTTCAAAGAGATCGAAAGCGAGATTCGCCAGCGGATCGCCAGCAATACATTGGGCCCGGGGGCCAAGCTGCCATCCGAGGCGGAACTGATGACCGAGTTCGGCGTCAGCCGGATCACGGTTCGGCAGGCCCTGTCCGGCCTGCACAACGCCGGCCTGATCGAGAAAGTGAATGGCAAGGGCAGCTTCGTGACGCGCCCGGCCGATACCCCGAGCCTTGGCGCGCTGACCGGCTTCTACGAAACCGGACGTGCGCGCGGCCAGCTGGCCTACGGCAAGCTGGCTTCGGTGCGGTTGCTGCGCGCACCGCCCCATGTCGCCGCCGCATTGAGCCTGCAACCCGGCGAGAAGGTGTTGAGCGTGGCCACGGTGCGCTACTGGGACGACGTGCCGGTTGCGTATTTCAACCTGATGGGTCCTGAGCCGCTGATGCGCCGCCTGGCGCAGGAAGACCTGGAAACCAACGACGCCATGGCGCTGTTCGAAAGCCGGCTGGGGTATCGCTTCCGCGACGTGGCGATGGAAGCCAGTGCCATTGCCGCGCCGGCGGACGTGGCCCGCAAGCTCGGCGTCGCGGCAGGGCTGCCGCTGTTGCGGTTGCGCTGCACGCCATACGACATCGACGGCACGCCGCTGTTCTGCGCCGACCTGCTGTTCCGCTCCGAGCGCTACGCCTACAAATGGAAGCTGACGCGGTAAAACGGGCCGCGGGGTTGTTGCACGGCAACTTTTGCCCGCGCGGCGGTCGCAGTCCGCGTTCGTGCCGTCTGCGCCGCGGCGCTACGCCGCGGCTGCACCAAAGGATTCCCATCTGGTACGTCCGTTGCGTCTTCTCCAGCGCAGCGGCGCGACTGGCGCCCCGCCGGCAGGCTGCGCCATGCAGCAAGCTTGCCGTCCACCTGCCAGCTGGAGGAAGACATGAAAACACCACTACGCATCGGCGCAGCCTTGCTTGCACTCGGCGTCCTGGCGGGTTGCACCGCCACCGGCAGCACCAGCGGGTCGGGCTCGATGTCTGGCTCGGGTTCGGTGACGGAACAGAACCGTAGCCGCACCATGCCGGGCTCCGGCACGTCGACCGGTACCTCCGGCGCGACCAGCACCACCAGCCCCAGCGGCACCTCGAGCGGCGCCAGTGGGACCAGCGGCTCTGGCACCGCTCGCTGAGTGCGGCGCAGCCGCCCGCGCCAGCGTGGGCGGCTGCCTGGTTATCCGGTTTCGCTAGCGGTCGCGGCCGGTATTGACGCGTTCGTCGCGGCGGGCCGGGACTATGCCCTCGTCGGCCAGCCGCTGTTGCAGGTCGTTGTTGGGCACGTGGATGAAATCCTTGCCGATTTCCCTTGTGACGACATCCGTGACGCCGGTCGGCAGGGTCTTGCGCAGCAGGCCGAGGAAGCGCGGCGCCGCGATCAGTGCCAGTTCGTCGAAACGCTGCTTGTTGCGCGCATTGCCCAGGTAATCCGCCACGCGCCGGGCAAACAGCTGCGCTTCCTGGTGCAACTCGTCCTCACCGGCCGAAGACGTTACCGTCGCAGGCCCCACCTGATGGGCGCCGGGGTGGCCCGCGTCGCCTTGCGCGGGTGCCTGGCCGCGGCGGCCATAGGCATCGCGGCGCAGGTCGGCGCGGTCTGCGTGCGCGGCCGCGTCAGTGATTTCCTCGATGACCTCCAGCGGCGCGCTGTCGGCATGCGAGGCGAAAATGCGGGCGACGGATTCGTCCGCCACCAGGATCCAGATGTTCTTCATGATCGCTCCGGTTGCCGGCCCGAACACAGGGCCCTCCAGCCCCTGTTGCAAGGGATACGCCATCCGGCCCGACGCCGGTGTCGGGCCTCGAGCGGGAGCGCGCGCTGCCTGGCATGGCGGCCGCGTCACGCGGTTGCAGTATCGACAGGCACACCGTGCAACTTTTTCAGGCGGCCGGCGCCGGCCGCGGCGGTTTTTGCGTGGCAGCGATCCGGCTACCAGACCCCGAAGAACACGCCGGCCTGCTTGTACACATTGGTCTTGGCCGCGACCTCTTCGTTGGTCACCGTGACGCGCGGCTTGAGCGTGCAGAACCAGTCCAGCAGCCGCAGCCGCATGGCGCTGCGCACGGCTTCGTGCCCGGGGTCGGCGCCGAGGTCGAAGTACTCCTGCGGATCGTTCTGCAGATCGAACAGCTGGGGCCGGAAGCCCTGCCAGTGCACATACTTCCAGCGCGCGTCGCGCACCATCCAGGCGCGGCATTCGCCGGGATGGCGGCCCAGCGCGACACGCGCGCCGCGGTAGGCGTAGTCAAGCTCGGAGACCACGGCATCGCGCCAGGCACCCGCACCCGCGCGCGCGGCAGCGCGCGTCAGGTCCAGCAGCGAGCGGCCTTCGACGCGGTGGTCGGCGGGCGGCATGCCCAGCGCATCCAGCACCGTGGGCACCACGTCGACCGCGCTGACCAGGCTGTATTGCGCCGTGCCGCGGGTGGCATCGGCCTGCGGCGAGGGGTCGTAGACGATCAGCGGGATGTTCTGCACGGTGTCATAGAACTGTTCCTTCTCGCCCAGCCAGTGGTCGCCGAGGAAGTCGCCATGGTCGGCCGTGAAGACGATGAGCGTGTCGTCCCAGCGGCCCAGCCGTTCCAGCTCTTCCCACAGCAGCCCCAGGCGGTCGTCGATCTGCTGGATCAGGCCCTGGTAGGCGGGCCGCACCGTGTCCGACACCTCGCGCCGCATGAAGTTGGCGCATTCCTCTTGGGTGCGATAGGCCGACAGCACCGGATGCTGGTCTTCCAGCTCGGCGTCGTGGCGCTGCAACGGCAGGCAGTCGTCCAGCGCATACGCGGCGTGATATGGCGCGGGAGCGAGGTAAGGCCAGTGCGGCTTGACCAGCGACAGGTGCAGCACCCACGGCTCGTCGCCGCGCGCGCCGATGTACTGCATGGCCTGGTCGACGGTGTAGGCGGTCTCGGAATGCGGCTCGGCCACGCGCGCGGGCAGCCCGGCATTGCGCATGTGCCACCCCGAGACGATCTCGCCGCGCGCGTTCTCCGCGCTGATCACGTAGTCGGTCCACGGGTCGGCGCTGTCGTAGCCCTGCTGGCGCAGCCAGTCGGCATAGGCGCTGCGCGGTTCGGCGTGATGGCCGTCATGGCGGTCCACTTCAGTGAAGTGGCCGCTGCGCAGCAGGGTTTCCAGCTCGGTGCCGCCGTCCAGGTGCAGCCGCTTCAGGTTGGCGTTGTCGGGCATCACGTGAGTCTTTCCCGCCAGCGCCAGCGCGCGGCCGCTGTCCTTGAGGTATTCGCCCAGCGTGATCTCCCCGACCGACAGCGGCACCCGGTTCCAGGTGGCGCCGTGGCTGCTGACGTAGCGTCCGGTGTAGAAGCTCATGCGGCTGGGACCGCAGACCCCGGACGTGACATAGGCGCGGTCGAAGCGCACGCCGCGCGCGGCCAGTGTGTCGATGTTGCGCGTGCGCAGCGTCGGGTGGCCGTAGCAACCCAGGTGGTCGCGCCGCAGCTGGTCGCACATGATGAAGAGGGTATTGCGGATCGTCATGGTCGGAAGGTCGCGGGAAGCGGGGTGACGGGCATCAGTCGCCGGTATAGCCTGACGCCTTGACCACCGGTGCCCACTTGGCGGCGTCGGCCTTCAGCACCCCGGCGAAGGCGTCGGCGGGGCCGGTGGCGGGCTCGAGGCCGAGCTTCAGGAATTTCTCGCGCAGGTCGGGCGACTGCACCGCCTTGACGATGGCGGCGTTGAGCCGCTCCAGCGCCGCCCGCGGCGTGCCGGCGGGCGCCAGCACGCCATAGCGGCCTTCGCCCTCGATGTCCCGGTAGCCGAGTTCCGTGAACGTGGGCACCTCCGGCAGCGCCACCGAACGATGCGAGCCGGACGTGGCCAGCACGCGGATCTTGCCGGCGCGATGCATCTCGGTCAGGTCGGCCAGGGTATCGACCGAGGCAGGCACCTGGCCGCCGACCAGTGCGCTCATCAGCGGCGCCGAGCCGTTGAACGGCACGTGCAGCATCTCCACGCCCACCTGCTTGCCGATCATCAGCCCGAAGAAGTGCGGAATGCTGCCGAGCGCGGGCGACGCATAGGAGTTGTTCTGCGCACCGGCCTTGAGCCATGCCACGTAGTCCTTCAGCGTGCGCGCCGGGCTGCCCGGACCGGTGGCCAGAGCGAGCTGGAAGTTGGCGGCCTGCGCCACCGGGGTGAAATCGCGCTGGATATCGTAGTTGAGCTTGCGGTAGACCAGCGGCGCGATGGTCATCACCGCCGAGTTGGCGACCACCAGCGTATTGCCATCGGCCGGCTGGGTGCGCGCGTAGTCCATCACCAGACGTCCGCCCGCACCGGGCTTGTTCTCGATCACCACGGTCTGGTTAAGGGTCTCGCGCAACTTGTCGCCAACCAGGCGCGCGGCCAGGTCGGCAGTGCCGCCGGCAGGGTAGCCCACCAGGATGCGCAGCGGCCGCTCTGACTGCGCGCTGGCCGGTGCGGCCCAGGCTGCGGCGACGGCCAGCAGGCATGCGGCAAGGCGGGGGAAGAAGTTGCGGGGGCTCACGGTGTCTCCTGTCTGTTATGCGCCGGCGGCCGGCATGGACGGGAAGCTAACACCCGTCGATATAATTGACAAAGTCAACTAAATCTCGGGTGTGGCATGGCACACGACAACGGCGGCAGCCGCCTGCAGCGGCCGCGGCGGCTGGCCGATTTCATCAACTACCGGGTCTATCACCTGAACCGGGTCGCGCTGGGCGCGGCCGCGCTGCACCTGCGCGCGCGGGCCGGCGTGACGCGGCGCGAATGGCGCATGATTGCCTTCCTGGGCGAGCAGCCGGGCACGCGGCTGACCGAACTGGCTGAGAGCGCCGGGCTCGACAAGGTGCTGGCCAGCCGCGCCGTCCACGCGTTGGTGGAACGCGGCCTGGTGCGCCGCGAAACACGCGCGCAGGACCGGCGCGCGGCGGCCTTCACGCTGACCGATGAGGGCAGAGCGGTTTACCGCGCCGCCTTCGCGCAGGCGCGTGACTTCAATACGCGGCTGGCTGCCTGCCTGTCGGCCGAAGAGGCCCGGGTCCTGTCACGCTGCCTGGACAAGCTGCAGGCACAGGCCGGCGCCATGCTGGCCGAGGCCCAGGCGTTGCCGCAGCCGGCGGGCGAGGTGCCGGCGTGGGAACTGCAGCAGTTGTGGCGTGGCGACAAAGGGTAGCGGAGCGGCCCGGGCCGGCGCGCTGTCATGCAGCCACGAAGCCTGCGTCGAGCAGCAACTCCGGCAACGGCTCGTCGGAGTAGCCGAAGAAGTGGTGATACTCAGGCTGGGCCGCGCTTTTGGTTGGGACGCCGGGCGAGCGCGGCGTCATCAGACATCCGTGGCTGCCTCCGGTGCTTCGGAACCCGTAGCCTGCCCCCGGGAAAATGCCGCGGCGGCCTCCAGCAGCCAGGTGCGCAGGTGCTGCATGGCATCGCTTATCGGGCGTGTATCCGGCAGGGCCAGGTAATAGGCGCGCGTGGAGCGCAGCGACCGCGCAATCGGACTCACCAGTTGCCCGCTCGCGAGGTATTCCTCGACCAGGAAGCGCGGCACCAGCCCGATTCCCAGGCCGGCGCGCGCCGCCGCGATCACCATGCTGTGGTGGTCGAAGCGGGCTCCGCGCATGGCGTTGACGTCGTCGATGCCGGCCGCCTCCATCCATTGCTTCCAGCCAAAACTGCGCGTGGCCAGGTGCAGCAGCGGCGCGTGCGCGATGTCATGTGCGTCGATGCGCTGCTTGCGGCCAAACAGCTCCGGATGGCATACCGCCACGGATTCTTCCCCGAACAGCAGGTCCGCCCGCGCGCCGGGATAGACGGCTTCGCCGAAGTGGATCGCCGCGTCATAGGGCGTGCCATCGAACAGGAATACGTCCGACTGGGCACTGATATTGACCACGACCTTGGGATGCCGTGCGTAGAAGTCGGGCAGTCGCGGGATCAGCCATTCCACGGCAAGGGTCGGCACACAGGCCAGCTCGACGGTGCCGCCGGCGCCCTCATGCGCCATCACCTCGAGGGTGTCGCGCTGCAGCTTGCGCAGCATCTCGCGCACCTGCGCGCTGTAGAGGGTACCGGCCGCGGTCAGCGTGATGCGCTGGTTGGCGCGGTGAAAGAGCTGCACGCCGAGCAGGCTTTCCAGCGCGGCAATCTGGCGCGAGACCGCGCTTTCCGTGATGAACAGGTCGGCGGCCGCACGGCGCAGGTTCAGGTGCAGCGCGGCCGCTTCAAAGGCGCGCAGGCTGGAAAGGCTGGGAAGGCGTTGCCGCATTGGAGGGACGTCGGGCTTTAGTTGATGACATAAAGTCATCATCCTATACCGAAATCTCGCTTGAACCGGTGGACTTGATGAGAAATGATTCGGACCTGGTCCCGCCGCGTGCTCCCCGGATCCCCCGCTCTCCGCGGCACCGCCATAACGACAACCACCAGGTAGACAGGAGATTTCATGAAACGCTTGTTCAGCGCGCTGGCCGCCGGCACCTTTGCCGTCGGCATGACGATGTCCGGCATCGTCGCCGCCGAGGATTTCCCCGCCAAGCCCGTGCGCATCATCGTGCCGTATCCGCCGGGCGGCACCACCGACATGGTGGCGCGGCTGGTCGGCGAGCGGCTGGCGGTGCAGTGGAAGCAGTCCGTCGTGGTCGACAACCGGCCCGGCGCGGGCGGCATTGTCGGCACCGGCGCCGCTGCCAAATCCACGGCCGACGGCTATACGCTGCTGATGGGCTCGGTGGGCGAATTCGGCATCAACCCGACCTTGTACAAAAAGCTGCCCTATGACGCCGCGGCTGATTTCGCGCCGGTGTCGATGGTGGCGCGCGTGCCCAACGTGCTGGTGCTGTCGCCGGCCTTTGCCGAGCGTGCCCGTGTGCAGACGCTGGCGGAGTTCATCGCCTACCTGAAGGCCAACCCGAAGCGCGTCAATATGGCGTCGGCGGGCAACGGCACCTCGACGCACCTGGCCGGCGAGCTGTTCCAGCGCATGACCGGCACCGAGATGAGCCATGTCGCCTACAAGGGCAGCAGCCCGGCGATTGCCGACCTGATGGGCGGCAGCGTCGACGTGATGTTCGACAACCTGCCGGCTTCGCTGCCGTTCATCCGCTCCGGCAAGCTCAAGGCGCTGGCGGTGACCACGCCGGCGCGCTCGTCCGCATTGCCCAATGTGCCGACGGTGGCCGCCGCCGGCCCCGTGCAGGGTTTCGACGCCAGCCCGTGGTTTGGCCTGCTGGCACCGCGCGGCGTACCCAGCGCGGTGGCGCAGAAGATCAGCCAGGACCTGGCGCTAGTGCTCGGCGATCCCGCGGTACAGGCGCGCATGCGCGACCTGGGCGCGGAACCTGCGCCGGGCACCCCTGAAGCCTTTGCCGAGGTGCTGAAGAAAGACCGCCAGAAGTGGGGCGAGATCGTGCGGCTCTCAGGCGCGTCGGTGGACTGAACGCCGTTGTTGGTTTCCTTCTTGTTATCGAGCCCTCCCTTCATCATGAGCCCCATCACCCAACTCGTTTCCCTGCACCTTGGCGCCGCCGGCGCTGGCCGCCTTGCCAGCCTGGTGGACGCACCCACCCAGCTGCCGGCCGGCGAAGCCGGGCGCCCGTCGCGCGCCGAGATTGCCCACGCGCTGAACCTGGTGCTGTTCGCCGGCATCCTCGAGCGCGTGCCGACCGGCAAGGCCTACACCGAAGACGTGGTGGCAGCGGGCGGCAAGGTTCATTTCGACCATGGCGCGCTGCGCACGGTGCGCTGGCCCGACCACGGCGCGCTGCCCGCCGGCGAGGCTGCCTTCACGCGCATCCTGCGTCCGCTGGGCTACCGGCTCAACGGCACCTATCCGCTCGACCGGATCGGCATGACGGGCCGCTCATACGCGCACGAGGACGCGCCGGAAGAGATTGCGCAGTTCTTTGTCAGCGAGCTGCATCCCGAACGCTTCAGCGAGGGCTTCCAGCAAGCCGTCAGCCGCGTGGTGCGCACCTCGGTCGATCCGCTCACGCCGCGCGCGCAGGCATTGCTGTGGGAACTCGAGCGCGACGGGGCCTTGCCGCTGGCGGAGGCGGGCGCACTGATCGGTGCGCTGGCGCGCTGCTTCGAGCGCCAGCACGCCATGCCCACGCTGGCCGACTACGAGGCCCTGCTGGCCGAATCGGCGGAGATGGCGTGGATCGCCACCGAGGGCAATGCCTTCAACCACGCGACGGACCGCGTCGAAGACGTGTTCGCGCTGGCCGAGGCGCAGAAGCGCCTGGGGCGGCCGATCAAGGACAAGGTGGAAGTGTCCCGCAGCGGCCGCGTGCGCCAGACCGCCTTCCGCGCCGACCCGGTGCGCCGCGCCTTTATCGGCGCGGACGGCGCCGAGGTGGTGCGCGAGGTGCCCGGCTCGTTCTACGAGTTCATCACGCGCGACTGCTACGTGGATGACGCACAGGCAGTTACGCGCACCGACCTGGGCTTCGATGCCGGCAACGCGCAGGGCATCTTCAAGATGACCGCCGCCGCATGCTGAGGCCGACCCGACCATGACCGCCTACCCGTTCGTTCCCGCGCTGCGCGAGCCGCAAGGCTCACCGATCCGCGAGCTGTTCAAGTACCTGTCGGATCCGGAGATGATTTCCTTCGCGGGCGGCTACCCCTCGGCCGCGCTGTTCGATGCCGACGGCATCGGCGCCGCATCCGCGCAGGCGCTGCGCGAACGGCCCGCTGAATGCCTGCAGTACGGCGCGACCGAAGGCGTACCCGCGTTGCGCGACGCGCTCGCGGTGCTGATGGCGGAGCGCGGCGCCGCGGTGGCGCGGGACGAACTGCTGGTCACCAGCGGCTCGCAGCAGGGCTTTGATTTCCTGGTGCGCGCGCTGGTGGAGCCGGGCAGTGTGGTGCTGGTCGAGGAGCCGACCTATTCGGCGACGCTGCAGGCGCTGCGGCTGGGGGGCGCCGACGTGCGCGGCGTGCCGTCAGACCAGCACGGCATGGACGTCGATGCGCTCGCGGCCATGCTGGCCGGTGGCGCGCTCCGCCCGCGGCTGGTCTACACGGTGCCGACCTTCGCCAACCCGACCGGCGCCACGCTGTCGCACGCACGCCGGCTGCGGCTGCTGGAGCTGGCGGCCCGGCACCAGGTGGTGCTGGTCGAGGACGATCCCTATGGCGCGCTGAGCTTCGACGGTGCCGCGCCGCCGTCGTTGCTGGCGCTCAGTGGCCAGGTGGCCGGCGTACGTCCGTGGCTGGTGCACCTGGCCAGCCTGTCGAAGACGCTCGCGCCCGGCCTGCGCATCGGCTGGATGGTGGCCGCGCCGGAAATCATCCGCCGCGCCGTGATTGCCAAGCAGGTATCGGATCTCTGCACGCCGCCGTGGATCCAGCTGGCTGTCACGCAATACCTGGCGGACGGCCGCTTGCCCGCGCAGGTGGCGCGCGAGATCACGTTCTACGGCGACAAGCGCGACCGGCTGGCTGAATCGCTGCGGCTGGCCTTCGGCGATCGCATCCGCTTTGCCTTGCCCGCCGGCGGCATGTTCCTGTGGGCCTCGCTGGACGGCATCGATGATGCCGCCGCGCTGCTGCCGCATGCGATCGCGGAGAAAGTGTTGTTCGTCCCCGGCGCCGGCTTCTATGCGGCGCGCCGCGCGCGGCCCGCGTTCCGGCTTTCGTTTGCCGGCGCGGCCCCGGCCCAGATCACCGAAGGCGTGGCGCGGCTGGCGCGGGCGGCGGCGCGGCTGGACGCAGCCGGTTGATGCGATAGCCGGTGCGCCGTTTGCACCCGGCGCCTCATGCAGGCGCGTCGTCTGCCGGCAGCATCCGGCCGCGCCGCGGCATTTCGGAGTCGAGCACCAGGCGGCCGTGGACGCGTCCGTTCATGCGCGTGACGTAATGCGTGCACTCTTCCATATGGGCTGACATCAGCGCGCGTACGGTCTCGGCGTCGCGCTGGCGCGCCGCCTCGACAATGCGCTTGTGGAACTTGACGTTGGCCGCGCCGAATTTCTCGTGCTCGCAGGCAGGGGTGTCGTTGCCGAACACCACCAGCTGGCGGATCATCTCGTTGATCAGTTCGCAAGAAAACCGCAGCATCGGATTGGGATTGGCCGCGGCCAGGATGTCGTGGAAGGTCAGGTCTTCCTGGCGCTGGTCGAGCAGCGGCGTCGCGGCCGCGGCCGATGCCGGGTCGCACAGGTCGATGGTGCGTTCCAGCGCGTTGAAGTCGTCCTCGGTAAGGTGCGGCACCGCGCCGGCGGCCAGCTCGGGCTCCAGCAGCCGCCGCACGGTATAGATGTCGGCAATGCCGACGTCCTTGAAGAACAGGTAGTTCTGCATCAGCTGGAAGGTGCGGTCCAGCGGCACTTCCACGATCGTGCCCCCGCCCGCCGGTCCGGTGCTGACCCGGATCAGGCCTTGCACTTCCAGCGACTTGAGTGCCTCGCGGATCGTGCTCTTGCTGACGGAGAACATCTGCTGCAGCTTGACCTCGTGCGGCAGCTTGTCGCCGGGACGCAGGTTGCGCTGGGTAATCAGCCGCTTGAGCTCTTCCGCCACCAGGTCCGCGCGCTTTTGCCTGCGGATCTCGATGGCCCCGGTCTTGCCCTCCCGAAACATCGCCATTGCTCTTTCCTTGTCATGCGCCCGGGCCTGGAGGCTTGGGCGCTTGCATTCTAGCCAAGCGCGGCTGCCGCTGGCTTGCCCCGGCGCCGTGCATGCTGCCCCGTTGGCCGTCATGGCTGGTGCGCCCCGCACCTTTTTGTCCCGCCATTCCCGCAACGCCAGGGGGCGCCGGTGCCCCGCGCAGAGCTTGCGTAAACCCTGATCTTCCCTTTGTTGACAACGGTTCCGGCCGACTTCTAAGATGATTCTATTCTATTTATCCGTATAAATAGAATAAACAGGTTCGATTCTTGCTCGGTCATGCCGGCGCCGGGCGAAGTCACCAGCATGTCGGGGAGACGGTACAGCGCCACCTGGCGTTGGCCAGCCTTTCGCCCCGTGCCCCATCCCCACAGACCGAGGAGTGAGCCTTGAATCGTCGTGACCTGCTGAAACTGGCGGCGCTGTCCGCCGTCCCCACCTCGCTGATCCATGGCCGCAGCGCCCTTGCCGCGGGCGAGGCGCTGGAGTTTGGCTGCCCGGTGCCCATGTCGGGCGCCTTCGCCGCCAACGGCAAGTTTGCCGACCTGGGCATGCGGCTTGCCGTTGACCAGTACGGCCAGGTGCTGGGCCGGCCGCTGCGCTACAGCGTGCTCGATACCGAAGGCAAGCCCGCCACCGCAGTGCGCAAGGTGCAGGAGCTGGCGCAGCAGAAGGCGGCACGCTACTTCGCCGGTGGCATCCTGTCGTCGGAGTCGCTGGCCATGGGCAAGGAGGCGGAAAAGTTCGGCGGCGTGTTCGTCACCACCGCGGGGGCCGACGAGATCACCGGCAAGGACTGCAACCGCGCCACCTTCCGCTGGTCAGTGCCGACCTTCGGCGCGATCGAGCGCACCGTGCGGCCGCTGATCGAATCGATGCCCAAGGCGAAGCGCTGGTACACCATCACGCCGCAATACGTGTTTGGCGACGGACTGCTGTCGGCCGCCAAGGCGATCTTCAAGGAGAAGGGCATCGAGCACGTCGGCAACAGCTACCACGCCCTGACCGAGAAGGAATTCAGCGGCTACCTGACCAATGCGATGGCCGCCAAGCCGGACGTGCTGCTGATCCTGAACTTCGGCTCGCAGTCCGCCGACACGCTGCGCCAGGCGGTCAGCTTCGGCATGAAGAAGAACAGCACCATCCTGCTGGCCTGGGCCTCGGGGCTGGAACAGTTCGAGTCCCTCGGCGCCGACCTGTGCGAGGGCGTTTACTTCGGCGCGCAGTACTGGCACGGCGTCGATACGCCGCTGAACCGCGACCTGGTCCAGCGCACCCAGGCCAAGTTCAAGGCCAATCCCAACTACAGCCTGGCGGGCTCGTACATCTGCACCAAGATCATGGTGGACGGCGTGATCAAGGCCGGCAGCGCCGATCCCAAGGCCGTGGTCGCCGCGCTCGAAGGCATGAAATACGAAGGCCTGACGGGTCCCGAGGAAATCCGCGCCGCCGACCACCAGGTGCTGAAGAACTACTACCTGCTCAAGGGCAAGGCCAAGTCCCGCATGAAGGACAAGGACGACTACGCCGAGATCGTCAGCGTCGGCAAGGCCTTCCTGCCGGTCGACCAGACCCAGTGCAAGATGGCCTGATGCCCTGACACCGGGGCCGCCGCCCCGGCAGACAACACACTGAAGCACACCGAAGCACCATGCCACGCAGTGTCGTGCGGCATGGCGGCTTCCTACATCCGTACGACTCATGAACGTCTATCTGTTGCAGGTGATCAACGGCGTCGGGATCGGCATGCTCTACTTCCTGCTGGCGGTAGGGCTGTCGATCGTTTTCGGCCTGTTGCGCTTCGTCAATTTCGCGCATGGTGCCTTCTATGCGCTGGGTGCCTACCTCTGCTTCCAGGCGCTGCAGCTCGGCATGAATTTCTGGGCGGCGCTGGTGCTCGCCCCGGTCGTGATCGGCGCGCTGGCGTGGCTGACCGAGAAGCTCATGCTGCGCCACGTCTATGCGCAGCCGCATGAGTTCCACATCCTGGTCACGGTGGGCCTGGCGCTGGCCATCCAGGAACTCATCATCGTCGGCTGGGGACCGCTCGGCGTCGACGTGCCGCCGCCGGACGCGCTGCAGGGCGTGGTGATGTGGGGCGACTTCATCTATCCCAAGTACCGCCTCTTCGTGATCGGCTTCACCGGCCTGCTGGCCATCGGCCTGTGGTGGCTGCTGGAAGGCACGCGGCTGGGCAGCGCGGTGCGCGCTGGCAGCGAATCCACCGAGATGGTGTCGCTGCTCGGCATCAACGTGTTCCGCCTGTTCAGCCTGATGTTCGCGCTGGGGGCCGCGACTGCGGCGCTCGCTGGCGTGCTGGCGGCGCCGATCCGCGGCGCCGAGCCGTTCATGGGCGTCGAGGCGCTGGGCGTGGCCTTCATCGTGGTCGTGGTGGGGGGCATGGGCAGCTTCACCGGCGCGCTGGTAGGCGGCTTGCTGGTCGGCGTGGTGCAGAGTCTGATGAGCACGCTGTGGCCCGAAGGCGCGCGGCTGATGATCTATGTCGCCATGGCCGCGGTGCTGCTGCTGCGTCCGCATGGCTTGCTGGGGAGGGGATGATGGCTATGGAAAGACAAGGGTTCTTGCGCTACCGCTTCTGGTGGCTGGCGCTTGGGGTCACGCTGCTGCTGCCGTTGACGATGCGCTCCGGCACGCTCGCCACCGAAGTGCTGATCTACGCGATGGCCGCGATGGCGTGCAACCTGCTGCTCGGCTACACCGGCCTGCTGTCATTCGGCCAGGGGATCTTCTTCGGGCTGGGCAGCTATGCGGTGGGACTGGCACTGACCCGCGCAAGCCTGCCGATGCCGGTGGCGCTGCTGCTGTCAGTCGCGATCGGCGCGGCCGCAGCGGCGCTGGTGGGCTGGTTTGCGATCCGGCAGCGCGGCACCTACTTCGTGATGCTGACGCTGGCGTTCGCGCAGATGTTCTACTTCCTCGCCTATACGGCGCCCGGCCTTACCGGCGGCGACAACGGGCTGCTGGACATCCCGCGTCCGCCGCTGTCCGTCGCCGGCCATGCGCTGGTGCCGCTGGCGTCGCCGTGGCAGTTCTATGGCTTTGTCGCGGTGCTGTTCCTGGCAGTCTTCCTTGCGGTGCTGCGCGTGACCGAGTCCGTGCTCGGCCGCACGCTGCTCGCGATCCGCGACAACGAAGAGCGCGCCCTGGCGGTTGGCTACAACGTCAAGGCGTTCAAGCTGCTGGCGTTCATGGTCTCCGGCGCGGTCACCGGACTGGCCGGCGCGCTGCACGCGATGCTGACCGGGATCGCGCCGCTGGCCAATATCGACTACCACGCCAGCGAGATGATCCTGGTGATGACCGTGATCGGCGGCACCGGCAATATCTTCGCGTCGGTGCTGGGCGCGGCCTTCTATGTGCTGCTGGCGGACTGGCTGTCGACGCTGTGGCCGCGCTGGCTGATGCTGCTGGGCTTCCTGCTGATCGCTGTCAGCCTGTTCATGCAGCGCGGGCTGTGGGGGCTGGGCGCCACAGCATGGGAGCGACTGCGCGGCGTGCGCCGCGCGCCCGCCACGCAGGAGGAACGCGCATGAGCCCCACCACTATCCCCATCCTTGAAGCCACCGGCGTCGTCAAGCAGTACGGCAAGTTCATGGCGCTGGGCGGGGTCGACCTGCGCGTGATGCCGGGCACGATCCATTCGGTAATTGGCCCCAACGGCGCCGGCAAGACCACGCTGTTCCACATGCTGACCGGCACCAAGGAAGTCAGCGCCGGCCGCATCCTCTTCGACGGCACGGACGTCACGGCGGAAGCCGACTACCAGCGGGTCCAGCGCGGCATCGCGCGTTCGTTCCAGGTCACCAGCCTGTTCCCGAGCCTGCCGGTGCGCGAGAACCTGCGCCTCGCCGCGCTGGGCACGTCGCCGCGCAAGGCCATGAGCGGATGGCGCCTGCCGGTGGGTGCGCTGGCCTGCGGCGAGGTCGTCGACCAGGTGCTGGAGCGGCTGGAACTGACGCGCGTCGCAGACAGCGCGGCGGGCGTGCTGTCGCACGGCCAGCAGCGGCGCCTGGAGGTCGGCATGGCGCTGGCCGCGCGGCCACGTGCGATTTTCCTGGACGAGCCCACCTCGGGCATGGGCGTCGACGACCTCGGCGCGATGAAGCGGCTGATCCGCGGGCTTGCGCAGGACCACACCGTCGTGCTGATCGAGCACAACATGGACATCGTCATGGATATCTCGGACACCGTCACGGTGATGCAGCAAGGCAAGGTGCTGATGGAAGGGCCGCCCGCGGCCGTGCGCGGCGATCCGCGCGTGCGCGCCGCCTATCTCGGCAACATGATCACCGGAGGCAAGGGATGATGCTCGACGTACAGGAGATACATGGCTACTACGGCAAGAGCCATGTGCTGCAAGGCGTATCGCTGGCGGTCGGCGAAGGCGAGCTGGTGACGCTGCTGGGGCGCAACGGCGCCGGCAAGTCGACCACGCTCAAGGCCATCGCCGGCGTGGTCCGGCCCAGGGGCGGGCGTGTCGTCTTCCGCGGCCGGGACGTGGCCGGCATGGCGCCGCACCGGATTGCCGCCGACGGCCTGTGCCTGGTGCCCGAGCACCGCGGCATCTTCAAGCTGCTGACGGTGGAAGAGAACCTCAAGCTGGCCGCGCGCCGCGATTCGCCGTGGCAGCTGCAGGACATCTACCGCATCTTCCCGCGCCTGCGCGAGCGGCGCGGCAACGGCGGTGCGCAGCTCTCCGGCGGCGAACAGCAGATGCTCGCCATCGGGCGCGCCATGATGAACCATCCGCGCCTGCTGATGCTCGACGAGCCGGTCGAAGGGCTGGCCCCGGTGATCGTGGAAGAGATCGTGGCGCAGCTCAAGGTGATCAAGGCGGCCGGCGTGCCGATCCTGCTGGTGGAGCAGAACCTCGAGGTCTGCACGCAGCTGGCCGACCGCCACGTGATCATCGAGCAGGGCAGGGTGGTCTACACCGGCAGCAACGACGCGTTTCGTGCCGATGAGGCGGTCAAGGACCGCTATCTCGGCGTCGGCCTGGCGGCCTGAACTGGATCAAGCCGGCCGCAATGCCGGCCGACCGTTACGAGGAATGACATGACGACTTTACAAGCTGCGCGCGAGGCGGTTGCGGCTGCCGGCGCGCGCGCCGACCTGCGCATCGACGGCGAGCGCCTGTGGGACACCCTGATGCGCCTGGCCACCATCGGCGCCACGCCCAAGGGCGGCGTATGCCGGCTGGCGCTGACCGACCTGGACCGCCAGGGCCGCGACTTCTTCGTCGCCGAGGCCAGGGCAGCCGGGTGCACGATCCGTGTCGATGCCATCGGCAATATCTTTGCGCGTCGCGCCGGGCGTGATGATGCCTTGCCACCGGTGATGACCGGCAGCCATATCGACACCCAGCCGACTGGCGGCAAGTTCGATGGCAACTACGGCGTGTTCGCCGGCATCGAAGTGCTGCGCACGCTCGCCGATGCCGGCATCGTCACCGATGCCCCGCTCGAGGTCGCGGTCTGGACCAACGAGGAAGGCTCGCGCTTCGTCCCGGTGATGATGGGCTCGGGCACATTCATCGGCGAATTCGCGCTGGCTGACATGCTGCAGCAGCGCGACCGCGATGGCATCGGCGTCGGGCAGGCGCTGCAGGCGATCGGTTATGCCGGGCCGGAGCCGGTCGGTGGGCGCCCGGTCGGCGCCTACCTTGAAGCGCATATCGAGCAGGGGCCGGTGCTGGAGGCAAACGACACGACCATCGGCGTGGTCACGGGCGCGCTCGGGCAGCGCTGGTACGACGTGGTGCTGACCGGGATGGAAGCGCATGCGGGCCCAACGCCGATGGCGCTGCGCAAGGATGCGCTGCTGGCGGCGTCGGAGCTGGTCGGCATCGTCAACCGCATCGCGCTCGATCATCCCCCGCATGGCCGCGGCACGGTGGGCTGCCTGGCCGTGCATCCCGATTCGCGCAACGTCATCCCCGGCAAGGTGACCATGACGGCGGACCTGCGCGCCGGCGATGACACGGTGCTGTCGGCGATGGACGCGGCGCTGCGCGCGCAGGTTGCCGCGTTGGCGGCGCGCAGCGGCATCGCCATCGACCTGCGCCAGGTGGTGTACTTCCCGCCGCAGCCGTTCGATGCGCGGCTGGTCGAGGCAGTGCGCGGCGGCGCGCGGCGGCTCGGCCATTCCGCCATGGAAGTGATCAGCGGTGCCGGCCATGACGCGGTTTACCTCGCCCGCGTCGCCCCGGCCGCGATGATCTTCGTGCCGTGCAAGGACGGCATCAGCCACAACGAAATCGAAGACGCGCGGCCCGAGCACCTCGAGGCCGGCTGTAACGTGCTGCTGCACGCCATGCTCGATGCCGCCACGCGGCCATGACACCTGGACGGACTGACCGATGAAGATCCTGATTGCCGGACTCAATCACGAGACCAATACCTTTTCACCGGTGCCGACGCCGCTGGCTGCGTTCGCGCCGGCCTATGGCGATGCCGCCTATCGCGCCGCCAAGGGCACCCGCACCGCGGCCGCTGCCTTCATCGACCTGGCCGAGGCCGCCGGCGCCGAGATCGTGGTGCCGGTGATCGCCGCGGCCAACCCGAGCGGACGCGTCGCCGCCGACGCCTACACGCACCTGTGCGACACCATCATCGCGGCCGCGCACGGCTGCGATGCGGTGATGCTTGACCTGCATGGCGCGATGGTGGCCGAAAACAGCGACGACGGCGAGGGCGACCTGCTGCGCCGCCTGCGCGCGGTGCTGCCGCATGCGCCGGTCGCGGTCGCCCTTGACCTGCACGGCAACATTACGCAGGCGCTGGTCGACCATGCCGACATCGCGGTCAGCTTCAAGACCTACCCGCATGTGGACATGTATGAAACCGGCGCGCATGCCGGCCGGCTGCTGCTTGACATGGTTGCCGGGCGCGTGCGGCCGGTGATGGCGTGGCGGCGCCTGCCGCTGATCACGCACACCTTGCGCAGCCGCACCGATGAAGGCGCGATGCAGCGCGCCGTGGCGCTGGCGCGCGAGGCCGAGCGGGACGGCATGCTGGCGGTGTCGGTGCTGGCCGGCTTCGGCCTGGCCGATATCGCCGCGCCATGCCTGAGCGTGATCGTGGTCGGCGACGGCGATCCGGCCAGGGCGGAAGCGGTCGCCAGCCGGATCGCGGCGCAGGCATGGGCCGAGCGTGATGACTTTGCCTACCAGGCCGAGCCGCTGGCCCGTTCCATCGCGCGCGCGGCGCAGCTGGCGGACAGCGCGGACGGTGCTGACGCAAGGCCAGTGCTATTGCTCGATCACGGTGACAACTGCATGTCCGGCGGTACTTGCGACAACATGGCGGTGCTGCACGAGGCGCTGGCGCAGGGGCTGACCGGCATCGCAGTCGGGCCGGTGTGCGACCCGGAGGCGGTGGCGGCGCTGGTGGACGCCGGCGTCGGGGCCCGCATTACGCTGCCGGTCGGCGACAAGGTGGCCTTGCCCCAACTGGAGGTCTATCCGCAGGCCAGGCCGCTGACCGGGACGGTGGCGGCAATCAGCGACGGCGAGTACATCATCACCGGGCCGACCTACACCGGGCAGCGCATCCGCATGGGGCGCACCGCCTTGCTCGATATCGGCGCGGCGCAGGTGATCGTGACCGAGACCCCGCAAGAGCACTGGGACCTGGGGATCTTTACCCATATCGGCATCGATCCGCATCGGGCCAGGTTTCTGCTGCTGAAATCGCGCATGTACTGCCGGCCGGTGTTCGTGCCGATCGCGAGGGCGGTGGTGGAGTGTGACGGGGAGGGGGTTACCAGTTCACGGTACGAGCGGTTTCCGTTCCGGCAGGTCAGCAGGCCGGTTTATCCGCTCGACGATACCGCTGCGTGGGTGGAATAGGGACGCTTGCGGGAGGCATCAGGAGGACTGCCGGTTCGGGAGGGGGATGTCGGCCTGCACGGACCGATGCGGCTGACTTCGTGGATGCGCCGGCCCTCACCCCCGCCCCTCTCCCGCAAGCGGGAGAGGGGAGCAAACAAGCGGGAAGGCAATACGCTGTGGGGCTCGCACGCGATAACACTGTGCAAGCGCAGCGAGGCACTCCGTGCCAGAGCCGAAGACCTGAGAACCCGTTCAGTACGAATACCACCTCACCCCCGCACCGCCACGTCCCGCAACCACTGCGCGAAGCGCCGGATCAGCGCCTGCTTGGGGTTGTCGCCGCGCCAGACGATGTAGCAGTTATGGCTGGCCGGAAAGCTGCCCATCAGCGGCTGCACCAGCCGCCCCGCCGCGATGGCCTCGCGCGCCAGCAAGGCGCGCGTGAGCGCCAGGCCCATGCCGCTGGCGGCGGCTTCGATCAGCAGTGCGCGGCAGTCGAAGACGATGCCGTCTTCGGGCTCATCCAGCACAACGCCCGCGGCAGCGCCCCACTGCGCCCAGCGGAAGCGCGCGTGCCGCAGCCGCGGCAGGTGCGCGGCGTCGGCCGCGGTCATGCCGGCGTGCCGCTGCGCGAAGCCGGGGCTGCATACCGCGATGATGTCGTCGTCGAGCAGCTTCAGGCACTGGTAGCCGGTGAAGGGCGCCGGGCCATAGCGCAGGCTGACGTCCAGGTCCGACCGGGCAAAGTCGGGGTCTTCGGTGCTGGCGGCGATGGACAGGTCCAGGCCAGGCAGCGCCTGGCGCAGCTGCGGCAGCTTGGGCACCAGCCATGCACCGGCCAGTTCCGGACTGACATTGACATGCAGCGACTGCCGTTCGCGCGCGCGCCGCTCGGCCGCGCCGGCCAGTGACAGTTCCACCGCGCGCAGCGCGCGATCGAGGTCGTCGGCCAGTTCGCGGCCGGTGGCGGTCAGCTCCAGCTGCCGGCCGGCACGCAGGAACAGGGCGCAGCCAAGCTGTGACTCCAGCGCACGGATATGCCGGCTGATGGCGCCATGCGTCACGCACAGCGCATCGGCGGCACGCGTCATGCTGCCCGTGCGCGCGGTGGCGGCAAAGGCCTGGAGCACTTGCATCGAGGGGAGCCGGCGGATCATGGCTGTGATCTTGCCTCACAGGTGATGGCAAAACAAGTCGATTGTCCTGCCATGCCGCGCGCCCGATACTGGGCCGCACCCGAGCCGGCCGCTGCGAACCGGTGCGCAACGAGGAGCCCCCCATGAAACTGCAGTTGAAGATCAACGGCAAGCGCCACGCCGTCGATGCCGAGCGCGACATGCCCCTGCTGTGGGTGCTGCGCGATTACCTGGGCTATACCGGCACCAAGTTCGGCTGCGGCGCGGGCCTGTGCGGCGCCTGCACCGTGCATGTCGACGGCAAGGCCGTGCGCGCTTGCATCACGCCTGTCGGTACCGTGGCGCGCGCCGACATTACGACCATCGAAGGATTGTCGGCCGACAATTCGCACCCGGTCCAGCGCGCGTGGATTGCCGAGCAGGTGCCGCAGTGCGGCTATTGCCAGTCGGGCATGATCATGGCCGCGTGTGCCTTGCTGAAGGACCACCCCTCGCCGCGGCCGGAAGATATCCGCGCCGGCATCACCAACCTGTGCCGCTGCGGCACCTATCCGCGCGTGGAACGCGCCATCCTGCGTGCCGCCACCGCGCAGAACGCGGGCGACCCCAAGGGGAGGGCGTCATCGTGAGCCATCTCCACACAAGCCGCCGCCGCTTCCTGCAAGCCGCCGGCGCCATGCCCGCGGCGCTGGTGCTGGGCTTCCACCTGCCGCTGGCGAAGGCCGCCGACGCCAGCGTGCCCGCGCGCGATCCGGATGACATCAACGCGTGGCTGCGCATCGATGCCGATGGCAGCGTGACGATCATGGTGCCATCGGCCGAACTGGGGCAGGGCGTGATGACCTCCGCGCCGATGCTGGTCGCCGAGGAGCTGGAGTGCGACTGGCGCCAGGTGCGCGCCGAGCTGGCACCGACCGATCCGGTCTACAACAACCGCATGTTCAAGGTGCAGGCGACCGCCAGCAGTACCTCGGCGCGATGGTCGTTCGAGCCGCTGCGCCGCATCGGCGCCACCGCGCGCGAGATGCTGCGCGAGGCCGCCGCGCAAAGCTGGAGCGTGCCGGTGGCGCAGTGCCGCGCCGTGCAAGGCGTGGTGCGGCATGAGTCCAGCGGGCGCACGCTCGGCTATGGCGACCTCGCTGCGCGGGCTGCGTCCCTGCCACGCCCGGCCAGCGTCACGCTGAAGGATCCGCGCGACTGGAAGCTGCTGGGCCGCCCGACCGACCGGCTCGACATTCCGCTGAAGACCCGCGGCGCGGCGGTGTTCGGCGTCGACGTCAAGGTGCCGCGCATGCTGGTGGGTTCGGTGATGGCGTGCCCGGCCTTTGGCGGCACGCTGCGCCGGGTCGATGCCCGGCCGGCGCGGGCGGTGCGCGGCGTGCGGCGCGTGGTGCCGCTGGACGATGCCGTGGTGGTGCTGGCCGACAGCTACTGGACCGCGCGCAAGGGCCTGGCCGTGCTGCAGCCGGACTGGCAACTGCCGCCGGGCACACCGGCCGGCGACGCGGCACTCATGGCCGGCTACCGGGCCGCTGCGCGCGGCGCATCGGCGGTGGCGCTGCGCCACGGCGACCCGGACGCGCAGATGCCGGGCGCCCAGGCCTACACCGCCGAATACGAAGTGCCGTATCTCGCCCATGCCACCATGGAGCCGATGAACGCCACCGCCGACGTCCGCGCCGACCGCGCCGAGATCTGGGGGCCGACCCAGGTCTGCGGCGAGATCGCGCAGCGGCTGTCGGGCGTGCTGGGCCTGCCCGCCGAACGCATCGTCGTGCATGGGACTTTCGTCGGCGGCGGCTTTGGCCGGCGCGAGGAATTCGATGTCTTTATCCAGGCCGCGCTGGCGTCGAAGGCCGCGGGGCAGCCGGTCAAGCTGATCTGGTCGCGCGAGGAAGATCTCCAGCATGACTTCTACCGTCCGGCGGCGGCGGCGCGCTTCAGCGCGGTGCTGGCACCGGACAAGGCGGGCATTCACGCGCTGGAGGCGCGCCTGGCCTGCTCATCGATCTATGTCCGCAATTTTCCGGACCGGGTCAAGGGCGGGGTCGACCCCAAGTCGGTCGAAGGCGTGGTGGACCTGCCCTATGCGCTGCCCCATCTTGCCGTGCGCCATGCGATGGTTAATACCGCGGTGCCGGTCGGATTCTGGCGCGGGGTGGGCTATACGCAGAACACCTTCTTCGCCGAGAGCTTTATCGACGAGCTGGCGCATCACGCCGGGGCCGACCCGCTGCAGTTCCGACTGAGCCTGCTGGCCGATCGGCCGCGTCCGGCGCGATTGCTGCGGCGCCTGGCGCAGCAGGTGGGCTGGGGCAGCGCGCCGGCCGGGCGCTTCCACGGCATGGCGCTGTCGCAGGCGTGGGGCTCGCTGTGCGCCACGGCAGTGGAGCTGTCGGTGCAGGACCGGCGTATCACGCTGCACCGCATCGTCAATGCCATCGACTGCGGCACCGTGATCAACCCCGCAACCGTCGAGCGCCAGTTGGAAGGCGCCAGCATCTGGGCCCTCAGCGCGGCGCTGTCGGGCGTGATCACCATCGCCGACGGGCGCGTGCAGCAATCCAACTTCCATGATTATCCCCTGCTGCGCCTGGCCCAGACGCCGCGCTTCGAGGCGGTGCTCGCGCCCAGCGGCGAGCGCATTGGCGGCGTGGGCGAGTCGGCGGTGCCGACGCTGGCGCCGGCGCTGGCCAATGCGCTGTTTGCCGCCACCGGCCAGCGTATCCGCTCGTTGCCACTGGCGCGGCATGGGTTCGAACTGGCGTAGCGGGGCGCCGGCACGAACCAAGTGATGCCGCTGCCACGACGGCCGCTTCGGTGCCGTCGTGGCCCGCACGCCAGTGTGTGTCACACCACGCATGCAGCCCTACGCTGCCAGCCCGGTTCTTCCCTACACTGGAGCATGGCGCCTTGCCGCCGCCGAAGGGAAAACACCTATGCCGCCCGAGCGTGTCCAGACCAAGCCCGTGGCGCTGGCCTTGCAGGGCGGCGGCATGCACGGCGCGTTTACCTGGGGCGTGCTGGACCGTCTGCTGGAGGATGGCCGGCTGGAAATCGAAGGCGTCAGCGCCACCAGCGCCGGCGCCATGAACGGCACGGTGCTGGCCTATGGCCTGATGCAGGGCGGCAGCGACGGCGCGCGCCTGGCCTTGCATGACTTCTGGGAAGCCATCGCGCACTCGGCGCAGCGCTTCAACCCGTTGCGCTGGCTGCCGTGGTTCAAGGGCAGCCATACGCTGGGGCTGAACCACTCCCCGCTGTATGCCATGGCCGACATTACGCTGCGCCTGCTGTCGCCGTACCAGTTCAACCCGGGCAATGCCAATCCGCTGCGCGACGTGCTGCGCAGCCAGGTGGATTTTGCGGCGCTGCGCGAGCATTGCCCGATACGGCTGTACCTCTGTGCAACCAATATCGAAACCAGCCGGATCCGCATCTTCGCGCAGGAAGAGCTGAGCGTCGACGCGGTGCTGGCCTCGGCCTGCGTGCCCACGCTGTTCCAGGCGGTCAGCGTCGACGGCCAGCATTACTGGGACGGCGGCTATGTCGGCAACCCGGCGATCTTTCCGCTGATCTACCACTGCGAGACGCATGACGTGGTGATCGTCCACATCAACCCGATCGTGCGCCGCGGCGTGCCGACCACGGCGGCGGAGATCCTGAACCGGGTCAACGAAGTCAGCTTCAATTCGTCGCTGATGCGTGAGATGCGCGCGATCGGCTTCGTCACCACGCTGATCCAGCAGGGCAAGATCGACCGCAACGAGATGAAGGAGATGTGGATCCATTCGATCCGTTCGGACGAGACCATGGCCGCGCTCGGGGTTTCGACCAAATACAACGCCGACTGGGACTTCCTGTGCTCGCTGCGCGACAAGGGCCGGCAAGCCGCCACGCTCTGGCTGGAGCGCAACTATGACTGCGTGGGGCAGCGCTCGAGCATCGATATCACGGGCGAGTTCCTGTAGGCAGCGCCGGCTGGGCCAGCCGCCAGGCAAGGTTGGCCCGCGCCTGCGCCTCGTAGCGTGACTGGAACAGGTCGGTGGCGTAGATCCGGGGGCTGTCCAGCAGGCGGCGCAGGAAGGCGCGTTCGGCGGCGTCATAGGCGGCGTCGTCCAGGTCGGTGCGCTCGGCGCGCAGGCGCGCGCCGTTGTCCTGGAAGCGAGCCCGGCTGTATCCCAGCGCGGCCAGGTCAATATCAGCGGTGAAGCGCCCGGCCAGGCTCGCCGGCACGTCGGCGTGCGTGGTTTCCAGGATCAGCGCGGCAACGCGCCCGGCGGCGACGACCGTGCCGGCCGACCAGCGCCGCAGCCATGCGGCGCTGCGTGCTTCGTTGTCGGCGGCGCCGGGCACGTAGATGACGTCATGGCACCACAGCGCCAGTTCCACGTCGGCGGCATCGGGTATCGCGCTGCGCGCCCAGTCGAGGTCTTGCAGGCAGCGGCGCACATGGTCCAGGGTGTGGTAATGCCGGGTCGGCTCGCCGTAGCAGCGCGCCAGGTCGGCATAGGCGTCCGCCGCGCGGGTGCCGCCCGCCAGGGTCCAGAGCGCGACAAAGCGCTCTTGCAGCGGGCAGGCGGGGGCGGTGGTCATGCGCGCGCGGGGCCCGTGTCGCGGGCCGGCTGGCCGGAGAGCTCGGCAAGCAGTGCCTGCGCCTGCAGCCAGTCGGCGCTATCGGTGCCCTCGCTGAAGCTGCCGTGGATGCGCGCCAGCGCTTCGCGCGCGGCATCGCTCTTGCCCTGACGCTGCCACAGCCGGGCCAGGCTGAGCGCGGCCTGCAGTTCCAGCGGCCTGGCGCCCTGGCCGTGCGCCACCGCGATCGCCCGCTGGAAGCAGGCCTCGGCCTCATGGCTGGCGGCTGCGCCGGCATCCGGCGCAGCCAGCTGCAGCAGCATGTCGCCGCGCAATCGATACACGACGGCTTCATCGAGCCGTTCGCCGGTCTCTTCCACCATGGCCTGCGCGCGTGTCAGCACATCCAGCGCCGATGCGGGCTGGCCCGCCTTGCCGCAGGCCTCGGCCAGCATGGCCAGCAGGTTGGGCATGCCGAGTTCGCCGCCGGTGGCCTCGTAGGCGGCCAGGCCCCGGTGCATCAGCGCAATGCCTTCGTCGTGGCGGCCCAGTTCGGATACCGCCCAACCCTGCAGCACGGTGCCCCAGGCGAGGTAGATGGGGAAGCCCTGTTCGCAGGAAATGGCAATGGCGGCTTCCGCATATTCCCTGGCCTGCGCGGGATCGCTGCGCCACCGGTACTGTTCCGCCGCGAACACCAGGCACAGCGCAAGGTTGTAGGCATCCGGGCGCGCGCGCGCCAGCGCCAGCGCTTCGCGGCTGCGCGCCAGGGCCTGGTCGGCAAAGCCCTGGTACCACAGGATCCAGGCCAGCGTACCGGTGGCATGGACCATCGGGTCGCGGCCGTAGCCGGTCAGGAAGTCGTAGGCGGAGTGCTCGGGGTGCGGCACGGCCAGCACCGCCTCCATATGCGCGCGCGCCTCTTCCAGCAGGCCCAGGCGGAACAGCGTGGCGCCCAGCGCGCGATGGCCTTCGGCCAGCTGCTTGGTTTTCTGCGACTCGTTGGCCAGCGCAAGCAGGCGCCGGGCCAGCGGCAGCGACACCTGGTATTGCGCACGCAGCTGGTAGAACGCCCACATGCCCAGCTGCGCCGAGAACACATAGGGCGTCTGCCGGCCTTGTTCGCACAGCGCCATCGCGCGCCGGTAATTGGCCTCGACTTCGGGCGAAGCCTGGCCTCGCGCGGCAATCAGCGCGGGCCCCAGCGTCAGCAGCAGGGTCAGCTCCAGGCGCGCCCGTTCGGTACTGTCGGGCTGGCGCTTGAGCAATGCAATGGCATCGCTGAGATGCCGGATCGCTTCCTCCTGCGCCGAGCGCTGCAGCGCCTGCTGGCCGGCGCAGTGCAGGTACTCGACCGCCTTCGCGACATTGCCGCTGTGGCTGTAGTGGTGGGCCAGTTCGCTGCAATAGTCCTTGAGCCGGCCGTGGAACAGCGCCTCGATGGCCTGTGCCGAGCTTTCATGCAGCGCGCTGCGGCGCTCGGTCAGCAGCGAGCTGCCGGCCACCTCCTGGGTCAGCGCGTGCTTGAAGGCGTACTCCACCTCGGGGAAGGCCGGGCGTTCGTAGATAAAGTCAGCGGTCTGCAGGTCGCGCAGCAGCGGATGCAGCTGGTCCTCGGGCAGGCCGGTAACGCGCAGCACCAAGCCCAGCGGAAACTCCTTGCCGATCACGGCGAGGGTCTGCAACAGCTCTTTCTGCGCCAGCGGCAGCCGGTCGATACGGGCGGCCAGCACGCCCTGCACCGTGGTGGGAATGTGCAGCAGCGCCGGCGCCTTCTCGATGCGGTAGCCGCCCGGGTGGCCGAGCAGGGCGCCTTCCTCGGCCAGGGTCTGGACCACTTCCTCCATGAAGAAGGGATTGCCCTCGGTCTTTTCCAGTATCAGGCGCTTCAGCGGCCCCAGGCTGGGGTCGTCGCCCAGCAGCGCGGTCAGCAGCTCCTGCGCCTCGGCCTGTCCCAGCGGCTGCAGGCGCAGCTGCGAGTAATGCCCGCCGTCGTCCCAGCGATGGCTGTACTCCGGCCGGTAGTTCACCAGCAGCACGATGCGCGCGCCGGGAACGTGGTCGACCAGCATGTTGAGGAAGGCCTCGGTCTCGCCGTCGAGCCATTGCAGGTCCTCGAAGATGACTTGCAGCGGCTGGTTCTGGCTTTCGCGCACCAGCAGCCGCGCGATCGCATCAAAGGTGCGCTGGCGCCGGATGGCCGCGTCCATGGTCGGCAGCGGCGAGTCGGGCTCGACCACGCCGAGCAGGTAGAGCAGGTAGGGCAGGTGCTCTTCGAGCGAGCGGTCCAGCGTCAGCAGCCTGCCGGTCACCTTCTCGCGGCAGCCGCGGTCGCCGTCGTGCGCCGTGATCTGGAAGTAGTTCTTCAGCATCTCGATCAGCGGCAGGTAGGCAAAGGCCTTGCCATGCGAGACCGAGAACGTCTCCAGCGCCAGGCAGTCCCGCTGCGACCTGACCTTGAATTCATGGAACAGCCGCGACTTGCCGACGCCGGCCTCGCCCACCACCGCGACAATGCGGCCGTGGCCGGCCTTGGCCTGCTCCAGCGCCGCGTTCAGGTGCGCGAGCTCGTCCTGGCGCCCGACAAAGCGGGCCAGGCCGCGGTGCACCGCCACCTGCAGCCGCGTGCGCAAGGCCCCCGGCCCGATCACCTCATACACCGCCAGCGGCTCGCGCACGCCCTTGACGTTGGTGGTGCCCAATGCCGTGAACTCGAAATAGCCTTCAGTCAGCTTGTGGGTCGACTCGCTCACCAGGATCGACGCCGGCGTGGCGATGCCTTCCATGCGCGAGGCGATATGGATGGTGTGTCCGACCGGATCGTAGTCGGTGTGCAGGTCGTCCTTGCGGATCGAGCGCACCACCACCTCGCCGGTATGGATGCCGATGCGGACCTGCAGCGGAATGCCTTGCTCCAGGCGCACGCGGTCACTGTGCCGGTGCATCGCATCCTGCATTCGCAGCGCCGCGTACAGCGCGCGCAAGGCGTGGTCTTCATGCGCGATCGGCGCGCCGAACAGCGCCAGGATGCCGTCGCCGAGAAACTTGGCCACGTAGCCCTCGTAGTGGTGGACCGCCTCCATCATCAGCGTCACCACGGGATCGATCAGCCGGCGCGCGTCCTCCGGGTCCAGGTCCTGGGTCAGCGCGGTGGAGCCGGCCATGTCGGCAAACAGCGCGGTGATGGTCTTGCGTTCGCCGGCGGTCTCGCCGCGGGCTTCCATCGCCGCCTGCTCGGCCAGGATGCGCCCGGCAAGGTGCGGCGGCGTGTAGTGGACCGGCGCTGGGCTGTCCTGGCGCGGGGCGGCGGGCGCAGGCCCGGCGATAGCGGGTGCGTCCGGCAGGCCGGCGCCGCAGACTCGGCAGAACCGCGCCGCCGCGGTGGCTTCGGCGCCGCATTGCGGGCACGCGCGGGCAAGCCGCGCCCCGCACGCCTCACAGAAGTTGGCGCCCGCAAGGTTGCCGAAGCCGCATTGGCTGCAGCGCATGTCGCCTCCCGGCCGTCGTTGCCAGCCTGACGGTACCTGGATCTATTAGAGGCGGGATAAGGGGAGGTGGCAAGGCGACCCGCATGTGGCGGAGAGATTCCCGGTGCTGCCGCCGTCGGTCCGGCTAAAGGCCCGGCTGGATCCCAGTCCGTGGTCGGCCAGCAGCCTGTCAGGGCCGGGCCCATGCCGCCGCCTGGCGCGACCCGCCCTTGCCGCCGAGCGCTTCGACCAGATAGTCAACGAACGATGCGATCCGCGCCGAGATCGCGGTATTGCGGTAATAGACCGCATGGATCGGCTGGCGCACGTCCTGGGTCTGGCGCGCGAGCACATGCACCAACCGGCCGGCCTCGCGATCGTGCGCGGTCATGAAGTCCGACAGGCACACGATCCCCGCGCCCTCCAGCGCCAGCTGCCTGAGCGTCTCGCCGCTCGACGACCAAACTGCCGGTGCGATCCGCCAGGGCTCGCCGTCCGGGCCCAGGATCGGCCACACGTTCAGCGATTCGGGCTGGTTGAAGCCCAGCAGCGTGTGCTTGCCGAGTTCCGCGGCCTTGCGCGGGTGGCCGTGCGCGTCAAGGTAGGCGGGACTGGCCAGCATGCGCACCCGGCTGTTGCCGATCAGCCGGCTATGCAGCGTCGAGTCCTTCAGCCGGCCGATCCGGATGGCCACGTCGGTGCGCCGCTCGAGCAGGTCGATGATGCCCTCGTTGCTGTTCAGCTCAAGCTCCACCTGCGGAAAGCGCTCGCGGTAGCCGCGCACCAGCGGCACGATCACGTGCAGCATGAACGGCGACGCGGCGTCGACGCGCAGGCGCCCCGACGGCTTCTCGCGCCGCGCCAGCATCTGTTCTTCGGCGCTTTCGACTGAGTCGATGATGGCGCGCGCATCCTGCAGGAAGGCCTGGCCTTCCTCGGTCAGCTCAAGGCGGCGCGTGGTCCGGCGCAGCAAGGTGGTCTTGAGCTTTTCCTCGAGGCGGGCGAGGGTGCGGCTGGTCGCCGAGACGGTGAGGTCGAGCTGTTGCGCGGCGGCGGTGATCGAGCCGCTGTCGACCACGGTCGCGAACGCCAGCAGTTCGTCGAGCGTGATTTTCATTATTGAGTTGAAATCAAGACAGTTTGGTTTATAGACCACTTTTTACGCAAAAGTAAAGCGGGCACACTGCGCTCCATTCCGCACCGTACCTGGAGCCTCATCATGCCACTTGCCTTACTCGCGCTGACCCTCAGCGCCTTCGCCATCGGCACCACCGAATTCGTGATCGTCGGGCTGATCCCCACCATTGCCGCGGATCTCGGCGTCAGCCTGCCTGGCGCCGGCCTGCTGGTCAGCCTCTACGCGCTCAGCGTCGCGATCGGCGCGCCGCTGCTCACGGCGCTGACCGGGCGCGTGCCGCGCAAGCTGCTGCTTGCCGGCCTGATGGCGCTGTTTACGGTCGGCAACCTGGTGGCCTGGCGCGCCCCCGGCTATGAAGCGCTGATCGCGGCGCGCGTGCTCACGGGCCTGGCGCACGGCGTGTTCTTCTCGGTCGGCTCGATCATCGCCACCACGCTGGTGCCGAAGGACAAGGCGGCAAGCGCGATCGCGACGATGTTCAGCGGCATGACCGTGGCGTTCGTCGCCGGCATCCCGCTGGGTACCTTCATCGGCCAGCATTTTGGCTGGCGCGCGACCTTCCTCGTGGTAGCGCTGTTCGGCCTGGTTGCCTTCATCGGCGCGGTGGCCTTCGTGCCGCGGCGCCTGCCGCATGCAGCGCCGGCGCCGCTGCTGCGCCAGTTCCGCGTGCTGGCGCAACCGCGCCTGCTGCTGGTGTTTGCGATGACAGCGGTCGGCTACGGCGGCTCGCTGATCGCCTTTACCTACATGGCGCCGCTGCTCGAGCAGCGCGCCGGCTTCACGCCGTCGCAGGTCAGCCTGGTGCTGGTGGGCTACGGCGTTTCGGTGGCGTTCGGCAATGTATGGGGCGGCAAGCTGGCGGACCGTGTCGGCCCGGTCAAGGCGCTCAAGCACATCTTCCTGCTGCTGGCGCTGGTGCTGTTGGGGTTGACCTTCACCGTGCAGCACCCGTGGCTGACCGTGCTGACCATGCTCGCATGGGGCGCTGTGGCGTTCGGCAACGTGCCGGCGCTGCAGGTCTACGTGGTCAAGCAGGCGCGGCATTTTGCGCCCGACGCCGCCGACGTCGCCGCCGGCTTCAACATTGCTGCGTTCAACCTCGGCGTCGCGGGCGGCGCTTCGCTGGGCGGGCTGATCGTCGCGCACGGCGGCCTTGGCCATACGCCATGGATTGCGGCGCTCGTGACCCTCGGCGCTTACGCCCTGACTGCGTTGAGCGGCGCGCTCGACCGGCGTGCGGGCCTGCCGGCACGCACTGCCGAACCGGTAGAGTTTGCCCATTGAACCGCGGCGGCCAGGGTTGCCATCGTTGATTTCAGATCAATTATTTATGTCCGGTAAAGGCGTTTATTTCATCAGTGCCGGCCGGCACAATGCCTGGCATAGCGAACGCCTCGGCAGGCGTTCCCTCTCCAAGGATTACACCATGAGCAAGATTCCCGCCTTCGGCCTCGGCACCTTTCGCCTGCAGGGCCAGGTTGTCGTCGACTCGGTCCGCAACGGCCTCGAGCTGGGTTACCGCGCGATCGACACCGCGCAGATCTACGGCAACGAAGCCGAGGTCGGCGAGGCCGTCGCGGCTTCGGCCGTGCGCCGCGACGAGCTGTTCCTGACCACCAAGATCTGGGTCGACCACTACGCGCCGGACAAGCTGGTGCCGAGCCTCGAGCAAAGCCTGGCAAAGCTGCGTACCAGCTACGTCGACCTGACGCTGATCCACTGGCCGGCGCCCGGCAACGGCGTGCCGCTGGAAACCTTCATGACCGCGCTGGCCGAGGCGAAAGAAAAGGGCCTCACGCGGCAGATCGGCATCTCCAACTTCAACATCGCGCTGACGCGCCAGGCCATCGCCGCCGTCGGCAAGGACGCGCTCGCGACCAACCAGATCGAGCTGAGCCCGTACCTGCAGAACCGCGAGCTGGTGGCCTTCCTGCAGCGCGAAGGCATCCACGTGACCTCATACATGACGCTCGCTTACGGCAAGGTGCTCGGGGATCCGGTGATCGGCGCGATCGCGCAGCGGCACCAGGCCACGCCCGCCCAGGTCGCGCTCGCCTGGGCGCTGCAGCTCGGCTACTCGGTGATCCCGTCGTCGACCCGACGCGAGCACCTGGCCAGCAACCTGCTCGCGCAGAGCCTGCGGCTAAGCGACGACGACATGGCGCGGATCGCCGCGCTGGAGCGCAACGGCCGCGAGGTCAGCCCCGACGGCCTCGCGCCGCAGTGGGACTGATGGCCCCAACCCTGCCTGCATTCCGACTACCCCGTTCGCGGCCGAGCCGGCCGCGGGCCTGATAGGACAAGACACCATGAGCAAGGATCCGCTGTTTCAACCGCTGCAACTGGGTGGCCTGGCGCTGCCGAACCGCATCGTCATGCCGCCGATGACGCGCTCGCGCGCGAGCCAGCCCGGCGACGAGGCCAACGAGCTGATGGCCGCGTACTATGCGCAGCGCGCCGGCGCCGGCCTGATCGTCAGCGAGGGCACGTATATCGCACCGCTGGGCAAGGGCTACGCGTGGACGCCCGGCATCCACACGCCGGCGCAGGTGGCCGGATGGCGCAAGGTGACCAGCGCGGTGCATGCCGCCGGCGGCCGCATCTTCGCGCAGCTCTGGCACGTCGGCCGGCTCAGCCATACCCGCTTGCTGGGCGGCCAGCAGCCCGTGTCGTCGTCGCCGCTCCAGGCGCAGGGCGTCAATGTCTTCATCGCTGGCGAAGACGGCAGCACGCCGGGTTTCGTCCAGGCGTCCGTGCCGCGCGCTCTGACGGTGGACGAAATCCACGAAATCGTCGACCAGTACCGGACCGCGGCCCGCAATGCGATCGCCGCGGGCTTCGACGGCGTCGAACTGCACGGCGCCAACGGGTATCTGGTGAACCAGTTCATCGACTCGGGCGCCAACACCCGCACGGACCAGTACGGCGGTTCGCTGGAGAACCGGCTGCGCTTCCTCGGCGAAGTGACCCAGGCATTGATCGAAGGCGCCGGCGGTGCCTCGCGCGTCGGCATCCGCCTGGCGCCGCTGACCACGCTCAACGGCTGCGTCGATGACGATCCGGAAACGACCTACCTTGGCGCCGCGAAGCTGCTGGGGCAGCTCGGCGTTGGCTACCTCCATATCGCGGAAGCGGACTGGGACGACGCGCCGCTGATGCCGCTGTCGTTCAAGCAGAAATTGCGCGAGGCGTTCCCGGGGGTGCTGATCTATGCCGGCAAGTACACCGCGGAGCGTGCGCGCGCAGCCGTTGCCGCGGGCTGGGCCGACCTGATCGCGTTCGGCCGGCCGTTCGTGGCCAATCCGGACCTGCCCGAGCGCCTGCGCGTCGGCGCGCCGCTGGCGCAGCACCAGCGCGACACGCTGTTCGGCGGCGGTGCGCAAGGCCTGACCGATTACCCAACGCTGGCGCAAGCCGCGGCCTGAGCCGTTCACCAACGGATGGGACGAGGATGGGACCAGCCAGTGATGGCCTGCGCCGTCACTGCCGTACTGCTTCAGAGGGATATGCTGCGCGCAGCATAGTTAGGCAATATCGACACCGTCCGGGCACATCGGCCCCCGGACATCTCGCCCGCCAGGCTTGTCCGGCGGGCGCTTTCGCTTGACGGGTAGCAAAACGATATGAAGGCGCGAATCATTCGCGTTTGTGGGGTGAAAGCCGTGGGCGCGCGAGGGGGAGGTTGCGACAGGCCACGGTGGCGAGCTTTGCCCATGCGCTGCGGGTGCGCGAACATAACTATCAGAAGAGGAGTGAGACCGTGCCTGTCCACCAGTCGCCAGACCACAGCCTTGCGCCGGCATACCCGGATTTTCATCAGCTGTCGCGTGGCCCCGGCCTCGGCGCGCCACCGCGTGACACTGACCCCACCCACACACTGAGCGGCCCGGAAAAACTTGCCCTGGCACTTTGCGCGCGCGCTTGCCCGCTCGCCGACGTGGGGCCGCCGTTCTGGGCCGAAACGATCGCGTGGAAGGGCAGCGTCTACGTTTATGTCTTCGGCTGGGACAGCGGCGGCGAGCGCCGCCTGTTCGAAGTGTTCCGGGACAGGGACCAGACCCTGGAGCCGGTGCTGGCGTTCCAGTATCCGCTCCCGCTTCGGAAGCTGTTCCGGCACGATTTCGAACCGCTTTACAACGATCGACGTTGACGTTGAAACCGGGACGCGGGCATGCGGGGAGGACCCCGCTGCCCAAGTTCCGGGCGACGGCTTCGGATAGTTCCGTAGCGGTGCCTTGCTCCCAAGGCGGTCAACGCTTTCCCCCGCAACCACCCAGTAAAGCGCTGCGCCCGGCGTCCGCCCGGCGCTCGTCCGCATATACCCTCGGTTGACGGAAAAGTTTACGTGCGTAAAATAAAATTCATAAATATGAATAAAGGCGGGCGCTCGCCTGGATGCCGGCACCGCCTCCGACCACTGACATCCAGGAGACAACACCCGATGAAACCCAACCCGCGCCGCCGCCTGATGCTATGCGCTGCCATGCTGGGCGCGATGCCCGCGCTGGCCTGGAGCGACACCTACCCCAGCAAGCCGATCCGCATGGTGGTGCCGTTTGCCCCAGGCGGCGCCACCGACGTGGTGGCGCGGCTGATCTCGCAGAAGCTGGGCGAGGCGCTGAAGCAGCCGGTGGTGGTGGAAAACCGGCCCGGCGCCAACGGCATCATCGGCACCGACGTGGTCGCGCGCGCGGCGCCGGACGGCTATACGCTGCTGCTCAATTCCGCGGGCGCGCAGACGCTCAGCCCGGTGCTGTACAAGGCTGGCTATGAGCCGCTCAAGAGCTTCGCGCCGATCTCGCAGATCAGCAATATCGGCTTCGTCATGGTGGTACATCCTGCCGTGCCCGCCAGGACCGTGCAGGAGTTCGTGGCGCTGGCCAAGGCGAAATCCCGGCCGCTGAGCCTGTCGGCCGGCAGCAGCATGATCGAGCTGATCGGGGCCTCGTTCAAGAGCGCGGCGGGCACGCCCGACGTGGTCAGCGTGTCGTACCGCGGCACCGGCCCGCAGATGCAGGCGGTGGTTGCGGGCGAGGTCGACATGACGATCGATCCGTTCAACGGCATGGCGATGATCAAGGCCGGCAAGCTGCGCCCGCTGGCGGTGTTCGCCTCGAAGCGCTCGCCCGCGCTGCCGGATGTGCCGACCATGCACGAGGCCGGCTTTGATGGCATGGCCTTCAATTCCTGGGCGGGCCTGCTGGCGCCGGCGGGCACGCCGAAGGAGATCGTCACGCGGCTGAACCAGGAGATGAACCGCATCCTGGCGCAGCCCGACATCAAGCAACGGCTGGCCGCGATCGACTACGAGGTGGTCGGCGGCACCCCTGAACAGTTTGCCGCGACCATTGCCGAGGATGCCGCACGGTGGGCGAAGATCGTCAAGGAGACCAACTACAAGGCCGGGTCCTGAGCGCTCACGGGGCGGGGCTGGCCTGCCGCACCAGCCAGCTGCGGAACGCGCGCGCCGCGGCCGGTTCCATGCGGTCGCGCGGCCACACCGCGTAGTAGCCGCCGCCCAGGCTGGCGCTGGCGTCGCAGGCGCGCACCAGCAGGCCGTCGCGCAGGCAGGCATCGATCATGTGGCGCCAGCCCAGCGCAATGCCCTGGCCCTCCATGGCCAGCTGCAGCAGGATCGGATACTGGTTCGAGGTCAGCACATTGCGCAGCGTGGCGTCCGGCAGGCCCTGGTGGGCCAGCCAGGTCTGCCAGGACATCCACTGGCGCTGGCCGTCGTCGAGCATCAGCAGGGTCTCGCTGGCCAGGTCGGACGGGGCCAGGGTGCGGCCGCCGAGATAGCCGGGCGTGCACACCGGGAACACTTCCTCGCCATACAGCCGGCGCGCGGCCAGCCCGGGCGGCGGTCCTTCGCGCAGGTAATACAGGCCGATGTCGAACTCCGCCGGCGACAGCGCCGCCAGGCTGTCATTGACGGTCAGGCGCAGCTGGATTTCGGGATGGGCCGCGCGGAACGAGGCCAGCCGCGGCGTCAGCCACAGCACCGCGACGCCGCTGGAGCAGGCCACTGTCAGCGCGGTGTGGCTGCGCACCTTCATCACGTCTTCGGTGGCTTCGGCGCAGCCGACCAGCAGCCGCTGCACCACCTCGGCATAGCGTTGCCCGCTGACCGTCAGGCGCAGCGCGCGCGGTTCGCGGATAAACAGCTTGCGCCCCAGGAAGCGCTCCAGCTGCGCCACCTGGCGGCTGATCGCGCTCTGCGTCAGGTGCAGTTCGGCCGCGGCGCGGGTAAAGCTGCCGTGCCGCATCGCGGCTTCAAAGGCGACCAGGTTGGGCAGGGGCGGGAGCGGGGCGATGCGCATGGGGGCGTCCGGAACGGCGATGCCGCCATGATAGACCGCCGGCCCGCCACCGCGGCCTGGCGGGCGGTCACCCTTGGCATGCGGGCGGCGGCAGCCGGATCAGCCGGCGCGGCGGTGGATCCGGCCCGCCTGCATAACCACGTTCAGGCGCTCACCCTGGCCGGCAATCAGGCTGATGTCGGCGAGCGGGTTGCCGTCGACCAGCAGCAGGTCGGCCAGCGCGCCGGCCCGCGTGGTGCCCAGTTCGCCCTCGCGCTGCAGGATGGCCGCGGCGATCGAGGTGGCCGAACGGATCGCTTCCAGGTTGCCCAGCAGTTCGGCGCGGATGCGGAATTCGTCGGCCTGGTGGTCGTGCATTTCGCCGAGCAGGTCGGAGCCGTAGCCCATCGGCACGCCGGCGTCGGCATAGAGGCGCAGCGAGTCGCGGCCGGCCTGGCGCACGGTCTCGATCTTGGCCACCGACTCGGCCGGCAGGCCCAGGCGGGCGCCGTCGCGTGCCAGTGCGTCGTAGGTGACCAGCGTCGGCACCACGAAGGCGCCGTGCTTGCGCATCTCGTCGGCGGCGGCACGGTCGACCAGGTTGCCATGCTCGATGGTGCGCACGCCGCAGCGCACCGCGCGCGTGATGGCGCGGCCGGTGTAGGCGTGGGCCATCACGTAGGTCTGCGCGGCCTCGGCTTCGGCGACGATGGCGCGGATCTCGTCCTCGCTGTACTGGGTGTTGCCGATCGGGTCGGTGGGCGAAGCCACGCCGCCCGACGCCATGATCTTGATCTGGGTCGCGCCCTTCTGGATCTCTTCACGCACCGCGAGGCGCACCGCATCGACGCCGTCTGCCACGCGCGCGATGGCGCCGGCGCGGAAGGCGCACGAGCACGGCTCGAGCACATCGGAGCGCGGGCGGAAATCGCCATGGCCGCCGGTCTGCGACAACGCCTTGCCCGACGCAAAGATGCGCGGGCCGGGCACCAGCCCGGTGGCGACCGCCTGCGACAGGCCCCAGTCGGCGCCGCCGGCATCGCGCACCGTGGTGAAGCCGCGCTCCAGCATGCGCTGCATGATCGGCAGGGCCCGGATCGCCACCAGCACATTGGGCTGCACCGCGTTCAGGCCGAGGTTGGCCAGCGACGCCAGCACGTGCACATGGCAGTCGATCAGGCCGGGCATCATGGTCTTGCCGCGCGCGTCGATGCGCTGGGCGTTGGGGGCATCGATGGCCGGCCCGACCGCGGCGATGCGCTCGCCTTCGACCAGCACGTCGTGGCCGCGCAGCAGCTCGCCCGTGCCGGGTTCAAGCACGTCGCCACCGTGGAAGAGGATCTGGGAATTCTGGGACATGTCAGCGTGGTTGCAGATAAGAGGGTTCGCGCACGAAGCGGGTGCCGACCAGGCTGATGGCGGCGGCGATCATCACGTAGATGGCCGGCGCCATGCTGCTGCCGGTGGTGGCGATCAGCCAGGTGATGATGAACGAGGCAAAGCCGCCGAAGATCGTCACCGCGAAGTTGTAGGCCACCGACAGGCCGGTCGACAGCACGCGCGCCGGGAACAGCTCGGAGAAGGCCGCCAGGATCGGGCCGGTGTAGGTTGCGATCAGCACGCCGAACACCAGCTGGAACACCAGCAGCGAGGCCAGGCCGGGCGCGTGGTTGATATACGCGAACATCGGCCACGCCAGCACCAGGATCAGCAGCGCCGAGCCGGTCAGCAGCACGCGCCGGCCGATGCGGTCGGCCAGCAGGCCCACCAGCGGCGCGAACACCATGATGGCGCAGCCGCCCGCCATGCCGGCGACAAAGCCGTCGGCCTGCGGCACCTTCAGCACCTTGACCGCATAGGTCGGCATGTAGAACAGCAGCACGTAGGTGCACACCGTCCACAGGATCACCATCGAGAAGCTGGCCAGCGTCTCGCGCGGATAGGCCTGCACGATCTCCTTCAGCGGCGAATCGGCGCGCTCGGCGCTGTCGCGGAAGGCCGGGGTCTCATCCAGGTGGTGGCGTATGTAATAGCCCACCGGGCCGATCACGATGCCCAGCAGGAACGGCAGGCGCCAGCCCCAGCTGTTGAGTGCCTCGGGGCTCAGCGAGCTGGTGACGAAGGTGCCGACCGCGGCGCCCAGCAGCACGGCCACGCCGATGCTGGCCTGGATCCAGCTGGAGTAGTAGGCGCGCTGGCGCGCCGGCGCGTATTCGGTCAGGAAGGCGGTGGCGCCGCCCATTTCGCCGCCGGCCGAGAAGCCTTGCATTAGGCGCGCCACCACGATCAGCAGCGGGGCAAAGATGCCGATCTGGTCATAAGTCGGGGCGATGCCGATCAGCGTGGTGCCCAGCGCCATCAGCAGGATGGTCAGCGACAGTGCCGCCTTGCGTCCGACGCGGTCGGCGTAGATGCCCAGCACGATGCCGCCCACCGGGCGCATGAAAAAGCCCACGCCGAAGGTAGCCACGGCCAGCAGCAGCGAGCTGAGGTCGTTGCCGGTGGGGAAGAACAGCTTGGCGATGATGACCGCAAAGAAGCTGTAGACGGTGAAATCGAACCACTCCAGACCGTTGCCGATCACCGTGGCGATAATGGCGCGCCGGCGCTGGCTGGGCAGGATGGCGGGCGCCGCCGGGGTCGGCGGCGTGTAGGGCGCGCTCGTGGGCGCAGCACTGTTTGGCATGGTTCCTCCTCTGTGACAGCTGCCGGGGGCAAGGGCCGGTGTCGTCTCCAGGCCGGCCGGGCAGATGGTGCAGCCGATGTTAGGAGAAGGCGGGCCGGCGGCGGTAGCGATATCTCCGCATGCAGCCATGCGCATGGCGCATGGGTCGGGTTGACCGTGCCACGGGCCGGGATTACACTGCGCCCCGTTCTAGCCAACGGAGCTTTCCGTGGACAGTGGTCCCAGTCATTCTTGCGCAACGGGAGTTTCCCCGGCCGCGCCGGCGCGCTGAGACACTGCGGTCTTTCGCTGCAGTGCCGCCGCCCGGCGCTGCCATGCCCCAGGCGGTCAGGCCCAAGCCTGTGCCCGCCGGTGCCAGACCTCCCTTGCTGCCTTTCGATGTTTTGTCATGGCCCGCGCGTATCGTCGCCGGCCATGTGGCTGTATTTGCTCAGGAGGTTGCCATGGTGTGGCACCAGTTCTTCGTACGCCTGGCCGCGCTGGCCATCGTCGCCGCGGCGTGCCGGCCGGCGCTGGCGGCGCGGCCGCTGATCACGGACGATGCCCGCATCGTCGATCCCAAATCCTGCCAGCTGGAATCATGGATGCAGTTCCAGTCCGGCGGCAATGAGCTATGGGCGCTGCCCGGCTGCAATCCCACCGGCAACCTGGAACTGACGCTGGGCGGTTCGCTGCAGCGCGTCGATGGCGGATGGGACGGCACCAACGTGCAGTTCCAGGCCAAGACGCTGCTCAAGCCGCTCGAGACCAACGGCTACGGCATCGCGCTGTCGGGCGGGCTGATCCACCATCCCGATGCCGAGCCCCGCCGGGCGGTGGGCAACCTGTATGTCAACGTGCCGGTGTCGTTCTCGTTCGCGGACGACCGCTTCGTTACGCACCTGAACGTGGGCGCCAACCGCGACACCGCCGATCGGCAAACGCGCCTGACATGGGGCCTGGGCACCGAGACCGCGCTGCACCCGCGTGTGTTCCTCATCGCCGAGACCTTTGGCGCAAACCACGGCAAGCCATCGTTCCAGGGCGGCCTGCGCTTCTGGGTGGTGAAGGACCGCGTGCAGGTCGACACCACCTACGGCAACGTGTTCGGTGGCGGCACGGGCACGCGTTTCTTTACGGTCGGCCTGCGGCTGCTGTCGCCGGCGTTCCTGCCGTAGCGGCCAGCAGCGCATCGACTTCGCGCCGCAGCGGCGGATAGGGGCCGGCGCGGGTCGCCGCGACAGCTGCCGCCGCGCTGGCAAGGCGGGCCTGGGCGATGAGATCCGCCGCGCCATCGCCGAGCACACTGGCCATCCAGCCGCCCATGGCCGCATCGCCGCAGCCCACGGTATCGGCCACGTCGACGCGCATGGCCGCTTGCTCGACCGCGGTATTGCCCTCGAGCAGCGTCATGCCGTGCGCGCCGCGAGTCAGCATCACCGTGGCGCCGGGCGCCATCTCGCGCACGCGCGCCAGCGCCGCGCCGGTCTCCAGCCCGGGAAACAGCCCGGCCAGGTCTTCGTCGGAGACCTTGACGTAGGCCGCCAGCCCCAGCATATGCGCGAGCATCTCGGCGTAGCCCGGGGTGCGCATCAGGTCGCGGAAGTTGGGGTCGAAGGCAATGCGCTTGCCGGCGCGCGCAGCCTGCGTGGCTTCCTCGCACAGGCGCGCCGCAAGCGGCTGGCGTACCAGGCTGATCGAGCCGAAATGCACTACCTCGGCGGCTTCGCGCCAGCCGGCGGGCAGGCGCGCCGGGTCGAAATGTAGGTCGGCGCTGTCGTCGCCGACAAAAAAATACCGCGGGGGATGGCGCGAGGCGACAAAGGCCAGCAGCGGCGAGCGTGCCACGCGCTGCAGGAAGCGGCCATCGAGGCCGGCCTCGGCGCCGGCCCCTGCCAGCTCGTCGCCGAACAGGTCCTGGCTGACGGCCCCGGCAAAGGCGGTGGCAAGCCCCAGCCGGGCGGCCACGCGCGCCACGTTCCAGCATGAACCGCCGGGCAGGCCCAGCCAGCTGCCGTCGGCCTGGCGCACCATGTCGGTCAGCGCTTCGCCGAACACCACATAGCGGGGAAGAGGCATGGCCATCGAGATCTCCTTGGTGGTCGAATGTGGATGGCTGCCGCTCAGCGTGCCGCCGCGGCCTGCGCCGCGCGCGCACGGCGGATCAGTGCCGCGGTGGAGGCATCATGCGCCGCCGCCTCCGCCGTGCCTTCCAGTTCGCGCTGGATCGGCGCGGCCAGCTTCTTGCCCAGTTCCACGCCCCACTGGTCGAAGGAGTTGAGCTGCCACAGCGCGCCCTGCACGAAGGTGCGGTGCTCGGACAGCGCCAGCAGCGCGCCCAGGTGGTAGGGATCCAGCCGCTGGAGCAGCAATGTGTTGCTGGGCCGGTTGCCGTCGAACACGAGGTGCGGCACCAGCGCTTCGTCGCGCACGCCTTCGGCGCGCACCTCGTCGGCGCTGCGCCCGCGCAGCAGCGCCTCGCCCTGCGCAAAGCAGTTGGCCAGCAGCTTGGTATGGTGCCCGGGCAGCGCGCTGACCGGCTCGAGCGTGGCGATGAAGTCCACCGGAACCAGTTGCGAGCCCTGGTGCATCATCTGGAAGTAGGCATGCTGGCCGTTCGTGCCGGTGGTGCCCCACACCACCGCGGCGGAGCCGGCGGCGAGCGTGCTGCCGTCGAGCCCTACCGACTTGCCGTTGCTTTCCATTTCCAGTTGCTGCAGGAAGGCCGGCAGCAGTGCCAGCGGCTCGCAGTAGGGCGCCACGCAACGGCTGGCGGCGCCGAGGAAGCTGCGGTACCACACGTCCAGCAGGCCCAGGATCATCGGCAGGTTCTGCCGCGGCGGCGTGCCGGCGAAATGCAGGTCCATCGCGCGCGCGCCGTCCAGCAGTTGCCGGAAGCGTTCGAAGCCGATGGCCACGGCGATCGACAAGCCCACCGCCGACCACAGCGAAAAGCGCCCGCCGACCCAGTCCCAGAACGGGAACATATTGGCAGGATCGATGCCGAACCCGGCCACCGCCTCGCGGTTGGTCGACACTGCCACGAAGTGTCGCGCCAGGCCGGCACCGGTCACGCCTTGCCGCAGGAACCAGTCGCGTGCGGTGTGCGCGTTGGCCATGGTTTCCAGCGTGGTGAAGGTCTTGGAGCAGACGATCACCAGCGTGGTCGCGGCATCGAGCCCGGTCAGCGTGCGTGCCAGGTCGCTGCCGTCGACATTGGCGACGAAGTGCATGCGCGGACCCGTGGCCTGCGCGTCGGCCAGCGCGCGGCACACCATGCGCGGGCCCAGGTCCGAACCGCCGATGCCGATATTGACGACGTCGGTGATCGCGCGGCCATCGAAGCCGGTCCAGGCGCCGCTGCGCACCGCATCGGCAAAGCGCGCCATCTGCGCCAGCACGGCCTCGACTTGCGCGCCGACCGGCTCGCCCTGCGCGCGATAGCCATCCTCCGGATAGCCGCGCAGCGCGATATGCAGCGCGGCGCGGTGCTCGGTGACGTTGACCGGGTCGCCCGCGTACATGGCGTCGCGCCGCTCGGCCACGCGCGCCTGCGCCGCCAGTGCGAACAGCAGCGCGATGGTCTCGTCGGTGATGCGGTTCTTGGCGTAGTCCAGCGTCAGGCCGCAGGCTTCGGCGGTGAAGCGCTCGGCGCGCGCCGGCCCTTGCGGGCCGTCGAACCAGTCGCGCATATGGGTGCCGCGCAGCGTGTCGGCATGCGCGCGCAACGCTTGCCAGGCAGGTAGGGAAGTGGTCATCTCGGGTGCTCCGCTATACGTGGACTACATCTCTTCATGCCAGGCCATGCCGTCGCGCGACAGCAGGGCGCTGGAGGCCGCCGGGCCCCAGGTGCCGGCGGTGTAAGGCTTGGGCGGCGTGGGCGAGTGCTCCCAGGTCTGCAGGATCGGCGCGACCCAGCGCCACGCCTGCACCTGCTCGTCGCGCCGCACGAACAGGCCGAGCCGGCCGCGGATCACGTCGAGCAGCAAGCGCTCGTATGCGCCCACGCGCCGCACACGCGGCGCCGCGCTGGTCAGCTGCAGGTCCAGCGAGGCGGGAATCAGCGCCTGCGTGTCGCCCGGCTGCTTGGTCAGGAAATACAGCCGGATGCTCTCTTGCGGCTGCAGCGTGATCACCAGCCGGTTGCCAGACATGACCCCCAGCGGATGTGGGAACAGGGGGTAGGGCACGTCGTGGAAATGGATCACGATCTCCGCCACGCGCGACTGCATGCGCTTGCCGGTGCGCAGGTAGAACGGCACGCCGGCCCAGCGCCAGTTGGCGATCTCCGCGCGGATCGCGACGAAGGTTTCGGTGCGGCTGTCGGGCGCGATGCCGGGCTCGCTGGCATAGCCGGGCACCGGGTCGCCGCCGGCGGCGCCGCGCGCGTACTGGCCGCGCACCACTTTCTCGGCCACGTCCTCGGGCCGGATCGGCCGCAGCGCCTTCAGGATCTTCAGCTTTTCGTCGCGGATGGCATCTTCCGAAAGGCTGGTGGGCGGCTCCATCGCTACCATGCACAGCAGCTGCAGCAGATGGTTCTGCACCATGTCGCGCAGCGCGCCGATACCGTCGTAGAAGTTGCCGCGACGCTCCACGCCCAGTTCTTCGGCAATGGTGATCTGCACCTGGCGCACCCATTCGCGCCGCCACAGCGGTTCGAACAGCACGTTGCCGAAGCGCACCGCCATCAGGTTCTGCACCGACTCCTTGCCCAGGTAGTGGTCGATCCGGTAGATCTGGTCCTCGGCAAAATGGCGCGCCACTTCGGCATTGATGGCCTCGGACGAGGCCAGGTCGTGGCCGAGCGGCTTCTCCAGCACGATGCGGCTGCGCTGGCCGGTCAGCCCCACGCGCGCCAGCTGCTCGCACACGGTGACGAACAGCTGCGGGGCCGTGGCCAGGTAGAACACCACCACCGGTGCCGCGCGCGCGTTGACCAGTTCGGCCAGCGCATCGAAGCCGGCATTGGCGTTGGCATCGACCTGCAGGTACAGGATGCGCTCGACAAAGCCCTGCCACGCGGCCGCCGCGGCATGGCCCGACAGTGCGGGCAGCACTTCTTCGTCGAGCATGGCCAGGTAAGCGTCATGCGTCAGCGGCTGGCTGCCCAGCGCGAGGATGCGGCCGCGCGGATGCAGCGACCCGGCCGCATGGGCGTCGAACAGCGCCGGCAGCAGCTTGCGCCGCGCCAGGTCGCCAGTGGCGCCGAACAACACGAAATCGAACTCCGGGGCAGAGTCGGGCGCCGGTGCTCTGGCAGGGGGGCTAGCCATCATGGATCAGCAATAAGGGGAAGGGGAGCGGGAACCAGGCAGGCCGTTCAGCGTGGCGCGGCCCAGCCTTTGTACTGGCCGACATTGGCGCGCGTGACCAGCGTGGACGGCAGCAGCACGGTCGGGTTGGGCGGGCGCTGGCCGTGCATCATGCCCACGCCCAGCTGCACCGCGGTGCGGGCAATGGCCCACGGGTCCTGGCTGGCCGAGGCCTGCACCAGGGTGTCGGCCTTGAGCGCGGCCTCGATGTCGGGCGCGCCGTCGACCGAGGCAATCAGGATGCCGCGGCGGTTAAGCTGGCGCGCGGCCAGGTCCGCCCCCACGGCCTGCGGGTCGTTGATGGTGAAGACCGCGTCGACCTGGGGAAAGCGCGTCAGGTACAGCTGCATCACATTGAGCCCGCCTTCGCGCGAGCCCTTGGCATCCTGATCGTCGGACAGGATGCGGATGGCGGGGTGGCGCGCCAGCACCGTCTTGCAGCCCTTGACGCGGTCCAGCACCGCCGACACCGGCGGGCCGTTCTGGATGATGACGTTGCCGCGGCCCTTGAGCCGCTCGGCGATGAAGCCGCACGCCAGCTCGCCGGCCTGGGTGTTGTCGGTCTGCACGGTGGCGTCGGCGCCGGCCGCGGCCACGTCGACCGCCACCACCACGATGCCCGCCTTGCGGGCCTTGCGCACCGCCGGCTCGATGGCGCGCGCGTCGGCGGCGTTGATCAGGATCAGGTCGACGCCGGCGACGATAAAGCTGTCGATATGCGTGAACTGCTTGTTCAGGTCATAGTCGGCCGAAAGCACGGTAACCTTGACCTTCGGATTCACCTGCCGGGCGGCGGCCTCGGCCCCGCGGGCCAGCGCGACGAAGTACGGGTTGCCCAGCGAGCCCAGCGTGACGCCGACTTTGTTGAGCGGGCGTGGCGCGGCCGGCGCAGCGGAAGCCGGCGCGCCTTGCGCAGGCGCCTGGGCCAGGGCCGGCACCGCGCACAGTGCTGCCAGCGCGAGCGCGGCCAGGGCGTTGAGGATGGGTGGGATCACGGCTTGTCTCCGGTGCGTCAGCTGGTCAGGTACAGGCCGAGCCCTTCTGGCGATAGCGGTCGAGCGCGACCGCGCCGATGATCACCAGGCCCTTGATGATGTATTGCCAAATGTCCGATACGCCCAGCAGGATCAGCCCGTTGGACAGAACCGCGATGATCAGCGCGCCCACCAGCGTGCCGGCGATCGAGCCGACCCCGCCGACAAAGCTGGTGCCGCCCAGGATCACCGCGGCGATCGCGTCCAGTTCATAGGACTGGCCCAGCTGCAGGCCGTTGGCCGCATACAGCCGCGACGCCGACATCACGCCGCCCAGCCCCGACAGCAGGCCAGAGACCGCATAGACGAACAGCAGCACCACCCAGACCTTGATGCCCGACAGGCGCGCGGCCTCGGCATTGCCGCCGACCGCGTAGATCTGCAGCCCCAGCACGGTGCGGCGCAGCACCCCCCACGACACCGCCACCACCGCCACGGCGATCACCACCAGCCAGGGCACGCCCAGCAGGTCGCCATTGCCGATGAAGGCGAACGCGATGTCGGGGTTGTAGACCGTGCTGTCGTTGCCGACCAGGCGCGCCAGCCCGCGCACCGCGGTCAGGCTGCCCAGCGTCACGATGAACGGCGGCAGCTTCATGAACGCGATCAGCGCGCCGTTGACCAGGCCGAACAGCAGTCCGCACAGCAGCGCCGCGGGTACGCTCAGCGCGGCCAGTTGCGGCATCAGCGACACCAGCATCGTCACCACCGCCGATACCGACAGGATCGACCCCACCGACAGGTCGATGCCGCCGGTCAGGATGACGAAGGTCATGCCCGCGGCCAGCACCAGGTTGATCGAGGCCTGCTGGGCGATGATCGAAAGGTTCTGCAGGCTGGCGAAATTCTCGGTCAGCACCGTGAAGCCCGCGCACAGCAGCACCAGCACCGGCAGCATGCCGAGGGCGCGCAGGCGTTCCTGCGTGGTGGCACTTCCGGCGGTGCGCGCCAGCGGGGCGGCGTGGGCCGTGGATGAAAGGGGATTGCTGGGATTGCGCATCGGTGTCTCCTGTTGCCGCGAGGCGGCAGGCCGCCCCGGCTCAACCGTTTTTTGGCCGGCTTGTCTGGGGATTCAAGGGGTCAATGCAGGACCGCGGGGGCGGATGCGCCGGCGCCGGTCGCCAGCGCGATGATCCGTTCCTGCATGGCGGTGGCATCGGCACAGCCGGGCACTTCGCCGGCCAGCTCGCCCTCGCGCATCACCAGCACGCGGTCGCACAGGCCAACCACCTCGGGCAGTTCGCTGGAGATCAGCAGCACCGCCACGCCGGAGCGCGCCAGTGCGTTGATCAGCCGGTAGATCTCGGCCTTGGCGCCGATATCCACGCCGCGCGTCGGTTCGTCCAGGATCAGCACGCGCGGGCGTGTTTCCAGCAGGCGCGACAGCATCACCTTCTGCTGGTTGCCGCCGGACAGCGCGCCGACGTTGACCTGCGGGTGCGCCACGCGGATGCCGAGCGAGCGGATGGCCGCGGCGGTGCGCTGGCGCGCGCTGGCGCGGTTCAGGCGCCCGCCGCGCAGCGCGTCGCGCGCAGCCACGATGAGGTTGATGTTTTCGTGCACGCTCTGGTCCAGGAACAGGCCCTGCAGCTTGCGGTCTTCGGTCAGGTAGGCGATGCCGGCATCGATCGCCTGGCGCGGGCCACGGACAGCCAGCGGCGTGCCGGCCACGAACACCGCGCCGTCGGTGCGCGCGTCGGCGCCGAACACCAGCCGCGCCAGCTCGGTGCGGCCGGCCCCGACCAGTCCCGCCAGCCCGAGCACCTCGCCGGCGCGCAGGTCGAAGCTGCAGCCGCGCACGCGCTTGCCGTCGGACATATTGCGCACCGACAGCATGATCTCGCCGGGCGCGCTCTCGCCATGGGACTTGGTGTAGAAGCCGGACAGGTCGCGCCCGACCATCATCTTGACCAGCGCCGCCTGCGTCAGCGTGTCGCGCGTGAGCGTGCCGACCAGGCAGCCGTCGCGCAGCACCGTGACGCGGTCGGCCAGCTCGTCGATCTCGGCCATGCGGTGGCTGATATAGATGATGGCCATGCCTTCGGCGCGCAGCTGGCGGATCAGCGCGAACAAGCGGTCGGTCTCGCGCGTGGACAGTGGCGTGGTGGGCTCGTCCATGACCAGGATGCGGGTCTCGAAGTGCACCGCGCGCGCGATCTCCACCAGCTGGCGCTGGGCGATCGACAGCGTGTGCACCGCCGCGCGCGGCGTGAAGTCCGCGCCTAGGCGGGCCAGCGTGGCCTCGCAGGCGCGCGCCATGGCGGCGCGGTCGACCATGCCGCGATGGTGCAGGTGGCGGCCCAGGTAGATGTTCTCCGCCACGCTCAGGTTAGGGGCCAGACTCAGTTCCTGGTAGATCACGGCCACGCCGTGGGCGCGTGCCGCGGCCGGGCCGTCGATGATCACCGGCTTGCCGGCGATGCGGCACTCGCCGCCGGGGTCGGCGACGTAGGCGCCCGACAGGATCTTCATCAGCGTGGACTTGCCGGCGCCGTTCTCGCCCATCAGCGCATGGACCTCGCCGGGGTAGACGGTCAGTGCCATATTGGTGAGCGCCTTCACGCCGGGGAAGGTCTTGGAGATGTTATGCAGTTCCAGCAGGGGCGCTGGGCCGCCTTGGCCCGCAAGGCCGCCCTGCAAGGGCGTTGGCGTCGGCGAGGGATGCGCTGCTTCAGACCATGGCATGGCTGGCCTCCGGTACGATGGCCGACGCACCCCGTAGCAACTCGGCGCGCGGCGAGAAGTTCATGAACATCGGCAGCGACGCGGCCCCGACCGCGCCGGCGTTGGCGCCAAAGCAACCGCGCACCACGGTGGCCGGCGCGCGGGCTTCGGGGGCGCTTACAGCGAGGGCCCGCTGCAGGCGCGCGATCAGCGTGGCGACCAGGCCGCCGTCGATATCGGCGTCGAAGATCACCAGCGGCACGTCGAGCACCGCCAGCGCCGACTGCAGCGCAGGCGCGAGCGCATCGACGCAGTCCGTCACCCATTCATCGACCGCCTTGTGCCCCAGTTCGACCTGGCGCTGCAGGTCGGCGTGGCTGTCGACTACCACGCCATGGTGGCGCAGGTGTCGCGTCAGGGCATTGAGCGACGCGCGCGAGAGCAGGATGTCGCGGCGCTTGCCCTGGCCAGTTGCCGGCGGCGCGGAGGGCAGGGTGCTGCGCGGCACCGGCATCATCGCGATATCGCCGGCATTGCCGGAAACCCCGCGCACGCAATCGCCGTTGAGCACCACGCCACCGCCGATGGCAGGGCCCAGGAACACGTAAAGGAAATGCTGGGCATGGTGGTGCCCGTAGAACAGCTCGGCCACCGCGGCGGCGGTGCCATCGTTCTCGCCGAACACCGGCAGGCCGGTGGCGGCGTTGAGCATCGCCGGGAAATCGGCCTGGTCCCAGGCGCGGAAGCTGGCCTGGAAGGCTTCGCCCTGTACGTCGAGTTCGCGCAGCCAGGCGCCGAGGTTATAGGGCTGCGCCACGCCGATGCCCAGCAGCCGCTTCTGTTCGGCCGGGGCGAGCAGGGCGCGCAGCTCGGCGATATCGTGCCGCACCAGTTCGAGCGCCTGGTCGGGGTGCGGCAGCACCAGCTGGTGGGCGCGGCTGCCCAGGACATGGCCGGCAAAGTCCACCATTGCCACCTCGATGCTGCCCCGGTCCAGCCGCACGCCCAGGCCGAAGGCGCCCTTGGGCTGCAGGCGGATCAGGCTGGCGGGCTGCCCGCGCTGGCCTTCGGTGCGGCGCCCGGACTGCTCGATCAGGCCTTCGTCGGACAGGGTTTGAACGATGCTGCCAACCGCCGTATTGGTCAGTTGCGCCATGCGCGCCAGGTCTGCCTTGGAGGCCTCGCCGGCACGGCGCAGCGCCAGCAGCAGCGCGCGTTCGTTATAGAGGCGCAGGCTGGCGGAATTCACGCCACGGCCCGCCTTGGATGCGGTCATCTTGTCTCCGTCCTGTTTGGCCAGCCCCGCTGCAGCAGCTGGCCTATTAATTAATTCATGTTGAATTAAATGATAGGACGACGGAGAACTCAACTGCGGGGAAACCCGGATGGCGAATGCTTCACATCGGGGTGGCGGCAGGCGAAGAATGAGCGAGAAATGCAACGACGGTCCACCCAACGCGGACCGCCGCATGTTGCGCGCGTGGCGAAATACCCTCCTGTGCCGTGCTGGCGACCATGACCAGGTACGTAGCGTGTTGCTGTTCACAACGACGTTGCCATGAGCCGGCATCAAGCCGGAGCGACTGTCTGCCCGGGGCCAACACATCAGGCAGGCCTGTTGGGTTTCCAGTGCATTCACAGCGCCCAAAACGTCGCCCCTTGCGAGCTTTTCCGCCGAATGGTGGCGCCATAAGCACAACCGCGCTCTGGCACGTCTTATGCGAAAGCACTAGCGAGCAAGGGATGCCGCAACAGCTGACCGGCGCTCACCAACACGATCTGACCAAAGGAGCTCGATCATGGCAAACGCACTGACTATTGCTGACCTGCATCAGGAAGAGAAACTGTCCTCTGCCACGATGACCCGTGTCGTGGGCGGACACGATGTGGCCAAGGAAAAGGCGCTTGTGGAGGCCTACAGGGTGATCCACGACATCGACACGCTATTGAACGAGCCGGAGCCGGCGCCCGGCCGCGTGTCGATGAAGCTGCCCGGGTAATCTCCGGGCGTCGACAAACGGCACCAATACGGCACCGTCGGCAACGCCGGCCCCGCCCTGGATGGGAGCGGGGCCGGCACCGTTGTTCAATACTGCCTGGTGTGGGCGCTACGCAGCCTGATTTGCCGTCTGTTGCCGCGTTGCCGCTTTTTCCGCGGCATGCTTGCTACGCCGGGTAGCGCGCAGCACCAGCAGCACCACCGGCAGGATCAGTATCCCCTTGGCCAGTTCCGGGTCCAGCGGAAGATGGAAGGCATGCAGCGCCTTGAGCCCGGTGCCGGCGAGCGACAGCACGTAGTAGGAAATGGCGGCCACCGACAGCCCTTCGACCGCATGCTGCAGCCGCAACTGGTTGCGCGCGGTCTGGTCCATGCCCTCCAGCAGGCGCGTGGTGTCCTGCTCCTGGGCGAGGTTGACGCGCGTGCGGAGCAGGTCCAGCGCGCGTGCCACGCGGCTGGCAAACTGCTCGTGCCGCGCCCAGACCGACCTGCATGTCTCCATGGCCGGCGCGAAGCGGCGCTCCATGTATTCGGCGATCGTCGGGATGCCCTCGATCCGCTCTTCACGCAACTCCTGGATGCGCGCCAGCACCAGCTTCTCGTAGGCACGCGACGCGCTGAAGCGGTTGCCGGATTCCGCCAGCGCTTCGATGCGGACTGCCAGGTGTGTCAAGCGTTCCAGCACCTCGGCATCGTGGCGGCCGCCCTGGCTGGTGTCCATGCTGCGCATCAGCGGCGCGAGCGCGCTCTGCAGGTGGTCGACGTTGCGCCCCAGTTCACGCGCCACTGGCAACGACAACAGCGCCATCATCCGGTACGTCTCGATCTCATACAGCCGCTGCAGCAGCCGCCCGCCTTGCACCTCACGAAAGCCATTGTCGATGACGAGGAAGCGGGTAAAGCCGTCGGGGGGAATGGTCCAGTCGCAAAACACTTCACCGCCGCCCAGCACGTGGCTGCCCGCCAGGATGGGGCCATCGATCCACTGCCTCACGTTGTCGCGCGCATGCGCGGCGGCGTCGCCCGAGACCAGTTCCATGCGCAGCGCCACCAGGCGCTTGCCGGCGAAGCGGTCGAACCATTGCGCAGGGATATGCGCGGTGGCGAGCTCGGAGAAGTAGTCGGTGTCGACGCGCCGGGCCACGAAGGTGAAGGTGGAGAACTCGGTGTGCCGCTCCCACTTCAGTTGGGTGCCATGGCTCCAACGCGCTGAGAAATGGGTCGCGCCGTCGGCCGGCTGGTCGAGCCCGGTCAGCCTGCACAAGTCGGCCAGCAGGGTGTGGTGGATGGTGGTGTCGCCTTCGGCATAGATGGCAAAGTGCGTCAGCGAGGCTGATCCGCCGATGCGCAGGAAGGGGCGGGCATGCAGTTCGCGCGCAAGGCTGTCGCGCAGGGGGTGGTCCAGGGTCAGAGGTGGCATGGGCGCTCAACGTTTCCGGGCCAGTATGCCCGGGATGGATCATTAAGAAAAACGCGTAAAATTGATCTGTTGCTTCAGGTTTACTGATACCAATGAAAGCGCTTGACCTCGATGTGCTGGCCATGGTGGTGGCCGTGGCGGATACGGGCAGCATTTCCCGTGCGGCCGAACTCGTGCACCGGTCGCAGTCTGCGGTCAGCATGCAGATCAAGGCGCTCGAGCTGGCGTTGGGCAAGCCACTGTTCGTGCGCAAGCCGCGGAACCTGACACTGACTCCGGAAGGCGAGGTGCTGCTGGGCTTCGCGCGGCGCATGCTGGCCCTGCGGGACGAGGCCTGGGCAGCCGTGGTCCGCCCGGATGTGACCGGGCGCGTGGTGCTCGGCATGCCAGATGACTATGCGTCGTCGTTGCTGCCCGCGATCCTGAAGAAGTTTTCCGCGACTTACCCCAAGGTCGAGATCCAGGTCATCGGCCTGCCGAGCGTGGCGCTGGCGCCCCTGGTCAAGGATGGAACCGTTGACCTGGCCTGCGCCACGCGAGTGAAAGGCTTGTCCGGTGAATTCATCCGGCTGGAACCGATGGTATGGGCGGCTTCGCCGTCAGCGCAGGAAATCTGGAGCGAGCGGCCGCTGCCCATCGCCGTGTTCCAGCCGGGCAGCGTCGCGCGCAACAATGCCATCCGCAGCCTGGAACAGGCCGGGATTGCGTACCGCATGTCCTATGAAAGCCCGAGCCTGCTTGGCCTGCTCAGCATGGTAGAAGCCGGGCTGGCGGTGGCGCCGCTGGCGCGATGCGCAGTGCCAGCGCATTTCACGATCCTCGGCCAGCCCCAGGGGTTGCCCGAACTGGCGGCGCTGGAGCTGTTGCTGGCGCGCAGCGCAAAGTCAAAGCGGCCGCCGTGTGACTTCCTTGCCGAACAGATCCTGTCAGGGTTGCGGCGCAGGAACGGGTAACGGCACCGGAAGGAAGTTTCAGGCTTCATCCGGGGCAACCGCGTGGCCGTGGTCTCGCACGGCCCGATTTTCCCCGTTCATTCCTGATCCCCGAGCACAACCCCCTTCTTCAATGACTGGATCTGCGCAATCACGTCCTGCCGAAGGGCCTCGGGCAGAATCGTTGGCAGGGGAGAGGCCTGGCGAAGTTCCTGGGCACGCCGAGTCCGGCCAAGCACTTTGCGCCACGACTGTTTTGCAAGAATGACCTCCCATTCGGACCAGAGTGAATCTGACCGAGAGTCCCCTTGCAAGCGCCATCGCCCGAGGACCTCACGGGCGCGGTCCAGTAGCGCAGGATCATCCTGAATCATGCGGATCGCCTCTTTGTGAAGCGCCATGCTTTGCAGGTCCTGTGCTTCATGACGGCTCGGATCCGTCCTGACCATGACCTGCACATGGGGCCTGGCACGCGTGGACGCACCCGCCGCGGAATTCGGGGGCGGCGGCTGGAACGTGTCACTGACCAGCAGGGCAAGATCGCCGGCTACGCCGAGCACCGACATCACCCGCAGGTATGTGCCCATGGTTGGCGCAGGATCGCCGGCCTCGACGGCCGCGAGCGTCGTTCGGGAAATGCCGACGCTTTTGGCCATCTCGACCGCGCTGAGTTTTCTCGCCTTCCGCAGCCGTTTGAGACGGTCGCCCAACTGCAGGAGCAAGTGACGTTCCAGGACTGTAGTGGTGTCGGTGAAGGCTGGCATATGTCCAGTGTTCTAGTCAAAAAGTAATACTTTGACCAAAATATCGAACATGTGAACCGCCCCTCCCCATGGTCGCAGCCTTAGTCCGCCAGCGCCCCGGCCCTCTGCAGCGCCGCGCGCGCAATGTCCATCCGCGCCTTGGCATGTTCCGGCCGCAGGATGTCCAGATTGAGGGCGAACAGGTAGTCGTCGTTGCCGCGCTCGACCCAGCCCACCAGCCATCCCACCGCCGGCTTGGCCGAATCCGCCCAGCCGGTCTTGGCGTGCAAGGTATAGGCGGCCGTGCGCTCCAGCACGGTGATGTCATCGACGGCGTTGAAGGTGGCGGGCGAGAACGGCAGCGTGCGCTGCACCAGGCCCTTCAGGAAATCGATCTGCTGGTAGGCGCTGATCTGCAGCTTGCCGTTCAGCCAGAAGCGGTCCACTGGCCCGGAGCTGTCGGCATTGCCGTAGTGCGACGCGGTCAGGTAGCGCTGGTAGGCCGCGCTGCCGACCCGCCGCGCCAGCGCCTGGTAGGCCGGCACGCAGGAGTTGGGCAAGGCCACGCGCAACGGCACGTCCGCGTTGCAGGCCTCGGGCAGCACGGCCTTGCCGCCGACCAGCCAGACCTTGCCGTCCCAGGGCAGTTTGTCGTGGTCGACGTCGGCGACCGCGCCGGTCTCGAGGCCAATCATGGAGTTCAGGATCTTGAAGGTCGATGCCGGCGAGTAGGGCGTGGCGGCGCGGGCCGGGTTGTAGGTCATGATGCGGTCGCGGCGCAGGTCGTAGATCACCATGGTGCCGGTGGTATCGGCCTGGCGGAACAGTGCCGCGGCGTCGAGCGGCACTTCCTTGGGCGCGGCCAGCGCGGGCAGGTGGGCGGCAAGCAGGCTGAGGCCGAAGGCCACCGGCGTCAGCAGTCGGGCAAGACGATAGGTCATGGTTGTGCAGGAGTAAGTTAAGGGAATGACAATCCGGGCCCGGACCGTGATGCGCAGCATAGGAGAGGGCGTGCGCAGCGCCAACCGCGCGCCCTGTAACTTGCGTAACATGGCGGGCATTCCCGCAATGCTCCCTGCGCGTTCGATGCCTGCCCAGCCCGCCATGATCCATATCGATGTGTCGTCGCCCTACCAGGTGGAGGGCCAGCCCGCGCGCTACCAGTCGCTCTGGCTGCTGGCGCGCCTCTGGCATGCGCATCGCAGCGCAGAGGGGGTTGTCACCGCCGCCGCGTTACGCAGCGCGTTTCCCGCGGCGGCCAACCTGCGCATGCTGGTGTCGCGCGCGTTTGCCGATTTCGGGCGCTGGGGCATTGCGGTGGGGTGGGGCGCGGACCGCGCGCGCGATCCGGCCGCGGCCAACCCGGCGCATCGCAGCCGCGGGCCGTTCTGGCTGACGGCGGCCAGTGCGCGCCGGCTGCGCTTTGTCGCCAACGGGCGCACGCTGGGCCCGGCCGGGCTGGCGCGGCTGCTCCGCTTCCATGCCGGCGCGCAGGCGGCGGTGCCGGGGCAGCAGGACGGCACCGGCTACGTGATGCGCGACATGGCCTTCTGGAGCGAACTGACCCAGGCCATGCGCAGCGCGCAGGATGGCCATGCCGGCGCCCACGGCTTCGCCGTGGCCGAATCCTTCGGCGCGGCGCGCCGGCTTGCCGGCGACGGCTTCCAGCAGGCCTTGTCGCTGCTCAAGGAAAGCCAGGCCTGGCGCCGTTGCGGCCGGCTCGACCAGAGCCGGGCCGCGCTGCGGCGTTTCGACCGGCTGGCGCATGCGGCTGACGCCGGTGCGGCAACGCCGGCATTCCAGGCCATGGCGCAGGTGGTGCGCGCCTGGGAGCGCTATACCCGCGGCGACGGCGAGGGCGCGCGCGCCGGGCTGGAGCACCTGCACGCCGATGCCGAACTGCGCCTGGTGGTGCGCTATAACCCGCGCGTGCGCTTCGAGGTGCTGAACCTCGAAGCGCTGCTGCACAAGGCCGATGCCATGCGTCCCGCGCATGCGGGCGCCGCCGGCGCGGCGCAGCGGGCGCTGGACGCGTTTTCTGGCGCGCTGCAGGCGGCTTACGAGGCCGACTCGGTCGATGCCGTGCAGCATGCCGCGGCCAATATCGGCCTGTGCCTGTGGCTGTTCTGGCGCCATGGGCTGATCGATGCCGGGCGCAGCCTGTCAGCCAGTGCGGTGCAGCGGCAGGCGATGCGCTGGCTGGGGCTGTCGGAATGGATCTGCGACCGCTTCGGCGTCGGCGGCGGCACGGCGTGGAACGCGATCTTCCTGCTGCGCATCGCGCGCGGCAGCTGCGGCCCTGACGCGCCGCCGCTGGACCGCCCGGCCACCGCCAGCGACAGCATGGCCGTGTTCCGCCGCCAGCGCCCGCTTTCGGTGGCCGACGCGGTCGACGCGCTGCGGCCGTTCCACGCGCCGTTCGCGCCGGCCAGGGGCTTCGTGCGCTGGTCGGCCGTGGCCGCCTTTGCCCTGGAAGACCACGACGCCGGCCATGTCCGGCTGGCGCCGCTGCAGCTGGCCAACCTGCTGCTGGAATCGGCCTGGTACCTGACCCATGAGCAAGGCGCCACCGCCATCGCCTGCGCCGCGGTGGAGCGGCTCGCCGGGCAGCTTCACGCGCTGCGACCCGCGGAACGTGCCTTCTTCACGGCCGAGCTGCGCGCGCTGCCGCCGGCGTTGCGCGATGCCGCCGCGGAAGCGGCGCGGCGGCCGCGCAGTCGCGCTTGATGCCGGGCGCTAGCGGCCGATCCGCGCGGCGACGGCCTGGCAGCTGGGCTGTAGCGGCCGCAAACGAAAAAAGGGCGACCACGGTCGCCCTTTTTTTAAGGTATGTGGCCGGATTAGTCGAAAAGCTCGTGCCAGATGCTCTTTTTTCGATAGTGCTTCTGCTCGCGCTCGTAGTGGCGGTCGCGGTCCCGGTCATCGTAGCCGCGCTGGTAGCCCTGTTGCGGCGGTGCGCTGTGCATCGGTGCCTGCTGCTGTGGCGATGGTTGCATGGGGGTTTGCTGCGCCGGGGCGGCCACCGCCGAGCGTTCCAGGATCTTGTCGAGTTCGCCGCGGTCGAGCCAGACGCCGCGGCATTTGGGGCAGTAATCGATCTCGATGCCCTGGCGTTCGGACATCACGAGCTGGGTTTGCGGGCACACCGGACAGTCCATGGGTTCTCCTGTTGCAAATGAAAACGGTCCAGGTATGACTGGCCCCGGCGCCGATGGTTCGGCCAGGTGTGCCGCGAGACGTGGTGCGCAGTGCCCATCGCGCGCCAGCGTGAGCGGGAATTCGCGCGCCGAGCCGCCGTCGAAGGCATATGGCCGCGTCGCGTCTTGCTACCCTTTGCTTGTGTTTTTCCGCCGGCTGGCGTGGCTGGCGGCATGGCTCGTCATGGCCTGGCTTGCCTGGCTCTGGCTGCAGCCGCAGGTGGAGCGTGCCATCTACGCGGTGCGCCTGTCAGCGTGGCCCGCGCCGGCGGCGCTGCCGGTCCCGGTCACGGGCGTGGCTTCCCGGGCGCTGCGCGATACCTGGCACGGCGCGCGCGCAGGCGGGCGCAAGCATGAGGGCATCGACATCTTCGCGCCGCGCGGCCGTGAAGTGGTGTCCGCCACCGAAGGCATCGTCACGCGCGTGGGGACCAATGACCTTGGCGGGAAAGTCGTGTGGGTGATGGGGCCCGGACGCCAGCTGCACTACTACGCCCATCTTGATGACTACGCCGCCGTGCGCGCCGGCGACATCATCGCCGCCGGCATGGTGCTGGGTTATGTGGGCACCAGCGGCAATGCGCGGGGCACGCCGCCGCACCTGCACTATGGCATCTACACGGCAGGCGGGGCGATCAATCCTTATCCGCTGCTCAGGCCGTCGGTGCCCGCCGGCGCGCACTAGCGCCGGGGGCTTGCGGTTCAGGCCGCTTCGCCAACCGTGCCGTGGCCGGCTTCGTCCGCGGCGGCTTCCTTGCCGCCGGGCAGCAGCAGGTTCAGGATCACCGCCGACAGCGAGCCCACCGTGATGCCCGAGCCGAAGACCTCATGGACAAAGGCCGGCAGCTTCGACAGCAGTTCCGGGCGGAAGGTCACGGCCAGGCCGCAGCCGATCGACACCGCCACGATCAGCGTATTGCGCTGCGTGAACCGCACCGTGCTGAGCATCTGGATGCCGCCCGAAACGATCATCGCGAACATCATCAGACCGGCGCCGCCAAGCACCGGCTGCGGGATCGTCACCACCAGCGCGCCCAGCACCGGAAACAGCCCGGCCAGCAACAGCATCACGCCGGTCAGCGCCACCACATGGCGGCTGGCCACGCCGGTCAGCGACACCACGCCGACGTTCTGCGCGAAGGTGGACAGCGGCGGGCTGCACACCAGCGCCGCGAAGGCCGAGCCAAAGCCGTCGCACAGGATGCCGCGCGACAGGCATTTGCCCGAGACCGGCCGCTGCGTGGCCGAGCCCAGCGCCATGAACGTACCCGTCGATTCGACGATGGTCACCAGGAAGGCGATCGACATGGCGACGATGCCCGAGACCGGGAACGACATGCCGAAGTGCAGCGGCTGCGGCACCGCGAACACCGGCGCCTTGTGGAATTGGGTGAAGTCGACCAGTCCGAGCGCCAGGCACAGCAGGTAGCCGCCGGCGATGCCGACCACGATGGCCGAGGCCGACAGCATGCCCTTGCCCCACTGGACCACCGCCACCACCAGCGCCAGCACGGCGACGGCAATCGCCAGGTTGCCAGGCGCGCCATAGCGGCTGCTGCCCTGGCCACCGGCGGCCCAGTCGATCGCCACCGGAATCAGCGACAGGCCGATCATGGTGACGACCACGCTGGTGACCGTATGCGGAAACAGCTTGCGGATCGCCGGCATGAAGAAACTCCCCAGGATCATCACCAGCGAGCCCGCCAGCGCCGAACCCAGGATGCCGGCCACGCCGTGCTCGACGCCCACGCTGACGGCCGCGCCAACAAAGGCGAAGCTGGTGCCCATCACGCACGGCATGCGGATGCCGACCGGGCCCACGCCCTTGCACTGGATGATGGTGACGATGCCCGAGCCCAGCAGCGCGGCATTGACCAGCGCCACCACCTGGTCGGACGGCAACCGCAGCGCGCCGCCGATGACCAGCGGCACCGCAATGATGCCGCCAAGCGCGGCCAGCAGGTGCTGGAGCGCAAGCAAGAACGTTGTGAGCCGTGGGGGGCGGTCTTCCACCTGGAACAGCAAGGGCGCCATTCGAGTCTCCTGTCGTCTGCCCGGATGTTCCGGGCGGTCTTGTTCTTCTGGCGCCGGGCGGGGAGCCCGGCGTCCTCGTGCACGCTCGCGGGCCAGAGGCGATGGCTCCGCGAGCGAGGCGGGCAGGCTATGCATCCCGCCTCAACAGGCGTGCAAGAATAACAGGGATCAGCGAACCGTGATACAAAGATTGCATACAATTTGTATCAACTCCCATGCGCCGGAAGACAAGGCGGGCGCCCCGACAGGCGCCCGGGAGGCGGCTTTCGCGTGGGTCAGCGGCGCTGCGCCAGGGCTTTCTGGATCGCTGCCTCGGTCTCGGCGTACTGGCCTTCGCCAAAGTGCTGGTAGACCACGTTGCCGTTGGCATCGACCAGGTACAGCGCGGGCCAGTACTGGTTGTGCCAGGCGTTCCAGGTGGCATAGGCGTTGTCCTGCGCCACCGGGTAGCGGATGTCGAAACGCTTGAGCGCGGCCTGGACGTTGCTGGTGGACTTCTCGAACGCGAACTCCGGGGTATGGACGCCCACCACGACCAGCCCCTGGTCGTGGTATTTGTCGTACCACTTGCGCACATGCGGCAGCGTGTTGATGCAGTTGATGCAGCTGTAGGTCCAGAAGTCGACCAGCACGACCTTGCCGCGCAGCCCGGCAATGGTCAGCGGTTCAGAGTTCAGCCACTTGCCGACGCCGGTGAATTCAGGTGCCTTGCCATAGTCGGCGGGGGCGGCGGTGGCGGATTGGATGGCGAAGGGGGCGGCGGCAAAGGTGGCAAAGGCGGTCGCGGCGAACAGGGTGCGAAGGATGCGGGGCATGGTTCAGGCTCCAGGTTGAGTGGCGGGGAAAAGTGAGGTCAGCCAGGCGACGGCGAGGGTGTCGTACTGGAAGTACATGGCGATGGCGGTGGCCACCACCAGCACGCCAAAGGCCTGTTGCAGCCGCGGCGTATGGCGTGCCAGCCGGCGCACGTGGGTGGTGGCGAACTGGCCGCCGTAGGCGATGCCCAGCATCGGCACGGCTGCGCCGGCGGCAAACAGGGCCAGCAGGCCGGCGGCGCGGTGCAGGTCCTGCGCCTTGGCCACCAGCGCCAGGATCGAGGCCAGCACCGGCCCCGCGCATGGGGTCCACACCGCGCCCAGCGTCATGCCCAGCACAAAGCCGCCCGCCAGGCCGTTGCCGGCGCGGCTGCCGGCGCCGGCGGCGCGGTCGGCCAGCCCAGCGAACGGCGCCGCCAGCCGTCCGAAGCCGGCCGGCCACAGGCGTGCCAGCCCGGCGGCGAACAAGAGCGCGATGGCCACGTTGCGGACCACGCCCGGCGCGTCGCTGAAGGCGCTGGAGAGCGCGCCGAAGACGATGCCCAGCGCGGAAAAGGCGGACACGAAACCCAGTGCGATCGCCAGCGGGCGCAGGCGGCTGGTTTCGCCCAGCGACGCGCCCAGCAGCATCGGCAGCACGGGCAGCACGCACGGCGACGCTATGGTCAGCACGCCGGCGGCAAAGGCAAGGTAGGCATCGATCATGTTGGTGGACTCCCGGATTGGTATGGCTGCATTGCACCGCGCTGGCGTATCCGCGGTGTTTCCGCATCCGGCCCGGCGTGCAATGTTTCTTGTCCGGCGCCGGCGCGGATACACAGCGATACAAAGCGCGCCGGCAGCGCCGCATAATTGCGGCACCGGGCCACGCGCCGGCCATTGCCGGCGCCGGCCGCCCCCCATTTCCTTCTTCGATTCCGGGACCCTCCATGACCGCGCAGGACCATATCCTTATCGTCGACGACGACCGCGAAATCCGCGAACTGGTTGCCGCCTACCTTGAACGCAGCGGCATGCGCGTGTCGCTGGCCGCCAACGGGCGCGAGATGCGCGCGGCGCTGGACAAGGGCTCGGTGGACCTGGTGGTGCTGGACCTGATGCTGCCCGGCGAAGATGGCCTGGCGCTGTGCCGCGACCTGCGCGCGGGCGAGCGGCGCAACCTGCCGGTGCTGATGCTGACCGCCCGCAACGAGGAAGCCGACCGCATCCTGGGGCTGGAGATGGGTGCCGACGACTACCTGGTCAAGCCGTTCGCCGCGCGCGAACTGCTGGCGCGGATCCGCTCGGTGCTGCGGCGCACGCGCATGCTGCCGCCCAACCTGCAGGTCACCGAGGCGGCCACCATGCTGGCGTTCGGGCCGTGGCGGCTCGACACCAACGCGCGCCACCTGCTCGACGAGCAGGACGTGATCGTCGCGCTCAGCGGCGCGGAATACCGCCTGCTGCGGGTCTTCGTCGATCATCCGCAGCGCGTGCTGACGCGCGACCAGTTGCTGAACCTGACCCAGGGCCGCGACGCCGAACTATTCGAGCGCTCGATCGACCTGCTGGTGAGCCGCCTGCGCCAGCGCCTGCGCGACGATGCGCGCGAGCCGCGCTACATCAAGACCGTGCGCAACGGCGGCTATGTGTTCAGCGCCACGGTTGAAATCCGCGAGGAGCGCGCATGAGCGGGCGCGCGCGCAAGCTGCCGGCATGGCCGCGCACGCTGTTCGCGCGGCTGATGGTGATTTTGCTGGACGGGCTGGTGCTGGCGCAGAGCCTGTCTTACAGCCTGGTGATGATGGAGCGCAAGAGCGCGGCCGTTCGCGCAGAAAGCAGGCGCAGCCTCGGCCTTGCTCGGATTCATGCAGATGGACTGCGCAGCCCTGCCATGGAGTTATCTCTACGCGGGTTGTGCCCGCCTATTTGGCCTTCTTTATCGTTCTGGCGGTGAGGTTGCGCTGCCCCCGCTGGTTTTCTGGCGATCGGCCGGTTGCTCAATGCCAGAAGTACGCCCGTCTTGCGAAGGCGTGCTTGCTGTCGTGGATGCGCTCAGTGACGCGAGGATCGCCTCGCGGCAAACCGCCAGGATTTCGTCGGCCAGCGGCGAGTCGTCCGGACAGGCCCGCGACATGACGAGGGCGCCCACCGCGTGCGCCAGGGTGTCGAGGGACCGCGCTCGCGCCCGACCCGGATCGGCTTCGTCCGAAACAGTGTCCTCGGCCCTCAGCGCAGCCAGCAGGCTTTCAATGCCGGCCGCGAACGCGGTCCGAACCTCTTCTGGCTGACGCGCGGCATCCCCGCCTAGTGCGGCCATCGTGCAACCGGTCGCGCGGGTGTCGCGGTGCTCGCGAGAAAGGTAATACCGCACGAACTCTGTCGCGCTTACCCCCGCGCTTAGTGCCACCGTTTGCGCGATGCCGCAGGCCGCCGATTCCGCCATCAGGTCGGCCTTGGAGCGGAACTGTCTGTAAAAGCCGCCGTGGGTGAAGCCGGCGGCGGCCATCAGATCGGCAACGCCAACCCCGTCGTAGCCGCGTTCCCGAAACATCTTCGACGCCGTCGCGACAACGTGCTCCCGGTTGGCCTGTGCCTGTGCCTTGGTGATCTTCATTTGCTGACCACGATGGGTTTCATCTCTGCGAAGGCTCCATTGTACATTGATGTCAATCATCATCAAAACCTTGACAGTTAAGATTATGACCATCATCATTGTGAAACTTTCCAACACCAAGGTGATGCAACATGACCGACAAGACGCTTTTTGAGCCCTACACCCTTGGTCGCCTGACCCTTGCCAACCGTTTTGTCATGGCACCACTGACCCGCAATCGCGCAGGCGCGGGGCTGGTGCCCAGCGAACTGGCCGCCACCTACTACGCCCAGCGCGCGTCGGCCGGCCTGATCATCACGGAGGCCACTCAAGTGTCAGCCCAGGCTCAGGGCTATCAAAACACCCCGGGCCTGTACACACCGAAGCAAATCGCCGGCTGGCGCAAGGTCACCGAGGCTGTGCATGCCAAGGGCGGCCGCATCTTCGCGCAACTCTGGCACGTTGGCCGTGTTTCGCACGTCGATGTCCAGCCTGGCGGCACGGCGCCGGTCGCGCCTTCGGCCATCCGCGCGGCGACGAAGACCTTTGTCAACAACGGTTTTGTCGACGTGTCGCCGCCGCGGGCCCTTGAACTCAACGAATTGCCGGGCATCGTTGCCGACTTTCGTCGAGCCGCGGCCAATGCCATGGCCGCCGGCTTCGACGGCGTGGAGATCCACGGTGCCAACGGCTACCTGCTGGAGCAGTTCATCAAAGACGGGGCCAACCAGCGCACTGACGCCTACGGCGGCTCGATCGAGAAACGTGCGCGCCTGCTATTGGAAGTCGTCGCGGCAGTGGTGGAAGAAATCGGCGCCGATCGCACCGGTGTGCGCATCTCGCCTGTGTCCCCAGCAAATGGCATTTCGAGCAGCGATCCTCAGCCGCAGTACGACTACATCGCCGGGCAGCTCAGCGCGCTGGGCGTCGTCTACCTGCATGTAGTCGAGGGCGCGACCGGCGGCCCGCGTGACGTCGCACCGTTTGACTACGACGCGCTGCGTCGCCGCTTCGGGCAAACCTACCTGGCCAACAACGGCTACGACCAGGAACTCGCCACCGCCAGGCTCAACGAGGGCAAGGCAGACCTGTTCGCCTTCGGCCGAGCCTTCATCAGCAACCCAGACCTGGTCGAACGCCTGAAGGCCGGCGCCTCGCTGGCCCAGCCCGACTTCGCCACGCTCTATGGTGGCGGCGCTGCGGGCTACACCGATTACCCGTCCATCACCGCCTGAGGCGCGCTGCTTGCGTCCGCATCCGAACCGCTCTTGAAAAAGGGGAAATTACTCATGACCACGCTTCCGACTGTTCTCATCACCGGCGCCTCCTCCGGCATCGGCGCCACCTACGCAGAGCGCTTCGCGCGCCGCGGCCACGATCTCGTGCTGGTTGCACGCGACAAGGCGCGCCTCGACACGCTGGCCGCTCGGCTGCGTGAAGAAAGTGGTGTGGCCGTGGATGTGCAGCAGGCCGACCTTACCCGGCCCGCCGACCTAGCCGCGGTCGAGACTCGTCTGCGCGAGGACGCTCGCATAGGCATCCTGATCAACAACGCCGGGATGGCTCAGTCGGGCGGCTTCGTGCAGCAGACCGCTGAGGCCATCGAACGCGTGATCATGCTCAACACCACGGCGCTGACGCGGCTCGCTGCCGCGGTCGCTCCGCGCTTCGTGCAGTCGGGTACCGGCGCAATCGTCAACATCGGCTCGGTGGTAGGTTTCGCGCCCGAGTTCGGCATGTCGATTTACGGCGCCACCAAGGCGTTTGTGCTGTTCCTGTCGCAGGGATTGAATCTCGAGTTGTCGCCCAGCGGCGTCTACGTGCAGGCGGTGCTCCCGGCAACGACCCGCACGGAAATATGGGGGCGCTCCGGCATCGACGTCAATACGCTTCCCGAGGTGATGGAAGTCGGCGAACTGGTTGATGCGGCACTGGTCGGCTTCGATCGCCGCGAACTCGTGACTATCCCGCCGCTCCACGTGGCGGCGCGGTGGGACGCTTTGGATGGCGCGCGTCAAGGGCTCATGTCGGACATTCGACAAGCCCAGGCGGCCGAACGCTATCGGTCCGGAGCCTGACCGCCACAATGACTGGGGCGTCCCCCCCGGACGAGAAGCGACCATGACCTTAAAAGCGCTGCAGACGTCTTATGTCGACGCTCAGACTAACCTCGTCAAAGCGGGTGGAACCACATTCGCTTACCGCGAACTGGGACAGCATGGCGGTGTCCCGCTGGTCCTGCTCAACCACTGGGGCGCCGTGCTGGACAACTTCGATCCGCGCATCATAGATGGCCTGGCTAGCGAGCATCACGTTATTGCCATCGACTATCGCGGAATCGGTTTATCCGGCGGCACCGCGCCAGCGACCGTGGACGAGATGGCGCGCGACACCATCGCGGTGATCCGCGCGATGGGTTTCGATCAAGTCAATCTGCTCGGCTTTTCGCTTGGCGGCTTCGTGGCGCAGGACGTGGCCCTGAAGGCGCCGGGCCTGGTGCGCAAGCTCATCCTTACCGGCACGGGTCCCGCAGGCGGTCAGGGCATCGATCGTGTCGGTGCGGTGTCGTGGCCGCTGATACTCAAGGGCCTGCTGACGCTACGCGACCCCAAGACCTATCTCTTTTTCACTGCCACGGCCAACGGCCGGCAGGCAGCAAGCGCCTTCCTGAAAAGGCTGAAGGAGCGCCACGCCGATCGCGACAGGGGACCGACACCTCGCGCTTTCTTGCGGCAGCTCAAGGCGATTAAGGCTTGGGGCCAGCAGGTGCCGCAGGATCTCGCCGCCCTGCGCATGCCGGTCCTGATCGCCAATGGCGACAACGACATCATGGTGCCCACCACACTGAGTCGCGACATGGCCCGCCGCATTCCCCATGCGCAGTTGGTCATCTACGAAGACGCCGGGCACGGCGGCATCTTTCAATACCACGCCGACTTCGTGTCGAAGGCGCTGGCGTTCCTGGCAGCACCCCACATTGGTTAGAGCAACATGAAAGCACTCACATTCAAACGCTATGGCAGGTCGCCTGAGATCGAGTTTGCCGACGTTCCGCGCCCAACGTTAAAGGCTGATGAACTGCTGGTGCAGGTCCACGCTGCGGGATTGAACCCAATCGACAACATGATTCCGGCGGGCACGTTCAAGCCCATCCTGAAGTTCGAATTACCGGCCACGCTAGGCAGCGATCTTGCAGGCGTGGTGGTTGAGGTCGGCAGTCGCGTGACGCGCTTCAAGCCGGGCGATGCCGTTTTTGCCAGCCTCTTCGATCTTGGCAGAGGCTCGATCGCCGAATTCGCAGCGGTGCCGGAAAGCGTTGCCGCACCGAAGCCGGCCAAGCTCGACTTTGTGCAGGCCGCCTCCGTTCCGATGGTTGGCCTCACCTCGTGGCAAGCATTGAAGGAGCGCGCCAATGTTCGAGCTGGCCAGAAGGTGTTCATCCCTGCGGGGTCGGGCGGTATCGGCACGTTCGCGATCCAGCTAGCAAAGTACCTTGGTGCCAAGGTAGGAACGACCACCAGCACGGGCAATGTCCCACTGGTCACCGCGCTGGGCGCAGACGAGGTGGTTGATTACAAGAAGGAAGACTTCGAGACAGTGCTGCGCGGCTACGACGTGGTGCTCGGTACGCTGCGGGGCGAGGCGATCGAGAAAGCCGTCGGCATTCTCAATCCAGGGAGCAAGATTGTCTCGCTCATCGGTCCGTTGGACGCCGCCTTCGCCCGCGCACGACGCCTGAATTTCTTTTTAACGTTCGTGTTCGGCTTGATGAGCCGAAAAATCATGCGCCTTGCAATAAAGCAGGACGTCACTTACTCGTTTCTATTCGTGCGCCCCGACGGCGCCCAACTCGCCGAAATTGGTGGACTCCTCGAGTCGGAACACGTTCGTCCGGTGATCGACAAGGTTTTTCCATTCGAGCAAGCGAAGGAAGCGCTTGAATACCTGGCCCAGGGACGCGCGAAGGGCAAGGTCGTCGTGAGGATCCAGTGAACTGCCAAACAATTAAGTGTGCAGGAGCCTGCCCTAGGGATTGAAGAGGCGGGCGACTAGGTTAAGGCTCATAGAGAACCGCAGGATGGCTGGTGAGGGGGCAGAGCCGACGCCAGAACGTCTGAGCGAAAGCGCCAGCGATTGGCGCTTGATGGCCGCTAAGGGACTTTGGCCCGCCAGGAGAAAGTCACCTTCGATCCTCGGGGCGCGCGGCACCAATCTCTTCGAGCAGCGATTTGAGTGCATCAAGTTCTGAGCCGAAGCCGCTCCAGTCTCCTGCCTTCAGGTGCTCAATGGCGCGGCCATAATGTGCGAGAGCGTCTAGGGCGCGCGCGTCCGTTGAACCACCGGCAGGTGAAGCCGTGGGACCGGCCTCCTTGAAGAGCGCCGCGATGGTTTCGTCCAACGTATTCTCCATCACCACACGATCACCATAGGCACCGATGACCCGTTTCAGTTCGGGCAACTGGCCGGACGCCGCGCGCAGGTAGAGCGGCGACAAATACAGGATCGAGTTCCCGATCGGCACCACCAGAAGGTGGCCGCGGATGACGCGGGAACCCATTTGGTTCCACAGCGAGATCTGTTGCGAGATCTCGGTATTCTGCTGGATGCGCGCCTCGATCTGGAAGGGACCGTAGACCAGTTTTTCCTTGGGGAAAGCGTAGACGACAAGCTTGCCATACTCAGGCGGATCGCAACGTGCCGCTAGCCAGGCGATCATGTTGTCGCGTTGACTGGGCACCATTGGCAACATAAGGATGAACTCGGCCTGTGGTTCACCGGGGAGCTGCATGATCATGTAGTAAGGCGCCATGAGCGACATTGGCGCGCCGGGGGCGTTTCCGCTGTCGATACCGGCCAATGCCCGCGGGAACTGCCAAAGATCTTCGCGGTTGTAGAACACTTCGGGCGCGTCCATATGGTAGGCGCCGTAGAGTTTCGCCTGGATCCGGAACAGGTCCTCGGGATAGCGGATATGCTGCTGCAGGTCCGCCGGCATGGCTGCCAGAGGCTTGAACATACCGGGGAAGATGCGCTGGTACGTTCGCAGGATCGGGTCGACTGGGTCACTGGCATAGAGATCGACGGTGCCGTCATACGCATCGATCACCGCCTTGACTGCATTGCGGATGTAGTTGGAATCGGCGCCGAAACCTGGCTGGGCGTAGGGGAACCAGCGACTGGTGGTATAGGCATCCTGCATCCAGTAAAGTCGCCCGCCGCTCGCGACGATATATGGATCCTGGTCCAGACTCAGAAATGGGGCGATTGTGTGCACCCGGTCCTGGATGTTGCGGTGGATCAGGATCCGGCTTTTGTCCGTGACGTATCCGGTAAGCAGGATGTTGGGATCACCGAACTGCCAGGCGAAGAGGGTGCGCTCCGCAATGCTGCCGATGGCAATGCCGTCGCGCCCCTTGTAGACCGTGTAGGTATTATTTTTTCCGGTCGGGTAGTCGAATTCCGGCACATTGCCGTTCACGACGACATAGTCGTGACGGCCTTCACCGAAGTAGATGCGCGGTTCCTGGATGAGCGGGCCGCCACTGGCGACCGGTGGAATATCGCGCAGATAGAGGGAAGGCAGGCCTTCCGTCGATTTCTCGTTGACCGGCGACATCACGATGCCGCTGCCATGGGTGAACAGCAGGTGCAGGTTCACCCAGGTCCTGGCATTCGCCGGAAGCTTCGCTTGCTCCAGTTCACGGGCGGACAGCATCACCTGTCGGTAGCCGATATCAAGCCGGTAGCGGTCGATGTCCAACGAGAGGAATTTGTAGTAGGTCCTGATCTCCTGCAACTGTGCATAGGTATCCAGCAGCGGCCCCACATCCCACAGGCGGACATTGTCGATGGTCGCGCGATTGGACTGGATCGAGCCGAGATTCAGCCCCTGCTCGACCGGGAATGGCTTGACCGTGATTTGCTCAAGGCCATAGGCCCTCCGGGTGAGTGCGATATTTTGCGCGATATAAGGGGCTTCCAGTTCCAGCTCGCTTGGCTTGACATAGAATCGCTGGAACAGCGCCGGGTAGATCGTGGCAAGCAGAAATGAGCCGCCAAACACCAGGAGGGCCGCGACGGCGGGGACTCGATAGTCGCGCAGGCGTACATTGGCGAACGATCCGAAGGCTGCAGCAATGGCAAGTCCAATAAGCAGCCAAAGGACCGGCAGCTCGACGTGTATGTCGGTATAGCTTGCGCCAACCACGACGCCGTTATCGCCGTAAAGCAGAAGATAGCGATCGAGCCAATAGGACCAGGCCTTCAGCACGAAGAACAGGCCAAGAAGTACAGAGCCATGAGCCGCAGCGGCGGGAGAGAGCCGCGGGGTCAGCGGCGCGAGCGCGATGTCGCCGCGCACCCCATAGATCACGCCTGAAATGGCCGTACTGCAGAGCAGCAGTAGTTGCAGCCAGTTCTTCAGCGCAATATAGGCGGGCAAAGAGAAGAGATAGAAGCCGATGTCCTTGCCGAAGATCGGGTCCGGCTCGCCGAAAGGCACTTGATGCAGGAAGCGAAGGGCCATGTCCCACTGGGGGATTTTGCTCCCTGCGATGACCAGTCCGAGGAGCAGAGCGGCCCCGGCAATGCTGGCTCCCCAGGGAATGCGCGCCATGAGGTCGCCGGGCTCGCCAATGAATTGTGGCCTTCCGGAAAGAAAGCCGTGCGAGGCCAGGGCATGAGAGCTCCCTGCAAACTGATGCGCCAGCCACCCTGCCAACCATATGGTGCCTGCCGAGATCGCAAACACGGCAATAAACAGCAGCGCCTGAGCGGAAAGGACGACCCGGAAAACGCTGGCGTAGCCGATCGAGGAAAACCACAGCCATTCGACAAGGATGTCTGCCAAGAGCCCGAAGATAATCAGGCCGACGAAGACGACTCCAGCCGCGATTGCATAGTGTCCAAGACGCATGCCGGAGCTCACTGCCGACACCATCGCTCCCCCTGGCTGCTACGTTTGGCCACCTGCCGACGATCCTACATGCATGGCTGTCGGACAGGCGTGTGCTGATCTCATCAGCAATTCTAGACCGGAGATCCCCGGAAGGCGTATGCAACGAAGGGGCGAATGCCAACCGCTGTGAGGGAGTCGGAGAGAGTGCTACACATCAGCGTAAATCAACTTGCCCCGCGAGTGGCTGTTAAGGTACTTTAAAGGGGTGGTGGCCCCCGCGGGCGGTGCGACTCCATTGTCATGGCCGTGTGACGGCACACGGCCACGAGCGGTGTCCGGACCGACTCCGGCGGTCGCGCTCGCATGCGTTAGGTCCATCCAATCTTTAGACATAATTGCGCTTCTGTCATCAGCCGGAGCGCGCTCACCGTCGACCAAGCTGTCGCGAATTTCCCTGCGCCCGCCAGGCGAGGCTGCTCGTGCTGGCCGCTTCTTACCGACCCGTTGTCGACGTGCGGCCACTCGGACGATTTCGTAGTGGACCTCTTTGATCTGAATGCAGGGGAAGGGAAGGTCCTGGCGGCAGTGGCCGAACACCGTGCATCCTTGAAGAATCCACCGAAGTCTTCTTCGGAGTATTTGACCACCCTTTCGGCGCAAAGCCTGACGCAAACGGTGTTGATCCTAACGCCGTACAGTCTGGCAATCTGAGTAGCCAGTCGGCGAGGGTTTTCACCCCCGGAAAGTCTGTCACGGCACATTCGACATAGCGCCCGTACAGCGAAAAAATTGCCCGCACACTGGGGTGTGTTTGGTCGCGGGGGAGAGGGCAGAGGTCTGCCTTCATCACCGGCACCTCAGTCGGCTTTCGACGCGCAGGCGCTAGGAACTGGAGCGAGGTCGAAATGGGCCGCGGCATACATGGCATTGCACGCCCAAACCTCTTCCCCGTTCTTATGAAAGGTGACCCATTTTCCGTCGCTGACGCAGTGGGCGCCAGGGAACACTTCGTCATGGCCGTTTGGACCGTCCAGTGGGAAGGGTGCGTGCGGCGTGGCCCAGTAGTGGCCGCGCGGTAGGGGCGCGATCGTCTTTGGCATGCTCATCAAGCCCAGTGTGGTGTTACGGAAGGCGCCGTCCGGCCTCGCTACGGCGAAAGCAGGGCGGTGTCAATCCTGCAACAGGCGTAGCACAGTCGCGTAGCATCTTCGTGTAGTCTCGCCACCAAATTACCTCCTGCTATCCGGTGCGATTTCCATGGCACGATACCTTCAATTTGTGGCCCAGGCCTTCTGCGTCGGCGCCATCATCGTGATCGTCGCCATTGTCTCCCGCCAAGTATATCTGCGCAGTGCCGCAGAGACAGCCGTAGCCGATGCGGATGAGGAACCTCCGACAATGATGTTGATCCGCTGCGAGACGATGCACGATCGTCTGCAGGATGAGCACAGTTCGTCTGTGGAGGCCGACACGCGACCGCGGGCGCGTTGTTGGGAGTCCTGAATTCGGCGAATGTCGATGCATGCCGGGTGTGTAGAGGACTTTCAACCCCAAGTCGTCCAACCGGCCACCACAGCCGGTCAGACAGCGCCAGGAGTTACTGCGCTGCGCGCCATGCCTGGCGCATAAAGAAGAAAAGCCCGCTGCGAGCGCGGGCTGGAATCCCTTCGGTGGTAGGGAGGAGACGAGAGTGGGTATAAACCCTAATAAAAATTCTTGCAGAGCCTGGCGGGGCCGTCGGGTGGTGTCATTTCCATAATTTCATGATGATGAAACCAGGGAAATGGGCGATGCTAGCAAACGGTGCGGCCGCCTAGCGGCCGTTTGGTCAACGGTGTCTGATTACTCGCTGATCGCCATAGCGGCCGCGTGGCCCCGCTGCACAGAGCAAATTGTTGAGCAATCGCTAATTTTTGAGGAGGCGCCAGAGGGTGGAGCGACCAATACCCAAGCGTTTTGCGGCCTCGGTACGGTTTCCTCCACACTCCTTGAGAATCTCCTTCACATTGGCGATGGTCATGCCAGAGAGCGTGGTGTCGGGCGGCCCAGGCATAGGGGCCAGTGAATCGTAGTGGTCCGGATCACGGTCGAGAAGCGCGTCCAGTTGTCTTGCTGGAACTGCCGTGCCGGCTTCGAGACAAGCCATGGCAACACGCTCGGCGAAGTTCTCAAGCTCGCGAACATTACCTGGCCAGTCATGTTGTCTGGCGACGATCAGGGCGGCAGGCAGAACAGCGTCAAGCAAGTCTGCGAGCTGCACCCGTCGCATCGCCGCACTTACCAGCGCCGTTGCGAGAGCGTCGCGGTCCTCGGGGCGCTCGCACAGTGGTGGCACCTGGACGCGCAGAACGCTAAGGCGATAGAAGAGATCTTTCCGAAAGGCGCCTTCGCGCACGCGCTCCCACAGGTCTTGATGCGTGGCGGCAACGATGCGGACATTGACCTGCAGGGTGTCGGTACCGCCAACTCGCGTTACTTCTCGCTCCTGCAAGACGCGTAGCAGCCGCGTTTGCAATAGCGACGGCATCTCCGCCACCTCGTCGAGGAAGACCGTTCCTTCATTGGCGGCTTCGAATAAGCCCGCTTTACCGTTGCGCCGCGCGCCGGTGAATGCGCCTTCTTCATAGCCAAAGAGTTCCGTCTCCAGCAGCGTCTCAGGCAATGCGCCGCAATTGACCGCCAGGAACGGGTGCCGCCGTCGGCGGCTGGCGTTATGCAGGCCTTGGGCAAGCAGTTCCTTGCCGACGCCGGTTGGCCCCGTGATCAGGACGGTAGCATCGCTGCGCTCGGCCGCAACTCGGCAACGGGTAATGGTGGCGGCCATGGCTGGCGAGGCGCCTACGATGTCCTCAAGCTTGTATCTGGCCGTTTGCGAGTGCGTGTACCGATGCGTTCGGAGCCTGTTAAAGGCCCTCTCGACGCGTGTCGGCTGGCGAAGTGTCAGTACCGCGCCAACACGCACATTCCCTTCGTACAGCGGCGCTCGATCGATAATTACCGTACGTCCGTCAATCTCCTCAACGGCGCCGCTGTCATGCTCGCCATCTGACAGGGCGCGTCCTGGACGCAAGGCAGGGAATGGTAGCGAGAGCGTTTCCCCGGTAGAGGAGATGAGGGGACTGCCAACTAATTTCTCCGCTGCGGGATTGGCCGCGATCAGCCTGCCGGCGGCATCCAGCGCGACAACGCCATCGTCAAGGTGGTAAAGGACGCTGTTCAGCAGCGCATACCGCGAGCGCTCGACCGCTTTCGCGTTCGCCAGGGCGATAGCGTCTTCCAGCGCAAGTCGCACCGAGTCGACGGAATAGAGGAACACGCCTGCCATACCCGCTGCGGCTGCCGCCTGCATGACAACGCCCGCACCCACGACCACGCGCGTGTCCAGGCGCCGCAACTCGTCAATCACGTTGCGGACGTCCGGGGCAGACTCGTACGACCGAAAAGCAATTGGCAAAGCGAACACTTCCGCAAACTTCGCCATGTCATCACCCGCATCGCGGTGGAGCACCACGGCAATGCGTTCGGAGATTGCCCTGGCCCGGACGATAGCGGCCATCACGTCATGGCCGCCCACGCGTACGGAGACCACCGGAATCGACAAGTGGCTACGCAGGAATTCAGCATTTGCGCCGGCTGAAACCACGACGTCGCACGGCCCCGATTCGTGCCGACGCTGAATCTCGGCGAGCGCCTCATCAAAATGCGCGTCGACCACGCTCACTTGCGCGCGCGCGTGAAGCGTCGCACCCACGTCGCGGATGTGCTCCGCGAGCTGGTAGGCGCTGACGCCAATGATCACGGGCCGGCGTGGCTTTGTGGGTTCTTCCATGAGGAGCGGCAGGGTGGCGAAACGGGTCGAGTAAGTTTAGCGTTTCATCTAGTCGTTTCAAAGTAAAACGGTAGCGTTTCAATGTGACTCAATTCGTTTGTCTGCGGTCGGCCATGGTGGCATTAATTTTTCTTTACAGATCAGATGGTTACATGGAGGTTTAGCTTTGCTTCGGCGTTTGGCATGGCCATTGCGCTCATGGGTCACCTACGACCATACGCAGGAAACCTATGAATCGCAGAGACTTCAACCGCATCGCCTTAACCTTGCTCGGCGCCTCCCCGCTAACGGTGGCGCGCGCCGCCGAACGCTATCCCGCGAAGCCAATTTCCCTTGTCGTCGCCTACAGCGCCGGCGGAAGCGCCGACTTGCGGGCACGCCAAGTGGGCCGCTTCATGAGCACTGCCTTGGCACAACCGGTCGTCGTCGAAAACCGGCCCGGCGGCGCGGGAAACATCGGTACGCAATACGTGGCCCGGGCGAGGCCCGATGGCTACGTACTTGGCATCGGAAACCTTGGCCCATTGAGCACCAATCCTTCGCTGTTTGCGAACCTCTCGTTCGATCCAGCTAGGGACCTGACAATGATCGCGCTGATTGAGCGGGGCCCGCTGCTGCTGCTGGTCAGGCAGGATTCACCATACAGAACGGTGGCCGACTTGATACGGTCCGCCAAGGCTAGTCCCACAGGCCTGACTTATGGTTCCAGCGGAGCGGGCGGCGCGCATCATCTTTCCGGGGAATTGCTGAAGTCCATGACTGGCATCAACTTGGTACATGTCCCTTACAAGGGCGGCGCCGGCGCCATGGTCGACCTACTGGGTGGCCGCCTTGATTTCCTGTTTGAGCCGATGTACTCGGCGCTGCCGGCAACACGTATGGGCAAGGTGCGCTCTCTGGCGATTACCAGCAAGGGGCGTTCGCCATTGCTCCCGGGCGTTCCAGCCATGAATGAGGCTGGCGTCCCCGGATTTCAGGTGGAGAACTGGCAGGGGCTTGTCGGCCCCGCTGGCCTGCCGACGTCCATCGTCCAGGTTCTCAACATGACCGTCAATCAAGCGCTCGAGGACCGAGAGATTCGAGCCCTCCTGTTATCCCAGGGCAATGAGCCAGGCGGGGGGACGCCAGAGGCATTTGCAGCTTACGTCAAGGCAGAAAGAAGCCGCTGGCAACAATTGATCCGCTCCAGCGGAATCGAACCGAGCTGACTTACTGGACATCGCTTGTCTTTACACACAACCAAAATTCCGAGAACGAAATGAAAGCTATCATGATCGAGAGCTATGGCGGCCCCGAAGTCTTGCAGCGCCGGGAAGTACCAGCACCGAAGCCCGGCCCCTGCGACATCGTCGTAAAAGTCGCCTTCGCCGGCATCAACTTCATGGATGTACATACGCGTCAGGGCAAATATGCGATGTCGACGACCTACCCAGTGCGGCTACCATGCACCTTGGGCATGGAGGGAGCGGGCGAGGTGGTCCATGTAGGTAGCGAAGTCAGCCGCTTCGTGCCCGGCGACCGGGTGGCATGGTGCATCGCATGGGGCAGCTATGCCGAGTACGCCCGGGTGCCGGCGGGGCTCGCGGTCCGGCTCCCCGACGACATCGCCTACGATCAGGCGGCGGCCAGTCTCTTCCAGGGCAGCACCGCCCACTATCTGCTTAACGAGGTGGCCAGGCTGCATGCCGGGCAGGCGTGCCTGGTGCACGCCGCCTCCGGCAACATCGGGCAATTGCTCGTACAGATGGCCAAGGCCGCCGGCGTTACTGTTTTTGCGACGGGCAGTTCGCCGGAAAAGTGTGCCGTGGCGCGTCGCCTCGGCGCCGATCACGCCATGCTCTATGACCATGGCCGATTCGCCGACGCAATACGCGAGGCCACGCAGGGTCGCGGTGTTGATGTGGTATTCGACTCGGTGGGGAAAGCGACACTGCGCGACAGCTTCCGCGCCACACGCAAGCGCGGGCTGGTGATCAACTACGGCAACGTTTCTGGATCGGTGGACGACCTGGACCCCATGGAGCTGGGGGAGAGCGGCTCTTTGTTCCTGACCCGTCCTCGATTGGCAGACCACATGTCAGATCCTGAGACGGTACAGCGACGCGCGGATGACATCTTCGCGGCGCTCGCCTCAAAGCAAATCCATATTCCTGTCGCGAACCGCTATGGCTTTGACGATGTGGAGCAGGCACATGCGATGATCGAGCAACGGCAGCAAATCGGCAAGTCCGTATTATCGATTGCTGTTTAGGGCGGCACCGAATATTGTCGGCCGGCAACCTCTGTTGCATCCAACACGGGGGGGCTGAGTTGAGACGGGGCCCGCGAGATGTCGGCCTGGCGATGCGCGTATCATGCCGGGCAATGGCGTTCTTCTACTTTAAATGGGGATTGTCCCTTCCATTCGATCATCTACATGCACGCGGCGGATAGGACAGCCGCTTAACTTCTCCGGCACGCCGGTATGACGCAAAATCGAGGGCGAACTCTGAGCCCGTATCGCAGCCGAGTGGCCTGTTGATGATGGAGTGGAGCGAGATCGGGTTCGTCGGGGACTATCGGTCATGGTCGAATAGCTGACAGTGGCTTTTAGATTCTTCCCAAGACTTCTTCCGGACCCATATGGGACATCCGACGGTGTCGACGGATCTTCATCGTGAAGTTGGATTTCGACGCCCATCCCCGAAGCCGTCAATTGCCTTGCAGCCAACACGTGCCGCTCACGTCTGACCATCCATGAACCTATCGCACCGCAAGCCACGATAGTTACGATTCCGGCTGGGGACCACCGGTCAGGCACATGAACTACGGTGACCGCTCTCGCCACGGCGCGCCCTTTGCATCGGACTTCGTCGAGACGGTCGTCAACCCGGTGGTCAGCAAGCGTTTCGTCAAACAGCAGCAGCTGGCCTGACGTCCGCGGCACGCGCGCAGCCTGCTACAAATCCGGACGACCATGCTCAATGAACAGTTCCGATCGCACGTTGAGCGATGGTGTCCCTCAATCGCCGGAGCAGAACCGCGTCGCCCCGCTAAGGCAGCCCCGAATTGGCGCGGTCTCCTCGCCGGTTCCCAAGCGCATTCAGAACTTGTGCCGGACGCCTAAAGCGACGCCGAACATGTTGCTCTGTCCGTTGCCGGGGACATAGCTGTTACCTAGCGACAGGCTGTTGGCAAAGAAGGTCGCCAGCGATTCGAGCATCAACCCGGCGTTCTTGGCATAGGCTGTGGTCAGGTAGATATCGGTGCGTTTGGACAGCGAGTAGTCGGCCACGAAGGAGATCTGCCACGGGTTGGCCACGCTCGTGTTGCCGTAAAGGTTCTTGAGGTCGTCGTAGTTGTACTCGAGCGTGAGCGCGAGCGCCGGTGTGACCTGGTAGTTGGCCCCGACCCAGTAGAAATCATCGCGCTGGATCAGGACATCGGCCGCGTTCTTGTTCTGGCCCCAGCGGTAGCCTCCCATGATCTTGGCGGGGCCGATCGCATAGCTGGCGCCCACCACGGCCTTCTTGATGGTGCCGGTGCCGGTGCCGATGGTGGGATTCCACTGGTCATAGCCGGCCGTCGCGGCGAACGGGCCGAACGTGTAAGCCAGTGCCCCGCCATAGGCGGTGTCGCGTCGAAACTGCCCCGGGACTTCGCCATTCCCGCCGATTGGGATGGGGAACCCTACCGAGGCGGGCAGGGCCACCCCGGCGCCGAAGGACCAGTGCGCGAGGGCCGTCAGCCCCCCGAACTTCCCGGTGTACTTGATGGTGTTGTCCTCGCGGTAGTTGGGGCCGGACTGCATGACGACCGGCTCATACTGCGTGGCATAGCCGGTTGGAGAGAAGTTGGCCAGGGCCTCGAACATCGAGGTGTACTGCCGGCCCAGGCTGACTTGGCCGAAGCGGTCGCTCTGGACGCCCACGAATGCCTGGCGGCCGAACAGGCGGCCGCTTTGCTGCGACAGGCCGTTGTCGAGGCCGAAGCCGCTTTCCAGCACGAAGAGAGCCTTGATGCCGCCGCCCAGGTCTTCGTTGCCACGCAGGCCCCAGCGCGAGCCGGAAAGTCCGCCGGAAGTCAGTCGGTAGACATCGTTGCCCGGTCCTGGGTTGAATCCGTTGGCGGCCGTCGGCACGACGCCCGCGTGGTTGACGTATTCCACGTTGGCGTCGACGACGCCGTACAGCGCGACGCTTGACTGCGCAAGGGTTGCCAGCGGCCATCCCAGCAGAGTCGCAAGGGCCATCCTTTTCAGTGACATGCTGTTCTCCTCTTTTTCTCATTTTCTTGCCTTGGGTGGTCCAGCCACAACTTCACTCTTTGCTTGTCTGACCTTAGAGCATGCTGGCGGGCAGTCTGTTTGAGCTTAGGAGCGCAGTCCGTACCTCGCCAGCAACCGATGACCGGCAACGGCGGGAAACGCACAGCAGTGTCGGCTAATTACGACAGTCGCCGGCCAAGCGCCATCAAAAGGCGGGGCTGCCACTGCCTTCGAACTCCCCTATGCGCGAACAACCCCGAGCGCGGCAATCAGTTCGGTCGGTTAGGCGCTTTGATAGCTTCTGTCTCGTGACAAGCGACAGCGACTTCACCGGGCTGAAGAACCGAATCCGGGAAGAGGGCTGGTCATGCTTGGAATTGGGAAGCAGAAATCGACGGATTCGGTCCGGATGCATGCAACGATCGCGCTCACGGAACTGCTGCGGCCTGCTCTGAATCCGTGCCTAAGGGATTAGCTTCGATTTCGGTGGCGGCCGGGCGTTCAAGGTGCTCCAGAAAGAAGCGAAGTCGGCCGTCAAAGTAAGTTGGGCCTACTGTTGGAGATGCTACACCCTTGGCATCAAATGCTAGTACCACGAAACTCGTGCAGGTACCGCATTGCGGTTCATGCAGTTCCCAGCAGTTCCAACCGACCGGCCCGCCGGCGCCAAGCAGCTCTTTGTGCAGCGATGGATAACGGGTCGAAATAGCACGCTCGTAGCCATTGGCCAATTGCCAAGCACGGTAAAGGCTGGGACATCGGCCAAATTGTGCCGATGTCCTGCTGGCGAGGTTCCCACCGGCGTCACAGCTCGCCCGAGCCGCTCGAAAAACTGGATTGTCGGCAATGGCTCACCTGTGATACAAGATAGCCGCACGTCCGGCGCGGGCCGGCGACGTCATCTACATCTGGTCTTTCTTGGAACATTCAGAACATGGCAACAGGTACGGTCAAGTGGTTTAACGATGCGAAGGGTTTTGGGTTCATCACGCCGGATGACGGCGGCGATGACCTGTTCGCCCACTTCTCCGAGGTTCAGGGAAGCGGCTTCAAATCGCTTCAGGAGGGGCAGAAGGTCAGTTTTGAAGTCAAGCAGGGTCCCAAGGGGAAGCAGGCAGCGAGCATCAAACCGCTGTAAGTTCTCTGCGCTGCGAACGCGTCCTGCCAGGACGGTGATCAGGCCGATGCGTGATCGCTGCAGCTGTGGGGCAGGACGTCGAAAGAGGGCGCGCCTCCCTCCGCCTTTGCTCAACGCTCGAGAAAAGGCCTCAACTTGTCAGCGCGACTGGGATGCATCAGTTTGCGCATCGCCTTGCTCTCAATCTGACGGATCCGCTCGCGGGTCACGTCGAACTGCTTGCTGACCTCTTCAAGCGTGCGGTCAGAGGTCGTATTGAGCCCGAATCGCATCCGCAGGACCTTGGCCTCGCGCGGCGATAACCCGTCGAGTGCCTCATCGATCGCGGCGGGCATGTTAGCGTGAATCGCCGCCTCAGCCGGTGAACTCGCAGAGACATCCTCGATCATGTCGCCGAGCGTCGCGTCGGCGTCTTCGCCCACGGGGGTCTCGAGCGAGACGGGTTGCCTCGCGCTTCTGAGGATACTGCGCACTTTTTCCTCGGACATCTCCATGCGCTCGGCGAGGACGGAGGGATGCGCTTCCTGTCCCGTCTGTTGCAGGAATTCGCGCGAAATCCGATTCAGCTTGTTGATCATCTCAATCATGTGGACCGGCACACGAATGGTCCGCGCCTGATCGGCAAGCGCACGCGTGACAGCCTGGCGGACCCACCAAGTCGCGTACGTCGAAAACTTCCAGCCGCGCCGGTATTCGAACTTGTCCACCGCCTTCATCAGGCCGATATTGCCTTCCTGGATGAGATCCAGGAACTGCATGCCGCGGTTCACGTATTTCTTGGCAATTGAAATGACAAGACGAAGATTCGCTTCAATCAGCTCTCGCTTGGCCTGCCGCATTTTCAATTCCGCGGCATTCATCTGGCGGTGGATCCGCTTGAGTTGCTGGAGCGGAAGAGAGACCCTGGCCTGGATGTCGATGAGTTTCTGCTGGCCGGCCTGAATGGCCGGCAGATGTCGCTCGAGCGCCGCGCCAAACTGCCGCGAAGTCGCCGCCATGTGGCCGCTCCATTCAAGGTCGGTCTCGTGACCCGGGAACGACTCGACAAACGCCTCGCGTGGCATGCCGCAACGGTCGACAGCGATCTCAAGGATGCTGCGCTCGATCGCACGAACTTCGGCAACCTGTTCGTTCACACTGGCACACAGACGGTCGATAGTCTTGGCCGTAAAGCGGATCGGCGCCAGTTCGCACTGGATCTTCGAGCGCAGTTGGGCCACGGCTGCGGAACGGGCTTTCCCGGTAACGGGTGCGTCCGGCAACTGCTCGAACAGTGCCCGCACGCGCGCGAAAATTGCAAGACTGTCGATCGTGAGTTGCTCGAGGCGGACTGCGTTCGCTTTCTCCGAATCCGCAGCGTCCGTTTCAGCGCCATCACCATCCGGGTCGTCGTCGGAAGCGTCTGCTTCCACTTGAACTTCATCGGACGCTAGCGTTATTTCGCTTTGTTTCCCGTCATCGCTGATGCCATCGACCAGTTCGTCGATACGCAGTTCGCCGGCAACGATGCGGTCCACATCGGCAAGCATCGTGGACACGACTGACGGACACGCGGCGATCGCCTGAATCATGTCCTGCAAGCCGTCTTCAATGCGTTTTGCGATCTCGATCTCGCCAGCGCGAGTCAGCAGTTCACTGGCGCCCATTTCGCGCATGTACAGCCGGACCGGATCCGTCGTGCGGCCGAATTCGGAATCGACGGTCGACAGTGCAGCTTCCGCTTCCTCGTCCGCCTGAACGTCGGATACCGCGGCAGGCGCGGCGTCGCTTAACAGGAGTGTGTCCGTGTCCGGCACCTGCTCGCATACGGTCACCCCCATGTCGCTGAACATGCTGACGATTGTCTCCATCGCAGCAGTTTGCGTAAAGTTATCAGGCAGGTGATCGTTGATGTCCGCGTGGGTGAGATAGCCGCGCTCGCGGCCAAGCGCGATCAGCGTGCGCATCTGGCTTTGGCGCTCCTCGTCCTGGCGCGCCATAGCCGCGATGTCCAGCGGTGTTGCGACAGCCTGGATCTTTCCTTTTGGAGAGCGACGGCCGGTCTTCGATGTGACCGCGATCGTGCGGGATGCTGAATCGTCGCGAACTGGATTAACCAATACACTCTCCTCGACAGGTTGGCCGACGATCATCGCGGACATGACGGCTGATCACGCCTGTCGAGGTGCGAACGAAATCGTGGAATGGCGCACGGAGCAATCGAGGCGGCGGAATGCCTCTAGCGGAATCCGGTGTGCGCAGAAGGTGGGAATAGTGACATCATACCTGACGACATTGTGCGCCGCAACATCGGGTGGCTTCGCCTTGTCAGGCGAAGCTTCTCGGGCTGGCCGCCTCTTACCGACCCTGAACGATCCTTCGACCCCTGCAATCTGTACGGCTCCTCCCAAGGTACAACCGCCATCCATCCACTCGGACTTGTGACAGTAGCCAGAGACCAGGCTTCTTCGCCCTACCATCGCCGTCGCACGCTGCGGCAATAGTGGAAACGCAAATGCGCCACTCCATTCGTCGCCGGGTCACCTTTCCCAGTTGGCAAAAGAAGAATCTGGGCCACCACGGCCGTGCCCTCGGCACCTGCTATCGCGACACGCCTTTTAGATCCGGAACGACACCTTGACCGGCACCGACGTTGCCATAGCGAACATTGCCGATCGCTAAAACACCCGCCACACTCGTCTGACGAGGTAGTGCTTGCAAGGCAACTGTAGTCAAGCCAAATTGGGAGAAAGCGGTAACCGTGGCCTGGTTCTTAGCGTGCATCCTGTGCAACAGCCAAGACGGCCGCCGCGATCAGCAGGCCCATCGACAGCGGACGCGTCACGAACACGCTGAAGTCACCACGCGACAGCAGCAGCCAAACGGCGGAAATTTTTCTTCCATCATCGGCCCCAACACAAAGCCGAGCAGCATCGGAGCCGGTTCGCAGCGCAGATTGATGAACAGGTATCGATCACGCCGAAGGCCGCCGTCTGGAACACGTCGAAGGCGGTGTTCTTACACACCGATGCAGCAGAACATCAGGATGGCGGGGTACAGGTGAATTCTCGCTCTGGCGCTTCCCTACGGCGGACACACGCGGCCGGAACTCAATTCTCAACGAAGTCGGATACCGCCTCCCGCGACGGCACTTCCCAGTTCCTTGATGTGCTGCTCCGGTATGAGCGGCGTGGCCGGGATGTCGTGGCGGCCCGGCCGCTCTACGTTCAAGATGGCGAAACAACACTCGCTCACATCGGGGCTGTCGGACTAGCCTTTGTTTGCGGGGGCAACGAGGAATCGCCTTCGAACCCCCATCGACCTCGTTCATGCTGCGCGTGGTTGGTATGCTGGAGATACAGGCATGAAGATTTCCCAAAGACACTGGCTGACAGGGATGGTGGCGCTAACCGCCTGGTCGGCAGCATGGGGGCATGGAACGGGCGGATGGCCCGACCGGCCGGTGCGGGTCATCGTGGCCAGCGCGGCGGCCGGTGGTACTGACGCACTGGCACGGGTACTTGCTGAACACCTGGGCAGGGTATTCGGCAAGCCGTTCGTGGTGGAGAACAAGCCCGGCGCCAACGGCCTGATTGCCAGCGAAACGGTGGCCAATGCGAAGCCCGACGGCTATACGCTACTGTTCACGTACGCCGGCGCCATGGTCGTCAACCCGTCCCTCTACAAGCGCGCGCAGGATCCGCTCAAGAGCTTCGAGCCCATCGCCCAGGTGGGCAGCTTCGGTAACCTGCTCGTGGCATCGCCAACGGTGCCGGTGCATAACCTCAAGGAACTTATCGAGTATGCGAAGCGACGGCCTGGTCAACTGAGCTATGGCTCGTGGGGCATCGGTTCCGGCGGTCATCTGACGATGGAGACCTTCCTGAAGAAGGCCAGTATCGCCATGACTCATGCGCCGTACAAGGGAACGGCAGCCGTGGCCACCGATCTCCAGAGCGGTACGCTGCCCGTCGGCTGGGTCGACGTGAGCTCGCAGATCGGGCTTGTCAAGGCAGGACGCCTGGTACCGCTCGCGGTCAGCGGCACCACCCGGATGCCGCAGTTCCCCGATGTCCCGACCATGGGCGAACAGGGTTATCCGTTCCCGACCACAAGCTGGTATGGCATGTTCGCGCCGGCCGGCACGCCGACGGCGTTGGTGGATCGAATCAACCAGGAAGTATTGCGAGCGATCGCCACGCCGGCCATGCGTGAACGCCTGGCTGCGCTCAACCTGCCTGTGGCGCCTGCGCTGACACCCGCTCAGTTCAGGAGTGTGGTGGCCGACGATACGCTGGCCTGGCGCCGCATTGTGCAGGCCACGGGTCTCAAACCGGAATGAAAGGGTGATGGGAGGCATGGAAGCAATGCAAGCATCGAACATGGCGGCCGATGGCGAAACCATGCTGGACGGGCTGCGCGTCCTCGACTTTGGCCAGTTTATCGCCGCGCCTTCGGCCGGCCAGATCCTGGCGGACCTCAGGGCCAATGTCATCAAGATCGAGCCGCCGGGCGGCGACGCCAGCCGGCGCTCCGGCTGGCAGGCCGACAACTGCGGACCAATGTTCTCGGCGTACAACCGGGGCAAGCGTTCCATCGTGCTGGACCTGCGCCGTGCCGAGGACCGCGGCGTCGCGCTGGACCTGGTGCGCAGCGCCGATGTACTGCTGCAGAATGCGCGGCCGGGTGTGATGGAGAAGTATGGGCTCGGCGCTGCGGACTTGCGTGAGCGGTATCCGCGGCTGATCTACGGCTCGGTCAGCGGGTTCGGCCACAGCGGACCGGCCGCGGCACGCCTTGGGCTGGATATAGCCGCCCAGGCCGAAAGCGGCATGATGAGCATGAACGGCGACGCCCACGCCGATCCGACGCGGGTGGGTTTCACGGTCGTCGACGTATTGGCCGGCCGCACGCTCGCCACCGGCGTGCTTGCGGCGTTGGTGCGGCGGGGCATCACGGGGCAGGGCGCCCATGTCACGGTGTCGTTGATCGACGTGGCGGCCGACGCGCTGAGCCAGCAATGGGCTGAGCATCAGTTGCTCGACGCGCCGCCGTCACGCTGCGGCAACGGGCAGGCGACCCTGGCGCCGGCAGCCGACGTCGTTGCCGCCGCCGACGGGAAGATTGTCGTTTCTGCCTATCTGCAGGAGCACTTCGAACGCCTGTGCGCTTGCTTGGGGCGGCCCGGGCTGGCGCAGGACCCACGCTTTCACGACAATGCCTCGCGCGTTGCCAATCGGACGGGCTTGCTCGAGGAGCTGGCCGGGATGCTTGCGGATCTCTCTGTCGAGGACGCCTGCACCCGGCTCAATAAGGCCGGCGTGGTATGCGGTGTCGTTCGGGAACTTGGCAATGCCATGGACCGCGCGGCAGCCACCGCGCCGGAGCGGCTGGTCCGCGTCCCGTCGCCAGGCAACCGGCTACTCCGCATGCCTGCGCTGCCATTGACCATTGACCATGCGACGCCGCATGACGCCGCGCTGCCCGAGTTGGGGCAGCATGGGGAAGAGATTCTTGCCGAACTGGCTCGGCAGGAAATGGCCCCCTGGGGGTAAGAGCGCAGTGAAGCTTCGCGGCCAGTGGCCCCTGGCCAGCGCAGACAGGTAGGGGCCTTCTGCGCGCGCGTGCCGTCAGCCACGAGGGCTTCGGAGCCGATGCCCCTGTTGGTGCCGACTCGCGCCGGGTATGCCACGGAGCATTGCGACAGCTCGATCGCGGTCAGCACCATTTCCTCCGTTGTCATGCCGGCACCGCCAATCGCCATGGTGGGTGGTGTTTCGCTATCTTGAACAGAAACGCTGCTGTAGCGCATACTGTGGGCCAGAGCACGACACAGCCATGCCAGCCCCCAAAGCGCCCCATCATCACCCCGACCCGGCTTTCGCGACGACGCTCGCCCATGGTCTCTCGGTCTTGCAGTGCTTCCGCTTCGGGGAGACTGTGCTGAGCAACAAGGAACTGGCCGAACGCACCGGGCTGTCGAAGGCCACCATCAGCCGCCTGACCTATACGCTGGCCGCGCGGGGCCTGCTGCTGCATGACGCGCCATTGCGCCGTTACCGCCTCGGCTCGACCGCGCTGTCGCTGGGCTATCCGTTGCTGGCGAGCCTGCGCGTGCGGCAGGTCGCGCGGCCCTTGATGCAGGTGTTGTCCGACCGCATGCGCGGCTCCGTCTCGCTCGGGCTGCACGACCGCCTGCATATGGTCTATGTGGAGACCAGCCGTGGCCACGAGGCCATCGCGTTCCGGCCCGACATTGGCGCGTCGCTGCCCATGCTGGCTTCCGCAATGGGAAGGGCCTGGCTGGCACAGTCGCCTCCGGAAGCGCGGGCGTCCGTCCTCAATGCCTTGCGCCACGCCCTGCCCGATGACTGGCGGCGCCATGCCGAGGCCATTCCGGCCGCCATCGACGATCTCGCGACGCTTGGCTTCACCCGCTCGCGCGGCGACTGGCTCAGCGATGTCCACGCCGTCGCCGTGCCCATGCGCTATCCCGTCGACGGCGAGATTCTGGTATTCAATTGCGGCGTGCCCGTGGCGCGGATGACGCCTGCCAGGCTCGATCGCGAGATGGGGCCGCGGCTGGTCGACCTGGTGGCCGAAGTGGAAAGGCTGCTGGCATGACAGCGGATGACGAGAACGACGCGGACCGTCAGTTCGCCGCGACGCTGGCGCACGGCATCGATATCCTGCTCGCCTACCGTCCGGGCGAAGTGCTGCTCGGAAACAGGGACTTTGTCCAGCGCACGGGCTTGTCAAAGCCGACCATCGCGCGGCTGACCCACACGCTGGTGGTGCTGGGTTACCTGCGGCACGAAGCCTCCCTTGGCAAGTACCGCTTGGGCGCACCGGTGCTGGCGCCAGCCTACCCGCTGCTGGCAAGTATGCAGATCCGGCAGGTGGCACGGCCGTTGATGGAGCGGCTGGCCAGTGAGGTGGGTGGCGCCGTTTCGCTTGGCATTCGCGACCGCACGCAGATGATCTACGTGGAAACGTCGCGCTCCACAGACGATCTCGTGGTGACGCCAGACATCGGCGCCGCACTCCCGATGCTGACGACCGCGATCGGCAAGGCCTGGCTGTGCCGCGTCCCGGCCGCGCTGCGGGACCCGGTCCTGAACCGGTTGCGGCTGGAGGACGCAGACGCCTTTGGCCGCGCCGAACCTCGGCTGGCGCAGGCGCGCCGCGAGCTGGAGACGATGGGTCATTGTTCGAACCGTGCCGAATGGCGCCACGACGTGTTCGCGTTCGCGGTCCCGCTTTGCCGGCCAGTCGATTCGCAATGGTTCGTGGTCAACTGCGGGGTCCGGGCGCGGCCCGGTGCCTTCGCCGCCATACAGCGGACCGTCGGCCCGCGGCTTGTAACGATGGCGCACGCGCTTGAGAGTCGTCTCGGATTGCGCGAGGCGACCGGCCTGTAGTCCGCCCGGTCACCGCATCCGGCGTTCAGTCGATCTGCAAGCCGGCCCCCTTGGCCAGCTTTTGCCAGGCCCTGACGTCCTCACTAACGGTCGCGGCAAACTGGGCGACGGTCTTCGTGGCCGGGCGCGGCATGTTCTGCTGGGCGTATTTTTGCACCACGTCGTCATTGGCGAGGATGCGGTTGATCTCGGCATTGAGCCGTTGCACGATGTCCGGCGGCGTGCCGGCTGGCGCGAACAAGCCATACCAGCCTTCCTTGTTGAACGGAAAGCCCTGCTCGGTCAGCGTGGGCACCTCGGGCAATGCCGGTCCCCGAGCGGCGCCTGTGCAGGCGAGGGCCACCAGCTTGCCCGAGCGGACGTGCGGCACGGGCGAGGCAATATCGGTGAACCCCAGCAGCATGTTCTTCGACAGCAGGTCGGTCACGAGCTGGGCGCTGCCCTTGTATGGCACGTGCTGCATCGAAAGGCCATAGTGCGCCTTGATAGCTTCCATGATGAGATGTCCGGTCGACCCGTTGCCCCACGATCCATATGCGAGCTTGTCGGGATTCGCCTTCACATAACGCACCATGTCGGCCAGGTTCCGGAACCCGGTGGACGGATGGGCGACCAGCAGAACGCCGGCTGCGCCAACCTGCGCGACGGGGGTCAGGTCCTTCAGCGCGTCATACGGCATCTTTGGCTGGATAACCGGATTGATCGCGACGGCGGATGATGGCGTGATCAGCAGGGTGTAACCATCGGCGGCACTCTTGGCAACCATGTCGGTGCCGATCAGGCTGTTGGCACCCGGCCGGTTGTCCACCACTACCGGCTGGCCCAGGGCCTTCTGAAGATGGGCGGCGATCACGCGCGCAAAGAGGTCCATGCCGGCGCCCGCCGGCCCGGGCACCACCAGACGGATGGGCCGCCTGGGCCAGCCGCTGGTGGCGGCAACAGGACCGGCCCACGAGTGCGAAGCGAGGAACGCGGCGATACCTAGGCAGGTCCGCCGCCGGACGGGCGAGTGATGCATGGCTTGTCTCCAGATGTATTTTATTTTGCGTGCGTGTGCGGCGCCCGTGGTCGCGCCGCGGGCCGAGGACCCGTGCATGGGGGCTATGATCGGAGCCGCACCGGGAAGCGTGCGGAAATTCTAACCAGCCATGCCCCTACTGGACGGAAACCGGCGCAATGCGGTGTGTGCCGGCGTTGAAGTTGATGATCGGGCTGGCCTGATTGCAGGTGGTCTTCCGGATCTTGCCCACGATCAGGTCATGCGTGCCCAGTGCCTCCGTGCAGACGATCTCACATTCGATGCTGGCGAGCGCGTCATCCAGCACCGGCAGGCCATGTGCGCCTTCGCGCCATTGGCCCGAGGCAAAGCGGTCGCGTCCTTGCGGGGACTTGAGAAAGGTATCGATGATGGCGCGGTGTTCCTCGCCCAGCACGTTGGCCACGAACCGACCAGCGTGCATCAGCGCACTGTGCGCCGAGGCCGACTTCTGGACGAAGAAGCCAACCATGGGCGGCTCGGCCGACACCGACGTCAGGCTGGAGACGATGATGCCCGCAACGTCCTCGCCGCTGCCGGTGGTGACGGCACTGATGCCGGCCGGCAGCGCGCGCATGGCCAACTTGAAATCGTCCACGGAGACGACTTCGTCCTGCTCGTTGAGGGTGAGATGGGCGCGAATGTCGCCGCGCTCGTCCACCCAGCCGTGCTTCGCCGCGTATCCCACCATGGAGGAGAAGCCGTCCTCCCATGCCGGATCGCCCGCATGCCCCGACAGGAAGCGCAGCACCGACGGCGCCAGGCGGACGTGGCCCGCATCCTCGCGCCGCCCGATGCGGGCGATGGCGCGCTCCAGCCGCTCGCCAGGCTGCGGATCGATCAGCACGTCGAGCCGCTTGAAGTCGGCCGGGTCGCGCAGGGTGATGGCACCGGCATTGGTCAGGTGGATACGCATGGCAGGTCTCCTCAGGCCGCTACGGCCAGCTTGCTGCTCGTTTCACCAAGCTCCTTGCGGATGGCCGGGATGATCCGGTCGCCCCACAGTTCGATCTGGCGCAGCATGGTCTTCTGATCGAAGTCGCCGAGCTGGGTCTGCAGGGCAATATGCTTGGGCCGCAGGATACTGATCTCGGTCAGCAGCTTGTCGATGACCTGGTTGACGGAGCCCACGGGCAGATTCTGGCGCAACTGGTCGAATGTCGGATCCGTGTCCGACGGCACTTCCTTAACCATGTAGCCGTCATCGCTCTGCGCCCGGCGGAACTTCAGGCTTTCCGAAATGCGCCGCTGGAAGCGGGCGCAGTCGAGATAGGCGTCGATCTCGGCCTTGTTGTCCGAGGCAAAGCCGCAGCGCAGGAAGCCGAACTTCACGTCTCGGTCCAGGTCCTTGCCATTCTCCTCGGCGACCTTATCAAGGCGTTCGCGCAGACCGGTGATGGCGTCGTTGCCGTTGAGCAGCGCGGTGACGAAGAGGTTGTGGTTTTCGCGCACGCCACGGCCAAGGGTGACCGGGTTGCCGGAGGTGATCCACAGCGGCGGCATCGGCTCCTGCAGGCAGCGCACGGCGATGGAGCTGGGCGGGATCTTCAGGAACTGGCCGTCGTGTTCGAAGATCTTCTGCGTCAGGCCCTTCGGGATGACGTCGAGGAACTCGTTGAAGATCGCGCCCGACTCGGCGATGTCAACGCCGAAGCGCTCGAACTCGAACTGCTGGTAGCCCGAGCCCACGCCCAGGTCGAGCCGGCCGTTCGACACCGTGTCGACGAATCCGACTTCGGCCAGGAAGCGCGCGGGGTGGTACAGCGGCAGAATGCACACCGCCGTGCCGAGACGGATGCGCTGCGTCTTCGCGGCGGCATGGGCCACCATCATCAGCGGCGACGGCGACAGCGAGTAGTTGTTGAAATGGTGCTCGGCGTACCACGCAGTGTTGAAGCCTGCCTGTTCCGCCGCGACGGTCTGCTCGATGGAGTTGCTGATGACTTGCTTCGAGGTCTGGTGGTAACCTCGCTGCTGGGCCAGGATGAATACGCCGAATTCCATTGTTGTCTCCCAAAAATCCCGGTGAAGTTTCGAAGAATTCTAGGAGTCGGGAGGTACGGACCGGAATACGGGAATCACGGCGATCTGTACTGCAAAAAATGGAGGAATGATGGACCGGCTTCGCGCCATGGAGCTCTTCCTGTCGATTTCCAAGACGGAGAGCTTCTCGGAAACGGCGCGGCACTTTGGCGTATCCGCCACGTCCGTGTCGCGCATGATCACGGATTTCGAGACCGAGCTGAACGTCAAGCTGCTGATGCGCTCCACGCGCCAGGTCGTGCTGACCGAAGCAGGGCAGGAGTATGCGCGGGAGCTGGAAGGCATCCTGTGGAACATCGGCCAGGCGCATCGCAACATCACCGAGATCCGATCCGCGCCGAAGGGCACGCTGCGGGTGCACTCGCGCATGATGTTCGGGCTGGGTGTGCTGCCGCCCTTGGTCGCGGCTTTCCGCAAGCAGTATCCGGACATCCATATCGAACTCGTGCTGTCCGAGACCAAGATTGACCAGCGCCGCAGTAATTTCGACATCGATTTCCGGATTTCGCCGCCGGTGGAGGCCGGGCTGAAGCGGCGCATCCTCTTCCGGAGCGAGCGTTACCTCGTGGCATCGCCCGCCTATCTCGAGAGCCGGCCCGCGCCTACGCGGCCGGAGGACATCCTGCAGCACGACTGCATGGCGTACCTGCTGCCGGGCAACCAGCATAGCTGGCTGTTCAAGCGCGGGGAGAGCGTGGAGGAGGTGGCGTTCAAGCCCCGGCATGTGACCAACAGCGGCGTTGCGCTGCTGGAGTGGGCGCGGCTCGGCGAGGGCATTGCGCTGCTGGACGACTACACCGTCCACAACGACATCTCGCGCGGCACGCTGGTGCGGCTGCTGCCGGAATTCCGCGTGACCAACACCACCTTCGAGGAAGGGATGTACGCCACCATCCTGGACACGGCGATGATCCCGGCCAAGATCCGGCTGTTTCTCGACTTCGTGGCCTCGCACGTTTCGGGCAAGGCATTGCGCTTCAGTGCCTACGGCAAGTCGGCGGTGCCGGCGGCCGGCTAGTGGACTAGAGATGAATGCTGCAGTGTGGGCGCGCTGCGCCGCGCAGGCCGGTGCCGCGCACACGCAGCACGGCGCCATCCAATGGGCCGTCCGCTGACAGCCGGCCGCTGTCCCGGATCGTCGTGACATAGATGTCTTCCAGCGCCGGCCCGCCGAAGCAGAGCGACGCGGGGTGCGCCACCGGCAGGTCGATGCGATGGGTGAGTTGCCCCGCGGCGTCGAAGCGCACGAGGGCGCCGGCATGCACGAGAGCCGTCCACAGGCCGCCGTCGCTGTCGAAGCAGCAGCCATCCGGCGCGGAGCCAAGTGGCGCCGTGTCGACGAAGCGCTCGCGGCCCGACAGCCCGCCTCCAGCATCAAGCCGATAGCGATAGATGCTGCGTGCCGCGCTGTCGCAGACGTAGAACTCCGCGCGCGACGGATGCGCCATCGGCCCGTTGACGATGCCGAAGCCCCGCTCGATCCGGGCAAAGCCGCCGGCGCAATCGAGCCGGTACAGCCCACCCAGCGGCGCCTCGTCGGGCTCGCGAAAGACGTGCATGGTGCCCACCACGAAGCTGCCGTCTGGCATGGGCGTGCCGTCGTTCAGCCGCAGATTGGGATGACGGTCGCCGATGTCCGCCACGCAACGTAGGGCGCCGGTGGATGGCGTATAGAGCGCGACCTGCTCCTTCAGGGCCACCACGAGGCTGTCTTCGCCATTCAGCGCGAACGACCCCAGGGGCGCGGGCAGGTCACACCGCATCACGTCGCCCTGCGCCGGGTCGATCACATGAATCCATCCCCGGCGGCAATCGGCAAGCCATAGCCGCTGCCGGATGGGGTCCCAGACGGGGCATTCCCCCAGATCGGTCCGAATGGTCCCAATGGGGGCGATCTCCATGGTCTGCGATCCTCTTTCGTGATGGCCGGTGGGGCTACGAGTACGCATGCTATCGGCTCCCCGCTTCGCCGAATATGCCGGATTCCCGCAGAACACAACCAACAACTCTGACGGAAATCCACAGCAATCCCCGCTCCTACAATCGAAAAAAGCCGGCCCGCAGCGAAGCGCGGCTGTTCATTCGATGCAAGGAGACAACCATGACGTACGCATACACCGCGCCGCTCGGCGCATTCTTCCGTCAGCCGGGAGGTGAGGCATGAGCGAGAAACTGGTCCTGATGGAGGTTTCCGACGGCGTCGCCCTGGTCACGCTGAACCGCCCCCCTGTCAATGCGCTGAGCCGCGAGATGCGCCGCCAGATCGTGGCGACCTTCGATGAAATCTCGGAGCGAGAGGATATCCGCTGCGCCGTGCTAACGGGCGCCGGCAAGGTGTTCTGCTCCGGCGCCGACCTGAAGGACCGGCCCGATGCCAGCGTGGCTGGCGATTTCCTGGATCACAACCGCCTGACACGCGAAACCGGCAACGCCATCAGGGAATGCGCCAAGCCCGTGATCGCGGCGGTCAACGGTGTGGCGCTCGGCGCCGGCATGGGGCTGGTCGCTGCCTGCGACATCCTTTATGCCTCCGAGGAAGCCACCTTCGGCATGCCGGAGATCAACGTCGGCCTGGCGGGCGGCGCTTCCATGCTGCGCACGCTGTTCGGCCGCTCCACCGTGCGCCGCATGTTCTTCACCGGCCAGCGTCTGAGTGCCCATGACCTCCTGCGCCGCAACGTGCTGGAAGACGTGCTGCCGGCCGACCAGTTGCTGCCCGTGACGATGGCACTGGCCCGCGAGATCGCCGCCAAGGCCCCGCTGGCGATCATGTACGCCAAACGCGCCGCCAATATGGTTGACGTCATGCCGCAGCGCGATGCCTACCGCTTCGAGCAGGAATTCACCATGGCGCTGTCCCGCACCGAAGACGCCCGCGAAGCCCGCATGGCGTTCCTCGAAAAGCGCCAGCCGCAGTTCAAGGGACGCTGACCATGGCGACGCACACCGAACGCCCGGGCGCCGGGCTCGGGCCCTTCTTCCACGCGCGCAGCATCGCCGTGGTGGGCGCCTCGGACGACATCACCAAGATCGGTGGTCGACCCGTCTACATGCTGCGCAAGCATGGCTATGCGGGCACCGTCTACCCGGTCAATCCGAAGGGCGGCACCGTGCAGGGACTGAGCGCGTATGCCTCGGTCCGTGAGACCCCCACCGCGCCGGAACTGGCGATCCTGGCCGTGCCGGCCGCCGCCACGGCGGCCGCCCTGCGCGACTGCGCGGCGCGCGGCGTGAAGGCTGCCATTGTGCTGTCGTCCGGGTTTGCCGAACTCGGCGCCGAGGGCGTGACCATGCAGGCCGAACTGGTCGACATCGCGCGCCATCACGGCATGCGCATCCTCGGTCCCAACTGCCTGGGCACGGTCAACGTGGCCGACCGGCTGATCGGGTCCTTCTCCATCAGCCTGGAGGAATACATGCCCCCGCCGGGCGGCGTGGGCATAGTCTCGCAGTCGGGCAACGTGGGCAGCCACACCATGAATACGGTGGCGCGCCGCGGTCTTGGCGTGAGCCAGTTCATGGCGACGGGCAACGAGGCCGACATCGACGTGGCCGATGGCATCGCCGCGCTGGCCGAGGACGAAGCAACGCGCATCATCCTCTGTTGCATGGAGACCTGCCGCGACGGCGAGCGCCTGGTCGCGGCGCTGGAACTGGCGCGCTCGCGCGGCAAGCCGGTGATTGTCCTGAAGGTGGGCTCGACCGAGCAGGGCCAGGCCGCCGCCGCTTCGCATACCGGCGCGCTGACGGGTTCCGACGCCGTCATCGACGCCGTTTTCCGCCGCCACGGCGCGCTGCGTGTGCGCTCGGTGGAGGAACTGATCGACATCGGCCACGCCGCCTCGATCCTGATGCCAGGGCGCCTGCCGCAGCGCGATTCCGTGACGTTGATGGCGGCCTCCGGCGGCTTCGGCGTGATGATGGCCGATGCCATGAGCGAGGCCGGCCTGCGCCTGCCCGCGCTCGACTCGGCGACCTGCGACCGCATCCGCCGCGTGCTGCCCATCGCCGGCACCGGCAACCCGGTCGACGCCACGGCGCAAATGTCCAGCCGCCCCGACATCCTCCAGCAGTTATTGTCCGCGCTGCTGGAGGACCCGTCGGGGAGCGCGCTGGTGATGTTCATGTCGCTCTCGTTGTACAACTCCCGCCTGCGCGGCGTGTACCTGGAGGCGCTGGCGCACGTGCGCGAGATGCATCCCGAACGGGCGCTGATGATCGTCAGCCAGGGGCCGGCCGATGCGGTGGCACAGATCAACGCGCTGGGCATTCCCGTGTTCCCGAGCATCGATGCAGCCGCCAGCGGCCTCGCCGGACTGGTGCGACTCGGCCAGCTTGCCGGCCAGCCGGCATCGGCGGCGCATCGGCTCGTGCCGAAGGAAACCGTGGACCCGGCCGTCTTCCGCAACGAGTATGAAGCCAAGCGCGCGTTGGCGGCCGCCGGCATCGCGGTGCCGCAGGAAGCCGTGGTCCACTCCGCCGACGAGGCAGTGCGCGCGGCGGAAGCGATCGGCTACCCCGTGGTGCTGAAGATCGTCTCCGAGGACATTCCGCACAAGACCGAAGCCGGCGGCGTGGCGCTCGACCTGCGCAGCGCGGCGGCCGTGCGCGACGCCTACGGGACGATTGCCGCCAGCGTCGCCCGTTATGCGCCGCAGGCGCGTGTGGAAGGCATGCTGGTCGCGCCGATGGTGAAGGGCGGCGTCGAGATGATCGCCGGCATTTCCCGCGATCCGGTGTTCGGCCCGGTGGTGATGGTGGGCATGGGCGGCATCCACGCCGAGGTGCTGAAGGACGTCGCCGTGCAGGCCGCGCCGGTCAGCGAGGACGAAGCCCTCGCAATGATCCGCTCGCTGCGCATGTTCCCGCTGCTCGACGGCGTGCGCGGACAGGCCAAAGCCGACATCCGCGCGGCCGCCCGCTGCGTGGCGCGCCTGTCCGAATTTGCGTGCCGCCATGCGGCCGACATTGCCGAAATCGACATGAACCCCATCCTCGTCCGTCCCGAAGGGGAGGGCGCCGTGGTGCTTGACGCGCTGATGATCCCGGCCGCGCCGGCCACGACCGCACACTGAGAACCAGCATGCATATCGAAACACGCGATCAACTCGCGGCGATCCCCGATCCGGCCGCCGGACCCGAGGTGTACCGCCAGCACGCACGCCAATGGCTGCGCGCCAACCTGCCGGACCCCATGCGTGCCGACAGCCTGGACTACCGCACGCCGACGCTGGAAGAATCCCGCGCCTGGGAAGCGGCCATGTACCACGCCGGCCTGGCCGGCATGACGTGGCCCACCGCATACGGTGGCCACGGCCTGACCTTGCGCGAGCACCTCGCCGTCAACAAGGAGATCGGCGCCCTGCCCATGCCGGAGAGCGTCAGCTCCATCGGCAAGGAACTGGCCGGCCCGATCATCATGACCGTGGGCACCGAGGCACAGAAGCAGGCGTTCCTCCCCGCCATCCTCGCCATGCGCGAGTACTGGTGCCAGGGCTTCTCGGAGCCCGACGCCGGCTCGGACCTCGCCCGGCTGCGCACGCGCGCCGTGCAGGAGGGCGGGCACTGGCGCATCAACGGCCAGAAGATCTGGACCAGCGGCGCGGCCAAGGCGCACTACTGCCTGCTGCTGACACGCACCGGCACGGTCGCTGACAAGCACCGCGGCCTGCTGATGTTCGCCGTGCCCATGAACACGCCGGGCATCCGCGTGGTGCCGATCAAGTCCATCGACGGCAAGGAGTCCTTCGCCGAAGTGTTCTTCGACGACGTGGTGGTGCCGGACAGTGCCCGCCTGGGCGCACCCGACGAAGGCTGGAATGCCGCCATCCGCGTGCTGTCCATCGAGCGGGCGACCAACCGCATGTACCGCCCGTGGCGCTTCGAATGCGAGCTGCGCCACCTTGTTGCCGCCTGCAAGTCCGATGCGCAACTGGCGCGCCTGCTCGACGACGGCTACACCCAGCGCCGCATCGGCGACGTGGCCTGCGAGATCGACGCCCTCAAGGGCCTGGTCGAGACCACCGTGTCGCGCATGATGGCCGGCGAGTCCATCGGCGCGCGCGGGTCGCTGACCAAGTTGTACTGGTCGGAATGCCACCAGGCGTTCGCCGGCCTGGCCCTGTCGCTGCTGTCGCACGTCACGCCTCGCTCCAGCGCGCAGGCGCGGCGCGCCCGCAAGGCATTCAGCACCGCCTATCTGTTCTCGCGCGCCGAGACGATCTACGCCGGCACCTCGGAAGTGCAGCTCGACGTCATCGCGCAGCGCATCCTCAATTTGCCCAAGGATTTGACATGACGACGCGAGACGACGATCTGCGGCCCGAGGAGTTCGCCCAGGCCGCCAGCGCGGCCATCCACGACGCCCTGCCGCGCGATTTCCGCGAGGCCGCGCGCGTGCTGGCCGAGGCCGGCCTGTGCGGCGTGTGCGCCGATGAGGGCGACGGCGGGCTCGGCCTGCCCATCGACTTCGCGCTGCCCATCGCGCATGCCGCCGGCAAGCTGCAACTGCGCCTGCCGCTGCCGGAGACGATCCTGCTGGCGCAGGCCTTTGCCGGTACGCCGGTCGCTGCGGCGCTGGCGGCGGGCGACAAGGTTGCCACCATCGCGTGGCAAGGCAGCCTGCGCGAGGGCTTCGCCGGCCATGCGCGGCACGTGGCGCAATGTGACTGGGTGCTCGTCAACGATGGCGACGGCGCGGCGCTGGTCGACGTGGCCGGACTGGCCTGCGAAGAAGACGGCTCGCTCGACCCGGAGTTTCCGCAGGCGTGGCTCGATCTGGAAGGCGCAACGGTGGCCGCCCGGCTCGACGCCACGGCCCGCGCGGCGCTGGACCATGCGGCCTGCCTGCTGATGGCCGAACTGGCGAACGGGGCGGCGGACGGCGCGCTGGAGTTGGCCGCCGGCTATATGGCGACGCGCGTGCAGTTCGGCCGGCCGCTTTCGGCCAAGCAGGCCGTGCGTCACCTGCTGGCGCGCATGAAGCTGGTGACGGAGGCTTCCAGCGCCGCCGTGCGCCGAGCCATGGCGCGCAACGAGTATGGCGCGGCGCGCAGCGCACGGCCGGCGCTGGCGGGCGCCATCGGCAACGCGGCCTTTGTCATCGAGAAGGCGATCCACCTGCACGGTGGCATGGGCTTCACGTGGGAAGTGCCGCTGCACTATTCGCTGCGCGAGGTCCGCAAGCTTGACGCGGCCTTCGGGGCCGGCGCGCTGGCGCGTGAGGTCGGGCAGCAATTCATCCAAAGCGTTTGAGGAATTCGGGGGAGTGTTCATGCAACAGGATCTGGCAGGGCGCGTGGCGCTCGTCACCGGCGCGGGCGCCGGCATCGGCCGCGCCACGGCGCGTCGCCTGGCGGCGCGCGGCGCCATTGTGGCGGTCAACGACCTCAAGGAAGAACTTGTCGGCGCGACGGTGGACGAGATCCGCGCAGCCGGCGGCGAGGCCTTTCCGGTGGTGCAGAATGTGGCGAGCCGGGATGGCATCGCGCAGGCGGTCAGCGCGGCGGCCACGCAGGGCAAGCGTTTCGACATTCTCATCAACAACGCCGCGTGGGTCCGTTACCAGTCGGTGCCGGAAATCATGCCCGAGACCATGGACCGCATGCTCGACGTCGGTTTCAAGTCGGTGATCTGGGGCATCCAGGCGGCGGTGGAGGCGATGGACGAGGAATGCGGCGGGGCCATCGTCAATGTGGCGTCGACGGCGGCGCTGGTGTCGGCGCCGGCCTCGGTCGTCTACTCGGGCATCAAGGCGGGCATCCTCGGCATCACGCGTGCTGCCGCGGCGGAACTCGGACCGCGCGGCATCCGCGTCAACGCGGTGTGTCCGTCCGCAGTGCCGACGGAGGGCACGCAGCGCAACCGCAACGCCGAGCGCGACGCGCGCCGCGTCGCCCGCACCCCGATGGGACGCCTCGGCAACGTGGACGATGTGGCCAGCGGCATCGCCTTCCTCGCCAGCGACGAGGCGCGGTTCATCACGGCGCAGGCGCTCGTGGTGGATGGCGGCATCACGTTCACCAATCTCTGAGCGTGCCGTCCGTTCTCATCACCGGCGCGGCCGCCGGCATCGGCCGCGCCGCCGCGCAGCGGTTGGCGCGCGATGGCTGGCGCTGCGTGCTGGTTGACCGCGATGGCGCAGCGTTGGCCGCCACAGTGGCCGGTCTGCCAGCGCCGGAGGCGGGTCGCCACGAGGCGGTGGAGATCGACCTCACGGACGTGGCGGCCATCGGCATGCTGACGGAGCGCACCGGTCCGCTCGACGCGTTCGTGAACAACGCGGGCATGTCGGCTCGCACCAGCCTGCCAGTCGTCGAGCAGGCTGGCGACGACTGGCAGGCGCTGCTGGCGCTCAACCTCGACGCGCCGGCACGGCTGGTCGACGTGCTTTCACCGCGACTGGTGGCGGACGCGCGCGTCGTCAATGTGGCATCGGGCGCCGGACTGCGGGCGATCCCCTGGCGCGGCGCATACAGCGCGAGCAAGGCGGGTTTGATCGGGATGTCGCGGGCACTGGCGCGCGAGCGTCCGGATCTCCGTGTGAGCGTGCTGTGTCCGGGATTCGTGCGCACCGAGTTGGTCGACCGGCTCATTGCAGCCGGCCGACTGGACCTCGCATGCGTGACGGCCAAGATTCCGCTCGGCCGGATGGCGGAGCCGGAAGAACTGGCCGAGGCGATCCGCTTCCTGGCTGGCGCGGACGGCGCCGTGCCCTCCGGTCTGTTGCTGCCGGTCGACGGCGGCTCGTCGGTGTTTGGCGGCAGCCAGGGCTTTGCGCCGGCCACCGTCGCGCCTGTCCCGTCCGACACGCTGCTCTGCCTGCGGGTGGTGGGCGATGTGTCGGGGAAGTGGTCTGCCGTCGGCCAGCACGGAGACGGCTATGCGGCAGTGCTGGATGTTTCGCCGCTGGCCGCGCCGGATGGGAATCGCCTGGCGGCTGTACACGAGGCTGCACGACGCTTCGCGCGGGAGCACGCAAGCCAGGCCAGCCTCACGCTGGTGCTTCCGGCCGACGCCGGCGAGGACTGGCGGCACGCGGGCGACCTTGCGGCGGCCCGCATGCTGGTGGCCACGCTGGCGTGCGAGTGGGGCGCGCGGGCGCTGCGCGTGAACGCGCTGTCGGTCGCGCGGGCCGACCCGGAAGCCGTCGCGCCGCTGCTGCGTTTCATGGCGGGCGCCGGCGCGCAATACCTGACGGGGCAAGTGCTGCCAGTGGCCTGACATCCGGCAACAGCCGAGCAATCGAGTCATTCAAAAAGGAAATGCCCGCTACGCGGGCAGGGCGGCTCACGCCCATTTCACGGGTCGCCTCGGTCCGCACAAGCCCGAGGCCTAACAACACAAGGTGGAGACATGCAATACAAAACTGGCGCGACCGCGCTTTTCTGCGCGCTTTGCAGCCTTCCGGCAGCCGCACAAACCAGCGTCACGCTCTACGGCGTGGTGGACGCAGGTATCGAATTCGCGAACCACCAGGCCGGCGGCGACCATTCCGTCATCCGCATGACGTCGGGCAACGTCGCCGGGTCGCGCTGGGGGCTGCGCGGCACGGAAGACCTGGGCGGCGGCCTGAAAGGGGTGTTCGTGCTGGAGAGCGGCTATGACACCGACACGGGCAAGTCCGCGCAGGGCGGCCGCCTGTTCGGGCGGATGGCATACGTGGGCCTGCAGGGCAAGTGGGGCAGCCTGTTGCTGGGACGTCAGCAGACTGCGCTGTTCGACCTCATCGGCCCCTATGACCCGATGCTGCTGGCGCCGAAGTATTCGATCTTCACGCAGGACGTGGCGTTCGTGTCGCGTGCCGACAATACCGTCAAGTACACGGGCACGTTCGGCGGCCTGGTGGCGTCGGCCATGTACAGCTTCGGTGCCGAGAGCGGCACGGCCAACGGCAGCGAAGTCCCGGGCGAACCGAAGCTGGGGCGCGAGTACGGCTTCCGGCTGGCCTACAGCAGCGGTCCGTTCAGCGTGGGCGCTGCCTACGACGAGGTCAACACGGGTACAGTCACGGTGAATCCTGACGCGAAGACACGGCGCGCCGTGCTGGCCGGCACCTATGATTTCTCCCCGGTCAAGGTCTTCGCCGGCTACCGTTGGGCCAAGGCGTACGACGGGGCGCTGCTGGCGGGGGCCATCCCGGGCCAGGCGAACCAAGGCTCCAACCTGTGGTGGACCGGTGTGACGTGGCAGGCCAGCGGCGCGGTCAGCCTCAGTGCCGCCGCCTACTATCAGGATTTCCGGAACACGGGCAACGATCCCTGGCTGTTCGTCGGCATGGCGAAGTACGCGTTTTCCAAGCGCACGGATGCCTATCTCAGCGTTGGCTACACGAAGAACAAGGGCAGTTCCAACCTTGGCCTGAGCACGGGCGGCTCAGGCTTCGGGGCGACCGCTGCGGGCACCAACCAGTTCGGCACCACCATCGGCCTTCGGCACATCTTTTGAGGGCAGGCGGCTCACGCCGCCTTGGGCGGTCTACGCGCCGCCGAGCAGCGCGTAGACCGGATCCTGCGGCCAGGGCGCGCCAACAGGCTGGCGCGGGCCGAAGCGCTCGGTCTCGGTGCCCTCCGGTGTACCGAGCGGGCGGACCCAGTCGTAGACCACCACGCGCCGGGCAATCCGCCATTCGCCGTTGCGCTTCTCGAAGCGGTCGACGTAGCGCCCGGCCAGGAAGACTTCCCGCTGCGCCGGATCGGGGTTGGGCTTGCGCTGGAATGCCTGGAAGTACGATTCCACCGCCGCCCAGTCGCCGTGCAGCGCGATCGAGAGATTGCCGAGGAAGTGGATCGAGCGTTCGCTGGTCGCGAGCCGGTCCAGCACCCAGTCGATAAAGCCGCTGGCGGAGCCGGAATAGGGGCCGTGCCGGTCAGTGGCATCGTCCCAGTACACGCTGCGCAGGGCGGCCTCGTCGCAACGGTCGATGCCGCGGCAGTAGCGATACAGGCATTCGCGGATGGCTTCGCGGTCGAGCAGTTCGCCGAGGGCGGAGGGGGGATGTGGGGTCATGATGGGCGTGACTTGACAGGGTGAACATGAACCGCAATTCTCTGCCCCCCGTCACCATCCATTGCCAGCCGTTCGGTTGATTGTCTTCTGCACAGCGGGGGCATATTCGCCAGCCCACCCGGGTCGTAATATCAATTCAGAACCATGTCCGGCGCGACAGCCGGCGCACAGGGGAACCGCAAGGCAGCGCTGGTTTCCCACGATGCGACAAACCCAGGAGACAGACCATGCCAGGACACGCTGGTACCACGGTGCGCACGCCCCCGATGTGCGCGCCCCTTCCCTCCCGGCCGCTGCGAGGTGCGCGATGAAGCTCCAGCGCAAGGTCGACGTACAAGCCTTCCTCGACGAACAGCGTTTCTCGCGGTTTCATATCCTGCTGTTCGTCCTGTGCTTCCTGATCATCGCTTTGGACGGGATGGACACCGGCGCAATGGGCTACATTGCGCCGTCGTTGATCCAGGAGTGGCACCTGTCGCGTGCAGCGCTGGGCCCCGTGCTGAGCGCCACGCTAGTCGGCATCGGCATTGGCGCCATGGTGGTAAGCCCGTTTGCCGACCGCATCGGCCGCAAGCGCGTGCTGATCGGCTCTGTCTTCGCGTTCGGGGTGTGCAGCGTGGCGGCGGCATTCGCGCAGTCGCTCGAAATGCTGGCTGTGCTGCGCCTCCTGACGGGAATCGGCCTGGGTGCCGCCGTGCCGAACGCCGTCGCGCTGATGGCCGAGTATGCCCCGACGCGGATTCGCGGCACCGTGGTCCACGCCATGCTGGTCGGCTTCGCGGCTGGGAATGGGCTGGGCGGCCTGATGACGGCCTGGCTGATCCCGCGCTTCGGCTGGCACGGCGTGCTGGTGGTCGGCGGCGTGGCGCCGGTGCTGCTGACACTGGTGCTGGTGCCGCTGCTGCCCGAATCGGTGAAGTTTCTCGTGGCCAACCGGCGCCCGCGCGAGCATGCACTGGGCATCCTGAGCCGGCTGGCGCCGGGCGCTCGACTCGGCGATGTCCAACTCGTGTGCGAGGAAGATGCCGGGCATGGCCGCAAGTCGCCTCTTTCTGAGTTGTTCACTGATCGGTATGCCGCCGGCACCTGCCTGATCTGGCTGTGCTACTTCATGTGCATGGTCATCCTGTACCTGGTCAATAGCTGGCTTCCCACCCTGTTCACGACCTCAGGGTATTCGCTGCAGGAGTCGACCGTCACTTCGTCGCTGTTCCATCTGGGCGGATGCGCAGGGATCCTGCTGGCGGGGTTCCTGACTGACCGTTTCCCGCCTACCCGTGTCGTCGCGGCGTACTTTCTGGCGGCAGCCGTACTGGTGCTGGTGATCGGGTACAGCGGGGCGCACGCAGGACTGACGACGATGATCGTCATCGTGGGCATGGCCATCTCCGGTGCGTCAGCGTCGATGTCGCCCCTCGCCGCACATTACTATCCGACCACCAGCCGCGTCACCGGCATTGCGTGGATGCTGGGCATGGGCCGCTTCGGCGGCGTGGCGGGAACCATGGGTGGCGCATGGCTGCTGGGGATTGGATGGGCGTTCGGCGCCATCTTCAGCCTGCTCGCCATCCCGGCTGTTATCGCGGCGATATGCCTGCTCGTGCTGGGACGCAATAGTCTGTCCCAGGAAGAAAGGGATTTGCCGGGTTCCACCGTGGTGGAACACTGAAGGGCGAGGGCGTGCGCGCGCTGCATGTCCTCACATCAATTGGAGACGAGCCGACGGCTTGGCTTTTGAAAACAGGGTAGCCGCGCACACGCTCACTGGACGAGCATGATCCTCCCAGTGAGATCCGCCATGCGTGGTGACAATTCCCGCTCGATCAAGACGCAGGCTATTGCATCCTTATACGCACGGCTTCTTTCATCGGTTGCTACTGCTAGATCGCGTGCAGATTTCCCTTGTTGGAGAAGCCATCACGCACGCGAGTGCGCGAAGTCCGGTGATGCCGGTCCGGCCGGTCGCTAGGCGCGACTCGAAAACAAAAAGCTACGGAATAGCCGCCGAAGGAACGCGCATGGGCCACGGCGGCATCACCCCGCCGGGCTGATGCACATTTGCTGATAGGCGCTGCCGGCGCCGACATCGCCAATAGGATGCCGGCCGACCAACGCACTATGGCAAGACGTCGGCCGGCAAGGTGCTGCGGTCAGTACTTCGGGACTGGGCGGGCGCCACCTGCCCAGTCATGGGTGTACTGATAGACGTTCTGGATGTAGTCTGCGAGGCGCTGGTCGATCTGGCCACCCTTGATGGCGGACATTTCGACGCAATCCAGGACTTCGATGGCCGGCAGGCCATGAATGACAATGGTCGCGCGTTTGTTGGTTTGGGTAGCCATGATGAAGCTCCTTTGCTCAGGTCGAGTTGGTGAGCATTGGATGTAGCGAGTTGCCGTGTCCCTTGCTCACTAGTCGTATCGCATGTCGCGTGCCAGTGTCTTGGTGTGCGTACGTCGCCACGGATTGGGCCCACAGGGAGCGATAGGCGACGATTCGACTATCGTGATGTGGGTGGGAAACCAACAGACGCTGTCTCTACGTTGGGCCGTACCAGACGGTCCCGATGGAGTGAGATTTTGGTGGGCGACACCGTCAATCACGACGCCGGCCTTCAGCGCCTTCACCTAGTCCACAACGTGTGGTCCGGAGTGCCGGCGCAAGGGATTGGGTTGCCGACCCACAAGACCCGTGCTGCCTGCTGAAGAATTCCATGCAGTGGAATTGTTGGGATGTGGACTCGGCCGGCAAGGCCTAAGCTGTCTCTAACAAAAAACGCCCGGTGCATGCAGTCTGATGGCCGCGGCGTTCCGACTCGTTCAAGGAGACAACGCATGCATCCGTTCTGTACCGGCTTCTTCCGCCGGCTTGCCCAGGCAGCCATCCCGTTCCTCGTGGCCGCGGCATTGCCCTTGCCCGCACTCGCAGCCTTTCCCGACAAGCCGATCCGCATGGTGGTGCCGTTCGCCCCCGGCGGCGGCACGGACCTGGTGGCGCGGGCGATGGGCATTACCATGGGCGAGGACCTGGGCCAGCCGGTCATCGTCGACAACAAGCCCGGTGGCAGCACCATCATCGGCACCGATGCGGTGGCCAAGAGCGCGCCCGACGGCTACACGCTGGTGATGGCGACGATGGCCCACGCGGTCAACCCGAGCCTGCACAAGAAGCTGCCGTTCGATACGGAGAAGGCGTTCGCGCCCGTCATGCTGGTGGGCCGCTCTCCCAACGTGCTGGTGGTGAAACCGGACAGCCCCATCAAGACCGTGCAGGACCTGATCGCCGCCGCCAAGGCCAGGCCCGGGAAGCTCAACTACGCCTCGCAAGGCGCCGGTACTTCGGCGCACCTGGCGGGCGAGCTGTTCAAGGCGATGGCCAAGGTCGACATGAACCACATTCCTTATCGCGGCGCCGGCCCGGCGATTACAGACCTGCTCGGCGGCCAGGTCGATGTGATGTTCGCCACGGCGGCCGCGGTCGCGCCGCACCTGGAGAGCGGAAAGCTGCGAGCGGTGGCGGTCACCACCGCGCAGCGCTCGCAGGCGCCGGCGCTGAGCAAGGTGCCGACGATCGCGGAAGGCGGCGTGCCCAATTATGTTGCCGATAGCTGGTATGGCCTGTTCGTGCCGGCCGGCACGCCGCCCGCGGTGATCACGCGGCTGAACGCCGCGGCCAGGAAGGCCGTGCACACCGAGGCGTTCCGCAAGCGCGCCGAGCAGGAGGGGCTCGCCATCAGTGGCGGCACGCCAGATGAGTTCGGCCGCTACGTCAAGGCCGAGAGCCAGCGCTGGAGCAAGGTCATCAAGGACGCCAACATTACGGCCGACTGAGCGCGGCATACGTACAGAACAGATCGCACTGATCGCACCCGCAGAACCGGACAGGACCATGGACAACTATTCCCTGATTGAACTGAAGATTGAAGCTGGCATCGCGCTGCTTGCCTTTAACCGCCCCGACAAGCGCAATGCCATGAGCGACGACATGCGCTCGGAATTTATTGACGCGCTGGAGCGTGTGGCGGCGGACAAGGCGATCCGCGCCCTGGTGCTCACAGGCAACGGCAAAGGCTTCTGCGCCGGCGGCGACGTGGCCGGCATGCAGCGCCGCATGGAAGCGCCGCAGGGTGAGGTGGGCTTCAATGGCTGGAGCCGCCAGCAGCGGGTCCATCACACCGTCAAGCTGCTCCACACCATGCCCAAGCCCACCATCGCGGCGGTCAACGGTGCCGCGGCCGGGCTGGGTGCCGATACCGCGCTGTGCTGCGATTTCGTGCTGGCGTCCGAATCGGCGTCGTTCTCCTGGTCCTACATCAACCGGGGCCTGATCCCGGACGGTGGCGGCATGTATTTCCTGCCGCGCCGCGTGGGGCTGTCGGCGGCAAAGGAACTGGTCTTCACCGGCCGCAAGGTCGAGGCGCACGAGGCCAAGGCGCTTGGCATCGCCGACCGCCTGAGCCAGCCCGAAGCGCTGATCGGCGATGCGCTGAGCTGGGCCGCGGAACTGAGCCAGGGCTCGGCCACCGCGATCGCGCTGGGCAAGAGCATCATGAACCAGTCCTTCGAACTGCCCGCCGACCAGGTCTTTGCCCAGGGCAGCCAGGCGCAGGGCATCTGCTATACCAGTACCGAGCATCGCGAGTCCGTGCTGGCTTTCCTGAACAAGACCGCCAGCAAGGCCTGACCCCATGAATGCTATCCAACGACTTGTCACGCCACGCAGCGTTGCCGTGATCGGCGCATCGGCCGATCCCGCAAAGACCGCCGGCCGCCCCGTCTCTTACCTGCGCAAGCATGGATTCGGCGGGGCTATCTACCCGGTCAATCCCAAGGTCGAGTCCATCGACGGGCTGCGCTGCTATCCCGACATTGCCTCGCTGCCCGAAGTGCCTGACGTGGGCATCGTGCTGCTGGGCGCCGAGCGTGCGCACCTGGCGGTGCGTGACCTGGCGGCGCGCGGCGCGGGCGCGGCCATTGTGCTGGCAAGCGGCTATACCGAAACCGGCGCCGAGGGCGCGAGGCGCCAGGCCGAGTTGATCGAGGCGGCCGGCAGCATGCGCCTGCTGGGGCCCAACACCATCGGCCTGGTCAACCTGACCGACAATATCCCGCTGTCGGCCAGCGGCGCGCTGGAGATGGAGCAGTTCCCGGCCGGCAACATCGGCGTGGTGTCGCAAAGCGGCGGCATCCTCGGTGCCTTGCTGTCGCGCGCCGCGGCGCGCGGCATCGGCTTGTCCAAGCTGGTTTCGACCAGCAATGAAGTCGACCTGGACCTGGCCGACTTTATCGATTACCTGGCCGATGACGAGGCCACCCGCGTGATCGCGCTGTATGTCGAGAGCGTGCGCAACCCGGAAACGTTCCGCCGTGCGGCGCTGAAGGCAGCGCGCGCTGGCAAGCCGGTGGTGGCGTTCAAGATCGGCCGCTCCGAGAGCGGCGCGCGGGCAGCGGTGTCGCATACCGGTGCGCTGGCCGGTGCGGATCGCATGTACGACGCGCTGTTCGAACAGGTCGGGGTGATGCGCGCGCAGACGTTCTCGGACCTGCTCGACATGCCCGCCGCCCTGGCCACCGGGCGCAAACTGAGCGGCAAACGCGTTGCGATCCTGACCTCGACCGGCGGCGCCGGCACGCTGGTCTCCGACAGCCTGGGCGTGGCCGGCTTCGAGACGCCGGCGCCGGACGAGGCGACCGCGGCGAAGCTGCGCGCGCTGCAGAAGGGCGACCACGCGGCGCTCGACCGCAACCCGATCGATGTAACCCTGGCCGGGCTGCAGCCCGACCTGCTCCGCGCCGCAATCCGCATCCTGCTCGACAGCCCGAGCTATGACGCGGTAGCAGTGATTGTGGGCTCGTCGAGCCTGGCCATGCCGGACCTGATGGCCAATGCCATTCGCGACTGCCTGCCCGATAGCGACAAGCCGGTGATTGCGTACGTGAGCCCGCATGCGCCGGAAGTCGCATCGCTGCTCAATCGTCGTGGCGTGCCGGCGTTTTCCGCGCCGGAGGCGTGCACGGTGGCGATCGACGCGATGCTGCGTGCGGGCAAGCTCAGCGCGGTCGAGGAAGCGGGCGCCCCGACGCTGCCGCTGCCGGATCTCGCCGCCTATGGCACTGGTTCGCTCGACGAAGCCGCGGCCAAGACCTTGTTCGCCGGCTTCGGCGTACCGGTCGCCAAGGAGGTGGTGGTTGCCGGTGGCGACGAGGCCACGGCGGCGGCGCAAACCTTCCAAGGCAATGTCGTGCTGAAGATCCTGTCGGCCGAGATCACCCACAAGAGCGATGTCGGCGGCGTGGCCGTCAATGTCCCGCCCGCGGAGGTGGCAAGCCGGCTGGCAAGGATGGCAAGCGAGGTGCAGTCGGCCACGGGGATCGTGCCCAAGCGCTTCCTGGTGCAGGAAATGGTCAAGGGCGGCGTCGAGGTCATCCTCGGCATGCACCGCGACGCGCTCGGCACCGCGATCCTGCTCGGCATGGGCGGCGTGACCGCGGAGCTGTTCGGCGATACCACGCTGCGGCTGCTGCCTGGCGAGTGCGGATTGACCCGGGAGGCCGCGCTGGAAATGATCGGGCGCCTGAAGACGGCCCCGCTGCTGCAGGGCTTCCGGGGCCGGCCGAAGGCGGATGTGGAGGCGCTGGCCGAGGCGATCGTCGCCTTCTCGCGCATGGTTGCCACGCTTGGCGACCGGCTGGTTGAGGCGGAGATCAATCCCGTCTTCGTTCTGCCCGAAGGGCAGGGCGTGGTGGCCGCCGACGGCGTGGCCGTGCTGGCCGGCAACGACAACCCCTGACGAGGCCCTGGCATGTGCAGCGAGCGCGACGGTTCGTTGGTGACTTCGGTCGATGGGTGCGAGGTCATCTGGCGAAGCTTTGGCGATGGCCCGACGACCGTGCTGCTGCATGGCGGCCATGGCAACTGGCAGCACTGGGCGCGCAATATCGGGCCGTTGTCCCGGAACCGCCGGCTGCTGGTGCCAGACATGCCGGGCTTTGGTGATTCCGGTGTAGCGCCGCGCGCGGACCTGCCGGGATTCGTCGATGTCCTGGCACGCTCGCTGGCCGGCTTGTCGCCGGGCCTGTCGCTGGACCGTATCGACCTGGTGGGATTTTCCTTCGGCGCGCTGGTGACGGCGCACCTTGCTACCCACGCTGGCCTTGGCGATATCGAGGTCGGTCGCCTGGCGTTGCTTGGCCCGGCCGGCCATGGCGGTCCGCGCCGCATGACGCGGGCTCTGGTCGACTGGCGCCGCTGCCAGGATCCGCATGCGCTTGCCGCGGCGATGCGACACAACCTGGCGGCCTTCATGATCGCCGACCCGGCCGCCATCGACAGCGAAGCGGTGGCCATCCACACGCGTGCCTGTCACGCGACCCGCTTCCATAGCAAGTCGATCTCGCGCGCGGGTGGATTGCAGCAGGCCCTTGCGCGCTTTCCCGGCCCGGTATTGATGATCTGGGGCGAAGCCGATGTGACCATGTCGCCCGCCTCGATTGCCGGGATCGCCCGCGACTCGCGGGACGCATCCGCGCCGGAAGTCAGTGTCAGCGTGGTGCCCGGCGCCGGGCATTGGGTCCAGTATGAGGCGCATCAACAAGTCAACGACCTGCTGCAGGCATGGCTGCAGAAGATCACCGACACGCCGGCGCGGTCCGGCTGAGGAGAACCCATCTTGAACGCAACCGAGGCCTTTGGGCCGTTCTTCAGCACAGTCAAGGCAGGGCCGCTGCCCGCCGAGGTGCTGCATCATGCGAAGCGCGCGCTGGTCGACTGGCATGCGGCGCTGTTCCCGGGCATCGGCACCGATGCGGTCCAGCGCCTGCAGGGCGTGCTGGAAGAAGAGCTTGGCCGCGGTAACGCCACGCTGCCAATGGGGCAACGGGCCACGGCGCGCGCCGCGGCGCTGCTCAACGGCGCTGCCGCCCACGCTGCCGAGATCGACGACAGCTTCCGTGATGCGATGTATCACCCCGGTGCCGCCACCATCGCCGCTGCCATTGCTGCCGCACAGGACGTGGGCGCCAGCGGCGAGACGCTGCTCAAGGGCATCGTCGTCGGCTATGAGGTGTCAACGCGCATCGGTGTCGTGCTGGGCCGGGCGCACTATCGCTTCTGGCACAGCACCGCGACCGTCGGCACCTTTGGCGCGGCGGCCGCTGCGGCGTTCATCTATGGCGCGAACGCGGAGCAGCTTGCCCACGCGCTGGCGACCGCGGCGACTTTCGCCGCCGGACTGCAGCAGGCGTTCCGCATGGACTCGATGTCCAAGCCGCTGCACGCTGGCCGCGCTGCGGAGGGTGGCTTGCTGGCCGCCCGCGCCGCCATCGCCGGTATCACCGGCTCGCTCGATGTGCTCGACGGTGAGAGCGGCATGGGGCGCGCGATGTCGGATGACCCTGACTGGCACGGGCTGGCATCGACGCTTGGGAAAGACTTCCATATTTGCCGGCTGACCTTCAAGAACCACATTGGCTGCGGCCATACCTTTGCGGCCATCGACGGCGCGCTGGCGCTGAAAGCGAAGCTGGGCATCGAAACCGCTGAAATCCGTCGTCTCCGCGTCGCCACCTATCGTCCGGCGCTGGACATCGCCTGCTATCTCGATCCCAAGACCGAGAACGAAGCCAAGTTCAGCCTCAAGTTCATCGTCGCCGCCGCGCTGGTGCATGGCAGCGTACGCTTGTCGGCCTACTCGCCGGAACGGCTGTGGGATACCGAGACGCGCCGGCTGATGGACTGCATGACGGTCGAGGTCGACCCTGAAATCGACGGCTGGTTCCCTGGCAAGCGCGCGGCAAGGATCGAGATCGAAACCCGGGACGGCGCCACGGCAGGCTACCTGCAGCCGAATCGCAAGGGTGATCCTGAGGATCCGCTGACCGACGCAGACCTTGACGGCAAGCTGGTAGAACTGGCTTCGCCGGTGATAGGCGACGATGGCGCGCGCCGGCTGGCGCAGCACATCTGGCGAGTCGAGACGGAGCCGGTGGTCAAGTTTTTTGGGTGAGCGATGGCGGCCCCGGCGTGATCGCTCGCTCGCTTGGTGGGCGCGTTATCGCGCTGCATGGAGATTGTCGAGAACAAGCTTCGCGCCCCTGCTGAACAAGAGCTCAGCCGCTGGCAGCAAGTGTGAAAGACAAGGAAATCCGCATCGGGTAGCATTGCCAGCGGCGGGTGCGACGCATGACGCGGATGCCCCTGAAGCCGCCTCCCGGATGATCACTGGCACGCAGTGATCCTGTGTCATGCCGAACAGCGACATCAATACCGAACGGATCAAGCCAGGCAAGGGCAAGGCGACGCCAAACCGCTCGCTCGAGCGTGGCATTGCCGTGCTGCGTGCCTTCCGCGCCGGCTCTTCCATGCTGGGTAACAGCGAGATCGCCGAGCGTACCGGTTTGTCCCGCTCCACGGTCAGCCGCCTGACGCAGTCCCTGGTTGAGACCGGCATGCTGGATTACATACCGCATTGCCGAGCCTACCGCCTCGGTGTACCGGTCCTCAGCATGGCGCATGCCATGCGCGACAGCTCGCAGGTTCTCAGGGTTGCGACCCCAATGATGGTCGAGGTTGCCATGCGGCACAAGATCAACGTCGGACTCGCGGTCGCTGAGGGAGACGAGATGGTCTACCTCGAGTCGTTCCGTTACAACCGGCGCCAGTCCCTGCGCACAGTGGTGAGTGGACAGCGCATCCCCATGGCGCTGACATCCCTCGGCCGCGCGCACCTCGCGACGCTGTCACCGGAGGCTTTCAGCGCGATGATGGGGATCATGGCAGACAAGCACCGAGGTCGAGGCTGGGATAAGGTGCGACGGGAAATCGATGCTGCGGTGTCTTCGGTGCATGAGAAGGGCTACTGCGTCGCGTCATGGCAGCCTCAGGTCTGGGCCATGGCGACGCCAATGCGATTTGATGAATATGCCGTCCATGTATTGAACGTGAGCATGTCCACGCAACTGGATGCCGAAGTTGTTGAGGCCGCCTTGGTGGCGCCACTTATGAACCTTGCCGCTGCGATACAGGCCGGGATGGTGCGGGAAGAGTAGGGAGTTGATGCGGTATCGCCTCGCGGCTACATTCGCTCGCATCTATGCATAGATCAAAGATCGCGGAGAAACTCAATCAGTGCTGAGTTGACGAAGTCTGGCGCCTCCTGTTGTAGCCAATGCCCTGCTCGCGGAACGATTCGAGAGCCCGCCAGTTTGGGAACGATCCGTGGCATGCCGGCGATGATTTCGTGCATGCCTGGCATTGCCAGGCCTGTGTCTCGCTCACCAACAAGGTACAGGGCGGGGACCTCGACCAGCAGGCCTTCAAAAGCCGATTGCAGCTCCCAATTGCGGTCGAGGTTGCGGTAGTAGTTCAATCCGCCACGAAAGCCAGAAATGTTGAACGCTTCCACAAACTTGTTGAGGTCAGTGGGTGCGAGCCATGCAGGCATTGCAGGCGGATCGATCAAGGCGTCAAGGAGTCCACCATCCCGACGCACCAGTCCGAACGGATTAGGCGTACTCGCCTCGCGGGCGCCAACATCGCCCGATGCGGAAAAATAGATCTTGCGCAATGTCGTGGCAACTTCGCGCTCAAGTTCGGCTTCGGCTAATCCTGGTTCGGAAAAGTAATGCGTATAAAACCGCGTGTGGTCGTTTTGCGGAAATAGTCTGCTTGGAGCCATCGGAGCGCGGCCCATCATTGGCACCCCGAACGCAGCGACAGCACGGAAGCGGTCCGGTCGAAGCTGTGCGGCTTGCCAGGCGATGGTTGCACCCCAATCGTTTCCGACGACAACCGCGTCTCGTTCTCCGAGAACGTCAAGGAGCGCCACCAGGTCACCGACAACGTCTAACGTGGTGTACTGTCCGGTTGCCGGTGGACATTCGCTTGATCCGTAGCCACGCAAATCCGGCGCCACTGCGCGGAAACCAGCTCGGGAAAGTGCCGCCAGTTGATGGCGCCAAGCATGCGAAGTCTCCGGAAAACCGTGACACAGGAGTACCAACGGGCCCTCCCCTTGCTCGGCGACGTGGAGGCGTATTCCGTTTGCTTCAATATAGGCTTGGCGATATGGGGTCATGGTCGCACTGGCACAGAGGGTTGCACACGAAATCCCCCGACTCTCGGAGATCGCGCGTGACGTGACGTCGCCGAGGTCACGCAAAACCTAAAGCCGTCGCGGCAGCCGCCCTCACCGGTACGACAGCACCAGCCCCTGGATCAGCTGCGTCCATCCCTCCAGCATCACGAACAGCAGTAGCTTGAACGGCACCGAGATCGTGGTCGGCGCCACCATCGACATGCCCAGCGCCAACAGGATGGCGGCGACGATCAGGTCCACCACCACGAACACCAGATAGACCACGAAGCCGATCTGGAACGCCCGCGTCAGCTCGGACAGCGTGAAGCTGGGGATCAGCACCATCATGTCGTCGGACTTGAGGTCGTCGGCGCGGCCCTCGGGCCAGATGCGCTTGGCGGACTGGACGAAGAAGGTGCGATTACGCTCTTCGGTGTGCTTGACCAGGAATTCCTTGAGCGGACCGCTGACGGCGTCGTAGACGGTGACCACGTCGTTGACGTTGAAGGCGGCGTTGGCGTCGGCGCGGCGCTTGATGACGTCGAAGGCGTCGGAGCCGATCGGCGCCATGATGTAGGCGGTCAGGATGATGGCGATGCCGTTCAGCACCATGTTCGGCGGCACCTGCTGCAGGCCCAGCGCGGCGCGCAGCAGCCCGAACACGATCACCAGCTTGGTATAGCTGGTGACCATCAGCGCGACGAAGGGCGCAATGCCGAACGTCAGGATGATGGTCAGGATCAGGACCGGATTGTAGAGTCCGCTGTTCATCGCGCTGCCGGGGCCGGGAGGGGAGGGGGCTGCCTGCGGCGCTTCATGCGTCGCCGCCGGCGAAGGTAGTGATGCGCACGCCCAGCCGGTTGCCGACCGCGATCAGCGTGCCGGTGCCGATGCGGTTGCCGTTGGCGACGATGCGCACCTCGCTCTGCTTGAGCGGCTGCGGCAGTTCGAACACGTAGCCGGGGGCGACCGCGCGCAGTTCGGCCAGCGGCACCGCGACGTCGCCCACTTCGAAGCGCAGCGTTACCTCGAGGTGGTCCAGGTGCGACAGCGGTGGCTGCTCGGCATCGGGATGGGGGATGTGTTCCCGGCGTGCGGGGTCTTGCTCGTCCATGTGCGCTCCGTTTGAAACATCGGTCCTGTTGCCGCCGGGCTGCACCACCAGTCGCCGCCCCTCGGCCAGCGCGGTCCAGCCGGGGCCGCGGCGCCCCGTGGAACAGCGCACCATCAGGGCGCTGCCTTGCGAATGCCAGTCGTCGATGCCGAGGATGTCGCCGGGCTCGATGCCGCGCATCTCGCCCATGGCGAGCCTCGTGGTGCCGATGCGTACCGCAATCGGTACGGGCAGGCGCTCGGTCCACGCCGTGCGTGCCGGCGGCGGGCCGGCCGGCAGCGCGGCGAGGCGCTCGGGCTGGTCCAGTTGCAGCGTGCCGCGCAGCCGCGCCGGCGGCGTATCGCGTGTCAGTTCGAAGCCGAAGGCATGGGCCGCTGACGGCGCCTGTACGCGCGCGGCATCGGGTTGCCAGCTGAAGGCGTCGGGCATGGCGTGGCCCAGTGCCGCCACCGCTTCGGCCAGGGCGTCTGCCATCAGCGCGTGGCGCAGCAGCGCGGGCAGCGTTTCCGCCGCGCCAGGCGCCCCAAGCAGCAGGCGTTCGCTGGCCACGTCCCAGCGCAATTCGCCTTGGCCGCTGCCCAGCGTAAAGGCATAGCCCGCCCCGGCGCGCGCGGCAATCGCCGGGTCGGCCGGTACGAAGCGCAGTTGCCAGTCCTGGCCGCCGACGCGCACGCTGAGGGCCGCCGCGCGGCAGGTCACCCAGCCGGACAGCCGCGCGGTCTCCGGCTCCATGTGCGGCAGCGCCGGCGTGGCATCGAGCCCGGACGTGGCCAGCCGGGCCGCAGCCGCGGCGCTGTGCACCAGCACGCGTGCGGCGGCGTCCGGCGTGGTCGCCGTGGGCGCCGGGGCGTACGGATCGCGATGCAGGACGGAAGGCATGGTGGGCGGCTCGGTTGCTCGAGACGCAACGATAAGCAGCGGGGTGCAGCGACGTCCACTACGAGGCCTTGTAGGCCCCGGCATGAACCAGCCTGGAGTGGCCGGCCGGCGGCGCATGTGCGGCACCCGCTACGAATCCTCGGTACTGGTCGCTGTGCGGGGGCGGCCATACACTGCGCCCACTGATCCCACCGGCAAGGACGATGGCGAAACTCCCGGCAAACCTTACAGCGTTCCCGCGCGGCCTCGGCGCGGGCACGCCGGGCCTGCAGCAGATGGCCGCGGCGGCGTCGCGCCAGTCAGACCTGGCGCTGACGCTGCTGCTGTTTGCCGTGATCGCGCTGTTCGTGCTGCCGCTGCCGACCTTCCTGCTGGACCTGCTGCTGACGATCAACCTGGGCATGAGCCTGACCCTGCTGATCGTCGCTACCTATATTCCGTCGGCGCTGTCGCTGTCGACCTTCCCGTCGCTGCTGCTGTTTACCACGCTGTTCCGGCTTTCGCTGAACATCGCCTCGACCAAGCTGATCCTGCTGCACGCCGACGCGGGCCACATCATCGACACCTTCGGCAAGCTGATCGTCGGCAACAACGTGGTGGTGGGCGGCGTGGTGTTCCTGATCATCGCCATCGTGCAGTTTATCGTCATCGCCAAGGGCTCGGAACGCGTGGCCGAGGTGGGCGCGCGCTTTGCGCTGGATGCGATGCCGGGCAAGCAGATGAGCATCGACGCCGACGTGCGCGCCGGCACCATCACCGCCGGGCAGGCGCAGGAGCGCCGCCGCGCGCTGGAGCAGGAATGCCAGCTGCACGGCGCCATGGACGGCGCGATGAAGTTCGTCAAGGGCGATGCCATCGCCGGCGTGGTGATCGCGCTGGTCAATATCCTGGCGGGCATCACTATCGGCACGCTGATGAAGGACATGAGCATCGGCGATGCACTGCAGCGCTACGCCATCCTGACCATCGGCGACGGCATGGTGTCGCAGATCCCGTCGCTGCTGGTCTCGATCGCGGCTGGGGTGGTCATCACCCGGGTGTCGTCCGATGAAGACCGCACCCGCTCGCTCAACCTCGGCAATGTCATCGGCAAGCAGATCCTGGCGCAACCGAAGGCGCTGGTGGTGTCGGGCCTGGCCATTGCCGTGTTCCTGGTGGTGCCGGGCTTTCCGAAATGGACCTTCGGGCTGATGGCGCTGGTGGTGGCCGGTGGTGGCTACCTGCTGCTGCGCCGCGCGCAGCGCACCGCAGGCACCGTCACGTGGATCGAGATGGGCGATGCCGACGAGGGCGCCGCGGCAGCCGGCACCCAGGCCGCGGTGGCGCCGGCGCTGGCGCTGGAGCTGGACGAAGGGCTGCGCGGGCGGGTCGACCTGCGCCTGTTCGAGCAACGCATGACCACCGCCAAGAGCGAGGTCGAGGCCGAGCTGGGCATGGTGTTCCCGCGGCTGCGCATCCAGCACCGCGCGCTGGCCGAGCGGGATGCGTATGCCATCCGCGTGCAGGACGTGGTGGCCTCCGGCGGCGTGCTGCGCCCCGGCAAGCGCCTGCTGGAGCCGGGGGCGCGGGCGCGCGTCGACCAGGGCGTGGCCGAGCCCGGCGCGCCGTTCGGCCCGTTCCAGGAAGTGGTATGGGTGCCGGCCGAGCCTGCCGGCGACGCCGCCGACAACGTGCGCACGCTGTCGTGCGAGGAGGTGCTGGCGGTGCATGTGGGCGCGGTGATCAAGCAGCATGCGGCGCCGTTGCTCGGCATCCAGGACGTGCAGTCGATGATCCACGTGATCCAGGCCGAGGCGCCCGACCTGGTCATGGAGCTGGCGCGCGTGGTGCCGCTGCAGCGCATCACCGACGTGCTGCGCCGGCTGCTGCAGGAAGGCGTGCCGATCCGCAACCTGCGCACCATCTTCGAAAGCCTGGTGACCTGGGCGCCCAAGGAAACCGATGCCATCGCGCTGACCGAGCTGGTGCGCGTGGACCTGGGCCGGCTGATCACCAGCCGCCACGTCGGCGCCAACCGGTCGCTCGACGCGGTGCTGTTCGAGCCCGCGCTGGAAGCGCGCGTGCAGGGCGCGATTGAAAAGGCGGCGCGCGGCAACCTGCTGCTGCTTAGCCACGACGTCACGCGCGATATCCGCGAGCAGGTGCGTGTGCTGCTGGAGAAGGCCGCGGAGAAGGCGGGCGCGGCCGGCGGTGCCGGGGCCGCGCGCGTGGTGGTGGTAGTCAGCGTCGATGTGCGCCGTTATATCAAGCGGCTGATCGAGCCGGTCGCGCCGCGCATTCCGGTACTGTCGTACCAGGAGGTCGATGAAGACGTGACGCTGGTGCCGGTGGGCTGGGTGCAGAACCCGGCCGGAGAGTGAAATGGGCGCCGACACCATCCTCGATATCACGCGCCAGGCGCTGCTGGTGGTGCTGTGGGTCACGCTGCCGGTGGTGCTGATCGGCACGCTGGTGGCGCTGGTCGTGGCGGTGCTGCAGGCGGTGACGCAGATCCAGGACCAGAGCATCGGCACCTCGGCGCGGCTGATCGCGGTGCTGGTGTCGCTGGTGCTGCTGGGCGGCTGGCTGGGCGGCGAGGTGATGCGCTTCGCGCAGCGCGCGCTGCAGACCATGCTGACCTTCCTGTAAGCGGGGGCGGCACCGATGCGCGGGCAACGCAAGAACAACGGACAAGCAAACTGACATGATGCTGGGGCACCACGGGGAACTCGGATCGACTGGCCGCGCCGCGCGCCCGCCTGCACGGCGGCCATGGCACGCCGCGGCGGCGCTGCTGTGCCTGGCGGGCGCGCTGCTGTGCGGCACGCAGGCGGCGCGCGCGGCGGACCTGCGCTGGCCCAACAAGCCGTTCCAGGCCTCGGCCAGCGACAAGCGGCTGGCGGACTTCCTGCGCGAGCTGACGGCCTCGCAGGGGACCACGGCGGTGATCGATCCCAAGGTGGAAGGCACCATCAGCGGCAAGTTCAATGAGTCGGCGCAGCACGTGCTGAAGAGCGTGTGCTCGATGTTCGGGCTGACCTACTACTACGACGGCTCGCTGCTCTATATCGACGTTGCCAGCGAGGCGCGCAGCGAGGTGCTGCCGATCGCGCGCGGCTCCGGCGCGCGCCTGCGCGATTCGCTGGAACGCATGCAGGTGCCGGACTCGCGCTACCCGATCACCATCAACGATGCAGAAGGCACGCTGATGGTGTCCGGTCCCAAGCGCTACGTCGAGACCGTGCGCGCCGCGGTGCGCGCGGTGGACGACCGCTCGATCGCCGACGAGCGCGCCGAGATCCAGCTGTTTCCGCTCAAGTACTCGTGGGCGTCGGACTTCCGCATCAACCGCGCCGGCAAGGAGATGACCGTTCCCGGCGTGGTCACGGTGCTGCGCAACCTGTACGGGCGCAACCGGACGCTGGCGGGCGGCACCGGCCCCAGCCTGGGCACCAGCCGCGGCGCCACGCGCCAGGCCAAGCTGCGCATGGGCGAGGGCGGCGGGGGCGGCATGGGCATCCCCAGCGCCGACCCGGCGCAGATGCTCGATGCCATGGGTGGCGGCGGCCTGGGTGCGGGCATGCAGAACAACTGGGGCGGCGGCCAGCTGCCGCAGTTCCAGGCCGATACCCGCCTCAATGCGGTGATCGTGCGCGACACCCCGGACAAGATGGCGCAGTACCGGCGCCTGATCGAATCGCTCGACGTCAAGCCCAGGCTGGTCGAGATCGAGGTCACCATCATGGACATCAGCCAGGCCGACCTGGACAGCCTGGGGGTCGACTGGCGCCTGCATACGCCCCATGTCGACCTGCAATTGGGCGGCGGCAACGGCAATGCGGGCCTCAGCTTCGGCAACCTCGCCAATGAAGCCGGCACCACCGCGGCGACGATCGGCAGCGGCCTGCAGTTCACCGGCGCCATCGGCAGCGACGTCACCCGCTACCTGCTCACGCGCGTCAAGGCGCTGGCCGAGCGCGGGCAGGCCAACTTCGTGGCGCGGCCCAAGGTGCTGACGCTCGACAACACCGAGGCCGCGCTGGAGAACCTGCAGGAATTCTATGTGCGCGTCGACGGCTTCCAGGACGCGGGCCTGTTCAACGTGACCGCCGGCACGGCCGTGCGCGTAACCCCGCTGGTGGTCGACGAGCAGCAGAGCCGCGCGGTGATGCTGACCATCGATATCGCCGACGGCAACCTGTCGGGCGAGACCGTCGACCGCATTCCGGTGGTGCGGCGCCGCTCCATCACCACCCAGGCGATGGTGGAAGAGGGCAAGAGCCTGCTGATCGCCGGCTACACCACCGAAGAAAAGATCAACGCCTCCTCCGGCGTGCCGCTGCTGCAGGACGTGCCGATCATCGGCAACCTGTTCAAGTTCCAGGAGAAGCGCCAGAACAACATGGAGCGCTTCTACCTGCTGACGCCGCGCCTGGTGATCCCGGGGATGAGCTGATGGCCGATTCCCGCAATCCCCGCCACGACCCCGCCCCGGCTGCCTCCGGCTGGACCCTGCGCTTTCTCGGCGGCGACGTCTACGGCCGCCAGGTCACGCTGCGGCGCGGCGCCAATGTGCTCGGCAACGCCGCCGACGTGGACATCAGCGTGCCCGGCGCCGAAGTGCAGCCGCGCCACCTGGTGCTTAACGTGGGCGAGCTGGCGGTTTCGGCCGAGCGCGTCGGCGAGGCCGCGGTCCACGTCAACGGCCGTGCCACCACGCAGCGGGCGTTCGCGCTGGCGGGCGGCGACATCCTGACCATCGGCGCGCTCGACGTGGAGTTGCTGCGCGCGCAGCCGGGCATGTCCGAAGCCACCGACACGCTGTTTGCGTGGGCCGAGTCCGGGCGGCGCGCGGCGCGCGATGCCGACGCGCAGCAAGAGGGCGGGCGCCGCCCCGGCCGTGCGCTGATGGCGGCGCTGGGCGTGGCCGGCGTGGTCGTGCTGGTCGGCGCCGGCTGGCTGGGCGCCACCTATGCCAACGGCGGGGCACCACGCACGCAGCAAGTCGACCCCGCGGCGGTGCGCAAGACCGTGGCCGCGTACCCGGAACTGGAGGTGGTGTCGCTGCCCAACGGCACGGTCACGGTCAAGGGCTTCGTCAATTCGCGCGTGGACCGGCAACGCATCGTGCAGGCGCTGGCGCCGTTCGGCCGCGGCGTGCAGCAGCAGGTGCGCTCCGCCGACGACCTGATCGAGCATATCCAGCGCTACCTCGACGAGCCCGGCGTCGGCATCGCCTACCAGGGCCAGGGCCGGGTGCTGCTGAGCGGCACGGCCGACCCCGTGGCCGGGCGCGACAAGGTGCGGCGCGTGATCGAGGATCTGCATCCGGGCGTGCTGGTGTCCGACAAGATCGATTACCGCGAGACCGCCGACAGCCGGCGCCGTCAGGTCCGCGATGGCCACATGGAGAACTGGCAGGGCGTGTTTCCCGCGCGCGTGGTCAGCATTACCGAGGACGGCAACGGCACGCGCTCGGTGCAGCTGGCCAACGGTGCGCGGTATTTCGAAGGCGCGGTGCTGAAGAACGGCGCCGAGATTGAACGGATCGACGCGGACGGCGTGGTGCTGAAGGACAGCCCGGTGCCGCCGCAGGCACGGCGATGACCGCGGCCGCGCGCGCCGTGCCGATGAATTTGCGCCCACGGGCGCAAATGCCGCTTGCCCCCGGAGGGCAGGTGTTTGACGCCAACCTACCTGAAGGAGATTGTCATGGCTGAAGTCGACCTCAATGCCAAGATGCAGGAAATCCAGCAGAAAGCGCAGGAGTTCTCCGTGAACATCCTGGGCCTGCAGGACACGCTGACGCGCCAGAACGCGGTGGTCAGCAGCGAGATGGCCCACAACACGCAGAAGGCCAACCTGGTGCAGGGCGCGATGCAGGACGTGAAGCAGACCTCGCGCACCAACTGACGGCAGCCGTCACGCGCCCCGGCCTGCCGGGGCGCCCAACGCATTGCAAGGAGAGCCATATGGACCCGACCGCCATTGCCGCCGCCGGCGCCGTTCCCGACAGCGCCACCGTCGCCGCGCACCAGTCTCCGGCCGCGGCCCCCGCCGCGCAGCCCGACCCGGCCGATGCCCGGCAGTTCGCGCAGATGGTCCAGCAGGGCCGCGCCGCCGACGGCTCGCGCACCGCGCACGTGACCCAGGCGGCGGACCCGACTTCGACCACGCTGGGCAATGCCATCCGCGCCAGCTATGTCTCGGCCGGCGAGGAATCGGCGCGCCAGGCCGCGCGCCTGCAGGAACTGCGCGACGGCATGTTCGCGTCGATCTATGAGGGCAGCACCAACGAGGTGGTGTACCAGGCCATGATGCTGCAGACCCAGTCGCTGGAGCTGTTTTCGTCCATCCACGTGACCTCCAGCATCGGCAGCGCCGGCACCAACCTGTTCAACAGCCTGCTGAAGAACCAGCAATGATGTCCAAGCCACCGCTGTGCCAGCGCCTTGCGCGCGCTGCCCGGCTGGCGCCGGCGCTGATGGCGCTGGCGCTGGCCGCGTGCAAGGTTGACCTGTACGCATCGCTGAACGAACCCGAGGCCAACCAGGTGCTGGCCGCGCTGACCGCCGAGGGCATCGACGCCGAGAAGGCGCGCGCCGACACCAGCGGCGGCACCGGCGAGGGCCAGTGGCGCGTGCGCGTCGAGGAATCGCAGTTGCCCGCCGCGCTGGAAGTCCTGCGCAGCGAAGGCCTGCCCGGCGAGCGTTTTGCTTCGCTGGGGCAGGTGTTCCAGAAGCAGGGGCTGGTGGCCACGCCGACCGAAGAGCGCATGCGCTACATTTTTGCGCTGTCGCAGGAGTTGTCGGAGACGCTGCGCAATATCGACGGCGTGGTTACCGCGCGCGTGCATGTGGTGATCCCCGCCAGCGATCCGCTGTCGGACAAGATCCGCCCGTCTTCCGCCGCGGTGTTCATCAAGCACCGCGCCGACACGGACCTGCGCCTGCTGGTGCCGACCGTCAAGGACATGGTGGCGCACAGCATCGAAGGCGTGACCCACGACAACGTATCGCTGTCGCTGGTCGAGGCGCGGCCGTTCGCGCCGCAGGCAGGCGGGCCGGGGCCCGCGGCCGGCTTCGCGCTCGGGCGCTTCGCCGCGATCGCGGTCGGCGCCGCCGTGGTCATTGCGCTGGCGGTGGCCGCCGTGGTGGCGTGGCAGCGCGGCGCCTTGCGCTGGCCGCAGCGCCGCGGCGCGCCGCGGAGCGCAAATTGACGCCGTTGGCCGCCGAGTCCGCGGTTGGCGCCTACCTGCCTGGCGCCCTGTCCGCGGCGCTGGCACCCGCGCCGCCGGCGTTGCCGGACCCGGCGCTGGCGCGCGCGGTGGCTGACTTCGTGCAGCGGCCGCTGGCGCAGCTGCATCCCAGCTGGCTGCCGGCCGACTGGCCGCTGGCCTGGCGCGGCGCGGACCGCTTCGGCGCTGCCGCCGCTGGCGTGCTGGCGCAGCCGCTAGGACTGGCCGGCGCGGGCGGCAGCCGCGACGCGGTGATCGATCACCTGCTGGAGGCGCCGGCCTCGCTGGCGCGCTTGGTCCTGCTACGGCGCAACGACCTGCGCCTGCTGGCGTGGTGGCTGGGACTGGCGGTGCACCAAGCCGGCTTTGCCAGCGAGCGCCGCATGCTGCCGGCGCAGCTGGCCGACAGCCTTGCGCCGCTGCCGGGTGCGCTGGCGGCGCCGCTAATCGGCAGCGCGCCGCGCGCGATGCGCCGCGCCGCGCGGCGGCTCGACCGCCACGCGGTGGCCTTTATCCTGAAGCGCGTGCCGGCGCTCCCAGCGCTGCCGATGAACCTGGCGCCGCTGCGCGCGCACCCGTCCGGCGCCGGGCGGCTGATGGCCGAGCGCGGCTATCGGCTTCTGTGCGGGCTGCTGGCCGCCGAGGCGCCACACGCCCAACACGCTGAGCCGCTGCTGCAAGCGCTGCGGCGCAAGTTTCCACGGCGGCTGGCGGCCTTGTCGCCGGCACCGCTGACCCCCGCGCAGGCCGCGCAGCTGCGCGAACTGCTGCTGCTCAACCTGATACCCGAACGGTTCCCCGCATGGCACTGGCTTTTCTGATCACCAGCGAAAACCTGCAGCTGCTGTCCGAGCGCAAGGTGCTCAAGGAGGCCGAGTACGCCGCCTTGCTCGACGCCGCCGCGGTGATCGAGTCGGCGCGGCAGGAGGCCATGCATATCCGCACCGAAGCCCAGCGCGAGGCCGAGGAGCGGCGCCAGCACGGCTACCGCGAGGGCTGGGCCCGCGCCCACGCCGACCACGCCGCCGCGCAGGTCAGCACCGCGGCCGAGGCCGAGCGCCAGCTGGGCGCAATGCGCCGCACCATGGCCGAGATCGTGATGAAGGCGGTGCAGCAGATTGCCGGCGAACTCGACCCCGACATCATCCTGGAGGTGGCGCTGCAGCGCGTGGAGGCGCTGGTGCGGGCCGAGCCTTTCATCACCATCCAGATTCCGCTGGGCCGCGAGCAGGCCGTGCGCAGCCTGCTCGACCGGCTGGCCGAGACGCAGGAGTGGCCGCGCCGCGCCAACGTGGTGGTGGAGCCGGGGCTGGACCCCGATGCCTGCCGCATCCAGACGCCGGCGGGCACCATGGAAGTGGGCCTGCAGGCCCAGCTCGAAGCCTTTGCGCGCCGCCTGCGGGCGGGCTGATTTCCATGTCCAGCGAACTTCCCGCCACCGATATCGAAGCCGCGCTGCAGCACGCGGCCGCCGACCTCGAACGCGCGTTCGAGCATTTCACGCCAGTGGCCATGCGCGGGCGCGTCAGCAAGGCCGTCGGCATGCTGATCAACGCCACCGGCATCCAGGCCCATGTGGGCGAGCTGTGCCAGCTGGTCACGCCCGGCGAGCCGCCGCTGCTGGCCGAGGTGGTCGGCTTCGTGCAGCAGACCGCGCTGCTCACGCCGCTGGGGCGCACCACCGGTGTGTCGGCGCTGACCGAAGTCATTCCGTCCGCGCATGGCCACCAATGCCCCGCCGGTGCCGCGCTGCTGGGCCGCGTGCTGGACGCGCTGGGCGAGCCCATCGACGGCAAGGGTGCGCTCGACGGCGTGGCGCGGGTGCCGGTGGACAACGAGCCGCCCGATCCGCTCACGCGCCGGCTGATCCGCGAGCCGCTGGCCACCGGGGTGCGCGCCATCGACGGGCTGCTGACGCTGGGCGAGGGCCAGCGGGTGGGCATCTTCGCGCCGCCCGGGGTGGGCAAGAGCACCTTGCTGGGGATGCTGGCGCGGGGCGCGTCCAGCGATGTCAACGTGGTCGCGCTGGTGGGCGAGCGCGGCCGCGAGGTGCGCGAGTTCATCGAATACAACCTGGGCCCCGAGGGCATGGCGCGCACGGTGCTGGTGGTCTCCACCTCGGACCGCTCGCCGATGGAGCGCGTGCGCTGCGCCTATACCGCCACCGCCATTGCCGAGCATTTCCGCGACCAGGGCCGGCGCGTGCTGCTGCTGGTCGATTCGCTGACGCGGCTGGCGCGCGCGCAGCGCGAGATCGGCCTGGCCAGCGGCGAGCCGCCCACGCGCCGCAGCTATCCCCCGTCGGTGTTCTCGATGCTGCCGCAGCTGCTGGAACGTGCCGGCACCGGCGTGCAGGGCTCGATCACCGCCGCGTACACCGTGCTGACCGAAGGCGAGGACGATAGCGACCCCATTGCCGAAGAGGTGCGCTCGATCCTCGATGGCCATATCGTGCTGTCGCGCAAGCTGGCCAGCGCGGGCCAGTATCCGCCCGTGGACGTGCTGCAATCGGTCAGCCGCGTGATGCCGCAGGTGGCGGCCGGCGCGCACGCGCGCGACGCGGCGCGGCTGCGCCAGTTGCTGGCGAAGTACCAGGAGATGGAGCTGCTGCTGCAGATCGGCGAATACCGGCCCGGCGCCGATCCGGTCGCAGACGCCGCAGTGGCCGCCATCCACAATATCCGCGCCTATCTGGCGCAACCCGCGGCGCGGCTCGATACCTTTGCCGGTGCGGTGGACAAGCTGGCGCACGCGACCCGCGTGCGCGAGCCGGGACCGATTGCCGGAGAAGCGCGATGATGCCCGGCAACGCCGACCCGCGCCTGGGCCAGCTGGAGGCGGTGCGCCAGCGCCGCCAGGAAGACGCGATGCGCGCGCTGCAGCAGCACCGCGCGCAGGTGATGGCGGGGCTGCGGCAGGCCGAGGCCGCGCAGCAGGCGGTGCAGGCCGCGCTGGCCGAGCGCGCGGCCTTTATCGAACGGCTGCGGCAGGGCGCAGCGCGGGGCGGGGTGTCGGTGTCGGGGCTGCTTGACGCGCAGGGCTGGCAGGGCGCCTTCGATGCCCGTATCGCCCGGACCAATGCCCGTCTGGCCGAGGTGCTCGACGACGTGGCGCAGCGGCGTGCCGCCTTCGACGAGGCGCGCCGTGCGCTGTTGCGCGCGCAGGCACGGCTGGACGGGGCGCGCGAACTGGCCCAGCGCGAACGCCGCGCGCTGCGCGCCGGCGCCGGGCGCCGCGACGATGAGGCCGTCGACGAAGCCGCCGCGCGCGCCTGGCACGCCGCCCGGCACGCCTGAGATGCAGGGAGAACTGCTCGATCCCGCCTTGCTGTTCCATTGGGGACGCGAGGTCATCATGCCGATCGTGATGGTGATGCCGCGCCTGCTGACCGCCTTTACGGTGCTGCCGTTCCTGTCGCAGCAGGCGATCCCCGGGGTGGCGCGCAACGGCATCGTGCTGGCGATCGCGCTGTTCGTGTCGCCGGGCGCGCGCATCGACCTCGACGCCGTTGCCGGCGGCCTGTGGCTGGTGCTGATCTTCAAGGAGGCCTTCATCGGGCTGCTGCTGGGCATGGCCTTCGGGCTGTTCTTCGTCGCGCTGCAGATGATCGGCGAGCTGATCGACTTCCAGACCGGCTCGGGCAATGCCACGTTCTTCGACCCGGTGACACAGCAGGAGGACGGCCCGATGGAGAACCTGCTGTCCCACTTCGGCATCGCGCTGTTCGCGGCGCTGGGGGGCTTTATCGCCATGACGGGGGTGATCGTGGAGTCGTTCGCGTTCTGGCCGGTGATGTCGTTCGGGCCCGAGATGTCGCTGGCGTCGATGGGCTTTGCCAACCTCTATGCCGGCACGCTGTTCTCGTGGGTGGTCAAGCTGGCCGCGCCGATCCTGCTGTTGCTGGTGATCGTCGAGCTGGGCTTTGCGCTGATCGCGCGCTTCGTGCCGCAGTTCGATGTGTTCCAGTTCGCGCAGCCGGTCAAGATCTCGGTGGCGTTCCTGATGCTGGTGCTGATGCTGGCGGTGATGGTGGATACGCTGCAGGGCTTCCTGCGACCGGACAATATCCTGATCGAGATGCTGCGCCGGGGCGCGGCACCATAGCGGCAACCGACGGCGGTCATGAGCGACAGCGAAAAGAACCTCGAGGCAACCCGGCGCAAGCTGGACGAGGCGCGCAAGCGCGGCGAGGTGCCGCGCAGCAGCGACGTCACCTCTGCCGTGGTGTTTCTCGGCGTGCTGGCCGGGCTGTGGCTGCTGGGGCGCTATTTCGTGCGGCTGTTCCAGGCGCTGTGGCACAGCGCCATGGGCAGCGTGCCGCAACACCTGGCGGACCAGCAGATGCTGGTGCTGGGCGAGGCGGCCGCGCGCTTCCTGCTGATGGGCGTGCTGCCGATCGTCGGCCTGGCCCTGGTGTGCGGCATCGTCGGCGCGTTCCTGCAGGTGGGGCCACTGGTGGCGTTCGAGCAGATCAAGCCGGACCTGGCGCGGCTGAACCCGGCCGAGGGCCTGAAGCGCATGTTCGCCGTGCGCAACCTGGTGAACCTGGTCAAGATCCTGGTCAAGATCCTGCTGCTGGCCGCGCTGGTCTACGTGCTGGCTCTGGGTGCGATCGAGGACGGCGTGCGCACCGGCTATGCCCGCCCCGCGGAAATCCTGCTGCTGGTCGCGTACATCATCCTGCGCATGTGCTGCTGGGCCGCGGTGATCTACCTGGTGATGGCCGTGGTCGACTACGTGCACGAGCGCCACCAGTTCATGAAGCGCCAGCGCATGAGCGTCGACGAGTACCGGCGCGAATACAAGGAGACCCAGGGCGATCCGATCATGGCCGGACGCCGGCGTGCCGCGTTCTTCGAGGCTGCGTTCTTCGGCGTCAGCGAGCGGGTGCGGGTGTCGACCGCGGTGGTGTATTCCACCCAGTATGCGGTGGCGCTCCGCTATGACGGCCCCGGCACGCTGCCGCGTGTGGTGGCCAAGGGCAGCGGCCAGGTGGCGGCGCGCATCCGCCAGGCCGCGGCCGACTACCTGGTGCCGTCGGCCTTTGATTCGGACCTGGCGCAGCGGCTCTACCTGAACGTGCCGCTGGACCGGTATATCGACCGCACGCTGTTCGAGCGCGTGGCGGAGTTGATGCGGTGGGCGAAGGGGGAGTGAGGTGATTGGGTGGGGATGTCCACGCTGCGGGTTCTCTCCCCTCTCCCGCTTGCGGGAGAGGGGCGGGGGTGAGGGCCGGCGCTGGCAATATCGACGGGCTTCACTTCGTCGACATGCTGGCCCTCACCCCAACCCTCTCCCGCAAGCGGGAGAGGGAGCACGCAAGCGGTCCAGCAAACACTGAAGCAAACGGCAAACGGCAAACGGCAAACACCAAACCCAAAACCAGAAAACTAAGCCGCAATCACCCCCGCCGCCTCCTTCTCCCTATCCACCAACAGCGGTGCTCCCGGCGGCCGCAGCAGCGTGGCCGCGCTGGCCAGCTGCACGCGGTTGCGCACGCCGAAGTGGCTGCGCAGCCGGCGCATGTGGTAGTCGACGTTGAAGATCGACATGTCCATGCGCCGCGCGATCTCCTTGTCGGACAGCCCCTGCGCCAGGCAGGCCAGGATATCGCGCTGCACGTCCGACAGGCCTTCGCGATGGCGCCCGGCAAACGCGGGGATCTCCACATGGCAGGTCAGGAACTCATGCAGCGCCAGCCCCGTCGCCAGCGCCTGGCCCACCACGGAATCGCCGATCCAGCGCCGGCTTTCGATCCCCGACATAAAGCTGATCAGCACGAATTCGCTGTTGCCGGGCATCGGCAGGTTGAGGAAGATGCCGCTGCGCACGCCGGCGTCGCGCAGGTCTTCCAGGAAGCGGCGGCGGCGCAGCGGCGGCACGTTGCCCAGCGGCGTCTGCGCCAGGTCGTCGGCATCCCACACGGTGGGCAGGCAGAAGGTGCCGGGCTGCGGCGCGCGCGGATCGATTTCATAGTAGCGCTCGCGGAAATAGCGCTCGCGCCAGCCGGGCGGGGAATAGCTTTCAAAGAAGGTACGCGGCTGGAGCTGGCCGCCGACCTGGGTGGCGGTGGCGTAGCCAAGCCAGTCGAAGCCGATGGCGCGGATGGCCGACTGCATCACGGCGCTGCGCCCTTCGTGGGTGGGCTCTGCCTGCAGCGCGGTCACCAGGCCGGGCGTGGCGCCGTGGCGCACGCGCTGCCTGACCGGCACCAGGTGGCGCTCGCCGAATACCTTGATGCCGTTGTTGGCCACCAGCGCCGGGGCGGTGCCTGGCGCAGGGGCCGGACGGGCCGTGGGGCGCGCGCTGGTTGCTGCGGTGCCATACCCGGACGCCCCCGCGTCACGGTACGGCATGACTTCCACATCTTTGATCATGTAGGCCTCCGACAACGAGTCTTGGCGTGCGACCACGGCCTTGTGAGCCGGTCCACGCGCGCAAATAGGGCAGGCCTGCGCGGCGGCGCTGCGGGGCGCGGCGCGTCGTGCCGGTCGTGGCCGTCGCTCCCGTGCTGCAAGGAGGGCGGCCATCGCCAGCGCGTATCGCGGTCTGCGCTGCATTGCCGTCGAGCTGGCGTGCCCGACTTACTGCTGACCCGATTCCCGTCGGAAGTCGATTGGGCAGGCCTCCGTAGCGGCGCTGCCCTTGTTATGTTGTCATGCATGCTGTCATGCGCCGCGCGGCGCTGGCCGGGGCGACGCATGGTGCGGCAGGTGCAGTGGTATCACAGCCACTTTCCCTGCCGCAGCTAGGGTTTTTGCTCTTGCGCCGCTACGCTTCCAGCGCCTTGCCGCGCGTTTCGGGCAGCGTCAGCGCGGCCAAGATCAGCACGCCATAGGCCGCCGCGGCAAAGATGCCGATGGCGTGGCCCAGCGACATCTGCTGGCTGACATGGCCGATGAGGAACGGGAAGAAGGCGCCGATGGCACGGCCCACGTTGTAGCAGAAGCCCTGGCCCGAGCCCCGCACGCTGGTCGGGAACAGCTCGGTCAGGAACGCGCCCATGCCGGCGAAGATGCCCGAGGCGAAGAAGCCCAGCGGGAAACCCAGCAGCAGCATCACGGTGTCGTTGACCGGGATGTGCGTGTAGGCCAGCGCGATGGTCATCGAGCCCAGCGCGAACAGGATGAAGTTGCGCTTGCGGCCGATGCGGTCGGTCAGGTAGGCGCTGGTGACATAGCCGATATAAGAGCCGACGATCACCATCGCCAGGTAGCCGCCGGTGCCCAGCACGGTCAGGCCGCGCTCGGTCTTCAGGAAGGTGGGCAGCCAGGTGGTGATGGCGTAGTAGCCGCCTTGCGCGCCGGTGGTCAGCAGCGCCGCGCGCAGCGTGATGCTGAGCAGGCGCGGCGAGAAGATCGCCGCGAACGAGGTCTTCTCGCTGGCCTGCGATTCGCGCGCCTTGTGCTCGGTATAGACCTCGGGCTCCTTGACCATGCGGCGCAGCACGATCACGAACACCGCCGGCAGCAGCCCGATCAGGAACAGTGCGCGCCACGCGGTTTCGGCCGGCAGCAGCGAGAACACCAGCGCATAAAGCAGCGCCGCCAGCCCCCAGCCTACGGCCCAGCCGGCCTGCACCATGCCCACCGCCTTGCCGCGGTCCTGCGCGCGGATAGCTTCGCCGATCAGCACCGCGCCGGCGGTCCATTCGCCGCCGAAGCCGAAGCCCATCAGCGCGCGCGCCACCAGCAGCTGCTCATAGTTCTGGGCCAGCCCGCACAGGAAGGTGAAGAAGGCAAACCACAGGATGGTCAGCTGCAGCGTGCGCACCCGGCCGATGCGGTCGGACAGAATGCCGGCGACCCAGCCGCCGGCGGCCGAAGTCAGCAGCGTGGCGGTGCCGATAAAGCCCGCGTCGGCGCGGCTGATGCCCCAGGTGGCGATCAGCGTGGGAATCACGAAGCTCAGGAACTGCGTGTCCATGGCGTCGAGCGCATAGCCGACCTTGCAGCTCCAGAAGGTGCGCCGCTCATTGGCGGTGATGTCGCGGTACCAGGAGAAAAAGCCGCGCGACGGGGCGGTCTCGGCGCTGGCGGGGCTCGATGGTGGCTGGGGGCTCTGGATACTGCCGATCTGCGTTTCCATGCATTCCTCGTCGTGGTATGTCTGGCTCGGCCGGCAAGGCGCGGTGCGCGGCGCGCTTGCCTTGTTGTGGCGGCATGCCATGCCGGCTTGCCGCGGCCGCGCATCGGTGGCGCGGCGGTGTGCGGTTGCAGCGCGTCCTGCGGTGCCTGCGCTGACTGCATTCTTGAAAGGCACGGCCGCCCGCGTCCAACTAGTTTTTCGGGCGGCGGCCGATAAGAAAAATTGATTCCTGTGCTGAATGCCCGTGAATTCGGGCCTGGCGCCGGTTCCGGTCCGTGGCGCGAAGGCCACGGCCCGCGGGTTTTCCCCGATCCCGCGGCCTGCGCTTGCCCGGGCTCTGCCAACATGCCGGAGCCGCGCGGGCATAAGCATACGGCGCGCCAGCGCGGGCGGGTTGGCGCTGGCCCTACGGAAATACGTAGGCTGGCGCGCGGCGCCGTGCTTCGGCTACGAGCCTTCGGTAATAGCACGCGCGGCCGCGCTCGGCTAGGCTTGCATCCATTCCTGTTCCCGTGCGCGTGCCGCCTTGCCGATGCCGATCCTGACCCGCCTGCCCCTGTCCACGCTGCGGTTCGCCGTGCCCGCGTTGCTGGCCGCGTGGCTGGCGCCGGCGCAGGCACAACTGATTCCCGTGGAACGCTCGGTCGAGGTGCTGGCCGATCCGGTCCGGGTCTGGCAGCTGGCGGGCAGCTACTGCGCGGTGCCGGACTGGGACACCGTCTACAAGGACTGCCGCGTGGTGCTGGGCAGCGGCAGTCCGGGCACGGTACGGCGCATGTCCCACAAGGCCGGGGGCCTGCCGGCGGTCGACGTGCTGACCGACAAGGGCCCGTACTCCTACAGTTACCGCAAGCTGTCCAGCCATACCCGCGGACGGCTGCAAGCCACGCCCGGGCAGGGCGTGGGCACCACGCGCGTGACCTGGCAGATGTGGCTGGACCCGTCGGCCGTGCCCGACGGCGCGCGCGCGGAATACCCGGCCGCGCTGGGCGAAGACATGCTGGCCGCGCTGCAGCGCATGAAGGCGCAGGCGGAAGCGGCGCAGCAAGAGGCGGAGGAAGACGCCGCGCGCGGTCCGGCGCTGATCCCGCCGCGCCAGGCGCCGACACCGTCGCAGCCATCGCCGCTGGGGGCCTGAGCGCAGCGCGTCCCGATGTTGCGCGGCAGCGAGGCTCGGTACCGAGCCTCGCTGCCAAACGCTTGTTTGCCAACGTGTCATCGCGTAGATTCTGTCGCTCAACATGCCGACGCCGGAGCGGCAGCCCCGCACCCATCGCCCATGAACCTGCGCTTTCTCGAAACCTTTGTCTGGGTCGCCCGCCTGCGCAGCTTCCGGCTGACCGCGGAAAAGCTGTTCAGCACGCAGGCCTCGATTTCCAGCCGCATCGCGGTGCTGGAAGAAGACCTGGGGGTCAAGCTGTTCCTGCGCGATTCGCGCGGCGTCACGCTGACGCCCGAGGGCCAGCGCGTGCTGGAGTATGCCGAGAAGATGGTGAACACCATGCACCATATGCGGCAGTCGCTGGACCGCTCGCGCGCTATTGCGGGGCGCGTGCGCATCGGCGCGATGGACTCGGTGATCCATACCTGGCTGTCGACCGTGGTCAAGCGCGCCATGCAGGCCTATCCGGCGCTGGAGATCGAACTGACCGCCGATGCCGCGCTGAATTTGTGCGACCAGCTGCAGAAGGGCTATCTCGACGTGATCTTCCAGACCGACCTGCTGCGGCTGGAAACGGTGCGCAATATCGAGCTGGCGCGCTACCCGATTCGCTGGATCGTCGCCACCGGCTCGGCCTGTGACCGCCCCTATGCCTCGCTCGATGAACTGGCCGCCGAGCGCGTCATCACCTTCGTCAAGAACTCGCGCCCGCACCAGGACATCCTGAGCCTGTTCCACCTGAACGGCGTGGCCTCGCCGCGCATCAACTGCGTGAACTCGGTGGCGGCGATGACGCGGCTGATCGGCGACGGCTTCGGCATCGGCGCGGTGCCGCCGGCACTGGTGCGCAAGGAACTGGCCGACGGCACGCTGTCGGTGGTGGATGTGGAAAACCATCCGCCGGCGCTGGATATCGTCGCGTCATGGCGCATCGGCGCCGGGCTGGAGGTCAACGAATCGATCGTGAGCCTGGCCACCGGCGTGGTGGCGGAGTTCTGCGCCGAAGTGGGCGAGGACATGGCCGTGCCGGTGCAGCCGCAGTCCGCGGCGGCCCACGCGGGCTCGTAGTCATCGGATTCCTTTATCGCGCTCGATCCGAAAGATTTGTTGGACGCCGGCGCCGGCGGGCGCCCAGAATCGGCAGGTCAACCCGATTTTCGCGCCGCCCGGCGCCCGCCTGCCGACATGAACCAGCCGCTCCAGCACGCCGCCTCGCTCCTGCCCGAAGACCCCGCCGCCTTGCGCCAGCTGATCCGCGCGGACCGCTACCACGGCCACACCAGCGGCCTGGCGCGCGGCCATGTGCAGGCCAATATCGTGATCCTGACGCGCGACTGGGCCTATGACTTCCTGCAGTTCTGCGCGCTCAACCGCAAGGCCTGCCCGCTGATCGACGTGACCGACCCGGGCGACCCGGTGTTCCGCAACCTCGGGCACGATGTCGACATCCGCACCGACGTGCCGATGTACCGGGTCTACCGCGACGGCAAGACCTACCACGAGACCACCCGCATCACCGAGCTGTGGCGCGACGACTTCGTCGCCTTTGCCATCGGCTGCTCGTTCTCGTTCGAGCAGGCGCTGCTGGCGGCCAATGTGCCGCTCAAGCACATCAACCTGGGCCGCAACGTGGCGATGTACCGCACCGCCATCGAGACCCGCCCGGCGGGACGGCTGTCGGGCAAGCTGGTGGTGTCGATGCGCCCGCTCAAGGCCGCCGATGCGATCCTGGCCACCGAGATCACCGCGCGCTATCCCGACGTGCATGGCGCGCCGGTACATATCGGCGACCCGGCGCTGATCGGCATCGAGGATATCGAATCGCCCGACTACGGCGACGCGGTGCCGCTCGACGCCGATGAAATCCCGGTGTTCTGGGCCTGCGGCGTCACGCCCCAGGCGGTAATCCGCGAGGCGAGGCCCGAGATCTGCATCACCCACGCGCCGGGCTGCATGCTGGTGACTGATCTCGACAACAACCGCCTGTAGCCCGGGGGGGCAGCCTCCGGGCCTACGAATTCCCATAGTTGGCCTGCGCCGCCGCGGCGCGCAGAATCGGCGGGCATGATGCCCGCGGCCTGCCCGTGCGTGCCAGGGCATCGGCAACCGTCTGACCTGCCGGCAGGCGCCGGCGTCGCCAGGAGACTTGCGTCATGCTGGATTTCATGGATGCCATCCGGGCCGCCGCGCGCGCGGCCGCCGAGGCCGCGGCCCGTGCCGCCGCCGAAGCCGCGCGCGAGGCTGCCGAGCGGGCCGCCCGCGAAGCCGCCGAACGCGCCCAGCGTGCGGCCGAGGCGCGCGAGACCCAGCGCCAGCAGGACACCCAGAACACCCAGCAGGCGCAACAGCCCCAGCCAACGCAGCAAGACCCGCAGGCAAAGGCCGCGGACCAGCCCGACAAGCCGCAAGCGGTCGCCGTCACGCCCGCGCTCTACACCACCAACGCCACCGGGGTGCAGGCACCGAAGGCGATGCAGGTCGATGCGCCGGCGCCCGAGAAACCCAAGACCGACCCCGCCGAGGAAGCCCGCAAGAAAAAGGAAAGCGATGCCAGGGCGCTGACCGATGGCTGGCAGCAGGAAGCGCAGGACGCCTATGACAAGGTCGTGGCTGACCTCGACGGCCGCGCCATGACCGACAAGCAGTGGCAGCCGCTGGGCCTGAAGTACGGCAACGTGATGGGCGGCGCGCAAAACGAGTTGCGCGTGGCCGCCAACAACGCCGCGGCCACCGGCAAGGACGTCAAGGCCGCGGTCGAGGCCAAGGCCGAAGAGATCCGCAAGCGCTATGACGACCCCAATGTCGCGCTGAACGTCGAAGAGACCAAGACGCAGTTCCTGAAGAACGAGGGCACGCAGCAGGCGCGTGACACCCAGGGTGCGCGCTTCAACGTGATCCTGGCGCAGGAAAAGGCGCAGCGGGCCACGGCCAGGGTCGACGAGGAACAGGCCGCGTATTTGAAGATCCCGGGCGGCATCCGCCGCTTCGAGCTCGAGGCCGACGACCAGCTGGTGGCCGCGCGCGACGCCCTTGAAACCGCGCAGCAGGAACGGGTGCAGGCCGAGGATAGCTTCCTCGACGCCATGCAGAAAGAGATCGACACGATCGCGGCCAACGGCTACAAGCAGGACGCCGACCAGGCCCTGAAGGATCTGCGCAACGCGCCGCACGACCGCAGCCTGTCGATGGCGGACCGCTCGTATGACCTGACGCAGGCCAACAGCAAGGTCAGCGACGCCGACGCGCAGCTGAAGGCGCTGGGGTCGGGGCAGGGCGTCAAGGTGCCGGACAGCTATCGCGAGCAGGCGGTGCAGGACCTGAAGGCCCGCTACGGCACCGACGGCGGCATGGGCCAGCTCATCGACCGGGTCGACCTGCGCGGGCGCATCGCCGGCGAGATGGCGCACCTGACGCCATCCACCGACTTCGAGCGCGAGCTGGCGCAGAACGACCCCACCACGCTGGCAATGGCCCAGGCGCAGGGGCTGACGCTGGACCCTGAAGCCAAGTCCGACCCCAACTCGGCCACGCCGCGCGACCTGCCGCAGGCGGAGCGCGCGCTGATGGAGCACAACCCGGCCGGCTACGTCATGCTCAAGTCGCTGGGCGCGGATAGCCTGGTGCCGGACGCCAACCTGCCGGCGACCGACCCGGCCAGGGACGCCTACGACAAGGGCGTTGCCCAGAAGGGCCTGCTCGGCTACACCGTCGAGCAGGTCAAGGCGCGCAGCGAGGATCCCAAGCTCAGCCAGGCCGAGCGCGACCAGGCCGCCAGCGGCCTGAACCGGATGCTCGGCTTCATGGAGGGCTCGGTGCCGCTGCGCGTGGACGCCATGACCCGCGGCATCGAGCAGAAGCTGGACAGCGGCGACGTCACCGGCGCGCTGCAGATCCGCAAGGCCGGCGCCGATGCCGCGCAGACGCCCGAGGAACGCCAGCTTTACGTCGACGTCCACAACGACCGCTTCAGCGGCGACCTGTTCAAGGCGCAGATCGAAGCGTCAATGGACAAGGGCCTGAAGGACCAGACCACCGACAAGGACGGCAAGCCCATCATCGGCCAGGAGAAGATGTATGCCGACAAGGTCGGGCTGTACCTGCAGCAGGTGGCGCCCCACCTGATCGAGGAGGATGCCGGCACGCTGCTGGACACGGTCCGCAGCGGATACGGCGAGGACTGGCGCGGGCGCAACAACAGCATGGCGTCCGGCTACAACGACTGGGACGATTTCTACCACGGCCTGGCAGCGGTGGTGGACGCCGCCGACGCCGGCTACTACGCACGCAACCAGAACGCCGAGCCGGGCAGCGGTCCGGCCGCCACCAGCACCGCCGCATGGCTGGCGGGCAGCGACGGCGACATCCGCCTGCTGCGGTATGAGAACCAGATGGGCAGTCCCCGCCAGGGCCGCATCTACGGCGGCGCCGAGGATGCGGCGGCCAAGGGGCACTTCGGCCTGTCCGCCGCCTACGAACGGGCGCTGCAGGACAGCGACGACACCCCAGCCGCAGCCGACAAGGACCTGCAGCGCGCGGTGCAGCGCGGCAGCGAAAAGTATGGCCAGACCGAGCAAGCCAACGAAGCCAACCAGCGCTTCGCGCTGGACAAGGATGAGATCCTGCGCCAGACCTTCGACAGCCTGGCGATGCGCAAGGAAGAACTGAGCGCGAAGGCCTCGGACGAGAAGGGGCTCTCCGAGGCCATCGCCCTGGGCGCGCCGCAGGGCGACGCCAAGGCGATCAAGGAGCAGATCGCCGAAGACGCCAACGCTGGCACCACCGTCAAGGCCATCCCGATGTACGTGACCGGGCCAGGCGGCGTGCCGTACCAGACCGCGGTGTTCGCGTTCGAGGGCAAGGACGGCAAGACCCTGTGGGTCGACGACCAGGGCGCGGTCTATGGCAAGGAGGAACTGGACGCGAAGCGCGATTTCCAGGAGAACAACCTGCTGTCCGACAAGGGCACGGTGTACTTCGCCGAGAACCTGGAGCTGGGCCGCGATGGCCATGCCGGCTATGCGTCGATGGACGCGCACATCGTCACCACCAGCGAGAAAGTGTGGGGCTGGGTCAACCTCGGCGTGGCCGCGGTGGGCGCGGTCGCGGGCGGGGTGCTGGCGGTGGCCTCGGGCGGCACGCTGACGCCGCTGGTGGCAGCGGCGTGGGTCGGCATGGTAGGCAGCATGGGGTACGGCGTCGGTACCTCGTGGGCCGCGCTGGACAATATCTCGGACCATGGCCGCTCGGTCAATCCCTTCGCCAGCCAGGAAGCGATGGCGCAGTGGCTGAACGTCGCCGGCTCGCTGGCGGGCATGGGCGGCATGGGCCTGGCCAAGACCGGCGCGCTGGCGATGAACGCCGGCACCCGGCTGGCCGGCAGCACCAACCCGCTGCGCCAGATGGCGGGCGGCATGCTGACCCATAGCGCCGGCCACTACGGCACCGCCAGCCGCGTGCTCAATGGCGTGGGCTTCGGCATCGGCGGCGTGCAGACCCTGCAGCAGGCCGCCACGTTCGCCGCGCACGGCAGCGAGATGAGCCTGTCGGAAAAGCTGCAGAACGGCGCCATGCTGCTGATGGGCGCCACGCAGATGCTGCCATTTGCCGTGCAGAAGCGCATTGGCGAATCCGTGCGCGACGGCTACCAGGCGACCATGCGTGGGCGCGGCGCCGCCGCGGGCGACCCGGCCGGCATCGGCAGTCCGGGTCGTGGCGTGGCACCGGACGCGCTGGGGGCGTTCCGCGAGGGCGATGGCGCGCCAGCCGCGACGCGGCCCACCACGCGCCGCGGCCCGGCCGGCCGCGACGCCGAGGGCCAGCCGCTCGCGCGCACCGACGCCGATGGCCACTCCGGCCGTTCCGGCAAGCAGGCGGACGGCGAAGCCGCGCCGGGCGCGGCCAGGCCTGCGACCCCAGAGCGTAGCAACGGCAGCAGGCCGGCGACCGACGGCGGCGCCGCGCCGCCGCGCGACCTGCGCACGCCGCAGCGGCTCACGCCCTGGCAATCGGCCAGGCTCAGCACCGCCGCGGCGTTCGACATGGCGGTCACGCGCGGCGCGATCCTGCAGGAACGGGTGATCCACGGCATGATGGACCGCGCCATGAGCCGGGCCATGGCGCGCTACATGACCGAGTCCGCCGCCCGCAGCCAGTCGGGCGAGCGCAGCGGCGGCAGCCGCGCCGACGCGCCCGTGTCCGCCTCGCGCCGCCGCACCGCCAGCGGCACGCCGGCACTGGCGCGCGCGCCGCGGCACCACACCGTCGACGGCGAAGCCGGCGTGCAGCGGCGCACGGTCAGCCACGGCCCCGCGGCGGTGGCCCATGCCGACGCTGCCGATGCCCCCGCGCGCCTGTCGCTGCGGCAGAACGCAATCTCGCCGCTGGACAACGTGCTGTGGATCGACGGCAGCATGGAAAACATCGGCGTGCCCTACGGCGCCGAGCTGGCCGCGCGCGCGCTGGTGGATCTGGACTCGGTGATGATCGTCACCGGCCCGCTGACCGCCCATGGCCGCGCCGAGACCAACGGCCCGGTCGGGGCGGCCTCGCTGGGGGCCTACCTGGCCTCGCTGGGCAAGGACGTGGTCTATGTCACCGACCGCGCCCATGCGCGCACGCTGCGCAAGATGCTGCGCCAGGACCTGAACCAGCCCAATGCGCGCGTCGAGACCTTCTCGGCCCGGGACTTTGGCAGCGCCGGGCGCCAGTCGCGCGCGCTGCTGGCGATGCACAAGCCGCAGGCGGTGGTGGCGGTGGAAGTGGCCGGGCGCAACACCAACAACGAATACCGGCTGCTGAACGGCGAGCAGGTGCGCGGCAACGCCATGCTCGACCAGTTGCTGATCGACGCCAACGACATGGCCGACATGGTCACCATCGCCGTGGGCGACCACGGCAACGAGGCCGGCATGCGCGCCGCGCGCGACCGCCTGCTGCGCGACATGGCGGTGGAAGACCAGGTTGCCGACAGCTGGTCCGACGTCGGCGCCGACCACCTGGTGACGGGCATGAACTCCAACCTGGCGGCGCAGGCCATCGGCTTCGGCGTGCAGCGCGCGCTGGGCCACGACCGCGGCATGCCGAGCGCGGAAGCGGTGGGCGCGCTGCTCGACACCATGGCGCGCCACAAGGCGCGCGACGGCGTCACGCTGGAGGTCGGCGCCACCAGCGTGCGCGGCTACGACAAGACCGTGCAGAAGGGCGTCTACGAACTGCTGCAGAAGGCGGCCGAGCGCCTGCCCGCGGGCCTCGACATGGCGCAACTGTTCGAGGGCATCCAGCGGCGCTTCCTGCCCGACGGCATCGACCCGGCCGACTTAGGCATCCGCGTGCAGGACGACGCCATCGTCATTACCGCGTTCGACTCCAGCAACGGCGGCCTGCTGGCCGCGCAGAACATCGCGCGCCATACCTATGCGATGACCGGCAAGGCGGTGCAGGTGGTGGCGTTTACCGACCATGCCGCCGGCACCTACGGCGGGCGCGAGCGCGGCGACCTGGTGAACCTGGTCCACGCCGGCGTGGTGGCGGCGCAGAAGGCCAAGGGCGCGGTCGACCTGTTTGCCTGCAACACGGCGTGCACGGCGTTCCCGGAGGCGCTGGCCGGCACCCACCAGGCCAAGGTGGTCAACCTGATCATGCAGACCGCGCCCAAGATCGTCACCGAGGGCGGCGCGCGGCCGGTGGTGGTGGCCACGCCCGGCACGGTGAAGCTGCACGCCTACCTGAAAGCGGTGACCGAAGCCAGCGGCGGCAGCGTCACGGTCAAGGAGATCGGCGCGACCGAGTGGGCCGATGCGGTCAACAACCTGATGCACCTGGCCGACGGCCCACAGCTGGAGCAGCTCAAGGGGCTGGTGGCCAAGTACATCAACGCCGAGCAGATCCCGGCCGACGCGACCTCGCTGTGGTTCTGCTGCACCCACTACCCGGCGCTCGAGACGCTGGTGCGCCAGCAGCTCGATGCCATCGGCCGCAGCGACGTCAAGCTGATCGACCCGATGCAGTACCAGGCGCGCAAGGGCGTGGAAATGCTGGTCGACCAGGGCCTGATCGACCGCGCCGCGCTGCTGGAGCAGCCGCTGGACCCGTCGGCGGTGCCCGACGACAAGACCTTGCCGACCATTGTCTTCACCACCGGCCAGCCGTCGCGGGTGTCCGGGCTGGCCCACGCCATGGGGCGTCGCCCGGATATCCGCGTGTTCAAGACCGCATTCGGTGAGGCGGCGGACGTGTCGCCGGCGCTGGCGCTGATCGACGGCGGGCGCCACCTGTCGCCGGTCGACCGCATCAGCTTCAACTACATCGGCCGCGGCCTGCGTGAGTTCTACATGCCGGGCGGTGCCGAGCGCGCCGCGGCGTCGCTGGAAGACGCCAGCAACGTGATGCTGGTCACCGGCTTCTCGGTGGCCAAGGACATGCCGGAAACCGATGGCCCGCCGGGCACTGCGGAGCTTGGCCGCGCGCTGCGGCTGCGCGGCAAGCAGGTGACCTATGTGGTCGACTCGACCAACCGGCCGATCCTGGAAGGCATCCTGCGCGAGATGGGCGAGCCGCTGGACAATATCCGCGTGTTCGACGCGCCGATCGACGGCGCGGCCGAGCCGGCGCGCGCGCTGCTGCGCGAGGTCGGCCCCGACCGGGTGATGGCGATCGAGCTGCCATCGCGCAGCGCGCGCGGCACCAAGCACAATATGCGCGGCATCGGCATCGACGGCTTCAACCCGGCGCTCGACCAGATCGTGCTGGAAGCCAATGCCATCGATGGCATCGAGACCCTGGGCGTCGGCGATGGCGGCAACGAGGCCGGCATGGGCGGGGTGGGCGGGCTGATCCCCCGCGCGCTCGACGGCAGCGATATCGCCGCGGTGGTGCCGGTGGACCATGTGGTCACCGCCAGCGTGTCGAACTGGGGCGCCTACGCCGTCTCCGCACTGCTGCTGCGCCGGGGCAATATGCCGGAGCGCTTCCAGGGGCCCGAGGAACTGGGCCGCGTGTTGCAGGCCGCCGCCGATGCGGGCGCGGTCGACGGCGTCTCGCGCGAGCGGGTGGCGACGGTGGACGGTTTCTCGACCGCGGTGCACCAGGCGGTGATCACGCTGTACGGGCGCGTCGCCGCCGGCGGCCAACCGCGCGGCCCGGGTGCCGCGCGCGCGCCGCTGCCGGGCGGGCCGGCGCTGGCGCGCACGCCGCTGGCCGAGGCCGCCGAGGCCGTGGTCGCGCACGGCGGGCAAATGCCGCGCAGGGATGCCGGCGATGCCGACCACGCCGGCAGCCAGCCAGTGGCGGCCATGCCCGCCGCGCGGCCGGCGCTGCGCGATGGCAGCTGGTCAGTGCGCGACAGCGCGCCGAGCCGCACAGCCATCGAGACCACCGTCGACGGCATCCATCAATCCGGCGGGCGCCTGGCCGGCGTGCATTACGTGGTGACCCATGGCGAAGGCCTGTCGGTGCCGCTGCGCGCGGGCCTGCCGGAGGCGTCGTTCACGTCGTTGCAGCAGGCCATGCGCGACCTGGGCCCGGCCCTGCAGGCGGGGGGCAACTTCCGCATCGCCATCGTCTCGCAGCGCGAAGCGGCGCGGCACGGCGCGGTCGATGCGCGCAGCGTGATCGGCACCGTGCCGCTGTCGCTGCGCGGGCACAAGCCCCACGCGGGACGCTTTGCGCTCAATCCGGACTACCACGGCGATATCCGCGCCGCCTTGCCCGACGACTTCCGCGCCGGCCTGCCGCTGGTGCGCCAGCAGGACGGGCGCCGCATCGACGTGCTGGCCCAGCTGGAGCAGTTCCCGCGCGGGCGCGCGGACCTGGACCTCGCCCAGGAGGCGGGGCAAAAGACCTTTGGGGACGAGGCGGTGGCGGTGTCGGTGCCTCAGGTTCCCGGGCACTTCACCGTGCGCGCCGAAGGGTTGTTCGGCGGCATCGCGATGCAGGCCGGCGGCGGGCGCGGCGATGGGCCGTCGCCGTTGCTCGATGCGCCGGCGGTGGTCGACCGCATCCGCGCGCATCCGGATTACCAGGAAGGCATGCCGGTGGTGCTGTACGGCTGCTATGGGCAGGACGGGGTGGTGTCGCTGGTGCAGGAGCTCGCCACCGGGCTGAACGCGCGCGTCTACGGCGCGGACGGCCGGCTGGACGTGGATGCATTCCACGCGCCTGGCAGCGAGCTGGCCTATGGCGCGCGCCTGCGCGTGGCAGCGGATCCCGCCACGCTGGCCGGTTCGGGCGCGCCGGTTCACGTGCAGGATGGCGGCCGCTTCCACGGCGCCATGCCGGCGCTGCCGATGGCCGCGGTCACGAGCGGCGGCAAGCCGGTGCGCCAGCATGCGCCGCGCGCCGCGGGCGATCCGGTGCCGGCTACATGGCAGCACGCTCCAGACCGCTGGGCCGAACTGGCGCTGGGCGAGCCGGCGGTGCGCGTCAACGCGCCCCGCGATCACCTGGTGGTGGTCGGCGCGGTGCGCCCGGAGGGCGGCCTGCGCGGCGACGAGGGACAGGGCGTCGGCGCCCATGAGCTCGCCTTCCTGCTGGCGCACGACTGGGAACCCGGCCAGCCCATCGTGCTGGCGCTGGACGGCGCGCATGGCCCGCAGGGACGCATGCTGGCGCAGCAGGTGGCCGACGTGATGCGCACCGAGGTGCTGGTGCCGGAGTTTGCGCTGCGCCGCGGCGCCTACGCGCGGGATCCGGCCAAGAGCCAGATCGACCTGGCGCAGCCCGGGCGCTGGCGCCGGCTGTCGCCGCAGCCCGATCCCTACGCCGGCCACAGTTTCAAGATCGACCACCACGGCAACGTGTTCCTGCGCCGGCCCGACGGCACCCGCGAACGGGTGCGGCTCGAGACCTACCTTGGGCCGCGGCTGGGCAGCGGCGGCGCCAAGACCGTGTTCGCGCTGGGCAAGGACCTGGCGGTGGGCATTGCCAACGAGGCCTGGCTGGGGGACATGGTGCACGGCGAGCGCGCTGCCATGGCGCAAGCCGCCGGCGAACACGGGCTGAACACCGTGCGCAGCTTCGGGCCGGCGTCGTTCGAGGCGTTCGGGCGCCCGGCCATCGGCTATGAGCGCTACGCGGCCAGCACCAAGGACCTGTTCGATGCCGCCGGCCAGATGCGGCCCGGGCATGCCGGGTTGCTCAACGGCCAGTCGGCGCGCGATATCGCCGCGCTGGTCGACACCATGAAAGCGCGCGGCTTGCACCTGGGCGACGTGGAGTTCGCGCTGTTCCCGGACGGCACGGTGAAGGTGGCCGACCTGACCCATGTCGAGACCGGCTCGACGGCATCGCAGGGCAGCGCCGTATACCGCATGCTGGACCGGATGCTGGACGCAGCGCGTGCCAGGAGCAGCGAAAGCGGCCAGCGCGGCCAGGGCGGCGAGGGCGGGGTGGTGCGCGCCACCATCTCGCACGGGCCCGCCGGCAACGCACCGCCACCTGGGGGCAATGGACCGCGGCCCTGGAAGGTGCGCACCGCGCTGGCGGCGTCGGCGGCCGGCACATTCGCCGCCGCCTCCGGCGCCGCGGCGATCTCGGCGCAGACCGGCGCCAACCTGGTGCTGACCAGCGCCGGCTGCTTTATCTACCGCGGCAGCGTGGCGATGGGGCGCACCTTGCATGCCAACAAGGTGATCCGGCGCGCCGGCACCCACGCGCCCGCCGATATCGCCTGGCTGCGCCGCACGCTGACCGAGAAGCCCGGCACCGCGGTGTGGGGCATCAACGACAAGAACCAGCAGAAGTTTGCCAAGGCGCTGGACCAGCTGGAGGCCTACGCCCACCACGCCGACAAGAAGGACCTGCCCGAGGCCCCGGACAAGATCCGCGAGGCGCAGGCGGTGATCGGCACCATCGGCGCCTCGATGCTGACGCCCGACACCCGTGCCGGCCAGGTCAACGACTCGCTGCAGCTGGCCACGCTCGCGATCAACAACGGCAACACCATGCTGTGGTTCGGCGAGCACGGCGTGACCCAGATCGGCGAGCCGCTGACCTACAGCAGCGCGGTGTTCCTGGCCGCCAATTCGGTGCTGAGCACGGTCAATTTCGCTGCCCGCGCGGGTTATCACACCGGGCTGGCCCAGCCCGCGCTGCTGGGCGCGCGGCTGCGCAAGTTCGTGATGAACGCATATTCGGTGGGCGCGGTGCCGCTGGCCGTGGCCGACATGGTGCATACGGGCGGCGTGGTCGGCGCGATCGAGGCCGGCAGCCTGGCGGTGTTCGGCATCGGCGCGCACCTGCAGTCGCGCAACGAGCAGAAACTGATCAACACCGAGAAAAACCGGCTCGCCAGGGCCGCCGATCCCGACGCCGTGGAGCAGCCGGTCACGCCATGGCTGGTGCAGAAATGGGATTTCTTCGGCCGCGCCATGCCCAAGGGGCTGGTGCTGCTTGGCGGCGGTGTGATCGTCAATTTTGGCGCCAAGATCCTGATGGAGCTGCTCAAGGACGAGGACAAGGGCAAGGGCGTGCCGCCTGCGGCGCCGACGCCCAGCGGCGGCCCGTCGACCGCGCCGCCGACCGGTCCTGGCACGCCCCCGCAGGAGCCGCCGAAGGAGCCACCGAAGGAGCGCCCCGCATCCGGCTCGGTACGCGTGCAGCCCTATAGCCCCGGGCAGGTTGCCAGCTCCACGCTATGGGGTATCGCCGGCGCGCATCTCGACACGCTGCTGTCCGACGGCCAGAAGGCCGAAGCGCAGGCGCAGGCGATGACGCCGGACCAGCAGGTGGCCAACTTCGCGCTGCGCGAACTGATCAACCTGAACCCGCGCTATCGGCTGGCCGACAACCCGGACCATCTGGAGCCCGGTTGGGAGCTGGACGTGACGCGATAGGGCAGGTTGCGCGCCGCGCGTCTCAGCCGCTGCCGTGGCGCTCCAGGTAGTCGGCGAACTCGTCGCGCACCACCGCTTCGATGCGCGCCAGCTCGGCGTCGGTGATGTCCTCGAACAGCTTGCGTTTGCGCCGCGACAGCTCGCCGTGGTTCTGCACGATCAAGTCGATCAGGTTCGACAGCCGCGACTGACGCAGGTCGAGCCAGCTTTCGAGCCGGGTCACGCTGGCGTCGTACGCGCGCAAGTACTGGATCTCCTGCGCCAGGTCTTGCTCGACGCACTGCTCGATGCACTCGAACACAAATTCGCACAGCGCGGTGGCGTCGAACGAGGCATAGAGCCAGTAAGGCTGCGGCGACTTGATCAGGATGGTGTCGCTGTCCGCATCCAGCGCGTAATTCAGCAGCGCCGTGCGCGGCGCCGAATAAGCCTTCAGCAGGCCGGCGTAGACATCGATCTGCTTGAGCATGCGCGCCGACACCGGCAGCACCACGCCTGCGGGCGTGACGCCGGCCTGGCGCAGCAGATGGTGGATCAGGAACCGGTGCAGGCGGCCGTTGCCGTCATAGAAAGGGTGGGCAAAGACAAAGCCGAACGACACGCAGGCCGCCACCACGATCGGGTTTGCCGCCTGGGCCTGGACCAGGTCCGCCACCGCGGCGATGCCGTCCATCATTGCGCCCAGTTGCGCGGGCGGCGGGGGAATATAGTCGGCGATATTGCGCAGCCGCCCGCCGCGCGACAGCCAGTTCTGCTGGTCGCGGAAGCTGTATTCGGCGCGCAGCCCGGAAATGATCTCGTTCTGCCACTCGCACAGCTGGGTTTCGGTCAGCGGCGCACGCTGGCCGGCATATTCCAGCAGCCGCCGGAACTTGGCGACGCGCTGGTTATCCGGAATCTCATGCTCGATCGAATACGTCGAGCGGGTTTCGGCAAGGTAGAGATAGTCCACCGCCCGCGCCAGCAGCTCCGGCTCCAGGCGCCGGATGGCCGCGCCCACCCGGCCGGGCAGATCCGCGGCAAGCCAGCGCGCCAGCTTTTCGGTCCGGCGCACCACCGGGCAAAACGCCGCCGGCCCGAGATGGTTGTTCTGGATGCCAAACTGCAGGTCCGGCGTTGAGGGGCCGGTAAGGTATTCCGCTTCATCCAGCGCCAGCACCCGGGGCGCGCCGGCCGGCAGCCTGTAGTCGAACTGCGCCCCGGCCAGCCATTTGGCGTAGAAGGCGCTCAGCCGGGCATAGCGCGAGCTCGGCGTGGCTGCCAGCCATGCGCGGATGTCCTGCACCGCCTGGGTATGTTCGAACAGGGCTGCTAGTACGGTCAGGTCCAGCTGTTCCTTTTTCAGCGCAAAGGTGAGGTGATCCACCGTGGTGTCGCCGCCGCGGTAGCGGTTGCGGGGGTAGATCGTGCGCGTGGTGCCGTCCGGCCCGGTGTGCGTGCTGAGCACGCCGGTCTTGTCGGCCAGCGCCGAGGTGCAGCGCAGCGGGGGGACGCGCAGGCCGAACTTGCGTACGAGGGCGTCGTATCCCAGTGGGGCATGAGCCATACGGGCGTCGGTGGAGTAGGGTCAGATCCCCGCGGAGCTTACCATAGCTTCTACAGGACTTACCAATATGTCTACTTCTGACCGAGTTCTAAAAATTTTGTCTATGAGGGCGGGCCCGTGGGGGCGGCTGGCCGACCGGTGAACCGGCTTTACGAGGTGTTCTACCGGGTTTGCTGTTTCATCTATTCCGGACGCCGCCGATGACGGTTTTGTCTACGTCGATCCTGAAACGCGGCAACTGCCGGGACGCCAGCTTAATGACAGCCTTGTCATAATAAGGCCGGTTTTCCCATAACCATGTCCTACCCCCGGCAAATTCGCTCAGGGTTTTCTCTGGTTTTGCTCATTAATAGTCGCCAAACCCATTTTCCCTATTTGATTGGTTCACATAATCGCCTATAACTGCAACTACATGTTGCGGCCGATGTCACGCACCATGACTCAGCCCGCCAGGTTCGCCTGCGGGCATTTTTTTATGTTGGCGATAGATTAGGGGCGGCATTTAGCCCGAACTTGGCCGTCCTGGCGCATGATAATCATGACAATTCTGTAATGATGACAACTTTGTCATCATTACATTAATGTAATGATAATCCCATTTCCTGGCCGGGAAGCATTCAGAAAAAATCCTCATCTATTCCGGTGGTGTGCCGCAATGCCGCGCCAGTAAAGGAATTCCGGTCACCCGCTGATAGCGTCGGAGAACCATGCATGCGGCTTCCGATGCGATTTCTTCCTGAATATCCGGACTCAAACCAGGTCTCTCATTAATTCAGTGAAAACCCTGCCCCGCCTTTCGCTTGACTTACTTGATATATCACATACTGTGTATCCCATCGCCGCTCCTGGATAAGCGAGAGGTGAGGGCGGAGACCTCAGGTCGGCGTCGTTATAAGAGGCAAATAAATGCCAATGACATAGGAGACATGACATGCCAGCAGCCACCCCTAAGCCCAGGCGCAGCGCGTCCGCATATTCCCCCGCCCGGTCGCACGTTAATGGCCAATCGATTCAAGGAGCGCGTAATGAGTAATCCATCGGCAGCGGGGCTGGGCGTCAATCACCAGGTCCCGGAAGGTACTCGCTGGATGCAGTTGATCGTGGGGGTGGTGTGCATGATCGCCACCGCCAACATCCAGTACGCCTGGACCCTGTTCGTCCCCGAGATCCAGGACACCTATGGCTGGTCGCGCGCCAGCATCCAGATCGCGTTCACGGTCTTCGTGCTGGTCCAGACCTGGCTCGCACCCATCGAAGGCTACTTCATCGACAAGTTCGGGCCGCGCATGATGGTCGCGTTCGGCGCGGTGTTCATCGGCGCGGCGTGGTGCATCAACTCGCAGGCGACCACGCTGATGGGCTTCTACATCGGCGCGGCGGTGGGTGGGCTTGGGGTAGGCTCGATCTACGCCACCTGCATCAACAACGCGCTCAAGTGGTTCCCGGACCGCCGCGGCCTGGCCGTGGGCCTGACCGCCGGCGGCTACGGCGCGGGCTCGGCGGCGACCATCCTGCCGATCGCGGCGATGATCGAGTCGCAGGGCTTCCAGCACACCTTCCTGTTCTTCGGGCTGCTGCAGGGTTCGCTCGCCTTCGTCGCGGCGTGGTTCCTGCGTTCGCCCAAGTCGCATGAGGTGAAGGCGTCGCAGAAGCTGGTCCAGGCCACGCGCGACTACACGCTCAAGGAAGCGCTTTGCACCCGGCTGTTCTGGCTGATGCTGGTCATGTTCGTGCTGGTCGTCACCGGCGGCATGATGGCCGTGGCACAGCTGGGCGTGATCGCCAAGGACCTGGGCGTGAAGGAGTTCAAGGTCGACCTGCACTTCTTCGTGATGGCCGCGCTGCCGCTGGCGCTGATGCTGGACCGGATCATGAACGGGATCTCGCGCCCGCTGTTCGGCTGGATCTCGGACAACATCGGCCGCGAAAAGACCATGGTCATCGCCTTCACGCTGGAAGGCCTGGGCATTATCGCGCTGGGCTACTTCGGCAGCAACCCGTACGCGTTCCTGATCCTGTCGGGAGTGGTGTTCCTGGCCTGGGGCGAGGTCTACTCGCTGTTCTCGGCACTCGCCGGCGACGCCTTCGGCACCAAGCACATCGGCAAGATCTATGGCGTGCTCTACACCGCCAAGGGCATCGGCGCGCTGTTCGTGCCGATCGGCAACCTGATGATGGAAGCGACCGGCACCTGGTCTACCGTGCTCTACACCGTGGCAGCCATGGACCTGACCGCGGCCTTCCTGGCCATCATGGTGCTGCGTCCGGTGCTGAAGAGCCACGTAGCGACGGCCAGGAGCCTGTACTCCAAGGAGACGGCGGCGGCTGGCACGCAAGTACCGGCCTGAGTGGAGCGAACCCGGCGCGTAGGCCGGGCACGCAGGCGTTTCGGCACAGAATGGGCGGGCTTCTTCGGAAGCCCGCTTTTTTTGTTGTTGGGGCTGTGGTGGGCGCTTCGATCGGATCGGGCCCGCCCCCATGACTAGCCGCACATCGGGAAAACCATTATTTGAGACCATGTCAAAAATAAATACATTATTGGCGCGGTCTCAAATAACGCGGTAGAAGCGGGCCGGCGTCTCCAGTGGAAAAACGCGCCCGCACATCCCGAGGGCCGCACGCCGCCGACGAGACCTCCAGACGGCTCCGGCGGCGCCTTTCCCATACCCGGAGGAGCCATGAAACGAATCCTGTCCATCGCGGGCGCCATGCTCGCGGCGGCGACCACGCACGCCCATGCGCAATCATCGGTCACGCTGTATGGCGTGGCGGACGTTGGCGTCGAATACCTGAACCACGTTCCCAGCGCGGGGCAGGGCGAAAACCTGTTCCGCATGACCTCCGGCAATATCGCCGGCAGCCGCTGGGGCATGCGCGGCGTGGAGGACCTCGGCGGCGGGCTGAAGGGCGTATTCGTGCTCGAAGGCGGCATGGTGCTGGACACGGGCATGGCATCGCAGGGCGGCCGCCTCTTCGGCCGCAAGGCCTATGTCGGGCTGGACAGCGCGAGCTTCGGCCAGTTCACGCTGGGCCGGCACCACAACCTGATGTTCGACCTGATCATCACCTTCGACCCGATGTATTTCGCGCCCAAGTACTCGTCCTTCAGCCATGACCCGTGGCTGGCAGGCCGCGTCGATAACGCGGCCAAGTACTCGGGAAAGTTCGGCGGCCTGACGCTGGCGGGGCTGTACAGCTTCGGCGTCGATGCCACGGTCGCCAACGGCTCGGAGCTGCCCGGCAACAGCCGCGTCGGCCGCGACATGAGCGCGGGCTTCAGCTACCAGGCCGGCAAGGTACGGTTTGGCGCGGTCTACGACCAGCTCAACGGCAATGTCGCAGCCCGCGCGGGCCTGACCGAGCGCCGCTATGTCGGCGCGGCGGCAGTCGATCTCGGCCCGGTGACGGCATACCTGGGCTACCGGCGCCTGGCGAGCCAGCTGCTGGCGTCGATGTCGCGCACCGACCTGGTCTGGACCGGTGCCAACTGGAACATCACGCCAAGCCTGGCGCTGACGGGCGCCGTGTACAAGACCAACGACCGTACCTCGGCGAAGGACCCGGTGTCGTTCGTATTGTCGGCCGACTACCGCATGTCGCGGCGCACCGATGCCTACGTGACGGCGTCCTACACCAAGAACAAGGGCGGCTCGGCGCTTGGGGCGAACGGGTTTGACGGTTCGGTGCTGCCCGGCGCCAACCAGATCGGCGCCGTGATCGGCATGCGCCACAGCTTCTGAACCGGCACGGCAGGATCTTCTGCGCGGCGCAGCCGTACTTTGGCGGCACGCGCCAAGCGGTGCATGCCGCTTCTTTTCCGGTGCGATTGGCCAAGCAAGGTTTACCATTATTTGACACACTATCAAATAAATCCTACATTATTGAGACCGTAGCATTTAGCCCAGGAGACATCGTGACAGAACTAGACAAGGGACAGGTCACCGCAGGCATGCGGGGGGCATCATGGGATGCGCGCCTGATGTCCCGTCCTTACCAGATGGTGCCTTATGCACTCGGCACGGCTGACGGGCAGCGCACGCTTGGCTTCCTGTTTACCGTGACCGGCAAGGAACAGACCGTGGTATCGCTGATGCACCCGCGCGAGATGGCGATCACGCACTACCTGGTGCCGTTCGTGCTCGACGCCGGCTGCGCCTGCTGGGTGCAGGGTCCGCGTTCGATCGGCAACGACCTGCGCCTCGAGCATGAACTGGCGCTGCTGGACGTCGCCGCCGGCATGGCACACCTGCGCGAACTGGGCTACGCGCGTATCGTGTTGCTGGGCAACTCCGGCGGGGCGGGGCTCTATACCTTCTATAACCAGCAGGCACAGACGCCACCCGGGCAGCGCATCGCCCGCACCCCGGGCGGGCGCCCGACCGGCCTTGCCGAGGCGCAGATGCCGGAGGTGGACGGCATGATCCTGGTTTCGCCGCATCCGGGCCAGGGCAAGCTGCTGATGAGCGGCGTCGACCCCTCGGTGACCGACGAGGACGATCCCATGCAGACCGATCCGTCGCTGGATCCGTTCTCCGCGGCCAACGGCTTCGATGCCGCCAGCGGGCGCGGCCAATACGCAGCCGCGTTCATCGAGCGCTACCGCGCGGCGCAGGTCGAGCGCGTCGCGCGCATCGATGCGTGCGCCAGGCAGATGCTGAAGACCAAGCAGGAGGCGCGGCAGCGCGTCAAGGCCGGCACCGGCTCGGATGCGGACCGCCGCATCGCCGCGCACGCGCCGGTGTTCCAGGTCTGGCGCACCGATGCGGACCTGCGTTCATGGGATATCTCGATCGATCCGTCCGACCGCAAGACCGGATCGCTGTGGGGCAAGGATCCGTTCGTGTCGAACTGGGGCAGCGTCGGCTTCGGCCGCGTGGTGACGCCGGAATCATGGCTGTCGACCTGGTCCGGACTGTCGTCGAACGCGGCGCTGGACCGGACCCTGGGCGCCCTGCACCAGCCCACGCTGCTGCTGGAATACACCGGCGACCAATGCACGTTTCCGGCCGATATCGAGACGATTTACCGCCAGATCCCGAGCGAGCGCAAACAGCATCTGCGCGTGCGTGGCAATCACCACGGCATGGCGCTGAGCCGGGACGAAGAGCCCGGCCAGCGCATTGCCGGCCGCCACATCGTCGCATGGCTGCGCGCAAACATGGTGTAGGCGCGCCGCAAGAAACCAGGCCACAGGGCAGCGCGCCGTCCCCCCCGACATTGCCGCGCGCAGTTCCACGACAGAAAAGGGTAGACAGACATGTTGCAGAACTACAGCGTACGCCCCCCGCAATTGCTGGAAGGCGTCCGATATCCCGACGAAGACCGCCTGCGCCGCTATGTTGCCGAAGGCGTGCTGACCCGCGAGACGCTGGCCGGCGCTTTCAAGGCATCGTTCCGCCGCCATGCCGGGCGCCTGGCGCTGGCCGGTCCGGAAGGCGAGCTGACTTATAGCGACCTCGACGAGCAGACCGACCGTCTCGGCGCCGCGCTGCTGGCGCTCGGCATGAAGCCGCTGGACCGCGCGGTATTCCAGTGCGGCAACTGCAACGAGCTGTTGCTGACGTTCTTCGCCTGCCTGAAGGCGGGCATCATTCCGCTGTGCTCGCTGCAGGCGTTCCGCAAGCTCGAGATCGGCTACCTGGGCCAGCTGTGCGAGGCACGCCTGCACTTGGTGCAGGGCGACGACCCCAGGTTCGATGACGTGGCATTCGCGCAGGAAATGCAGGACGAGGTGCCAAGCCTTGCCTATATCCTGCAGGCCCGAGGCGAACGGCGCGGCAAGGCCGTGCTGCTGGCCGACCTGATCCGCGACATGCCGCTGGAACAGGCGCGCGCGCGCCTGGCCGAAGTGAGCCACGATCCCTTCCAGGTGGCGGTATTCCAGCTTTCCGGCGGCACCACCGGCGTGCCCAAGATCATTCCGCGCTTCCAGAGCGAATACCTGTACAACATGCGGGCGGTCGCGGCCTGCAATGGCTACACGCAGGACGACGTGCTGTTCTTCCCCACGCCGTACATGCACAACCTGAACATGGGCTGCTTCTTCGGCCCGTTCCTGCTGAGCGGCGCCACCGTGACCGTGACCCCGGATATCGGCGAAGAGAACCTGCAGCGGCTGGTGCGCGACTACCGCCCCACCTGGTTCGGCGTGGCCGGCCCGATCCTGACGCGCATCGCGCCGGAGCTGGCCAAGGCCGATGCTGCGGAGCGTGCCCGCCGCAACTTCATCGCGCCCAAGAATGCCGCGGGACTGACCCGGCTGACCGGCTCGCCGACGCACCATATCTTCGGCATGACCGAAGGCGTGATCATGTTCGCGCGCCGCGACGACCCGCAGGAGATCCGCGACACCTCGATCGGCAGCCCGGTCTCGGCGTGGGACGAAGTGAAGATCGTGCATCCGGGCACTGAAGCGCCCGTCGCCGACGGCGAGGCCGGCGAAGCGCTGTTCCGGGGGCCTTACACCATTCGCGGCTACTACAAATCCGAGCAGGAAGACGCCACGCGCTTTACCGCCGATGGCTTCTACCGCTCCGGCGACCTGATGTCGTCGCGCGTGGTCAATGGCAAGCGTTACTACTTTTTCTGCGGCCGCATCAAGGACGTGGTCGACCGCGGTGGCGAGAAGATCAATGCCGAGGAGCTGGAGAACGTCATCAACCTCCATCCCGCGGTGCTCGCCTGCGCCGTCGTCGGCATGCCGGACCGGGTCTACGGCGAGCGCGTGTGCGCCTTCGTCGTGCCCAAGCCGCCTGCCACGAGCCTGACGCTGCCGCAGCTCACCGACTACCTGCAGCAGGCCGGCCTGGCCAAGTTCAAGTGGCCGGAGCGGCTGGAAGTGATCCGCGAATTCCCGCTGACCGCTTCCGGCAAGCTCAGCAAGGCGCTGCTGCGCCAGCAGATCATCCAGACGCTCGAGGCCGAAGCGGCTCGCAGCAATACCACCGAAGGGAAGTGATATGACCGAAACGACCAACCCCGGCGCAGCGCCGTCCGTGCAGTTGCACGGTGTCCACCACACGGCGCGACCCACCTGGAAACTGGCCGAAACCGTGCATTTCTACCGCGACCTGCTCGGTCTGCCGCTGGTGCATGCGATCTCCGCCAAAGGCTGGGGACCGGACAACCATGCTGATTTCCTGCACTTCTTCTTCGACAGCGGCAACGGCAGCACCATCGCGTTTTTCTACTACATCGGCACCGAGCGGCCCGGCTGGCTGACCGTGCGCGAACACTACCAGGACCGCGCCACCCATACCGCCTGGCGCGTGCGCGACGAGGCCGAGCTGCTGCAATGGCGCCAGCGCGTCGAGGCGGTGGGCATTCCGCTGCGCTACCAGATCCGCCATGAGGTGATCGAGTCGATCTACTTCAACGACCCCAACGGCTACCCGATCGAAATCACATGGCAGGTGCGGCCGTTCAGCGCAGCGGATGCACTGGACGCGAAGCTGACCCTGGACGCCGCCATCGCCCTGGAAACAGCGTCCGGCGACGGCACGCCGTTTGGCTCGATCGAGCCGGTGTGGCAGCGCAAGGGCGCGTCGATCGGCAACGGGGCGACGGCCGCCGGCAAGGCGTCGGTGTTTGTGCTCGACGTGCCGGAGTTTGCCGCGCTAATCGACGTCGCCGGCAAGACCGAGGGCTACGCCACCGCGGCGCTTGGCAATGGCTATGTGCGCATCGACGGCAACCCCGGCATCAGCTTCCGGCGCAAGGCGCTGGGCTTCAAGCCGGCGGTCTGGTATGGCGCGCTCACCGGCGGCCTGGCCGGACGCATCGAGCAGTTCGACATGGATGCCCTGGTCATCGCCCCCGGAGATGCAGCATGAAGATCGCCATCATCGGGGGCGGGCCGTCGGGCCTGTTCCTGTCGATCCTGCTCAAGGAGCGGCTCGCCAAGGTCGACATCGACATCTACGAGCAGAATCCGGAAGACGCCACCTTCGGCTTCGGCGTGGTGCTGGCGGATACCGGCCTGTCGAGCCTGCGCGCGGCGTCGCCGACCGTGGTGGACGAACTGGCCCGGGCGATGCGCTTCAGCGACCGCCATTCCATCGTCAGCCACGAGTTCCCGATCACCATGAAGCGCCCCGGCGCGGGCGGCGGCGCGATCCCGCGCATCCGCCTGCTGCAGATCATGCAGGCCCGTGCGCGGGAACTGGGCGTGCGGATCAGCTACAACCAGCGCATCAGCGATTTCGCGGCGCTCGAGGCCGACCTGGTGGTCGGTGCCGACGGTGTCAATTCGCTGCTGCGCGGCGCCAATGAGGAGGGGTTCGGCACCCGGCGCCACAGCCTGACCAATCATTTCGCATGGTACGGCGTGGAGAAGGCGTTCCCGAACCCGGCGCTGGTATTCCGCAAGCACCAGGGCGGGTACTTTGTCGCGCACTACTACCCGTACTCGGACTCGATGAGCACCTTCGTTGCCGAATGCGATCACCAGACCTGGATCGATTTCGGCATGGAGGCGATGACGCCGGAGCAGCGCCAGGCGCTGTTCGAGCAGGTGTTTGCGCCGGAACTGGGCGGCTACCGGCTGGTGTCGAACAACTCGGTGTGGCGGCAGTTCCCGGTGATCGTCAACGACACCTGGCATGTCGGCAACCAGGTGCTGATCGGCGATGCGCTGACCAGCGCGCATTTCTCGATCGGTTCCGGCACGCGCATCGCGATGGAGGATGCGATGGCGCTGGCCGATGCCATCGTCGCCAACCCGGGCGACGTGCAGGCAGCGCTGCGCCGCTACGACACGGTGCGCCGCCCCGAGAAGGCCAAGCTGATCCGCGCCTCCGAGGCCTCGTACAACTGGTACGAGCGCATCCGCGAGTGGATGGAGCTGCCGACGCCGCATGAATTCGTGTTCCGCTTCATGACGCGCACGGGCCGGGTCGACCTGAACCGGCTCAGGGAGCAGTACCCGAACCTGCTGGCCGAGCTGACCGCGGCCGGCGTATCGGTCGATGCGGTGGCCGCGGTGGCGGCGGAGCGGCAGCCGTGATCCGCGCGACCGAGTACGTGCTGAGCACCGCGCCATTCGTGGTGCGCCGCACGGTGCGCTGGGGCGACTGCGACCCGGCGGGCGTGGTCTACACCGGCCGCTTCACTGACTACCTGCTGGGCGCGGTCGGGCTGTTCTCGGACCACATCGCGGGTGGTGCGGGGCGCCTGGGTGCCGCGCACGGCGTCGGCACTCCTTGCAAGGCCATGCGCTTCGAGTTCGTCGGCACGCTGTGGCCGGACGACGTGACCGACATCGAGTGCTGGGTGCAGGCTATCCGTACGCGCTCCTACGACATCCGCTGCATGGCGCGCCGCCCGGATGGCGCGCCGGTGTTCGACGCGGTCTTCTCGCCGATCTGCGTGCGGCTGGACGAGCGTGTCGGCACGCCCATACCGGACTCGCTGCGCACGGCGCTGTCGGCGTTCCTCCGTCCCGCCGCGTAGCGCGGCTTTCCCCCGCCATTCCCGCAACCATCATGCAATACAGAATCGGACAGATCGTTCCCAGCTCCAACATCACCATGGAGCGCGAGGTGCCGGCCATTTTCGCCGGCCGCATGCAGGCCTTGCCTGAGCGCTTTTCCTTCCATTCCAGCCGTGTGCGCATGCACCGCGTGGTCGCGGAAGAACTGGAGAAGATGAACCGCGACATGGGCCGCTGCGCGCAAGAACTGGCCGATGCGCGCGTCGACCTGATGAGCACGGCCTGCCTGGTAGCAACCATGTGCATGGGCCAGGGCTACCATCGCCAGGTGATCGAAGACCTGAACGCCGCCATCGACGGGGTGCCATACCAGCCAGCGATCATGACCTCGGCAGGCGCGCTGGTGGAGGAACTCAAGGACTTTGGTGCTAAGCGCATTGCACTGCTGGCGCCGTACAGCGACGCGCTGACGCGGACGGTGGTCGACTACATCGAAGGCGAAGGCATAGCGGTCAAGGACGCCATCAACTTCTCGATCCTCGACAATCTCGATGTCGGCGCCCGCGACCCGATGCAGTTGTTGCAGGACGTCAGGCGTCTGGATACCGCCGGTGTCGACGTGGTGGTGTTGTCGGCGTGCGTGCAGATGCCATCGCTGCCGGCGATCGAACCGGCGCAGCTGGCACTCGGCATCCCGGTGACTTCCACCGCCGTGTGTACCGCGCGCCAGATGATGCGCCGCCTGGGCCTGCGCGCCGAGGCGCCGGGCGCCGGCGCACTGCTCGGCAGCAAGGCCGGGCTCGCCTGAGCGGACCACTGGTGTCATCACCGCCGCCCGCAGAGGCGGCCTGCATCCTGGAACCGGAGACAAGCTATGCAGCAAGCCCCACAACCGGCGCCCCGCGCCGGCAGATGGACCTATGCCGCCGTCATTCTCGGCGCGGCGCTGGGAATGCTGGCGGGCTACGCCCCGCTATTCAATGCCACCGCCGGCGTGTTCGTGCGGCCGCTGGCTGCGGAGTTCGGCTGGGGGCGCTCGGAAGCGTCGTTGTCCTACGCGGCCTCGATGTTCGGGCTGGCGATCGTCAGCCCGCTGGTTGGGACCATGATGGACCGCTACGGCATCCGCCGTGTGATCGCGGTCTCGGCGCTGGTGTTTGGCCTGGCCACGGCGTGCATGGCGCTGCAGAACGGCAGCAAGGCACTATGGGTCAGCCTGTCGGTAGTGGTCGGCGTGTTTGGCGCGGCCACGTCCGTGCTGGGCTACCTGGCGGTGCTGCCGCAATGGTTCGACCGCCGCCTGGGACTGGCCCTGGGCATCGCGATGTGCGGCCTAGGCGCCGGTACCGTGCTGATGCCTGCCACCGCGCAATATCTCGTGACCGGCTATGGCTGGCGCACCGCGTATGTGGCGCTCGGGCTAGGCTCGATCGTGCTGTCGCTGCTCGCCTGCGCGCTGCTGCGCGAACGGGTTCCAGGTCGCGCGGCAAGCCGCCGCGCGCCGGCGCCCGCCACCGCAGGCGTTCCGCTCGGGCAGGCGGTGCGCAGCTACCGCTTGTGGGCGATCTGGGTCGTATTCGTGCTGGGGTCGTCGGCGACGCTTTCGCTCGGTCCGCATTTGCCGGCAATGTTCGCGGACAAGGGCTTCAGCCCCGCCGATGCGGCCCGCAGCGCCTCGATGGTCGGCGTCGGGCTGCTGATCGGCCGAATCCTGACCGGCGTGCTGATCGACCGCATCCACGCGCCGCTGGTGGCGTGTGTGTTCTTCTTCGGCGGCGCGATCGGCATCTACCTGCTCGGCGTCACCAATGATTATCAGGTACTGCTTTTCGCCACCGCGCTGATCGGCCTCACCATCGGCGCGGAGGGAGACCTGATTTCCTTCCTGGTGCGCTCGTACTTCGGGCTGCGCGCGTTCGGCGCGCTGTTCGGCATTGCATTCTCGGGCTACGGCTTTGGCGCGGTGATCGGGCCGGTGGGGCTGGGCGTGTGGTTCGACCGACATGGCAGCTACGCGTTGCCGCTGCTGTTGCTGCCGTGCATGCTGCTGGTGGCAGGGGCGCTGGTCTTGTCGTTGGGCCGCTACCAGCGGCATGGCGCCCGCGGCGCCGGCGTGCCGGAGCCGGCGGGAGCCTGAATTTTTCGAACGGGGTGGGGCGGAGTAGAATTCCCATGGCCGCAATTTCCTTGCGGCCATGCCTACGAACGGTCAAACCGAAGATGCCTGCCGCCCGCAAATCCCCAGCCGTTGCCAGCAAGACCGCCGCGTCGTCAACCGCGCCGGCCGCGCCGCGCCGCCGCGGCCGTCCGCCGAAGACGGATTCCCCGATCGGCGCCGAACCCATGCTCAGCCGCGTGGCGATCCTCCAGCACGCGATCCGGCTGACCAAGACCGTGCCGCTGGACCAGATCTCCATGGTCCAGCTGGCCAAGGATTTCGGCGTCGCGCCAGGCCTGATCCACTATTACCTGGGCGGGCGCGACCAGCTGGTTTCCGGGGTGCTCAACGACTACTACCGCCAGCGCGTCGGCCGGCTGCCTTCGCTGACGGGCGACTGGCGCGCCGATGTGGAAGCGATCGCCCGGCTGAGCTTCGAGGTGGCGGTGGAGAACCCCGGCGTCAGCATCTACGTTGCCTCCCACAACCGCTTCCGCCTGTTCCAGGACGTCGAGCCGGGGGAAACCGACTACGGCATGGAGTTCTTCAACCGCATGACGTCGGCGATCATGCAGGGCGGCTTTACGGCCGAACAGGTGGCGCTGGGCTACCACCTGATCGCGCAATACCTGGTTTCCGCCAGCATGGCGGAAGCTTCACGCCAATTGCCCGTTTACCACCAGAGCTTTATCCAGAAGAAGCTCGAATCCGCATCCGAACTCCAGTATCCCGGCGCGCGCTTTGTCAGCAAGGCCTTCTCCAGGCTGTCTTCCGATACCGCGTTCGAAGAAGGCCTGCGCATCACGCTGGACGGCATCGAGGCATGGCAGCAGGACAAGCGCCAGCCCGCGCGCAAGCCACGCAGCAAGGCCGCCTGAAGCCGGTTTCCCGTAGCCACCGGCGTGCCGCCCGAGGCGCGCTGAGTCGCCCCGTAGCCCCCTCCGTCCGTAGTGGTAAGTCCGTATTTGATACATAGGCAATTAATCTAGAATTAATTGACGCTATATCAAATAAGCATCGCCGCGCCGCCCCCGGCAAGCGATGCATGGCCACTACATACGGGAGACCACATGAATCGTCGCGCCTGCCTCGGGCTGTTTCTTCTCGCCGGGGTGACTGCCCCGGCCTGCGCCAACGCTGCCGCGTATCCGGACAAGATGGTGCGCATCGTGGTGCCATCGATCGCTGGCAGCGCGCCGGACATCATCGCGCGGCAGGTGGCCGAGCGCCTGACCGCAACCTGGAAGCAACAGGTCATGGTCGAGAACAAGCCCGGCGGCAACGGCATCATTGCCATGAACGTGCTGCGTCAAGCGGCGCCGGACGGCTACACGCTGGGGCTGTTCCACGCCGCCGCGGCGGTGATCACGCCCATGATGTACAAGGAGGCAAAGTTCGACATCCAGCGCGATACGGAAGTCGCGTCGACGCTGGCCTATACACCGATGATGTTCGTGGCCGATCCCAAGGCCGGCTACCAGAGCCTTGCCGACGTGCTCAAGGCCGGCAAGGCACATGCGGACGAAATTGCCATCGGCAGCCCCACGCGCGGCTCGGTGCCGCACCTGACCGCCGAGATGATGGGCCAGCTGCAGCAGGCCAGGTTCCGGCAGGTCAGTTTCAGCGGCACCACGCAGGCGATCCAGGCCGTGGTGAAGGGCGATGTCCCGGTCTACGTCGACGGCATTGCACCGCTGGTGCCGCTGGTGCGCAGCGGCCGGCTCAAGGCGCTGGCCGTCACCGCCGATACGGCGTTGCCCGGGCTCGACGGCATCCCGCTGGCGAAGGATGTGGCGCCTGGGCTGGTGGTCAAGGGCTGGTTCGCCTTGTTTGCCCCCAAAGGCACGCCCGCCGCGGTGCTCGACGAAGTCAACGCCGCGGTTGGCCGGACGCTGGCGCAACCGGCCTTTGTCGCACGGCTGAAGGATCTTGGCACCTACCCGATGGCACAGGGCCGCGAGCCGAGCGCCCGCTTCGTGCAGGCGGAAAAGCTGCGCTGGGAGCGCGTGATCCAGCAGGCGGGCGTGAAGCCGGAGTAGGTGGTCAACCAGGACGAGCAGACCATGAACAACAACACAATCCGTACTGCGCCGACCTCGTGGCCGACTACCCGTCGCTGGTGCTGTTCGGCACATCGGACAGCCTGAGCGGGCGCAAGCTGCCCGTATGCGTGTTCGGTCCGGGTTCACGTGGCAAGCTGCCGCCGATCAACGGCAGCGCCAGCGGGGTCTCGGCGATTGTTTCGCCGGACAACCCCCCCGCGGCACCACTGCCATGACCGAGGCGATATACCCCGCCTTTGCCACCGACATCAACGACAACATCCTCGACAGCCCAGCCCCAGCCGCAACCTGATCCGGCTGGCCCAGGGCGCCGACGTGCTGGTGCACGAGGTGATCGTGGTGCATTCCCATACTGCGGTGGAAGATGCCGGGGCGGTGGCGCAGGCCGCCAGGGTGAAGGTGCTGGTGCTGTCGCACCTTGCGCCGGCGGACAGCGCACAGGGACACTGGGCCCGGGCAAAGCAGGGTTTCGATGGGGAGGTCGTGGTCGGCAAGGATCTGCAATGGATACCCTTGCGGCCGACCCGGCCCGGCTCCTGAGCGAGCCCGGGACAGGTGCGGGCGCGGCGCCGACATCGCCGGCGCCTGCGTGCCCGTCATGGCTGGCTCTGTGATAAAGGTACGCCTGTGCCTACCCCATCGCGCTCCAACGCGAATCCGCCATGTTCCAGGTGCTCGCGCCTTGCCCATCCCTGTCGCCCTATGTCGACGGCTACTGGTTCGTGCAGGACCTGGAAGGCGCCTACGCCGGCAGCGATATCACCACCTGCCCCTACCCCGGCGCGGTGTTGTCGGTCAACTTCGGCCGTCCCAACGCGATGGTCGGCGGCCCCACCGTGCCCACGGTGTCGCTGCTGGGCTGCCAGTCGGCCAGCCGGCGCTGGCGGTCGTGGTCCGACACGTATTTCGTCATGGCGATGCTGAGCGGGGCCGGCCTGGCGCGGCTGTTTCCCGGCATCGGGCCTGATTGCAGGGACCAGTTGCTGGATCTTGCCGGGTATCTCGGCGACGGGGCCGTCCATGCGTTCAGCGCCGACCTGAGCGCCGCCTGGATGCCGGCGAAAATCGTTGCCAGGCTGGACGCATGGTTGCTGCGGCGCCTCGCGGCGCTGCGGCCGCCGGCCGCGCTGCAGTCGATGCGCGCGGCCCACGCGTTGTTGCGCCAGGGCCGGCAGGTACAGGAAGTCGCCGCGATGATGGCGGTCAGCCGGCGCCAGCTGAACCGCTGGTTCGAGCAGCAGCTGGGACTGGGCCCGAAGCAGCTGATGGACCTGGAGCGCCTCCAGCACAGCATCCAGGCAGTCCAGCGGGGCGCAGCCGATGCGCTGGATGGCTACTGCGACCAGGCCCACCAGATCCGCGCGTGGCGCCGGCGCGTGTCGCAGACGCCGGGCGCCTATGGGCGAAGCGGCCCGTCGCCGCTGGCGGCGTCATTCGGGCAGCGCCCGGCCGGTGCGCCGGCGTTCTACCTCTGAGCCGGGCGCAGGGGCTCGCTGCCCGGCCAACCGTGTCCCAAACGTTCAATACAGCGTTCCCGCGCGGTCGCATGCTGGCGGCCTGAACGGAGAGAACCATGAACGCTGCAACCCTGCCGCCGGAGCGCGGTTTCATCACCTACACGGATGGCACCACCGTTTTCGAAGGCTACGTCGCCAGGCCGGCGGGCGTGGCGGCATCACGCACGCCGTGCGTGCTGCTGGCCCATGAGTGGAGCGGCCTGAACGCGGCGATGCGCCGCTGCGCTGACCGCTTCGCGGCAATGGGCTATCTGTGCTTTGCTGCCGACGTGTACGGCAAGGGCGTGCGCGGCGACGAGCGCGGCGACAACGCGCACCTGATGGGCCCGCTGATGGCCGACCGCGGCTTGCTGCGCCAGCGGCTGCTTGCCGGGTTCCAGGCGGCGCAGCGCTTGCCGGGCGCGGACCCGCGGCGGATGGCTGCGGTGGGCTACTGCTTCGGCGGCCTGTGCGCGCTCGATCTGGCACGCGCAGGCGCGCCCGGCCTGGTGGCTGCGGTCAGCTTCCACGGCGTGCTGCAGCCCCCGCGTCTCGGCGCGCAGGGCCCGATCGGCGCCAGCGTCCTGCTGCTGCATGGCTGGGAGGATCCCATTGCGCCGCCCGCGGACGTGCTTGGCATCGCCACGGAGCTGACGCAGGCCGGTGCCGACTGGCAGTTGCATGCGTATGGCCATGTGCGTCATGCGTTCACGTTCGAGGGCGCCAACTTTCCGGAGCGCGGCATTGCCTATGATGCCGCGGCCGACCGGCGTTCGTGGGCGGCATGCGAGGCGTTCCTGGCGGAGCGTTTCGCGGTGGGCGCCACCGGCACGCCGGCGTAGGCCGCTCAGAGCGCCTGTTGCCGCGGCAGCCGCGCGCGGCAATGGCACCAGCGTCGGCGAGACCCCCCGGTGCCGATGCGGTTTCCTCCCTGACGCTAAAATCACAGGATCTTTGTCCTTCGCGAGAACAGCATGGAAGAGCTGGCCGGCCGCATCGCCTTCATCAAGGAGGCAGAGCGCCTGAAAAACGTCCTGCGCAGCGCGCATACGTCGACCGGGCGGCGCGAGAGCACCGCCGAGCATACCTGGCGCCTGTGCCTGATGGCGATCACCTTTGCGGACCAGCTCGGCGCCGTGGATATGGCCCGGCTGTTGCAGCTCTGCGTCATCCATGACCTGGGCGAAGCCTTGCACGGCGACATCCCCGCGACCGAGCAGGCCGGCACGCCCGGCAAGTCGGAGCAGGAGCGCGCCGACCTGGTCGAGCTGACCAGGACGCTGCCGCAGGCGCTGCAGGCCGAGTTCCTGGCGCTGTGGGAAGACTATGAATACGCCGGATCCCGCGAGGCGCGGATCGTCAAGGCGCTCGACAAGCTGGAGACCCTTATCCAGCATAACCAGGGCCTGAATCCGCCCGGTTTCGATTACGCGTTCAATCTCAGCTACGGGCAGAAGCACACCGCCGCGGAACCGCTGTTCGCGGCGCTCCGGGCCATGGTCGACGAGGAGACCCGGGAGCGCGCCGCCGGGAGGTGAGGGGGACGTGGAAGGCGCGGGCGCGCTTTACGCGCGGCCCTGCATAAGTTTGCGGCTTTGATGGGGCGTCAGCCCCTTCCACCGGCGATACGCGCGAAGGAAGTTCGACACCTCGCCGTACCCCAAGGCCTCGCCCACCTGCGTCAGCGTCAGGCCGCTTTCCAGCAGTTCATCGGCGAGCGATTCGCGCACTTCCTCTTGTAGCTGGCGAACGCTCGTCCCTTCTCCCGCAAGCCGCCGATGCAGAGTGCGTGAAGTCATGTTCAGGTCGGCGGCCAGGGTTTCCAGGCCAGGCAGCGAACCCGGCCTCGCGACAAGCCGCGCGCGCCTCAAGCGCGGCAAAATTGCTGTGCCGCCGCCGTAACAGCGGCGTTGCCGGCAGGATGAGGCGTGCCATGCCTTGTGTTTCCCGACGCACTAACCGCCCGCCGCCGCCGCGGCGATCCTGCCGCCGGCTTGATCCGGATTAAGCGCCCGGCGCCTGCGCCTCCTAGACTGCGTAAGTACCCGTCAACGTCAGGAATCTCACGGAATCACGTCATGGACTTCAGAACCATAGTGGTCGACCTCGGTGACGATGCTGCCCGAGCAGCGCGCATTGCCACCGCCGCCCGGCTCGCCGCGCGATCCGGCGGCACCGTGGTCGGGCTGACGGCAACCGGAACTCGCCTTGAGCCGTTCCGCGGGGCAGGTGAAGAGGCAGGCAAATACGCTTCGCTTGCCGGCAGCCATCTGCACCAACTGGTTGCCAGTCACAAGGAAGCGCTTGGCGCCGGGACCGGGCAAATCTCGCCTGGCATTGCCACGCGGCATATCGTCATCGATGCCGAGCCCGGCTGGGCGCTTGCCGAACAGGGCCGTTACGCGGATCTCATCCTGCCCGCGCCGCCATCGTCCGAAGCCGATGTGCCCGCGCTGATGGCCTCGGCGGCGGACTACGCGATGCTTAATGCCGGTAGACCGATTCTGCTGGTACCAAGCCACGCCGGACCAGGCCTCGGTGGCCATGCCGCCATCGCCTGGAACGGCGGCCGCGAGGCCGCGCGGGCTAGCCGACGCATTGCCATGGCTGGCACATGCCAGCGCGGTTTCCGTCCTGGTCGTCAGCGCGGGAAAGCGTGGTCCTGCCGTGGAGGAACAAGCCTACCGCGATAGCGCGAACCGACTGGTAGCCTGGCTGGCCAGCCATGGCGTCGGTGCCAGTGTGCGGACCGGCGAGGGCGACCCTGACCTCGTCCTGCCGAAACTTGCGCGCGCGGCTCAAGCCGACCTGCTGATCGCCGGTGGCTATGGCCGCTCAAGGCTGCGGGAAATGATGCTGGGCGGAACGACCCGCGCCTTGTTGCGGCAGCAAGGCGTGGCAGTGTTCATGTCGCATTGACGCGCTCGCGGGCGCGGGGCCGGCCGGGAGGGTCGCCGTGCGTGCTCGGTATGTGGATCAGCCTCGGCCATGCGGTGACGCGGCCCGACAGTGGCGGGTAAAGTGGCCGCTGGTTCGCTCAGGGCCGGATTGCTGGTGCAGCCAGTCACCGATGACAGGCATGGCAACTATCCTTTTCCGTAGCGTCGATCCGGGCGATGGCGGCGAACGCCTGGTCGAGGTCCGCCAGCAGGTCCGGCACCGCTTCGAGTCCAATATGCAGGCGGATCACGGTGCCGTGCGCGGACCAGTCGGCAACGCTGCGCGCGCGGCGCATGTCGGCCAGCATGGCCAGGCTTTCGAAGCCGCCCCAGGATGCGCCGATGCCGAACAGTTTCAGGTGGTCGACAAAGCGCTCCGGGGCGACCGGGGCCTGCGACCGTAGCGAGAACGAGAGCAGGCCATTGGTGCCGTGGCAATCGCGCAGCCACAGCACGTGGTTGGGATCATGGGGCAGGGCGGGGCAGAAGACCTCTGCCACCTCGGGCCGTTCGAGCAGCCATTGGGCGACGGCGAGCGCGCCCGCCTGATGCTGCGCGAGCCGCGCCCCGAGCGAACGGATGCCCCGCTGCACCAGGTAGGCATCGTCCGGGCTCACGGTCATGCCAAAGGCATCGGCCATCGTGGCCAGCGGCTGCCACGCGGCCTCGGTGGTGCACACGGTGCCCATCATCACGTCGGAATGGCCCCCGAGGTATTTGGTGGCTGCCATCAGGGAGATATCGGCGCCCAGCTCCAGCGGACGGTAGAGCATGCCAGAGCCCCACGTGTTGTCCGCCGCAACCAGGGCGCCGTGCGCATGCGCGCAGGCCGCCAGCGCGGGCAGGTCGCACATTTCGTAGGCAAGCGAGCCCGGCGCTTCCACATAGACGAGCCGCGTCTCGGGACGCAGCTTCCCCGCGAGATCCGAGCCATTGGCCGCATAGAAGTCGGCCGCGATGCCGTGCTGCCGCAGGAAACCACTGGCCAGATTGCGTACTGGCTCGTACACGCAGTCGGGCAGCAGCACTTGCTGCCCGGGGCGGACATAGGCCAGGATAGTCATCGCAGCCGCGGCCAGGCCTGACGGAAACAGCCGAGTCCGGTGGCCGCCTTCCAGCGTCGTGACCATGTCCTCGAGCGCGAAGTTGGTGGGATTGCCGCGCGCGCCATACGTGAACAACCGTTCGGTGTGGCGCCGCGCGCGCATTTCGCGCTGCTGCGCGACGGATTCGAACAGCACGGTGCTGGCGCGCACCACGGGCGGGTTCACGGGCTGGCCCCCGGGCACGCTGGCGGTGCGTCCGGCGTGGGCGATACGTGTGGAGAGCGCTTTCGTCATGGCTTGCCTGCAGGTTGGCGCGAGGTGCGCAAGGGTCGTCGCAAGGCGCGTGCCCGGTTCAGTCGACGTGGGCGCCCGAGAGCTTCACGATCTGCGACCACCGCGCGATGTCATCCTTCAATTGCGCGGCGAACGCATCCGGGCTGTTGGCGACCACGGCGCTGCCTCCATCGTTGATGGTCTTCACCACGTCAGGCATCTGCAGCACCTGGACGATGGCGCGGTTCAGCAGCGCGACGCGTTCCGGCGAGGTGCCGGCCGGCACGAAGAAGCCATACCAGTCCTCGAAGCGTGCGTTGCGATAGCCCAGTTCCTCCAGCGTGGGCACGTTGGCGAAAATCCCGAGCCGGCGCGGGCTGGTCACGGCCAGCGCCCGCATGCGACCGGCCTGGATGAAACCGGCCACCGACGATGTCGAGGTGATCAGCACATCGACCTGCCCGCCCAGCAGATCGTTGATAGCCGGCCCGGCGCCCTTATAGGGCACGTGCTGCAGCCCGACGCTGCTGTTCTTGTCGAGGACCACACCCACCAGGTGCGACAGCGTGCCGTTGCCGGGTGTGGCATAGGTGATTTTCTGCGGCTGCGCCCTGGCCTGCGTGGCCAGTTCCTCGAACGTCCGCCATGGCGCATTCGTTGCGACCACGATGGCCAGCGGCGCGGCGTTGATCTGCGTGACCGGGACGAAGTGCTTGACCGGGTCGAATCCGGGCGTGCGATACAGCGTCGGATTGACCGCCATGATCGACACCTGCGAGGTCAGCACCGTATAGCCATCTGCCTTCGATTCGGCCACATAGCGCGCGCCGATATTGCCGCCCGCGCCACCACGGTTGTCGGTGACCGCGCTCTGGCCCAAGACCTGCGACAGGCGCGTGCCCACGATGCGTGAGACGGCATCATTGCCGCCGCCGGCGGGGAACGGCGACACGATCCGCAGCGGCTGCGACGGAAAGCCGTTGACAGGCGCCAGCGGCTGCTGCGCCAGGGCGGCGGCGGAAAGTGCGAGCGTGCATGCGGCGACCACTTGCCGCGACAGGCGGGATGACATCGGACGGAACATGGGGCGACCTCGGATTTTCTATGGCGGGTTGTGGGGCCTGGCTCGGGGACTTCAGGGGCTGCGGATTCAGCCCAGGGACGGGAAACGGAATGTGGCCAGCTCCTGGGAATCGAGTTGCGCAATCAGGCCCGTTTCCCAGGCCAGGTATTGCCGCGCGGCGGCCTTGTTGCCGTCGTGGCGGTCATGCACGAAAAAGAGGTAATCGATACACCGTGCATCGGGCAGCGTGTCGGCGCCTTCGCGCACGGCATGGCCGGCATCGCGCCACGCCGCAAATCCGCCCCGCAGCCTGCGCAGATCGCGATAGCCAAGCGCGTTGAGGTCGGCCGCGGCCAGCTCGGCGGGATCGGCGGCATCCGCGTCGCCGACCAGCACCAGCGTGGTGTCTTGCTGCACGCCGCTCAGGTCTTGCGCCAGCCGCGCGCGAGTAGACCAGCGGGAGCCGGCAATGTGGCCGGCGCGATAGGCCATGCTGCCGCGCAGGTCGAGCGCGAGCATCGACTGGTTCGCGATGCCAGCTGCCACTTGCGCGGCGTTGACGGTGGGCAGCGCGGTGATGTCTTGCCCTGGGCCATGCGCGGCGCGCAGGCCAGTGGCCAGCCCCGCTTCGAGGCCGCCCGCGAGCACTACGGCGTCGTGCCCCATCTGACGCAGCCAGCTGGCTACCACCGGCGCTCGCACGCCCTCGGCGTCGAACAGCACGAGCCTGGCGCGGCGTACGCCGACAAACTGGTCCGTGGCCTGGATCAGCTGGCCCCCGGGCGCGTGCTGCGCGCCCGGCAGGGTCTGCGCGGCGAACTCTTCGGCGGTACGCACATCGCACAGGAACGTCGAACGGTGGGCTTCGGCCAACCAGGCGCCCGCCTGCGCCGCCTCGATGTGCGGCACGCCGAAACGCCGTGCCAGCGTCCTGGCCGCATCTCTAGCGGTATCGAGGCCCAGGGGGTTGCCGTTGTCCGGATAGCGCGCCGTGCTGCCGTGTTCGAGCGCGAAATCGTTCAGGTACCAGCCCTGGGTACCGTTCTCCAGCGCATAAACCGGATTGGCGATGCCGAAATTGATCAGCGTCTGCGCACCGATGATGCTGCGCGTGCGGCCAGCGCAGTTGATCACGATGGGCGTGGTGGCATCGGGCACGAGGTCGCGCAGGCGATAGGCAAGCTCACCGTTAGGGCAGCAGATCGCGCCCGGAATGTTCATCTTGCGGAATTCGCTGGCCGGACGCCCGTCGAGCACCACCGGCGCCCTGGGGCCCGCTTGCATGGCCGCCAGTTCCCGGGCGCTGACGCGCGGCGTGTGGTAGTGATGCTCGGCCAGTTCCCCGAAGGTCTTGGACGGCACGTTGACGCCGGCGAACAGCGTGTAGCCGGCTGCCACCCATGCCGCCATGCCCCCGTCCAGCACAAAGACATTGGTGTAGCCAAGGCGCGCCAGGGCCCTGGCGGCGGCCTGCGCCACGCCGTCGCCATCGTCGGCCACCACGATGCGCGTGCCGGGGCGTGGTGCCAGGCGTCCCACATCGAGTTCGAGCCGGCTGTAGGGCAGGGGAACGGCATAGAAGGGATGGCCCTCGCCATACTGGCCATGCTCACGCACGTCGAACAGCGCGATTTCGTCCGCATCGTGCAGCCAGCCCTTGAGGGTGGTGGCATCCACGGCGGAACAGGCGGCTTGGGAAGCTTGCGTCATGAAATTTGGGCGAAAAGGGGGGTGTGTCCTCGCGCCACGCGGAGGATCCGGAGGGGTTCTCGGAAAAGGGGGCGGGGACGCCGCCCCGTCAGGCAGCGGTCTAGCGGCGGGTCTGTACGCCCACGTTCATGACCTGGCAGCGCCCCGTTTCCAGGTCGAACGTCAGCCGCTCGGTCAGCGTTTCCAGCGAGCGGCCGTACATGTGCAGATGGCGGATGACCGCGTCGCCGCGGATTTCCACCGAATGAATGTCGTCGGGCAGCAGCGCGATGCCGTGGCGCGGGCCAACTTCCACGGTACGGTCGTGCTCGAGCGTGCCGAAACCGGGCTGGCTGCCGTCATCCGTACGGATATAGACATCATTGAACTCAACGCCGCTCACGCCAGCCACGCAGGCCCACGTGGTGTGGTTATGCGGCGGAACGCGTTTGCCGGGCCGCATCACGTTCAGGTACAGCGCGTAGGTCTGGTCCGGATCCTCGGCGATCAGGTAACGCGCCTGGCGTTCTTCAGCTTCGGGCGGCGGGTAGTCGGCTTCGCCCCAGAACTCGGTGCGGGCGGCCAGCTCCTCCACCAGCGGCAACACCTTGGCGAGGCTCTCACGGGTGACACCGCCTTTGGCTACGATATTTCTAATGGATGCGATGGTTTCGCCAACGGCTGACTGGCGCTGTGCTGCGACGGACATGGTGCGATCAATCCTTGCAATCTCGGTTTTTCGGGGATACAACGATGCTTCGTGTTTCACTGTAATGAACCCCTGCTAAGAAAACCACTTAATGCGCGACAAAAACCCATCAGCGGATCTAATGAATGCGTAATCTGGATCTCGACCTGCTCCGCACCCTGGTAGCCATTGCCGACCACGAGACGTTTGGCGCAGCTGCCGGGGCAGTGCAGCGCACCCAATCGGCGGTCACCCAGCAAATGCAACGGCTCGAAGAGCAACTCGGGCTGGCCCTGTTCGAGCGGCACGGCCGCGGCAAGCGACTCACACGGCATGGCAAGAAACTGCTCGAATACGCGCGCCAGATGCTCAGCACCAACGACGAGGCGCTGCGCATGCTGCGCGAAGGTGACCTGACCGGATCGCTGCGGATCGGCGCGCCGCATGACGTCGCCGATACCATCCTGCCGGCACTGCTGTCGCATATCGCGCGGTCGTCGCCGGCATTGCGGCTGGAAATCCATGTTGGCAGAAGCCCCTTCCTGATGGAGTCGCTGCGGCGCGGCGAGATCGACCTGACGGTGTCCACGCGCGAGGACAGTACGCTCGACGGGATTGCGCTGCGCACCACGCCGACGATCTGGGTCTGCGCCGCCGACTTCGCCTACGAGCGCGGAACAGCGGTGCCGCTGATCCTGGCCGACGAACCCAGCCTGTTCCGCAAACTCTCGCTCGAGGCGCTGACGCAGGCAGGCGTGCCCTGGCGCATCGCCTACCTGGCCCCGAGCCTGATCGGCATCAAGGCGGCGCTGCGCGGCGGGCTGGGCATCACGGCGCGCAGCATCGACCTGCTGCAGGCGGACATGCGCATCCTTGGCGAAAGCGACGGCCTGCCGCGGCTGCCCGATGTCACGTACTACCTTTGGGCGCGTCCCAACGCGGTCAATCCTGTCGCGCGACATGTCTTCTCGATGCTCAAGACGGCCTTGCAGCGCGGACTGGCCGGCGCCTGACGGCATGCGAGCGTTTCCCGGGCGGTTGCAGAGACGTGATCGTAGGGCGGGTCACGCATGCCGCAAAGGAACAAGTTCGCGTATCGATATGCGACGGGGTGCTTCATTGGCTGGCGGGGACAAGCGGGCGCTGGCGGAAACCCCCCGGGCGAACAGGGATGACCTGCTCGCTCTGCCGTGGCAGCCGGTCAAGGGGCCGCCAGCCAACCTGCAAACCATTCACGCGAAGGGCGGCTCGAATGCCCGCACGGGCGGCGCCACTTCGTCGAAACGTTCGACCTGCACCGCGGTGAGCTGACCGCTGCAGCCCTGCGCCAGGGACGACGTGCCTTGGTCCCGCGTGAGCACGTTCGGATTGCCGTGGGCGCACAGCGGCTGGCCTTTCGCGTCGGTGGCGGGGTCGAACCACGCGCCGGTGGCCAACTGCACCACGCCCGGCATCACATCGTTCGACAAGGCGGCACTTGCAAGGCATGCGCCCCGTTCGTTGAACAGCCGCACCAGATCCCCCTCGGCGATGCCACGCACCGCCGCGTCCGCCGCGTTCAGCGTGCACACTTCACGCCCGTCGCGCTTGTTGCCGACACTGTGCGCGCCGAAATCGAACTGGCTGTGCAACCGGGTGGCTGGCTGGTTGGAAATCAGCGTGAGCGGATGCGCTGCCGTGAGCCCGTCGGTGGGCGGAAGCCATGCCGGATGGCCGGGACAATCGGCATAGCCGAAGCCCGCGATCACGGTGGAGTGGATCTGCACCTTGCCGCTCGGCGTGGGTAGAGGATGCGCGTCCGGGTCGTCGCGGAACGCGCGTAGAATGCCGCCGTCGTCCGCCTGCTGGGGCAGCATCAGTTCGCCTCGCTCCCAGAACGTGTCGAAGTCCGGCGCGTCCAGGCCCATCTCCGCGAGGCCGGCACGCGTGCGCTCATACAGGTGGCGAAGCCATTGGCCGCTGGTCCGTCCTTCCGTGAAGGCGTCGCGCCGGCCGAGTCGTTCGGCCAGATCCGCGAAGATGTCGTAGTCGTCCCGTGCCAGCCCGCGCGGTGCGGCGATCCGGTGCATGGCCACCATCAGCGGGTCGGTCGGCGTGGCGCCGATGTCCTCGCGCTCCAGCGTCATCGTGCACGGCAGCACGATATCGGCGTGCCGGGCGGTGGCGGTCCAACCGATCTCGTGCACGATGAAGGTGTCCAGCGTGCGGAACGCGCGGCGCAGCCGGTTCAAGTCCTGATGGTGGTGGAAGGGATTGCCACCGGCCCAGTACGCCAGCCGAATGTGCGGATACGCGAGGCGCTGGCCGTTGTAGTCGAAGGGCTCGCCCGGATGCAGCAGCATGTCGGCGATGCGCGCCACGGGAATGAACGCCTTGATGCCGTTCGTGCCCTGCGGCAGCGCTGCGACCGGCACCGCGTTCATGCGCTTGCCGTAGTGCGCCAGCGTGCCCAGCGCATAGTTGTAACCCCCGCCCGGCAGACCGATCTGGCCGAGCACCGCGGCCAGCACGGCGCCCATCCACACCGGCTGTTCGCCATGCTGGGCGCGCTGGAGCGAATGCGCGACAACAACCAGTACGCGCCGGCCTGGCAGCGAAAGGGCGAGGTCGACAATGGACTGCGCCGGCAGCCCACATATCGGCGCCGCCCACGCGGCTGTCTTTGGCACGCCATCGGCGCGCCCCGTCACATAGCCTTCGAACTCGGCCCACCCTTCGCAGTATCGGGCGAGGAAGGCCTGGTCGTGCAGGTCGCGGGACACCAGTTCGTAAATCAGCGCGAGCATCATGGCGGTGTCCGTGCCGGGCCGCGCAGCGAGCCACTGCGCCTGCGCCTCGTCCGGCATGTCGGTGCGCAGCGGGCTGACCGAGACGAAGCGACAGCCGCGCGCCGCGGCCCTGCGCATCGATTCCCGCTCGATGTGCCGGCTGATTCCGCCGCTAGCGACGCGCGAGTTCTTCAGGGCCATGCCGCCGAAGGCGAGCACCACGTCGCTGTGCGCGACGATCTGTTCCCACGTGACGTTGCGGCGGGCGACGTCGTCCATGCTGCCCAGGATGTGGGGCAGGATGACGGCCGACGCGCCGGCGCTATAGCTGTTGACCGAGCGCACATAGCCGCCTAGCACCGTATTGAGAAAGCGATGCACCTGGCTCTGCGCATGATGGAAGCGTCCGGCGCTGGACCAGCCGTACGAGCCGCCGAAGACCGCTTCCAGGCCGTGCTCCGTCGCCACGCGCCGCAGCTCCCGCGCGATGCGGTCGAGCACCTCTTCCCAGGACATCGGCACGAACGTGTCTGCGCCGCGCCGGTCGTCCGGCCCCGGACCATCATCCAGCCAGCCCCTGCGCACCATTGGCGTGGTGACACGCACGCGGTGATCTAGCGCGTTGGTGAAGTTTTCGATCAGCGGATTGGGGTCGGGATCGCCAGGATGGGGCCGCACTGTCAGCGTACCGTCCGCCCACCGCGCCGAGAAAACGCCCCAATGGGCGCTGTGCGGTTTGAAGTCGGGGTCGCGTCGGGCAGGATCGCGGGATACGGGGTCGGGTGGGGAGGGGAGCATTGGCAATTCGGTTCGGTGAAGGGGCGGCGGCGACGGGTTAGTCGGCGCCAAGGCCGCCGCGCTGGACGGCCCGTCGATACCTCGCGATATCGTCCTGCACAAACTTGCGGAAGGCGTCGCCGTTCAAATGCGCCTCGTGCGCGCCATCGGCCCGGAATACGCGCAGCAGGTTGGGCTGCCGCAGTGCGGCCTCGACATGCCGCGCGATGGTGTCCGTCACGGCCTTCGGCGTGCCGGCGGGCGCCGCGAGGCCATACCACTGCGTCATGGTGACGTCGATGCCGGACTCCTTCAGCGTCGGCACGTCCGGCATGGCGGGCTCGCGCCGGGTTGAGGTGGTCGCGAGCACGCGCAACGCGCCCGACCGGATCTGGCCCATCAGCGGCGTGAAGGGCGCGAAAAGGCTATCGACCTGCCCACCGATAAGATCGGTCACCGCCGGTCCCGATCCCTTGTAGGGCACGTGGAGGATATCGAGCGCGGCCTGCTGCTTGACCATCTCCATCGTGATCTGCGCCGCGCCGCCGGCGCCCGTGGACGCATAGCTGACACCACCTTTGCGCGCCTGTGCAACGTATTCCTGGAGCGTCCTGAATTTGGACGTGCCGCTGACGATGAGCGCATAGGGTGTTTCCACCAGCTCGCTGATCAGCACGAAGTCGTCCGGGACGCGATAGGAAAGGTCCTTGCGGATGGCCGGCGCGCTGGCAAGGTTGCCGCTCATTGCCAACAACAGCGTATAGCCATCCGGCTTGGCACGCGCAACCACCTCGGCGGCGATATTGCCGCCGGCGCCGGGCTTGTTCTCCACCACGATGGTCTGGCCCATTTCGCGGGACAGCGCATTGGCAATGGCACGGCCATACAGATCGCCACCACCGCCTGGCGGAAAGCCAACCAGCAGACGCACGGGCCGGCTGGGATACGCCTCGGCGGCGCTCGCGACGCTTGCGGTAAGCATCGGCGCCAGCGTGCCCAGGGACAGCAGGCCGGCGAGCATGGCACGACGCGCGGCGAGCCGCCGCGTGGGTACGATCCGGATATCGCGGGCAGGCATGGCAGAACGGTCTCCTTGGTATCGTTGTTGTCCCGGCCTGGGTGGCGGGGCAGGGCCCCGGATGGCGTTACGGTGCAGCGCCTGTGGCGATGGGGGCGTCGGGCTGTGCGCACCACTCGCTCCACGATCCGGGATACAGTGCGGCCCCGGGCAGGCCGGCGATCTCCAATGCCAGCAGGTTGTGGCAGGCGGTCACGCCGGAGCCGCACTGGCTGACCAGTTCGGTGGGCTGCCGGCCGTCCAGCACGCCCCGGAATTCCTCCCGCAGCGTTGCCGCGGGCTTGAAGGCGCCCGTCGCATCGAGATTGTCGCGAAACAGCCGGTGTCGGGCTCCGGGAATATGGCCGCCTACCGGGTCGATGGTCTCGTTCTCGCCGCGGTAACGATCCGGCGCCCGCGCGTCGACCACCAGCCGCGCCGACGTGCCGATGTTGGCCCGCACCGTGGCGTAGTCCACGGTGCGGGTTAGCGACGGCAGCATGGACAAGTCTCCCGCCACAGGCGTTGACGGCACTTCGCGCGTCACCCGCAGGCCAGCTTCCTTCCATGCGCCGAGCCCCCCGTCAAGGACGGCCACGGCCTCGTGACCGAGCCAGCGCATCAGCCACCACAGGCGGGAAGCATACATGCCGCCGGCATTGTCGTAGGCCACCACCTGAGTGTGGCGCGATGCGCCCAGCGCCGCCATTGCCAACACGAAATCCTTGGCGGCCGGCAGCGGATGACGGCCATTGCATCCGGTCTTCGGCCCGCTCAGCGTGTCTTCCAGATGGACGTAGTGCGCACCCGGGATATGGCCTTCGTCGTAGGCGCGGCGCCCTGCGCCGGTATCGCCGAGCTCGAAACTGCAGTCGAGGACGAGCAGGGAGCCGGCCGTGGCGTCGGCCTCCAGCTGCGCCAGTTCGGCGGGAGAAATCAGGGTCCGGAAGATCGTCGACATATCAGCCCTGTTCCTTGAAGGCGGCGTGCGCGTCCATGGCGCGGAGCGAGTAGACATAGGCCGCGCCGGCATTGAGATTGTTAGCGAGGGTTTCGGTCCAGTTTTGCAGCATGGTGTGTCGGTATCCTTCGGTTTGGTCAGGGAGCGATCTGGGCCAGCAACTCGGGGGACGCGGCCTTCTTGTAGCGCGCGATGTCGTCCATGATGTAGCGCCGGAAGGCGTCCAGCGGCACATCGCGCTCCATCGCGGCGTCCTTGCGAATGGCTTGTTTCACGTCGGGCTGCGCCAGCGCGCGCGACAAGTGCGTGGATAGCGTCTTGAGCACCGGTGCCGGCGTGCCGGCCGGGGCCACCAGGCCGTACCACTGCGTCACCACGACGTCGACACCCAGCTCCCTGAACGTCGGTACGTCTGGCAGCGCCGGACTGCGCTCGGAGCCGGTCAGCGCCAACAGGCGCAGCTGACCCTGCCGCACCTGGCCCACCAGCGGCGATGCGGTGGCGAAGAAGCTGTCCACTTGCCCGCCCATCAGGTCGGTAATGGCCGGACCCGAGCCCTTGTACGGCACGTGCAGCATGTCGATGTTCGCTTGCTGCTTGATCATCTCCATGCCGATATGCGCGGCACCGCCGGTACCCGTGGAGGCAAACGACAGCTTCTGGCTACGGGACTTGGCCAGCAACGATTTCGCGTCGCTGAACCTGGAATTGGCGGACACGAACATGCCATGGGGCGCCTCAAGGATCAGCCCGATGGGCGCAAAATCCTCGACCTTGTAAGGCAGCGTGGCGGGCTTGAGGGCCGGCGAAACCGCCAGGTTTCCGCTCATCGCGAGGAGGATCGTGTAGCCGTCGGGCTTCGCCTTGGCGACGAGGTCCGCGGCGATGTTGCCGCCCGCGCCGGCGCGGTTTTCCACCACCACCTGCTGGCCCAGCGTCTTGCTCATCACCGCGGCGAGCAGGCGGCCATACAGGTCGCCGCCACCACCGGGCGGGAACCCCACGACGAGCTTGATCGGCTGCTCGGGGTAGGCCGCGCGTGCGCCTTGCGCCATGGGCGCCATGGCGACGACGCCAAACAGCGCGGCCGCCACGCCGCGCAGCCATCGGCCGTTGAAGGGTTGCCACCGCCGTGCGGCAGCATGCGCAGTCGGGATTGCCATGATGTTGTCACCTCCAATATCGTTATGTCGTCTTGTCGTGGTGTCCGGCTGCCGTCATGTCGGCATGTTGACGTCGCACGCGGCCCCACTATCGCCCAAGCCAGGCTTCGTTTTGCTGGTCCACCACGCGGTCCACCGACGCGGCGCACTGGCCCAGGTAGCCGGCCGGGTCGGTCAACCGCACGATCTCTGCTTCTCCCAGCACGTCGGCAAGATGCTTGTGACCCCGCATGGCCTCGGCGAAGTCGAGCTTGTTGGTGATGCCCGCCATCGATGCCTCGTAGATCCACTCGTGCGCGGTCTGCTTGCCGACGCGCCGGCCCAGTTCCAGCATCACGTGCTCGGACAGCAGGTAGCCGCGCATGCGGTCCAGGTTGGTGGCCATCGCGGCGTCGTCCACGCGCAGGCCGGCAAGCAGGTTCTTCGCCTGGAACAGCATGGCGCCGGCGATGAGGCAGCATTCGGGCAGCGCTTTCCATTCCATCTTCCACGCGATGCCATCGCGTTCGCCCTCCTGCACCATGCCCTCCAGCATCATGGTGGCGTTGTAGCGCAGCGGCCTGGACAGCCCGGCAAGGTTTTCGGCCGAGGTGGGGTTACGCTTGTGCGGCATGGTGGAGGATCCCAGCTTGCCTTCGGAGAACGCTTCCTCGACTTCGGCGAATTCATTGCGTTGCATGTTGAACAGCTCGTTGCCGATCTTCGACAACGTGGCGCCGATCATCGCGAGCAGCAACGCGTATTCGGTGAAGCGGTCGCGCGCTGGCGCCCAACTGATGGCCGGCGTGGCCAGACCGAGCTTCTCCAGTGTGCGGCGCTCCACTTCCTGCGCCTGCTCGCCGAGTGATGCCTGGCTGCCGACGGCGCCCGCCACCATGCCGACCAGCACGCGCGGCTCGCATTCTTTCAGGCGTGCGTGGTGCCTGCCGAGTTCGTCCAGCCAGATCGCGCACTTGTGGCCGAAGGTAATCGGCAGCGCCTGCACGCCGTGCGTACGGCCCGCCATCGGCGTGTCGCGATAGGCGCCGGCCAATCGGGCCAGCTCCGTCCCTACCGTCTTCATGTCGCGCATGGCGACTGCATGGAATTCCTTGAGCTGCAGCGCCACGCCGGTGTCCACCACATCCTGCGTGGTTGCCCCGTAATGGACCCACTCACCATGTTCGCGCGCGCAACGCGACTGCAACTGCTTGAGCGCGGGCACCAGCGAATGCTTGATGCGGCGGATCTCGGCGGACATCTGCGCTAGGTCGATGTTCTGGATCTTCGCCTTGTCGGCAATGTCCTTTGCGGCGGCTTCAGGAATGATGCCGAGCTCGGCCTGCGCCGTTGCCAGCGCTGCCTCGAAATCCAGCCACTTCTGCACGCGGTTTTCCTCGGAGAAGATCGCGCGCAGTTCGTCGGTGCCCCACAGGTGCTGGAGCGATTGCATGTCGAATACGGATACGGGCATGGAGATCCTGGAGAGGAAGAGTAGGGGGAAGGAGCGATAGCGGCCGACTTCAGCGCAACGCGACCAGCCGCTCGCGCGGCAGCACGCGGCCGGGGTTGAAAATGTTGCCGGGGTCCAGCGCAAGCTTGACGCGCGCCATCACGTCGATGGCCACCGGCGACTTATGCTCCAGCAACGCGGACTGCTTGAGCCGGCCGATGCCGTGCTCGGCCGAGATGGAGCCGTGCAGCCGCGCCGTGACCGCATGGACGATGTCATGTACCTCGTCCTCGCGGGCGCGGAATTCGGCATCCGCCATGCCGGTGGGCTTGCTCTGGTTGTAATGCAGGTTGCCGTCGCCCACATGGCCGAAGCACACCAGCCGGATGCCAGGAACGGCTTGTTCGAGCGCGGTACTGGCTTGCGCAATGAAGTCTGGGATCTGCGAGGTGGGAACGGAGATGTCGTGCTTGATCGACGGGCCATCCAGCCGCTGTGCTTCGGGCACGTGGTCGCGCAGCGCCCACAGTTCGTGGGCCTGGCGTTCGGATGATGCGATCACCGCATTCAGCACCAGGCCGTCTTCCATGGCGGCACCAAGCACTTCCTCCACGGCGGGTGACAGATCGATCAGCGCCGAGGTTTCGGAAACGTCGAACAGCACTGCCCACTCGTAGTCGCCCTGCAGCGGATCCCGCATGCCGCCCACCGGATTCGCCAGCACCTGCGACAGCGCCTGCCGGCTGATCAGCTCGAACGCCGTCACGCGCTCCCCCACAGCGTCGGTCAGGCGCGCAAGCATCTGCACCGCGGCGCTCGGATCGTTGACGGCGATCCAGGCTGTCAGTACGTTGCGGGGCCGCGCGTAAAGCCGCAGGGTCGCGGCCGTTACCACGCCCAGCGTGCCCTCGCTGCCGATGAAGAGTTGCTTCAGGTCGTACCCCGTGTTGTCCTTGCGCAGCCCGGCAAGGTTCTCCAGCACGCGGCCATCGGCCAGCACGACTTCAACGCCCAGGGTCAGTTCGCGGGCATTGCCGTAGCGCAGCACCTGCTCGCCGCCGGCATTGGTGGACAGCACGCCGCCCACGGTAGCGCTCCCTTCGGAGGCCAGCGACAGCGGGAACAGCCGGCTTGCGGCGCTCGCCGCCTGCTGCGCGGCCAGCACGGTACAGCCGGCCTCCAGTGTCAGCGTATTGTTCAGGCAGTCGACGCGGCGCACCGCCGTCATCCGGTCCAGACTGAGGACGATCTCGGCGCCCGATGCGTCGGGCGTGGAGCCGCCCACGAGGCCCGTATTGCCGCCTTGCGGTACCACGGGCACGCCGTGCGCGCTGCAGGCCGCCACTACCGCGGATACTTCCCCCGTGCTGGCCGGCCGGACCACGGCGCGCGCTACGCCAGGATAGGTTCGCCGCCAGTCAGCGACATAGCGGGCAACATCTTCGCCAGCGGTCAGGACGTTGGCATGGCCAACGATTTCCGCCAGTCTCTGGAGAAAAGAATCTCGCGATTCACTGCGCTGCATCTCAAACCCGCCTGATATGGCGCGCGGCATGGCTCGGTGGCCAGGCCATCGGCGACAATAGTGATTCGGCAAAGGCAGGGCCACGTCCTCCCAAGCCCGACCAGCCTGTACCGGCCGGGCCCTGCCTCCTCGTTTTACGCTCCATTCGTTAGTTCATTGAATGAAATGTGTTTTAATGAATGAAACTATAGGGAGCGCCCGTATCCCTGTCAAGGGCGGATTACGAGAACACAGACCAACGACATGAACACTTCACGTACCAAGCGCACGACCCGCACGACAACGCGCACCACAACGCGCACCTCGACCGGCACGCCGCCGGATGGCGACGATGCCGGCCTTGAGGCGACGGACGACACACAGGCGAACGGCGACGATGCCCGCAGGCCGCCCGCCGGCGTGCTCGAGCGAGGCATCGCGATCCTCGAGTGCTTCAGCGAGGATCGCCTGCGCCTGTCGCTGCGGGACTTTGCCGAATGCACCGGCCTGGACAAGGCCACGCTGCTGCGGCTGCTCGGCGTGCTCACGCGTGCCCGCATGGTTCACCGCTTCGAAAGCGGGGTCTATGCGCCTGGGCCCGCACTGCTGCACATGGGCATGCTCTATCGCAGTACATTCGATCTCGGCACCCGGCTGCAGCCCGTGCTGCACAACACGATGCGCGAGACCGGAGAGACGGTCGCGTTCTATGTGCGTAGCGGCGACGAGCGGGTGTGCCTGTTCCGGGAGAACACATTGAAAGAAGTGCGGCACCACGTCGAGGTCGGGACCAGGCTGAAACTGGCCGACGGCGGCTCGTCGGCCCATGTGCTGAAGGTCTTCACCGGCGGCAATACGCCGCTGGCGCACGACATCCGCGACAAGGGCTACGCCATGACGCGGGCCGAGCGGATTGCCGAGATGGCATCGGTTGCGTTGCCCGTGTTCGAGAGCGACGGCACGTTCCTCGGCTCACTGGTCGTGATCGGCCTCGCTTCGCGCTTCAGCGAGGAGGCCCAGCTGCACGCCGTCGAGGTGGTACGGCGCGAGCTGGCGTTGCAGGGCTTCGGTACTAGGCCATCCGTTACACGTTAAACAGATCCAGCGCGACCTCGCAGCGCTCAGCGTCCTTGTCCGCATCGGCAAAGCCGGCGCACCAGGCGGACAGGCGCGTAGCAATGGCGTCGTCCATTGCCGGTACGAAGGCGCGCATCCGGGCCTGCAGCGCCGTCCAGTCGTAGGGGTATTCGGGGTCGCCGCGCCGCAGCTCGCGCAGCGCGGCAAGGCGCTGGCCGTCGCGCAGCACAATGGTGACTTGCGCTGGCCGCTTCTGCGGAAACGCGGCCTGGTACTCGTCGCGCGGGAACACCGCAATCTTCCTGGCTAGCGCGCGCAGCGCCGGCGTTTCGAGCTCGGGCCTTTCCATGTCCTCGATGCCAAGCGAGCCTTTGTGCAGCAGTGTCGCGACAACGTAGCGCAGGCTGAAACAGGTCTCGGCAGGCTTGGATGGCCAATGAACCCCGGCAATCTTCAGCGCATGGGGAAAGATCTCCACGTCGATCGACTCGATCTCGTCTACCGTAAAAGCATGCTCGTCCATCAGCGCACGCGTGGCATCCAGCGGCGTGAACAGTTGCGCGCAGCAGGGCCACGCCTTGATGGTGGCAGTATTGAGGCGCTCCGGCTCGTCCGTGTCCGGTTCCAGCACCTGCAGCGGGCCGTCGCCGGCCAACAGCGCATACATGCCGCGCTTGCCCGTCATGAAGCCGCGCGCGCCCGGAAATCCGGCGCGTGCGGCGAACGCTGCGTAGAGGCCATTGCGCACGGCAAAGGCCGGATGCAGCGCTTTCGACTCGTGCGCGTCGTCGTCCACCAATTGCCACAATCCCGCCGCCTGCGTGGCGCCGATGCCCATCGCATGATGCAGTCCGGTGGCGCTCAGCCCAAGTGCCACGCCCGCCGCCGCGGCCGCGCCGACCGTTCCGGCGGTAGCCGTGGCATGAAAGCCGGCCGCATGGCGCGTGCCGAGCGCCTCTCCCACGCGTAGCGACACTTCGTAGCCCGCAGTGATGGCGTCCGCTACGCGGCGCTGCGTCAGGTTTCCCTCCGCCGCCAGCGCCAGCACCGGCGAAATGGCAATGACGCCAGGATGCAGCATCGCGGCCCGATGCGCATCGTCGATCTCGCGCAGATGCGCGATGCCTGCGTTCGCGAATGCCGCGGCCAGCGGCGTCATGGTGGCGCCGCCGAACACCGGCGCGGCACCCTCGGCGGGCGACAGATCCCGGGAAAGCGACCGCAGGGTAGCCGCTTGCGGCATCGGCAGCGCGGACCAGCCGGCGGTAAACCAATCCAGCAACGCCTGCGCGAGCCGTTCCCGCGTGGCCTGCGACCGAGGCCGGCTCTGCAGCGCGGTGAGATAAAGGGCCAGTTTCGCTTCGGGAAGGTTTGCCATATACTGGTTTCAATGAATGAAAGACATTTCATTGTATAAAACTTTAGGCGTTCGCCAATGACGATCTGCATCCAGCCCTTTTTCGATCGCGCGACTTTCACCTTCAGCTATGTTGTGGACGACGGCGCGGGGGAGTGCGCCGTCATCGATCCCGTACTTGGCTTCGAGATGGCAACGGGTCGCACCGATGCCGCGCCGGCCGACGCCATCGCGGCGTTTGTCGCCGCGCGGAGCCTGTGTGTGCGGTGGCTGCTGGAAACCCATGCCCATGCCGACCACCTGTCGGCAGGTCCATACCTGCGGCAACGCTTCGGAGGCAGGCTTGCCATCGGCGCGGGCATTGCCGACGTGCAGCGGGTGTTTGGCAACATCTTCCACCTGGATGACGTGAGCCAGGACGGCTCCGATTTCGACCAGCTGTTTGCCAACGGCGATACGTTCTCCATCGGGCGGCTGAAGGCCACTGCGATGGCGGTGCCAGGCCATACGCCGGCGGATATGGCCTATCGCATCGACGATCCAGACGGCGGACCACCGGCCGTGTTCGTCGGCGATACGCTATTCATGCCCGATGTCGGCACCGCGCGCTGCGACTTCCCCGGCGGCGACCCCCGGCTGCTGTACCGCTCTATCCGAACGCTGCTGGGCCTGCCCGGCGACACCATGCTGTACGTGTGCCACGACTACCCGCCCAATGGCCGGGAACCGGCCTGCCGGACCTCGGTGGCCAAGCAGCGTTCCGGCAACATTCATGTGCGGGACGGGGTCGAAGAGGGCGCTTTTGTGGCAATGCGGCGGGCGCGCGACCAAACCCTCGCGATACCGGCGCTGATGCTGCCGTCCGTTCAGGTCAATATCCGCGCCGGCCGTTTGCCGCCGCCCGACGCGAACGGCACGGCCTACCTGCGTATTCCGCTGAATCGCTTTTGACGCCCAGCATCGACTGCTGTTTGCTGGCGTGCTGCAGCTCAACCCGGAGTGGCTTCCGAGCGTGTCTGGACTGCAAGTGCTGTGTGGGGAGTCTCCTTCTGTCGAAAATTATTATCACGACGGAACTTCGAGGGCGACCAGCCGCCTGCACTAGTTGATATATCGGGAGTGCTTCGCCGATAAGGGCCGCTGCTCAGTCAAATAGCACCGCTGGCTAGCGCTGAAACGTGATGTGGATAGTCCCGCTCTCGGCCGCTTCCGACGTCACCTTGTATCCGGCTTCCAGGCCGCGCAGATCGTCCCAAAGGCGTACGCCCCGCCCCAGAAGAATGGGAGTGATGGCCACGTGGAGGCGATCGATGAGTCCGGCTTTGAGGTAATCGCGAAGCATGGTTGGCCCGCCACCTATCCGAACATCCTTGCCGTGGGCGGCTCCCAGGGCCCGATGCAGTGCATCAACCGGATCTGCCGCGAGGAAGTGGAACGTGGTGCCACCTACCATTTCGATGGAAGGCCGTGGCTTGTGCGTCAAAACGAAGACCGGGCAGCGGAATGGCGGCTCGTCGCCCCACCACCCCTTCCAGTTCGGATCATCGCGATGGTCGTGCAGTCCGAACTTGCCAGCCCCCATGATCTCCGCGCCAATGTTCTCGAAGTAGTCTTTCGCATAAGCGTCGTCCAAGCCAGTGGTGCCTTGGCCGGTGGTGTCATGGAGCACGCGCTCCCGGAACGTCCTTGTGGCGACATAGGGCCCCACCAGGCGCGCCCAGTCCGCGCCGAAGGGGTTTTCAGGCGTTTTGTCTGTCGTGGTTGCGAAACCATCGAGCGAGATCATAAGGTCGGCACGAACTACCATCGGACCACTCCAAATCACTAAGGTATGTGCCATAGTATCGCATCCAAACGATTAGGCAAGTGCCTTTATGTTATTGACCCCCTGCGCTTGCTCGCTCTACGATGCTGTATGCCTTTCCACACGACGCCACTCGACCTTGCCTTCCATGCTCTGAGCGATCCGACGCGTCGGGCTGTGCTGTCGCGCCTTGTCGAGGGAGAGATGCCGGTCAGCGTGCTGGCAGAGCCTTTTGACATGGCGCTGCCGTCCTTCGCCCAACATCTCAAGGTGCTGGAAGATTGCGGGTTGATCGCCAGCGAGAAGCGTGGGCGCAGCCGTTGGTGCCGGCTGGTGCCGGAGCGCTTCGAGGAGGCGGCCAACTGGATGGAAGCGGAGCGCCGCCGCTGGACCGAGCGGCTCGACCGGCTCGAAACATTTTTGGACAAGACGGGAGCGAGCGACGATGGAAAAGCTGTTTGACACCTGGTCGCTCGACCGGGAGATCGTGGTAGTCAAGGTACTGAAACACCCGCGCCATAAGGTCTTCGCTGCTTGGATGGACCCCGAAGCGCTGGCGCAATGGTATGGCCCGGTTGGCCTAAGCATAGAGAACCACACGACCGACATTCGGGAGGGCGGGGAATGGCGATTCGATATGGTGGGCATTTTCGAAGGCCGTGAGCAGCGCTTTCCCAGCCTCATGCGCTTCTTGAAAATCGTGCCAAACGAACTGATCGTGGTGGATTATGGCACCCCGGAACCCGGCGACCCGGAACGCTTCTACATGACGATCACCTTCGATGAACAGACAGACGGCAAGACCGTGCTGACCATGCGCCAGCTTCACCCCAGCCGCGAGCGCCGGCAGGTGGTCGTCGGGTTCGGTGCAGTGGAGTACGGGTTGCAGACATTGGATGGGCTGGCGGCCTGGCTGGAGAATCGATAGCCGCTCATCTGGAAGTATGGGCGGCGCGCTGAGAGGCTTCACAAGCAGCGCCGGGATGGACGCCTCAAGCCGGTTTTGCTGCCGCTCTTGACGCGATTTTACGTTGGAGCACTTGCAGGTCAACCCGGAGCGGCTTCCGAGCGTGTCTGGACTGCACCAATCGTCTGCTGTCGCCACAACCAGCTTCGGCGACGCGATTTAACATAAGCTTTATCGTCGCTGCGGGACTACCTGCTGAACTACGCCAGAGCGGGGCTCCGGCGCTGTCCCATGCTGTTCAGCAGGGCTTCAAAATTTACGGCAAAGCGGTCGGCCAGCGATGCCCAAATCCGGCGTAGCTCCGGATTCTTCGTGCGCTCTGCATGCGCTGCCGTGACCACGGCGGCGGGATCAATATCCAGCACGCGCGCCACCTTCACGGCAGTTTCATCATCGAAGCCACCAAGGCCGTTGCGGTACTTGCTGACCGCCGAACGCGAAATGTCCAGTTCCTTGGCAATCGCGTAGTCAGAGGCGCCGCCAAGCTTGGCGCGCACCGCCTCAAGAAATTCAAGAGTCGTTTTCATCACTACCCCTAGTTGATCTACCCAGACCGAAGGATAGTCAACTGTCCCTTAACGAGCAACGTCATCTGTGTGCGGACGTTCTCATATGGTTGACTGTTCTCGGACGGTTGACTATATTCCGATCCAGACGCGCGGTGCCGCCTGGAACCCTACCCGCCAGGGCTGGCCCGTACAGCCAGCAGGCGCCGCGCTCTCCCGTTAGGGAGCTTCCGCAACAGGGTAGGGGTTAGAGGGGTGGTCACATGTCGTTACAAATTTCATACCGGCAGTTCGACGCGTTCATCTCCCGCAAGGTAGATGACCAACGGGCATGGGCCTTGGAAAGCGGTAAGCCAGTTCACCCGAGAAATCTTGTTCGGGGCGTTATCGTGGAAATGATGCTGCGTGACCTGCTGGACGGTTTCAACACCGTGGAAGCGCTGCGCCAGCGCATCAGCGAAGTGGAGGGCGCACTGTGAAGCCCTCCCGCATCCATCGCACCGCCTTGGGCGGTTTCACCATCGACGGCCCGTTCTACCGCCGTCCGTCCCGCGCCGCCATTCTGGCCGATCGATTCTTCCACTGGCTGGGAGCCTGACATGTGCATGCCGCTGATGTGCTTCTTCGCGTGGTACGTCGCCTATGCCGCCTTCATGGAGGCCAACGGGCTATGAGCAAATCGACCGCCGCCGCCGAGGCGCTGGCCGCGTGCCGCGCCGCACTGGCCCAGCCGAACCGAAACAGCCAGGTGCAAGACTGGCAACTGTGCGGCAAGCGCGTGGTGCTGGTGCCGTGGATTAACGGCACCTTCCGCGCCGTCACAATGCGCGTCTGGTAAGCGCATGTCTTGGATATACACCCGCGACCGTGGCAGCAGCTTGCCCGCGCTTCCGGAACTGCAGGAAGCGCGGGCTCGCGTGCCGGTGCGGTGGTATAACCGCGCGCTCAAGGCCGCCGACAAGGCCGGGCGCGATAGCGCGGCCCGCCTGGACCGCCCCGATATGTTCGACTTGGGCGCCGCCGCTGGCGCCGTCGCCGCGTTCCTCGCGGACCATGCACCGCAGGGCCTGCCGGTGCGGCCAGACGCCACCGATTACGAAATCTGCATGAAGGCGCGCAAGATCGCCGCTGACGTGCTGTTGCGCACCACCGGCCTGGACACCGGAGACGCGCTGGTGGTGTGCCTCGCGGAGTGCGAGCGCCAGGGCACCGCGCCGCCCAAGGTGACGGCGCCCGAGGAAAGCCCCGACCCGGAAGCGCACAAGGCAGCCGGCATCGTCGCGCGCGTGCGCTGCGAGCTTTGGTGGCGGCGCCGGCTGCGCGCGGCCCATATCCGCCAGCTGGAACATTCGAACATCCGGCTGCACTACGTGCATTACCGCAGCGACCCGTACGCCAGCAATGACGCGGTGCGCCGTCGGCAGGCGCAGAACCGCCGCAACGCCGCCACCCTGGCCGCCACCACGCTGGAAAACGAGCTGGGGCACCGCTTCACGCTGGCCGAGCTGGCGGAAAAGTCCGTCGCCAACAGGGCGCTGCGCCGCGGCGAACTGATGACCCGGCTCAAGGGCGCCGAGGAACTGGCCGATGCCGCGGCCTTTGCCGGCGTGATGTTCACGCTGACGTGCCCAAGCCGGTTCCACGCGGTGAAGCAGCTGGGCCACAAGTGGAAGCCGAACCCGAACTATGACGACACCCTGGACCCGCGCGCCGCGCAGCTGTACCTGCGCGGCGTGTGGGCCCGCATCCGGGCCGAGTTGGCTCGCCTGGGCGTCGTCTACTTCGGCGTGCGCGTGGCCGAGCCGCACCACGATGGCTGTCCGCACTGGCATGGCCTGCTGTTCTCCGATGATCTGGACACCGTTTGCCGCGTCATCCGCGCGCACGGCCTTAAGGACACGCCGGAAGAGAAGGGCGCCGACGAGCGCCGCGTGCGCTTTGAGCGCATCGACCGCGCCAAGGGCAGCGCCGTGGGCTACATCGCCAAGTACATCGCTAAGAACATCGACGGCCACGCGGTGGGGGACCACAAGACGAAAGAGGGCTACGTGGTGCAGGCCGACATGCTGGGCGATGACGTGATTACGCCGAGCCAGCGCGTGGAAGCATGGGCGGCCTGCTGGGGCATCCGGCAATTCCAGTTCGTAGGCGGGGCACCGGTGGGCGTCTGGCGCGAGCTGCGCCGCGTGAAGGCAGAGGACGTGCCAGACGAAGCCGAGAGCGCGGAAATCCGCGCTGCCTGGTCGGCAGCGCAGCGCACCGAGGACAAGCCAGCCAGCTGGGCCGAGTACGCGCGCGCCATGGGCGGCGTGGCCGGCGAGGGCAAGCGCATCGCGATCCGATACACCGAACGTATGGAGCCGGGCCGTTACGGGCTGACGCTGCGCAAGGTGCCGCACGGCGTGCAGGCCATGGGCCGCGCGCACATCGTGGACGGCATTTGCGACTACTGGCGCGCCGCGCCGATCTTCGTTCCGGCGACGCGCTACACCTGGACGAAGGTTGAGCGCAGCGGCGAAGCCGCGAGCACTCGGACTCGTGTCAATAACTGTACGCGCCCGGCGGAAAGCCCGATCGCGAAGCGTTACGAAACCCGGCCGGTGTGGCTGGTACAGCTGGAGAAATCCGACCATGAGGCCTCGGAAATACCACAGCAATGCAGAAAGACAGCGGGCATACCGGGCCAGGATGAAGCGGACACGGCTAATCGAGAGGCAATTCATGCGTGAGCAGATGCGATCGCGAGTACTGGGCGTTACGAAACCCAAAGGGGAACAAAGATGACTTTTCTGGAACGCGCCAACAAGGCGCTGTTTGTGTATGGGGCAATCCTGCCCGCCGATATCCGCCAACTGCTGAAAGACATGGCTGCGGCTATCGATCAACTCAGGGAGAACAAGCAATGACCATCAAAACCGAACTGCAAGCGCTGCTGAGCGCCGTGGAAAGCCTCAAGCCCCATGTGCGCGACACCGGTGATACCGCCTACGGCGCCGCGCACCACCAAGCAGAAATGGTGCTGGGCATGGCCGATGCCCAGCTGTCGCCGCCGACCGAACCGACCGAAGCCATGAAAACGGCCGGCATCAACGCGCTGGCGAACCTGCCGGCCGACACGACTGCGGCCGGCGTGGTCGATGCCGTGCTGAGCGCCGCGCTGCTGGCCGGGCAGGGGGCCTGACACCATGAGCAAATGCACCTGCCCGGTTTGCCATCAGGGCGCGCGCTGGTCCGTCATGAAGGGCAAGGGGCGGGTGTGCATCGTCTGCACCGCGCCCGGCTGCGGCATCCAGCTTTTTGCCCGGTCGGACGATGCCGACGAGAAAATCCGCGAGCGCTTCATTCTGGGCGAGCCCGAACGTAACGAACGTAACGTAACGGACGCCGCGCCAGAACGTACGGAGCTGCCGCAGGGAGGGCTGATGGCATGGGAGGCCTGATCGAACTGGGCGCGCTGGACACGCTCAAGCGCAAGGCACACGCATTCGAGAGCCAGGCGGGGGCAGACCTGCCGCCGCTGCCGGGAGAGCCGGAGCCGGTTGACCCGGCTGTCGAATGGGAAATGTCCATCACGCTGCTGGTGACGGTGCTGTCGCCAGCGTTGCCATACCTGCCGACCGTCTACACCCCGGACACCATCAAGGCGCTGGCCGGCGCCATCGTGCCGGTGGCCGACAAGTACGGCCTGAGCGTGGGCGGGATCATGTCCGGGCCGGAAATCGGCCTGCTGCTGGTGGCCGGGCCGCTGGCGCTGTCCACGTATGTGGCGCACCGGGCGTGGCGAGAACAGCAGGACGCCGAACGTACGTTGGACGCCGCGCCGCCGCCCGAAGTGGTGGCGCCGCAGCCGCGCTCGCACCTGGGCGAGAACATGCAAGACACTGGCGGGCGCCTGCCTGCCATCCGGGGGTGATATGGAAGGAACGGAAATCGCCAACGCCGCCGCGGCGGCGGCTGGCAGCGCGAACATCGCGCGCATCATCGGTGTGATTGGGGCATCGGGCAGCGGCAAATCGCGCTGGCTCAAGGATGGGTTGCGCCGCATGCGGCCGCCGCGCCTGCTGATCTGGGATCCGCGGGACGAATACAGCGAGTTTGGCCAGGTCGTGACGGACATGCGCGAACTGGTGGAGATTCTGGCCGCGCTGGGGCCGCAGGACGGCTTCCGCATCGTCTACCAGCCCGGCGACGACATGAGCACGTACCGGTGGAAATTCGACCTGCTGTGCGAAATCGCCTACCAGATCGAGCGCCTTGTGTTCGTGGTGGAGGAGGTCGCGGACGTGACCAGCGCCAGCTACGCGCCGCCGTTCTGGTCGCGCCTGTCGCGCAAGGGCCGGCACCGCGCCATGACGCTGTTTGCCGTCACACAGCGCCCCGCCGTGGTCGACAAGACGTTCTTGGGCAACTGCACGCTGATCCACTGCTGCCGGCTGAACGACAAGAACGACATTTCGGTGATGGCGGCCATTCTCGGCGTGCCGGTCGATGACGTGCGCAACCTGCGCGCCGACCCGGACACCGGCGTGTTTGAGTTCATAGAGCGCCAGATGCAGACCGGCCGCACCGGCATCGGACGACTCGATTCGCGCGGAAGCCACACCGCAAAGCCCGTACGTAACGTACGTACGTTGCCGGAGCCGGAGGCGGCTACGTAACGTAACGGCGCGGCCTTGCCGGTGGCCGGTGGCCTTGCCCATAGTTGGAACCAAGCGGGGTCGATCCCCGATTTTGCACACGCATCTTTCGGGGAGAAAACCATGGGCGTGAAGGAAATTGGCAAGGCAGTGGCGATGACCGCCATTGCGCTGGTCATCATCAACCAGGGCAAGAAGTTCCTGCCCGATTCGGTCGCCAAGCTGCTGGGCTGAGCCATGAGCGATATCAAGAACGCAATCAAGACCACGGCGCTGGTGCTGGCCGTGATCTACGTAGCCCGGCGCCTGCCGGTGACTGACCAAATCGTCGCCACCGCGCTGGTGGGCTGAGGAAAACACGAATGTCGATCATCCAACAACTGCCGCCGTTCCTGAACGTGGTTGCCAACGGCGTTGCCACGCTGCAGATCCCGCGCTATGCCAACACGCTGAACCGCGTGGTGCTGAACCTGCTGGGCACCACCTTCACCAAGGCGATGATCGCCGATATCAAGGTGAAGATCGGCGCGCGAACTGTCTACAACATCAGCGGCACGCGCCTGGACGCCATCAACAAATACAAGGGCATCTTCGATGCTGCGGACTTCCTGACCATCGATTTCAACGAGCGCGACGCGCCGAGCATCGACGGCAAGGAAGTGGGCGGCTACGACATGACGGCGTGGCCTGACAACCTGAATCTGGAAATCACCATCGCGGGCGCGACCGCGCCGCAGCTGACCGGCTACATGATCCTGACCCCGCCGCAAGGCCAGGGCGCGGGCGAGCTGATCCACAAGCTGCTGTACTTCCCGGCTTCCACGAGTGTGGCCGGCAAGTTCCCGATCAACTTCTCGGCCAAGGGCGCGCTCATCAAGCGAGTCCACATGTTCTACAGCGGCACCGACTGGACCGCGACCACGGACGGCAACGTCAACCGCGTCGAGGTCAAGAAGAACGGCCTCATCGTGTGGGATGCCACAAGCCGCGTGCAGCGCTTCATCGAGCAGGAACAGCGCAAGGTGCCGCAGTCCAAGCACTATTGCGTCGATTTCATCTACGACAACAACCAGTCGGGCGCGCTAAAGACCGCCGACGCTGCGGCGCTGGAGTTCAATGCGTTCCTGACCGCCGCCGATGGCCTGGACGTGTATGTCGAGGTGATCGACCTGCCGTTCAACCTGTAAGGGGCGCGCCATGGGTGAATGGGACACGGTACAGCCGCAAAGCTACTTTTCCGATCCGATGGTGAGCACCGCGGCCGATGCCAGCGACCTGAACCCGCTGGCGCAGACCGGCGCTGACCTGCTGCGCATGGGCTTCTCGCGTCTGATGGACGTGCAGACCGTGCGCGCGCTGCAAGGCACCAACACCGCCGCCGTGCTGCAATCCAACGGCATGACCATCACCACGGCCCCGCGTGGCGCCACGCCAGCCTTTGCGCTGTTCGGTGGTGGCATGATGCCGCTGCTGGTGGCCGGTGCGGTGATCTACCTGCTGTCGGGGAAGGGCTGATATGTCGCCATACGGTCAAGCCGGCATGAGCGCAGGCATGGGCCTATTGGCGGCCAATCCGTGGACGGCGGGCATCATGGCCGCCAGTTCGGTGGTGGGCCAGACCATGGCCGGCCCGGACCCCAGCAATACCGCGCTGTCGGGGTCGGGCATGTTCGACCAGCACTTCGATGGTTCCGGCTGGGTGGTGGCAACAGGCGGCAGCGAGGCCAGGGCATTGCCGACGCTGACCAGCGCTGTGCAACAGACCGCGGGCGAAGCGCTGGGGCTGCTGAACAATCCGATGGTGCTTGTGGCCGGCGTGGTGGTCGCGCTGGCCTTTTTCAGGCGCGGGCAATGAAGATCGAGATTACGCCAGAGGTATGGACGGATGCACACGATGCCGAAATCCATGCCGCGTTTCACGGCCACGCCAAAAGCGACGCCAGCGGCGGCCTAGTCAAGTCGACCGAATACGGGCGCGACTATGGCACGTTCTGCCGCGTGTGGCGCGATGGTGAGCCGGTGGCGTGGTATGTGCTGATGGCGCATTGCCACGCCGAAACGACCGAAATAGAGATCGCGCTTGCGCATGGCCGGGCGGATTTTGACCTTGTGGCCGAAGTACTGCCGCTGATCGAAATTCAGTGCAGGGACGCGGACGCTATCCGCATCACGACGTGCCGGCCGGGGCTGATTAAAAAGCTGCGGCGCCTGGGCTATCGAAGTGAAGCCGTGGTGCTGCGCAAGCGGGGAAAACAATGAGCAAGATCGGCGGGCCGAGCGCATCAAAGCAGAGCGAATCGACCAACATCAGCAACACGACCAGCACGACGAACAACACCGACAACCGCATGGTGAATGACGGTGGCGTCGGCGTGAGCGGCACCGGCAACAGCGTGTATGCGACGGTGACGGACGGCGGCGCCATCAATGCCGCCTTCGACTTCGCCAAGAGCAGCACCGAAACCACTTACAAATCGACCGCCGACGCCATAGGGCTCGCGCGCGACGGTTTGAAGATGAATCTTGACCAGTCGGCCATCAATGCCAAGGGCTTCCTTGACAGCATGGGCAAGCTGCTGGACACGGCCAAGAGCGTGAACGAGAACGCCACGGCGAACGTGGCAGCGGCATACAGCAACGTGCAGGAAATCGGCACTGGACAAAAATTCCTCGTGGCGGGCGCGCTGTGCATCGCCGGAATCGTGGCCGTATCGAAAATGAAGGGGTGAGCGTGGGAATCATCGAGTCCGTACAGCAATACGATCTGAACATTCCCGCGGGCGGTGCGCAGGCCATTGACGTGGCCGGTGATCGTGTGCAGTTCCTGTCCGCGACGGACCCGTTTGCGCAGATCGAAATCCGCCCGAACTTCGCGCAGGGCAATATCAGCCTAAGGCCTGGGCAGGGCTTCCGGTTCAGCGAGCAGGTGACGCGCTGGGTTGTGTTCAACCGCAGCACCGTGGCGCTGTCGGGATACCTGCTGATCGGGTCGGGGGATTTCTTCGACCAGCGCATCAGCGGCGACGTGAACGTTCTGGACAATTCGAAGTCCCGAACGCTCTCCGGCGATGCCTTCCTCGCTTACATCTACCTGCTTCCCGCTGCTGGGGAGAGTGCGCACACGCAGGTTTGGAACCCAGCGGGGAGCGGCGTTCGCGCTGTGATTCGCCAATTCTCTGCCTCGTCTGCTGTTGCTGGCGCCATCACGCTTGCGAGTCATACCTCGCCGCTGTCGACACTGTCTCCGCAAGGCAATCCGAAGAGCAGATATCTCACGGTGGGGCGCGCCACAAAGCTGGAGAGTCGCGTGCAGTCGTCCGCCGCTCTCATTGCCGCCACAAACAATATCTACGCAACGCAAATCGCCGCCGGCGGAAAGGCCTCCGAGGTTTTCACGTCGCCGCTCATTCTGGACCCAGGGGTAGGAATGATTGTGCGCTTGGAGGGCGCGGCGGGGGCGGCAGTCACCGTGAATGCGGAAGTCGAAGAGGTAGCGATCTGATGACACGCTATGAGTTCGCGCTGCTGGCTCTGGCCGCCGTGGGCTATGTGGTGTGGCGGGACTGGCAGCGCAGCGAAGAGCCAGGCGCGCAGGCGCCGGACTTCATTGACCAGGCAGAAAACCTGTTCTACGACGCCGCCGAAGGCACGATGTTCGGCGGCACTGAGGAAACCGATATGGGACAAGCCGCGAACAACCGCGCAGCCTTCCTGATGATGATTCGCACCGCTGAGGGCACGGCGGGCGCCGATGGATACCGCACGCTGTTCGGCGGTGGCCTGTTCCAGTCCTTCGCGGATCATCCGCGCCAGGTGGTGACGGCCATGTCCAACGGCAAGCCGATTAGCAGCAGCGCGGCGGGCGCCTATCAGTTCCTGCGGCGCACGTGGGACACGCTGGCGGGCCGGCTAGGTCTGACGGACTTCACGCCAGCCAGCCAGGACGCCGCCGCTATCCAACTGATTGCGGACGCGGGCGCGCTGGGCGACGTGGACGCCGGCCGCTTCGCGTTGGCAGTGCGCAAGGTGCGCAAGATTTGGGCGAGCATGCCCGGCGCCGGCTACGGCCAGCCGGAAGTGGCGCTGAACCGATTGCAAGCCGCATACGAGGCGGCAGGGGGTGTGGTGTATGGCTAAGGCAGCGGCAGGGGGCGGTGGCCCGGATTTGCTTTTGATGGCAGCGGTGGGCGCGATGGCGTTTCTCGCGCTGCGTTCGCGTGCGGCCACGGCGGCTACTGGCGTGCCGGCAGCGACCGCCGTGCAGTTGCGCCCGGACTATACGGCGCAGCGAAACATCGCTTACACGCAGGCCGGTTTGGGTCTGGTGGGCACCATCGCGGGCATGTTCGGGGCGGGCTCGCCGGATGCCATTCTGAGCGGCGGCCAGGTTTCAGGCGTGTTCGGTGGCGGCAACTCCAATGCGCTGGAATACAACGCATTCAATGGCTATCTGGGGCAGTTGGGGATGGACGCCACGGACGGCTGGACGCCAGCGCAGTTCGGCAGCATGAACGGCGCGTACACCTTCGGCTCGCAGGTAGAAGCGCCCAGCCTGGGCAACTACATGAGCTGGTGACATGAAAGACGCCACCGCAAAACTTCTGCTGGCCGGCGCCGCCATCGCGGCCATTGCCTTCGTCGTAAAAAAAAACGGCGGACTGGCGGGTGCGGCTGCGGGTGCAGCAAGCGCGTTGGTGGGGGCAGTGGGGGATGCGGCCAGCGGCGCCGTGCTGGGGATCGGTGACGCGCTAGGCGTGCCGCGAACCGACATGACCGAGTGCGAGCGAGCGATTGCCGAAGGGCGCACGTGGGATGCCTCGTTCGCCTGCCCGGCTGGCAACTTCTTAAGTTCGCTGGTGAGCGATCGCCAGCCGGATTTTGCGTTGGACGGCTACACGGGCACGTATGCCGAGCGGCCTGTCAACGCCTGGACGGTCACCGAGAACGCGGGCGGTGCGGCCTTTGTGTACCCGCGAATCAGGAGAGCACAGTGAAATTTCTGCAACGTTTGCGAGAGCCGTCCACCATGGCCGGCCTGTCGGGGCTGGCGGTGATCGTCGGCGCCAATCCGACCAAGGTCAATGCCGTGTCGGCGGCCATTGCCGCCGTGCTGTCGGCGCTGGCAGTGTTCCTTCCGGAAAAGGGCCAGGGCGAGTGATGGACGCGGTCACGCTTGACGCGCTGAAGTACATCGCCACGGCCTTGATGAGTGCCGGGGCGGTGTACGGCGGCATCCGTGCCGATCTGCGCGCCATGCGGGCCAGCATCGACCGGGCGCACGAGCGCATGGACAACCATTTGCAGGGGCACCGGTGAGCGGGCAGGGATGGATACCTACGCCGGCCGAGATCGGCCGGGAAACGCTGATTGTGATAGGGGGCGTGATCTGCGCCGCCATCATTCTGTCGCGCTTCCCTGGGCTGAAATCGTGGATTGCGGATCAAGGGACGGTCACGCTCAAGGATGGGCAGGGCCGGGTATTGTGGTGACAACAGGAGAGAGCATGGCAACGAAGAAACGCAAGACGCCGCCGCGCAAGGCCAACGGCCAGTTTCGCAAGCGCAAAAAGCGCTGATCGGTTCGCGCTGCACAGGGGATTGCCCGGCTTCGGCCGGGCTTTTTTCGTTACACTGGCGCCAGAACAAGGGGGGAATATGCGACGTATCGCGGTTGTGGCGGTGGTGGTGCTGGCGGGCTGCGGCCTGCGATATACGGGCACCGAACAGCAGATGCAGCAGGTAGCGCGAGGGACAGCGGAACTGCTCAAGAAAGACCCCTACAGTGACACGGTGACCAGTGCCGGCACCGGCGCGCATCTAGCGCTGTCCACGCTGATACCCGCGGAATCGAAGAGCGACGATTTGGCATGCATGCCGGGTGTGTTGGCAGGATGCGTGAGGCCTTGGCAGGCTGGCGCGGTGACCGGCCAGCGCCAGCAGCCGGCAACGGACTTCACCGGCCTGCCGAACGATTTCTACAAGACCACGTCCATCGGCAAGGACTAGGCTTGCATCTGGCCAGGTTCCGGCAGCGGCGTCACGCTGGCCGGCTGGGCCGGAGCCGGTTTCGGCTGCGCGCGCCGTGGCCGGAACTGGATCACCTCGCCGCTGACGATGCCGAGCTTGGGCAGCAGATGCGCGTAACCCATTTGCCGGGCCATCTCGTCACGCTCGAGCTTATCGAGGCGCATGACGTGGACAGTCCACCAGGGCGCCGGGCGCTTGCCTGACTGCCAGGCGCGGGCCGTGGCCGGGGAGCACCGCAGGCGGCGCGCAAGGTATTCGGACGGGATGCTACGCGCCCAGTGTTGGAATTCCAGAAGATTTGCGTGTTGTGAAGACATGATGACCCGTTCTATGAAAAAGCCCGGTCTGTGCCGGGCTTGGAAATATGAATCGGGGCGGCCGTGGCGCGCATCACGCGCGAGAGGGGTTTTCATCCTGAAAGCCGCGCCGGCTATACATTCGCGTCCCGCAGCAACGATTTAACATAAGCTTTATTATGCGAAACTAATGTGTTAGACCCAAATAGTAATGTCGTACTTGAGCCAAATAGAAATGTCGTACCCCCTTGCCAAGGCTGGCATGCTGGCGGCTTTCCGTCTGTCCGAGACCGGAGGCAGCCATGCCCAAGCCCGAGACCATCACGATGGCGATGCGCGAATTGGATCGGCTCAAGGTGATTCAGGCCGTGGTCGACCATGGCCTGGCAGTCTGGCGCGCGGCCGAGAAGCTCGGCTTGTCGCGGCGCCAGGTGGAACGGCTGGTGTTGCGCTACCGTGAAGACGGTCCCGGCGGCCTGGGCTCGCGCAAGCGTGGTCGTGACAGCAACCGCCAGTTGCCGCCCGGGCTGGAATCCCGCGTGCGCGGCCTGATCCGCGACAGTTACGCCGACTTCGGCCCGACCCTGGCCGCCGAGAAGCTGCGTGAGCGCCATGGCATCGACCTAGCCACGGAGACCGTTCGCCGCATCATGATCGACGCCGGCTTTTGGGTGCCGCGCAGGCTGCGCCCGCCCAAGGTCCACCAGCCAAGGAACCGCCGCGCCTGCCTGGGCGAGCTGGTGCAGATCGATGGCTCCGACCACGCCTGGTTCGAGGACCGGGCGCCGGCGTGCACGCTGCTGGTCTATGTCGATGACGCGACCGGGCGGCTGATGCAGTTGTTGTTCGTGCCGACCGAGTCGACGCCGGCGTATTTCAGCGCCACGCGCGCCTATGTCGAGCGCCATGGCAAGCCGATGGCGTTCTACAGCGACAAGGCCGGCATCTTCCGCGTCAACGCCAGGGACGGCGCCGAAGGCCGCGGCTACACCCAGTTCGGGCGCGCGCTGTTCGAGCTCAACATCGACATCCTGTGCGCCAATTCGAGCCCGGCCAAGGGCCGGGTCGAGCGGATGAACGGCACCTTGCAGGACCGGCTGGTCAAGGAACTGCGGCTGCGCGGGATCAGCACCATGGCCGCCGCCAACGCTTTTGCGCCGCATTTCATCGCCGACTTCAATGCGCGCTTCGCCAAGGTGCCCAGGCGCGACTTCGATGCGCACCGGCCGCTGCGCGGCGACGAGGACCTGGAACGGATCTTCAGTTGGCGTGAATGGCGCAAGGTGTCGGCCAGCCTCACGTTGCAGTACGACAAGGTGCTGTACCTGCTCGAGGACCGCCCCGAGCACCGGCGCTTGATGCACCGCTATCTCGAGGTCGCCGAGTACCCGGACGGCAGGATCGAGTTGTGGGCCGATGGCGCTGCCCTGCCCTACACCACCTATGACCGGCTTGGCGCGATCGACCAGGGTGCGATCGTTGAGCACAAGCGGCTGGGGCACGTGCTGGCCATCACGGCGCAGGTGCAGGCGCAGCGCGACAGTCGCCAGCAGGCGGGGCCGTCGCGCACGCTGCAAGGCGAACCTGCCCGGCCCCATCGCGCGCCGCTGAACGTCAAGCGGCAGCGGCTGATCAACCGGCTCGATCTGGAGCGCGCAATCGCTGCGGCCCCGCTCCAGCGGAATGCGGACATTTCAACTTGGCCCACCGCGCAGCCACCGCCCCACCCTGGGCCAGACTCAGTCACGTCAGGCCAGCCCCACCGCGCTACGGCCGACCCCCAAAAGCATCAAAACCCGCACAAAAAGCACGCTCGGACTGACATTTGAATTTAGCAGGCGCCCCGACCTTTCAAAACCGCCTAGACATAATGTGTTGGTCTTTTTTTAGTAATGTCCGCTTCTGGCTAAGTTCACATGTCCGAGTTTGGCAGGCGTAAGCTTGACGGCTTCCAGCGCGCGGGAGCCCGCCATGCCAGCAGGAGTCATTACCATGACGATGCGGCAGATCGACCGGCTCAAGGTCGTTCGTTCAAGCGCTGGCTCGCTTGGCCGATCGACACATTGCGAATTCACCGCCTGGAGATCCCGCATGCCTACCGGAAATGTTCCACGTTCCTCGCGTGGCTAGGCGTGCTCGGTGACATGGCTATCAAGTACTCCATTCGTTAGCCGCGGCGATGCCACCACGCTGAAGCCCGCCGGGTGGCGGCCGCGTGTCTCGGGTCTTCTCCGGCGTGGCCGACTAATGATCGCTGCTGATCAGCCATTGTGAGCCAGTCCAGCGATAGGCCAACTCCTTGGATTTATGGTCGGCGCCAGAGTCACGCCCTCACCCACTCCCCCGCGCGCGGCCCGCCTGCCGGGTGCTACCATTGCGCGGCATTCTGTACAGATAGACCGGTTGCCAATCGCCCGTCGTCGCGCCGACCGCGTGGTCGCGATGTCATCAAATATTCCATGGAACTGCGTCAACTCCGCTATTTCGCCAAGGTCTGCGAGCTCGGCAGCTTCGGCAAGGCAGCGCTCGAACTGGGACTTGCGACCTCCGCGCTCAGCCAGCAGGTCAGCAGGCTCGAACGCGAACTGTCGACGCGCCTGCTCCAGCGCCAGTCCACAGGGGTGGTGCCAACCGATGCCGGACTTGCATTCCTGCGGCAGGCCCAGCTGACGCTGCGCCACGCCGACGATGCGGTACGGGCCGCGCAGCAGGCGCGGCTGTCCGGCCATGTCAGCATCGGCCTGGCTTCGACTACCGCCGCGGTGCTGGGCGTGCCCCTGCTGCGGGCAATGGCTACGCGTTATCCCGACGTACGGGTCCACGTGGTCGAGGCACTGTCCGGGCATCTGAGCGAGATGCTCAACGCGCGCAGGCTGGATCTGGCCATCGTGTTCCGTACCGAAACCGCGCGCCGCTGGAGCGTGACGCCGCTCCTCGATGAAAAGCTCTATGTGCTCGGAGCTGCGGGCCTGCCGGGCCTGCCGGTCAGCCAGCGTGCCCGGCTCGCGCAACTGGGGGAGCTGCCGCTGATCCTGCCGAGCGTTACCCACGGGCTGCGCGCTCTGCTCGACGCGGCCTTTGCGCGGGTGCGCGTGACACCGAACGTGGTGGCGGAGATCGACGGCCTGTTGATGCTGATGGACGCGGTGCGCGCAGGCTTTGGTGCCACCATCCAGCCGGGCGCGGCGACCGCGCGCCTCAATGATCCGACGCTGGTCCGCTCGCTGGTGGTCGACGCCCAGGTTGGACGGCACAACCTGCTGGCCAGCCTTTCCGATGACGAGCTGTCGCCCGCGGCACTGGCCGCGCGGGTGGTGCTGGCCGACACCGCGCGCGGCCTGGTTCGCGACGGCGCGTGGTTCGGCGCGACGCTCCACAAGGATTGAGATCGGACAACCGCGCCGACATCAACCGCCTCCACGCGGGCCGGCGCGACGGTCCGATGGCCGGCCTCAATCGACCGTAATCTTCCGTTCCTTGACGATCGCGCCCCACTTTGCGCTCTCCTTCTTCATGAAGGCAAGCAGTTCCGGCCGGGTGGTTGGCTGCGGTGTCAGGCCATGCTTGTTCAGCGCATCTTTCACCTGCGCATCGTTCAGCACCTTGACGACCTCCTGATTCCAGCGATCGAGGATGGGTGCCGGCGTCTTGCCAGGGGCCACGAAGGCATACCAGTTCAGCGCCTCGAAGCCGGGGTAGCCGGATTCCGCCACGGTGGGGACATTCGGCAGGTACGCCGGCCGTACCGGACCGGTGGTGGCCAGCGGCACCAGCTTGCCGGCCTCGACTTGCGGCATCGCAGTCGGCGGGGCCGCAAAGTAAGACGTCACCCGCTGGCCAAGCAGATCCTGGAGTGCCGGTGCACCGCCCTTGTATGGAATGTGGACCATCTCGATACCGGCACGCTGGTTGAACAGTTCTCCCGCCAGATGGGAAGCAGAGCCAGCGCCGGTCGACGCATAGTCCACGGCGCCGGGCTTCTTCTTCGCCAGTGCGACCAACTCGGCCAGGTTCTTCACGCCGGCGCCCTTGTGCACCACCAGCATATTGGGAAAGTTCACGCCGCCCGATACAGGCGCCAGATCCTTGAACGGATCGTAGGGCAGCTTCATGAGATGTGGCGCGATGGTCAGTGGCCCGATCGAGCCGAACAGCAGCATGCTGCCATCCGCCGGACCGCGAGCCACCAGTTGGTGGGCAATATTGCCGCCAGCGCCGCCACGGTTGTCGACGACTACCGGCTGGCCGAGGTTGTCCGCCAGCTTCTTGGCGATCAGCCGCGCGGCGGCATCGGCGGCGCCGCCGGCGGCGAAGCCGACCACCAGCGTGACCGGCTTGCCGCCGGCGATGGGCTGCGCTTGCGCAACACCTGATGACAGGGAAAAGCAGAGCGCGGCCAACAAGGTTGCGCGCAGGGTCGGTCGACGGTCCATCGAATCGGTCTCCGTATTGTCGTTCTGGAAAGGGTTATTCTGGAAAGGCGTGGGGACGGCCATCCGCCGGGCAGCCGCTCAGTCCGCCCCGAGCCCTACCGGGTTCGGCCGGCGCTTCTCCACCGCGTGGCGCAGCAGCGCGGCACTGCGGAACACGCCGTGGGCAAACTTGCCGTAGGGCATGGTGGCGAACAGCGCCATCACCGCGCCCAGGTGCAGGCACAAGAGGATGGCCAGCGCCGGCGTGCCACGGCCCAGCCACAGCGCCAGGCCGCTGGCGGCGGTAAGGAACAGCAAGGCGATGAAGCCGAGATCCATCGGCCGCTGGCTGTGCGCCAGGTGCAAGCGGTGACGTTGCAGGTTGAGCCAGCCGAGCCCCGCGGTGCCGATCGCGAGACTGACACCACCGATGGCGCCGAGCAGCTTGGGCAGGCTCGGCAGTTCATATGGCGCGTGCCAGCCGAAAGCGTAGTGATAGACCGTCGCCACTGCCGTTGCGGCAAAGCACAGCAGGAAGCCATAGAACGTCAGGTGATGGAAACGCCGGCGTGACAGCGTGAAGGCGTCGTCGGCATTGTTGCAACCGGCACCATGGCCGCCGTCGAGGTATTTCAGCCGCAGCACGGCGGCACCGGCTTCTGCCGCTGCCGGCGCGCTTACCGGGGCACCGCTGGTCGCGGGGGTGACTTCGCGCCAGAACCTGCGTACCCCCATTGCCAGTGCAAGCACCACGAAGCCGAACACAGGCGCAAACATCGACACCAGCAAGTTATGCGGGAACAGCGCATAGAAGTTTCCAGTGGCCGGAGCGCGCCACAAGGTGCCGTTGAGCGCCACGGCCAACAGCAGGAACAGCGTCAGCCCGAGTGCCAGGGCCAGCGACAAGGTGAGGCCATTGCGCCGGTACAGCATGCCGAGCTTTGGCGGCCACGCATAGTCCTGGTAGGTCTGACCACGGACCTCCGCCAACGCTACCGGGATGTTGACGGCAAACTCGTGCGGCGGCGCGTACTGGCAGGCATGCAGGCATGCCCCGCAGTTGTGGCACAAATTGGCCATATAGTGCACGTCGGCACGGCCAAATTCGAGCCGCCGCGTCATGGCGGGAAACACCGCGCAGAAGCCTTCGCAATAGCGGCAGGCATTGCAGATCTGCAGGATGCGCGCGACCTCGCCCTCTGCAGCCGTCAGCGGCAATACGGGATGGATCGGAATCACGCGTCGGTCAGTGCCGCCCAGGCCTTGCGCGTCGGCATGCGCCTGATCGACCAGCTCAGCTAGCGATGGCATTGGACTGCTCCATGTCGAAATCGGGATGTCGGAAATCACAGGCACGCGCGGCGCTCACGCCGGCGATGCGGCCAAAGGCCGTGCCGATCGCCATGCCGACGCCCGCGGTATAGCCCTTGCCCAGTACGTTGCCGGCCATCATTTCGCCGGCGACGAACAGGTTCGGGCTAGGCCTGCCATCAAAGTGGACCTGCGCCCGCTCGTTCACCTTGAGGCCCAGGTAAGTGAAGGTCACGCCGGGACGCAGCGCGTACCCGATATAGGGAGGCGTGTCGAGCGGCCGCGCCCAGTGCGTCTTGGCCGGTGCGATGCCGTCGGTGGCGCAATCGTCCAGCACCGTGTGGTCGAAGCTACCGGGCCGGCACGCGGCGTTGAAGGCTTCCACGGTCCGCACGAAGGCTGCTTCCGGCACGCCGAGCTTGCGCGCCAGTTCTCCCAGCGTATCGGCGGTCGTGCCCGGGAAGACCGGCGGCATGAAGCGGCCGATGGCCTTCTGGTCAATGATCGAGAAGCCGATCTGCCCCGGCTGCTGCGCGACCAGGCGTCCCCAGATCGCATATCGCTTGGGCCAGAAGTCCTCGCCCTCATCGTAGAAGCGCGCCCCGTCGCGGTTGACGACCACGCCGAGCGAGACACAGTCGATCCGCGTGCAGATGCCGCCGTCATACAGCGGAGCGCGTGCGTCGATCGCCACCATATGGGCCTGGGTCGGATCGCCGATCGTATCGGCCCCCGCGTCGATCATATGGCGCAGCAGCACGCCCTGATTGAAGCGCGTGCCCCGGATCAGAAAATTGTCCGACGGCCATTCGCCGCGTTCATTCTGGCCCCAGGCTTCACGCAGCCAGTCCCGATTCGACTCGAAACCGCCGGCGGCCAGCACGCAGGTCCTGGCCTCGATGCGTTCGCCGGTAGCGGTCATGGCGGCGATGAAACGGTCGCCGTCGCGTTCGATGGCGGCAACCGGGGTGTCGTAGCGGATCTCGACACCAAGTGCCTCGGCACTGCGGAAATAGGCATTGACCAGCGCCTTGCCGCCGCCCATGAAGAAGGCATTGGTGCGCGCCACGTGCAGCGCCCCTGACAATGGCGGCTGGAAATGGACGCCGTGTCGGCGCATCCAGCCGCGGCATCGCGACGATGCACGGATCGTCATGCGCGCGAGTGGCTCGTTAGTGATGCCACCCGTCACCTTCAGCAGGTCCTGCCAGTATTCCTCTTCCGGGTAGGCATCGACCAGCACATCCTGTGGCGCGTCATGCATGCAGCGCAGGTTGCGGGTGTGCTGTGAATTTCCCCCGCGCCATTCGCGCGGCGAGCCTTCCAGCAGCAGCACCGAGGCACCCGCTTCGCGCGCCATCAACGCCGCGCACAGCGCGGCATTGCCGCCGCCGATCACCAGCACATCTTTCATGGGGAATCTCCTTGTGGGCTCGACTGTATGCAAGGCCCGATGGAGACGAAAGGTGACGGTGATTAAGACGTGTTAAGTTATTGTGAAGGGTCGGGGTGATGACCGGAACTGCCGGACCAGAGGGCAAAATCCACCAACTGGGGATCCCTATTCCTTCACGCTCACAACCGATGTCCCCATCCAGCTTGTTCTCAGGGTCAGGACAGAGGTCTGGCACGAGCCGTTTCCATCGCGGTGTGCCCCCAACGCCAACAGCGGGGACGGCCGAAACCGTACCCCGCTGCGCTCTTCCGCCCAAAACTGTCAGGGCTTGACCGCGATCGCCCCGATCTCCACGGCGACATCGCGCGGCAAGCGCGCCACCTGTACCGTCGCCCGCGCCGGCGTGACGCCGGTGAAGTAAGTCCCGTAGACCTCGTTCATCTTGGCGAAGTCATTCAGGTCCCTCATATAGACGGTGGTGGAAACGACGTTGGCCATCGTCATCCCGTCGGCCGCCAGTACCGCCTTCAGGTTGTCGAGCACCAGCCGGGTCTGGGCCTCGATGGGCGCGTCCTTGAGCAATTCGCCCGTCCTGGGATGGATCGGGATCTGGCCGGCAAGATACAGCACGTTGCCGGCGCTGACCGCCTGGGAGTAAGGCCCGATGGCCTTGGGGGCTTCGGCCGACGAGACCGCGCGTAGCGTGCCGCCGTGCTGGGCGCAGGCCGAGAGCGATGCCACGCCGCCAAGCGCCGCGGCAATCAGAGCGATAGATCGTTTCATGGACTTGACTCTTGTTTGCAGTGACACGGGCCGGATCAAGCCATGGCCCCGGACAGGGTCCACATCGAATCCACCACCCGGTCGATGTCGTTGGCGTCGTGCCACAGATGCGTGGAAATGCGGATGCCGTAGTGCTGCGCCGGCGCGCCGATCACGTCGAAATTCACCGAACGGATCACGAAGCCCGGGGCAAAGTCGCTCAGCATACGGTTCACGAACATCGTGGACTTTTGCTGGTTCATGACATCGTCGCGATTGCGGAACGGATTGAAGCAGGTCAGCGCGGACACCAGCTTCGGATCGTCCTTGGGTGAGTACAGCGCCTCGACGCCCCACCGTTCGACGATTTTCTCCTTCAGGTAGGCCGACAGCGTCAGGTCGTAGGTTTCGATCTTCTTCCTGCCGATGCTATCCCACATTTCGCAGGCGCGCGCCAGCGCCCGGAACATCGGCACGTGCAGGCTGCCGCAGGACGTCACCGTGGCGGCGATGTCGTAGGTACCGCGCGCCTGCCTGACGTAAGAGCTGGTATGGATCGGATACCACTCCGGCAGCGGCAGCGGATTGGACGGACGCATCTTGTTGCGGATCACCAGGATGCCGGTGGACCCGGGACCGCACTGCCACTTATGGCCCGCGCCGGACATGAAGTCCATGCCGAGCGCGCCGTAGTCGTACGCCATCATGCCCGGCAGGTGGGCACCGTCGACGATGCTGATCAGGCTGTGGGCCTTCACCACTTGCATCAGGTCGGCGATCGGCAGCATGGTGCCGGTCTTGTAGGTCGGCGACGACCACATCATCGCGCGCACCCGCTTTCCCTGCCCCTTCAGCGCGCGGATGCGCTCGTCGAACAGCTGGACATAAGTACTTGCGGTCTGGTTGTTGCCGACCGGCAGCGCTATGGTCGAGACCTCGATGCCGTAGCGGTCCACCGCGATGTTGAGCGGGGTCAGGCCGCCGCCGTGTTCGTGGTTGGTGGTGACCACCACATCGCCCGGTTCCCACTTGATGCCGAGGATCGCATGGCACATGCCCGACGAGGTATTGCCGGAGAACGCCACTTCGTCGCCGTCGACGCCGAAGCCCTTGGCCACGGCCGCGCGCAGGTCGGCCAGGTTGCCATAGCCGCTGCCGGAATCCGCGGCCTTGGCCAGGTTTTCCTGGCCGAAGACATCGAGCACTACCTTGGGCATCGAGCCGCCGGTGCCGATGTTCATGTAGACCTTCTCTGGCTTGAGTACGAACATGCCCTGCACTTCAGACCAGAAGGCTTCGTCCTGCGCCAGCTGCGAACGCAGGTCTGACGACGCCGCCGACGCGTCATCCGAGCAGGCGCTGATCAGCGGCGCAAGGGCCAGCGAGCCCGCGCCGTAGGCCAGCATGCGCAGGAATTCGCGCCGCTTGGGTGTCCACCGCGCCAGGTCCTCCGGCTGCCATTGCGTCGCGACAGCCGGTCTCTGCGTTTGCTTCAGCTCGTCCATGGTGCTCTCCCGTTGTGTCCCACGATCGGCGCAGCGGCGCGTTTGCGTGCCCGCATGCCTGGCGCCCGTTCTGGAAAAAAGTCTACGCAAACAACGGCGGCGGCAGCAGCACGACTTTCCCTTACGCAGTAATACAGAGAGCGCGTTGCGCGCTGCAATGACGGTGCATGCCACCGCCCTGCCCTGGTGCCACGGCACCAAGCATGGACACATCGCACACGTAAAGGGCAATCAAGGGCGATCAGCAGTCCGCCGCCAGCGCCGCGTCGGCCAGCGGGATCGCGTGCAGGTCGGAGAAGTGCACCGCGTACTTCACCAGTTCGGCGCGGCCCCCAACCTGGAGCTTGCGGCGCAGGTGCAGCCGGTGCGTTTCGACGGTGCGCACCGAGGTTCCGAGCCGCTCGGCGATCTCCTTGTTGGAGCGGCCCTCGGCCAGCAGCTTCAGCACCGTGGCCTCCTTCGGTGTCAGGGCGCGGCGCGAAGACGGCGGCGGCTCATCGGTCTGCAGAAAGGCCTGCAGCTCGGCGTTAAGGTAAGTGCCGCCGGCCGCGACCGTGCGGATCGCGTTGACCAGCTCATGCGCGGGCGCTTCCTTGAGGACGTAGGCGGCCACGCCGAGGGCAAAGGCGCGCCGCACGTACTCCGGGTCTTTGTGCATCGACAGCGCGATCACGCGCACCGCGGGGAAGCGTTCGGCAAAGCGCGCCGCAAGCTGCAAGCCGTTGGCATCGGGCATGTGGATGTCCGACACCACCAGGTCCGGACCATGCTGCGCGGCCAGGACCATGGCTTCCTCGACGCTCGCCGCTTCGCCCACCACCGTCATCTCGCCGGTGGCCTCCAGGCGCAGGCGGACGCCGTCCAGCACAAACGGATGGTCATCGACCAGCAGCACACGAAGGTTGGCGGTCATGCAGCAGGTCTCCTTGCAGGGGGAAGATGGCCCAGGGCTGGGTCGGGTCGGGCCCGGATTGTTGAGTCGGGCTCTGGCTGCGGCAGGCGCAGCCGTGCTTCGACACGGGTGCCGGCGGGGCCGGTATGCATGGCAAAGTCGCTGCCTTCCAGGCTTTCGATGCGCTCGCGCATATTGCGCAGGCCGATGCCGCCCTTGCCGTCGGCACGGACCTTGTTCAGGTCGAAGCCATGGCCGTTGTCCTCGATCGTCAGCGCGACGTGATGGGCGCCGCCGGCGAGCGTGACCTGGACCCAGCCGGCCTGCGCGTGCATGAGGGCGTTGTTCAACGCCTCCTGCGCGACCCGGAACAATGCGGTCCGCTGGGCCTGCGACAGCGCCGGGATGAAGCCCTGCTCGGTGAAGCGCAGGTCGACTGCGCGCTGGGGGCACAATTGCTCGACCAGCATGCGCAGCGCGGCGGCCAGTCCAAGGTCGGTCAGCAAGGCCGGATGCAGGCCGTGCGAAACCCGGCGGATCTCGACCAGCGCCTCCTGCAGGCGGCCCAGACCCTGCGCCAGCAGTGCCTGCGGTGCGAGGCGGCGCGATCGGTGGTCCTTTGCCACGTCATTCTCCGGCGCTTTTTCTGTGTCCTGCTCCAGATGCACCTGGGCCGTCTCCAGCAGATACTTGGACGACACCAGCACCTGCACCACGCCGTCATGCAGCTCGCGTGCCACGCGGGCACGTTCCTCCTCCTGCGAACTCACCACGCGCCGCGCCAGGCGCCGCAGTTTCTCGCCGGAGATGCGGGAATTGCGCAGGTTCCACGCCAGCCAGGCAAGGCTGATCAGCATGACCGAGCCGATCGCCAAGGCCGTGAGCCGTATCTGCGTATCACGCAGCGTGCGGGCGGCATTGGCATCGAAGGCGGCCAGCTCGCGCTCGATGTCGTCCATATAAAGGCCGGCGCCGATAATCCATCCCCAATGGTCGGCTGTCTTCACATACGACATCTTCGGCGCCTCGGCGCGTGAGGACGGCTTGATCCAGTTGTATCGGACAATGCCGCCGCCGGCGTGCGCCTGGTTGATCAGCATCCTGGCCTGCTCGCTGCCGGTATCGGCCGGGTCGCAGAAATCCACGCCGTCGATTCCCATGCTGCCCGGGTTCAGCAGCACGTTGCCGAAGCGATCGTAGACAAAGAAGTAGCCGTCATTGCCGAAATGCATGCGCGAGAGCGCGGCCAGCACCTGTTGCTGCAGCGCGGCTTGCTCTCCGCTGCCCTGCGCGATGCGAGCCAGCGTGGCATGGCCGAGTTCGACGTAGTGGCGCAGTTCCTTTTCCTTGCTGGCCACGTAGACGGCCTGGACCTGTTTGCGGTCCTGGCGCGCATGGCTGACCATCTGGTACGAGACCGCCCAGGTCACCAACAGGAAGACCACCAGCATGAAGGCCGCCGCCAGGGCGACCGTTCTCATGCGGATCGTCATGCTTTGCACGCGTGGGGGCAGATGGATCATCGCGGGGGCCCAGGGGAGCCGGTCATACTTGGGGTGGCAGGCCGACTGCAAGCCCGCCGACGAAACACCGTGCCGGCGTTGGCGAGAATGCCGACGCCGCCACGACAAATCGATTCCTCCCCATTCGATTGATCGAAACCGCCCCCTACGCGCGTTCTGGTGCCGCGCTTTGCCGGGTGGTTTCTCGACCCCTGATGCAGCCGGCGAACGGATGGGCTCAACCGATATGCATCAGGAAACCTATGACGTTTCGTGGCAAAAAGCAAGCAGCGTGCCGGAGCGGCCAACGCAGAATGCAAGCGCGATCGCACGTCGATTGGGGCGATTACCGATAACAATGCAGACATGGCCCGCGGGCGCGACAAGGAAATGCACCAGAAATATGTGCTGGCGTACTAAGCCGCGGCCGGAAAGCTGCCAAAGTCCACCTGGCGGATGTTTGCGCCCCGACGAATTTCCTTTGCGCTGCACAGACACTCATGCCTGGGAAACGCTTGCCATCGCACCACATTGCCATGCGTCCGGCCGTGACCCCGACGCTGGCTGCTTGCGCCGTCGTGCTGGCAATGTCGGGCTGCGAGCGGGAAGCCGATCGCCGCACTGACGCCCCGGTGCCGTCCGGCACCGCATCCGTGGCAGCGGCGCCCAAACAGGTGCCCGCGCACGCGCCAGCGCAACGCCCGTTGCCGGCATCGGCGCCGGAAGTACCGCCGCGGCCATGGTTCGACGACATCCTGGATGCCCAAGGCAAGCTGGTGCGGGAAGCCTATCTGGCCATTGCCTCCGATTACAGCAGCGACGAGGCCATTGCCTATCGTTACGGCCCGGCCAATACCAGGCCGGTGGCGACGGCGCCGACCCACTGGCAGCCCGGCGACAAGACCTTCTATCCGCACGCCAATGCCTGCTACCAGAAGGAATTTCCCAAGGCCGAACTGGATTACAACCTGAAGGTCCTCTATCAGCTGGGCCAGCTGGATTGCTCGCGCAACGATTACGGCAGCAATATGGGGGATGTCATTTATCGCGCCGATGCGGCGTCGGACCCTGGCGTCACCTCGCTGCTCACACTGGGCCTGAGTGCCGGGACGGTTGCCGAGAAGCCGCAGTTGCCGTGGGTTTATGGGCATGTCTCGACCGACCCCCAGCTGAACAATCATATTGCGGCCAATGGCGACGTATTGCCCAGGCGCCCGATTGCCATGGGACGCTGCAGCGAACACGATTGCGCCCAGGCCCTGATCGCGTTCCAGAACGGCCTGATTGCCTCGGTGGGCAGCAATACCGCCTCGCACGCCGCCGCGGTGAAATTGCCGGCGGGCAAGGTGCCGACGGCGATTGCGATCACGACCAATTCGGAATTCGCGCTGGTAACGGTATGGGATACCGTCAATTTCAAGGGCCAGGTGGCGGTGCTGGCGCTGGGCAGCCTCGCCGATGGCAGCAAGGTGGGCGGGCCCTATGACCCCAGCGCGGGCTCGTGGCCGGGCCTGTACCCTGGCCTGCGCAACATGTCGAACTTTGTCTTTATCAAGCTGCTGGGCTTTATCGACCTGCCCGGGATGGTGGCACCCACGGACATATCGGCGGTCACGGATTTTGGCGTGATGCAGGACAACAGCACGCAAGGCTGGCTGGTCGACCCGGTCGGACGCCGCGGCGCCAGCCTGACCAAGACCGAGGTGAACCCGGCCACCAGCAGCGTCAACCAGAAGAGCTTCACCCGCGCCGGCATCAACGGCAAGCTGGTGTCGCGGGCCGGCGTGGCCGCGGTGATCTCGAAGTCCGAGAAAAAGGTGGTCTTCCTGAACCTGAAGCCGCTGTTCGACAAGGTCAACCAGGCCTACTTCGAAGGCAGCCATGCTTCGCTGCAATCGACCCTGGCCAACACCGGCCCTGGCGATGCACAGTGGCCGCCGGTATTTGCCGTCGACAACTACGCGCCGACCATCGTCAAGTCGATCAGCCTGCCGCAAAAGCCCACGGCGGTCAGGATTTCGATCCTGCCGATCCCCGGCCGCGCCTGGGTGGCCACCGAGGAAGGCAAGATCCGCGCGTTCTCGGTGGCGGGGCTGCAGTCGGGCCGCAACCCTGATCCCAAGCGGATCGAGGAGATGCTGAGCGTCCAGGTCGGCAAGAACCCCACCAGCATGAAGCACCATGTCATCGTGGGACTCGGTAATTCCAACACCAGGCTGTGGGTGGTATCGCGCGGCGCGCAGAAGATCCAGCTGGTCGACATGGTCGACCTGACCGTCGAAAAGACGCTGCAGGACTCGCGTATCGTCGATCCCATCACGGTGGACGAGACCCAGCAGAGTCCCTTGCTGACCAGCGTGATCACCATTACGGATTACACCGGCAGGCAGGTGATGAACTATCGCTACGCGCCGATCGCCCTGCAAGGCGGCAATACGCCGCTGGCTATCGGCATCGGCAAGTCGGGCAATGCGCCGTTCGAGTTCGGCGGCGCCTATGAGGTGCCCGGCAAGCCGTTCGATTTCACCCAGAGCAATGTGCCCTGATGGCCCTGCCGCGTTCTGCCGGCAGGATGCGCATCGCCTGAACGCCGTTACGGCGCGCTGACCAGCACCGCCGTGGCCGGGTCTGGCGGCGCGTTGCCCTCCATCACCACCAGTTGCACCGGTGACGGCGCCTGGGAAGACAACGTCGACACCACCTCGCGCAGCGGACCGATCGCGGTGCCGTTGGCCATGCCGGCCGGGTTGGTCTTGAAGCTGGCCACGGGGGTCTTCTGCGCGCCCACATAGACGCTATAGCTGGTTTCCGGCTTCAGCTTGAACAGCGAGACCTCCAGCGCATCGACCACGCCCAGGTTACGCGCGACCACAAAACCTTTGGCCTCGCCGCTGGGCGGCTTAAGGGCAATGTTTACGGGGTCGCTATTCGCCCGCGCGACCAGGTTGTCGGTGCCGGCACCAGCGGGCACGGCGTTGCTGACGTAGACCAGCGCCTGCGGCGCCTGGCCCACCGGCACGCGCGCTGTGACGTGGTTGGAAGCGGTGTCGATCACGTCCACCGCGTCGCCGTTTTCCAGGCCGACATAGATGCGTGAGCCGTCATCGGCCGCCCAGATGCCATGTGGCAGCGCGCCGACCGGGATGGTCGCGGCCAGCGTGGGCGTAGCGTCGGTGGTGAACACCTTCACCACGTTCTCGCCCCCCACCGTCACGTAGGCGAGCGTGCCGCGGGCAGTGCGGGCAAAGGCCAGGTGGTTGGTGATAAAGCCGGTATCGAACACGCCCTTCACTGCCAGCTTCTCGGTATCGATGCGCGTGACCTTGCCCACGTCCTTGTGCGTCATCCAGACTTCCTTGAAGTCGGGCGTGAATTGCAGGAAGGGCGAGAACGGGCTGGCCACGTCCAGCCGCTTCACCACCTTGCGGGCCTTGACGTCGATCACGTCGACCACCGGATTGAAACTGGACACGACGAAGGCAAGCTTGCCAGCCGGATGGAACAGCACCATGCCCGGTCCCGCCGTGGTCGGGATGCGGCGGGTTTCACGGAACGTGGCGGGGTCGATGACCGAGATGTAGTCCTCGCCGCGCACCACCACCCATACCTCTTTCCCGTCGGCGGTAAAGAAGCCCTCATGCGGAGAGCGGCCGATATAGGCAATGCCCTTGACCCGGTTGGTGGCGGTATCGATGAACGCGACCGAATTGGAGCCATTGGAGATGGCAATCAGCGTCCGGTGGTCCGGGGAGAACCCAAGGCCGTGGACGTTGAGTTCGCCCTTGTACAGCGGCGACAGTACGTCGGGCCGTGCATTGCCCAGCCGGATCTGGCCCAGCAGCCTGTTGCCGGCGGGTTCGATCACCGACACGGTGTTGCTGTTCTGATCCGCGGTGTACACGCGGTCCTGCGGTTGCGGGGCGGCGCCGGCCAGTGGCGCGCCGAGTGAAATGGCCAGGGCGACAAGCGTTCTCTTCTTCATGGCGGTAACGGGGCTGGATGCGATGGGTATGCGGAGCGGATCAGGCATGGACCGGTCAGCGCGGTGGTATGGCACTGGGCGGCGGTGCCGGGTTGCGCTCGAGCCACGCCTGCATCAGGCGTATCTCGTTCTGCTGCTCGGTGATGATGCCCTGGGCCAGGTTGCGCAGCGCCGGATCCTTGCCGTACAGCAGCAACGCCTTGGCCATGTCGATCGCGCCCTGGTGGTGGGGGATCATCATGGCCACGAAGTCATGGTCGGGAACGCCGTTGGTAGGGGCCTGCGTCATGCCGTGGTGCATCACGGCCATGGCGTCATCGATCAGGCCGGCATAGGGCTTTGCGGTGCTGGCAACAAAGGCGGGGGGTGCCGCCGCGTGGCCGGGGTGCTGGTGAACGTTCTCGGCGGGCACGGCAAGGCTCGCGGCCGACAGGCACAGCGCCGCCAGGGCGCGTGCCACGGTGCCGGCGCCATGGCGTGAGCAACTCCATTGCATCGCGGGTCTCCGGTTTGCCCGGCCTGGCGTGTGCCGGGCCCGGGCGATTACCTGCATATACACATGAGATGCCAGGTCTATTCCGTCACGGAGGAAAAATTTTTCCCGGCGTGGCGGGGCCTGGCCCGCTACGGGCAAAACCCGGTCAAGGCTTCCCTTCCCCTGCGGCCTGGCCGTCCAGGTATTTCAGCACCTGGAACGCTGCCTTCACCCGCTCCGCGACCGGGAAGTTCTTGTTCGCCAGCATCACGATGCCAATGCGCTGCGACGGCACGTAGGCGACATAGGCGCCAAAACCATTGGTCGAGCCGGTCTTGTTGACCAGCATGTCGCTGCGCGCCGCTTGCGGCGGCTCCAGTCGCGCCACCGGCTTGGCCTCGAACACCACCTGCGGCGAGTTGCCGGCCAGCACGCTGTCGCGCTGCGCCGGCCAGGCGTACATCTCCCAGGCCAGCCCTTGCACCATGTCGCCGACCTTGAAATAGCCGGTGCGGGTCGTGGCAAGCGCGCGCTGCAGGGTCTGGTCCAGCCCGGTGCTGTCGATGTTGGCCATGACAAAGCGCATCATGTCGGCCGCCGTGGTTTTCACGCCGTAGGCCTCGGCATCCAGCACGCCGGGCGTCACGCGGACCGGCTTGCCGTCCCTGGCGTAGCCATAGGCATAGTCACCCATGCGTGCCTGCGGCACCGTGATGTAAGTGCTGCGCAGCCCCAGCGCGGGGAACAGGGTCTGCTCCATCAGCACGTCGAACGGCTGCCCCATGCTGCGGGCGGCCAGATAACCGAACAGGCCGATGCTGGGATTCGAGTATTGCCGATGGGTGCCGGCGGCATAGCGCGGACGCCAGTTGCGGAAATAGTCGAGCATCTTGCCGGTATCGGTGACAGTCTCCGGAAACTGCAGCGGCAGCCCGCCGGCCGCATAGGTGCCCAGCTCCAGCAGGCGGGTCGCGCCCACGCTGCTGCCCGCCAGCTGAGGCAGGTACCTGGCCGCGTTGTCGGTCAGCGACAAGTCGCCGCGGGCCTGCGCATAGGCAGCCAGCGTCGCGGTGAAGGTCTTGCTGACCGAACCGATCTCGAACAGCGTGTCGGCGTCGACCTTGCGGCCGCCGGCCTTGGCGGCCACGCCGTAGTGGAAGTCGTACTGCTTGCCGCCGGCCGTGACGGCCACGGCCATGCCCGGCACGTCATGCGCCTGCATCACCGGCTGGATGGCCGCGTCGACGACACGCTTGAGCGCGCCGGCATCGACGGCCGCCTGGGCACTGGTGCCGCAAAGCAGCGCGGCAGCGGCAATGCCTTGCATTGCCTTTTCAAGGGTTTTGTTCATATCAGACCATCGGACCGTGGTGTGCCGGCAAACCGGCGTTAGCCGGCGCGGGCAAATATACGAGACTTTACCGGCTTCCCCGCGTGGCCCCATCGAGATCGGTATTCGATTCCCGCTCTGGATCGGTCCGCCAGTCATCGTTCTGTCATCCACCCCCGCCAGAATGCGCAGGTCATTCAAGTCAGGGGAGTCGACATGACGCATGCAATTGAAGTCCGCGGGCTGAGCAAATCGTTCCGTGCGGACCGCAAGGCGCTTGACGATGTCACGCTGCAGATCGCACCAGGCGAAATGGTCGCCTTGCTGGGCGCGTCCGGATCCGGCAAGTCTACGCTGCTGCGCCACGTGGCTGGCTTTGTCACCGGCGACGCCGGCGCCGGCGAGATCCTCGTCAACGGCCGCCACGTGCAGCGCAACGGCCGCCTTTCGGCCAACGTGCGCCAGGTGCGGCGCGAGATCGGTTTCGTATTCCAGCAGTTCAACCTGGTGGGGCGCCTTCCGGTCATCACCAATGTGCTGGTCGGCATGCTGGCGCGCGTGCCGCGGTGGCGCGGTCTGCTGCGCTGGTTCAAAGCCGATGAAATCCGCAGCGGGCTCGATGCGCTTGCGCAAGTTGGTATAGACGACTATGCCTTTCAGCGGGCCTCGACGCTGTCAGGCGGCCAGCAGCAGCGCGCCGCCATTGCGCGCACGCTGGTGCAGAACGCCAGCGTGATCCTGGCCGACGAGCCGATCGCCTCGCTCGATCCGGAATCCTCGCGCCGCGTGATGTCGCTGCTCAGGCAGATCAACCGCACCCGCAAGGTGGCGGTGGTGGTATCGCTGCACCAGGTGGACGTGGCCATGCGCTACTGCCCCCGGGTGGTGGCACTGCGCCACGGCAAGGTGGTCTATGACGGCCCGTCGGCGGCGCTGACGCCAGCCATGCTGCGCGATCTCTACGGCACCGATGCCGACGAACTGCTGCGCGATGCCGTGACGGAAGACGACGCCGCCACCGCGCCCATGCCGGCGCCGGCGCTGGTCACGATGAACCTGGCAGCCGCCTGAGCGGTTGCCCACCGACCCATTTACCCCGAAACCGCTTTCCACCGGAGTTGCCCATGCTTCGCAGAACCTTTGTCGCCGTCGTGGCCTCGGCCATGGTTGCCCTGCCCGCCCTTGCCCAGGAGGCCAAGAGCCTGAGCATCGGCTTTATCTCGACCGAATCGTCGTCGAACCTGAAGACCGCCTGGCAGCCGCTGATCGAAGACCTGAGCAAGACCCTTGGCGTGCCCGTCAAGCCGTTCTTTGCCTCCGACTATGCCGGCATCATCGAAGGCATGCGCTTCAACAAGGTGCAGATCGCCTGGTTTGGCAACAAGTCGGCGATGGAGGCGGTGGACCGCGCCAGCGGCGAGGTCTTTGCATCGGTGATCGACAAGGACGGCAACCCGGGCTACTGGTCGGTGCTGGTGGTCAACAAGGACAGCGACCTGAAGAGCGTCGAAGACGTGATCAAGCGCGGCAAGGAACTGACCTACGGCGCCGGCGACCCGAACTCTACCTCGGGCACGGCGGTGCCGGGCTTTTACCTGTGGAGCGCGAACAAGGTCGAGCCCAAGACGCTGTTCAAGGCCGTGCGCATCGGCAACCATGAAACCAACCTGCTGTCGGTGCTGAACAAGCAGGTCGACGTGGCCGTCAACAACACCGAGAACCTGGAGCGCTACCGCATCAATACCGGCAAGAACGCCTATGACCAGGTGCGCGTGCTGTGGAAATCGCCGCTGATCCCGGCCGACCCGATGGTCTATCGCAAGGACCTGCCGGCTGAACTGAAGAAGAAGATCCAGGCCTTCTTCGTCAACTACGGCAAGGGCCCCGACGCGGCGCGCGAGAAGCAGGTGCTGGCGGCCCTGACTTACCAGGGCTTCCGCGCCTCGAACGATGCGCAGCTGGTGCCGATCCGCCAGATCGAGCTGGCGCGGGAGAAGGCCAAGATCGAATCGGACACCACCCTGGCCGCCGCCGACAAGGAAAAGCGCCTGTCCGACGTGACCCGCCGCCTGGCGGAGCTGGACAAGGCCGCCGGCAGCGCCACCAGCACGCAGTAAGCCGCCCGCTGCCGGCACCCTGTTCGCTCCGTCTCACCGAGGCCGGCGGCCCGTCGCCGCCCGCCTCGCACCGTTTTCCCATTCCCGTTGCATCCGGACCGCACCATGACCGTCACCGCCACGCCCGGCCTGCCGCCTACGCCCCGAAGCCATGTGCGCCCGCCGCGCCCGCCCCTTGCCGTGCCGCTGACGTGGGCGGTGCTGCTGGCCATGCTTGGCCTGTCGTGGCAAGGCGCGGACATGCGCCCGCTCGACCTGCTGCGCGATTCCGACAACATGGCCAGGTTTGCGGCAGACTTCTTCCCGCCCGATTTCCGCGACTGGCACCACTACCTGGACGAGATGCTGGTCACCGTGCAGATCGCGCTGTGGGGCACGGCACTGGCCGTGGTGTTGGCGGTACCGCTGGGGCTGCTGTGCTCGGCCAACATCGTGCCGGCGTGGGTCTACCAGCCCGCGCGCCGCATCATGGATGCGTGCCGTGCCATCAATGAAATGGTGTTCGCCATGCTGTTCATCGTCGCGGTCGGGCTGGGCCCGTTCGCCGGCGTGCTGGCGATCTGGATCCACACCACCGGGGTGCTGGCCAAGCTGTTTGCCGAAGCCGTCGAAGCCATCGACCCGCGCCCGGTGGAAGGCGTGCGCGCCACCGGCGCCAGCCCGGTCGCGGAGATCGTCTACGGCGTGATTCCGCAGGTGCTGCCGCTGTGGCTGTCGTTCGCGCTGTACCGCTTCGAGTCCAACGTGCGCTCGGCGTCGGTGGTGGGCATCGTCGGCGCGGGCGGAATCGGCACCGTGCTGTGGGAAATCATCCGCAGCTTCCAGTACGGGCAGACCTGTGCCGTGATGATCATCATCATCGCGTTCGTCTCGGCCATCGACATCCTGTCGGCGCAGATCCGCAAGGTGCTGGTCTGAACGCCATGCTGATCCCTGACGCCCCGCGCGCCCTGCGCGAAGTGCGCGGCTCCGACGCGGAGCTGCTGCACCTGTCCGTGCTGCTGGCCGCGATGGACGGCGAAGCACCGCTGCCGCTGGCCACCATGCGCGAGCGCTATGCCGCGAGCGCTATGCCACCATGCGCCGCTATCCGGACTACCGCTGCTACATGATGGTGGGCGCGGACGACGTGCCGCTGGGCACCTTCAGCCTGCTGGTGTTCCCCGTGATGGTCCACGACGGGCGCCCCGAGGCCATTGTCGAAGCCGTGGTGGTGGCGCCGGCCGCGCGCGGCATGGGCATCGGCACGGCCATGATGCGCGAGGCGATGCGCCTGGCGCGCGAGGCCGGCGCGGCCAAGCTGGCGCTGTCCTCCAACGCGCGACGCCTGCGAGCCCACCACTTCTATCGCCAGCTCGGCTTTACCGAGCATGGGGTCAGCTTCAGCATCGGGCTCTGAAATCAGGCCTGTCGGGCCGCTGCAGGCGCCACGCCCACCAGTTGCGCCAGCGCCGCCACCGCGGTCTCCAGCCCCGCGCTGTTGTCGATTTCGACCAGCCGGCATCCCGGCGGCACGGCGAACGCCTGCCGCGCGCGGGCCAGCCGTCTCGCAATCGCGTCTTCCGCTTCGCGTCCGCGCTGGCGCAGGCGCGCGGCCAGCACTTCTGGCTGCACCCGTACGTGCACCGCGCACAGCCTGGGGTAGCGCGCCACGGCTTGCGGCAGGTACTCGCGCGAGCCGTTGACGATGACCGTCAGGCCGCGCGCCAGCCATTGCTCGATCTCGATGCCAATGCCGTAGTGCAGCCCGTGGCTATGCCAGTCCAGCGCCAGGCAGCCCAGCGACCGGCGGCGGTGGAATTCGTCGGGCGTCAGCGCCACCGAGGCTTCGTTGGCGTCGGCGGCGCGGGTGATGTAGCGATGCGCGATGACAATGCGGTGATCGCTTCCCAGGCGCTCGCGCAGCGCGCGCAGCAATGAGTCCTTGCCGCTGCCGGATGGGCCCATCAGGTAGAACAGGCCGTCTCCGTCGGCCACGGTCGCCGCGCTCATGCGCCGAGATACGCCGCGCCGGCGCCATCCGCGGTGCTGCCGTCGAAGCCGTAATGGCGGGCGACGACAAAGTTTTCGCCCGCAGCCGGCTGCACGAAGACGCTGATGCGGTCCACCTGCAAAGGCGACTGCAGCAGCTTGCCGCTGGCTGCTTCCAGTTGCGCGATCGCGGCGCGCTGGCTGGCGGGATCGAGCATGCCGGTCAGGGTGATATGAAAGACGAAGGTGCCGAACACATAGGGGTAGCCCCATGCGTCCAGCATGCGACGTTCTGCATCGGTCAGCTGGTGCGGCGTGCGCCTGGCCAGCTCCTGCGCCGAAGGCGGCGCGCGCAAGGGCTCGAACGCCAGGACACAGGCATCGGCCAGCACCTGCATCGGCGGCGAGCCGCCATCGGCGAGCCCCCACGCGACAAAACCACGCAGCGCGCGCAGCGCCAGCGGTGCGTCGAACGGCGCCTGCCGGCGCGCCAGGTCCCGGGCCGTGGCATCGACCATCGCCCCATTGGCGCCGGGGGCAAGCCGGAACGGCGGCTTCAGCGTGGCGTGCAGGCCGTAACGGGCCGGCGCGCTGACCCAGTCAGCCGGCACGGCGGGCCGGTCGCCGGGCGCGGGCAGCGTGGCGCCGGTGTCGGCGTCGCGGCCCAGCCACTGGTTGCCGAAGGTGCGCAGGGGGCCGGATGGCGACAGGTAGATGGCGTAACGGTATGCGGCTTGGGTCATGCGGCAAGGTTACCAGCGGCGCTACGCGCGGGCAGGCGCAGATTGCCCCGGTTTGGTGGGGTTGACCGCAGACAGTAGCGCAGGCAAATGACAGCCGGATGTCTAGACCAATCCTGGACGCGCGCATCAGTCACGGTCGGACACCGTCAGCTGCACCCAGTCGCCGGCGAAACGCACCACGCTGTACTGCACCGGATTGCCGTCGATATCGACATTCAGCGCCTCGACCTGCAGCACCGGGCGCGTCTTGGGCTGGTTCAGCATCCGCGCCACCGGCGCGCTGGGCATCGCCGCGGTGATGCGTGACCACTTGCGCGTGTAATCCGCAATGCCGAAATGCGCCAGCGCCCGCGATACGGACTGCCTGGCGCGCAGCACCTCGTCGATGCCGGCAAAGCGCTTGAGGTCGAAGTAATGCTCGGCGACGTCGATGGTGCGGTCCTCGGCCTTGCCGAGCATCTGCGCATGGAGCAGTCCAGCGGTGCGCGCCAGCCCGAGATGCCTGGCAATCTCCGGCGCGCGCACCACCTGGCTGGCGACGAACTCGGCGTGGCCGCGCATGCCCTGCGCCGCCAGGTTTTGCGAAAAGCGCGTGCGCCGCCCGATGGCGTAGTCGATCGCGTGTTCCTGCACGAAGGTGCCGCGGCCCTGTTCGATGCGCACCAGCCCGCTCTGTTCCAGCTCGCCCATGGCGCGGCGGATGGTATGGCGGTTCACGGCGAAGCGGTTGGCCAGCTCGGGTTCCGGCGGCAATTGTTCCCCGGGCTGGTACAGCTTCTTGCGGATGTCGTCCGCCAGCGCCTCGCCAATCTGGCGCCAGACGGCGACGCCCGAACCCCGTTCCACTTCTCGATCAGACATCTTGCGCTGTCCTCTTGTCATCAAGCGTTAACCCATGCCGTGCGATTGTGCCTGAGTCATGCCGCGCTGGCGGCGTGCCCGAGCAATGCCCTGCCCCGTCATGAAAGGTTCATTTGTGTGTGGTCTAGTGGCTGCGTGTTCCAGCCAACGACATCTAAACGTATAGACGTATAGGGGTGATGATGCAAAGCGAAACCGCACGCACCGACGTGCCCGGCGTTCATGCTGCCCGCGCCGCCTGGCTGCGGATCCTGGCGACCGCGCCCACCGAAGCGCTCGACGGCGCCTACCAACGCCTCGCGCAAGCGCAGGCCCTGCCCGCCTACCGGCTGCTGCGCAAGCCGGAGTCCGGCATGGCGATGGTGCGGGGCCGCGCGGGCGGCACCGGGGCCCAGTTCAACCTTGGGGAGATCACGGTAACGCGCTGCGCGGTGGTGCTGGAGGATGGCGCCGCCGATGCTGCCGCGGGCGTCGCCTATGTGCAGGGACGCAGCGTGCGCCATGCCGAGCAGGCCGCGGTGCTGGACGCGCTGCTGCAGCGTCCGGCCTGGCACCAGCGCGTGCAGGAACTGGTGCTCGCGCCGCTGGCCGACGCACACGCCGGCCGCGCCGCGCAGGCGGCGGCAACGGCCGCGCAGACGCGCGTCGAGTTCTTCACCATGGTCCGCGGAGAAGACTGAGATGCACACCGCCCAACCAATGCTGTCCACGCCGGCCGCGGCGCTGCTGCCCGGCTTCAACGACCCGGTCGACGACGCCCAGCAGGTGTTCCGCGCCGCGCTGCGGGCGTTTGCCCACCCGGGCCAGTTGCAAACGCTGCCGGCCCGCAGCGGGTTGCCCGAGGGCTTGTCGCCGGCGCTCGCCGCACTGTTGCTGACACTGGCCGATGCCGATACGCCGGTCTGGCTGCCCGCCGGCGTGCCGGCCGGGGCGCGTGCGTTCCTGCGCTTTCACTGCGGCTGCCGGCTGACCGACGAACCCGGTGCCGCGGCCTTCGTCGGCGTGCCGGCCGGCCATGCCCTGCCGGCGCTGGCGGACTGCGCACAAGGCGACCCGGCCTTCCCTGACCGCTCGGCCACGCTGCTGGTGGAAGTGGCCTCGCTGGCCGAGGGCGAGACCCTGACGCTGCGCGGCCCCGGCATCGAGCACACGCAAGCGCTGCGCGTGACCGGCCTGCCGGCGGGCTTCCGCGCCGCCTGGCGCGCCAACAACGCCGGCTTCCCGCTCGGCGTGGACCTGCTGCTGTCCAGCGGCGACCGGTTCTGCGCGCTGACGCGCACCACCATCGTGGAGGACTGACATGTACGTAGCCGTCAAAGGGGGCGAACGCGCCATCCTCAATTCCTACCGGATGCTTGATGCCTATCGCCGCGGCGACACCACGGTGCCGGAACTCACGCTGGCTCAGATCCGCGAGCAGATGCCACTGGCGGTGGCGCGCGTGATGGCCGAGGGCTCGCTGTACGACCCGCACCTGGCGGCGCTGGCGCTCAAGCAGGCCGCCGGCGACCAGATCGAGGCCGTCTTCCTGCTGCGCGCGTATCGCACCACGCTGGCGCGCTTCGGCTATACGCAGCCGCTCGATACCGGCGCGATGCGCCTGCAGCGCCGGATCTCGTCGACCTTCAAGGACGTGCCGGGGGGCCAGGTGCTGGGGCCCACCTACGACTACACCCAGCGGCTGCTGGATTTCTCGCTCGAAACCGGCCGCACGCCGCAGCCGCTGGCCCCTGAGCAGGAACCAGTGGCCGCCACCATGCCGCGCGTGACCAGCTTGCTGGAAGCGGACGAGCTGATCGAAGCCGACCAGATTCCCGCCGGCGATCCCGCCCCGCCCGACCTGACGCGCGAGCCGCTGACCTTCCCCGCCGGCCGCGCCGCGCGCCTGCAGAACCTGGCGCGCGCCGATGAAGGCTTCCTGCTGTCGATGGGCTATTCCACCCAGCGCGGCTACGGCAACTCGCACCCGTTCGCTGCCGAGATTCGCTACGGCACGGCGGAGGTGGAACTGTTCGTCGAAGAGCTCGGCTTCGCCGTCACCATCGGCGAGGTCGAGCTGACCGAATGCCAGATGGTGAGCCAGTTCGCCGGCAATGCCGACGAGGCGCCGCGCTTTACGCGCGGCTATGGGCTGGTGTTCGGCTACAACGAGCGCAAGGCCATGTCGATGGCGCTGGCCGACCGCGCCATGCGTGCCGGCGAGCTTGGGGAGGCCGCCGACGCGCCGGCCAACGATATTGAATTCATGCTGTACCACAGCGACAACGTCGAGGCCTCGGGCTTCGTGCAGCACCTGAAGCTGCCGCACTACGTGGACTTCCAGGCCAACCTGGAACTGCTGCGCCGGCTGCGCGCGGAGGGCGCCGACGCGCCGGACTGCGCCAGGGCAGCAACCGTGGCGGCACCGCCGCCGGCGCAATCAGAGCCACAGCCGCAAGAGGAGACGCTGGCATGAGCGCCGCCGACACCACCATGGCCGCGGGCGTCGCCCGCGACGAGCACTACAACTTTGGCTATCTCGACGAATCGACCAAGCGCATGCTGCGCCGCGCACTGCTGAAGGCGGTGGCGATTCCGGGCTACCAGGTGCCGTTCGGCAGCCGCGAGATGCCCCTGCCGTACGGATGGGGCACCGGCGGCATCCAGGTGAGCGCCGCGATCATCGGCAAGGACGATGTGCTCAAGGTGATCGACCAGGGCTCGGACGACACCACCAACGCCATCAATATCCGCCGCTTCTTCGCCCGCGTCACCGGCGTGCCGACCACCGAGCGCACCGCCGAGGCCAGCATCATCCAGACCCGCCACCGGATTCCGGAAACCCCGCTGCGCGCGGGCCAGACCGTGGTGTTCCAGGTGCCGATTCCCGAGCCGCTGCGCTGGCTGGAGCCGAGCGAAGGCGAGACCCGCACCATGCACGCGCTGGCGGAATACGGCGCGATGCACGTCAAGCTGTACGAGGACATCGCCCGCCACGGCCACATCGCCACCACCTACGACTACCCCGTGATCGTCAACCAGCGCTACATGATGCGGCCTTCGCCGATACCGAAGTTCGACAATCCCAAGCTGGACCGCAGCCCGGCGCTGATGCTGTTCGGCGCCGGCCGGGAAAAGCGCGTCTATGCGGTGCCGCCGTACACCGCGGTCAAGAGCCTGGACTTTGCCGACCATCCGTTCACCGTGGAGTCATGGTCCAACTGCTGCGCGCAGTGCGGGGCCACCGACAGCTACCTGGACGAGATCATCACCGACGACGCCGGCACGCGCCGGTTCGTGTGCTCGGATACCGAGTACTGCGCCGACCGCCAGGCGGCGCAGGCCGTCAAGACCGCTGCCGGAGCCGCGCAATGAGCGCCGCACCGCTGCTGTCGGTGCGCAACCTGACGCGCACCTGGGACGGCCGGCACGGCTGCCATGACGTCAGCTTCGACCTGTATCCCGGCGAAGTGCTGTGCGTGGTGGGCGAGTCGGGCTCCGGCAAGAGCACGCTGCTGCAGGCGCTGTCGATGCAGGCGCCGGCGCAGCGCGGCAGCGTCAGCTATGCCATGCGCGAGTCCGGCCTGACCGACCTGGCCACCTTGTCCAGCGCGCGCCTGCGGCTGCTGGCGCGCACCGACTGGGGCTTCGTGCGCCAGCATGCGCGCGACGGCCTGCGCATGCAGGTCAGCGCCGGCGCCAATATTGCCGAGCGGCTGATGGCCGTGGGCGAGCGCCACTACGGCAACCTGCGCGAAGCGGCGGGCAACTGGCTGCAGAAGATGGAGATCGATCTGGCCCGGCTCGACGACGTGCCCGACACTTTTTCCGGCGGCATGCAGCAGCGGCTGCAGATCGCGCGCAACCTGGTCACGCATCCGCGCCTGGTGTTCATGGACGAGCCCACGGCCTCGCTCGATGTCTCGGTGCAGGCGCGGCTACTGGACCTACTGCGCCGCCTGGTGGCGGACCTGGACCTGGCCGCGGTGCTGGTCACGCACGACCTGGCCGTGGCCAGGCTGCTGGCGCACCGCACGCTGGTGATGCAGGGCGGGCGCGTGGTCGAGCAGGGCCTGACCGACCAGATCCTCGACGATCCCCAGCATCCGTACACGCAGTTGCTGGTTTCTTCCATCCTGCAGGGCTGACCACGATGCATGCAGAACACCCACAGAAGCTCGTCGAGGTGCGCGGCCTCGGCAAGATGTTTACGTTGCACAACCAGGGCGGCATCCGCCTGCCGGTCCTGCGCGCGATCGATTTCGATGCCTTCCGCGGCGAATGCCTGGTCCTGGCCGGGCCTTCGGGCACCGGCAAGAGCACGCTGCTGCGCTGCCTGTATGGCAATTACCTTGCCACCGAAGGCAGCATCCGGCTGCGCGATACCAGCACCGACGGCGCGCCGTGGGTCGAGCTGGGCGATGCCACCGAGCAGCGCGTGCTGAAGCTGCGCCGCGACGTGATCGGCTATGTCAGCCAGTTCCTGCGCGCGATCCCGCGCGTGGGCGCGCTCGACGTGGTGGCCGATCCGCTGCGGCAGCGCGGCGCCAGCCACGACGAGGCCCGCGCCCGCGCGGCCGGGCTGCTGGCACGGCTGAACCTGCCGCGCCGGCTGTGGGAGCTGCCGCCCGCCACCTTCTCCGGCGGCGAGCAGCAGCGCGTCAACATCGCGCGCGGGCTGATCGGTGGCCATCCGATCCTGTTGCTGGACGAGCCCACCGCCTCGCTGGATGCCGACAACCGTGCCGTGGTGGTCGCGCTGATCCGCGAAGCGCTGGCCGAAGGCCGCGCACTGATCGGCATTTTCCACGACGAAGCCGTGCGCGAGGCGGTGGCCACGCGCCTGCTGCCGCTGCGCCCCGCCGCCGCCCTCGCCTGAACCGAACCGCCCAGAACGGAGCCAGACATGCCCGCGACCTACCTGACCCACGCCACCCTGGTGTTGCCGGACCGCGTGCTGTACGACAGCGCGCTGCTGATCGAGGATGGCCGCATCGCGGCGATCGAGCCGGCACCCGCGGCCGTCCCCGCGCACGCTGCCGTGGTTGACCTGCATGGCCACACCGTGATGCCAGGCCTGGTGGACGTGCATTCCGACGCCATCGAGAAAGAGGTGGAGCCACGCGCCAGCGTGCTGTTTCCGCTGGACTTTGCCGTGGCGCAGGTCGACCGCCGCAACGCCGCTGCCGGCATCACCACGCCCTATCACGCGCTGTCGTTCGCCGGCAACCAGTTCGGCGTGCGCAACGTCGACACCGCGGCCATGGTGGTGCGCACGGTCGCCGCCTACCGGCAGCACAGCCTGGTCGACAACCGCATCCATTGCCGCTACGAGGTCACCGACGCCGGCGCGGTGCCGGTGCTGGAAGCGCTGATGGCCGAAGGCGTGGTCGACCTGCTCTCGGTGATGGACCACTCGCCCGGCCAGGGCCAGTTCAAGACCCTGGACGCCTACCTGGCCTACATGATGGGCAACCACGGCATGAGCCGCGATGCGGCCACCGATGCCGCGCGCCAGAAGGCCGCGGCGCTGGAGGGCGCGCACGAGCGTGTCAACCGGCTGGTGGCGGCGGCGCACGCGCTGGGCATTCCCACCGCCAGCCACGACGACGATTCGCCGCAGCGCATCGCCGCCATGCACGCGCTGGGCGTGCGCATGAGCGAGTTCCCGATCAACCTGGAGACCGCGCGGGCCGCCTGCGCGTGCGCGCTGCCCACCATCCTGGGCGCGCCCAACGTGCTGCGCGGCAAGAGCCAGAGCGGATCGATGCGCGCCATCGACGCGATCCGGGCGGGCGCCGGCACCATCCTGTGCTCGGACTACCAGCCCTCCACGCTGATCGCCGCCGCGTATGCCGCCGGACGCCAGGCCGGGCTGCCGCTGAACCAGGCACTGGCGCTGGTCACGGCCAACCCCGCCGACGCCTGCCGGCTTGCCGACCGCGGCCGCCTGACGCCGGGGCTGCGCGCCGACGTGATCGCCGTGTCCGAAGTGGCCGGCCAGCCCATGGTCACCCATACCTGGTCGGGCGGGCGGCTGGTGTTTGCGGCGGGATATCCGTCGCTGCGGCCCGCCGGGGATGCGGCCATGCCGCGCCAGGCGGCGCTGCGGGAAGTGGCGTAATGGCTGGCCGCATGTCGCTACCCGGCGCCCTGCAGCAGCCTCTCGATGCCGCCATCACGCTGCGCGCCGAAAGCGCCAGCACAGCGCTGCGCGAGAATACGTCAGTGGCCGGCGTCACGCCGCGGGATTGAACCCCAGCGCCGCGCTGACCGCGCGCGCCTCGCGCCGCACGGCGCTGCCGATGGGGCCGTCGATGGCGGGGTCGAAGCCGCCGGTGGCGCCCAGCGCGGTCAGCACCGCGCAGACCCGCCCGGTGTAGTCGCGCACCGGCGCCGCCACCGCGCTGATGCCGGTCAGGTTGGTGTCGCGCACCCAGGCGCAGTCATCGGCCTGCACGGCGCGGCGCAACGCGCCAATGGGGTCGCTGGCATCGAGCTGCGCCCGCCGCGCCGGGCTGGCGGCCGCAAGCTCTTCCCTGGCCTGCGCGTGGACGCCCTTTTCATCAAGCAGACCCAGGAACACGCGCCCGGTGGCAGACCACAGCAGCGGCATCACCGAGCCCGCGCGCACGTTCACCGTCACCGGCAAGCCCGGTTCCTCGAAGCGCAGGATGGTCGGGCCCTTGTTGCCCATCACCGCGACAAAGCAGGTCACTTCCAGGCTTTCACGAAGGCGCACCAGCGACGCCTCCGCCAGCCGGATCGGGTCGGCCTGGCGCATCGCGGCCATGCCGATCTGCAGGGCCTCGAAGCCAAGGTGGTATTGCTGCGTGCCCGGTTCCTGCGCCACCAGGCCTTCTTCCACCAGGCTGACCAGGTAGCGATGCACCTTGGCCGGGCTTTCGTCGATATGCGCGGCCAGCGCAGTCAGGCTGGCGCGCCCGCCCAGCCGCGCCAGTCCCTTCAGTACGGCCATGCCCGTGACGGCCGACTGCACGCGCTGGCGCCGTTCCCGCGGGCGGGTCGGGGTCGCTTCAATGATGGGTTCGGTAGCTTTGGATCGGGGCATGGCGGAGCTGCGCGACGGTTGCGGGTCTTCACGGCGACAGCGGACGATGGCACGCCGTGACATGGGGCCGGTTCAAGGTTAACCCGCATTCAATCATTACGCAATGCGTATATGATTTACGCAAATCAGAATCACCGGTGCCAGGACGCCGGCCCACCTAAGGAGACAAGACCCATGCCCCGCCCCCGCTTTGCCTTTTCCGTGCGCCTGGCCATCGGCGCGCTGACCCTGCCGGTGCTGGCCGCCGCCCCGGCCCACGCCGCCGATCCCTACCCCGCCAAGCCGATCCGCTGGATCGTCCCGTATGCCGCGGGCGGCGGCTCCGATTTCCTCGCGCGCACCATCGGCCAGGGTCTTTCGGCCAAGGTCGGACAACCCGTGGTGGTGGATAACAAGCCCGGCGGCAATACCGCCATCGGCGCGGCCGAGACCGCGCGCGCGGCGGCAGACGGCTATACCGTGCTGTCCGCCGATAACGGCACGCTGGTTTTCAATCCCGTGCTGTACAAATCGCTTTCGTACCACCCCGGCAAAGACCTGGCCCCGGTGACGCTGCTGGGCCGGTTCCCGATGATCCTGGTGGTGGGTGCCGCCAGCCCGGCCAAGAGCGCGAAGGAATTCATCGCCCAGACCAAGGCCACGCAGGGCGGCATCAACTACGGCTCGGCCGGCGCGGGCAGCCCGCACCACCTGGCGATGGAACTGCTGAAGGTGGAAGCCGGCCTGTCGATGACGCATGCCCCATACCGCGGCGCCGCCCCGGCGCTGTCAGACGTGGCCGCCGGCCAGGTCGCCGCGATGATGGTGGACTATGCCGCCGGCGCCGGCTTCATCAAGGGCGGCAAGGTGCGCCCGCTGGCCGTGGCCAATGCCACCCGCCTGCCGCAGCTGCCGGACGTGCCGACCTTTGCCGAGCTGGGCTACCCGCGCGTCGAAGCCGCCGCGCTGGTCGGCATGGTGGTGCCGGCCGGCACGCCGCCCGACGTGATCAACACGCTCAACAAGGACGTGGTCGCGGCGATCCGCGAGCCCGCGGTCAACAAGCGGCTGGTGGACTTTGGCGTCGAGCCGGTGGGGAATACGCCGGCGCAGTTCAGCGAGCTGCTGCGCAGTGAAACCGGCCGCTGGACCAGGCTGATCCGCGACCTGAAGATCACGCTGGACAACTGATTCCGGCCCCGACACCGATTGGTCGTCCGGCACGCCCGGACGGCACTGTTTTTTTTGCCGGGCATCGATGTGCCAGGCATCGATGTTTGCCCGATGTTCGCCAGGAGTACGCAGCATGACCACCCCCTCCCCCGGCACCGCGCGCGGCGGCTGCCCGATCGACCACAGCGCCCTGACCGCCCCCAATGGCTGCCCGGTCAGCCACAACGCGGCGCAGTTCGACCCCTTCGGCGACGGCTACCAGCAGGACCCGCCCGAATACGTGCGCTGGTCGCGCGAGCAGGAGCCGGTGTTCTACAGCCCGCAGCTGGGCTACTGGGTGGTCACGCGCTACGACGACATCAAGACGATCTTCCGCGACAACCTGACTTTCAGCCCGTCGATCGCGCTGGAGAAGATCACCCCCACCGGTGACGAGGCCAACGCCGTGCTGGCCACGTACGGCTACGCCATGAACCGCACCCTGGTCAACGAGGACGAGCCCGCCCACATGCCGCGCCGGCGCGCGCTGATGGCGCCGTTCACGCCAGCCGAACTGGCGCACCACGAGCCGCTGGTGCGGCGCCTCACGCGCGAGTATGTCGACCGCTTTATCGACGATGGCCGCGCCGACCTGGTCGACCAGATGCTGTGGGAAGTGCCGCTGACGGTGGCGCTGCATTTCCTGGGCGTGCCCGAGGAGGACATGGACCTGCTGCGCCAGTACTCCATCGCCCATACCGTCAACACCTGGGGCCGGCCGAAGCCCGAGGAACAGGTCGCGGTGGCGCACGCCGTGGGCAACTTCTGGCAGCTCGCCGGCCGCATCCTCGACAAGATGCGCGCAGACCCGTCCGGCCCGGGCTGGATGCAGTACGGCCTGCGCAAGCAGAAAGAGCTGCCCGAGGTGGTTACCGACTCCTACCTGCATTCGATGATGATGGCCGGCATCGTGGCCGCGCACGAAACCACCGCCAATGCCTCGGCCAACGCCATCAAGCTGCTGCTGCAGCATCCCGACGCATGGCGCGAGGTCTGCGAGGATCCGTCGCTGATTCCCAATGCGGTCGAAGAATGCCTGCGTCACAACGGCTCGGTGGCGGCATGGCGCCGGCTGGTCACGCGCGACACCGAGGTCGGCGGCATGCGGCTGCCGGCCGGCAGCAAGCTGCTGATCGTGACCTCGTCGGCCAACCATGACGAGCGCCATTTCGCCGATGCCGACCTGTTCGACATCCGCCGCGACAACGCCAGCGAGCAGCTGACCTTCGGCTACGGCTCGCACCAGTGCATGGGCAAGAACCTGGCGCGCATGGAAATGCAGGTCTTCCTGGAAGAACTGACGCGCCGGCTGCCGCATATGCGCTTGGCCGCGCAGACCTTTACCTACGTGCCCAACACTTCGTTCCGCGGGCCCGAGCACCTGCTGGTGGAATGGGATCCCGCACAGAACCCCGAGCGCCGCGATCCGGCCCTGCTCGCCGTGCGCCAGCCGGTGCGCATCGGCGAGCCCTCGGCGCACACCATCGCCCGCACGGTCGTGGTCGAGCGCGCCACGCCGGCCGCCGACGGCGTGCTCCGGCTGCGGCTAGTGGCGCCAGACGGCAAGCCGCTGCCGCGCTGGGCGCCGGGCTCGCATATCGACGTGGAATGCGGCGACACCGGCCTGTCGCGCCAGTATTCGCTGTGCGGCGATCCGGACGATGCGGCGGCGCTGGAGATTGCGGTGCTGCGCGATCCCGCCAGCCGCGGCGGCTCCGCCTGGGTCCATGGCAGCGTCAGGGCCGGCGACCGCCTGCGCATCCGCGGGCCGCGCAACCATTTCCGCTTCGACGAACAGTGCAGCCGGGCCATCTTCATCGCCGGCGGCATCGGCGTGACGCCCGTGAGCGCGATGGCGCGGCGCGCCCGCGCGCTGGGCATCGACTACGCCTTCCACTACTGCGGGCGCTCGCGCCAGGCCATGGCCATGCTGGACGAATTGCAGGCGCTGCACGGCGCGCGGCTGCAGGTCCACGCCAGCGACGAAGGCGGACGCGCCGATTTCGCCAGGCTGCTGGCGCAGCCTGAGGCGGGCACCCAGATCTATGCCTGCGGCCCGCAGCGCCTGCTGGACGCGCTGGCTGAATGCTGCGCGGCGTGGCCGGCGGACGCGCTGCGCGTGGAGCATTTCGTATCGCAGCTCGGCACCCTGGATGCGTCGCAGGAACAGCCCTTTACCGTCGAGCTGAAGGACTCCGGCCTGGTGCTCGAAGTGCCGGCGGGCCAGACTCTGCTGGGCGCGCTGCGCGGCGCCAATATCGACGTGCAGAGCGACTGCGAGGAAGGCCTGTGCGGCTCGTGCGAGGTGCGCGTGCTGGCGGGCCAGGTCGACCACCGCGACGTGGTGCTCACGCGCGCCGAGCGTGACGCCAATCACCGCATGATGGCGTGCTGCTCGCGCGCCTGCGGCGGCGGCCGGCTGGTGCTGGAGCTCTGAGCGCGCCAGCCTCAGGCCGTAGCGTCGAAGGCGTCGTGGTACCGGACCGTTCCGGCCGGACAGGCGCCGTCGAATGCCAGCGCCTGGAAATACTCCGGCGGCACGCCCGCCAGCACCAGCCCGGGGTGCGCGGCAAAGCCGAAGCGTCCGTAGTAGGCCGGCTCGCCCAGCACCACGCAGCCGGCTGCGCCCTGGCGGCGCAACGCATCCAGCGCCGCGCGCACCAGTTGCGCGCCGATGCCCTGCCCCTGCCGCGGCGGCACCACCGAGAGCGGCCCTAGCCCATGCCATCCCGCCGCGCCGGACGAGACCGTTACCGGCGAGACCGCAACATGCCCGACCAGCGCAGCGCCGTCCTGCGCCACCAGCGACACGGTCAGCTGGCCGGCGCGGCGCAGCGCATTGACGATAAGCGCCTCGGTGTGGCTGGTGTGCGGCGCATCCTGAAACGCGGCAGTGGTCAGGCGGGCGATGGCGTCGGCGTCGGTGGGCAGTTCGGGGCGGATTTGCAGCGGCATGGCGATGGGAGCGGCGAATGCGCGTAACGAAGGGCGATTGCGCGCGATTCTACCCCTGGCATGCCAGGGCCGGCACGGCAAGCGCGCCGTTGCGGCGTAGGACAAAGCCTGACAACGGCCGCAAGGACACAGGGCTAAAGTAGCAGCGCACCCGCCGCCGCCCCCGTTCCGTTTGCCTCATGTCCCCTGACCCCGCCGCCGTCGACACTTGCCCCACCCATGATCACCGTCGCTGGCGCAGCGCTGCCGCGCAACTGAGCCTGTCGTTGCTGGCCACGGCACTTGCCGTTCCCGCCACGCTGGCCGCCACCGTGGCCACGCCGCCGCCGTTATCAGGCCTCGCCACGCTGCTGCTCGGCACGGTGCGCGGCAAGCCTACCGGCATGAATGGCGTCACGCGGCTGACCACCGGCGATGCCGACCGGGAACTGCGCCTGGCCTGCCAGGAGCTGATGCGCGCAGGCCCGGTCGACCTCGACGACACCACGCGCTTTGATGGCTGCGTGGCGCGGCCAGGCAAGATCGTCGAATTTCACCTGAAGGTCTCCGGCGTGGACGCGACCCGCGACGATACCCGTGAGTTCATGGCCGCGGCCAAGCCCATCCTCGAGCGCGGCATCTGCCGCAACCCGGATGTGCCGGTGCTGGGCAAGCTGGGCGTCAGGCTGCGCTATCACTATGTGGCCGGACAGAAGCAGCTGGTCCTGCTCGACATCCCGCCTGACCAGTGCCACCGCAGGTGAGTCGGCGTACCTCGCCGCCTCAAGCCCCCCGCCCGTCCCCCAGGACCTCATCGCAGACCGCGAGCCAGGCCCGGGCCGCATGCGACAGGTAGCGCCCCGGCGACCAGATATGGGCCATGGTCCAGTCCACGGCCGGTTCGGTAAGACGCGCCATGGCCAGCGTATCTTGCGCCTGCAGTCGCTCGGCCAGCGGCTGCGGCAGGAAGGTGGTGCCCAGCCCCGCCGCCGCCATCGACGCCAGGAAATCCCAGTGTCCGCTGCGTGCCACCACCTTCGGTTCGATGCGCGCTTCCAGGAAGGCCTGCCGCAGCTTGCGCGTCAGCGAAAAATCTTCGGTCAGCATCACCAGCGGCTCGTCGCGCAGCGCCGCCAGCGATACCGTGCGCCCGCGCGCCCAGGCCGCCTTGCGTGGCCCCACCGCCCAGATCGGATGGCGGCCGAACTGGCGTGTTTCGAGCGCCAGGCCGCTGTCCCCTGGCAGCACGGTGGCGCCGACCTCCAGCTCGCCGCTGGCCACCAGTTGTTCCACCACCTGCCCGCCGTGCTCGTCCAGCGTCAATGACAAGTTGGGATAGCGCTGCCGGAATGCGCTGACCGCCGGCGAAAAGAACAGGTTGACCATCGGCGGGATGCCGACCGTCAACTGCCCGCGCCCCAGCGAAGACAGGTCGGAGACCTCCAGCGTCAACCGGTGCACCACCCCCAGCGCCTCCTGGCCGCGCTCGTACACCACGCGGCCCACGTCGGTCAGGCGCACGCTCTTGCCTTCGCGAATCAGCAGCGGCTGCCCGACCTCATCCTCGAGCTGCCTGACCATCTTGCTGATGGTTGACTGGGTCACGAACAGCGAAGAGGCGGCCTGGGTAAAGCTGCGCAGCCGGGCAGTCTCGACGAAATAGCGCAGCGCACGGATATCGATGGGCATGGTGGGGTGGAAGGCGCGCGCGCCGGCCGGCGGACTTGCGTTCCATGAAGAAATCGAATGGAAAGGTCGATATTAAATCATGAATGGAATGCTTAGGGTGCGGCTACACTTCGCTTCCACGCACGCTCCTGTCCAACCGCGCCCTTGATGAAGCGCGGAGCGGCAGGCGGCTGCAAGCGCCCCCAACCTCTTCAAGACCCCGCTCCATGGCTAGCTGGCCGAATGCACGACAGTGGCTGTTCTCGCTGAAGGCATTCGCCGCCGCGATGCTCGCGCTTTACATCGCGCTGGCGCTGGGCCTGCCCCGGCCGTACTGGGCCATGGCGACGGTGTACTTCGTCTCGCATCCCCTGACCGGCGCAACCCGCTCCAAGGCGGCCTACCGCGTGGCCGGCACGGTGCTGGGCGCCGCCGCCGCGGTGGCGACGGTGCCGCAGCTGGTCAACATGCCGATCGTGCTGATGGGCGCGATCGCGCTGTGGATCAGCGTGCTGGTGTACCTGTCGCTGCTGCAGCGCACGCCGCGCAGCTATGTGTGCCTGCTGGCGGCCTACACCCTGCCGATCGTGGCCTTGCCGGCGGTCAGCCAGCCGGCGCAGGTCTTCGATATCGCCGTGGCACGCATCGAAGAGATCGTGATCGGCATCGTCTGCGCCGGGCTGGTGGGCGCGGTGGTGTTTCCGGCCAAGGTCGCCCCGGCGCTGCGCGCGCGTGCCGCCACATGGCTTGCCGACGCGGCGGCGTGGGCCACGGACATCCTCGCCGGCAGCCCGCGCGCCGCACACAGCCGCCACCGGCTGGCCGCCGACATCCTGGCGCTGGACCAGCTGGTCAGCCAGCTGGCCTATGACACCGAAGGCAGCCATACGCTGCGCCATGCGCGCGCGCTGCGCCGGCGCATGACCATGCTGATGCCGCTGCTGTCGTCGCTGGACAGCGTGCTGCAGGCCCTGCGCTGCCAGGCCGGCGGCATCCCGCCAGACCTGCGCCGGGCGCTGGCGGCAACGGCCGCGTGGCTCGGTGGCGATGCCGTCTCGGCGCCGCCGGCCGCGCCAGAGGGCTGGCGGATCCCGCCGCGCGCCGGCGCGGGCGGCTGGCATGACGGCCTTGCCGCCACCGCGGCCGACCAGCTGCAGCGCCTGTGCGCCCTGTACGGCGAATGCCGCGCGCTGCAGCAAGGCATGGGCGACCACCGGGCCGGCACGGCACTGCCACGCGCCGAAGGCGGCGCGCGCACTGGACCGGAGGCTGCCGGCCACCACCATGACCACGGCATGCTGCTGTTCGGCGCGCTGTCCAGCGGACTCGCGGTGTTCTGCGCGGGGCTGCTGTGGATCTTCTCGGGCTGGGAAGACGGCGCCGCGGCGGTCGCGGTGGCGTCGATCGCCTGCTGCTTCTTTGCCGCCATCGACGAGCCGCGGCGCATGGCCGGCGCCTTCGTGCGCTGGAGCACGGTCTGCCTGCTGATCTCGTCCGCCTACCTGTTCCTGGTGGTGCCGCATGCGCACACCTTTGAAGCGCTGGCCGCGATGCTGGCGCTGCCCTATCTCGGCATCGGCCTGCTTATGGCGCGGCCGGGGTTCCAGCTGATCGCGATGCTGCTGTCGGTCAACACCGCGGCGTTCGCCAACGTGCAGGCCGTGTTCGACGCGGATTTCCTTGCCATCTTCAATACCTGCCTGGGCAGCGCCGCGGCCATGGTCTACGCGCCGCTGTGGTCGGTGGCGGCACGCCCGTTCGGCGCGCGCGCAGCGGCGCGCCGATTGGTACGCGCCAGCTGGCACGACCTGGCGCAGGCCGCCACGCTGCGGGCCACCGATGGCGATGCGCGGCTGGGCGCGCGCATGCTGGACCGGCTGGGTCAACTTGTGCCGCGCCTTGGCGCGGCCGGCGATCCCTTGTCTGCGGACGGTTTCCATGCGCTGCAGGTCGGCTATTGCGCGCTGGCACTGCACCAGGCGCTGCCGGACTTGCCGCCGTCGGCGCGCAAGCCGGTGCGCCGCGTGCTGGCCGCGGTGGCGCGGCATTTCCGCGCGCAACTGCGCGCGGGCCATCGCGTACCGGCGCCAGCGGGGCTGGCCACCGCCGTGGGCGAGGCCATGGCCGCGGTGGCGGCCAGCAGCCGCTCCAGCCAGCGCGGCACGCTTGGCGCGCTGGTGGTGCTGCAGGTCACGCTGCTTCCCGGCCCGGTCATGACCCCGTCCCGCTGATCTCCAATCGTCCCCGCTGCCGCCCCATGCTTAGTGAAATCGACCTCTACGGCGTGTTCGTGCCCGGCGTGCTGGTGCTGGCGGTGCTGGCCTTTGCCGCTGCCACGGCGATCCGCATGGTGCTGGCCGCACTGGGTTGCTACCGGCATATCTGGCACCGCTCGCTGTTCAACCTTTCCCTCTATGTGATCGTCCTGGGCGTCGTGGCCGCCGTTTGCGCCGCGGTGCCCGGACTGCCGTCATGACCTTCCGACTCCGCCCCTTGCTTCCCGTGCTGCCGACGCTGTTGGCCGCGATCGCCGCGCTGCTGGTGCTGCGCCACCTGTGGGACTACTACACTGCTGCACCCTGGACGCGCGACGGCCACGTGCGTGCCGACATCGTCCAGGTAGCGCCCGATGTTTCGGGGCTGGTGACGCGCGTGCTGGCACGCGACAACCAATACGTCCAGCCCGGCGAGGTCCTGTTCGAGATCGACCGCGACCGCTACGCGCTCGCGCTGGAGCAGGCACTGGCCGCGCTTGCGACCCAGCGTGCCGCGCTGGCGCAGGCGCGGCGCGAAGCCGCGCGCAACCGCGACCTGGACGGCGTGGTCTCGGCCGAAGTCGCCGAGCAAAGCCACGCGCGCGTCGAGCAAGGCCAGGCCGCGCTGGCGCAGGCCGAAGCCGCGGTGCGGCTGGCCCGGCTGAACCTGCAACGCACCAGCGTGCGCAGCCCGGTGGCGGGCTACCTCAACGACCGGCTGCCACGCCTGGGCGACTACGTGTCAACCGGGCGACCGGTGCTGTCAATGGTCGATGCCGGCTCCTTCCACGTGGAAGGCTATTTCGAGGAAACCAAGCTGCACCGCATCCACATCGGCAGCCCGGTGGACGTGCATATCATGGGCGAGCCCCGGCACCTGCGCGGCCATGTGCAAAGCATCGCCGCCGGCATCGAGGACCGCGACCGCAGCGCGGGTTCCAACCTGCTGCCCAACGTCAATCCGACCTTCAACTGGGTGCGGCTGGCGCAGCGTGTGCCGGTGCGCATCGCGCTGGAGAACGTGCCTGCCGATGTGCGGCTGGTGTCGGGCCGCACCGCCACGGTGAGGGTTCGCGAACCCGGGCGCGGCGCGGGCGATGGCGCGGGGCCGAGATCGTGAGACGCTCCAGAGTCTGGCTGGCATGCGCCGTGGCGGCCTGCCTGTGCGCGTGCACCACGGTGGGCCCCGATTATCGCGTGCCCGAAAATGCGGTGGTACGCGCGCCCGCGGCCAATGGCCCGTTGCAAGGTGCGCAGGCGCGGGGCGTGGCCATCGCACCCGTGCCCGACGACTGGTGGCGCCTCTATGAAGACGAGCGGCTCGACCAGCTTGTCGCCCGGGCGCTGGCGGCAAACACCGATATCCGCGCCGCTGCCGCCAACCTGCGCCGTGCGGTCGCGCTGCTGCACGAGGTGGAAGCCGAAAACCTGCCACAGGGCAGCGCCAGCGCCAGCGTGTCGCGCGCGCAACTGTCGGGCGAGAGCTTCTTGCAGCAGGCCCAGCCGCCAGTGTTCAACCTGGGCGACTTAGGCCTTGGCGTGTCCTACCTGATCGACTTCTTCGGCCAGCTGGCACGCGCCGACGAAGCCGCGCTGGCCGGCGCGCAGGCCAGCGCGGCGACGCTGGACATGGTGCGTGTCACGGTGGCCGCGCAGACCGTGCGCGCCTACGTGCAAGGTTGCGCGGCCACGCATGACCTGCACGCCGCCACCCAGCAACTGGCGATACAGCAGCGCGCGCTGGATGCCGCCCGGCGCCTGCTCGCGGCGGGCCGCGGCGAGCCCGCCGAGGTGGCGCGCGAACATGCCCGCGCCGAAGCGCTGCGCGCCACGCTGCCCCCGCTGGAAGCCGCACGCAGCGCCGCACGCCACCGGCTGGCGTTATTGCTCGGCCAGGCGCCGGCGGCGCTGACAGAGGGCGACGTCGCCTGCGCTGCCGAGCCCACGCTGCGTGCGCCGCTGCCGGTCGGCGACGGCGCCGCGCTGCTGCGCCGACGGCCCGATGTCCGCCAGGCCGAACGCGAACTGGCCGCCGCCACGGCACGCATCGGCGTGGCCACGGCAGACCTGTATCCATCGATCCGCATCGGCGCCAGCGCCGGACTGAGCGGCGTGCTCAGCCATCTCGGCAGCGGGCCCACGGCGCGCTGGAGCATCGGACCGTTGGTGAGCTGGACCTGGCCCACCAACGGCGTACGGCATCGCATCCACGGCCAGGAAGCCTCCGCGGATGCCGCGCTGGCGCGTTTTGACGGCGTGGTGCTGCGCGCGCTGCAGGAAACTGAGACCGCGCTGTCGGCATACGCGCGCGAACTGGAGCGCCACGCGGCCCTGCATGCCGCCAGCGAGGGGGCCGCGGAAGCCGCGCGACAGCAGCGCCGGCTATGGGAGGCGGGACGCCTGCCCTATCTCGCGCATCTTGATGCCGAGCGCGACCTTGCCGCCGCGCAGGCGGCGCTGGCGGCATCCGCCGGCCAGGTTGCCGCGCGGCAGGTCGACTTGTTCCTCGCGCTCGGAGGCGGCTGGCAGACCGCCCCCAAACTGACCACCGTCCCTGAATCGATGAATGAAAAAAACGACTGAATGATCTCCAGTTAAATCATCACGGGAATACCTGGTCCTGACTACACTTCGTCCCGTGCCCGCAGACTTCAACGCGGCGGCACCGCCCAAAAGGCGCATCCCGGACGGCGCAGGCGGCAAACCCGCCATGCCTGCGCTGCCCTTAGCGGGGCAGCCGTCCTCCTACCCAAAAAACAGCAGACATGCATAAAAAAGCTCTCAAAGCCCTTCTTGCCACGTCCCTCTCCATCGCAGCAATCGGTGCCATCGGTGCAACCACCCCCGTCATGGCACAAGGCCTGAACGACCGCGGCGTGGCCGCTGACCGCTCCGGCTACGCGCTTCACAACGGCAAGCGCGATCCATTCACCGAAGGCGCGCATGTCAACGGCAAGCGCGACCCCTTTACCGATGGCGCACGCGTCAATGACCAGCGTGACCCGTTCACCGACGGCGCCCACCGCGCGGCCGGCCTGGAAGTCGCGGCCATGGACCGCAGCGGTGTGTCGGCGGCGCCGTCGCATCGCGGCGCGCGCGCTTCGGCCGCGGCCTGATCTGGCCGCGACATCACGCTGCGTGCTACTGATCCGCGCGCTCCGGTGCTAGATTGAGAAGGCGTGCCGCCGCCCGCCGGTGGCGCGCCTGACAAGCCACCCCACCACAACCGCGAGGAGCCGCGCATGTCCCTTCCCCATCTTGCCTCAGGACAAATCACCAGCGTGCTGCCACTTGGCGCGCGGCTGGACCAGACCGCCACCCAGGCGCTGTTCAAGGAAGGTCCGCTCGAAGTGATGCGTCTGGTGCTGAAAGCCGGCAAGCATATGCCTCCTCACGCGGTGGATGGCCCCATGACCGTGCAATGCCTGGAGGGCGAGGTACGCGTGCGGGTAGACGGCACCGAACGCCAGTTGCAGCAGGGCGACCTGCTCTACCTGGGGCCGTGCGTGCGCTACGACGTGACGGCGGTGTCCGATGCCTCGGTGCTGGTGACGATGGTATTGCCCGGCAGCCGCTGAGCCTCGCTTATGCCTCGCTCGGCTGCCAGCGCGCGCTGGCGGCCACGAAGGCCTCGATCAGCGCCGCGACCGGTGCGCGCCGCAACGCCGATTCACGCACCAGCACGCCCACTTCTCGATAGAGCGGCCCGCCCGGCAGCGGCACCTGCACCACGCCGGAGGTCTCGCGCAGTGGCACCAGTTCGGCCGGTATGATGGCGCAGCCAAGGCCCGCCGCCACCATCTGCAGGATCACCGCCGGCTCGTCGAGCTCCATGCCTTCCCTGACCCAGAGCCGTTGGCGCTTCAGGTAGCGGTCCACCAGCTGGCCGCCGGTACTGTGGCGGTTGTAGCGGATGAACGGCAGCGCCTCCACCAGTGCGCGCAATTCCGCCGGCGAGCCGCCCGGTGCGATGCCGACGAAGCGCTCGCGTACCAATGGCACCCACTTCAGGTCCGGCGGCAAACCCAGCCGCGGCCGGATCAGCACGGCTACGTCGAGTTCGCGCGCATCGACCTGTGTCAGTAGCTGGGTCGACATGCCCGGCACCACGTTGACGTGCGAGTCCGGGAAGCGCTGGCGAAAATGCCGCATCGCCTCGGCGAGCAAGCTGGCCTGCACGGTCGACACGGCGCCCAGTTCAACCGGCGCGGCATCGGCGTGCGGGCCGGCGCGGTCCTTCATGGCGGCATAGAGCTCGACAAAGCGCCGCGCCTCCGGCAGCAACCGGCGCCCGGCTTCGCTGAGCGCGACCGACTTGCCGGTGCGCTCGAACAGGCTGCAGTCCAGGTCCTCTTCCAGGCGCCGGATCTGGGTGCTGACGGCGGACTGCGTCAATGCCAGCCGCGCCGCCGCGGCGGAAAACGATCCCGTATCGGCAGCCGTCAGGAAGGTCTGGAAGTAGCGGATCATCTATCGAAAACTCTGATGCTCAGGGCGAAAATGATTCGCTTCATATTACGGGTTGCGCTGGCTACAATCAACCCGCAGGCCTTTCCAGGCGATCTTCAGAACCCGTCCTTTCCATCAAACCCCATGAGCACGACTTCCCCGATCCCCTTGTTCCACCTGGCGTTTCCCGTTCGCGACCTGGCCGAAGCGCGGCGTTTCTATGGCGAGTTGCTGGGCTGCCCTGAAGGCCGCAGTTCGGAGGCGTGGGTGGATTTCAACTTCTATGGCCACCAAGTGGTGGCGCACCTGTCGCCCGAGGAATGTGGCCACCGTGCGACCAGCGCCGTCGATGGCGACGATGTGCCGGTGCGCCACTTCGGCGCGATCCTGCCGATGGAGGAATGGGAGGCACTGGCCGGGCGCCTGCGCGCAGCCGGCACGCGGTTCGTGATCGAGCCGCACGTGCGCTTCAAGGGCCAGGTCGGCGAACAGGCCACCATGTTCTTCCTGGACCCGTCGGGCAACGCGCTGGAGTTCAAGGCGTTTGGCGACCTGAGCCAGGTGTTCGCCAAGTAATCCCCGCCGGCGCGGGCGGCTGTCAGGCGATGCGGCGCATCGCCTCGCGGATCGGCTCGGCCGCGGTCGGGCGCACCAGCCTGGCCACTTCCTGGCCGTCGCGCAGGAATACCAGCGTCGGCCATAGCTTGATGCGGAAAGACCGGCCCAGCGGCCGTCCGCTGCCGTCTTCGATCTTCAGGTGGCGCAAGTCGGGATGCACGGCAAAGGCCTCGGCCAGCGCCGGCTGGGCACGCTGGCAGTAGCCGCACCAGGGTGCGCCGAACTCCAGCACGGTGGCGCCGGACAGCGTATCGACTTCCGTGCGGGTCGGCTCGGTGGCTGCGTAGTGTTGGGTCATCGGCATGGTGTTTCCTTTCCTGTGGCGTGACAGTCTGCCTGCCAGATTCATTCCAGGCGGCCAGCACGTAGGGCTGGCTTGACGCCATCCATGGCCGCAGCATGCCCCATCCGCAGCGCCACCGTGTAATTTCTACGCCGGCGGCGCGATTTCCCACCATGACGGCAGCAAGCCGCGCACCTGCGCCGCGGCAAAGCGGTCATCGATCAGATACAGCACGCCCCGGTCCTGCTGCGTGCGAATCACCCGGCCGGCGGCCTGTACCACCTTGCGCAGCCCGGGATACAGGTAGGCATAGGCGTAGCCCTGGCCGAACACCTGCTCCATGCGCGCGCGGAACTGCTCGTTGACGGCGTTGAACTGAGGCAGCCCCAGCGTCGCGACGAAGGCGCCGATCAGGCGCTCGCCCGGCAGGTCGACGCCCTCGGCAAAGGCGCCGCCGAGCACCGCAAAGCCGATGCCCTCGCCGCCCTCGGCAAAGGCCGCCAGGAACGCCGCTTGCGCGGCTTCGTCCATGCCCCGGGCCTGGACCCAATGCGGGATGTCCGGGTGCGACCCGGCAAAGCGGGCGACGGCCTGCTGCAGGTATTCGTGGCTGCTGAAGAAGGCCAGGTAGTTGCCGCGGCGCGCGCGGAACTGGTCCGCCATCAGCGCCACGATGGCCGGCAGCGACTGCTCGCGCCGCGCATAGCGGGTGGAGATGCGCGAGGCAATCCGCACCGACAACTGCTCGGCGCTAAACGGCGATGGCACTTGCACGCGCGCACAATCGGCCGGCAAGCCCAGCGTGTCCAGGTAATAGTCGGCGGGATCGAGGGTCGCCGAAAACAGCGTGACCGAGTGTGCGGCGGCAAGCCGCGGGCGCAGGAACGGGGCCGGGATGACATTGCGCAGGCAAAGCCGGGCCTGGTGGCCGCGGCGGCTGCGTGGCGCGCGCTGGATATCGAACAGCGAATGCGCATCGAGCTGTTCGGCCAGTCGGGCGAAATGCAGCGCGTCAAAGTAGAAGCGCTGCAGCGCCGGCTCCTGCGCGCCCGGGTGCTCGGTCATGTAGGCCAGTGCCGCCGCACAGCATTCGTCCAGCGCGCGGCGCAAGGCCACGGGCACTTCCGGCAGGACCTCGTAGGCCTCGTCACCCTGGCGCGCCAGTGCGTTCCACTGGCGCGCCAGCCGTGCCAGCGGCCGGGACACCGCGGCGGGCGCGCTGCGGCGCAGCTCGCGCAGCGCTTGCGGATCCAGCTCCGCGGTGTACATCGCGCGGCCGCGCTCGACCAGGTTGTGGGCCTCGTCCACCAGCACGCTGGCGCGCCAGCCATTGGCCACGGTCAGCGCATACAGCATCGCGCTGCGGTCAAAGTAGTAGTTGTAGTCGGCCACCACCACGTCGCTCCAGCGCACCAGCTCCTGTGCCAGGTAGTAAGGGCAGATGCCGTGCTGCCGTGCCAGCTCGCGCACCGCGGCGCGCTCGCGCACCGGCACGGCGCGCGCCGCTTCGCGCGCGGCCGGCAAGCGGTCATAGAAACCGCGCGCCAGCGGACAGGATTCGCCATGGCAGGCCAGTTCCGGATGCTCGCAGGCCTTGTCCCGCGCAGTCAGTTCCAGCACGTTCAGCGGCTGCGCGCCATGGCCGCGCAAGGCGGCGGCGGCGTGCAGCGCCACCCCGCGTCCGGTGGAGCGGGCCGACAGGAAGAACACCTTGTCGAGCCGCTGGCCCGGCATGGCCTTGAGCACGGGGAACAGGGTCCCGACCGACTTGCCGATGCCGGTGGGCGCCTGCGCCAGCAGGTGGCGGCCGGCGCGATTGGCGTTGTAGACCGCCTGCGCCAGTTCGCGCTGGCCCGGGCGGAAGCCCTGGTGCGGGAACCTCAGCTGCGCCAGCGCGGCATCGCGCGCCTGCCGGTGCGCCAGTTCGGCCTGCGCCCAGTGCAGGAAGCGCTCGCAGGACTGGACAAAAAACGCCTCGAGCGCCGGCGCGTCGAAATGCGCCACCACCGGGTGTTCGCGCTGGCTGACGATGTCGAAATAGACCACCGCGATGTCCAGCCCGGGCAGCCCCAGCTTGCGGCACAGCAAGCAGCCGTAGATCTTGGCTTGCGCCCAGTGCAGATGGCGGTGGTTGTCCGGCACGGCGGCATCGCCGCGGACCGTCTTGATTTCTTCGAGCCGGTTGGCAGCCGCATCGTAGCCGTCGGCACGGCCGCGGACATGGAGCGGACCGAAATCCGCGGACAGCGCCAGTTCCGCCTGGTAGCCCGCACCGCGACGGCCCGTCACGACGCCATGCCCTGCCATCCCCTCTTGCGCCGACGGCGTCGGCACGAAGCGCAGGTCCAGGTCGCCCGCCTTGGCGGTGAACTCGCACAATGCACGGACGGCGACGACGTACCGGGGCGGCGCCGGCGCAGTGGCCGGTGCGGGCGTAACAGGAGGGGGCGGGACGGGGGCGGACACAACCACAAAGACGACGAAAACTGTATAAATATACAGTATCGGCTTGGCCGGCGAATGCCCTGCCGCGTAGCGGCAACCGCTTCGCTACAGCATGCGGCCGCGCCGTCGCCCTTTGCCGGCGGACAGCGCAATGCGGGCCGGACGGCTGCGCCGCGGTGGCGTCCCCGCGGCTGCGGGCCCAGCCGGCGCGGTGCCAGCCTGCTCCCGGTACTCCGCAAGCAGGCTTTCCCGCTGGCGTACCCGCTCTTCCAGCACCGCGATCGCCTGGCCCAGCTGGGTCATTTCGCTGCCCTGGCGCGACGCCGCCTCGGCGGCTCGGGTCAAGCGCTCGACCGCCGCCCTGCGTTCGGCTTCAAGCAGCTTTTGCGCTTCCCTGGCTGCCACGCGCGCCGCATCCAGTTCCAGCGCCATACGGCGCTCGTTGGCGGCAGTACGCTGCGTCAGCATTTCGCGCTCCTGGTCCCAGGCTGCCCGCTGAGCGTCGAAATCGTTCTGCATGGCATCGCGCGCGGCCAGCGCTGACGCATGCCCGGCGCGCAGCGCTTCGGCTTGCTGCTGCCACGCGGCCGCAGCCGTTTCGGCGCGCGCCGCGCGCTCCGCCGCCTCGTCGCGCGCCCGCGTCAGTTCGGCCAGGGCAGCCTCCGCGCCGTCGAGCCGCGCCTGCATGACCTGACGTTCCTGCGCCAGCGCTTCGCGCTCCTGCTGCAGCGCTGCGTTGGCTGTCGCCAGCGCCGCTTCCCGCTGTGCCAACGCGGCCTCGGCCGCGGTCCTGGCGCTCTGCAGCGCCGCCTCCCACAGATAGCGTGCGGCTTCGGTGACCGGCTCAGGGCAGCCGGGCGCTGGCGCGAACCCCTGCGGGTCCTGGATCCGCCCGCCCAGCGCGGCAAACCATGCATCCAGGTGCGGGCTGACCGTGTTCGGCGAGCCGCGCCCCAGGTGCAGGCGGATACGTTCGATGGTCGGCCGCTGGCCCGTCTTGAGCAGGCTGTCGGCGGCTTGCCAGACGTCGTCGCGGGTGATGCCTCGGCTGCGGAGCGGTTCCATTTGAGATCCGGCAATTTCCTGGAAAGTCACAAATAAGGTTCGATAATGAAGGCTTATCGAGCGTTATCCCTCGTTATTGTATGATATAGTACAGCATACATCATATCCCATATGATACGCATCCGAGACGCCCACGAGGCCTATTTCCCACCGATTCCCGCTGATGTCGACTTACCGGCCCCGCTCCGCACGTCCCAACTGGATCCTCTCGCCGAGCAGGCGGCCAACGCGTTGCGTCAAGAGGGAGAGTCCCAAAACACCGTGGCCAGCTACCGGTCCGCATTGCGCTACTGGTCGGCCTGGTATGCCCTGCGCTACCGGCAGCCGGTGCGGCTTCCGCTTGCGCCTGCCGTCGTTATCCAGTTCATCGTCGACCACGCCACGCGCCAGACGCAGCAGGGCCCCGTCTGCGAGATGCCTGCGGCAATCGACCAGGCGCTGGTCGCTGCAGGATGCAAGGCGCGACCCGGCCCGCCCGCGCTGTCCACGCTGACCCACCGGCTCGCGGTCATCGCCAAGGCCCACCGGCTGCAGGGCCTGCCTAACCCGTGCGCCGATGCCAGCGTGCGCGAACTGATGGCCAGCACCCGCCGCGCCTACGCGCGTCGCGGCCACCGCCAGGCACGCAAGGCCGCGCTCACCCGTGCGCCGTTGCTGCGCCTGCTCGATACCTGCGATGGCTCGCTGGCCGGGTTGCGCGACCGCGCGCTGCTGTTGTTCGCGTGGGCCAGCGGCGGACGCCGCCGCTCGGAGGTCGCGCGCGCCACCATGGACCACCTCACGCGCGTGGGCCCGGGAGATTTTGTCTATGTGCTGGGGTGGTCAAAAACCAATCAGTCAGGCAGCGAGCGCTCCGAGATCGCCAAGCCCGTCACAGGCGCTGCCGGACAGGCCCTCGAGGCATGGCTGTCCGCCGCGGGGATCGGCCACGGCCCACTGTTTCGGCGCATCCGCCGCGGCGGGCATGTGGGAGAAGGCTTGTCGGATGCGGCGGTCAGCCGCATCGTCAAGGCGCGTTGCGCGCTGGCGGGGCTGGACGGCGACTATTCCGCGCATTCGCTGCGCTCGGGGTTTGTCACGGAAGCCGCGGCACAGCAGGTGCCGCTGGCCGAAACCATGGCCATGACCGGCCATGCCAGCGTATCGACGGTGGTCCGTTATTTCCGCGCGGCCGACGCTCGGCGCTCCCGCGCGGCGGACCTGCTGGCGCCGGATGCCAGCGAGGGCCCCTGAGCGACTCGCCATGTCCGCCAACCATGCGCCGGGGCCGGCGCAAATACGGGTATTTCGCTAGCCGGCGCCTCTGGCTCGCCCTGCGGGGCCTGCCTATACTGGCAGGCGCGCGGGACAGTGCCGGCACAGGCTGGACGCCGCGCGCGGAAAATCCGGCAGACAGTCACCGCGGCGCAAGCGCTGGCGGTACAGGCGCGCAACGACGCACCGCTGCCCGGACCCGATCAAGTGGAAACGCGGAGATGGGCATGCCCAACGAACAATTCCTCGCCACGCAGGAAACGCGCCGCTCAGGGCTGAAGGCCCTGCGCGCAGCCCTGCTGCAGGTTCACAAGGAAGTTATCGGCTATGACCGGGCGCAGTATGAACGGCTGAACGGTCCGATACCGGCCGGCCTGTTTGTGCAACTGGTGACTGAAGACAACTACTTCCGCTGGCTCGACCCGCTGTCGCGCCTGATCATCGAAATCGACGAAGAGCTGGAAGCCAAGGAACACCACGACGACACCTGCCGTGCCGTCGGGCGCGCCGCCGAAAAACTCTTCAGCGACGGCGCCGATGCCGCGTTCCGCAAGCGCTACCAGGAAGCGCTGCAGGACGAGTCCGGTGTCATCGTCGCGCACGGGCGGCTGATGTCCGTGATCGGGCAGCTGCGCCAGCTGCCCTAGCGCGCCCGCAAGCTTTTACTTCCCCGGCTTCGGTTTGCCGGGCCGGCGCGGCCCGTCAGTATCAACCGCGACCGGGTCGCTGGCGGGGAAGGTGTCCTTCAGCGCCTCATCCAGCTCACGCTCGATCAGTTCGTCCCGGGATTGCTGCTGCGCGGGCGTGCGCGGCTGGGGCTGTGGCTTCGGTGCGGGCTTGCTCATGGCGATAAAGCTCCGTTGGCGAACGTGAGCCGATGGTAACCCTGTCGGCACAGCATTGCTATCCTGGCGCCTGCGGCTCAGCGCGCCCTTCCGCCGCCACCACCATGCCCGCCGCCATGCCAGCCACCGTGCCCGTGGTGGCCGTTGCCGTGCCAGTGATGACCACCGTATCCGCCGCCGCCATAGATGAAGGCGAAGCTGCCATAGGCAGGCCACGGGCGGTAGTAAGGATAGCCGTACGCCGGATAGGCTGGGTAGGCCGGGTAGGCCTGGTAGTACGGCGTCGACGCCGTGTAGACGGGATATGCCGGATACGGGTCGCTGGCATACGGATACGCCACGCACCCCGCCATGGCGGTCGCAACGACGATCACTCCGATACCGTATTGCATGATGCCCTCCCCACCATCAGCGTTCAGCCTGCGGGAACTGCCAGGTACGGAAGTTAGACCGCGCGGCAGGGCCTGCATTCCGCATGCCGTCCCGGCGTGACGCACCCGGGGCAAGCCATAGGCGTTCAGGTGCCTATATCGGGACAAAACAAAAGGCATATTTAAGAAGTGTCCGATATTCACATGAGAAACAACGGAATACATTGTTCTTGCACCCGACCCTGGGTGCCCGACAGAGCCAGGTTGCCCCCCTTCCTGGCTCCTTGCGTTGCCACGATGGTCCCCGCCATCGTGGCATTTTTTTATGCAGCGGCTGCAGACACAGGCCCTCGCTACAGGCCCTTCTCGACCATCTCGAGCACGCGCTGGCCCAGCACCTCCGCCTGCTCGCTGGCGCGGCTGCGCAGGGGACCGTCGATCAGCAGGATCGCCAGGCCGTGCACCGCCGACCACGCCAGGTATTCGGCGCCCGGCCGGCGCTCCCCCGGCAGCACTCCCGCTTCCACGAGTTGGTCCAGCGCCGCGCCCAGCAGTTGAAACGGGTTCAGGCCACTGTTACCCGCCTTGGCCGGGTCCGCGTCGTCCTCGACTTCGTCCGGTACCGAGAATGCGGTGCGGAACAAGCCGGTTTCGGTCAGGGCAAAACGGAGATAGCCCGTGCCGACCGCGCGCAGGCAGGCGCGCGCATGCGCGGCGGCACCGCGCCCCGGGCGCAGCCCGCCGATCTCGGCCTCCATGGCAATCGCCAGCGAAGACAAGGCCGAGGCGCGTACCGCCTGCAGCAGGTCTTGCCGGCTGGAGAAATGGCGGTACGCGGCATTGGGCACCACGCCGGCGCGCCGCGTCGCTTCGCGCAGCACGATGGCGTCAGGGCCGCCCTCGCGCGCCAGGTCGATGCCGGCGTCGAGCAGCGCGCGGCGCAGGTCGCCATGGCGGTAGGTCGCCCGCCCGGGCGGTGCGGAGGCTTCCCGGTTCATGCGGGCCTCCTGGAAAACGAATGACGGTTCATGATGTGCAGAGTCTTATAGTGAACAGTGTACACAATCAAACCGTCACAGACTTGTTGCATCGACGATGGCAAGGACGCTGACAGCTGCAAGCGCGCGTGTCAGAGGATCGGCGCGAACAGCTTGGCGACGTGCATCGCCACCCGCAGCGGGGCCGGCGCCGCGAGGAACTCGTCCAGCCCGACCCGACGGGCTTGCGCGAAATCGGCCTCGAGCATTGCCGCCACTTGCGCCGCAAAGCCCGCGTCGGCAGTCATCACCATTAGCTCGAAATTCAGACGGAAGGAACGGTTGTCCAGGTTCGCGGTGCCGATCGCGGCGGCCTCGTCGTCGATCAGGATCACCTTCTGGTGCAGGAAGCCAGGCTGGTAGCGATAGATCTTGATGCCCGCGGCAATGGCCTGGTGGGCGTAGAGCGTGGAGGCGGCATAGACCACCAGATGATCCGGCCGGGCCGGGATCAGGATGCGGACGTCCACGCCGCGAAGTACCGCCAGCCGCAGCACCGCGAACACGGCTTCGTCCGGGACGAAATACGGCGACGTGATCCACACGCGGTGCCGCGCCGCCTGGATCGCCTCGACAAAGAACAGCGAACAGGTTTCCTGCGCATCGGCCGGCCCCGACGGAACCACCTGGCAAGTCATGCGCCCGCCCGCCTCCGGCGGCGGCATCAGCAGATGCGGCACCTCGCGCGCGGCCCAGTACCAGTCTTCGGCAAAGGCCATCTGCAAGTCCAGCACGGCACTGCCGCGCAGCGCGATATGGGTGTCGCGCCAGGGCGCCAGCGGCGGACGCTGGCCCAGGTATTCGACGCCGACATTGTGGCCGCCGACGAACGCTTCGCAGCCGTCGACGACCACCAGCTTGCGGTGGTTGCGGAAGTTGAGCTGGAACCGGTTCACGAAGCCGCGGTGCGTGGAAAACGCCTTGGCCTCGACACCGGCATCGAGCAGCGTGCGCACGTAACGGCGCGACATAGCGTGGCAGCCGATGCGGTCGAACAGGAAGTACACCTTGACGCCGGCTTGCGCGCGCTCGCACATGAGCGCCTGCAGGTGCTGGCCCAGCGCATCATCGTGGACGATGAAGAACTGCACGATCAATACCTGCTTGGCGCGCGCCATGGCGGAAAAGATGGCTTCGAAGGTCTGCTCGCCGTCGATCAGCAGCCGCACATCGTTGTTGGCCAGGCACGGCATGCCGGTCAGGCGCGGCAGCGCCCGCATGCAGGCCTGGACTGGCGCGTGGACCACGCAGGCGCTGCGGGCTTCGCGCTCGCGCGGCGTCATGCCGTGGCGGATCTCGCGCAGCCGGTCGTCGTTGAAGCGGCGCGCATCGACATAGCCGGCGAAGGTGCTGCGCCCGAAGATCAGGTAAGGCACCAGGGTGAAGTACGGCATCATCAGCAGCGAGCCTGCCCAGGCAATCGCGCCCGGCGCGGTGCGCACCGTCATGACGGCATGCAGCGCGGCCACCACGCCTACGACGTGAAAGGCCAGCACGATGATGGCGATGACGCTTGGGCTCTGCAGCATCGGGTGGGCTTGTGTCCCCTGACCGGGTCGCGATGCGCGCTATTTTGGCACAGCGCGGTCTGGTTGTAGGCGCCGGCTGCCATTCGTCTGCCAGCGCTGCCTTCTTTTTTGGCACGCCGATGGCATGACCATGCCAGGCGGCTGTCAGGGCATCGTCCCCCCGCTTGTCCACAGGAACTGTGGACAACTTTCCGTAGCGTCCGCGAGCCGGCCTCGACCTCCCTGATGCCGACGGCTCACGCCGGGCGAATCAAGAAAATCGACAGATATTTCAGCAATGTCTGATTGTTTTTCCGACTGCACTTTTAATACGCTTTCTGGCTGGGCGCGGCGCTGCCGTTCGCCTTCTGCGGCCCGATCGTTGGTGGCCGCTTTCCCGTTTCTGCCCGTATCCTGCCCTGTGGTCCGCCTTCGATGAATATTGCGCTGCTCATGGGCTTTTCGCCCCAACTCCGTACCGTGGCCGAACTGCTTGAGGGCACCGGTTTCCGTTGCCGCGTGTTCGAGACCGGACGGGAGCTGATCCTCCGTGTCAGCCAGGAGCCTTACGACATGCTGCTGATCGACGATGCCGTGTCGGACCTGCCGGCCCTGGAAGTGGTGCGCGCGGTCCGCAGCGCCCGCTCGGGCGACGTGCCCATCATCCTGCTGGCTGCCGACAACAGCGAAGACAAACTGGTCGACGCGCTCGATGCGGGCGCCGACGACTACGTGTGCCGCCCGCTCAATGGGCGCGTGCTGATGGCGCGCATCACGGCATTGCGTCGGCGCGTTACCGGCGAACGCGTGCGCCAGGGCCTGGTGGTGCAGGCCGGCCCTTACCAACTGAACAGCATGGGGCGCTTCGCCACGCTCCACGGCGAGCGCATCGCCATGACGCCGAAGGAATTCGATCTGGCCATGATGCTGTTTTCCAACGTCGGCCGCGTGCTGGCCAGCGAGCGCATCCAGCAGGCGATCTGGCGGCACGAACTGCCACCGCTGTCGCGGGCGCTGGCGGGACTGATCTCGCGCCTGCGCAAGACGCTGCGCATCGGCGTGGCCAACGGCATCGTCATCACGGTGGTCTACGCGCACGGCTACCGGCTTGACGTGCTCGAAGAGCGCATCGCGCCCAGGCTGCCAAAAGCGGCAACCCGGACCACCGTGCCCGAGCCCTCAGGCAGCTGAGGCACGCTATGCCGGCAGGGTCGCCGACAGCGCCAGGAAGTCGAGCACGGCCATGCCGTCGGCGAGCGCTTGGCCTCGCGCTTGGCAGCGGCCGCCGCAGTGCCGATCTGCTGACTGCCCAGCCGTTGCAGGCCGGCCACGCCCTCGCCACTGACGCACACCACGCCCACCGCCATCGATACCGGCGGAAAGAACACCGGCCTCCCGTGCCGGTCTTCGCCATGCATGCCGCCGGCGGCGCGGTCCGGCGGCGCATACATGGCGCGCGCCGCATCGTTGAAGCGCAGGATCGCAGCCCGCATGCGCTCGGCCCAGTCGCCGCTCTGGTACAGCACCAGGAAATCGTCGCCGCCCACGTGCCCGAGGAAATCGCGGGCCGGGTCGCACGCCTCGGCCAGGATCGCGGCCGCGCCCTTGAGCATCTCGTCGCCTTTCCAGTAGCCGTACTTGTCGTTGAACGGCTTGAAGTGGTTCAGGTCGACATAGCAGGCATGGAACTCGCTGGCGGCCTCGATCAGGCGCTCGATATGCTGGTTCAGCGGGATATTGCCCGGCAGGAAGGTCAGCGGATTGGCGTAGCGCGCCGCTTCCATGCGCACCTCGGTGATTGCCCGGATCAGGTCCGCGCCGGTGCCAAGCCCGATATAGCGGCCCTGGTCGGTGATCACGAAACCCTCGGCCAGCGGACGCGTGTTCTCGCCCGACAGGATCTGCGCCATGTCCTCCAGGCTGGCACGCTGGTCAAAGCACGCCGGATCGCGGCTGGCCATGGCGATGCACGCCTTCTTGCCATAGAGCTCGCGGTGGAACGGCGCCGCGTAGCGGTCGATAAACGCCTGGCGGCCAATGATGGCCAGCGGCCGCCCTTCATCATTGACCACCGCCACGGCCTGCAGGTCGGGCTGGTCCTGGAAGGTGCGCAGCACCGCATCGTTGCTGGCCGCAGGCGACACCGTCGGCGCCGGCCGCACCAGCCTTCCCGCGGTGATGCCCGACCAGCCGGAGCGCACCATCTGCGGAAACACGGCAATGCGGCGCGATGCCAGCGCCTGCCGCACGTGCAAGGCGGCCTGCGCCACCGGTTGCGCCACGGGCCGTCCCACGTAATAGCCCTGGGCGCCGGTCACGCCCAGGTCGCGCACCACGGCCAGTTCATCTTCGTCTTCAATGCCTTCGGCGATCACGCGCCCGCCAAAGGCGCTCATCATGCGCAGCAGTGCGCGCAGGATCTCCAGCCGGCGCGAACAGGACGCGATGCCGCGCACCAGCGACTTGTCGATCTTGACGAAATGCGGCGACAGGTGGGCAAGCAAGTCCAGGTTGGCATGCCCGGTGCCGAAATCATCCAGCGCGTACTGCATGCCGAGTTCCCGCAACACCGCCATGGCCATGCCGAAGCTGACTGCGTCACCGATGGGCGTCTGTTCGGTGACCTCGATCACCAGCCGCGACGGTGCCATGCCGGCTTCGAGCAAGGCCGCCATCAGGCGCCCCCGGTCGGCCAGCAGGTGGCGCAAGGTCTGCGGGCTGAAATTGAGGAAGAGCTTGCCGGGCAGGTCGAAGCTGCGCCACGCGACCAGCGCGGTGCGCGCCGCTTCCACCTCCAGCGCGATGGTGGCGCGGACGCCTTGCGCCAGCCGGAACAACGCGTCCGGCGCCGCCCAGGGGGAGCCCACCGGACCGCGGATCAGCGCTTCATAGCCGAGGATGGCGCCGTTGTCTGCCTGCACGATGGGCTGGAACACGGCATGCAGCGGCGGCAGGCGCACCGGCGCAAACACGGTCTCGTCTGGGGCAATGCCGGCAGCGTCGGGCGCGGGATCATGCTGGAGCGTGGCGACAGTCAGGCCATTCATAGGAGCAAGCGGGGGATGGTGCGGCAGCGATCAGGGGCGCAGCGCGGCCCACATTGCATGACATCCACATGACAGCGCGATGACAGTCCATCTTGCGCCTATGTCACGTCGGCGTCACGTTGATCGACGACGATCCCGTGCGCCGCTGCGACTGTCCCGTATAGAGGGCAGCGCCAGCCGCGAATCGGGTCAAGCCCGGGTGCCGCAGGCCGGTCAGGCCGGCGCGCCCGTCTGGAGTCATCTCCGTGTTGCAAGTGTTCAAGACATCCCTGCCCGGCCACCGTCGGGCCGTTGCGCCCGCGCGCGGGCTGGCCCGGCTGGGCCGCCTGCCACTGGTGGCGCGCCTGTGCGTCGCCTTTGCCCTGGTCTACCTGTTTGGCGCCGCGGTCGGTCTGACTGGCATCGCCAACCTGGTCTCGATCAAGGCGCGCACCGATACCCTGTACCAGCACGACATGCACGGCGCGATCTCGGCGGAGCGGGCGCAATCAGCGCTGGCGGCGCTCGGGCGGGCCCAGCTGGCGCTGACCATGGCCACCAGCAGCGCCGAGCGCGACGGCGCCGCCGACGAGATGGCGGCGGCCCTGTCGCAACTGGACGCGGCACTGGCCGGCGTGCACCGTGCCGCGCCGGCGCAGGCGGCGCCACTGCTGCGCGAACGCCAGCGCGCCAGCGAACTGGCGCAGGCCTACGTGGCATTGCTGCGCAAGCAGCCGCTGGATCCGTTGCAGTTCGACAGCGCGGTCTCGGTGGACGGCCACTTCGTCACCGAGCAGCTGCAGCGGCTCAGCCACCAGGTTGAGGCGGTACGCCGCCAGCAGGAGCAGCAGGCCGCCGCTACGGTCGCCAGCGTGGCCACCAGCCAGCTGCGCGCGCAGGCCTGGATGGCGGCGCTGCTCGGCGCCAGCCTGCTCGCCGCCGCCGCGCTGGCAGCGATTGCGGCGCGCAGCCTGCGTGCCGAACTGGGCGGCGAGCCGCGCGATGCCGCCGACATCGCCCGGCGCATTGCGGCGGGCGACCTGACCGCCCCGATCGCGCTGCGCCCTTCGGACCACAGCAGCATGCTGCACCATGTGGCCGGCATGCGCGACCAGTTGGCCGGCGTGCTGGCACGCATCCAGGCCAGCGCCCACGAGATCACCGCGGCCAGCCAGCAGATCGCGGCGGGCAACCAGGCCCTGTCGGCACGAACCGAGCAGCAAGCCAGTGCCCTCGACGCAACCACCGACCGCATGCAGGCGCTGGCGGCGCACGTGGCCGCCGCGCATGCGCAGGCCACGGAATCGAGCGAGATGGCCAGCGCGGCACGCGCCGCCACCGATGACGGCGCAGCCGTGGTGCAACGCATGCGCGGCGCGATGGATGCGCTGCATGGCCATTCGCGCCATATCGCAGAGATTGTGGGCGTGATCGAAAGCATCGCGTTCCAGACCAATATCCTGGCACTGAACGCCGCCGTGGAAGCGGCGCGCGCGGGCCCGGCAGGCCGCGGCTTTGCGGTGGTGGCGCAGGAAGTGCGCGCGCTGGCGCAGCGCAGCGCCGACGCGGCGCGCGAGATTGGCGGCATCGTCGGCAATGCCACGCACGAGATCCAGCAAGGCGCCAGCCTGAGCGGCAGCGTCGTGGCGGCGATGGACCGGATTGCCGCGACGGTGGGCCACAGCCATGCGCTGGCCGAGGGACTGCGCACGCTCGCGGACGAGCAGGCCGACAGCGTGCAGGGCGCCAGGCAGGCCGCAGCGCAACTGCGCCAGACAGCCGAGCAGAATGCTGCGCTGGTCGACGAACTGGCCGGCCAGGCGGCGCGGCTCGACCAGCAGGCCGCCGCGCTGGCCGCAGACGTCGCACGCTTTCGCTTCCAGCAGCCCTGACCTCGCGGCTGCGGGAAAGATGTGTCGGGTCGAAACATTTGTCATGACGACGTAACCCGCATTTACGTCTTCCGCGACGAAGTTACAGATATGTTGCAACTGAACCAGCCCCGGTAACGTGACAGCCCGGTTCCGGCGAGTAATCTTGCTTCACACCAACTGAACTGGCACCTGCTCAGGAAACCATGGCTGAACGACTCATCATGCTGGACGTACCCGGCGTCCTGTACTCCGACCGCTCCCGCGCCCGCCTCGGCGGCATTCCGGATTCGGGCACGCCGCGCGACGTCAGGTTCTTCGACCCGGTCGCCCTTGGCTTGGTCCGCAGGCTGTTCGGCGTGGCTGGCGCCCGTGTGGTGGTATCCGATGCCTGGCGCCGGGGCACGCCGGCGGCCATCCTGCAGCAACTGGACCTGCAGGTCGAAGCCATGACGCCGCCGGCCGCAGGCGGCCACGGCGCCGAGATCGAAGCGTTTTTCGCCCAGGGCGCGCGCCCGGGCCATTACGTGATCCTGTCCTGCGCCCCGGCGGGGTCGATGCCCGAGGCCCTGCGCGAGCATCTGGTCACGGTCGACCCCGCCGTGGGCCTGACCCTGGAAAACTTCCAGCAGGCTCTGGATATCCTGGGCGTCGCCTGCCCCTCGACGGTGATGCCGGCGCCGAAGCTGGATGCCGGGCTCAAGGCCAAGCTGGCGCAACTGCAGCAACTGGCGCGGGACAACCCCGCCCGCTTCGGCAGTGCGCTGGCACCGGCACGCGAAGTGACGGCCGTCCACGCCTGAGCTGCCGCTGCCTTGCAGTTCCCCGCGGGGCGCCCATGGGCGCCCCGTTTTGCATCCGATGACCCTCAACGCGCGATACCGGCTGGCCCGCTGCGTGGGTCTGGCGTACCGGGCCCGGCGATCCCGTATCATGCTCGCTGTCGCCGGCCCCATGCCGGAGCTTTGTGCCAGGACCCGCCATGCCTCACCTCGTCATCGAACTGACTGAAAACACTCGCCTGAACTGCTCGCAGGAAGAATTGCTGGATGAGGCGAATGCCGCCCTGCTGGCTTCCGGACAGTTCCAGGAAGCGGATATCAAGTCGCGCTGTATCACGCTGTCGACCTACCGCCAGGGCATCGATGCCGTCGAGCGCGCCTTTGTCCATGCGCGCCTGTCGATCTTGGACGGGCGCGATACCGCCGTCCGCCAGTCACTGGCGCAGGCCGTCTGCGACGTGATCGCCGAAGCCGTGCGCTCGGGCGGCGGCACCGGACAGAATGTGCAGGTGTCCGTAGAAGTGTGCGAGATGGCGCGCGCAACCTACGCCAAGCAAGTGGTGGCTTGATTGCCGCCGCATCGCGCGGCCAATAAAAAGCCCGCGGCCGTTGCGGCCGCGGGCGGAAGCTTCAGGAAGACTCCGGAAGCTCTGTCATGGGGAGCGCCCCCGCACCCATGACGTAGTGGATTCTAGGTGGCGAACATGGCCACCGACTTGACCTGGATTAAACGCAGCCGGATTGATGCCGGCGGCCATAAAAAAAGGAGCCGGCAAGCGGCTCCTTTTCTTTCAGACAACTGGTGCAGATCAGGCTGCGGCGTCCTTCAGCTTCTTCAGCGGACGGACCTTGACCTTGACGCTGGCCGGCTTGGCCGGGAACCAACGCTCTTCACCGGTGAACGGGTCCTTGCCGAAGCGCTTCTTCTTGGCCGGCACTTGCTGCGCCGTGACCTTCAGCAGCCCGGGCAGCGTGAACTCGCCTGCGCCCTTCTTGTTCAGCGCGCTGACGATGGTGTTTTCCAGATGGGCCAGCACCGTCTTCACGGTCTTGGGTTCCAGTTCCGTCTGAGCTACCAGGTGAGCGACCAGGCTCGACTTGTTGAAGGTGTCCTTCAGCGGGCGCGCAACGGGCGCAGCGGCGGGAGCAGCCTTCTTGGCCGGCGTGGCCTTCTTGGCGGCAGCCTTCACGGGTGCCTTGGTTGCCGCAGCCTTCTTGGCGGCGGGCTTGGTTGCAGTCTTCGCGGTCGGTTTCGCTTTGGTCGCCATATCGATATTCGTAGGTTGAACAGATGGATGCCGGCAGGTCTGATGCGCTGCTACGGAGCGTTGCGCAATCGCCTGATCGACGCCCACTGAATCATAGCGGAAAGTACCGTAAGTCAAGGGGTTTTCATGCACGCGAAGCGCAAAACCCGGTGAAAACCCCGGGTTTTGTCGCGGCTTTGCCTCAGTGCAGCGCGAAAACGGCCTACGTCCCCCCGCTTTGGCACGCGCGGCCGCAGCGACGAAGCCCGGCGCGCGACGCTGTGCATGCGTCTGGACGCTACCGTTCGCGCTCAATCCCCGCTGCAGATCGCCAGCAACGCGCCGGGCGGCGAGCGCTCCGAACGCGATCAACGCCACGCTCAGCAGCGACAGCGGTACCGCCGCCGCGATGCGGCCGGTCCGGATGACGTTGCGGAGATCGCCGCCTGTATGACGGCAGCCTGGGGCTGGCATCGCGCCCGCTGGGCGGTCTGGCCGCCCGTCTGCGGCTGCCGGTCGGGCAGCCCTGATCAGTGCGCGCGGGCGGCCATGGCGTCGCGCGTATCGCGCGCCAGCCCCAGCGCGAAGGCCGTTTCGGCCACCAGGAACAGCGGGCCGATCAGCAGGCCGACCAGGTCATCGACGAAGGCGGGCTTGCGTCCTTCGTAATAGTGACCGATGAACTGGATCACCCATCCCACCACGAACAGGCCGATGCCGAGCGCGAGCCACCAGCCCGTCGGCATCGCCGCGATATGCGCGCCAGCATAGAGGAACAACGCGAGGATCAGCGCCATCGCCACCCCGAAGCCTAGCGACAAGCGCAGGTAGAACAGGCACGACAGGATATACAGCAGCATGGCCGGCGTCAGCACGGCGCTGCCATCGCCCAGAGCCAGTGCCGGCCGTGCCAGCAGCGTGGTCACGGCCAGCACGATCATCGGGATGCCGACGAAATGGGTGAAGACATTGCGCGGGTCGCGATGGTAGGCGGCGTAGTTGGCGAGATGTTCGATCAGGGTTTTCACGGGCGTCTCCTGGACTTCGCGGTGGTGCGCGCGCGGCGGGCGCGAGGTGGATTTATAGTAGTGGGCGTGCATCGGCCGGTCTGTCAGGTTTTTGACATTCCGCCAGGTGCCGAGAACGGAGACCGGCATGCGACCGGCGAGCCCGCCACAGCGCGCTCTCCTCCCCCACCACCCCAAGGCGCAGCCCGCCGATATGATGTCCAGTCCGACGCTGCCATGCAGCGACCCACTTGCCGCGGTGCGCGCTGGCGCGTGGTTCAGCCAGTTGCCGCCGGCGCTGCGCCAGGCGCTGGTGGACGACGGCGGCCTGCGCCGGCTGGTCGCCGGCGAGACCCTGTTCGCGCGCGGCGATCGCTTCGATGGCCTGTATTGTGTCGCCAGCGGCACCATGCAGATCCACGCCAGCGCCGCATCGGGCAAGGCCGCGGTGCTGGGCCTGCTGGAACCCGGCACCTGGTTCGGCGAGATCTGCCTGTTCGATGGACTGCCGCGCACCCATGACGCGCGCGCGGCCACCGCCGCCACGCTGTGGCATGTGCCGCGCGCCGCGCTGGCGCAGCGCCTCGCGCAGCAGCCGGCGTGGTGGCAGGCGTTCGGGCAACTGCTGGCAGCCAAGACGCGCGAAGCCTTCCACTATGTCGAGGAAGCGCAGTTGCTACCGCCGGCGGCGCGTGTCGCGCGGCGGCTGGCCGCGATGGCCCATGGCTACGGCAATCTGCCGCACGCGGTGGCTACGCGGCGCGTGCGCATTGCGCAAGAGCAGCTGGCGCAGATGCTGGGCCTGTCGCGCCAGACCGTAAACCACGCGCTGCGCGACCTGGAAGCGCAGGGCCTGCTGCGTCTTCAATATGGCGGCATCGAACTGCTCGATCTGCCCGCGCTGGAAGCGCTCAACTGACCGCACCGTACCGGAGCCCCGCAACCCATGACTACCCTGGACGCCGCCCAACTGGACGCCTGGCTGGCGCGGCTCGGCATCGCCGCGCCGCCGTCGCCCACGCTGCAAGCGCTGGATGCCGTGCTGGGCGCGCACTTGGCCAGCATTCCGTTCGAGAACGTCGACCCACTGCTGCGCCGCCCGGTGCGCATCGACCTGGATGCCGTGTTCGACAAGCTGGTCACCCGCCGGCGCGGCGGCTACTGCTTTGAACTCAATACGTTGCTTGGCGCCGGGCTCGGCGCGCTCGGCTATATGGTGACGCCGCTGGCCGCGCGCGTGCGCTGGGGCGTGCCGGACGACGTCCCGACCATGACCTCGCACATGCTGCTGCGCGTGGAAGTGGCGCACCGCAGCTATCTGGCCGATGTCGGCTTCGGCGGCCCCACGCCGTTCCGCGCGATGCCGCTGTCCGAGCCGGCCGACGACGGCTTTCCCTATCGGCTTGCGCCCTCCCCGGCGCAAGCTGCGACCGCCGCATTCCACAGCTACGACCTGCAGGCGCATGGCGACGCGGGCTGGTTACCGGTGTACCGTTTCGACCTGACGCCGCAGCCATGGATCGATTTCGTGGCGCGCAACTGGTATGTCTCGACGCACCCCGACAGTGTCTTCCTGCAGCGCCTGATGGCCGCGCGCACCGATGGCGGCACGCGGGTGACGCTGGCCAACGGCGAACTGGCCGAGCGCGCCCCCGACGGCAGCGTGCGCCGCACGCAACTGCAGCATGCCGACGCCGTGGTGCAGGCCCTGTCAGACCGTTTTGGCATCCTGCTGGACGAGGCCCTGCGCAACGACCTGAGGGCCACGCTGCCCCGCTTGCTGGCGGCTGCGACGGCATCCGCGGGCAGCTGAAGCGCGCTTGCGCGATGCAGCATCGGCTCCATGCACGGCGCGCATTGCCCGCAGAAAGAATGCTGATAAGGCCGGTAACCGCCACCCAGCGCTGTGGACTCGGCAATGGCCGCGCCACATAATGTCCCGGCGACAACGCCTTTCGGGCGTCTGCAGCACGATAGCGCGGCACCCCGCCGCCAGCACAAGCCGGCCAGCACCGCTGACGCCGGCGCAGCCATACAGGAGACTCCATGTCATTGTTCGATCTGACGGGCAAGGTTGCCGTCGTCACGGGCTCTTCGCGCGGCATCGGCCGCGCCATCGCCGAGCAGATGGCCGTACAGGGCGCCAAGGTGGTGATTTCCTCGCGCAAGGCCGAGGCCTGCCAGGAAGTGGTGGATGCCATCAACGCCCGCCATGGCGCCGGCACCGCGATTGCGGTCGCGGCCAACATCTCTTCAAAGGAAGACCTGCAGCACCTGGTCGACGAGACCAACCGCGCCTTCGGCAAGATCGACGTACTGGTCTGCAATGCCGCGTCCAACCCGTACTACGGGCCGATGAGCGGCGTGTCGGACGACCAGTTCCGCAAGGTGCTGGACAACAACGTCATCTCCAACCACTGGCTGATCCAGATGGTGGCGCCGCAGATGATCGACCGCAAGGACGGCTCGATCATCATCGTGTCGTCGATCGGCGGCCTGCGCGGCTCGCCCACCATCGGCGTCTACAACATTTCCAAGGCTGCCGACTTCCAGCTGGCGCGCAACCTGGCGGTCGAGTTCGGGCCGCACAATGTGCGCGTGAACTGCATCGCCCCCGGGCTGATCAAGACCGACTTCGCCCGTGCGCTGTGGGAGGATCCCGAGCGCTACAAGCAGTCCACCCAGGGCGCCCCGCTGCGCCGCATCGGCGAGCCCGTCGAAATCGCCGGCGCGGCCGTGTTCCTGGCCTCCGCGGCCAGCACCTTCATGACCGGCCAGGCCATGGTGGTGGACGGCGGCGTGACCATCTGAGCCTTTGACGCACGCGTTGCATGGCGGCCGGCGCTGACTGCGCCGGCCGCTTTCCTGCATTTCCCTCAACCTGCAGTGCAGTTCCGGGAGGCAGTCCATGTCGAGCAATACGCAGTTGGCCAGCCATTGGCCGGTCATGTCGCTGGCCGAGGCGCACGCCCGCCTGACCGCGCCCGGCGCGCCCTTCGAAACCGAAACCCGCGTGATCCGCGGCATCCCCACCACGGTCTGGAAGAACGCCCCGCCCACGCTGCGCGAGCTGCTGCTGGCCACGCGCGCGTTTGCCGAGCGCACCTTCGTCGTCTACGAAGACGAGCGCGTCTCCTACGATGCGTTCCTGCGCGCCGCCGTCGCCATGGCCCAGGCGCTGGTGCGCGACGGCGTGCGCAAAGGCGACCGCGTGGCACTGGCCATGCGCAACTTGCCCGAGTGGCCGGTGGCGTTCTACGGCGCGCTGCTGACCGGCGCCATCGTGACCCCGCTCAATGCCTGGTGGACCGGCCAGGAGCTGGAATATGGCCTCGCCGATTTCGGCAGCCGCATCGCGATTGTCGATGCGGAGCGGCTCGACCGGATCCTCGAACACCTGCCGGGCTGTCCGGCGCTGGAACGCATCTACGTATCGCGCGCGGGCACTGCCCCGGCCGAGCCGCGCGTGACGGCGCTGGAAAGCGTGATCGGCCCTTCGGCCAGCTGGGCGGCGCTGCCGGACCAGGCGCCGCCGGCAGTCGAAATCGATCCCGACGACGACGCCACCATCTTCTACACCTCGGGCACCACCGGCAAACCGAAGGGCGCGCTGGGCACGCATCGCAACTCCACCTCGGTGGCGGTGGCCGGCGGCTTCAGCCCGCTGCGCAACCTGCTGCGCCGGGGCGAACCCATGCCGGCGCCGGATCCGGCCGCGCCGCAAAAATCAATGCTGCTGGCGGTGCCGTTCTTTCACGTCACCGGCTGCATGGCGGTGCTCAACGGCGCCATTGCCACCGGCGGCAAGATCGTGCTGCTGCACCGCTGGGACGCGCTGCGCGGCATGGAACTGATTGAGCGCGAGCGCTGCACCGCGGCGGGCGGCGTGCCCACCATCGCGTGGCAGATCCTGGAGCATCCGAAGCGCGGCCGCTTCGACCTGTCGTCGCTGGAGAACATCAACTATGGCGGCGCGCCTGCTTCGCCCGAACTGGTCCGGCGTATCCGCGAGGTGTTCCCGCTGGCCGCGCCGGGCATTGGCTGGGGCATGACGGAAACCTCGTCCACCTTCACCAGCCATAGCGCCGAAGAGTACGTGATGCGCCCCGACAGCAGCGGCCCCGCGCTGCCGATCGGTGAAATGAAGGTGGTCGACGGCCGCGGCCAGGCGCTGCCGCCCGGTGAAACCGGCGAACTGATGGCGCGCGGCGCCAATGTCGTGCGCGGCTACTGGAACAAGCCCGAGGCCACTGCCCAGACCTTTGTCGATGGCTGGCTGCGCACCGGCGACATTGCCCGGCTCGATGAAGAGGGCTACGTCTATATCGTCGACCGGATGAAGGACATGCTGATCCGCGGCGGCGAGAACATCTACTGCATCGAAGTGGAAAGCGCGCTGTACGAGCACCCCGCGGTCATGGACGCCTCGGTGGTCGGACTGGCGCACCGGACGCTGGGCGAGGAGCCGGCCGCCGTGGTCAGCCTGAAACCGGGCATGCAGGCGACCGAGGCCGAGCTGCAGCATTTCGTGCGCGAGCGGCTGGCGGCCTTCAAGGTGCCGGTGCGCATCCTGATTTACCACGAGATGCTGCCGCGCAATGCCAATGGCAAGATCATGAAATCGAACCTGCGCAAGCTGTTCGACGCAGCCGCGTAAGCTCAAGCAGCGCGACCGCATCGATCCGACCCACCAACAAGGAAGCAAAAATTGACCGACCAAGCCAAGCCGGATCCCTTGCTGTTTAACGCCGTGCGGGCCCTTGGCGCGGCAGCACTGGCCGCGCTGCTGGCCGGCTGCGCCGCCGGTGGCACCAACCTGTCCGCGGTGCCGGAGTTGCGTCCCGGCGTGCCGGCCGGCTACCTCGCCGCCGATGCGCGCCCCGACAGCCTGAAGCTGCTGTCCGCGCCGCCGGCGCAGGGGTCGGCCGCGCTGGCGCTGGATGAAGAGTCCGCGCGCCAGGCCGGTTCGCTGCGTGGTTCGCCACGCTGGCAACTGGCTGCCGAAGATGCCGTGCTGACCTTCCCCCAGGCGGCCAGCGCCTTTTCCTGCGCGCTGGGCGTGCCCGTCAGCGAGAAAGACACCCCTTACCTGAACATCCTGCTGCGCCGCAGCCTGGTCGACGCCGGCCTGTCCACGTACAAGGCCAAGGACCATTACAAGCGGACCCGCCCCTTCGTTGCCACCAAGACCCAGATGTGCACGCAGGCCGAGGCCGCCAAGCTGGAGAAAGATGGCTCCTACCCGTCCGGCCACAGCGCCATCGGCTGGGCCTGGGCGCTGATCCTGACCGAGATCGAGCCGGCCCGCGCCAATGAGTTACTGGCGCGCGGCCGTGCCTTCGGGCAGAGCCGCGTGGTTTGCAATGTGCACTGGCAGAGCGATGTCAATGCGGGTCGCACCATGGCGGCAGCAACGGTGGCGCGGCTGCATGCCGACCCGACCTTCCGCGCCGACCTGGAACGGGCCCGCGGCGAAGTGGCTGCCGCGCGCGCGGCGGGCGTGCGGCCATCGCGCGACTGCCAGGCGGAAAGCGCAGCGCTGGCGCCCTGAGCCCAGCACAACGGCACAAGCCGCCGGCGCGGTTATTTCACCGGAATCACCGTGCCGGCCGGCACCGGTACGGCGGTCACGCTATTCTGCGGGCTGCCGCTGACGATGCGATCCGAATACGTCAGGTAGACCAGCGTATTGCGCTTGCGGTCGACGGCGCGCACCACGTGCAGCGCCTTGAACAGGATCGACATGCGCTCGGAGAAGACATTGTCCTGCTGCCTGATCGGTCCCTTGAAGCCGATCGGGCCCACCTGCCGGCACGCGATCGAGGCCTCGGGCGGGTCCTCCGCCATGCCCAGCTGGCCCTTGATGCCACCGGTGCGGGCGCGCGACACGTAGCAGGTAATGCCGTCCACCTGGGGATCGTCATAGGCTTCGATCACGACCTTGTCGGATCCGGTCATGCGGAAATTGGTGCTGACGCTGCCGATCTCCTCGGCACTGGCAGCCGCAGCGGCGGTCACGCAGGCGGCGGCCAGCAGGGTGCGGACGAATAGGTGGTTGCGCTTCATGGCGGTATCGCGAGGCATTGGCACTCAGTTCACGGACGACTTGATGTCGCCGTGGCGCTTTTCCATTTCCTGGCGCAGCGCGCGGCGCTGCTGCGCGGCGGCAAAGCGCTGGCGTTCGACCTCGTCGCGCGGCTCCAGCGGCGGCACCTCGGCGGGGGTGCCGTTGTCGTCCACCGCCACCATGGTGAAATAGCAGCTGTTGGTATGGCGCACCAGCTTGCTGCGGATGTTCTCGGTGACCACCTTGATGCCGATCTCCATCGAGCTGCGGCCGGTGAAGTTGACCGATGCCAGGAAGGTCACCAGCTCGCCCACGTGGATGGGCTGGCGGAACACCACCTGGTCTACCGACAGCGTGACCACGTAGCGGCCGGCATAGCGGCTGGCGCACGCATACGCCACCATGTCCAGGTACTTGAGGATGGTGCCGCCGTGGACGTTGCCGGAAAAGTTGGCCATGTCCGGCGTCATCAGCACGGTCATGGAAAGCTGGTGGGACAGGTCATTCATGATGCGGGATACGAAGATTGCGGGGGCGGGATTGCCGGCATGCGGGCGCCGGCAGTTTAACCCGGATCGCCGCGCCGTTGCCGGCGGGCATGCCGCAGCGCGGCCCCCGGCCCCGGGGCACAAAAAAAGCGGCCTGCCAGGCCGCTTCTTTCGCTATGGACGCAAACTGCTTACTTTTTCTTGTTCACGGCGTCCTTGAAACCCTGGCCGGCCGAGAACTTGACCGTCTTGGCGGCCGGAATCTTGATGGTTTCGCCGGTGCGCGGATTGCGGCCGGTGCGGGCAGCGCGCTTGCCGGCACTGAAGCTGCCAAAACCCACCAGCGTTACAGAATCGCCCTTTGCCACTGCCTTCTTGATACTGTCCAGCGCTGCGTTGAGCGCACGCTCGGCGGCGGCATTGCTCAATTCTGCTTCCGCGGCGATGGCCGATACCAGTTCACCTTTATTCATGGCTGATTTCCCTTGTTGGTCGTCGTCACCGATGTGCGTGCCTCGCGGCAGGCCATCGATCGGCGCAGTCTAATCTGCCCGTCGCGCGTTGAGCAATCCCCAGTGGCACCAATGCGACAAAAAAACCCGCAAATCCTTGCTTGAGGCCGGTTAGCGGGCAATTTCCCCTGCTGTTCGCGCTTGCCAGGCGCCCCTTTATGCCAGGCTCGAGCGGCAGTTCGGAATCGTGCCCGCGAAAACTACGCAGCATAGGACAGATTCCCCGAAATGGGGCGATGCACCACAACGGGTCGCCCGATGCGCCCTTTCGCTCCATGCTGGCGCAGCGCGGGTCCGCCGCTGACGGCGGGCCCATGGCCACCGTGCTGCACGAGATCGACTGTGTGCGGCATGCCGGTGCGGCTTTTTACCCGGCACGGTGCAAGCGGCACCAGGATGCAGCCATCACTGGAACGCTTTTTGCATACTGATGCGCCCATTTTGAGCATGAGGTCACTTATGGACAACTGGAAGACCGGCACCGACGCGCTCTTTATCCTGCTTGGCGCCATCATGGTGCTGGCCATGCACGCCGGCTTTGCGTTCCTTGAACTTGGCACGGTACGCAAGAAAAACCAGGTCAATGCGCTGGTAAAGATTCTGGTGGATTTCGCCGTCTCCACCATCGCCTATTTCTTTATCGGCTACACCATTGCATATGGGGTGCAGTTTTTTTCCGGCGCCGAAACGCTGGCCCAGAAAAATGGTTACGAACTGGTCAGGTTCTTTTTCCTGGCGACTTTTGCCGCCGCCATTCCTGCGATTATCTCCGGCGGTATTGCCGAACGCTCGCGCTTCAACCCGCAACTGGTCGCCACGTTCGTGCTGGTGGGTTTTGTCTACCCGTTTTTTGAAGGCATGATGTGGAACCAGCGCTACGGCGTGCAGGACTGGCTGACGCGTGTTGCCGGCGCGCCCTTCCACGACTTTGCCGGTTCGGTGGTGGTGCATGCGCTGGGCGGCTGGATTGCGCTGCCCGCGGTGCTGCTGCTGGGCGCGCGCCGCGGCCGCTACCAGAAGGACGGCCGCATCAGCGCGCATCCGCCCTCGAACATCCCGTTTCTGGCGCTGGGCGCCTGGATTCTTGCGGTGGGCTGGTTTGGCTTCAATGTGATGAGCGCGCAGACCGTCGACAAGATCAGCGGCCTGGTGGCGATCAATTCGCTGATGGCGATGGCCGGCGGCACGCTGGCCGCCTGGATGGCCGGACGCAACGATCCGGGCTTTGTCTACAACGGGCCGCTGGCCGGCCTGGTGGCGGTATGCGCAGGCTCAGACCTGATGCATCCGCTTGGCGCACTGGTCACCGGTGCCGTGGCGGGGGCGCTGTTCGTCTATATGTTCACGCTGGCGCAAAACAAGTGGCATATCGACGATGTGCTTGGCGTGTGGCCGCTGCACGGGCTGTGCGGCGCGTGGGGCGGCATCGCCGCGGGCATCTTCGGCGCGAAGGCGCTGGGGGGCCTTGGCGGGGTGTCGCTCGGCGCGCAGTTACTGGGCACCCTGCTTGGCATCGTGGTGGCGCTGGCCGGCGGCACGCTGGTCTATGGCACGCTGAAGCCGCTGGTGGGTATCCGCCTCGACGCCGAGGGCGAGTTCAATGGCGCCGACCTGACGCTGCACCGGATTTCCGCGACCCCCGAGCGCGAAACCAACTGGTAATACCCGCCAGCGCATTTCCGATATAAACCGACGAGCCGTGCAACGCGGCTTGTCTTAACAATTATTTGCTTGCACTTCCAGGCGCGGCCTCTCAATAATTGCCGTGCCCAGGGATTGCGCCGCCACGGCGCGCAGGGGCTCGCACGCAGCGGCCGGCTGGTTCGGGGATTGTTGGGTCGGCGGCTGAGCGTCACACCCACATGAAAGGAATACGCCGATGGACGCCTCTACCTTCGACAACCTCAAGACCCTGGTGGTCGCCTACGCTACCGAATTCGGCGTCAAGATCCTGGCGGCCCTCGCCTTCTGGGTCATTGGCCGCTGGCTGATCCACGTCGTGGTGCGCATGGTGCAGAACGCGCTCGGCAAGCAGAAGGTCGATCCCACGCTGCTGCGCTATGTCGGCTCCATCGTCACCGTGACGCTGAATGTGGTGCTGGTGATCGGCATCCTCGGTTTCTTCGGCATCCAGACCACCACCTTTGCCGCGCTGATCGCCGCCGCCGGCGTGGCCATCGGCATGGCTTGGTCGGGGCTGATGGCAAACTTTGCCGCCGGCGCCTTCCTGGTGGTGCTGCGCCCGTTCAAGGTGGGCGACTTCGTCACCATTGGGGGCATAAGCGGCACGGTGCGCGAAATCGGCCTGTTCGCGACCACGCTGGACACGCCGGACAATGTCCAGACCGTGATCGGCAACAACAAGATCTTCAGCGACACCATCCAGAACTTCACCGCCAATGCGTTCCGGCGCGTGGAACTGAAAGCGCAGCTGGCCGGCAGCACCGACGTGGCCGACGCGTCGGCACTGCTGAAGACCCGCATCGCCGAAATTCCCAACGTGCTGGCCGAGCCGCCGGTCGACGTCGAGATCCTGGAGTTCACGCTGGTCGGCCCGGTGCTGGCGGTGCGGCCCTATTGCCACAACGACCATTACTGGCAAGTCTATTTCGACACCAACCGCATCCTTCGCGAATGCTTCGGCCAGGCCGGCTACGCCGCGCCGATGCCGGCCCACATGGTAGTGGTCCAACAGGCCGCGGCGCAGCAAGCTGCCGCGCAGCAGGCCGCCTGAACTGGCGCGCGGCGGCGATGTCAGCGGGTGCCCGGGCGTGCGCCTGCGCCCGAGCGCCCGTAATGGCGCATCAGCACCGCGCCGGCGCCGCAGGCCGCCATCACCACGCCCAGCGGCAGCGCGCTGCCGTCGCGCCACACGCTGACCGCGGCGCCGCCGAGCGTGCCGAGCGAAAACTGCAAGGTACCCATCAATGCCGAGGCCGTGCCGGCGCGATGCCCCTGGTGCGCGAGCGCCAGCGCCGATGCGTTCGGCGAGACGCAGCCCAGCGCACCGATAAACACGAAGAAGCCGGCCAGCAACACCGGCAGCACCGCCATCCCCGCCAGTGCGGCCACCGCCAGCACCGTCCCCGCGGCAAGGGCCGCCAGCAGCGTAGCGCCCAGCACCTGGTCGAGCGAACGCCCGCGCACCAGCCGGGCATTGAGCTGCGACATCGTGATCAGCCCCAGCGCATTGGCACCGAACACAAACCCATAGTGCGAAGGCGCGATGCCGTGCAGTTCGATCAGCACGAAGGGCGAACCCGAGATATACGCAAACATGCCCGCCGAGCCGAAGCCGGCCGACAGCGAATAGCCCAGGAACTCCCGGTCGCGCACCAGTTCCGCATAGCTGCGGGCCACGGTGCCGAGCCGCAGCGGCGCCACATGGCCGCGATCCAGCGATTCCTCCATGCGCAGGTGGACCAGCAGCAGGATCAGCAGCCCGGCCCCCGCCAGCACCCAGAAGATGGCGCGCCAGCCCGATACGGTCAGGACTGCACCGCCGATGATCGGCGCCAGGATCGGCGCCACGCCCATCACCAGCATCAACGAGGAAAACGCCCGCGCCGATTCATGCGCCTCAAGCCGGTCGCGGATCACCGCCCGTGCCATCACCATGCCGGCGCAGCCCCCCAGTGCCTGCAGGAAGCGCCATAGCATCAGCGATTCCACGTTGCGCGCCAGCGCGCAGCCCACGGCGGCGACGACGTAGAGGCACAGCCCGACATAGAGCGGCGGCTTGCGCCCGAAGCGGTCGCTGAAGGGACCATAGAAGGCTTGTCCGATTGCGAGCCCGACCAGGAAAGCGCCGAGGGTCAGCTGGACCTGGCCGATGTCGACGCCCAGATCGCCCGCCAGCGTCGGAAAACTCGGCAGGTACATGTCGATCGACAGCGGCGCGATCGCCATCAGCGAGCCGCAGATCAGCAGCCAGGCAGGAAAACGCGGCGTCGAGGCGGCGCTTGGGGAATGAGGCATGGAGGACAGTATCCGACGGCGATGGCGCTGCCCTGCGCAGCCGTACCGCACGGGCCGCGCAGGGAAAGACCTAATTGTTGCACAACATAACCAATGCGGCGGGGCCGCGACTAAGATCGCTTGCGGCCAGTCGCGCAGGAAAACCGGCCTGTCAGTTTCCCTGCCGAAGGCGGGTCCGGCAAAGCTGGCAAACCTCGCAGGATTGGTGAATAGTGGCGTCAGGCGCTGGCGTTCATGGCCTCTGCCACGCCGCAGCGCGAACACGCTTGCGGGACGCGACTTTCATGCGCCACGGGGTCGAGGGTACAATGCCAGCCTGTCGGCGTAAGACTCGCCGTCGGCCTCGCAGAGAGGGACGGCAAGTACAGGTCCCCGCAACATTAGCCTGCATGAGAATACGACACACGCCGCTTTTCGCTTCGCCAGGCATCGCCGCACTCGCGGCCGTGCTGCTGCTGCCGCTGCCCCTGACGGCCAAGGCAGCGCCGGCGCAGTTGCGCACTGCCAGCGTCCCGATGCTGGTTCCCGCGGCTGATGAAGCCGACCCGGTGGCCCGCATGCTCAAGGGCGCGGCCACCGGCCAGAACACCGGCGCCGCCGGCGTGCCCGAACTGCTGCGCAACGCCACCCGCCCCGACAACGTGCTGGCGCGCGCCTGCCGGCAACTCAACGACGCCCTGCCGATCGAGATCGACGGCGAGACCCGCCTGCGGCGCTGCCAGTCGGTTCCGGGCAAACACGTGTTGTTCCAGCTGGAACTGACCAATTACCGTGGGCCGATGCTGGACCTGGCCAGTTTCGAGGTGAATTACGCCGCGCCGTTGCAGCGCAATATCTGTGCGAACCGCGATGTCGAGATCCTGACCAAGCTGGGCGTCAGCATGTTGTTTCGCTACATGACCCGCAAGGACCGCGGCGAGCGCCGCATCGGCGACGTCTATATCAACGGCCCGATCTGCAGCGCTGCGCTGCGCTGACAGGCGACCGCCGCAAGCAAAACGGCCCGCTCGCGCGGGCCGTTTTTTTGCCTTGTGCAACCCGCTTCATGCGGCGCGCGGTCGCAGCGGCACCACGTTGGCGGCGCGCCGTACCAGCATGCGCGTGTCTTTCCAGCCGGCGTCGGCCAGCGGCGAGCCCCACACCAGTTCATGCAAGCGCGCCAGCGCGAACGGATTGCCGAGCAACACATGCTTCTGCGCCGGCGTGAGCGCGCGCGGCCCGTGCGTCAGCGCATGCTCGACCAGGCTCTCGTGGCGCTTGCGTGCCGAATCCGGCTGCACCACGCGCGGCGTCGCGGTCGCGCACATCAATGCATTGGTGACCGGGTCCACCACGGCGTCGATGAAGTTCGGCGTTTCGGCGGCATTTTCGACATGCTGCTGCGTTTCAACGATCTCGCGCGGCACCAGCGTTTCTTCCGGGATCATGAACAGCCCGGCGTTGCGCGAAACGCGCCCCAGCGACACCCGCGACAGCATCACCGACAGCGGGATCGACAGCGCCAGCGACCCGACGATCGGCAGCAGCCACAGCACATAGGACGGGTTCAGCCAATACACCAGCCCGCCCCACGCCAGCCCCAGCGCGGTATGCCAGCCGTGGCGGCGGAAAGCTTCGCCCCAGGTGGTCTCGGCATCTTCGCGCGGCGGCGATTTCCAGGAAATGCCCCAGCCGCTGTACGCCGCGATCACGAACTTGGTATGGAACAGCATGCGCGTAGGCGCCAGCAGCGCGGACAGCAGCACCTCGATCAGCATGCTGGCAAAGAGCTGCACCGCGCCGCCGTAGCGCCGCGCCTGCTTCATCAGCAGCGCCACGCTGGCGAGCTTGGGCAGGAACAGCAGCGTGGCCGTGGCCGAGAACAGCGCCAGTGCCTTTTCCGGATGCCATTCGGGCCAGGTCGGGAACAGCTGGTATTGCTGCGTAAAGTATTCCGGCGGCACCAGCGCGTGCTTGGCCAGCATCGCCGTGGACAGCAGCAGGAACAGCAGCCACAGCGGGGCCGACAGGTACGCCATGATCCCGGTCAGGAACACCGCGCGGTGCACGACGTGGAAGCCCTGCTTGAGCCACAGCCGGAAGTTCATCAGGTTGCCCTGGCACCAGCGGCGGTCGCGCTTGACCTCGTCCAGCAGGTTCGGCGGCAGTTCCTCGTACGAGCCCTCGAGGTCGTAAGCAATCCACACGCCCCAGCCGGCGCGGCGCATCAGCGCGGCCTCGACAAAGTCGTGCGACAGGATTTCGCCCGACAGCGGGCCGCGGCCTGGCAGCGGCGCCAGCGCGCAGTGTTCGATGAACGGCCTGACGCGGATGATGGCGTTGTGGCCCCAGTAATGCGACTCGCCCAGTTGCCAGTAGTGCAGCCCGGCGGTGAACAGCGGGCCGTACACACGCGTGGCGAACTGCTGCACGCGCGCATAAAGCGTTTCGCGGCCCACTGCCAGCGGCGCGGTCTGGATGATGCCGGCGCCGGGGTTGGCTTCCATCAGCCGCACCAGCGTGGCCAGGCAGTCGCCGCTCATCACGCTGTCGGCGTCGAGCACCACCATATAGCGGTACTTGCTGCCCCAGCGGCGGCAGAAATCGGCCACATTGCCGGTCTTGCGCTTCACGCGGTGGCGGCGCCAGCGGTAAAAGATGCGGCCGAAGCCGCCGACGGCGCGGCACAGTTCCATCCAGGCATCGTGCTCGGCGGTGCGCAGGTCCGGATTGCCGCTGTCCGACAGCACGATGAAGTCGAAGTTGGACAGGTGCGGCGTGCGCGCCAGCGATTCATAGGTGGCGCGCAAGCCCGCGAAGACGCGCGTCACGTCTTCATTGCAGATCGGCATGATGATCGCGGTGCGGGCCTCGGGCGCTATCGGCGCGTCGGGCCGGTCCGGCACCGCCGAGCGCGAGATCAAATGCTTGTCGCCCCCCTTGGCCAGCACCAGGAAGCCCATCATCGCGGTCCAGAAGCCGGCCGACACCCATGAGAACAGGATGGCGAACAGCACCAGGATGGCGATCTCGAGCGGATCCGTGCCGTGGTACGGCAGCACGTTGGTCATGAAGTACGTCGCCAGCACGGTCTGGAGCGCGACCAGGCCCAGCAGCACCCAGCGGCGGTGCGAGCCCGCGGGATGCCATTTGCCTTCGGCGTCGGGCCCGTCGTGCAAGGTGTCCCACGTCTCGGGCACCGGCGGGCGGCCCAGCATGCGGCGCCACGTGTTGCGCAGCCAGCCAGTAACGATATGCGGCGGCCACTGGCGCGGCACCATCGAGCTGCGCTCGGGCGCGGGGCCGGTGTCGGCCTTGACGGTGCCGTCTTCGCGCCGCCGCAGCAGCGGCGCGCCGCCAACCTGAGGATTGCCGTAAGCCATGGCGAAGCGGCGGCCCACCGAGGCGTAGGCGCTGCTGCCGTGCGCCGGCGGCGTGTCCTTGCCGGCCAGGCGTGACTGCAGGCGCGTGATCGCCTCCTGCGCGTCGCGGCCATCGGCCGTGACCGGGATCACCGGCGCCACGGAAGCCCGCGGCGTGGCGGGTGCCGCCGCGGCGGCGGCCATGCTCGGGCTATCGGCCAGCAGTTCGCTGCGCGCTTCCGGCGATACGGGCAGGCGGTCGAGATAGCGCTCGCATGCCGCCGCCTGGGCCGGTCGCTGCTTTAGGCGGGGGGTAAGATGTAGCTCCACGTCTCGGATAGGGTTGTATTGCCGTTGCGAAGATAGCCGCGCAACTCTACCGGCTTGGTTTCATCCTTGCGGCGCATCAGCATGGTCATGCGCCAGCCACCGGTCGCGTCATTGCGCTGCACCGATGTCTTCAGCAGCTCGCCGTTGGCATCGGCCGAAACCACCGGGTCGATGCGCACGTCCGCCGGCAGCCTGCGGAAGGCCGGGCCTTCGAAGTCCACCACCAGCGAAAAGCTCGTGTCCTCCTTGCTGCGCGTCTGGCCCTGGCCCATGCGGGTCTGGGTCACCCACGACAGCGGCGGCTCTTGTTCGCCGTCCTTCTGCCACAGCAGGCGGTACTCGTAATCGAAGGCTTGCTTCGGCTTGGGCGGGTTGTCCGGCACCCAGTACGCGACGATGTTGTCATTGGTCTCGTCCGGCGTCGGGATCTGTACCAGCTCCACCCGGCCCGAGCCCCAGTTGCCGCGCGGCTGCACCCAGCCGCTTGGCCGGCGCTCGTACCATGCGCCGATCTCCTGGTAGCTGTTGAAGCTGCGATCGCGCTGCATCAGCCCGAACCCCTGCGGATTGGTCGCGGCGAACGAAGTCACCAGCAGCCGCTTGGGATTGACCAGCGGGCGCCAGACCCATTCCCCGGTGCCGAGGTGGATCGACAGGCCGTCCGAGTCATGCACCTCCGGCCGGAAATCCTGCGCGGGCGACGGCTGGTTCTCGCCGTACAGGTACATGCTGGTCAGCGGCGCGAGGCCAAGCTTGGTCACGTTCTCGCGCAGGTAGAGGCGCGACTTGACCTCCATCGCGGTCTCTGCTCCGGGCTTGATGGTGAAACGGTACGCCCCGCTCATGCGGCGCGAATCCATCAGCGCATAGATGGTGATTTCCTTGGCATTGGGGCCCGGGCGTTCGATCCAGTATTCAACGAAACGCGGGAACTCCTCGCCCGAGTTGAGCGCGGTATCCACCGCCAGGCCGCGGGCCGAGAGCCCGTACCACTGGTCCTTGCCGAGCGCGCGGAAGTAGCTGGCGCCGAGGAACGACGCCAGCTCGTCCTTGCGCTTGCCCTGGTTCAGCGGATACAGGATGCGGAACCCGGCATAGCCCAGGCCCTTAAGCTTGGCGGCATCGACCTTGTGCGGGCCGTAGTTGAACGCGGAAGGGTCGAAGCGGAATTCGCGCACGCTGTTGCCGACCACTTCATGGATGCGCACGGGCTGGTCGAACACCATGCCCTCGTGGAAGAACGACAGCTCGAACGGCGAACGCGTGCCGCGCCAGGCGAAGCGCTCCGGCTTGTATTCGATCTCGCGGTAGCGCTCGTAGGTTAGCTCGCGCAACTCCCGCGGCAGGTTCTGCGCAGGCGCCTTGTAAGGCGACGCCGCCAGCTGGCGCGCGCGCGCCGCGACGGTGTCGAAGTCGAACGCGTGGGCCGCCATCGCACACAGCGCCAGCGCCCCCACGCCGAACCAGCCCGCGATCCGTGCACCGGCCCGCGCGGCGCGGCGACGGGCACCCGGCCCGGCGGGCAAGGTAAACGGTTCGGCAATTCGTGGCGTGGCGATCTGTGACATGTATGCCAGGGTGAGCGGTTGAATCGGAGCGGTCGGCATCGGCGACCTGAACGAAGAAGGACACGGCAAGGGATGAGCCGGGCGCCGAGCGGCGAGGCCCTGACGCGGGGCAAGTTGCCCGCGGGGCACCGTGTCCGGTTTGTTGCGATGCGCAATAAACCATAGCAACTCGAGACGCAAAAGTCACGTTTCGATCACGCAAGGTTTGAAACAAAATGTTGGTGAGGTAGCCCGAAAGCCGCACCACGTCTGGCTTTCCGGACGATGAGGTCACATCGCCCCAGGTTTCGGCGAGCGCAGCGCGCGTAGGCAGTCACGCCCGCTCGCCGGGCCGGTCCGAACCGCGCCCGGCCCAATTAATACACTGTTACTTTTTGGCGCCTTCGCTGTAGGGATCAAACTTGCCGCTCTTGGCGCCTTCGGAATAGGGATCGAACTTGCCGCTGTTCATGCCGCCCTGGCTGAACGAGTCAAAAGACTTCTGCGCCCCGCCCTGGACCGGCTCCATCTGATCAGGCCGGGCGCCCGGGTTCAGCGAGGTCACGTTATCGCTTTTTGCGCCGTCGCTGTACGGGCTGAACTTGTCCTGCTTCGCACCGTCGGTGTAGGGATTGAATTTGTCCTGCTTGGCACCGTCGGTGTACGGATTGAACTGGTCGGCCTTGCCCGCGGTCTGGGCGTGCAGCGTGCCAAAGGCACAGGCGGCGGCCAGGCCGATTGTGAGATAGCGCAGCGTCATGGGATCTCCTTTCGCAGGAATGGGGCGCCCGTCGCGCAGGCGGCACGATGGGGCAGAAATCAACGCTAGGTCAGGGGCAGGCAGGTGTCAACCGCAGGCCGGTTGCCGCGGTTGGCGTGCCGCGCCGGCAATCATCGTCCACCGCCCGCATTGCGCTTACAATGCCACTCGAACGCCACCATGAAGCCACAAGGAACCGTCATGCTGCCTCGGCAAACCACCCCCAACGCCAGCCTCGCCCGCCCCGCCCTGCGTGCCGCATTCGCGGGCGCGCTGGGAGCTGCGCTGCTGTTCGGCGCCGCTCCGGCGCAGGCGTATTTCGACAACTACCTGAGCGGCACCATCATCGGCACGCTCAACGAGAAGGAAGGCGCGTCGCTGGCCAAGTCAGTGCGCACGGCGCTGAACGACACGGCCGATGGTCAGTCCGTGGCATGGACCTATCCTGCCGCGGCAAGGCGCCAGCAGATCGACGGCACCATTACCCCGATCGAAAGCAAGACCGACAAGGGCCAGCCTTGCCGGCGCCTGAAGTCAGATCTCAAGCGCGGCAGTGCCGAAGAACACTGGAGCGGCTGGTTCTGCAAGCAGTCCAACGGGCAATGGAAGTCGCGCCACGTGGGCGAATAAGCTGGCCCGCAGCAGGCTGTGCCGCGCGGCGCCGGCTCAGCGGCAGAGCTTGCGCAGCAATTCCCCGGCGATGGTGCCCGGCCCGGCCACCTGGAAGGTGTACTGCGGCGCGCGGATGGTATAGAGCGAGTCGCCGCGCGCAAAGCGCTTGCTGTAGAGCGTCTGCTCGACCACGGCGAACATCGATGTGGCGCAGTTCAGCACCATGCGCCTGAGCGAAGAGCGGATCGGCTCGCCGCTGGCGGTGCGGATCACACCCGACGGCGAGTTGCGCATCACCACCACGCCAACCTGTGTGCCCTGGCGGCGCACTGCCGACTGATCGAAATACGAAATCACGCCATTGGCGCCCATCAGCGGCAGCCAGCGCTGCGGATCGGGAGCGCCGGGGTCCGGTGCGGCCACCAGGCGGCATCCTTCCCTGGGCGTCGAGCGGAACACGGTACCGGTGCCGGGGACCTGGCACTCGTAGAGGCCAGCGGCAGCGGCCGGGCGGGCAGCGGTGACCGGCGCCGCGTCGGCGGCCGGCGCGGCGCCGTCATCGGCGTGCGCCTGCGGCAGGGCCAGGCCGAACACGCAGCCAGCCAGCGCGGCTGCATGCCGAAAAATGCGGAACATCATGGAATTACCCTCATATAGACGGGAAAAAGCGATCCGCATTGTCGCACAGGATGCATGCATTGCGGCGTGCCGGGACGCCTCGATCCATGCATCCGGGCTGCCTTCAGCCGTGCAGGCGCCGCCAGGTAACCAGATCCTCGATGGTCAGCACCGGCAACTGGTACATCTCCGCAAAGGCCAGCGCTTCCACGCGCCGTGCCATGGTGCCATCCGGGTTCATCAGCTCGCACAGCACCGCGGCGGGCGACAGTCCTGCCATGCGGGCCAGGTCGACTGAACCTTCGGTATGGCCGCGGCGCTCCAGCACGCCGCCGTCGCGCGCCACCAGCGGGAACACATGGCCCGGGCTGACCACGGCATCGGCGCCCGCGCCCTCGGCAATCGCCGCGCGAATGGTGGTGACCCGGTCGGCCGCGCTGACTCCGGTACTGACGCCCTCGCGGGCCTCGATCGACACGGTGAAGGCGGTGCCGTACTGGCTGCGGTTGTGCTCGACCATCGGCCGCAGGCCCAGGCGCCGCACCTTGTCCGTTGGCAGGCACAGGCACACGATGCCGCTGCATTCGCGGATCATCATGGCCATGTTGGCGTGGGTCAGGCGCTCGGCGGCAAGGATCAGGTCGGCCTCGTTCTCGCGGTCGTCGTCATCGAGCAGCACCACGGGCCGGCCTGCGCGCATGGCCTCGAGGGCCTGCTCGATGCGCAACTCCAGTGCGCGCGGATCGGCGTGCGCGATGGGATCGGGCGTGCCACGGGCGGTGGCATCCGCGGACACCGCGGGGGCAATGGCTTCGGTGGAAAAGCTAGACATGAAACGCTCCTGGTTCAGCATCGATGGGCGTTCCAGGGGAAGGGTCAACGGAACTGCAAGGCCCGCACGCGGCACGGCCGGCACGCGCACGAACCGCCGCGCCCTGCGCGCGCGCAAGGCTCGGCAAACCGCAGGGCCAGGCAAGCACCAGGCCACGCGGGCAAGCTCCGTTCATCTTCTTTCATCCGGACTATGACCGTCGGCCCTGGCCTCTCACCAGGTCTGCTGACCTCGCACGGGAATGCGAGCGCTCGCGGGCTCGCCGGACACGCGCTGCGCGTCGCGGCATACCGCCGGTGGGGACTTTCACCCCGCCCTGAAGACGTAACGTAACCGGGCCGGCCAAGCGGCCGGCACCGGCCCGCGCATGTTAGCACGATTGTCCCTGGTCACTACGGGCCCCGCGCGAAGCTCGTATCCTGGTGCGGCCCGCGCCGCGGTGCCGGCCACGCTCGGCCTCGGCAACGTGCCTTGCGGTGTACTACAAATAGGGTAAGGAGGCAGCGCCTGGGGCTGCAAGCGATAGTTTTCCCGTGGCCTGCCTGACCACAATGCAGCATCTTTTCAGCGTGCTTCCCATGCGCCGACCAGACCAAGAAGCCAGACAAGACAGCCATGCGCATTGCATCCCGTTCCTCACGACCTCACCCGCGCGGCGCTGGCGGCAGCCGCGCCGCGCCGCCATGGCGGCGCTGCTTGCGCTGGCCGGGTGCCTGAGCGCAGCCGCGCGCGCGGCGCCTGCCGTCCAGCTTGGCTATGGCTTCGACGACAGCCATCATGTGCAAAAGGCGGAGATCGCCATGCTGTGGGATTCCGGCCTGGCGTGGGGCAACCCGCAGGGCTGGCAGGTGGACCTGCAGTGGGAAGTCAACGTTGCGCGCTGGCTCAGCGACAGCAACAACAACCCGAACGATTTGTGGGAGTTTGGCGCGTCGCCGGTGGTGCGGATCGGATGGTGGCGGCACACGTGGGTGCCGTTCCTTGAGCTATCGGTGGGCCCGCGGCTGCTGACCGGAACGCGGACCTCGGACGACCACGTCATCTCCACCGCGTTCCAGTTCTCGGAATACGCCGGACTTGGCGTGATGGTCGGCAAGGACCGCAACTTTACCGCGGGCTACCGCATCCAGCACCTGTCCAATGGCGGCATCAAGGAGCCCAATCCTGGCACCACCTTCCACGTCATTTACCTGCGCTACCGCTTCTGACAGCGCGATCATGCGACCCGCCCCGCGTTTCAAACAGCATGCGCGTGGCGTCGTCGGCCGGGAAGAAGCATTCGATGCGCAGCTCCTGCAGCGTGACGTCCTGCGGAATGCCAAGCGTGGTCAGGGTCGAGAACAACGACGCACGGAACCCGCCCGCATGCAGCACCACGGGCAGCAGCGGCGGCGGCGGCCCGTCGCTGCCGTCATCCTCGGGCAGCAGCACGCCGCCGGGGCCGACCATGTCCGGATGCCAGTCGGCAATGCGTGCGAACAGCGCGCGCGCGGTCTGGTCGTGCGCCTGCACCTGCAGCTCCTGCCATACGCGGCGCAACAGGTAACGGCCAACCTGGCGCGCATTCTCGATGACGGGCCACAGGCCGTCGGGATCGAACACGGTCAGCATCAGGTTGATCCGGTGCGGATCGTCGGCAAGCGATGCCGGCGCGCGGCCACCCAGCAACGTGTCGAACATGCGACGGTAGGCGGGATTGGCGTCGACCAGGTTCCAGAAGCGGTCCAGCACCACGGCCGGGTACGGCTCCTGCTTGGCCAGGATCAGTGCGATCGCCTGTTGCACCATTTGCAGCGGCGGCGCGGTCAGCGCGTGTTCGCTGTACGCAGGGGCAAAGCCGCTGGCGAGCAGCAGCCGGTTGCGCTGGCGCAGCGGCACGCCCAGGCGCTCGGCCAGCGCCAGCACCATCTCGCGGCTGGGACGGGCGCGCCCGGACTCAAGGAAGGAGATGTGGCGCTGCGACACCCCGGCGGCCAGCGACAGCGCCAGCTGGCTGTAGCCGCGCTTGCCGCGCCAGTAGCGCAACAGTCCGGGGAAGTCGAGAGTGGCCTCGGAGGCGGGGGTCAGCGTTTCCATGCTGGCTATTACAGCATGGCGGCGGCCTGGCGGCGAATACCTGGCAGGTAATCGAAACGATCCAGGGCCTCGATCCATGGCCTGGGAAGCGTCCCGTTTGCGTCGGGCGCATCACAGTGGCGACGTTGTGTAACAGGCGAATGGTATGCTTGATCTTTTCAGACACCCGGCGCGCAGAGGGCGCGCACCCTGATGGAAATTGCCATATTACTGGCGCTGATCCTGCTGAACGGCCTGTTTGCGATGTCCGAGATCGCACTTGTTACAGCGCGCAAGGCACGGCTGCAACGCCAGATCGAGAACGGCGACCGCGGCGCCATTGCGGCGGCCAAGCTGGGCGAGGACCCCACCCGCTTCCTCTCGACGGTGCAGATCGGCATCACCTCGATCGGGGTGCTCAACGGCGTGGTCGGCGAATCGACGCTGGCGCAGCCGCTGGGCGTGTGGCTGCAGGGGTTCGGCATCTCGGCCACCACCGCCAGCTATGTGGCCACCGCGATCGTGGTAGCAGGGCTGACCTATTTTTCCATCGTGCTGGGCGAACTGGTGCCGAAGCGCCTGGGCCAGATGGCGCCCGAGGCGATCGCCCGGCTGGTGGCGCGCCCGATCGGCTGGCTGGCGGTGGCGTCGACCCCGTTCGTCAAGTTGCTGTCGAGTTCCACGCGGCTGGTGCTGCGCCTGCTTGGCACCAAGGTCGACCGCGGCCCCGGCGTGACCGAGGAAGAAATCCATGCGCTGCTGGTGGAGGGTTCCGAAGCGGGCGTGATCGAGCAGCATGAGCACACCATGGTGCGCAATGTGTTCCGGCTCGATGACCGCCAGCTGGCATCGCTGATGGTGCCCCGCGGCGACGTGGTCTACCTCGACGTGGATGCCACGCTGGACGAGAACCTGCGCCGCATCGAAGAATCCGACCACTCGCGCTTCCCGGTGGTGCGCGGTGGCATGCACGACATCATCGGCGTGGTCAGCGCGCGCCAGTTGCTGGCGCGCCGGCTGCGCGGCGAAGAAGCCGACCTGCAGGCCGCGGTGCAGCCCGCGGTGTTCGTGCCGGAAAGCGTGACCGGCATGGAACTGCTGGAAAACTTCCGCGCCTCGGGCGGGCAGATCGCCTTTGTCATCGACGAATACGGCGAAGTGCTGGGCCTGGTGACGCTGCGCGACCTGATCGAAGCCATCACTGGCGAATTCAAGGCCGAGGCGGCGGGCGAGCAATGGGCGGTACAGCGCGACGACGGCTCGTGGCTGCTCGATGGGCTGATCCCGATCCCCGAGCTGAAAGACCGCATCGGCTTGCGCCAGGTCCCAGAGGAAGAAAAGGAGCGCTACCACACGCTGTCCGGCATGCTGCTGTTGCTGCTGGGGCGCCTGCCCCAGATTGCCGACTCGGTGCAATGGGGTGACTGGCGCTTCGAGATCGTCGACATGGACGGCAAGCGCATCGACAAGGTGCTGGCCGAGCGCCTGCCCCCGCAGGCCGGACCTGAGGAAGAGACCACCGGCTGAGTACCGGAGGCTGGCAGCGCCGGCCTCTCCGCGGCGCCAACACCGTCTTCCTTTTGGATGGCGCCGCATTGATCCAAATCAAATGCAGTTGCGACCGAATCACTTTGGCGCAATCTGCAACGCCCCGCTCCATTCCCTTCGCTTATGATCTGGCTGCGCGGCCCGCATCCGGCCGCGGCACGCATGGCTGCACGAAGGGCAACGACTGCGACCGCACCGTGCCGGCGGCCTGCCGAAGAACCATTTCAGACACGGGGAGACGCGTGCGCCGCAAGCCATTGTCCGGCGGCCCGCAAGACCATGCATGGATCCTGATGCCGACGACATCGTCGAGGGCGTTGCCGCGGGCGGCAGTGGCGCGATGCAACCGTCCGCGCTGGTGTGCGCGCTGAGCGCGCGCCGCGGCGGGGCCGGGCAGCCGGCGGCTATCCTGGCGATCCGCCTGGACCGCTTTGCCAGCGCCTGCGCAACCCTCGGGCCGGAGCGCTCTGCCAGGCTGCGCGGCATCGTGCAAGCCCGCATCGCCTGCCTGCTGCCGCCGGGCGCCTTCATGCACTGGACTGGGCCTGCCGATCTGGTGGTAATCACCGCGCTGCCCACAGGCGTGCCGGATCCTGGCCACGTTGCCAGCCGCGTGGCCGACGACCTGTCCCGGCCGTTCGCGCTGGAGGGCTTCGAGCTGCATCTGTCCTGCAGCATCGGCGTGGCCAACGACCACGCCGACATCCCGGCCGAGCGCAGCCTGCAGCAAGCGTTCGACGCCATGCTGCGGGTCAACCGCCAGGGCGGCGCTGGCCTCGCGCGCGCCGACAAGCCGGTGTCCCCACCCGCGGCCCCATTGCTGGCGGCGCTGCCCGCCGCGCTCGAGCGCGGCGAGCTGAGCCTGCAACTGCAGCCGCGCGCCGACCTTGCCGGTGCCGCCGTCAGCGGCTATACGGTGCGGCTGCGCTGGCAGCATCCCGTGCTCGGCCGCGTGGCGCCGCAGGATTTCCTGCCTGGCGTCGAAGCGCTCGGACTGGTCGGCCGCATCGGCAACTGGGTGCTGGAAAGCGTGCTGCCGCTGGTGCGTGCCGCCGAGGCCATCGCCCCGCTTCAGTTCACCCTGCTGGCCTCGAGCGCGCAACTGCATCGCCCGCAAATGGTGGAAGCCCTGGCGCAGGCGCTCGATGCAGGCGGCATCGCCCCGGCGCACCTGTGCATCGAACTACCGGCCAGCACGGTGCCGACCGACACCGACCTTATCGACCGTTTTGCCGCCCTGCGCCGGCGCGGGCTGCAACTGGCGCTGGGGGATTTCGACGACAGCCCGGCCTGCCGTGAGGCCCTGGCGGCGCTGCATCCGGACGCCGTCACGCTGGATGCGAGGGGCCTGGGCCATGCGCGCGAGCACCGCTGCCGTGCCGACAGCCTGCGCGACGCCTGCCGCGCCGCGCGGCGCGCCGGCGCCTCGGTCTGCGCCAAGGGCATCGAAACCCGCCAGCAGCTGGACGCGGTGCGTGCCTGGGGCTGCCAAAGCGTACAGGGCTACCTGCTGGCGCAACCGTTCCCTGCCGTATGGCTGCTGCAGACCCATGCGGCGATCCAGCAGCGCGCCCGGGCAGTGCTGGCGCCGCCAGCCTGACCGGCGGCCGCCGGCGGCGCGGTTGCACGATTTACAAATTGCGACATACCAGCTATCAACACCGCGCACAGCGGCGGTAAAATCTGCGGCAATCCCAAACTTGATGAATCCCTTGATTCAGAACCCTCAAAAAAGGAGCCCGGCGTGAAGAAAGGTTGGATCTGGTGCGTTTTGTTTGCCACTCTGTTGGCGGGTTGCAACACGATGGCGGGGCTCGGCCAGGACATTCAGCGCGGCGGCCAGAAGCTGGAAAGCTCGGCAGACCGCCACAAGTAAACCGGCCAGGGCTGCATCGAAGCAAAACGGCACGCCCGAGGGCGTGCCGTTTTGCTTTGTCGCGCGCTGGTTACCGCGCGGGGCTCAGCGCTTGTCGCGCAGTGCCCTGGCCTGTTCGGCCAGCGTGCGGATGCGCGCCCAGTCGCCGCCGGCGACGGCATCCTTGGGCACCACCCACGACCCGCCCACGCACACCACATTGGGCAGCGCCAGGTAGGATGGCGCCAGCGCGGCATCGATGCCGCCGGTCGGGCAGAAGCGCAGCTGCGGCAGCGGTCCGCCCAGCGACTTCAGCATCGGCACCCCGCCGGCGGCCTGCGCCGGGAAGAACTTCAGGAAAGTGAAGCCGGCTTCCAGCGCCGCCATGGCCTCGCTGGCGGTGGCGACGCCTGGCAACAGCGAGATCCCCGCATCTTGCGCGCCCTCGGCCAGCGCCGGCGTCAGGCCGGGCGAGACCGCGAACTGGGCGCCCGCGTCGCGCACGGCGTGCAGTTGTTCGACGTTCAGCACCGTGCCGGCGCCTACGCATGCCTGTGGCAGCGCCGCCGCGACCGCCCGGATGGCTTCCAGCGCCACCGGGGTGCGCAGCGTGATTTCCAGCAGCGGCAAGCCGCCGCTCACCAGCGCCTCGCTGACGTGCAAGGCCTCGTCGACCGAGTGGAATTCCAGCACCGGGATGACTGGCACATCGGCAAGGCGTTGAAGCAGCGGGGAAGTCTGGTTTGACATGGCGATCTCGCGGTGGGTGGGTTCAGGAAAACATCAGGCTTGGGCAGCGGCTCAGGCGATTACCGATACCGACTGCGCCAGTCGGGCCAGCACGGTCTGCGCGTCGGGAATCGGCGCCACCGCGCCATAGCCGGTGGTGGAAAGTGCTGCCGCCACATTGGCATAGCGCGCCGCCTCGAACGGATCGGCGCCCGCGGCGAGCCGCGCGACAAAGCTGCCGCCGAAGCAATCGCCCGCGCCGGTGGCATCGACCGGCTCGACCGGATAGGGCGGCACCAGCGTGCGGGACTCGGGCGTGGCGACATAGGAGCCCTCTTCCCCAAGCTTCATCGCGACCAGGCCGATGCCGCAGCCGAGCAGGTAGTCGGCGATGGCATCGCGGTCGTCCAGGCCGGTCAGCACGGTAATGTCGTCCCAGCTGGGCAGGCAGACGTCAGTCATCCGGAACGCTTCCCGCATGATGCCGCGCGCGCGCGCCAGCGACCACAGGCGCAGGCGCAGGTTGGTGTCCAGCGTGACCTTGGTGCCGGCCTTGCGCGCGTGCTCCATGGCGTCCAGGCCGGCATCGCACGCGCTCGTGCTGATCGCCAGGCTGATGCCGGACAGATGCAGGTAGCGCGCCGACGCGATCGCGCCAAGCGGCAATTGCTCATGCTGGTAGCGGCTGGCGGCGGAGCCTTCGCGCAGGTAATCGAAGCGGTGACCGTGGTTGTCGTGCGAGACGAAGTAGACCCCGGTGGGCGCCCCGGCGTCGATATGCACATGACGTGTATCGACCCGCTCCTGCGTCCACAGCGCGCGCAGGCGCTCGCCGAAGGTATCGGCACCGACCGCGCAGATATAGCCGGTACTGGCGCCCTGGCGCGCAGCGGCAATGCAGAAGTTGGAGGTATCGCCGCCAAAGCCCTGCAGGTAGCGCGACGGATCGTCCGGCTGCTGGTTGAATTCAACCAGCGGCTCGCCGTAGGCCAGGATGTCGATGCTCATGGGGCCGCTTGCCTCAGAAGAAAGTTTGCACGATGTCGATCACGCGCATGTCGCGATCCAGCACCGGGATATGGCGCCACTTGTCGAAGGTCAGGCACGGGTGCGAGATATCGAAGGCGATCATGTCGCCGACCTGGATGTCGTCGCCCGGCCGGACCTGCAGGTAGGCGTGCTGGTCCATCATGCCGGTGACTTCCCAATGCGCGGGCACGTCCACCGGCGCCTCGGCACCGGGGCGGTAAAGGCGCGCCGGGATCGGCATGCCGGCGTCGAAGGCGGCATCGCGCTTGCCCATGCCGATGATGACGCGGTCGGGCTCCGGGATCGACTGCACATACGCCCACAGCTGCAAGGCCGGCAGCAGTCCCTCGCGCATCTTCTGCGCGACCGGATTGCTCGCCAGGATGCGCTGCTGCGCGGCGCGATAGATGCCCACGTCGTGGGTCAGGTAGCAACCGGGGCGCAGCACGATATCGAGCGGCGCACCGATGTCGGTGCGCGCGAATTCCTCGGCCACCACGTCGTACCACGCCGAGCCCGCGCCCGACATCACCACCGGGCTGCGGCCGAAGCGGCCCTCGCCAGCCAGCTGCCGCGTCACCGCCACGGTGCGCTGCAGGAACTTGCGGATATCGGCTTCTTCCTTGAGCACACCTTCGTAGATTTCCACGCCGGCCAGCGACAGCGCCTCGGGCCAGCGCGCCAGCGCGTCGAGCACCGCCTGCTGCTGCGCGTCGTCGCGTACGCCGGTACGCCCGCCTTCGACACCGAGTTCAAGCAGCACCTGCAGCGTCTGTCCACGCTGCTGGAAGAACTTGCCGAGCTGGTCGACCAGCGCCGCCGAATCCACCAGCGCGAAGAATTCAAAGTCCGGATCGCGCAGCAGGTCCGCGATGATCTCCATGTTGCGGCGGCCGACCAGCTGGTTGGCCATCAGCACCCGCTTGACGCCGTGCGCATGCGCGGCAGCGGTCTGGTGCGCGGTGGCCAGGGTGATGCCCCACGCCCCGGCACCCAGTTGCCGGGCAAACAGCTTGGGCGCCATGGTGGTCTTGCCATGCGGCGCCAGCCGCACGCCGTATTCGTCCATGAAGCGGCGCATCCATTCCAGGTTGTGCGCGAGACGGTCTTCATACAGTACCGCGGCCGGCAGGCTCAGTTCTTCCCGCAGCAGGTTCCAGCCGGTCTGGCCCGCCGCGTCCGGGGCCATGGGGGCCTCCATCCGGCCCAGCGCCTTGTTGAGCGGATCGATCACGCCAGCCTGATACTTTATTTCACGCATGCCTGTCATCACCCTGAAAAAATCTGATTGACGTAATGATAGCCCTGAAAATAAGATATTTCATCCTTGTTATAAAGTAACACGCCAGCACGCGGCAGCACCAGTGCGCAGCCAGGACGAGTGCCAATGCTCAGGCGCCAGTCACTGTTATAGCCCCTGTCCGCCTCGACTGCAGCTTTCGTCACATTACGAATCCAAACGCGCTTCGCCCAGACCCACACCGACCATGACCGCGCCCTTCGACATCCTGACCCGCATCGCCGAGCGCGGCCCCGCCCTGCGCCTGGCCGAGCAGAAGGTTGCGCAGGTGGTGCTGGAAGACCTGGCCGGCGCGGCAGCGGCCAGCATCAACGAGCTGGCCCGCAAGGCCGGTGTCAGCGAGGCCAGCGTGACGCGCTTTGCCAAGGCCATCGGCTGCCGCGACGTGCGCGACCTGAAGCTGCGCCTGGCCCAGGCCACCGCGGTGGGCGCGCGCTTCCTGCAGCCGGCAAGCGCCGCAGGCGAGGCCGCGCCGGCCACACTGGCCGACAGCATCCACGCCGACATCCTCGGCGCGCTTGAAGCCAACCGCGGCCTGATGGATGCGCAGCGCATCGAGGCTGCAGCGCGCCTGTTGCTTGGCGCACGCATGGTCTACGCTTTTGGCATGGGCGGCGGCTCCTCATTCATGGCCGATGAAGCGCGCCACCGCCTGGCGCGCCTGGGCCTGCCGGTGGCCAGCTACCAGGATGCCCTGCTGCAGAAGATGGTGGCGGCCACGCTGGGCCGCGACGACGTGGTGCTGGCCTTCTCGGCCAGCGGCCGCGTGCCGGAGATGCTGGCCAGTTGCGATATCGCGCGCGAATACGGCGCCCGCCTGGTGGCCGTGACCGCGCTGGGCTCGCCGCTGGCCGCGCGCGCCGACGTGCTGCTGCCGGTGCGCACGCTGGAGACCGATTTTATTTTCAAGCCGTCGGCATCGCGCTACGCCATGCTGATGGTGCTGGACGTGCTGGCCACGCAATGCGCGCTGCTGCAGCCGGACCAGAGCAAGGAGCGCCTGCGCCGGCTCAAGTACGTGCTCGACAGCCATCGCGGCGACAGCGGCCCCGGCAAGGGCCCCGACAGCCGCCAGCCGCTGGGAGACTGACCATGCCACACCTGTTCGATACCCTGATCCGCTGCGTCACGCTGCTCGACGGCTCCGGCGCGGCCGCGCGCCTGGCCGACGTGGCCTTGCGCGATGGCCGCATCGCCTGCATCGATGCCCCCGGCGCCATCGATCCCGATGCGGCCGCGCACGTGGTCGAGGGCGATGGCCTGGTGCTCGCCCCCGGCTTTATCGACGTGCACACGCATGACGACACCAACGTGGTGCGCCAGCCCGCGATGACGCCGAAGCTGTCGCAGGGCGTCACCACGGTGGTAGTCGGTAACTGCGGCATCAGCGCCGCGCCGGTCACGCTGGCAGGCGAGCCACCCGACCCGATGAACCTGCTCGGCCATGCCGACGCCTTCCGCTATCCGGATTTCAAGGCCTATGTCGACGCGGTCGAAGCCGCCCAGCCGGCGGTCAATGTCGCCGCGCTGGTCGGCCATACCGCGCTGCGCAGCAACCATATGGACCGCTTCGACCGCGCCGCGACGCCGGAAGAAATCGCGGCAATGCGCGCGCAGCTGGAAGAAGCGCTGCAGCACGGCGCGCTGGGACTGTCCACGGGCCTGGCCTACGCCAACGCCTTCAGCGCCCCGACCGAGGAAGTGCTGGCGCTGGCCGAACCACTGGCCAAAGCCGGCGCGCTCTACGCCACCCACCTGCGCAGCGAGTTTGCCGAGATCCTTGACGCCATGGACGAGGCCTTTCGCATCGGCCGCCATGCGCGCGTACCGGTGGTGATCTCGCACCTGAAATGCGCCGGCGTGGCCAACTGGGGCCGCAGCACCGAGGTGCTGGACGCACTGGACGGCGCGCAGCGCTGGCAGCCGGTAGGCTGCGACTGCTATCCCTACACCGCGAGCTCATCCACGCTGGACCTGAAGCAGGTCACCAGCGACTTCGACATCATGGTGACATGGTCCGAAGGCGCGCCGGAGATGAGCGGCCGGCTGCTCGCCGATATCGCCGCCGAATGGCAGGTCGACCTGCTCGAAGCCGCGCGCCGGCTGATGCCTGCCGGCGCCGTCTACCACTGCATGGAAGACGCCGACGTCGACCGCATCCTCAGCCATCCGGCCACGGTGGTCGGTTCGGACGGCCTGCCCAACGACCCGCTGCCGCACCCGCGCCTGTGGGGCGCGTTCCCGCGCGTGCTGGGGCACTATGCGCGCGACCGTGAACTGTTTCCGCTGACCGTCGCCGTCAACAAGATGACCGGCATGTCCGCCGAGCGCTTCGGGCTGCACGAGCGCGGCTTCGTGCGCGAAGGCTACTGGGCCGACCTGGTGTTGTTCGATGCCGCCACCATCCGCGACGCGGCCAGCTTTACCGATCCCATGCAACCGGCCGAGGGCATTGCCGCGGTCTGGGTCAACGGCGAGCTGTCATGGCAGCAACGCCAGAGCACCGGCGTGCGTGCCGGCCGGTTCCTGCCGCGCGGCGCGGGCTGACCCGCTCGCAGCGCCGCGCTTCCCTCCCCTATCCCACCCATCTCCAGGAGTACTCATGGACATCAAACGATTCGGCGTCGAAGGCGGCACCGGTACTGGCGGGCAGCACATGCCCTTTGCCCGCGCGGTCGCGGCCGACGGCTGGCTCTACGTCTCCGGCCAGGTGCCGATGGTCAACGGCGAGGTCATCGACGGCGGCATCGTGCCCCAGACCCACCAGGCCATCAAGAACGTGCTGGCCATCCTGGCCGAGGCCGGCTATGGCCCTGAGCACGTGGTGCGCTGCGGCGTGTGGCTGGACGACACCCGCGACTTTGCCTCGTTCAACAAGATTTTCAAGGAATACTTCGGCGCCAACCCGCCCGCGCGCGCCTGCGTGCAATCGAGCATGGTGGTCGACTGCAAGGTCGAGGTGGACTGCATCGCCTACAAGAAGCCGGCGGCCTGAGCCTGCTGCCGATTGCTGATCGCTGATTCCTGATTGCCTGCCCCCTCTCCCGCAAGCGGCAGAGGGGAAAAAACCAAAAATCCAACCATGCCGCCACAAGCGGCTTTTTTTCCACGCAAGGAGACAATATGGGTGCCGTCACCGGAACCACGCTCTTGGTGTATGCGCTGATCGCCGTGATCGCACTGGTGGTGCTGATCGCGCGTTTCAAGCTCAACCCGTTCATTACCCTGGTGGTCGTCTCGGTGCTGCTCGGCTTTGCCGTGGGCATGCCGATGGGCGACATCGTCAAGTCGTTTGAAGCCGGCGTCGGCGGCACCCTCGGCCATATTGCGCTGGTGGTGGGCCTGGGCACCATGCTCGGCAAGATGATGGCCGAGTCCGGCGGCGCCGAGCGCATCGCCAACACCCTGATCGATTTCTTCGGGGCGAAGAACGTGCATTGGGCCATGGCCACCATCGCCTTTATCGTCGGCCTGCCGGTGTTCTTCGAGGTGGGCTTCGTGCTGCTGGTGCCGATCGCCTTCAACGTGGCCAAGCGCACCGGCACGTCGATGGTGCTGGTGGGCATCCCGATGGTGGCCGGCCTGTCGGTGGTGCATGGCCTGATCCCGCCGCACCCGGCGGCGCTGCTTGCGGTGACGGCGTATGGCGCCGATATCGGCAAGACCATCATGTATGCGCTGATCGTGGGCATTCCCACCGCCGCGCTCGCCGGCCCGCTGTTCGCCAGACTGATGGACCGCTACGTCAAGCTGCCCGAGTACAACCCGCTCGCCCAGCAATTCACCGAAGAGGACGAGCGCGTCAAGGCATCGCACGAGCTGCCAGGCTTCGGCATCACGGTGTTCACCATCCTGCTGCCCGTGATCCTGATGCTGATCGGCAGCTGGGCCGACCTGTTCACCACGCCCAAGACTTTCGCCAACGACTTCCTGAAGCTGATCGGCAACTCGGTGATGGCGCTGCTGATTGCCGCGCTGGTGAGCTTCTACACCTTCGGCAAGGCACGCGGCTTCAACCGGGAAACCATCCTCAAGTTCACCAACGAGTGCGTGGCGCCCACCGCCATCATCACGCTGGTGGTCGGCGCCGGCGGCGGCTTTGGCCGCATCCTGCGCGACTCGGGCATCTCCAACGCCATCGTCGACGTCGCCACCGGCGCCAACGTGTCGGTGCTGGTGCTTGGATGGCTGGTCGCGGTGATGATCCGTATCGCCACGGGCTCGGCGACCGTCGCCATGACCACCGCGGCGGGCATCGTCGCGCCGATCGCCGCCAGCGTGCCCGGCACCCGCCCCGAACTGCTGGTGCTGACCACCGGCGCCGGCTCGCTGATCCTGTCGCACGTGAACGACGGCGGCTTCTGGCTGGTCAAGGAGTATTTCAACATGACCGTGGCCCAGACCTTCAAGACCTGGTCGGTCTGCGAAACCATCATCTCGGTGGTGGCGCTGCTGCTGACGCTGGGCCTGGCCACGCTGGTCTGAACGTCGAAACGGCGCGCCGGGGCCGCGCCACGCGGTCCCGGCAGATGGTGGACGCATGCAAGCGCTGCCCGCCTGAAATGCGACGCCTCTCATCGATTCCCCGGCACGGGAAGCCGATACTGGAGGCGTCATCGGTGACCGGTGAGCGGGTGCGATACGCACCGCAGGCCTGCGGTGCGCAAGCGCTGCTTACCGCCCCATGAGCGCCATGGCTGTTGCGCGCGTGTGGGCGTCGGCGCATACCTACGCGCACCGCTGCGCTTGCCTTGATTCCATTTTTGATGCATATTGACATCAACTTTGAAGCAAGGAGCCTGGCATGCGCACCACCGTCACGATTGATGACGCCCTGTATGAACAAGCACTAGAGATGGCGGATCCGGGTATGGACAAATCTGATCTTTTTCGTGAGGCAATCAAGACCTTCGTCCGGGTACAGGCAGCCAAGCGGCTTGCCGCGCTGGGCGGCGCCGTTCCCGACATGCAGGACGTGCCCCGTCGTACTGCCGAGCCCGATGCCAAATGAGCGTGCTCGTCGACACCTCGGTGTGGGTCGACCATTTCAGGTACCGCAATGACGCACTGGTCCGCCTGATGCAGGCTGACCAGGTGCTGACCCACCCGATGGTCGTGGCTGAACTCGCCTGCGGGACGCCTCCGGCACCACGGGACCGGACCCTTGGCGACATCAGTCTGTTGCAGACTGCCAGGCAGGCGAGCCTGGGGGAAGTCATCGCGCTGATCGAGCACGAGAAATTGTATGGACTGGGCTGCGGCCTGGTGGACGTCTCATTGCTGGCTTCCACCTTGATTACGCCGGGTGCCCGGCTGTGGTCGCTGGACCAGCGCCTCAACGAATTGTCCGTACGCTTTGGTGTCGCACATCGACCGCGGCTGCATTAGGCCGCTGCGGCCGCCACGCTGGTCCGGCATCGCCAGGGCCCCGGGCGCAGGTCTGGTGTGGGGGGCTCAACGCAAGGTTTACATGGCCCGGGCCACCGCCTAAGGTCAACCAGACAGTGACTTGCCGGGAAACGCCCCATGTCGATCGACCGTCGCTCATTCCTTGGCTTGGCCGCGGGGCTGGCCGCCACCGGGCTCGGGCCAGCCGTGCCTGGTCATGCCGCCACCGTTGCAGCGCCCCTGCGCCGCAACATCCCCGGCACCACTGAAGCCCTGCCCGTGATCGGCATGGGCACCGCCGACACCTTCGATGTCGGCACCGGCGCTGACGAACGCAAGCCACTGGCGGAGGTAATGGGTCTGTTGCTGCAGACCGAAGGCTCGGTGGTCGATACCGCGCCCAGCTACGGCACCGCCGAAGCCGTCACCGGCGAGCTGCTGCGCGCGGCCAATGCCCGCAACCGGGTGTTCCTGGCCACCAAGATCTCGGCCCGGGCCGGCGCGCCCGCCCAGGCGCAATGGGCGCGCTCGCTGGCCGACCTGCAGGTGGACAAGGTCGACCTGCTGCAGGTCCACAACCTGATCGACTGGCAAAACAACCTGCGCTGGCTGCGCGAACTGAAGGAACAGGGCCGCATCCGCTACCTGGGCATCACCCATTACCGCGAAGACGCCCACCAGGCGCTGGAAACGATCGTGCGCAGCGAGCGCGTCGACTTTGTCCAGGTCAACTATTCCGTGGCCGAGCGCAATGCCGAACGCACGCTGCTGCCGCTGTGCGAGGCGCGCGGCGTGGCGGTGCTGGCCAACCGGCCGTTCCAGGACGGGCGGCTGTTCCGTGCCGTCAAGGACCGTCCGCTGCCGCCGTGGGCCGGCGATATTGACTGCGGCTCATGGGGCCAGTTGTTCCTGAAGTTTGTCGTCAGCCATGCGGCCGTGACCGCCGCGATCCCGGCTACCTCCAAGCCGCGCAACATGGCCGACAACCTCGGCGCCGGGCTGGGCCGCATGCCCGACCCCGGCCAGCGCGAGCGCATTGTGGCGCTGCTGCGCTAAGTCGGCCTGCCGTGGACGATCCCGAGCGCGAACCACCTGCCAGCGGCCTGGCCCGGCTGTGGCGCGGCTTTGGCGTCCGCACCGGCGAAGCCGGCGCGGTGGTGGCCGGTTTCCTGTTCTTCTTCTGCCTGTTCGCCAGCTATTTCATGCTGCGCCCGGTGCGCGAGACCATGGGCATTGCCGGCGGCGTAAAGAACCTGCAATGGCTGTTCACCGCCACCTTCGTCGTGATGCTGGCCGCGATCCCGCTTTACGGCGCGGTCTGCGCGTGGCTGCCGCGGCGCCGCTTCGTGCCATGGGTATACGCCTTCTTCGTTGCCAACCTGCTGGCCTTTGCGCTGGCCACGCGCGCCCTGCCGGACAACGTCTGGCTGGCGCGCGTGTTCTACGTGTGGCTGTCGGTGTTCAACCTGTTCGTGGTGTCGGTGGCGTGGAGCCTGATGGCCGATGTGTTCAGGCCCGAGCAGGCGCGCCGGCTGTTCGCGCTGCTGGCCGCCGGCGCCAGCGCGGGCGGACTGGCCGGGCCGGTGCTGGGCGGCTGGCTGGTGCCGCAGATCGGCCTGACCGGGCTGATGCTGCTGTCGGCCGCGCTGCTGGCCGCGACGCTGCCTGGCGCAGGCTGGCTGTTCGGCTGGCGCCGGCGTGCCGGCGCGGGCCAGGCGCACCCGGAGCAAGCCGCTGCCGGGGCGGCGCAGGACCCGGCCAACCCCATCGGCGGCGGCTTGCTGGCCGGGCTGTCGCTGCTGCTGCGCTCGCGCTATCTGCTTGGCATCGGCCTGTTCGTGATCCTGCTGGCCACGGCCAGCACCTTCCTGTATTTCGAGCAGGCCCGCCTGGTGGCCGAGGCCTTCCCCGAACGCACGCGCCAGACCCAGGTGTTCAGCGCGCTGGATGCCGCGGTACAGGCGCTGACCATCGTGGTGCAACTGTTCTTCACCGGCCGCATGGCGCGCCGCTATGGGGTCACCATGCTGCTGACCGCAGTGCCGCTGGCCGTCACCGCGGGTTTCCTTGTGCTGGCCCTGCTGCCCACCTTCGGCGTGCTCGCGGCCGTCATGATCCTGCGGCGCGTGGGCGAATACGCGCTGCTGCGCCCCGGGCGCGAAATGCTGTTCACCGTGGTCGATGCCGAAACCAAGTACAAGGCCAAGAACGTCATCGACACCGCCGTTTACCGCGCGGGCGATGCGGTGAGTGCCTGGGTCAAGACCGCCATCGATGCGCTGTCGGGCCATCCCGCGACGGTAGCCCTGGCAGGCGCCCTGCTGGCACTGGCGTGGGCCGGACTGGGTTGGTGGCTGGGACGGCGGCATGAGGGACAGCTTGGCCCCAAGGAAGCCAGTCTTCGCCGTGCCACGCAAAATCCGGCGGCACGCTAGCTCCCGGGTCAAGGGTTTTCCCGGTTGACGCTGTCCCTGCGAAGCCATACATTGGCCTCGCAGATCTAGATAAGAGACCATCTGTAAGATGGTCTCTTCGCGCCTTGCAGTTGCTGCGGCCTCTTACAGAACAAGTAAAAGGAGACCGCCGTGCAACCTTCTGCGATCAAGCTTCGTGGCATCGATGATGTCATTGCCTACATAGATTCCTGCCCTGGCATACGCGGCAGGGCCGCTGCCATCTGGTGGCTCGCCCTGGGCGGCCTGTTCCTCGACGCGTTTTCCAATTCAGCGCTAAGCGCAGGCCTCGGGCCAATGACGCGCGACCTCCAGCTGGTGCCCGCCAAGGTTGCGCTGCTGACGTCGTTCGCATCGTGGGTGGCCATTGCCTTCAATCCGATCGGCGGCTGGATGGCCGATCGCTGGGGCCGCGTCCGGCCGCTGATTCTCGCCAAGGTGCTGGCGGTAGTCGGCGCTGTGCTGGTCGTGTTCGCGCCGGGATTCGAGGTGATTCTGGCCGGGCGCTTCTTTGTCGGCGCGGCCTATGGCATCGACTTTGCCATCGCCATGGCCGTGCTGGCGGAGTTCACGCCGGTGAAGCTCAAGAGCCGGCTGAACACATGGCAAGGCATGTGGTACACGGCCGTCTGCGCCAACCTGCTGCTGGCGCTGCTGTTCTACTCGTGGGACGTCGGCGATACGATCTGGCGCTACTCGGTGGCCGCCACGGCGGTCTTCGGCGTGGCCATCCTGCTGCTGCAGGGCCTGTTCCTGGTGGAAAGCCCGACCTGGCTGGCCCGCAAGGAACGGCTCGAAGCCGCCGCCAGCGCCATGACGCGCATCTACGGGCGCGCCTTCATTGCCGCGCCGCCGGCGGAGCGGATCCCCGTGCTCAACCAGGCGCGCCGCGGCCTGGCCAACGTGCTGCTGATCTTCCGCGGCATCTATCTGCCGCGCACCATGCTCGCCGCCACCGTGCAGATCGGCCAGTCGATCCAGTACTTCGCGATCGGCTGGTACCTGCCGCTGATCAGCGCGGCGCTGTTTGGCAAGGACTTTGTCTACGCGACCATCGGCGCGCTGGTGTTCAACGTATGCGGCATTGTCGGCGGCTTCCTGTCGCCGCTGGTCGGCCGCACGCTGGGCCTGCGCCGCGCCTCGGCGTTCGGCTTCGCGGCGGTGTTCGCCATGCTGCTGATGCTGGGCCTGTTCAACGGCAAGATGCCGATGTGGATCGCCGTGGTGGTGCCGTCGCTGTTCATCCTGTTCCACTCTGCCGGCCCCGGCGCGAATGGCAAGAGCTTGTCGTCCCTGTCATTCCGCAGCGAACTGCGCGCCGGGGCCAACGGCGTCATCGGCGCGCTCGGTGCCATTGGCGCCGCACTGGGCTTGCTGGTGTTCCCGCTGTTCCGCGCGCAATACGGGCTGGAGACTACCTTCCTGATCCTTTCGGTAGTGCCGCTGCTGGCCAGCATCATCTGCTTTTCGATCCGCTGGGACCCCACCCGCACCGCGGTCCATCCCGATAACGAAGCCGATGCGCCGCAGTTCAAGGGCGACGCGGCGGACGCATCGGGCTTTATGCAACCCGTGATCGAAAAGGCCCGGCCATGACCCAGCGCAGCAACGTCATCCTTGCGATCGATGAAGGCACCTCGGGCACGCGCGCCGCGGTGGTGGCTGCCGACGGCCACGTGAAGTGCCTGCACTACGCCGCGCTGGAGATCCACAGCCCCTGCCCCGGGGTGGTGGAGCAGGACGCCGACGCGCTGCTCGCACGCACGCTGTCGGTTTGCCGCGCCACGCTCGCGCAGGCGGCTCATGAAAACCTGGACGTGGTTGCCCTCGCCGTCGCCAGCCAGCGCGCCACCGCGGTGCTGTGGGACACCGCGACCGGGCGCGCGTTGGTCCCCGCCATGGTGTGGCAGGACACACGCTATGCGGCCGAACTCGACCAGCTTGCGCCGGCGTGGGACACCGCGCTGCGCGAAACCGTAGGCCGCCCCGTCGGTGTGCGCTCGCCGTACCTGTGGGCCGCACGGCATCTGCGCGACACGCCGGCGGTGGCCGAAGCCTTGCGCGAGCGCCGGCTCGCCTTCGGCACCATCGACACCTGGCTGCTGTGGCACCTGTCGACGGCGCGCACGTGCCTTACCACGCCGACCAACGCGACCTCCTGCAATGCCTACATGCTGACCGGGCATCGCTACCGGCTCGACTGGATCGATGCGCTCGGCTTCCCACGGGAACTGCTGCCGGAGTTGCGCCAGGATGCGGACGATTTCGGCCGCACCCGGCCGGACGTGCTGGGCATCGACGTGCCGATCCTGGCGTGCGCCGGCGACCAGCTTGCCGGCGCCATCGGCCTCGGATGCCTTGATGCCGGGCAGGCGATGTGCCTGCATGGCACCGGCAGCTTCGTCGACCTGGTGGTCGGCCCGCAGCTTCCCGCACGCAGCGGCAGGTCGGACAGCACCCTGACCATGACCGCGCGCCGCCACCACGGCGTCTCGCACTTCTCGGTCGAGACCTTTGTCGCCACCACCGGCTCGGCGCTCAACTGGGTCTGCGACAAGCTCGGCTGGTTCGACAACGCCAGGCAGATCAGCGCGCTGGCGGCCACGGTGACGTCGGCGCGGGGCGTGATCTTTATCCCGGCGCTGACCGGCCTGCGCGTGCCGCGCATGCAGCCCGAGGCGCGCGCGGCACTTGCTGGCATCTCGCTGGCAACAACGCGCGCGGAGATGGCCTTTGGCATCCTGGAAGGCATCGCCCATTCCGTAGCCTCGTGCATCGAGGCGAACCAGGACATTGCCGGCGTGCCGGTGTCGGCGCTGGTGGTCGGCGGCGGACTGTCCGGCAGCGACGCGCTGCTGCAGATGCAGGCCGACCTCAGCGGTGTTCCCGTCCACCGCATGAAGGAGAGCGACCGCGCCAGCCTGCGCGGCATTGCCTACCTTGCCGGCGCTTCCGGCCTGCTGTGGGACTCCATGCAGCAGGCGCGCGCGACCGCGGCACCCGACGCGGTGTTCGAGCCAGCGCTCGACGCGGCGCAGCGTGCCGAGCGGCGTGCGCTCTGGCATGCGCGCGTGGCCTCCGAGCTCGACCATGCCGACGCGCGCGCGGCTAGTCAGGACCACGACTGCCGTCAGGCCCATTAACCCGGAGCAACCCAAGATGGTGATTTTCCCCTCCCGCAGCGCGAACCGCGAGCGTGCCGCCTTGACCGGCACGGAGCCATTGCGGCTGGTGCACGCAGACCAGCTCGGCCGCCTGGAGGCCGATGCCTTCGACATCCTGGTGGTCGGGGGCGGCGTCACCGGCGCCTACGCCGCGCTCGATGCCAGCCTGCGCGGCTACCGCGTGGCGCTGGTAGAGAAGAACGACTTCGCCGCAGGGACCTCGTCCAAGTCGTCGAAGATGGTGCATGGCGGCCTGCGCTATATCGAACAGGGCAACCTCGGTTTGGTGCGCCATTCGCTGCTGGAGCGCCAGCGCCTGCGCCGCAACGCGCGCCACCTGGTGCAGCGGCTGCCGTTCCTGTTCCCGGTGATGGAGCGCGACGGCGTCTTCGACAAGCGCCTGGCCAAGGCCTTCGGCAGCCTGCTCTGGACCTACGACCTGGCCGGCGGATGGCGCGAGGGCATCCTGCACCAGAAGCTGACCAAGGCGGAGGTGCTGTCCCACTGCCCGACCTTCAACGAAGAACACCTGACCGGCGGCTATCTGTATTTCGATGCGCGCGTCGACGATGCCCGCCTGACCCTGAACCTCGCGCGGACCGCGGCGTTCCACGGCGCAGCCGTGCTCAACCATGCCACCGTCACCGCGATCACGCGCGACGGACACGGCAAGGTCGATGGCGCCATCGTCCACGCCGGCGAGCGCGAGCTCCGCGTGCGCGCGGGCGCGGTCATCATGGCCACCGGTGTCTGGCTGCGCGACTGGACCGGCCACAAGCCGGGCGAGGACAAGACGCTGCACATACGCCCGGCCAAAGGGGTCCACGTTGCCATCCCGTGGCTGAAAATCCGCAATGACTGCACCGTGACGATCCCGGTGCCGGGCCGCAATCGCCGCGCGACCATCACGCGGTGGGGCAACGTGTCGTACCTCGGCACCACCGACGAAGACTATGACGGCGATCTCGACAACGTGCTCTGCACCCGTCAGGAACTCGACTTCCTGCTCGAAGGTGCGCGCTCGGCGCTGAAGGTCGACCTCTCGGCGCAGGACGTGGTGGGCAGCATCGCGGGGTGCCGCCCGCTGGTGGCCCCGCCCGGCGGCAAGACGCTGGAGATCCGCCGCAACCATGAGATTCATGTCGCGCACGACGGGCTCGTGACCATTGTCGGCGGCAAGCTCACGACTGCGCGCCACATGGCCGAGCAAACCATCGATGCCGCGCAGCAGGTCATCGGCAAGCGCGGCAAGTGCATGACCCGGTCGGCGTATCTGCTCGGCGCGGCCGGCTATGACCCGCAGGCCATCGTCGCGTCCGGCGGCATGGCCGCGCACCTGGGCGAGCGCTACGGCACCGAAGCGCGCTTCGTCAGCGACATCCTGCAGGCGGACCCCGCCCTCGCCCGGCCCATCGTCGAGGGCCTGCCCTACACCGAAGCCGAGATTGTCTATGCCGTGCGCCACGAACTGGCCGGCACGGTCGATGACGTCTTGTCACGGCGCATCCGCGCGCGCCTGATGGCGCGCGATGCCTCCGCCCGCGCCGCGGCACGGGTGGGCCAGATTCTTCAGGCTGAACTCGGCCTGGCCGAAGCCGCGGTGGCGCGGCAGGTCAGCGAATACCTGGCGGCAGTCGCCGTCGAAAAATCCGTCCTCATGGGAGACCCAGCATGATCAGCAAGGAAGCCATCAAGCGCGGCTACAACCGCGGCAACTATGTCATCGGCGCCCACACCCCGCCCGGCTATGCGGCGAACCTCCACGACACCCCGGATGCGCCCGGCCTGCAGCGCGACGCCATCGCCGTCGGCGCGGCCGATGTCGCGGCCCTGCGCAAGGTGGCCGACGAAGTGTTGACCGATACGGCCAATGTGGTGGCATGGACCCGCGACTGGTGGGCCGGCTCCATGATCACGGAGACCGCCGGCAAGCCGGCCACGCCGCGCGCAGTCATCGTGCGCGTCTCCACTGTGGAACAAGTGCAGGCCGTCATGCGCATCGCCAGCGCCGGCGCCATTCCGGTCACCGTGTCGGCCGGGCGCAGCAACGTGACCGGTGCCGCCCTGCCCGTGCGCGGCGGCATCGTGCTCGACGTGTGCGCGCTGAACCGGCTGGTCGGGTTCGACCAGGCCAGCCAGATCGTCGAGGTTGAAGCCGGCATGTTCGGCGATATCTTCGAACAGACCGTGCAGCGCGAATTCGGCATGACGATGGGCCACTGGCCGTCTTCGTACGCGATCAGCACGGTGGGCGGATGGGTGGCCTGCCGCGGCGCCGGCCAGCTGTCCACACGCTACGGCAAGATCGAAGACATGGTGTTCGGCATGGACGTGGTGCTCGCCGACGGCACCTTGGTCACCGTGGGCGGCTACTCGCGCGCGGCGCTGGGGCCGGACCTGCAGCAGCTGTTCATCGGCTCCGAGGGCATGCTGGGCGTGATCGTGCGCGTGCGCCTGAAGCTGCATCGCCTGCCCGACTACGGGCGCGCCATCGCCTATGGCTTCCAGACCTTTGCCATCGGCCTGGAGGCCTGCCGCGAGATCATGCAACGCGGCGCCAACCCGGCCGCGCTGCGCCTCTATGACGCGCTGGAAAGCGGAGTGCAGTTCGGGCTGCCCGACACCAATGTGCTGCTGGTTGCCGACGAGGGCGCGCGCGAGATGGTCGATGCCGTGATGACGATCAGCGAGCGCGTGTGCGCGGAACTTGGCGACAAGCTGGACAGCGCGGCCATCTTCGAGCGCTGGCTCGACACGCGCTACCTGACCGGCAAGAGCGCCGAGGGCTTCAAGCGCGGCCCAGGCTTTGTCGCCGATACGCTGGAAATGTCCGGGCCCTGGCGCGACCTGGCGGCAATCTACGCCGACGTGGTCAAGGCCATCAACGCCGTGCCGGGCACCCTTGCCGGCTCCGCGCACCAGTCGCATGCCTACGTGGACGGCGCCTGCCTGTATTTCTCATTGCGCGGCGAGGTGGCGGTGGAGGATCGCCAGCAATGGTATCGCCAGGCATGGGATGCGGCCAACGCAGTGCTGATCCAATACAATGCAGCACTGAGCCACCACCACGGGATCGGGCTGCTGCGCGCGCCATACATGGCGGCGTCGCTGGACACGGCCTTCCCGCTGCTGGCGGCAGTCAAGCACGCGCTTGATCCGCAGCATCTGCTGAACCCCGGCAAGCTGGGCCTCGGTGACCGGCTCGCCAACGAACCGAAGTAATCCGCATGGACATGTCCCTCGGTGCGCGCCTGGCGCGACACCCCGTCATCGGCACGCTCTACGGCGTCGAGCAGATCGGCGCCGTGCTTGAAAGCGTGGCTGAAGTCTGCATCGTCGCCAATGTCGAGCTGCGCAAGCTGCAGCCGGTGATCGCGACGCTGGCCAGCGCTGACAAGTACGTCATCGTCAATATCGACAGCTGCGAAGGCCTGTCGCAGGACAAGGGCGGGGTCGAGTACCTGGCCGATATCGGGGTGACCAGCCTGGTGTCCACCCGCGTGGCAACAATCCAGCGGGCCAACCGCGCGGGCATGGTGACGATGCAGAAGGTCTTTGTCACCGACCGCTCCACCTGGCCGCGCAGCGTCAAGGCGCTCGAGCAGAGCGACCCGAACCTGGTGCAGCTGATGCCGGCGCCCATGCTGTCGCACCTGCCGCAAGCGGACCGCAAGGCGCTGCCGCCGATCGTGACCTCCGGCTTTGTCTGCAACCGGGAGGATATCCGCGGCGCGCTCGCCCATGGCGCCGTGGCCGTCTCCACCAGCGACCGCAAGCTCTGGAGCCTGGACGCGAAAGCGCTCAAGCCATGAGCCGTCCACCGCGCACGGCCCCATGCATGGCAGCTTTCGCTGACCGCTGATCGGCCAAAGTTGGCGTGCCAGCGCCGGAAGATCGTATAGTCATGTCCTCGGACCGGGCTTGCTGGCCCGCGCGCCCTTCTTTGCCGCGCCGCCCGCAAGCCGCACCCCCATTCCTGATCCCGGAGGACCCCCATGAAAACCAAAGCCGCCATCGCCTGGAAAGCCGGTGCCCCGCTGACCATCGAAGACGTGGACCTGGACGGCCCGCGCGCCGGCGAAGTGCTGGTGGAAGTGAAAGCCACCGGCATCTGCCATACCGACTACTACACGCTGTCCGGCGCCGACCCGGAAGGCATCTTCCCGGCGATCCTGGGCCACGAGGGCGCGGGCATCGTCACCGACGTCGGCCCGGGCGTGACCTCGCTCAAGCCGGGCGACCATGTCATCCCCCTGTACACGCCGGAATGCCGCCAGTGCAAGTTCTGCCTGTCGCGCAAGACCAACCTGTGCCAGGCAATCCGTAGCACGCAGGGCAAGGGCCTGATGCCGGACGGCACCTCGCGTTTTTCGATCGACGGCAAGCCCATCTTCCACTACATGGGCACGTCGACCTTCGCCAACCACATCGTGGTGCCGGAGATCGCGCTGGCGAAGATCCGCCCGGATGCGCCGTTCGACAAGGTCTGCTACATCGGCTGCGGCGTGACCACCGGCGTGGGCGCGGTGCTGTTCACCGCCAAGGTCGAGGCCGGCGCCAACGTGGTCGTGTTCGGCCTGGGCGGCATCGGCCTGAACGTGATCCAGGCGGCGAAGATGGTCGGGGCCGACAAGATCATCGGCGTCGACCTGAACCCGGGGCGCGAAGCGATGGCGCGCAAGTTCGGCATGACGCATTTCATCAACCCGAAGGATGTCGACAACGTGGTCGACCACATCATCCAGCTGACCGACGGCGGTGCCGACTATTCGTTCGAATGCATCGGCAACACGCAGGTCATGCGCCAGGCGCTGGAGTGCTGCCACAAGGGCTGGGGCAAGTCGATCATCATCGGCGTGGCCGAGGCCGGCGCCGAGATCTCGACGCGTCCGTTCCAGCTGGTGACCGGGCGTGAGTGGAAGGGCTCCGCCTTCGGCGGCGCGCGCGGCCGCACCGACGTGCCGAAGATTGTCGACTGGTACATGGAAGGCAAGCTCAATATCGACGACCTGATCACCCACACGTTGCCGCTGGAGCGCATCAACGACGGCTTCGACCTGATGAAGCGCGGCGAGTCGATCCGCTCGGTGGTGCTGTACTGAGGACCGCGCCGACATGGAACTGATCTCGCAACACGGCTGTCACGGCGGCGTGCAGCGCTTCTACCGCCATGATTCGGCGGCGATCGGGCTGCCGATGCGTTTCTCGGTCTACCTGCCGCCGCAGGCGCAGGCCGGCGCGCGGGTGCCGGTGCTGTTCTACCTCGCCGGCCTGACCTGCACCGAGGAAACCTTCATGATCAAGGCCGGCGCGCAGCGTTTTGCCGCCGAGCACGGCCTGATGCTGGTCGCGCCCGACACCAGCCCGCGCGGCGCGGGCCTGCCGGGCGAGGCGGATGCGTGGGACTTCGGCGTCGGCGCGGGGTTCTATGTCGATGCCACCGAGGCGCCGTGGCACAAGCACTGGCGCATGGAAAGCTACGTGGCGGATGAGCTGTTCGAACTGGTGACCACCGCCTTGCCAGGCGATGGGGCGCGCGTTGGCATCTGCGGGCATTCGATGGGCGGGCACGGTGCGCTGGTGCTGGCGCAGCGCCATCCGCAGCGCTTCCGCTCGGTGTCGGCGTTCGCGCCGATCGCCGCGCCGTCGCGCTGCCCCTGGGGCGAGAAGGCCTTTGCCGGCTACCTCGGCAGTGACCGCGCCACGTGGGCGCAGTACGACGCCAGCGAGCTGATGGCGCGCCAGCCGGGCGCGCCGTTTCCTGCCGGCATCCTGGTCGACCAGGGCCTGGATGACCAGTTCCTGCAAAGCCAGCTCCATCCCGAGGCATTCGCCGCGGCCTGCCAGGCCGTCGGCCAGCCGCTGACGCTGCGCCGGCACAGCGGCTACGACCACGGCTACTACTTCATCACCAGCTTTATCGCCGACCACATCCGGCACCACGCGGCACAGCTGTAGCCGCGCCGCTTCAGTCTTCCGCCAGCCGGCGGTAAGCCCCCGGGCGCGATCCGGTCCAGCGCCGGAACGCCCGGTGGAATGCGCCCGGCTCGGCAAAGCCGAGTTCGGCCGCGATATCCGCGACCGCGCGGCCGGAATGGCTGAGCGCCTCGATCGCAAGGTCGCGCCGCAACGCATCCTTCAGGTCCTGGTAGCTGACGCCCTCCTCCATCAGCCGGCGCCGCAGCGAGGACGCCGACAGGTTCAGGCTGACCGCCAGGTCTTCAAACGTGGGCCATTGATCCGGACGCTGGTTGCGCAGCAGCCGGCGCACGCGCGCGCCCACGCTGCTGCGGTCCGAGTACTTGACCACCACGTTATGCGGGGCATCGCGCAGGAAGGCCTTGAGGCTGCGCTCGTCCTGGCGCACCGGCTGCGCCAGCAGCGCCGCGTCGAAGACCAGCGCCGTGGCCGGCTGCCCGAATGCCAGCTGGCGCGAATACATGACGCGGTATTCCGCGCTGTAGGGCGGCTCGGCATAGTCGAACGCCGCCAGCCGCACCGGCACGCGCCGCCGCAACAGCCAGCTCATCAGGCCATGCAGCATGATCAGCATGGTTTCCTTGGCAAACACGCCGGGTTGCCGCCCCAGGTGCGCGCACGGCGCGGTCAGCACCAGCGCGGCCTCTTCGCCATGGCGCTCGAGCCGCACGCCGATATCGTCGAGCAGCAGCCGGAAGTACCGCGTGATGCGCTCCAGCCCCTGCGCCAGCGTGCGGCTGCCCGCCACCGCATGGCACAGCATGGCAAAGCTGCCGCATTTCATGCTGCGCGAGTCCTGCCCGAAGAATTCATCGTCCAGCGCCGCGGCCACGGCCAGCCATAGCTCGCTGTAGCTGACGGCCGAGACCCGCGCCTGCGGCACCGCCAGCAGCGCCGGCGCAATGCCGGCGCCACGCAGCACCGGATCGGGGTCGATCCCGCGCGCACGCAGCCCCGCAATGGCGTGGTGGACGAAACAGATGGCGACACTGCCTTTTTCCATGGCGCTGAGGGTGGCAAACGAGGGTGGCAAACGAGTTCAGGAAGATTGGCGGATTTTGGCATAGGAGCCCAACCCGGGCGTTCCTACACTGGCCGCAGGTCAAACGCCGAGCGCGCATTCTGCCTCAGTTGCAGCGCCGCTCCAAACGCCCCATCCCAATCTGCCATGCACAGCGACTACACCGAAGAGCAAACCATGATCCGCGACAGCGCACGCGCCTTTGCCACCGAACGGCTGGCCGTGGGCGCCGCGCAATGGGACCGCGACGGCCGCCTGCCCGACGAGGTGGTCGCCGAAATGGGCGCGCTGGGCCTGCTGGGCATGATCGTGCCCGAGGAATGGGGCGGCACCTATACCGACTACGTCGCCTATGCGCTGGCCATCGAAGAGATCGCCGCCGGCTGCGCCGCCTGCGCCACCATGATGAGCGTGCACAACTCGGTTGGCTGCGGGCCGGTCCTGCACTACGGCACCGATGCGCAGAAAGAGCGCTACCTGGCCCGGCTGGCCAGCGGCGAGCTGATCGGCGCGTTCTGCCTGACCGAGCCGCAGGCGGGCTCCGAGGCGCACAACCTGCGCACGCGCGCCCGCTTCACCGACAACGGCTGGGTGCTCAACGGCAGCAAGCAGTTCGTCACCAACGGCCAGCGCGCCGGCGTGGCGGTGGTGTTTGCCTCCACCGAACCGGAACGCGGCAAGAAAGGTATCTCCGCGTTTCTGGTACCGACCGACACGCCCGGTTTTATCGTTCACGCCCCGGAGAAGAAGCTGGGCATCCGCGCCTCGGACACCTGCGCGATCACGCTCGAAGACTGCATCGTCCCGCACGACGCGCTGCTCGGCGAGCCCGGCGAAGGCCTGCGCATCGCCTTGTCGAACCTGGAAGGCGGCCGCATCGGCATCGCCGCGCAGGCGATCGGCATCGCACGCTCGGCGTTCGAAGCGGCATGCCGCTATGCCTCCGAACGCATCCAGTTCGGCCGCGCCCTGCGCGAGCACCCGCCCATCGCCAACATGCTGGCCGACATGGCCACCGAACTGAATGCCGCGCGGCTGCTGGTGCATCGCGCCGCGCGCATGCGCAGCGAGGGCGTGCCGTGCCTGTCCGAAGCCTCGCAGGCCAAGCTGTATGCGTCGGAACTGGCCGAGCGCGTGTGCTCCAAGGCGCTGCAGATCCACGGCGGCTATGGCTACCTCGAAGACTACCCGGTCGAGCGCCATTACCGCGACGCCCGCATCACCCAGATCTACGAAGGCACCAGCGAGATCCAGCGCATGCTGATCGCGCGCAGCCTGTGACCCCTTCTTTCCCTGCCAACAAACAACACCTCCGGAGACAATGATGACCGCCGTGCCCAAGACCGACCATGCCGTGCCGACCGTACCGCTGCTGATCAACGGCGAATGGGTGGAATCGTCCGCCGCCGAGTTCCGCAACGTGGTCAACCCCGCCACGCAGGAAGTGCTGGCACGCGTGCCGCTTGCCACCGCCAGCGAAGTGGCGGCAGCGGTGGGCGCCGCGCACCGCGCCTTTGCCACCTGGCGCCATACGCCGATCGGCGCGCGGCTGCGTGTCATGCTGCGCTTCCAGGCGCTGATCCGCGAGCACAGCAAGCGCATCGCCGCCATCCTCACCGCCGAACAGGGCAAGACGCTGGCCGATGCCGAAGGCGACATCTTCCGTGGGCTGGAAGTGGTCGAGCATGCCTGCTCGATCGGCACGCTGCAGCAAGGCGGCTTCGCCGAGAACGTCGCCGCCACCGTCGACACCTACACGCTGCAGCAGCCGATCGGCGTCTGCGCCGGCATTACGCCGTTCAACTTCCCGGCGATGATCCCGCTGTGGATGTTCCCGATGGCGATCGTCTGCGGCAATACCTTCGTGCTGAAGCCGTCCGAGCAGGATCCGCTCTCTACCATCGAACTGGTCAAGCTGGCGCTCGAGGCGGGCGTGCCGCCGGGCGTGCTGAACGTGGTGCACGGCGCCAAGGACGTGGTCGATGCGCTGTGCACGCACCCGGACATCAAGGCGGTGTCGTTCGTCGGCTCGACTGCGGTCGGCACCCACGTCTACAACCTCGCCGGCGCGCACGGCAAGCGCGTGCAGTCGATGATGGGCGCCAAGAACCACGCGGTGGTGCTGCCCGACGCGCACAAGGAGCAGACGCTGAACGCGCTGGCGGGCGCCGGGTTCGGCGCGGCGGGCCAGCGTTGCATGGCCACTTCGGTGGTAGTGCTGGTGGGCGCCGCGCGCGACTGGGTGCCTGACCTGGTGGCACGTGCCCGGACGCTCAAGGTCGGCGCCGGCGCGGAGCCAGGCACCGATGTCGGTCCGGTGGTTTCCGTGGCGGCAAAGGAGCGCATCCTCGGCTTGATCGCCGCCGGCGAGCGCGAAGGCGCCACGCTGGTGCTGGATGGCCGCGGCGTTGAGGTGCCCGGCTATCCGCAAGGCAACTTCATCGGCCCGACCATCTTCACCGATGTGAAGACCGACATGTCGATCTACACCGAAGAGATCTTCGGACCGGTGCTGGTGGTGATCGGCGTGGAAACGCTGGACGACGCCATCGCGCTGGTCAACCGCAACCCGTTCGGCAACGGCACCGGCGTATTCACGCAAAGCGGCGCCGCGGCCCGCAAGTTCCAGAGCGAGATCGACGTCGGTCAGGTCGGCATCAACATCCCGATCCCGGTGCCGGTGCCCTACTTCAGCTTCACCGGCTCGCGCGGCTCCAAGCTGGGCGACCTGGGGCCGTATGGCAAGCAGGTGGTGCAGTTTTATACGCAGACCAAGACGGTGACGGCGCGCTGGTTTGACGACGCTACGGTGAATGATGGAGTGAATACCACCATCAGTCTGAAGTAAGGCAGGGAGTCAAGCGTACCCGTTGCCTTGCTCCCCTCTCCCGCGAGCGGGAGAGGGGCTGGGGGTGAGGGCCGGCGCTTGCAGGACCTCATCCTCTTGCAAACCCTCGGCACGCCACCCCGAACAGTCTGAAGCAACGCAGCAGCAATAGACACTCCCGCCCTCTCCCCCGCCCCTCTCCCGCAAGCGGGAAAGGGGAGAAAACAAGCGGGATTCGAGATTCATCATCGAAGGAGACCCCATGCATATCGCCTTCATCGGCCTCGGCAACATGGGCGCGCCCATGGCGCGCAACCTGCTCAAGGCCGGCCACACACTGACCGTATTCGACCTGAACGCCAGTGCGGTGGCATCGCTGTGCGCCGAGGGAGCCGCCAGCGCGGACTCGGCGCGCAAGGCCGTCGCCGAAGCGGACTTTGTCATCACCATGCTGCCGGCCGCCGCCCATGTGCGCAGCGCCTACCTGGGCCAGGACGGCGTGCTGGCCGGTGTCCGGCCAGGCGTGCCGCTGGTCGACTCCAGCACCATCGATCCCGCCACCGTGCGCGAGCTGGCCGCGGCTGCCGAGGCCCATGGCAATGCGCTGGCCGATGCGCCCGTCTCCGGCGGCACCGTCGGCGCGCAGGCCGGCACGCTGACCTTCATGGTCGGCGCCACCGAAGCCCTGTTCGCCCAGGTGCGTCCGGTGCTGGCGGGCATGGGCCGCAACCTGGTCCACTGCGGCGGCACTGGCACGGGCCAGGTCGCAAAGATCTGCAACAACCTGATCCTGGGCATCTCGATGATCGGCGTGTCCGAGGCGATGGCACTGGGCGTCAAGCTCGGCATCGATGCCAACGTGCTGGCCGGCATCGTCAACACCTCCACCGGCCGCTGCTGGGCCTCGGATACCTGCAATCCCTGGCCCGGCGTGATCGAGACCGCGCCGGCGGGACGCGGCTACAGCGGCGGCTTCGGCGCGGACCTGATGCTCAAGGACCTGGGCCTGGCTGCCGACGCCGCGCGCAGCGTGAAGCAGCCGTTATTCCTCGGCGCGCTGGCGCAGCAAATCTACCAGGCCGTAAGCCATGCCGGTGACGGCCAGCTCGACTTCTCCGGCGTGATCCGCCAGTACCTGTCCGCCACGGACAAGGAGGCCACGCAATGATCGAGTTTGCCCTGCAAGGCCACGTCGCCACGCTGACGCTGAGCCGCCCGCCCGCCAATGCCTTCACCGCCGACGGCCTGCAACAGTTGCGCGAGCTGGTGGCGAAGATCGACGCCAGCCCCGAAGTGCGCGCCGTGGTCGTCACCGGTGCCGGCGAGAAATTCTTCAGCGCCGGCGCCGACCTGAACGGCTTTGCCGAGGGCGACCGCGCGCACGCGCGCGTGATGGCGCAGCAGTTCGGCAGCGCCTTCGAAGCGCTGCAGAATGCGCGTCCCGTGGTAATTGCCGCGATCAATGGCTATGCCATGGGCGGCGGGCTCGAATGCGCGCTCGCCTGCGATATCCGCATCGCCGAGGAACACGCGCAGATGGCGCTGCCCGAAGCCGCCGTCGGCCTGCTGCCGTGCGGCTGCGGCACGCAGACGCTGCCGTGGCTGGTGGGCGAAGGCTGGGCCAAGCGCATGATCCTGACCAACGAGCGCGTCGACGCCGCCACCGCCTTGCGCATCGGCCTGGTGGAAGAGGTGGTGCCGCGCGGCCAGGCCCTGGCCACGGCGCTGGCGATGGCCGAGCGCGCGTGCAAGGTCAGCCCCCGTGCCGCCGCGCACAGCAAGCGGCTGGTGCACCTGGCACGCCAGGGCGTGCCGCGCCAGGCCGCGCTGGCGCTGGAGCGCGAGCGCTTTGTCGACCTGTTCGACGACGCCGACCAGCGCGAGGGCGTCAACGCCTTCCTCGAGAAACGCGCGCCGCAATGGCGCAATGCCTAGAAACCAGCCATGCGCCTCACTGAAGAGACCAAGTCCGCCAACCTGGATGTTGCCGAGGCGGAAGTCCTGTTCCAGGTAGTCAACGGCGTCGGCATTGCCACGCTGAACCGGCCGCGCCAGCTCAACGCCCTGTCGTACCCCATGATCGTCGCGCTGGGCGCGCGGATGGAAGCCTGGGCGCGGGACGACGCCATCCGCGCCGTGGTCCTGCGCGGCGCCGGCAGCAAGGCCTTCTGCGCCGGCGGCGATATCCGCGCGCTGACCGACAGCTACCGCGACGGCACGCCGCTGCACCGCCGCTTCTTTATCGACGAATACACGCTGGACTACCGCCTGCACCGCTACCCCAAGCCGCTGGTGGCGCTGATGGACGGCATCGTCATGGGCGGCGGCATGGGCCTGGCGCAAGCCGCGCACCTGCGCCTGGTCACCGAACGCTCGCGCGTGGCCATGCCAGAGACCGGCATTGGCCTGGTGCCGGACGTGGGCGCCAGCCACTTCCTGTCGAAGCTGCCGGTGCAGCTGGCGCTCTACCTGGGCCTGACCGGCGTCAGCATCGGCGCGGCGGACGCCTTGCTGTGCGGGCTGGCCGACGCGGCGGTGGACAGCGCGACGCTGGCCGGGCTCGAGCAAACCCTGGCCGGCATCGAATGGGGCCATGACACGCTGGCAGACCTGCGCCATGCGCTGGTGCGCGAGCCCGTGGCCAGCGCCGCCGATGCCCCGCTGCTGCAGGTGCTGCCGGCACTGCTGCAACATTTCCCGGCGCACGCAACGCTGCTGGAGATCGTGGCCGGCCTGGCTTGCCAGGACGACCCCGCCTACACCGCATGGGCCACGCGCACCATCGATGTCCTGCGCACCCGCTCGCCGCTATCCGCGTGCGCCACGCGCGAGTTGCTGCTGCGCGGACGCCGCTTGGACCTGGGCGACTGTTTCCGCATGGAGCTGGCGGTGGTGGTCAACACCTTTGCACAGGGCGATTTCATTGAAGGCGTGCGCGCGCTGATCGTCGACAAGGACAACGCCCCGGACTGGCGCGTCAAACGCTATGACGCGGTCGACGATGCCGACGTCCAGGCGCTGTTCCGGCCGTGGTGGGCGCCGGGCGAGCAGCCGCTGCCGCTGCCCCCGCTCGGCTGAGCGGATGCCCGCCCGTGAGCCTCGACGCGCTGCTGGCGCGCAGCCCCTGGGCCACGGCCCTGACCCCGGCGCAACGCCACCGCGTGCGTGCCGAGCTGCGTGAACGCGCGGTGCCGCAAGGCGCCTATGTCATCCGCAAAGGCGACCTCGCCGACAGCTGGCTGGGCGTCGCCGAGGGCCTGGTCAAGGTGCATTGCGCCTCGCCCTCCGGCAAGCGCGCGACGCTCACCGGCGTGCCGGCCGGCGGCTGGCTCGGCGAAGGCTCGCTGCTCAAGCGCGAGGCGCTGCGCTATGACGTGGTGGCGCTGCGCGATTCCCGCATCGCCTGCATGCCGGGCGCTACCTTTCGCTGGCTGCAGGAGAGCAGCCTGCCTTTCAACCGCTATCTGCTCGACCAGCTCAACGAACGGCTGGGCCTGTTCATCGCCACCGTGGAACATGAACGGCTGCACGGCATCGAAGGCCGCGTGGCGCGGGCACTGGCCACCTTGTACCATCCGGTGCTATGCCCTGGCCTGGGGCCGGCGCTGCATCTGACCCAGGAAGAAGTCGGCCTGCTGGCGGGGATATCGCGGCAGCGGGCCAATGCGGCGCTCAAGGTGCTGGAACAGCAGGGACTGGTACGGATCGACTATGGCATCGTCCATGTGCTGGAGCTGGAAGGCTTGCGGCGGTACTGAACAGCAGGCGGTCAGCGGCGACGCCAACCGCCTGCGCACGACGCTGGCCTAGGGCACATACCGCTCGACGGCATCGAGCTCGGTGGTGCCATTCGTACCGCCGGACACCAGCACCGATCCATCCGGCAGCATGGCGGCGGCCGCGCCGCTACGTGGGACGGACATGGCGGCTGCGGCGGTCCAGGTGTCGGCCCCGGGATGGTAGATCTCCGCACTCGCCATGCCATAGCCCCCGGCGGCCAGCACCCGGCCGTCTGCCAGCAGCGTCAGGGCAGGCAACACCCTCCGTTCACTCATGGCGCTGGGAGTCCAGACCGAACCAATGGGGTCATACAACCAGGCCTGCGGAGGGCCCGCAAAATCGCCGACGACCAGTACCTTGCAGTTTGCCAGCAGGACGGATTGCGCCAGGACGTGCGAAGTGCCGGGGAACGGCACAGTGACGGTGGGGCCCATGCCGTTGACGGGAAACCGCTCCGCTAACACTGCCATGCCCCTGCTGGAAATGCCGCCGACCACCAGCACGGTAGCGCCGTCCGGCAACAGCGTGGCGGCATGCTGGGTGCGCGGCGTCGCCAGCGTCGTGCCCAATCTGGTCCAGGTGTTCAGGGCGGGATCATACAGTTCAGCTGAACCTTCGAATGTCATCCCTTGATTGCCGCCGATAACCAGCACCTTACCGTCTGGCAACAGCGTGGCGGTATGCCTGAGCCTGGGCGCTGCCATGCTCCCGGCCGGACTCCAGGTTCCGGTGGTCGGATCGTAAAGCTCTGCCGAGGCAATCGCGGTCCCTACAACCATCGCGCCGCCGGCAACAAGGACCTTGCCATTCTGCAGGCGCGTGGCGGTGTGCTCATACCGCGCAGAGGCAAGGCTGCCGGTGGCGGTCCAGGTTCTGGCGTTGCGGTCATACAGGGCGGCGGCGCCCGTTGGTCCCATGGCGCCGATGCCGCCAACGGCGAGCAACCGGCCGTCGGTCAGCAGCGTGGCGCTGTGGTAGTGCTTGGCTTGCAGCATGGAAGCCTCGGGCACCCAGCTACCCCGCGCCGTCACGGCAATCCGCACCTGCGCCTGCAGGCTGCCGGCGCGATTGGTGGCGGTGACGGTGTAGCTTGCCTGCATCTGCACCGCCTGCGGGGTGCCGGCGATGACCCCAGTCTGGGTGTTCAGGCTCAGTCCTGCCGGCAACGGCGGCGACACTGAATAGCTGGCGACAGGGCCACCCGTGACCTGCGGTGTATTCGCTACGATGGCCTCCCCCGCCACATACAGGGCAACGGGGCTGGCGTACTGAAAACTGGCAGGCGGCGCGATCGCGGCTTGCACCTCGATGCGGAGTTCCACGGTGACACTGCCTGCGGAGTTGGTGCCCGTGACAACGTAGGGTGCTGGCGCGGCGGTTGCAGCGGGCGTGCCGCTGATGACGCCGGTTTGCGAGTCGAAGGCAAGCCCGGCCGGCAACGCGGGTGTGATGCTGTAGTGCGTGATGGTCCCCCCGCTGCTGGTCGGGCCGATCGGGGCAATGGTGTCGCCAACGGTAAAGCTAACGGCCGTGACTGAATAGGCCAGGCTGACAGGCGCCGCCGTGCCGTCGCGCACTTCGATCTGGATGCGGGCGGTCGCCGAGCCGGCACGGTTCGTCGCGGTCACGACGTGGTGGGCCGCGGCGGTGACGGTGGTCGGCGTTCCGGTGATGGCGCCAGTAGCTTCATCCAGGCGCAATCCTGCCGGTAATGGCGGCGCCACCGAATACCGTTCGATCGCGCCGCCGCTGGCGCTGGGCAGATTCACTGCGATGGTCTCGCCGCGGACGTAGCTCGCCGCTGGCATGTGGTAACTGAGGCCGGCCGGCGGCTGCATTGGTGCTTCGACAGGCGGTGCCGGCCCATCGTCGTCCGAGCACGCTGACAGCAGCGCCGCACACAGCAGTACAAAGACAACCAGCCACGGCTGGAAGAAACGCCGCCCCTCACAAGGCTGGGACGCATGCGCACGGCTGGCAATGGAGGTCATGAGGAGTGGGTCCGCAGGTAATGGTTTTCCGGCGGCCCATCTCCGTGGCCGCCGCGACGCGCCCACATTTAAGCATCGCATCGCGGCGTTGGGCAACGCAATCTGGCGACTTCCATCGCGCGAGACGCGTTACCTGACCCGTTCGGGGGAGTGCAACGAGCGTGTCAGGGCTTCACCAACCCATCCGCCCGGAACATCGCCTTGATACCGCGCACCGCCTGCCGGATGCGCGATTCATTTTCGATCAGCGCGAAGCGCACGTACTCGTCGCCATAGTCGCCAAAGCCGATGCCCGGGGACACTGACACCTTCGCCTTGGCCAGCAGCTGCTTGGAGAATTCCAGCGAGCCCAGCGCGCGGTAAGGCTCGGGAATCCGCGCCCAGATATACATCGACGCCTTCGGTATCTCCACCGGCCAGCCGGCCTCGATCAACCCGCGCGCCAGCACGTCGCGGCGCGACTGGTATTGCGCGGCGATCTCGCTCACGCATTGCTGGTCGCCTTCCAGCGCGGCGATGGCCGCGATTTGCAGCGGCGTGAAGGTGCCGTAGTCGTGATAGCTCTTGATGCGCGTCAGCGCCGCCACCAGGTCCGGATTGCCGACCATGAAGCCCACGCGCCAGCCGGCCATGTTGTAGCTCTTCGACAGCGTGAAGAATTCCACCGCGATGTCCTTGGCGCCCGGCACCTGCATGATCGATGGCGCCTTCCAGCCGTCGAAAACGATGTCGGCGTAGGCCAGATCGTGCACCACGAAGATATCGTGCTTGCGCGCCAGCGCGATCACGCGCTCGAAGAAGTCCAGCTCCACGCATTGCGCCGTCGGGTTGGACGGAAAACCCAGCACAATCATCTTGGGCTTGGGATAACTGCCGCGGATCGCGCGTTCCAGCTCGGCAAAGAAGTCGATGCCGGGCACCAGCGGCACCGAGCGGATGTCAGCCCCGGCGATGACCGCGCCATAGATGTGGATCGGATAACTGGGATCGGGCACCAGCACGGTGTCGCCGCGATCCAGCGTCGCCAGCATCAGGTGTGCCAGGCCTTCCTTGGAGCCGATGGTGACGATGGCCTCGGTATCCGGATCGATGTCGACGTCATAGCGTTGGCGATACCAGTGCGAGATCGCGCGGCGCAGCCGCGGAATGCCCTTCGATGCCGAGTAGCCGTGCGTATCGGGCCGCTGCGCCGCTTCCGTCAGCTTGGCCACGATATGCGCCGGCGTGGCGCCGTCGGGATTGCCCATGCTCATGTCGATGATGTCCTCGCCACGGCGGCGGGCGGCCATCTTCAGCTCGGCGGTGATATTGAAAACGTACGGGGGAAGGCGATCGATGCGCGCGAAGCGACGCTTGCCAGAAGCGGCAGTCATGAGGGATTCCTTTACGTAAGCGCCCGGAACCGTCCGAGCGACGTCGGCAGCCTCTGTCTTGGCTGCCGGGGACTCATGTTAGCGGGGATACGTCGATTGCACAACGGCCCCGTGTGGCCGTGCGCGACGGATCAAAGCAGCTTGCCGCCCGGCGGATGCGTTGGCCGCTCCGCCGGCAGGTTGCGCACGATGCAGTCCAGCGCGCGCGAATCGGACTTGCCGCCCAGCGCCGCGCTGACCGAATCGCGATACTGCGCCGGCGAAATGCGCCGGTAGTACAGCCGCGAAGTCTGGTCCAGCCAATAGACGTAATTGTCGTCGTCGCGGCTGCCGCTGGTGCGCAGCCAGTCGCTGATGTTGCTGGAACCGACCACCATATCGGGGCACGCGGTTTTCAGCGAATCGAGATAGGCGTTGAAGCCCTTGGCCTCGATATTGCGAACGGAATCCGGCGCGCAGGCGGCCAGCATGACGCTGGCAACCGCCGCGGCGGCGATGCGCAATAACTTGACGGCAAACGGCATGGCGCTTCTCCCGGCAATCAAGATGCCGCCATCTTAGGGCATGCGCACCTCCGCGTACACCCCGCGGCAGCTTCAGTCGTCCAGCGTCTCGTGCACCGCCGACGCACCGCGCTTCCAGTAGGCCGAGGCCCGGATGCGCTTCTTGTCGATGCCACGCTCCGTGACCAGGTACTGGCGTACGGCTTTCATCGCAGCGCCCTCACCGGCGGCCCACACATAGCCCTCGCCGCGTGGCAGCGCCAGCTTGCGCAGCGCGCCTTCCAGCAAGCTGCCTTCGGGCGCATCGCCCCGGTGCAACCAGTGCAGGTCAAGCTTCGCTGCGCTCGGCAGCGGAATCTGCGCGGCGGCATCGCCCACTTCCACCACGACGATGGCATGGGTGCCGGCGCCCAGCTCTTCCAGCCTGCGGCCGATCGCCGGCAGCGCCGTATCGTCGCCGATCAGCAGGTGCCAGTCGAACGCCGTGGGCACCACGAACGAGCCGCGCGGGCCGCCCACGCCCAGGTACTGGCCCGGCCGCGCCTGCGCCGCCCAGGTCGACGCGGGACCGTCGCCGTGCAACACGAATTCGAGATCCAGCTCCTGCTTCGCTGCATCGTAGCGGCGCGGCGTGTAGTCGCGCGCCGCCGGGCGCGGCTGGCCCTCGGGGAAGGCGATGCCGTCTGAGGTTACCTGTGGCAACACCGGCTTGTCATCGCCGGCAGCCGGGAAAAACACTTTGACGTGATCGTCGAACGATGCGGAGACAAAGTCCTGCAGGTCAGCGCCGCCGAGCGTTACGCGCAGCAGTTGGGGCGAAACCTGCGTGGTGTGTACTACCTGCAGCAGGCGCATCTTGAGCGGATGGCGCACGCGTTGCACGGTCAGGTCGCGTGCCGAAGCCTGGTTATTTTCATTCATATTTGAATTCCTTGAGAGCAGTTGTGCCTGACGGACCAGGTTGCCGATGGCCGCAGCCAGCGTCAGGGCCACGTGTTAAGTCTTGCGTACCGCGTCGATCTCCGCCGCGGCGCGCAGCAGGATCTCCGCGATGCGGCGCTGCTCGTCAGCGCCCGCATCGCCGCGCAGCGCAAGCGCCCGCTTGATCGCGGCGCGCGCCTGCATCAGCTCGGGCAGCCAGCCGCCCTGCTCCGGCTCGGGCTGTGGCTCTCCGCTCATGGCGCGCCGCATCCATTCCATCTTGCGCGCCACGTGGCGCAGCTTGGCGATCATTACCTCGACACGCTCACGATTGGCCGCGAGATGACCCTTGCCCGTGCCCGACAACTGGTAGCGCTTCTTGTTGCCTTCGGTATCGACGGAGGCGTAGCCGACTTCCTCCAGATAAGTCAGCGCCGGATACACCACGCCGGGGCTGGGCTTGTAGAAGCCGTTGGTGCGCGTCTCGATCGCCTTGATCAGCTCGTAGCCGTGGCTCGGCTTTTCTTCGAGGATGGCCAGCAGCAGCAACTGGAGGTCATCGGCACTGAACTTGCGGCCGCGGCGCCAGCCTTCGTTGTCGAAACCGCCGGGATCGTCGTGCCCACCCCGGCCAAAGCCGTCATCATGGGCGCCGCCCCAGAAGCCGCCCCCATGGCGGCCCATGGCGTGGCGAGCGAAATGTCGTTGGAAGTGGGGCCCAAGGCTCATGGAGAGAAGACGGCCACGGCCTGAACGGTCAAAAGGATGGGAATGATGGCGCATGACTACCTCCGATATGTCGCAAACCATATCTTACGATATATATCGTACGAGCTAAAGTCAAGCGCTTCGCCAACCGGCGGTCTCCGTAGACCATGTGTCCTGCCGCACATACGTGCCTTGAGTATTGCGTCGGCACTTTCCAACATTCATTTAACGCCAAGCACTGCGACAGACGGTGTAAAGCGGAAAGGCAAGACGAAGAACAAGAACAACGACCGGGGAGAAAGACATGCGCGCCACCACGCAGCGCAGGCTCGCAGCAGCCTGCTTCGGCGCCATGATGTTGGCGCCGTGGGGCACGGCGGTCGGCGCCATGGACGATGCGCTGCTTAGCGCAGAACCGGTGGGACCGGCGGCGGTGGGGTATTTCGCCGAACCGGCCTATGACGTGGGCAGTCATTACCAGGGCGGGCACTTACGCGCAGGATACAAGCTGTCGCCGGCCTGGTCGCTGGAAGCGGGCTACTGGCGCCGGCATGTCAGTTATGCCGATGATTCCGCCGGCATCGACAGTTGGCTTGCCTCCACCAGCTACGGCCTGATCGCGACACCCGATGCCGGCCGGAAACTGACGCTGCGCCTGTCCGCGTGGGGCAACTACACCGCAAGCCTGCGCAAGTCCGGCGCAATACCCGGCAACAAGCTTGACGACTTCACCATCGCCCACCCGAACGACACGCAGGTGCAGGCCGACCTGATCTACACCGGACAGCCGTGGCCCAACCACTCGCTGAGCGGCTTTATCAGCGGCGGCTATAGCTGGGTCCGGGCCGGCGATATCCAGGGCACCCTCAAGCAGAATTCCTGCCTGTACAACGTCCGGGTCAGCGCCGACAACATGGCGATCGGCACCCTGGCGGCGCCATGCCGCGTGGGGCGCGCCACCATCGCCAGCGGCGGCTTCCGCCTCAATGCCGCCGACTTCGGCGTTGATGCCGGCAACAGTTTCAACGACAGCGGCGCCTTCGTCGGCGCGGGTGGCTCATGGCGCTGGCGCTACGGTGCCTGGAGCTTCACCGCCGGCTATCACATGCAGTATTTCTTCCGCGAACTGGACGATCGCTACATGGCCTATGGCGGGGCCAAGACCCAGTTCAACCAGACCGTTCTGCTGCAGGCCGCGTACACGATTAACCGGCGCGTCGACCTCTTCGTGCGCGGACAAGGCTCGCAGAACAGCCTGATGGGATATGTGCCGATGCTCTACAACCCGGTCACGGCCAGCCGGCTGGACCGTAGGTACGGGCTGTTCTCGATCGGGCTGCGCATCAGCGGGTTCTAGCCGCAGCGCGCGCTGGTCAGCGGCGGCGCAGCCGCACGCGCACCCCATTGCCCGAACGAATCGTCACGCGCCCCACCACCTTCGGCACATGACCGGGATCCGCCTCGACGCGATAGCGGCGTACGATCGTGGCAAGGATCAGCACCGCCTCCTGCGTGGCGTAGGCGGCTCCAATGCAAACACGCGGCCCCTTGCTGAACGGGATATATGCGCATTTGGACGATTCCTTGCCGGCAGCCGTATCAAAGCGTTCCGGATCGAATTCATCCGGCCGCTCCCATAACGTGCGATGGCGATGCAGCAGCCATGGCGAGATCAAAATCGGGGAGCCCGCCTTCACCGACTTGTCGCGGATGCACTGCGACTGTGCCGCCTCGCGTACGAAGAACCCCACTGGCGGGTACAACCTCAGTGTTTCGCGGAACACATTGCCAACCGCCGGCAGGCTCTTGATGTCGCTTAGCTCAAAATCACGCTCGCCGACTGCTTCCTGGATCTCCGAGAGCATCTTGTCCTGCAGGTGCGGGCATTGCGAGATCAGGTAAAGCGCCCAGGTCAAAGCACTGGCTGACGTCTCGTGGCCGGCGAGGAACAGCATGCAGACCTGGTCCACCAGATCTTCATAGCTAAAGCGATCGCCGTTGACCGCATCGACCGCATCCATCATTGCGGCAAGGATGTCCTGCCTGGCGCTGCCCTGCCCGCTGTCGCGCTCCGCCATCCGCCGCGCGATGATCGTGGACAGGATTGCCCTGATCTTCTTCGCCGCGCGCCTGCTTGCCCACGCCGAAAACACCGGCGGCAACCGGTAGATCATCAGGATCATCGCCCGTTGCGCGTGATGCTGGAATTTCAGAAAGGCGTCGTAGATCTCCTTCGCCGCGGACTCCTTCAGGTTCTCCGACAGGATGGTGCGGAAGATGATGTCGGCCGTCACATAGGTCATCTCGCCGTCGACCTCGTACGAACGCCCATCCGTAACCTCATCGAGCCGTTGCGTCATGCCCGCCACCGAATCGGCCATCAGCGCGAACACCAGCCTGAGCCGCGCCTGCGCGAACGCCGGCTCCACCAGGCGGCGCTGCCGCTCCCACAGGTCACCGTTGGTGGTAAAGATGCTGGTGCCCAGCAGCGGCTCGAGCATCCGGTGCATCAGCTTGTGCTTGGGATATGCATGCGCATCTCCCAGGATCCGTCGCACCCAGTCGGCGTCGTTCACCATGAAGATGTCCATGCCGGGCTGGGAGATCTTGCCCATCTTCATCGAGTAGCTGCGCTCGAACAGCACGTCGATCCAGGAATTCCAGCCTCGCAGGAAGCGCAACAGGAACGAACTCTTGCGCGTGTGCGGCTTGGGATATGGGGGCTGGAAATTCATGGGGGCGATTCAATAGGGCTGGACGCGGCTTGGACCCGCCGTCATCCGGAAATAGTCGTACTCGTTCGGCAGCGCGCTTGCCATCAGGTACTGGAAGTGGAGGCGCTGCTTGCTGCGTTTGATGCGCAGGAACTCCTGCTGGCTGAACATGCGGAACGGGCGCACCACTTGCGCAACCGGGCGTGCAACCGTGGCGCCGTGAATGCCGGAGATATCGAGCGGATTGGCCTGCGAGAAGCACAACGAATCGGCGCGCGCGTTCATGTCGAACCACTGGAGGTCACGCGCATCGGCCAGGCGCTGCAGATCGCGGCGAAAGCCCTTGGCCGACGGTATCAGGCTCAGCAAGGGGATGCACTGGCCCAGCGTGACCAGCGTTACACGGCGCCGCTGAGCCGGCGTCAGCACCCGCGCCAGCCGCGCCGCCAGTGAAACCGCTACGATCGACCCGACACTGTGGCCGACCACCAGTGCCTCATCGCATGGCGATTTGTCCAGGTCTTGGCGGACCCAGTCGGCCAACGCATCGATGCGCGCGATGACGTCCTCCGGCTCCCGCTCGCCCCATCCCTGTACGAAGCGGTAGATCCGCAGCAGCCAGAACACCGCCAGCCGGTTCGCCAGCGCCATGCCACCACCGAACAGCGCGGCGCCGGCAGCCATGCCACCGGCCCGCGACAACCAGGCATTGCCACCCACGGCGCCAAGCATTGCCTTGACACCCACGCCGCAGCCGACTGCCAGCATCAATAGCAAAAACAGGTACATCAGTGGATATAGCGCACTGTAGAACGGTCCGCGGAACGTCTTGCTGAGCCGGCCGAACGCCCCGCAGACGATGTAACGCCCGTAGCTGGCGAGCGCCGAGACAACCAGCTTCGCCAGGCTGGGCTCCCAATGCCGGCGCACCAGATCGTCCCAGTGCAGGAACTGGTAGTGCGTCGACACGGCATGCCCGCCCCACTCCCCGTCCACGTTCCAGGCGCTCACATGCTCCGCAAGCCTTGACCGGGCGCTTACGGTCACCGTCCCGCCATGATGAACCGCCTGCTTTGCCGATTCTTCGCGATACAGCCGGTGGTAGTAGGCTGCACCGCGCGGATCGAAACCACTGACGTAATAGACCTTGCGGTGCTTCACCTGGTCCGCCGCGACCTGCGCAGCCTCTTCCTGAACCAGGGCGTCCATCATTGCGTCCGGTGATGCAGTTTCTTCTTCAGCACTAAGTCCACCACCGGCTGCTCACGCTTGTTCGCACGGCGGCAATGGTCCTTCTGAAACTTATCGGTGAACCAGATGATGAAGCGCGCCCACCAGCGGTGCTGCTCACGCCAGGCATGGGAAGAAACGGACTCCCAGGCATAGCCGTTGAGCAGCGTGGCGTTGACAAAGTGGTCCAGCGCACGAACGCCGGCACGGCCACGTTCGGTATTGCCGAAGAAGCCGATGTAGACGATCAAAAGGTATCCGAGGACGGCCAACGGGACGATGAAGACCATCAGCAGGAAGCCGGCGATGCGTTCTCTCATGACTGCGGGGGCGAGATTAATGATTGAGGGCGATGGGGGCGGGGGGCGCCAGAGGCAGGTCAGCCAACCTGCTGCATCGAAAGGAAAGCAGGAGCGCTGGCAAGCCAGCGCCCGGTAGTATAACGAGAGACGGCCTCTATATCGGTGTGTCAGCCAGCGGCGCAATCACGCGAGACGGAGTTACGGTTTGCATTGTTGTAGTTTTGAAACACAGGGGTAGATCCGACTCACATGCGGCTGCGTCCGGTTCATGCGATCCTTAATCCCGGATAATTGAGCATATGCGGGTTTCCTCCTATTTGTACCAGAGTCCTATCGGTCGTTGAATAGCCCATAGCCGGTGCCGGCGCGATAAAGGACTAGCAATGCTGACCATCAGTCTTATTTTGCTGTCTGTTGCTTGCCTGGCCATAGCCGTCATTGAATCCGCCGCCCAGGATTTTAACGATGAGCACATTTGAGCGAGACGCCGTCAGGGAAAGCAGACTACCTACCCGAGCAGTGCGGCTAGAACATTTACTGTGGCGGTGAAGTCCCACACTCTTCCGCTGTAGGCGTCCGCTGTGACCAGCCCCACAACAAAGAGCGAGTGGGCCAGCCGCCGCCGTTGCAACCTCCAGCGTTGCCGGTCCGGAACCTGCGCCAGCATCTCATCGGCATAAAACGACGAATTGATCTGCGAAACACGGATCAGGTAATTCCGGAATCGCGTAAAGGTGTTCATGTCCACGGCACCAGGATCGTTCCAGAAGGCATCCAGCGGCCCCTGGTACGTCAATCCTGGTTTGGCGTAGAAGCAGCGGCCAAGCGCAATCACCGGTACACGGTGGAACAAGGCTTGCAGCCCGGTGGTCGAGTTAACGGTCACCAGCCCCATGCAACGATGCAGCAGCGATGGCAGGTGCGCGTCGTGAATATAAAGAATGCGCCCGCTCGCACCAAAACGTGACGCACACGCCTCAATGGTCGCAGAGTAGTCCGTATGCCCGCGATCCATCGGATGATGCTTGAACACGAGTACGCTGTCGGCCGGCGCATGAGAGGCGAACGAAAAAATCGTCCACTCGATAAAATCTTCGATACGCCGCCATGGGCTATGCACACGGATCTGGCTGTCGTTGTAGACCTGCAGCGGCGCCAGGAAAAAATGAGGATGATCGCTTGCCAGTAGCCGCTCGCGCAGTTCTCGTTCCTGCCAGCGATAGAACTGCTTGCGGAGTGCCGCCCGAATCCACCGGCCCAGTTCATGCACACCGATCGGTTTGTGATGCCGGTAATGAGGATAGCGGCGTGCTTCAACCATACCGCCGGTGAAGTACCAGAACGAGTGCAGCGCCATCTTCCGGAATGAGTGCGCGAATTTGCGAGGCCTGGAAGGAACCGCCACCTTGGGGACATCTTCCATCGCCAACGGTGCAAGCGGAGAATCCGCATTGACGCCACCGCGCTCCAGCGTGATGTAGTCCGGCCGCACATAGCCCTCTTCGAACGCCCAGAAGGCGATGCCTAGCGCCTCGGTCACCCGAGCTGCTATACGGTGCTGACGACGACTGGTTCCGAACACGACAACCGCGTCGATGCGACGCTGCGCCAGCAAGTCGCGCAAAAACGCCTCCCACAGCACCATCGGCTGCGTGAAGCGGACAACGTTGTCCGCACGGTAAAAGACATCGTCGCCGCCATTGAAATTGACTTTGGTAACTTGGCTACCTTTCGCGACAAGCAAGTCGCGAAGGCGCGAAAAAAACGGCCCGTTCGGCCCTTGCAGTAGCAGGATGCGCCGATGCCGGGCAATCTGGTCGATGCTTGCCTGCTCGGGCACGACCGGCCCTGCAACATCTTGTGCAGCCATATCCCCACTGGCTCTCGTCAGATTGGGTATATCAGTGCTTCCAGCTGTCTTCCTGAACGACAACATTTCCCCGACCCTCGCGCTGCGCTTGTTTTCCGCTACGTCTATTTTGATTCTTGCTTGGTGCCGCCCTATTGTTCTGCCGCAGATACAGGCCGACGCCGTCCGCCACTATCGCCTTGGGACTGCCCGGCGCCGCCGCAATTTCTGCCCCGCCGTGTTTCTGCACCTGCCGCCGCATCTCGCCAGCGGGTCCATGGCCCGAGTACCCGCTGCATCCATCGCTGCAATAATCGCGCACCAGCCCTGGGCGGCTCATTGCGCCACGACAACATGTGGTCTACCGCCTGCTCCGGAGTGGCAAAGCTGTCCCGCGCATCGCGCAAAACGTAGCGCGGATACAGAACCAGCGCTCCCGCCACAAGCATGTCGAGCGAAAGCTGGCGGCGCCGACGAAGCAATTCGCACCTGTCGTCAGTCAAGCCCCAGCCAGCGTAGAACGGCGCACCATGCGTCGTGACCGGCTTGCCACGCAACAGGGCCTCGAACCCCGCCAGGGACGTCAGCACGTGCACGCTGTCGACAGCCGCGATCAACCGATCCATGGGGCAATCCGACACCACTTCGTCGCAAAGCGCCGCTAGTTCGGACTCGGCACCGCGGTCTCCCCGCAAACCGGTCATCACGTCCGGATGCGGCTTGTAGACGATGTAGGCATCCGGCGCTTCTGTGCGCACGGCCTCAATCAGCGCGCGGTTGGTGCGGATGCCGGGGGCTCCAAACCGGAGAGAGGCGTCCGCTTCCACCTGACCTACAACCAGGATTACCTTGCGGACCGCCGCCGGACGGCTCCAGGTTCCCGCTCCAACGTTGTACTTGGTCAGGCCGGCATTGACGATCGTCTCCCGGAGGCGCGCCGCGCGGGAAAGCGTCGCGGAATCGAATTCCGCACTCGTCAACAGCTGCTCCAGATCGGATTCCCTAGTCGCGTCGTAGTAAATGCCGGTACGGTCGAACACCCAGGACAGTGGCCGGATCAACTGTGCGCCCAATCCAACGGAACGCAAGAAGCCGTCCTCCACGGTAATCACGGAAAGATCGGCGCGAGTCGAGGTGTCGATGGCCCGGCCCCAACGCACAACGGTCATGCCGTGCGGAACGGCGCCCAGGGTCCGATGAAAGACAATCTCGTTCCCTTGCAGGAAATCCCGCAGGATCGGGCGCTTCCAGCGCGAAAATCCGACCGCATGCAGAGGCGCAGGGAATTGGTGACGCATCCGGCGTTGCAATGCAAGATAGTCGATCGCCTCTTCCGCCTCGCAGCGCTCACCGGAATGCGGCAGGACGTAGCGCGTGTACCGGACCAGGGCAGCAAATGCCAGTTGCTCCAGCGGAACGGGATGACGCCTGGAAGGCCCCGGTAGATCGTCATTTGTCAGCCCCCAGCCAGCATAGAACGGCATGCCAAAGGTATGAACGGTTTTGCCGTGAAGGAGAGCCTCGAACCCAACTTGCGAAGTGACAACAAACACCGCCTGCGCCTGGCGTACCAGCGAAACGACGTGTACGTCATCCTGCAACCGCGCCACACGCGGATAGCTGCCCGCGTCGAGAATGCTGCCAAGATAGCCCCGCTTGCGCCCAAGTGCGACCTCGGGGTGCTCCTTGACGACAATCTGGCAGTCCGGGTAATTGAGCAGCGCGGACTCCAGCATGCGCCGGAAGCTATTGCCATCTGCCTGGCCAAACTGGACAGAGGCATCGTTGGCGGTCTGGTCGATAACCAGGACATACGGCTTCGCAGGCAAGACAGCAGGCGCCGGCGCATAGTTGTACTTGGAAATTCCCGCTGCACGCCAACGCTCGATCAGACGTTGCGCTCTTGCCCGCTCCATTTGCGTGAGGGGCATGGTGACCATGGCTTCAAGCCGGGAGGGTTCCGAACAATCGTAGTAAATGCCAAGGTCATCCACGACCAGCGAGCAAGTCTGGGACCCCGCGCCCGGATGCAGCGAGCGCAGGAATCCATCCTCCAGGCATAGGAAGCGTCTGATGTCGCGCGAACGCGCGAACGCTTGCGCCTTGCGTGCGCTCGGGCGCCGTCCCCAGGCAGCGATGCCCGTGAGCGTTGCACGTGCGCCGTGCAAGGAATGCACCGCGATCACCTCTTCGCCAAGAAAGGTGGAGAGGTGTTCAATGCGGCGAATGCCGCGGGAAAGAATGCCGATGGCACCCTCAGACGGAAGGCTCATCGGTCCCCAGGTCATGAATCTGTAGGATGCCGACTACGCGCCCCGAATCATCCTTGACTACCAGTGCCCCAATCCGCGCAGCATGGATCCGTGCTTCCGCGTCGGCAAAGCGGTCATCGGGGGACGCCACTTTCGGATCGGTCGACATGATTTGTCTGGCGCGGATCGCCTTGTAGTCACAATCCGAATCGAAGGCCCGGCGCACATCCCCGTCCGTGATGACGCCAAGGAGCATATCGCCCTCCATCACCAAGGCCATACCAAGACGGCCGCGGTTGATGACATGCACAACATCGCGGAAAGAAGAGTCCGGCTTGCAGATCGGCAGATTCTCCTTGTGCATCACGTCGGCGACCCGAGTCAGCAGTCGGCGACCGAGGCTTCCACCGGGGTGAAAACGCGCGAAATCCTCCGGCTGGAAATCACGGTTCACGGAAAGCACCACGGCAAGGGCATCGCCCATTACCAGCGTTGCAGTTGTCGAACTGGTGGGCGCAAGGTTGTTGTTACAGGCTTCCCGCTCGACCGAGATATCCAGCACAACGTCACTGTGCTTGGCCAACGTGGAAGTGTCCTTCCCGGTCATCGCGATCACCGGGTTCTTCTGATGCTTCAGGAACGGCAGAATACGGATCAGCTCTTCCGTTTCTCCGCTGTTGGAAATCATCAGCACCACATCGATGGGCTTGATCATGCCGAGGTCACCATGGAACGCTTCACCCGGATGCACAGAAAATGCCGGCGTCCCGGTCGATGCCATGGTGGCAGCGATCTTCTTCCCGATCAGGCCCGACTTGCCCATGCCGACGACAACCACACGGCCCCGGGCACCCAGGATAATGTCGATCGCCTTTCCAAAGTCCGCGTCAATACGGCTCGACATGCGATCCAGTGCCTGCATCTCCGCGGCAACGACATTGCGTGCCAATGTAATGACCCCAGTCATCTCTTTCCTTCCCTGCTTGTTTTTGTTGCTATTCGTTTCTACTTGTCAGTAGTGCTTCAACTATTGCGCGACGCCAGACATCACCGTGGCAAAACCCTCGGCCGTCCCAAAAACCTGCGCCTTCCCTTGCGCAAGAAGAATGGCATCGGCCAGCTCACGGAACGCACCCTCTCCACCACGGGTCGACAGCACCCCTGTAGCGCGCGCTTTCACATAGCTGGCAGAATCCGGGACCGCGTACGACAGACCGCATGCTGCAAATGCAAGCAAATCGATGCTGTCGTCGCCGATACAGACGGTTTGCGCTGGCGTTGCGTCCGCCTGGGCCATCAGCGCGCGGCAAGCGGCAAACTTGTCCTTGACGCCAAACTGGAAAAGCGTGACGCCAAGGTCAGTCACACGCTTACGCAGCGTTTCCGAGTCGCGGCCGGACAGAACTGCCACGCGCACGCCGTTTTCTTCCAGTAGACGGATACCAAGCCCGTCACGCACATGGAAGCGCTTCAGGCACTCGCCGGTGGCATCGTAGTAGATGCCACCGTCGGTCAAAACGCCATCCACATCGGTGATCACAAGGCGCACGTCAGCCAAGGAGGGCAGCAACCCCGGCTGGTTTCCAGCCATCAGCGCACACACGCGTGCAAGGCACTCCGGCGTATCCACGCCCGGGCCAGTAGGGCCAACCTCAAATGCCCGGATTCGCATGCCTGCTGCCAGCAATCGCAATTGCTCCAGCTTCTCTGCGTGCTCTACCATCGGCTGAGGCAATTCCGCGTACGCGGCCAATACCTCGCGACGGTATGCGTACACGCCAACGTGCTTGAGGTATGTGGCCACGTGCGCGTCTCGCGGGTACGGGATAGGTGACCGACTGAAATACAGCGCATCGCCATTCGAAGCCAGGACAACTTTCACCGTGTTCGGGTTGAGCGCCTCGTCCCCATCGATGCTGTGACAGAGCGTACCGACCTGCACCGATGCATCGTCGCACATGCCCGCAGCCAGCTTGGCAATGTCCGCCGGTCGAACCAGCGGCTCATCGCCCTGCAGGTTGATGTAGATGTCAGCGGGCACATGCGTCATCACTTCCGCGAGACGATCCGTGCCAGATGGATGGTCAGGCGACGTCATGACAGATTGGCCGCCAAAGCCTTTTACTACCTCGGCCACACGTGCATCGTCGGTGGCTACCAGGACGGCATGGACGTCCGACACCTGGCACGCCCGTTCGTAGACGTGCTGAACCATGGGCTTGCCCAGGATATCCGCAAGCGGCTTCCCCGGCAGGCGCGTTGATCCATAGCGTGCCGGAATAATGATGGCAACTCGGTCCATTTCCCCGTTCAACACGAGAGCAGCTCCATCAATCGATGTTCAACGGGGGCAGCGACTTCACAAGGTCGTCGATCGCCTTTACTTGCGCAAGGAACGGCTCCAACTTGTCGAGCGGCAATGCACTCGGTCCATCGCACTTGGCATTAGCCGGATCGGGGTGTGCTTCGAGAAACAGGCCGGCCAGGCCGACGGCCATTCCAGAGCGCGCCAGTTCCACAACCTGCTGTCGGCGGCCACCCGATGCAGCGCCTCCGGGATCGCGCTGCTGGAGGGCATGAGTCACGTCGAAGATGATCGGCATATCGTTCGTGACTTTCTTCATCACGCCAAAGCCAAGCATGTCGACGACGAGGTTGTCGTAGCCAAAGCAGGTGCCACGGTCGCACAGGATCAGCTGATCGTTGCCGGCTTCCTTGAACTTCTCGACGATGTTCACCATCTGCGTGGGACTCAGGAATTGCGGCTTCTTGATGTTCACTGGCTTGCCGGTCTTGGCAAGGGCGACAACGAGGTCTGTTTGGCGGGCCAGGAAGGCGGGCAGTTGCAATACATCTGCCACCTCACCGACGGGCTGTGCCTGCCAAGATTCGTGAACATCTGTGATCACGGGCACGTTGAACTCAGCCTTCACTGTTTCTAAGATCCTCATGCCCGCTTCGAGGCCGGGGCCGCGGTACGAATGAATGGAGGACCTATTAGCCTTATCGAAGCTCGCCTTGAAAACAAAGGGTATTCCGAGTTTGCTGGTTACACGTAGATACTCCTCACAAGCTTGGCGAGCAAGGTCAGCAGATTCCAGCACATTGATTCCGCCAAAAAGCACGAATTGCCTTAAATTATCAACCAAAAAATTCGAAATCTTTAGCATAGAATCTATATTTATGAAATTTCACCCAACGATAAAATTCGAAGAATGGCCAATAGCAAAATGTGCTATTAGATGCCAAACAGATCAGCGAGCCCCAGCCACGCTGATGTTCCGAAACTTCTCAAGCTGCTCCAACGCGACGTGAATATTGCCAAATTCCAACAATGATAATTGCTCAAAGGGCAAAGTCCACCATTCAGAAGCTAACAACCGCGTCACAACTTCCGAATCAAATCTCTCACCAATCTTTTTAGCTGGTACACCACCCACTATCTCATAGGGCTTGACATCTTTGGTTATGACGGCACCCGCACCAATTACTGCACCAGTGCCGACGGTCACGCCGCACGAAATCAATGCCCCGGCACCTATCCAAACATCATGACCTATAGTGGTCGGGCTATGAAATTGCCACTTTTCCTTTTGCAACGATGTATACCCGGGAACTCGTGCAAATAAATTTCTGGAAAATTGAAAAGGATGTGAACTTAAAAATTTTGTTGGATGCTTAGCAAGTCCAATTTGGACATTCCGGCCAATTGAGCAAAATTTTCCGATTTTTACGTGAGGAAAGACAACCGCGCCGACATTTAAGTAGGTATATGCTCCAAATTCGGCCGGAGCATATACTATTGCTCCATCGGCGATATCAATTGCATCGGAAAAAATTAATGCCGTATTGACTTGCGCAGTTTCCGCAATACGACCACCTAGCGCCGCACAGCGATCCCTCATTTGCCGGGCAGCTTCCTTTTTTGCTGTTCGATCGTCCTTCACCGTCAACACCATTGTCTTTTTTATAATTACACGCCTCTATAAAATCTTTGCAATCGATCTAATGAGCGGATTTTTCGCATCCCTGAAAAATGCTTTCGGATCATTTCTAAGTTTTTTAAGTTTCCGCTGCGTCAGATTAGAAGTGGCAGTACGAGTTGGTTCAATCGCGATTTTCGAGACAACAATGTTTGCGACACTCTTTACGACTGGAGACTTTTGCGTTGCCGGTAGGGGCTTGGTCGCAGCGACCTTCTTTATAGCACCCAATCTTCTTTCTAAGCGAGGAACGCCCAATGCTGGAGATTCAGGGATCAACCATTCGTCCAGCGCCTTTAGAAGAAAGGTTTCCAAATAGAAATATTCATCGATCGTCAAATACGAGCCTGGTAGTGCCTTGATCAAGTCGACGACATCATCCACATCTTTTACATCGTGGGTGAATCCTTTACCCGCGTAAAAGGCCTTCCCACATTGAATCGGTTTAACGCCCCCAACAGCAGCTTCAATCAGACTCTGCGAATTGATACCTACAACGAAATCAGCCTCCCTGATGAGATCGGCAATCGGATAATCTTCAACAATCTTTAGGCGATCATTTTCACCAAACATCTTGATCAGATGCTCTTTTGTCAAAGCACTACGAATATGTGCTTTCTTTTGCTCCCATGGATGCGCCTTGAAAACTACATATGCATCTGTCTCAGTGATAATTTTATGAATGCACTCAGTATAAAAGTTAACACTGTGAAAACCGACTTCACCATTATTCAGCAAAGAAAAATCGTTAAGCACCTGGCCGAAGATAGCCACGACCTTGGCGCCAACATGAAATAGCCTTTTCCCGGTCGCAGTCGGTTGCTTAACATTCTTGTTTGCCATTTCAGCAAGCCGCAGACCGAGGGCGGCACGTCTTCCTCTACGTGCAGGCCCCGAAGTTGGCACATCCAGGCTCTTATACACCCCATTGGACCGGAGTGCCGAGTTATTTGGCAGGGGGCTATGCCGCGCCTCCAGATAATAATCTTTCCCTGTAAAGAAACTTTCGCAGATATAAAGCATGCCTTGACGTCGTTTCATCAAGACAGAAAGTACACGAGCATATATAAGACTGCCGGAGAAGAGAAAGGCAAAGTCGAATACCGGCTTTTCTTGTAAAATACTTCGCCAACGATCGAACCAAAATCCAACGGCGGCGACATTATTTAAAAGAACGTCTCGGTTCTCCCTCCACGCGAGATCGAACAATTCTCGTTCTGTCCGGCCATAGTCAGTTCTGCCTACCCAGAAATCAGTCGGCGCCAAAAAACAGAGCATCTCTGCTTTACAAAGAGAAAAGCACGATACTCCCGCCTCAGTCAGGCTGAATACTTCATCAGAGGTCAGCGAGTTCAATGCCTCACGATATGGAACTACTTCCTCGCTGTTCGAATAATCGCCGAAGGCCGCGATCAGGTGCGCGGGATGCGATACCACAAGCATCTCGAATTGCGCCTGCTTCAAATATTCGAGCAAGCTTGGAAAATTTTTGCTCTGAATATGGAGTTGATCCGCTATCAACGCGCGCTTAACCATGACGAAAACCTCCAACGATCTCGTGCGTCACATTTTCGTAAATCTCGAAGATCCTGTTTGCGTGCTGCTCCCAGGTAATACCGCGATGCCTCATCTCAAATGCCCCCTTTCTAAGCGAAAGATTCTTCTTCTCGTTCAGAGCCCAATCGCTGATATTCTCCGCGTCGGTCACCGGATCCATTGTGAGATGTAAACCATTTACCCCATTACTGACGAAGTCATACGCCATACCAATGGGATTACACAGCACCGGCACAGCCGAACCTATGGCCTCGGGAATATTCGCTGGGCCTCCTTCGAACCATGAGGCCATAAGCAGAAAATCAAGTGACCGGTAAACTGATGCAACCATCTTATAAGGAAGATTTTCATAAGCCGTTGTCTCGTAGCCGTATCGCTCGAGAATAGCTGCATCAAATGTTCGGCCCTTACCAATGAGTACAAATTCAAACTCCGTAGGATCTAGATGTTGGGCCAGTTCGTAGATGTATGCTTCGCCTTTCACCTTCCTAGGATATCGCCTCGAAATTAATCCAATACGCTTTTTTTTCGAACTTCTAGACTGCGATTCAATTTCCTCAGCACTCGAATATCTTGGAAAAATATATTTCTTATTGTACCCATGCGGAATTACCACCGTATTGGTAATGCCTTGGTCAGCGAGAAAGTTTTTCTGAAGGGTATTCAAGCAGTGAACTTTCGTGGCTTCTCGATAACGATCTAGAAATTTGTCGACGGCGAGGGATGTATCATCATCTTGAAGATCGTGATGAACGGTGACGACGCAGGGCGATATCAGTTCCTTTTCGAGATTCGGCCGGTGATAGTGACGTATGAAGTAACCGGGCAAGGCGGCCTCTGACTCGACTTGTTTAATTCCGCTCGAAGAAAAGGCTTTATAATAGCCGAGAATATCGGCAAATATGCCGCTCGCGACGGCATTGGACATTACATGATTGATCGTTATCATTTTTATAATCCCAAAACTACCTTCGCGCTAATAGCAATCTGATAAAGAATCTGGAATACATCCTTCGCAAACTGACGCGTCTTGAAGTCCACCTTCGGCAACACCATGATTTCGTCGCCCGCGCGCACCGCGTCATCCTTCTTGCCATCCGAGAAGCTGCCATCCCGATGCGCGATAATCACGCGCGACGTGTCAGCGTTCTGCGAGAAGCCACCGGCCTGCTGGATGAACTCATCCAGGTCCATGCTCTTGTCATAGGCAACGGCATTGGGGAACAGCACCTCGCCGCTGACCAGCACAAGGCCGTCCTTGACTGGCACACGCAGGATGTCGCCGTTCTCAAGAAGCAATTCGTTGCGCGCCGTGGATTTGGCGATCAGCGTCTGACCTGTTGGTTCGATCTTCTTGGCGCGCTCGACCCACTGCAGCACCAGCGCAGCTTCTTCCTTGCGCAGTTGCGCTTCTTCCGCCGTCCCGGAACGAGCCGTCAATACGCTGGACTCCAACGTCTTCAGCGTGGTGCCAAGCAGCGCCTTCTGGCGCGCCTTCACGCTCTGGCGGAACAACTGGATGCTTTGTGGATCTGATTCCGGCGTGAACTGGACCTGGCTCAGGAGTTGGCCCATGCGGCTGCCATACGGCAGGACAAATTCCTGCGGGCCGGTATGCTCGCCTTCAACGCGGACGGTGATGGTCCCCGGTCGCTTGTCGGCAGTAAATTCGATCTCGTCCCCATCCCGCAGATCGATCTGGTTGCCTTGCGAGATCGGGAAATACTCGACGTTCCGGACAGTGCCGGTATTGCGCACCACCCGCACGTTGGTGGCTTCAGGTAGCGGCTTGGCCAGGCGAACGAGTTGGTCGAGGCGGGCCTGGTCGCCCATGAACTCGAATCGCTTCGCGTTTTCTGCCAGACCACTGACCTTCACGGTCTTCTTGCGGGACTGGACAAAAATGACGTCGCCGTTGTTCAGTTGCCGGGAGGTCAGATCGCCCTTCAGCAGGAAGTCATACAGGTTCACGACTTCCAGCGTTTGATTGCCCCGCTTGATCGCGACGTCCAGGAACGATCCACGGTCCGGATCGATACCGCCGGCCTGGTCGAGATAGCGCAGGACGCTGTCGCTCGACGTGCCGTCGTACATGCCGGGCCGGCGAACGGCACCGGTCACATACACACGCACCGGTTGGGCTGCCAGCAGGCTGGCGTAGATCGACACCTTGCTGGCAAACACCCGTCGCAGCGCATTGCTGATTGCCGTCTGCAGATTGCCGTTGGTGATGCCCTGCACCCGGAATGGGCCGATCTCGGGCAACAGGATGGTGCCGCTGGCGTCCACGGTCAGCACCGTGTCGACGTTGTAGCCGTTCCAGATCCGCAACTGGATTCGGTCACCGACCGAAATCACATGGCTGGGATTGAAGATGGATGCACTGTCACGGCTGAACGCGCCGGTGAAAAGCTGCGCGCCAAACGCGTCACTCGCCATGTTGGCGGTGTAGTCGTTGTTCTGCGGAGCGCTCTCCGGCAGAGGCGTTTCGGCTCGAGCGGGGACCATGGGCACGGCAGCCGCGCCCGTATTGAACGTGGTGCCAGCGGCTGATGTGCCGCCCTGCGCTGCAATGACCGCATAGTCCATTTGCCCGATGGCGGGCGACTGCGCCATGCGTGTTCCAGCCTGTGCAAACGCACTATTGAAGGCCGCGAGACCTGCGGCGGCCACTGCAAGGGTGAGGATTCTTCTAAGCATGACTAGTCCCGGTGGTCGCGGATGATGGCGCTCATCAACTGCACGACGCCAGCAAGCATCAGTGTCATCAGGACAAAGACCACGATGTTGTAAATGCGCCTGGGTTGAAGCGGATATTCCGGGCGAGTCGGGCTCTGCACGACGGCCACATTCTTGAGTTTGCGTGTCGCCTCGATCCGCGCTTTTTCCAACGCGCCGATGGCGGTCTTGTAGATGTCGAAAGCGAATTCCGCTGCAGCTTGCAGCCGGTCGTGCTCTTCCACGACGCGGTTCAGGCCGCGGCCTTTGGTGGAGACCATCCGGCCACGCTGTTCTGCCATCTGGCGCTCGACAGCGGCGATCTGGGCGTCAAGCTGCTGGATTGCAGGGGACTGGGGCGTAAAGACGTCCTTGAGGGAATTCCGCTTGACATGCAGTTCGGCAAGCGTTGCCTCGGCGTTTGCCACCACGGTCGAGAGGCTTTCAACTTCACCGCGCGGCGATACCAGGCCATTGGCGTTCTGATATGCAACCAACGCCTGGCGGGCCGCCTTCAGGCGTTCGCCCTGGTCGTGAACCTGTTTCTCGATATAGACCACCTGCTCGCTGGCGATGCGGTGGGTCATCTCGTTCATGAAACGTTCGCCATCGCGCACCAGCTCGGTGCTGACGGCGAGAGCCATTTCCGAGGTGTACGCCTGGACTTTGATAACTAAAACGCGGGCGAAGTCATCGTATTCGACGCTCACGCGTTTCAGGTAGTAATCATGAAAACGCTCAAGCGATGCATCCTCGAACCAAAGCCGGGACAACGGGTCCCGGCCGCTGTCCGCGTAGTGCTTGCGCAGGCCCAGCCGCTCGTCCAGCTTCTTGAGCATGTCCACGGAGAGCAGGTATTCCCGCAGCAGAAGCAGGTCCTGTGGCGCGGTATTGCCGACCAGCAGCGAGGTAAAGTCGCTCGCGCTCGCACCCACGCCGTCGCTGCGCTCGATGACAACGCGCGCTTCGGACACATAGAGGTACCCACGCAGACTTCTCGGAATTTGTCACGGAGAAGTAGGCGGAAACTCCCGCCCTTTTCTGCGGATGCTGAAAACGCGACACTGCTTCGTAAGGGCAGTGGATCGCACGCGGATAAGACGCCTCCGGGTACGCCCTACTTCCTAGTCGCCGCGCTGTCTGCGTCGCGCCGGACCTTAACAGTCGCGCAGCCGCGTCGGAATCTTCTCAATTCGTCTGCCACGTTGAATTCGGTCCGCTCGATTCGATCGGCGAAAAAAAGGCGGCAAACATTTGCCGCCCTCTGTAAGACAATTGGATGCTCAGCAAGGGAGATGGTCGTTGTACGTCAGCAACAACATCCGGCCACAACCACCAGCGCGCGGCGTTTGCCACTACTGCAAGCGATACCAATAGCAACCGTCTGCCGCCAGTTCCCGCACCGCTTCGCCCCGATGGAGCAGGTAGTTCAGATGCGCGATGCTCTCCCCGGTCGCCATTCCCAGCAACCCGCCCGCCCCCGTGATCGGCCGTGAAAACAGCTCGCCGAACACATCCACCGCCCGCTTTGGCTCCGCCAGGGCCTCACGCAGCCGGTCCAGTGCTTGCAGCTGGCTTGCCCGCAGGTAGTCGATGCGCGCGTGCAAGCCGCCGAACGGCTCGTTGTGGGCCGGCAGCACCAGCACATCGTCCGGCACGGCCGCCTTGACCTTGTCCAGCGACGACAGCCAGTCTTCCATAGGATCGGCGTCGGGCTCGGTGGGAAACACCGACACATTGGATGAGATCTTGGGCAGGACCTGGTCGCCGGAGACGAGCAGCTTCAGTGAGGGGCAATAGAGGCAGGCATGCTCAGGCGAATGGCCGGTGCCGATGACGACCTTCCAGTCGTGGTCACCGATGCGGATGATGGCGCCGTCTTCCAGCCGCCGGAAAGTTTCCGGCAAGGCGTGGACGAATTTGCCGAAGCCGCCGAAGCGGGTGCGGTACACCTCGATCGCCTCGTCATCCCAGCCGGCCTTGCGATAGAACGCGATCGCATCGTCCGGGGCGGCGCGCCCCGTATCCGCGGCGAGAACGCGGCACATCAGGTATTCGAGCCGCGTCATCCACAACTGGCAGTCGAATTTCCCGGTCAGCCAGCCGGCCATGCCGATGTGGTCCGGATGCATGTGGGTCACGAACAGGCGGGTCAGCCCGCCGTCGAGCGCGCCGCCCCTGGCGAACAGCGCGCGCCAGGCCTGCGCGGTTTCCGGGGTCTGCAGGCCGGCATCGACCGCGGCCCAGCCGTTGCCGTCGCGGATGGCCCACAGGTTGATATGGTTCAGGCCGAGCGGCATCGGCATGCGCAGCCACAGCACGCCGGGTGCGACTTCCGTGGCGCGGCCGGGCTCCGGCGCGTCGCCGCATGGGTAGTCGAGTTGGGGCTTTTCCAGGGAGATGGGGGCAGCAGCGAGGGCGATGTCGGGGGATTGGGCGGTCATCGGTGTCTGGGCCGGTGGGTCGGCCGTGCTATGCGCGGTGGCCCCGGGGCAGCGATGCCCCGGCCCGCGCGTTCTGGATAGCTGACACCTTAGCCCAGATGGGCGATTCCTGCTACGCGCGCCCTGTCCCGTTCCGCCGCATGAAAGGACAGTGGGCTACTTCGCTGGCGCCGGCAGCACCTTGCCCGGATTGAGCAGGTTCAACGGATCGAGCGCCTGCTTTACCTGCCACATCAGTTCCAGTTCCACCGGCGACTTGTAGCGCGTCAGGTCGTCGCGCTTGGCTACGCCGATGCCGTGCTCGGCCGAGATCGAGCCGTTCTCCGCGTGGGCCATGCCGTCGACTAGCACGGAGACCTGCTCATACCACTGCGCCAGGAAATCCCTGGCGGGCTGGTCCTTTGGCCGCAGCGGGTTGAAATGCACGTTGCCGTCGCCCATATGCCCGTAGATCACCATGCGCGCGTCGGGCACCAGTTCCAGCACCTTGGCCGACGCCTCTTCGACAAACGCGGCGATGCGCGACAGCGGCACCGAGACATCGCACTTAATGCTTCCGCCGGTGCGAGTCTGCGCGTCGGAGATCTCTTCGCGGATGCGCCAGAAGGTCTGCGCATCCGACAGGCTCGCGGCCACGGCGGCGTCCAGCACAAGGCCCTGGCTGAAGCCGGATTCGAGGATCTCCATCAACGTGGCGTTAAGGCTTTCAGCGTCGGTGCCGGAGGTCAGCTCGACCAGCACCATCCAGTCGTGCCGGCCCTGCAGCGGCGCGGCGACATTGCCAAGGTATTCCAGCACGAGGTCCAGCGCGGGCCGCGAGATCAGCTCGAACGCGGTCACAGCCTGGCCGGACAGGCGCTTGGCTTCGCCGAGCAGGGCCACGGCAGCGGCGGGATCCTGCACCGCGACGAAGGCCACGGCGCTGCTGCGCGGCTGCGGCATCAGCTTGAGCACGGCGCCGGTGATGATGCCCAGCGTGCCTTCCGCGCCGACGAACAGCTGCTTCAGATCGTACCCGGTGTTGTCCTTGCGCAGGCCGCGCAGCGACGAGTAGATGCGGCCATCGGGCAACACCACCTCCAGGCCCAGCACCAGGTCGCGCATATTGCCGTAGCGCAGCACCGCGGTGCCGCCGGCGTTGGTCGACAGGTTGCCGCCGATCTGGCACGAGCCTTCCGAGCCGATGCGCAGCGGGAACAGGCGCTGCTCGGCCTCGGCGGCGCTGCGTGCCGCGCTCAGCGTAACGCCGGCCTGCACGGTCATGGTGTCGTTGATGGGATCGATGCCGAGCACGCGGTTCATGCGGCTCAGGTTGACGACCACGGCGGTGCCGCTGTCATCGGGCACGGCGCCGCCCATCAAAGAGGTATTGCCGCCCTGCGGCACTACCGGCACGCGGTGTCGGTGGCACCACTGCAGCACCTGGCTGACCTCTTCCGTCGAGGATGGCAGTACCACCACTTGCGCCTGGCCGCGATAGATGCCGCGGTAGTCGGTGACGTAGGCCTGCGTGTCAGCCTCGCCGGCGCGGCAGGCGCTGGCGCCGACAATTGCCTGCATCGCGCGCAAGGTGGTGTCTGGGGTCGGTAGCTCGGCGGTCATGGAGATAAGGCGAAGAAGTTACGGGTCAGTACGCGGCGGAAGGCTTGTCGGCAGCGGCGCCTGGCTGCGGCTCGCGGAACGAAGCGGCCAGCTTGCGCGCGGCATTGGCGTACAACACCACATCCACGCCGGTGGCCACGAAGGTGCAGCCCAGGTCGAGGTAGCGGCGCGCCAGCGCCGGGTCCGACGTCAGCGTGCCGGCGGCCTTGCCGCTGGCGATGATGGTGCGCATCGCGCCTTCGATGGCGGCCTGCACTTCCGGGTGGCCGGGGCGGCCGCGGTGGCCCATCGAGGCAGCCAGGTCGGCCGGGCCGATGAAGACGCCGTCGACACCGTCCACCGCGCAGATTGCCTCGAGGTTCTGCAACGCGGTGACGGTTTCGGCCTGCACCAGCAGGCAGATCTCATCATCGGCCACGTCGAGGTAATCGGTGCGCGCGCTCCACTGCGAAGCGCGCGCAATGGCGCTGCCGACGCCGCGGATGCCTTGCGGCGGATAGCGCGTGGCGCTGACCAGCGCGCGGGCCTGTTCCGCGGTATCGACCATCGGCACCAGCACGCTGCGCGCGCCGATATCGAGCAGCTGCTTGATCAGCGGCACTTCGCCGGCCACGGCGCGCACCACCGGCTGGACCGGATACGGCGCCACGGCTTGCAGCGCGTGCAGCGTCGAGCGCAGGTCGTTGGGGGCGTGCTCGCCGTCGATCAGCAGCCAGTCAAAGCCTGCGGTGGCCGAGACTTCGGCCAGGTACGGCGTCGCCATCGACAGCCACAGGCCGATCTGCGCCTGGCGCGCGGCCAGTGCGGTCTTGAAGGGATTGTTTGCGGGCATGGAGGGTTCCTGGTCTCGAGGGATGCGGCTGGCGCTCAGCCGAGCTGCCCCTGGCAAAGGTACTTGGTATGCATGTAGTCGTCCAGCCCATGGCGCGAGCCCTCGCGCCCGTAGCCGGATTCCTTGACGCCGCCGAACGGCGCCGCCTCGGCCGCGATCGCGCCTTCGTTGATGCCGACCATTCCGGTTTCCAGCGCCTGCGCCACGCGCCAGATGCGGCGGATGTCACTGGAGTAGAAGTAGGCGGCCAGGCCGAACGGGGTGTCGTTGGCGTCGCGGATCACCTCGGCTTCATCGCGGAAGCGGAACACCGGCGCGACCGGGCCGAAGGTCTCTTCGCACGACAGTTCCATCGCCGGGGTCGCGTCGACCAGCACCGTCGGCGCGTAGTAGTGCGGGCCGTCGTCGGTGCGCACGCGCTTGCCGCCGGTGACCACGCGCGCGCCCCGGGCAACGGCATCTTCCACATGGCGCGCGATCTTGTCGACGGCGCGGGCATTGATCATGGGGCCGATCTGCGCGGCAGCTTCGGTCGCAGGGCCGACATGGAGCGCGCCCACGCGCTGTGCCAGGCGCTCGACAAAGGCGTCGTGCACGGCGTCATGCACGTAGACGCGGTTCGGGCAGACGCAGGTCTGGCCGCCGTTGCGGAACTTGGACGCCATCAGGCCATCGACCGCGGCGTCGAGATCGGCATCGTCGAAGACGATGAACGGCGCGTTGCCGCCCAGTTCCAGCGAGAGCTTCTTCAGCGTTGCCGCGGATTCGCGCGCCAGGTGCTTGCCCACCGGCGTGGAGCCGGTGAACGTGATCTTGCGCACGCGGCTGTCGGCCAGCCACGCATCGACCACGCCGGGCGTATGCTCGCGCGAGGCCGTGACGATGTTGATCACGCCGGCGGGCATGCCGGCCTGCTGCGCGAGCCATACCAGCGCCAGCGCGGTCAGCGGCGTGTCCTCGGCGGGCTTGGCCACCACCGTGCAGCCGGCGGCCAGCGCGGGGGCGATCTTGCGGGCGATCATCGCCAGCGGGAAGTTCCATGGCGTGATTGCGGCCACCACGCCGACCGGTTCCTTCAGGACCAGCAGCTTGCGGCCAGGCACGGCTTCCGCGACGATATCGCCGCAGATGCGGGTGGCTTCCTCGGCAAACCACTCGACATACGAGGCGCCGTACTGCACCTCGCCGCGCGCTTCCGGCAACGGCTTGCCCTGCTCGGTCGAGATGATGCGCGCCAGGTCTTCCTGGTGCGCAAGGATCAGCGCGTGCCAGCGCTTGAGCAAGCGGGCGCGTTCGCGCGCGGGCCGGCGGCTCCATTCCGGAAATGCCGCCGCGGCGGCATCCACGGCAAGGCGGGCATCGCCGGCATCGCTGTCGGGCACATTGGCAAAGGCCTCGCCAGTGGCCGGGTTGGTGACCGGCAGCCGGGCGCCCAAACCGGCATCGCGCCATTGGTCGTCAATCAGGTTCTGGCTGCGCAGCAGCGCTTGCTCGGAAAGAATCAGCATCGATGTAGGAGAAGGGATTGCGGAACGCGTTCTTAGCTGACGATGCCCAGGTGCCACGGCACGAACTCATTGTCGCCGAGGCCCAGCGCTTCGCTCTTGGTCGGCTCGCCCGAGGCCGCGCGCAGGATATGTTCGAAGATCCGCTGGCCCATCTGCGGCACGCTCAGCTCGCCATCGAGCACCAGGCCGCAATTGATGTCCATGTCTTCTTCGAGCCGGTGGTACATCGCCGAGTTGGAGGCCAGCTTGAGCGTCGGCGCGGGCTTGGAGCCGAACATCGAACCGCGCCCGGTGGTGAAGCAGATCAGGTTGGCGCCGCTGGCGATCTGGCCGGTGACAGCCACCGGGTCATAGCCGGGCGAGTCCATGAAGACAAAGCCGGCCTGGTCGATCGGCTCGGCGTACTCATACACCGCCTGCAGCGGCGTGGTGCCGCCCTTCATCGCCGATCCCAGCGATTTCTCGAAGATATTGGCCAGCCCGCCCTGCTGGTTGCCGTGGCCGACCACGCCGTTGAACTGCGCGTTGTGGCCGGCGGTGTAGCGCTCCCACCAGGCGAGGCGGTCCAGCAGCTTTTGCCCGACTTGCGGCGTCACCGCGCGGCGGGTCAGCATGAACTCCACCCCGTGGATCTCCGGCGTCTCGGACAGGATCGCGGTGCCGCCATGGCGCACCAGGATATCCATCGCCGCGCCAAGCGCCGGATTGGCGCTGATCCCGGAAAAACCATCGGAGCCGCCGCACTCCAGCCCGATCTTGAGGTGGCTGGCGGAGACCGGCTGGCGCACCGCGGCGTTGGCCGCGGGCAGCATCGATTCGATCGCGCGGATGCCGGCCGCGATAGTGGCGCGCGTGCCGCCGGTATCCTGCATCACCAGCGTATGCACCGCGGGGCCCGGCTCCAGTCCTTGCGATTCCACCAGCGACGCCACTTGATTGCGCTCGCAGCCCAGACCGACGATCAGCACGCCGGCCAGGTTGGGATGGCGCGCATAGCCGGCCAGCGTGCGGCGCAGCACATCGAAATGCTCGCTCGGCGACGACATGCCGCAGCCGCTGGTCTGCGCGAACGCCACCACGCCATCGACGTTCGGATACAGCGCCAGCCGCTGCGGCGTGAAATGCGCGGCAATCTGGCGGATCACGGTGGAGGAGCAATTGACCGACGACAGGATGCCGATGAAGTTGCGCGTGCCCACGCGCCCGTCCGCCCGGACAAAACCGTTGAAGGTGGCACGCTGCGCCTCGGGCACGTAGTCGACCGGCCGCACGTCCTGGCAGAAGGCCGGGTCACGATAGAAATCGACCAGCGTCAGGTTGTGCGAATGCACGTGGTCGCCCGGGGCGATATCGCGCGCGGCCACGCCGATGACGGTGTCGAACTTGCGCACCGGCGTGCCGGCCGCGATGGCGCAGGCCGCGATCTTGTGGCCGGCCGGCACCTGCGCGCGCACGCGCACGGCGGGGTCGGCCAGCTGCTGGCCCAGGCTGAGGTCGCTGCGGGCAACCAGCACGTTGTCGTGGGCGTGCAGGCGGATGACGGGATTGGGATTCACTGTGACTTGGCCTTCGACGCGCAATCAGCTTTGCTGCAGCAGTTCTTTCAGCTTGAGGCGCTGGATCAGCTGGGTTTCCTGGTCATAGACGCTGGCGACATACTTCTTGTAGTCAGGCCCGTCCAAGTACATCACAGGCGCATCCAGGCGCGCCGCGACCTGCTTGAATTCGTTGCTGACCACGGCGGCGCGGAAGGCGTCGCGCAGCTTCTTTTCCACGGCAGGCGGCAGGCCCTTGGGGGCGCCGATGCCGTTGGGGGCTTCCACCACCACGTTGTAGCCCAGCTCCTTGAGCGTGGGCGTGTCCTTGAAGCGGGTCGCGCGCTGTTCGCCCCAGGTGGCCAGCAGGCGCAGCTTGCCGGCTTCCACGTGCGGCGCCCACGAGCTGGAGTCGGCGAGCAGGTCCACCTGCCCGGCCAGCACGTCTTGCAGCGCGGCCGCACCGCCCTTGTAGGCGATCGCATTGAACTGGATGCCCGCGGCCAGCGCGAACTGTTCCATGCCGACATGGGTGGCGCCGCCGATGCCGGCGTGCGCATAGGTGACCTTGCCGGGGCTGGCCTTGGCGGCGGCGACGACGTCCTGCAGCGTCTTGTGGCGCGAATTGGCCGGCACCGCGATGCCGAAGGTCTGGCCCGAGGTGCGTGCCAGGTAGGTCAGCTCGGTGCGCGGGTCGAGCTGCAGCATGCCGAGCTGCGCGAAGCGCGTGACCGAGATCGGAATCTGGCCGATGGTGTAGCCGTCGGGGTTGGCGCGGGCCAGCGCCTTGGTGCCGATCATGCCGGACGCACCGGCGCGGTTTTCCACCACGATCGACTGCTTGAGGATGCCGCCGGCCACCTGGCACAGCGCGCGCATCGACTGGTCGGCAGTGCCGCCGACCGGCCATGGGCAGATAAAGGTGATCGGACGCTCGGGATATTCGGCGGCCAGCGCCCGGGCCGCGGGCAACAGCACGCCGGCAGCGCCGGCAGCGGCACCCGCCGCGGCGCCAATGAGCAGGCGGCGGCGCTTGGCATCGATGGGGAATCGTTGAGTCATGTTGCGGGTGTCTCCGATGTCTTGATTATCGGCGGGACCGGCGTTGCCAGCCTCGTCATGCCCGCATTCTGTGGCGGTCAAACATAACAATCCAATCGAAAATCGGCATTGCTTCATAACCTTATGGTTAGGTAGACTGCCGGCCATGGTACAGATCGACCGCGCGCTGCGCTCCAATATCAAGCTGCGCCACCTGCAACTGCTGGTGGCGCTGGACGAGTTTCGCCACCTCGGGCGCACCGCGGAGTTCCTGTCGGTGAGCCAGCCGGCGGTGTCCAAGGTGCTGACCGAAGTCGAGAGAATGCTGGGGCTGGCGCTGTTTACGCGTTCCACCCGGGGCACCGAGCCGACACCTGCCGGCGAGTCGCTGGTGCGCTTTGCGCGCTCGGTGCTGGCGCAGTACGAGCAGACCCGCGACGAGATCGCGGCGGTGCAGAGCGGCGCCTCCGGCCGTATCCGCGTGGGCTCGATGGGCGCGGCGCTGCCGGTGCTGCTGGCACAGGCCGTGGGCACGCTCAAGCAGCGCCACGCGCATGCCACCGTGCTGGTCGAGGAAGGGGACCTGACCCACCTGCTGCCCAAGCTGCGCCTGCGCGAACTCGACCTGATCGTGGGCCGGCTGGAGCCGGGCTACGCCGCGCCAGACCTGCTTACTGAAGCGCTGTATGAAGAGCCCATGGTGGTGGTGGTCCGGCGCGGCCACAAGCTGGCGCGCAAGGCCCGCCCCGGCTGGGCCGATCTGGCCGCGATGCCATGCGTGCTGCCGCCGCCCTGGGCATCGCTGCGGGTGAAGATCGAACAGGCCTTCTATCGCCACGGCCTGCACCCGCCGCAGGATGTGATCGAGACCTCGTCCTACCTGGCCCAGGCCACCTTTGTCGGGCAGCGCGGGGCGGCCGGCTTCATGGCCGAATCGGTGGCCATGGCGCTGCAGGAGGAAGGCAGGCTGCAAGTGCTGAAGATCGAGGTGCCGGTCGAGCTGCCACCGGTCGGCATCATCACGCTGCGCGAGCGCGCGCCGTCGATCGGCACCGATCAGCTGGTGGCATGCCTGCGCGAAGCCGCGGCGGCGCGTGCGTAGCGTTCACAGCGGCATCCGGCGCGCTTGCGCCATCGCTGTTAGGATCATGCTCCGAGAGGCCGCGCGCCAACCAGGCAGGCCCCGAGCCAGGAGACATCCATGCCCGAGAAAAAGGCCATCCTAGTCGTCGGCGCCGGCGACGCTACCGGCGGCGCGATTGCGCGGCGCTTCGCCCGCGAGGGCTACATTGCCTGCGTCACGCGCCGCCATGCCGACAAGCTGCAGCCGCTGGTGCAGCAGATCCGCGCCGACGGCGGCGAAGCCCACGCCTTCGGCTGCGACGCGCGCAAGGAAGACGAGACGGTCGAGCTGATCGCGCGCATCGAGCGCGACATCGCGCCGCTGGAGGTGGCGGTCTTCAATATCGGCGCCAACGTGCAGTTCCCCATCGTCGAGACCACCGCGCGCGTGTATTACAAGGTGTGGGAGATGGCCTGCTTCGGCGGCTTCCTGATGGGACGCGAGGCCGCGCGCGCGATGCTGCCGCGCGAACGCGGCTCGATCTTCTTTACCGGGGCCACCGCCAGCCTGCGCGGGCGCGAGAACATGGCCGCGTTTGCCGGGGCCAAGCACGCGCTGCGGGCGCTGGCGCAGAGCATGGCGCGCGAACTGGGGCCGAAGAACATCCACGTCGCGCACCTGGTGATCGATGCCGCCATCGACACCGAATGGATCCGCGAGACCTTCCCGGAGCGCTACGCCGCCAAGGCGCAGGACGGCATCGTCAATCCGGAGCATATCGCCGATACCTACTGGATGCTGCACCAGCAACCGCGCGACGCGTGGACCCATGAACTGGATATCCGCCCGTGGATGGAACGCTGGTAAGGACAAGAGCGCCACCAGCAACGCACACAGACCTACGACAACAGGAGACAGGCCGTGACCAGGCAAGTGGAATTCTTCTTCGATTTCGGCAGCCCGTATTCGTACCTGGCATGGAAAGAGTTGCCGCGCGTGGCGCAACGCACCGGCGCCACCATCGTCTGGCGCCCCATCCTGCTTGGCGGCGTGTTCAAGGCCACCGGCAACCACAGCCCGGCCGAGGTGCCTGCCAAGGCCGGCTGGCTGCATGGCGACACGGCGCGCTGGGGCAGGCGCTATGGCGTGCCGTTCCGGCAGAACCCGCATTTCCCGGTGAACACGCTGATGCTGATGCGCGGCGCCACCGGCTACCTGCGCCATGACGAAGCGACCTTCCTGCGTTATGCCGACGCCATGTTCAGCGCGATGTGGGAGCACGGCCGCAACCTGAACGATCCGGCCGAGATCGGCGCGGTGCTGACCGCCGCCGGCTTCGACCCGCAGGCCGCACTGGCGCTGGTGGATGACCCGGAGGTCAAGCAGGCGCTCAAGCGCGACACCGAGCACGCGGTCACGCGCGGCGTGTTCGGTGCGCCCAGCTTTATCGTCGGCGACGAGCTGTTCTGGGGCAACGACCGGCTGTTGTTCGTGGAGGAAGCGCTGGCACAGGCCTAGCCCGCACTGCGCGCGAGCAGCGCCGGCACGGAAGTGGCCAGCAGAGCCACGCCGGAGGCGGTCAGCAGCGCCAGCACGATCTTGCGGAAGGTGGCCTCGCTGATGCCGAGATAAAGCCGCGTGCCCAGCAGCGTGGGCACCAGCATCGCGGGCGCCACCACCAGGAACATCGGCAGCATCTCGCGCGTGACGATGCCCTTGCCGACATAGGCAGCCATGGTCATGGCCAGCGTGGCAAGGTTGAAGTTCTGGATCACGGCGCGCTGCTCGTCCTTGTCGAAGCCGCGCAGCGTGCACCACAGCGTCGGGATCACGCCGGTAAAGCCGCCGATGCCGCCCATCACGCCGCCGGCCGCGCCGGCGACGCCGTCGGCCATGCGCCCGCCCACGCCGATATGCGGCAGTTGGCGCGCCATCAGCATCACCGGGCACCACAGCGTGAGGAAGCCGCCGAGCACGGCCTTGAACCACTGCGCATCGAGCATCGGCAGGATCGCCACGCCCAGCGGAATGCCCGCCAGTCCGCCGGCCACGAACGGCCACAGGCGCCGCCACGACAGCCCGCGCCGCACCGATGCGGCGGCCAGCAACTGGCCGGTCAGCGCGCCGAACACCGTCATCGCCGCGGCCAGCCGCGGCTCGATCGCCCACGCCCAGAACGACATCGCCACCATGCCGAAGGCGAAGCCGGACAAGCCCTGGACGAAGCCGGCCACGGCGGCGCCGGCAATGACGATCAGCAAGGTGGAATCGAGTGGCACAGTGAGGGGGCGAACGGTATAGGGCGGATAACTATGCACTTTGCCAGCGGCGTTGTCAGCTTTCAGTCCTGTTGCAGCGCGCAAATCTGATACGGTGTTTTTCCGCGAAGTTGATGCTGTTTCGCGGGCCGATCCTCCGCTAGGATCTGCCGCATGAGCAAAGGCCTGCGCGGCGAAACACCGGTGGCGACGCCCCGCGGGTGCGGCGATATGTCGCCCGGCTGCCGTCGGGTGGGACGCTGCCCTTTGGGACCCGCGCGGCGTACACTACGCTTACCGCACGCGCCTACGCCCCCGCGCCCCCGGCGCGCCCTGTTACGTGTCGAACCTGCCCGGCCTCTGCCAGCGTAGTCCGCACGCGTCCAAGGCATGCGCCAGGCCAGCGCCACGGAGAACACGACATGTTTGGTTTGACCGCGCTAGACCTCGCCCGCATCCAGTTTGGCTTCACCATTTCCTTCCACATTGTCTTTCCCGCGATCACCATCGGCCTGGCCGCCTACCTGGCGGTGCTCGAAGGCTGCTGGCTGCGCACGCAACGCCCGCTGTACCGCGACCTGTACCACTTCTGGTCCAAGATCTTTGCCGTCAACTTCGGCATGGGCGTGGTCTCGGGCCTGGTCATGGCCTACCAGTTCGGCACCAACTGGAGCTTCTTCTCCGAGTTTGCGGGCAGCATCACAGGGCCGCTGCTGACCTATGAAGTACTGACCGCCTTCTTCCTGGAAGCCGGCTTCCTGGGCGTGATGCTGTTCGGCTGGAACCGCGTCGGCCCGGGGCTGCATTTCTTTGCCACGGTGATGGTGGCGCTGGGTACGCTGATCTCGGCGACGTGGATCCTGGCCTCCAATAGCTGGATGCAGACGCCGGCGGGCTTCGAGATCATCAACGGCCGCGTGGTGCCGACCGACTGGTTCAAGGTCATCTTCAATCCGTCGTTCCCCTACCGCCTGGTGCACATGAGCGTGGCGGCGTTCCTGGCCACGGCGCTGTTTGTCGGCGCGTCCGCTGCCTGGCACCTGCTGCGCGGACGCGACAATCCCGCCATCCGCAAGATGCTGTCGATGGCGATGTGGATGCTGCTGATCGTGGCGCCGATCCAGGCGGTGATCGGCGACCTGCACGGCCTCAATACGCTCAAGCACCAGCCCGCCAAGATCGCCGCGCTGGAGGGCCATTGGGAGAACAAGGGCAACGAGGCCCTGCCGCTGCTGCTGTTCGGCTGGCCCGACATGGCGCGGGAGGAAACCCGCTTCGCGGTCGAGGTGCCGCACCTGGGCAGCCTGATCCTGACCCACAGCTGGGACGGGCAGATCCAGGGGCTGAAGGAATTCCCGCCACAGGACCGGCCCAATTCCACCATCCTGTTCTGGTCGTTCCGCGTGATGGTGGGCCTGGGGCTGCTGATGATCCTGCTGGGGGTCTGGAGCTTGCTGTTGCGGCGCCGGGACCGGATGTACCGCGTCCGACCCTTCCTGCATATGGCATTGTGGATGGGGCCGGCCGGCTTGATCGCCATCCTGGCCGGCTGGTACACCACCGAGATCGGCCGCCAGCCGTGGGTGGTGTACGGGCTGCAGCGCACCGCGGATGCGGTGTCGCCGCACGGCGTGCCGGAGCTGGCGACGACGCTGGCGATCTTCGTGGTCGCGTACTTCTTCGTGTTCGGCGTAGGCATCGCCTACATGATGCGGCTGGTGCGCAAGGGCCCGGCCATGGAAGAGCCCAAGCCACACGGCGGCCCCGGCCGCGAGCACACGCCGGCGCGGCCATTGTCGGCGGTGGACGACGATGAAGTGCTCGCCCCCACCACCATTGCACGCACGCGGAGCTGACACCATGGGCATCGATCTCTCGCTTCTCTGGATCGTCATCATCTTCTTCGGCGTGATGATGTACGTGGTGATGGACGGCTTCGACCTGGGCATCGGCATGCTGTACCCCTTCGTGCCAGACCGGCATGACCGCGACGTGATGATGAACACGGTGGCGCCGGTCTGGGACGGCAACGAGACCTGGCTGGTGCTCGGCGGCGCCGGGCTGCTGGCCGCGTTCCCGCTGGCGTATTCGGTGGTGCTGAGCGCGCTCTACCTGCCGCTGATGCTGATGCTGCTGGGCCTGATCTTCCGCGGCGTGGCGTTCGAGTTCCGCTTCAAGGCCAACGACCGCGAGCGCCCGGTGTGGGATGCCGCCTTCATCCTGGGCTCGGCCACGGCCACGTTCTTCCAGGGCGTGGCGCTGGGCGCCTATATCGACGGCATCAAGCTGGAAGGCCACCGCTTTGCCGGCGGTCCGCTGGACTGGCTGGCGCCATTCCCGCTGTTCTGCGGCGTGGGCCTCATCGTCGCCTACACGGTGCTGGGCAGCACCTGGCTGATCATGAAGACCGAGGGCGACCTGCAGCGGCGCATGATCAAGCTGACCGGCACACTGGCATGGCTGCTGCTGGCGGTGATCGCGGTGATCAGCCTGTGGACGCCGCTGACGCACCCGGAGATTGCCGAGCGCTGGTTCAGCCTGCCCAACCTGTTCTGGTTCTCGCCGGTGCCGATCCTGGTGGCGCTGTGCATGTTCATGCTGATGCGCGCGCTGCGGCACGAGCCCGATCTCTCGCCCTTCATGTATGCGCTGGGGCTGGTGTTCCTGGGCTACAGCGGGCTGGCGATCAGCGTCTGGCCCAATATCATCCCGCCCGGGATCTCGATCTGGGAGGCTGCGGGGCCGCCGCAAAGCCAGGGCTTTGCGCTGGTGGGGGCGCTGTTCATCGTCCCCTTCATCCTGATGTACACGGTGTGGGCCTATTACGTGTTCCGCGGCAAGGTCCGCCACGGCGAGGGCTATCACTGATGAGCGCGCCGCACACGGAAACCGCCACCCGCTCCGGCACCAGGCTGCGCCGCGTCGGCTGGCTGGTGCTGATCTGGGCTGCCAGCGTGGCGGCGCTGGGCGTGGCTGCGTGGCTGCTGCGGCTGATCATGCGGGGCGTGGGCTTCCACAGCTGACGCCCCGCTGCGAGCCGCTTCAGAGCTGTACCGAAGCCTCGCCGATGCCATCGAACGCGACCCTCACCAGGTCGCCCGCGGATGCATCCAGGATGCCGACCCAGGTACCGGTGGTGACCACCGTGCCGGCCTCTACGCGTGCCCCATCGCGCGTGGCATGGCGCAGCCAGGCAACCAGTCCATAGGCGGGGTCACCCAGCGCATGGGTGCCCCGGCGCTCGATCGTCTGCGCGCCGATCTGCACGCGGCAAGCCTGGGCGGACCAGTCGCGCGGGGCATAATCCCGCCACGCTCCCAGCACCAGTGCCCCATGGGCCTGCAGGTCGGCCAGCTTCAGCAGCGCGGGCGCGGCCACATACTGCTGCCAGCGTGAGTCGACGACTTCGATCGACACCGCCATCGCCTCGACCAGCGCTGCCGCGCCGGCGTAGTCAAGGCTGGCGGCTTGCGCGGCGTCCACGCCCTGCCCCAGGCGCAGCGCAATCTCCGCCTCGATGCCGCGCCACGTGAAGGGCCAGTCGCCGGCCTGCGCGGGACTGGTCCAGACCCCGGCCGATGGCAACCGCGCATGGGTCAGCGTGGCCCCGCGCGAAGGGCCGCCGGATTTCCAGTACGCGGCGCCCGGCGCTTGCCAGCCCAGCGAATGCGCGACGATGGCTTGCACGGCATAAGCCTGTTCGGCGCTCTCGAGCGCGGTGGCAAACGGCTGCGCATCGGCGCAACGGCGCTCGCGCCTTGCGCTGAGCAGGGCCTGGGCGACCTGGTCGATCTGGTCGATCTGGGTGGATGTCATGCCTTGTGTCATTCCTTGTGAAGGGTTGGATCATGGCCTGGCAAGCCGCGCCCGGCAGGCACGCACCACGCTGCCGGGCGCCGCATGGCTCAGGACGCGCTGGCGTTGGCGGCCTGGCCACCGACCGCGCGCTGGCCGTCATCGTCCCCGTCCGCCTCGCCCATGGCGCGGCCGAAGGTTTCCGGGGCAAATTGCACCGCCAGCGCAAACACGCCATACATGGCCGCCAGCATGCTGAACATGCCGCCGACGCCGTAGGTTTCGAACACGCGGCCGCTGACCAGCGGCGTCAGCGCCCCGGCCAGCGTGCCAAGCGCCAGGATCAGCGAGGTGCCGAACGCGCGCACATGGGTAGGATACTGTTCCGGCGCGAAGATCCAGATCGAGGTATTCAGCAACACCACGCAGAAGGTAAAGGCCGCGCCGAACAGCAGCACCAGCGCGACGTTATACGTCAGGAAGCCGAAGCACAGCCCTGCCGCGCAGGCCAGGCCCGCACCGACGGTCAGCACCCGCTTGCGCGGAATGTGATAGCCGCAATACGAGGCCGCCAGCGCGCCGAACAGGCTGCCGCTCTGCATCACCATGGTGAAGAGAAAGCTCTTGGAGATGGTATAGCCCTGCGACATCAGGATGGTCGGCATCAGCGTGAGCACCGAGATCTGCGCGCCGTAGGTCATCGACACCGCAATGCCCAGCGCGATGGTGCGGCGTCCCAGCCGGCCCTTGAAGATATCGCTCAGCCGCACCTTGGCACGCGGCGCTTCGTCCTGCAGCGCCGCCTTGATATAAGGCGTCGGCTCGCCGTCGAGCTTGCCCAGCCGGCCCGATGCGAGCACCGACAGCACCCGGTTGGCCTCGTCCACGCGGCCCTTGGACAGCAGGAAGCGCGGCGTCTCGGGGATAAAGCGCCGGTAGAACACCACGAAGAACGCCGGCAGCACCAGGCAGCCAAACAGCCAGCGCCAGGCGTCCGGCCCCGGGAACATGGCGAAGACCGCGAGGCCGAAGGCCGGCGCCAGCATGTTGCCAAAGCCGCCGCTACCGACGCTGACGAGGCCTACCGCGGTGCCGCGGAAGCGGGTCGAGCACAGTTCGGCCAGCATGGTCACGGCGATCGAGATCTCCCCGCCCAGGCCGATGCCGACGATAAAGCGGCCCGCGGCCAGCACCCCATAGTTCGGGGCCAGCGCGCAGATGATGGCGCCGAGCGTGAACAGCAGCAGGTTGGCGCTCAGCATGGTGCGCCTGCCGTAGCGGTCCGCGATATAGCCGGAGCCGATGCGTCCTAGCGCGGCCGCACTGAACGTCAGCGTGTTGAGAAAGCCGATCTGCGCCACCGAAATGCCCCACTGCTCGCGCAACATCGGGCCGATCAGGCCGACGGCATTCTGCTCGAACACATCGAACATCACGCCCAGCATGATCATGAAAATGATCTTCTTGTGCGAGGCCGTCACGCCGATGCCATCCATGGCACGGTCCAGCTCATGCTGCTGCGGCGAATTCGGCGATTGAACCACGGTTTCTGCGCCCATCTTTGTCTCCTCCTCGGATCGAGGTTGTCGCGGTGCGGCCGCGACCTTGTCGCCGCCAGCGAGCGAGCGGGCGGCATTTGTAGAGCAGCGATAAAACGTCGGTCCGGTGCGCGCCTATTCCAGCGCAGGCGTCGAATGCGGCGGCCGGCGCGCGCGCAAGGCCTGCTCGGCCGCAAAGGCCAGGCGGATCAGCACGGGTTCCGTAAAGGGCAGGCCAAACAACTCCAGCCCGACCGGCACGCCCTGGGGTGCATTGCGCTCCGGCGCCGAGAATCCGGCCGGGATGACGATGGCCGGGAAGCCGCTGGCCGATGCGAGCACACCGTTGCGCTCGGCCTGGGTCTCGCCGATCGGCATCACCAGGCGCCGCTGGTGCGGAAACGCCAGCGCGTCGAGACCATGCCGTGCCATCAGGTCCTGCAGCCAATGGCGCAACGCCTGCTGGCGCTGCAGACGCTCGCGGTATTCGTCGTCTTTTCCGCTGAGCGTGGCCGCGGTGGCCAGCGTGCCGGCCACGCTGGGATGCACGGTGCCCGCGGCGATGATGTCCTGCAGGGATCGCACCCGCACGCCCGGTGCCAGCCGCGCCAGGTAGGCGTCGAGATCGCGCTCCATCTCGTAGTGGTGCACGAGCGTGGAGGCGAGCAGCTCGTCCGGGCTGATCGCGTCTTCGATGGCGACCAGTTCGGCGCCTTGCGCAGCGATGACCGCCAGCGCCTGCTCCATCACCGCGTTGACGGGACGGTGCACATCCTGGCGGCCGAAAAAGTGGTGCAGCACGCCGATGCGCGCGCCGCTGAGCCCGTCGCGGTCGAGGCTGGCGGCATAGCTGGCGGGAATGTGGGGCACCCCTTGGCTGGTGACCGGGTCCGCCGGGTCATGGCCGGCGATCACGTCGAGCAGCCGCGCCGTATCGGCGACCGTGCGCGTGATCGGACCGATGGTGTCCTGAGTCAGCCCGCAAGGGACCAGCCCCGCGCGGCTGACCAGCCCCATGGTGGGCCGCAGGCCGACCAGGCTGTTTGCCGAGGCCGGCGAGCGGATCGAATTGATGCCGTCGGTGCCAATGCCAAGCACGCCGAAGCTGGCCGCGATGCCTACCGCGGTGCCGCCGCTGGAACCGCCGGGCGTACGGGCCAGGTCATAGGGGTTCAGGGTCTGCCCGCCCAGGGTGCTGACGGTCTCGCCGCCAGAGGCTAGTTCGTGCAGGTTGGTCTTGGCCAGCACGATGGCGCCGGCCGCGCGCAGGCGGCGGATGACGAAGGCGTCGTCGGTGGACAGGTTGCCGCGCAGGCATTCGGCGCCCGCCGTGGTGGCCATGCCGGCGCATTCGATGTTGTCCTTGACCAGCACCGGGATGCCGTGCAGCGGCGCAAGCGATGGAGGGTGCGCCGCCATGGCGTCGATGCGGGCGGCCTGTTCCACGGCCTGCGGGGCGATCTGCAGGATGCTGCGCAGCGCGGGGCCACGCTGGTCATAGGCGGCGATGCGGTCCAGGCAGGCACCGGTCAGCTGGCGCGCCGTCAGCGTGCCGTCGCGCATCGCGGCATGTGCACCGGCAACCGTGGCTTCCACGACGCTGAACGGCGCGTGCTGGCCCGGCTTGTCCGGCGCCGGTTCATAAGGAGTTTTCATGAGAAGGTCCATGCGCCGGCAAGGGCGCGAAGGTTTGGCGAAGGAATGGGGAAGCGCGGCTGCGGCGCCGCGCCCCCTTTGTCCCGCTAGCGGTTGACCAGCCGCGCAGGGATGGTCCAGATGCAGAAGGCGCCCAGCATCAGCATCCCCGCGATCATGTAGTAAGCGCTGTTGCCGCTCTGGGTCATGTCGCGCAGGTAGCCGATCATGTAGCCGCTGGTAAAGCCGGCAAGATTGCCGATCGAGTTGCTCATGGCGATCGCCGTGGCCGCCGCCGCGCCGCTCAGGAATGCCGTCGGCAGGGACCAGAACAGCGGCGTGCAGGTCAGGATGCCGGCCGCGGCGAGCGACAGGAAGACCAGCGACAGCGCGGTGTTGTGCATGACCCAGGGCAGCGCCAGGAAGCCGATCGCGCCCATCATGCACGGGATGATCAGGTGCCAGCGCCGCTCGCGATGCTTGTCGGCACTACGCCCGAAACAGTACATCGCGACAATGGCGGCCATATACGGAATCGCGCTCAGCAGGCCGATATGGAACGGGTCGCTGACGCCGGTCGACTTGATGAACGTCGGCAGCCAGAGCGTGATGCCGTACTGGCCCGTGACATAGCAGAAGCAGATCAGGCTGATCAGCCACACGCGTGGATCGGTAAACACCTTGCCGACGCGCGCCTGCGGGTCCGCCGCCTTGACGTCCTCCGCCTTGGCCTGCTCGAGCACCTGCTTCTCGTCGCTGGTCAGCCACCTGGCCTTCGCAATCGAGTTGTCCAGGTAGTAGAAGCAGAAGCAACCAAGCAGCACCGCCGGCACCGCCTCGACGATGAACATCCACTGCCAGCCGCCCCAGCCCCCTACCCCGGCCATGCTGCCCATCAGGTAGCCAGACAGCGGGTTGCCGATGATGCCGGACAGCGGCGAGCCCATGCAGTAGATCGCCATGATCTTGGCGCGCCGGTGCGACGGATACCAGCACGACAGGTAGTACACGATGCCCGGCGTGAAGCCGGCCTCGGCCAGGCCCAGCAGGAACCGCAGCGTGTAGAACTGGGTTGGCGTCTGCACGAACGCAAAGCACGCGGAGAGTATCCCCCAGGTGATCATGATCCGGCCGATCCAGATCTTGGCGCCAAACTTGTGCAAGGCCAGGTTGCTCGGCACCTCGAACAGGAAGTAGCCGATGAAGAAAATCCCGGCGCCCAGCCCGTACACGGTTTCGCTGAAGCCCAGTTGCTGCGACATCTGCAGCTTGGCAAAACCTACGTTGACCCGATCGAGATAGGCAATCAGGAAGCAGACCATCAGGAATGGCACCAGCCTCCAGCTCACCTTGCGATAGGTCGCATCCTCGAACGTCCTGATCTTTGTTCCCGCCTGCAGGGTCGTATCCACAGCGTCTCCTCTCTTTTTTGTCAGGTACGGCAGTGCTGCGCTGATCGGTTGAGATCAGTCCGGCCGGGCGCGGCCATCAGCCAGCCCGGTTCCGGATCGGAATGGCCGTGTCAGGCGGCGGCCTTGAGCGACAACGGCACGGTATGCGCGGCCAGATAGTCCATGGCGGCAACGGTGCCGCTGGCGGCGACCGGTACCCCCGCGATCTTCAGGCCCATCTCGCAGCCGGCCAGCGTGGCCATCAGGGTCAGGTCATTGCAGTCGCCCAGATGGCCAATGCGGAACATGCGACCTTTGACCTTGCCCAGGCCGGCGCCCAGCGACATGTTGAAGCGCTCGTAGATATGCCGGCGGACCACGTCCGCATCGACGCCCTCGGGCATCATCACGCCGGTCAGCACCGGGCTATAGACCGCGGGATCGGCGCATTGGATTTCCAGGCCCCACGCTTTGACGGCGCGGCGGCACGCTTCGGCCAGGCGCTGGTGGCGGGCAAACACGTTGTCCAGTCCTTCCTCCAGGATCATGTCGAGGGCTTCGGACAGGCCATAGAGCAGGTTCGTGCTGGGGGTATAGGGCCAGTAGCCGGTCCGGTTCATCTCGATGATCTCGTGCCAGCCCCAGAAACTGCGCGGCAGCCGGGCCGAGCGGGAAGCCTCGATGGCCTTGGGCGAGACCGCGTTGAAGCTGATCCCCGGCGGCAGCATCAGCCCCTTCTGCGAGCCGGATACGGTCACGTCCACGCCCCACTCGTCATGGCGGTAGTCGGCAGAGGCCAGCCCGGAGATGGTGTCGACCAGCAGCAGCGCGGGGTGTCCGGCCGCGTCGATGGCGCGGCGCACCGCGGCGATATCCGAAGTCACGCCGGTCGAGGTTTCGTTGTGCACCACGCACACCGCCTTGATCGCATGCCCCGCATCGGCGCGCAGGCGGGCCTCGATCATGTCGGCCCGGACGCCGTGGCGCCAGCCCTCCACGCCCGGCAAGCCAAGGAATTCAGGTTGGACGCCCAGGCTCTCGGCCATCTTCTTCCACAGCGTGGCGAAGTGGCCGGTTTCGAACATCAGCACGGTGTCACCGGGGCTCAGCGTGTTGGACAACGCCGCTTCCCAGGCACCCGTGCCGGAAGCCGGATAGATCACCACCGGATGGGCGGTCTTGAAGATCTTCTTGATCCCGTCCAGAACCTTCAGCCCCAGCGCGCCGAATTCCGGGCCGCGATGGTCAATGGTCGGGTAGCTGATGGCGCGCAGGATGCGGTCAGGGACGGGACTCGGCCCGGGGATCTGCAGGAAGTGGCGGCCGGCGGGGTGGAAGTTGAGTTTCAGCATGGATCTCCCTCAATTGAGTTTTGAATTCAAAATACTCTATCAAAGGAATGCAGAAAAAACAGGTGGAATCTGACGAACTTCCCATAGTGTTTACCCGGTCGCACAAAGGTTCCAGCGCAGTCTTGCGCTCTATTAAGCGTCTGCTAAAATTGAATTCAATTTCGTAAGAGGCAGTTTTGAATGCAAACTGATGCCAATTCCACAGCGGCTGTCCCCGCCCGGGTTCTGCCCCAGGTCGAACGGCAACGCCTGCACGACACCGTGGTCGCCCACCTGCGCACCTTGATCGTCGAGGGCGCGCTGGCGTCGGGGCGCAAGCTCAACGAACGCGAGCTGTCCGAGACCCTGGGCATCTCGCGCACCCCGCTGCGCGAAGCCCTGAAGGTGCTGGCGGCGGAAGGCCTGATCGATATCTCGCCCAACCGCGGCGCGAGCGTCGCGCGCCTGTCCGCCACGGAAATCCGGGACACCTTCGAGCTGTTGAGCAACCTGGAAGCCTTTTCTGGCGAACTGGCCTGCGAGCGCATCACGGCCGTCGAACTGGCCGAGCTCAAGGCGCTGCACTATGCAATGCTGGCCTGCCGTGCCAACGAAGACCTGCCGGGCTACTACCGACTGAACCACCAGATCCACGACCGCATCAACCTGGCGGCCCGCAATGCGGCGCTGCGCCAGACTTACCTGTCGGTGAACCGGCGGCTGCAGGCGCTGCGCTTCCGCTCCAACTACCGGAAGCCGAAGTGGGACAGCGCCATCCATGACCATGAAGAGATGCTGACCGCACTCGAAGCCCGCGACGGCAAACGGCTTGCCGCGATCCTGCGCCAGCACCTGCTGGACAAGCGCGACGCGGTGCTGTTGATGCAGGCGGGCGCGAGCGCCGAGGCCATCGAGGCCGGAGAGGCCCACGACACGCCGCAGGCGTAGCATGCCATCGCGTTGGTCTTCTCAAGAATCCGAATAGCCCCATCAGCATTCTTTGCCCCGCTGTCACCACGGTGACAACCCCGCTTCTTACTCTGCGAGCGCATTGCGGCAAACGCAATCCGCCAGGCGGCCCTCGCCGGCGCACAACAACGCAGATGAACAGGGGAATGAAAGATGGCAGGGAACCTTGCACCCGGCGGGCTGGCGGGAATGGCACGCGCCCGCGTGCTGGCCGGCACCGCGGTCGTCATGCTGGCCGCGACGCTGGCGGCCTGCGGCGGCGATGACAGCGCGCCGGCCGCCGTACCCAATGACGCCAACACCAGCAAGCCAGGCCCCGAGCCCGACCGCGCCAGCGGCCCGCGCGTACTGCTGGTCGGCGTGGACGGCGCCACCTACGCGCAGGTGCAAGGCGCGGTGCTGCGGCGCGAGCTGCCCAACCTGGCCAGCCTGAACCTGGTGCCGACCGCCACCGGCGGCATGCCCGGCACCATCACCGCCCAGCCGCCGCTCGACGCCCCCAGCTGGGCCACGGTACTGACCGGCGCCTGGGCCAACCGCCATGGTATCGACGACGATACCGGCAGCACCGCGCTGCGGGCGCCCACCGTGTTCCAGTATCTGCGCGCGGCCGGCAAGCCAGGGCTGCAGCAAGGCGCGTCGACCAGTTCGCCAACGCTGCCAGGCCTGCTCAAGACCGGGCAGGAAACGGGCATGCTCGATACGCTGGTTGACTGCGCCGGCGTGGATAGCTGTGTCACGCAGAATGCCATCCAACAAGTGCGGTCAGGCTACGGCGTGGTGTTCGCGCAGTACAGCGCTCCGGCCCGGGCGGCGCAAGACAGCGGCTTCGGCAACGGCGCCTATGCCACGGCGCTCGGCGCGATGGACCAGGCGCTGGGCGAACTGCTTGCCGCCGTGGCGGCGCGCCGCCAGGCGCACCCAGGCGAAGACTGGCTGGTGATGGTCACCACCAGCCACGGACTCGATGCCACCGGCGCCACCACTACGGTGCCCACCGTGGAAAACCGCACCGCGTTCCTGGCCACCAACAAGACCCTGAACGGCGCCCTCGCCAAGCCCGGCGCCGCGGCGCCGGATACGCCGGCAGACCTGTCCGCACTGCCGACCGAGGCCGATATCGTCCCCACCGTGCTGGCCCACGCCGGCGTGGCGCTCGACCCCGCGGCCATGCGGCTGGACGGCTCCGCGCTGACCACCACCACCGCCGGCGTGCGCGCCATCGGCGCCACCATCGGCCAGTACAACGACGCCATCACGCTGGCGTGGCAGAACCCGAGCGCCGCCTTCGGCGTCACGCGCGTGCTGCGTGACGGCGTGCAGATCGCCGCGCTGGGGCCCGAGGTGCGGCAGTTCACCGACAAGGCCTTCGACATGCCCACCGGCCTGTACCAGTTCAACTACACGCTGGTGCGCAATGACGTGCCGGTGTCGTACCTGGCGCAGATCCACTATGTCAGGCCGGTCACGCTGGCGCCTTCGCTGCTCAATGGCCTGGCCACGTACTTCAGCCTCGACAGCAAGCCGTTCGCCGACGCGAAGCACACGGCCACGCTGGGCCCGTGGGCGGCAGGCGTCGACGGCGGCACGCTCGCTGCCGACAACTTCAGCGGCCAGTCGCTGCGGCTGGACTCGCGTATCGACAGCTACCAGCTGGCGCACAACGGTGCCGATATTGCGCACAGCCCGCAGTTCACCATCGGCCTGTGGTTCCGCACCGACTGCACCCAGGGCAATGGCACGGGCGAGCCCATCCTGTCGAACAAGAACTACATCTCGGGCGGAAACGCGGGCATCGCCATCGCCCTGTTCGGCAGCTGCGAGATCCGCTTCAACCTGGGCAGCGGCGGCGGCAAGCGCGACGACATCAACGGCATGAAGGTGTCGGCCAACCAGTGGGCCTACCTGGCGCTGTCGGTGGACGCGGCGGCGAAGCGCTTCAGCGCCTACGTCATCGATCCGGTGCTGGGCCTGCAGAAGACCGAGAACAAGGCGATCGCCAACACCGACGTCACCAAACTCGCCGGGCTCGGCACCGGCTGGGGCGTGAACGACGATGCCACCCACAACTACGTCGGCAACAACCCGGGCGCGCTCAAGGGCGTGATGGGCCTGAACGACCTGGCGATGTGGACCCGCGTGCTGACGCTGGACGAGCTGAAGGCCATCACCGGCGCACGCCAGCCGCTGTCGACCCTGAATCCCTGACTTCCTGAATCCGGCGGGGCACCCGTTTCACGAGGGAACGGGCTCCCCGCCGGCCTTACCCCTCCCCGCACCGATCCTCCTGCAGGAGATTGACACCATGACCTTCCGACCCTCCACCCTGGCGCGGCCGCACTGGCTGGCCGCCGTGCTGCTGAGCGCGGCGCTCGCTGGCTGCGGCGGCGATTCCGGCGAAAGCGCCAGCGGCGCCCCGACCGCGGCGCCGATCACGCCCGGCGCCCCCGGCACCGGCGGCAACCCCGGCCAGGGGAACGGCAGCGACCGGCCTGGCGAGACCCCCGCGGTCAAGCCGCAGCTGCGCTGCGCGCCCTGAACCCGGCCCGGCCTGTCACCCCTCCCCGCAACCATCCGGCACCCGAATCCAATGAACCCCCAAAGCAGACGCAACTTCCTCAAGCTCGCCGGCGGCAGTGCCGCCGCCACCGCTGCGCTGGCGGCCTTCCCGCCATCGATCCGCCGCGCGCTGGCGATCCCGGCCAACAACGCCACCGGCACCATCCGCGATGTCGAGCACGTGGTCATCCTGATGCAGGAGAACCGTTCGTTCGACAACTACTTCGGCACGCTGCGTGGCGTGCGCGGCTTTGGCGACCGCTTCCCGATCCCGCTGGCGGGCGGCCTGAACGTCTGGCAGCAGACCTATACCAACGGCAGCACCACCCGCACCGTGCTGCCCTACCACCTGGACAGCGGCGCCGGCAACGCGCAGCGCGTCAGCGGCACCCCGCACTCCTACCCGGATGCGCAGAATGCCTGGGACCTGGGCCGCATGAACAAGTGGCCCACCTACAAGCAGACCCAGTCGATGGGCTACTACACCGAGGCCGAGCTGGATTTCCAGATGGCGCTGGCCAATGCCTTCACCTTGTGCGACGCGTACCACTGCAGCTTCCATGGCGGCACCAACCCCAACCGACTGTTCCACTGGACCGGCACCAATGATCCCGGCGGCGACTTTGGCGGTCCGGTGATCGACAACAGCGGCGACTCCTTCACGGGCTCGAACACCCCCTATACCTGGAAGACCTACCCGGAGCGCCTGGAAAGCGCCGGCGTGAGCTGGAAGGTCTACCAGAACATGCCGGACAACTTCACCGACAACCCGCTCGCGGGTTTCAAGCAATATCGCGACGCCAATGCGGCACGCGGCAACCAGGCCAACGGCAGCCCCTATCCGCCGTACACCAGCGCCGACGACGCGTTCAGCCCGCTGCTCAAGGGCGTGGCCAACACCATGCCCGATGGTGGCTTCCTGCAGGCGTTGCGCGACGACATTGCCGCCGGCAAGCTGCCGCAGGTGTCGTGGATCGTGGCGCCGGCCACGTACTCGGAGCACCCCGGGCCGTCCAGCCCGGTGCAGGGCGCCTGGTACACGCAGGAAGTGCTCGATGCCCTGACCGCCAATCCCGCGGTCTGGAGCAAGACCGTGCTGCTGATCAACTTCGACGAGAACGACGGCTATTTCGACCACGTGCCGCCGCCATGCGCGCCCGCCTATGACGGCGACACGCTGGCTGGCGCCACCACGCTCGACCCGGAACAGGTCAGGCCGGAGTACCACGTCGACAAGCACCCCTACGGCCCCGGCCCGCGCGTGCCGATGTACGTGGTCTCGCCGTGGAGCCGCGGCGGCTGGGTCAACTCGCAGGTGTTCGACCACACCTCGGTGCTGCGTTTCCTGGAAGCCCGCTTCGGCGTGGCGGAAACCAATATCAGCGGCTTCCGCCGCGCGGTGGCGGGCGACCTGACCTCGGCCTTCAATTTCGTCAGCCCGAACACCAACCCGCTGCCGGCACTGCCCAGCCGCGACAAGGCCAGCGCCGATGCCATCCGCACCGCGCAAGGCGTGCTGCCCCAAGTGCCGCTGCCCCCGGCTGGCAGCCAGCAAATGCCGCAGCAAGACTCCGGCACGCGCCCGTCCCGCGCCCTGCCCTATGAACTGCACGTCAGCGCCCGCGAAGACGCGCGAGACCAGCGCGCGGTGTGGCTGCTGTTCAGCAACACCGGCACCGCGGCGGCCGTGTTCCACGTCTACGACCGGCTGCACCTGGACCGCGTGCCGCGCCGCTATATGGTCGAGCCGGGCAAGGAACTGCATGGCAGCTGGGACGTCTTTGCCACCGACAGCGGCAAGTACGACCTGTGGGTGCTGGGCCCCAACGGCTTCCACCGCGCCTTCCGCGGCGACGTGGCGGCGGTGGCGGCGGCGGGCGCCAGCGCGCCGGAGATCCGGGTCTGCTATGACATCGCCAACGCCGCGGTGTACGTGGACATGATCAATACCGGCAGCGCGCCCTGCACCTTCACCGTCCAGCCCAACGCCTACCGCACCGACGGCCCCTGGACCTACGAAGTGCCCGCCGGCATGCAGCTGCAGCAGCACTGGCCGGTGGCGCGCCAGGGCAACTGGTACGACTTCACCGTGACCACCGCGCAGGGCGGCTTTACGCGCCGCTTTGCCGGGCGCATAGAAACCGGCCAGGACGGCGTGTCCGATCCGGCGATGGGCGTGGCCGGCTGACGCGACCGCCGGCCTGGCGCAACCCCAGTCCCGCCCCGGCCGATCCAAGGCGGATCCGGCCCGGGCGGGCGTAGCCGTTTTGTCATATTGGGCCGCTAGACTGCGCGGTCGTCCGGGCCGGTCCGGACGTTCCCCCCCAACTCCGTGCGGATAACCATGCTAGGCGACCTGCTGATGACCTTTTTCGAAGTGGCGCGCCAGGGCAGCATCACCATGGCGGCCCGGCAGCTACGCGTGAGCCAGCCCACCGTCACCGGGCGCATCCGCCAGCTGGAGGAAAGCTACGGCGTGGAGCTGTTCCACCGCCGCGCCAGCCGCGTCGACCTGAGCGACGTGGGCGTGGCACTGATGCCGGTGGTCGAGCAGCTGATGCAGCAGGAAGGCAATGCCGACTACCTGCTGCGCAACGCGGGCAACCTGCGCTTTGGCAACCTGCGCATCGGCGCCACCGGGCCGTATTACATCCTGCGCGCAGTGGCGGCGTTCCGGCAGCGTTACCCCGCGATCGACGTGAGCCTGGATATCGGCAATTCGCAGCAAATGCTCGAAGCACTGTTCGAATACCGTATCGATGCCGCAGTGTCTTCACATCCGGTGGACGATGACCGTCTCGCCTGCATCCGGCTGGCGAGCGACCCGATGGTGCTGGTGGCGCATCCCGACCATGCGCTGGCGCGCCTTGCGCAGATCGACCTGCCGCAGTTGCGCGGCTGCCACCTGCTGGTGCGCGAGCATGGCTCGATGACGCGCAAGACCACCGAAACCGCGCTGGCGGCGTGCGGGCTGGAGTTGCCGCCGCATACCGTGATCGGCAGCCGCGAGGCCATCTACGAGGCGATCCGCCAGGGCCTGGGCGCCAGCGTGGTGCCGCTGGGCGAGGTGCCGCGCGACCCGCTGCTGCGCGTGGTACCGTTTGCGTCGGGCGCGCCGGTCTTGCACGAATACCTGTACTGCCTGCGCAGCCGGCGGCAAACGCGGCTGGTCGGCGCCTTCCTGGACTGCGTGGCGCGGGATGACCCGGCCACCACGGCCCATGCTGCCTGAAGCGCGCGCTGGTGAAAGAGCGCGCGGGCTTGCGGCCATGATGGCGCCGATGCCGGCATCGGAAAACTTCAGTCCTTCATCACTGCGCGGTCACCGCGCCGCGCCAAGCTTGGCGGTTTCGCCTTCGGAGCCCTCCTGCATGCCTGCCGCACCTCGCCTTGCCCTGTTCGACCTGGACCACACCCTGCTGCCGTTGGACAGCGAGTATGAATGGGCGCGATACCTCGTCGCCGTGGGCGGCGCCGATGCCGCGGAGATCGACGCGCACAACGCGCGCTGGCTGGCCGCCTACCAGGCCGGACGCCTGGACTTCGCCGCCCATGCGCGCTTTGCGCTGGGGCTGCTGGCGCGCCATCCGCGCCAGCGCCTCACGCAATGGCGCGCGGAGTTCATGCGCGACGTGATCGTGCCCGCCATCCCGACCGCCACGCGCGACCTGCTGGCCCGCCATCTCGGCGCCGGCGAGCTGTGCTGCATCGTGACCGCCACCTGCCGCTTCATCACCGAGCCAATTGCGCGGGAACTGGGCGTGCCGCACCTGCTGGCGGTAGAGGCAGAGCATGACGTGCACGGCGAGTTCACCGGGGCGCTGGCCGGGGTGCCCGCCTATGGACCGGGCAAGGTACTGCGCGTGCTGGCCTGGCTCGATACGCTTGGCCTGGCGCACACCGCGCTGGCCCACGCCACGTTCTACAGCGACTCGCGCAACGACCTGCCCCTGCTGGAAAGCGTCGGCCACCCCGTCGCCGTCAATCCGGACCCGACCTTGCGCGACGCGGCCGGGGCGCGCGGCTGGCCGGTCATGCAGCTGTTCGCTGCGCCCGGCATGCCGGCCGCCTGAACCCATGCACCCGCGCGCCGGCTTTCCTGAATATGACCAGTTGCTGACCTTGCTGGATGCCGGCAGCCACGTGCTCGATACGCGGGTGGTGTGCGAGACCACGGTGCAGGGCCGCCGCTTCGGCGTGCATGTCGCCACGCTCGGCTGCCGCGACCCGGGCGCGCCGGCCATCGGCATCTTCGGCGGCATTCACGGGCTGGAGCGCATCGGCACGCAACTGGTGCTGGATTACCTGCGCGCCGTGCTGTGCCGCCTCGCGTGGGATGAACTGCTGCACCGCGAACTGCAATCGGTGCGGCTGGTATTCATGCCCATCGTCAACCCCGGCGGCATGTGGGCCGGCACGCGTGCCAATCCCAACGGCGTCGACCTGATGCGCAACGGCCCGCAGGATGCCGACGCACCCGTGCCCTTCCTGGCCGGCGGGCAGCGCATCGGCGCCTGGCTGCCGTGGTACCGCGGCGCCGCCGGCGCGCCGATGGAGGCCGAAAGCAGCGCCTTGCTGCGCGTGGTCCAGCAGGAACTGCTGCCGCGCCCGCTCAGCTTTGCGGTGGACTGCCATTCCGGCTACGGCTGGCGCGACAGCATCTGGTTTCCGTACGCGCGCACGCGCCGCCCGATGGCCCACCTGCCCGAGATGTATCTGCTCAAGACCCTGTTCGAGCAGGCCCACCCGCACCATGGCTACACCTTTGAGCCGCAGAGCCACCAGTACCTGCTGCACGGCGACCTGTGGGACCATGCCTATGACCTGGCCCCGCGCGGCAACCTGTTCCTGCCGATGACGCTGGAGCTGGGCTCGTGGCTGTGGATCAAGAAAAACCCGCGCCAGCTGTTCTCGCGCGACGGCATCTTCAACCCGATCAAGGCGCACCGCACCGCGCGCGTGCTGCGGCGACACGTCAGCCTGTTCGACTTTCTCGGCCGCATCGCCTATGCGCCGGAACGGTGGCTGCCACGCGGCGTGCAGCGCGACGAACTGCTGCAACAGGCACGCGCGCACTGGCACACGGAGCCGCCATGAGCCGATGGGTGTTCTTGCGGGGACTGACGCGCGAATCGCGCCACTGGGGAACGTTGCCGGCGCAGTGGGAAGCAGCCGGGCTGGGACGCCCGCTGTTGCCTGACCTGCCTGGCAATGGCGCGCTGTCGGCGCAGCCCGCGCCGTGGAGCGTTCGGGAGATGGTGACGGCGGTGCGGCGCCAGCTGACCGCCGCCGGCGTGCCGGGACCGTACCGCGTGCTGGCCATGTCGCTGGGGGCGATGACCGCGGCCGAGTGGGCCAGCGCGTATCCGGAGGAAGTCGGCGGCCTGGTGCTGGTCAACACCAGCATGCGGCCCTTCTGCACGCCAACGCAGCGCCTGCGTCCGCGCAACTGGGGCAAGCTGCTGCGCGTGGCGCAGCACTGGGACGACCGCGCGTACTGCGAGCGGACCATCCATGCCATTACTTGCGCGCGCACCGACACGCTGGCCAGCGACCTTGCGCACTGGCAAGCCATCGCGGCCGACGCACCGGTCAGCCGGCAGGCCGCGCTGGCGCAATTGCTGGCCGCCGCGCGCTACTGCGCGCCCGCCAAGCCGCCGCGTTGTCCGGTATTGCTGCTGGCTTCCGCGGCAGACCGACTGGTCAACCCGGCGTGCTCGGCGCGCATCGCGCAGGCCTGGCACGTGCCCTTGCTGACGCACCACTGGGCCGGCCATGACCTGCCGCACGACGATCCGCAGTGGCTATGCGATGCGGTCGCGCGCGCCGGATCAGGCTTCGGCTAACGCCTCCTCTACCGGCATGGTGCTGGCCAGCAGCGCCGCCGCGGCATCGACTCGTTCCCACGTGCCGAACAGCCGCGCACTGGTCAGCCCATTCTGCAGCGCGCCGAATATCACCTGAGCCAACTGTTGCGGCGGCAGCGGAAACGGCGCCGCGCCTCGCGCGGCTGCCTGTTCGAGCAGGCGCGCCAGCCACTGCTCGTTAAGCCGGGTGAAGTCCTGCATCGCGGCGCGCACGGCCTCAGGCATGGCCAGCACGTCGGCCGACAGCATACCTACCACGCAGGCCTGGTCGGTGCAGGCGCCGGCGCGCAGCGGCTCAAGGTATCGCCGCGCCTGCTCGGCGCACGGCAGGGTGGTATCGATGGCCTGCAGCCGTGCCCGCTTGCGCGCGCTGTATTCGCGCACCGCTTCGAGCACCAGGTCGTCCTTGGACGGGAAGTAGTAATGGATGCTCGAGGTCTTGACGCCGACCAGTTCGGCCAGGTCGCGGTAGCTGAAGCCATTGAATCCCCTGCGGCGTATCAGCACCAGCGCGTGTTCGACCAGTCGCTCGCGTACGGTTGGGGTGTTCATGGCATCCACTCCTCGGCTTGCCGCCGCGCCATTCAGGCCGGCAGCGTTTGTGCGATCAGCGTGATGAGCGACCCGCTTACAAGGCAAAGGCCTACCCATCCGCCCAGGATCAGCGCAGTGTCACGCCAACGCATGATCAACTCCTGAAGCGGGGCCGCGCCGTGGCGGCCCTGTGGTTTTCGATGGCCGGCGCGTGGCCGGCCGGCTGTCAGGCGATGGCGCCGTCGGTATAGGGGTCGGCCTTGCCCACGCGCGCACCATCCGTGTACGGGTCGAAGCTGCGGGCCGGCGCAGCCGACACGCCGCTGCGATCCAGGCCGGCTAGCGTGCGGGCGCCATCGGTGTACGGGTCGAACTTGCCAACGCGGGCGCCGTCGGTGAACGGATCGGCCTGGCCGCTGCGGTAGTTATAGCCGTAGCTGTCGGCCGGCACCGTGGCCGCGACCGTGCGCGCGCCGTCGGTGTACGGGTCAGCCTTGCCGACACGTGCGCCTTCGGTGAAGGGGTCGAACTTGCCGCTGCGCGCGCCCTCGGTGAACGGATCGAACTTGCCAGTGCGGGCACCGTCGGTAAAGGCATCGGCCTTGCCGACGCGATAGCTGTAGCCGTACTTGTCGCCGGCGTTGTCCTGCACGCTGGCAGCCTGCGCCACGCCGCCGGCGAACGCGGCGACAAGGGTGGCGGCGGTGATCAGGGTCTTGGCGGTCTTGGTCATGATGGGCTCCTGGGGTGCGATGGTTCGGGATCGCGTCAATTCGGTTGTTCGAGCAGCCTTTTCTTTGATTCCGCATCTATCAGTAGATAGATGGACGGTCTCAAAAAAAAGACCTCTGCCGGTCGTGCAATGGGATCGCCGGTGCCGCCTGGTGTCGCTGGTTGCTAGCGGTGCTGCGCTTCCATGGACTGAATACTATCTACTACTAGGTAGACAGTCAAGGAAAAACTTTTCTATGGCCCCGATAGTGATCCACGATGACGCGTCAAGCCGTTGTTTTCAAACGGTTTTGGAAACCGCGCCCGCCAGCTGTGCGTACATAAAAAAACCGTCATGCGGCTTGCACCCCATGACGGCTTCCGACGCGCTACGGATAGCGCGCGCAAATTCAACCGGCTACGGCGGCCATCAGCGTATCGGCAGCGGCCTCGACACGGTCCGACGTCCCGAACAGCCGTGCCGCAATCAGCCCACTCTGCAGCGAGCCGAACACCACTTGCGCCAGCCGCGCCGGCGGCACCGGGAATGGCGTGCTGCGGTGTGGCTGTGCGCGCTCCAGCAGCCCGGCAAGCCATTGCTCGTTCAGCAGATAAAAGCCCTGCAGCATCTTGTGCACGGTCTCAGGCAGGCACAGCGTCTCGGTGGACAGCATGCCGCACAGGCAGATCTGGTCCGAGCCGCAGCTGGCGCGGAATGGCGCCAGGTAGATGGCGGCCTGCTCGGTGACCGGCAGCTTGGTGTCGATGGCATTGATGCGCTCGGCCAGGCGGGCGCTGTATTCCTTCACCGCTTCCTGGACCAGGTCTTCCTTGGTCGGAAAGTAATAGTGGATGCTGGAGGTCTTCACGCCCACCAGCTCCGCCAGGTCGCGGTAGCTGAAGCCGTTGAAGCCGCGCCGGCGGATCAGGATCAGGGTGTGCTCGAGCAACTGCTCGCGTACGGATTGAGTCTTCATGCGATCAGTTTATCTACGCGAAGATAGACGCTCAAGTTGAAATGCCCCGAGGCTGGGGTAATTCCCTAGCCTTGGGGCACTGTGCACTACATGGACTTTAGCCAGGCAGGACCTGCGCGGCGAAGGTGATCATCGAGCCACTCGTCACGCAGAGTACCAGCCATCCGCCAAGCAGCAAGAGGCTGTCACGCAAACTCATGATGGACTCCATCGGACAGCGGCCCCGGGCCGCCATCGTAAGTGGTGGGCCGCCGGCCAGTGCCGGCAGCAATCAGGCCAGGGCGCCGTCGGTATAGGGGTCAGCCTTGCCGACGCGCGCGCCGTCCGTGTACGGATCGAAGCTGCGAGCCGGCTCGGACGAGACGCCGCTGCGGTCCAGGCCAGCCACGGTGCGGAAGCTGTCCGTGTACGGGTCGGTCTTGCCAACACGCGCGCCCTCGCTGAACGGGTCGAACTTGCCACTGCGCGCGCCTTCCGTGAACGGGTCGAACTTGCCGGTGCGGGCACCGTCGGTAAAGGCGTCGGCGCTGCCGACGCGATAGCTGTAGCCGTACTTGTCGCCGGCGTTGTCCTGCACGCTGGCGGCTTGCGCCACACCGCTCACGAGCGCGGCGGCAAGGGTGGCGGCGGTGATCAGGGTCTTGGTGGTCTTGGTCATGATGGGCTCCTGGGGTGCGATGGTTCGGATCGCGTCAATTCGATATCAGTGGCTATTCGGGGGTCGCCTTTCAGGCTCGCATCTACTAGTAGATAGATTTCCGGGCCTGAAAAAATGACCGTCTAGGTCATGCCATGGAATCGCCACATCTTGGTGCCTTTCGCTGTCGCCGGACAGTGCAGCGGTGCCATGGACTCAATGCTATCTACTGGTAGGTAGATAGTCAAGGGAAAAGATATCTATCGGAGCGATAGGGGTGATATCCGGCAATCGGAAGCGCATTCAAATGAACCGTTCTTCACTCGCCGCCCACTGCCTGCTAGCCTGAAGAGAATCCTTTCGCGGCGCCATCCATGAGCCTTGACCCCAGCCACCCTCCTCGCCCCGTCCGTCACCGCTGGTTGGCCGCGGCCGCCGGCATGGCCGTGGCGGCCGGTGTGGCGCGGCATCTGCTGTTTCGTGCGCTGGAACGCAAAGCGTTTGTCACGCCGAAGGATGAGACAAGCAACGCCGGCATCCCTGACAATTCCACCCCGACGGTGCGCCACGCCACCTTCGCCAGCGGGGACCGCACCCTGCACGCGGCCTTCATGCCGGTGGCAAACGCCGAAGCACCGGCACTGATGGTGTGCCACGGCGACAACGAATGCGTGCCGGACTGGGCGCCGGTGCAGGCCATGCTGGCCGATGCGGGGATCGCTTCCTACGTGTTCGATTACAGCGGCTATGGGCGCAGCACCGGGCGGCCAAGCGTGCGCCGGCTGCGGCAGGATGCACTGGCTGCCTACGGGCAGTTCATCGCCGCCACCCCGCACTCGAAACGGCGCGTGGTGCTGGGACATTCGCTGGGCTCGGGCATCCTGCTTGACGTGGCGCGGCGTTTCGCTCCGCAGCCGGATGGCTATGTCATTGCCGCAGGATTCAGCTCGGCGCGGCTGGCCGCGGTGCAAACCGGCCGTATCCCCGCATGGGCCGCGTGGCTGCTGCCGGATCCGTGGAACAACGCGGCGCGCGCAAGCAAGCTGGAACGGCCGCTGCTGGTCGTGCACAGCCGTGACGACGTGGTCATCGTGCCGCCCCACGCTGAACGCGTTGCAAGCGCTGCCAGGCATCTTCATGCGCTGGTCATGCACGATGCCATGCCGCACGATGCGGCCATACTGCCCGAGCATATCGACACGTTCTGGCCGCCGATCCTGCGCTTCATGCACGCACAGGCGGCCAGCGCGGAAGCGCCGTCGCAGCAAGCGCGCGATGCCGGCAGCATCATGGCCGATTAATCTAACGTAGAGTCCGGCAAGCGGCAATCATCCTTGTGGGCGAGGCGCCACGGCCAAGTGCCCGAGGGACGCATTATCGATTTCTTGTCTATATTTGTCCTCATGGCGAAAGCACGCAAACTCGCTGTTGACAGCACTGGAGGTACTGCCATGCGTTGGCTTGCAAACTTGTTCAGTCCACCGACCCCGGAAAAAATCGCCGAAAGGGAACTGCAAGACATGAGGCTGACGCTATTCCAGGCCGAACGGCGCTTGCTCGAGGCACAGATGCAGGTGGCCTACTACCGCGACATGGTGGCGTTCCTCGAGGATGTCGCGGCCAAGGGCGTGGAAGACGTGGTCGACAAGCGCCGCGCCACGCCGCCGGCCATGCCCGAATTGCCGGCACGCACGCCCGGCCTGACCACGGTGCCAATCGTTCCGTCGGCGGCCTGACGCGGGCCCATGCCGGGGCAGCATGCGGCAAAGGCAGGCCCGGACCTGTGCGATACTCGCGCTGCCTGACGCCCACATGGCGCAGACAGACCCTCCACAGGAACCGGCCCCATGAGCGAACTGCTGCCCGCGATCGAAATTGAAACCGCGCCCAATCCCGTCTGCGCCGTCATCTGGATGCACGGACTGGGCGCCGATGGCAGTGACTTCGCCCCGGTGGTACCGGAATTGCGGCTGCCGGCCTCGCCCGGCATACGCTTTATCTTTCCGCATGCCCCGGCGATCCCGGTGACCTGCAATGGTGGCTATGTCATGCCGGCCTGGTATGACATCGTTTCCCTCGACCAGGCAGGCCGCCGCGCCGACGAGGCCGGCATCCGCGCTTCCTGCGATGCCATTCGCGCCCTGATCGCACGAGAGAATGCGCGCGGCATCCCGAGCGCGCGCATCGTGCTGGCAGGCTTTTCGCAAGGCGGTGCCATTGCCTACACGACGGGACTGACCCACGCCGAGCCGCTGGCCGGTATCGTCGCGCTATCCACGTACATGCCCGCACCGTCGACGCTCGCTGCCGAAGCCAGCGCGGCCAACGCGGCTACGCCGGTGTTCGCCGCCCATGGCACCCAGGACGAAGTGGTGCCGTTGGCCCTCGGCGTGGCCGCTCGTGATTTTGTGCAGGCGCGGCCGAATTCGGTGACGTGGCACACCTATCCGATGGGGCATTCGGTCTGCCTGGAAGAGATTGCCGACCTCGGCGCCTGGCTGGCTTCGCGCTTGGCGCAGGCCGGCACCGCGTCCGCCTGACCCCCTTCGTCAAGACCACGGCCGGCCAGCTGCGCCGGCCCGCACCAAGCCGCAAGCATGACCCTCGCCCCACCCCGCCGGATCGATTTCAATACCCGCAAGGCGCTGCTGTTCGCGCTGGCCGCGGAACGCCTGTCGGCCTACTACGAACACCGCAAGTGGATGACCGACGCCCAGGGCGCCACGCTGGCCGGCGAATGGCTGTCGCGCTCGAAACTGCAACTGCCGCTGTCAGAGCGGCGCCTGCTGTCTGAATTGAGCGACCAGTTTGCGCGGCAACTCGCCGAGACCCTGTCGCGCGAAGCCGGCCTCTACGCCGCGCACGAAATGATGGAAGCGCTAGACCCGAACTACCAGTCTGCGTTCGCCTACGACATGCTCGAGGAATGCGAGCGGCTGCTGCACGAGCACGGCGTAACGGAATAAGGGCGGCCGGCGGGCAGCTGCACGCCAGCTGCGTTTGCAAAGGTTGACAATCGCCCGGCGCACGCGCGCTTAAACTGCGCGCACTGATGACGCCCCACTGTCCGCCACCATGGAACGCAAGCACTGCCTGGCCTGGATTGCGCTGAGCATGATCACAGCAGCCTTGCTGACGCTGCTGTGCCTGATCCTGAACGACCACGCCGAAACGCAGGCCCAGAAGCGGGTCGAGCAAATGGCCGTCCGCGTCAAGCCGCAAGGCGCTGGCCTGCTCCAGGCAAATACCCCCGCGCCATCGTCGCAACGACTCCAGTCGGCCCAGCACGCCGAGCGGCTGCAGCAGGCCAGCGCCCGCTGAGCCAGGGCAGGCGCGCCCGCGCCCGCAACTTCAGAACGACGACCAGGTAGTTAAGAAGGATTGCGATGCGGGCCGGAGCGCGGGCTCGAGTGTAGACGCGCGCCCTTCCGGCAACTGCAAAGAATTGACAACGCATTGGTCCGCGCCGGCATGCCGCCCGGGCCGGATCATGCCGCCTGTGCGGGCCATGGCAGCCCTGCCAGCGCGGCCAGTGCCTGGTAAGACGTGGCCAGGTGATAGGGGGAGGTCGAGGGCATCTCCGCGCGCACCACGTCGCTGGTCGGCGCCAGGCACTCATGCCACCCCTGCGCAGACAAGAAACGGCTGCGGAACTGCGCGGCCCAGTCTGCCAGCACGGCCAGCGACTGTGCCGAGCCATCCAGCGCCAGCGCTCGCGCGAATTCGGTCTGTGCCCAGATGCGCTCGGTGCCGTCGATGCGTGCGCCGCCTGCATCCAGCGCCGCGCAGACACCCAGCGTGCCCGCTGCCACGCCATGCTGCTGCGCGAAGGCAAAGGCCCGGCGCAGGTCGTCCGACAGCGGCAGATCGCCAAACAACGCCGGGCGGCTCGCCACCAGCGAAAACCATTCGAACTGGTGCCCGGGCTCGATGCGGTTGTCCGCGCTGCCTTGCGGCAGCTCCGCCACGCAGCCGCTGGCGGGATCGACAAAGCGCTCATGCACCGCCATCGCGATCTCGCGCAGGCGTTCCGCGTACCACTCGTCACCAGTGGCATCCAGCGCGGCCAGGTAGGCCTCGGTGAGGTGCATGATGGGGTTCTGCAGCACGCCGGCGCCCTTGGCCCGGAACTGTTCGGTCAGCGCGGCGTGGTACAGGCCCTGTCCGTCAGCGAAGCGGTCCTCGACGATATCGACGGTTTCATCGAGCACCTCCAGGGCATCCGCGTTGCCGCCGCGCGCGTAGTAGACGGCGCAGGCAAAGATCACGAAGGCATGGGTGTAGAGGTCGCGCGTGCTGTCGAGCGGCGCGCCGGCAGGATCGACGCTGTAGAGCCATGCGCCCTCGCCACTGCCGAAGTAGGCCTGCAGCGAGCCGAACAGCGTATCGGCGTGCGCCTGGTGGCCGGCCAGCGAGAACACGTACAACTGGCGCGCACAGGCCATGGCGCGATAGCGCGACGGCGGCAGCGGCGCGGCGCTGCCGCCGTCGAGCGCCTCATAGGGCAGCAACAGGTCGGGATTCCAGCCGGAGGCGGTCCACAGCGGCAGCACCACGGCATCGTAGTGCGCCGTCAGGGCGGCGATCCGTTGGTTGAACTCGGGCGAAAGAGGCATGTTCAGGCGACAAGATCCAGCGCGGCGACTGCCGCAAAGGCCGTATCTTGCCACGGCGCGTCCGAAATCCCCCATGGCATTTGCGGCGCGCTGTTGCTAGCATCAATGCGCCTACCTGCGAACGGGAGACACCCATGTCGACTTTGCCTCTCACGCTGACCGATGACCACCGCACCCTGCTGCTCCATGTCCTGGAGGCCGCACCGGGCCAGTTCACCTGGCGCATCGTCATGGAGGAACGCTGCGGCGCCGCCGACGAGGACTGCACGGTGGCGGCACCGGACACCTACAGGTCTTATGCGGAGGCCGAAGCCGCATGCTGGGCCGCCGGCAACGGCATCCTGAACGGCCCGCGCGCCGCAGGCGAATTGCGCGTCACCTGAACCGGCAAAAAACAGCGCGATTCACTTGCACTACGCGCCGCGTAACCTAGTCTGAAAGCGTGGCAGTGGCAACGCGGGCGATGCATTGCCCGCGCTTCTTCATTCCGGCCACGTCCCGGGCAAGCGCTGCTGCCCGGTGCGCTTTTCTGCCACCTGCCTGCCATCTTCCTGGCCTCTACTGACCTGGTCGCCATGCCGCCCCAAGAAATGGGTACGGTGCCAAGGCCGCAGGAGCATGCAATGGACAAGCCGGTCGTCACGCCTCAGCGCTTCGTTGAACTGATGAACGAACGCCTCACCAAGCACCCCCTGTTCCGCGAGGGCATGCGGGTCTATGCCATTCCGCAGCACAGCGACCATCCGCGCAGCCTGGTCTGCGTGGGACCGCGCGGCACCGAATGCGTATGCGCCACCATCGAGAGCATCGTGCGCGGCGAATGCGAGGTGTTCCCCGACATCGGGCCGGACTGGCACCAGCCGCCCAGAATGGGAACGCCGCCCGAGGTGCGGGCGCGCTGAACGGACGCGGCGCCGGCATGGCGCCGCTTGCATCTCAGACGTCGATCGCCGATCCTGACTTCACCTTGCGGCGCAGTTCGAATTTCTGGATCTTGCCGGTGGAGGTCTTGGGCAAGGGGCCGAAGTAGACCGCCTTGGGCACCTTGAACCCCGCCAGCAGCGTGCGGCAATGCGCAATCAGTTCCTCCGCGCTGACGCTGGCCCCGTCCTTCAGTTCGACAAAGGCGCACGGCGTCTCGCCCCACTTGGCATCGGGCTGCGCCACCACCGCAGCGGCGAGCACGGCAGGATGCCGGTAGAGCGCGTCTTCCACTTCCACGCTCGAGATGTTCTCGCCGCCGGAAATGATGATGTCCTTGCTGCGGTCCTTGATCTTGATATAGCCGTCGGGCATGCACACGCCCAGGTCGCCGGTATGGAACCAGCCGCCGGCGAAGGCTTCGCGCGTGGCCTTCTCGTTCTTGAGGTAGCCCTTCATGCAGATGTTGCCGCGGAACATGATCTCGCCGATGGTCTCGCCATCGGCCGGCACCGGCTGCATGGAATCGGGATCGAGCACCGCGACCTGCGACTGCAGGTGATAGCGCACGCCCTGGCGCGCCTTCTTGACCGCACGGTCCTGCTCGGACAGGGTGCTCCAGTCGTCCTGCTCGGCGCAGACCGCGGCCGGGCCGTAGACCTCGGTCAGGCCGTAGACGTGGGTCAGCTCGAATCCCATCGCCTCCATCTGCGCCAGCACCGCGGCGGGCGGCGGCGCGCCGGCCACCATGCCGCGCACCGGTCCGCGCACGCCCTCGCGCCATGCAGGCGGTGCGTTGACCAGCGCGGTATGCACGATCGGCGCGGCGCAGTAGTGAGTCACGCCCTCTTCGCGCATCAGGTCGAACACCAGCTTGGGCTCGAACTTGCGCAGGCACACATTGACGCCCGCGCGCGCCGCCACCGTCCACGGGAAGCACCACCCGTTGCAGTGGAACATCGGCAGTGTCCACAGGTAGACCGGGTGCTTGGGCAGGTCCCATTCCAGGATATTGGACACGGCATTGATGGCTGCGCCGCGGTGATGGTAGACCACGCCCTTGGGATCGCCGGTGGTGCCTGAGGTGTAGTTCAGCGCGATCGCATCCCACTCGTCGGCGGGCATTTGCCAGACGTACGCCGGATCGCCGCCGGCGAGGAAGGCTTCGTAGTCGGTATCGCCGAACGGTGCTTCCTGCGGACCGAGCACGTCATGCACGGCAATGACCTTCAGGCCGGGGAGCTCCTGCGCCATCTGCTTCGCGACGTCGGCGAACTCGGTATCGGCCAGCAGCACGCGCGCTTCGCCATGGCGCAGCATGAAGAGCAGGTTGGCGGCGTCAAGGCGGATATTCAGCGCATTGAGCACGGCACCGGCCATCGGCACGCCGAAATGCGCTTCCACCATGGCCGGCGTATTGGGCAGCAGCGCGGCCACGGTATCGCCCTTGCCGATGCCGGCGCGTGCCAGCGCGCTGGCCAGGCGCCGCGCGCGCGCACAGGTGTCGCGCCAGTTCTGGCGCAGCGGTCCATGCACGATGGCCAGGCGGTCGCCGTACACCTCGGCGGCGCGGACCAGGAAATCAATGGGCGTAAGCGGCACGAAATTGGCCGCGTTGCGGGCCAGGCCGCTGTCGAAATCGGTGGGCATTGCTTGTGTCTCCGCCTTATCGGGGTCATCCCGGGTCATTCGGGGCGCTGTCATTGGGGCGCCTTGCGGCGCTGTCACTTTTTCTGGCACAAGGCTATCATCGCACACGCCGGCGCACTGTCGTCGAGACGACAAACCTGCCGCAAACCCGCGCCAGGCAAGGCTTACACGATTCTTACAGGATGCGGCGCGGCGCGCCCCGTCCATGTCATGAGCGCCCCCCCAGACCCCACTTCCGTCCCCACCCCGGCCCCGGTCGCGGTCCTTGCCGGCCATGCCTGGTTCAGCGCGCTCGCCCCTGCGCACCAGGCCCTTGCCGAGCGCGAAACCCTGCTGCAGTCCTTTGCCGCGGGCAGTTTCATCGCGCGGCGCGGGCAGCCTTCGCGCCACTGGATCGGCGTGGACCGCGGCCTGATCAAGCTCGCCGTGTACACGCCCGACGGCCGCGGCTGCACCTTCTCGGGCGTGCCCGCCGGCGGCTGGTGCGGCGAAGGCAGCGTGATCAAGCGCGAAGACCGCCGCTATGACGTGATCGCGATCCGCGACGCGCAGGTGCTGCTGGTGCCTGAGCCGGTGTTCAACACACTGCTGGCCCAGAGCCTGCCGTTCGCCAGCTTTGTCGTGCGTCAGCTCAACGAGCGCATGGGCCAGTTCATCGCCACCGTGCAGAACGACCGGCTGCTGGGGGCCGATGCGCGCGTGGCGCAAGCGATCGCCCAACTGTTCCATCCGGACCTGTATCCGCGCACCAGCCCGGTACTGGAACTGTCGCAGGAAGAGATCGGCCTGCTCACCGGGCTCTCGCGCCAGCGCGTCAACCAGGCGCTGCGCCGCCTGGCCGATGCGGGCATGGTGCACTTGTCGTACCAAAGCATCCGCGTGACCGACCTGCCACGGCTGCGCCACTTCGGGATGTCGGACCTGTAACGCCGCAGGCGCCGGCGGCTGCGCTGGCTTCGAACGCGAGGTCCGCGGCCTTGCGCTGGCCACCGAATCCTGCGACAGTTACCCGCCGCAACGCCGCCAGCTTCCGGGTCGTCCTCCGCATGCCGCTTGTCAGCCGTCACCACGTCCGCTTTGCCCGCCTGCGCTTTCCCTTTGCCGTCCATGTGCAAGCCCTGCACGGTACGGCCAGCCTGCGCGACGCCAACGCGCGACGCGAAGTGCGGCCCGGCGACCCGTTCGTGGTGCACGCCTTCGCCCACTTTGACTGCGACCTGCCGGGAACCTGGCAGCAACCCTGCGCCATCGTCCTGACCGCCGTACCCGACAGCGAATGCCCGCGCCTGGCGGGCAAGCCCGCCGACCGCCCCTGGTCGCGCCAGTTTGCCGGGCTGGTCTTTTCCCGCCCCGAGACCGATTGGAACGCCGAGCGCCTGGCAGCGCAATGGCAAGTGCCGGCACGCATGGTCCGCGCCCGGCTTTTTGCCGAAGGCGAGGCGTTGCATCCGCTGCTGCGCGAGCAACGTGCCGCCCTGGCGCTGCATGCGCTGGCCAGCGCCGGCGGCCCGGTGCCCGCGCTGGACCAGCTGGCCGCACAGGCGGGCCTGCGGTCCGCCAGCGCCCTGGCACGCGGGTGGCACGACTGGTTCGGGATCGATGCCGTACGGCTGCTCGAAGATTGCCGCGCCGGTGGCCGGGCACTTGCATCGCGGCCAACGTGGCCGGGGCTCGCCCAGGCGGCAGCCTGACCCCTTTCTTCCCTTGGCGGCAAGCCACCCGCCACGCCTCGTGCACTTTGTCAATCACCTCAACGCGGGTTGGGCAGGTTGAGGCATTTCACGCAGAATCGCGCCCGCAGGGTGGGTCAGCCGCCCTGTGGGCGGGGTCCGGCATGAGCCAGTGTTCCATGTCGCAGCGCCCTGCCATAACAAGAACCACAAAAAACAATACAGGGATGAAAACAAAACGTCTGTTTTTGACGGGTCTGGCGGCGGCCGTACTGACCGCCTGCGGAGGCGGTGGCGGAGACTCGACGCCCACCAAGGCGCCCGCCACCACGAAGATCAGCGGCACCGCGGCCGTGGGTGCCGCGTTGGGCGGTGCCACCGTCCAGGCCAAATGCGCGGCGGGCGGCGGCACGGCCACAACCGCCGCGGACGGTACCTTCACGCTCAGCATCGAAAGCGCCACGCGTCCGTGCGTGCTCAGCGTCAAGACGCCTGACGGCACCACGCTGCATTCGGTGGTCGAGGCCGGCACCGGCACCACGGCCGTGGCCAATATCACCCCGCTGACCGAACTGGTGACCGCCTCGCTGGCGCAGGGCACCACCACGGCCTTCTTCGATCAGTTCGACGCCAGCGCGCAGGCCAAGCTGACTTCCAACGGCCTGGCCAGCGCCACGGAGGCGGTGCGACTGGTGCTGACTGGCGTGGTCGACCTGACCAGCGTCGACCCGCTCAAGGATCCGCTGGTGGCCGCCAATGGCGCCAACGCCGGCAATGCGCAGGACAAGCTGCTGGACCAGCTGGGCGATCGCCTGGAGGCCAGCCAGACCACCCTGAACGAGTTGTCTTCGGCAGTTGCCTCCAATGCCGGCGCTACCGCGATCCAGACTGCGCTGCAACCGGCAGCGGCTAGCTGCGCGGGGCTCAAGGCCGGCAAATACCGTGTGATCGAATTGGGCACCGCGGCCGCCGAAGCAGGCGACTTCGATGCTGCCGCGCTGAAGCTACAGATCGGCACTGAGTCAATCCCCTTCACCGCCAGCACGGCCGAGGCGTGCCGCTTCACCGTGCCGGGAGCAGGCAACACCACGGATACCGCACTGGTTTCAAAGTCCGGGGTAACCTTGATCGTGCCGACCGCGGGCACCCTGCCCCAGCTGCCAACCCTGCTGATGCCGGCACAAGAAATCCCGCTGGCTGACCTGGCAGGCAACTGGAACGGCCTGGGCATGGAACGTGGCGACAGCGCTTCGGCATACATGCCGCGCCGGGTAACCTTCAGCATCGACGCGGCGGGCAAGGTAACCGCCGGCAAGGACTGCTTCGGCGTCGACACCTGCGAAGCCTGGCTACCCAATGAACTGCCGACGATCAGCACCAACGCCGACGGCAGCTTCAAGATCGCCGACAGCTTCGGCTCGCAATCCGCCTACGGGTTCAAGGGGACCGACGGGCAGGTGATGGTCGTCATCACGCACGCAGACGGCTTCATGATTGCCGCCAAGCAGATTGCTCGCGCGCTGCCGGTGGTGGGGACGACGGGCTCGTACTGGGATTCGGTGTTCTACTCCGGCGTGAAACTCTTCCTGAACGGTCCATCGGTGTGGACTACCACTACGCAGTCGATTGATGCTCAGGCCGGCACTTACACCCGCAAGCGCTTGGAAGACAGCCGCCTGGACACCTGGAAGCAGAACGTGCCGGCGAATGGCCTTCGCTATCGTGCCGGCGGCACTCCCAATATTCCGGAGATGATTTCGATGGTCCCCGGCAATACCGGACTGACCTTCGGCATCGCCGTAAACGGGTCCTATTACGATATTTCGGTCGGCCGCCCGTAATCTCATCGAGCTTTGTCCGGGCACCTTGTGCCCGGACCACAGCAAGCCGGCACCGTCCATGCGGTGCCGGCTTTTTTTTGCCATGCCAACCCCGCTCCAGTGTGCACGCAAAAAAATACCCACAGCCGGGTGGTAGTGGGTAACTGAAAGTGGTGCGGGCACGTCGCGGAACTGCCCGCAACTCACATCTTGGCATTGCCTTTGCCCGTGGCCAATAATCTTTCCGGACTAGTCACGCCCCAAAACGGTTGCATGGACAAGCGCCGGGGATTCTTGTCCAATGTTTTGCCCGTCCCACCACCCCTTGCCCCATGCCCGACGCCCGCCTGCTGCTGATCGACGACCATACCCTGTTCCGCACCGGACTGCGCCTGGTGCTGGCCGACAGTCCCAGCGTGGCGCATATCATCGAGGCAGGTTCGGTCATGCAGGCGGTGCAGGACCATCGCGGCGCGGCGGTCGACATCGTGCTGCTCGATATCCAGATGCCAGGCCTGAACGGCATCGAGGGCGTCAAGGTGTTGCGCCGGCATTTTCCGGCGGCGCGCATCGTGATCGTCTCGGGCACTTCGGGGCTGGAAGCCATCCCGGCCGAGGTCCGGCGCGAGATTGCGGGCTTTTTGCCGAAGTCCGCCGACGCGCGCGAGATCGAGGAAGCCATTGCGTGCTGCCTGGCCGGAGGCTCGCATTTTTCCGGCGAGGCGGATGCCGGGGCACCGGCCCAGGCGTCCTACGCGGCCAGCACGCTCACGCCGCGCCAGCTGGAGGTGCTGCATCAACTGACGTTGGGCCGCTCGAACAAGGTCATTGCCTACCATATGGGCCTGTCGGAAAACACCGTGCGCGTCCATGTCGCGGCCATCCTTGATCATCTGGGCGTGGTCAGCCGCGTGGAAGCCATCCTCGAAGCCCAGCGACGCGGCCTGGTGCAGGCGGCGCGATGACAGCGCAGACAACAGACCCGGCCGCTGCGGCACGCCCGCGGCTGCGCTGGCTCCCCCGCTACGATGCGCCGCGGCTGCTCGCCGCGCAGATGAGCCTGATCGACCAGAGCTTCGGCATCGCGATGGTGGGCTGCTCGCTGGCGGCGATTATCCTGGCCGCGGGCCTGATGCTGAGCGGCGATCGTCCCGGCGCCCTGCCCTGGGCTTGCGCGATGGTGGTGGCTTGCGCGATTGCGTACTTCGGGCGCCTGCGGCTGCCCGGCAGGCTGACCGAAGCGGGGGCGGCGCGCTATGCGCACGGCATGACCGCCACGCTCGCGCTGATCGGGGCCCTGTGGGGCCTGGTCGCGTGGCTATACCTGGATGTGCGCATGCCGGCGGTGGTGATCTGCATCCTGTCGCTGATCGCGGGCATGAGCGCGGCCGCGCTCGCGGTGTTCTCGGCATGCCTGCCGGTGGCGATCGCTTTCTTCCTGCCGGCGATCGTGCCGGTCTGGGTGGTGTTCCTCGCCACCGGCGATGTCGAATACCTGCCGATGTTCCTCGGCACGCCGCTGTACCTCTGCGTGCTGCTGGTCTTTGCGCGCAACTATGCGCGCGTAGCGCGGCAGTCGATTGCATTGCGCTTCGAGAACGTGGAACTGATCTCGCAGTTGCGCGAGCAGACCGCCCGCGCCGAGGCCGCGCAGCACGCGGCCGAAGACGCCAGCCGGGCCAAGTCGGTGTTTCTGGCGTCGGCCAGCCATGACCTGCGCCAGCCGCTGCATGCGATGGGACTGTTCCTGGTATCGCTCGGCCGCACCGGGCTGGATGAACGCCAGCGCCAGTTGCTGGCGCATATCGAAGCCTCTTCGGGCGCGGCGCGCGAGATGCTGAACTCGCTGCTCGACTTTTCCAAGCTGGAAGCCGGTGTGGTCACGCCCCGCGCGCGCCCGTTCCGCCTGCAGCCACTGCTGCGCAAGCTGGAAAACGAATTCGCGCCGCAGGCCGAGGCACGCGGGCTGGTGTACCGCACGCGCGATACCACCGTTACGCTCCATGGCGACCCAACGCTGGTCGAACTGGTGCTGCGCAACCTGATCGCCAACGCCATCCGCTATACGCAGCGGGGGGGCGTGCTGGTGGCCTGTCGCCAGCGCGGCGCGCGTGCGGCCATCGAAGTCTGGGACACCGGCATCGGCATCCCCGCGGCGCAGCACCGCGACATCTTTCGCGAGTTTCACCAACTGGGCAATCCGGAGCGCGACCAGCGCAAGGGGCTTGGACTGGGGCTGGCCATTGTCGACGGCCTTGCCCATACGATGCAGACGCGCGTGACGCTGGTCTCTCGCCCCGGGCGTGGCTCAGTGTTCCGCTTCCACATGCCGCAAGCCTGGGACGCGCCGGAAGACACCCCGCGCCCGCTGGCAGCGCACTCGCTCGATGGACTGCGGGTCCTGGTGATCGATGATGACGAGGCCATCCGCGGCGCCATGTCCGAACTGCTGTCGGCATGGCGCTGCGAGTGCCGCACGGCTGAATCCGAAGAGGAAGCCCTGGCGGCGCTGGCCGCGTTCACGCCGGGGCTGGTGCTGGCGGATTACCGCCTGCGCGGACACCGCACCGGCCAGCAGGCGCTGGATGCGATCCGGCAACAGTTGGGCCGACATGTGCCGGCCATCATCATCACTGGGGACACCGCCGCGGACCGCCTGCGCACCGCGCATGCGACCGGCACCGCACTGCTGCACAAGCCCGTGGTGCCGCAAGAGTTGCAGGCGGCCATCGACACCCTGCTGCGCGAGGCCGCGACGCAGGGCAAAGGCGCTCCGGACCGCCAGGCGGCGGTGGCGAAATGAACCGCGCCCGGTCACACCGGGCCGGGACTGTCAGCCGCCCGAATGCAGCGGCGACAGCGAATAGGCCAGCACCAGTCCCGCCACGATCGCCGGGGATCCCAGGCGGATCGCCGTGCTGCGGGAGAGCACGCCGAGATAGACATACAAACACACCAGCACCATCGCAGTCACATACAGCAGGCTGTCATAGACTTGCATGGACGTCTCCCTTGCCATTGTTCTTATTGCTTTACTTCGGTGGGCTGACGACGGGGCGAATGCGTGGGGTGTTGCGGAACTGCGTGGGGGCGCTCCGTCGCCAGCATGCTATGGCTGTCTCTTGAAAGGATAGTCACCACTTCGGCGGAGCGTGGCAATCATGGAAATCCCTTTGCGGCGCTGCACCAGTCGCGGTGCAGCCTCCATGGCCATGTCTTGATACATTGGCCGCGGCCCAAGCCGCGCGGCGCAGCGGACAGTCTCAATCCGCGGGCAGCATCTCGGGGTTCCAGGCGATTTCCCACAGATGCCCGTCGGGATCGTGGAAATAGCCGGCGTAGCCGCCCCAGAACGTGTCCTGCGCCGGCTTGACCACGCTGGCGCCCGCGGCCAGCGCCTGCGCCATCACCGCATCCACCTCCGCCTTGTCGCTGACGTTGTGGGCCAGCGAAAAATCGGTCTGCGCGCGCGGGGTCACTTGCAGCCCGGCGTCATGCGCCAGGCTGGCGCGCGGCCACACCGCCAGCTTCAGGCCGGCCTGCAGGTCGAAGAAAGCCACCGCGCCGTGCTCGAACTGCTCGCCCACAATGCCCGCGGTAGGCAGGCCTAAGCCGTCGCGATAAAAGCGCACCGCACGCGGCAGGTCATCGACACCCAGCGTGATCAACGTAATCCGTGGCTTCATGGCAGTACCTCCTTGTCGCTCACTTGTCGACCAGGCAGCCTAGCGCTGCCCGAAGGCCGCGCCGTCGAACAGGTCCTTCAGTTCGCGTGGCTGCGACCGCCAGTATTGCTTGGGCGCCTGCACGCTGGCACCCAGCCGCGCCGCCGCATGCCACGGCCAGCGCGGGTCGTACAGCATGGCCCGGGCCAGCGACACCGCGTCGGCCTCGTGGTTGGCGATGATGGCCTCGGCCTGCTCAGGCTCCGTAATCAGGCCTACCGCGATGGTTGGCAATCCCACTTCGGCCTTCACGCGCTGCGCGTAGGGTACCTGGTAGCCCGGTCCCAGCTTGATGGCCTGCTGCGGCGACACGCCGCCGGTCGTCACATGGATCGCCGCGCAGCCGCGCGCCTTCAGCGCCTTCGATAGCGCCACCGTTCCTTCGATATCCCATCCGCCCGGCACCCAGTCCGTTGCCGAGATGCGCATCCACACCGGCCGCTGCGCCGGGAACGCCTCGCGCACCGCATCGAACACCTCGATCGGGAAGCGCATGCGGTTCTCCAGGCTGCCGCCGTATTCGTCGTCGCGATGGTTGGCCAGCGGTGACAGGAACTGGTGCAGCAGGTAGCCGTGCGCGGCATGGATCTCGATCCCGTCGAGCCCCAGCCGCGCCGCGCGCTTTGCCGCGGCGACGAAGTCATCGCGCACCTTGTCCATGCCGGCACGATCGAGCGCGACGGGCGCGACTTCTGTCGCGCCATGCGGCACCGCCGAAGGCGCCACCGTATGCCAGCCACCGGGCGCATCCGGCGCAATCTGCTGCCCGCCATCCCAGGGCGCCTGGCTCGACGCCTTGCGGCCGGCGTGCCCGAGCTGGATCGCAATGGCGATCGGCGAATGCGCGCGCATCGCGCGGATCACGCGGCCCATTGCCGCCTCGTTATCGTCGGAATACAAGCCCAGGTCTTGCGGCGTGATGCGCCCCTCCGCGGAGACCGCCGTGGCCTCGACGATCAGCATGCCCGCGCCCGACAGCGCCAGCGAACCCAGGTGGATCATGTGCCAGTCGCCGGCATTGCCGTCCTGCGCGGAATACTGGCACATCGGCGCGATGGTGATGCGATTGGCGATTGTGAGATTGCCGATGGCTAGCGGCTCGAACAAATGGCTCATGCGTAATGCTCCTTGCAAGAAATCTTGCTGCCCATTGGGGCACGAACTCCGGATTCTAGGCCGATGCCGGATTTGCTGCCGGCCGCCGCTCAGCGCCTCGTGCGGCGCTCCGCAAGCGATCCCACAGCCAGGGCCAGCGCCACCGCCACCGCGCCACAGCCGAAGATCAGTGCGTAGTTCTCGTGCGAATGCGCAAACATCCATGCATAGCCATAGCCCGCCAGCGCCTGGAACAGTGCAAAGGCACTGGTGGCATGGCTCCACGCCGCACGCTGCGCCGCCGGATCATGCGGCAGCAGTTCCTGGATTCTGCCCAGTCCCAGCGGCGCAATGCCTGGCGTAAACGCGCCAAGCACCACCGCGGCCACGCCGAGCGCCACCGGATGGCCGGACAGCGCCAGCACCGCCGTGGCCAGTCCCTGCAACAGCAGCGCGCCCCGGTACGTGGCTCCAAAGCCGAGCCGGTCCCCGGCAAGGCCGCATGCCATCGGCCCCGCAATCGCGCCGATGCCATACAGCACCCAGTAAGACGCCCCCACACTGCTGCCACGGCCCAGGCCGCGCGCGACCAGATCGACCAACAGCATCATCGCCGGCACCAGCCCGATGGCATTGATGGCGTACTGGGCGTACAGCACGCGCAACCTGCGGCGCGTGGCGGGCGCGATCGACATTGACGGGTTCGGCGTCGTGCCCGTGCTGCCCGCGGACTGCGGCAACTGTCCTGGCCAGCCGAACCAGCTCAATGCCGTCAATACCAGCGCCAGCGCCCCCAATCCCAACCACGTTTCACGCAAGCCGAACTGCAGCAGGCGCGGCACCAGCGTGCCGGATGCGGCAATGCCCAGGCCAAGGCCCACAAAGATCGTGCCCATCGCCAAGCCGCGGCGCGGCGCGGGGATATGCGGCAGGATCGACGTCGCCACCAGCACCATGATCCCGCCGCCTGCCACGCCCGAAATAAAGCGCCACGCAAAGAACCACGCCACCGACAACGGCCACGCGCAAGCAAAGAACGCCACCGTGGCCGCCAGCATCAGCCCGCGCAGTACCGTCCGGTTCGACCAGACCGACACCAGCGGTCGCCCCAGCAAGGCACCGGCGAGATAGCCGGCGAAATTGGCTGCGCCCAGTGCCACCGTTTGCGCCGCGGGAAACCAGTGCGCCTGGATCAGCGGCGGCACCAGCGCGGTATAGGCAAAGCGCGCAAGACCGATCGCCACCAGGCTGGCGCAAAGACCGGAGAAAGCCGCGTAGAGGTCGCGCAGACTTAGCGGTGCCGCGGCAATGGCACATGGCCGCGGCGCAGAGAGAGGTCGGGACATCGTGTTCTCCAGTGTCCGCTTGTCTTGCAGCAGGCAAGACGGGGCCATCGGCCCCAGAGACATGGGGCCGAAAAAAGAATGCAGCTCACCCGCACGTGGCCCGGGCCGCGTGCATGGCGTCTACGGATGAAAAGTCAGGGAAAGGGGCTGGAAAAGATCAGCCGGAGTCAGAGGTCAATGGCGGCAATCCCAGCAACGCCAGCATCGGCCGCACCCCGCCCTCCAGCAGTTCGCGCTGCGGCGCGACGCGCGCCAGCACGCGCACGCCAAGCAGAACGGCAAGCAATTGCGCCGAAACGTCGTCTGCCGACAGGGCGTTATCCACTTCTCCCGCTTGCTGCGCAGCGGAGAACTGGCGCCGGAAGAAATCGCGGATCTCCGCGAAGGCGCTCGCCACGGTCTGTTGCAGGTCAGTGGCGTCGGGCGTGACCTCCAGCGCCGTGTTCACCAGCAGGCAACCACGGTGCAGCGGATCGGCCAGGGACCGCTCGATACTCTCGGAGAAATAAGCGGTGATGGACCCTGCGGGAGGTAACGTCGCCTCCAGCCGTGCCATGCGCTCCCGCACCGTACCGTCGAGATAGCCATCCAGCGCTGAAAGGAACAGCGATCGCTTGTCGCCGAACGCGTTGTACAGGCTCGGCTGGGTCATGCCCATTGCCGTGGTCAGGTCGCGGGTAGATGTGGCTTCATAGCCGCGCGCCCAAAAGGCGTCCAGGGCGGCGGTGAGGGCTGCCTGTTCGTTGAATTTGCGGGGGCGGGCCATGGTTGATGGTTTTGTATCGATCGGTATGGAATGGGATTATAGATCGATCGATACAAAACACAAGAACTTTGCCGGGTAGGCTTCTCGCTCCGCCCGCTATTGCACGCCCACCAATTCCGGCATCGGCGGCGTCGTCGGCCGCAACCGAATGCTCTTGAGCAAGGCATCCAGCCGTGGCCGGGCCTGCTCATAGGGTGGCGCATCCGTCGTCAGCCTGGGGTAGGCAGCACGCGCTGCAGACTCCATCGTCACCTCGATGGTCGGCAAGATCTGCGAGCCCGCCCATCCGGCATATCCCGTGTACACGTGATAGCCCTCCCGCAGCGGCTGGCCTGGACGCTTAGCTTCCACTACGATGCCGCCCTGCTCCGAGGTCAATGCACCGATCTTCGCAGGACGAGGACCCAAACGTTGCTTCACCGTAGTGTCCTCAGGCAGTTGGCTCAGGATGCCGGTCGCCGAGCGGCCTGTTGCATTCAAGATCGTGGTTTCCGATGCACCACCGCCGGGAATCGAGGCAACACTAAGCGTGTAGATCACGGCGGGCTGTCGGCAAAGCGGAAGGAGGTGGAGATCTTGTTGCCATAGGTGCCGTCGTCACGCAGGAAGGCATAGGGTAGGCAGAAGCCTGGGTCCTTGGGGATTTCGTAGAGGTCGCGGGGTTGGAGTTGGCTGATCAGTTTGCGCAGGGCGTTCTCTGCGACTTGCCATTGAGCTTCGGTCGGCTCTTCGAACTGCGGAATGTCTGCTCTGAGCATCGACTCAAAAGCGACCAAATGATTGCCCAAAATGATAGCGCCCCGTAGGTATGAAACGCCGCCGCGACGCTGATCATGGCGAAACGCCATGCTATGGGGACGGCCAAGATCCATCGCTTTTCGGTAATGGTCTGCCTTGAGATCGGCGATGCGCTTCTCAGACTTGGCAATATCCTCTTCGACACTTGCTATCGTATCAGGATCCACATGGTTCGCTCGAAAACGCTCATTCCGCTCTTTCTTTTCCTTTAGTAATCGCTGCAGATTGTCCAATAAAGCAGTATTCCGGCGACTTCTATAGGAAAACACCTCCTCGCGCAACTCAAGTGAAACTGGGCCATACACTGCGAACGTGGTGCGTAGTTCTTTGGTTTCGATCTCGATGTACCCCTTTTGCCGGTGCCGTCATTAAAATGCTGGGAAAGTCCCTCGAAGGCTCCCATATCACTGGTCTCAGCTGGAATAGCCCATTCCAATGACATCTTTTCCGGCACATCGATGCTTAGCCGCCCGAAGCACTCTATATGGGTACCCACCGGCGTGACATGACTTGTGGCCATGGCCTTCAATCGATCTTCACGACTTGGGGTCAGTACCTCGACACGATTGCCGAAACGATCAGTACCCATCGTGGTCTTGGGTTCGTGCGCCTGTCCACCTTGCCCGCACGCGGCCGTCGTTATGGCGGCCAGATACACGAGGCCGAAATGCCATGCGCGCTTGGGCCTCGATGCTGGATCCATTGCCATTTCTGGAATTCGCCACTTGGTCACCACACTATTGGATGCCCACCAATTCCGGCATCGGCGGCGTCGTCGGCCGCAGCCGAATGCTCTTGAGCAAGGCATCCAGCCGTGGGCGGGCCTGCTCATAGGGCGGTGCATCCATCGTCAGCTTGGGGTAGGCAGCACGCGCTGCAGACTCCATCGTCACCTCGATGGTCGGCAAGATCTGCGAGCCCGCCCAACCGGCATATCCCGTGTACACGTGATAGCCCTCCCGCGGCGGCTGGCCTGGACGCTTGGCTTCCACTACGATGCCGCCCTGCTCCGAGCTCAATGCACCGATCTTGGCAGGTCGGGGACCCAAACGCTGCTTCACCGTCGTGTTCTCAGGCAGTTGGCTCAGGATGCCGGTTGCCGAGCGGCCAGTTGCATTCAGGATCGTGGTTTCCGATGCACCACCGCCGGGAATCGAGGCAACACTGAGCGTGTAGATCACGGCCGGGCTGTCGGCAAAGCGGAAGGAGGTGGAGATCTTGTTGCCATAAGTGCCGTCGTCACGCAGGAAGGCATAGGGCAGGCAGAAGCCTCGGTCCTTGGGGATCTCGTAGAGGTCGCGGGGTTGGAGTTGGCTAATTAGCTGGCGTAGGGCATTCTCGGCGACTTGCCATTGATTCTCGGTTGGTTCAGCATAGTTCTCAATACCTCTGAGCATTGACTGGAATGCTACAATGTGTTCACGCAATACGACCGCACCGTGCATGTATGGCTCGGCGGCGTTAAGCTCGGCACGAAACGCCAAACTGTTGGCACGTCCAAGGTCAATCAATTTTCGGTATTGATCTGCTTTAAGATCCGCAATGCTTTTTTTTGTCGCTGCGATCTCAGCGCCGAGATTAGCCATCGTATTAGGGCCAGGAGGATTTGGCCGAAAGCGCTCCTCCCTTTCTTGCAATACCTTAAGAGAGCGCCCCAGGTTACGCAGCAGCGCTTCATTATTATCGGCCCTGTATGAAAAAAAACTCTGGCGCAACTCCTCTGTAATAGGGCCGTATACTGCGAACTGAGTTAGCAATTCCTTGGTCTCGACCTCAATATTTCCGCGACCTGTTCCATCATTGAAACGTTGAGACAAACTTTCGAACGTGCCATCGCTGGCCTTTGAGGGGATAGCCCAGTAAAAAGTCGACTTACTTGGTGTGTCAAAAATTTGTCGACCAAAACACTCTGTATGGCTACCGTCCGGCGTCGAATAGCCGGGTATAGTAGCCTGTAGGCGATCTTGTCGGCTGGGATTCGGTATCTCTACACGATTACCGAAACGATCAGTACCCATCGTGGTCTTGGGTTCGTGCACCTGTTCGCTTTGCCCGCACGCAGCCATGGTCATGGCCGCCAGGCCTACCAGGCCGAAATGCCATGCGCGCTTCGGCCTCGATGCTGGATCCCTTGCCAGGTCAGGAATTCGCAACTTGGTCACCACACTACTGGATGCCCACCAATTCCGGCATCGGCGGCGTCGTCGGCCGCAGCCGAATGCTCTTGAGCAATGCATCCAGTCGTGGACGTGCCTGCTCATAGGGTGGCGCATCCGTCGTCAGCTTGGGGTAGGCAGCACGCGCTGCAGACTCCATCGTCACCTCGATGGTCGGCAAGATCTGCGAGCCTGCCCAACCGGCATATCCCGTGTACACGTGATAGCCCTCGCGCGGCGGCTGGCCTGGACGCTTGGCTTCCACGACGATGCCGCCCTGCTCCGAGTTCAATGCACCGATCTTGGCAGGTCGGGGACCTAGACGCTGCTTCACCGTGGTGTTCTCAGGCAGTTGGCTCAGTATGCCGGTCGCCGAGCGGCCTGTTGCATTCAAGATCGTGGTTTCCGATGCACCACCGTCGGGAATCGAGGCAACACTAAGCGTGTAGATCACTGCCGGGCTGTCGGCAAAGCGGAAGGAGGTGGAGATCTTGTTGCCATAGGTGCCGTCGTCGCGCAGGAAGGCATAGGGCAAGCAGAAGCCTCGGTCCTTGGGGATTTCGTAGAGGTCGCGGGGTTGGAGTTGGCTGATCAGTTTGCGCAGGGCGTTCTCTGCGACTTGCCATTGAGCTTCGGTTGGCTCTTCGAACTGCGGGATGTCACCACGCAACATTGATTCAAACGCAACTAGATGTTGGTCCAATATAATGGCACCCCGAAGATATGACGCTCCGCCGCGACGCTGATCATGGCGAAATGCGATGCTGCCTGGACGCCCCAAATCAATAGCTTTCCGATACCGATCAGTTTTGAGATCAGAAATATCTCGCTCGGTTTTGGCAATATCTGCCGCAATATTAGCCATCGTATTTGGCCCTGGAGGATTAGGCCGAAAAATCTCTTCTTCCTTTTTTTGTTCCGCAAGAAATCTCTGAAGATTGGCTAGTAACGCGGAATTTCTACGACTTCTATATGAAAGAAATTCCTCACGCAATTCAGATGTGACCGGACCGAACACTGCAAATGATGTTGTTAACTCCAACGTCTCCAGTTCGATCCGACCACGGCCTGTACCATTATCGAAGTGCTGAAATAAACTTTCAAAACTTCCTTGGTAGCCGGTCTTTGAAGACACGGCCCACTCCACCGCGCTCTTTGCAGACACGTCGAACATCAAACGGCCAAAGCACTCTGCACGGCTACCGTCTTGGGTGACATATCCTGGAAAAGTCGCCTCAATCCGATTCTCGTGAGTTGGATTTTGTATTTCCACGCGATTACCAAATCGATCGACTCCCATTCTGGTCTTGGGTTCCCGTGCTTGGCCACTCTGCCCACAAGCAGCCAACATTATTGTAAGAAGCAATATCATTTTTTTCTGACGCTTCCCCAACCCTACCAGTTCGATATGCGTCCTTCCCTGTGCTTGACGTTCGCTCATGCGTTTTTCCGGTTCACCTCGGATGTATTTAGTACAGCTGTTCGCACAGCGCCATCCATTTCAGCATCTGAATTAATATTTGCCAATGTGATTAAACTCATCCCCGAGTTATTGTTTTCCCCCAGCGTCCAGCTTACCGGAAAAGATACGATGAAGCCCCGAATCCCTGTTGGTACGTGCTCAGATAGCAACTGCCTGGCATCCCAGGTGAAACACTCGTCGCGAGCCTGGGGAGCGCGCCAGAATCGCTCGTTAAATGGCATATAGCCGCCAAGCCTGTTAAGGTCCTTGCGCCACGTCGGCCAGATAGAAGTTTGTGCATTTATCTTAGGGAGAAATGGAAATGCAGCTTGATAAAGTGTAGCATTGTCACGTGCTACGGCTTGTATCGCCATCCATGTCTTTTGGCACGCTGGTTGATCCAAATAGGGCATCAGATTACTGGCCTGATTCGCCCCGGCCTTCAGCCCGAAGTGCTTTTTCCACAACTCCTTACGTAGATTGTGGGCGAACTTCCCGACTGACTGCACATGTTGACCGTCCAAGCTTACGGAAACTGCTTCATCATCGTGAATAACAACAGCAAGTTCGGAGTCGCGGTCACCAATCTGACTTCTGTCATTGATATTTGCGCTACCCAAAACAACGACCCGGTCATCCGCGATAAGAAGCTTACTGTGAACGTAAATTTGCTCGGTCACCGGACGGCTCTTTAGAACGTCCCAATTTCGCAAATTGAGCAATGTGAGGTACTGCCTCCAGTCTTGCAGACCAATCTGGTCTTCAAGCTCAGAAGCACTCACAATGTTCGCGATATCCCTCGCCTTCTTCACCTCCATCTTCCGCTCACGCGCATACTTCATCGCCAACAGCGCGCGCCGGATCCGATTCACCAGACTGTGGCTGCCAAACACCAGCGACTGCATCGTCAAATGCTGCTGCGTCATGATGTTGATCGTATCCAGTGTCCCTTCTGGATGTACGGGCAGCACCATGTAGACATGGAACGGCTTGCCATCGTAAATGGCACGCGTAATACGATCACCCAATGCCTTGCAAATCGGATTCTTCAGGGACTTCTGAGACGGCCCCAGAGCGCCAAAGCCGGCAATTTGCGCCTGCGTGGCCATGACCCGCTTCAGGTCATTGACAAAATCGGCACCGCCGCCCTTGATGTCGCGCTGGACATCATCGATCTGGCTCCATTTGAGGGTCTTGTAGATCTGGCCCGGCGGCACGTCAAGAATACCGAGCTGCGCGGCGTACTTTTGATATCCCGGTGAGCCCTTGACGTCCATCAACGCGCGCATCGGCCCTGACATGGGCGCACCGCCGCCTGCCTCCTCTTGCCCGATCATCGTGCTCCCATGATCGGACTGAAAGAACTGGCCCTCAATATAAATAAAATGCGATGCGCCCTCGATGTTCTTCAGCATTGCGCTCAGGCAGCCGCTTTCCGCTACGCTCGGCGTAGTCTTTTCCGCCTCGCCGGCGGCTTCGGCTGCCCTCATCTTTTTCGGGGCGCTTCGGAGCACCTGGACCCAGCATGACCCCGGCAAAGTCTTGGATCGGACGGGCCGGTGCGCAGGCCCAATGCGGGGTGCCTTGAGACGGGCCGTGATGCCGAGTTGCCGCAGCAGTGCGTCGACCGTCCTGCCATCGCTGCGCTCATACTGCAGGGCCACGCCATTCCAGCGCCGTACGAAATTGCGGCTCAGGTCATAAACCGATGGCCCTTCGATTCGGCAATGCACGTCATGCCAGGGCATCCGGGGCTGTACGTTGCTGTCATGGCACTTTCCGCCGGCTGGCAACAGCTTGCCGAGCTTCTCCAGGTTCGCGTAGCACTGCTTGCGCTGGCTGCCTTCGGCCTGCAGGGCGAGCACCAGGCGCATGACAAAGGCCTGGATCGTATCGGCTGTATCTTGCAGCAGGCTGGGCGGCAAGCTGTCAAGGGTGGCGCCATTCAGCCAGGCCATCAGTGCGGTAGTTGCATCGGCCAATTGTGCGCCGCCGTATTCGCGCAATTTTTCCACCTTGGTCTGCAGGGCTGCGCCCAGCTGCTGATAGGCCCACTTGCTTGCTTCGGCTGCGGTTTCCTGGGCCACGTCGATGACCTTGTCCTGGGCCTTTCGCACGAACTCCGGCACGACGTCGCTGGTGACCCACCAATCAGAGATCTGCTTGTTGACGTCCTTGACCTTGTCGCTCGCCGCGGAATACACGTCCATCGCGCCAGCCAGCGGCTTCATTGGAGCGGATAGCAGGAACTGCGCCGCGCGGCCGCCCTTGTTGTCGAAGCAGGCCGCCACCAGTTCGGCGCGTGTCAGGTATGCCGTTTGTTCTACGCTGCTGAGGCTATGGATCGGTGGCACGCAAGTGTTATAGAACTCGCTGCCCTGCCGTCCCTCTGCCTTGAGCGAATACTTGCCATCGTCCCGCCTGCCGTAAGCGAGGTCGATGCCGCCCACGAACGCAAACTTGTTGTCGATAACCACCAGCTTCTGGTGGTGCGAGAAGGCAATGCCCAAGGCGCCAGGCTGATCGCACTGCGACACCGCCGGCAGCACGAAGGCGCGCGGCGCCGGCAGACCGGCGTTGAGCTGGATCACCGTCAGCGCGGTTTCCAGGTCGCCCGTGTCGACGCCAACCTTGGGAGACATCCAAGGCATGACATAGACACTGGCCCCGTTCTTGACGGCAGTACGCAGGCAGGTCCAGAGCGACTTCTTGCCGGTCAGCACGACATCGAAATTCACCTGCCAGCCGGTGATGAAAACGCTGGACCGCGCCCCCTCGATCGCCGCCGCAACGTTGTCGAAGTACTCGGTTCCCGTGACAAAGAACTGCACCGCGTTGCCCTTCAGGGGCTCGGAGAAAACATCCTTGTCGTGCACGAAGCAGCCGGGCGCGGAAGTCGCCGTCTTTGCGGCCTTCTGGTCTTCACCAAGGATCTGATACACCTGCTTGTCTGGCGCACCCATAGCTTCTTATTTACTGAGTTTCTTGTAGATCTGATTGGACGACCCGGCGGCGAGCGCATCGCGCGCATAGCGTAGCCGTTGCTGCGTATTGTCGTCCGACATGGATTGCGGCAGTCCACCACTGAAGTCACCGGCATTGAGTGCGTGGCGTGCTGCCTCCGCATCCGTCCACGCCGGATCCTGCTCGGCAACGTGCACGCGTACGGTCTGGCCGGGATATACCAGCCAGGTATTGGCTGGACTGGCACAATAGGCGCGCGCAAGGGCTTCCTGCTGAGCCTGGCTGAGTGTCACGTTACCGTCAGCATCGGTGACTCCATGTGCCACCAATTCGTCGTCACCCACCATGCCGAGTCCCAGCGGCGCCTCCCCGACAGCGATCTTCCAGGGCGCGTGTGCCAGCGCGTGCCCCCCTTCACCCGGGGTATTTGCCAGGCGCATGCGGAACTCCATGGGCTTGTACGGCATCGGGGCTTGGGGAAACTCGGGAAGCGGGTAGGCAGTATTCACCGCCCCTTCAAACTTCCTCTGCGCCGCCTTATAAGTAATCGCCCCCGGACACTCCACAGTAATATTCCCGCCTTCGATCAAGATCGAAGCCCCGCCCGCGGTGGCAATACGGATTCGCTTCGCCGCGGCGAAATCCACGTTCATATTGGCCGACACCACGGTCAAATCATCCCGCGCCGCCAGCTTCAGCAGATCATGCTGCGCCTGGATATCAATATCATCCTGGCCCGCCGTCAGCTGCAGGCCAATGTTGTTATCCCCCGCCCCCGACAACCCCGCGGCCACGCCGATCGCCTGCCCCGCATGGACTCGGGCCCGGCCGGCAACCGCGATGTTGCTGTCCAGGCCGCTGGCCAGCGCCACGCTCTCGCCGTTGGCGATCTGCAGGTCCTGGCCGGCGACCATGGCCAGCCCGGCTCGGCCGTTCAGGTGCACCATGGCCGCGGCCTGGTGCGGGACCTTGCCTGGGGTCGTGGTGTTTCCACCGGAGGCATCGTCCTTGGCCGCTTCCAGCGATTGGCCGTCGACCATGCCGGAGGCGGCCTGGGTCTGCTTCGGCAAGGGGGATTCGTCATCCTTGCCGGTCGACAGCGCCTGGGCCTGATGCGTGGTCGCGCCCTGGCTCAGGGTCTTGACGAGGTCGCTCGCCTGGCGCAGCAGCGCGATGCCCGCGGCGTTGTCGCCGGTGGGCAGGGCCTTGCCAGTGGCGGCGTCGCGGTAAGTGGTCAGCAGCAACCCGCCCTGGCCGCGCACGGCGGCGTGGCCGTCGGTGCGCAGCTCGAAGCCCTGGCCGCGGAAGCTGCCGCGGCGGTTGTCCTGCTGGTGAATCAGGTGGCCGAGGTTGAGCTGGGTTGATTGCAGCGTGGTCGCCAGTTGCGTGCGCAGTTGGTTGTCGCTGTCGTCCAGCACCAGCTGGTTATAGCCCTTGCCACCGTGTTCCTGGCTCTTGAAGCCAGTCAGCGCCGCGGCATTGCGATGACCGTCGGGCTGGGCGCCCAGACCGTGCCAGGCGGGGCTGTTGCCACCGGCGAGGTTGCCTTGCGCGCTGGCTGCGCTGTCCGTGCCCTGCGCGTACAGAGACTGGCTGTCGCCGCCCGCCGGGGCGTTTTTGCCGCCGGGCGTGGGCGCGTGACCGGCTTCACCCTGGCCGTTGTACAGCGCGCCGATGACGAAAGGCTGGTCGATATCGTCGTCGGCGAACTTGACCAGCACTTCCTGGCCGATGCGCGGCAGCCACTGCCAGCCCATGCCGGGGCCGGCCTGGCGCTGTGCGACGCGGATCCAGCGGCTGCTGCGGTCGTCGGCGCGCTCGCCGCGCTGCCAGTGGAAGCGCACGCGGATCTCGCCGGCGGGGCTGGCGTGGTGTTCGGCGTTGCCTTCGGCCTGGGACTGGCCATCGGGACCGACGACGATCGCGCTATGTACCCCCAGCGGGCTGGAGCGGCTGTAAAGGCGTGGGCAATTGACGTCGAGCACGCAGGCGCGCCATGGGCGGCGGGCGTCGATGGCGCGGAAAATGGCGGCGTAGCCCTGCTCCCGGGCAACTGTCTGCAGCGCTTGCGTTGGCGCCAGGCGCACTGGCTCGGGAGCCGACGGCAGCACGCCCAGCAGGCCGGGCGTTGCCACCGCGGCGTCCGGTGCCACCGGCGGTGCTTCGAAACACAACGCTGCCTCGAGCGGCCCCATGCGATCGGCCAGCGCGGCGCTTGTGTCGGCAGCCAGGTTGTTGATGCCGCAGTGCTCCACCGCGTCAAGCAGCAGCGGATAGCCTGCCGCGTCGTCGTCCTGCAGCGGCAGGTGCGGGCAGCCGGTGACGGTCAGGCGCATGCCGCTGCGCAACGTGCGCACGGACGCACGGCCGGTGAACAGCAGCGCGCGGGCCTCGACGGCTTCGATCACCTGCTCGGCGACACGCTGCGCGCTCGCCGCGTCCGGCGCCAATGACAGGCTGACGGACAGGTACGGATCCGGGCTCACCGCTCGGCCCGCATTGCCAACGTAACGTGCCGGCGCATGGCCGCGGATGGCGCGCTTGGCCTCCGGGTCCCATGCCGTCACCGCCACGCAGCCAACGGTCGCGCGGGTCTCGCACGCCAGCTGCTGGATGGCGTCGGCCGATTCCTGGCTGTGCGCACGATGGAAACGAATGCCGACGCCCGCGGCGGATTCTTCGTCTTCCGGCAACTGAGCGCTGTCGGCAAAGATCACCACGGCATGCCCGCTGGGCGATTCTTCGTCTTCGACGACGGTATAGCCCAGGCCGGCCTCGGCCAGCAGGCGCGACAGGAAGTGGTAGTCAGTCTCGCGGAACTGCGCGACATGGGCGCGCTCGCCGATGGTGGCGATGCGCGCTTCAGCACCTGCCGCGTAGCGCCATTGCGCGTGCGGCGCATAGGGCTGCAAGATGGTCTCGATGATGCTGTCGAGCTTGCGGTTCTGGAACACCTGGCTATTGCGCTGCTGCGTGGTCAGCCACAGCCACGGCACCACCGTCAGGCGATAACGTGCCAGGCTGCCGTCGGCGCCGAGTTTCTCGGCCTGCCGGATCAGGCCGGTGCGGCGCGACTGGCCGCCGCCGGCGAGCGTGGTCAGCAGCGTGACCCGCTGGCCGAGCAGGCTGTCCAGCGCGATATCGGCATTGGCGCTGACCGCGACGATGCGCGACTCGCTCAGCGCGGAGACGCCTTCGCGGCCGATCCAGGCTTCGACGGCGAGCTCGCCCAGCGCGCCTTCACCTTCCAGGGCATACAGGCGGTGAGCCGCGCTGAAAAGATGTTGATAAAGAGTGGTGACATCCATTCGCTGTCCGTTTGTGCAGCCGCAACTGCTTCAGGGGCCGACATGCCCGCGGAACTACCGTTGCTGGCGCCCGCCTTGGATTGCAAGCACGGTGTGGCGCATGCCGGCCCGCCACCCCGCTTCTCTGTACTTCAATGGAACCGTCGCCGGGTTCAGTTGCGCGCCTTGGCGGTAGACCGCGTACTGGCCGTCGCCGTGCTGATCGGCTTGCCCTCGGGTTGCGACAGCAGTGCGGCCAGGACTTCGGCATCGGGGTCGCCCGCCGTGGCAGGTGACTTGCGACGTGTTGTTTTTGGCTTTGCCGAAGTGCTGGCCTTGGCGACGGCCTTCTTGTCTTTGGTGTTCGCAGCCGTGCTCGTGGCGCTTTTTTCCAAGGATGTCGTCGTCTTGGACTCAGATGTCTTTTTGGTACTTTTGCTGACTTCGGCAGTCTTTGGCCGGGTCACGGCTGACGGGGTACCGAGAGACGTCAGCGCGGCCAGCGTGGTGGCCCCCGCGACCGCTCCTGCGGCTGCTGCGCCATCCACTTTGCCGAGCCGATCCAGGGCGGGGTCACTGCTATCGGCATTGACGATCGTTGCGGGCTGCGGCTGTGCGTTCTCTGCAACCGATTGGGCGGATTCCGCTGACGCTGCCGAAGCGATCGGGGCCGATGCCTGGGCATTGGCCAGCGCCTCGCCGCCAGGCGCTGCTGTGTCAGCAGCCGGGTGTGCAGGAACCGCCGGACTGCCCGCCTGCATCGATACGGGTGCGTCGGCGGCCGGATCCAGCCACAGCCAGCCAGCCACAGCCGCAGCGGCAACAGCGACCAGCCCCGCTCCAAGGTAGCGCCCAGTCGGCTTCCTGGCCGGCGCCTTGGCCGCCATCGGCACGCGGCCTTCCAGGCTGGCCAGTATGCGGGTCTGCCCGGCTGCGCCGGCATCAGGCTCGCTGCCGAACAGCGTTGGTGGCCCGGACGGCTTCACATCGTCGCTATTGCTCATCTGTCATCAAGAAATTTGAAATAAAATGCGCGGCGGACGCTACCGGCCGGATTTACAATTACCGACCCGTTGTGTCATATATGTCAGATTCGATCATTTTGGCCTTAGACTCCCGGATTCTACGGCTGGCCTCGTCGAAAGACAAACCCGATACGAGGTAACGTCACCCCGGATTGAGATCGCATCGAATACAGATGTAAGAAATACTGAATATGCTGAGTGTCCTTGTGCGGCCTTCGCCGCGCGGGTCGCAGTCAGCCGGTCAAGCAGGAAAGCATGGTCTTTGTCGCACTGGTCCTCTATTTCGTGTTGATGGTCGCCGCTGCTGCCGTGCTGCTTCTTCCCGCAGTACGGCAGCGCTGCTTTGCGGTAGCGCGCTCGCAGTGGCGCCGCTTGAGCACCAGTGCGGCGTCAGCGGGCTCACAGTCGGCCAGTTCGATCCGCCACTCGGTTGGCAGCGCCACCACGACGCTGGCTTCAGCCCGGGACTTCCTGGCCAAGCGCCGCGCGCTGGTGCTGGCAGCAGCGGGCGTGGTGACCCTGCCGCCGGTGCTGGCGTTGGCGTTGCGTCACCGGCAGGTCTTCCAGTTCGAGGACGATGACGGCGTGCGCGAGCCGGATCCGCAGATCGCCGCGTTGCTCAATGGGGAGCGCCTGGTGCCGCCGCCCCCGTTGCCGCCGGAAGTCTTCACCACGCGCGAAGTGGAGTTGATCCGCCCGGCGATCCGCGAAGCCAGCCGGGATTGGGACCAGCTGGATGCCGAATTCAGGCAGCGGCTGCTGCTGGTCTACAAGATCATGCGTGACGAGCACGGCTATGAAATGGCGCTGCTGGAGGGCTACCGCAGCCCGGAACGGCAGGCCAGGCTGGCCGCGATGGGCAGCCATGTGACGCAGGCCGGTGCCTACCACAGCTACCACCAGTTCGGGCTGGCCGCGGACAGTGCCTTCTACCGCGACGGCAAGCTGGTGATCAGCGAGAAAGACCCGTGGGCCATGCGCGGCTACGAGCTGTATGGCCGTGCCGCGGAGTCGGCCGGACTGGTCTGGGGCGGCCGCTGGAAGATGATGGATCTGGGACACGTCGAGCTGCGGCGTCCGGGTGTGCTGGGCAAGCGGCCGGCACAGCAATAACGGCACGATCACCCCGCACGGCGGGGCTGCCAGAAACATGAATACCGGACCGGCAGCGGTTGGCCGGTGCAATTTGGGGAGAGCGTAGTGGCACGTCCTTTCATTCTGCTGGGCGACAAGACTGACCACGGCGGCGTGGTGATCACAGCCTCGGGCAACACCAGCACCAACGGCAAGGGCATTGCGTGCGTGGGAGATCGTGTCACTTGCCCTCGATCGGGCCATGGCGGCACCACGGTCATCGTTACCGGTGATCCCAACGTGATCATCGACGGCCGCGCCGCGGCGCGGCATGGCGACAAGACCGCTTGTGGCGCAACCTTGCTGTCAAGCCAGGGCGTGACCGGCAGCCAATGAAGTCCCGGCAGCGAACGGCCGTTTCAAACGCCCTCCCGCCGCTACTCGACACGAAACCATGTTTCCAAGACTGATCAAGTCCACGCTGATTCTGTTCGCGGTATTCGCCGTGGTGTGGGTCGCGACCATTGCCTGGTGGCAATCGATCAACCGGATGCCGACCACCACGGACATCGTCACGCACCTGGTGCTGATGCCGGCCGGCATGGTGGCCGCTTACCTGGTCATCAAGCGCGCGCTGGACGGCATCCGCACCAATGTTGCGGCCGCCAGCCAGCCGCCTTCCACCATGGCGGCCGGGGCCGCCGACAATGTCGCGGATGGCGCCCAGCCGGAGTCCAACGACCCCACCCGTAACTGGCGCGCGGCGCTGCTTGCCAGCGCGGTGCGCACGCCCGCCGGCAATGCCCCCGAGGCCCTGGCGGAGGCCGCCAAGGCGGGCAACCGACCGGGCCTGGTTGCGCTGGATGGCTTGCCCGGACCTGTCTTTGCTGCCCAGGTCGAGTCGCTCGATATCGACAGACTGCGCACCGAGTTCGCGGCCCGCACGCCCGATCTTGCCTGGGATGACGAGGCCTTGCGCGCGCTGGCGCTGGCCACCGAGGTAACCGAAGAGCTCGCCATGCAGGCAGCGGTCTACGCACCGGCCGGCCACGACATGGCCGTGCCGGATAGCAGCGCGCCGCTGGTGGCAACCATGCTGCTGCCGCGCGGCTGGCCGGAAGCGCGCCAGGCCGCGGCCGGTGACTGGCTGCGCGAGCGCTTGTCCCAGTACTGGCCAGCTGCGCGGCTCACGCTCGAAGCCACGGCCGCGCGCGGTGACGGCGACGCGCTGCTGTTGCTGGATCGCGCCACCCAGGCCGTGAACCGCCCGGTCGACGGCCAGCCGGCGCTGCGCATGCTGGTCGCCGCCGATTCGCTGATCGGCGCCAATGCCGTTGAGGCGCTGGAACAGGAAGACCAGCTCTTCAGTGCGCGCTGCCCGCATGGCCGAACCCCGGGCGAGGCTGCCGCTGGCGTGCTGCTGGGCGCGCACCAGCCTGCCGCGAGCGCCACCGAGACAGGTTCTGACGGCGATGCCGACGCAGCTGCCCAAAGCGCGCCGATCCTGATTACACGCACGGCGATGGCCCGCCTGGACGCGCCTACGGCAGACCGCGGCCAGCCACAACTCGAGGCGCTTGCGCAGGCTGTCACGCAGGCGATCGAAACCATAGCCGGCAAGGCCGAAGTCGCGCCTCAGGATGCACCCGACACCGCGGCGCAGCCCGGCAACGCCCCCGCGACCGTGGCAACGATCGTCACGGACACCGGCGTCCACCCGGTCCGCACCGTCGAGATCGCCCAAGTGGTCAGCACCCGTTTCCCGACTCTGGACCCCGTTGCCGACCTGTTGGCGCTGGGCCTGCCTTGCGGCCACGCCGGCGCTGCCGGCGCGCTGCTGCCCGTGGCGGTGGCCCACCAACTGGCGCTCGATGGCGGGCGGCCCGTGCTGGCACTGAGCGCCGGAGACGCGCACCAGCGCGGCGCCGTCGCGATCCTGCCGGCGTGATCCAGCGCCAGATCAGCCGTGACCTGCCCCTGACCCGTACCGCGCCCCCAAACCCCGTATTGCTCCCGAGCCAAAGGCAACATGCATCGCATCCTTAACTTTCTGACCCACACACGCACGCTGTCGGTGTTCGGCGTGGTCGTGCTGACCGTCTTCCTGTTGCTGATGGCGCAGACTTTCGAGATCGGCCTGGCCTGGGTCGCCATCGTCCTGGGGGTACTGCTGCTGGCGTGGCTGGCCACCTACCTGTGGAAACGCTGGCGCGCGCGCCGGGCCAGCGGCAAGCTCGAGGGCATCCTCGAGCAGCAGGCAGACATGGCCGCCAAGGCCGCGCCGCCCGACAAGCGCGACGAGGTCGAGGCGCTGCGCACGCGCCTGGCCAGCGCCGTGAAAACGATCAAGACCTCCAAGCTGGGCCAGATGTCAGGCAGCGAGGCGCTCTACGAGCTGCCCTGGTACATCGTCATCGGCAACCCCGCGGCCGGCAAGAGCACGGCCGTACTGAACTCGGGCCTACAATTTCCGTTCGCCGACAAGAACAGCGCCGTGATCCACGGCATCGGCGGCACGCGCAACTGCGACTGGTTCTTCACCACCGAAGGCATCCTGCTCGACACCGCCGGCCGCTATGCCGTGCATGAGGAAGACCGGCGCGAATGGCTGGGCTTCCTGGACCTGCTCAAGCGCTATCGGCCCAAGGCCCCGATCAACGGCATCGTGGTCACGGTCAGCATTTCGGAGCTGACCCAGAACCGGCCGGAATTCGCCATCAACCTGGCAAAGAACCTGCGCCAGCGCGTGCAGGAACTGACCGAGCGGCTGGAAGTGTTCGCGCCGGTCTACGTGATGTTTACCAAGGCCGACCTGATCACCGGCTTTACCGAGTTCTTCGGCGACAACGAGAAGCAGGAGCGCGACCGGGTCTGGGGCGCCACCTTGCCCTTCGCCCCCGAAGAACGCCGCGATGTCGCGGCTGTGTTCGACCAGCGCTTCGACGAACTGTGCGACGGCCTGAAGGAAATCAGCGTGGCGCAGATTGCGCAGCACCGCAACGGCAAGCTGTCGCCGGGGCTGCTGAGCTTTCCGCTGGAGTTTGCCTCGGTCAAGCCGACGCTGCGCGCCTTTCTGGTCACGCTGTTTGACGAGAACCCATTCCAGTACAAGCCCGTGTTCCGCGGCTTCTACTTCACCAGCGCGGTACAGGAGGCCAGCACCACCAGCGTGTCGGCCGAGCGCATCGCGCGCCGTTTCGGGCTGAAGCTGGAAGGCGTGGCCGGCAACCGCGAGGTGTTCTCGAAGAACGGCTTCTTCCTGCGCGACCTGTTCTCCAAGGTGATCTTTGCCGACCGCCGCACCGTGCGCCAGTTTGCCAGTCCCGCCAAAACGCGGCTGCGCTTCGCCACGTTCTTCGGTCTGGTGCTGGTGCTGGGCCTGCTGCTGGGCGGCTGGACCTGGTCGTTCCTCGGCAACCGGCAGCTCACTGCCAACGTGCAGGCGGACCTGGACAAGATCGTCAAGATGCAGCAGAACCGCGTCGACCTGCAGGCGCGGCTGGAAGCGCTGGACATCCTGCAGGACCGCATCGAACAGCTGGAACGCTTCCGCGCCGATCATCCGCTGGCGCTGTCGCTGGGCCTGTACCAGGGCGATACGCTGCAGCACAAGCTGCTGGACGAGTACTACAACGGCTTGCGCCAGGTCATGCTGAAACCGGTCGGTGGCGCCATCGAGACCTTCCTGGCGGAAGTCAACGCGCATCCGGACCAACTCGCGCCGATGGTGCGACCGCCTGAAACCGGCGCCGTAACGGCGACGGCGCTGCCATCGTCAGCGCCGGCCTCGGCCCCCGCTGCCACGGCAGCCACGGCCACCACCACCACGCCTGCTGCCGGCAAGCGCTACACCGACGCCTCGCCCACCAACGTGGAAGACGCGTACAACGCGCTCAAGACCTACCTGATGCTGGCAGACAAGCGCCACGTCGAGGTCGCGCACCTGACTGACCAGATGACCCGCTTCTGGCGCGGCTGGCTCGAAGACAACCGCGGCAACATGCCGCGCGAGCAGCTGATCCGTTCGGCGGAACGCAACCTGTCGTTCTTCCTGGCCCGCGTCAATGACGACAACTGGCCGCTGCTGGAAGGCAACCTGTCCCTGATCGACCAGTCGCGCGAAAACCTGCGCCGCGTGGTGCGCGGCATGCCGGCGCGCGAACGCGCCTACGCCGAGATCAAGGCGCGCGCTTCCACCCGCTTTGCGCCGATGACGGTGGCCCGCATCGTCGGCGACACCGGTGCTTCCGTGGTCGCCGGCAGCTACGCCGTGCCCGGCACCTTTACGCGCGAGGCCTGGCTTGGCTATGTGCAGCCCGCCATTCGCGAAGCCGCCAGCAAGGAACTGCAGAGCAAGGACTGGGTGCTCAATGTCGCCGCGCGCGATGACCTGACCCTGGAAGGCAGCCCCGAGCAGATCCAGAAGACGCTGGTCACGATGTACAAGACCGAATACGCGCGCGAATGGCAGCGCTTCATGCAGGGAGTGACCATCCAGGACTTCGGCAGCTTCGAGCAGGCCGTGGCCAGCATGAACCTGCTGGGTGACCCGGCCAACTCGCCGATCCGCAAGGTGCTGGACACCGCGTATGAGCAAACCTCATGGGACAACCCCTCGCTGCTCAATGCGGGGCTGAAGCAGGCCAAGTCCGGCATGCTCGACTGGTTCAAGCGCCTGATCTCGCGCGGCACGCCCTCGCAGGTCAGCGTCAATGTCGATGTCAGCGGCGCCAACAGCGCGGCCGGCGCGATCCCGATGGGCCCGGTCGGCAAGGAGTTCTCGGGCCTGGCGCGCATTGTCGTCATGCATGACAACAACTCGATGCTGCGCGGCTATATGGAGTCGCTGTCCAAGGTACGCACGCGCTTCAACCAGCTCAAGAACCAGGGTGACCCGGGTCCCGGCGCACGCCAGCTGATGCAGCAGACGCTGGACGGCAATGGTTCGGAGCTGGCCGATGCGCTCAAGTATGTCGACGAGCAGATGATGACCGGCCTCACCGACAGCCAGCGCCAGGCACTGCGGCCGCTGCTGGTGCGGCCGCTGCTGCAGTCGTATGCCGTGGTGATCCGCCCCGCCAGCGTCGAGATCAACAAGGTCTGGAACGCACAGGTGTACCAGCCGTTCAGCCAGACCCTGGCCACCAAGTATCCGTTCGCCTCGGATGCCAAGATCGAAGCCAGCGCGGCCGAGATCGGCCAGATCTTCGGGCCGGAGGGCGCCATCGCCAAGTTCACCACTGCCACCGTCGGCCCGCTGTCGGTGCGCCGCGGCGACATGCTGGCCGCGCGCACCTGGGGTGACCTGGGCCTGACGCTGGCGCCGGAGTTCACCACCAACTTCACGCGCTGGGTCGCGCCGCTGACAGGGGGTGCCGCGGGCGGCAGTGGCGGCGCCACGGCCGCGGCGGCCCAGCAGACCGTGTTCCAGATCCTGCCGACGCCTGCGACCGGCACCACCGAGTACACCGTCGAGATCGACGGCCAGCAGCTGCGCTATCGCAATACGCCGGCGCAATGGGCCAACTTTGTCTGGCCTAACCCGCAGGGTTCGCCCGGCGCCAGGATCACGGCGACGACTTTCGACGGCCGCTCCGTCGAACTGCTCAACGAACCGGGCCGCTTCGGCCTGGAACGCCTGATCGCAACCGCTGCGCGCAAGCGCCGGCCGGATGGCGCCTTCGACCTGACCTGGAGCCGCGACAACATCGCGGTCAGCGTGGCACTGCGCATCATCAGCAGCCCGCAGACGGCAGGCAATGCCAGCGCTTCGGATTCGCCGCAGAGTCAGGGCCTGCGCGGCCTGCGCCTGCCGACCGCGATCGCCGACGCCAATGCGCCGCTCAATACCGCGACGCCGCCGGCCGCTTCGCCGTCGACTTCCCCCGCGGTGCCTACGTCAGCCCCCCCTGCCCCGAACCCGCAGGCCAGCGCGCAGGCCTCGGCCCAAGTCAACCAAGGAGGTACGGCGCAATGAGCCAGCCGACCCAACTGCAGCTGTCCTATTTCGGCAAGATTCCCTCCCGGGGCGACTTCGTCAAAAGTGCCAACAACACCCAGCTGCTCGATACGCTGGACCGCTGGCTCGCGCAGGGCATGGAACTGCTGGCCGAGGATCCGGCCTGGAAGGCTTGCTATGACGCCTGGAAGCCCATGCACTTCGCGTTCCTCGGCTCGCAAAGCAAGCTCGCCATTGCGGGTGCGCTGATGGCCAGCAGCGACTTGTCTTCGCGCCGTTTTCCGTTCCTGACGGCAGCGGCGATGGAGGTCGAACGCCCCCTGCAGTTCATCGCCCGCAGCCCGCTGGCCCTGGCCCGCCTGTGGACACGCGCCGGGCAACAGATGCATGCCTTGGCTCAGGCGTCCGATGCGACCGAAGGCCTGCAGCAGCTGAGCCAGGCCCAACTGGGCGTGGAAACCGGCGCCGGCGCCCAGACGCACGACGCAAGCTTTGCCGACTTCATCGACTTCCAGACCGTGGCCGGCCTGGAGCACATGTTGGCCGGCCAGGGCCAGCACGTACGCTTGCGCCGCACGCTGCTGGCGCTCGGCATCCTGCTGCAGCCGCTGATGTCGTCTGGTTCCTCGCACCTGGAAAAAGGGCTGACCCTGCCGCTGCCCGCCGACCCGCTCTACCGCAGCCTGGTGGCGAGCTTCTGGCTGGAGCTGGTGTCGCGCTTCCTGCACCGGGCCGATTTCGAACTATCGATTTTCCTCGGGCAGATCGGCGGCAACGAACGGCTGGTGATCGGCTTCAACGGCGCCTCGTCACGTACGCTGCACGGCGTGATTTCGCCGCTGGCCTATGCCGAGCAGAACATCAATATCGATGACCCGGAATGGGTCGAGCAGCACGTCAACGGAGACTACGGCATGGCCAAGTTCGTCAGCTACATGGACCAGCCGCAGCTGTCGCTGCGCCTGGCGCTCGACACCTTCCGTGAAGTCTTTGCCGGGGAATGAGCATGGGTTTCAATGCAGTACGTAACCGGGCAGCCCATCTCAAGGCTGCCTCCGCTACCGTTGGAGCGCGCACGCCGGCGCTGGCCGCGGGATTCTTGGCCGCGCTGGCGATGCTGCCCGCCCATGCCGCGCCGGGCGACACCGTCGCGACCACCGCCACCACGCCGGCCGCGCCTGCGGCGGCCGCTTCAGGCCGAGTCGTTGCCGGCGGCGCCGTCCCTGACGAGGCCACCAAGGCCAGCGTGCTGGCACGCCTGCGCGAGTTGTACGGCAGCGCCAACGTGGTCGACCAGATCGAAGTGGGCAACGTAGTATCTCCCCCGAACTGGTCGGCCAATGTGCAGAAGATCCTCTCGCCGCAAATCAAGCAGGTCAGCCGCGGCCAGTTGAGCATCGACGGCACCCAGGTATCCGTGCATGGCGACGTGCGCAATGAAGCCCAGCGCCAGCAGATCGCCAGCGACATGGCCACCGGCCTGGGCCAGGCCTACACAGTGAAGAACGGCCTGCGCGTGCCTGCTTCCGAACAGAACCTGCTGGACCAGACCTTGGCCAACCGGATCATCGAATTCGAGACCGGCGCCGCCACGCTGACGCCCAAGGGCCGCGCCATCCTTGATGAAATGGCAGCGGTGCTGCCGCGCCTGAGCGGCCGCAAGATCGAGATCGTCGGCCACACCGACAACTCCGGCAGCCGCGCGCTGAACCTGACGCTGAGCCAGGCACGCGCGGAAACAGTGAAGAACTACCTGATCGGGAAAGGCGGCGAGCCCGGCATGCTGACGGCGGTAGGCGTGGGTCCGGACCAGCCCGTGGCGCCGAATGACAAGGAGGAAGGACGGGCAAAGAACCGGAGAATTGAGTTCCGGGCGGGTCAGTAATCCGGCATTGCTGCGATTCACGCCGGCACATCGACACTGCCGGCGCGGCCTGGAATTACGCGTCGTGATCAGCCGAAGGATCCGCGGTAACGCCGAGCAACTCCTCGATCTGCGACAGCGTGGCATCGTCCTTGACCACCGTACGCAGCCACGCGTGCAGCGGCATGTCGCCCCACTTGGCAGCGCGTGCTGCCAGGTAAGCCACCGGGCTGTGCGGTTCCGTGCGTCGGAAAAAATCCGCGACCTCGCGCAATTGGGCCAGCGCCTGCGCACGCGTGCGGAGGGAGCCGGACTGAACGGCGTCGGCAGCGCCCGCCGACACGCCTGCATGTCCGTTCTGGGTATGCGCGGACGGAGCCTGATTCACCTCTGCGCCGGCGGGCCGTTCCACCGGCTTGCCGACAAAGCGCTCCACCAGCATACGCACCGCCTCCAGCGCCTCGCGCGCTTGGCGGAAGCTCGGAGCATGCTCGCCGGCCCGCTCGTCCAGTACATCGCCGAGCCGCTTCAACGCTGCTTCGCAGGACACCAGGTCCGCATGCAGCGTCGTATAGAACGCCGCCGGCGTCTTCTTCCGCGCCGCCTCGAACTGCTCCTGGCTGACCTTGCCCTGTGCCAGTTCGTCCGCCTGCTCCGGATCGCGACGAATCGCTTCCGCGAGGTGCGTCGCGACCTCCCAATCGACGTATGTATAGCCACCCGCCGATTCATCGACCAGCGGAATCTCGCGAATCAGCTGGCTCGACCGACCCGCCAGCCACGTGACGCTGCCGGTACGGTAATCGACATCGTCAGCTTCCATCACGGGGTGCAGGTGTTCCCAGTATCGGCCGCAAAGCTCGGCTGTCAGCTGATATCCGTCGCGCAGCCCGGCAAAACCCCTCTCCTTGGAAAGTGCCTCGGTCAACCAGACCGCGAGTCGCAGATCCTTGGTGCGATCCTGCAACAGCGAGGTGGCGATGCCGATCACCTCGCGCCAGTCCGCCTCCTTGATATCCGTTACCCAGTCGCCCTGGTCCAGAGACGGATCGTCAGCGCGGCGCGCCTCCTGGATGCGGTCGAATTCAGCGGAAAAGAGCAGGTCTTCGCCGCAGGGCTGGTCGCCAGGAAGCGGAGCAAGCAGGCGGTCGAACTGGAGAGATGCCATGGTGGTCAGTCAGCCTTGGAAACAAGGGGTAAGTGTACCGTTGGAGGTGCGGTAAGGCCATGGGCGTGGAGCCAGAGCGGAGATTTGCGACGTACCCACTGCTATATGTTGCACCCAGTCCAGGTTTCGAAATGTGGACCTGTTGGCGTTCGGCGGCGCCCTGACCTATCCCGCGTACATTAGACTGTGGATCCGAAAGCTGCGAAGTGACCGGGCCAGGTTCATTCTCTATCATCTGCGGCTGGTCCTGGTGACCGCATTCCTCGCGCTGATCGCCGGCGGAAATCAGCCTTCACTGACCAGGATGGTGATTCCCGCGCTCGTAGGTGCCGCCGCACTGCCCGTTGCAGCGATTGCCGCGCTGCGTGGCAACCGGCGGCTCGCTGTTACGAGCCTGGGCAGCGCCGCCATATCGCTGCCTGTCGGCGCCGCCCTGTCGTGGGTCATATTTGTTGGTGCGGCGCTTTCGGGTATGCGCGGGGGTATGTAGCTGCTGTGCCACTGAGTGCGGGTGCCGGTCGGATCAAGCGGCAGTCCCGTCTGGACCAAGCCGCTTCCTGCGCTCGGCATCGTATTCAAGGGCCATCTTCACAGCCTGTTCGCGGTATGCCAGCAACCGCTCGTCTCCTTCAGGCCCGCCGGTCTTCGCGTTGCCGGCATAACTGGGCTCCTCCAGAATGAAGGGATCCTGCGGGTCGATTGCGCATGCATTCTCCACATCCTCAGGCCATATAGGACGCTTGCATGTCTTCATGGCAAGGTAGCGAAACAGCGCCCATGGCAAAGTGATGGGCAGCATCAGGATGCTAAGAAGGCCCGAAAACTGACCACCGACCTGCGTGATCACCATATTGCGCAGCGTTGTTTCTGTCGAAACGGTGAGCGCTAGCGGTGGGAACGGCAGGCTCTGCGGGCCTTCTTCCATATAGCGACGCACCATCTCCCAATGTTCCAGTACCGCACCGCGGCTGCTGCTGCCATCCATGCCGACAGCGAAGGTACCGCACACCATGCGTTGATCGTCCAGGACGTTGCAACGCAGGTCGAAGGTGTAGTGGCCCTGGTCCCCAGCGGCCGGACTGGAGCGGCCGATGTAGAAGTACGCCGTGTCCCAAGGTACGGTCAGCACACCGCCCGGACCGTTGTGCCGGAAGACGTAGACCATCCTGTTCTTGCGGTTGAAGCGGATTGGGTAGTGGGTGTAGCAGAAGAAGTCTTTGAGCCAGATGAACTTGATTACGCAGAACGTAAACACCAACCACGCGGTGAGAAATATCCGATCGGCAGTGATGAAGGCTGCGTCCCGCGCGGTGCCGTCGTCCCGAAGTCTGTACATCGTTGACGCGATATGGCCAGAAAATGCCAGACCCATGCCAACGAATGGTGTTGCGCCCATGGCCGCCCAACCACGCTGCAGGAAGTGTCTGTCCACGTACTCAACGAAAGTCGAATTCATGGCCAACACGCCGTGGTCGTTGGGTGGAAGTGTTGAAGCGGGCCTGTCAGGGTTTTTGTGTTCAGGGCAGTTAAAGGCTCACCGTCGACTTGACCGGTGAGCCAGCATTATCTCAGCGATGCGGGTGGGTGAAGCGCTCCTCATAGAGAATCGCAAACTGGTTCATGGCAGCCTTCCAGTCATGCGTTGAACTGCCCCACTTGCCGGTGATGTTGCGCAAGGCTAGCCATAGCAGCTTCGTTGCCGCTTCATCACTGGGGAAGTGTCCCCGGGTCTTGATGATCTTGCGCAATTGCGCATTGATGCTCTCAATGGCGTTGGTCGTGTAGATGATCTTGCGGATTGCCGGCGGGAACGTAAAGAACGGGATCACCTGATCCCAGGCGCGACGCCAGGATGCGGCAATGGGGGGATACTTCTTAGCCCATTCTCCCTGCTCGAAGGCCGCCAACTCGGCCAGCGCCGCCTCAACAGTGGGCGCGGTGTACACGGGCTTAAGCGCCGCCGCCACGACCCGGCGCTCTTTCCAACCGGCGTAGCCTAAGCTGTTTCGGATCAGATGCACGATGCAGGTCTGTAGCGTCGTGTGTGGGAACACCGCGTTCAGGGCCTGCTCCATGCCCTTGAGGCCATCGGTGACCGCGATCAGGATGTCCTGCGTGCCACGAGTCTTCAGGTCGTTGAACACCTTCATCCAGAACTTGGCGCCTTCGGTGCTCTCGATCCACAGGCCCAGGATGTCGCGCGTGCCGTCGGGCAGCACGCCCAAGGCAAGGTAGACGGCCTTGTTGCGCACCACCCCGTCCTCGCGCATCTTGACCCGCAGCGCGTCGAAGAACACCACCGGGTACATCGCCTCCAGCGGGCGGGCCTGCCAGGTGGTGACCTCGTCCATGACCGCATCGGTCACCGAGCTGATGAACTCGGGCGATACCTCGGTGCCGTACTGCTCGGCCAGGAACGCCTGGATCTCGCGCACGGTCATGCCGCGGGCGTACATGGCGATGATCTTGTCGTCGAACCCAGTGAAGCGCCGCTCGTGCTTGGGGATCAGAATTGGATCGAAACTGCCGTCGCGGTCGCGCGGAATGTCTATCCGCAGCGGGCCGTCGTCGGTCAGAAGGGTCTTGGCGCTCTTGCCATTGCGCTGGTTGACCGTGCCGGCCGGGCGCTCGGCGCCAGCCGCGTAGCCTAGGTGATGGCCGAGCTCAGTGCCCAGGGCGCGTTCGATCAGGGCCTTCTTGAACGCCATCGAAGCGTCTTGGACCGCCTCGGCAGTCATCGGGCCCTTGACGAAATGGGCAATCAACTCCTCAGGGATGGTCGGCAACTCACGGTCGGCGGCCTGGCTCGTCTTGGTTCTGCGTGGCATACATGCTCCTTGGCGACATGTTATGCCCTAAACACAAAATCTCTGACAGGTCCGTTGAAGCTGGCTGCTTGGTATCCAGATATTCAGCTACTTCGTACTCACGTAACGGCCGGCTCACCGTATAGCGAGTGAGCCAACCCGCGTATTCACCCTCTTCCATGCTTTCCCTATCAACAAGTTCGAAGGCCACCTCAGGCAAGCGAAGTAAAGCCTACCACCAACGTCAGCCATCCCCCGCCCCATAGGAGCGTCGATACGATGCCTACGATTGCCCATCGGAACCTAAGCCGAGGTAGCCTTCCCTCGAACGCGGCCTTTTCCAACCCTGTCAATGGCTCTCTGCGGTAAGGGTTTTCGCGAGCCCCTCCCATGCAAAGAACCAACTCCTGTGGATACTCAGGACGCACGGCATTTTGCTCCAGCCATGCCGCAGCACGGAGCCGACAGCGGCGTTCATCCTAGTGGGAGCCCCATATCGTCGCCATAGGGCTTGCCATAATTAGCCACAGACCGCCCCACAACAACGTTGATAAAATACCAACAATTGCCCACCTGATTCGCAGGTGGGTCAGCCTTCCTTCAAAGGCGGCTTGCTCAATGGCAGACAGCGGCTCTCTGCGATACGCATTAGGCTCATCAAATGTCATCGCACTTCCCATTTCTGCAGAATATTCTGGATATTTTCCACGGCACTGCAACCATGCAGCTGCTCGCAACCACCAGTAACTGACAATCCCATGAAAGCAGAAATAGCACAACGCGAACAAGCTCTTCTTCAATCGAAAATCTCGATTCACTAGGCCGCTGGAACCGATCCGATCCATCCTTGCTAAAGTTGCTCGCATGTCATTAATTGGAGGCTGGGCAAGCACAGGCGGCACTTCATCCGGCGCCGCATCCATGTATCGACGAATGAACTCCCATTGTCGTCCGCATTCATCTGGTATCCGCGAAAACGGTCCAAGGACAGCAGACTCAACAATGGCTCGGTTTGCATCGATTTGAGCGAGCTGCAATGTGTATATGGTAGTCACACCTGCCGTGGAAACAAGTTTCGAACGAAATATAAATGGGTACGACGAATCGAGGTTCAGTGTACGCCAACCGATCTTCTTACCTCGCCACACATACACCCTACGAGCCTTACGACTAATAACCACTGGTGGCTTTATAGGGTTAGTCACAACTTTATACACTAGAACAGCAGGTCCGACTATAGCTGACAGAAAAACACCTATAACAACCGCCAGCACACCAAAAGGTGTGCCGCGCGCAAGAAGAGGAGGCAGAAAAGTTACCGCCCCAAGAAGCATATAACTGGATATGAAAATACCAATTGTCAGCCACATTCCCTGATCAACGTTCATCTCACTATCAACGAAAGTCAGGTAAGCAGGGTTGATATCCTGTACTTGCTCATGAGCGTCAGGCTCATGTGTGGCTTGCTCTTTCCCTCGGGGCAACAGAAAGCCCCACGCACCACTTTCATGCGGAAGGCATTTCAATCCAAGCAACTGTGCTTTTATATATATATCTGTCCCTTTCATACATCTACCTTCATTTTTCGGGACGCGCAATCACTAGACTAGTTTGCAGCATCTTCATATAATTCCGATCCGGCCAATAATCGACCGTCATTTCAAATCGCTCGGCGTATATCACGTCCGATCGACCAGAAAATTTGTTGATTACCTTGGTAATAAAGCCTTCCTGCATGGTAGCAAACATCCCAGATAGCCTCATTACACTACTCTTCGGCTCGATCTTCAAGATCGGACCCTCTTGCATACCTGTCAACTTTGCACTAATTGTGGAACGGGTCGCATTTGGTTTACCATCCTCACAAAGAATTTCACCAACGGACTTGCGCTTTCCCTCTGCATCAACTGCAGTGAATGCGATCGCCAGACGACTACCGTCAGCATAACGCGGAAGTGCTACTTCGTATGTAGCGACGATACCAATCCCTTTGGAATCCGACGCAACATTCAGCTTTGCGCTGGCGACAAGCATCATCCGATTCAGTACGAGAATTTCTTCATCCAACCTGGCGAACGGGAATACCCCCTTTCTTTTCGGATCGTAACAGGCGTTCTTATCACCTAGCGCTCGCAACTCGCCTTTGCCGAACACTCCGTTATCCAACCAATATTCTACGGGGAGGAAATTTTCATCATCGGTTACAAATGCCTGCCAGGCGAAATACAGTGACACGCCGATCAATGCGATGGTAAGCAAAGCCCAGCCGACGGGTCCAAGACTCAAACCAAGAATCGCAACACTTCCTCCAGTTGCAGCTGCGGTAGCAGCGCCAACTCCCGAAACGCCGGCGGCCGCTACAAAGATACCTGTGCCAATCGTCCACAGGCCCGAATCATAGTCCTTCTTATAGATCTTGTTGATTCCTTTAATTATAAGGTAAGCACCCTCGACGAAACCCGCTACCGCACCAAACCGGGACGCCACGATCATCCTTGGCATGACGCTTTCCTTGGCCACTCCGCGGAGAATGGAAATTGCACCTGCAATCTCCAACCCCGCACCCACCGATGATAAAACCGCTGTCGCCATGCCGACTCCCGCTTCCGCTTTTCCCCATCCGTCCTGTGCTTTGCCCAAATCCACCAAAGCGTTATTGAACGCGTTAATTTGGAAAAAGACTACGCCGGCCGAAAGCACAGCATCTACACCTGTACTACGAAGAGTAAGGGCATTGTCCAGCCACGGATTCGGTGCTCCAATCCGCGAACCCGCTGCGCGTGCTGCAGCTAACTCCAATTCTCTCAAGCCAAACTGACGCATCATGTCCGCGCTCAGTTTTCCATCCCCAGCTTGAACCCGCTGCACGATCCACGCAGCGGTCACGCCCGTCGCGTTTCTTCCCGGCGCCTCAAAGAGCACAGCTCCCTCTACCGCTTCAGACAATGCCCACCCTCGCTGCCCAAGGCTGCCTTGGGTAGACAAGTAGGGGCCTCGACCATTTTTAGGCGCCATTTGAAGCGGAGCTTTTGCAGAAAGCCTTGCCTCGCCGCTTCCTACAGCCATAATCAGTTGCGCCATCCGCTCAAATGGCCCCCTCACCACCACTGGCTGAGGAACGACATCTGCGCGTACAACGAGCGTCATCGCCACCCGACGCATTAGTTTTTGATAAGCCTCCGGGTCTCGGCTCAGCAGTCTCCCCATTCGACCAGCTACCGTTTCGATTAGCGCGGCGGTCGCGTCATTCGCTGCACGCTTTGCACGGATAGCAGCCCGGAATTCATTTACCTTCTTTATCCCCTCAACTGACCAATCTTTGGCCAATGCAGTTGCGCCTTTGACGGAATCATAAACCTTATCTTCCTTCTTTTGTTCCGTCAGATACTGCTGAAAGTCCGTATGCAGGGCAGAGAGACCTCGCTCAAACCAATTGTCTTCCTTCGCCTTAACGCCCCTTAGGACGGGCTCCCATACCTTTTCATGCTCGATTTTTGTCAACCCGGATCCGCACACGCAAATCGACACCATACGTTCTAAATCGAGCGCACTTACTGCACTGGTCTCTGAGAAATCCTCGCGCTGAATCTGAGCCCACTGCTGCGACTCTTTCCATCTCACAAAATCATCGCTAGCGCGCTCAATCCGAGCATTGAGAGCCTTAATCGCATCTGCCTCACGCTTTGCTGCTTCCCACGCCGGCTGGTTAATATGCTTCAGATATCGATCCGGGCCATAGCTGTTGAACCAGCCCGGATCCTCTTTGGCACTCTGCACAATTCCGGCAATAACCTCCGCGATAATTCGCTTTCTCGCGATATCTTCGTTGCCTACGCCATTCATGGCAGCCAACTCAGCTGTTAAGCGGTTTCTGTACCAGTTGAGCTGGCTCGTGACACCCACTGGATCCGGCAGCGCTAGAATTACACCGGTCTTGCCGGGCGTCTTCTGCGACATAGTTGCCATCTGCCGTGCAAGTTCGGAGCCCTTGTTGCCAGAGTTGGCTAGCGAGGTCAACAGTGGCGAGATCGGCTTGGCATTTGGAAGATACCAAGGAGCTCCCACTGATGCAGTCTGTTGCGCATCCGCGCTACGTGAATGAAGCGGTTCCAACAGAGCTTCGTTGAGCTTGCTAATGGCCGCAGGAGAGGCGTAGTCCGCAACGTAATTCCCGAGGTCGGGCCGCATATTCAGCGCGCTTGGAACGGTCCTCCCCTTGCCGACATCGCCGGCGGCCATCGCTACCACGTCAATTTCCATCATTCGACGGTCACGACATCCACCCTTATTTTCAGCGTAATTCTTCAGTACATCATCGGCCCAACGGTAGCGGCTATATGCAATCCATACCTTCGGCGTTGTTTGGGGATTCAAGACCAATACCTGCAGAGCAACTGGGTTATGCTCATCGCGCTTGCAAGCGGTTGGTGCATCCAACGGCTCTCGCTCACAAGGATTTCCCGGTAACGCCGCAGCAGGCATCGATCGCAACAGGCCAGACGAATCGATGAGATATGCGTCCCATGTCTTGTCTGGCTTCAGCACATAAAGGTAGCCTGCCAGGACCGCTCGCAGGTAGCTCCAGCTTTCGGCGAGCTCGCCAGCACTAACAGCTTTCGCTAGCATGTCAATCTCAGTGCCTGCCTGGGTTCTGAGCACGGGGAACGGATCAGACTTGACGGCCTTAGGCAGCACACCAATCAATGTGGGCAGCACGGCGAGGCCTTCCTTTACGCAATCCGGACACCTACCTCGTCCGCCCGCACGGCTATTTGTCGACGCCTTTTGTACTGCGACTGCAATTCCTGTTTCCGACATGCTTATACTCCATCCCGCACCAACTGCGCGCCTTGCAATTCGACCTTTAAGGAACTCCACCAATCATCAGTAAAGGCGTCAAGACCACTCAAAGGCGACCTGCGCTCCTCCTTGGCCTTCAACATAGCCCCGCGTACCAGTGGATGCGCATCAAATTCCGGCCCAATCAAGACAGCAAACAGCGCATAGCGTATTTGCTCTTCCTGCGTATCAAGTTCCCACGTTTCGACAGCCTTCCTCATGGCCTTGGCGACACGTTGCTGCAGTTCCGACGTAAACGACGCGTGATCCATGTCCTGCAATACATCGAGGGTACGATTGGTGGATTCGGCAAGCATCAGGACCTGCAATTGTTCGTTGCCCAAGACAACTTGACTTGAACACCAAGAATCCGACTCGAGAGCAATCACCTTCCTTAAGCTGGCATCTCGCCCCAACCACCACCATCCTGACGCGCAAGAGAAGAAATTCTCGCGCTGTTTCGACGTTAGGGCCCAAGACAGCAGATCAAGGACACGCGGATCCCAATAGCGGAAAAGCCTACGTTGGTAGTTGACACCCATTACCGAACACTCCGCCAATCGCTTAGCCAGTATCTCGGTGGTGGCATGACTTGCGACCCACCCGCAAACGGATCTACCAAATTCACGGTGGTCCTCTTCGCGAAGGGCTTGCTCGATGGCAACACTAAGGCTGTCGTCTAACGAAAAGTCACGGCCTATATCGCCAAGCGGTGCTAAGTAGGGACGACGGTCAGAAGGAATTCCCGCGTACGAGATAGGCAAAGACACCGCTTTTTCACGGGCAGGCACTCGTGCCAGAGGATCATGCAGAACCGTGTCGACAAGAACATAGAGTTTTGCCCCTTCCATCTGATCGATGTCACTGAACAACGTATCTCGGAGCCGCGATTGAAGCGCATCTTTATCCATTACCGCCTCACGCAAAGGCCGCACCGCCCTGGGTGGCACCAGCCAACGCCGCAGCGCAGCCCTTGTAGTTTCCTGTTGGCAGCTCTATCCCTGCTCCACCACCCCGCGGCCCCACAAACAAATGCTGTGCCCCCTTAAATGTAGTCATCCCCGGCGCATGCACCTCAATCGTATTCCCCAGCACCCGGATCTGCGCCCCGGCAGCATTCAACAACACATGCTCCTTCGCTTGCACATTGACCGCCCCCTGAGACGAGGACACCGTTACCAGCTTTTCAGCGGCAATGCGTCCCTGGCCCTGCAAGCTGGCAACACCGACCTTCCCGCTCGCCGCGTGCATGGCAATCCCCGCACCGGACTCTCCCCCGGCCTTGCCATGGGTGAACAAACTCAACCCGTCAGCCACCGCCACCGACAAATTCCCGGCCGCCGCCACATTGGCATCCTTCTGCGCCGCCAGCGTCAGCTGCGTACCCGCGACCAGCACCGCATCGGCGGGCGTGGTAGCGGCGATGCCATTGGGCGCTGATACCTGCAGGTGGGGCTCGTTGTAGGCAGTGGCAGTGGCATTGGCCTTGCCATCCGCCGCCGCTTCCGTATGACGCAAGACCTCAGTGGTGTGCTTCAACTGAGCGATGGCCGGAAGTTCGGCCGGAGCGGGCTCGTCCGGCAAATCCGCCTTTTGCTTGCGCGCGACATCGGCCAGCGAGGTCAGCAGTTCAGTGCTGGCTTCTATCTGCGTTGCAGCGCCCTCGCTGTCGAGCAAGGGCACGCTGGTGTCCGCACCGTGCGCGGTCAGCAGCATGCCCGAACCGCCTCGCAAGACGCCGCTGTCCGCCGTTTCCAACGCGGCTCCGTGGCCGAGTGCTGCCTGGCGGGCGTTGTCGCGCTGTTCCAGGTGATGGCCCAGCGTCAGCGCCGAGGTCGCTTGCGTGGTGGATAGCAGGGTGCGGCTTTGTCCCGAGGTATCGTCGAAGACGAGCTGGTTATAGCCGCCGGTCCCGTCCTGGCTGTTCCCGAGTGCCTGGGTCTTGATACCGGACAGCACCGCATTGTGGGCGTGGCCTTGCTGCCCGTTGGGCTGGGCGCCGCCGTCCTGCTTGCCATCGGCAGCCTCACTGCTGCCAGCAAACCACGCCGGGGCATTGCCGGTTGCATTGCCGGCACCGGTCTGGTTTTGGTTGTACTGGGCGCTGGCCTGGCCGCGGCCGTTGTAGGCGGCGCCGATCACCACCGGCCGATCGATGTCGCCATGCTGGAATTCCACAACCACTTCCTGGCCGACGCGCGGCAGTGCCACGCCGCCCCAGTTGGCGCCGGCAACCGGGGTGGCTACGCGAACCCAGGTGCCCAATCCGGCTTCGGCGCGGGCGTTGTCGTCGCCGGCGGGATGAGACAGCCGGCTGGCCGAGCGGCCACCGCGCTGCCAGTGGAACTGGACTTTTACCCGATGGTCGCGGTCGGTATGCACGGGACCGTCCGTGCCGATGACGATGGCAGTCTGGGCGCCGGTGACGGTAGGCCGAGGGTGCAGTTGCCGGCCATGTCCGTCAAGCTGCTGCGGGCGGTATGGGATCTTTGCCGGCACTACCGTAAATTGGTTGCGGTAGAACGGCACGTCCGCGGCGGCCGTGGTCCCTTTGGCAGGCGCAGCGGTAGTCTGGCCGGTCCCGAGCAATTGATCGATGACCCCCCGGAAGCGCTCGTTCAGGTTGTTGCGGGCCGCGTGCGTCACCGCCAGAACGACAAAGCGGCGTTCGTCGTCTCCCTGCACGCGCTCGTAGTCAAAGTGGCCGGTCAGCATGAAGCGGCTGGCGGGCGCCAGCGTCCGTACGCTGCCCTCGCCAGAGAACGACAGGCGCCGCACTTCCAGCGCCTCCACCAGTTGCCGCGCATGGCGCTGCGCCTGCTCGCCGTCCTCGAACCAGTATTGGCCGGGGTAGTCGGTGTCTTGCAAGGCCGGCGCGGCTGAATTGCCTTCGGTCGGTGCACCGGCCTCGGCACTGCGCACCGCCTTGGCACGATAGTCCCAGCTGGCCACGGCCACCGCATTGGTCTGCAGCCTGCGCGCGCCTTGCCAGCGGTCGATCACGTCTTCGGCGGCGGTGGCATCGGCGCGGCCGAAGCGGATGCTGGCCTGTTCGTTGTCCTGGAAGACATCGTTGGCATCGGCGATGACCATGCGGTGCGTGCCAAGTGCCTCACCGTCGGCGGCTTCGTGTTCGAAGTAGTAAAACAAGCCCTCTTCGGCGAGCAGGCGCGTTATGAAATCGAAGTCACTTTCTTCGTACTGCGTGACGATGCTGCGGCGTGGATAAGCCGCAGCATCGCGCAGCGCCCAGCGCCACGCCGGCACCAGCTTGCCCTGGCCGTTGTAATCGCCAAACACGCTGTCCACCACCTCGATCACCGACATGTCCTGGAACAGGAAGCTGTCGCGGCGGTGGCGCAGGAAGGCCAGCCATGGCTCGACCACGATCCGGTAGCGCGCCAGCCCGCCGTTGGCGCCCACGCGCTCAAAGCGCGTGACGTGGCCATGGAAGGGCCGCAACGCGGTGCGGCTGCGCTGCGTCAGCAGGTCCACGCGCACGGCCTGGCCGAGCAGGCTTTGCGCTTCGATGCCGGCGTTGTCCGATACCGCCGTCAGTTCGATGCGAAACCCGCAGCCATCCAGCTGCTCTGACACCTGCAGCTGTTCGGGCATCAGCGCGTCTTGCCCCAGGGGCGTCTGCAGGCGCAGCAAGCGGTTGGCCTGCGTAAATGCGGCGCCAAGCAGTTTGGCCAGGTCGGTCGCTGAAACCATGAATTACTCCTGCGATGTCACGAGTCTGCGCATGCCGATATCAGCTGATGCGGTACTTGAACTCACCGTTCTTGCCGGTGGTGACCTTGATCTTGTCGACGCCACCACCCTCGGCCATGCGCACCAGCACGGTCTGCGCGATTTCCGGAAGCAGCGTGCCGTTCAGGATATGGTCCACGGCGCGCGCGCCGGCATCCACTTCGGTGCAGCGCGCCAGCACCGCCTCGATGAGCGCGTTGTCCCACTGGAATTCGGCCTTGTGGTTGGCCGCCACACGGTCGCGGATGCGGCCCAGCTTGAGCGTGATGATCTCCACCAGCACGTCGTCCGGGATCGGGTAGTACGGCACTACCTTGGTACGCCCGAGGAATGCAGGCTTGAACGCCTTGTACAGCGTCGGCCGCAGCATCTCGGCCAGCGCGTCCGCATCAGGCAGCTCCTCCGGGGGCTTGTTCAGGCAGGCCTGCATGATCGCCGACGAGCCGACATTCGACGTCAGGATGATGATGGTGTTGCGGAAATCGATGGGCCGCCCTTCGGCGTCGTCCATCTCGCCCTTGTCAAACACCTGGAAGAACATCTCCAACACATCCGGGTGGGCTTTCTCGATCTCGTCCAGCAACACCACGCTGTAGGGGTTGCGGCGCACGGCCTCGGTCAGCACGCCGCCCTCGCCGTAACCGACATAGCCCGGCGGGGATCCCTTCAATCCCGACACGCTGTGCGCTTCCTGGTACTCGCTCATGTTGATGGTGATGAGCTTGCGCTCGCCACCGTAGAGGATGTCGGCCAGCGCCAGCGCCGTCTCGGTCTTGCCCACGCCGGACGGGCCGGCGAACAGGAACACGCCGCGCGGCTTGTTGGGATCTTCCAGGTTGGCGGTGGCGGTGCGTACGCGCTGCGCAATCGCGTCCAATGCGTGGTCCTGTCCGATCACGCGTGCGGCCAGCAACGGCTTCAGGTTCAGCACGGTGCGCAGCTCATCCTTGACCATGCGGCCAAGCGGAATCCCGGTCCATGCCGACACGATCTCGGAAACCACGTGCCCGTCCACCTGCAACGGCACCATCGGGGCTTCACCCTGGAGGGTGCGCAACTCGGCCAGCAGCCGGTCGAGTTCATCCGGCTCCGCAGCCGCTGCAGCTCCCTTGCGAGTGCCCTTGCGAGGGATTGCCACGACATCGCTGTTTGCGGCCATTGCCGGTTCAGAAGCCTCCGCATCGGCCTCGCTGCCCTGCTCCCGCGCGGTGCGCAGCGCCTGGATGCGCGCTACCAGTTCGCGCTCCTGCGCCAGGCGCGCATCGGCAGCGGTGACGCGCTGCTCCAGCTCGGTCCGCTGCGCTTCCAGCGCTTCCAGCCGCTCCGTGTGCCCGGCGCCGGCGCGTTGTTCGCGCTGCAGCGCGGCCAACTCCACGCCCAGGCGCTCCAGCGCCTTGCGGTCATCTTCGATCGCGCCTGGCGTGGCGTTTTGCCCGAGCGCCACTTTGGCGCAAGCGGTATCAAGCACGCTGACCGCCTTGTCCGGCAGCTGTCGGCCGCTGATGTAGCGATGCGACAGGCGCACTGCCTCAGTGATGGCTTCGTCCAGCACGCGCACGCCGAAATGGCGCTCCATCAGCGGCACCATGCCGCGCAGCATCGCCGCCGCCAGGGTCTCGCTGGGCTCGTCGACCTTGACTACTTGGAAGCGCCGCGCCAGTGCGGCGTCCTTCTCGAAGTACTTCTTGTACTCGCTCCAGGTGGTCGCGGCGATGGTCCGCAGCTCGCCGCGCGCCAGCGCCGGCTTGAGCAGGTTGGCGGCATCGTTCTGGCCGGCCTGCCCGCCCGCGCCGATGATGGTATGGGCTTCATCGATAAACAGGATGATCGGCTGCGGGCTCTTGCGGACCTCCTCGATCACGTTCTTCAGGCGATTCTCGAACTCGCCCTTGACGCTGGCGCCGGCCTGCAGCAGGCCCATGTCGAGCGTGCGCACGGTCACGCCCTGCAGCGGCGGCGGCACGTCACCCACGGCGATGCGCTGGGCAAGGCCTTCGACCACCGCGGTCTTGCCGACACCGGCCTCGCCAGTCAGGATGGGGTTGTTCTGCCGGCGCCGCATCAGGATGTCGATGACCTGGCGGATCTCTGCGTCGCGTCCGATCACCGGGTCGATGCGGCCATCGCGGGCCGATTGGGTCAGGTCGACGGTGAACTGGTCAAGTGCCGGCGTAGCGGTCAGCGCGGGAGCCGCAGTGCCACCGTTGGCGCTTGCCTGGGCCGCAGTGCCATCGGCAATGTCCACCGCCTGCTCCCGCTCTTCGGAACCGGCGGTCAGCTTGTCGAAATCGTGCTTGAGGCGATCCGCGTCGAACTCTGCAAAGCGATGCGAGCCCCGCACCGCCAGCGGCGCCAGCGCAGGCTCTGTCAGCAGTGCCAGCAGCAGATGGCCGGAGCGGATGCGGGTGGTCTGCGAGTCGAGCGAGGCAATCAGCCATGCGTGCTCGAACAGCTTGGGCAGGTAGGGAGAAAATGCCGGCGTGCGCGTGTTGCCGTTCTTGAAGCGCGCGATCTCCGCTTCCAGGTCGCGCTGCAGCGCCGAGGGGTCGATCCCGCTGGCGCGCACCGCCACCGAGAAATCGCTGCGCGCGTTTTCCAGCAACGCCAGGAACAGGTGCTCCAGGTCGACCTCATAGTTGCCGCGCGCCATGCACAGCGACGCGGCGCGTTCGGCGGCCTGCCGGCAGCTGGCGTTCAGTTTGGCGATCAACGTCTTGAGGGGAATGGCCATGGCGGCTAGGGCTCCGGTAAGTCTGAATTGCGTTGGGGGTGCGCGTGGTTGAGAAAAGCGGATCCGCGCTCAGTGCACAGGCGCAAGCGTATAGCGGGCATCGCTGCGGTCCTGGCCAGCCGGCCTCGTGCTGAGGAAGGTATCCCAGCCCAGCCTGCCGCTGCCCTCCGCGCCCAGTTCACAGCCGGAAACGTCCTTTGCGCGCAGGATCAGGCCGACTTCGTATTCCAGCGTGGCGCCGCACAGCACCGTGACCATCTTGCGCAGGGCCAGGGCCCCTTCGGCGCCGGGCAGGAAGTTGCGATACTGCTCGCGCCCCAGCGGCCCCATCCAGATGCGCACGCGCAGGTCACGCTGCCAGACACGCGTCCCGGCCAGTGCGGTGGCGCCCAGCAGATTGTTGGTGCCGCCCAGCCGCGAATACTGCGACGGCGGCACTTGATACCAGCCGCCGACAAACTGCTCCACGCGCACGTCAGCCCGGAAATAATCGGACAGCACCTGCTGCAGGTAGGCGGCCGAGACCGGCCGGTGGCGCGCGGCGGTGGCATATCCGGCCAGCGCCTCGTCATGCACGACCCCTGCCGTGGCCGACAAGCCGCGCCGCATGGACTTGTCCCCCATGCCGGCCAGCGACAGCAACAGTGGCAGGTAATGCCGGTTGCGATCGACTTCGTGCTGGAACGGCAGCCGGTACTTCTTCCACGCCTGGTAGAACAGCGCGGTGGCGCGGTTGGAGAAGATATCGAAGAAGGCGCGTGCGGCGCGGTCGCGGCGCAGGGTTTCGCGTTCCGACACGATCTCGGTGTAGTGCAGCGGCAGCGCGCCCTGGGCCCCGAGCATGCCGAAGAAGGTTGGCGTGATCGAAACCTTGTCCAGCGCGCCGTCTGCCAGAGCCCGCGCGAAGGCATCTTCGCTCTCCAGCGCCCCGTTCAGCGCAGAGGCAGGCTCGATGGATTGCAGCTCACTCGGCGGGAACGACAGCGACAACGTATTGCGAAAGGCAACGCGCGTGGCCAGCACCTGCTCCGGAACGCCCGCACCTTCGCGCGCATAGTGCAGCTCGAGCAACCGCACCGCCTGGAAGAACTCGAAGCGGTAAGGTTGCCGCAGCAGCGTGCGGATTACACCAGGATCGATTCGCCGCTGCGGGGTGCGCATCTTGCCAGTTCCTTGCCGCCGCGGCGCGATACCGCGACCAGCTGCACAAAGCTGTTCAGGTGGACATACAGGCCAAAGAAGTGGTCCATGACCCGGATAAAGCGATGCAGCCCGGTGCCGACGAAGGCGTCTTCATCCAACGTCAGCTGGATCTCGAGCCCGCGTACGAAGGTGGCGAAGGGCTTGCCGGCGAGCCACTGCGTTGTCGGCTTGTAGTCAAGGCCGACAATGCCTTCGATCTGCCGCGCCGAGATTGCGCTGCGCGGCAGGTCATGCAGGCGCAGCATTTCCTTGAGCGTGGCCAGCCCGTTCTGCACCAGGGACAGGTGATTCAGCGCCAGCAGAGAAACCAGCCGCCATTGCGACGAGCGCCCGCTGCTCAGCCGCATCGACGGAGTCGGCTTGCGCAGGAAACCGATGCGGCGGGCAATCGAGCTGCCTTCCATGGTCAGGTCGCCATCCGGCTGGCCAAACGCCAGCAGCGCGGGCAGGTCGCGGTTGGTGCAGGTCACGCTCAGGCTCAGCGTTTCCGTGCGCGGGCTGGCGGGATCGAAGTCCGAATCGACGATGGAGATCTCGGTCTCGAAGCCCGGGCTGCGCTCCGCGACCAGGGCATTGCGGCGAGCTATCCAGTAGTGCCCGGCCCGGCCCGGATCTTCGCCATGGTGCAATGAATAGAACGGCCGGAACTCCACCACGTCGTGGCTGGCGGCGGTTTCACGCACCAGTTGCACCTGGTCGATCGAATAGATCTCGAAGCCATGCGCGCGGCGGCTGTCTGCAACCACCGGATAAGCGGTGGCGGTATGCTCGATGCGGATCGGGTCGGCCTTTTGCCGGAACAGGTTGACCACCGGTGTGCAGTGCAGGCGCAGGTGGGCAGCTCCAAGCCCTTCTAGCAGGCGCGCGGTGTTGCTGTCGCTGCGGACATCGGTCAACACCAGGTGCAGGGTCACGCGGCGGGCGGCGGCCCCGGGCAACAGCGCGCGCTGCACCGGATCCAGGTCGATATCGACGAAGTTGAACTTCTCGGCAAAGCCGAAATGTTCGCTCAGCAGGCGGTATGCCGGATGCGAGCGCGCCGGGGTGTCGATCAGCGCCTCTTCCGCGCCAAAGCCGACCTCGCGCAGCGGCACGCGCTGCAGTCGCTTCCACACACCGGCGCGCTCTTCCACATACGCCGCGGCCACGTGCAGGAACAGTGCGTCGCCCAGCGCCGCCACGAAGGACGGCTCGCCGTCCAGGTACACGCGCACCGCCTTGTGGCCCAGCGCATCGAAGCCACCCTGCTCGCCGAGGTATTCCAGCTCGATCGAGATGGCGCCCGTGGCGCCCTTGGGCAGGTTGACCGTCGACGGCGCGGACACCGCCCGCTCGAAGCCGGCAGCAGCGACGCGCAACGGCAGGAAGGTCACGTCATAGGCGGTACGGAACCGGCACTCCACCTTGCGCACCGGGCGCGTGGTCAGCAACGTGCCGCGTGGCACCGTGACCGGCGCGCTCAGCTGCGCGGCCATGCCGGCTACGTCGAAATGCGCAATCGAGCATGACGGGAACGGGCTGAGGTAGTGCGGATACAGTACCTCCAGCAGCGCTTCAGTAAACTCGGGGTATTCGTCATCGAGCTTCTTGCTGATGCGGGCGGACAGGAAGGCGAACGATTCGATCATCCGCTCGACGTGGGGATCGTCGCAGCCATCGGCCGACATTGCCAGGCGCGCCGCAATCTTCGGATAGCGCTCGGCAAAGTCGCGCGAATACCGGCGCAGAAAGGCCAGTTCGCGTTCGTAATATGGCAGCAAGTCTTCCATTCTGTCTGGCCGGTGGGTGACGCTAATGGCGTGGTTGGCGCTGTCTTGGTGGTCGTCGGCTTCCGATGGCTGGCAACGGCTTCATTGCCCAAAGCACGCCTGCGCAACGCCGCGCTTCAGCCCCGCCCTCGCGTGACCGAATACTGCAGCGTCGATGGCTGCAGCATGGCATCGAAGCTGACCGGCTCGCGCGCAGGGCCCACCAGCAGTACCGCGCTGATGCCAAAGCACAGCACGCTGGTGGCCCGCTCGCTGACCGACAGCGCAACGTTGACGTTCTGCAACCGCGGCTCATGGCGCTCGATCGCATTGCGCAACGACTGGCAGATGTACTGGCGGTCATCGAAGCTGGCCAGGCTCAGCCCCGCGAAATCATTCAGCCCATAGGTCAGCAGCGACCGCCGGCACTCGGGCAAGCCGTTGAAATCGGCATCTTCATGGACGATGCGCGTATTCAGCAGCGACTCGATATCGCGGGCGACCGTCGCTTTCAGCTCTTCCAGCGACAATTGCCGCAGCGCGCTGGGCAGCGGCGCGTGCGGCTCGTCATCGAAGAGCTTGTCGAGCAGGCTGGGCTCAAAGCCTTTCATGGGAGCGAACAGGCAAATGCCGCGGCAACGCTGCCGCGGCAAGGCTTGACTGCAGGAACGTCAGACCGAGTAGGTCTTGTCGTTCTTGGTCAGGCTCCAGGCGCCTTGCGAGTTACCGCCCTGGTTACCGCCGATCTTCTGCTGCGTGTACTTCCACTGCACGGCAGCGTACTTGAGCGTGAAGCTGTCGCTAGGGATGCCCTCGGCAACGACATTAGCCGACACCGCGCCCAGGATGGCGTTCTTCAGCTTGATTTCCAGGTACTTGACCCGCTTGCCTTCACCGTCGGCGCGCAGGAAGTCGATGGTGACCTCGTCGAACGTAGTGCCGCCCGACACGTGCTGGTACAGCAGCGGGCTGACCACGTCCAGATCCTTGGTGAACACCATCTCGCCGTGCTCGCAGCGCTCGGCGGTATGGCCGCCGGCGGTGGACGCGGTGGCCGAACGCGGCTGGGTGATGCTGTGCTTCCAGGTATTGACCTCGATCCAGTCCTTGTGATCCTTGTCTTGCGATTCGCCCTTGATTGCCGGGCTGCCGAACTTGACGTAGATATCCTTCATGGAAAGACCCTCGATGAAAATCGCTATTTAGGCTTCTTGCCAGTTTCCTGGCATTGCTAGGTACTGCGCCCGCTTTCCCCCGCAGGGATCGCGGTCAGGAGTTTGCCGCTTTCGGCAAATCCGCAACCAGCCGCAGCGAGATTGACAGTTCATCAAGCTGGAAGTGCGGGCGCAGGAAGGCGACGGAGCGGTAGGTGCCCGGCTTGCCGGGTACCTCCGACACCTGGATCGAGGCTTCCCGCAACGGGAATTGCGCCTTCTGCTCCTGGCTGGCGTTATCGTCGAGCAGAACGTATTGGGAGATCCAGCGGTTCAGGAAGCTCTCCACGTTCTGCGCTGAAGCAAAGCTGCCGATCTTGTCGCGCATCATGGCCTTCAGGTAATGCGCGACGCGCGACACCGAGAAGATGTATTGCAGCTGTGCCGACAGCACGGCGTTGGCGTTGGCGCTGTCGGTGTTGTACTTCTTGGGCTTCTGCACCGACTGGGCGGCGAAGAACGCGGCATAGTCCGAGTTCTTGCAGTGCACCAGCGGGATGAAGCCGAGGTCGCTCAACTCCTTCTCGCGGCGGTCGGTGATCGCGATTTCAGTCGGGCACTTGAGCGCGATCTCGCCGTCGTCGGTCTTGAAGGTATGGGTCGGCAGGTCTTCGACCAGGCCGCCGCCTTCGACGCCACGAATGGCCGCGCACCAGCCAAAATCCTCAAAGGCTGCGGTCAAGCGCGCACCGAAGGCCCAGGCTGCGTTGCACCACAGGTACTTGCCATGGTCGGTGCCATCCACGTCCTCGACGAAATTGAAGCCCTCGACCGTGGTGCCGTCCTTCGGGTTGTACGGCAGGCGCCCCAGGAAGCGCGGCATGGTCAGGCCGACGTAGCGCGAATCCTCGGATTCGCGGAATGACTTCCACTTGGCATACTCGACGGTATCGAACACCTTGGCCAGATCACGCGGCTTGCCGAGATCGGCGAAGGTCTCCAGGCCCAGCAGCTCCGGCGACGCCGACGCGATGAACGGCGCGTGCGAGGCCGAAGCCACGTGCGACATCTGCTCGATGAAATAGACGTCTTCGGGCTGGCGCGTGATTTCGTAGTCGCCGATCAGCGCCCCGAACGGTGCGCCGCCAAAGGTGCCGAACTCTTCTTCGTAGACCTTCTTGAACAGCGCGCTCTGGTCGAAGTCGATCGCGGTCTTGAAGTCACGCACCAGGTCACGCTTGGTCGCGTTCAACGCCTTGATCTTGATCATCGTGCCGGTCTGCGTTTCCTTCACCAGGTACGACAGGCCGCGCCACGTGCTTTCCAGCTTCTGGAATTCCGGCGCATGCATTACGGCGCTGAGCTGGGCCGAGATCAGGCGATCCAGCTCGGCCACGCGCGCATCCAGGGTCGCCGACAGGTTGTCGGACACCACCACGGTCCCGTCCAGCACCTGGCTGACCAGCTCGCCGATGATGTCCTTGGCACGGGCATGTTCGGAATCCGACTTTGCAACCTTGCTCTGCTCGACGATCGTGTCGAGCAGGTTCAACGTGCCGACAGCCGCGCCGGGCTGGGCCACTGCAGCGGACTGGTTATCAAGCATCGTCGCCACCGTTCCTGGCATTGGCACCGAGCTTTTGCAGCGACTCGGTATTGGTCAGCACTTCCGAGAGCAGGTCTTCCAGCTTGTCGTTGCCTGCCAGCTTGTTGCGCAGGTCGGCCAGCTTGGAGCGGGCCTCGAGCAGCTTGCGCAGCGGCTCGATCTGCTCGACCACGGCTTCCGGATTGAAGTCTTCGAGGGAATGGAACTTCAGGTCCACGCCAAACTTGCCGCCTTCTTCCGAGAGCGTGTTGGGCACCTGGAACGCCGCGCGCGGCTCGATGCCGGCCATCACGTCGTCAAAGTTGTCGCGGTCGATATTGACGAACTTGCGGTCGCGCAGCTTGGGCTGGGCCACTTCGGACTGACCCGACAGGTCAGCCACCACGCCCACGACAAAGGGCAGTTCCTTCTGCTCGATGGCGTCGCCCTTCTCGACGTCGTACGTCAGTTGCACGCGCGGGGGACGCACCTTCTGCAGGCGCTTCTGGACACTTTCTTTCTTGGCCATCACTACTCTCCGATCTGGCGGAATCCGGTCTGAGGATCAGCGCAGGGCGCCGAACGGGTCTGCGCTGCCGCCGCCCGCAGCCGCGGGCTGCGCCGGTTGCGCCGACGCGGACGCTGGCTTTCCGGTGACGGCACGGCGGCGCGGCACGGGCTTGGCCGCCGGCGCGGCGTTCTTGTCGCGGGGGAACAGCACTTGCTCACCCAGCGTGTCGCGCAGCATCTGGGCCAGCAACTGGGCGTCGGAGCGCACGTCGCCAGCCAGGGCGCTGTCGGCGCGCAGTTCCTGCAGCGAGCGGCGTGCCACGCGCAGGCCGCTGACCGCCAGCACGCTCTTGGCCTTGCGGTCAGTGGCGTCACGCTGCAGCGCTTCTTCGGCCGCGACGATTGCTTGCGGGTAGTGCTCGGCGCCGAACTGGATCTGCGCCATGCGCGACCACGGCTCTTCGCGCGTGGGGTTGTTCTTGGCGATCTGCTCGAACAGGCTGATGGCCTGGTCGCGCTGGCCGCTGGTCAGTGCCGCCTCGGCCTCGGACATGCTCTGCTTGAACGACTCATCGCTCTGCGGTCCCGGATTGGAGGTTGCGCAGCCGGCTAGCAGCACGGCGGAGCTGGCCAGCATCACCAGGGTGCGTTGGATTCCTGACTTGGGCTTGTAGTCGTTCACGGCGAGTCTCTTGTGAAAGTTCAAGATTGCGGCGGGGCGATTCGGGCTGGCTTGGCGAGATTCGCGCTCGGAAAAAATGCCAAATGCCAAGAATGCTAGAACTGTGTTGAACCCGAATTGGCCGGAATAGTACACTCTGCCGCTTACGGCTGACAACAGATGGACAGATATTGTCAGCATTAGTACTTTTTGGTAGTTCTCTACCGTTTTGTCGTATCGGTCCACAACTGCTGAATTAGATGTTTCTAAATTCTGTCATGCGCCAAATTGAATTCAGCCAGCCGCCGAGCATTGAACCAGCACCGCAACGCCGGCGTCGCAGCGCCCTGGCGGTGCCAACCAGGCTGGCTGCAGGTCTGGCGGCGGCAGCCTGCGCCGCGGTGCTGACAGGGTGCTCGGTGGGCGGCACGCTGCTGGCGGGCGCGGCCAGCGGCGCGCTGGAGGCGGTAGGACTCAAGCCCTCTAACGTGCCGGAATCACAGAAGCCGCCGCGGGAAGTCCCGCTCAAGCTGTATGCCGGCAACAACCTCAATGCGGCGGCCGATAACCGGCCCGCGGCCATCGTGGTCCGGCTCTACAAGCTGAAAGATCCCACCAGCTTTCTGCAGGCGCCCTTCGATACCTTCATCGACCCGCAACGCGAGCAGAAGACTCTGGGCGCTGACCTGGTGCAAGTTAGAGAGATGACTCTAATTCCCGGCCAGCGCTATGAAATCGTGGAAAAGGTTACCCGCGAGGCCGGAACGTTCGGCGTGGTGGCGCTGTTTCGCAGCCCTGCCCCGCAGCGCTGGAAGTTCGCCTTCGATACTGCCAAGAGCGAGAAGTCCGGGTTGACCATCGGCCTGCACGCCTGCGCCATGACGCTGACCGTCGGCGATGCCATCACGCCGGCGGGCGCCGCGGCCAGCAGCAACCTCAACCTCGTATCTGCCGCGGGCTGCCGTACCTGACGCGGCACCGGGCACCAACAACGACAACCAAGGCAAACGTGAGTTATTCCGCCAAGATCCTGTGGGGCGAAGGCCTGTTCCTGCGGCCCCAGCATTTCCAGCGGCAGGACGCATACCATGAGTCGCGTCTGCACGCCACCGCGCAAGTGATCCAACCCTATGGCTGGGGCGTGCGCAATGCCAGTTTCGACACGGATGCGCTCGCCAGCGGGGTGCTGCGCGTGACCGAGCTGTCGCTGTTCTTCCCCGACGGCGAGCTGTATTCCGCGCCCCAGGCTGACGAACTGCCCCCACCCGTGGTGCTGGACGCCATGCCGGCAGGCACCTCGGAACTGACCTTCTACCTGGCCCTGCAGCCGCTGCACGATGCCGGCGGCAACTACCGCGACGACGTAGAAGGCTCACTCTCATCCCGCTATGTCGGCCTGCAGACCGAAACGTCGGACCTGTTCACCGAAGCGGAACCGGCAGCCATCACCTACCTGAAGAAGGCCGTGCGGCTGGTGGCCGAGACCGAGCCGCGCGACCAGTTCATCTCGCTGCCGGTCGTGCGCATCCGGCGTACCGCGACCGGCGGCTTTGAACTGGACGAGACCTTTGTCGCCCCCAGCTTGTCGATCAACGCGTCGGCGGTGTTGTACCTGCGCCTGCGGCGGCTGATCGACGCGCTTCAGGCCAAGGTCAACGCGCTGTACGGTTTCCATCGCGAACCCACCAAGAACATCATCGAGTTCCGTTCTGGCGATATCGCGTCCTTTTGGCTGCTGCACACCGCCAATGCGTCCTTCGCCGCGCTGGCGCACCTGTTCCACCATCCCGAACTGCATCCCGAGCGCCTGTTCCAGGAAATGCTGCGCCTGGCCGGCGCGCTGATGACATTCTCGAAGAGCCACACGCTGGCCGATCTTCCGGTCTATGACCACGACAGTCCGGGCCCCGTCTTTGCGCGGCTGGACAGCATCATCCGCGACCTGCTCGATACCGTCATCTCCACGCGCTACTTTTCGATCGCGCTGGACGAGACCCGTCCCTCGTTCCATCTGGGGCGGCTGGATTCCGGCAAGATCGACGACAAGACCAGCTTCTACTTGTCGGTCAGCGCTGACATGCCAGTCGCCGAGTTGGTCGACGCCATCCCCAGCCGCTTCAAGGTCGGGGCCCCCGATGACGTGGACAAGCTAGTGCTGTCCTCGATGCCGGGCGTGCCGTTGACATACACGCCGCAGGTGCCGCCCGCCATCCCGGTGCGTCCGGGCGCGTGCTATTTCGCCATCGAGGCGCGCGGCGCACTCTACGACCGCATGCTGCAGGCCCAGACCATCACCATCTACACCCCGGCCGGCATCCGGGAACTCAAACTTGAACTGATTGCGGTGACCTCATGAGCGCTACCTCCACGCCTTCGCTGTTCGGCGCCTCGCCGGCCGGCCAGCCCTCCCCCGTCGCCGCAGGCTCCGCCGACGGCGCCATGCACGCGCGTACCCTGCTCGACCTGCTCTACGACGGCTTCTTCATGCTCTTCCTGCTGCGCAATGGCCAGCAACCGGGCAGCGCCGAGGAATTCCTGCAGAAGGTGCGCGACTTTCTCGATGACTTCGAGCGGGGCGCCAAGCGGCTCAACGTCTCGGCTGAAGACATCTTCGATGCCAAGTACGCGTTCTGCGCCGCCATCGACGAAACTATCCTGGCCTCAAACTTCGGCATCCGCAGCACGTGGGAGCGGCGGCCGCTGCAACTGGTGCTGTTCGGCGAGCAACTGGCGGGCGAAGGCTTCTTCACCAAGCTGGAAGAACTGCGCGCGCAAGGCGCCCCGCGCCTGCAGGCGCTGGAAGTGTTCCACATGTGCCTGCTGCTGGGGTTCCGCGGCAAGTACATCCTGGAGGGACCCGAAAAGCTGGCCTACCTGACCGCGCGGCTTGGCGACGAGATCTCAGCGATCAAGGGCAAGCGCGCCGCCTTTGCCCCGCAATGGCCGATCCCGGACAAGATCTCGCACGCGCTCAAGCGCGAAACCCCGCTGTGGATCTTCGGCGCGGTCTTCGCGCTGATTGCCCTGCTGGCGTTCCTGGGGCTGTCGACCACGCTGCGCTCACAGACCAGCGACACGCTGCAGGGCTACTCGCAGGTGATCAAGCTGGGGCCGCGCTATTCGCATCTGACCATCTCGCTGCCCTGATGCCGCGTTGATGCCATCGAAGGCGGTCCTCCCGCATCCAGGCCCGCATGCCGAACCCTCTAGCGCGACCTTGCTCCGATGAAGCCCTTGTCCTCTTATCCGTCATCCGCGATGGCCGCCCTGTCCGGGCTGCTGGGCCAGCGCACGCGCCAGATCACGCTGGAGACGGCACTTACCGCCGACGACCTGGTAGTGGAGCGCTTCGTCGCGCACGAGGGTGTCTGCGCACCCTTCCGGTTGCAGATCGATTGTCTTAGCCCGTCGGCACACCTGGACACCGCACGCCTGGCCGCCGAGGAAATCACGCTGCGGCTAATGCTAGCCGACGGCACCCGCCGCGCCTGGCACGGCTATGTCCAAAGCTGCACGGCCATCGGCGGCGACGGTGGCCTGGCCCGCTACCGGCTGATGGTCGGCACCTGGTTTGATCGCCTGTGCGCACGCACCGATTGCTATGTCTACCAGGACAAGACCGCGCTGGAGATCATCGAAGATGTGCTGGCTGACTACCCGCTTGCCCAATTCCGCACGGCCGTGAGCCAGCCGCTGCGCAAGCGCTCGGTCTGCTGCCAGTACCGCGAGACCGATCTTGCGTTTGTCACGCGGCTGCTGGCGGAAGAAGGCCTCTCCTATCGCTTCGAGCATCAACAGGACGACGCCGAGGCATCCGGCCAGGAGGACCAGGCCCAGTCCCGCCATTGCCTGGTGATCTTCGACAACCAGGCCGAACGCCCCGCCTGCGCGCAGCCCAGCATCCGCTTCCACCGCAGCGACGCCACCGAGCGCGAAGACGCCATCGACCATTGGACGTTGCAAGCGGCCGCGGGCACCAACGCCGTCACCGTCGCCTCATGGGACTACAAGTCGCTGGCCGCCACCGCCGCCGACGCCGGCAGTGAAAGCCTGGGCGAATGGCCGACGCTGGAGTCCTTCGAAACCCGCGGCACCTATCGCTTCCCCGACGCCGATGCCGCACGCCGCGCCGCGCAGTTGCGCGCGCAAGCGCATGAAAGCCGCTACCTGCGCTACGAGGGCGAAGGCAGCGTCCGCGCCCTGGGCGCCGGCGAACACTTCACGCTGACCGGGCACTTCGACACCGCCGCGAACGAGTTCGTCACGCTGGCCGTGCGCCATGAAGCGGCCAACAACCTGGGGGCCGAGGTAGCGCTGCTGCTGGGCCTGTCCGATATCGAGGCCGGCAGCTACCGCAACCGCTTCGAAGCCATGCGCGCCGACGCCCCGCTAGTGCCGGCGTACACGCCCAAGCCCACCGCACCCGAAGGACAGCCCGCTATCGTCATCGCCGAGGGCGGCGCCCCGCTGACTACCGACCGTGATCACCGCGTACGCGTGCGCCTACCCTGGCTGCGCGCGCCGATGGCCGACCCCAGGGCCGACACCGCCGCCGACCCGGCCCAGGACGACCTGACCCAGGTCACCGCATGGGTGCGCGTCGCCACCGCCGCGGCCGGCCCCAACTGGGGCGCGCATCACCTGCCCCGCGCCGGCACCGAGGTCATGCTGACCTACCTCGATGGCGACATCGATCGCCCGATGGTGGTGGCGCAACTGCACAACGAACAGGACGCCCTGCCCTGGCCCGCCGCCGAGGCCCCGCTGAACACTGCCCTGTCCGGCTGGCATTCGCACAACCTCGGCGACGGCGGCTACAACCAGTGGGTGGTCGACGACAACACCGGCCAGTTGCGCATGCGCCTGGCCAGTTCCGCGGCAGACACCCAGCTCAATCTTGGCTACGTGATTGCCCAGGCCCCAGCCAGCGGTGAACGCGGCGCCTGGCGCGGCACCGGCGCCGAACTGCGCACCGACGCGTGGGCCATCGTGCGCGCCGGCAACGGCTTGCTGCTGTCGACCACGGTCCAGGCCAGGGCCGCCGGCACCATGCTCGACATCCGCGAGGCGCGCGGGCAGATGACTGCCGCTGAGCGTACCGCCCAGCGCCTCTCCGACGCCGCCACCTCGCAACAGGCGCTGCCGCTGGGCGCCGTCGCCGCCTTCGAACCGCTGACCAAGGCCATCGACCCGCAGCAAGACGGCAGTTATCCGGACCGGGTCAACGACCAGGACGCCAAGCGCCCGGATACGGGCACCGCCGCCGAGCGCTTCGGGCAACCGTGGCTCATCGCGGAATCGCCCAGCTCGATTGCACTGGCTACGCAGGCCACCACCAGCATTTTTGCCGGACGGCACCTGCTGGGCCTGGCACAGGCTGACTGGCATGTCGGCGCAGGCAACACCGTCGCCGCGGCCGCGGCCAAGGGCGTGAGCCTGTTTAGCCAGAACAATGGGATTCGCGCCATTGCGGCCGGCGGACCGGTTTCCATCCAGGCCCATACCGATGCACTCGCAGTGATGGCGGACAAGGCCGTGACGGTGACTTCATCGACCGACGGCATTGAGGTGCTGGCGCAGAAGAAGGTCGTGTTGCACGGCGGCTCGTCGCGGATCGTGCTGGAGGGGAGTGCGATTACGTTTGAGACGCCGGGGGTGTTGTCGGTGAAGGGGGCTGGGCATCCGTTGGTGGGGGCTGGGGGGAGCGCCGCAGCGTTGCCGGCGTTGCCAATTGCAGCAAGCCAGCCCAACTGGATCGAGATGAGCCTGCTGGGCTATGAAGGTCAGCCTATGCGCAACCTCGAATACGAACTCACCTTTGCCGACGGCACCAAGCGTACGGGCAAGCTGAATGGCGTTGCCGAGCAGCGGGAAGAAGCCGTGCCATGGGGTCAAGCCACGCTCACGTACAAGAACAACCCGGCCGCCAAGGACGTGCCCCGGCCCTCTCTGGATGACCTGCTGGCGGCCACTGAACCGCTCATCCGTGAAGAGGAAGCACGGCTAAACCAGAACCACACGAATACGACCGCATGAGCACCCAACAACAGACAGAAGAGGCATGGGGCCTTGTCCACGGCCAAGCCAAGCCTGAAGACAAAGGGGTCGGCCTTTGGCTATGGGAAGCGATTCAGGGCGACTTCAATGAAGACCGTTCCGCCGGTCAGATTGCGGCCGACATGGTCATCTCCCTGATTCCGATCGTCGATACGATCTGCGACATCCGCGACCTGTGTGCCAATATTCGTGCGTATCGGAAGGACCCCGGCAACAAGCTGATCCTCTTCTTCATCGCCCTCACCATTATCGGCTTCTTCCCGGAGGTTGGCTCCGTTATCAAGGGCGTCATCAAGATCGCCTTTGTCTACATTCGAAAGTACTTGCGCCGTGTAGATGAAATCTTCGACGCAACCAAGCTTGGTCGCGCCACCAACCAGGCATTGGATGCCGCCCTTCCCAAGATTACCGAGTTTCTCAGCAGTTCTCGGGTCGTGAAATGGGCTACCAAGGAAGGCGTGGCCGACATCTACCGTTTCTGCTCGAAAAAAATCACCGAGCTTGCCGGCTTGGTTAATGGTGCCAAATTGAAGGCACAGTTCCTGGCCGCAGCTGACAAGACCGAGAAGCTTCTCGGACGCCTGAAGTATATTGTTCCGGGATCGACACGGGAGAAACTGAACGATTTTCTGGAATTCCTTGGCAAGAATAAGCAGAAGATGGCAAATGGGCTCGAGCAGTTTACCGGGCCGATTCGCGCGATCCTGAAGGTCACAGCCAAGCGGTTGGATGATCATGCCTGGATAGCCTATACACAGACGCGCAATAAGGGTTGGATTGCACCGGTAAGTCAGCAGGGCGCAGCACAATTGATGAATAAGCGTCCGCCTAAATGGGTTCGTTTGGGTAAGCACTTGCCCCATCCGCCTCCTACAGCGATTCAGGCTGGCGCCAAGGAAGCACAACTAAATGCGATCATTGCCAAGCGTACCGCCAAGGGGCTGGCAGCGCCTCCGCAAATCGATGCGGGTCTTATTTCCACATTCGAGCATAATAAGATCCGAGCGGCGTCCATTGCCGGGCCTGCTAAGTTGTATCGAGTCGTGGATCCCACCAATGCTGCCGGCGGGGTATTCTGGGTAGAAGAGGCCACGTTCAAAAGCCTTAAAAGCCGAGCCGACTGGCGCGAAAAACTTGCGGTAAAGCCAGAATGGAATCAGAACGGGGAGTATGTGGTGTATGACGTCCCAGCAGGCACGTCCTTGCAGGTGTGGAAGGGGCCCGCTGCGTCACAACGCCTTGACGGCACCCCGTATCACTTGACTGGAGGCGCAGAGCAAATCGTATTCTTCCCCTCCCAGGACAAGTTTGTAGCCGGCAAAGCGCGCATCGATAGCGCGACCGGTCAGGAAATAGCAGGAAGAGGTGGGAAACCGGACACACGAATCGAGTGGCAAGACGTGACCGGCCGGAAGGTTCCGGCTCCATTACGCCAGAAGGCAACCGACCGACGCGTAACGGGTCCGTTCAAGACCGGTTGGGGCTTCGCTGACTGGAGCACCCAAGAGGCGAAAGGCATCATAGTCTCACTTCCTGACGATATTCAATGACTTCCACTAACCTGAAGCCCTATCAAATCGCGCAGCGCAATCTGCACCAGGATGCTTGGTTCCTGTATCAGACCAGTTCGCTCGCCTACTATGAATGTTGCGCGCGTCTGTGTGAGGACTTCGCCAACCTGTATAACACTCTGATCACGGATAACGGAGTGCATGGTGCTGCGGCGCTAGACTACTGGGTAGCACGCTATCGATCTCATGCAAGCAGTATCAGGCTGGGCATGCGGTTCGTTGAACTCGGCGGCGATTACATGTCGCTCCTCGACCTGATCGAAGCACCGTCAACAGATTTTCGCGGCATGGTCGAGCAGCCGCTTGGTTGGATGTCGGACGAAGATCGATCTCGCTGGGACCTTGCCATCCAAAAGGTAATCTATGCCTGCGGCACCGCAGCTACCACGCTTAGCAATAACCGAGGCAAGGGCAACCTTTGGCTGCAACGGATGACTATCGGTGCAGACAAAGTGTACTTGGACCGTGACGACAGCCATGCCGGAGACACCACGGAGGCAATCGAGCTTCTAAACAAACAAGGGATCCTTCCTAAACTCCCCGCTTATCCTCTCCACGCCGTCGACCGCACATTGACCACTGCCCCAGGACATGCCTGCCCGCGAAGCGGCGTATGGGTGCCCAAGCAATGGCTTGATGGAGCGACAGATTTCAGTTTAGCCTTCGGCGTACACGGCCAGCCTATGCAGCCGGCCTATCGGATCATCGGGCTGGAAACTGACAATCCCTTCGCCGGTTACGACGAAGAAATGGCGGAGGAGTATGAAGCGATTGCGGAGGGATCACCGGTTACCGAGGCACATGACACCACTTGGTTCTTCATCGAAGCGGCGCCATCATCGCAGCAAAGCGCCGAGGACAACCACATGCGTTGTGAAGCCGGCACACCATGCCCGAAGTCCGGATATTGGATGACTCCAGCAAAAGCAGCGTCCCGACGGTACTTCCAACGGGGCGGCGTCATGCCCGAAGTAGCCTCCGATTACGGCACCACCATCTGGCAATGGGATACTGACCAATCGGACCCAAAGCTCTGAATATTCGCTTAGCATCCCCGTGCGGAGAAAGCGCGGTTGGTGGAAGGTAGGCCGTTGCCAGCGCAAACAGCGCGAGGTGGCTTGAAGCAAATGCGATACGTGACTTGCTGCGTGCGTACAGCGAATAGTGGCGTTCAACTATCGCGGCCGGCCATTTCCCAAGCCATTCACCGCCCCGTCTCCATTTTCTCAATCACCCCCACCCGCTGCCCACAATCTCCCGGCACCGCCTTGCACAAGGTCTTGTCATCCACTCCAAGCTTGCGCTGCAAAGCACGAAATTCCCGCAGATAAACCTGCGCCGCCGCCTCGGCCCCAGGCAACGACAAACGCGCCGAACTATTGGCCCCGACCCACGCATAGTAGTAATGCCCGAGCAACCGCGCCGCCGTATCCTTGCGTCCCCGCGGAATCTCACGCGCGACGGCGTCGATGCAGGACCGGTATTCGTCCGCATCGTCATGCATGAATTCCTGGCAAGCCGCCATGGCATGCCGGCTTGCCTGCGTCACGGCTGGTGGCAGTTCCGCGGTGGCGGCCTGGGCAATTCCCGCGCAACCGGCGAGCGCGCAGGCGATCAGGTAGGGATGCATTGGCATTCGGTGCATGGCGTTGATGGCGTTTCAGGTTAGCGCCATGGCGTGACATCCCTGCGTCATGAAGCAGTCACGATGGGCTCATAGAGTGGGCGCCTGCCGCGGCTTCCCAAAGGATGGGCTACATGACACGCAAACGGTATGTCGTCGCGAGCCTGGGTGCGCTCGCTGTTGCAGGCATCGTTGCCGCCTGCGGTTCCGGCAGTGACGAGGGTGCTCCGGCGCCGGTCGGCCCGACACCGGCTGCGGACGCCCCGGTATCGGTCAAGATCATCGGGCTCAATGATTTCCACGGCAACCTGGAAGCGCCCGGCGGCAGCGTGGTGGTGCAGGATGCCGCCAACCCGGCCGGCACCCGCGTTTCCGCGGGCGGTGCCGCGTACCTGGCCTCGCTGATCCAGAGCCTGAAGGCGAAGAATCCGAATAACGTGGTGGTGGCGGCCGGCGACATGGTTGGCGCTTCGCCGCTGGTTTCCGGGGCATTCCATGAGGAGCCGGCCATCGATGTGCTGGGCCAGATGGGCCTGGAGATTTCCTCGGTCGGCAATCATGAGTTCGACAAGGGCCGCGATGAACTGCTGCGGCTGCAGAACGGTGGCTGCTTCCCTAAGTCGGCGGACGGCCGGCGCGGCATTGTCGGCGTGGACACCTGCATGACCGATGGCGCGTACGCCGGGGCGAAATTCCAATATTTGGCGGCCAATGTCATTGACCAGGCGACCGGCAAGCCGCTGTTGCCGGCCTACCGGATCAAGACCTTCGACTGGGCCAAGGTGGCCTTTATCGGCATGACGCTGAAGGACACGCCGTCGGTAGTCACGCCCGCGGGTACCGCGGGCCTGACCTTCGAGGCCGAAGCGGACACGGTCAACCGGCTGATTCCTGAACTGCGGCAGCAGAACGTCAATGCGATTGTCGTGTTGCTCCATGAAGGCGGTTCGACCACGGCGGGCACGGTGAACGACAAGAGCTGCCCCGGACTGAACGGTGCCATCGTGTCGATCGTCGACAAGCTGGATCCCGCCGTCGATATCGTGATCAGCGGCCACACCCACCAGGAATATGTCTGCACCCGGCCTGACGGCAAGCTGCTGACGCAGACGGGTTTCTACGGCCGGCTGGCCTCGGAAATCGATATCACGATCGATCCGGCGACACGCAAGGTCTCCACCAAGGTGGCCAACAACCGTGTCGCGGTCAATGATCTGGTGATCAAGGATAACAACGGCAATCCGATTGCGCTGCCTGCGGGCTATACAGCGCTTGCCAGGGACAGTGCCGTCGATGCGATGGTCAAGCGCTATGTGGAACTAACCGCGCCGGTCAAGAACGCGGTGGTGGGCGCCATCACCGCCACCATCGATCGCGCCCAGACTGCGGCGGGCGAGTCGGCACTGGGCGACCTGGTGGCAGATGCTTACCTGGCCGGCACTTCCGATGCCTCGTTCGGGCCGGCCGTGATTGCGTTCACCAATCCCGGCGGGCTGCGCCAGAACCTGGCGTACGACGCCGCCACCAGTGGCCAGACCACGTTCGGGCAGCTCTATGCCGTGATGCCTTTCGGCAACAGCATGGTGACGATGAACCTGACCGGTGCGCAGATCCTGCGCCTGCTGGAACAGCAGTGGGAAGCGCCGCAGCCGGCAGGCGGCCGGGTGCTGCAGGTTTCCAGCGGCTTCACTTATACCTGGGACGCCAGCAAGCCTGCGGGCGCTGCCGCGGGCCAGGGCAATCGCGTCGATCCGGCTTCGCTCAGGCTTAACGGCGTCGCCATCGACCCGGCCAAGACCTACCGCGTCACGGTGAATAACTTCATGGCGTCGGGCGGCGACAACTTCACGGTGCTGAAGCAGGGCACGAACCAGCAGGCCGGGCCGGTCGACATCGATGTCTTCGAAGCCTACTTCAAGGCGAATTCGCCGGTCAGCCCGCCTCCGGCGAACCGGATCACCCGCCTGAACTGATCCGCGTGCGGGGACGTTCCCCGCCTACGCCTTCGGGTCGGCTGCCGCCAGCCGCATCCAGCTGGCCACGGCGCCGGCGCCGGCAAACGCCGCGCCCAACGCCAGCGCCAGGCCGGGGCCGTGGTCGCCGGCGAGGCCAAAGCACAGCGCCACCAGCGCCGCGCCGGTGGCCTGCCCGATCAGCCGCGCCGTGGCCACCACGCCGCTGGCGCCGCCGCTGCGCTCACGCGGGGCGCTGGTCATCAGGGCCTTGAGGTTGGGCGACTGGAAGAAGCCGAAGCCGGCGCCGCAAATGCACATGCGGATGCCGATATCGAGCGCGCTGGGGTCGGCCGGCAGCAGGGCCAGCGACAGCATGCCGGCACTGAGCACCGCCAGCCCCACGCCGCCGAGCACGGCCGGTGGGTAACGGTCAGACAAGCGCCCGGCCAGAGGCCCGATCAGTGCCACCACCACCGACCATGGCGTCAGCAGGAAGCCGGTTTCCACCTGCCCTCGCCCCAGCACGTGCTGGAAATAGAACGGCAGCGAGACAAAGGCCAGGCCCTGCGCGGCAAAGGAACACACCGCGGTCAGCGTCGACAGCGCAAACATCGGGCGCCGGAACAGGTCCACCGGCAGCATGGGCGCCGGATGGCCGCGCTCGCGCCACAGCAGCAGCGCGAATGCCACCACGAAGATGCCGGCCGCGGCCAGCGACAAATGCAACGGTGCGCGCTGTGCACCCTCTCCCAGCGCAAGGATCAGCGCGGCGAAGGCAATCACGCTGAGCACCGCCGCAACGCGATCGAAGCCATGCGTGCTGCGCGCGGTCTGCGGCAAGGCGCCGCGCCCGATCGCCAGCGCCAGCAGGCCGATCGGCAGGTTCACGGCGAACAGCCACGGCCACGTGCCGAACGACAGGATCACCGACGCCACCGTCGGCCCCACCGCGAATGAAACGCCGACCACCAGCGCATTCAGCCCCAACCCGCGCCCAAGCCGGTGTGTAGGAAAGATGGCGCTGATCAGCGCCGTGTTGACGCTCATGATGGCCGCCGCGCCGATGCCCTGCAGCACCCGCGCCGCCGCCAATGTCGGCAGCGACCACGCCAGCGCGCATACCACCGAAGCCGCAGTGAACAGCAGCACACCGCCCAGGTAGATGCGCCGGTGGCCCAGCACGCCGCCCAGCGCCGCGAACGGCAGCAGCGTCGCCACCATGGCCAGTTGATAGGCATTGATGACCCATACCGAGGCGGCCGGCGTCGCCCGGAGGTCGGCCGCAATCGACGGCAACGCCGTGTTGGCGATGGCGGTATCGAGCGTGGCAAGGGCGACGGCGATGAGGATGGCGGCCATGCCGCGTCGCTCGCGCGAAGTCATGGCGTCGGCCGTGGAGGCGGTCTGGAGGGGGGCTGTACTGGACACTGTCTTTACCGGTTGCCGCCGGGCCGGGTCGGCGGCGCAAGGGCGTCGCGATGGCCGGGCGATCATCAGGCAACACGATACGGGAAAGCCCTTCAACTCGCTGAAGACGCTTTCATATGTATGCACATTACCCCGTGTGAATCACATAGATGATGCCTAACATCTATTGAATAAATGATCATCATCATCTAAGCTTCGGAAAAGCCTGATCCCCAGCGAGGTCTACAAATGGCACGCGCATCCCGTGAGCAAACCGACAAGAACCGCGAGGCGATTGAACAAGTGTCGTCGCGGCTGTTCCGCGAGCGCGGCCTCAACGGCGTTAGCGTGGCAGAGTTGATGGCCGGTGCCGGCCTGACCCACGGCGGCTTCTACGGCCACTTTGCTTCGAAGGATGCACTCGCGGCACAGGCCTGCAAGCGCGCGTTCGAGGAATCGACCGCACGCTGGCAGCGCCGTCTTGCTCGGGCGAACGGCGACCGCAAGGCCATGCTCGCCAATCTCGTTGAGCCCTACCTGACCCCCGCGCATTGCGCCAACCCGGGCGTCGGCTGCGCGGCGGCCGCGCTGGCTGTCGATGTCGCCCGCGAGCCCGCCGGCAAGCCCGTGCGCCAGGCCTATGCGGAGGGGCTGCGCACCATGGTCGATGACCTGGCGCAGACCGTGGCGTCAGACGATCCGCCGCAACGCCACGACGAAGCACTGGTGCGCATGGCCTTGCTGGTCGGCGCGGTCACGCTGGCGCGCGCCACGGAAGGCGACCCGCTTTCCGACGAGATGCTGCACGCGGTGCGGGCCCGCCTGCTCGGCAGCAGCAGCTAGTTCAAAGCTTTCCCCGGAAACAAGACCACACCCGGCCGCCCTGCGCAGCGGGGATGCCCTTCCCTTGCCCTTTTCCATCCCACCCTAAAATCCGGATCACGAGAGCCCCATGTTCGCGCAAGCCCTTTCCCGCCGGCTCGACCGGCGCGGCATCCACTACGCGTGGCTGATTGCCGCACTCACCTTCCTGGTGATGCTTACCACCTCGGCCGCGCTGGGGCTGCCTGGCGCCTTCCTGAAGCCGCTGACCAGGGAGATGGGCTGGAACACCGACCAGATCTCGTCGATCCTGGCGTTCCGCTTCGCGCTGTTCGGGCTGATGGCGCCGTTCTCGGCGCTGCTGATGGATCGCTTCGGCGTGCGCCACGTGGTCTGCGCCGCGCTGGCGCTGATTGCCGGCGGCATGGCGCTGGCCACCGTGTCGACCGAGCTGTGGCAGCTGTTTGTGGCGTGGGGGCTGATGCTGGGCGTCGGCTCCGGGCTGACCGCGCTGGTGCTGGCGGCGGTGGTGGCCAACCGCTGGTTCAGCGCGCGGCGCGGCCTGGTGATCGGCATCCTGACGGCCAGCGCCGCCACCGGGCAGCTGGCGTTCCTGCCGGTGGCTGCCTGGCTGATCGAGCATATGGGCTGGCGCGTGGCCGTGCTGCCGGTGCTGGCGGCCTGTGCCGCATTGGCGCTGCTGGTGTTCGGGCTGATGCGCAACCGGCCGGCCGATGTCGGCCTGGCGGCGTTCGGCGAAGTGCCATCCCATCCCGCCACGCCGCCCGCCGCACCGCCGGCCCCGCCGTTCACGCTGAGCGGGCCTTTCCGCGTGCTGCGCGACGCGGCGCGTACCCAAACCTTCTGGGTGCTGGCGGGCACCTTCTTCATCTGCGGCCTGAGCACCAACGGCCTGATCCAGACGCACTTCATCGCGCTGTGCGGCGACTTCGGCATGGGCCCGGTGCCCGCCGCCTCGGCGCTGGCAATGATGGGCGCATTCGACTTTGTCGGCACCATCCTGTCGGGCTGGCTGTCCGACCGCTACGACAGCCGCAAGCTGCTGTTCTGGTACTACGCCCTGCGCGGCCTGTCGCTGTTCTGGCTGCCGCATTCCACCTTCACGCTGTACGGGCTGTCGATCTTTGCGATGTTCTACGGCCTCGACTGGATCGCCACGGTGCCGCCCACCGTCAAGCTGGCGGCCACCGCTTTCGGACGCGAGCGCGCGCCGATGGTGTTCGGCTGGATCTTCGCGGCGCACCAGATCGGCGCGGCCGTGGCAGCGTTCGGTGCGGGGCTGAGCCGCACGCTGCTACTGACCTATACGCCGGCCCTCTACGCGGCGGGGGCCGCATGCCTGGTGGCGGCGCTGATGGCGTTGATGGTCAGCCGGCCCCGCACGGCCGAGCGGACGGAGCCTGCACCCGCATGATGGCGGGCGCCTTCAGAACTTCGGGATGCGCAGGGTCTTGCTGACCATCAGCGTGCCCGACAGCGCAAACAGCAGCACCAGCGGATGCAGCACCGTGGGCCCAAGCACCCATGCGCCGCCGGGCAGTTCGCCGCCGAGCTGGCCCTGCCATGCGCACCATGTCAGCACGGCGGTCAGCAGCACGCTGGTGGGAATGGGTGTGCCTTCGAAGTAGGCCACCTTGCCGCTGCCGCTACCCGCCGCCAGCGATTCGGCGGTGACGTTGAAGCGCGCCAGCCGGCTGACGCCGCAGCAGACAAAGTAGATCAGTATGGCCAGGTCCCAGCCGCCGCGCATGCCGGCGGCGAAGGCCAGCGTGGCGGGGCCGACGCCGAACGAGATCACGTCGGCCAGCGAGTCCAGCTCGCGCCCCAGCGCGGAATGCGCGTGGCGCCAGCGCGCGATGCGCCCGTCGAGCACGTCGAAGATAAAGGCCAGCGGGGCCAGCGCCGCCGCCGTGTAGAAATGCGAAAGCTGCTGGTCCGCGACGTAAAACATCGCGAAGAACACCGACCCCATGCCGCAGGCCGCGTTGCCGAGCGTGAAGACATCAGCCAGCTGCAGTTCACGCAGCATCGAGAAATGGCGAGGGCGTTCGGGCCGGGTGTTCATGGGGCGCTTACAGGACCTTGGACACGTGGTGCACGTTGGGCGGCGCGGCAAAGGTCTCCGCAACCAGGCCGCGCCATTGCTGGAACTCGGGCGATTCGCGGAACAGGACCATATGGTCGTCGACGGTTTCCCAGTCCACCACCAGCGTGTACTGGTCCGGCTGCTCGATCGAGCGGAACAGTTGCACGCCGTGGCAGCCGTGCGAGCGCAGGAACAGCGGCGTGGCCTGGCTCACGCCTTGCTCGAACTGCTGGTCCATGCCGGGCTTGATGGTGATTTGCGCGATTTCCTTGATCATGACGTGGTAGGCGATGAAGTGGATGCCAGCGCCGGTCGGGTACCGGCGGGTCTTTACTACCTTAGCACGATCGCGGCGTCACATGCCTGCGGCAAGCATTCCGTTACACGCGGGGGTTAGCATCGTTCGACTTGCCACGACCTGCCGAAACCGCCATGCGCCTGACCCTGCCTGATCCCTGGAACGTCCTGAATGCGATGCGTGCCCTGCCTCTGGCTTGCCTGCTGGCCCTGCCGTCCGGCGCGGATGCTGCAACGCAGCCATGCGGCAGCCCAGCAACCGCGCTGGCCGACATCCGCGCCCCCGGGAAGGCCTCGCCGCTTGCGGGACGCATGGTCGAAGTGCAGGCCATCGTCACGGCAGACTTCAGCGGCGACGGCGGCCTGCGCGGGTTCATCCTGCAGACGCCGGACGCGCAACGCGTGCAGCGGCCGGGGGTTTCAGAGGGGCTTTTTGTCTATGCGCCGCGCGCCACGGCAAAAGTCGGCGACATGGTGCGCGTGTCCGGAAAGATCGAGGAAAAATTCGGACAAACGCAGTTGGTGCTGTCTGGCTGGCCGGTGGTGTGCGCGCAGGGCCTGCCCGTCACGCCACAGACGCTGTCGCTGCCTCTCGCCAGTGAAGCGGCGCTGGCTGCGCTGGAAGGCATGATGGTGCGCCTGCCACAGACGCTGACCGTCAGCGATGCGCATGACCTCGGCCGTTACGGCACCCTGGTGCTGAACCACGGGCGCCCCATCGCGCCCACGCAGCAGGCGCTGCCGGGCCAGGCAGCACGGCAGGCCGCGGCGGACAATGCCCGCAACCGGTTATTGATCGACGACGGCTCGTCGCGCCAGTTTCCCGCTGTGGTGCCCTACCCGCCCCCGCGCCTGTCAACGGACCATCCGCTACGCGCCGGCGATACCGTTACCGGGGTGCAGGGCGTGCTGGAGCAGCGCCACGGCCAGTGGCGGCTGCAGCCGTTGCGCGGCGCCGGGGCACCGATCTACCAGCGCGCCAATCCGCGTCCCGCAGCGCCACCGCGGCATCCCGCCACCGAGTTGCGGGTTGCGGCCTTCAACCTGCAGAACTATTTCAATGGCGACGGCCAGGGCGGCGGCCTCGATGCGCCCGGCAACCGCGGCGCGCAGGACGCGGCAGCGCTGGCACGGCAGCAGGCCAAGCTGGTGGCCGCGCTGCGCGGCCTGGACGCCGACGTGATCGGCGTGATGGAAGTCCAGAACAACGGTTACGGCCCGTCCGGCGCCATCCGCCAGCTTGCGGCGATGCTGGGGCCGGACTGGCGCGTGGCGGATGCCGGGACGCCTGCGCTCGGCACCGATGCCATCGCGGTCGGGCTGCTGTATAACGCGCGCACCGCGCTGCCCGCCGGGCGCGTGGCCACAACCTGGCTGGGCGAGCGCAGCCGCCAGCCGCTCGCGGCCACCTTCCGTGCCGCGGCGGGCGGCACGCCGGTGACAGTGGCGGTGAACCATTTCAAGTCCAAGAACTGCGTCGAGGCCACTGGCGCACAGGCCGACCAGCGCGATGGCCAGGGCTGCTGGAACCCGGCGCGGGTGCAGGCCGCCGACACCCTGGCCCGCTGGCTGGGCACCGCGCCGACCGGTGTTTCGGACGCGGGCGTGCTGGTGATCGGCGACCTGAACAGCTACGCGATGGAAGACCCGCTACGCCTGCTGGCGCGGCGCGGCTATGCCGACATGGTCGCGCGGTTTGCCGGGCCGCAGGCCTACAGCTACGTCTACGAGGCCCAGGCGGGATACCTGGACCATGTGCTGGCCGATGCCGCGGCCGCGGCGCATGTCGTGGCCGTCCACGCCTGGCATATCAATGCCGACGAGCCGGCGGCCTTCTCTTATGCCCCGGTCCCTGGCGTCAATGGCACGCCCGCCCTCTATGCGCCCGGCCCCTACCGCTCGTCCGATCATGACCCCCTTGTGGTCGACTTTGCCAGCAGCCCGCGCGCGAGGTAGAGCACCACCAGCAGGTTGGCGGCGGCCAGCCCGCCATGCAGCCAGCTGGGGTGAACAAAGGCCTCGTACAGTTCCAGCGGAATGTAGATGCCGCCGGACCACACGCCGATCCAGTTGCCCCAGGCCAGCCCGCGCCACAGCCCGTAGGCCTCGGCAAAGCGCATCAGCGCATAGATTGCCGCCGACCCGCCAATGGCCCACAGGCGGGCATTGTCGGGATGCTGCAGCAGCGACAGGAAGATAGTGGGATAGCGGCTGGCCGGATTGACATGCCAGCGCTGGATGATGGCCTCGGCCAGCGCCTGGGCATCGCGATGCAGCAGCGCGGCCAGCCCCAGGCCGGCCACGATCACCAGCAGCCCCTTGGCGGCCTCGAACAACGCAATGCCCCTGAGGCCCAGTGCGCCCTGCTTTGCCATGCGGTATCTCCGGTCGATGCAAGAATTGCAAAGCCGGTATTGTGCAACAGCGGCAAAGGCCAGGGCCGGGGCCTGCGCACCGCCAAGCTATCGCTGCAGCTTCTGGTAAGTGCCGATCAGCTCCGCCTTGGCCAGCACGTGACCTTGCATTGCCCGCTCCAGTGCCGCCTTGTCTGGCGTGCCGAGGTCCGGCAACGCCACGTCCAGCGCATAGAGCTTGAAGACGTAGCGGTGCCGGCCGATCGGCGGGCACGGGCCACCGTAGCCGTTGCGGTGCCAGTCATTCAAGCCTTCGCAGGTGCCGGCTGGCAGCCCGGACTTGGCGATATCCGCTGGCAGTGCACCGGCATGGGCCGGCAGGTTGTAGAGCAGCCAGTGGACCCAGGTCATTTTCGGCGCGGCGGGGTCCGGCGCATCGGGGTCGTCGACGATCAGCGCCAGGCTGGCCGTGCCGGGCGGCAGGCCGGTCCAGGCAAGCGGTGGGGAGATATCGGCGCCTTCGCAGGTGTGCTCTGCCGGGATCTCGCTCCCGGGAGCGAATGCGGTGGATTGCAGCTGGAACGGCATACGGGGCCTCGCTGGACGCACGGAGGGATGGCTCCAACTTAGGCCGGATCGGTGCCTGGCGCAAGGCGTCGCGCTATGACGGCGGCTGGGTCTCCAGCAATGCCTTGAGCCGGCGCACGGCTTCGGTGGACTCGGCCTGGACCTGCTCGCGCAGCGTCAGGCGGTTGATCAGCGCAAACAGCAGCGTCGGCGAGCGGTAGCGGAACTCGCGCTCGAAGCGCGTGCGTTCGGCCGATGGTGTCATCCGGTAGATGATGGTGCCGACGCGGTGGCCCGCGGCAACACCCTCGATCACCCACGTGCGCGGCGGCTGGCTTTCGATCACGGTCCAGATCACTACGCCGCCGCGCCGGGCCAGCATGAAGGTCTCGGCCACGCGCTCGCCGCGCCCGAGCGGATGGTCGGTCGCGCCCGCCACCGCCAGCGATGCCGGATGCCACGCGGGCCAGTGGCGCGGCGTTGCAACAAAGTCGAAGACCTGCGCCGCTGGGCGCGCGATCACCACCTCGTCATGGATGGCGGTGCGGTCCAGCCATGGCAGCGGCGCCAGCAGCGCGCCCACGGTGAGCGCGGCGAAGATGAACCCCGAGAGCAGTTTCCTGTGTCGGACAAGCATGGCGGCGGGACAGGACGCAACCGGGGCGCACCCGGGCATCCTGTACGCATGGCGCGATGCTTACAGTGTAGTGACTGCCAGGCCTCGCGCCAGTCCCTTGCGTGGCTCAGCGCGCTACCGGGGCGGCAGCGCCCTGCGGCGCAGGCGCAGGCACCGCAGCGACGGTGGCCGGCAGCGGGCCCCAGCCCCCGCCAAGCCGCCGCACCAGCGACACCGTGGCGGCGGCGCGCAGGCCTGCAACCTGGTTCGCCTCGCGCTGCGACTGCAGCACGGTGCGGTCGGCATCGATCACCGTCAGGTAGTCGACCGCGCCCGCGTCATAGCGGCTGCGCGAGATGCGCGCCGCGCGCTTCGCGCCACCGAGCGCGCTGTCAAGCGCACCGGCCTGCTGGCTGAGCCAGCGCACGTCTGCCAGGCTGTCTTCCACCTCGCGGAAGGCCACCAGCACGGTCTGCCGGTAGCTTGCCACCGTTTCCTCGTGCGCGGCGCGGGCGCCGGCGAGGTTGGCGCTGTTGCGGCCACCGTCGAACACGGTCTGCGCGATGCTGGATCCGATCAGCGGCCCCAGCATCCAGGTGCGCGAAGACCACTTGAACAGGTTCGACAGATCGGCCGATTCAAAGCCGAACAGCCCGGTCAGCGTAATGCGCGGGAAGAACGCCGCCTTGGCCACGCCGATGCGTGCATTGGCCGCGGCCATCTGGCGTTCCGCCGCGGCGATGTCAGGGCGCCGCTCCAGCAGCTCGGACGGCAGCCCGGCGGGAATCGCGATCGGCGCCGCATCGAACGGCCTTGCCGGCAGCGAGAACGCCGCCGGCGGCACGCCGGTCAGCACCGCCAGCGCATGCTCCTGGTTGGCGCGGCGGCGCTCGATGCCGGCCAGGTCGGCGCGCGCGGTGCCAAGTTCGGCTTCGGCGCGGGCCGGATCGAGGTCGGTGGTTTCGCCGGCGTCATAGCGCTTCTTCAGCAGTGATAGCGCATCCTCGCGCAGCTTGATGGTCGCGTTGAGCAGGTCGCGCTCGCTGTCCAGCGTGCGCAGCGCGAAATACGCCTGCGCCACGTCGGCCTGCAGCGCCAGCTGCACCGAGCGGTACAGGTCTTCCGCGGCCTCGCCCTCGGCGCGGGCGGCGTTGACGCTCGACGCCACCCGGCCGAACAGGTCCAGCTCATAGCTGGCGAAGGCGCGGGCCTTCAGCACGGTCTGCGGCGGTACGCGCGTGCCGTCCGGCAAGCCCTGCGAGGCGGCCGACGGCTGCGAGCGGGTCGGGTCCAGCCCCACGCTCAGTTGCGGGTAGAGGTCGGCCTCGGTCGCGCCGGTGAAGGCGCGCGCCTGCTTCAGACGCGCCGCGGCGATGGCAAGATCCTGGTTCGATTCGCCGGCGGCGGCGATCAGGCGATCCAGTTCGGCGTCGCCGAAGATCTTCCACCATTCGCCGCGATGCTGGCCCTCGGCCGGCGTCGCGGTCTTCCATTGCGCGCCTTCGGCCTGGGCGGCCTCGGCTTCCTTAAAGGCCGGCACGGTGGCCGTTTCCGGCACCTTGTAGGTCGGGGCCAGCGAGCAGCCCGCGAGGACTAGCGCGGCGGCCAGCGTCGCCAGCCTGGGCAGCCATTGGCCAGTCGAAAATACGTTCGAAATTGCAGGGGCATTCATGTTGATCACCATTATTCAGCCGATGCAGTCAAGTGCGCGCCTTGTTCTTGCGCGGCCGCGCGGCGCTGGCCGCGCGTGGCAAACAACCGCAGCGCCACATAGAACACCGGCGTCAGGAACAGCCCGAAGAAGGTCACGCCCAGCATGCCCGCGAACACCGCCACGCCCATCGCATGGCGCATCTCGGCGCCGGCGCCGGTGGAGACCACCAGCGGCACCACGCCCATGATGAACGCGAACGAGGTCATCAGGATCGGGCGCAGGCGCAGGCGGCTGGCTTCGATCGCGGCCTGCACCACGGTGCGGCCGTGATGCTCGAGCTCGCGCGCGAACTCGACGATCAGGATCGCGTTCTTCGCGGACAAGCCCACCAGCACGATAAAGCCGATCTGCGTGAAGATGTTGTTGTCGCCACGCGTGAGCCACACCCCGGTCATGGCCGCCAGCAGGCTCATCGGCACGATCAGGATCACCGCCAGCGGCAGCGTCAGGCTCTCGTACTGGGCCGCCAGCACCAGGAACACCAGCAGCACGCACAGCGGGAAGATCCACACCCCCGCATTGCCGGCCAGGATGTCTTGGTAGGTCAGCTCGGTCCATTCAAACTTCATGCCCTTGGGCAGCGTCTCGGCGGCAATGCGCTCGGCCGCGGCCTGCGCCTGGCCCGACGAAAAGCCGGGCGCGGGCCCGCCGTTCATGTCGGCGGCGGTGAAGCCGTTGTAGCGCACCACGCTGTCCGGGCCGAAGCCCTGCTTGACCTGCACCAGCGACGACAGCGGCACCATGTCGCCGGCGGCGTTGCGCGTCTTCAGCTGCAGGATGTCCTCGGCATGGGCGCGGAACGGCGCGTCGGCCTGCACCTTGACCTGGTAAGTCCGGCCAAACTTGTTGAAGTCGTTGACGTACGCCGAGCCCAGGTAGGTCTGCAGCGTGTCGAACACCTCCGTCACCGGCACGCCCAGCTGCTTGGCCTTGACGCGGTCCAGCTTGACGTCGAGCTGCGGCACGTTGACCTGGTAGTTGCTGAAGATGCCGGTCAGCTCGGGCGTAGCGCGCGCCTTGTTAGCGAACGCGTTGGTGGCCTCGAACAGCGCGTCATACCCCAGCGCGGCACGGTCCTCGATCATCAGCTTGAAGCCGCCGATGGTGCCCAGGCCCTGCACGGGCGGCGGCGGGAACACCGCGATAAACGCATCCTGGATCGCGGCGTACTTCTGGTTCAGATCGGCGGCAATGGCTGCGCCCCCGAGTTCTGCGCTCTTGCGGTCCTCGAACGGCTTGAGCGTGGCGAACACGATGCCGGCGCTCGGGCTGTTGGTGAAACCATTGATCGACAGGCCCGGGAAGGCGACGGCCGACTCCACGCCCGGATGCTTGAGCGCGATGTCGCTCATCTTGCGGATCACGTCTTCGGTGCGGTCCAGCGTGGCACCGTCAGGCAGCTTGGCAAAGCTCACCAGATACTGCTTGTCCTGCGCCGGCACGAAACCCTTGGGCACCAGCTGGAACACGCCCCAGGTCAGCACCAGCATCACGGCATAGACGCCGAACACCGAGCCCTTGCGGCGAATCACGCCCTTCACGCCGCGGCCATAGCTCTCGGCGCTGCGGCCGAAGAACCGGTTGAAGCGCTTGAAGAAGCCGCCGAAGACGCGGTCCATCCAGCGCGACAGCCAGTCCTTGGGCGCATCGTGGCTCCTGAGCAGCAGCGCCGACAGCGCCGGCGACAGCGTCAGCGAGTTGAACGCCGAGATGATGGTCGAGATCGAGATGGTCAGCGCAAACTGCTTGTAGAACTGCCCGGTCAGGCCGGTCATGAAGGCGAGCGGCACGAACACGGCAATCAGCGTCAGCGCGATCGCGATGATGGGGCCGCTGACTTCGCGCATGGCCTTGTAGGTGGCCTCCTTCGGCGTCAGCCCTTCTTCGATGTTGCGCTCTACGTTCTCGACCACCACGATCGCGTCGTCGACCACGATGCCGATCGCCAGCACCAGCCCGAACAGCGACAGCGCATTGATCGAGAAGCCGAACGCATGCATCAGCCCAAACGTACCCACGATCGACACCGGCACCGCCAACAGCGGAATGATCGACGCGCGCCAGGTCTGCAGGAACAGGATCACCACCAGCACCACCAGCGCAATCGCCTCGAACAGCGTGTGCGTGACCGCCTCGATCGAGTGGCGCACGAACTGCGTGGGGTCATAGACGATGCTGTAGTCGATGCCGTCCGGGAAGTTCTGCTTGAGCTCTTCCATGGTCTTGCGCACGTCATCCGAAATCTGGATGGCGTTGGAGCCCGGCGCCTGGAAAATGGGGATGGCCACCGCGGGCTTGTTGTCCAGCAGCGAGCGCAGCGCGTATTCCGAGGCGCCCAGCTCGATGCGGGCCACGTCCTTCAGGTACGTGACGGCACCGTCGGCGGAGGTGCGCACGACGATATCGCCGAATTCTTCCACCGTGCTCAGGCGGCCCTGCGCATTGACCGACAACTGCAGGTCAGCGCCCGGCAGCGACGGCGACTGGCCGATCACACCGGCCGCCACCTGCACGTTCTGTTCGCGGATGGCCTTGATCACATCGCTGGTGGCGAGCTGGCGTTCGGCCATCTTCTCGGGGTTGAGCCACACGCGCATGGCGTAGTCGCCCGAGCCGAACAGCTGCACCTGGCCGACGCCCTGCAGGCGCGCCAGGCGGTCCTTGACGTTGATCACCGCGTAGTTGCGCAGGTAGGTCATGTCATAGCGGTCGTTGGGCGAGACCAGGTGGACCACCATGGTCAGGTCCGGCGAGCTCTTGACCGTGGTGATGCCCAGGCGGCGCACGTCCTCAGGCAGGCGCGGTTCGGCCTGCGAGACGCGGTTCTGCACCAGTTGCTGGGCCTTGTCCGGGTCGGTGCCCAGCTTGAAGGTCACGGTCAGCGTGAGCAGGCCGTCGCTGTTGGACTGCGACGACATGTACAGCATGTCCTCGACGCCGTTGATCTGCTCTTCCAGCGGCGACGCCACGGTCTCGGCGATCACCTTCGGGTTGGCGCCCGGATACTGCGCGCGCACCACCACCGACGGCGGCACCACTTCCGGGTACTCCGAGATCGGGAGCTTGAACATCGAGATGGCGCCGATCAGGAAGATCAGCACCGACAGCACCCCCGCGAAGATGGGGCGGTCGATAAAGAATTTTGAGAGATTCATCTTGGTCTCTGCTAAAAGCGCTCCCCTGGCGGCCCGCTTGTGGCGGGCACCATCAACAGCTGGGAGCGATACAAACTAGGGCGCTGGCAAGGCACCACATCAAGCAAGCCAACGGTTTTGGATGCGCCAAAGCCGCCCGAGCTTGTCTGGGCCTTGTACTCCCTCTCCCCTCATGGGGAGAGGGCCGGGGTGAGGGGTGGTTCAGCAAGGAGCCAGGACCAGCGAAGCCAACGGTTTAAACCCACTGGCCTCAGCGTTGGACGCTCCTGCCCTCACCCCTGCCCCTCTCCCGCAAGCGGGAGAGGGAAGCAAACCCTCGGCAAGCTTTCACGGCATTCAACTCACCGGCTTAGCGTCCACCTCACCCTTCTCGCTCGCGGCCTGCTTGCGATCGGGCGCGGTGCCGCGCGGTTCCAGTTCGCTGCGGTACGCCATGGCTACCACCTTGGGCTGCACCGCGTCGCCCGGCCGCACGCGCTGCAGGCCATTGACCACGATGTTCTCGCCCGGCTTCAGCCCCTTGCGGATCACGCGCAGGCCCTCATAGTTGGGCCCGAGTTCGACTTCGCGGTAGACCAGCTTGTTGGCCTTGTCGACCACCAGCACGAACTTCTTGCCCTGGTCGGTGCCGACCGCCCGGTCGTTGACCAGCACCGCCGCATGCGGCGCGCCGCCGCCCATCTTGACCTTGGCATACAGGCCCGGCAGCAGGCGGCCGTCGTCGTTGTCGAACACCGCTCGCACGCGGATGGTGCCGCTGCGGGTATCGAGCCGGTTGTCGACCGACTGGATCTTGCCCTGGTGCGGATGGCCGTCTTCATTGGCCAGGCCCAGGAAGACCGGCAGGTTGGCCTGCCCGCCGCCGGCGCCGGGCGCGTTGTAGCGCAGGTAGCTCTGCTCGTCGATCTCGAAGCTCGCGTAGATCGGCGACACCGACACCACTGTGGTCAGCGGCGGCGTCGCCACGCCGGGCGCCACCAGGTTGCCCACCGTGATCTCGGCGCGCGAGACGCGGCCGGACACCGGCGCAGTAATGCGGGTGTAGGCCAGGTTCAGGCGCGCGGTTTCCAGCTGCGCCTGGGCGGCGCGCACGTTGGCGCTGGTCTCACGCGCGGCGTGGATGCGTTCGTCGAACTCGCGCCGCGAGATGGCGTTGTCATCCAGCAGGCGCTGCGCGCGTTCGCCTTCGCTCTTGGCGTGCCCCGCACGCACTTGCGCCGCCGCAAGCGCGGCTTCGGCGCGGGCCACTTCCGCGGCATAAGGCCGCGGGTCGATGGTGAAGAGCGGATCGCCCTTCTTCACCAGCGCGCCCTCGCGGAAGTGCACGGCATCGATGGTGCCGCCGACGCGCGGGCGGATTTCAACCCGGTCCACCGCTTCCAGGCGGCCGGAGAATTCATCCCACTCGGTAATGGTCTGCCCCACCACCGCGGCCACTTCGATGGCGGGCGCGGGCGGCGGCGTGTTGGCGTGGGCTTCGCCGCTGTGCCACGGGCGCAGGATCGAACCGGCCACGCCGGCACCTAGCACCACGACGATGGCGAGGGCAATCAGGGTACGTCGTTTCTGCTGCTGCATTTCTCAAACTCCTGGATCGGGTTTTCTTCAACCGGAAAAGCAAATGGCCGAACGCCGCCTGCCGGTCCGCGCGGGCGGATCGGAACCATGGTCAAACTGATGGTCGGACTTGGGACCGCATGCGCATGACGGCGCGCGTTGCGATCCTGGCTCTGGCCGAAACAGAGCCGGCTGGCGGTGGTCTGGAGCGGCTCAGCCGGCGGGCTTGGCTCCAGGCCGGCCGGCGTTGGCGCCAGCGCGGCGTTCAGTCAGGATGAGGTAGCGTCGGCCACGGCCAGACATCGCCGCAGGAACCGCGCCCCTTCGTCGACCCATGCCTGACAGCCGTCATGGGTCTCTTCCACGCCGTCGCCGCAGGCGCCGGGCATGATCATGGCCTGGGCCGGCACGCCGGCCTTGCTCAGGCGCCCGGCGAAGGCTTCGCCTTCGGCACGCAGCGCGTCGTATTCCGCCACCTGCACCAGCGTGGGCGGCAGCCCGGCCAGGCGCGAGGCCAGTGCCGGGGCGGCATACGGATGTACCGTATCGGCCGGCGTCGGCAGGTAGTCGCGATAGTTGTCGGCCAGCCGGCGCAGCGTTTCCATTGGCACCGTGCCGCCGTCAAAGCCCGCGCAGGAGGCATGCTGCAGGCACGGGTCGGTCACCGGGCGGATCAGCCACTGGCCGCGCGGCTGGGCGGTGCCGCGGTCGCGCAGCATCTGCGCCAGCGCAATCGCCAGGTTGCCGCCGGCTTCCTCGCCCACCAGCGCAAAGCGGGTCTTGTCCAGCTTCAGGCGCCGGGCATTGCGCAGCACCCATTGCACCGTGCTGTGCGCATCCTCGGGCGCTGCCGGGAACGGGTGGTCCGGCGCCAGCGAGTAGGCCGGCGTCACCACCACCGCGGGCACCGTGGTGGCCAGCCCCTGCACCAACTGGCAGGCGTGCTCCAGGTTGCCTTCGACGAAGCCGCCGGCATGCAGGTACACCAGCCAGGGCAGCAGCGCGGCGCTGTCGGCACCCGGCGCCACGTGGCTGGCCGGGTAACCGGGCGGATAGCACACCCGCACCAGGATTTCGCGGCCATCGCTGGTCACCGTGTGCTCGGCCACGCGCGCCTGTCCCGGGCCGGCTGCCGCGGGGGCAGTGGCGGCGCTGGCGGCTGCGGAGCGTTGGCCTGGCTTCTGTGACATGGCATCGGCGCACGGCAAAGACAATGCGCTTGAGTGTTGCGATGCAACGGATTATGGTGATTGACGAGGATGGGATAAAGCGAGAGATCGCCAATGCACTGTTCCGGGATTGGAATAATCGCAAAGCGCCCTGTCATGTGTCGGTAAACCGAAATCCCCACGCATGACAAGGTCTTGGATTTTGTGATTCACTCCCGCTCTCGGCACGCGCGGCGGTTTGGCCAGGCCGTTGCGCGCCCGGCCCGTCGGCACAACGCCCGCGGCGCCGGACGCCTGACTGAAACCCATGCCGGCATCGCGCCCAGCCAGCGCGCATCTCGTGCCAGCAGCCGGCAGACTCCCATCACCACAACAAGACAGGCCGCGTGCGCCACGAGCGCAGGCGGCACGCCGTTCGGATCTATCGTCGGAACTCATCATGGACCGTCTCGTATCAATGCAGGCATTCACCCGGGTCGTCGACGTCGGCAGCTTTGCGCGTGCCGCCGAGTCGATGGACTTGCCCAAGGCCACGCTGACCCGCCTGATCCAGAACCTGGAAACCCACCTCGGCGTGAAGCTGCTGCACCGGACCACGCGCCGCATCAGCGTGACCAACGACGGCGCCGCCTACTACGAGCGTTGCGTGCGCATCCTGGCCGATGTCGAGGAAGCCGAGCAGTCTCTGACGCGCCAGAACAATTCGCCGCGCGGCACGCTGTCGGTCGATACCACCGCCGGGCTGGCGCAACTGGTACTGGTGCCCCACCTGCATGAGTTCTTCCAGGCCTATCCGGACCTGAAGCTGGAGCTAACCATCAACGGCAAGCCGATCGACCTGCTGCAGGAAGGCGTCGACGTGGTGCTGCGCGTCGGCATACCGCTGGACGAAGCCATGGTGGCCCGCCGCATCGGCCACGTGCAGCTGGCGTTCTACGCGTCGCCCATCTATCTGAACCGCAACGGCACGCCGCGTGACCTGGCCGAGCTGGCGCAGCACAAGGCGGTCAATTTCCTGTCCAACCGCAACGGCCGCGAAATGCCCTGGCCGCTGGCCCGCGGCATGGAGCGCAGCGAGGTGCTGCTGCCCTCCGCCATTTCCACCAACGACGCCGATGTCTACCTGGGCTGCGCGCTGGAAGGCCACGGCATCGCCCGCATCTCGCGCGCCATGGCCGAGCCTTACGTGGCCAGTGGCCGGCTGGTGGAAATCCTGGCCGACTGGCAGACCGACGAACTGCCGATCTCGGCGATGTATCCGCAGAACCGGCACCTGTCGGCCAAGGTGCGGGTATTCGTCAACTGGGCCGCGGAACTGTTTTCGCGCCATCCGCATTTTGGTGCGGCACGGCAGCCGCTGGCGGCAGCGGCCTGAACCGTGCCGCGCGCTGGCGCGATCCGCCAGCGGCGCGTATCCCCGGCCGCATGTAGGACAAAACCGGAAATCGGTTCGGCGGGCGCCGACCTATACTGTTTCATCCGAAATCACGACAAGAAGAGGATTCCGATGAAACAAGTGCTTCCCCCCCTGGCGGCCTGCATTGCCGCAACCGTTGCACTGGCCGGCTGCGCCGGCTCCGGCATGCCCTCGTCGTCGACAGCCCAGCCGTCCGCCACCGGTGCCAGCAGCGGCGCCCGTGCCTCGGCCACGCTGCAGCCCAAGAGCGGCGCCAACACCGCCGGCACCGTGACCTTCCAGCAGCAGCCGGGCGGCGTGATGATGACCGCCGCGATTACCGGGCTGCCGCCCAATTCGGTTCACGGCTTCCACGTCCATGAAAAGGGCGACTGTTCCGCGCCCGACGCGATGAGCGCCGGCGGCCATTTCAACCCGACCGGCCAGCCGCATGGGCAGATGACCATGCCCGACCACCATGCCGGCGACATGAACAACGTGACCGCCGATGCCAACGGCAACGTGCGCATCAGCATGCTGCTGCCGTCGCTGTCGGTGGGCACCGGCGCCAACAGCGTGATCGGCCGGGCAGTGGTGGTGCACAAGGATCCGGACGACTACAAGACGCAGCCCACCGGCAATGCCGGCGGCCGCATTGCGTGCGGAGTCGTGGCGGCTTCCTGATCGCCGCGCGGTGCTTATGTGTTCGCCCGGCGCGGGGTTGCGCACGCGGTGGCAGTCCGGCGCCCGGCCGAAAACGCGACGCGCCCGGCGCGGCATGGCAACATGGCGGCATTGCCGCCACCACGTGGCCCGGCCACCGGGCCGCCATGACCTCCAATGCCATTGCCGACAGACGCCGCGTTCGTTTCCCACCGTCGCCTGCGCGCCAATTCGCTGCTGCTGTGCTGCGCTGCCCTGCTCGGGGGTTGCGCCTTGCCGCCGCTGGACCACCGCACCGAATCCTTCGCGCTGACGAGCGCCGAATCCCAGGCCACGCCGCTGGGCCAGGCGGTGGCCGGCGAAGTGGCGCGCCACCCGGGGCTGAGCGGCATCCATCCGCTGGAAAACGCCTACGCCGCCTTTGCCGCGCGCGTGCAGCTGGCGCGCACCGCGCAGCGCACGCTCGACGTGCAGTACTACATCTGGCGCGATGACCTGACCGGCACGCTGCTGCTGGAAGCGTTGCATGAAGCCGCCGAGCGCGGCGTGCGCGTGCGCCTGCTGCTCGACGACAACGGCATTGCCGGCATGGACGAACGGCTGGCCGCAATGGACGCGCACCCGCATGTCGAAGTGCGGATCTTCAATCCGTTCGTGATCCGGCACCCCAAGGCGCTCAATTTCCTGACGGATTTCCGCCGCCTGAACCGGCGCATGCACAACAAGTCGTTCACCGCCGACGGCGTTGCCACCATCATCGGCGGGCGCAATGTCGGCGACGAATACTTCGGCGCCACCGACGGCGTGCTGTTTGCTGACCTCGACGTGATTGCGGTTGGCCCCGCGGCCGGCGACGTGGCGCAGGATTTCGACCGCTACTGGTCCAGCGCCTCGGCCTACCCGGTCGACCGGCTGGTGCCACCGGTGAGCGCGGAACGCCTGCAGGCGCTGGTGGGCCATGCCCGCGCGGTTGAGCGCAACCCGGCCGCGGCGGCCTACCTGGCGGCGGTGCGCGAACTGCCGGACGTGCAGCGAATGCTGGACGGTACGCTGCAGTTCCAGTGGGCCGCCACGCGCATGGTCAGCGACAATCCCGGCAAGGCGCTGGGCGAAGCCTCGCGCAGCACGCTGGTGGCGCACCAGTTGCGCGAAATCCTGGGCGAGCCGCAGCGAGAGCTCGACCTGGTCTCGCCCTACTTTGTACCGTCGACCGGCGGCACCTCCTATTTCGCCGACATGGCCAGGCGCGGTGTCGCGGTACGCGTGCTGACCAATGCGCTGGAGGCCACCGACGTGGCCGCCGTGCATTCGGGCTATGCCAAGCGGCGCAAGGCCTTGCTCGAGGCTGGCGTGGACCTGTACGAACTGCGGCGCTCGGCCACGCCCCGCAAGAAGGAAGAGCGCGCCGGACCGTTCGGCAGTTCGGGCTCAAGCCTGCACGCCAAGACCTTCGCGGTCGACGGCAACCGGGTCTTCGTGGGGTCGTTCAACTTCGATCCGCGCTCGGCCAAGCTCAACACTGAGCTGGGCTTCATCATCGACAGCCCGGCGCTGGCGGGCCGGATCGAATCCACCTTTGCCAGCGTGATCCCGCTCGCGGCTTACCAGGTCAGGCTGGACGAAACCGGGCAGATGTACTGGCTGGAACGGCGCGGCGACGAAATCATCCGCCATGACACCGAGCCGAATACCAGCTGGTGGCGCCGGCTTGGCATCTGGTTCCTGTCGATCCTGCCGATCGAATCGATGCTGTAGGCGCGCGGCCGCTCAGATCTGGTCGATTAGGCTGCGCACCACGTCGGCCAGCCGGCCGGCGCGCTGGCGCCCCTTCGCGTCGAGCGCCATGCCGCTGCCGCCGGCCAGTGCCTTCAGGCCGAACAGCGCATCGCCCACGTCGCGCCAGGCCGGGAAATCGGCATGGATCTTCTCCAGGGCGGCTGCGCCTGCCGCCACCTGCGCGGGCGCCGGCGTGTTGCCCGCCGCCAGGTCTTCCAGCGCCGTGGCGGCATCGACCAGGCCTTTGCGATTCATCTGCTGTCTCCCCAGAATCTCTTTTGTCATGGCCGCCTGCGGTGGCGGCCATGACACTGTAGCAGGGCCGCAGAGGGCCTTTGGCGGATATGGGGAAAGCCCGGATGCGGACGCTCAGTCGCGACCGCTCAATTCCGGCCGATATCCTGCAGCATCCGCGTCATCAGGTACAGGCGCGGCACGATCGAGTCCAGTTCGACATACTCGTCGCGCGCGTGATAGCCGAAGCCCGCCAGGCCGAAGCTCTCGACCACCGCGGGCTTGCCCGAGCGGGCGGCATAGCCGGCGTCGGTGGCGCCGCCGGTACCTTCGGCCAGCGCCAGCGTGCGGCCGTCCAGTTCGGCATAGATTTCCTGCGCGCGCTTGGCGAGGGCGCGGCCGCGCGCGTCGGCCGCGAACGGCGGGCGGCCCTCTTCCATCGTCACCGTGGTCTGCGTGTCCGGCACCAGCTGGCTGGACTTGACCTTGTCCTGCAGCGCCACCTTCAGTTTCTCGGCGGCACCGGCTGCCGTGGTGCGCACGTCGCCGTAGGCGACCGCGCTTTCCGGGATCTGGTTGCGCACCGTGCCGGCCTGTGCCTGGGTCCAGTTCAGTTGCGAGCCTGGCACCTGGCTGGCCGTGTCGCGCGTCTGCTGCAACTGGTGGGCGAGTTCGAGCAGCGCATTGCGGCCGCGTTCCGGCGCGGCGCCGGCGTGGGCGGCGCGGCCCTTGACCTGCATGGTGGCGGTGGCGGTGCCGGAGGCGCCCAGCAGCAGCGCCTCGGCCTTGACCACATCCTTGGCCGCGGTGGGCTCGCACGACAGCACCACGTCATGCTGCGCGGCCAGTGTGGCGATGGTTTCGCCGGAACCGACGGAGCCGACTTCCTCGTCCGGATTGAACAGCACCGTGATCTGCGCGTAGTCGCGCCAGCCCTGCTGCTTCAGGATCTCCAGCGAATGCAGGATCACGGCGATGCCGCCCTTGTCATCGGCGATGCCCGGGCCATAGAGCCGGTTGCCTTCCTCGCGGATCGGCTGCGTCGCCAGCGTGTTGTCGGGGTACACAGTGTCGAGGTGGGCAATCAGCATGACGCGGCGCTTGCCGGTGCCGGTGAAGGTGGCCTTGACCATGGTGCCCGGGCCCTTGGTCACGGGCAGGCGCTCGACCTTTGCGCCCAGCGCCTGCAGGCGCTTCTCGGTATAGCTGGCCATCTGCGCCAGCCCCTTGGCATTAGCGCTGCCGGATTCGATCGACACCATCTCCTTGAGCGACTGCACTAGCTTGGGCTGGGCGGCCTGCGCGGCGGACAGCAGCGCGGCGTCTGGCTGCGCGGCGCTGGCCAGGGTGCCGGCCCCGGCAAGCGTCAGGGCAGCAGCAACGGCAACGTGGCGAACGGAAAACGGCATGGAATCTCCTCGGTATGGTCTTGTTGGCAGTGCCGCGGGTCTAGCCGTTCGCCGCGGCACAACGGCAAGATGCTAGTCCTTGCCAGCAACTATGGGGAGGTTCAATATCGCCAATCCGGATGCCGATCCCGCCACGGCGCGCCGCGGCCCCGGCCACCTCCAACCATCCAAACCGCCTCAAGGCATGCCAGCCCCCACCGCTTCCATCGCGCCATCGTCACAGAACGTCCCGCTGCACGTGCGCCTGCTGTGGCTACCGCAAGCCATGCCCGGCAGCCTGTTCACCACGCTCGACGTGCTGCGCACGGTGGCCGGCGTGGCCAGCCTGCAGCGCCCCGACGCCGCCCCGACACTGAGTTGGCAACTGTGCCGCGCCAACGGCCGCACGCTGGCCACGGAACTGCCCGGGCTGGTGTCGTCGACGCGGCGTGCGCGTGCTCCGGGCATCCGCACGCTGCTGGTGATTCCCGCGCTGCTGGCCAGCAATGCGCCGCAACTGGGCGAGCTGGCGTTGCGCGATGCCGCGGCACTGCGCCTGGTGGAGCGCCACGCGCGCGCGGGCGGCTGGATCGCCGCGTGTGCGTCGGGGATGGTGCTGCCGCTGCAGCTGGGCCTGCTGGATGGCGCCAGCGTGGGGGCGCCATGGATGTTCCAGAGCTGGATGGCGCGCCAGTACCCGCATTGCGACCTCGGCAGCGACGCGGCCATGAGCGTGCACGGGCAAGTGTTTTCCTGCGTGGCGCCCGCGCTGCAGGTGGAATTCATGCTGCGCGTGCTGGGCCATCTGCACGACCCCGACCTGGCGCAGGCGGCGTCGCGGCTGATGCTGTTCCAGCCCGAACGCCAGCGCAGCGTGCCGGCGCTGGTATCGCAACGCTGGCTCGACCGCACCGCCGACAGCCCGGTCTACCGCGCCATCCAATGGCTGCGCGACCATGTGTCCGAACCCTACCGGCTGGCCGCTGTGGCGCAGGCGGCGGCGGTCAGCGAACGCACGCTGCTGCGGCATTTCCGCCAGGTCACCGGCATGACGCCGCTGGACTACCTGCACACGCTGCGCGTGGAGCGCGCCCGCATGCTGCTGGAAGTGACGCTGCACGGTACCCATGCCATTGCCGAGGCGTGCGGCTACAGCGACGCCGCCGCGTTCCGCCGGCTGTTCCAGCGCACCACGGGCATGTCAATGTCGGACTACCGCGCCCGCTTTGCGCTGCGGGCGCGGCGGCGCTACTGGCGCATGGAAGACACCCCGCGCAGCGCGGCGCGCAACGATAGCCCGCCGCGGGCCCGCGCTCAGGGGCGCAGCGTGATGTGGTTGACCACGTCCTCCACGCCCTGCACGTACCACGCATCGCGCTCGGCCTGACGGCGCGTGCCCTCGCTGCTGACGCAGCCCTCCAGCGTTACCACGCGGTCCTGGGTATGCGCGCTGACCTGGCTGGCATCGACGAAGGGATCGGTTTCCAGCACCAGCATCAGCGCCTCGGTGATTTCATCGTCGCGGTCAGCCTCGGCGGGTGCCACCACCAGTTCATTGACCACGCAGCGGCAGCCGCCCGACCACCACGCCAGCACACCGGCCAGGCGCATGTGCGACAGGCTGATCACCTGCCCCCACAGCGTCACCACGCCGTCCTGCACCGCGACTTCGATCCAGCCGTTGCGATCGCTCACCGGTTCCCGCATGGCCTCTGGCTTGCCCTTGACGCGCGCGCAGATCTTGCAATTGTGGAATTCGACCGCATTGAGGAGCCGCTCGCACACGGCGTCGCGCAGTTCGCCGTCGCCCACCGGCGCGCCGCCGTCGGCCACGCGCAGGTGGTCGATCACGCTGGTGACGCCGTCCACGCGCCGCAGCGTGGCCGCGGCCCGGGTCTTGTCGACGATATCGGCCACCTCGCCTTCCAGGATCAGCGCCCCGTCCGAGAGCCGCAACTGGATGGTGGGATGGAGGACATGGCCCTGATAGGGCACATGGGCCAGGGCTGCGCGCGCCTGCGTCAGCACCGCTTCGCTACTCTGCATGTTGTCGCCTCGCCGGTTGGTCTGGAGATGGAGGATGCGCGCCCCTGCCTGCAGGCGCGCGGGAGCGGCGCCGCGGCCTCCTTCACCCCCGGGACCCGGCAACCGCTTCCTCATTATAGGAAGCGCTCCGCCGCGGGCCCGGCGAGCACCAGCCGGTGCGCAGGGCTCAGGCGCCGGCCGCTTCGCGCGCCCGGGCCACTTCCTGATTGCGCAGGATAAAGCGCTGGACCTTGCCACTGGGGGTCTTGGGCAGTTCGGCGACGAACTCGATTTCGCGCGGATAGGCGTGGGCGGCCAGGCGCTGGCGCACGTGCAGGCGCAGCGTCTCGGCCAGTTCGGGCGAGCCCTGGTGGTGCGGGTCCAGCACCACGAAGGCCTTGATGAGTTCGGTGCGCTCGGGGTCAGGCTTGCCGATCACCGCTGCCTCGACCACCGCGGGATGCTCGATCAGCGCGCTTTCCACGTCGAACGGCCCTACGCGGTAGCCGGAAGTGGTGATGACGTCGTCGGCCCGACCGATAAAGCTGATGCTGCCGTCCTCGTTCAGCTCGGCGGAATCGCCGGTCAGGTAGTAGTCACCGGCAAAGGCGCTGGTGGGCGTGCCGTGATAGCCGCCGAACCAGCACATCGGCGAGCGCTTCAGGTCCAGTGCCAGCGTGCCCGGCTGGCCGGCCGGCAGTTCGCGCAGCGCATCGTCGACCACCACCACGCGGTGCCCCGGGCTGGCAAAGCCGGCCGCACCCATGCGCACCGGATGGGACAGGGCGTGGTGGTTGCACAGCACCATGCCCAGCTCGGTCTGGCCATAGTGGTCGTGGATGGTGACACCCAGCTCGCTGGCGAACCAGCGGATCACTTCCGGGTTGAGCGGCTCGCCGGCGCTGCTGACGGCGCGCAGTTGCCCGCGCAGCTGGCCAGACACGGCCGCGCCCGCGGCGATCAGCAGCCGGTAGGCGGTAGGCGAGCCGGCGAGGTTGGTAATGCCGTACTTGCGGATCACGCGGCAGGTGCTGTCGACGTTGAAAGGGCCGTCGTAGAAGGTGGTGGCATGGCCCAGCGACAGCGGGCCGGTGACGGCGTAGTACAGGCCATAGGCCCAGCCCGGATCGGCCAGGTTCCAGAACGCGTCGTCGTCGCGCAGGTCGACCGCATCGCGCATATAGCCCGCAAACGCGGCAATCGCCTTGAGCGGCACCAGCAGCGGCTTGGCCGGACCGGTGGTGCCGGAGGTGAACATCATCAGGAAGGGGTCGTCGCCGCGCCGCATCACCGGCGCGAACGACGCCGGCTGGCGCGCCAGCTCGGCCCAGAAGCTGAAGTCGCCGGGGTTCGCGGCGGGTGGCTCCGTGTCGCCCTGGGGGCCGGTCACGGTGACGATGGCCGGGCAGCCGGCCACCTCGTCCAGCTTGGGCCGGTTGGCGGTATCGGTCACCACCACCTTCGCGCCCGACGCATTGAGCCGGTGTTCGATGGCCTTGGGGCCGAACGCGGTAAACAGCGGCTGGTACACGGCACCGGCGCGCCAGGTGCCGAGGATCGTCACCAGCAGTTCGGCGTTGCGCGGCAACAGGCCGGCGACGCGGTCGCCCGGCTGTACGCCCTGCGCCTTCAGGAAACCTGCGAACTGGGCCGACAGCGCCTGCAGCTCGGCAAAGGTCCAGCTGCGCGCGTCGCCATTGCGCCCTTCCCAGTTCAGCGCAATCCGGCCGGGCTGCGCGTGCCGGTCGCAGCATTCGACGCAGGCGTTGAGCGCCGCCAAGCTGCCGTGCAGTTGCCGTGCCACGGCGTCGTCATAGGAAAATCCGTCGAAAGCTTGGGCGTAGTCGCGCATGGTGTCTCCTGAATCCGGCTGGTGCCTTGTAGTCGGTGGCCGGTGCGCGGTGGCGCGCATCGGCTGCCGCAAGAGTGTGCGCCACGGCGCCGCCATCCGGCAATAACCGTTTCCGCCACCGCGGCTGACGGTTTTTGCCATCCCTGCCATGCGGCTTGAAGGGGCCGAAGCGGCCTTGACGCGGCGCCGCCGGCCCCACACGATATGGGCATCACCTTCGGGAGACAGCGCATGTGCACCAACTATGCCCCGGTCCAGCGCCGCATCCTGCGTGAAATCTTCGGCGTCGAGCCGCCAGCGGGCGTGTACAAGGCCGAGACCTACCCCGACTACGCCGCACCGATCGTGCGCGCCGGCGACGACGGTGCACGCAGCGCGGAGCTGGCCTCGTTCGGCATGGTGCCGCGCCAGCGCATTCCACCAGGCACACGGCGCTATGACACCACCAACGCCCGCAGCGAAACCGTGGGCGAGCGCGCCGCGTTTGCGCGCTACTGGCGCCAGGGCCAGTTCTGCCTGATCCCGGCAACGGCGTTCTATGAATTTGCGTACTCTGACAGTGCGGCGGACGGTGCGGCGCCAGGCGGCTCGCCGGGCAAGCCGGTGCGCTGGCGCATCTGGCTGCCCGGCGAGCCGGCCTTCGGCATTGCCGGCCTGTGGCGCGGCTGGCCGGACCAGGCGTTGTCTTTCACCATGCTGACCGTCAGTTCGGCACAGCACCCGGTGATGCAGCGCTTCCACAAGCCGGGGGACGAGAAGCGCTCCGTGGTGATCGTGCCGCGCGCGCAGTGGGACGACTGGCTGACGTGCCGGGATGCCGAGGTCGCGCGCACCTTCCTGAGGCTGTTGCCGCCAGACGCCATGCAGACCGAGCCGGCGCCCAAAGTGCAGGGAGCGCCCATTCCCGACGCGGATTAGCGCGGCGTGCGCGACGGCCGGCAGGGCCTCCGCGATCCTTGCCATGCCGATGTTGCTCAGAAGCGATACGTGACGCTGCCCACCACCGTGCGGCGCGCGCCGAAGTAGCAGTCGCCACGCGCGAGGCAGGTGGTCAGGAACTGCTTGTCGAACAGGTTGTTGGCATTCAGCGCGACCCGCAGCGGGCCGTGGTCATAGGCGATCATCGCGTCGTACAGCGTCACGCCGCCCACCCGGTTCTGGTCGGCGCCGTCATAGCTGGGGCCGATATAGCGCAGCCCGCCGCCCGCCACGAAGCCCGGCATCCCGAACAGCTTGAAGCGATAGTTGGCCCACAGCGACGCCATGTTCGACGGCGTGCTCGCCAGCTTCTTGCCGACCTCGGCGGCGGTGCCGTCGGTCACGCGCGCATCCAGGTAGGTGTAGGTCGCGATCAGGTCCAGCCGGTTCGTCAGCGACGCCAAGGCCTCGACCTCGATGCCACGCGTGCGCGCTTCGCCCACCTGCACCGAGTCGGGGATGCCGTTGACCACGCCAGCGGTCTTGCGGTTCTTCTCGCGCATGTCGAACGCCGCGATGGTCAGCGTGGCATTCTTGCCCGGCGGCTGGTACTTGATGCCCGCCTCCCACTGCGAGCCCCGCAGCGGCTTGAAGGCCTGGTTGGCCTTGTTGAACCCGGCCAGACCCTGGAACGACTCGGAGTAGCTGACATACGGATTCAGGCCGATGTCGGAACGGTACATCAGGCCGGCGCGCTTGGTCAGCTCGCTGTCGTCGCGGCCGGCCGACGGCGTGTTGTCCTGCGCGGCGCGCGACCAGTCATAGCGCAGCCCCAGCATCAGCAGCCACTGGTTCCAGGCCAGCTGGTCCTGCACATACAGGCCGGTTTGCGCCTGCGTGGCGGGATTCAGTGCGCGCGTGCCGGGCGCCGTGAAATTGCCGTAGACCGGGTTGAACACATCGAGCGGCGCGGCGGAGCCGCCCACGCCGGTGTTCCCCGTGATTTCCGCGTGCTGGTAGTCCACGCCGGTCAGCAGCGTGTGCTGGAGCGGGCCGGTGCGGAAGTTGGCCTGCGCCTGGGTGTCGACGGCAATTGAGTTCAAGGTCGGCTGGTTCACGTAGACCGTGCGGTTCATCAACGTGTTGCTGCCCGGCACCCAGCCTCGGTTGGCATCGTTGAATCTCGCATAGATGCTGCGGTAGTCCACCGAACTGTGCGAGTAGCGCAGGTTTTGCCGCACCGTCACGGTGTCGTTGAACTTGTGCTGGAACTCATAGCCCACCGACTGCTGCTCCGCGGTATAGCGGTCAAAGCCCGGTTCGCTGATGAACAGGTGGTCGGGAATCTGCCCGCCCGGGTTCGGGTACAGCGTGCCGCGCCACGGGAAGAAGCCGACCGAGGTCCCGCTCACGTCGCGCTGGAAGTTGGCCAGCAGCGTCAGCGAGGTGTCCTGGCTCGGCCGCCATGTCAGCGAAGGCGCGAGCAGGTAGCGGTTGTCCTGCACGTAATCCACCTGCGTGTCGCTGTCGCGCGCCAGCGCAACCAGGCGGTACAGCCATTTGCCCTCCGCATCGAGCGGGCCCGTCAGGTCTGCCTGCACCTGCTTGCGGTGGTAGTTGCCGAACTGCACGCCGATCTCGCGCGCCGCCTCGGCCTGCGGGCGCTTGCTGACCAGGTTCAGGATGCCGCCGACCGCGCCCTGCCCGAACAGCATCGACGACGGCCCGCGCAGCACATCGATGCGCTCGAGGGCGTACACGTCGGGACGCACGTTGTTGTAGAAGCCGACCTGGTCCAGCAAGCCATCGCGATACTGCGTGAAGTCAGTGCCCCGGAACTTGCCCCAGTCCCCGCGCGCGTCATTGCCGTAGGGGCCGGCGTAGACCCCGGCGCTATAGCCGATGGCCTGCTGCACGGTCTGCGCGCCCTGCGCTTCCATGCGGTCGCGCGTGATCACGGTGATCGACTGCGGCGTCTCCATCACCGGCGTGTCGGTCTTGGTGGCGGTGGCACTGCGCTTCGCCACAAAGCCATGGACGGGGCCGTTGGCGGATTCATCGTCGCTGGTCGCGCGCACGGTCACCGCCGGCAACTCCGCTGCGGCTGCGGCTGTGAGGGCGGCGGGCACAGGGCTCTCGCCAGACTGCGCGGACACGCCGCCGGCCTGCAGGCTCAGCACAAGGGTGGTCAGGGAAAGACGGCACGGGGTGACAAGCGCGGAGCAGGCAAAGCGTCGCTTCGCCCGCGGGTTCGGGTGCAGAGGCATCACTCAGGGTCGGAAGATGGCGATGCCGCAAAGGGCATCACAAGTGGAAAATTCTGATTACGAATAAGAATGATTCGTGATTACATCAGAATTGTAGCCTCAATGTGTCAGAACCGATACATTTAGCTGAGAATTTAAGGCGGTCGTTGGGCCTGGTAACCGGTTTTCCGCTTAATACGATGTGAGGCTCTCTTTTACCGCTGTAGCATAAAAATGTTGCCCACCCTATTTCATGCTGCTACAGTAAATCCGAATGGAAATCGAGTTCGACCTGGCCAAGGACGCCCTCAACCAACATCATCACGGGTTGTCACTGGCTGCCGCCGGCTTATTCGACTTTGATCGCGCCCTCCTGAAGATCGATCACCGCAAGCCGTACGGCGAAACTCGCTACGTCGCCTACGGGCCGATCGGTCCGCGTCTGTATTGCCTGGTCTTCACACTACGAGGCGACACGCTCAGGGCAATCAGCCTGCGAAAAGCAAACGCAAGAGAGGTACGAGACTATGAACAGGAAATCTGACCTGATCCGGCCCACATCCGCAGAGGACGCCGCCATTGCGCGCGGCATTGCGGACGATGTCGACGCGGTCTCATTGCCGACCGCGGAGATCAAGGAGATGCGCCCTGCGCGAGAGGCCCTCGAGCAGGTACTCGGCAAAGACAAGGCGGAGGCCCTGGCAAAACGCCGTGGCAGGCCGGCCAAGCCTGCCAGTGAGCGCAAAGTCAATCAGACGCTACGCATCGATCCTGACGTCCTGGCAGCCTACAAGGCAACCGGCAGCGGCTGGCAAACGCTGATGAACGAGGCGCTGCGCGATTATGCGACCGTGCGCCGGATGCTGCCCCGGCGCTAGGCCGGCCGAGCCGACCCGTTGTCCTGAAGCCGGCCAAGCAGGCGCCGGCCTGCCTCGATCACCGCGCTATCCGGCTGCATCTGGTAGCGCACGATCATGCCCTCGATGCACAGCATCGCCTCCGCTGCCACCGCCTGCGGCTGGTCCAGGTCCAGGCGGGCGGCAATATCGGCGACGAAGGCTTGCAGTTCGGCCTTGTGGGCCGCCGCCTGCTGCTGCGCCTCGGCGTCGCCGCCCGCCTCGGCTACCACGTTGATGAAGGCGCAACCGCGGAAGTCGCGTCCAAACCAGTCGGCCAGGGTGTCGGCGATCACGTCCAGGCGGGGCCGTTCGGCGAGACGGGCTTCCACATCCTGGCGGAACCACGCCATCCACTCTTCATGCCGGCGCGCGAGGAACGCCGCGATCAGCGCGTTCTTGGAGGCGAAATGCCGATAGAGCGACATCTTGGCCACCCCAGATTCGGCAATGATCCGGTCGATGCCGGTGGCGCGGTAGCCCTCCTGGTAGAACAGGCGGGCGGCAGTATCGAGGATGCGGTCGCGGGCGGAAGGCGTGGCCATGTGACAGGTGTTGGTGATAACGAGTGCGGCCGGGAAACGCATCGCGCCACCCGGCCCAGTGCTTCGATACTATGACAGACAGACCTGTCTAGCAAACCGCGCGCATTCAGCCTTCAAGCCTCGCGGCCGCATCGCGCAGGGCGGTGCGCAGGCCTTCCTCCACCACCGGGTGGTAGAACGGCATGGTCAGCATCTGCGCGATGGTCAGGCCCTGCTGGTACGACCAGGCCAGCAAGTGGGCAATATTCTCGGCACGCGGGCCGGTCCATTCGGCGCCCAGGAAGCGGCCCGTGGCCCGGTCGGCATACACGTGCATCAGGCCCCGGTTCTTCAGCATCACGCGGCTGCGGCCCTGGTCTTCAAAGCTGACCGCGCCGGTCACGAAGGTGTCTTCGCCGCGCGCGACCAGGTCGGCATGGCGCTGGCCGACCATCGCGATCTGCGGATCCGTGAACACCACCGCGATCGGCGCGCGGCGCGCCAGCGGCTGCACCTGCGGATAGCTGGCGGCGTTCTCGCCGGCGGCCTTGCCTTCGTCGGCGGCCTCGTGCAGCAGTGGCAGGATGTTGTTGGCATCGCCCGCGATAAACACCGGCGCATTGCCGCACTGCAGGGTCTGTGCGTCGAACAACGGCACGCCGCGCGCATCCAGCGCCAGGCCGGTGTTCTCCAGGCCCAGGCCGCGCACATTGGGCGCGCGGCCGGTGGCGGCCAGCGCGTAGTCAAAGCGCTCGGTCACGCTGCGGCCTTCGCGGTCGAGGTAGGTCACCACCACCTGCTCGCCATCGCGGCCCATGTCGGTCACCTTGGCGTCCGGATCGAGATAGAACTCCTGATTGAAGGTGCTGGCGGCATGGGCGCGGATCACCGGGTCGGTCAGCGGCCCGAGCGAGCCGCTGACGCCGAACACGCGCACCCTCACGCCCAGCCGCGACAGCGCCTGGCCCAGCTCCAGCCCGATCACGCCGGGGCCGAACACCACCACGCTGCCGGGCAGGTCCTGCCACGAGAACACATCGTCATTGACGATCAGGCGGTCGCCGAACACCTGGAACGGCGCCGGCAGCACCGGCGTGGAACCGGTGGCGATGACCACGCGGCTGGCGCGCACCGTGGTGTGCCCGTCCACTTCCAGCGTGGTGGTATCGATAAAGCGGGCATAGCCGCGAATGCGGTCCGCCTGCGCAATGTTCTCCACGCCGCGCACCACGAAGCCGACAAAGCGATCACGCTCGCTGCGCACGCGCGCCATCACCTCGCGGCCGTCGATGCGGATCTGGCCGTCGACATGCACGCCGAACGGTGCGGTGTGGCGCAGTTCGTGCGCAGCCTCGGCGGCGGCGATCAGCAGCTTGGAAGGCATGCAGCCCACGCGGGCACAGGTGGTGCCATAGGGGCCGCCTTCGATGATCACGGCGCGCTTGCCGGCGGCAATCGCGGCACGGTAGGCGGCAAGGCCGGCGGTGCCTGCGCCGATCACGGCGACGTCGGTCTGGATGGTGGTCATGGCGGTCGGTTCCTTGGTTTTCTGAAGTGTCGGACTGAGGTCAATCAGCGGGCTGGATGGCGCCGCCCTGCGCGTCATCGCGGGCAAGGCGGCGCCATCGGGTCCGGCGACTGCCGGCCCCGGGGGTTGGGGGCAAAAGCGGAAAACGGCTTACTTGGCCAGGTACTGCTGCAGCGCCTCGGCGCCGCCGATCAACTTGCCGTTGATAAAGACCTGCGGTGCGGTCATCTCGCCTGACACGGCGCCCAGCACCTTGCCGCGCACCTTGTTGTCGAGCGGCACGTCGATATAGTCGAAGCCGTTGTCGTCAAGCAGCTGCTTGGCCTTGGCGCAGAACGAGCAACCGACCTTGGAGAACACCACCACCTGGTCAGGCTTGCGCGCGTCCGGAGCGATGTGGGCCAGCATGGTGTCGGCATCGGACACCTTGAACGGGTCGCCCGGCTCTTCCGGCTCGATGAACATCTTCTGCACCACGCCGTCCTTGACCAGCATGGCATAGCGCCAGCTGCGCTTGCCGAAGCCCAGGTCGGCCTTGTCCACCAGCATGCCCATGCCTGCGGTGAATTCCCCGTTGCCATCGGGGATCATGGTGATGTTTTCGGCTTCCTGGTCCTTGGCCCATTCGTTCATCACGAAGGTGTCGTTCACCGACACGCACAGGATCTCGTCGACGCCGTGCCTGGCGAAGACGGGCGCCAGTTCGTTGTAGCGCGGCAGGTGGGTCGAGGAACAGGTCGGCGTGAACGCGCCCGGCAGCGAGAACACGACCACGGTCTTGCCGTCGAACAGCTCGCCGGTGGTGACGGTCTTCCACTCGTTGTCTTCACGCACACGGAAAGCGACATTGGGAACGCGTTGGCCTTCGCGGGATTGCAGCATCAGTTCACTCCTGGTTCTGGATCGGGTGGGTTCGGCTGCGGGTTGCAGCGAAGGCCCCATTCTGTCGACCGGGATGTGATTTGTACAATTCATCGTTTCAACTGCGGTGATTGGGTAAAACTATGAACCACGCATAGACACTGCCCTCGGCCCGCATGCGGCCCCTCCGCGAGGACGGAAAAGCATATTTTTTCGGGAAAACCCCGGTTAGTGCCCTATCATGCGGCATCTCCCTGACTTCCCTTTTGTCCGCAATGACCCGACCTCGCCGCCTGCCGTACTGCCATCGGTGGGCACCACTGCTTGCGCTATCGCTTGCGCTGGCCCTTCCTGCGCAGGCCGAGACGCTGAAGAAGCCGGCGCTGGAAACCCTGGCCGGCCATAGCCCGGCCGCGGCCAAGGCGGCCCAGTCCGACCTGCCGGCCTTCATGGCGGCGGCGGCCAAGGCCGAGCCCATGGTCGCGCCAGCGGTAGCGGCATGGCAGTCCAAGGCGCCGCTGTCAGGCGACAACCTGGTCAATATCGCCCGGCTGCTCGGGGTCTACAACCGCCTGCGCAACGAGGCCGCTGCCATCGATGTGCTCGGCAAGATGGTGGCACTGCGCACCGTGCGCGACGAAAAGATCCCCCAGCACGAGAACCCCGCCATCGTCGAGTTCGGCAAGATGGTCGAAGGCATGGCGCGCGAGTTCGGGTTGGCCTATCGCAATGTCGACAACCGGGTCTTTGAAGTGACGCTGCCCGGCGGCGGCAAGGACACCTTCGGCATCCTGACCCACGCCGACGTGGTGCCGGCCGTGGCGGAGGAATGGGTGCTGGACGATGGCACCCGGCTCGACCCGTTCCGCATGGCGCGCGTGGGCGACCTGCTGTACGGGCGCGGCACCATCGACGACAAGGGTTCCATCGCCGCCGTCATGTACGCCATGAAGACCGTCAAGGAAAGCGGCGTGCCGCTCGAGCGCAGCATCCGGCTGATGATCGAGACCACCGAGGAAACCGGCGGCGACGGCATGAAGTACTACCGCCAGCACACCACGCTGCCCGAGTACAACGTGGTGCTCGACAGCAAGTATCCGGCGGTGGTGGCAGAGAAAGGCGCGGGCACGCTGACCGTCTCGTTCGGCATCAAGGCCGCCGACGACAAGCGCGCACCCGCCCAGGCCGACAGCAAGGGCCCGGCCATTGTCGGGATGCGCGGCGCGGCCTCGGCCAACGCCATCCCCGAGACCGCCACCGCGCGCATCGCCGGCGGCGATGCCGCGGCGGTGGCTGCCGCGCTGGAGCAGGCGCGCGCGGAATTCCTGCGCCGCTACACGCCGCGCGGCAAGTTCTCGATCGACATCAAGCGCGCCGGCAACGATATAGAGGTCAAGGTCACCGGCGCCTCGGCGCACGGCTCGCGGCCGGAAGAAGGCGTGAACCCGCTGCCGCGGCTGGCGCTGTTTCTGCAGGCCAGCGGCGTGCGCTTTGCCGAAAACCACTACCTGAACGCGGTCCGCTACCTGAACGACCTGTACGGCCTGGACTACCTCGGCAATCGCATGGACGTGGCCTACCGCGATCCGTTCATGGGTCCGCTGACGATGTCGCCCACGCTGGTGCGCGAGCGCGGCGAATACGTCGACGTGGTCACCAACGTGCGCATGCCGCGCGGGCGCACGCCGGACGAGCTGGGCGGCAAGATCACCAAGCGCATTTTCGGCTGGGCCGCCACCCACGGGCCGGTCGAGATCAAGTACGACCAGGGCAACTGGATGGCGCGCGACCCGAAGGGCGCGTGGCTGTCGACGCTGCTGAACATCTTTGGCGACACCACCGGGCTGGAAGCCAAGCCGGTCTCCACCGCCGGCAGCACCACCGCCAAGCTGATGCCCAACGCCATCAACTTCGGGCCGGCCATGCCGGGCAAGAAGTACACCGCGCACAACGCGCGCGAGTACAAGGAAGTGGCCGACCTCAATCTCGATATGCAGATGTTCACCGAGATGCTGGTGCGGATCGGGAACCTCGACAAGATGCAGTAGGCGAAGCGCCCGGGCGACGCTTGTCTGCCCTCCCCTCCCGACCGCAGGAGAGGGGCCGCGGGAGAGGGTAGGCACTGGCCGACCGACACGCATGCTTCGTCGATACTCCCGCCCTCTCCCCCAGCGTCACAACCCCAGCTCGCTCAAGCCCGGATGCCCGTCCGGCCGGCGGCCCAGCGGCCAGTGGAACTTGCGCTCCGCCGGCCGGATGGGCGCGTCGTTGATGCAGGCAAAGCGCTTGCGCATCAGTCCCGCCTCATCGAACTCCCAGTTCTCGTTGCCGTACGACCGGTACCAGTGGCCGGAATCGTCGTGCCATTCATAGGCAAAGCGCACGGCGATGCGGTTCTCCTCGTGTACCCATAGCTCCTTGATCAGCCTGTAATCCAGTTCCTTGTGCCATTTGCGCTGCAGGAAGGCGACGATATCGGCGCGGCCGTTGACGAACTCCGCGCGGTTGCGCCACGCGCTGTCGACGGTATAGGCCAGCGCCACGCGCTCCGGGTCGCGGCTGTTCCAGCCGTCCTCGGCGGCGCGGACTTTGGCGATGGCGGTGTCGCGCGTGAAAGGGGGCAGCGGCGGACGGGTTTCGGTGGCTGCGGACATGCGTGCTCCTTTTACGGGGAAGCTGGACGACGAAGGGTGGAGAAACAAGCTTGCGGCAAATGATACAGAGTTGTCTCATTATTAGTAGACAGATCTGTCTTGTCAAGCCACGATAGCGGCCAGAATTCAAAAGCAAGACGCGGAGTGTGTGAGCCACGCCAGCCGTCTAAAGTTGGCACCATGCAAGCGAAACAGGAGATTTGCAGTGAGCATCGAGCAAGCTATTGCCACCCGCGTCGACGGCACCGACTGGTCCGCCATCGCACGCGCTCTCGATGGCTACGGCTGCGCCGCCATCCCTGGCGTGCTGTCAGCCGGCGAATGCGATGCGCTGGCGGCGGGCTATGACAACGACGCGCTGTACCGCGCGCGCATCGAGATGCGCCGGCACGGCTTCGGCCAGGGCGAATACAAGTATTTCCGCTATCCCCTGCCCGGCCTGGTCGCCGAGCTGCGCACGGCGCTCTACCCGCACCTGGTGCCGGTAGCCAACCGCTGGAATGCCGCCATGGGCCTCGACGTCCGTTACCCTGCCGCGCACGGGGACTTCATTGCGCGCTGCCACGACGCCGGCCAGTCGCGGCCGACGCCCTTGCTGCTGCGCTACGGCCCGGGCGATTACAACTGCCTGCACCAGGACCTGTACGGCGAGCATGTGTTCCCGCTGCAGGTCGCGATCCTGCTCTCGGAGCCCGGCCGCGACTTCACCGGCGGCGAGTTCGTGCTGACCGAGCAGCGCCCGCGCATGCAGTCGCGGGCCGAGGTGGTGACGCTGCGCCAGGGCGACGCCGTGGTGTTTGCGGTCAGCCAGCGGCCGGTGCCGGGCAGCCGCGGCAGCTATCGCGTCAACCTGCGGCATGGCGTCAGCCGGCTGCATGCCGGACAGCGCTACACGCTCGGCATCATCTTCCACGACGCTACGTGAGGCCTGCCATGACCCGATCCATCCGCCGTCCCGCGCAACTTGCCGCAGCCAGCCCCGTCGAACAGGACCCGCGCTGGGCACGCGTCCTGGCGCGCGACCCGGGTGCCGACCGCGACTTCGTCTATGCGGTCAGGACCACCGGCGTGTATTGCCTGCCGAGCAGCCCGTCGCGGCTGCCGCATCCGGCCAATGTCGAGTTCTTCGACAACGCCGCCGCGGCCGAAGCCGCCGGCTACCGGCCCAGCCGCCGCGCGGCCGCGCCTGCGCTGGTGGCACGACACGCGGCCATCGTCGCCGAGGCCTGCCGCCGCATCGAGGCCGCCGACGCCGTGCCCACGCTCCCCGAACTGGCCAGCGCGGCGGGCGTCAGCCCGTATCACTTCCACCGCCTCTTCAAGGCGGCCACCGGACTGACGCCGCGCGCCTACGCCGCCGCGCATCGCGCCAGGAAGCTGCGCGAGCAACTCGGCACCAGCGACTCGGTGACCGAGGCGATCTACGATGCCGGCTTCGGCTCCAACAGCCGCTTCTATGAGACCGCGGACGCCGTGCTGGGCATGACCCCGTCGCGCTACCGCGCGGGGGGCGTCGACACCGATATCCGCTTTGCTCTCGGCCAGTGCTCGCTGGGCGCGATCCTGGTGGCGCAAAGCGAGCGCGGCGTCTGCGCGATCCTGCTGGGCGACGACCCGCAAGCGCTGCTGCAGGCGTTGCAGGACCAGTTCCCGCGCGCCAACCTGATCGGCGCCGATGCACAGTTCGAGCAGTTGGTGGCGCAGGTGGTGGGCTTTATCGAAGCGCCCTCGATCGGCCTGGCGCTGCCGCTGGACGTGCGCGGCACCGCGTTCCAGCAGCGCGTATGGCAAGCGCTGCAGCAGATTCCCGCCGGCAGCACCGCCAGCTACGCCGAGATCGCGGCCCGCATCGGCGCGCCGCGCGCGGTGCGCGCGGTGGCGCAGGCGTGCGCGGCCAACCACCTGGCCGTGGCGATTCCCTGCCACCGCGTGGTGCGCAGCGACGGCGACCTGTCGGGCTATCGCTGGGGCGTGGCGCGCAAGCGCGAGCTGCTGGCGCGCGAGGCGCAGGGCTCGCCCGCCGCTGCTTAGCGGGAAGCAGCCGCCGGGATGCGCACCAGGTAATCGTGGATCTGCGCGACCACCGCCGCGCCTTCGCCGACCGCGGCGGCAACGCGCTTGGTCGATCCCGCCCGCACGTCGCCGATGGCAAACACGCCCGGCACGCTGGTCTGCAGCGGATACGGCACCGCCGACGCGCAGCCCAGCGCGCCGCCACCGGTGCGCACGAAGCCCTTGTCATCGACCTCGACCTGGCAGGTGCGCAGCCACGCCGCATTGGGATCGGCGCCGATGAACAGGAACAGGTGCCGCACGGCCATGGTGACCGGCACCGGCCGTTCGGCGCGGCAATCGTAGTGGACCGCGCTGAGCCATCCGTCCCCCTCCAGTGCGCTGATCTGTGCATGGGTATGCAGCGTGATATTGGGCAGCGCGGCGATGCGGTCGATCAGGTAGCGCGACATGGTGGCGGCCAGGCCCGGGCCGCGCACCAGCATATGCACGTGCGCCGCATGCGAAGCGAGGAAGACTGCCGCCTGCCCGGCCGAATTGCCGCCGCCCACCAGCATCGCCGGCTCGTTCTTGCACAGCTTGGCTTCCACCGGCGAGGCCCAGTAGTAGACCCCGCGGCCTTCAAAATGCTCGAGCGCGGCAATGCCGGGGCGGCGGTACTGCGCGCCGGTGGCGATCACCACGGTGTGGGCGGGGATCATGCGGCCATCGGTCAGCTCCAGCCGGATCGGGTCGGCGCCGCAATGCAGCGCCTTGACCTCCAGCGGGATCGCGATATGCGCGCCGAACTTCAGCGCCTGCACGAACGCGCGCCCGGCGAGCGCCTGCCCGGAGATGCCGGTGGGAAAGCCGAGATAGTTCTCGATCCGGGCACTCGCGCCCGCCTGCCCGCCGGGCGAGCGGCAATCGATCACCGCCACCGACAAGCCTTCGGACGCGGCATACACTGCCGTGGCCAGCCCTGCCGGCCCGGCACCCACCACCACCACGTCATAGACGTGGTGCGGATCGAACTCAGGCAACAGCCCCAGGCACGAAGCCAGCTGCCCTTCGTCCGGCGCGCGCAGCACGCGGCCGTCGGCGCAGATCACCAGCGGGAAATCGCTGGCGGGCGCGCTGGCGTAGTCGAGCAGCAATGAGCAGTCACGTTCCGCGTCGATGTCGATGACCGTATGGGGGTAGCCGTTGCGCCGCAGGAACGCCTGCAGGGCCACCAGCTGCGGCTCGGTGCCGTGGCCAACCAGCACCGGGCCGCTGCCGAACTCGATCAGCCCCACGCGGCGCAGGATCAGCGCGCGCATGATGCGCTCGCCCAGTTCGGCTTCGGCCACCAGCAGCGCGCGCAGCCGGTCCGGCAGGATCACGTAGCCGTGGGTCTCGGTGACGGCGATGCCGTCGACCAGCGCGGGCCGGCCGGACAGGGTGCCGACTTCGGCCAGGAAGTGCCCGGCCCCTTGCTCGGTGATCTGGTGTTCGCGCCCGAGCCCGTCGCGCCGCATCAGTCGCACGCGGCCGCTGGTGATCAGGTACATGCCGCGCCCGGCCTGGCCGATGGAAAACAGCTTCTCGCCCGCGCGCCAGCTCTGCGGCGTGCCGAAGCGCCGCACGCGCGCCATGTCGTCGGCGTTCAGTTGCGGAAACATCTGGTGCCAGCGTGATTCCAGCGTGGAGTATGGTGCCTCCAGCCCGCCGCCGGCGTCCGGACCCGGCTCCGCTTCGGCGGCCGCTGCATCCGCCTGCAAGTTCGCCATGCTGCCTCCCCGATTGCATCAGTCACCGCCGGATTGCCTGGATCCCGGCTGCCGCGGCGCGGCCTATCGATAGTAGACGGCGCGACGCGGAATGCGAGGCCGCCGACGCCAACAGTTGCGTATTGCGCCGGCATGGGATTGAATGATCGCCTCGGCGGTACGGCAAAGCGCTCGGTCACCGCCGCCACCCGTCAGAATATACAAGCCTTGATGCAATCCACCCCTGAGTCCGATTCGCCCGCGCCCGCCGAACGTCCCGCCCGCCCGCCATTGCGCCCACTCACGCCAGTAGAAGGCCGTGTGCTCGGCGTGCTGGTCGAAAAGCAGCACACCGTACCCGATACCTATCCCCTGTCGCTGAACGCGCTGGCCTCGGGCTGCAACCAGAAAACCGCCCGCGCGCCGGTGATGAACGTCAGCGAGGCCGAGATCCTGGAGGCCATCGACGGCCTCAAGGGCCTGAGCCTGGTCTTTGAAGGCAGCAGCAGCCGCGTGCCGCGCTTCGAGCACAATATGCAGCGCGTGTTGGCGGTGCCCAGCCAGTCGGTTGCGCTGCTGGCGATGCTGCTGCTGCGTGGCCCGCAGACCGCGGCGGAGTTGCGCCTGAACACCGCGCGCCTGCACGGCTTTGCCGATATCTCCTCGGTCGAGGGCTTTCTGGACGAACTGGCCGACCGTGCGCCGCCCTTCGTCGTCCGCTTGCCGCGCGCCCCCGGCGCTCGCGAAAATCGCTGGATGCACCTGCTCAGCGGCGAAGTCAGCGCCGCGGCGGCCGCCGAAGCCACGGTGCGTGCCACCGACGGCGCCACCGCAGCGCTGGGAGAGCTGGAACAGCTGCGCGCCGAACAGCAGGCCCTGACCGAAAAGGTGGCAAAGCTGCAAGGCCTGGTCGAACACATGGCCGCGCAACTCGGCATCCCTGCGGACGAATTTCTCGACTAAACCGCAACGCCCCAGCCCAACCACGCCGTTGCTGGCCATGATTGGTGGTTGGGGCAAACTCATGGCGGTTAATTGCGCTATTGGCAACGAAAAACATCCTGCCGCTAGCTCGCCAGGTATGCCTCGACCTGGGCCGCGCGCTGGGGGTCAGACGACGCGCCCGCCGCCGCCGAGCGCAAATGTCCGGCAAATCGCTGCAATGCCGCTTCCATCGCGCGCAACTCCGCGGTGACCGGACGATCCGCGGCCTGCCGGCGCGCCAGTGCGCCGGCCAGGTTGTGGCGAATCAACGTCAGTTGGGCTTCCGCAAAATCCAGGCAGCGCTCCCGGCTGCGCGGCGAGGCTCCCGCCAGCAAGGCCAGCGCCGGAACCAGCGACAGCGTGCGGGTATCCGCCGTGGGCACGGCCGCGATGCCGCCCGGCGCCGCCAGCAACTCAGGCAGCAGCCAGCGGAACAACTGCGTGCCCCACACCGCCTTTTCTTGCGCTTCGTTGCCACGGCGGCGGTTCAGGGCGTCGGCATAGGCCGGATCGGTCACGCGGCCGCCGCGCACCAGTTCGCGATAGCCCTCGCGCGGACCGGCTGCGATGCAGTCGGCGCCGATATAGCCATGACCGGCCCGCCGCTTCTCCAGCAGCACCGATTGCAGCGCATCGGGAGTCCATGCATCGAGCGGCACCAGGGCGCAGGTCGACGGCCGGCTGGTATGAATGGTGCATCCATTGTCATCGCCCAAAGCGGGGCAGCGGTTCAGCGACGGATAGTCCAGCCCCTGCACCGCCAGCATCAGGTAATCGCCGCCGGGCAGCGCATGGCCCAGCCTGCTGGCAAGCGCAGCGGCGTCGGCTGCGTGGGCATTGCCGGCGGGCTGCATGCGGCGCATGCCGAGCGCGCCGACAAAGCGGTCCTGGTGCCGGAACAGTTCGGCCAGGGTCAGCTGCGGCGGCGAATTGCAGCACTTGCCGCAGGCGCTGCAGTGAAACGACACCACTGATGACGCCACGGCACGGATGTCTTGCTGTGTCACCATGGCCGTCGCACCGAATCGTTGAAGCGGGTCAGGATGACCCGCTTTACCGGATCGGAGTGCAGGCTGCGTACGGTGGCGGCCACCCAAGGTGCCTGGCGGTCCTGCGCGCGCACCGCCAGCACATTGGCGAACGGCACGCGCGCGTCCTCCATGCCGATGGCGTCGCGCGCGGGCGACAGCCCTGCTGCCGCGGCAGCATCGAACGGCAGCGCCACCAGCGTGGTGCCGGCAAGCGCCCCGGCCAGCCGCGCCTGCACCAGGCGCTGGAACTTCAGGTGGCGCGGGTTGGCCCGGATGTCGGCCAGGCGCGGCTGCAGTCCTGCCGCAGTATCCAGCCGGATCAGCCCGTAGTGATGCATCAGCAGCAAGGCGCGGCCCTGCCCTTCAGCCTCCGCAGGCAATGCCACGGTCGATCCTGCGGGCAACTCCGCCAGCCGCGCCGCGGTGCGCGAATAGAGACCCGTTGGGTAGGTCACGGTATGGACCACCGCAATCAGTGCGCTGCCTTGCGTGCGCGCCAGCGCCGGTGCGTGCTGCGCGATGCTGGCGTCGACGCGCCCGGCGGCCAGCGCGGCCCCGGCCTGCGTGCCATTGGCGAAGCGCACCGGCTCGATACGCACGCCGTCCTGCAGTGCGGTGGCCTGTGCCGCGGCCAGCAGTTCGGCATCGGCATCGCGCGCCACGCCGATCCGCACGCGGCGCTCTGCTCGCGCATCGGCGGCTTTTGCCAGCGCCATCAGCGCCAGGCCGGCCAGCAATACCTGTCGTCGTTCAACCATCGCGCAGCACCGTCCTGAAGCCGATATGCGATGTGGGCAGGTCGCTTTCGGCCGGCTCGCGCGCCGACGCGCGGTAGCGCACGCAAAAGTCCGGCGCGCACAGGAACGAGCCTCCCTTGATGACCGCACTGCGTGCCGCCCGGTGCCGGCCGGCAACCGCCGCGGTATCGCCATTGGCATGCGACTGCCGCGGCCCGGTGTAGGGGTCGGCGGTCCATTCCCAGGCATTGGCGATCATGTCGTACAACGCCAGGCCATTCGGCGCATAGCATCCCACCGGCGCCAGCCCGGCAAAGCCGTCGCGCGAGCTGTTGAGCACCGGGAACACCCCTTGCCAGTAGTTTGCCGTGGGCGTGCCTGCGGCCGTTTGCGGCGCGGTTTCCAGCGCGGCATCGCTGCGGCCGGCCTTGGCCGCGAACTCCCATTCGTCCTCGGTTGGCAGCTCGCGCCCCAGCCAGCGCGCGTAGGCCAGCGCATCGGCCTGGGTCACCAGCGTGACTGGCTCGCCGGCGCGTGCTTGCCAGCCGTCGCTGCCCGCTTCCTGCCCGGCCGCGCGGCCTAGCGGATGACGCCAGTCGGCGCCACGCACCATCGACCACCACGCATACGGGCGCGCGCGCAGCTCGGCATCGGTGGGCGGGTGGAACACCACGGCTGCGCCCTGGCGCTCGGCATCGGTGACATAGCCGGTGGCCTGGACGAAGGCGGCGAACTGCGCCACCGTGACCTCGGTCTGGTCGATCCAGAACGGGCGCACGCGGACCTTGCCCGCCGGGCGCTCGTCCGGGTAGCCCAGCGTCGTGCCCGGCACGAACTCGCCACCGGCGACGCGCACCATGCCGGCAGTGCGCGACCTGCCCCAGCCTTGCGGTAGCCCGGCATACGCCTTGCACTGCTGCGGCGTGCCTAGTTGCGCGCCAGGCACCGTGCCGACGGCAGGCACGGCCAGGGTCGCCGCCAGCCCGCCGGCGAAGGCCAGCGCCGCGACCGCCGCCAGCGCCGGCACGCGACAGGGTTTTGCCTTGTGCGTCATGCCTGCCCCGGTCAGTAGATCATGCCCGGGACCTTGGGCAGCACCGCGCCGACCCTGGTCGCGTAGTCGTTCCACTTGGCCTTCAGGTCCGCCAGCACGTCAGGCCGCTGTGCCGCCAGGTCGTTGGTCTCGCCGCGGTCCCCGCGAATGTCGTACAACGTCCATTCGCCATGCGCCGGCCCGAACGGCGGCTCGATCCACACCGCCTTCCAGTTGTCGCTGTAGACATGGGGGCGGCCGTACAGCTCATCGGCAAAGGTGGTACGGCCAGTGGTCTCGCTCTTGCCCTGCAGCGTCGGCAATAGCGACACGCCGGTGATCGGGTAGACATTGCGGCCGTCATACACGACCTTGCCAGCATTGCGGTCCACGCCCTTGCTGTCATACAGCGGCGCTGCAGGCGTCGACGGCGCGCTGATGCCCGCCAGGTCCAGGAAGGTCGGCGCCAGGTCAACCACGTGGGTGAAGGCCGCCACCTTGGGCTGTGCCGTAGCCGGTGCCGCGCCCGGCAGCTTGACGATGGTCGGCACCGAATGGCCGCCCTCCGACGGGAACGACTTCCACAGCTTGAACGGCGTGCTGCTGACTTCAGCCCAGCGCTGGCCGTAGTCCAGGTTGGCGCGGCCCTTGTAGGCGGGCGTGCCCAGGGTCGGGAACACCGCGGGATCGGCATTGCGCAGGTTGTACGACTGGTCGTAGTTGCCGCCGAACTCGTAGTAGCTGGCCTCGGCGCCATTGTCGGACTGGAACACGATCAGCGTGTTGTCGTATTCGCCGATGTCCTTGAGGTGCTGCAGCACCCGGCCGACGTTGTCGTCCAGGTTCTCGACCATGGCCGCATAGATTTCCATGTAGCGCGCCTGCGCCTTCTTCTCGTCCGCGCTCAGGCTGTCCCACTTCTTGTTGGCGTTCATCACGCGCGTATCCACGCCGCCCTGCGCCACGCTGCGCGTGGCCGACACATAGCTGGCCTGCGCCGTGCCCCAGTTGGGCGTGGCCGGCGTGACTGCCAGGGTCTCGTCGCGGCCAGGGTTGGGCGTGAAGTCAGCCGGGATCAGGCCCAGCGCCTTCTGGCGCGCCAGCCGCGCGGCGCGGATGGGCTCGTAGCCAGCGTCGTACACGCCCTTGTAGCGGTCGAGGTAGGCGGCCGGCGCCTGCAGCGGCGAATGCGGGGCCTGGTAGGTCAGGTAGGCGAAGAACGGCTTGCCGTCGGCATTCTTGCCGGTGCGGGAATCGATGTAGCGCAGGATCGTGCTGGTATAGAAGTCGGTCGAATAAAAATTGGTGGTGTTGGGCGTGACGTAGTGGTCGTCTTCCACATAGGCGGTCGAACCATTGCGGCCGAAATGATCGCCGCCGCCGCCCAGCAGCGCATAGCTCTTCTCGAAGCCCCACGACACCGGGGTCTGGCCCGGTGCCGTGGTGCCGACTGCCGTGCCCTGGTTCGTGGCATTGGGCAGGCCGCTGCCCAGGTGCCACTTGCCGGCCATGTAGGTATGGTACCCGCCGTCCCGGAGCAGCTGCGCGATCGACAGCGCGCGGTCGTTCAGGTAGCCCTCGTAGCCGGGAACGGGCTTGCCGTTCTCGTCGATGTAGTTGGCGTCGGTATTGGCCATGGTGCCCTGGCCGACCAGGTGGTGGTCGGTGCCCGAGATGATCATCGAACGCGTGACCGCGCACACCGACGCGGTGTGGTGGTTGGCCAGCAGCCGGCCATCGCGCACCAGCTGGTCCAGGTTGGGCGTGCGGATCTCGCTGCCGAAAGCGCCCAGGTCCGAGTAGCCGAGGTCGTCAGCCATGATGAACAGGATATTGGGGCGCCGTGCCGCCCGCGGCTCGGTGGTGGACGGCGTGCCGGCGTCGGCCGCCGGCGGGTTGTCATCGCTGCCGCAGCCAGTGGCCAGCGTCAGCACGCCCAGGCACACGGCGGCCAGCAGGCGGCGCCTTGGGGCGCGGCGGGAGATTCGAAGGGACGCTGCTCTGGTTGTTGTCATACGCCTGTCTCGCTTCAGTAGGATGGCTCGGGAAGAAGCCATGCTAAGAATGCGACACGGGTCACAGAACGAATGGTTTCGCATATGCTTTTGCGCGGGACAACCAGGACAGGGCTGGCAAGGGCCGGCGGGATCTATCACGCCAGCGTGATAACCAGGATGCACACCCGCACGCCGGGCGTCGGCGCCCTCCGGCCCTGCCCGGCGGCCCGCATGCCGCCTATGCTTTGCTCAGGACAACGGACAGAAAAGGGAGACCAGCGCAGCCATGGACAAGACAGCCTTCGTATTTGCCGGCGGCGGCAGCCTGGGCGCAATCCAGGTCGGCATGCTGCGCGAGCTGGCGGCGTGGGGCGTGATGCCCGATATCGTGATCGGCGCCTCGGCCGGCGCCATCAACGGCGCCTACTTTGCCTGCAATCCGGGCGTGGCCGGCGCGCAGCGCCTTGACGCGCTGTGGCGCGGCATCCGGCGCACGGACATCATGCCGTGGGGCTGGCGCAGCGTCTGGAACATGTTCGGCGGCAGCCGCGGCCACCTGGTGGAAGCTACCGGATTGCGCACCCTGCTGGCGCGCCATTTCGGGCCGCGCCACCTGGAGGCGGCGGAACTGCCGCTGCACGTGGTGGCCACCGACATGCAGAGCGGCGACGAGGTGGTGTTGTCCAGCGGCAGCATCGTCGAGGCGGTGCTGGCCAGCGCCGCCATCCCCGGCGTGTTCCCGCCGGTGCAGGTGGCGGGCCGCACCCTGATCGACGGCGGCGTGGCCAACAACACGCCGGTGTCCACCGCGGTCGGCCTGGGCGCCACGCGCGTGATCGTACTGCCGGCGGGCTTTACCTGCGCCGAGCGCCGCCCACCGCGCGGCGCGCTGGAGCACGCCTTCAACGCGCTTTCGCTACTGGTGGCGCGCCAGTTGGTGCATGACCTGCAGCACTTCGCCAACCAGGCTCAGATCAGCGTGGTGCCGCCGCTATGCCCGCTCGATATCTCCCCCTACGACTACTCCCGCTGCGGCGAGCTGATGGACCGCGCCGCCGCCACCACGGCTGAGTGGCTGCGCGGCAAGGGCCTGGATAGCCCGCGCATACCCAGTGCCCTCACCCCGCATTCGCACGACGAAACGGCGCCGAGCTGCAGTACCGACATGCCGGCGGCAGCGCCCCACTGACGCGGCTGGATCACGGCCGCCAGTCCACCGCAGGGACACAGCCGTTGGCCCGGATCGAGGCGCCGCCGTCCCCCGGGACGGCGAGCCCGCCCCCGCGCCATTGCTACAATCCGGCCCATGCCCAGCCAAGCCGAACGCAGCGCCAGTACTCGCCAGTCCCTGATCGACGCCGCCGCGACCCTGCTCATCGAGCAAGGCTACGCAGCCTTTTCCGAAGCGCGCGTGTGCGAGCTTGCGGGCACCAGCCGCGGCTCGCTGCGCCACCACTTTCCGGAAGGGCGCTACGACCTGCTGCCGGCGATGCTGCACTCCCTGCTGGAGCGCGAAGCGGCCCGCCTGGCCGCGCTCGGGCCGCTGAGCCCGTCACTGCGCCTGCACCTGATGCTGCATGTGCTGGCCAACCGGCCGCAGCGGCATGCCTCGCTTGCGATCCTGGAGGTGTGGATGGCAACGCGCGGCGACATTCGCCTCGCCCGCGCCGTGCATGGGCCGCTGGCGGCGGTGCCACAGGGGCTGTTCGGGCAGCCGCCGGACGCGCCACCCCAGCCGGAATGGCTGGCGCTGCGTTGCTTCCTGCATGGCGCCACCTTGCACAGCTTCGCGCCGGACTACGACGCGCAGCAGCTGTCCGAGGCCGTGCGCTGGCTGATTGCGCAACTGCCGCGGCCCGACGGCCTGGACGCAGTGCTGGCCCGCATGCAGGCCCAGCCGCGCTAGCCCACGCGCTCAAGGCAGGCGCGCCAGCAGCCGGTCATGCAGGGCAGGCGGCAACGCCAGGCGCCCCTTGCGGCCCGGCGCAGCCGGGTCGAACACCACGGCCTGCCCGTCCCAGGTGAGCCGCACCGGCCCGGCACTGGTGAAGGTGCGATGGGCCAGCACCTGGTTGCGTTCCACGCCGTAGATCCGCAGCAAGATGCGCTCGCCGCCCAGGTAGCAGTATTCGGCGGCATAACGGGCCGCGGCGTCCACCGCGGGCAGCCGGCGGCAATTGTGCGCGCCGGCCCGCTCGCTGGCGCCGTGCCCGTAGACGATCGCGGTCCAGATACCGCCCACCGCCAGCACCCGCCCGGTGCTGACCAGCATCATCTGCCGCGCACGCGCCCTGCGCCCGTGCGGCGACGCCATGACATAGGCCACCGCGCGGAACGCGGCCAGCCCCAGCAGCAGCAGGGCTACCGCAGCCAGGTGGAAATAGAACGCCGATTCCGGCATCGATGCCATGACCTGGGCCATTACCGCCCTCCTTCCCCGGAAATCCGGCTGCCGCTGAAACCAGGCAGCCGCCCGCATGCGCCATTCAATCAGTCCCGAATAAAATCAATCGGCACGATTTATTCTCGACAAATATAATGCCCGCCTTTATTTACACAGGATAATCAAGCGCCGCGCTGGCGCCAATTCGGTATATTCCCGCTCCGCTATTTTTTAGGGGGTTTGGCCGCGCTATTATTATGCCGCAGCCAGGCGGGTCAGCAGGCTGAGCAGCCGTGCCACCGTCGACGCCACGATCGTCGCCAGCGCAGCGGCCATGGCCGCATCGCCATCGCGGGCGGCATGCTCCAGCCGTTGCGCCATCAGCCGCAGTCCATGGCAATCGACATAGTGCGCGGAAGCCTTGAGCCGGTGGGCGACGCCCCGCACCGTATCCAGGTCGCCCCCCGCCGCGCGCAGTTGCGCGAGGTCGTCCCGGGTCGAGGTCACCAGGGCCTGCAACAGTTCGTCGGCAAACACCGGATTGCCAAAGGTCTGCCTGGCAATGGCCGGGGCAATGCCCGCGGCCTCGCGCGCGGACAGCGCCACGTAGTGCTGGCTGGCCAGCATGGCCAGCAGCGCCGCTTCGGTCAACGGCGCGCGCAGGCTGGCCAGCGCGGCCCTTGCGCCGGTGACCGTCGGCGCCGCGTCGGCCGGCAGCACCACGGCGCACACCGCGCCACGGGCGCACCATGCCTGCATCGTTGGGGAAGGCATCGCGGCGGCAGCATCCGCGATGAGCAGGTCGCAATCGGCGTCGATGCCGGCCACGGGCGCGCGCAAGCCTGTCTGTACCGCAAAGCCGAGACCGCGCAGGATCCGGGCGGCATCCGCGACCCAGTCCGAATTGCCGGGCGGCGCCAGCAACAGCGCGCCGGGGCGGGACTGCGCTTCGGCGGCGTCCACGCTATCCCACCGCAATATGGTGGCGCCGCGCAAAATCGATGAGATCGACGATCGATCTTGCGCCCAGCTTTTCCATGACCCGGGTCTTGTGCGTGCTTACCGTCTTGTTGGAAATAAACAGGACCTGACCGATTTCCTTGTTCGACATGCCCTTGGCAAGCATCTGCATGACCACCAGTTCCTTGTCCGAAAGCGTGGCGAGGCGCTCGGCTTCGTCAGCCAGCCCGGACTTGCCGTGGTCGATCTCCGGCATGACCGTATAGCCCGCCAGCACGGACTCCGTGCAACGCACGATTTCGGCCAGTTCCTGCGTCTTGCTGACAAAGCCATGCGCACCGGCCTGGCGCGCACGGGGCGCAAAAGCGTTCTGGTCCTGGCCCGAGATGACCAGGATGCGCACCGCGGGATGACTGGCCTTGAGGCGCGGAATCACGTCCAGCCCGTTGATCTTCGGGATGTCGAGATCCAGGATGACCACGTCGGGCAGGTATTGCCGCACGATCTCGATGGCTGCCTGGCCGTTGTCGGCCTCGAGCACGTGGGTCACGCCCAGCACCTGGGAAAAGTGCGTCTTCAGTACGGCGCGCACGGGCGGGTGGTCATCGACGATCAGGATGGTGGTCAAGCTTGTACTCCATTGCAAACATCGCGTTTTCGGCGCGACCAGGCACATCATTTTGCTCAGCCTTTGCGCCATTCGAAACCCGAAATTTCCGAGGCCCCGGTGGTTTCTTCCGAAAACGTCGGGCGTTTCGCTGCGCTGCCCCCGTCCATGTGATGCCCGGCCGGCGTGCCGGAAAATGGGCGCTGCGGTCATGCTTGCGGAGCCCGGCAAAGCGCGGCCCAGATTGTGTTCGATATGGGACGCCACGGGCGGCGCGGCGCCTGTGATTTCGAAATTTCCCTATCAATTTCAGATTCGTCCTAATGAGAAGGCCGGCCCGCCCTCCTAGAGTGAAGGCACTTCACTGACCTTGCCAACCCGCTTGCCGTTCCGCCCGCCTTCCTTCGCCGCCTCGCCCCGCACTGCCAAGCGCTTGCTACGTGCCGTTGGCATTCTCCTGCCACCCGCCGCGCGCGCGCGCCGTTTCGTGACCCAGGGGCGCCGCCTCGCCTGTGCCGCGGCGTTGTTTGCCGGTCTTTCGCTGTGCGGCGCCGCCGCGCTGCCGGTGGCCGCCGTGCCAGCCTCCGACACCACCGGCGCCATCTCCGCGCCGTCGATCGCGCCGCCGCGGCAGTGGCTCCCGGACTGGTCCACTGCGCTGTTGTGCGTGGTCACGCCGTGCCTGCTGCTCTGGATCGCGGCGCTGTACCGCGAGGTGCGCCGGCGCCGGGCCGCCGAACTTGCGCTGCAAGACAACGTCGCCATCCAGTCGGCGCTGCTCGACGGCATTCCCCAGCCGGTCTACTTGCGCGACGCCGCGCTGCGGCTCATCGCCTGCAACCGCAGTTATGAAGAACTGTTGGGCGCCTCGCGCGACACGCTGCGCGGGCAACCGCTGGAAGCCGCCTTGCAGGCACATCCGCTTGCGGTTGACATGGCGGAACTCGCGCGCGACTACCTCACCGTCATCGAATCCGGCCAGCCGCTGCTCAAGGACCGGTGCCTGCGCCTGGGCGATGGCACCCGGCATGTGCTGAACTGGCTTACGCCACTGCGGGGCGCCGACGGCACCATCAAGGGCCTGGCCGGCGGCTGCGTGGACCTGACCGAGCGCCACGAGATGCTGGCCGAACTGGCCCAGGCCAAGACCGCGGCCGAGGCTGCCAACCACGCCAAGTCCACCTTCCTCGCGTCGGTGAGCCACGAGATCCGCACGCCGATGAACGCCATCACCGGCATGCTCGAGTTGACCCTGGCAAGCGGCCAGCTGCCTGATGACCAGCGGCTGCAACTGGTTACCGCGCACAAGTCGGCGCTGGGCCTGCTGGCGCTGATCGACGACATCCTCGACCTGTCCAAGCTGGAGGCGGGCAAGTTCAGCATCCACCAGGCACCGGCGTCGCTGCCCGGGCTGGTCGAAGACACCCTGCTGATCTTCCGAGCGGTGGCCGCGCAAAAAGCCTTGCCCTTGACCAGCGGGACCAGTGCGGCACTGGCGCCGGTGCACCAGGTCGATCCGCTGCGGTTCCGGCAAATCCTGGCCAACCTGGTGTCAAATGCGGTGCGCTTTACCGACCGCGGCACGGTGCATGTGCGGCTGGATGCACAGCCGCCCTGCGACGGCGTACAACAGATCATGCTGAGCGTCACCGACACCGGCGTCGGCATTCCCGCCGAGGCCCAGGCCCGCCTGTTCGAGCCGTTCGAGCAAGTCCACGACCGCCATCGCCTCCACGTGGGCGGCACCGGGCTGGGCCTCGCCATCTGCCGGCGCCTGGCCGGTGCCATGGGCGGGCGCATCACGCTGACCAGCCAGCCGGGCCGGGGCACGCGCGTGGTGGTATCGCTGCCGCTGGCCGTCGCCAGCGCGGCGCCGCCGGCCGATCCGGCGCCACCGTTGCCGATGGCAGGTTGCGCGCGGCGCGAGGCCAGCATCCTGGTCATCGATGACCACGCGCCCAACCGCCTGCTGCTGCAGCGCCAGCTTGAACACCTGGGCCACCGCGTGAGCACCGCATGCGACGGCCGCGAAGCACTGGCCACGCTGGACCGTGCCAGCTTCGACCTGATCGTCTGCGACTGCGCCATGCCGGTCATGGACGGCCTCGCCTTCACGCGCGCGGTGCGGGCCCGCCATGATGCCCATCGCCGCGTGCCCATCGTCGGCTGCACCGCCAGTGCCGTTGCCGGCGACCACGCCGTGGCCCTGGCGGCGGGCATGAACGCCGTGGTGGTCAAGCCGGTGGGCCTGCAGGCACTGGATGCCGCAGTGTCGCAAGCCTGCAGCGGCAGGCCACGGCCCTCCACGGCATCGACTCCGGAACCCGAGGCGCCCCGTCAGGACGTCGCCGCGTCGACCGCCAAAGTCAGTGGGGACAGTTCCCGCTGCCAGGCCGGACCCGGCGCGCGGGCCTCGTGGTGCGCGGTCTGCCGCGCAATGAACGTGCAGTGCGACCGCATTGACCTGCCCGACGACTGACCAGCCGCTTCAAGGCTCCATCGGGACCGCGCTGGTGCACTTGATCTCGTCTAGGCACACACTCGACTTCACGCCGCTGACGCCGGGGATGCGCATCAGCGTATCCAGCAGGAAGTCGGACAGCGATTTCAGGTCACGGGCAACCACCTTCAGCACGTAATCGATATCGCCGGTCACCGAGAAGCACTCCTGGATCTGCGCGAGTTCCGCCACCAGGCGCTTGAAGTTGGACAGGTCGCGGATATGCCCGCGCTCCATCGTCACATGGATAAAGGCGACCACACCGAAGCCCAGCGCCGCGGCGTCCAGGCGCGCCTCATAGCGCTTGACCAGCCCGGCTTCCTCCAGCCGGCGGTGGCGCCGCAAGGTCTGCGCCGGCGACAGCGCGATGGCCTCGGCCAGTTCCAGGTTGGATGCCCGCCCGTTTTCCTGCAGCACCCCGAGCAAGCGGCGATCGGTGCGGTCCAGCTCGATTGATTGCACTTCGGTTTCCTCATTTCAGGGTTTCAAGCAATCAAATTTCATAATCTAGGGTTTCCCTGCCTGTTTTACGAAATCCAATTTTGCCGTCCCGAATATACACTGCATCCCAAGCAAGCGCACCGGAAGCCCATGCTGTCATGGCTCTGGCGCCGAGCCGGCTGGCCCCGGCGCGACTGCGCAAGCAAGTGCTGAAGCCACAATATTATTTCCCGCCCCTACGTTCTTACCGAGAAAGCCATGGCCGACCTGTTTGACAACCCGATGCAGCTGATGGGCTTCGAATTCGTGGAATTCGCCTCGCCCACCCCCAATGTGCTCGAGCCGCTGTTCGAGCAGATGGGCTTCACGCTGGTGGCAAAGCACCGTTCCAAGGACGTGGTGCTGTACCGCCAGGGCGAAGTGAACTTCATCGTCAACCGCGAGCCGCACAGCCACGCCGCCTACTTTGCCGCCGAGCACGGCCCCAGCGCCTGCGGCATGGCTTTCCGCGTCAAGGACTCGCACAAGGCCTATGCCCGCGCGCTGGAACTGGGCGCGCAGCCGGTCGAGATCCCGACCGGCCCGATGGAACTGCGCCTGCCCGCGATCAAGGGCATCGGCGGCGCGCCGCTGTACCTGATCGACCGCTTCGAGGAAGGCAAGTCGATCTATGACATCGACTTCGAGTTCATCGAGGGCGTCGACCGCCATCCGGTCGGCCACGGCCTCAAGCTGATCGACCACCTGACCCACAACGTCTACCGTGGCCGCATGGCTTATTGGGCCAATTTCTACGAAAAGCTGTTCAATTTCCGCGAAATCCGCTACTTCGACATCCAGGGCGAGTACACCGGCCTGGCCTCCAAGGCCATGACGGCGCCGGATGGTAAAATCCGCATTCCGCTGAACGAGGAATCGTCCAAGGGCGCCGGCCAGATCGAAGAGTTCCTGATGGCCTTCAACGGCGAGGGCATCCAGCACATCGCCTTCCTGACCGACAACCTGATCGAAGTCATCGACCGCCTGCAACTGGCCGGTGTGCCGCTGATGACCGCGCCGAACGACTACTACTACGAGGCGCTCGACACCCGCCTGCCCGGCCACGGCCAGCCGGTCGAGCAACTGAAGTCGCGCGGCATCCTGCTTGACGGCACCACCGAAGGCGGCAAGCCCCGCCTGCTGCTGCAGATCTTCTCCAAGACCGCGCTTGGCCCGGTGTTCTTCGAGTTTATCCAGCGCCAGGGCGACGAAGGCTTCGGCGAAGGCAACTTCAAGGCACTGTTCGAGTCGCTGGAACGCGACCAGATCGAACGCGGCACGCTCAAGGTCGAGGCCTGACCGGCAGCGGCCTTTCCGGACCGGCCGCCTTTGACGGCGCGCCGGCCCCGGAAAACGCGCACACCCCGGCGCGGCAGTGACCCTGCCGCGCGGGCGGTGACGACCCCCAGGCCCAAGCGTCCGACTCAGACAACAGCCAGAGACGCGGGCCCGCATTCCATGAGAATGGGTAGAGGAAACACTGCATGCATTCCAGCAACAATGACGGCACGCTCAAGCGTGGCCTGAAGAACCGGCATATCCAGCTGATCGCCCTTGGTGGCGCCATCGGCACCGGACTTTTCCTGGGCATCGCCCAGACCATCAAGATGGCGGGGCCTTCGGTCCTGCTGGGCTATGCGATCGCCGGCATCGTGGCGTTCTTCATCATGCGCCAGCTGGGCGAGATGGTGGTGGACGAGCCCGTCGCCGGCTCGTTCAGCTACTTTGCCGACAAGTACTGCGGCCACTTCGCTGGCTTCCTGTCGGGGTGGAACTACTGGGTGCTGTACATCCTGGTGAGCATGGCCGAGCTGTCGGCCGTCGGCATCTACGTGCAGTACTGGTGGCCGGAAATCCCCACCTGGATTTCCGCGCTGGCGTTCTTCGTCATCATCAATGCGATCAACCTGGCGAGCGTGAAGTCCTTCGGCGAGATGGAATTCTGGTTCTCGATCATCAAGGTCGCGGCGATCGTCGGCATGATCGGTTTCGGCGGCTACCTGCTTGTGTCCGGCAACGCCGGGCCGCAGGCCAGCGTGGCCAACCTGTGGCAGCACGGCGGCTTCTTCCCCAACGGCATGGGGGGCCTAGTGATGGCCATGGCGGTGATCATGTTCTCGTTCGGCGGCCTGGAGCTGGTGGGCATTACCGCCGCGGAAGCGGACGCGCCCGGCAAGACCATCCCCAAGGCCACCAACCAGGTGATCTACCGCATCCTGATCTTCTACGTGGGCGCGCTGGCGGTGCTGCTGTCGCTGTACCCGTGGGAAAACGTGGTCACCGGCGGCAGCCCGTTCGTGCTGATCTTCCACGCACTGAACAGCAACTGGGTGGCCAACGTGCTGAACGTGGTGGTGCTGACCGCGGCGCTGTCGGTCTACAACAGCGGCGTGTACTGCAACAGCCGCATGCTGTATGGCCTGGCCAAGCAGGGCAACGCGCCCAAGGCGCTGCTCAAGGTCAACCAGCGCGGCATCCCGCTGACGGCACTGGCGTTCTCGGCGGTGGCCACCGCGGCCTGCGTGGTGATCAACTACTTCATGCCGGGCAAGGCCTTCGAGCTGCTGATGGGGCTGGTGGTGTCGGCGCTGATCATCAACTGGGCCATGATCAGCCTGATCCACCTGAAGTTCCGCGCCGACAAGCGCAAGGCCGGCGAGGCCACGGCGTTCCAGAGCTGGGGCTATCCGCTGACCAACTACCTGTGCCTGGTGTTCCTGGCCGGCATCCTGGTGGTGATGTACCTGACCGAAGGCCTGCGCATCTCGGTCTACCTGATCCCGGTGTGGCTGCTGGTGCTCGGCGTGAGCTACCTGGTGCGCCAGAAGAAAGCCGGCGCCGCGCTGCAAGCCGGCGCGGCCGCGCAGCCGCTGCGCTGACCCGGCCCGGCGGCGCCTGCAGGCTGCGGGCGCCGCCGGTTAGAATCGAGGCTGCGCGACGCCCTGCGCCGCGGCAGCCGCCCCCGACCCCACTCCATCGCATCCCATGTTTGCACACATCGAGGCCTTTCCCGGCGATCCGATCCTCTCGCTCAACGAGGACTTCCAGCGCGACCCGCGTACCGACAAGGTCAACCTGAGCATCGGCATCTACTTTGACGACGATGGCCGCCTGCCGGTGATGCAGGCCGTGGCGCAGGCCGAGGCCGCGCTGCTGGCCGACATGGGCCCGCGCCCCTACCTGCCGATGTCGGGCCTGGCGGCCTACCGCAACGCGGTGCAGGCGCTGGTGTTCGGCGAAGATTCGCCGGCGCGCGCCGCCGGGCGCATCGCCACGCTGCAGACGCTGGGCGGCTCGGGCGCGCTGCGCGTGGGCGCCGATTTCCTCAAGCGCTACTACCCGCAGGCGCAGGTCTGGATCAGCGACCCCAGCTGGGAAAACCACCGCGTGGTGTTCGAGCGCGCCGGCTTCACCGTCAATACCTACCCGTACTATGACGACGCCACCGGCGGGCTGAAGTTCGACGCCATGATGGACGCCCTGCGCGCCATCCCGGCCGGCAGCATCGTGCTGCTGCACGCGTGCTGCCACAACCCGACCGGCGTCGACCTGAACCAGGACCAGTGGCGCCAGCTGATTGCGCTGCTCAAGGCCAACCAGCTGCTGCCGTTCGTCGACATGGCCTACCAGGGCTTCGGCGCCGGCCTGGAAGACGATGCCTTCGCCATCCGCGAACTGGTGGCCCAGGACGTTCCCTGCCTGGTGGCCAACTCGTTCTCGAAGAACTTCTCGCTGTACGGTGAGCGCTGCGGCGGCCTGAGCGTGTTCTGCAACACTGCCGCCGAGGCCTCCAACGTGCTGGGCCAGCTGACCGGCGCGGTGCGCGCCAACTACAGCAACCCGCCCACGCACGGCGCGCGCGTGGTGGCCAAGGTGCTGACCACGCCCGAGCTGCGCCAGCTGTGGGAACAGGAACTGGCCCAGATGTGCGGCCGCATCGCGCGCATGCGCGAGGCCATCCACCACAACCTGCGCGACCATGTCAGTGGCGAGGCGCTGTCGCGCTACCTGACCCAGCGCGGCATGTTCACCTACACCGGCCTCACCGCCGACCAGGCCGAGCGCCTGCGCGAGCAGCATGGCGTGTACCTGCTGCGCTCGGGCCGCATGTGCGTGGCGGGGCTGAACGAGCGCAATGTCGGCGTGGTAGCCAAGGCCATCGGCAGCGTGCTGAAGGGCTGACGGTCCCGCACCAGCGTGCCGGGTTTTCAAGCAATCTGACGGCGCCTTCGGGCGCCGTTCTTGTTTTTGCGCCAGCGTAATTTCTACAAGCACCACGTGGCGTTTTGGCGCTTGCCAGCCCGCCAGGCCGTGCCGCGCGCGGGGCCATGGCCCGTGCGAGGCCCCGGCACTGAACTTGCAGCCTTCCGGTATTCCAGGCACCACCTGAAGATGTGCCGGTACTCCCACAAGAAGGCTCGCCCATGTCCGAAGACAACGTTCCGGCCCATTGCAGCGCCACTGCGCCGCCGGGCGCAGCTGCCCGGGCGGTGACGCTCCACGTCAACGGCAAGCCGTGCACGCTGCAACTGGAAGCGCGCTGCACGCTGCTCGACGCGCTGCGCGAAATCCTGCAGCTGACCGGTGCCAAGAAAGGCTGCGACCGCGGCCAGTGCGGCGCGTGCACGGTGCTGGTCGACGGGCGCCGCATCAACGCGTGCCTGACGCTTGCGGTGATGCAGGAAGGCCGCCAGATCACCACCATCGAAGGCCTGGCCAGCGGCCACACGCTGCACCCGATGCAGCAGGCCTTCATCACCCACGACGCGCTGCAGTGCGGCTTCTGCACCCCTGGCCAGATCTGCTCGGCGGTGGGCATGCTGGCCGAAGCGCGGGCGGGCGAGGCCAGCGCGGTACAGCCGCTGGGCCCCGCGGCACTGCCCCTCGGCGACGACGAGATCCGCGAGCGCATGAGCGGCAACCTGTGCCGCTGCGGCGCTTACCCCAACATCGTTGCCGCGGTCCGCGCCGTCTGCGGCGAGGGCGGCGACAGCTAAGGCCGGCCATGAATCCCTTCTCTTATGAACGGCCCGGCTCGGTCGACGACGCCCTGCGCCTGGGGAACCAGCCCGGCGCGCGCTATGTGGCCGGGGGCACCAATCTGCTTGACCTGGTCAAGGCCGGCGTCGAAGCGCCGCGCCTGCTGGTCGATGTCAGCCGGCTGCCGCTGGCCCAGGTGACCGCGCAGCCCGATGGCGGCCTGCGCATCGGCTCGATGGTCAGCAACACCGATGCGGCCAACCATGCGCTGGTGCGCGAGCGCTATCCGCTGCTGGCGCAGGCACTGCTGTCGGGCGCCTCCGGGCAACTGCGTAATATGGCGACGGTGGGCGGCAACCTGCTGCAGCGCACCCGCTGCCATTATTTCTACGACCCGGGTTTCCCGGCCTGCAACAAGCGCAAGCCCGGCTCGGGCTGCGGCGCGCGCGACGGCATCAATCGCATCCACGCCATCCTGGGCGCCAGCGAGCATTGCATCGCCGTGCATCCGTCCGACATGTGCGTGGCGCTGGCCGCGCTCGAGGCCCTGATCGTGGTGCGTGCCACCACCGGCGAGCGCCGCATTCCGATCGGCGACTTCCACCGCCTGCCGGGCGAGACCCCGCAATGCGACACCATGCTCGCGCCCGGCGAGCTGATCGTCGCCATCGAGCTGCCGCCCTCGCCGTATGCGCCCCACGCCCACTACCTGAAGGTGCGCGACCGCTCCAGCTTTGCCTTTGCCCTGGTCTCGGTCGCCGCCGCGCTCGACCTCGATGGCAACAGCGTGCGCAGCGCCCGGCTGGCGCTGGGCGGCGTGGCGCACAAGCCTTGGCGCGTACCGGCCGCGGAGCGGGCCCTGGCGGGCCGGCCGCTGAGCGCGCACAGCGCCGCCGAAGCTGCGCGGCTGCTGCTCGACGGCGCGCACCCGTATGCCCACAACGCCTTCAAGATCGGCCTGGCGCAGCGTGCCGTGCTGCGCGCGCTGCAGGTTGCCAGCCGTCCACCAGGAGCCCAGTGATGAGCGTGACCGGCACCCCGCTCGACCGCGTCGACGGCATCCCCAAGGTCACCGGCCGCGCCCGCTACACCGCTGACCACATGCTGCCCGGCCTGGCCCACGCAGTGATGGTGACCAGTGCCATTCCCCGCGGCGAGATCATCGCCATCGACACGGCCGCGTGCGAACGCATGCCGGGCGTGCGGCTGGTGCTGACGCCCTTCAACGCGCCACACCTGCCCAAGGGTGGCAAGGCGGCCGCGGACATCCCCACGGCCGGCCACGTCATGAGCCTGCTGCAGGACACTGCAGTCCACTACAACCACCAGCCCATCGCCGTGGTGGTGGCCGACACGCTGGAGCAAGCCCGTGACGCCGCCCACTGCCTGCCCGTGCAATACCGGCAGGCCGAGGCCGTGCTGGACTTTGCCCAGGCCCGCACGCGGGCCCGCAAGCCGGATGAAGAGGATGCCGCCGACAGCCGGCGCGGCGATCCCGATGCTGGCCTGCACGGCGCCGCCGCCGTGGTCGACGCCGTCTACACCACGCCGATGGAACACCACAATCCGATGGAGCCGCATGCCACCATCGCCGCATGGGACGGCGACCAGCTGACGCTGTACGACGCGACGCAATACGTCAGCGGCGTGCGCAAGACCGTCGCGGCGGCGTTGGGCATCGCCGCGGACAAGGTCCGCGTGATCTGCCCGTACGTGGGCGGCGGCTTTGGCTGCAAGGGTTCGGTGTGGTCGCATGTGGTGCTGGCCGCGATGGCGGCGCGGCAGGCCAGCCGGCCGGTCAGGCTGGTGGTGGAACGGACCCAGATGTTCGGCCCGGTCGGCGCACGGCCAATGACCGAGCAGCACGTGGTGGCTGCCGCGGCGCAGGATGGCACGCTGCGCGCCATCCGCCATGACGTGATCACGTGCACTTCCACGGTGGAAGAATGGCTGGAATCCGCCGCGCTGATCACGCGCCGGCTCTACGCCTGCCCCAGCCTGCAGACCCGCCATCGGCTGGTCGAACTGAATATCGGCACGCCCACCTTCATGCGCGCGCCGGGCGAAGCCACCGGCAGCTTTGCGCTGGAATGCGCGCTCGACGAACTGGCCGAACGGCTTGGGCTCGATCCGGTCGCGCTGCGCCTGCGCAACCATGCCGACTCGGATCCGGAGAAGCAGTTGCCGTTCTCGAGCAAGTCGCTGCGCGAGTGCTATCGCGACGCCGCCGAGCGCTTCGGCTGGGCGCGGCGCGATCCCGCCCCACGCTCGATGCGCGCCGACGACAAGCTGGTGGGCCTGGGCATGGCCACCGCCACCTACCCGACCTACCGCTCCCCGGCCAGCGCGCTGGTGCGCCTGCTGGCCGACGGCACGGCGCTGGTGCGCTCAGGCTCGCAGGACCTGGGCACCGGCACGTATACCGTCATGACGCAGGTCGCCGCCGATGCGCTGGGCCTGCCACCAGCGCGCGTGCGCTTTGAGCTGGGCGACACGGCCTTTCCCGAGGCCCCGGTATCGGGCGGCTCGCAGTCGGTGGCCAGCGTCGCACCCGCCGTCCAGCAGGCCGCCGAAGCGGCACGGCAGCGCCTGATCCGCCAGGCCGTGACCGATACCGCCTCGCCGCTGTCCGGCGCGCCGCCGGAAGATGTGGAAATCGTCGATGGCTGGCTGCAACGCCGTTCGGATCCGGCGCAGCGCGAGCCCATGTCCGCGCCGATCCAGCGCGCCGGCGGCCGTGCCGTCGAAGCCCGTGCCAGCACCAAGCCGGGCAAGGAACGCCAGAGTTATTCCATGCACGCCTTCGGCGCCGTCTTTGCCGAAGTCCGGGTCGACCCCGAGCTGGGCGAGATCCGCGTCCACCGCGTGGTTGCCAGCTACGGCGCCGGCCGGCTGCTGAACCGCAAGACCGCGCACAGCCAGCTGATGGGCGGCATTGTCTGGGGCATCGGCATGGCGCTGCACGAGAAGACCGAACTGGACCTGGCCACCGGGCGCGTCGCCAACGCCAACCTGGCTGAGTACCACATCCCGGTCAATGCCGACGTCGGCGCGATTGAGGTCACGGTGGTGGACGAGGACGATCCGCATATCAACGCGCTGGGCACCAAGGGCATCGGCGAGATCGGCATCGTGGGCGTGGCCGCGGCGATTGCCAATGCCGTGTACCACGCCACCGGCCGGCGCGTGCGGGACTTGCCGATCACGCTGGACAAGCTGCTGGACTGAGGCCTTCCACCCGCGCGCTGCCCGCCGGGTGGTTGCGCTGGCCGCGATCCAGTGGAAAGATGTCGGCCACGGGCCCCGCGCCCGCAACCTGACTGCCCGCCAAGCGGGCATGGAGGCTGCCGTGACCGAGCGAAATCCGAAGCGTCTGTCCTCGCGCATCGCGCTGCTGCTAGCCGCGGGCGCCGTGCTGGCACCGCCGCTGGCCAGCGCCCAGACGCCGGCGCCGCTGGCCGAATGGCAGTTCTCCGCCGGCATTCCGCTGCAGAAGCTGTTTCAGGACGACATCCCCGTCTGGCAAGTGCGGCTCGGCGCCGCCGCCATGCTGCGGCCGCGCTACGATGGTTCGTCCGAATATATCGTGCTCGGCGGCCCCAGCATCGATATCCGCTACCGCGACCTGGCCTTCGCGTCGATCGGCGAAGGGCTGGGCGTGAACCTGCTGCGCGGCAAGAACTGGCGCGCCGGGATTGCGCTGACCTACAACCTGGGCCGGCGCGGCCACGAAGACTCGCCGCACCTGGACGGCATGGGCAATATCAACCCGGCGCCGGAAGGCAAGCTGTTCGCCGAATACGCGATCTCGAAGGAATTTCCGCTGGTGCTGCGCATCGACGCGCGCCGCAGCCTGGGCGGCAGCGACGGCTGGATCGGCGATATCGGCGCCTATATGCCGCTGCCCGGCAGCTCGGAGAAATTCTTCTGGTTCGCCGGACCCACCGTCACGCTGGCCGACTCGCGCTACATGAACGCCTGGTACGGCGTCAGCGCCGCGCAGGCGCGCGCCGGCCGGCCGCAGTACCACGCCAGCGGCGGCATCAAGTCGTACGGGTTCGGCGTAACCTCGGTGTGGTACTTCGCCAAACACTGGTTTGCCAGCTCGGACGTGGCGGTTTCACAGCTGGCGGGGGATGCCGCCGACAGCCCCATCACGCGCAAGCGGACCAACGCGGTGTTCGACCTGTCGGTCAACTACGAATTCTGAAGCTCGTCGCGGCCAGCCTGGTTCGGCTATCGCACATTGGATGGCCGGCGCCCGGGATTCAGCCGTGTTGGCGCGTTACCGTGCCGACTGCGTCCCGCATAATTTGGCCGGCCGGATCTCCGGCCGCAGGCCCCGCAAGGGGATTGCCAAGCATGCCAAAGAAGGAGACGTAGTTGAAGTCCAGCATCAAGCATCGCGTCGCGCGCAGCGCGCGTTCCATTGCCATCGCCGTCGCTGGCCTGGCCGCCGCCCACACCGCCCCCGCTGCCCATGCCGCCGACGCATGGCCGGCCAAGCCGATCAAGGTGATCGTGCCCTACACCCCGGGCGGTTCCACCGACACGGTCTCGCGGGTCGTGTTCGAGCAGGTCTCGCAACGGCTGGGCCAGCCCATCATCATCGAGAACAAGCCTGGTGCCAATAGCACCCTGGGTGTCGGCGTGGCCGCGCGCTCGGCGCCGGACGGCTACACTTTCGTCTCGGTGCTGGCCGCCTACAGCGCCAACATGTCGCTGTATTCGAAGCTCAGCTACAAGCCCGCAGACCTGGTACCAGTGGCGGAAATGGCCGAACTGCCGCTGTTCCTGTTCGCCAGCAAGAAGCTGCCGGTCCGGACCCTGGCCGAACTGGTCGACTACGGCAAGAAGCATCCCGACACGCTGACCTTCGGCTCCAGCGGCGTCGGCAGTTCCGCGCACCTGACCGGCGAGCGCCTGGCGATGGAAACCAAGCTCAAGCTGACCCACGTGCCCTACAACGGCAGTGCGCCGATCCTGCCCGCACTGGTGTCAGGCGAAGTCTCGGTGGCGTTCGACCCGCTGCTGGTGCCGATGCCGCACGTCAAGTCCGGCAAGATCAACGTGCTGGCCGTGGCTTCCGCCAAACGCTGGCCGGGCGAGCCCAATATCCCGACCATGGAAGAAGCCGGATTACCCGGCTTCGTCATGAGTTCATGGACTGGCCTGCTGGCACCGGCCGGCACGCCGCAACCGATCGTCGCGCGCATGGCAAAGGAAATCGCCGCGGCCACGCGCAGCCCGGAAGTCACGAAGAAGCTGACCGAGCTGGGCTTTGTACCGGTAGGCGGAACATCCGAAGAGTTCCGCAAGCTGATCGAGCGCGATACCAAGCGGTATGCGGAGATCGTCAAGGCGGGGAAGATTACGCTGGACTAAGGCAGCGGCTTGCCACCCCGGCGCCCGTGGCGGGGTGGGTCAGCAAGCACTGGTGCGACGTGGGCTATGCGGTAGATGGCACAGATTCGCGGCTTGCCGCGAGGCTCCACGCGCCGGTTCGCCACACTGGTCATCCGGGGCGAGCGGCACCCGGTTGAACATGCCCCGCGGTCATGGCAGGATACGTCGATGACCGCCGCCGCCCATGACACCATCCTCCGTGACCTGGCCCGCCTGCGCCGCGTGCGCGACCGCATTGACCGCGACTACGCCCAGCCACTGGACGTCGAGGCGCTCGCCCGGGGCGTCCATATGTCGGCGGGCCACCTCAGCCGGCAGTTCCGGCTGGCCTATGGCGAGTCGGTCTATTCGTACCTGATGACACGGCGCATCGAACGCGCCATGGCGCTACTGCGCCGCGGCGACCTGAGCGTCACCGAGGCTTGCTTCGAGGTCGGTTGTTCATCGCTGGGCACCTTCAGCACCCGGTTCACTGAGCTGGTCGGGGTCGCGCCAAGCGTTTACCGCCGCGATCATGCGCGCGCGGCCGAGGGCATGCCGTCCTGCATCGCAAAGCAGGTGACGCGACCGATCAGGAATCAAGAAGCACCGGAGAAAGCCTCAGCCTAGACTGCGTTCCATGGTTCGGGACCAGCGCGGCGACGGCCGCCACCGCTGCTTTTCCAATTTCGGAGACCGCTCATGGACATCACCATCCACTCGACTTTCCTTCCCCACACCGATCCGGAAGCCTCGCTCGCGTTCTACCGGGACGCGCTCGACTTCGAAGTCCGCAAGGACGTCGCCTTCGGCGGCAACCGTTGGGTCACCGTCGGCCCGAAGGGCAAGCCCGGGACCTCGCTGGTCCTGTACCCACCGAACGCCACGCCCGGCGTCACCGACGCAGAAAAGCGCACCATCGCCGAGATGATGGCCAAGGGCACCTTCGCCATGCTGCTGCTTGGCGCGAACGACCTCGACGCCGTCTTCCAGCGGCTGCAGCAGTGCGACGCCGAGATCGTCCAGGAGCCGACCGACCAGCCCTATGGCGTACGCGATTTCGGCGTGCGCGATCCGGCCGGCAATATGCTCCGGATCCAGCAGCTGTAATGCGTTGAAGCCAGACTCATGCCCCTACGGGCATCACGAATCCCTGACCATGCATCCCTGACCATGCAGATTCCGGCAATCGTCCCCGCGCAAACCGCCCTGGTGGTCATGCACTACCAGACCGACATCCTCGCCTTGTTTCCATCGGTCGCGCCCACCTTGCTGTCCAATACCCGCAAGCTCTGTGACGCCGCGCGGGCCGTGGGCGTCGGCGTCTATTTCGCCAAGATCCACTTCAGCCCGGGCTATCCGGAAGTGAGCCCGCTGAACCGGAACGGGCAAGGCATCAAGCAACTGGGCCTGTTCACCGACGACCAGGTCTCGCCCGAGCTTGGTCGGCGGGACACTGAACCACTGATCATCGCGCATCGCGCGAGTGTGTTCTTTGGTACCGACCTGCAGCTGCGGCTGTCCGCGCGGGGTATCGATACGCTGATCCTGGCGGGCATTGCGTCGACCGGCGTGGTGTTGTCATCGGTGGCGTATGCGAGTGATGCGGACTTCCGCTTGTTCACGGTCAGGGATTGCTGCTACGACCCAGACCAGGTTGTGCACGACCATCTGTTTTCAACGGCGTTCGAATCCCGCACGACGGTGCTGTCGCTCGCCGATGCCTTGTCACTACTCGCCTGACCGTTGCCGGGCTTTCCACAGCCGAGGGACAACGCAGGCATACCCCGCTTCGGGAGAACCCATGTTTGACCACGTCAAATTCGGCGTCAGCGACTATGCAGCGAGCAAGGCGTTCTTCCTCAAGGCGCTGGAACCGCTCGGCGTAGCCATCGTGGCGGAGGGACCGCCGGCCTACGGTGTCGAGCTGAGCGCGCAGGGCAAGGCATCGTTGTGCCTGTTCGAGACCGGAGAGAAGCCTGCGCATCTGCACCTGGCGTTTACCGCCGAGACCCGGCAGCAGGTAGACGCGTTCTATCGCGCAGCGCTGTCAGCGGGCGCCAGGGACCATGGTGGACCGGGTCTGCGGCCGCACTACCACGCGAACTACTATGCGGCGTTCGTCATTGGTCCTGACGGGCACAATATCGAGGTGGTCTGTCACGCACCGGGGTCGTGACCCTTCCTTTGAAAGCGGGACCAGAGTCTGGTTGCCATCACCCCGCTCCTGGTTGGAATCAAGGCGGCGCCTGCGCCGCGGCGTCGGATTGATGCACATCAAACGCGTACCCACGCGGGCATCTACCCTGAAGGCAGCGCATCGCCACGTGGATTCCACCCTTTCGCCAGGAGACTCATCATGTACCAGCGCATCCTGCTCGCCGTCGATGGCAGCCGTTCGTCGGACCTCGCCCTCAGCCAGGCCGTCATCATCGCCAAGGCAACCGGCGCCGAGGTCAAGGCCTTGTTCGTGGTGGACGACAGCGATGTCTTCTTCGAGGCCAGTTACTTCAACCCCAAGGAACTGGTGGACAGTCTCATCACGCATGGCAAAAAGGCGCTGGATGCGGCTTCTGCCAGGCTCAGCGAGGCGGGCGTGCGGAATCTGGTGCAACTGGACGAAAAGCCGGTGGGGCCGGGCAAGATCTCGTCAACCATTGTTGCTGACGCCGATGCCTGGAACGCGGACCTGATCGTGCTTGGCACGCACGGCCGCCGCGGCGTACGGCGCCTGCTGATGGGCAGCGTGTCGGAAGGCGTGCTCGCCAAAACGAACAAGCCCGTGCTGCTGGTCCGTAGCGAGATCGAAGGCTAGCCCGGCCCGGCCCGGCACAACACGCCATGCCCCACGCAACCATGCGAGCGATGGTCTTCGAGGGCGCAGGCTTGCCGCTGCGCCTTCGTGAGGTGCCCGTTCCAGACCCCGGCCCCGGCGAAGTCCGCATTGCCGTAACGGCCTGCGGCGTATGCCGGACCGACTTGCATATCGTCGACGGTGACCTGCGCCGGCCCAAGCCGGCACTCATACCGGGTCATGAGATCGTCGGCCGGGTGGACGCGTGCGGCACGGGGGTCACCGACCTCAGGCCCGGCGACCGCGTAGGCGTGCCATGGCTTGGACATGCCTGCGGCGCTTGCCGCTACTGCCTGAGGCATCGCGAGAATCTTTGCGGCGCGCCGCTGTTCACGGGCTATACCCGCGATGGCGGCTACGCCGAGTTTGCCGTTGCCGACGGCGCCTTCTGTTTCCGGCTCCCGTCCGGCTACGATGACGAGCACGCCGCGCCACTGCTTTGCGCCGGCCTGATCGGCTATCGCACGCTGCGGATGGCGGGCGCTGCCAGTCATGCACGCCGTATCGGCATATACGGGTTCGGCGCCGCCGCGCACCTGGTGACGCAGATCGCGGTGGCGCAAGGACGCGAAATCTACGCCTTCACCCGCACAGGCGATACTGGCGCCCAGCAACTCGCCTATCAGACCGGTGCTTGCTGGGCCGGTTCGAGCGACCTGGAGTCACCCGTTCCGCTGGACGCGGCGCTGATCTTTGCCCCGGTCGGGACACTGATTCCCAAAGCGCTGCGCGCCGTGGACAAGGGCGGCGTCGTGGTCTGCGGCGGGATTCACATGAGCGACGTGCCAAGCATGCCTTACCGGTTGCTCTGGGAAGAAAGGCGCCTGTGCTCGGTCGCCAACCTCACGCGCGAGGACGGCCGCGCGCTCATGGATATTGCCGCGCGAACCACACTGGTGACGCACACCACCGTCTATCCGCTGGAGCAAGCCAACGAGGCACTGGCCGACCTGCGCGAAGGCCGCCTTGCCGGTGCCGCCGTCCTGAGAATCCTTTCATAGATCGCCGCCAGGCATTGCGATGAGCCGATACCAGTCCCGCTTCCAGTCTCGAGAGCATGCCGGCGCGGAACTCGCCTCGGCGTTACGCGCCTATCAGGGCACGGGTGCGCTGGTCCTGGCGCTACCGTGCGGCGGCGTGCCGGTCGGGCGCGTGGTGGCCGACGCCTTGGGTGCTGACTTCGACCTGGTGATGGCACGCCGGATCGCTGCCGGCGTGGCGCTGGACGATACTGGCAAGACATGGCGCACGAACGAAACCGATGCCTGCAGCACCGGTGGCGGCCTGCGCGGTATCCATTTCGACCAGCTTTGCAGGCAGCGCGCAGTCTATACGCCGGTTCGCAAACCGGCGGACCCTGCCGGCCGCGTGGTGATCGTTGTCGATGACGGCCTGGTGAGCGGCGCGACGATGTATGCCGCGCTCGCCCGCCTTCGCAAGCAGCGCCCTGCCCGGCTCATTTGCGCCGTGCCGATCGCCACCCGGGCCGGGCTGGACCAGGTACGCGCGCTGGCCGATGAAGTCCTGTGCCTGGACACGCCGGATCACATCGCAAGCCTTGCGCACTACTATCACGAGTTCCAGCTGGTCAGCGATGACCGCGTCCGCGCGTTGACTGGGATGACGTCGGCGCAGGCTCCAGGCCCCGCCGGCCCGGGTGCGGCGGCGAGCGTGCCATCGCTGACCCAGGCAATGCTGATTCCCTACTGGGCGACGCCTCTGCGGGCCATGCTGGAATGCGGTCCCAATCCCGTCGGTGTCGCGGTCATGGTGCATGCCGGTGGCGCCCAACGACGCGCCGCCCGTAGCCATTACCTGGCACGCAAGCTGCGGACAAGAGGCTTCGCCACGATGCTGGTAGACCTCCAGCCCGACCGCCGTGTCGACGACGCGCCGGATTCAGAGGTCGATGAGCTCACGAAAAGATTGGCCCGGATCCTGAGCTTCCTGCGCGCCAGCACGCCGTTCGCAAGCCTGCCGGCTGGCTTGTTCAGTGCTGGCACCGCTGCCGCGGCTGCCTTGCGCGTGGCGGCGGACCACCCGGCACGACCGGGTGCGGTCGCCTGCGTGGCAGGGCGAATCGACCTGACCGGCAGCGCCTTTCTGCAGAGGCTGGACACACCCACCTTGCTGATGTGCGCAAGCGGCAACCCGGAAAGCGTCCGGCTTCACTATCAGGCCTTCGCGCCAATGCACTGTCCTCGGCAACTGTCGTTCGTGCACGCCAGCGGATGCGGATTTGATGACCGCAAGGCCCTGGAGGAAGTTGCGACACTCGCGGCGGCCTGGTTCGAACAGTACCTGGTGAAGCCATCGCGCCCCTACCCGGCTCACGAAGCGGCACGGTAACCCGCGGTTATCCCGGACGGCGTCGAGAGGCATCGCCAGCGCCTGGTATACCAATCGTCACAGAAACTTCACTTTACAGGTTTCCATGTTTCGAATATCTTCGAAACATGGAAACGAACCACGCCCTTGAAGCGCTTGCCGCGCTCGCCCATGCAATACGCCTCTCCGTCTTCCGGATGCTGGTGCAGGCCGGTCCCGCCGGAATGCCGGCCGGCCGGATTGCCGAACTGATGGAAATGCCGGCGTCATCGTTATCGTTCCATCTGAAAGAGCTGCACCGCGCTGGCTTGCTGTCCAGCCGCCAGGACGGTCGCTCGATCATCTACATGGCACGTTTCGAGACCATGAACGCCTTGCTCGGTTACCTCACGGACAACTGCTGCGGCGGCAATCCGTGCTCCCCTGTCTCCACCTGTTCCGTCGCCCTGGAGCCCAAATCATGAAGCGCTTCCACGTTCACGTCAGCGTCGCCGACCTGTCTGCCAGCATCCGTTACTACTCGGCGCTCTTCGCCGCCGAACCGTCGTTGGTGAAAGACGACTATGCGAAGTGGATGCTGGAGGATCCGCGCGTGAACTTCGCCATCTCGGCGCGGGGTGCGGAAACCGGCGTTGACCACCTCGGCTTTCAGACGGACGACGCCGAAGAACTGGCTGAGTTGAAGCAGCGCGCCGAAGCCGCTGACATGGAGCTGCAGGATGAGGGCGAAACCACCTGCTGCTATGCGCGTAGCGACAAGTACTGGCTGACGGACCCGCAGGGCATTGCGTGGGAGCACTTCCACACCCTGGGCGACGTGCCCGTGTACGGAGAATCCCGAAGGATCGAAGCAGAAGGCCAGCCATCGGCCTGTTGCGCGCCCCGTGCGCCGAAGGGCAAGCCGATCGGCGTCGCGGTCAATTCCACGCCGTCTTGCTGCTGAGGGCGCGCCATAAGCGGAAAGCCCTGCCACGTCCTCTTCCCTGCACCGGCAATTCGGCCCACTGGTCTGACTGGAACGCTCCAGAACTTGTTGTTGCCACGCCCATGACTACCAACGTACTGATCCTCTGTACCCACAACTCCGCCCGTAGCGTGCTGGGCGAGGGCATGCTCAATCATCTCGCCAGGCAACTCGGCCGGGATGTGCGCGCCTACAGCGCCGGAAGCGCCCCGAGTGGACGTATCAATCCGTTCGCAATCGAGGCCCTCGAGAACGCCGGCGTCGAGGTCGGTGACTTCCGCAGCAAAAGCTGGGACGCGTTCGTCGGCGAAGATGCGCCGCCCATGCGCGTCGTGATCACGGTGTGCGACAGCGCGGCCGAAGAAGCCTGCCCGTACTGGCCGGGTAGCCCTGTGAAGGTGCACTGGGGCTACCCTGACCCGTCCAACACGGAAGGCGGCGATGAAAGGAAGCGCCAGGCCTTCGAGCTGACGCGGCAGGCGATCGCCTATCGCATGCTGCAACTGCTGCTGCTGCCGATCGAGGACATGGGCAACGCCGAGTTGCAGGAGACGCTTCAGCGTCTGGCGGGGAACTGAACATGCAGACACAAGGCGTAGCCGCCACCAGCCAGCCCGCGGCCAAACCGGCCATCGGCTTCTTCGAGCGCTATCTGACCGTTTGGGTCGCGCTGTGCATTGTCGCCGGTATCGCGCTCGGGCAGTGGCTGCCTGGAGCGTTCCAGGCGATCGGACGGATGGCATACGCGCAGGTCAATCTGCCAGTGGGCATCCTGATCTGGGTGATGATCATCCCCATGCTGATCAAGATTGATTTCGGCGCACTGGGCCAGGTGAAATCGCACTGGCGGGGCATCGGCGTGACCCTGTTCATCAACTGGGCGGTCAAGCCGTTCTCCATGGCGCTGCTCGGCTGGCTTTTTGTGCGCCATCTCTTCGCGCCGCTGCTGCCGGTCGACCAGCTTGACAGCTATGTGGCCGGCCTCATCCTTCTGGCCGCAGCGCCATGCACCGCCATGGTCTTTGTCTGGAGCCAGCTGTGCAAGGGCGATCCGTACTTCACGCTGTCCCAGGTGGCACTGAACGACGCGATCATGGTGGTCGCCTTCGCGCCGGTGGTGGCGCTGCTGCTGGGCCTGTCGTCGATCACCGTGCCGTGGGATACGCTGCTCACGTCGGTGGCCCTGTACATCGTGGTGCCGGTCATCCTGTCGCAACTGCTGCGCAAGATGCTGCTGGGCCATGGCGTTGCCTGCTTCCAGCGTGTCGTGCAACGCCTGGGACCGTACTCCATCACTGCGCTGCTCCTTACGCTGATTCTCCTGTTTGCATTCCAGGGCAAGGCCATCATCGACCAGCCGCTCGTGATCGCGCTGCTGGCGGTGCCGATCCTGATCCAGGTCTTCTTCAACTCGGGACTGGCCTACCTGCTGAACCGAAAACTTGGCGTGGCCCATTGCGTGGCGGGCCCGTCCAGCCTGATCGGCGCCAGCAACTTCTTCGAGCTTGCAGTCGCCACCGCCATCAGCCTGTTTGGCTTCCAGTCGGGCGCGGCGCTGGCGACAGTGGTGGGGGTTCTGATCGAAGTTCCGATCATGCTGCTGGTTGTCCACCTCGTCAACCGCTCGCAGTCATGGTATGAGGCCAAGGCGCACTGAGAAAAAGGGTTGCGCGTCAAGCCGCGCGCCGGGACTGGCGAGCCGCCGAAGAGCCGCTTGCCAGCGCCGTGGCGCCGTCAGTTGCCGCCCACCTTGTTCCAGCGATGCTGGGCGAGGCCGTTGGCCTCACGTCTTTCGCATCCGCCCGATGAACCTGGCCGCGCGGCGTAGCCTGGCGCGCTAGCGCGCCAGGCTACATGGCTCAGTCGCGATACGCCCACAGGTCCACCACGCGGCCGCCATCGTCGGCAAGCAGGCGGAACGCGGCCGGCTGGTAGTCGGCATCGATGGCCAGCACCCCTGCGGCGCTGGCGGGCAACGTGCCGCAGGCCGACGTGGACAGCTGCAGGCGCAGCGTATTCGGCATGGCCTGCGCGGCGAGCGTTCCCGATAGCTGGCACGCCGAAGCACCGGGCGCGATCTTGCCCTCTGCCGTGACCGTGAAGCTGGCCCTGGCGCCCGAGGGCAGCACCGTGGTGTAAGTGCCAGCCACGCTGGCGGGATCGACGCTGGTTGCCGGCACCGACGCCTGGCTCAGCAGCCTGACGCTGGCGGACGGGTCCGCGCCCGGTGCGGCGACCCAGCTGCCGTGCTTGTCGCGGCGATAGATGGTGGTGGCCTTGTCGTCGGCATCGGCGAGCGCCAGGTAGCGGCTGCCATCCGTGCCGGCGTAGTACTTGCCGACGGTCGGGTTGTCGGCGTCGCCTACGCTGACGACGTAGGCGCCGGGATCCAAGTCGGTGACTGACAAGGTTGCGGCGGCTGGCGGCGCAGTGTTGTCGGGCGCGTCGTTGCCGCCGCAAGCGGCGAGCGCCAGCACGGTGGCCAGGGGAAACAGGGAAAAGAGGCGTTTCATCGGGACCTGCCTCACTGGCCGAACAGTTCACCCAGGCGCAGGCGCAGCCATTGCTGGCCTGCGGGGCGCTGGTCGAAGCCGATCTGCATGGCAGTGACGGCGGTCCTGGTCTTGTAGACGACGGACTCGTCCTCGGCCTGCGCGGCGGTCGGCGTACCAGTGCCGGCGCCGATGCCGAGCCCGTACGGCGCCGTGCCGTTGAACTTCAGCGCATAGGCGTCGAAAGTGCCATGCCGCGAGAACGCGAACGGCGTGGCGGCCGTTGGCGCGTTCGGGAAGTTGACGTTCAGCGCCAGCCCGGCCGGCAGCAGCGGGCCGCCATTGGCCTTGGCCTGCAGAGAACTGACCAGCTTGATGGTCAGCTGCGCCACCACGCCGGACACCGGGCTCGCCAGTCCGGCATTGTCGACCGAATCCGTACCCGCGCTCAGGGCGATCGACGGAATGCCGCGCGCGGCGCCGAACTGCGCATTGCTGACGGTGCCCGAGCTGTTGACGATGCGGCCGACGTTCTGCCCTTCGTTGGGGCCGGACAGCACCAGATCCGGGGCCTTGCCCCAGCGTGCCGGCGCCAGCACGTCCAGGCCGTACATGGTCGCCATCACCGGCGTGCCATGGGCGTAGTGGTAATCGCCGTTGGTGTAGCCCGCCTTGGTGAAGGGCCCCACCGCCGGCTCGCCGGTCTTCGCCGCGCCGTTGTGGCAACCGCCTTCGGCCTCGACCTGGGTCTTGTCGTTGTCCGGCACGATGACCGTGGTGCTGTACATCACGATGCCGGCGCCGCGGCCGCTCTGGCCGGTGCAGGGTACGCTGACGATGACGTTGTGACCGGCACCCTTGAGGGCGTCGTACAGCGCCTTCAGGTTGCTGGTCAGGCCGTCGTCATTGGTGAGCAGGATGTTCAGGGCGAAGGCAGGACTCGCCGTGGCGGCCAGCAAGGCCGCGGCGATCAGGCGGGATTTCATGTCGATGGTATGTCGAGGCGGTTCAGGAATGCGGGACGGGCGTGCCCCGCGCGGCAGGCAAGGTATTTCAGGCAGCCCGGTGAGGCTGGCGGACACTCGCGCCGGCAGCGCCGGTGTAGGAGGCGCGGGCCGGGCGCAGCGCCCTGTGTATCCGCTGGCGGACGGACGCTACCTTACCCGCGGCGCATGACAGTTGCGTGAACAACAGAAGGACCTGGCGATAGACCAGCCCTGCCCGCAAACCGCTTTACGCACCCCGCATGCGCTGGCTGGCGGCCATGCGGCTCAATGAAAATCCCGGCTCCCCACCAGCAGCCGCCCCAGCATCGGGCTCAGGTCCACCAGTTCCCGGGCCACCAGGTGGCGCACGTCGCCCTGGCGCTGCCAGGTGCCAACCACGCCCAGCAGCGTGGCACCCAGCACCTCCTTGCGCTGGCGCTCGACCAGGTCGGGCCACAGGATCAGGTTGATGCTGCCGGTCTCGTCCTCGATGGTGGCAAAGATGGTGCCGCTGGCGGTGGACGGGCGCTGGCGCACGGTGACGATGCCGCAGGCGCGCACGCGGCGGCCGTTGGCGCAGCGTTCAAGCTGGCTGGCGGTGGCAAAGCGCATGGCGGCCAGCTTGTGCCGCAGCAGCGCCAGCGGGTGCGACTTTAGCGACAGGCCCAGGCTGGCATAGTCCGCGGTCACGTCTTCGCCCAGGCGCGGCGGGGGCAGCGCCAAGGCGGCTTCCGCGGGCGGCGCTTCATACAGCAGGTCACGGTGCGCGGCATGCGCGGCCGCGGCGCGCGCCTGCCAGCGCGCCTGGCGGCGGTTGCCGGCCAGCGGTGCCAGCGCGTCGGCGGCGGCCAGCACGTCGATGTCGTGGCGGTCCAGGCCAGCGCGCAGCGCCAGGTCTTCGACGCTGTCGAACGGACGCTGCGCGCGCGCGGCCTCGATGCGCAGCGCGGCGGCTTCGCGCATGCCCTTGACCCGGCCCAGGCCCAGGCGCACGCGCGGATGCGGCGGGCGATGCGGCTGGCGTGATGGCGCCTGCGCGCCTGCCCCATCGTCCGGCTCCGCGGGCTCCAGCGTGCTGTCCCAGCGGCTGATGGTGACATCCACCGGCCGCACTTCCACGCCATGCCGGCGCGCATCCTGCACCAGTTGCGAGGGCGAATAGAAGCCCATCGGCTGGCTGTTCAGCAGCGCGCACAGGAAGGCCGCCGGGTGGTGGCACTTGAGCCAGGAACTCACGTACACCAGCTTGGCAAAGCTGGCCGCATGGCTTTCAGGGAAGCCGTACTCGCCAAACCCCTCGATCTGCTTGCAGATCGCCAGCGCGAAGGATTCCGGATAGCCGTTGCCGGTCAGCGCGCGCACCAGCGCGTCCTGGTGCCGGCGCAGGTCGCCGCGCCGCCGCCACGCCGCCATCGAGCGCCGCAGCTGGTCCGCCTGCCCCGGCGAAAAACCCGCCGCGTCGATCGCCAGCTGCATCACCTGTTCCTGGAAGATCGGCACGCCCAGCGTGCGGCCCAGCACTTTCTCGATGACCTGGTTAAAGTAGACCGGCAGCTTCTGCGTGCGGCGCAAGGCTTCGCGCCGCTTCAGGTAAGGATGGACCATGCCGCCCTGGATCGGGCCGGGCCGCACGATCGCCACTTCCACCACCAGGTCGTAGTACTGGCGCGGCTGCAGCCGCGGCAGCATCGACTGCTGCGCGCGCGACTCGATCTGGAACACGCCGATGGTGTCGGCCTTGCAGATCATGTCGTAGGTCTGCTTGTCTTCCTTCGGGATGTCTTCCATGCGCGCGGGCAGCCCCGCGCGCGCCGGGTCGTCGCTGGGATTGGGGATCATCTCCAGCGCGCGCCGGATCGCCGACAGCATGCCCAGCGCCAGCACGTCGACCTTGAGCAGGCCCAGCGATTCCAGGTCGTCCTTGTCCCACTGGATCACGCTGCGGTCGGCCATCGCCGCATTCTCGATCGGCACCAGCCGCGACAGCTTGTGCCGCGCGATCACGAAGCCGCCCACGTGCTGCGACAGGTGGCGCGGAAAACCGCGCAGCTGCGCGGTCAGGCTGGCCCACTGCTGCACCGCAGGCGATTCAGGATCGAGCCCGTAGCGGGCGATCTTATCGACAAAGCCCGGCCCGCCGTCCCACCACGCCTGGCCCTTGACCACCTGCTCGACCACGCTGGCATCGATGCCCAGCGCGCGGCCCACGTCGCGCAAGGCGCTGCGCGAACGGTAGGTGATCAGCGACGCCGCCAGCGCGGCGCGATGGCGGCCGTATTTGTCGTAGATGTACTGGATCACCTCTTCGCGCCGCTGGTGCTCGAAATCCACGTCGATATCGGGCGGCTCATCGCGCTCGCGCGACAGGAAGCGGCCGAACAGCAGGTTGGCCTGCTCGGGGCTGACCTCGGTCACATACAGGCAGAAGCACACCAGCGAATTGGCGGCCGAGCCGCGCCCCTGGCACAGGATGCCGCGCGAGCGCGCAAAGCGCACGATGTCGTGCACCGTGAGAAAGAACGGCTCGTAGTGCTTTTCCTCGATCAGTTCCAGTTCTTCTTCCAGCTGCTTGTCCCACTCCGGCTTGAGGCCATTGGGAAAGCGCTCGCGCTTGCCGCGCTCGACTTCCTTGCGCAGGTAGGAGATCGGCGTCTCGCCGGCCGGCACCAGTTCCTCGGGATACTCGTAACGCAGCATGCCCAGCGAGAAATCGCAGGACTCGGCAATCTTCAGCGTCTGCGCCAGCGCCTCGCGGGGGTACAGCCGCGACAGCACCTGACGCATGCGCAGGTGCTGCTCGGCATTGGGCGCCAGCGCCATGCCGCATTCGGCCAGCGGCTGGCCCAGCCGGATCGCGGCCAGCACGTCGGACAGCGGCTTGCGCGAGCGTACGTGCATGGTGACCGCGCCGGCGGCGGCCAGCGGCACGCCGGTCTGCGCTGAGACCGCTTCCAGGCGCGCGCGGTGCAGCGCATCGGCATGGCCCTGCAACTGTTCCAGTGCAATCCAGGCGCGTTCGCCGAAGACTGCGCGGCACCACTCGGCCTGCGCCAGCAGCCGTTCAGGCTCGGCGCAATAGTCGGGCAGCAGCAGCGCCACGCAGCCGGGCATGCCGCGCAGGTGCGCTTCGTCGGCGGCGGGCGCGGCCAGGTCTTCGGGATGGAGCCGGTAGCTGCCCTTCTGCGCGCGCCGGCGGCCCAGCGTGATCAGCTCGCTCAGGTTGCCGAAGCCTTCGCGGTGCTGCGCGATCAGCACCAGTCGCAGCGGCGCCTGCGCCGAACCATCGGCCGGGGTCAGGCTGAAGCGGCTGCCGATCAGCAGCGAGAACGCATCGGCGGCGCGGGCCAGCGCCTGCAGCCGCTGGTGGCGGCTGGCGTGGAAGTCGGGATCGTCATCGCCTGCGCCGAAGGCATCGCCGTCGTCCAGCAGCGGTTCATCGACGCCTGCCTCGCCGCCTTCCTCGTTACGTGCAGCGCTGCGCGCGACCGCGTCGTGCAGGCGCTTGCGCAGCGTCTCGATGGCATCGTGCGCGCGCGCGGTGCCGGCCACCGAGCATTCATCGGTCAGCGCCAGCCCGCTGTAGCCCAGGCCGAAGGCACGCTCGATCAGCTCGCCCGGGTGCGAGGCACCGGTCAGGAAGGTGAAGTTGGAGATGCAGTGCAGTTCCACGTAATCCGGCAGCGCCGGCAGCAAGCCCGGCAACGACGCGGACAGCGAGGCGGATAAGGGCGGCGCGCTCATGCGAACAACCCATGCAGGAACCAGCGGTACTCGCCGCCCTCGTCCTGCGCGGCATGGCCCGGACGTTCGCGGAAGATCCAGCAGCGCAAGCCGTCGGCGCGCTCGGCGATAAAGTAATCGCGCGTGGCCAGCGCGCCGTCCCACCAGCCGGATTCGATGCGCTCGGGCCGGCTCAGCAGCGCCAGCGGACCGCCGTGGCAGGGCCGGTGGCGCTGCACCGGTAGCGGCAACGGTTGCGGCAGCAGCCACAGCGGGCGCTCCGGCTGCGGGCCTGGCAGGCTGGCGGCCTTGTTGGCGCCGGGCTCGTCGACCGGGCACCAGCGGTTGGCGCGCTCGGGCCGGTGGTCGGCCAGCGGCCGCGGCTGCAGTACGTTGTCGCGGCCCAGCCGCGCCATCAGCGTATCGAGCAGGCGGCCCAGGTCTTCCGGGGTGCCGCCGGGCTCGGGGAACAGCGCATCGCTGTGCGGCACGCATGCGGCCATGGCTTCCACGCGCAGCGCCAGGCCGGTCACGGGGGCATGGAAGCTGAGCTTGTCGAGCTTTTCGCGCAGCAGCCGCGACAGGTGCGCGGGGTCGCGGCTGGGCTGGGCCAGGCCCAGTTGCACCGGCGTGCCTTCGGTAGCCACGCCGCGCCGGTAGCGCTCATGCTCCAGCACCAGCACGCAGCGCGTCACGCCGGCCTGCTGCACCGCCAGCCAGCCCGCCAGCGCCAGCAGCAGGCGCTGCGCGCCGGCCAGCACGCCTTCGGCCGATTCGATGCGGCCCGGCAGGTCCATGCGTTGGGCAAACGCGGGCGGCGCCACAAACCAGATGAAACGCGCCGGCGCCTCGCCATAGGCCTGGTCCAGCCGCGCCAGCAGCGCCGGGCCCAGCCGGCGCGTCAGGCCCGCGCGCGGCAGGCGCCGCACCTCGCCCAGCGTGCGGCAGCCGATGCCGTCAAGCCAGGCCGGATCGGCCAGCGTGTGCAGCGCCTCCACCGGCAAACGGTCCAGCAGCCGGTGCAGGCGCGCCATGCCCACTGCCCGGCGCGCGGGCCGCACCACGCCGCGCCGCGTGCGCCGCAGCGGCTGGCGCGCCAGCCACGCGGCGCCGTGCGCGGTGGGCCCGGAACCCACCTGGGCAATGGTGCCGAGCTGGCGCACGCAGGCACGCACCGCGCGGCACAGCGCGCGGTGGCCGCCAAACAGGCGCAGGCTGGCGCTGACATCGAGCATCAGCGTGGCCGACTCCGGCTCCTCGTCGACGCTCACGGCCGGCGTGAAACGCAGCAGGGCCAGCGCCACCGCTTCCATCAGCGCGGCTTCCGCCGCCAGGTCGCGCTCCAGCTGCACGATATCGGCCGACAGCGCCTGCACGCCGCCGCGGCGCATGCCGTAGCGCACGCCGAGTTGCATCGCCGGGCCGTTGGCCAGCACCACCTGCTCGCGCGCCATCACCGCCACCGGCAGCGCGTGGTGCAGGGTGGCGGCGGACAGGCTCTCGGCGGGCGCCAGCTCAGGCCAGTTGGGCTGCAGGGCGTCCAGGGGCAGGCGCGGCAGGTGCACCGCGATCCAGTACGGCATCGGAAGAAAGCTGAGAAGACTGAGCCAGCGGTTCAGGCAAGGCGGGCGCCCCCGCCGGAACCGGCCAGGCGGCCGTGCGCGTGGCCGCCGCCATGCCGTCCAGGCGCAGCAGCAGCGGCGTGTCCCGCACCGGGCCGCGGCGCTTGTGGAAGGTGATCGACAGCACGTTGCCGGGCAGCGGCGCCAGCAGCAGCCGCAGCACCGCGGGCGACGACTCGCGCAGCGCCGCGGCCGGTCGCAGCGCCCAGGCCACCGCGTCGCTGGCCTGCGCCAGCACCTGCAGCCGCCGCAGCGCCTCGGGACGCGCCGCAGGCAACCACACCAGCACGCCACCAAAGGCCTGGCTGCGCAGCACCTGTTCGGCCGCCCACAGCATGTCGGCCTGCTGCGCGGCCTTGGCCGATCCGGCCGGGGGCCGCACCCAGTAGCACTGCCGCGCCGGCAGCCCGGCCGCGGCCAGCCCCATCGCATTGGGCAGGTAAGGCGGCGCCACCAGCGCGATGCGTCGCCCCGCTTCGGCCAGCGTGCGCAGGGCCGGCAGCAGCAGGCGCATTTCCCCCGCGCCGCCGTGCGTGGTCAGCAGTTCGGTCAGGCCGCCGGCCGGCCAGCCGCCGCCGGGCAGTTCCGCCGACAGCGCGTCATAGCCGGTGGGACATACCGCCGCCCCGCCGGCCCGGCCCAGCTGGCCGGCCCGCCACAGCCCGGGATAGCGCTGCTCGAGCGCCGACAGCGCCTGCTGGCGCTCGGCCGCGGCAGGCCCGGTCGGCTCGGGAGCCGCCGGCGCAGGGAAAAGCAGGCCCTCCGCCGCCCTTGGCGGGGTTCCGTGCAATGGGGCAGTCATGTGAAGTTGGCATCTCTCGCCGGCACCGGCGAGGAGTTAGGATATTTACGATAACTGTATATTTATACAGTATCCAGGACAAGGCAAGGGCTAACGGAAGGGGGTGGCTGCAGAGGCACAGCGCAAGGTCTCGGCGCCGCGCCGGCGCGCTCTGGCACACACGATTTTGGCCATAGAAGCTCTCATGTACTATCATTCAATAGAATGATTCCTTATTTGAAAAGCTTCTATCGTATGAGGAGCAGCAGGTTGGCTCAGGGAGATATCATTCTAAAGTATGTTTTTTCTAAGCAGCTAATGCTATGTCATTAATCGCACAATGCCGCCAATTGCGGGAAGCCCGCGGCAAGAGCCTGGGCGACCTCGGCCGGATTCTCGGCATGGCGGCGCAGAACCTGTCGGCCATCCTGCTCGGCAAGAAGGACAGCCGCGCTTCCACCCTGGAAGCGCTGGCAGCCGCGCTGGACGCGCAGTGGGTCCTGGTACCCAACGAGCGGTCTGCCGAAGTCCGTCAGGTGCTGGAAGGCAAAGGCAGCGGACCCGACCGCAGCGCCCGCGCCGCGCTTGATATCTTCCTGGACAAGGAATGAGCTACGCCCTGCACCCCCGCTTCCTGGAGATTCGGCTATATGACCGGCTGTGCGGCTACCTGTGCGAGGCCGGCGGCAATGTCCGGTTCGTGCCCGCCGACGAATTCCGCGGCGACACCGACCGCCCTACGCTGAGCCTGTCGATCACCGTGCCGACCGAAGCCGGGCGCCGGGCTACCGCCGAAGTGCTGGACAACCCTTTCCATCCCGCGGTCTACAGCACCGGCCATGAACTGCCGCCCTACTTTGCCGGCCTGCTGCCCGAAGGCGAACTGCGCAAGCGGCTGGAGGCCACGCGCAGCCACCCCGAAGACAAGGATGACTTCGGCATCCTGGCCTCGGCCGGCAATGACCTGCCGGGCGCCGTCGTGGTCCGGCCTGCGGACATCGGCGCCTTGCCCGCCTACGCCCGCGCCTATGGCGTGACCGGCGGCGCCGACAACCTTGAGATCGCCGTGGTCGAGGGCGCCACGCAAGGTGCCGCATCGGTGTCCGGCGTGCAGAACAAGCTGGCCCTGTCGACCGTGCAGGACGGCAAGCGCTATACGCTGCCGACCCACGGCAAGCTGTCCGACATCATCGCCAAGCTGCCGGCCAGGAACGATGACGCGCAGGTGTTCAATGAATCGATCTCGATGCAGCTGGCCGCCGCCGCCGGCGTGCATGTCGCCGCCACGCGGGTGTTGCCGCTGTCGACCATCGCGGTGGAGGGACTTGCCGAATCGCTCGGCGAGCACCTGCACTACCTTGCAGTCGACCGCTTCGACCGCACCCCGGCCGGGCGTGTGCATGCCGAGGACGGCTGCCAGATGCTGGGCCGGATGCCGGCCAGGAAGTACGCCAGCATCGACGGCTACGTCCAGCTGGTGGCCACGCTGTACCGCCTGAGCCCGAGCGGGGTCGAGCATGTGCGGCAGTTCTTCCTGCGCCAGGCGGTCAACACGCTGATCGGCAACAGCGATGCGCACCTGAAGAATTTCTCGGTGATCTATCCCAACGGCGTGCTGCCGGTGCTGTCGCCGGCGTACGACATCGTCTGCGTGGCCGCGTTGCCCGGCTTTGCCTCGTACGGCCAGAACGTCGCAATCGACCGGCTGCAGCGCAAGGAAACCCTGGCCACGTACGAGTCCATCGCCGAAAAAGCGGGCGTGCCGCGCCGCATTGCCACCGCCGCGGTCAGGGAAGCGGTGGCGCTGGCGCAGGCCCGCTGGCCGCGCCTGCTGGACGAACTCGACGCGCCGCGCGCGATCCGCGAGGTGGTCACCGGGCGCCTTGGAACGTTGCCGCTGGCCAGGGCCGGCCGGCCAGGCAGGTAGCTGGCCCGCACGGGGCGCAAGCAACGCCGACACCGCAATCGCGGATAATGCGCCTTCCACCAGCCCGCCTCGCCCCATGTCCGCCAGCAGCCACAGCACCCGACGCATCGACTGGACCACCCTGTTCCTGCTGACCTTCCCGCCGCTGAGCTGGGCCGGCAACGCCATCGTGGGCCGGCTTGCCGCCGGCACGGTGCCGCCGGTCACGCTGAACTGGGCGCGCTGGGTGCTGGCCGGCATGCTGCTGGCGCCCTTTGCCTGGCGCGGCGTGGTCGAGCACCGCGCGGTGCTGCGCCGGCACGCGGGCGTGATCACCGCCATGGGCATCCTGTCGATTGCCAGCTATAACGCGCTGCAGTACCTGGCGCTGACCAGCTCGACGCCGATCAACGTGACGCTGATCGGCGCGTCCACGCCGCTCTTCCTGATCGTAATCGGCGCGCTGTGCTTTGGCGAACGCGTCAGGCCCTGGCACGTCGCCGGCGCGCTGCTGTGCATGGTCGGCGTGACCTTCGTGCTGGTGCGCGGCGAACTGGCACGGCTGGCGCAGCTGGACCTGGTGCCTGGCGATGTGTTCATGCTGGCGGCCACCATCGCCTGGAGCGGCTACACCTGGCTGCTGCGCAAGCGGCGTCCCGCGCTGCCACTGCCCGTGCTGCTGTTCGCGCAGATCGTCACGGGCGTGCTGGCCAGCGCGCCGGTCACGGCCTGGGAACTGATGACGCTGGACCAGCCGCTGCAATGGAACGGCAAGGTCGCGGGCATCCTGCTGTATGTCGCGACCATTCCTTCGCTGCTGGCCTACTTTGCCTGGGACCGCGCCATTGCGCGCGCGGGCGCGCAGCTGCCGGTGTTTTTCATCACGCTGACGCCGGTGTTCGCCGCGCTGCTGTCGACGCTGCTGCTGGGCGACTGGCCGCGCTGGTACCACGCGGTCGGGCTGGCCGCGATCGCGGCGGGTATCTGGCTGGCGCAGCGGCGCTGACGGCAACCGCCACGCGCGCCAGTCCGCTCAACGGGCCATGACCTTGTCCGGCGTCATGGGGGTGCTGCACAGCCGCTTGCCGGTGGCGTGATAGATCGCATTGCTGATCGCCGCGGCAACCCCTACCAGCCCGATTTCACCGACGCCCTTGGCGCCGAGGCTGCTGACCACGCGGTCGTCCTCGTCGACAAAGATCACGTCGAGGTCGCCGATGTCGGCATGCGAGGCGATGTGGTACTCGGCGATGTTGCGGTTCATGAAGCGGCCGAGTGCATGGTCGCTGTGCGTTTCCTCGTGCAGGGCCTGGCCGATGCCCGAGACCATGCCGCCGAGGATCTGGCTGCGCGCGGTCTTCGGGTTGATGATGCGACCCGCCGCCACCGCGCTGACCAGGCGCGCGACGCGCACGGTGCCGAGGGCTTCGTCCACGCGGACTTCGCAGAACACCGCCGAGTGCGCGGCGCGCGTGTATTTCTTCTGCTCCAGGATATTCGGCAACTGCAGGAACGAGGCTTCGATCTGCGTACGCCGCGCCGCCTCCATGATGCCGGTCAGCGGCAATGACACATCGGGGCTGGCGCGCAGGCTGACCGTGCCGTGGTCGAACAGCAGGTCCTCGTAGCGCGCCCGCTCGAAGCCGGAACCTTGCATGCGCCGCGCCATGTGCCACAGCATCCGGCGCAGCTTGTCGCACACGCCGTCGACCGCGGTGCCCACCGTGGCCACATGCGCCGAGCCGCCTTCCACCGGGGCCAGCGGCAGGTCCGAATCCCCCAGCACGAAGGTCACCTGCTCCAGCGGCAGGCCCAGCGACGCGGCGGCGATCTGGCTCATCACGGTCAGCGTGCCGGTGCCGATGTCGGTGGCGGCGCTGGCTACCTCGAGCCGGCCGTCGGCACGGAACACGGCGCGCGCGCGGCTGAACATCTGCAGCGCGTCCCAGGTGCCGGTGGCCATGCCCCAGCCGATCCACTCGTGGCCATCGCGCATCGAACGCGGCTGCGGCGGCCGGCCGGCCCAGCGGAACCGTTGCGCGCCCTGCTCGTAGCAGGCCCGCAGTGCCTTGCTCGAGAACGGCAGGCCGGTGGCCCCGTCGCGCTCTGTGTAGTTCCTGAGGCGCAGCGCCAGCGGGTCCATGCCGACCGCATAGGACAACTCGTCCATCGCCACCTCGATCGCATGCACGCCGTGGGCGGCGCCGGGCGCGCGCATGTCGGCGGGGGTAGGCTGGTCGAGCTCGACCAGCTTGTAGTCCTGCCGGCTGCTCTCGGACGCATAGAGCTGCGTGGACCAGTTGACCACCACCTCGACGTAGTGCTCCATGCGCGAGGTCTCGGCCACGGCTTCGTGGATCAGGCTAACCAGCTTGCCATCCGACCCGGCGGCCAGCCGCACGCGCTGCCAGGTCTCGGGCCGGTGGCAGAAGGTGAACATCTGCGGCCGCGTCAGCACCACGCGGACAGAACGCTCCAGCGCCAGCGACGCCATCACCGCCAGGATCAACTGGTACTGCGGGCGCAGCCCCGAGCCAAAGGCGCCGCCGACGTACTCGTTGCGCACCGTGACCTTGCGCCCGGGCAGCCCGAACACGCGCGACACCATCCAGCGCACGTTCTGCGAGCCCTGGGTCTTGTCGTGGATGGTCAGGTGGCCGTCGCCGCCGCGGACCACCGTGGTGGCGTGCATCTCCATCGGATTGTGGTGTTCCACGCCGCTGTAGAACTCTGAGTCGACCTTGCAAGGCGCGCGCGCGAAGGCCGCGTCGGCATCGCCACGCGGCTTCGGCGGGCTGGAATAGCCCACCTTGAAGCGCTTGGGCTTGCCGGCGCGGTCAAGGTGTTCCAGCAGGCTGGTCTGATGCGGCCACGCCTCGTAGTGCGCGCGCACCAGCGTGGCGGCATAGCGTGCCGCCTCGAAGGTCTCGGCCACCACTAGCGCGATGGGCTGGCCGCTATACCAGATGCGCGCATCGTGCAGCGGCTTGAATGGCGATCCGGCCGGGGCGGCCATGTCCTTGTAGAACAGGTCGAGCGAACGCACGCGCGGACGGCGCTCATGGGTCAGCACGTCGATCACGCCCGGCACCGCCAGCGCGGCGCTGCAATCGATCGACACGATGCGCCCGCGCGCAATGGTGCTGTTCACCACCACCCCGTGCGCGAGGTCAAACGCAGCATGCTCGGCGGCATAGCGGGCCGTGCCGGTGACCTTGGCCACGCCGTCGATGCGTGACACCGGCGCGCCGATGGCGACGGGGCCCGTGCCGGGCCGTGCGCGCGGCGCGCATTGCGGGATCGGATCGTTCATGGCAGGTCCTCCTCGCTGAACGCGTCTTCGCCGGTATTGCTCAGCACGCCGGCGGCGGCCATTTCCAGCGCGCGCACGATGGCGCGCTCGGCCAGCGCAATCTTGAAGCCATTGCCGGGCAGGCTCTCCGGCAGCGCCGGGCCGCCCCAGGCACGCGCGTCGCGCAGCAGGAAGCGGGCCGCGGGTTCGAAGTGCTCCGCGCTGGCGGGCCGGCCCTGCAGCTGCGCCTCGGCCCCGGTATCACGCCACGGCTTGTGTGCCACGCCCCCCAGCGCCAGCCGCGCGGCGCGCACGGTGCCGTCGCCGGCCAGGTCCAGCGCGGCCGCCACCGACACCAGCGCGAAGGCAAACGACGCACGCTCGCGGATCTTCAGGTAACAGGCATGGCGCGCAAACTCGGCGGCGGGCGGCAGCACGATGTGGGTGACCAGTTCATCGGGACGCAGCGTGGTGTCAATCTCCGGGCGGTCCCCTGGCAGGCGATGGAACTCATGAAACGGACTCTCGCGGCGGCCGCTGGCCGACGCCACGTGCACCACCGCTCCCAGCGCGGCCAGCGCCACGCACAGGTCGGACGGATGGGTCGCGACGCAATGCTCGCTCGCGCCCAGGATGGCATGCTGGCGCGCCAGCCCGGTCGCCGCCGGGCAGCCGGTGCCAGGCTCGCGCTTGTTGCAGGGCACGCCCGGATCGTAGAAGTAATAGCAGCGCGTGCGTTGCAGCAGGTTGCCGCCGTTGGTGGCCATATTGCGGATCTGCGGCGAGGCGCCGGCCAGGATCGCCGCACGCAGCAGCGGATATTGCGCGCGCACCAGCGGGTGCTGCGCGGTATCGGCGTTGCTGGCCAGCGCACCGAGCTTCAGCCCGCCTTCCGCGGTGGCTTCGATCATCCGCAGCGGCAACTGCCTGACGTCGACCAGCGCGGCCGGATGCATCATGCCGCCCTTGACCAGGTCGATCAGGTTGGTGCCGGAGGCCAGGAAGTGCGGCGCGTGGTCATCGCCAAGGCTTTGCGCGCCGGCGGCCTGCTGCGCCGCGGCGATCGACTGCAGCGCGGCTTCCACGGTGGTTGCGCGCTCATACCGGAACGGGTTCATGACGGCTCCCCGTCGCGGTCGGCCAGCCGCGCGACTTCGGCGATCGCTTCCACGATCTGCGCATACGCGCCGCAGCGGCACAGGTTGCCGCTCATGCGTTCGCGAATCTCCTGCCGGCTCGCCGGCGGATGCTCGTTCAGCAGGCCCAGCGCCGAGCACAGCTGCCCGGGCGTGCAATAGCCGCACTGGAACGCGTCGTGGTCGATAAAGGCCTGCTGCAGCGGATGCAGCGCGCCGCTGTCGCGGTCGGCCAGTCCCTCGACCGTGGTAATGTCCGCGCCGTCATAGGACACCGCCAGGCACAGGCAAGACTTCATGCGCTTGCCGCCGATCAGCACCGTGCACGCGCCGCACTGGCCGTGATCGCAGCCCTTCTTGGTGCCGGTGAGCTGAAGCTGCTCACGCAGCAGGTCGAGCAGGATCACCCACGGCGCCAGCAGCAGGTCGTGGGTGATGCCGTTGATGTGCAGGGTCGTTGGGATCTGTTGCAGTGCGCCGGCCTGCGATGCCGGGGGAGCAAGCGGGTCTTCCAGTGCCATGGGGCCGCCTCCGCTGGGTCACGTTCGGGGGGAAATGAACGGAGGCAGCAAGCGTCATGCCATCGGCAGACAGGCATCGTCACCTCGCCTCCGGCCAGCGCGTGTCACCGTGCCGGCAGCGATTGCACATATTGCCGCCCGGCTTTTGCACGAATTACCGCGGCCCGGGCGGATTCCCCATGCTCGCGCGCCTGAACTGCGTTGGCGCAAGTCCGGTCCAGCGCTGGAAGGCGCGGCGGAATGCTTCTTCACTGGCGAAGCCCAGTTGCTCGGCGACCCTGCCTACGCTCCAGCGCGTGGTCCTCAAGCATTGCTCGGCATATTCCTGCAAGCTGTGTTCGCGCAATTGCCGATAGCTGCTGCCGTCCGCCGCGAGCCGGCGGCGCAGCGTCGGTACGCTGACATCGAAGCGCACTGCCAGTTCGCCCAGCGACGGCAGCCGGGCGCCATGCACCAGCGCCGCGTGCAGCGTGCCGCGCACTTGCTGGCTCAGCGAGACCACCTCGACCGGCGCCCCGACCAGCCGGAAAGGCAGGTCTCGCAGGAAGCCATCGAGTTCCGCAGCCTGTCGCACCACCGGCCTGTCGAGCAAGGCCTGGTCGAACTCGAAGCCGTAGGCCGGGTTGCCAGACGTCACCGGGGCATGGAACAGGCCGAGGAAAGGCAAGGCGTCCTCGCGCCGCGGATGCGCCAGACAGACACGGGTCGGGCGTAGCGGCTGGCCAACCAGCCAGCCGAACAGCAGCAGGTAGAAAAAAAGCCCGGTCAGGTCCACCAGGCAGGCCGCGGAGGATTGCACACGCCGCCGCGAATCCATGTGGAAGACCGCCTGGCCGGCGCGTTGCGTCAGGCTTAACACGCCGGCGCGCGGATACAGCATCGCGCAGAAATCGGCCGCGCAGCGGATCGCCTCGCGCAGCGTCTGGCAGCTCAACACGCACCGGCACAGCAGATCCACTTCCTGCTTGCACATGGGCGGATGGCCGTCGCCTTTGGCGACCAGCGCCTCCAGCCGCTCGATCGCGGCGCGATAGAGGGCGGTGAACTGTGCGGGCCGCGGCGGCTCGGCACCGCCAGCCGGGACCTCGAGGCCCTGCCGTTTCAGTTCATCCAGCAACCGCTGCACCATGCCGTGCGGCACAGGGACGGGACTCCCCGGGATGTGGGCATTCATGGGTGCTTGTCCTGATGGCTTCGGTAGCGGTCGTTGATCGTCCGGGTAGGGGTCCGTTGCCGGCGGGCCTTCCATAATCATCCCGGCACTTCCCTGGCGCGCAGCAGGTGGCGTACGGCCCGGGCCATGGAGGTTGCCATGCGCGCCCCGCCATGCCTATACGGGACAACCCATGAGATGACGCAACACCGTCATGATCCACATACTCGATGAAATCGTGCTTGCGCCCGGCAACCTGCCCGCCGTGCTTGACCTGCTGGAATGCCAGTACCTGCCCGGCAGCGCCGCCAGGGGCCTGGCGCTTCTGCATCGCTGGGTGGCGCCGCCGGTGGCGCTGGAGGATGCGACCAATACCTTGTGGCTGCTATGGCAAGTGGCGGATGCGCCAGCCTACTACGCCATGCGCGCCGGCATTGACGGCCCCGCGCTCGCTTTCTGGTCGACCGTCGGCACCCTGTGCGAATCGCGCCGCCGCCATATGATGGCCCCGGCGACAAGCCTGCTGCCGCAGCCGAAGGAGCCTTGCGATGCGCCTTGAGACTGCGCAGCTCCGCTTGCACGCCGGCATGCCCGTCGCGAGCCACGCGCCGGAGCAAGCCCTGCTCGAGCGCGTTGCAAAGCTGCCCGGCCTGCAGCGTGCGGCAGTCAGCCGCAACCTGCCGGGGAGCTGGGGCGCCGGCGACTACACGCTCGACCTGCAATTCCACCCCGCCCCGTCCGGCGCGCCGGCGGGTGCCTCCGGCCTAGCCGCCGCGCTGGACGGCATCGCAACGGTCGATCACGTCGCCTATCGCGCGATCTCGGGCGGAACGCGCGCCCCGCAACTGCGCGACGGCATCTGGCGCACGCTGATGTTCCGGGTCCGCCCCGAAGCCCCGGACCAGCAGGTCCGTGCGCTCGAGCAGGACCTGCTGCGGATGCCGGCGTACATGCCCGGCATCCGCAACTGGCGGCTGGCCCGGGTGGTGTCGCCAGGCCCGTGGACCCATGTCTGGCAACAGGAGTTCGCCAGCGCAGACGACCTGCTGGGCGAATACCTGATGCACCCGTTCCATTGGGGACGGGTCGATCGCTGGTTCGATCCGGAGTTTCCGCAATGCACGGTCGAGGCGATCTCGCATGCGTTCTGCCCGCTGGCGACCAGCCTGATCGCCAACCCCAATCGTAAAGAGGAAACCGCACCATGACCGGACCCGGGAAACTGACAGGAAAGATCGCGCTGGTGACCGGCGCCAGCCGCGGCATCGGCCGCGCCATCGCGCAGCGCTTCGCCGCCGAGGGCGCACTGGTCGTGGCGAGCGCACGGCACGTCGGCCGCTCCGCGGACGAGCCTGGCACGCTGGCCGAAACGGTGGCGCTGATCAGACGGCAAGGGGGCCGGGCCCTGGCGCTGGCGGCGGATCTCGAGGATCCCGCGCAACGCGACCGTCTGGTATCGCAGGCAGCCGAGGCAGCGGGCGGACTGGACATCCTGGTCAACAATGCCGGCCTGGCGGATTACAGCCCCATCGACGCGATGCCGCTGGACACCTTCGACCGGACCGTGGACCACTACCTGCGCATCCCGTTCATGCTGAGCCGCGCGGCGATCCCGCTGATGCGCGCACGCGGTGCGGGCTGGATCCTGAACCTGGGGTCGGTCACGGCGCTGTCGCCGGCGCGCCCCTACCAGGACTTTGACCGCACCGGCGGCGTTACGGCATACGCCGCCGTGAAGGCGGCCATCAACCGGTTCACCGAAGGCCTTGCCGCGGAACTGGAGGGGGACGACATCGCGGTCAATTCCGTGGCGCCAAGCACCGCGATCCGCACGCCGGGCAGCGCCCGCTATATCCCCGAAGGCTATCCCACCGAGCCCGTGGAATACCTGGTGGAAACCGCGCTGGCGCTTTGCAGCGTGCCGGCACGGCTGCACACCGGCCGGATCGCCCATAGCCTGCACTTCCCCCATGCGCTCGGACTGGAGGTGCGGACGCTCGATGGCAAGGGCGTGCTGCCCCCGCCTGTCATCCCGGCCTGGGCGCATCCGGCGTTGGCCCAGCCCAAACTGTCGACGAGGTAAGTCTTATGGAAGCATGCATGCGCGCTGTCCTGATCGACCGTAACGGCGGGTCCGATGTCATCCGGCTTGGCGAGGTCGCAACACCGGAGCCGGCTGCCGGCGAAGTCCTGATCCGCGTCGCCTGCGCCGGCGTAAATCCCGCGGACTGGAAGTGCCGCGAGGGATATCTGAGCCACTTCATGCAACACCGCTTTCCGTTCGTGCTCGGCTTCGATGCCAGCGGCGTGGTGGCCGCTGTGGGGGCCGGCGTCACCGACTTCGTCCGCGGCCAGCGCGTGTTCGCGCAAACCGGGGTCGGCGCCGGCAAATGGGGATCGTTTGCGGAGTTCGTTGCCGTCGGTCAGGATTGCGTGGTGCCGATGCCCGACAACCTGGACTTCGCCGAAGCCGCGGCAGTCCCGACGCCGGCCCTGGCTGCCTGGACCGGGCTCTTCGACGATGGCGGACTCGGGCCAGGCCAGACCGTGCTGGTGCATGGCGGCGCCGGCGCGGTCGGCACCTTTGCCGTGCAACTGGCCAAGGCCGCCGGCGCAACCGTCGCCGCCACCTGCAGCGCGGCACGCCGCGACGAACTCATGGCGCTCGGTTGCGACCTGGCCATCGACTATCGCGCCAGCGATATCGGCGCCGCCATGCGGGCATGGGCGCCGGCCGGCGTCGACCTGGTGCTGGATGCGGTGGGCTGCGGCAGCCTGCCGATGGCGCTGGACCTGCTCAGGCCGGGCGGCATCCTCGTGGCCATCCTGACGCTGGTCAGCGGCGACCCCGGCCCCGACACCGCCGAGGCCGCGCGGCGCGGCCTGCGCACCGCCGTCGCGTTCAGCAAGATGCCAAGCGGCACGCGCCTGGGCGAGATCGCGGCGCTGCTCAAGCGCGGGCGTTTGCGGCCGCCTCGCATCGCATGCCTGCCGCTCGAGCAGGCCGGGCAAGCGCTCGACCTGGTCCAGTCGGGCAAGGCAGCCAGCAAACTGGTGCTGCGCGTCGCCGGGCCGTGGCATGGGTGAAGGACCGCGCCGGGCGGCGCGGCGGCTCATCCCGCGCGGGCGGGCCTGCGTGCCCGTACCGCATCTTCGAGCATGTCGAGCCGGTCCTGGCCCCAGAACAATTCGCCGTCGAAGATATAGCTGGGAGAGCCGAAGACGCCTGCACTAACGGCCTCATCCGTGTAGCGCCGGTAAAGCATCCCCGTTTCCGTCGCGCGTGCCAGCTTTATGACGCCGCTGCCATCGAGGCCGAGGCGAGCAAGGATCGCTTGCAGCGTGTGCTCGGAAGCGATGTCCAGTTCCTCGCACCATTCCGCCCGGAGAATCGCCTTGTAAAGCTCCAGGACGGGCAGCCCCAGTTCATCGGCAGCGATGACGATACGAGAAGCGAGTTCCGCGTCAGGACACATGTACTTGGGCATGGGGTTCACGTAGATCCCCAGCTTCCTGCACCATCGCTCCAGTTCGACGATCCGATATCGCTGTCGTTCCGGTGAACGCTGTCCCAGCTGCACGCCTCCCGTCCGCGCATACACCTCGGGAAGATCGACGGGCTTGTACCGGATTTCCACACCCGTGCGGCGTGCCAGTGCCTCCAACCTGTCGGCGCCAAGGTATGCCCAGTCGGAATTCAGCCAGAAGTAGTAGTCGATATGCGCACGCACGTTCATACATGCTCTCCCTTGGCGAGCACGACAGCATGGCTTGCCCCATTCACATCGCGCATGAGCGCCGTACTGACAAAGGCAATCACGCTGAGTGCACCCAGGTACCAGACGATGTACGAGGGATCGCCGCCGCCATGGTTCAGCAGAGACGTGGCCACGATGGGTGCCAGGCCTCCGCCGATCGCGCCCGAAACCTGCACCGCGATCGAGATGCCGCTATAACGGACCTCGGCGGGAAACTGTGCAGAGAACAGGCTGCCTTCAGGTCCGTAAAGGCAGGCGTAGACGAGACCGATTGCGACCGCCATGGCAATCGTGACATTGCCTGCGTCGAGCGTTTGCAGCAGGGCGAAGAACTGCGGCGCAAAGATCAGTATCCCTGCTGTGCCGGCCATGAATACCCACTTGAAACTGAAGCGGTCACCGAGGATCCCGAACAGAGGCATGGTGAACATCGCAACCGCAGCGCCCCAGACGGTGGCGTCGAGCATCACGGTCTTGGGTATGCCGAGCGTTCCCGTCGCGTATGCCAGGGCAAAGGTTACAACGGTGTAGAACCACGTGACTTCCGCCAGGCGCCCCCCGATCACGGTCAGGACCTGGCGCGGATAGCGGCGCAACACGACCAGGGCCGGCATCTCGACCTTCTCTCCAGACTTTTTCATCTGCTCGAAGTCCGGAGACTCGCTCACCTTTGCACGGATGAACCAGCCTACCGCGAGCAGGACCACACTCGCCAGGAACGGCACGCGCCAACCCCATGTCAGCATGTCCTGCTCCGGCAGCGTGGCGACCATGCCCATCGCCAGCGAGGACAGGATCAGGCCTGGCGCCACCCCGGCCTGCGGCAGGCTGCCAAAGAAGCCCTTCTTGCCTTCGGGCGCGTGCTCGACCGCCATCAGCACCGCGCCACCCCACTCGCCCCCCACGGCAACGCCCTGCAGAAAACGAAGCAGCACCAGCGCCACCGCGGCCCAGTAACCGATGCTGTCATAGGAAGGGATGAGGCCAATGAGGATGGTCGGGATCCCCATCATGAACAGTGTGATCAGCAGCATGGATTTGCGTCCGACCCGATCGCCAAAATGACCAAAGACGATGCCGCCCAAAGGACGCGCAAAGAAGCCCACCGAGTAGGTGGCGAAGGCCGCCAGGGTCCCTGTCAGGGGATCGAACGAGGGAAAGAAAATCTTGTTGAAGATCAGGGCTGCGGCGGTTCCATAGAGGAAGAAGTCATACCATTCGATCGTCGTGCCCATCATGCTGGCCAGCCCAGCGGTAATGTAGTCACGGCGCGAGCGCCTATTTTTTGTCGGGGTCATCGTCTTGTCTCCTTGTCTGTCTGGCGGGTCTCGGCGCGTCATGGCTTTACGTAAGGCGCGATGCCATGCGTCTGGCGGGCCCAGTACGAGAACGTGGAGTTGACAATGGACGGCTTCAGCAGGTAGTCGTGCGCCTCCCTCGCCAGGTCGTCATTGACCGGCGTGAGTGGGCCGAAAGCCTGGGCCCGGATTTGCATACGGGCGGCGCGTTCCAGATAGACCGACAGATAGGTCGCCTCTTCACAGGTCTTGCCCGCCGTCAGATAGCCGTGGTGCGCGAGGATAATCGCCCGCTTGTCACCCAGGGCCTCCGAGATGATGACGCCCTCCTGGTCTGCAATGGGAACCCCCGGCCAATCACCGAGGAACGCGCAGTCGTTGTGCAGGGGCGTCATGTCCATCTGCGCGATGACCAGGGGCTGGCGCGCGGCAGCCAGGGCGCTCGCCCACGGCGAATGGGTATGGATGATGGCGTTGACGTCTGGCCGCGCGTCGTAGACCCACAAGTGGAAGCGCGTCGCCGGGTTGGGCATGCCGCCGCCACGCAGCGTGTTGAGGTCGCGATCGACTTCGATAAAGTCTTCCGGCGTCGCTTCGTCGAAGCCGAGGCCAAAACGCAGCGTCCAGTAAGCGCCCGGCCTCTCGGAACGGACACTGATCTGGCCCGCCAGGCCGGCCTCCTGCTCCGTCATGGCCAGGATGCGGCAGGCATAGGCCATGGTTTCCTGCGTGGTGCGCGACTGGCTCGACAAGTGCTTCGCCATGTCGCTGGTGGCGCGCTGGTCGAAATACGACTTGTCTCTCAAGGGGGCGTTCATACTGGTTGTCTCCGGGTTTTCCCTTCGGCGAAATCTCCGAAGGGATCGGGAGCCAGTATGGGATTGGGGTCTCTGGCGTGCTACGGAGCCGCTTTCATAGCAGCTATTTCATGGCTTCACGTGTCCAGCGCCTTTGCAACCTGGAGCGCACATGCGAGCAGGGCCGCGGCTAGCGGAAACGGCTCGCGCCCGGCATGCGTCATCGCCACCATGCGCCGTTTCAACAGCGGCGCTTGGATCTTGACCTTGCTCAGGCCATATTCGGCCAGCAGCTTGTCCGGCAGTCGGCTGGGCAGAATGCAGCATCCAACGCCGGCTGAAACCAGCTTCAGCATGGCGTCCACGGTCTCCGCCTCCGCGACATAAGATCCCTTCAGTCCGGCGCTATCCAGCATCCGTCTCAGGGCATATCCATGGGGGAAGGCAACCAGGCGAAGATCACGATCGCGCAGGTCGACGCCGGGATCGTCCGGCAGCTGGGCCATATCGCCCTTTTCCACCAGGCACATGGTATCGTCGAAGAGCGGATAAACCGCCAACGAGGCGGTGTCTACCGCCGTATCGTAGGCCACCCCCAGATCCGCCTTGCCGCTTTCCACTAGGGTCACTACCTCCTGCGAGCTGCGCCCCATCATCGAGAGATTGACGCCGGGATGCGCACTGACGAAACTCGCCACCACATCGCCGATAAAGTAGTAGCTGACCGTGTGGACCAGGGCCAGCCTGACGGTCCCTTCCGTACTGCCGTACGCGTCCCGGATCGTATCCACGGCGTGGTCGATGGCGCGATAGGGTCCTTCGATCGCTGCCTGCAGCTTTTGTCCGGCTTCCGTCATGGCAACGCCACGCCCCGTTCGCGTAAATAACGCCTTGCCAAGGTGGGCTTCCAGCGCAGCCAATTGCTTGCTGACGCCGGATTGGGTCTGGTTCAGGTCATCCGCAGCCTTCGACAATGATTTCAGCGAGGCAATACGCAGAAAGCTGCGCAGCAGGCGGTCTGGGGTTTCCATGTCGAGGGCAGGTAGTTTTGCTGCAATTCTGCATTCAGCCTGGCCTTGGCCGCAACCGCGCTGCGGCGATGGCGCGGCGCGCTATGCAGTCGGGCAAGGCAGCCAGCAAACTGGTGCTGCGCGTCGCCGGGCCGTGGCATGGGTGAAAGACCGCGGGTCCACCCATGTCAGAGCGGCCGCGGCAGCGTCACGCCGGGCACCGACATGCCGATGCGCAGGATCTCGCCCGCCGTGGAATCCGTGATGTAGAGCGTGCGCCGGTCCGGTCCGCCGAACGCCACGTTGGTCAGCGAATGGCCGGGCGTGCCGCGGATGACCTCGACCGGCTCGGCGCGGTGGTTCAGCACCCAGACGTAGGCCAGCCCCGGATTGGCAACCAGCAGGCGGCCATCGACGTCCATGGCAAGGCCATCCGGTCCGCTGGGCCCGTATGACGTGAAGAACTGCCCGGCCTTCGACACGCTGCCGTCTTCCTGCAGCGGCATGCGCCAGACGCAGTTGCCGCGCGTGACGGCCACGAACAGGAAGCGCTCGTCCGGCGACAGCACGATGCCATTCGGGCTCGGGACATTGGCCAGCAGCAACTCGAGCCGGCCTTCGCGGCTGAGCCGATAAACCCTGCCGGTGGGATCGTGCAGGCCGGTCTGGCCCTGGTCGGTGAAATAGACGTTGCCGCGCGCATCCAGCGTCAGGTCGTTGACGCCCTTGAAGCTCTCGGTATTGCGGCGTGGCAGGTAGGGCCGTACGGTGCCGGCGCGCAGGTCGACTTCCATCAGCCCGTTGCGGTAGTCCGTGACCAGCAAGGACTCCGGACCGAGGAATTTCATGCCGTTGGGTTCCCCGTCCCATTCGGCAACGAGGTCCCAGGCACCTTTCGGGTCGATCCTGAAAATCCGCCCGTTCGGGATATCGGTCACATACAGGTTGCCCTGATCGTCGGTGACGGGGCCTTCCAGGAAGGCGTCGATCTCGCGGCCGCCCTGGTTCGCGCGGGACCAGTCGCTTTGCCGCGGACGGCGGTAGCGGGCGGGAAGGCTGGAAAACGGCTCAGCTTCCCGGATGACCGGTGGATTCAGCAGAAACATCTCATGACCTCCGTGGATTGTCGCGCAGCCTTGCCAGGCCTGGGAGCCGATACCGGCCTGGCTGCCGGAGCCTACTGCTTCTGGAACCCTGTACCTTGTGCCACCTTGCCCCAGAATGCGGTCCGGCTGGCCACTTCGGTCCGGAAGGTGCCGGCGTCCCAGTAGCCGGGCTCGGCGCCGATGCTGTCAGCATAGGCTCGCATGTCCGGCGTGGCCATGGCCCTGGACACTTCTTTCTGCAAGCGCTCCACCACTTCGGCAGGCGTCCCCTTGGGTGCCCACAGCCCGGTGAAGTTGGTCACGCCGAATCCGCCGACCCCGGCTTCGGCGAAGGTCGGCACGTTCGGCAGCGCAGGCAGGCGTTTGGTGCCGCTGACGGCCAGCACCGACAGCTTGTTGCCCTTGACCTGCCCGATCACGCCCGGAATGGAGGCCATCTGGAAATCGACGGTGCCGCCCAGCAGCGCGACGGTGGCCTCGCCCGCGCCCTTGAACGGCACGTGCATGAAGTGCGCCCCCGCGGCGAGGCCCAGCGCTTCGCTGGCAAAGTGCGGGGTCGAGCCCGCGCCGCCCGAACCGTATGAGACCTTGTCGTCGGCCTTCGCCGCGGCAATCAGGTCGGCCAGCGTCTTGTACTTGCCGCCGGCCTTGACCACCACGCCCATCGGCGCGAACACGTATGCCGCCACGGGCTGCAGGTCCTTTGCCGGATCGAAAGGCAGCGCCTTGAAGATGTGAGGCAGCAGCGCGTAGGTCGTATCGTTGGCCAGCAGCGTGTAGCCGTCCGGCGCGGCGCGCGCGACCTGCGCCGTGCCGATCGTGCCGGTCGCGCCGGCCTTGTTTTCCACATAGAAGCTCTGGCCGGTCTGCTCCGAGAGCCGCTGCGCCATCTTGCGCGTAACCACGTCGACGGCGCCGCCCGGTGGATAGGGAACGATGATCCTGACCGCCTTTGCCGGCCAGGCTTGCGCTTGCGCAACCATCGACATGGCGGCCAGGGCGGCCAATGCCAGGCCCCGGAGCTGCCAGGATGCGCGGACTCGCCTGTTCATGCTGTCTCCATTTTGCGAAAGATTTTTTTAAGTCCTTATCGCGGCAACGCGGCTATTGCTGCCCGGCTGCCGGCTCGCGAACCTGGTTCAGGACCGCGAGGGTGTTGGTCGCCGCGGCGACACCCATATTGACGTAGGCCGCGCTGGTCACGCCACCGATATGCGGGCTCAGCACGAAGCCCGGCTGTCGCTGGAACATGTGCGGCGTGGCCATCGGCTCCTGCGCAAAGCTGTCGAGGCCGGCAGCGGCCACGCGTCCGCACTGCACCGCTTCGAGCAGCGCCGCTTCGTCGATCAGTCCGCCGCGGGCGGTGTTGATCAGGATCACCCCGGGCTTGCAACGCGCCAGCGTGGCGGCATTGACCAGGTTCTTGTTCTCCGCGGTCAACGGGCATTGCAGCGAGATGACATCCGACGCCTCCCAGATCGTTTCCAGCGGCACGGCTTCCACATAGCCGGGCAGGTCCGTGGCGAAGGGATCGAAACCGATCACACGCATGCCGATGGCCTCGCACATGCGCGCAAAGCGCCGGCCGATGGCCCCCAGCCCGACCAGGCCCACCGTCAGGCCGTTCAACTCCAGGCTCTTGTGCGTCGCCTTGTCCCAATGGCCCGCATGCATGCGCGCATCCAGCGTCACCACTGACTTGGCGCACGCCAGCATCAGCGCCAGCGCATGCTCGGCCACGGCGGCGGCATTGGCGCCGGCCGCGGCCGTCACCGTGATGCCGCGCGCCTGCGCGGCAGCCTTGTCGATGGTATCGGTTCCGGTGCCGTGCTTGGAAATCACCTTCAGGGCCGGTGCCGCATCCATGACTTCGGCGGTGACGCTGCCATAGCGCACGATGATGCCGACCGGGTTGTGCTGCCGGGCCAGCGCCACCAGATCCGCGGTCTGGGGCGTTCTGCCCGCGAAGACGAGCGCATAGTCGCCCAACAGCGCGAGGGCTTCGGGGGCAAGGTCGGCCCCCGTGACGATAATGACCGGCTTGTTGGTCACAGCGCTTCTCCCTGCTTCAGCACGCCCGCCGTCACCAGCGAGGCCAGCAGCCACGGCGCGGTGGTATTGCCCTCCTTGATCTGGGCAATGCGCAGGCTTTCCGCTTCCTCCTTCCGGGCCGCGGCATCGAGGAGTGCCTCGATCTTGTCACGCTCGACCACCACCAGCCCATCGGCATCGCCGCAGATGTAGTCGCCCGGGTTGACGGTGACGCCGCCGACGGAAATCGGGTGGCCGATACGGCCGCCGACTTCCTTGGTCGGGCCGTTGGGATTGGTGCCCACCGAAAACACCGGGAACTCCATCGCATCCAGTTCCAGGCTGTCCCGCACCGCGCCGTCGATGACGACACCGGCCAGGCCGCGCTGCCGGGCGGCATGCATCATGATGGTTCCCATCAGCGCGGAGGTCTGGTCCCCCTTGCCGTCGACGACCAGCACATCGCCTGGCTGCGCCAGCGCCAGTGCGGCATGGATCATCAGGTTATCGCCGGGGCGGACCTCGACCGTGAAGGCGGGCCCGGCAACCTTCATGGTGGGGCGCAGGGCCCGGATGCGGCCGTGCAGCGCGCCGCGCCGTCCGCCCACGTCCGACAGGATCGCCGGCTGGAATGCGGCGGCGCGCGCCACGATGTCGGCAGGTACGCGCTCGAACGATTTGATGATGTTTGGCAAAGTCATGATGGATTCCAGGCAATGGCAAGGGATGGTGAGAAGCGAGCGTCAATCCAGCTTGGTGCCGGAGGCCTTGATGACCGATGCCCAGCGCACGATGTCCTGCCGGATCAGCGCGCTGAAGGCCTCGGGCGTGCCAGCCAGCACCGACGCGCCCTGTTCGTTCAGCTTGCTGGCAAGCGCCGGCGACCTGAGCGCCTTGTTGAACTCGGTGTTCAGGCGAACCACGATGTCCTTCGGCGTCGCGGCGGGCGCGACGAAGCCGAACCACGTCGCGGTATCGAAGCCGGGATAGCCGAGCTCAGCCACGGTGGGCACCTGGGGCAGGTCGTGCACGCGCTGCGGCGATGTCACCGCGAGCGGCCGCAGCCGGTTGTTCTTGATATGGCCCAGCAACGTCGGCACCGACGCCATGTAGAGATCGACCTGTCCGCCCATCAGGTCATTGACCGCCTGCGCAGCGCCCTTGTATGGCACGTGGGTGAACTTCACTTTCGCGGTGCCCTGCAACTGTTCGCCGCCAAGATGCGCGACCGTGCCGTTGCCAGGCGAGGCGAAGTTGATCACGCCCGGCTTTGCCTTGGCGGCCTGCAACACATCCTTCAGCGTCTTGTAAGGCGAGTTGACATGCGTGACCAGCACCAGCGGCGCCGACGCGACCAGGCCGATCGGTGCGAGGTCCTTCAGCGGGTCATAGGGCAGCCGTTCATACAGAGAGGGATTGATCGCCAGGTTGCTGGTCTGGCCCATCACGATGGTGTAGCCGTCGGCGGGCGCCTTGGCCGCGGCGTCCACGCCCAGATTGCCGCCCGACCCCGGCTTGTTCTCGACCACGAAGACCCAGCCGGTGGACTTGGCCACGGTGTTGGTCACTTCGCGCGCGATGATGTCCGTGCCGCCCCCCGCGGGGAACGGCACGATGACGCGGATCGGCTTGGCGGGGTACGGGGGCGCCGCGTGGGCGGCGGCGGATAGCGCGATCAGGCCCGTGGCAAGGATGGACAGGCACCGACTGGAAATGGCGTTCATCAGGGTCTCCGAATCTCGTTTCGTTGTGAGCCGGATTGTGGTGTACCGTTTCAAGCCATACAATGGCGTTTCATTCCGTGCAACGTAGTCCATGCCATGAACCGCAGAAGTGAAGCCCAACCCACTTCCACTGACGAAGCCCCTGGCTCCGTGATTGCCGTCACGCGGGCGCTGCGCGTGCTGGAAGCATTCGGCGTCAACGATCCACACCTGTCCCTGGCGGAACTGAGCCGGCGCACCGGCATCCACAAGACCACGGTACTCCGGCTCGCCCGCACGCTGGCGGCGGATGACTACCTGGTGCAGAAGGAAGATGGCAGCTGGCGCCTCGGCCGCGCGGCGGGATGGCTTGGCGCGTGCTATCAGGCAACCTTTAACGTGCAGGAAGTGGTAGAGCCGGTGCTACGGGCCCTGACGATCCAGACCGGGGAAAGCGCTTCGTTCTATGTCCGCGAGGGACAGCAGCGCACCTGTCTCGTCCGGGTCGAAGGACCGCAGGCGATCCGCCATCACGTGAGGATCGGGGCCGCGCTGCCGCTGGACAGCGGGTCGCCCGGCCGCGTTATCCTGGCGTTCTCGGGAGAGCCCGGCGAGCTCTATGAAATGATCCGCCGCCGGGGTTTTCACCTGTCGCTGGGCGAACGGGAACCCGAAGTCTCCAGCGTATCGGCGCCGGTGTTCGGCTTGCACTGGCGCCTGCTGGGCTCCATGTGCATTTCCGGGCCGACCGCCCGGCTGAACGAGGCGCGTTTGCTGGAGCTGGCACAGACCGTCGTCGATGCGGCGAACAAGCTCTCCTATGCCATGGCGGGAAGCCAGCGGCCGGCGCTGCAGGTGGAAAGGCCGTCGACCTGGCATCCCTGACCGGTCGCGGGCGGCGCGCTGATGCACGCCGCGGGCCCGTCATAGCCAAGCGGCCAGATGGGTATGGGGCGGCTCCGACGAATTCGCGTCCGTGCGCTGCGTCTGCACCTCGACGACCTCTGGCCGCCACGGTTTTGGCACTGCACGGTGCGTGAGTAAGTCCCTGACAGAACCGCTGTCGCATTCGAGTTGCCGACGCCGCCGATGGTGGTCCCAGCCGTTGAACTCCTGGGAATCCACGGAGCAGACGGGCTAGGCAGAGCCATTTGCATAATGCGCCCCGCTTGGCCCATTGGCGGCGATGGTTTCGGCCCAGGGCTGCTTCCGTCCCGGCGACAGAAAATTATAGTTAAAGCAGGCATTGAGCCTGCAATCTTTTTGTTCTCATTTTGCGCATTTCCGCGCGGTATCCTGGCACACGCCGCTGCCACACCCCCATGCTCAATGTCTTTGCCCGTGCGCTGGTTCCGCCGCCAGCGGACTATTTTCTTGGCGGGCTTGAGTATCCCGAGCGCGAGCGCAAGGCCGCGCTGACCCAGCGACGCTCCAAGCCAGAAACGGCCTACCAGAAAGGCAAGCCGAACCCGCTCATACCCAAAATTGATGATGGAACTTCGACGGTGCCAATCTAACCTTTTGGTGTAAATCGGCGGACGAAAAGAAGGATTACTTTTGACGACGGCAAGACGCGATTCAAACGCCTTTATCCATCATCACTGTGCCTGAGCGCGTGTGGTGCTAATGGCGACGGTCCTGAAGGCCATGCCGAATGATTCAATTAACCATTCCCTTAATCGGAAAGGAGGCACCAATTGAATGGTAGGAGCCAGACCCACGCTCAGCGGCGCGTAATCCGGAAAGAGCCGCCAGTTCGTACGTCTTGCGCGCGACGGTGTGGAGATCGCAGTTGCAATCAGCGTGTTATTGCAAGGTTCAGGAATCCTGGAGGAAATCAAAATGAACAAGAAGAATGTTGCGCAAGCCATCCTCAGTGCCATCTTGCCATTTGCGGCGGCATTTCCGTCCGGAGAGGCCATCTCGGCCGGCCAGAACGGCACCACGCTGGCAGCCACCAAGACACTGGACATCTGCGCGGTGCCGGGTACCGGCAACTGGCGGTATTCCGGCGTGGTCTCGGTATGGAACCAAGGCGCCATCGACACGGTTGGACTTACCATTGACGACTGGATCCAGAATAAGGTCTCGGGGCCCAATTTCCTGGACGTCTATCATGCCCTGTATGCCACCGGCACCGAAATTCCGGCCGGGACCACCCAGCTTACCGCGGTGACGTTTCCTTACAGCTATGACGGTGCGCCGCTGAGCGGCACGATCCGCAACATCGCACGGGTAAAGATCCTGAATCATTCGGGATCGCTCAACACCCCTACCGGCCCGGAACCTAAATTCACCTTCGTGGGCGACGTGCAGCCGTGCCCGATGCCCGGCGGCTGCGTCTATACACAAGGCTACTGGGGCAACAAGCCCGGCGTGGTCTGGCCACTGCCCTTCAGCCGTAGTGCGCCATTCTTCAACAGCGGTGTGACCTGGCAGCAAATCCTGGATACGCCAGCCGGCGGTAACGGGTATTACATTCTGGGTGTCCAGTACATTGCCGCGGTCCTGAACCAGGCCAGTGGCGCTGCCGTTCCGGCCGGCATCCAGTCTGTCCTGAGCGACGCGCAAAGCTTCTTCTCTGGCACCAGCACCCCCGACGTGGCGTGTCCGGCCGCAAACTCCTGCGGCACGCAGAAGACTTGGGGCGGAACCCTGGATTCTTACAACAACGGCGTCTATCCCGGCGGACCGTCACATTGCGATTGACGCCAGGCCTCTCTTAGGCCATTGCAGAAGAACCCCGCCCTCTTCCGGGCCGTTCCGCCTGCTGTCCAGTGCAGCGGGCGGAGAATTTTTTGTCCAATGAGCTCGTCGCCATGTCGTGGCCGAGAGCCGGCGCTGATCGGCCATTTGGTGGATAGGAGAAGTCCACCACAAGGTCCATATTCCGGAATCCTGATCTGGAAATCCCCCAAGCGAAAAGGTCATGGCCTTGCACGCTGGGATGGCGATGCCCTTTGCAGCACCGGCCCTATGGCATGCCAGATTCGACGGGGAATCCGGGAGCAATGATGACCCAAGGCAGCCAGCTGAATCCGCCCGATACCGACGATGAGGCCCTGATCGACGACATCTATGCTGCCGGACTGGGCGAGCAGTCCTGGCAGACCGTGCTGCATGCGTTCCGGCGCAAGACGGGGGTGCGGCTGGTGAACCTGCTTGCGCTTGACGCTAGCTCCCCCTGGCTGGCGCCCGTGGCCGTGGCCGGCGACGATGACGCCTGGACCGCTGCGGCATTACAAAGCTACGGCACCGACTTCTACCGTTATGATCCCGCGCTGCCCATCATGCATCACTGGGAGACCGGCCACTGGCTCGAGGATGTCGACGTGATGTCTCCCGAACAGCAGGCACGGGACATCTTTCAGCAAGCGTTCATGCGCGCACGGGGGTTGGAACACTGGTCCGCCTTGAAGCTGTATCAGAGCGGCCAGCGCAGCGGCTTCATGAGCTTTATGGGCGAATCCGACGCACCGCCGCTGACCGATGAGCAACACTGCTCCATCGCGCGGCTGTGCAAGCATGTGAGCCGGGCTTCGCTCCTGAGCATGCGGATCCAGCATCTGGAAGAGAAGGCGCTGCTTGCGGAGTGCATGCTGGAGGCCCTGGACGCCGCGGTCTGGTTGCTCGATACGGATCGGCGCGTGTTGTCTTGCAACGCGGCCGCGCGTACGTTGATGGCGAAGCAGCCCACCAGGCTGCGCGTGGTCCATGGCCGGCTAATGCCAGACGGCTGCTCCGAGTCGACGCAATGGCAGGCGGCTTGCCTTAACGGCCTGCTGGCGCTGCAGCGGGCAGGCGATCCAGCTGGCGCCGCGCATGCCTTGCATTTCAGCCTGATTCGCCTTCCGCCCGGCACGCAGCTGGCGCGAACCTGGCAGCGTCCCCTGACGCTGATGACCACCTGCGCGATGCGTTCCCCGGTTGAACGCGTACGCCGGCTGCTCCTGGTGTATGGCCTTTCGGATGCGGAAGCCAACCTGTGTGTGCTGATGTGCTGCGATGGCCTGAGTCCGCAAGCGTGCGCTGACAGCAGGCAGGTAAGCGTCGCGACGATCCGGACGCAAATCAAGTCAATCTACGCCAAGACCAATATGCAGCGGCATGGCGATCTGGTGCGGCTGGTGCTGTCGCTCTGAGGACTCTGGCCGAGCAGAGCCCATCCTGCCCAGGACGCGAACGCCTGTTGGCCCCGCCGACGAAAGCCCGCGCCAGCTCCGGCAGACGCGCCTCGCTCGTTACCGGGCGAGGCTCGGCCTGCCGGCCGGCGCGAACTACGCCGTTCAGGCCGCATCGCGCCGTGCCGCACCGCGATACTGTGCCAGCAGCGCCTCGCGCCGTACCGCCGCGGCCGCCATGCTGGCCTCTTTCACGTGCCCATAGCCGCGGATATCGTCAGGCAGCGCGGCAAGCGCCAGCGCGGTGTCGAGGTTGTCCGCGCTCAGTGAGGCGGCAAACTCTTCAACCATGGCCAGGTAGTCACTGACCAGCGCCCGCTCGGCGCGGCGTTCCGCGGTCTTGCCGAACACGTCCAGCGCGGTGCCGCGCAAACCCTTCAGGCGCGCCAGCAGGCGGAAGGCGGTCATGGTGCGCGGACCGAAGCGGCGCTTGAGCAGCTGGCCCTTGTCATCGGTCTTGGCCAGCAGTGGCGGCGCCAGCCAGAAATTGAGCTGGTAGTCGCGGCCGGGCTCGCCTTCGAACTGCGCGCGCAGCTTGTCGAAGAAAGCGGGATCGGTGTAGAGGCGGGCCACCTCGTACTCGTCCTTGTAGGCCATCAGCTTGGCCAGGTTGCGGGCCACGGCCTCGGTCAGCGGCAGCTTGCGGTCGATGCCGAGTTGCTGTTCCGCGGCACGGATGCGCGCGACGGCGTCGCGATAGCGGGCTGCATAGGCGGCATTCTGGTAATCGGCCAGCATTGCCTCGCGCTTGCGGATCAGGGTGTCGAGCGTCTGCGGCATCGACACCACCTGGGCCGAAGCCGCTGCTGGCGCATTCGGCAATAGGGCCCTGACCGCGGCCTCGCCGTGGTGGGCCAGATACCGGCCCCATTCGAAGGCGAGGCGGTTCTTTTCAACCGAAACCCCATTGAGTTCGATGGCACGCGCCAGGCTGGCATGCTGCAGCGGGATCCAGCCCTTCTGCCAGGCAAAGCCCAGCAGCAGCGGGTTGGAGTAGATTGCGTCGGCCAGCAGGGTCACCGCCCAGGCGCTGGCGTCGAAGAAGGCGCAGGCCTCGCCCACGCTGGCGCGCAGGTCCTGCTCGGCGCTGGCGCCGGGGAACTTCCACCTGGGGTTCTTGATGAACTCCGCGGTGGGCGTGTTGGCGCTGTTGACCACGGCGGCGGTCAGGCCGTGCCGGACCTTAGACAGCACTTCCGCCGAGGCCGAGACGATGGCGTCGCCGCCGATCACCAGCCGCGCCTCGCCGGTGGCGATGCGGGTCGCGTGCAGGTCGGCCGGCGCCGGCGCGATCTGCACGTGGCTGATCACCGCCCCGCCCTTCTGCGCCAGCCCTGCCATGTCCAGCACGGTCACGCCCTTGCGCTCCAGGTGCGAGGCCATGCCCAGCAGTCCGCCGATGGTGACCACGCCGGTGCCGCCGACGCCCGTGACCAGCACGCCGTACGGCCGCTCCAGGGCCGGCAGCAGCGGCAGCGGCAGCGCCGCAAAATCAGCGCCGGTGCCGTTGCCTGCTGCCGCCGCGGGCTTGCGCACTTGCGCGCCCTCGGCCGTGACAAAGCTCGGGCAGAAGCCGTTGACGCAGGAGAAATCCTTGTTGCACGACGACTGGTTGATCCTGCGCTTGGTGCCGAGTTCGGTCTCCAGCGGCTCCACCGACAGGCAGTTGGACTTGGCCGAGCAATCGCCGCAGCCCTCGCACACCGCATCGTTGATAAAGGCGCGCCTGGCGGGGTCCGGATAGGTGCCGCGCTTGCGGCGGCGGCGCTTCTCGGTGGCACAGGTCTGGTCGTAGATCAGGATGGTGACGCCTTCGGTGGCGCGCAGCTCCAGCTGCACGGCATCGAGCTGGTCGCGATGGAGCACCGCCACGCCGGATGGCAGCATCGCGCCGTCGCCGTACTTTGCGGGCTCGTCGGTAACCACCACCAGCTTCTTCGCGCCCTCGGCCAGGACCTGGTGCGCGATCTGCGGCACCGTCAGCACGCCGTCGATGGGCTGCCCGCCGGTCATCGCCACCGCGTCGTTGAACAGGATCTTGTAGGTGATGTTGGCCCTGGCCGCGATCGATGCGCGAATCGCCAGCAGCCCCGAGTGGAAGTACGTGCCGTCGCCCAGGTTGGCGAACACGTGCTTGTCGTCGGTGAAATGCATCTGCCCGGTCCACGCCACGCCCTCGCCGCCCATCTGGCTGAAGGTCTCGGTATTGCGGTCCATCCACAAGGTCATGTAGTGGCAGCCGATGCCAGCCAGCGCGCGCGAGCCTTCCGGCACGCGCGTGGAGGTGTTGTGCGGGCAGCCCGAGCAGAACCACGGCTTGCGCTCCACCGCGATGCGCGGCTGCGCCGCTTCGCGCTCCTTGGCCTCGATCAGCGCCACGCGCGCGGCAATGCGCGCGCGCACCGCGTCCGGCAGGTCGAAGCGCTCCAGGCGCCGGGCGATGGCCTTGGCGATCAGCGCCGGCGACAGTTCGTAGTGCGCCGGCAGCAGCCAGTCGCCGCGCGGCACCGACCACTCGCCGCCGTCGTTGCCGCGCTGGTCGAACTTGCCGAAGACCTTGGGCCGCACATCCTCGCGCCAGTTGTACAGCTCTTCCTTCAGCGCGTACTCGAGGATCTGGCGCTTTTCTTCCACCACCAGGATCTCTTCCAGCCCGGTGGCGAACTCGCGCGCGCCGTGCGCTTCCAAAGGCCACACGCAGCCCACCTTGTAGACGCGGATGCCGATGCGCGCGCAGGTGTCGTCATCCAGGCCCAGGTCTGCCAACGCCTGGCGCACGTCCAGATACGCCTTGCCAGCGGTCATGATGCCGAAGCGTGCGTTCGGCGAATCGAGCACGACGCGGTTGAGCCGGTTGGCGCGCACATAGGCCAGCGCCGCATACCACTTGTGGTCGAGCAGCCGCGCTTCCTGCTCCAGCGGCGAATCGGGCCAGCGGATATTGAGGCCGCCCGCCGGCATGGCGAAGTCCTGCGGCAGCACGATCTGCACGCGCTCGGGGTCGATCTCGACCGAGGCGGTCGACTCGACCACGTCGGTGACGCACTTCATCGACACCCACAGGCCCGAATAGCGGCTCATGGCCCAGCCATGCAGGCCATAGTCCAGGTACTCCTGCACGTTGGCGGGATACAGCACGGGAATGCCGGCCGCCTGCAGCACGTGCTCGGACTGGTGCGCCACGGTCGAAGACTTGGCGGCATGGTCGTCGCCGGCCAGCAGCAGCACGCCGCCATGGCGCGACGAGCCGGCCGAATTGGCGTGCTTGAGCACATCGATGGAGCGGTCGACGCCGGGGCCCTTGCCATACCACATCGAGAACACGCCATCGCGCTTGGCGCCGGGGAACAGGTTGACCTGCTGGCTGCCCCATACGGCGGTGGCGGCCAGGTCTTCGTTGACGCCGGGCTGGAATACCACGTCGCTGGCCGCGAGGTGCTGCTTGGCCTTCCACAGCGCCTGGTCCACGCCGCCCAGCGGCGAGCCGCGGTAGCCCGAGATGAAGCCGGCGGTATTGAGCCCCGCGGCGCGGTCGCGCGCCTTCTGCAGCATCGGCAGGCGCACCAGCGCCTGCACGCCGCTCATGTAGACGCGGCCTTTCTCCAGGGTGTACTTGTCGTCCAGGCTGGCGCTGGACAGGGCTTCGAGCAAGGCGGGGTTCAGCGGGGCATTCACGATGTGGGTCTCCGGCATTTTTTCTGGTGTCCGGAGCAGTGTAGAAACCGGCGCAGTCATCGTAAAATCAAGAATTCCCACACCTGATATCTGCGAAACGGATACCTAGGAGACCCACCATGTTCAAGGCCCGCGAAGGCTCCGAAAGACTGGCCAAGGAAGTCACGCTGCGGCAGTTCCGCTATTTCGTCGCGGCGGCGGAAACCGGGCAGTTCTCGATGGCGGCGACCGCCGAGCACGTCTCGCAGTCCGCCGTGACCAACGCCGTGCTAGCGCTGGAACAGCGCCTGGGCGTGCGCCTGTTCGAGCGCCGGCCGCATGGCGTGACGCTGACGGCGGAAGGCCACCTGTTCTTCCAGCATGCGCGCCAGATCCTGGATTCGGTCGAGGATGCGCTGCGCGAGCCGCGCTTCCAGGTGCACGGGCTGCAGGGCAGCGTGCGGCTGGCGGCGTCATATACCGTGCTGGGGTATTTCCTGCCGGGATTGCTGGCGCGCTTTCGCACCAACTATCCGGATATCGAACTGGATCTGCTCGACATGGACCGCCCCGACATCGAACGGGCCGTGCTGGCGGGCGAGATCGAGCTGGGCATCGCGCTGCTGTCCAACCTGGAGCGGCCCCAGCGCTTCCAGCGCCATACGCTGATGCGGTCGCGGCGCCAGCTATGGACCTCGGCCAGCCATCCGCTGCTGGCGGTGGAGCGGCCTTCGCTGCGCGATATCGCGGCGTATCCGTACCTGCTCATCACCGTGGACGAGGCCGAGGAATCCACGCTGCGCTACTGGCGCAGCCACCGGCTCGCTCCCAACATCGCCTTCCGGACCGGCTCGATGGAAGCGCTGCGCGGGCTGGTGGCGCATGGCTTCGGCGTCACCGTGCTGTCCGACATGGTGTACCGGCCCTGGTCGCTGGAAGGCAAGCAGATCGAAGCCCGGCCGATTGCCAATGCGGTGCCGGACATGGAGGTCGGCATGCTGTGGCAGCCCGGGCGCAAGCTGGCCAAGCCGGCCGATGCGCTGCGGGAATTCCTGATTCACGCTTGCGGCAGCTGAAGCCGCCTCAGTTCAGCGTCGCCCCGGCCTGCCTGACGATGCGCGCATGCTTGTCCAGCTCGCTCTTGAAGAACGGCACCGCCGCATCGGCGCCGGTGCCGGTCACCACCAACCCTTGCGCGGCCAGGTGCTCCTGCACGTCGCGTTCCTGCAGCGTGGCCTGGATCTTCGACTGGAGGTCTTGCACACCTGCCTTCGGCATCCCCGCGGGGCCGACGATGGCCAGCCACGCGTCGAAGCTGTAGCGCGGCACCCCGGATTCCGCCAGCGTCGGCACCTCGGGCAACGCCGGCACCCGCTGCGCCGTGGACACCGCAATCGCCCTGAGCTTGCCCGCCTTGAGCAGCGGCAGCACCGCCTGCACGGTCAGGAAGCCGATCTGCACCTGGCCGCCGATCAGGTCGGTGGTGTAGTTGCCGGCGCCCTTGTACGGCACGTGCCGGATGTCGACCTTCGCCTCGCTGGCGAAGAGCTGGCCGGCCAGGTGCAGCACCGTGCCGTTGCCCGACGAGCCGTAGTTCAGCTCGCCCGGCTTCGACTTCAGCAGCGTGACCAGTTCTTTCGTGGTGTGCGCGCCCACCGCGGGATTCACCACCAGCACCAGTGGCAGCGTGCCAATGACGGTAATCGGCGTGATGTCCTTCAGCGCGTCATAGGGCAGGTTCTTGTAGATAAACGGGTTGATGACATGGTTCGACGAGATCAGGCCCAGCGTCGACCCGTCTCTCGGTGCCCTGACGATCTGCTGCGTGCCCGGCACGCCGCCGGCGCCGGCGATATTCTCCACCACCACCGACTGGCCGAGTTGCTTGCCCAGCGGCTGGCTCAGCGCGCGCGCCACGGCATCGGCCTGCGAACCCGGCTGGGTCGGCACGATCAGCCTGACCGGCCTGGCGTCCTGCGCACGGGCCGGAAAAGTGTGGCCACCAAGCATTGCCAGCGTGGCCAGGGCCGCAAGCGCCTTGCACGCGTGTCGAATCAGCGAGGTCTGCATGTCTTGTCTCCGTTTATCGAATCGCACCGTGGACGGTGGCTTTGGCACGGAGTGTAGGGTTGCGACGCCGCGGTGGCCGAGTGCTAATCCGCTGGACCGGGTATCTCAGTCCGGCATAGCATGCGTTGTGCCCTTCGGCTGCAGCGCTGCGATCATGGCGGCAATCGCGCGCAGCCGCGGCTGCTTGTGCGGGGCGTAGATTTGCAGCTGGCGCTGGCGCCACGGCTCATCCAGCGGCACGCGGACAAAGCGCCGCGTGCCCGCATAGGCGGCGCCGGCACTGGCCGGCAGCACCGCGATGCCCAGCCCCGCCTCCACCATGCGGCACGCGGCCTCGAAACTGGAGACGGTCACGCCCTGGTTGAACGGCAGGCGCAGGTTGGCCGCCTGCTCGCGCAGGTCCTGGTCCAGCGCGCCGCCCGGCTGCACCACCACCAGCGGATGCTCCAGCACCTCGGCGTAACGGATGCGCTTGCGCCGGGCCAGCGCATGCGTCGACGGCACCACCACGTTGAGCGGATCGCTGGCAAAGTCCCACGATTCCAGCCCGCCCGGCGTCTTGGCCGCGACCCCGATGCCGACGTCGGCCCGGTCATCGAGGCAGGCGCGCAGGGTTTCGGCGGTGGAGCGCTCGTACAGCGCGATCTCGACCAGCGGATGCGCCGCCTTGAACGCATGCAGCCGCTCGGGCAGGAAACCGATGATGGCCGACGGGCTCGCCGACACCCGCACCACGCCGGCGACCCGGTCGCCAAGGTCCTGCACCTCGCGCGCAAAGCTGGCGATGTCCTGGTTCAGCTTGCGGCCCAGTTCCAGCGCGCGCGCCCCGGCATCGGTCAGCACCACGCCGGCGGGCGAGCGCACGAACAGCACCACGCCCAGGCTGCGCTCCAGTTCGGCGATGCGCCGGCTCAACGCCGACTGGGCAATATGCTCGGTCTCAGCCGCGCGCTTGATCGAGCCCTCGCGGGCGGCGGCCAGGAACAGCTGGATATTGACGGGATCGATGCGGTGCATGGGTCAGTAGCCCGTGTGGGCAGGCCGGAATGTCGCCCGATACTAACCTTGCCGCGCGCACCGCGCATCGACTCCGCGTTTACCCTGATATGTCTGGCGCAGATAGCCGCGATGCCGCATCAGCGCTTCGCCCGCGCGCGTCATGGGCGGTAGAGTGGCACCGAATTGCCATCGGAGACCTGCATGAGCGCCATCGAGGCCACGGCCCGCATCCTGTTCCTTGCCGACTCCGCGCCGGTCATGACCGCGCAGCTGCAGGGGCAGCCCATGACCCTGGCCGGGGCCGGCGCACTGCGCGACGACGTTTCCACGGACGAGATCACCCCGGTGCCGATCCTGACGCACTACGACGACGCGCTCGGACGCTTTCCCTATACCGGCTACAAGGTCGACGGCACCTGCCCGATCACGGCCAACGCGATCCGCAACGGAGGATTCGCCGTGACCGTTGCCGGCAACCGCTACGGCAAGGGGTCGTCGCGCGAGCATAGTCCGGCAGCGGAAAAGCTGGCGGGCATCCGCCTCGTCATCGCCCGCAGCTTCGAGCGCATCTACCGCCAGAACGCCGACAACATCGGCCTGTTCACCTCGACCAACTTCAGCCTGCTTACCCGGCTGGAGCAAGGCGAAGCCATCGAAGCCGACACGCTGGTGGCCGGGCGCGACGCGCTCGCCGCATCCATCCTGCGGCATGGCGGGCTGCTGAAATTCGGGCAGGCCTGCCTGAGCGAGGTCGAACCCGCGGCCACGGGCCTGCCCGCCGGCCCGCAGACCTTGTTCGAGAAAATCGTCCAGCGGCATTTGTTGGCCACGCCGGTGACACCGGCTCGCCCGGTACCAGGCGACGGCATTTTCGTGCGGGCCGACTGGCGCTTTATCCACGAGTACTACACCGGCATGTGCGCCCACATGCTGCATGAAGCGTTCGGCAAGCCGCTGCGGCTCAGGGACGCGGACCGCATCGTGGTGTTCGAGGACCACACCTCCTATGTCAGCGAAAGCCCCGCGCACCTGCGCGGCGGACTGGTCGACAACGTCGCGCGCATGTGCGCGGCGCAACGGGACTTCGTGCGCGACTACCAGCTCCGCTGCCATCGCACGCTGACCGAGGAGGCGTCGCGGGGGGCGCCCGCCAGCCATGCGGCCGGCATCTCGCACGCAATGATGGCCGAGCGCTATGCGCTGCCGGGGCAGGTCGTGGTCGGCACCGATTCCCACACCCCGCACAGCGGCGCGCTGGGATGCGTGGCGTTCGGCGTCGGCACCACCGACATGGCTAATGCCTTCGTGACCGGCGCCGTGCGCATGACGCTGCCGCAATGCATCCTGGTGCGCCTGGACGGCGTGCTGGCGCCGGGGGTCACGGCCAAGGACGTCGTGCTGCACCTGCTGGCGCGGCCGGACATCAAGGCCGGCGCGGGCGTCGGCAAGGTATTCGAGTTCAGCGGCGCGGTGGTCAGCGCGATGTCGATCGACGAACGCGCCACGCTGACCAATATGTGCGCCGAGCTGGGCGGCTTCACCGGCATCGTCGCGCCCGACGCGCAGACGGTGCGCTTCCTGCGGGAACGGCGCGGGCTCGATTTCCACATCGAGCCATGGATGCGCAGCGACGACGGCGCCGCGTTTGCCGCCACGCTCGAGATCGACTGCGGCACGCTCGGCCCCATGGTGGCCAGCCCCGGCGATCCAGGCAACGGCGTGCCGCTGGCCGCGCTGACGCAGCGCGTACCCGTGGACATTGCCTACGGTGGCTCCTGCACCGCAGGCAAGCGGGAAGACTTCGACGGGTACCACGAGGTCCTGCACTGGGCTGTGCAGCGCGGCCTGCGCATTCCGCCTCACGTCACCCTCTACCTGCAGTTCGGCACCACCGACGTGCGTGACTATTGCATCCGCCAGGGCTACATGGAAACGTTCGAGGCCATCGGCGCACGCATCCTCCAGCCTTCCTGCGGCGCTTGCGCCAATGGTGGCCCGGGGTCGTCGGAGCGGCCCGAGCAGGTCACGGTCAGCTCGATCAACCGCAACTTCCCCGGGCGCTCGGGGCCGGGGCAGGTCTGGCTGGCCAGCCCGCCGACGGTGGCCGCCAGCGCGGTGTGCGGGGAGCTGGCGTCGTTTGAAGAGTTGCGGCGGCGCTACACGGAAGACGCCAGCGCGGCGTAGGCAGGATCCCGGCGCAGTTCCGGACTGCGCCGCCCGCCCTCACGGCTGCGACAGCGCGAACTCGTAATCAGAAGTATCCAGCCGGGAGACGCGGTACTCGATCCGTTCGTTCTGGTAGGAAGACGCCACCCGCAGGATCTTCAGCATCGCGGTACCGACGGGGACGCCCAGCAGTTCATGGTCTTCCTCGTCGGCGAGCGCTGCACGCAAGCGCTCTTCGGTGCGAATGATGTTGATGCCGAAGACGTCCTGGTAGAAGTTGTAGAGTGTGTTCGGCCGCTCGCGCAGCAGCTTCTCGCTAAGAGTCTTAAAGCGCTCCGCCGGGACGGTGATGGCGTCGATCATGACCGCGCGCCCTTCCAGCGACAGCACGTTGGTGAAGCGGAACACGGCCTCGCCAAGCGGCAGCCCAAGTGCTGCCGCTTCGTCCTTGTCCGCCTTGGCGCGGCGGAACCTGGCCAGCCGCACGGTCGGGTACTCGCGGTAGCCGTCCTGGCGCACGATGCGGAAGAAGCGGAAGAAATGGTCTTCCTGCCGATGCGTGGCGACGAAGGTGCCCCGCCCCTGGTGGCGGATCATGATGTTCTCGGCCACCAGTTCGTCGATGGCCTTGCGCAGCGTGCCGATCGACACGCCGAAGCGCTCGATCAGCTTGCGTTCGGACGGGATTGCTTCACCCGGCTTCCACTCGCCCTCGGCCAGGGCGGCCAGGATGGCGTGCTTGACGTCCTTGTACAGCACGCCGCCGATGGCTGCGCCGGCATCGAATCTGGAGCCCACGTTAATGTCCTTTGCAACGCCGCCTGCGGGGCGGCCGGCCGATCCATGACTGACTCATATAGATAACACGAATCATACTAAAGCCGGTCGCCAACGCCGCCAGGCCGTGCGCATGCCGTCCCCGCACGAGGCGCCGCCTCATTCGACCCGGATTTGCTTCTCCTCGATCAGCCGGGCCCAGCGCGTCACCTCGCCGCTGAAGTAGTCGGCGAAAGGCGTGCCGCCGGCCGCGGGGCTGAAGCCCGCGGTGACGATGCGCCCGCGCACCGACTCGCCGGCCAGCATGCGCGCGACCGAGCCGGCGACCTTGTCGACGATCGGCCGGGGCGTGCCGGCCGGCATCATCAGGCCGGTCCAGTTCTCGACGATCAGGTCCGGATAGCCGGCCTCGGCGACGGTGGGGACGTCGGGCAGCAGCGGATGGCGCTCGCGCGTGGTCACGGCCAGCGCGCGCAGCTTGCCGCCCTTCACATAGGCGAGCGATTCGGGAAAGTTGGAGAAGACCACGTCGATCTGGCCGCCGATCAGGTCGGTCATCGACGGCGCCCCGCCCTTGTACGGCACGTGGGTGAAGCTGGTCCGGGTCTGGCTTTCGAACAAGGCCAGCGTCAGGTGCGGCGGGGTGCCGTTGCCGCTGGAGCCGGCGTTGAGCTTCGACTTCTGCGCGGCAGCAGCCAGGTCTTTCATCGACTTGATCGGCGAATTCGCGGGCACCACCACCATCATTGGCGACGAGGCGATGCGCGCCACCGGCACCAGGTCCTTCTGCATGCTGAACGGCAGCTTGGGAAACAAGGTCACGTTGGACGCGTGCGTCAGCGTGACCGCGAGCCAGGTGTAGCCATCGGGCGGCGCCTTGGCAACCTGCTCGGCGCCGATGTTGGCATTGCCGCCGGGCCGGTTGTCCACCACGATGGGCTTTTTCCACTCTTCGGAGAGCTGGTGGCCGACCATGCGCGCCATGATGTCGGTCAGGCCGCCGGCCGCGAAGGGCACGACATACCGGATCGGCTTGTTCGGATAATCTGCGGCGGCATCGCTGCCGCCCTGCGCGGCGGCGGGCGGCGCCAGCGCGGCCAGGGCCGATACAGCGGACAAGGCTAGCAGCGCGCGGGCCAGGTGCCTGCGCGCGCCGCGAATCAAGCGTCGATCCATGGTTTGTCTCCGTTAGTTGTGGTCGGCCCATCTGGCGTGGGTCCGTTGTGAGGAAATCAATGCGGCGCGCCAGCCTCCTCGCCCGCGAGCGATTGCAGTTCGCGCCACAGTGCATCGGGGACTTCAGCGCCGCGCGCGGCGGCCTCGGCCTGTGCCGACTCGCGGCGGGCGCCGGGCACGCGCGTGCCCTCGTCTTCCAGCATCACCGCCAGCAGCGCTTCAACCCGCGCGGCGTAGACCTGCGAGCCGGCGAAAGCGCCCGGGTCCAGCACGAAAAACAGCTGGCCGATGCGCGGCCGATTGCCCGCATCGCTGAAGAAAGAGTCCGCCTCGGCGCCGAACTGGGCGCCGGCCAGCGACGTCACCAGCAATTCGACCAGCAGCGCCAGCATCGCGCCCTTGACGCCGCCGGCCGGCAGCATCGAGCCGCGCAGCGCAGCCTCGGCGTCGGTGGTCGGCTGCCCTGCTTCATCGAGCGCCCATCCGAGCGGAATCGGCTTGCCCTGCTTCGCAGCCACCATGATCTTGCCGCGCGCGACCTCGGACAGCGACAGGTCGATCACCACCGGCGCATGGCCCTGGCGCGGAAATACCGCCGCAATCGGGTTGGTGCCGAACAGCGGCCGCTTGCCGCCCCAGGCTGGCATGGCCGCGGGCGAGTTGCCCATGGCGATGCCTACCATGCCGGCGCGCGCCACGGCTTCCAGCGGCAGCGCGGCGGCGCCGAAGTGGTGGCTGTTGGTCACCGCGGCCACGCCGACGCCTGTCTCCCGCGCGCGCTGCATCGCCTCGGCGATGGCAAGGTCGCACGCGGCGAAGGCAAAGCCGCAGCCGGCATCGACGACCACCGCGCTGGCGCGCGTGCCGCGCACCGCCGGCTCGGCGTTGCCGTCGACCCGGTCATGCCGCAGGTGCGCCACGTACATCGGCACGCGCGAGACCCCGTGCGACGGCAGCCCCGCCGCATCGGCCCGTACCAGCGCCGCCGCGGTCGCCTGCGCCTGCCGGGCGCTGGCCCCGGCACGACGCAGGCCGGCGGCGGCCATGCGCTCCAGTTCATGCAATGCAATCCGGCTCATGGCATCTGCTCCAGCGACTGGCGCACCTCGCGCGCGATCATCATCGACACGCGCGCATTGGCTTCGCGCGTCACGCCGCCGATGTGGGGGGTCAGGATCAGGTTGGGCACGCCCCGCAGCGTGCTGCCGGCGGGCAGCGGCTCGCTGGCAAACACGTCCAGCGCCGCGCCGCCCAGGTGCCCGGCGCGCAGTGCGTCGGCCAGCGCTGCCTCATCGACCACGCCGCCGCGCGCGGTGTTGACCAGCACCGCGCCGGACTTCATCACGGCCAGGCGGCCGACATCGATCAGGTTGCGGGTGGCCTCCACCAGCGGCACGTGCAGGCTGACCGCGTCGGCCCGCGCCAGCAGCGCGTCGAGCGGCACGCACGCCACGCCGGTGGCAGACCAGACCGGATCATCGGCCGGCAGCATCGGATCGCAGGCAATCACCTCCATGCCGAAGGCGCGCGCCAGCGCCGCGGTCTGGCGGCCGATATCGCCAAAGCCGATCAGGCCGAGCGTCTTGCCGAGTGCCTCCCTGCCCTCGGACAGCCGGGCGCGCGGCCACTGGCCGTCCGCCACCTCGGCGCTGGACAGATAGGCGCCGCGCAGCAGCACGGCGGCCGAGGTCACCACGTACTCCGCCACCGAGCGCGCATTGGCGCCGGCGGCGGGAATCACGCGGATGCCGCGATCGCGGCAGGCGGCGACGTCGATGTTGTCCAGCCCCACGCCGAGCCGCCCGACCACCCGCAAGGCCGGCGCGCGGGCCAGCAGCGCCGCGTCCACCTGGGTGCGGTTGCGCACCACCAGCGCGTGCGCCCCGTCCAGGACCTCGAGCAGGTCGGCGCGGCGATCCACCCAGCCTGGCTCGTAGCGCAAGTCGAAGCCGGGGGTCAGCGCCTGCACCGCAGCCGGGTCCATGAACTCGCTGATGCAGATGCGCTTCATCATGCCGACTCGTGGATGCGGGTCAGCACGAACTCGCGGTGGCCGAGCGCCTCGGCCGCGGTCCAGCGGCCGTTGATGGTGGCCAGCATGCATTCCAGCAGCTTGTCGCCGGTCTGGTCCAGCGTCTGCTCGCGCTGCAGCAGGCCCGAGCAGTCGACGTCCATGTGCTCGCTCATCAGGCGCACGGTGCGCGGGTTGGCGCACAGCTTGATCACCGGCACGATGGGGTTGCCGATCACGTTGCCCTGCCCGGTCGGGAAGAAGTGCACCACATAGCCGGCGGCCGCGCACAGCGTGACCATCTCGGCCGCGGCGGAGGACGAGTCCATGAACCACAGGCCCGGATGCGTCGGCGCCTCGGCCTTGTCGAGCACGCCGTCGACGGTGCACTTCTTGCCGATCTTCTGGATATTGCCCAGCGCCTTCTCTTCGATGGTGGTCAGGCCGCCGGCGATATTGCCCTTGGTCGGCTGCGACTCGGACAGGTCCGATGTCTTCCAGCGGTCGATCATGCCCTGGTAGCGCTCGAACATCGCCATGAACTGGTGGCGCACATCGTCGTTGGCGCAGCGTGCCGCGACGATATGCTCGCCGCCGGTCAGTTCCGAGGTCTCGCCGAACACCAGCGTGGTGCCGAGCGGGTGCAGCTTGTCGAAGGCGTTGCCGACGGTGGGGTTGGCGCCGCAGCCCGAAGTGGTGTCCGACTCGCCGCACTTGGTCGAGACCCACAGTTCGTTGATCGGGCACTCGACGCGGTGCAGCGCGGTGGCGTACTGCACGAACTCGCGGGCCGCCTTCGAGGCGCGCATGATGGTGTCGTGGTCGCCGTGGCCCTCGATGCCGAAGCCCACCACCGGCTTGCCGGTCTGGGCGATACCGTCGACGACCTTCTTGGTCCAGCCGTCCTCGATGCCGATCACCACCACCGCGGCGACGTTGGGGTTGCTGCCGGCGCCGATCAGCGTGCGGAAATGCAGGTCCAGGTCTGGCCCGAACTGCAGGCGGCCGTACGGATGGGGAATCGCCATGGTGCCCTTGATGGCGGCGGCGACGGCCTCGGCGGCGGCGTTGGACAGGTCGTCCAGCGGCAGGATGATGACGTGGTTGCGGACACCGACGCGGCCATTGTCGCGGCGGTAGCCCCAGAAGGTGGTGTTTTGGTCGATCACGGACATGACGTGGATCCTTGGAAGCGGGATGGAAGCGGAAGGGAAGCGTGGGCGGGACGCAGGCGGCGCGCCTGGCTTACCAGCGCTTGGTCTTGATGTTGTGGACGTGGGCGTGTTCGCCAGCCTTGATCGGGGCGACCACCTTGCCGATGTCGATGCCGTACTTGTAGACCGTCTCGTTCACATCCATGTCGCGCAGCGCCACCTTGTGGCCGATGGGAATCGGCTGCAGCGCGGTCACGGTCACGACCTTGTCTTCGTCCATGATCCAGGCGTTGAGCTGGGTGCCCGGCTGGATCCCTTCCACCACGGCCACCGCGACGGTGTCCTTGGCGTCATGAAGCACTACGTGAATCATCGTTGTCTCCTCTCTGTGGGTCGTGCCTGAAGTCATGTTAGGCGCTGCATTCATCCATGTCAACCAACTCATATATATGAATTTAAGCTGACCGCTGCGGCGCTCCGGGCCTGGCTCGTGCGGCACTCAGGCGGGTTCGGGGATGAGTACGACTTTGCCGGCGGCAACGCGGCCGGCGGCCAGGTCGGCAAAGGCTGCCGGGCCGTCGGCCAGCGCGCGGGTCTCGACCCATGCCAGCGTGCCGAAGCTGCCCTGCTCCAGCGCCGCCACAGTGGCGCGCAGGTCGGCCATGGTGTAGGTGTAGGTTCCCAGGAGGGTCAGCTCGGCCAGCGTCAGCTTGCGCATGTCGATCTCGCTGGCCCAGTCCTGCAGGCCGATGTGCATGACCACGCCGCCGGGCCGCGCCGCGGCGATGGCAAGCCTGCGCGTCGGTGCCGCGCCCACCGCATCGATCACCACGTCGAAGGCCGCGTCGGGCATCGGTTCGGCCAGCGGGTCCACCGCCTCGCAGCCGAGATGCCGCGTCACGGAAGCGCGGCGGAGCGCATTGGTCTCGGCCACCTGCACCTGGCGGCAACCATACGAACTCACCAGCGCGGCGGCGAGCATGCCGATCGCGCCGCCGCCGATGACCAGCACGCGCGCCTCCGGCAGCGGCCTGGCCATGGCGCGCATGGTCAGGTTGACCGCGTGCAGCGCGGTGGCCGCGGGCTCGGTCAGCGCGGCACGGACGCTGGTGAGCGCGTCGGGAATGGGAATCGCGCAACGGAGCGGGATCGCCAGGTACTCGGACAACGCTCCCGGCCGGCTCATGCCGACCATGCCGCGGTGAGCGCACAGGTTGTCGCGGCCCTGCAGACAATAGTCGCAATGGCCGCAGGTCACCAGCGGGTTGGCGGTCACGCGCTGCCCCACCGCCAGCAGGGCCTCGTCCGACGAGGCCACCACCGTGCCGGCAAACTCGTGGCCGAGCACCAGCCCCGGCTTGCGCCGCGGATCATGGCCGTGATACGCGTGCAGGTCGGAGCCGCAGATGCCGCTGGCATCGATGCGCAGCAGGGCTTCGCCGGGCGCCAGGGCCGGCATGTCGCGCTCCAGGACCGCGACGGCGTTGGGTTCGGTATAGACGATGGCTTTCATGGCCTTGCCAGTAGAAGACATGGGAGGGGGAACGACACGGACAGGCGGCGCGATGCCGCCCGGGAGAAAACAGTCAGGCGCCGGCCTTGGACGTTGCCAGCGCATGCGCGCCGGCCGGGGCCGAGCGCAAGCCGATCCATAGTGTGCAGGCCGCGCTGAGCACGCCGATCGCCAGCACGTAGCCGCACAGGTACCAGGGCTCGCCGCCGGCACGCGCGTTGAGCCAGGTGGCGATGATCGGCGTCAGGCCGCCGGCGAACACGCCCGCGAACTGATAGACGAAGGAAATCCCGGTATAGCGCACGCGCGCATCGAACACCTCCGAGAACATCGACGACATGGTGCCGAACACGGCGGCATGGAAGATGCCGAAGGGAATGATGATCGCCGCCCACACCAGCAGCACGTTGCCGCCCGAATGCTGCATCAGCCAGAACGCGGGAAACGCCGACAGCCCCGCCAGCAGCGCCCCGGTACCGTAGACCAGCGGCCGGCCGAGGCGGTCGGACACGGCACCCCACAGCGGGATGAACAGCGTCATCACGCCCGCGCCCAGCAGCACGCCCAGCAGCGCCTCGTTGCGCGAGAGCTTCAGGGTCTGGGTCAGGTAGGCGAGCGAGAACACCCCGAACACGTTGAAGAAGACGCCGTCGATAAAGCGCGCGCCCATGCACGCCAGCACCACGCCGGGGTATTGGCGCAGCATGGCCAGGAACGGCAAGCCGTGCGCGTCCGGCTGGTTGCGCTGCGGCTGGCGCTGTGCCGCGGCAAATTCGGGCGACTCCTCCACGTGCGTGCGCATGTAGGAGCCGATGAGCACCATCACCGCGCTCAGCAGGAAGGCGATGCGCCAGCCCCATGCCAGAAAGTCGTGGTCCGACAGCATCAGCGACAACAGCGCAATCACGCCGCTGGCCAGCACCAGGCCCAGCGACATGCCGGTCTGCGGCAGGCTGGCGAAGAAGCCGCGGCGGCCCGGCGGCGCGCTCTCGAACGTCATCAGCACGGCACCACCCCATTCGCCGCCAAGGCCGATGCCCTGCGCGATCCGGCACAACAGCAGCAGCACCGGCGCCCAGATGCCGATCTGGTCATAGGTCGGGATCAGGCCGATGGCAGTGGTGGCGATGCCCATGATCATCAGCGTCAGCACCAGCATGCGCTTGCGCCCCAGCGTATCGCCGAAATGGCCGAAGATCACGCCGCCCAGCGGGCGCGCGACAAACCCGGCGGCAAAGGTGGCGTAGGCCAGCAGCGTGCCGACCACCGGGTCGGTCGAGGGGAAGTACAGCCTGTTGAACACCAGGCCGGCGACCACGCCGTACAGGAAAAAGTCGTACCACTCCACCATCGCGCCAATGGTGCTGGAGGTCACGATCTTCCTGAGCTTGTGCGCGGTGTCTTGTGCCGGCGGCTGTGCCGATAGCTGTCTCGTCATGCTGGTCTCCTGTCGGGTGTGGTCCCGTGGCGGCGCGTATGGCGCTCTGAATGTCGGTCTTCGCGCGGGGCCATCGATGCGCCCGCGGCGGCGGTCATCTTGCGGTGTAGCCACCGTCGACCATGAAAGTCTGCCCGGTGATATACGCGGCCATGTCGCTGGCCAGGAACGCGGCCAGTCCGTGCAGGTCCGGCAACGCGCCGTTGCGGCCGATGCAGGTGCGCCCGGCATGATGCTGCGCCAGCGCTACGTCGGCGAACACGGGCCCGGTCAGCGCGGTGGGGAAAAAGCCCGGGCCGATCGCATTGCAGGTGATGCCGTGCAGCGACCAGGCCTCGGCGATGGCGCGCGTCAGCTGGACGATGCCGCCCTTGGCCGCGCCGTAGGACGCACTGTTGGCGAAGGCCCGGTACGACTGCAGCGAAGCAAGGTTGAGCACGCGTCCCCAGCCTTGCGCCTGCATCGCGGGCGCAAGCGCCTGCGTCAGGAAGAACGGGGCCCCGAGATGCGTGTCCAGTTGCAGCCGCCACGACGCCGGCGTGACGCTGGCAAACGGCTCGCGCAGGTTCATGCCCGCGGCATTCACCAGGATATCGATGGTGCCGCAGCGGCGCTGCAAGGCCGCTGCGGCGGCGGGAATGGCATCGAGGTCGGATACGTCCAGCACCTGCATGTCGACGGCGATGCCCATCGCATCAAGCCGCGTTGCCGCGGCATCGAGTTGCGGCTGGCGGCGCGCCGCCAGCACCACCCTGGCGCCGGCCCGGCCAAGCGCCTCGGCAAGGCTCTCGCCGATGCCGGAACTGCCGCCGGTCACCAGCGCCTGCCTGCCGCGCAGGTCGGGTCCGCGACCGTCGGACGCGTTCTGCATGGGGGCCATCGTCACACCTCCACCGGGGCGCCCATCTCGAAGCGGGCGTTCGGAAAGTACTTTGCCATGCGGTCGTCCGCGGTGCGCGCGTGCGCCTCCATGCCCTCCAGGCGCGAGATGCGCGCGGTCACCTGGCCGATCTGCCGTGTGGCCTCGCGCGTCATCTTCTGCCAGGTCAGGGTCTTCATGAACTTGTGCACCGAGAGCCCGCCGGAATAGCGCGCCGCGCCCTTGGTCGGCAGCACGTGGTTGGGGCCGCTGGTCTTGTCGCCAAAGGCCACCGTGGTCTCTTCGCCCAGGAACAGCGAGCCATAGCAGGTCAGGTTGGCCAGCCACCAGTCCAGGTCCTGCGCGTGCACCTCCAGGTGCTCGGAGGCATAGCGGTCCGATACCGCGGCCACTTCCTCGCGGCTGTCGCAGACGATGACCTCGCCGTAGTCGCGCCATGCCGCCGTGGCCGCGTCGCGTGCGGTGGGCGGCAACGCTGCGATCAGCACGGGCGCCCGTGCCATGACCTGCTCCGCCAGCGCGCGCGAGGTGGTGAACAGCCACGCCGGGGATTCGTGGCCATGCTCGGCCTGGCCCACCAGGTCGCTTGCCACGATGGCCGGGTCGGCGCTGTCGTCGGCGATCACGGCGACTTCGGACGGCCCCGCGAACACGTCGATCCCCACCTGCCCGTACAGCGACCGCTTGGCCTCGGCGACAAACTTGTTGCCGGGGCCGACCACCACGTCGGCGGGCTTGCCGCTGAACAGGCCATAGGCCATCGAAGCAATCGCCTGCACGCCGCCGAGCGTCATGATCACGTCGGCGCCGGCGGCCTGGAAGGCATAGAGCACGTGCGGATGGATGCCCTGGCCGCGGAACGGGCTCGAGCACGCCACCACGGTGCCAACGCCGGCAGCCTTCGCCGTCGCCACCCCCATGTAGGCCGAAGCGATATGCGCATAGCGGCCCGCCGGGGCGTAGCAGCCCACCACGTTGACCGGGATCACGCGCTGCCCCGCCGTCACGCCCGGGTGCAGCCCGACCGAGAACTCGCGCAACGATTCGCGCTGCGCCAGCGCAAACGCACGCACCTGGCGGATCGCGAAATCGATGTCGGCGCGCACCGACGCGGGCACGTCGCGGGTCTGCTGGCGGACCTGGTCCGGGGTCAGCACGATCTCGCCGTCCCAGCCGTCGAGCTTGCTGGCGTACTGGCGCACCGCAGCCTCGCCATGCGCCTGGATCTGGGCCAGCATGTCGTTCACCACTTGCTGCGCGGTGGCGGTTTCCGTCTGCGGGGTTTTTTCGGCTTGCTTCAGATACGTGATCATCTGTATTCCTTGGGTGGCGATTGATGTAAGCGCTATCATTTCTGACACATAGACAAACTTTTCAGCAATTACGACCTGCCAGTTATTAAATGAAAGCGCTTTCATAAAAAGCTTAGTGGCCGCGCCCCAATCCGCAAGGAAGGGTTTTCCCTCAAATGTCGCGACCGGCACCAACCCGGTCATGTGCAGTCGTCCGCAGCGCACAGATAGGTGACAATGTCGCAACTGCAAACAGGACAGCAAACGTGCGGCGGACCAGACTTGAAGACGTGGCGAAGCTTGCCGGTGTATCGATGGCGACGGTGTCGCGCGCGCTGTCATCGCCCGCGCTGGTGCGGGAAGACACCTTGCTGCGGGTGCGCCAGGCCATCGACGCGCTCGGCTATGTTCCGGATGCGTCGGCGCGCACGCTGGCGTCCGGCCGTTCACGCACCGTCGCCGCGGTGGTGCCGACCCTCGACAACGCCATCTTTTCCCATGCGATCCAGGGCATGCAGGGCGTGCTGGCGGCCAGCGGTTACCAATTGCTGCTCGGCTCCCACAATTACGATCCGGACACCGAGACCGACGTGGTGCGGGCCCTGTCCGAGCGGGCGGTCGATGCCATGGTGCTGGTCGGCGCCGACCATTCCCCCGAAACGATGGCGCTACTGCGGCAATCCGGCACGCGCACGATGCTGACCTGGTCCTTGTCGAACCAGTACCCGTGCATCGGCTTCGACAACTTCGAGATCGGCGCGCAGGCCGCGCGCCACCTGTTTGACCTGGGCCACCGCCGCCTTGGCATGATCTCCGGCATCGGCGCCCATAACGACCGCGCGCGGCTGCGCACCGAAGGCTTCCTCGGCACGCTGCGCGCCCTGCGCGCGCCGCTGCCCGCCGGCGCCCTCTGCGAGCAGCCGTACACCTTCGCCGGCGGCCGGGCCGGCTTGCGTGCGGTGCTGGCCAATGCCCCGGAAACGCCGACGGCCATCTTTTGCGGCAACGACGTGCTCGCGCTCGGCTGCCTGTTCGAGGCCGCCGCCATCGGGCTGGACGTACCGCGGCAGCTGTCTATCGTCGGCTGCGACGACCTGCCGATTTCTGCCGAGGTCACCCCCGCGCTGACCACCATTGCGCTGGAAAGCAGCGAGCTGGGCCGGCAAACCGCGCTGGCACTGCTGCGATGGCTGCAGGAAGGCCTCGAGCCCGGACGGACGGAAATGCCGGTAGCGCTGGTGCAGCGCGGCACCACGGCGCCGCCGGCCGAGCCGGGCTAGACGCAGCCCGCCCTTTCATCCCTGCCGGCGCAGGCAAGCCGCGCCGGCGCTTCACAACCCCAGGAGACATAACATGACGATGCCACACCGATTCCGCCTGGGCCTGCTGGTCGCGGCAGCCCTCATTGCTGCCAGCCCGGCCGGCGCGCAGGAACAATGGCCGGCCAAGCCCATCCGCTTCGTCGTGCCGTTCGCCGCCGGCGGCGCCAATGACCTGATGGCACGGGCGGCCGCCGAAGGCGCCAGCAAGGCGCTGGGCCAGACCGTGCTGATCGAGAACCGGCCCGGCGCGGGCGGCACCGTGGGCGCGGACCTGGTAGCCAGGAGCGCGCCGGATGGCTACACCTTCCTGATCAGCGCCGCCGGGGTGATCTCCAACAGCATGATCAAGAAGTCCATGCCGTTCAAGGATGACGCGCTGGTGCCCGTGGTCATGATCGGGCTGGCGCCTTCGGTCATCGTGGTGCCGAAGACCGCGCCCTACAAGGACCTGCGCGACTTCGTCGAGGCCTCGAAAAAAGGCAGCGGCTTCAATTTCGCCACCGCCGGCACCGGCAGCACGCCGCATTTCGTGGCGGAGATCCTGAATGTGAAGTACGGCGCGAAGCTGCAGCCGGTGCCCTACAAGAGCGGGTCGGAAAGCACCACCGCCGTGCTGGGCGGCCAGGTCGAAGGGACGTCCGAAGCCAGCATCATCGCCCTGCCGCATATCCTGCACGATGGCAAGTTCAAGGCGCTGGCCACCACCTGGACGCAGCGCATCTCGGCCTACCCGCAACTGTCCACCGCGGTGGAGCAAGGCTTCCCGGACCTGCAGATCGCGCATTGGGCCGGCGTCCATGCGCCCAAGGGCACGCCCGAGGCGATCCTCGACAAGGTCGCCGCGGCGGTCGACAAAGCCATGAAAGACCCCACCGCCGCAGCCAAGCTCAAGCAAGTTGGCATCGAGCCGGTCGGCGGCACGCGCGCGGATTTCGTCAAGTTCGTCGACGCGGAACGGCGGCGCCTGGGCGAGATCGTCAAGGCCGCCAAGATGCAGGAGAAGTAGCCGCGCTTGCCGCCACGCCGCCGCCGGCTCACGACGCCGGGGCATCCAGCCAAAGATGATCGCCTATGCCAGGCGCGAGGGCGGCGCGCTCAACTTCGGCTCGGCGGGCAATGCCTCGGCCCAGCACCTCGCCGGCGAATCGTTCAAGCTGGCGGCAAAGGTGCCGATGCAGCATGTCCCATACAAAGGCAGCGCCCCGGCGCTGACGGACCTGATGGGCGGCCAGATCCAGCGGATGTTCGATTCCATGCCGTCGGCCATGCCCTTCATCAAGTCCGGCAAGCTGCGTGCCGTCGCCGTCACCACCACGCGCGGCGGGAGTTCCCCGCCGTCACCGCTACCGCACCCTCACCGGCGGAACCACAGCATCGACAGCCCGCACGCCGCCGCCAGCAGCAGTACCGCGCCGGCGGCGAAGAAAGCACCCAGCTCGGTTTCCCTGCGCTCCAGCGCAAAGCGCGCGCTGAGCTGGCGGTAGACCTGGGTCAGGTCGGCCGCCGAGCCCGCCTGGAAATACTCGCCGCCGGTGATGGTGGCGACCGCGCGCAGCGCCGGCTCGTCGAGCTGCATGAAGTAGGACAGGCTCGATTCCGGCGCGCCCGTGACCTGCGGCGACCCAAAGCCGACGGTGTAGACGCGCACGCCACGCTGGGCGGCCACGCGCGCGGCGTCAAGCGGATCCGGGCCGGTCGTGCGCCGGCCATCGCTAAGCAGGATCACCGCGCCGTGCCGGTATGAGCCGGGCTGCGCCGCCTGCTGGTTCTGTTCGCGCCGGCGCGCGGCATCCGCCGCGGCGGCCTCGTCCAGCGATGTGCCGCGTCCGGCGCGGTCCGAGCGGCTGCCGAACAGAATCACTTCGAGATCGATGCCGTCTTCGGGAAACAGCACCGCGAGCGCCTGGAACAGGCCGCTGCCGGTGGCCGTGCCGCGCTGCAGCTGGAAGCGTTCGATGGCGTCGAGCATGTCCTGCCGGTTGTCGGTGGGCGGCAGCACCACCGCCGCGGTGCCGGCAAAGGAGACGATGCCCAGCCGCACGCTGGCCGGCAGCCCCACGACGAGGTCGCGGGCGGCCTGCTGGGCGGCGCTGATGCGGTTGGGCGGGACGTCGGTGGCCTCCATGCTGCGCGAGGTGTCCATCGCCAGCACCAGGGTCACGGTGTCGGCCGGCAGTGTGATGGTGGCGGTGGGGCGCGCGCAGGCCAGCAGCGCCGCGGCCAGCGCGAAGAAGAACAGCAACGGAGGAATGTGGCGCCGCAGGCGTTGGCGCGGGCCCAGCGCGGCCCGCGGCAATGCAAGGCTTGCATACAGCACCGCGGCCTTCTTGCGCCGCGCCAGCAGGTACAGGTAAGCGGCTGCCAGCACCGGTAGCGCAAGCAGCAACCAGAGCATCTGCGGCCAGAGAAACTGCATGCCCTGCTCCTTGGCGCGTGGGTAAGAGGATGGTACTGTATTTTCCACGGCGGGACGGGACCTCGGGGGCAGCGATGAAACGGGTGACGATCTACGGATGGGTCTCGACGGCCGTCGCGCTGGTGCTCGCCGCCGGGGTGGGCTCGGCATGGGTCATGCAGCCCAGGCCGCGCGCGCTGACGCAGAAGGACATCGACGCGGCCGTGCTGCACACGCTCGAGACCAAACCCCTGCCCTCCCGCACCGCCATGGCCGCCGAGGCCGTGCGGGAATCGGTGGTCGAAATCCGCAACTTCCCCGCGCCGGAGAAAGCCGCCGATGCGGCTTCCGCGCCGCAGGCCGGGCGTGACGGGCCGGGCACGCCGCCCGAGTCCTCGCCTTCGACGCCTCCGGCCCCGACCGTCCCGCCCCTGCCTAACGAGCGCTCGCCCGGCAACGGCGCGGAAAGCAAGCCGGAACCCCGCCACATCGGCTCAGGCGTGGTCGTTACCGAGCGCGGCTTGATCCTCACCAGCCTCCACGTCGTCGCCGGAGCGCGCCGGCTGGAGCTGACCTTCCATGACGGACACACGTCCGAGGCGACCCTGCTGCAGGCGATTCCCGAGAAAGACCTCGCCGTGATCCAGGCCAAGTCGATCCCTGACGACCTGCCCGCGGCAACGCTGGGGTCCAGCCGTGATTTGGCACCCGGCTCCGGGGTGGTCGCGGTGGGCTTTCCCTTCGGCATCGGCCCGTCGGTGTCCGCCGGCGTGGTATCCGGGCTGGACCGCGAATTCGTCGCGCCGGACAACAAGCGCACGCTGGACAAGCTGATCCAGTTCGACGCCGCGGTCAATCCGGGCAACTCGGGCGGCCCGCTGGTGAACATGAACGGCGAGGTGGTGGGGATCGTCACCGCCATCCTCAATCCCGGCAACAGCGGCACTTTCATCGGCATCGGCTTTGCCACCACGATCGAAAGCGCCGGCGTAGCCATCGGATCTTCTCCTTTCTGACGCGGGGACCTATGAACGACCAAGCCCGGGGCGCTGCCGACAGCGCCAACTTGATGGAACGCCTGCTGTACGAGGTGAAACGCGTGGTGGTCGGGCAGGACCATTTTCTCGAACGGGTGCTGGTGGCGATCCTGTCCGGCGGCCACCTGCTGGTGGAAGGCGTGCCGGGGCTGGCCAAGACCCTCACCGTCAACACGCTGGCCCGGACCATGAGCGGCACCTTCAAGCGCATCCAGTTCACCCCGGACCTGCTGCCGGCCGACCTGGTCGGCACGCGCATGTACAACCAGGGCACGGGCGAGTTCTCCACGGTGCGCGGTCCGGTCTTTGCCAACCTGCTGCTGGCCGACGAGATCAACCGCGCGCCGGCCAAGGTGCAGAGCGCGCTGCTGGAAGTCATGCAGGAAAAGCAGGTCACCATCGCCGGCGAGACCCATCGCGTGCCCGCCCCGTTCCTGGTGATGGCCACGCAGAACCCGATCGAGACCGAAGGCACCTACCCGCTGCCCGAGGCGCAGGTCGACCGCTTCATGATGAAGGTGCTGGTGGGCTACCCGTCGGAAGAGGAAGAGGTGGTCATCGTCAACCGCGTCACCGGCCCGCGCATCAGCGTGAGCGCGGTGGCCACGCCCGAGCACCTGACCGCGCTGCAGGAGGCCTGCCGCAAGGTGTATGTCGATCCCAGCCTGGTCCAGTACGCGGTGCGCGTGGTCGCGGCGACGCGCAAGCCCGGCGACTACGGCCTGGCTGACCTGGACCGCTACGTGTCGTTCGGCGCCAGCCCCCGCGCCACCATCGGCCTGATCGAAGGCGCGCGCGCGCTGGCCTATCTGCGCGGCCGCCACTATGCGCTGCCCGAAGACGTGACCGACCTGGTGCCGGACGTCTTGCGCCACCGCCTGTCGCTGTCCTATGAGGCGATGTCCGACGGCGTGACCGCCGACCAGCTCATTACCCGCATCTCGCAGGCGCTGCCGGTTCCCGAGCGGCCCATGGAATCCCATGTTCGGGCGGCGGCGGACTAAGCGCCGCGACGACCCGGACACCGCGCCCGGGGCCGTCGCCTCTGGCGCGCCATCCGGCGTAGCACTTGCCGGCGCCGGCGCGAGCCAGACCGACGCCTTGCTGCGGCGCCTGGAATGGACCGTGGTGCGCCGCCTCGACGGGCTGCTGCAAGGCGACTACCGCACGCTGTTCCGCGGCTTCGGCCTGGACCTTGCCGACCTGCGCGAATACCACCCCGGCGACGACGTGCGCCACATCGACTGGAACGTGACCGCCCGGCTGCAGACGCCCCATGTGCGCGAGTACCAGGAAGACCGGGAAGTGGCCGCCTGGTTCTTGCTGGACCTGAGCGGATCGATCGACTTTGGCTCCGGCAGCGTGCGCAAGCGCGACCTGCTGAGCGACTTCACCACCGTCATGGCGCTGCTGCTGACGCGCTATGGCAACCGGGTCGGCGCCGTGCTCTATGGCGGCGCCACTGACGTGGCCGCCACGGTGGTGCCCGCGCGCGCCGGGCGCCGCCAGTTGCTGCACCTCCTGCACCGCATGCGCGCCACGCCCGCCGCCTCGCCGGGCGACACCCGCCTGCGCGACCTGCTCGAACGCGCCCGCGCGGTGGCCAGGCGGCGTTCGGTGGTGTTCGTGGTGTCGGATTTCATCAGCGCGCCGGGCTGGCAGGCGTCGCTGGGCATGCTGGCCCGGCGCCATGAAGTCGTCGCGGTGCGGCTGGTCGATCCGCTGGAAACGGCGTTGCCCGACCTGGGACTGGTGGTGCTGCAGGATGCGGAGACCGGCGAGCAACTGTTCGTCGACACCCATGACCCGGCCTTCCGCAAGCGCTTTGCCGCCGCCGCCGAGGCGCGCGAGGCGGAGCTGCGCCAGGCCTTCGCGCGCGCCGGGGTGGCGTGCCTGACGCTATCGACCTACGCCCGGCTCGACCTGGCGCTGCTGAGCTTCGCGCGCCAGCGCCGGCGCCAGCAAGGCAGCGCCAAAGCGGCGAGCATCGCCAGGGGGGCGGCATGATCGATGCAATCAGCCGCCTGCCCGTGTTCAGCTTCCTATGGCCGGGCATGCTGTGGCTGTTCGCGCTGGTCGGGGTGCTGGCGGCGGGCTATGTCTGGCTCGATCGGCGCAGGCGGCACTCGGCCGTGCATTTTCCGGCGCTGAAGACGGCGGGCGTTGCCACCCGCAGCGGCGCAGGCTGGCGCCGCCACGTGGCGCCGGTGCTGATCCTGCTGGCGCTGGCCGCACTGATCGCGGCGATCGCACGGCCCCAGGCCGTGATGATGCTGCCCTCGCGCATCGAGACGGTGGTGATGGTGCTGGACTTGTCCGGCAGCATGCGGGCCCAGGATATCAAGCCCAGCCGCCTGCGCGCCGCGCAGCAGGCCGCCACCATCCTGATGGACGCGCAGCCCGCCGGCGTCAGCGTCGGCGTGGTCGCCATGGCCGGCACCGCTGCCGTGGCGCAGGCACCCACCCGTTCCAGGGAAGCCGTCACCACCGCGATCGAGCGGCTGCAGCCGCAAGGCGGCACCGCACTTGGCAATGGCCTGCTGATTGCGCTGACCACGCTGCTGCCGCAGGTCGCGCCCGATGCCGAGCGGCTGATGAACGACGACACCCCGCCCCCGCGAAAACCACGGGCCCTGGCCAATCCACCCGCCGACACCGAGCCGGTGAAGCCGGGCTCCTATACCTCCGGCGCGATCGTGCTGTTCTCCGACGGCGAAAGCAACGCCGGCCCGGCCGCGCTGCGGGCGGCACAGCTTGCCGCCGAGCAGGGCGTGCGCATCTATACCGTGGGCGTGGGCACGCCCGAAGGCGTGGTGCTCTCGGTCGACGGCTGGTCGGCCCGCGTCAGGCTGGACGAGAAAGTGCTGAAGGAAGTCGCCGACGCCACCGGCGCCGAGTACTTCCGCCTGGAAGACGCCGCCGAACTGAAACGGGTATACCGGGCGCTGAACGCGCGGCTGGCATTCGACAAGCGCAGCCAGGTCGAGATCACTGCGCTGTTCGCCGCGCTGGGCGCGCTGCTGGCAGCCTGCGCGGGGCTGTTGTCGCTGTGGTGGTTCGGGCGCGTGCTGTAGCCGGCGAATCAGCGCGCATTGCGCGGCGTGACCGAGATCGCAATGGCTTCGGTATAGACCGCCTGCACCTGCTCGCCGGCGCGGACCGCCTTCAGCTGCTTCGGGTCCGCGACATGGACGTCCACCATCCTGCCCCGCGGTCCCTTCAGCGTGACCATGCCGGTCTTGGTGTCGACCGCCACCACGTCCGCGGTGACCGTCACCTCGCGTCCGACCATGCCGCCGGGCTTGGCACCGGGCGGCGCCCGGTCCGCAATCTCGCGTTCGGTGCTGGAGCGAATGCCGCTCTGCCGGTTCAGGCTCACCGACAAGGCCTGCGTATATTCCACCGTGACTGCGTCACCCACCCGCAGCTGCGCGAAGTTGCGCACGTCGTCGCCCACCTGCACGTCGGTGACCTTGCCCTGCTCGTCCTTGAGGGAAATGGTGCGCGTGGCGGCATCGATGGCCACCACCGTGGCCGTGGCCTTGACCGTGCCGGTGGTGCGCGACGCGCCCACGCCGGAGACAGCGTCAACGCGGGTCTCGGGTTGCGCCATCGCCGTAACGGACGCGGCGCAAGCGGCGGCAAGCGCCGCCGTCACGATTAGCTTGCCGGGTTTCATGCCGTTCTCCCTGGTTGCGATGTCGCCGTGGCCCGTCGTACGCGGCAGCGGCACCGGTGCCGCGCGTGACGGACAGGCCTGTTAACCATAGCAGAGGGAAAGGCAGTCCGTTGGCCAGCCCTGGCTAGGCGAGCCAGCCCCTGATCGTGTCCGCCATCACGCCCGCCGAGATGCCGTAGCGATCGTGCAGCGTAGGCAGCGCCCCGGCATCCAGGAACGCGTCCGGCAGCCCGACCTGGCGGAATGGCACGCAGGCGCCGGCGCGCATCAGCGTGGCCGCCACGGCTTCTCCCAGGCCGCCGATGACGGTATGGTTCTCGGCCACCACCACCAGGCGGCCGTTGCGCCGCGCCTCGCGCAGGATGGTCTCGGTATCCAGCGGCTTGATGGTCGGCACGTGCAGCACCGCTACGCCGATGCGGTCCTGCTCCAGCGCCTTGGCCACCTCCAGCGCGCGCATGGTCATGATGCCCGACGAGATTACCAGGACCTCGGCGCCGTCGCGCAGCAGCGCGGCCTTGCCAAGCTCGAACTTGTAGTCGTACTGGTCCAGCACCACCGGCACGTTGCCGCGCAGCAGGCGCGCATACACCGGGCCGTTGTGCGCTGCAATGGCCGGCACCATCTGTTCGATATCGATCGCGTCGCACGGATCGATCACGGTCATATTGGGCATGGCGCGCATCAGCGCCAGGTCCTCGGCGGCCTGGTGGCTGGGGCCGTAGCCGGTGGTCAGTCCGGGCAGCGCGCAGACGATCTTCACGTCGAGGTTGTCCTCGGCGATGGCCTGGTGCATGAAGTCGTACGCGCGCCGGGTCGCGAACACCGCGTAGGTGGTGACGAAGGGCTGCGCCCCTTCATGCGCGAAGCCGGCGGCGGCGCCCATCAGCAGCTGCTCGGCCATGCCCATCTGGTAATAGCGCTCGGGGAATGCCTGAGCAAAGATATGCAGGTCGGTGTACTTGCCCAGGTCGGCGGTCATGCCGATTACGTCCTGCTTGTGGCGGCCCAACTCCACCAGCGCGTGGCCGAACGGGGCGGACCGGGTGGCCTGCCCTTCACCGGCGATGGAGGCGATCATGGCCGAGGTCTTCAGCTTCGGCTTGGCATTGGTGGTGGTGATGGTGGTATTGCTCATGCTTGTCTCCCGGCTTCCAGGGCCTGCAGTGCGAGTTGCCATTCGTGGGCATCGACGCGGATAAAGTGGTTCTTCTCGCGCTGCTCGAGGAACGGCACGCCACACCCCATGCGCGTATCGCAGACGATCATGCGCGGCTGCGCGCCGCGGTGCTCGCGCGCCGCGCGAAAGGCGGCGGCGACGGCGTCGATGTCGTTGCCATCGACTCGCTGCGTGAACCAGCCGAATGCTTCCAGCTTGGGCAGCAGGGGCTCGAACGCCATGACCTGCGTGGAGGGCCCGTCGGCCTGCTGGTTGTTGACGTCGACGATCGCGATCAGGTTGTCCAGCTTCCAGTGCGCCGCCGACAGGATGCCCTCCCAGATCGCGCCCTCGTCCAGTTCGCCGTCGGAGAACAGCGTGTAGACGAAATTGCCGGAGCCCTTGCGCTTGAGGCCCAGGCAGCGGCCCACGGCGATGGTCAGGCCCTGGCCCAGCGAGCCCCCGGACATTTCCATGCCGGGCGTGTAGCTGGCCATGCCCGACATCGGCAGGCGGCTGTCGTCGCTGCCGTAGGTCTCCAGCTCTTCGGCGGGCAGGATGCCGGCCTCCAGCAGCGCCGCGTACAGCGCGATGGCATAGTGGCCGTTGGACAGCAGGAAGCGGTCGCGCCCTTCCCATTCCGGGTCTTCGGGCCGGTAGCGCATGGCATCGAAATAGGCCACGGCCAGCACGTCGGCGATATCGAGCGCCTGGCCGATATAGCCCTGGCCCTGGACTTCGCCCATCAGCAAGGCGTTGCGGCGGATGCGGTAGGCGCGTTCCCGCAAGGACACGGCCTTGTCGGTGGTGGCTTGTTGCATGGTGTCTCCAGCAATCGGTCGGATCATCATTTCAGGAAAGGAAGGGGCATCAGCGGTTCACGGACCTGGCCGGAACCTTCAGCACCAGCACGGCACCGAAGACCACGGTGGCCGAGATGAACACCAGCCCCGCGGTGGACTTGCCGGTCAGGTCGTTGAGCCAGCCCACGATGGCGGGCGAAAAGAAGCCGGCCAGGTTGGCCACGCAGTTGACCGCTGCGATGCCTGCCGCTGCCGACATGCCGCCCAGCAGCGCGGTGGGCAGCGCCCAGAACTGCGACGACGAGGCCAGGATGCCGGCCGCGGCAATGCACAGGCATACCAGCGACGCGCTGACACTGCCCAGCAGCGGCAAGGTGGCAAAGCCGGCGGCGGCGACCAGCATCGGCACGATCAGGTGGAAGCGGCGCTCGCGGCGGCGGTCGGCGCTCATGCCCACCAGCGGCAGCGCGACGATGGCGCACAGGTATGGCAGCGCGGTGTAGATGCCGATCCACAGCGGATCGGCCACGCCGGCCTTGCGGATGATCGTCGGCAGCCAGAAGGTCAGCCCGTACTGGCCCAGCACCACGCAGAAGTAGATCGCGGCCATCAGCCACAGGCGGCGGTCGCCCATGAAGGCGCGGATCGACATGTGTTCCGTCTTGTGCGCGTTGTCGCTCTCGATATTGCGCTTGAGCAGCGCTTTCTCCGCGTCGCTCAACCAGTGCGCCTGGTCGATGCCGTTGTCGAGGTAGGACAGGATCGCTACGCCCAGGCACAGCGACGGCAGCGCCTCGATCAGGAACAGCCACTTCCACCCGGCCAGGTCGCCCACGCCGTGGAAGGCATGCATGATCCAGCCCGACAGCGGCCCGCCGACGATGCCAGCCAGCGGGATCGCCATGAAGAACATCGACAGCGCCTTGGCGCGCCGCTCCGACGGGAACCAGTACGTCATGTACAGGATCACGCCCGGCGCGAAGCCAGCCTCGGCCACCCCCAGCAGGAAGCGCAGCACGTAGAACTGGGTCGGGGTGGTGACAAAGGCGAAGCACGCCGAAATCACCGCCCAGGTCAGCATGATGCGCGCCAGCCAGCGCTTGGCGCCGACCTTGTGCAGGATCACGTTGCTCGGCACCTCGAAGATGAAATAGCCCAGGAAGAAGATGCCGGCACCCAGGCCATAGATGGTTTCGCTGAACTGCAGGTCGCCCAGCATCTGCAGCTTGGCGAAGCCGACATTGACCCGGTCCAGGTAGGCGCCCAGGTAGCACAGCATCAGGAACGGGATCAGCCGCTTCACCACCTTGGCGTAGGTGCGGGTCTCGAAGCTGGCGGCATCGGCGTGCAGCGTCGCTTCGCCGCCGATGGGCGAAGCCGCGTATTTGGTCTTCATCGTTGTCTCCTGCCTGGTGGCGCCGCGCTGCGGCGCACCGGCTGTTGAAGGCGCCACCTCTGTCGGGCGGCTTCCTTTGAATTTAGTGGATCAGCATGCCGCCATTGACGTCGAGCGTGATGCCGGTCAGGTAGGCGGACATGTCGCTGGCCAGGAACACGCAGGCGTTGGCGACGTCGGCGGCGTTGCCCAGGCGGCCCAGCGGGATGCCCTTGATGATGTCGGCGCGCATCTCCGGCGTGAGCTTGTCGCCGGTGATGTCGGTCTGGATCAGGCCCGGCGTGATCGCGTTGACGCGGATGCCGTCCGGCCCGAACTCGCGCGCCATGGCGCGCGCCAGCCCCAGCACGCCGGCCTTGGCGGCACTGTAGTGCGGCCCGCCGAAGATGCCGCCGCCGCGCTGCGCCGACACCGACGACATGCAGACAATGCTGCCGCGCTGCTGCGCGCGCATCTGCGGCAGCACCGCCTGCGACATGTACAGCGTGCCGCGCAGATTCACATCGAGCACGGCGTCGTAGTTGGCGGCCTGGATATCGAGGGTGCATACCGGCTGGGTAATGCCGGCGTTGTTGACCAGCGCGTCGATGCGGCCATAGCGCTGCAACACGGCCTGCGCCGCGCGCTCGCAGGCGGCCTTGTCGGTCACATCGCACGCCAGCCCGAGGTGCTGGTCGCCCAGTTCGCCCGCGGCGGCCTGGGCGTCTTCGAGGCGCAGGTCGAGGATGACCACGGCGGCGCCCTCGGCGGCAAATGCCCTGGCGGTGGCCTTGCCGATGCCGCGTGGCGAGGCGGCGCCGGTGATGATGACTACGTTGTTCTCGACCAGCATCGTTGTCTCCTTTGAGTTTGGAATCGATGGGTCGAGTTTTGTCGCTGGGAGCCTTCCGATCAACGCGGTCTGGCTCAGCCATTGCTGAGAAATTTTCAGGCAATTGCCGGCGCGAACCGCAACCAGGCGGCGCCAGCCGCACTTGCAGTGCCTGCCGGCTTCAGGCAGGCGCCGGCAATTGCCGTTCCATCCAGGCCAGGAAGCGCGCAACCCGCGGCAGCGCCGCGTTCTGTGGCGGATAGACCAGATGGTGGCTGCCGACCTCGATGGCGTGGGCGTCGTCGAACACCGGCACCAGTGCGCCCTTGCGGATCAGGACCGATGCCAGCAGGGTGCTTTCCAGCGCCACCCCCAGCCCCAGCGCCGCGGTCTCGAGCGACATGTAGGAGCGGTCGAAGGTGAAGTCGAAGGTCTTGTGGGCCGCTCCCACGCCGAACCGTGCAAACCATTGCTGCCATTGGACCAGCGGCGACTCCGAATAGATCAGGCGCTGCGCCAGCAGGTCGGCCGGCGACGCGATCGGATGCTTCGCCAGGTAAGCGGGCGCGGCCAGCGGCACAATGGTTTCCCGACGCAGCGTCCTGACCTCGATATCGCGCCAGTGCGCATAGCCGTGGCGGATATCCACGTCGTAATACCCGCTCGTAAACGAAACATCCTCATAGGAACAGGACAGGTTCAACTGGATGTCGCCATTGTCGGCCTGGAACGATTCCAGCCGCGGCAACAGCCACATCAGGCCAAAGCTGGGGCTGGAATGAACCCGCAGGATTTCGATGTTGGCCGGGCTGGAAGCGCGCTCGGTGGCGCGGTTCAGGTCCGCCAGCACACCCGTGACATCGCGCAGGTACTGCGCGCCCACGGGCGTCAGCACCAGCCCGCGCCCCTGCCGGAAAAACAGCGCCTGCCCGAGCGCATCTTCGAGATTGCCGATCTGGTGGCTGACCGCGGACGCGGTCAGGCCCAGCTCCTCCGCGGCACGGCTGACGCTCTTGGTTCTGGCGACGCTTTCGAAGGCAATGATCGCCTTCACGGGTGGGATGCGCATGGACGGAGAGGATCGCAGCGGAGCACGCCGGGACGCGCTCCCGCGCGATCGCGGTCGGGAACATCCGGGGATTCTACTTCGGCTTCGTCAGCGTGCCGGCACGGCTTACAGCGGCCCCGGCAACGTCTTCAGGCCGACCCACAGCACCCCGATGACCACATTGACCGGCACGCACAGCGCGCCGGGCACATAGAACAGCGCCGACAGGGCCGGCGCGGACAGCATCAGCTCCACCGCGCTGCCCAGCCCGTAGAAGAACACGCCGCACCAGAGCCAGCGCCGCATGTAGGTGAGCAGCCAATGCGCGCGCGCCTGGTTGAAGTGCCAGGCGCGCGCGCGTTCGGCGCGGTTGCCCCGGCTCGCGTCCCGGAACAGCCAGCCGAAGAAAAAATAGCGGTATAGCAGGGCGCTAAAGGTCAGCTCTTGCATGGTCACTCCTTTGGCCGCGGCCAGCCGTGGAGTGCAATAGTCACCGGCGCTCAGGTGCATGCAGGGATGGCAGCGGCAGGTATACCGCCAGCGTACCAAAGAAGCGGCGATAACCGGAGCCGCGCGTGCCCCGGCATGACTGGTCGCACTAAGTCAGTGCAACCAGCCGCACGGTGATCACTGGAGACTGATATCCAGTTGCTGCACCACGCGTTTCTCGCGCTCGAACTGTTCGGCCGCGAACCTGGCGTAGTCCGCGCTGTTGAGGTGGACCGGCTCCAGGTCGATGGCCTCGAGCGAGCGCAGATAGGCCGGGTCCTGCGCGGCCCGGAAGAACGCATCGTGCAGCTTCCTGACCACCGCCGGGTCCATGCCGCGGGGACCGACGATGCCCACCAGCGAGCTGGCGCTGATGTCGTAGCCCCGCTCTTTCAGGGTCGGCACCTCCTTGAAGCGGGCAAAGCGCGCGTCGCCGACGATGGCCAGCGGCCGCACCTTGCCGGCCACGGCATATTGCCCCCAGCCCGGATCCAGCACCGCATCGATGTCGCCGCCCAGCAGCGCCATCATTTCCTCGGCGCCGCCCTTGTAGGGCACGAAGGTGAATTTCGCGCCGGCGGCCCGGCCGAGCTTTTCCATCGAGATATGCCCCGAACTGCCGATGCCGACGGCACCGTAGGTCACTTTGCCGGGGTTGGCCTTGGCGTAGGCCAGGAATTCTTCCAGCGTCTTCCAGCGCGCGTCCGCGCGCACCACCAGGCCATAGCGGTAGTTGGTCAGGCCGATGATGTAGGTAAAGTCCTTGAGCGGATCGTATGGCGTTTTCTGCAGGTGCGGCATGCGGAAGATGTTGGCCGCGACCATGGACAGCGTGTAGCCGTTCGGCGCCGCGGTCTGGGACATCACCTGGGCCGCCAGCGTAGCGCCCGCGCCCGGCTTGTTGATCGGCACCACGCGCTGGTCGAGCTCTTTGCCGGCGGCCGCGAGCAGCGTGCGCAGCGAGCCGTCGGTAGGACCGCCGGGCGGGAACGGAATCCAGAACTCGATCGGCTTGGCCGGGAAATCCCCTGCCGCGATCGCGGCCGGCACCGCCGCCGCGGCGATCGCCACTGCCACCATGGCCCTTGCCACGGCGGATAGCACGCGCCTGCACCTGCCTTGCTTTGTGATTGCCATGCGCTGTCTCCTGGTTGTCATTGCCGGTCCTGGCGCACGGTGCGCTGTTGCGCCGGACGCGGCCGTTTTCGACAGACCTTAGAGCGTCGCGCCAGGCGGGCCAATTGCCGTTCTGTTCAATGTCATTGGCAGAAACGCCCGGTGGGCGGGGCTGCGCGCACCGCCCGGTTCACGGCGCCATCGACGCAACCACCGTGGCCAGCGCGCGCACGCCCTGCTCTATCTGCGCCACCGCCAGGCTGGCGTAGCCCAGCACCAGGCCGGCGGCGCGGCGCCGGCCGCGCCCATGCGGCCTGGCGTACAGCGCCGATACCGGGTAAACGCCCACGCCGTGGAGGCGCGCGGCGGCCACCAGCGCCGGCTCGTCCTGTGGCCGCAGCGACGGCAGCCACAGCACCACATGCAGCCCCGCCGCCGTGCCGCTGACCTCGGCATCGCCAGGCAGGTGGCGCGCAATGCCATCCAGCAGGGCCGCGCGGCGGCGCTCGTGCTCGCGGCGCATGCGGCGAACGTGGCGCTCATAGGCGCCGCTGTCGATCAGCGCCGCCAGCACGCGCTGCTCCAGCACGGGGGCGTGGCGGTCGGCGAGCCGCTTGGCCTGCCGGAACACCGGCACCAGCTCCGGCGGCAGCACCAGGTAGCCCAGGCGCAGCTGCGGCGACAGCGCCTTGGAAAAGGTGCCGACATAGATGACGCGGCCATCGGCGTCGATCGCGCGCAGGGTGTCAATCGGGCGCTGGCCGTAGCGGAATTCGCCGTCGTAGTCGTCCTCGACAATCCATGCGTCATGGCGCCGGGCCCATTGCAGCAGGGCCTGGCGCCGGCCGATCGGCAGCACGCCGCCCAGCGGGAACTGGTGCGACGGCGTCACGTAGGCCAGCCGCACCCGCTCGTCCGCGGGAAGGCTGGCGGTATCCATGCCATGCCCATCCACCGGGACCGCCAGGCACCTGGCGCCGGTGGCTTCGAAGCAACGCCGGGCCATCAGGTAGCCCGGGTCTTCAAAGACAAAGCCATCGCCGTCATCCAGCAACAGCCGCGCGCACAGGTCGATGGCCTGCTGCGAGCCATGGACCACCACGATTTGTTCCGCCTCGCAGGCAAGCCCGCGGGCGCGGCGCAGATAGCCCTGCAGCGCGCGCCGCAGCGACGCCTCGCCTTCCGGCGCGGCATAGCACAGCTTGTCCTGCTGGCGCAGCAGCTCGGCCTGCCAGGCGCGCCGCCAGGCCAGCGCCGGAAAGTCCCGCCAGGCCACCGCGCCGTACAGGAAATCGAAGCGAACCGGTTCCGGCGGCGGCGGCGGCAGGGCCAGGCCAGCCACGCGACGGCCGAACTGCGACAGCACCGGCACCGCCCGGGCGCGGCGCGCGACAGCCGGCCTGGCGAGCCTGGGAGCCGCCAGCGGACTGGCAATCCGGGCTGCCCGGCCCCTGGCCGTGACCAGGAAGCCCTCGGCCGCCAGCTGCTCGTAGGCAGCGGTCACGGTGGTGCGCGATACCCCCTGCTCGGCCGCCAGGCCACGTGTGGATGGCGCCGGCGCACCCGGCGGCAGCGTGCCGTCGGCAATCTGGGCACGCAGGAGGTCGTAGATACGGCGTCCCGCGCCTGTGGCGCCGGGCCGGCGGCTGGCTGGCTGGTCAAACTGGCCCATTTAAATTCCCGGAAACTGGTTCTTCCGATTGTGCCAGTTGTCGGCGACAGTATCGAGCATCCGAACGCCCCCAACACCCCGCGATGTACATACCCGAACATTTCGCCGAGCCACGCCCCGAAGCGCTCGCCCGCATCATCCACGCCCACCCGCTGGGCATGCTGGTCACGCACGGCCAGCACGGCCTCGATGCCGACCATATCCCGTTCGAATTCGATCCCGGCGCCGGCGCCGGCGGCGTGCTCACCGCTCATGTGGCGCGGGCCAACCCGGTCTGGCAGCGGTGCCCGACGGGCACGCCCGTGATGGTCGTGTTCCGCGGCGCCGAGGCCTATATCTCGCCGAACTGGTACCCCAGCAAGCATGAGGCGCACCGCCAGGTGCCGACCTGGAACTACGAAGTGGTGCACGCGCACGGCATCCTCACCGTGCGCGACGATGAGCGCTTCGTGCGCGGGCTGGTCGCGCGCCTGACGCGGCGGCATGAGGCGCCCGAACCGCGGCCGTGGAAAATGGGCGACGCTCCGCCCGAGTACCTCGACACCCTGTTGCACGGCATCGTCGGCATCGAGATCGCCGTCACGTCGCTGGTCGGCAAGGTCAAGCTCAGCCAGAACAAGGACGCGCGCGACCGCGTTGCCGCGGCCGACACGCTCGACACGCGCGGCCACCACGACCTGGCCCAGTCGATGCGCAACGCGGTCTGATCCGGTATCGCTGCAATCCTGCTCCGCCATCCAGGAACCCCGAACCATGTCGCTGATCCCCTTCCTGATCGCCGCTGTCGTACTCGCCATTACCCCCGGTCCGGCCATCGCCTATGTCATCGCGCGGACGGTGGCCGGCGGGCGGCCGGAGGGCCTGGCTTCCTGCCTCGGCACCGGCATTGGCGGATTGCTCCATGTATTCGCGGCAGCGGCAGGCCTGTCGCTGCTTATCGCCCGGTCCGCGGTCGCATTCAGCGTGCTCAAGTACCTGGGCGCGGCCTATCTGGTGTACCTGGGCGTGCGACTGCTGTGGCGCAAGGAACCGCCCGCAACGGTCGCGGCAGTGCCGTCGCGAGGCGTGCGCCGCGCGCTGCTCGATGGCGTGATGGTCGAGGTGCTGAACGTCAAGACCGCGTTGTTCTTCCTGGCGTTCCTGCCGCAGTTCGTCGCGCCGGGCCCGGCGGCCGTATCGCAACTGGTGCTGCTGGGCTGCATCTGCGTCACGCTCAACACGCTGGTGGACGTGGTGGTGGTCTTCGCCGCGCATCGGCTGCTCAAGTCGGGTGCCGCGCGCGCGGCGCGCGCACGGCTGATGACCCGTGCTTCGGGTGTCACGATGCTGGGCCTGGGGGCGTTCCTGGCACTGGCGCGGCGCGAGGCATAAAGGCCACGCTCCCGGCCGGCCCGCTGTCAGCCCCTGAAGGGCGGGCCCATCGGCTTGAGCCGGATGTCCGGGGCAAGCCGGGTCCAGGGCAGGTCGGCCGGATCGGCCGTCATCGGGCCCGGCGCCTTGGCCACCAGCACGGCATGCGCAATGCCTTCGAAATCGGCGCGGAAGTGCACCGAGCTCTTGTTGACCAGGATCTTCATCGCCTCGGGCTCGACCCCGCCCACGCGGAACAGGTTGCGGTCGAGCATCTGGGCCTTGCCGGCGCTGACCACCACCTGCACATCGTCGATGCGCAGCAGCGCCACCGGCCCGATATCGGCCTGCATGCCGTGCATCATCGGCCCACCGTAGCGGCAGACGCCGTCGGACAGCTTCAGGACCTCGAAGCGGCCCCGCAGCGGCGCATCGCCGGGCACGCCGGATACGCCGCCGAGCGCGACCTCGATCACCGCACCCACGCCGGCACGGTGCGCCTCGGACGCCACGGCCGGGTCCCAGATCAGGCCGATGGCCGCCTGCCGGGCGCCGTGGCGCAGCAGCGCGCGCAGCATGCCCATGGTGTTCGAATCGCCGCCGGCGCCGGGGTTGTCCTGGGTGTCGGCGATGACCACCGGACGCGTGGCCCCATCGGCCAGCCGCATTGCTTCCAGCACGGCTTCGTCAGGCGATAGGAACGGCACCTCCCAGGCGGGCTCGTCGGCCAGCATGCGCTGGTACAGCGCATGCACCGCCGCTTCGGCCGAATCGGCGTCCTCGCCATAACCCCAGATCACCGGACCGCATTCCGGAAAATCGGCGGCCGGAAAGCCCGGCGCGAACGACAGCGACACCACGGCGCCACGCTCGCGCTGCTGCAACAGCGCATACATGGCGCGCGCCGGCTCCAGCATCGTGCACATGCCGTTGATCGGAATCAGGAACGGCAGCCGGCGCACCGCGCGATGCAGCGGCCCCCTGCCCTGCAGCAGGCGCTGCAGCAATGCCGCGGCGCGTTCGCCAGTCTCGGCCATGTCCACGTGCGGATAGGTGCGGTAGGCCACCAGCGCATCGGCCGCCTGCAGCATGGCCTGCGTGACGTTGGCGTGCAGGTCGAGCGAAGCCACCACCGGCACGCCGGGCCCTACCGCCGCGCGGATGCGCGCGAGCAGCGTGCCCTCGCCGTCGTCGGTATGCTCGGCCACCATGGCACCATGCAGGTCGAGATAGACCGCGTCGAAGCCGCCGGCACGCGCCGCGGCGACGATCTCTCCGGCGATGCGCTCGTACGCGTCCTCGGTCACGTGCGCGGACGGGCTGGCGCCGGCCCAGATCACCGGCAGCAGCGTCCAGCCGTGCCGCGCCGCGGCGGCCATGAAGCCGCCGGCCGGGATGTTGACGTCGCGCAGCGCGCGCATGGCGTCGCCGCGCACCATCGCCGGAAAGCCCTCGCCGCGCTCGAAGCTGGCGTAGGTCGCCTTTGACGGGGCGAAGGTATTGGTCTCGTGCTGGAAGCCCGCGACCAGGATCCGTGTTGCCAAGGTTTTCTCCGTGAAATGAAGGTCCGGCCTCAGGCCGGCGCCACCGCGCCCTCGGGCGACGGCATCCGGTTGGCCACCAGCACCGCCGCGCCGGCCACCAGCAGCGCCACCATCACCAGCAGGCCGGCCTGCATGCTGCCGGTGGCGGTGCGCACGGTGCCGATGATGGTCGGGCTGAGAAAGCCGCCGACCAGGCCGATGGTGTTGATCAGCGCGATGCCGCCGGCCGCGGCATCGCCCTTCAGGTATTGCGACGGAATCGCCCAGAACACGGTGTAGGCGGCCCACATCATCGCCGCGGCAATGGTCATGCACAGCAGCGACACCGGCAGGTTGCCACTCGACAGCGTAGCCCCGGCCAGCGCGACCGCACCGACAAAGGCCGGCACCGCGCTATGCCAGCGGCGCTCGCCGCGGCGATCCGAGCTGCGGCCGATCACGATCATGGCAAGCGCTGCCGCAATATAAGGAATCATCGAATACAGCCCGATCTGCATGGTGTCGGTGACGCCGTCCGCCTTCAGGATAGACGGCAGCCAGAAGCTCACCGCGTAGATGCCGCAGATCATGGTGAAGTAGGCAAAGGCCAGCAGGTAGACGCGTGGATCGCGCGCCACCTGGCCGAACGACTGGTGCCCGCCCGGCGGCGCCTGCAACTCGGCCGCGAGCATGCGCTTCTCCGCGTCGCTGAGCCAGCTGGCCTCGGCCGGCCGGTCGGCCAGCACGCGCAGCGCCAGCGCGCCAAGCAGCACGCAGGGCAGCCCTTCGACCAGGAACATCCATTGCCATCCCGCCAGGCCGTGCGCACCGGACAGGGCTGTCATCAGCCAAGTGGACAGCGGCGAGCCAAAGATGCCGCCGATGGGGCCGGCCAGCATCACCACCGCCATCACCCGGGCCATGCGCCGCTGCCCGTACCAGTAGGTCAGGTAGAAGATCATGCCGGGGGCAAAGCCGGCCTCGAACACGCCCAGCAGGAAGCGCAGCACGTAAAAGGTGGTCTCGTCGCGCACGAACATCATGCCTGCCGAGGTCAGCCCCCACAGCACCAGGATGCGGCTGATGGTCTTGCGTGCGCCAATCCGGGGCAGCAACAGGTTGCTCGGGATCTCGAACAGCACGTAGCCGAAGAAGAAGATGCCGGCGCCCAGTCCGTACACCGCATCGGAAAAGCCGAGCTCGCTCTGCATCTGCAGCTTGGCGAAGCCGATGTTGACGCGATCCAGGTAGGCAAAGGTGTAGCACAGCAGCAGGAACGGCAACAGGCGCCAGTTCAGCTTGCGGTACAGCGCCTGCTGCGCGGCGCTGCCACTTTCCGTCGGGGTGCGTGGGGGCAGGATTGCGGACATGTCGATCTCTCTCCGGTGGTCGGCTCTGGTGGACGCGATGTCTGTCGGTGGCAGCGTTGATCGTCTGGCATCTGAAAAAACAGAGCAAGAGCAACTTAAGTCGGCTATCGTTGCCTGGCCGGCAACACCACGACGCCCGGCGCCTTCCACACCAGACCTTGAGAACCGACATGCGGGAACTGAACCAGCGCAGGCTGCGCTATTTCCACGAGGTACTGACCCACGGCTCGATCCGCGGCGCTGCCGACAGCATCAACACGTCGCCGTCGGTGATCACGCGCCAGATCCGCCTGCTGGAAGAAGAAGTCGGCGCGCCGCTGTTCGACCGCCATGCGCGCGGCGTGCAGCCGACCGAAGCCGCGCTGCACCTGCTGGAGTACTGGCGCGGCTGCCGCGCCCAGCAGGAGCTGTTCGAGGACCGCCTGCAGGCCTTGCGCGGGCTACAGCACGGCCAGGTGCGCATCGCCACCAGCGAGGGCTATGTCGACGGCCTGATGGATGAAGTGCTGACGGATTTCTGCGCGCGCTATCCCCGGCTCGACGTGACCGTCGACATCCTGCCGGTCAACAACGTGCTGCAAGAGGTGGCGGAAAGCCGCGCCCATATCGGCCTGGCCTACAACCCGCCCAGCCATGCCGACATCGCCTGGGTGGCCACGTCATCGCAGCCGGTGGTGCTGCTGGTGCATGCCGGGCATGCGCTGGCACGTCGCGGCGGCAAGGTCGACGTGCATGAGCTGGCGGACTATCCGCTGGCGATGATGCCGCCGGCGTTCGGACTGGGCCAGGTGGTGCAGATGCTGGCGTACGCCGAGAACATCCAGATCCGCCCGACGCTGACCACCAATTCGCTGGCGGTGCTGCGGCACTTCGTCAAGCGCCATGACGGCATCACGCTGATCGGCGGCTTTGCCGCCTACCGCGAACTGCAATCCGGCGAACTGGTGACGCTGCCGATCGCCCATCCGCTGTTCGAAGCCGCCAAGGCGCGCCTGCTGGTGAAAGCGGGCCGGCCGCTGGGCGTGGCGGCCAATACGCTGCTGGACGGCATCCTGCGCGACATGTCGATGTTCGCGGGCGCGCGCCGGCGCAGGAAACGATAGGCCCCCGGCCGGACCGGCTTGCGGCTACTCCGGCACGAAGTGGATCGAGCGCAGCAGTTCCGCCTGCCGCTCGTAGGCCGCGCGCGCTTCCCTGGACAGCGCCTCGCTGCTGAGCGGCTGCCCGTTGTCCATGCCCATGTCTTCCACGTGCTTGCGGTAGCCGGGCTGCTGCACGATGGCCAGCGTGGCGTTGCGGATCTTTTCCTGCACCGCCGCGGGCACGTCCGGCGGCAGCCACACGCCCATCCAGCCGGGCTCCGTCATCGCCGGGAAGCCGACCTCGGCGAAGGTCGGCACATCCGGCAGCGCGGGGATGCGCTTGGGGTAGGCCACGGCATAGGCCTTTAGCTTGCCGGCCTTGATCAGCGGCAGCGAGGTGGCCAGGCCGTCGAACATCAGCGGCACGTGGCCGCCCATCACATCCTGCAACCCCGGCGGCGATCCCTTGTAGCCGACATGGCTCATGTTCACGCCCGCCAGGCGGTTGAACTGGACCCCGAGGGTCTGCCCGCGCATGCCGGCGGCATACGAGGCATAGTCGATCTGCCCCGGCTTGCTCTTGATGTAGGCCAGCAGTTCGCTGAAGTTCTTCGCCGGCAGCCTCGGGTTGCCCACCAGTACCAGGCCGGTGCGCGCCACCTGGGCAATGGGCTTCAGGTCCTTGAACGGATCGAACGAGACCTTCAGCGCCAGCGGCGTCTCGGAGACGATGCCGCCCTGGATCAGCAGCAGCGTATGTCCGTCGTGCGGCGCCGACAGCAGCGTGCTGACCGCGATCGCGCCGGCGCCGCCGGGCTTCTGCTCGACAATCACCGGCTTGCCCAGCGACTGCGTCAGCCCCTCGGCCAGCAGGCGCGCGAGGATGTCGGCGGTGCCGCCGGCGGGGCCGCCCACCACGATCCTGACCACCTTGGCCGGCCACGCCTGGGCATGCGCGCCCGCGGGGAACGCAAGCGGCGCCACGGACAGCGCCAGGCCGATCATGCATGACAGCGTCGCCCTGCGGCGCGCCGACGGTTGTGCTTGCTTCATGGTTGTCTCCGAATATGCGAGGGTGATCCAGGGCCGCGGCCGGCGCCGTCGTGCGCCTTCGTGCGCCGGTCGTTTGCGGCCCTTGCCCTTCTGCCGGCCCATCGCCGGCTTCTGGCCGCTCGGGTCAGGCGGCCTTGCGCAGGAAGCCCTGATTGCCGCCGTTGCGGTTCGGCGCGAAGCCGTTGGCCGCCAGCGTCTCCTCGACCGTGTCGTAGAACACACCGAGCTTCTGGATCTCGCGCGCTTCCTGTGCCGTTGCCACCTTGCGGCCGAATTCGCCCGCGATGCGCACCAGCTGCTCGATCTGCTTGACCGTGCTCATCTTGGCCGTGCGCGACTGGTTCCAGAGGCAGTCCTCGGTCCCGCAGCGCACATGCAGCCCCAGCGCGATGCCCATCATGTTCACCGGCAGCACGTTGCGCACGGAGCTTTCGACGGTCAGCACGGCGCCGTCCGGCACGGCCCGGACGATGTTGGCAAGGTTGAACACGCTCGGCGCATCCATGCCGCCGCTGATCGCGACCCAGTTCATCACCAGCGGCCCCTTGTAGATGCCGCGCCGGATCAGCCGCTCGACGGATTCGAAGCTATTGACGTTGTAGCACTGGAATGCGCTCTGGATGCCGGCCGCGGAAAGACGGCGGATATGCTCTTCGACCCAGCCGGGCTGGGCGGGAACCGTCATTTCCTTGTAGGCGTTGAAGATCGCGGGATTCTCGCGCGAGGTGCCCTTGAAATCCGCCAGTTCGGCATGCTCGGTCACGTTCATCTGCGAGGTGTTCACCGTCACGGTGACCTGGTCCGGCACGGGATCGAGTTCGGCCAGCATGTGGCGCGTGTCGTCGGACAGCCACTTGGCGGCTTCGCCTTCGTTTTCCGGGGCGAAGCTGATCGACCCGCCCACCTGGATGATCATCTCCGGCACGGCCTTGCGCACCCCGGCGATCAGTTCGTTGAACTTGGACAGGCGCTTCGAGCCTTTGCCGTCGAGCTCGCGCACGTGCAGGTGCAGCACCGTCGCGCCCGCGTTGTAGCAGTCAACGGCTTTCTGGACCTGGTCTGCCATCGTCACCGGGATATCTTCCGGAAAATCGGAAGGCAGCCAGCCCGGCGCATACGGTGCCGCGGTGATGATCAGCGGCTGCTGGTTTTCGGGGAACAGGGATCCATCGAGGTAATGCACGGCATGTCTCCATTTGTCATGGCACCGGCCAGGCCTGGCGGCGCTGGCGCGGCTCAGAACGGCTTGTCGCCGATGATGGCGGCGCGCTCCATCTTGCGCGGCGCCGGCCAGTAGTCCTGCACCGCGTAGTGCTGGGTGCAGCGGTTGTCCCAGATGGCCACGCTGTTGGGCTGCCAGCGGAAACGCACCTGGTATTCGGGAATCGCCGCCTGGCTGATCAGGTAGTTCAGCAGATGGCTCGCGCCCGGGGTCTTGTCCTGCCCGTAGCGCACGTTCTCGGGCGTGTGGAAATTGACAAAGTGGGTGGAGAAGCCACAGACATAGAGCACCTTCTCGCCGGTCTCCGGATGCGTGCGCACCACCGGGTGCTCGACCGCGGGGTACTGCGCGGCAAGCCTGGCGCGGTTCTCCGGGCTCATCGCGGCGCCGAAGGAATGCTCGATGCCGTGCTTGGCGCGCAGGCCGGCGATGCGCTGCTTGATTTCGTCGGGCAGGTTCTCGTAGGCCGCGGCCATGTTGACCCAGATGGTGTCGCCGCCGACCGGCGGCGACTCGATGCAACGCAGCACGCAGCCCATGGGCGGGCATTCGCGCCAGCTGCCGTCGGTGTGGTAGCTGTTCTCGTAGTTCTCGCGCTTGTCGCTGCGATAGATCTGGACCAGCCCGGGATGGTCGGGATCGCTCCCCGCCACCGGATGGTCTTCCAGTTCACCGAAGCGCCGCGCGAACGCCACGTGGTCCGCGCGTGAGATGTCCTGGCCGCGCAGGAACAGCACCTTGTGCGCAAGCAGCAGGGACTTGATCTCGGCAAACAGCGTCGCATCGCGCGCGGCGTCGGCCAGGCTGACGCCGCTCACTTCGGCGCCGATGCTGCAGGTAAGTTCTTGGACTCGCATGGGGACGCTCCTTTACAGCGCAAAGATCGAAGAACCGGTGGTCTTGCGCGACTCCAGGTCGCGGTGGGCCTGGACCGCATCCTGCAGCGCATAGCGCTGGTTGATCTCGATGCGGATCCGGCCCGCGGCCACATGGCCGAAGACTTCCGCGGCCAGTTCCGCCTTCTCGGCAGGATCGGCGATGTAGTCGGCCAGCGCCGGGCGGGTCAGGTAGAGCGAGCCCTTTCTTGCCAACCATTGCGGATCGAACGGCGGGATCGTGCCCGAGGCCGTGCCGACGCAGACCATCAGCCCGCGCCGCGTCAGCGAATCCAGCGAGCCCTGGAAGGTGTCCCTGCCGACGCTGTCGAACACCACCGACACGCCCGCGCCGTCGGTCAGCTCGCGCACCCGGCTGGCCACGTCCTCGCGGCTGTAGTCGATGATGTGAGCGCAGCCATGGGCGCGCGCCAGTTCGGCCTTGGCCGCGGTGGACACCGTGCCGATCACGGTCAGGCCGAGCAGCTTGGCCCACTGCGAGACGATCAGCCCCACGCCGCCGGCAGCCGCGTGCAGCAGGATGGTCTCGCCGCCGCTGAAGGGGTAGATGCGGCGCATCAGGTAGGCCGAGGTCAGGCCGCGCATGGTCATCGCGGCGGCGGTCTCGAAGCCGATCGCATCCGGCAGGCGGATCAGCGGCGCGGCGGGCACCAGGCGCTCGGTGCTGTACGCGCCCAGCGTGTTGGTAAAGCCGGTATAGGTGACGCGGTCGCCTTCCGCGATGTGGGTCACGCCGGCACCGACTGCCTGCACCACGCCGGCAGCCTCCACCCCCATGCCGCTGGGCAGCGGCACCGGGTACGTGCCGTTGCGGAAGTAAGTGTCGGCATAGTTCAGCCCGACGGCGACGTGGCGGATCCGTACCTCGCCCGGACCCGGATCGCCGACTTCGGCGTCCTCGTAGCGGAGAACCTCGGGTCCTCCGGTCTCGTACATGCGAATGGCTTTTGCCAAGGCTGTCTCCTGATTGTGGTGTCCTGCCCGCGCCGCTATCATGGGCGCGGCGTGGAACCATTGTCAGACAGCCGCGGCGCAGCACCCTTGACCGGTCGCGCCACGATTTGCCATTTGACGACGGACACGACCGACGCCCCCACCCACCCCCGCGGCAGCCTATGACCGTCCTTGTTCGCAGCGCATCGCTGACCAAATACCTGGCAATTGCCCGGGGCGCGGGCCTGGACCCGGTGCGGATGGTGGCCCAGGCCGGCCTCGACCAGGCCTGCCTGTACACGCCCGACCTGCGCATCCCCGAAGCGCGCCTGGCGGAAGTGCTGGAAGCCTCGGCCCGGGTGACGGGCTGCCATTCGCTTGGCCTGATGGTGGGGGAATCGTGGCGGCTGTCAGACTTCGGTCCGGTCAGCCTGCTGTTGCAGCACCAGCCCACGCTGCGCGACGCGTTGGCCGAGATCGAGCGCTACCGCCACTGGCTCAGCGATTCCATCGCCATCCTGGTCACCGAGTATCCCGGCATCACGGTGCTGCACGTGACCTTGCAGACCGGCCGGCACCAGCCCGGCAGGCAGGCCATGGAACTGACCGTGGCCGCCTTGCAGAGCCTGATCCGCGCCATCCTGGGCGAGTCGTGGATGCCGCACAGCGTGCATTTCGCGCATGCGGCGCCGGCCGACCTGCGGATCCACCGGCGCCTGTTCGGGCAACGCCTCGCATTCGGTTCGGACTTCGACGGGCTGGTGCTCGCCAGCGGCGACCTGGACCGCGTCAACCCGCTGGCCGATGCCAGCCTGGCCGGCTACGCCCGCAGCTTTCTCGACCTGCAGCCGGGGGCCGGCAAGCCTTCCATCGCCGCGGAGGTGCGGCGCACCCTCAACCAGCTGCTGCCGCGCGGACGCGGCGCGGTGGAACAGGTCGCGCAAAGCCTCGGCACCAGCCCGCGCACCCTGCAGCGCCAACTCGAACAGGATGGCATTACCTTCTCCGCGCTGGTCAATGAAGTGCGGCGCGAGCTTGCGCAGCGCCATCTGCAGGATCCGCGGCGGCCGCTGGCGCAGGTCGCCACGCTGCTGGGGTTTTCGGAACCGAGCGCCTTCTCGCGCTGGTTCGCGGCGCAGTTCAGCAAGTCGCCGACGCGCTGGCGCCAGGACGGCGCCTGAGACGGGCCGCCTACTTCAGGTACTTCATCGTGGCAACGCCGGTTGCCACCAGCAGCTCGCCATCCAGCCACACCTCCGCGCGCGAAAAGAAGATCGAGCGCCCGCGGCGGTCGACCATGCCCTTCGCGGTCAGCAGCTTGCCGGTCCCGTTGCTCAGGAAGTTCGAGGTCAGCGACAGCGTGACCGCGTGGCGCGGCGTCTCGCCTGGCGCGGCGTAGAGGCCGGCATAGCCGGTGGCGGCATCGAGCAAGGTGCAGAGCGTGCCGCCATGCACGACGCGGCTGCGGTTGAGCATGTTGGGCGCGAGCGGCAGTTCCAGCTCCACGTAGTCGTCGCGCCAGTGGGTGATCCTGACCCCGATGCTTTCCAGCGCCGGATTGTCGAGGCTGTATGCCCCACCCTGGTGTTCAGCTCTTGCCGCGTCCATCGATTGGATTTCCATTTCACTCGCCAGGCCTCATTTCTGCGCGATGCGCGGGTTTCCGGCAATCTGTATTTCGCAAACCAGACCTTCCGCCTGCATGAATCCCGCCGGCATGGCGGCACGCGCGGCTTTGACTCGGAATTCATAACGACCTAGTCTAGGTAGGCTTCCCGTGCACTCGGCCAGGCGCCAAGTGACGTACCGGCGATGTCGCAGGTCCGGCAGGACCAGGAGGGCTCACCATGAACATGCGGCCAGATCCGACGTTTCACGCCTCGCCGGAGCTTGCGAGCCGTGCCCCCGCGGAATCCTTTGCCTATACGGTGCTGCTCAGCCCCGGCGGGGCGCAGCCCGATGCGCTCGCGGTGATCGACGTCAAGCCCGGATCGCCGACCTACAGCCAGGTGGTGCACACCGTACCGATGACCCACCACGGCGACGAACTCCATCACTTCGGCTGGAACGCCTGTTCGTCGTCGCTGTCGCCGCTGACCGGCCATGCGTTCCTGGAGCGGCGCTACCTGATCATTCCAGGGATGCGCTCGTCGCGCCTGTATATCGTCGACACCAAGCCGCACCCGACCCAGGCGCGTATCCACAAGATCGTCGAGCCGGACGAGATCTTCCGCAAGACCGGCTATTCGCGGCCCCATACCGTGCACTGCGGCCCGGAAGGCATCTATGTCAGCACGCTTGGCGGCGGCGGGACGGACGGCACCGATGGCGCGCCCGGCATCTTCATCATGGACTGCGAGACCTTCGAGGTGCTGGGCCGCTGGGAGATCGACCGCGGCGAGCAGCAGAAGCACTACGATTTCTGGTGGAACCTGCCGCGCGACTACATGGTATCGAGCGAATGGGCCCTGCCGCCGCAGTTCGAGAACGGCCTGGTGCCCGAGGACCTGCTGGGCAACCGCTACGGGCACAAGCTGCATTTCTGGGACCTGCGGGCGCGGCGCAACGTGCAGACCATCGACCTGGGGGCGAATCACCAGATGGCGCTGGAAGTCCGGCCCGCGCATGATCCGGTGCGCGAGTACGGCTTCGTCGGCGTAGTGGTCGACACCACCAACCTGGAAGGCTCGATCTGGACGTGGTGGCGCGAAGACGGCAAGTTCCACGCCGAGAAGACGGCGACGATCCCGGCGGAACCCGCCGATGCCAGCCAGCTGCCGCCGCTGCTGCAAGGCTTCGGCGCGGTGCCGCCGCTGGTGACCGATATCGATCTGTCGCTGGACGACAGGTTCCTCTATGTGTCCTGCTGGGGCACGGGCGAGATGCGCCAGTACGACGTTACCGAGCCGCGCAAGCCCCGGCTCGCCGGCTCGGTCCATCTCGGCGGCATAGTCCGCCGCACCCCCCACCCCAACGGCAAGCCCTTCGCCGGCGGTCCGCAGATGGTCGAGATCAGCCGCGACGGCCAACGCGTCTATTGGACCAACTCGCTATACTCCACCTGGGACCAGCAGTTCTACCCCGGCGGCGTTCCCGGCGCGCAGGTCATGGCGCAGGCCGGGCCGGACGGCGGCCTGACGCTGGCCGACGATTACTGGGTCGAGTTTCCCGAAGGCTATCGCGCGCACCAGATCCGGCTGGAAGGCGGCGACTGCTCGACCGATTCATTTTGCTACCCCTCGGCCAGGGCTTGACCGGTCACGCCTGGGAACAGCTCGGCCTGTGGTCGGCAGTGCTGGCCAGCGGCCTCTACCACGGCATCAATCCCGCGATGGGATGGCCGCTGGCGGTATCGAACGGAATGCTGGCGCACAGCAGCCGCGCCCTGGTGGCCGCGCTGGGGTATCTGGCGGCCGGGCACGCGCTTGCGGTGCTGGCGGTGACGCTGCCGTTCGGCATGCTGGCGGCCCTGGTCGCCTGGCAGGCGCAGATCCGCATCGGCGCCAGCGTGCTGCTGGTCGGCTGCGGCATCGTGCTGCTGCTCAGGCGCGGCCATCCGCGGGCACTGGTGCGCATCGCGCCATCGCGGCTGGCGCTGTGGTCGTTCGCGGTGGCGATCGCGCATGGCGCCGGGCTCATGCTGGTGCCGATCTATCTTGGCCTGTGCCGCGCCGATAACGATCCGGGGCACCAGGCCGCCGCCACGCTCGCCGGTGCCAACCTGGGCATGGCGCTGGTGGTTGCCCTGCTCCATACGCTGGCGATGTTTGCCGTGGGCGGCGCCATGGCGTGGCTGGTCTACCGCTACCTGGGGCTGCGCTTCGTCTCGCGCAGCTGGTTCAACCTGGAGCTGGTCTGGGCACTCAGCCTGATCCTGGTGGGACTGCTGGCGCTGGGCCTGGAAGCCTTCGGCTAGGCGCCGCGCTCAGCCGGCCAGGCGCGCCGCCAGCCGGCCACGGGTGATGGCCGCGATCTGCGCCAGCGCCTCGTCAAGCTCCTGCTGCGTGCTGCGGCCGATGCGGCGCTCGAAGGCGGCGAAGATGCCTTCGCGCGTGTAGTGGCGCACGCAGATGATGAAGGGAAAGCCGTGGCGCGCCTGGTAGTCGGCGTTGAGCTGCTCCAGCGCGGTCTCCTGCTGCACCGACATCGCATCCAGCCCGGCGCTCTTCTGTTCGGCGCTGGAATCCGCCGTCATGGTCCCCGCGCGGATATTGCGCGCCGACAGCTGCGGGTGCAGGTTGAGGAAATCGCGCTGGCGCGGCTCGTCCAGCTTGCGCACCACGTCCATCATGGCGCCATGCAGCGCCGTCACCGAGGCGAACGGCCGCTGCGCCCAGGCGCCCGCCGCGGCCTGCGGAAAGTGTTCGAACACGCTGCCGAAGGCGTCGGCGAAGGCCGCTTCGTCCAGCGCGTTGACCGACGCCAGGTCGAGTGGTTGAGACATGGAGGCTGCTCCCGTAGGGATCCCGCGCAAGGGGGAATCGTTGAATACGGGGCCGAGTATAGGAACGCCCCGCCGCAGCGGCGAGAGCCCGCGCCCTATAGATCGCATAACAGAAACCGATACCGCTAACGATGCATGTCGCGCAGGTCGCGCAGTGCCTGCGAGGCCGCCGTCAGCATGCCGCGCAGCCAGACATGCGCGGCCGAGCGGTGGCGCGACGGATGCCACAGCTGGTAGAAGCGCATGAAGGGGAACTCGATCGGCGGCTCCAGCACCGCCAGCGGCACATGCTGCGCATGGTAGTTGGCGAAGTGGCGTGCCGTGGTCAGGATCAGGTCGGTGCCGGGGATCAGGCTGGGCGCGAGATTGAAGTAAGGACAGCTGACGCGGTTGTCGCGGTGCACGCGCATGGTGCTCAGGCCCGCGTCGACCAGGCCGCGCTGGTCGCGCGAATACGGTGTCGGCACGATATGCGAGGCGCCCAGGTAGGCCTGCGCGGTGAACTTGCCGGGCTGCGCATGCACGCTGTCCTGCGCCACCACGCACACCACCTCGTCTTCCAGCAGCACCGACAGGTGCAGGTGCTCGGGCGGATTGGGCCAGTTGCCGATCACGATATCGACCGCGCCCGCCGACAAAGCCTGCTCATAGTCGAAGCTGGCCCCGAGCGGCAGCGCCGACAGCCGCGCATGCGGCGCGGCGCGGCGCACGGCGCGCACCACGTGCGCGAAGAACGGCGGCGCCAGGTAGTCCGGCATCGCCACCACGAAGCTCTGCTCGGTGGTGGCCGGGTCGAAGCGGTCGTCCGAGACCAGCAGGTTGTCGAGCGCGCTGAGCGCGGCCTGGGCATTGCGCGCCAGCTGCAGCGCGCGCTCGGTCGGCACCATCACGTTTTTCTCGCGCGTCAGCAGCGGGTCGTTGAAGATCGCGCGCAAGCGCTTGAGCGCGGCGCTGATGGCCGGCTGGGACTGGTTCAGGCGGATCGCGGTGCGCGACACGCTCTGCTCGGCGATCAGGATGCACAGCACCCGCAGCAGGTAGGTGTCGAACGGGTCGTCGGCGCGAATCATATTGGGTCCGTGGAAGGAATCGGGAAAGGCCGGGCGCGTGCGGTGGCCGCCGCTACCGGCGGCGCCGGCGCGCCGGCCAATGGCGACTTTGTAGCGTGTCGCGCACCGCACGGCAACCGGTGCAACCCGGACAAGCGCGGCCGGCCAGCCCGCGCGGGTGGTCCCGAACGGCCTGCTCAGGGTAATCCATAGGTCGGGGCAAGGCCGCCGCCGATCGCCGCAAACCCGCGCCAGGCAAGGCATTGCAGCCCATATCGACGCTGCTATGGGGCCTATACCAGCCCCCTCGTTTCGCATCGGCGGGCCATTCATATACTTGCTCCCAACCCGGCGGGCCGCATGCATTTTTGCCGCAAGGCTGGACCTGGCAGAACACACAAGACAGGAGACATCATGTCGATCACGAAACAAGGCGTCCCGGTATTCGCGGGCACCGCCGACGACGCCGAGGACAGCGTCTACCGCAAGGTGACCTGGCGCCTGCTCCCCTTCCTCGGGGTGCTATGGGTGCTGGCCTGGCTGGACCGCGTCAACATCGGCTTCGCCAAGCTGCAGATGCTGGATTCGCTGGGCTTCAGCGAAGCCGTGTATGGGCTGGGCGCCGGCATTTTCTTCCTGGGCTACTTCTTCTTCGAAGTGCCGTCGAACATGCTGCTGCAGAAGATCGGCGCCAAGAAGACGATCATGCGCATCACCATCTGCTGGGGCGTGATCTGCATGCTGCAGACCTTCGTCACCACGCCCACGCAGTTCTACCTCCTGCGCTTCCTGCTGGGCGCATTCGAAGCCGGCTTCTATCCCGGCGTGATCCTGTACCTGACCTACTGGTACCCGTCGCAGCGCCGCGCGCGCGCCTTCGGCACCTTCATGTCGGCGTCGGCCATCGCCGGCGTGCTGGGCGGCCCGCTGGCCGGCTGGATCATGACCAGCATGGGCGGGGTCAACGGCATGCACGGCTGGCAGTGGCTGTTTATCCTGGAAGGCATCCCGTCGGTGCTGGCCGGCATCTTTGCCTGGTTCTACATGACCGACAAGCCCGAGCAGGCGCGCTGGCTGTCCGACGCCGAGAAGCGCGTGGTGCACGACGCGCTCAAGCGCGACCACGCCGCCCAGGGCGAGCGCGGCCACGACTGGCGCACCCTCTTCACCAATCCCAAGGTGTGGCTGCTGATCGCGATCTTCTTCTGCCTGCTATGCGCCAATTCGACGCTGACCTTCTGGATCCCGACCATCATCAAGGACGTGGGCTTCACCACGCCGATGGCGGTGGGCTGGATCGCCGCGGTGGCCTACCTGTGCGGCGCCGCCGGCATGATCCTCAACGGCGCGCATTCCGACCGCCGCAATGAAGTGCGCTGGCATTTCAGCGGCGCGGCGCTGGTCGGCGGCAGCGCCATGGCCGTGCTGGCCGTGCTGCTCGGGGCGCAGGTGCTGTCGCCGGTGATCGCGCTGCTGGCGATGACCGCCGCGCTGGTCGGCACCATGAGCGCGATCCCGGTGTTCTGGCAGCTGCCCAACCGCTACCTGGCCGGCAGCGCCGCCGCGGTGGGCGTGGCGCTGATCAACTCGGTCGCCAACCTGGCCGGCTTCGGCGCGCCGTATGTGATGGGGCTGATCAAGAACACCACCGGCAAGCTCAGCTCCGGGCTGTACCTGGTGGCGGTGATCGAAGTACTGGCCGCGGTACTGGTGCTGGTGGGCATCCGCCAGCTGCGCGGCAAGCCTGCCCGTCAGGGAGCCTGAGATGGACGACCACACCGTTGATCCCGCCCGCCGGCGCTTCGCGCTGCAATCGATCACGCTGGGTGGCGGCGCGCTGCTGGCCAGCGCCAGCTGGGGCGCCACGCCCGACGCGCCGGCCCCCAACCAGACCGCCGCACCGGTGCAGCAAGGCGGCCTGAGCCCGCGCCTGACGCTGCATGCGCTGGACACCTACCACGGCACGCCCGCGGCCGGCATGCGCGTCGAGATGTTCCGCATCGACAATGGCCAGCGCACGCCGCTGCAGTCCGTCACGCTGGCCGCCAACGGCCGCAGCGAACCGCCGCTGCTGATCGGCGACAGCTACCGCACCGGCACCTATGAGCTGATCCTGCACGCCGACGAGTACTTCGCCGCGCGCAAGGCCTGCCTGCCGCAACCGTCGTTCCTGTCGAAGATCCCGCTGCGCGTGCGCGTCACCGACGCCAGCCAGCGCATCCACCTGCCCGTACTGTTCGGGCCGTGGAGCTACAACTACTACCGCGGCAGCTGAGCCCGCCGCCCCACCCGGAGACATCGCATCATGGCAGGTATCAGCACGCATGTGCTCGACGTATCCCTGGGCCGCCCGGTGGCCGGCATGCAGATCGAGCTGTTCGACGTCGCGGTGCAGCCGCCGCGGCTGCTCGCGCGCACCCGCACCAACCACGACGGCCGCACCGACGCGCCGATGCTGCCGCCGGCGCAGGCGCGCACCGGCGAGTTCGAGCTGCGCTTCTGGGTGGCGGACTACTTCCGCACCCCCGACGTCTTTGCCGACATCGTGCCGGTGCGCTTTACCATCGCCGATGCCGCGCAGCACTACCATGTGCCGCTGCTGTGTTCGCCGTGGAGCTTCGGGACGTATCGGGGCAGCTGAAACTCAGGCCCGCTTGCCCGTGCCGCAAGCACGGGCAAACGCACCGCCCCTCAAAGCACAGGCTTGCCTACCGCGGCTTGCGCACCTCCGCGTCCGCGTGCGACAGCACCTCGCCATCGCTGGACCGCGGCATCATCAGCGGCACCGGCTTGCCGGTGCGCTTTTCCACCATCTGCGAGCGGCGCTCGCCGCGCGCGAACAGGTGGCGTTCGCCCCATTGGCGCAACGCCAGCACGATGGGGAACAGGCTCTCGCCCATTTCCGTCAGCACGTACTCCTGATAAGCGCTGCCGTCCGAGGCCGGGCGGGTCGCCAGGATGCCGGCGTCCACCAGCCGGCGCAGGCGGTCCGACAGGATATTGCGCGCCACCGCCAGGCTGCGCTGGAAGTCGCTGAAGCGGTGCATGCCGTCGAAGGCATCGCGCACGATCATCAGCGACCAGCGGTCGCCGACCAGCGCCAGGGTGCGCGCAACGGGGCAGGTATCTTCGCTCGGGTCCTTGCGGGTAACCATGTCTGTTTGCCTTGGGCACATTGCCTTGCCAAAAGTGGTTGCATTTTAAAACCGATAGGCTTACGCTTCAACTGGTTTTATTTTGCAACCACCTGGAAGCGTATGGAAACCTGTTCCTCCACGCCGGACACGGCATCGCCCCCATCCCGCCCCGCCGCAGTGCCAGCACCCATGCCCCGCGCCGCCGTGCTGCTGTTCGCATGCGCCAGCGGCCTGAGCGTGGCTAACGTCTATTACGCGCAGCCGCTGCTGGATGCGCTGATGGCCGATTTCCACATTGGCGCCGCGGCCATCGGCGGCGTGGTCACCGCCACCCAGGCCGGCTGCGCGCTGGCGCTGCTGTTGCTGGTGCCGCTCGGCGACCTGCTGCCGCGCCGCCGCCTGATGCTGGCGCAGGTGCTGGCGCTGGCCAGCGCGCTGGCCGCCGTGGCGCTGGCGCCGTCCGTGACGATGCTGCTGGCGGGAATGCTGCTGACCGGCCTGCTCGGCACGGCCATGACGCAAGGACTGATCGCCTATGCCGCGGCCGCTGCAGCGCCGCGGGAACGCGGGCACGTGGTCGGCACCGCGCAGGGCGGCGTGTTTGCCGGGTTGCTGCTGGCGCGCGTGGTGGCCGGCGGCGTCAGCGACATCGCCGGATGGCGCAGTGTCTATGTCTGCGCCGCCGCCGCAATGCTGGTGCTGGCCTTGCTGCTGTGGCGGTCGCTGCCGGCGTTGCCCGGCCCCGCGCAGCGCATGCGCTATGCCAGCCTGGTGGCATCGATGTTCGCACTGCTGCGCCGCGACCGGGTCTTGCAGATCCGCGGCACGATCGCGCTGCTGATGTTCGCCGCGTTCAACATCTTCTGGAGCGCGCTGGTGCTGCCGCTGAGCGCCCCGCCCTACCAGCTTTCGCACACGGCCATCGGCGCCTTCGGGCTGGTCGGGGCCGCCGGTGCGTTGGCGGCGGCGCGCGCGGGACGCTGGGCGGACCAGGGCTTGGGCCAGCGCACCACGCTCGCGGCCCTGGTGCTGCTGGTGGCCGCCTGGCTGCCGCTGTCATGGCTGGACCACTCGCTGTGGCTGCTGGCTGCCGGCATCGTGCTGCTCGACCTGGGCGGCCAGGCCATCCATGTCACCAACCAGAGCATGATCTTTCGCGCCGATGCCACCGCGCACAGCCGGCTGGTCGGCGCCTACATGCTGTTCTATGCGGCGGGCAGCGGCCTGGGCGCGATCGCCGCCACGGCGACCTACGACGCGGCCGGCTGGCGCGGCGTCTGTACGTTAGGCGCTGGGGTCAGCTTGCTGGCGCTGCTGTTCTGGGCAGGCACGCGGCGATGGATGCCGGCGCCGGCCATGCCATAGCCTAGGCTCACCCATTCAGGCGGCAATGCGGCGGGCCAGCCCATCGCGGGACCAATCGCGGGGCAAGAAAGCCTTAGAATCCTGCCACCAACCCGATTCCTTACCGTGACAGCCCTTTCCCGCCTCAAGATGAAGCCGTTTGCCTTGTTCTGCGCCGCACTGCTGGCCTCCGTTTCCGTCCACGCCGCCACCACCGCTGCCCAGCCAGAGGCGGCCGGCAACACTGCGGCGCCCCTTGGGCTTGAGCTGGGCAAGGCCAGGTGCTCGCGCCTGGCGCCGCCGCAGAATCATGCAAAAACCGGCACGTCCGAGTGGGCCGGTGGCGACACGGTCGAACTGAAGCACCTGGAACGCTTCCATCTGCCGGGCCTGACGCGCGTGGTGCTGAACTGCGACGCCCAGGATGCGGTGGCGCTGATCACCATGACGTTCGAACGCCCGGCACTGGAAGACGTACGCAAAAAGCTGGACGAACGCTATGCCGCCCTGCGCAAGACCGAAGGCGCGGCCGAGAACGGCTACGCCGAATGGAGCGCGGCCAATGGCAGCCTGGAACTGCTCTACGGGCGCGACAGCAAGCACTTCACCGTGGCTTACTGGGCCAGGGGTGCCAAGGCCCGGTACTTCGCTTACAGCGGCGGCGGCAAGAAGCCCGCGGCGCCGCCCCAGCCGGCCCCGCTGTAAGGGCGGGCCTGCGGCGCGGGCTGCCTGGTGCTGTCGCCGCGGGCTTGCGGGAGCCGAGATCATCACTGCCGCGCCTGGTTGCACAGCGCTGGTGATTGTGCCCGGCATGCTGGATTCCTTTGTAAGGACGCCGCCGCGTCGCCTATCCTGTCCAGTGCGGCGAAAGAAAATCCGCGCAGCGTTCAGAACAGACTGAAAAGAAGAAGGGGAAAGTCCCCCAAACGGGTTGCGCCACCCTGCTGGCGCTTCCCGTGCGTTTGCCTTGGCCTAGTCACGGGGTGAGACGATCGCACACGAGCTTGTTGGGGGCTCATGGGCGGGGTACACCGTTGACGACAACATGACAGACGAATTCCTGTTCAGTAAGCCGTTCACGTTTCTCGCCTGCGCCGGCATGACGGAAGTCAGGGACGGCATCGAGGCACTGGAAGCGCTTCCGGGCCATTTGTTCTGGCTCGAGAACGAAGATTTCATACGACGGGTCTATGTGCCCGATTTCCTCGAGCAGAGCCGCGCCGCGCTCGAGGCGGCGATGCCGGGCGGCCAGGCGCTGATCGACGCCATCGCTCCGGAGATGCGGCGCACCGCGGCCGTGTTGCCGGCCCTGCGGCGCCTGTCCGCGGAACAGGCCGCGGCGGCCCACTCATACTGCTACTGGGCCTATTGCGCCGACGTGGTCGGACGCGCCCAGGGCATTCCGCGCAGCGCTATCGCACGCCAGTTCGAGCGCGCCGTGGCGCCGCGCGACGGCGCCCACAAGCTGCAATGGCTGTGCCCATGCTGCGGCGGGCGGGCCCACTACCAGGTCGACGGCCTGCTGGCGACGCAGCGCCCCGTGCGCCAGGGCGGCTTTTCGCTGGAATGCGCGCATTGCGGACACCAGGAACGGCTGTATGCCGGCTTCCTGCACGCCGGCCGGCTTGAGTGCCGCTGCGCCCTGTGCACCGGTTTTGTCCAGTCCCTGGCCGGCCAGCTGGCCCGCGCCGCACGCAAGCTGTGCGCCAGCCTGGAGGACTACGCCTGGATGCACGCGGTGGATACCGCCGCGGAAATCGGCGAACTCAAGGATGCGTCGCTGCAACGGCTGGCACACGGTGACAAGCCGTCCGCCAATGCGATGGCGTTTGCCGCGGCCGTCCAGTCCGGCGAGGCCCGCACCATGCCTGACCTGCTGGCCCGCATCGACCCCACGCTGGAAAGCCGGCTCGACAAGAACCCCCGGGCCTGGGCGCTGCTGTGCGAGCTGCTGGGCGAAGGCGTGGTCGACGGCGAATGCACCATCTATGACCACGACGGCCGCAAGCACGTGGCGCTCGAGATCGCCTTGCTGGAAGACGACCCGACGCTCGACGGCGGCACGGCGCAGGGCTATCTCGAGACGCTGCTGCGCGGCTATCCGCCCACCGAGACGGAGGCCTTCGTCGCCTGGCTGACGGCACTGAAGCGGCTGCGTCTTTGCACCGGCAGGTTCAATGCGGCCGTCGACGTGACGTGGAAGCCCAACCTGGAGCACTGCCGCATCCTGACCGCGCGCTGGCTGCAGGGCACCGCGCCGTCGTCGCCATTGTCCCCATCGGCGCCGCTGGGCGCGCACGGCAGCGGCGGGTGGCCCCCGCCAGCGCAGCGCGCCCGGGCCTCGGAACGGCCGGTGTATCTCGACGCCGAACTGGAAGCCGTGCAGCTGCTCAAGTCGCTGGGCTACATCCTGCTCAGTCCGGAAGACATCCGTTCGCAACGGGATCCCGCCGAGTCCACCGGACTCGATTGAGGCATGGCGGGCGCATGCGGCCCGCCGCGCGTAGCACGCATATCGAATCGCGGATTAATTCGTTGGTGGCCGGGCGCGGGCCGCGTACGTTCGGGGGTCCTGATATCGATCACCCCGTACGCCATGACCGCTTCCCGACGCCAGTTCCTGCGCCGCGGCACCGCCGCCACCGCCGCCCTTGCCTATGGCCCCACCCTTGCCTTCACCACCCTTGCCGCCGGCCATGCGCACGCGCAGGGACGCCAGGTGCTGAAGGCCGGCGACCAGAAGGGCGGCCTGCGCGCCCTGCTCGAATCCGCCAACGCGCTCGAGGGCCTGGGCTACGACATCCAATGGACCGAGTTCCCCGCCGCGGCGCCGCTGGCCGAGGCGCTGAACGCGGGCGCGGTCGACAGCGGCCCGATCGGCGATGCGCCGGCCATCTTCGCGCTGGCGGCGGGCACGCGCATCAGGCTGATCGGTGCGAACCGCTCTGACCCCTACGGCACGGCAGTGCTGGTGCGGCCCGACTCGCCACTGCGGCAGGCAGCCGACCTGAAAGGCAAAAGCATCGGCACCAACCGCGGCTCGATCGGACACCTGATCGCGCTCAAGGCGCTGGAATCCGCGGGGCTGAGGCCTGAGGACGCCAACCTGCGTTTCCTGCCGCCCGCGGATGCCAAGCTGGCGCTCAGCAGCGGCTCGATCGATGCCTGGGCGACGTGGGAACCCTATACCGCGATGGCGGAAACCAGCCAGCACGCACGCGTGCTGGTCAGCGGCCGCGGGCTGTGGTCAGGCCTCAGCTACCTGGCCGCGACCGACACCGCGCTGGCGAGCAAGCGCGCGGTGTTGCAGGATTTCCTGCACCGCGTGGTGCGCGCGCAGCAGTGGTCCTATCAGCATGTGCCGGATTTCTCGGCAGCGCTGGCCCGCATCATCGGCATCTCGCCGCAGGCGGCGCGGCTGCAGTTCGAGCGGCGCCGCACGCAGTGGCGCCCCATCGACGCCGCACTGATCGCCGAGCAGCAGCGTACCGCAGACTTCTACCTGAAGGCCGGCCTGCTGCGGCAGCGGCTCGATGTGCGGCAGACCTTCGACTCCGGGTTCTCCCTGAGCGCCTGAGCGCCGAAGCGCCTCTGGCGCGGCCCCGACGCGCGCCGCAGCCGGTACAGGAATTCCATGATTGACGCCGCCCCGCGCCACCGCTCCCCGCGGCCCGGCGCGGCCTGCGCGCGCGCGGCCGGTTCTGGTCCCAGCGAATCCCGGCAACTGGTCCTATAGGCCCGGAATCGGGCTCACCTATAAAGCCGTGACCCCCAAACCCATTTCTCATCCGAGGAGCACAACCATGCGGTGGATCAAGCAGATCGCGATGTATTTCGCCCTGGCGGCGGCGCTGGCGCCGGCCGCACAGACCGTGCAGGCCCAAAGCAAGAATGTAGTGATTGCTTACCAGGACATGGTGGTGCCCTGGCGCTATGCGCAGGACATGAAGGAACTGGAAAAGCAGACCGGCTATACGGTCTCGTTCCGGCAGTTCGGCGGCGGCGGCGACGTGATCCGGGCCATGGCCTCGGGCCAGATCGCCATCGGCGAAGCGGGCACCTCGCCGATCGCATCCGCCCTGTCGCAAGGCCTGGATGTCGAGCTGTTCTGGATCCTCGACGACATCAACGCGGCTGAAGCCATGGTCGCGCGCAACGGCAGCAAGATCGCCAGCATCGCCGACCTGAAGGGCAAGCGCGTTGGTGTGCCGTTCGTGTCGACCACGCACTACCACACGCTGGTCGCACTGGAGCGCGCCAAGATCAATCCGAAGGACGTGCGTATCGTCAATATGCGCCCGCCCGAGGTGGCGGCCGCATGGGAGCGCGGCGATATCGACGCCACCTTTATCTGGGACCCGGTGCTGGCCAAGCTCAAGCAGTCCGGCACGGTGCTGACCACCTCCGGGCAGATTGCTGCCGACACCGGCAAGGCCACTTTCGACGGCATGATCGCCAACAAGAAGTTTGCGCGCGAGAACCCCGAGTTCATGGTCAAGCTGGTGCGCGTGCTGGCCGCCGCGGACGAGAACTACCGCAAGAACAAGGCAGCCTGGACCGCGGACTCCCCCATGGTGAAGGCCGTGGCCAAGATCTCGGGCGCCAAGCCCGAAACCGTGCCCGCAAGCATGGCGCTGTACAGCTTCCCGACGCTGCAGGAGCAGGTCTCCGAGCGCTGGCTCGGCGGCGGCGCGGCGCGCGCGCTGCAGTCGGCGGCGCAGTTCCTCAAGGAGCAAGGCACCATCCAGGCCGTGCTGCCGGACTATGGTCCGGGCGTCAACGCGGAATGGGCCAAGCGGGCCTTGCGCTGAGACCGCGCCGCGTCACTGAAGCCGGCCGCCGCACGCTGTTTGCAGCGCGGCGGCCCAGCAAGTCCTGTTCGGGGAGCCATCATGTACCAACTCGAAATCGATAATGTCAGCGTCAATTACGGCACGGCGGGCGGCGCGAAGACGCTGGCCCTGTCGCAGGTCAACCTCACCATGGAGCGCGGCGACTTCGTGGTCGCGCTGGGGGCCTCGGGCTGCGGCAAGACCACCTTGCTGTCCTGCATCGCAGGCTTCATGGAGCCGTCGGAAGGCGAGATCCGGCTGAGCGGCAAGCCCGTGCACGGCCCCGGCGCCGAACGCGGCGTGGTGTTCCAGAAGCACGCGCTGATGCCCTGGCTCAGCGTCGAGGACAACGTAGCGCTGGGCCTGCGCCTGCGCGGCGTGGCGCGCGCCGAGCGGCTGCGCATCGCCCATGAAAAGCTGGCGGCGGTCGGGCTGGAAAGCGTCGCCGCCAAGCCGGTCTACCAGTTGTCGGGCGGCATGCAGCAGCGCGTGGGGATTGCGCGCGCGCTCGCCTGTGATCCGGCGGTGATGCTGATGGACGAGCCGCTGGGCGCGCTCGACGCGCTGACGCGCGAGTCGATCCAGGCGCTGATCCTGAAGCTGTGGGCGCGCGAGCAGAAGATCGTCTTCTTCATCACGCACAGCGTGGAAGAAGCGCTGTTCCTGGCCACGCGGCTGATCGTGATGACGCCCTCGCCCGGGCGCATCGCGCATACCTATGAACTGCCGTTCGCACGCCGCTTCATCGAATGCGGCGACGCCCGCGCGGTCAAGTCCGACCCGGAATTCATCCGCTACCGCGAAGAGATCGTCGACCTGATCCATGCCACCGCCTGAGGAGAAGCAGATGTCCGCTACCGTCCAACGCATCGAACCGCCGCCGCATGCGCCCGCCGCGACAGCGGCCGCGCCCGCGCGCCCCATGAAGACCGTGTCGGGCTACCGCCTGCCTGGCGAAGGCTCGAGCTCGCGCATTTCCACCATCACCGTGGTGCTGCTGCTGGCGCTGTGGTGGCTGGCCAGCCATCTGCGCTGGCTGCCGCCGCTGTTCCTGCCCACGCCCGAGTCCATCGTCACCGCCTTCATCGATGCCTGGCAGGGCAACCTGCAGGGCGGCCAGCCGCTGACCGAGCATTTCGCCGCCAGCATGCTGCGCGTGTTCGGCGCCTTTGCGCTGGCGGTCGCCACCGCGGTGCCGATCGGCGTGATGATGGGGGTATCGCGCATCGCCCGCGGCATCTTCGATCCGCCCATCGAGTTCTACCGCCCGCTGCCCCCGCTGGCCTACCTGCCGCTGATCGTGATCTGGTTCGGCATCGACGAGACCTCGAAGGTGCTGCTGATCTTCCTGGCCTGCTTCGCGCCACTGGCGATGTCGGCGCAGGCGGGCGTGCGCTCGGTCACCATCGAGCAGATCAACGCGGCCTATTCGATGGGCGCAAGCCCGTGGCAGGTGGTGCGCCATGTGGTGATTCCGGCGGCGCTGCCCGATATCCTGACCGGCATGCGCATCGCCATCGGCTTCGGCTGGACCACGCTGGTCGCCGCCGAGATGGTCGCGGCCACCGCCGGGCTGGGCCAGATGGTGCTCAATGCCTCCAACTTCCTGCGGACCGACGTGGTGATCATGGGCATCGTGCTGATCGGGCTGATTGCCTATGTGTTCGACCTGCTGATGCGCAAGCTGGCCAAGTGGCTGGTGCCCTGGAAGGGACGGATGTGAAGTTGGCGCCGCCGGTCCCGTTCTGCGGGGCCGGCAGGCGGTAACATGGCGGGACTCTCGCCGGAGCGGATCCGGCATCCCGCCACCTGCCATGACCCGCTGTTCTCCCTTCGCTCGCGCTTGCCTGGTCGCCGCCGGCCTAATCTGCCTTGGCGCCGCCCGGGCCTCCGACATCGACTGCGACCCGGCCGCCACGCCAGCCTCCGCCACCCAGGCGCAGCGGCTGATCTGCGAATCCGCCCTCTTCTCGATGGGCTACCAGCGCATCCACGCCGACCAGCAACGGCTGCTGAAGGCGGGCGCGATCACCGCAGCCGATATCGCGGCGTTCCGCAGCAAGCGGGATCAGTGCGGGACGGCCGCCTGCCTGGATGCGGTGTTCCGCGAGTGGCGCGCCTTCGCCGCCCAGGCCCATGCCCGGCCTTAGGCGCCGCATCCGGCGCATGCGCCCGATGCCGCCGGATGCGCCAGATATGCTTGCGGCCCGGCCTTGATACAATCCCGGTTCACACAACGGCAGACATCATGGGCTTCGAACAACTGGCAGCACTCAGGGACCAACTCGCCAAGAAGGCGGCCGCCGAATCACCGAAGGGCGAACGCAAGGGCCCGCGCAAAGGCGCAGGCAACGGCGCGTCCAAGGGCGCGCCCAACCGCCCTCGTGACGGCGAACGTACCGGCGCGGGTGCAGACGCGCCCACGGGCGCCAAGGGCCGCCGCCCGGCCCCGGCTGCCGCGCAGGGCAAGCCGGTCGATCCGGTGGTGCATTCCATCGCCCGGCTGCAGAAGCACTTCCCCAAGGCCTTCCCGAAAAACCCGGCGCCCAAGGTGCCGCTGAAGATTGGCACCTTCGAAGACCTGACCCAGCATGCGGCCAAACTCGCCCTGAGCGAGGCCGAGCTACGTGAAGCGATCCGCACCTGGTGCAGCGGCACGCGCTACTGGTCATGCATGGTCGAAGGCGCCAAGCGGCTGGATCTGGAAGGCAACGAGGCCGGCATCGTCACCCTGGCCGACGCCAAGCGCGCCCAGCAACTGAAGGCGCGCCGCGCCGGCGGTGCCCGTCCCGCGAAAGCCAAACCGGCCGCGGCGGCCGCCCCTGCCACCGCGGAAACGCCGGTAACGCCTGAAACACCCGAATCGCCTGCAACGTCCGCAATGCCTGCCACGCCTGAAACGCCCGCCACGCCCTGAGTCCCGCAGCCGGCCCCTCTCCGGGGCCAGCACCGCCTTGTGTGCGCCGGTTCGCGGAGGTTAAATAGACTGGCCGCAGGGCAGCGTTGAAGTCGCGCCTGCGTCGCGGGTGCGTCGCGTGTGCCAGCACAGCAGCTTGCCCGGCACGCCCAGGCAATCGATGGCAGGCTTCACGTACTACCGGCCGGGTTGCCGTCGATTCCGGGTGGCACGCCGGCCACTACCGCATGGAGGTGGCATGCCATGAAGCCTCGTCAGGGTCCACGGGAATGGCGCCGCTTCTATATCCTTGACGAGAAGAACCGGCCGATACAGGTGGCCGACCATGATGAATGGTCGCGCTGGATGTCGGAGAACGACCTGGTATTCCGTCGCACGCTGCTGGAGTCATCCGGCGGCATGGTGACAACCCGGTTCCGGGGCGTATCGGAGGCCGCACCGACGGACACGCCCTTGTTCATCACGCGCGTGAGCGGACTGGCCGGGCAGGACAATGCAAGTTATGGCGCGCAGACGCTCGAAGCGGCGCTGGAAGAGCACGAACGGATCGTGCAACAGCTGCTTCGCCAGCTATCCGGCCGCTGACCGGCTGTCCGCACAAACGCGCATCGCTACCTGAGCCCTGGTGCCGGTCGCGCCGCGAATGATCATGCGCCCCTTGCTCGAGGCCCGCCTCGTCAACGATGCTTTCGGCGACCCGGGACTGTTCATAGAATTCGCCGACGAACGGCGCGCGCTGCTGTTCGACCTGGGCGACATCGCCCGGCTGATGCCGCGCGACCTGATGCGCGTGTCGCATGTCTTTGTCACGCATGCGCACATGGATCATTTCTCCGGCTTCGACAAGCTGCTGCGGGTGCTGCTCGGGCGCAAGCCGCGCATCGTGCTGGTCGGCGGGCCGGGCTTCGTGGCACAGGTGGAGCACAAGCTGCTCGCCTATACGTGGAACGTGGTGCATCGCTACACGACCGAACTGGTCATTGAAGCGGTCGAACTTGGACTGGACGGGCAGATGCGGGGCGCCGGCTTTTCCAGCCGCCATGGCTTTGACAGGGAGGACAAGGCACCCGCCGGAATCACCGGCGATATCGTGCACGACGAGGCGACATTTCGGGTGCGTGCCTGCTTTGTCGATCATGGGATTCCATGCCTGGCATACCTGCTGGAAGAAAAGGCCCGGCTCCGCATCGACAAGGAACGCCTGGCCGAATCCGGCCTGACCACCGGCGCCTGGTTGCGCGAACTCAAGCATGCCGTCTTGACCGGGGCAGCCGCCGATGCACCGGTCCTGGTGCAGTGGCGGGACCGCAGCGGCGATCATGCGACGACGCGGACAGTCGGCGAGCTAAGCCGGCTGATCCTGGAGGTCCGGCCAGGCCGGCGCATCGGCTACGTGACCGACCTGCGCTATACCAGCGCCAACGTGCACGCGCTGTCGCAACTGATGCCAAACGTCGACCAGCTTTTCATCGAGAGCGTGTTTCTGGAAGTCGACCGGGCGCACGGCCTGCGCAAGCACCACCTCACTGCTGCCCAGGCCGGCCGGATCGCGCGCCGCATCGGTGCCCGCGCGGTGGTCCCGTTTCATTTCTCGCCCCGCTACCAGGGGCGCGCCGATGAACTGGCTGCCGAAGTGCGGGATGCCTGGGCACCGTGAGCGCCTGCGCCGTTGGCGATCCGGCGGCGCCTAAGCCAGCACCGCGCGCGCGATCACCGTCCGCTGTATTTCCGACGAGCCCTCGTAGATGCGCAGGATGCGCGCATCGCGCACCAGCCGCTCCAGCGGCATTTCACGCGTGAAACCATAGCCGCCGTGGATCTGCAGCGCGGCATCGGTGACAAACCCCACCATCTCGGAGGCATAGAGCTTGGCCATCGACGCCTGCTCGGTAAAGGGTTCGCCATCCCGGCGCCGCGCCGCGGCCTGCAGCGTCAGCAGCCACGCCGCCTCCAGCCGCGTGCGCATGTCCGCGAACATCCATTGCAGGCCTTGCTTGCGCGCCAGCGGCTCGCCGCCCACCTGGCGCTGCCTGGCCCAGTCCACCGCGCACGCCAGCGCGGCCTCGGCGATGCCCAGGCTGGTGGCGGCCACGTCGAGGCGGCTGTTGTCCAGCACCTTCATCGCGGTGCGGAAACCGGTGCCCTCGGGACCGAGCCGGTTGGCGGCCGGCACGAAGCAGTCGAGCGCCACCTCATGCGCCGGGGCGCCGTGGATGCCCATCAGTTTCTCGGCCTGCGCCACTTGCACGCCATCGCTGTGCCGGTCCACCACGAAGGCGCTGATGCCGCGCGTGCCGGCGGCCGGGTCAGTCTTGGCATACACCACGATAAAGTCCGCGGCATCGGCATTGGAGATGAAATGCTTGACCCCGCGCAGCCGGTAGCCATCGCCTTCCGGCGTGGCGCGCGTGGCCATGTCGGCCGGGTTGGAGCCGGCGCGCGGCTCGGTCAGCGCGAAGGCGCCCAGCCGGGTGCCGGCCGCCGCGTCGGGCAGCCAGCGCGCGCGCTGGCTGTCGTCGCCGCCGATCAGGATGGAATCGGTGGCCAGGTAATGCGCGCCGAGCATCGATGAGGTCGAGGCACAGGCCCTGGCGATCTCCGCCAGCGACAGGATCAGCGCCACCGGCGAAGTATCCGTCCCGCCCCAGCGTTCCGGCAGGTTCATCCCCATCAGGCCGAGTTCGGCCAACTGCGGCACATAGCGCGTGGTAGACGTCTCCGCGCGGTCCACTTCGGCCGCCTTCGGCGCCAGTTCGCTCTGCGCGAAGCGGCCGATGGCATCGGCGATCTCCAGGTCGCCCGGCTCGACGCCCAGTCGTTTAAGCATGCTGTGTCTCCTTGGTGAAATCGTGCGCGGCCAGGATGGCCTCGGTGTGCTGCCCCAGCGCCGGCGCGGGCGTGACGCGATTGGGGCCATAGCCCGAGAACTTCACCGGCTGCGACGGCAGCCGCACGGTGCTGCCATCCGGCCCGGCCACTTCGGTCAGCAGGCCGCGATGGACGGCATGCTCGCTTTCCATTGCCTGCCTGACATTGCGGATCGGGGCGACCGGAATGCCCGCGGCGCCCAGCAGGCGGTTCACCTCGGCGACGGAACGGCCCGCCGACCACGCCTCCAGGCCGGCGCGCAGTGCGGGCTCGAAGCGGCAGCGCGATTCGTCATCGGCAAAACGCGGGTCGTGCGCCATCTGCGGGCAGCCGATGGTCTCTGCCAGCGTATGGAACAGCTTGTTGTTGAGCACCGCCACCACGTAGAAGCCGTCCGCGGCGCGGTATACGCCGAACGGCGCGGACGAGGGATGCCGGTTGCCCACCCGTTGCGGCGCCCGCCCGGTGGCGGCATAGCGCGCGACCAGCGTGGCGCTCAGGCTCAGCGTGGCGTCGAACATCGACACATCGACATGCGTGCCCCGGCCGTTCTTCTCGCGCGCCAGCAGCGCGGCCAGCACGCCCCATGAGGCAAAGAGGCCGCTGACCACATCGGACACCGCCTCGCCGAGCATGGTCGGGGCACCGTCCGGCGCGCCAGTGGCGTCCATCAGCCCGCACATCGCCTGCAGGATGATGTCGTAGGCGGGCCGGTGCGATTCCGGCCCGGTCTGGCCAAATCCCGACACGCTCGCATAAACCAGCGACGGATTCAGCGCCCGCAGCGCCTCGTAGCCGATGCCGAGCTTGTCCGCCACGCCCGGACGGAAGTTCTCCACCACCACGTCGGCGCGCGCGCACAGCGTGCGTGCCAGTTCCAGGCCAGCCGCCGTCTTCAGGTCGATCACGATGCTCTGCTTGTTGCGGTTCATCGCCGAGAACAGTCCGCTGCGGCCGTCGACGAAAGGACCCACGGCGCGATAGTCGTCGCCGCCGGGCGGCTCGATCTTGATCACCTCGGCCCCCAGGTCGCCCAGCAGCGCCGTGCAATAGGGGCCGGCCAGCACCCGCGAAAAGTCGATCACGCGGATGCCGGCGAGCGGCAGGTCGGAATGGCTGGAATGGCTGGAATCGTCCAAGGCTGGCTCCTCGATGGCTGGCAAGCGCATGGGCTTGCGTTTCAGTGGCTCGATTCTGCGCAGCGCGACCTATCAAGTAAAATATGGAATTCGACTAGCACCTATAGGATTTCCTGATGCGTGTCTCGCTGCGGCTGTTGCGCTACTTCGCCGCCACCGCGGAAACCGGCAGCACCACCGCCGCGGCGCGGCTGCTCAACGTCTCGCAGCCGTCGATCTCCGTCGCCATCCGCGAACTGGAGACGCTGTTCGACGAAGCCCTGTTCGCCCGCGACGCCGGCGCGCGGATGACCCTGACCCGCTTCGGCGTGCGCAAGCTGGCCGAAGCGCGCCAGATCCTCGGCGCGGCCACCGCATTTGAAGTCGACAAGAGCGGCGACGGCGCCGCCGGCGAAGTGCAGATCGGGGTCTTCCGCACGCTGGCGCCGGTCTACCTGCCGGTAGTGCTGCGCCTGGCGCGCGAGCGCTATCCGCGGCTGGCGGTGCGTTTTGTCGAGGGCGACCTGGCGCAGCTGGAAGACTGGCTGCATGGCGGGCAGATCGAACTGGCGCTGAGCTACGACGTCGGCATGCCCGATGACCTCGAGCGCGAACTGCTGGCCGAACTGCGGCCCTACGGGCTGGTGCCCGCGGGCTCGCGGCTGGCCCGGCGCCGGGGCGGCCTCTCGCTGCATGAACTGGCGCAGGAGCCGCTGATCCTGATCGACCTGCCCCACAGCCGCGAATTCCTGATGGCGCCGTTCTGGCAATACGGGCTGCAGCCCGAGGTACGCTACCGCGCCACCTCGCTGGAACTGGCGCGCGGCATGGTGGCCAACGGCCTGGGCGTGGCACTGCTGATCACCCAGGCGCCGGCATCATCCCAGATCACTGCCGTGGTGGCAAAACCGATACGGGAAGACACCGTGCGCCAGCCGCTGGTGATTGCCCGCGCGGCGCGCGCAAGCCGGTCCCGGGCCTCCGAACTGCTGGCCGAGTGCGTGCGCGCCGCCGTGGCCGAAGCAGCGGCCGCAAGCGCCCCGCCGCGCCCACGCACTGCCTGAGCCCGCGCTCGCGGCCGCGTCTGTGGTAGCGTGGCGCTTTCCGACTGGCTCGCTCCCATGACCGATTTCGACGCAGACGCCCTGAAACGGCTGGTCACCGTCACCATGCCCTTTGGCAAGCACAAGGGCACGCTGATCGCCGACCTGCCGGGCAACTACCTGAACTGGTTCGCGCGCGAGGGCTTTCCGCCGGGACAGATCGGTGCGCTGCTGGCGCTGATGCATGAACTGGATCACAACGGACTGTCGCATTTGCTGAAGCCGTTGCGCGGGCGGGCATAGCCCCCGCAGGCGATGGCTCAGGTCACCGGCGCCGGATTGAACAGCACCAGTGCATTGCGGATCTTCCAGTGTTCCGCCCATGACTTCTTGCCGCTGGCCACGGCCAGCAACGTGTGGAACAGCTCCCAGCCCACATCCTCGATGGTGGCTTCGCCGGTGGCGATGCGGCCGGCGTTGACGTCCATCAGGTCGTGCCAGCGCCGCGCCAAGTCGTTGCGGGTAGACACCTTGATCACCGGCACCTCGGCCAGCCCGTATGGCGTGCCGCGCCCGGTGGTGAACACGTGCAGGTTCATGCCGGCGGCCAGCTGCAGCGTGCCGCAGACGAAGTCGCCGGCGGGCGTGGCGGCGTAGATCAGGCCTTTCTGCGTGACCTTTTCGCCGGGGCCGCTGACGCCGTGGATGGGGCCGGTGCCGGACTTGACGATCGAGCCCATCGCCTTCTCGACGATGTTGGACAGGCCGCCCTGCTTGTTGCCGGGCGTGGTGTTGGCACTGCGGTCGACCTGGCCCTGCGCCAGGTAGCGGTCGTACCAGGCCATCTGCCGCACCAGCGCCTCGGCGACCTCGGGCGTAGCCGCGCGCGCGGTGAGCTGGTCGATGCCGTCGCGCACCTCGGTCACCTCCGAGAACATCACGGTGGCGCCGGCGCGCACCAGCAAGTCCGTGGCAAAGCCCACCGCCGGGTTGGCGGTGACGCCGGAGAACGCATCGCTGCCGCCGCACTGGACGCCGACCACCAGGTCCGACGCCGGGCAGGTCTCGCGCCGGCGCGCGTTCAGGCGCGCCAGGTGCCTGTCCGCCGTGGCCATGATCGAGTCGATCATGGAGGCAAAGCCGACGTGCTGCGCGTCCTGCAGGCAGACCACGTCGGGCTCGCCCGCCTGCTGGATCGGAATGGTGCCGGCGCCGATCAGGCGCGCGGGCTGCAGCTTCTCGCAGCCCAGGCTGACGATCATGACCTCGCCGCCGAAGTTCGGGTTCAGCGCAATATTGCGGATGGTGCGGATCGGGATGCCGGCATCGGGCGCGTCGATCGCGACGCCGCAGCCATAGGTGTGTTCCAGCCCGACCACGTCGTCGACATTGGGATAGTTCGGCAGCAGCTCTTCCTTGATGCGTCGCACCGCGAACTCGACCACGCCCTCGACGCACTGCACCGTGGTGGTAATGCCGAGGATATTGCGCGTGCCGACCGAGCCGTCGGCATTGCGATAGCCTTCAAAGGTATAGCCGTCCAGCGGCGGCAACGGCGCCACCCGCGTACCGACCGGCAGGTGATCCAGGCCGGGCGCGGCGGGCATGCGCAGCACGCGCTCGTTGACCCAGCTGCCGCGCGGCAGGTCCTTGAGCGCATAGCCGATCACCACGTTGTAGCGGATTACCGCGTCGCCCTCACGCAGGTCGGCCAGCGCGACTTTGTGGCCTTGCGGCACGCCCTCTACCAGCACCAGCCCGCACGGGAATGTGGTGCCCGCCGGCAGGCCGCCGTCATTGGCGACGATGGCGACATTGTCGTCCGCGTGCATCGCGATGTAGAGGGGACGCGCCGCCTGTGCGACTGCCGTGGGGCTTTCTTCCATATCATCTCCAGCCCGATGGCTTGCATCGGGTCAGTGTTACGTTGTCTGACAACATTCTATCCGCATATACGTGCCAATGACCCGGGGAAATCCCTAGGTTTTTCCACAATGCAGGCCATGAAAGGACCACAAAGCCAGTATGTTGTATGACGACGACACACATCCTGCGTTCGGCATTGCTCTGTCTGATAACGCAGTGAGCCTGATCTGCTGCACTGCAAAATGACCGCTCCGGCCGACATGGCCTATAAGTGTGCAACCGGTTTCATGGCGCACATGGGCCGGCCTATCGCGCGCCGGGCCCGAAACCCATTGCCCGGCCCGCTTGCGAATCCCCTTCGCCGGTCGCTTGCCGCGGCCAGCCACACCACAGGAGGCACGACTCATGCGCTGGAAGCAACGTCCGCAAGGTTCCAACTGGGGAGACTTCGGCCCCGATGACCAACTGGGGCGCATCAACCTGATCGGGCCCGAACAAGTCATCAAGGGCGCCCGCGAGGTGCAGGCCGGGCTGAGCTTCTGCCTGTCGCTGCCGCTGGACTACCCCGGTGGCAACAAGCTCAATCCGCGTCGCCATCCGCCGGTGCTGCGGCCGACCTTCCGCGACGACGCGCCGTACACCAACTTCCCGCTGGCCAAGATGGACCCCGCCGCGACCGATGTCATCAGCGACGACCAGGTGCTGATGTGCCTGCAGTACAGCACGCAATGGGACGCGTTGGCGCACGTGGGCGCACTGTTCGATGCCGATGGCGATGGCCGGCCCGAGCGCGTCTACTACAACGGCTACCGCGCCAACGAGCATGTCGTCGGCCCGGTCGACTATGCCGAGGACGACAATTTCGCGGCGCACCCGTGCGGCCACGACCACAGCGCCGCGCATGCGCTCGGCATCGAGAACTTTGCAGTCAGGGGCATGCAGGGCCGCGGCGTGCTGGTGGACCTGGCGCACGTGTTCGGCATGGACTTCCGCAACGTTGGCTACGACGACCTGATGCACGCGCTGGAGGCCGGCAAGGCGGAAGTCGAACCCGGCGACATGCTGCTGCTGCGCACCGGCTTTGCCGAGGTCGTGCTGTCGATGCAGCGCGAACCCGATGAAGCCGTGCTGCACCACAGCTGCTGCGCGCTCGACGGCCGCGACGACAAGCTGCTGAACTGGATCACCGACGCCGGCATCGCAGCGCTGATCGCCGACAACTACGCGGTGGAACGCTACCCCGCCCGCCCGGCACCCGATGGCGACACGCACCACCCGCTGCTGCCGCTGCACCACCACTGCCTGTTCAAGCTGGGGCTGCCGCTGGGCGAGTTGTGGTATTTGCGCGAACTGGCGGACTGGCTGCGCGCCAACGGTCGCACGCGCTTCCAGCTGACCGCCCCGCCGCTACGGCTGCCAGGCGCGGTCGGGTCGCCGGTGACGCCGGTCGCCACGGTATGACGCAACCACAATAAAGCCAACCACAATAAACCAGGGAGACACCATGAACCATCGCCACGCCATCCGCCGCATTGCCGCCGGCGCCCTTGCCTTCGCCGCGGCGCTGGCCTGCGGCACGGCCCAGGCCCAGCCCAAGGGCGCCGTCTCCGACGATGTCGTCAAGATCGGCATGCTGCTCGACATGAGCGGACTGTATGCCGATGTCACCGGCCGCGGCAGTGCCACGGCGGCACAGATGGCGATCGACGACTTCGGCGGCAAGGTGCTGGGCAAGAAGATCGAGCTGGTGGTGGTCGATCACCAGAACAAGGCCGACATCGCCGCCAACAAGGCGCGCGAATGGTTCGACACCGCCAACGTCGACGCCATCCTCGACGTGGCCGCGTCGGCGCCGGCGCTGGCGGTGCTGGAGGTGGCCCGGCAGAAGAACCGCATCGTCGTGTTCTCCGGCCCGGGCACCGAGCGCATCACTAACGACCTGTGCACGCCGGTGTCGGTCCACTACGCCTACGACACCTACGCGCTGGCCAACACCACCGCGCGCGCGATGGTGCAGCGTGGCGGCAAGTCATGGTTCTTCCTGACCGCGGATTACGCCTTCGGGCACACGCTGCAGGACTCGGCCACCGCGGTCATCAACGAGACCGGCGGCAAGGTGCTGGGCGCCGCGCGCCATCCGCTGGGCACGAGCGACTTTGCCTCTTACCTGCTGCAGGCGCAGGCCAGCAAGGCACAGGTGGTGGGCCTGGCCAATGCCGGCGGCGACACTGTCAACGCCATCAAGGCCGCGTCGGAATTCGGCCTGACCCGCAACAATGCGCAGCGCATGGCGGGCTTGCTGCTCTATATCAACGATATCCATGCGATCGGGCTGAAGACGGCCGCCGGACTGGTGCTGACGGAAGCGTTCTACTGGGACATGAACGACGCCACGCGCGCCTGGTCGCGCCGCTATTTCGACAAGCTGAAGAAGATGCCCAACATGAGCCAGGCCGGCGCGTATTCCTCGGTGACGCACTACCTGAAGGCGGTGCAGGCGGCCGGCACCGACGACACCGCGGCGGTGATGAAGAAGATGAAGTCGATGCCGGTCAACGACTTCTTTGCCAGGAACGGCCGCATCCGCGAGGATGGCCGCATGATCCACGACATGTACCTGTTCGAAGTCAAGACGCCGGCCGAATCCAAGTATCCGTGGGACTACTACAAGGTGCTGGCGACGGTGCCGGGAGAGCAGGCGTTCATGCCAGTGGCGAAGTCGCAGTGCCCGTTGCTCAAGCGCTGATGGCGACAGTGGCAGGGTGCAGAGGCAGCCGGTTACAGGGGAAAGTGCATGCCGATCTGTGACCGACTGCGACATTGAGCATCACAGCGATCCATGTCCGATCGTTTCGTTAATGCTGCCGAGCCACGACTTGGCTCGGCAGCAGTGTTCCGGATGAGAAATGAACGTCGCCCTCGACGATCGCAACAGCCCACCCGCCGGCTTGCGCCAGCGCCTCACGCCATCTTCTTCGCCCTTGCCCGCACGCGAAGGTCACTCACCAGCGGCCACACCAGCACGAAAATCGCCAGCCCCATGATGGTCCCCACCAGACCGTTGGACCAGAAGATATCCAACGCGCCCGACGACACCAGCATGGTCTGGCGGAAGGCATCCTCGGCGCGATCGCCCAGCACCAGCGCCAAGACCATCGGCGCCAGCGGATAGTCGAGCTTCTTCAGCACATAGCCGACCACGCCGAAGCCGAGCATCAGCCAGACATCGAACAGCGCCCCGTTCACGGTGTACGCGCCGATGGCGCAGATCACCAGGATCAGCGGCGCGATGATCGAGAACGGGATGCGCAGGATCGCCGCGAACAGCGGTACGGTCGACAGCACCACGATCAGGCCAACGATATTGCCCAGGTACATGCTGGCGATCAGCCCCCACACGAACGGCCCTTGCTCGGCGAACAGCAGCGGGCCCGGCTGCAGGCCCCAGATCATCAGGCCGCCCAGCAACACCGCCGCGGTGGCGGAACCGGGAATGCCCAGGGCCAGCATCGGCAGCAGCGCGCTGGTGCCGGCCGCGTGCGCGGCGGTCTCGGGCGCGACCACGCCCTCGACATTACCCTGCCCGAACGAGTCGGGTTCCTTCGCCATGCGCTTGGCCACGCCATAGCCCATGAACGAGGCCGCGGTCGCGCCGCCCGGGGTGATGCCCAGCCAGCAGCCGATCACCGACGAGCGCAGCACGGTCAGCCAGTAGCGCGGCAGTTCGGCCCAGGTCTTCAGCACCACCTTCAGGTCGATGCGGGCCTGCTTGCCGCGGAAGGCCACGCCCTCTTCCATGGTCATCAGGATCTCGCTGATGCCGAACAGGCCAATCACCGCCACCAGGAAGTCAAAGCCGCGCAGCAGCTCGGTCGAGCCAAAGGTCATGCGCAGCGTGCCCGATACCGTGTCCATGCCGACCGCAGCCAGCACGAAGCCCAGGCACATCGCGATCAGGATCTTGGGCTTGGACTCCTTGCCCATGCCGACAAAGCTGCAGAACGTCAGCAGGTACACCGCGAAGAACTCGGGCGGGCCGAAGCGCAGCGCAAACTTTGCCACCATCGGCGCCAGGAACGTGATCAGCAGCACGCCGGCCAGCGCCCCCACGCACGACCCGGTGAAGGCCGAGGTCAGCGCCTTGCCGGCTTCGCCACGCTGCGCCATCGGGTAGCCGTCGAAAGTGGTGGCGACCGACCAGGCTTCGCCGGGAATATTGAAGAGGATCGAGGTGATCGCCCCGCCAAACAATGCGCCCCAGTAGATGCAGGACAGCATGATGATGGCGGACACTGGCTCCATCGAGAACGTCAGCGGCAGCAGGATCGCCACGCCGTTGGGACCGCCCAGGCCGGGCAGCACGCCCACCACGATGCCGAGCAGGATACCGGCAAACATCAGCCCCACGTTATGCCACGACAGCGCCACGGCAAAGCCGCCCATTAATGCATTGATCTCATCCATGTTCCGCTCTCCCTAGTAGCCCAGCGCCGCTTCCAGCGGGCCTTTGGGCAGCGGCACACGGAACTGGATCTCGAATATCCAGAACAGCAAGGCGTTGACGCCGACCCCGATCAGGGCCGCCTTCCACCATGCTGACTTGCCCACCCAGACCATGAAGCCTGCCATGAAGGCGGCCGACGCCACGTAGATGCCGAGCACCCCGATCAGGCCGACATACACAGTCAGCGGCCCCAGGATGACGCCCACCTGCCGCAACTGCTGCCACGTCACGAACACTGCCGTGCCCTCCGCGCGCAGCGCCTGCACGCCCACCAGCATGCTGCAGACCAGAATGATGATGCCGACCCGCATCGGGAAATAGCCCGCCTCCGGCCCGTCCGGCGCCCAGCCGGCGCCGATGCCGTAATTGCTCACGATCACGACCAGCGCGCCGGCCAGCAGGCACAGCGCCACCGCCAGTTCCACCGCCTTGACCGAGAGGCCGGCGCCCGCATGCGCCGCTACCTGTTGAGAATCCATGTTGTCCCCCGCCTTCCTTCAGGCCATCGGCTGCGCCACGCGGCGCAGCCCGTTGGTGATCCGTGCCAGCGTCAGCGCGAGGCGACGAAGCCGGCCTCCTTGATGATGTCGCGGTGCGCGGCTTCATCGCGCGCCAGGAAGTCGGTCAGCGCCTTGCCGGTGAGGAAGTCGTTCTTCAGCGCGTTCTTCTCCAGGTACTCTTTCCATTCCGGCGTGGCCACGATCTTCTGCATCAGGTCGACGTAGTACTTCTGCTGCTCGGGGGTCACGCCGCCCGGCATCATGAACACGCGCAGCATCTGGTATTGCACGTCCAGCCCCTGCTCCTTGCAGGTCGGCACGTCATGCCAGCTCTGGGTCTGCGTGACCTTGCCGTTGTAGGCCATGCGCTCCGGCGCGAACACGCACAGCGCGCGATGCTCGCCGGCGCGCCACTGGCCGATCGACTCGGACGGATTGTTCACGTTGGCGTCGATATGCTGGCCAGACAGCTGCGTGGCCGCCTCGCCGCCGCCCTTGTACGGCACGTAGATGAAGCGGGTGCCGGTCTTCTTCTGGACCAGCGAGGCGATGATCTGGTCTTCGCGCTTGGAGCTGGTGCCGCCGACCTTGATCTTGCCCGCGCTGGCCCTGGACGCGTCGATGAACTGCGCGACAGTTTTGTACGGTGCCGCGGCATTGGTCCACAGCACGAACTCATCCTGCGCAATCATTGCCACCGGCGTGAGGTCGCGCCAGCTGAACGGCAGGTGGCTCACCATCGGCACCGTGTAGAGCGCCGACGAAGCCACCAGCAGCTTGTGCGGATTACCCTGCGATGCCTTGGTATCCATCAGCCCTTCGGCGCCGCTGGCGCCCGCCTTGTTCAGCACGATCACCGGCTGGCTCATCAGCTTGTGCTTGGCGATGATGCCCTGGATCGACCGCGCCATCTGGTCCGAGGCGCCACCGGCGCCGAACGGCACCACGATCTCGACCGGCTTGGCCGGTTCCCATGCCCATGCGCTGAGGCAGGCCGTGGCACCCACCACGGCCGCCAGGGTCTTCCTGACTGTGTTGCGTTGCATCGTTGGTCTCCTTTGGCTTTGACTACCCGGTGCCGCTTTGCGCGGCTCTTCTCTCTTCTTCATGATTGGCGCGGCGGCTGCGCCAGCTGCGGCTCCCGCGGCGTCAGCGGCTCAGGCCACGCGCCGCGATGTCCCACAACTCGGCGACGTACCCGTCGCGGCAGCACACGTACTGCGCGTGCAGGTTCGCGGTGGGATCGCAGTGGCCGGGCACCAGCCAGAGCTTGCTCCCCAGCAGGGCCTGGCCGTCTTCTTGCAGTACCTGCAGCACGCCGTGTTCATCGTTGGCCGCGACATAGCGCAGCCACTCGCTGCCCTGGCCGGACCACAGCCGCGGCAGGCCGGAGTCCACCGCGACCGACTTCAACCCCGCGTCGCACACCGCCACGCCGGCGCGCGCGGTGCTCATCACCGTGGTCGACAGGAACAGGGCGTGGCGGGGCTGGAAGCGCCCCGGCCATTCGCTGGCGCCATAGTGGCCGTCCAGGAACAGGTAGCTGCCGGGCTGGATCTCGGTATAGACGCCGCTCTCGCAATCGAACTCGGCGGTGCCGCTGCCGCCGCCAGTGACGACCGGGCAGGCGATGCCGCGGGCATCGAGATGGCGCACATAGGCGTGCGCCTGCTCGGCGGCGTGGCGCGCGGCGTCCCGGCGCTGGGTCCAGTGCGCCAGGTGCTGCGCGCCGCCGTGATACGCCTGCAGCCCGCCGAAGCGCAGCGACGGCGCAGCGCCGATGGCATCGGCGAGCCGGCTCAACGCTTGCGGACTGTCGACGCCGCAACGCCCCTGCCCCACGTCGACTTCCGCGAGCGCGGTGATACGCACCCCGCCGGCCGCCGCAGCGGCTGCCATCGCGGCCACCTGGCGCACGTCGTCGACGCAAATGCTCAGGTCCACGTGCCGGGCCAGCTCCACCGCCATGACCAGCTTGTCGGCCCCGACGAACTCGTTGCTGATGTGGATGCTGGCAATGCCGGCGGCGGCAAACGGGTACGCCTCGCTGAGCTTCTGGCAGCAGATGCCGACCGCGCCAGCGGCGATCTGCCGCTGCGCGATCGCGACCGACTTGTGCGCCTTGGCATGCGGGCGCAACGCCACGCCGCCGGCATCGGCAAGGGCCTGCATCCGCGCGAGGTTATGGTCGAAGGCATCGAGATCGACCAGCAGCGCGGGCGAGCCCACGTCCTCGACGCGGTCGCCTATTCTTGCCAGCGCAGGCGGCCGCAGCAGGGCACGGGCCTGGGCCGGGTTGTGCATCGGCTCAGACATGGCGCCCCCCTTCCAGCGCCATCGCCAGCACCCGCGCCACATGCAGCGCCTCGGTGTCGGCACCGTCGCGGATCTGGTGGCGGCAGCTGGTGCCGTCCGCCACCACGAGGGCGCCAGCCGCGCGCCGGCGCACCGCCGGCAGCAGCGACAGCTCGGCCATCGCCTGCGACGCCGCGAAGTGCTCCGCCTCATAGCCGAAGCTGCCTGCCATGCCGCAGCACGACGACTCCACCGGCGCCACCTTCAGGCCGGGGATCCAGCCCAGCACGGTCTGCACCGGCGTGAACGCATCGAACGCCTTCTGGTGGCAGTGGCCATGCACGATGGCCTCGGAGACCTGCAGCGGCTGCAGCGGCAGGTCCAGCCGGCCGGCCTGCCGCTCGCGCACCAGGAACTCCTCGAACAGGAACGACAGGCCGGCGAGCTTGCGCGCCTCCTCGCCATAGCCATAGCCCAGGAACTCGTCGCGCAGCGACAGCAGGCACGACGGCTCCAGGCCCACCACCGGCACGCCGCGCTCGACGAACGGGCGCACCGCATCCAGCAGCCGCCGCGCCTCGGCCTTGGCCTGCTCGATCAGGCCCGCGGCCAGGAAAGTCCGGCCGCAGCACAGCGGGCGTTCGCCCGCGCGGGCGTTGAAATGCACCGTATATCCCGCGGCTGCCAGCACCGCCTGCGCGGCGCGCGCGTTGTCGGGCTCCATGTAGTTGCTGAAGGTATCGACGAAGAGCAGCACTTCGCGGCCATCGGTCTTGCCGCCTGCGTCATGGCCCGCGGCGCGCCCCGCCAGGAACGGCGCGGTGAAACGCGGCAGCGACCGCTGTGGGGCAAACCCCAGCGCGCGCCGGATCCAGCCAGACACCACGGGCACGCCGTCGGCCAGCGCCAGCAGGCCCGACACGCGGCTGGCCAGCGGCGCATAGCGCGGCAGGAACGCCACCATGCGCTCGCGCAGGCCGATGCCGTGCCGGCTGGTCCATGCGTGGCGCGCCTCGATCTTGAACCTGGCCATGTCGACGCCGGTCGGGCAGTCGCGCTTGCAGCCCTTGCAGGAGACGCACAGGTCCAGGGCCTCCTTCACTTCGGTACTGGCGAGCCCGTCCGTGCCGAGCTGCCCGGACAGCGCCAGCCGCAGCGTGTTGGCGCGGCCGCGCGTCAGGTGCTGTTCGTCCTTGGTCACGCGATAGCTGGGGCACATGGTGCCGGCGTCGAACTTGCGGCAGTGGCCGTTGTTGTTGCACATCTCCACGGCTGAAGCGAGGCCGTGCGTGGCGGTATCGTTGCCGGTGCCCGGCGCGGTCTCGACGCCCGTGATCGGATCGCGCTGCACGTTCCACGCCGACCAGTCCAGCGCGGGCGTAAGCGGCAGCGCGGCGTAGCCGGGCGCGAAGCGGAAGTTCTCGCGCGCGTCCATCTTTGGCGGCCGCACGATCTTGTCGGGATTGAAGCGGTTGTCCGGATCGAACAGCGCCTTGATCTCGCTGAACGCGGCGTTGATGCGCGGGCCGTATTGCCACGCCACCCATTCGCCGCGGCACAGGCCGTCGCCGTGCTCGCCGGAGTAGGCGCCCTTGTACGCGCGCACCAGCTCGGCCGCCTCTTGCGCAATCTCGCGCATGCGCAGCGCGCCGTCGCGGCGCATGTCCAGGATCGGCCGCACGTGCAGCGTGCCGACGCTGGCGTGGGCATACCAGGTGCCCTCAGTCTCGTGCTTGTGGAAGACTTCGGTCAGCCGGCGGGTGTACTCGGCCAGGTGCTCGAGCGGCACCGCGCAGTCCTCGATGAACGAGACCGGCTTGCCGTCGCCCTTCATGCTCATCATGATGTTCAGGCCGGCCTTGCGCACCTCCCACAGCGCCTTCTGCGCCTTCTCTTCGGGCATCTTGACCACCGAACCTGGCAGGCCGAGATCCGCCATCAGTTCGGCAAGCTGGTCCAGCTGCGCCAGCAGCGCCTGCCGGTCCTCGCCGGCAAACTCCACCAGCAGGATGGCTTGCGGATCGCCGGCCAGCGCGCGCTCGACCACCGGGCGGAAGGCGGGGTTTTCCATCGACAGGTCGATCATGGTGCGGTCGACCAGTTCCACCGCCACCGGGCGCAGCCTGACGATATGCTGCGTCATCTCCATGGCCTGGTAGAACGTGGGGAAGTTGACCACGCCCAGCACCTTGTGCGCCGGCAGTGGCGACAGCTTCAGCGTGAGCTGGCGGCTGCAGGCCAGCGTGCCTTCGGAACCGACCAGGATATGCGCCAGGTTGGCGTGGCCGTCGTCGGTATAGGCGCGCGGGTTCTGGCAATCGAACAGGTCGATGTTGTAGCCGGCCACGCGGCGCAGCACCTTGGGCATGCGTTCCGCGATCTCGTCGCGCTCGCGCGTGGCGATGCGCTGCAGGCCGCGCAGGATGCCCTCGGCGCGCCCTGCCGCCACCGGCTGCGCCAGCGAACCGAAGTGGCATGCGCTGCCGTCCGCCAGCACCGCATCGATGGCCAGCACGTTATGCACCATGTTGCCGTAGGCGATCGAGCGCGAGCCGCACGAGTTGTTGCCGGCCATGCCGCCGATGGTGCATTGCGCCCCCGTGGAAACATCGACCGGAAACCACAGCCCGTGCGGCTTGAGCCAGGCGTTCAGGTGGTCCAGCACGATGCCGGGCTCGACCGTCACCGTGCGCGCGACGGCATCGAAGGCGACCACGTTGTTGAGCCACTTGCTGGTGTCGATGACCAGCGCCTCGCCCACGGTCTGGCCGCACTGGCTGGTGCCGGCGCCGCGCGCCAGCACCGGCACGCGCTGGTCCCGCGCGATGTCGAGCGCGCGCACCAGGTCAGCCTGGTCGCGCGGCACTACCACGCCGACCGGCATGATCTGGTAGATCGAGGCATCGGTGGCGTAGCGGCCGCGCGCGGCGCGGTCGAACAGCACGTCGCCGCGCAACTCCTTGCGCAACAGCGCCGATAGCGGCGAGGTGGCCCGCTGCTGCGCTGGCACCAGGTGGATCGGCTTGACCAGCAAGGGAGACGAATTCATGTTCATGGCATGCAAGAAGCAAGGGCTGCGCGCCCATGGCGATGCATGCGGCCACCACCCCGGCGGACGCATGCGCGGGTAACGCTCCGGCGCGGATGGCTGGCGGCAGCGGACCGCGCCGCCTGCTGCCCGGATCGGCGCCGCTCAATCGACGCCGCTCAGGCAGCGGCCTTGAGCGCCGGCGTGTCAGCGTGCGCGGCCAGCGACGCCATCGCTGCGGCCACGCCGCTGCCGGCAAGCGGCACGCCCGCCAGCTTCAGCCCCATCTCGCAACCGGCCAGCGTGGCCATCAGGGTCAGGTCATTGCAGTCGCCAAGATGGCCGATGCGGAACATGCGGCCGCGCATCTTGCCCAGCGCCTGTCCCAGCGACATGTCGAAGCGCTCATAGATCAGCTTGCGCACCGCATCCGCGTCGACGCCGTCGGGCATCATCACGCCGGTCAGCACCGGGCTGTACACCGCGGGATCCGCGCACTGGATTTCCAGGCCCCAGACGCGCACGGCGCAGCGCGTCGCTTGCGCCAGGCGCTGGTGGCGGGCAAAGACCTGGTCCAGGCCCTCGCCCAGGATCATGTCGAGCGCTTCGGACAGGCCGTACAGCAGGTTGGTGTTCGGCGTGTACGGCCAGTAGCCGTTCTTGTTGGCCTCGATGATCTCGGCCCAGCCCCAGAATGCGCGCGGCAGCCTGGCGTGCTGGCTGGCGGCGATCGCCCTGGGCGAGAGCGCGTTGAAGCTGATGCCCGGCGGCAGCATCAGGCCCTTTTGCGAGCCAGACACGGTCACGTCCACGCCCCACTCGTCATGGCGATAGTCGGCCGAACCGAGCCCCGAGATGGTGTCCACCAGCAGCAGCGCCGGATGCCCGGCCGCGTCGATGGCCCGCCGCACCGCCGCGATATCGGAAGTCACGCCGGTCGAGGTCTCGTTGTGCACCACGCAGACCGCCCGGATCGCGTGGCCAGTGTCCTGGCGCAGGCGCGCTTCGATCATGTCCGGCTGCACCCCGCGGCGCCAGCCCTCGATGCCGGGCAGGCCCAGGAATTCCGGCCGCAGGCCCAGCGCCTCGGCCATCTTCTTCCACAGCGTGGCGAAGTGGCCGGTCTCGAACATCAGTACCTGGTCGCCCGGGCTGAGCGTATTGGTCAGCGCCGCTTCCCAGGCGCCGGTACCAGAGGCGGGATAGATGATCACCGGGTGCTGCGTCTTGAAGATTTCCTTGATGCCGGCCAGCACCTTGCGGCCCAGCGCGCCGAACTCCGGCCCACGGTGGTCGATGGTCGGGTAGCTCATCGCGCGCAGGATGCGGTCGGGCACGGAGCTCGGGCCAGGGATCTGCAGGAAATGGCGGCCTGAGGGATGGAAATCGAGGTGAACCATGGGATCACGCCTCCTTGTTGGATTATGGATTTTGAATGCAATCGAATATAGCAGACCGGTTGGGGTGAACCAAGGCGGAATTTGCGCGATTTTGTTGTGGTTAACCCGCGTTTTTGAGGCAGGTAGCGGCATGCAGTAGAATCTGCGCCAAATGCATAGAGGACATTGAATGCAAAACTCACAGAACAACGGCGTCCAAGGGCAGCCAGGTCCCCCGCCCTCCCTGCCCCGGCTGGCACGCCCGCGCCTGCATGACACCGTGGTCGAGCACCTCCGGCAGTTCATCGTCGAAGGGGTATTCGCTCCGGGTACCAAGCTCAATGAACGCGAGTTGTGCGAAACCCTCGGCATTTCGCGCACGCCGTTGCGCGAAGCGCTAAAGGTGCTGGCGGCCGAGGGCCTGATCGATCTGTTGCCCAACCGCGGCGCCAGCATCTCCCGCATGAGCGAGGCCGAAGTCAGGGAGAGCTTCGAGCTGATGAGCGGCCTGGAGGCGTTTTCCGGCGAACTGGCCTGCGAGCGCATCACGGCGGCCGAACTGGCGCAGATCAAGGCCTTGCACTACGGCATGCTGGCCTGCCGCGCCCGCAACGACCTGCCGGGCTACTACAGCCGCAACCAGGAGATCCACGACCGGATCAACGAGGCCGCGCGCAATGGAGCGCTGCGCCAGACGTACCAGTCGATCAACCGCCGCCTGCAGGCCCTGCGTTTTCGCTCCAACCAGCAAAGCGGCAAATGGGACGAAGCCGTCAAGGATCACGAACAGATGATCCAGGCGCTGGAAGCCCGCGACGGCAAGCGGCTGGCCGCAGTACTGAAACGCCACTTGCTGGAAAAGCGCGATGCGGTGCTGCCACTGGTGTCCGGTGACGGCGCTATAGGTGCTACGGACAGACCTTCTGAAGAGAGATCCTTCTGAAATCGACGCCCGCGTGACCGCAGCGCAGCGTTTTGCCCCGCCAGGGCCGGATTTTTCTTGCCTCCACGCCGATACTGTATATATTTACAGTACCTGTATGGATGAACAGTGGAGTCACGGCATGGAACACCTGATCCGCGTGCAAAACGACTATGACCGCCAGGTCCTGGCATGGCTGCGCGGGCGCATCGGCGACGCCGCGCTGCAGGCCGCGGCGCAACGCCTGGCTGGCCCGCGCAAGCCCTATCTGTCCACCCTTTGCCGCAGCCTGGGCATCCGCCCACCCAGCAGGCGCCAGTTCGCCGCCGAGGCGGCGCGCCTGCACCGCGCGGTGGGCGACAGCTACCTGGCCCGCATCCGGGAAATCCTGGCACAAGCCCCGGCGCACGAAGCCACGCACCAATAGGGATTTGCCGATCACCGGCCACGCCTGCGCCAGCGAGCGCGTACCGCACGTATCATGAAAGCCCCGTTGCCGTCACACGGCACGGGGCTTCTTGCTTCGCAGCGTTTTCATCCTCCAAGGCCGATATGAGCGAACACCGCATTCCCACGGACGCCCTGCACCAGTGGGTGACCGAACTCTGGCTTGCCGCCGGCAGTAACGCACAAGAGGCGCAGCTGACCGCCGACCACCTGGTCGGCGCCAACCTGAGCGGGCATGACTCCCACGGCGTCGGCATGATCCCGCGCTATGTACTGGCATGGCAGGCCGACGAGCTGCAACTGAACCGGCAGGTCAGCGTGCTGCACGACGCCGGCAGCCTGCTCAGCCTGGACGGCAACCGCGGCATGGGGCAGGCGGTGACGGCGCAAGCCATGCAGATGGCTATCGCCCGCGCCCGCGAGCACGGCGCCTGCGTGATGGGGCTGCGCCAGTCGCACCATCTGGGACGCGTCGGCCACTGGGCCGAGCAGGCCACGGCCGCGGGCCTGATCTCGATCCACTTCGTCAACGTGCTGTCCAAGCCGATCGTGGCGCCCCACGGCGGCTACGACGCGCGCTATGGCACCAATCCGTTCACCATCGGCGTGCCGATGGCGGGCGAGCCGCCGCTGGTGCTGGACTTTGCCACCAGCGCCATCGCGCTGGGCAAGGTGCGCGTGGCCCATAACAAGGGCGTGCCCGTGGCGCCGGGCTGCCTGCTCGATGCGCAGGGCGAGCCCACCACCGATGCCGCCGTGATGTACCCGCCCGCTGGCTCGCCGCAGGGCGCCTTGCGGCCCTTCGGCGAGCACAAGGGCCATGTGCTGGCGGTGATGTGCGAACTGCTCGGCGCCGCGGTCACGGGCGGCCATACCATCCGCCCGGAAACGCTGCGGCATGAGCATGCGGTCTGGAACAACATGCTGGCGATCGTATTCGACCCCGCGCGGCTCGGCACCAGCACCTCGTTCGGGCATGAAGTCGCGGCCTTCGCCGACTGGATGAAAAGCGCGCGCCTGCAGCCCGGCCAGCACGGCATCCAACTGCCTGGCGAACCCGAGCGTGCCTGCCGCGCGGCCCGCGCCCAACAGATCCCGATCGATGCCGGTACGCTGGCGCAACTGGACGACGCCGCCGTACGCGTGGCGACGGCACGCGCCGGCGCCCATCCGGCGCCCGGTCCGTTGTCTGCGCTGGCGTGCGACTGACTATCATCAGATATGCGCGCGGCGCGGTGCACGACGCACTCTCGCCGGCTCGGCGCCTGAACCCCACCGGACACTGACATGAGCAAGATCGGCTTTATCGGGCTTGGCGTGATGGGCAAGCCCATGGTGCGGCACCTGGTCGACGGCGGGCATACCGTGTTCGCCCACAGCCGCAGCGGCGTGCCGCAAGACCTGCAGGATGCCGGCGTGAAGGCCTGCGCCAGCGCACAAGAGGTGGCGCAGCAGTCGGAAACCATCATCCTGATGCTGCCCGACACGCCCGACGTGGAACGCGTGCTGTTCGGCGAAAAGGGCGTTGCCGACGGCCTTGTCGACACCGCGGGCGGCGTCACGGTGATCGACATGAGCTCGATCTCGCCGATCGCCACGCGCGAGTTTGCCCGTTGCATCGAGGCCATCGGCGCCGACTACGTCGACGCGCCGGTGTCCGGCGGTGAGGTCGGGGCCAAGGCCGGGACCTTGTCGATCATGGCCGGCGGCAAGCAGGAGGTGTTTGACCGCGTGCTGCCGATCCTGCAGCTGATGGGCAAGAACATCACGCGCGTGGGCGCGGCCGGCGATGGCCAGGTGGCGAAGGTGGCCAACCAGGTGATCGTGGCGCTGACCATCGAGGCCGTCAGCGAAGCCCTGGTACTGGCGGCCCGCGCTGGCGCCGATCCGGCCCGCGTGCGTGAGGCGCTGATGGGCGGCTTTGCCAGTTCGCGCATCCTCGAAGTGCACGGCGAGCGGATGATCCGGCGCACCTTCGACCCTGGCTTTCGCATCGCGCTGCACCAGAAGGACCTGGAGCTGGCACTCTCCACCGCGCGCGAGCTTGGCGTCGGCCTGCCCAATACGGCGTCGTGCCAGCAGCTGTTCAATGTCTGCAGCGGGCTTGGCGGTGCGGCGTGGGACCATTCCGGGCTGGTCCGCGCGATCGAGCATTTGTCCTCGTACGCTATCGGCGACGCGCCGCCCGCCAGCTAAGCGCCAGGCCCGCATGCCGCACGCAAACACCGCGTTGCTGACCGCGCTGGCGATGCTGGCGTTCGCCGGCAATTCGCTGCTGTGCCGGCTGGCGCTGAAAGGCACCACCATCGACGCCGGCACCTTCACGCTGGCACGCGTCGCCGCGGCGGCGGCGGTGTTGTGGCTGATCGTGATGGCGCGGCGGCAGGCCGGGCGCAATGGCGCGGGCGCCATGGTGCTGGGCGGCAACTGGGTGTCGGCGCTGGCCCTGTTCTGCTATGCCGCCGCGTTCTCGTTCGCGTATGAGCGCCTGAGCGCCGGCACCGGGGCCTTGCTGCTGTTTGCCGCGGTGCAGGCCACCATGATCGGCTACGGGCTCTACACCGGCGAGCCGCTGCGCCCGCAGCAGTGGGTCGGCCTGGCGCTGGCGCTGACCGGCCTGGTCTGGCTGATGCTGCCGGGCCTGGCGACACCGCCGCTGGCCTCGTCGTTGCTGATGGTTGCGGCAGGCATTGCGTGGGGCGTCTATTCGCTGCGTGGCAAGCGTGCCGGGGATCCGGTCGAGACCACCGCGGGCAACTTCGTGCGCGCCGTGCCCATGGCGCTGGCCCTCGGTGCCGTGATCCAGGCACAGCGCTCGCTGGATGTCCCGGGGCTCGCCTATGCGGTGGCTTCCGGTGCCCTTACCTCGGGACTCGGCTATGTGATCTGGTACACCGCGGTGCCGCGCCTGCGCGCGCCGACCGCGGCCACCGTGCAACTGAGCGTGCCGGTCATCGCCGCGGTGGGCGGCATCGCGTTGCTGGGTGAAGCCCTGAGCTTGCGGCTGGCGCTGAGCGCGGCAGCGGTGCTGGGCGGCATCGCGCTGGTGATCTTCGGCAAGCAGGCCGAGCCCGCCTAGCTGCGCCGCGCGGCGGTCCGCACCGTGGCCGACTGCGCGCGGCAACGGCGGTGTCGGGCACAGCGCGCATTCGGAGTGCCGCGGGCCAGCTGGCGCCGCAACTGCACCGAAGCGGCGCACGCATGAACAAAAACGGCCCGCGCGTGGGGCGCGGGCCGTCCCGACTGGCCACCGTGTGGCCGCCAGCGGCTTACATCTTCTGCTTGGTGTTTTCCGCCGCGCCCTGCACCTTCTCGCCGCCGCGCTCGATGTCCTTGCCTGCGCCTGCCATGGTGTTGCAACCCGTGACCAGCAGCATGCCAGCGAGGGCAAACAGTGCGTATAGCTTTCTCATGATGATCTCCTTGCTTCGTGTGGATGCGGCATGCGCCGCCTGGATGGAAGAGCTCGGAATGGCTTGACCGGGCAGCCTGTTGCCCAACCGGCAATTGGATCGTAGCAATCCGCGGCAGGACGAAAAGTCGGCATTCGTCCTACCGCGATGTCAGCAGAACGCGCGACATGGCGGGACGGCGCGCCGCACGAGGACGGTGCGGCGTGCCGGGTGCGGGCTGGTCCCGAATATGCTTGTAGGACAGCGCCCGATAGCCCGCCGGCGCGGGATCACTTAAAACCTAGAGTCACTGCCAGCCATCACGGAGAACACCATGACGTCACGCAGCATCCACGTGCTTCCCGCCACGACCGGCGACACCGAATACGCCAGCGCGGGGGAATGGGCGCTAACGATCGAGGGCCTGGAGAGCGGCCCCGACGGCGCGGCACTGCACTTCCCGACGCAGGAAGCCGCCATCGCCGCCGGCTGGATGCGTGCCCGCGAAGACGGCGTCTCGCTGTGCATCCATGGTCGTGACGGACTGGTGCGTGAACGCAGGATCTACTGCCGCGAAACCCGCGGCGATACCCGCCTCGGACGCTAGCGCTACCCCGGCTGGCCGGCCCATCGAGGTGCCGGCTGCCTTGCCATCCTTGCCATCCTTGCCTTGCGTGCCCGCTGACACGATGGCCGCAACGACTCATTGCGCCTGATGCATTGCGTCGCATCAAAGTTTCTGCGCATCTTCTGCTGAAAACCACGGGTTCACCGCCAATACTGGAGTTAGGCCGCCGGCCGACGACCAGGACAACCGAGACCCGTGATGCGCTTTCTTCTCCGATACCGTCCGCTGGACATCTATCCCGACCCGCTCGACGCCAGGGTGGCGGAGCTGCATGATCTTGCCGAAGACATCGAGGTTCGACACGCCCGCAAGTGGCGCCAGCATGGCTCCATGCTGACCCGACATGACGGCGCGCCCGCTGCGTTTCCCACCGGCGACCCAAAAACGCGGCACTGATGCGCCGTGGCGAAGGCAATGCCTGCCATGGGACGAATGTGAACAAGTGTCATATCGGGTTGGCAAGACCATGACCCCTGCTAAAGAATGGTTATCCGCAGGCAAGGAACCCGATCGGCGGGTTCGCTGCCGCGCCATTTTTCTGACGCAGCGACATGAATCGAACCACCCGGGAATGCGTGACGGCGTTGATGTCCAGCCTGCGTGCCAATGGGCCCATGCCCCGGCACCGGCTTGCCGCAGCCAGCCGCCTGAGCGCCGCGGAACTGACCCGCGCGCTCAAATCCGCCCGTCAGATGGGCGTCGTGGCCTATGAAGGCGAGCCGGAGTTGCCGCCCGAGGCCGATACGCTCCTCATGCTGACCGGCCGGCCCTTGCCGCCTCCACGGCGCGTCACGCCTGCGCCGCGCGAAAACACCCCGCACTTTGAGCCACTGCTCGATGTCTGGGGCATCGCCCGCCCCGCCGGCCTGCGGCGCGGACACGCGTCCTGACCTGCCTCTCGCTCTCCCGGCACCCCGGCTCGCCCGCGTGCCGATCTTACAAAGGCAGGTAAGCCGCACACGCACAAGCCAGGCCCGGCAACCGCACCGGCCGGCTCTTGCGCAGGGTACGGAACTTGCGCGACGCTTCGGGCTATGGCTTTCGCTTCCCTGAGCGCGCGCAATGAGGCAATACGATTCGCCCGGCACCGCGGCGCCCCCCGCGCCCGCGACGTCGCCACCACCGCATGATCCAACCTCGCCGCCCGGCTTCGAGCTCAAGCCCGGGCGCAACTGCTGGCGCGTCGAACCGTGCCGGCGCTTTGCCATGCTGGTCGACGCCGACGCCTATTTCCGTGCGCTGCGCGAGGCCTTGCCGCTGGCCGAGCACACCATCTTCATCCTCGGCTGGGACATCGACAGCCGCATGGAACTGGTCCCCGCCGGCGCGCAGGACGGGCTGCCGGCCGGGCTGCGCGACTTTCTGTGCGCGCTGGCCGACCGTCGCCCTAACCTGCGCATCTACATCCTGAGCTGGGACTACGCCATGGTGATGGCGATGGAGCGCGAGTGGCTGCCTTCGACCCGCGCGCACTGGCAGGCGCACCGGCACCTGTCGTTCCTGCTGGACGGCAATCACCCACCGGGCGCATCGCATCACCAGAAGGTGGTGGTGCTCGACAATAAGGTGGCCTTTGTCGGGGGGCTGGACCTGACGCTGCGCCGCTGGGACGACAACCAGCACGCGCCCGGCGCGCCGCTGCGCATGGCCGAGGGCCGGCCCTACGCCCCCTTCCATGATGTGCAGTGCGCGCTCGATGGCAACGCGGCGGCGGCACTGGGCGAGCTGTGCGCGCAGCGCTGGCTGCGCGCCAGCGGCAGCCAGCCGCGGCCGGTGGCGGCAACCGCGTCCGATCCGTGGCCGCCCAGTTTGGCGCCCGAGCTGACCGACGTGCGGGTGGGTATCGCCCGCACCATGCCCATGTGCGAGGACGAGCCCGGTGTCAGCGAGATCCGCCTGCTGCTGCGCGACGCCATCGCCTCAGCCCGGCACAGCATCTACATGGAGAACCAGTACTTCAGCTCAGGCGAGATCGCCAAGGCGCTGGCCGCCCGGCTGGGACACAAGGACGGCCCGGATATCGTGCTGGTGTCGCGCCGCAACGAAAGCGGCTGGCTCGAGGCACACAGCATGGGTGTGCTGCGCGCACGCCTTTACCGGCAACTGCGCGCGGCCGACAAGTTCGATCGCTTCCGCCTGTACTGCCCGACGATTCCCAACCTGCTGCCCGACTGCGTCAACGTCCACAGCAAGGTGACGGTGATCGACGACGACTTCCTCACCATCGGCTCCTCCAACCTCAGCAACCGTTCGCTGGGGCTCGACACCGAGTGCAATATCGTGGTGGTCTCCGGCGGCGAGCCGCGCATCCAGGCGGCCATAGCCGCCATGCGCGCGCGGCTGCTGGGCGAACACCTGGAGGTGGCGCCCGCGGCGTTCCAGGCCGAAGTGGCCGCCACGCGCAGCGTGCTCGGCGCCATCCGGCGCCTGCAACGCAGCGACGGGCGCTCGCTGGAGGACTATGTGCCGCCGCTGCCCGACTATGTCGATGCCGCGTTACCAGCCGCCAACCTGCTGGACCCGATCGAGCCGATCGACAGCGACCAGGTGCTGGCCGAGTTCGTCAGCCACGAGGCGCGCCCGCGCGTGCTGGGCCGCGTGGGAGTGATGGTGATGCTGGCACTGCTGGTGGCGGGGCTTTTCTTCGCGTGGCGCTATACGCCGCTGCGCGAGTGGGCGGATTTCCGTGCCCTGCTGGGCGCCATCGAGCGGGTGGACGAGATGCCGCTGGCCCCGCTGGCCATGATGGGGGTCTATCTGGCCGGGGCGGTGACGCTGCTGCCCGTGACGCTGCTGATCCTGGTCACGGTGGTGGTGTTCGGCCCGCTCTACGGCGCCGTGCTGGCCCTGTGCGGCACGGCGCTGAGCACCGGCACGGGCTACCTGGCCGGCCGGCTGCTGGGGCGCAATGCCGTGCGCCGCTTTGGCGGCAGGCGGCTGAACCGCGTCAGCCACCAGCTGCGCAAGCACGGCATCATCGCCATGGTGGTGCTGCGGCTGGTGCCGATCGCACCCTTCTCGCTGGTCAACCTGCTGGTGGGCGCCTCGCGCATCAGCCTGCGCGATTGCCTGATCGGCACGGCGCTGGGGATGTTGCCAGGCATCGTGGTCAGTGCCTTGCTGGTGGACAGGGTCGCCGCGGCGGCGAACGACCCCGGGCTGCTCACCTTCGCACTGCTGGCACTGGTGCTGCTGGTGCCCGCATCGCTGCTGCTGTTGCTGCGGCGCCGGCGCCGGCGCAATGCGGCGCGGCGGCGCCGCGGCCGCCACGACGATCTGCCCGGCCCGAACTCACGCTCGTCGCGCCCCTCGCGCCTGTCGCGGCTGGCCGGGAACGCCAGTGAAGCTCAGGACTGGCGGCGGTAACTGGCCTTCACGATCTGCGTCCACTCGCCGTTTTCTCCCTGCATGTAGGAAGTCAGTTCGCGGTGGTCGTTGTCGCGGAACGTGATCACGTCGCGGTACTGCACCATGCGGCCATTGCCCGAGCAATCCGGCCCTTCGGCACGCAGCGTCAGCTGCTGGCCGCCTTCGTCGAGGTCACCCTCGTAGACCCACAGGTGGGTCATCATCGAGCCGATAAAGGTGCCGACAAAGTGCTTGCGCGCCGGATCGTAGCCCAGCGTCATGACCGTCGTGGCGGGACCGCAGCCGGGCATGTCGCCTTGTGACACACACTGTACCCAGACCTCGCCGATACCGCTGACCCGTTCCGGCATTTGCCAGGTCTGCACCGGCTGGTCCGGCCCCATCGCGGCCTCGCCCTGCGCCATCCAGTTGCCGACCAGGCGTTGCAGCCAGCGATGTTCCTTTTGTGCTTCGATTTGCATTTTTCGGTCTCCAGTAAGGGGTACGGCCTGGATTCGGCGCAAGTACCGCGATGGCCACGAGCATTTGTGGATGCTGTACACATAGACTAGCAAATGAAATGGACAGCGTCCACATTAAATTGCAGCGATGCGCGCGGACGGGACCGGCGGACGATTATTGCGGCAGCCGCAGCTTGGGCACGGTGAAGCGGTTGCCCTGCGCGCGGCGTACGTCGCACTGGACCTTGGCTTCGCGCACGGCGCCGTCCTGCGCCCTGTATTCGACATCGGCCACCACGCTGTAGTTGTCCTTGTCGATCTGGCGCGAGGTGGCGCCTACCCACTTGAAGCTGCCGGGATTGGGCAGGGCTGCCTTGACCGCATGCTTGCACGCGGCCTCGGGCGCGCCCTCCTTGCCGGGCGGCCGGGACGCTTCCTGCCGGGCCGCGGCCAGTGCGGCCGGCGCGCCCGCCGCGGACAACGCCACCGCCAGCGCGGTGGACAGCAAACGTGGAGAAAGCGGCGAAAGCATCCTGGACTCCTGCGACTGGGACGGCGCCGGACGGACCACGCTGGCGCCGACGCCGATGCAGTTCAGGCTGCGGCGCGCGTGCAGAAGTTCCCTTGCCGCCACAGCCAGCGGCCCTAACGCCGCACGCAGGCCTTGTAGGTGAACTTGTCGCCTCGGAACAGGAATTCCGAAAACGCCAGGGGGCGGTCGTCGATGTCGTGAGGCGTGAAGCGGATCCGCAGCAGCGGCTGGCCCGGCTCGACCTTCAGCCGGCGCGCGGCTTCGGCAGTGGCGGGAATCGCCGCGCTTTCCGTGTGCAGGTACTTGAGGCGATAGCCCAGGCGCGCCTCGACGATCATCAGCGCATCGTGGTTTTCCAGGTCGTGCTCGAGGATCGCGCGCATCAGCGGCTCGGGCGCCATGGTCACGCCCACTGCCACCGGCGTGCCGGCCACGGACTTGAGCGTGGTCACGCTCAGCAGCCTGGTGCCGGGCGGCACCCGCAGCGCATCGGCGGCGATGGCCGGCGCGGTAACCAGCCGCGTCGACAGCAGCTTGCCGTGCGCTTCGTGGCCGCGGGCGCGCATGTAGTCATAGAAGCCGGTCAGCGGCCCCAGGTCGGCCTGCCCCGCGGGGCGGCTGACAAAGCTGCCCTTGCCGTGGACTGTTTCTATGAGCCCCTCCGCCAGCAGCGATGCCAGCGACTGGCGCACGGTGATGCGGCTGACGCCGAACTCCGCCATCAGCTCGGCCTCGGACGGCAGCTTGATGCCCGGTGTCCATTGGTTGTTGACGATGCGCTGGCGCAGCGCGCCTTCGATCTGCTTGAAGCGGGGCAGTGAGCTGGTTGTCACGAGATTCGGCGGATTCATGGGATGGCCCATGCGGGCATCTACTTATCATAACAACGTTGACTCATCATAACATGTCATGACAACATGAGCCGGCACAACACGACAAGAGGCGCGGCGCCAGCCCGCAAGGGGCACTACGTGACGGCGCACGCAAACGGAAATACGGAGACCACCGATGCCAGACCTGAGCGCACTGCTGCAACCGCGCACCATCGCCGTGATCGGCGCTTCGACCCAGCCCGACAAGGTGGGCGGCATGCCGGTGCGGCTGCTGAGCGAACTGGGCTACGCCGGACGCATCGTCCCGGTCCATGCCACGGCCAGCGAAGTGCAGGGGCTGGCCGCGGTGCCCACGCTGGACGCGCTCGACACGCCGGCCGACCTCGCCATCGTGGCGCTGCCGGTCCGTGCCAGCCTCGACGCCATGCGCCAGCTGGCGCGCAACGGCACGCGCGCCGCGGTGTTCTTCACCTCGGGCTTTGCCGAGACCGGCGGCGACGGCATCGCGCTGCAGGCGGAACTGGCGGCGCTGGCGCAGGCCCATGGCATCACGCTGGTGGGACCCAACTGCCTCGGCGCGATGAACCTGCGCGAGCGCGTGTTCGCCACCTTCTCGCCGATCCCGCTGAGCGGGCTGCCGCCGCTCGGCGATGTCGGCTTGGTCAGCCAGAGCGGCGCCTTTGGTGCCTATGCCTTCGCGCTGGCGCGCGAGGCCGCGCTGGGCCTGAGCCACTGGGTCACCACCGGCAATGAAGCCGGCCTGCACGTGGCGGACGTGATCGAATGGATGGCCAGTGACGATGCCACGCGCGTGATCCTCGCCTACCTGGAAGGCTGCCGCGACGGCAACCGCCTGCGCCATGCGCTGGCGGCCGCGCGGGCAGCGGGCAAGCCGGTGGTGGTGACCAAGGTGGGGACCACCGCAGCCGGCGCGCGTTCCGCGCAATCGCATACCGCCAGCCTGGCCGGCGAAGACGCGGTTTACCAGGCGGTGTTCGACGAGTACGGCGTGTTCCGCGCCGATACGCTCGATGACTTCTTCCGGCTTGGCTACGTGCTGTCGCGCGGGCGCAGGCCGACGCAGTGGCAGCCTTCGGCGAAGGAACCGACCCATGCGGTCACGCCGGTCGCGCTGGTGACGGTGTCCGGCGGCGTCGGCATCATGATGGCCGACCAGGCCGAGGCGCTGGACCTGCCGCTGCCGCCGATGCCGCAAACGGCGGCGGCGGCGCTGCGCAGCGCGATCCCGTTCGCCAGCACCGCCAATCCCATCGACGTCACCGGCCATGTGGTGGCGCAGCCGGAGGTATTGCTGGACGCCATCGCCGCCGCGGCACAAAGCCCGGATTACGGCAGCGTGGTGGCCTTCCTTGCCGGCGGCGTTGGCGCGCCGCGGATCTGGCCCGGGCTGCAGGAAACCGTCGAGACCCTCTGTCGCAGCGGCAGCGCGGCGCCACTGCTGTTCAGCGGCCTGGTCGATGACGACAAGCGCCGCTGGCTGGAAGCGCGCGGCGCGCTGGTATTCCGCGAACCGGCACAGGCGGTGCAGGCCGTGGCCGTGCTGGCCCGCGCCGCGGCGCAGGCAGCCGCCGCCCGGGCGCCAGCCCCCGCATCGGCCCCTGCCGCGCCCACCCCGCCCGTTCCGGATCTGCCGCCCGGCACCACCGCCCTGTCCGAGTCTGAAGCCATGCAATGGCTCGCCGCGTGCGGCATCCCCACCGCGCCGCACGGGCTGGCGCGCGATGCCGACGAGGCCGCGCGCATCGCCGAGTCCATCGGCTACCCCGTTGCGATCAAGCTGTGCTCGCCCGACATCCTGCACAAGAGCGATGTCGGCGGCGTGGTGCTGAACGTGGTTGACGCGCAGGCGGCCCGCGCAGCCTTCGCGCAGGTGCAGGCCGCCGCGGCCAACCACGGCACCCCCGCGCGCTTTGATGGCGCGCTGGTCGCCGGCATGGTGCGCGGCTGGGGCGAGCTGATGGTAGGCGTGCGGCGCGACCCGGTGTTCGGCCTGGTGGCGCTGGCCGGCATCGGCGGCACCGCGGTGGAGATCTTCCGCCAGACCGCGTTCGGCCTGGCGCCGCTGAGCCACGCCCGCGCGCGCACCATGCTGCGCGCGAGCCGTGCCGAGGCACTGCTGTCCGGCCACCGCGGCCATCCCGCGATCGATGCCGATGCGGTCGCCGAGGTGCTGGTACGCGTCTCGCAAGCCGCAGCCGCGTTGGGCCCACGGCTCGATACGCTCGAGATCAATCCGTTGATCGTCACGGCCGGAGGCGTGGTTGCCGCCGATGCCGTGGTGACCTTGCATGCGGCGGAGCCGGACCGCCACGCAAACGAACCGACCGAGGAGACCACCCGATGAACCAACCCGTTGCGCCCTTCCTTGCCGGCGCCCCCATCGACACCCCGCAGGAAGCCCTGACCGCCGCGGCGGCACTGCCGCTGGTGCTGGCCACCTACCCGCTGTTCGAAAGCCTGCGCACCTGCCGGCTGCAGACCTCGGTGGCGCAGGCCACCGGCTACGGGCGCGCGCCGGTCAACACGCTGTCGGCCAGCACGCAGCCGTGGACGCACCGCGACCGCGACATCGTCACGCCGGCCAATGACCTGCTCTACTTCTGCGCCTGGGTCAACCTCGCCGACGGTCCCGTCACGCTGCATGTGCCCGCGCTGCCCGATACGCGCCGCTACTACGTGGTCGAATTGCTGGACGCCTGGACCAACAACTTCGAGAACCTGGGCCCGCGCAACGTGCCTGCCGCGGGCGCAGACATCGTGCTGGCCGGCCCCGGCCAGCATGCCGACGGCGCGCACGTGGTGCATTGCCCCACCTCGCTGGTCTGGCTGCTGGGCCGCGTGCTGGTGACCGGCCCAGACGACCTGGCGGCCGCCAGCGCCTTCGAGAATGGCTTCCGCCTGTCCGGCGGCACCGCGCGGCAACCCGCCTGCGTGCGCGACTGGCAAGAAAGCGGCGAGCCCGCGCTCGACTTCTTCGCCAACGTCTTCAACGCGCTGCGCGAATATCCGGCCGAGCCTTCCGCGGCCGGCCTGCTGTCGCTGCTGCGCAAGTGCGGCATCCGCGCGGGCGAGCCGGTCGACGTGGGCGCGCTGCGGCCCGCGGTGCAACAGGGCCTGGTGCGCGCGTGGCGCGAAGGCATGGCGCTGATCGAAGCCAACACCCGCAGCCATGCGCGCAGGAGCTGGACCTACAGCCTGCTGCTGGGTCGCTATGGCGACGACTGGATGCAGCGCGCCGTGACCGCGATGAAGGGCCTGGGCGCGCTGCGCGCCGACGAAGCGGTGTACGCCGCCGCCGACTACGATGCCGATGGCGAGCTGCTGCATGGCCGCCACACCTACACGCTACACTTCCCCGCCGGACACCTGCCGCCGGCGCAGGCGTTCTGGTCGGTATCGCTCTACGGCGCCGACCGCTTCTTCACCGACAACGCGATCGGCCGCTATGCGCTGGGCGACCGCAGCCCGGGGCTGCAATACGACAGCGATGGCGGCCTTACGCTGACCATCTCGCACCAGCGCCCCGCCCAGGCACCGGAGAACTGGCTGCCGGCACCGGATGCCCCGTTCTACCTGATCCTGCGCCTGTACCACCCTACCGACGGCTTCATGGCCGGGGAATACGTGATCCCGCCGCTGCGGCGCATCGCCTGAAGGAGCCAGCCCATGGGCATCCACGACACTTCCCTCGACGCGCTAGCGCGCGACGCGGTGCGCTACACGCTGCCGCTGTACGAAATGGCGCGCATGCGTGCCGCCACCTGTCCGCGGCGCGACAGCGCCGGCACCTTTGCCGGGGACGGGCCGGACTCGACGCTGCGCTGGATCAACACCGTCACGCACGTGCGCGCGCTGCTCGGCCCGCAGCACCGGCAGGTCGTCACGCCGAACAACGACACGCTCTACACCAACGCCTGGCTCGACCTGTCGCGCGGCCCGCTGCTGCTGGACGTGCCGGACTGCCACGGCCGCTACTACGTGCTCGGGCTGCTGGACGCCTATACCAATCCGTTCGGCTACATCGGCACCCGCACCACCGGCGCGCAAGGCGGCACCTGGCTGCTGCACGGGCCCGCCTGGCGCGGCGAGGTGCCGGCCGGCGCCACGCCGCTGCCCTGCCCCACCGATGCGGTCTGGATCATCGGCCGCATCCTGGCCGACGGCGAAGCCGACCTGGCGGGCGCGCATGCCTTGCAGGACGGCATCCACCTGCGCAGGCCCGACGGCAACCCTGCCGCGACAGTCATCGACGCCGGCATGCACGCCGGCGAGCGACCGGCCGATCCCGACCGCTACGCCGCCATCGTCAACCGCATGCTGACCGAGAACCCGCCGCCGGCAGCCGAAGTCGGCCTGGTGCGCAGCTTCGCCGAGGTCGGCATCGGCAGCGCGGCGCCGCTGACTCCGGCGCAACGCACGGAGCTGGCGGCGGCACTGGTGCAGGTCGATGCCGAACTGGCCGCGCCCAGGGCTTCCGCGCTGGGCGGCGGCTGGTCCCTGCCGGTGGACATCCGCATTTCGTTCGGCGCGCACTACGCGCTGCGCGCCGAAGTGGCGCGCAACTACATCGGCGCACTCGGCGTCGAGGAAGCCATGTACCTGATGGCCGATTGCGATGCCGACGGCTTGCCGCTGAACGGTACGCATCAGTACGAGCTGGTGTTCCCGGCGCAAGGATTGCCGCAGGTGGGCGCGTTCTGGTCGCTGACCATGTACCGCAAATCGGACTGCATGCTGGCGGAGAACCCGCTGCAACGCTATTCGCTGGGGGACCGCTCGCCGGGCCTGCGCGCCGCGCCGGATGGCAGCCTGCACATCGTGATAGGCGCGCGCGGCCCGGCGGACCCCGCTTGCGCCGGCAACTGGCTGCCCGCCCCGCCCGAACCGTTCTACGTGGCGTTGCGCCTGTACGTCCCCGGCACCGCGCACCTGGAGCGCACCTTCCGCTACCCCGCCATTCGCCGCATCAAGGAACCCTCATGAACCGAACCGTTGTCTTCGCCCGGGCCGTGCTGACGGCCAGCGTCGCCCTGCTGTGCCTGAGCGGCCAGGTGCAGGCGCAGGCGTATCCGGCGCGGCCGGTGAAGCTGGTGTCGCCCTATGGCGCCGGCGGCTCGAACGACATTTCGGCGCGCATCCTCGCCGACGCGCTGGGCAGCAAGCTGGGCCAGCAAGTGGTGGTCGAAAACAAGCCCGGCGCCGGCACGCGGCTGGCCACGGAGCATGTGGCGCACGCCGCGCCGGACGGCTATACGCTGCTGTGGGCGGCCGCGCCCTTCGCCATCAATACCGCCGCGGGCATTGCGCAGCGCTACGACGTGCACAAGGACTTCGTCGCAGTGGGACCGCGCGTGCTGGGGCCCATCTTCCTGATCGTCAATGCCAGCTCGCCGGCGCGCACGGTGGCGGATTTCGTACGCATGGCCAGGGAAAAGCCGGACGGCGTAACGGTGGCTTCGCCCGGCGCGGGCTCGGGTCCGCACCTGACCGCCGAGCTGTTCGGGCAGGTCGGCAAGTTCAAGCTGCTGAGCGTCCACTACCGCGGCGACGCCACCGCCTATACCGAACTGCTGGCAGGCCGCGCCGATGCCACGCTGACCGCCATCACCTCGGCGTTGCCCTTCATCAAGGCCGGCAAGCTGCGCGTGCTGGCGGTGGCCTCCGAACAGCGCACGCCGGTCTATCCCGATGCGCCCACCTTCGCCGAACAGGGCTATCCGGGCATGGTCGGCTACGGCTGGTTCGGACTGGTCGCGCCGGCCGGAACGCCGCCTGCCGTCACCGAGCGGCTGAACCGCGAAGCGTCGGCCGTGCTGGCCGATGCGCAAACCCGCAACAAGCTGCTTGGCCTTGGCCTGGAGCCGCATCCCGAGCGCGGCACCGCGTTCTCGGCCTTCATCGACCAGGAGATCGGCAAGTGGGGCAAGCTGATCCAGGTACGCGGCATCAAGCTGGATTAGCGGACGCGTGCAAGACTTCCCCGCAAGACCACCGGTGACATCCCACCAGAAAGGAGACCACGCCATCATGATGACCGCTGTCCGTTCTTCGCCGCGGCCGCGCCGCGCAATGCTGCAGGCCGCGCTGCGCTGGCTCAGCGTCGCGGCGTTCGCCGTCATGCCGGTTGCCGCGGCCGCGCAGGGCACCTACCCGGCCAAGCCCATCCACCTGATCGTCGCCTATCCGCCGGGCGGCCTCACCGATACGCTGGCACGCGCCGTCGGCGACGGCTTGTCGCGCCAGCTGGGCAAGACGGTGGTGGTCGAAAACAAGGGCGGCGCCGGCGGCATCATCGGCACCGACTACGTCGCCAAGGCGGCGCCCGACGGCTATACCCTGCTGATGACGATTCCGGGCCCGATTACGTCCAACCTGGCGCTGTACAAGAAGCTGCCCTACGATCCCCGCACCGACCTGCGCCCGGTCTCCGACATAGCCACCGCGCGCACCGTGCTGGCCGTCCACAGCAGCGTGCCCGCGAAGACCGTGGCCGAGCTGCTGGCCTATGCCAAGGCCTCGCCCGGCAAGCTGCGCATGGGCTCCTGGGGCGCAGGCACGCAGCCGCATACCATCCAGACCTATTTCGCCAGGCAATACCAGGTCGACATGCTGCACGTGCCCTACCGCGGCGAAGGACCGATGGTGACCGACCTGCTGGCCGGCCAGGTCAACGTGACGGTGGGATCGGTGACGGCGCTCAAGCAGCATTTCGCCACCGGCAAGCTGCGCCCGCTCGCGGTCACCGGCATGCGGCGCGCGCAGGCGCTGCCGGAAGTGCCGACCTTTACCGAAGCCGGCTATGCCGATGAGCCGTTCCGGCTGACCGGCCCGCTCACGCTGATGGCGCCGGCGAAGACCCCGCAGGAGATCATCGACCGCCTCGGCCGCGAGACCGCCAGCCTGGTCGCCAGCGCCGACATGCAGCGGCGCATCGTGGACATGGGCGCGGAGCCCCTCGGCACCACGCCGGCGCAGGCAGAGGCGGCCTACAAGGCCTACCTGCCCGTGGTGCTGAGGCTGACCGCGGATACCGGCGTGACGCTCGACTGAAGCGGCATGGAAGGATGGCATGTTTGCCAGCCGGATTCTACGACACCCGTCGTCGCCCCCCGCGCGGATGGCGTGCTACAGTGCCCCGACGTGCGGCACCCGGCCGCGCCCGCCCACCTGCACGGATGAAAACGCTGCTGATCGTCTATCACACCATGACCGGAGGCACGCGGCAGATGGCCGCGGCCGCGGCCGATGCGGCCCGCGGGCAGCCCGGCGTCGCGGTCGTGCTCAAGACCGCCGCCGAAGCCGGGCCCGACGATGTGCTGGCCGCGGATGGCTACCTGTTCGCCACGCCGGAAAACCTGGCGGCGATGGCGGGCATGATGAAGGACTTCTTCGACCGCTGCTATTACGCCGCGCTGGACCGCATCAACGGCAGACCCTACGCCGCCATGATCTGCGCCGGCAGCGATGGCCAGAACGCATTGCGCCAGCTCGAGCGCATCGCCACCGGCTGGCGCCTGAACCGCGTTGCGCCCGGGCTGATCGTCTGCACGCATGCACAGACGCCGGAGCGGATCCTCGCCCCAAAGCAGATCGACGCGCCCGACCTGGCGCGTTGTGCCGAGCTTGGCGAGGGGCTGGCGGCAGGGCTGGGCCTTGGCGTGTTCTGATACGGCTTCCCGTCATTCGGCCGCGCGGCCACGTCGCCTCAGACATGGGGCATCGCCAGCAACAGCAGCGCCGGGCGGTTGCCGGTGTTCTCCACCTTGCGCGCTTCGCCCGGTGCCAGCCTGATCGAGTCATATTGCCCCAGCACCACCCGCTCGCCGGAGGCGCTGATGGTGACCGCCCCCTCCAGCACGACGTAGTGCTTTTCCACCATGGCCGCATCCTGGGTCGTACTTCCGCCGGGCAAGATCACCGACACGCCAAGCCACAGGTCCGACGAGGCACCGGCTTCGTGGCCCTGCAGCCGCAGGCACCGCATGCCGTCGTGGCCGGGCGGATAGTAGGCCGGGGCGGCGTCGAAACGCGTGACGTTCATGGCTTGAGCACCACGCGTCCCGGCGCACCCTGCAACACCAGGCGATAGGCCTGCTTGGCGCGGTCCAGCGTGAAGACGTGGTCCGGATCCACGGCGAACGGCTTGAGCCGGCCGTCCTCGAACATCGGCGCCAGCGTATCGAGAATCGCGGCGCTGGCTGCGCTGTCCAGTGCCAGCGTATCGATGCCGACATAGGTGTGCTGGCCGCGGTAGAAGGCAAAGATATCGAACGGCACCGGCCGCTCGATGGTCGAAATGAAGATTTGCGTCGCGCCCGTTGCCATGGCCTGGTTGGCCTGGGCGAAATAGGGGCTGCCCACCGTGTTGTAGACGATATCGGCGCCGTGCCCGCCGGTCTCGTCGCGCACCACGGCGGCAATGTCCTGCGCCGACGCATCGATCATGCGCACCGGGGCGCTCGCATGCCCGCGATAGGGCTGCGCGGTGCGCTCCACGGCGAAGACGCGGGCCCCCAACGCAGTCGCGATCTGCGCGGTGGCCTGGCCCACCTTGCCATTGCCGCCGCCGATCAGCACGACGCTGCCCGGCTGGGGCAGGCCCGCCCGGCGCAGCCCCTCAAACGCCGTAATGAACGGCACGCCGACCGCGCCGGCCTCCAGCAGCGATACCGCCTCCGGCTTCTCGCGCACCGACTGCACCGGCACCTTCAGGTACCTGCCATGCGTGCCGTCGCGGCGGATGCCGAGTTCCCCGCCGCTGCCCCAGACGGCCTTGCCGACCAGCTCCGGCGGCCCGTCGATCACGATCCCGGCAAAGTCGCGGCCGGGCACGCGGGGCCAGACGGCGTGCGGCATCAGGCCGAGTGTCGCCTTGACGTCGCTGGGATTGACCCCGGCGCTGGCGACCTCGACCACGCATTCGCCTGGCGCGGCCCTGGGCGGTTCTTGCGCCACGCATTGCAGTTCCAGTGCGTCGATGTCGGCAGCCCTCTGGCTGACAAGAATGGTGTTCATCTATCGGTTCCTTTCTAATAAGGTTCGGTGCCGCGCGGCCTGCGCGGCGCCCGGCTGCCGGGGCCTGCTCAAGGCTCCCTCAGGCCGAGGGTCCGGCGCGCTTCGCTCGCGCTGGCGACCTCTCCGCCCAGCGACTTCACGATGTCCCGCGCCTTGGCGACCAGGGCGGCGTTATCGGGCGTGAGCACGCCTTTCTCCAGGTAGAGGTTGTCCTCCATCCCCACGCGCACATGGCCGCCCGCCAGCCACGCCTGCGCCACCACCGGGAACTCCGTGCGGCCGATGCCGAACGCCGACCAGTGCGCGCCCGCCGGCAGCATGTTGCGCGCGTAGAAGATCGTCTCGGGGGTCGGCGCGAAGCCGTACTTCACGCCCAGCACGAAGGTCCAGAGGCCCGGCCCTTCCAGCACCGACTCGCGCATCAGGTCCAGCGCCAGGTTCAGGTCGCCCGAGTCGAAGATCTCGAGTTCCGGCATGACCCCCGCCTCGCGAATCACCTTTGCCATCTTGCGCACATTGGCGGGCGTACTGATGACCACGTCGGCGCCCGAGTTCATGGTGTTGAGATCGAGCGAACAAAGGTCTGGCCGCAGCGCCGCGATGTGGGCCACGCGCTTCAGGGGATGCAGCAAGGTGGTGCCGGCGGCCGCGACGCGCGGCTCGTCTTCGCTCGGCACGAAGCGGCCGCCGGGGCCCGTGGTCAGGTTGATGATCAGCTGCCGGTTGCGCTTGCGGATGCGGTCGATCACATCGGCGTAGTACTCGGTCAGCATCGAAGGCCGTCCCGTCTCGGGATCGCGCACGTGGATGTGCGCGGCCGCGGCGCCCGCTTCGGCTGCGTCCAGTGCCGCCGTGGCGATTTCTTCGGGCGTCACCGGAAGTCCGGGGTGCTGCTCGCGGGTCACGATATTGCCGGTCACGGCACAGGTGATGAGGGTCTTGCGCGAATGCATGGCGTATGGCTTTGAAGTTTCAGGCAACAGACTGGCGGAGCGCCGCCGATGGCCGCGGCGTTCAGCCCAGGCGTCGGCCGCCGTCGACCACGATGGTGGTGCCGGTGGCGAAATCCAGTGACGTGGCGCAGGCCGCGATCGCGTCGGCGACACCCGCCGCCGAGCCGATCCGCCGCAGCGGCGTCGATCGCGCGGCGCGCTCGTTGAAGGCGGTGTCCCGTCCGGGTACGAAGTCGGTATCGACCACGCCCGGCGACACATTGAGCACGCGGATCTCGGGGGCCAGCGCGCGGCCCAGCGACTTCGCCATGGTGTCCAGTCCGGCCTTGGCTGCGCAATAAGCCACGTTGCTGCCCTGCCCGGTCTCGCCCGCGATCGAGCCGACGTTGACGACCAGGCCGGCGCCACTGGCCTTCAGCCAGGGCGCGAAGGCACGTATCGCGGCGAACTGCCCGCGCCAGTTGATGGCAAAGATGCGGTCGATCAGCTCGTCGCTCAGCGCGTCGAGGTCGGCATGCGCAACCGCCTGCGTGAACCCGGCGCTGTTGACCAGCATGTCGATGCGGCCGTAGCGCGCCTGGATCGCCTCGGCCAGCTGCCGCAGCGAGGCGCTGTCACCGACATCCGCCGCGGCGCCCATATGGCTGTCGCCGGGCAGCGCGGCCGCGGTGGCCGCGGCAGCCTGCAGGCTGCGGCCGGCCACCGCGACCCTGGCACCCAGCCCTGCCAGCTTGCGCGCAGTGGCGGCACCGATGCCGCCGGTGCCGCCGAGAATGGCGGCAACCCGGCCGGCGAGAGGCAAGGACTGGCCTTGCGGGAATGGAATCTCAGACTGTGTCATGGAAGCCCTGCGGGAATGGAAGCTGGAGCCGGATGGCGGCGCTCAGTCGATCGGCGGCGTGGGGAACACCTGGTCACCCGGTTCCAGCACGAAATCGAAGTGGAAGGTGTAGAACGGCGCGCGGATTTCGCCCCATGGGCTCTGGCCGCTGTCGATCCGCTCGAAGCGCCCGACGAGGCTCTGGTGCACGCCGAACGTGACGTCGGAGCGCAGATGGGCATCGTCGTCGGCGAACACCTGCGTGACCAGCGTGCGGTAGCCCGGCGCGGCCACGATGAAATGGAGATGCGCGGGCCGGTACGGATGACGCTGCTGCGCGGCAAGCAGGGTCCCCACCGGTCCCGCGGTGGGCACGGGATAGCCGGCGGGGCGCACCGTGCGGAAGCCGTAGCGGCCGTCGCCGTCTGCATGAAACACCCCGCGCAGGTTGCGGTCCGGCTGGGTCGGATCCTGGTTGTCATAGAGGCCCACCGGAGAAGCCTGCCAGACCTCGACCAGCGCACCACCCAACGCAGTGCCATCGCTGGCACGCACCTGCCCGGACACGAACAGCGGCACTCCCGGCGCCTGGTCCTGGACGATGCAGTCGCCGCTGCGGTAGTGCGGCGCGCCGCCGCGATAGAACGGGCCGAGCAATGCGCCCGGCGTGCTGCCGGCCGCGGTGCCGTTGTTGATCAACGTCACCAGCGTGGACAGGCCCAGTACATCGGCGGCCAGCACGACCTCGTTGTTGACGGCATTGGTCGCCTGCCCCAGCGCCACGAGGTAGCGCAGCGCAAACTCGAATTCCTGGTCGGTGGGGCGGACCTCGCGCAGGAAGTCGTGCAAATGGACTACCAGCGCGTCCAGCACCTGCCTGAGCCTGGGGTCCGTGGTCTGCGCCATGGCTTGCAGCACCACGTCGGTGACGGAGTGCTCGTCGCCGATCAGCGCGGCGGCCGTTCCCGGCGAACGGGCAATGGAAGGGGCTGTCAATGCTTTCATGTGTGGACCTGCTTGCTTGTCAAGGTGAGGGCTGGCGACGCGCGGTTCCCTGCGCGCGCCGCTGCCCTCGGGCTTCAGAAGACGTGCTTGATGCCGACCATGGCGCCGAGCTGCGACGCGCCTCGGGGCGGGGTCGCCGAGCCGTCGATGGCCACGGCCAGCTGGCCGTTGTTGTCGAGGTAGCCGGCGGTGGCGTAGACCGAAGTCCGCTTCGAAAAGGCGTAGCTGCCGCGCACCGCATAGAGCATTGCCCGGTTGCTGCTGTGCCGGTAGCGCAGCGTGTAGACCTGGCCCGCCAGGGTGAAGGCAGGCGTGATGTCGTAGGCCGCGCCCACGTACCACAGGTCGCTGCGCGGCGTGCTGCTGGCATCGTTGTCGCGGCGGATGACGCCGGCGCCAAGCTTGGCCCGGTCGAGGATGGCATAGCCCGTCATCGCCAGCCGCTTGTCGGCCATGCTGCTTGAGGTCAGGCCGGCAAAGGCCCCGGTGCCCCCGCGGATTTCGTCATAGGCCGCGGCCACGCCCCACCAGTTGGTCTGGTACTGCAGCAGCGCGGACCACTGGCGGCAGGCGCGGTGGTCGGCCGGGTTCTCCCCCGCGCAATTGGTGCCGGCGGGGCTGGGCCCGGCATTGACGGTATCGCGGCCGAAGCTGTAGGTCGCGCCAACCGTCAGGCCGCCGAACGTCCCCTTGTACGAGACGGCGTTGTCGGCGCGCCCGAACGTCATGTAGTTGTCCAGGCTGGCGGAGCCGAACACGTTCGGGCCGAGGATGTCCGAGTCCAGGTAGGACCAGAACAGCATCGAGTTCTGGCGCCCGAAGGCCACCTGGCCCCACGGCCCGTTCAGGCCCACCCATGCCTGGCGGCCGAAGAGCCGGCCACCCATGGTGGAAGTGCCGCTGTCGATCAGAAAGCCTGATTCCAGCGCGAACACGCCCTTCCAGCCGTTGCCAAGGTCTTCCGTGCCACGCAACCCCCAGCGTGACGGCACCATGCCAGTGTTGCCCATCAGCCGGACCACGGCGTCGTTACCGGGACCAACGTGATTGACGTACTCGATCCCCGTATCGACGACGCCGTACAGCGTCACGGACTGGGCTGCGGCCATGGCGGGCAGCATTGCCGCTGCGGCCGCCATGCATGTGATCTTGTTCATTACTGCGTCTCCTCCCCTTCTTCTCATTGTCAAAGACCTGTGCCCCGGATCGACGGTCGCCTGCGACCTGTCTTCCCTGCCTGTGCGGCGCCCCTGTTCCGAAGCGTCCGTACCTGGATTTCAGTCGAATCCCGCCCATTGATCAAACGATTAAATTTAATAGATTGAGAAGAAAACCTCATTCAACAGATTGGCCCGGAGATAGGCGAAAACAGCGGAGCGCAGAGGCCCGGAGCACGGCACCGCGCGCCCCGCGTTGTGGCCGTGGCGGGCAATGGATGCGCCGGGGAACGGTGCGGGACGCGCGCGGCGAAAGGCACGAAAGGGGAGAAAGCGGCCGGCACGTGTCGGCTGAGGACGCGTGAAGCCGGCGCCGGGCATGACGCATGCCGAATGGCGATGACGCGGCGGTCGGAAACAACGACCAGCCGCCCCGGCTAGCGGGGCGGCGACGGAGCAACGGTCAGGCCGCTATCGGGGCGGGCCTGCGATGTGCGGCCTGCGTCAGCGCGGCAAGCACCGGGTCTGTTTCGAACACTTGTCGCCGATCACGGCAATCGCCTGGATCTCGACCTGCATCCCGGGCACTGCCAGGTTCGATACGGTGATCTGCGCGCTGGCCGGGAAATTCCGCTCAGGAAACATCTCGCTGCGGATTTTCGAGAACGCCGCGCCGTTGCGTGCGTCGGTGAGATAGACGGTCATGCTGACTACGTCCTTCAGGCTGCCGCCGGCACGCTTGAGGGTCTGGTCGATCAGCGCAAAGACGGTGCGGGCCTGCGCATCGAAGTCGCCCTTGATGTCCTTGCCGTTCAGGTCGGTGATGGTAGTCTCGCCCGCCAGCCAGACGGTGCGCCCGCCTTCGGTGACGACCGCGGGCGAGTAGGAGCGCCCCCTGATGCGCTCGCCCTGCTCCATGTAATCGGCCGCCTGGGCCGTACCTGCCAGCATGCAGGCGGCGAAGAGCGCTGCCGTGGCTCTCGATCGTTTCATTGGTCTCTCTCCTGTTCTTCGGCGCGGCGGCGTGCCGCGCCTGCTTGCAATGTCGTGGCGATCAGGCCGCCTGCCCGAAGCGCGCCCTGAGCTCCCGGATCGACGCCGCTGCCGCGCGGACAATTTCATCGACGTCGACGCCGCAGTGGCGGCCGTTGCGCAGCAACACCTTGCCGTCGACCATGACGGTATCGACATTGGACGGCTGGGCCGAATACACGAGCGTGTGGAGCGGATCGATCATCGGTGCGACATTGGCGTCGGTGGTGCGCACCAGGATGATGTCGGCGCGTTTGCCCGGCGTCAGCGAACCGATGCGGTGATCCAGGCCGAGATCGCGGGCGCCGTCGATCGTGGCCAGTTCGAGCAGGCGGCGCGGCGGCAGCGGAATCTTGCTGCCGAAGCGCTGCTTGTGCGACCACAGCAGCGCCCGCATGCAGCTGAAGTAGTCCGCATTGGCCGATGCGGCGGAACTGTCCACCGACAGGCTCTGCGGCACCTGGTGGTCAAGCAGCTCCTGGAACTGGATCTCGCCGCGCGTTGCCTGGGCGTAGTGCATCTCGATCACGGGTGAGCACGAAAAGCTCGTGCCTGCCGCGGCCAGCATGCCCGCCTCTTCCGGCGAGATGCCTTGCGGGTGGACCAGCTGCAGGTCCGCCCCCAGCAAACCATGCCGCGCCAGTACCGAGACCACGCCCGGGCGCGCATGCATGGTGATGGGCAGGCCAAGCGCGCGGATGGCCGCCATCTCCGCCTTGAGCAGCTCGACCGGCACCGCGCCGCGCGGATTTGCCACCGGCGTGCGCACGGCCGCGCCGAGCGTTAGCAGCGCGGCGTCCGGCGTGCCTTCGCGCTGCACCCGCGCCAGGTCATCGAGGTTCATGGGCTGGTCGAGCGCGAGGTCCTGGCCCCAGCCGTAGGAAAAGCGCCCGCGCACGCCCATGCCGTGCATGGCGCGCAATTCGGCATCCGCATGGGCCGGGCTGCGCGTATTGTGCGACCAGTTGTTCACCGTGGTGATGCCGGATGCGATCCCTTCGGCCAGGCCAAGGCGAACCGAATGGTACGAATCCTCCGGCGAGAAGTACGGACCCATGCGCAAGGTCACCGGGAAGTATCCCTGGTGCGGGTCGTCGCCCCGCACCAGCGCACGCAGTGAACTGTTCCACAGGTGCCAGTGGGTATCGACCAGCCCCGGCATGACGATCATGCCGCCGCCGTCGATTTCGGTGGCGCCAGGCCTGTGCAGGCCCGTGCCGATCTCCACGATCTCGCCATCGGCGACCAGCACGTCGCTATCCGGCAGTTCGCCCAGCGCGGGGTCCATGGTGACCACATGACCACCACGGATGATGAACGCCGCGCCAGGCTGGTTGGGCCCTGCGGTGTACCTGTTGTTGTTATGCGGCATCGAGGACTCCGGCTCCCTGTCTGGTCTCGGGGTGGCAGTTATTCGGCCTTGGCGCCGGTCAGGCGGATCAGCTTCTCTTTCTGGCGGCGGTCGGCCTGGATAGACCGGGCGAAGGCTTCGGGCGTGGAAAACACCGGATCGAAGCCACGCGCGGTCACGTAGCGCTCGCGGAAGGTCGCGTCCGCGGTCACGGCCGCGACGTCCTGCGCGATCGTGCGCACTACCGATGCGGGCGTGCGCCCGGTGGCGAACAGCCCGAACCAGGACTCATGCGGATCGATGTCGCCAAAGCCGGCTTCGGCGAGCGTCGGCACCTCGGGCAGCTCCGGCAGGCGCTCGCGGCGGGCAATCGCCAGCGCCTTCAGCTTGCCGGCGCGCAGGTAGCCTTGTGCCGCCGGCACGCCCGCGAGCGTCAGTTGCACCTCGCCGGACAGCACCGCGGTCACCGCCGGCGTGATGCCCTTGTAGGGGATCTGCGTCATCTTCACGCCGCGACGGGCCTTGACCCCCTCGAAGAACAAGTGCGGCAGGCTGCCCGAGCCATAACTGGCATAGCTGAGCAAATCCGGCCTGGCGCGCGCAAGCGCCACCAGCTCGTTCAGGTTCGACGCGGCCACGGACGGATTGGCAACGACCATCTGCGGCAGGCTGACCAGTTGCGAGATCGGGATCAGCTCGCGCGTCGGATCGTAGGGCAGCTTGTCGAAGAGAAACGGGTTGCTGGTAATGGTGGCTTCACTGGTCAGCAGCAAGGTATGGCCATCGGGCGGCGCCTTGGTCACGGCCACCGCGCCGATGATGGTCGACGCTCCCGGCTTGTTCTCGACGATCACCGGCTTGCCCCATTTCTGCTGCAACCGCTCGGCCAGCACGCGCGCCATCGCGTCGATGCCGCCGCCCGGCGCGTAAGGCACCACGATCCGTACGTTCTGCGTCGGATACGACTGCGCCCCCGCGCATACCGGCAGCACGCACAGCACTGCCCAACACCATCTGATCCACTTTGCTTTCATGGTGGCCTCGCCCTTGATTGGTTTCATTGGCCGCGCGCCGCGGCCAGCTGCTGGCGCAGTTCCGGCATCACCCGGAACGCGTTGTCGCGCAGCACGGCCTGCAGTTCCTGCGCCGTCAGTCCGGAGGTCTGCAGCCCGGCAACGATCTTCGCCGGCTCCACCCAGGGGTAGTCCGATCCGAACACGATCTGCGTCGGTGGCACGACCAGCTTGAGAATGCCCATGTGGATCGCATCGGCCGCGGCAGCCGTGTCATAGAAAAAGCGCCGGAACTGGTACAGCCGCGAGTCGGGAGGCGCTTCGCGCGCCAGCGAGGCGGTGGTCTCGCCGACCAGGTAGCGTTGTGCCCAGATGCTGCCGCCGCCATGCGACCAGATGTACCTGACATCGGGCGTCGCCTTGGCCGTACCGCCATGCACCAGGCTGACCATGGCGCGCGCGAGGTCCGAACCCAGTTCGACAAAGGTCGGCAGGATGCCCGGCTGGAACTCCCACGAGCAACACCCCGGCGCGGTGGCATGGATGTAGACCACCGCCTTGCGCCGGTTCAGTTCGGCCCAGACTGGCGCAAAGGCCTTGTCGCCCAGCCATTGGTCGTCATAGCTGGACAACAGCCCGACGCCGTCGGCACCGAGCGTGTCGAACGCGTACTCGATCTCCTTCAGTGCGGCATCGACGTCGGGCAGCGGCAGCACCGCGAACTGGCCGTAGCGTCCCTTGTGGTCGGCTTTCATCCGGGCCGCGAACTCGTTCATCTCGCGCGCGGCAGCGCGCGTCTCGCGCGGATCGCCGAACCAGACCCCGGGCTGCGTCACCGACAGATAGGCTTTTTCGACCATGCCGCGGTCCATCGCCTCCAGGTCCCTGGCGATCGACCAGCTCTTGAACTGGTCAAAGCCCAGCACCGGCTTGATGGCATGCTTGGATTCGACCAGCCTGACCCACGCCGGCGAGAAATAGTGGTGATGGAAGTCGATACGGCCAGCGCCCGCGGCCGGCGCCTGTGCCAGGCTCAGGCCCGGGGGCAACAGCGCCGCGGCGCCAAGCGTGCCGAGCGCACCGATAAAGTGGCGCCGCGAACGGCAGGCGTCATGGTGGCAATGGGTGTGCAAGATCTCGGTCTCCGGTTCTGGCTGAGGCGCTCGGGTGCCGGTGGCACGCTCGCGCTTATTGGTGGCCGAACAGCGCGTACGACGGATCCGCCTTGCCCGCTTTCGGCAGGACTTCGTAGCGCTTCTTGACGTCCTCAGCCGGGACGTAGCTGATGCGCCGGTAATCCGTTACCGTATGGCGGCTGTCGAGGGCCCATTTGCCTGCGCGGCGCGACCACGTGTCGAGGTAGCGCGAGTGCATCCAGCGCTCTTCATACTGGTCCTCGCGGCCCTCCTGCCTGACCAGCAAGGTCGCGGTTCCGGTCGATTCGCTCACGGCGCGGTCCCCATCCACCTCGATCAGGATGTTGCTGATGCGGTGATTGCTGCCAAGCATGTCGGTGTGGGCCTTGATCAGCCAGTCGACGTAGGCGGACCAGGACGGAAAGGCCCGCTTGCCGAACTGCATGCGGGCATCCGGGTGCGCGAGCGACAACAGCAGGTCGCGGTCCAGCCGGTCCAGCGCGCGCGGGTATTTGTAGATCAGCTCGGTAATGGCCTGCTTGCTGAGCAACGCGTCGAGCTGGGCGGCGGAGGCCGGCTGCGTGGTCTGCGCGTGCGCGGGTGCGCTGATCGCGCCCGCGGCGAGGCAGGCTGAGGCGGCCATCACCGCAATGAGCATCCGGCGGCGTAAGGTGTATTGCATTTAGCGTCTCCCGAGTGGCTTCCAGAAGGCGCGGCACGTGCTTGTGCGTGCCGTCTTCCCGCTGTATGGCATGCATTTCATCGGATCCCATGCCATTGAGCAAGCGATTAAATTTAATGGATTAATAGAAAATACTCGCCATTCGCAGCAGAGCGCCGCCGGCCGGGAAATCGGCATATGAACCCGTCGCCACCTGTGCGGGAGCCGGCTACAAAGGCCGCGGCTTAAGATATGCTGTGTCCATGATGGATCTCGCCCATTCATGAGGAAAACAGATGAACGTCACCCTGCGGCAATTGCGTGCCTTCGTGGAAGTGGCGCGCAGTGGCGGCTTCACCGCGGCCGCGCCCAAGCTCCATTTGACCCAATCGGCCACCAGCCTGCAGATCCGGGAACTTGAAGCGCAGCTCGGGCTGCAGCTGATCGACCGCTCGACGCGGCGGTTCGCGCTGACGGACGCGGGCAACGAGTTCCTGCTGAGCGCGGCGCGCATCGTCGCGGACGTCGAGCAGTCAGTAGCCGATACGCGTGAACTGGTGCACAAGCGGCGTGGGCGCATTACGGTGGCGACCACCCCGCTGCTGGCCTCCACGCTGTTGCCGCAATGCATCGCGCAGTTCCTCGACGCCTACCCGGCAATCACGGTACGGATTGCCGACCTGCCCCCGGAGCAGATCGCGCGCCGGGTTCTGAGCGGCGATGCGGATTTTGGCTTTGGCGTCTTTCCGGAAGCCGATGCGCAGTTCGACCGCACCTCCATGCTGCGGCATCCGCTCGGCGTGATGGTGCCCAGCACCTGGCCGCTGGCGGCACGGCGCCGCGAACCGGCGTGGTCGGACCTGCAAGGCCTGCCATTGATTGCCATGTCGCATGCGAGCGGCATGCGCGCGCTGATCGACCAGCACATGCGCGGGGCTGGCGTACAGGTGAACCCGCGCTTCGAGGTCGAGTACCTGGGCACAGCGGTGGGCCTGGCTGAAGCCGGCCTCGGGGTCGCCGTAGTGCCCGCCTATGTGGGCAAGCTGATGGGATCGCGGCGGGTGCGTTTCCGGCCCTTGCGCAATCCGGTGGTGCAGCGCCAGATTGAAGTCATCGTCAGGGCGGGCCGCTCACTGTCTCCCAGCGCGGCTGAGTTCCGCGACTACCTGGCGGCGCGTTGCCGGACCTTGGACGGCTGAGCCTGGGCGCGGCCATCGAAGGGCGTTGGCTGAATCGGCCGGGCTGGCCCTAGTAGGTGATCGTCACGGTGATCGTATCGGCATAGGCGCCCGCCACCGGCGTCGCCTGCGCCGGCACGCGGCCATAGACGGTGTAGGCCTGGCTGAGCCCGGTGCCGGTGCCGCTCTGCGTGGAGGTGCCGCCGGTGCCGTCACCCCACGGCAAGGCATAGGCGGCGTCCCGGTAAAGCTGGTAGGCCACCTGCTCGGTCCCGCCGGTGCGCTGCAGCCGCCGGCTGGCCACGCTGGCACCGGCCGACGTGCCCGCGCCCAGCGCAATGGTGTAGTTGCTGCCGTTGGTGCAGCGCGCGGTCAGCGTACCCGTGCCGGTGCGCGCGGCGGTCAGCGCGCCTGTAGTGCCGAAGTCCAGGTCGGTCGCCGTGATCACGCAATCCGGGATCACCGTCGCGCTGACCGTAAACGGAAACCGCGTCACCGGCGACGTGACCGTGGTGCAACTGGGCGCCACCAGCGCATAGCCGGCGTAGTTCATCTCGGTATGCGCACCGCCGAAGCTGGATTGGTAAGTCCCCGCGCTGAGCGTGGTCTGCCCGGCGGCGATGCGCCCGTAGACGTTCACCGTGGCGCTGCCCGCGCCCAGCAGCATCGGGATATCGACCTGGACGATGCTGGTCGAGGTGGCCGTGCGCGTGCCCCACGTCGGCGACATGGTGCTGGACGGCGACAGGTTGAAGTTCAGCAGCGCGGTGCCGTTGGCCAGCGTGCGCGGCGCATAGCCCGTGCCGGAGCCGCCGGCGCCGATGCTCAGGCATACCCGCGCGTTGGACAGGACGAAGCCGGTGCAGGAAATCGAGATCGTGCTGGTGGCATTGACCTCCGCGGCGACCACCGGGCTGATATTGCCGAAGTTGAGCGCCGCCGCGGTGGCGGTGCAGGTTTGCGCGAGAGCGGTGCCGCCACAGGCGAGCATGGGTGGCAGCAGCCATGCCGCCCTCATCGCCGCCTTCATCGCTGCGCTCCGCGGCACGTGATGCGGCCCAGCGACGGGATCGGGCCCGCCGGCGCGGCGGGATAGGCAAAACTGGCGGTGCAGCGCCGCTGCGGCTCGCCGGCGACCAGGTGGTTGTGCGCCGCCAGGTTGTCGAAGAACACCATGCCGTCGTAGCCGACCACCGAGGTGGCGCCCGACTCCACGTGCATGACCGGCGTGCCCGCGGCGACGGGCTCCCCGGCGTCCGTCACCAGCGACAGTTGCGCGCCGCGGAAGCGTTCCACCCGGAAGCGCGCCAGCGCGCCGGCGTGCCATGACGGCACCACGTACTGCGACGGCTTGTCGAGGCGCGCGTCGGCAGGCAGCACCAGCGGGTCGATGGCAATGCGGTTGGCCTGGTAGGGCATCAGGTCTGGCACCAGGTAGTGGCCGTTGCCATCGGTGGCGCCGATGCGGCGGTTTTCCACCAGCACCGGCACGCCGGACATGCCGGTGGACACCAGCGCGAAGCTCTCGTTGATTCGCCGCGCGGGCAGAACGGCGCCGTCCATCACCACCACCGAACCGGTCACGTCGATGGCGCCGGTGACGTCGCGCTCGTTCGACTGGGCCGCCGCGAACATTTCGCCATAGCGGCCGCGGTAGCGCGCCTGCGCCAGGTAGCGGCGCGCGCCGTCGGTCTGGCTGGCCTGCGCCTGCCAGCCCCAGCCGCCCTCGTAGGGCGTGCTTTGCGATGCGCTGGCGTACAGGCTGGCCTTGCCGCCATCCACGCCCGCCGCGACGCTGGCGGAGGTATCGTGCCCCAGCACGGCTGTCAGCGTCACCAGTGCGCCGGACCCGCCACTGCCGGCAAAATCCTTGTACGCGCTGAGATTGACCGAGTAGCGGCCCCCAAGCTGTGCGGTGTATGCCACCGAACCGATCTTCGAGCCGCCTAGCTGCGCATCGTCGAACTGCACGTAGCTGAGCGCCAGGCTGCCGTTGCGCGCCATCGGCCACGACAGCGTGGCGCGGTACAGGCCATCCGGATACGGCGCGCCGCTGCGCGCGGCCAGGTCCTGGTAGTTGGCCGCCGTGCGTATGCCCTGCAGGTCCACGGTGATGGCCGGCGTGCGCAGCTGGTAGCCGAGCGAGAACAGCGCGCCGCGTTCGCGCCCCGCGCCCAGCGACGCCGCCGCGCTGAACACGCCGAAGCCGCCGGCGCTGGCCAGCACGCCCCCGCCAACGGTGTAAGTGCCGGGCATGGCTTCGGCATGGCCTTCCAGCGTCAGGGTCTCGCTGAGCCCGTGGCGCACCGAGGCGCTGCCGGCCGGCTGCCGCCCGTAGCCCGCCGAGCGCAGGCCATAGTCCTCGCGCAAGAAGCCGGCCTCCACCGAGAAGTCGGTCAGGCCGGCCGCGAGCAGGCGCGTATCGATATACAGCGGGATGGTGGTCGAGATATCGCGCCCGAGCGCGTCGCGCACCACGATCACCGCCTGGCCGGCGCCGTTGACGGCGGGCGTGTTGTTCAGCACGAACGGTCCGGACGGCACCTCGCCGCTGTACTGGCGCACATTGTTGACGTAGAGGTCGACCGCGCTGGGCACCGCCGCCGACGCACCCAGCAGCGGCACCGGATACGTCACCAGGTCCGGCCGCACCGTGAAGTTGCGGCGGTACTGCAGCCCGCCCAGCCGCAGGGCGCGCGACCAGTTCAGCGCGCCAGAGATGGCGTCACCCACCTGCACGGAAGAGAGCGTCGCGGCATTGGTGTAGGTCCACGCGGTATCAAGCCGGACATAGCGGTCCTGCGCCTCGCTCCAGGTGGCCACGCCGCTGTTGGACAGCACGCCCTGGCCGTGGAACACGCGCTGTTCGCTGTAGAGCCCCAGATGGCGCCCGCGGCCAGTCTCGCCGTAGAGGTCGTAGCTGAACACCAGCCCGGTGCCGCCGGAAAGCCGCGCCTCGGGCCGCGCCAGCGTGCCGACGATGGCCGGCGCCAGCAGCGCATCGGGCGCGTCGAGCGCGGCTTCCTGGCTGGACTGGCGGTAGCTGACGCGCAGCCCCGGGATGGCGTCGAGCCAGACCAGGCCATGGCGGTCAAGGGGCAGCACCTCCGCGCGCAGGCCGATCTGGCGCAGTTCCTCAGGCGTGGTGGCGAGCATGCCGTCGCGCAGTTCGAAGCGCGCCACCAATCCGCGCGGCACGCCGTTCAGGGTCACGGCAAGGTAGACCACCTGTGTCCCCGGCCCCGCCACGGCAATGTCCGGGCCCGGACCCGGGCCCGGGACCTGGAGCGGCGCGGCGAGCCGCGGCGCATCGGGCGCGGGCGGCTGTGCCAGCCCGTGGGGCGACGCCAGCAGCAGGCATGCGCCCTGCCAGGCGACGCGGCGCCAGCCGCGCGCCGCCGCCGGCACGGGCCTGCCGGCCATGCGCATGATTTCCCTCACGAACCGCCGCGCCGCGCATCTCCACCTGTATCCAGCGGCAGTTGCACCGGATCGCCATTGACGACGGCGCGCACGGTGATGGCACCCGGCCGGCCCGGCGCGCGCGTGGCCAGCCGCTGTATCTGCGCGGTCAGCGCGCTGTCCAGCCGCCATGAGCGCCCGCTGTTGCGCAGCGCATAGCCCAGCAACCCGGGCGCCAGCGTCACGGCGTGGCCGTCGGCCGTGCTCAGCTGCACCTGGCTGATCTGCGCGTGCATGCGCCCGGTGTTGCGGGCCGACAGCACCCACGTGTCCTGGTCGCGCACCAGCGCAAATTGCAGCGGCGGGCGGGGGGCATTGGCGGGCGTGCCGGCGAACACCGGCACGGAATAGCGCAATTGCACCCGCACACCGGTGGTGGCCGGTGCGTCAGCCGCGCCGGTCGCGTCGGGCAGTTCGTCGATCAGCAGCCGGTAAGTGGTTTCGCCATCGGCCGCCGTGGTGCCTGGCCGCACGATGCGCACCAGCTGTTCGTCGCCCGCGGCAATGCGCACCAGCGGCGGACTGGCCACGGCTTCGGTGGTGGCTTCCAGCACGTCGTCGCCATCGCGCTGCTGCCACCGGAACACGCGCACCTGGGCATGGATCGGGGTATCGCCGCGGTTGCGCAGCGTCAGTGCCGCGGCGCCGGGGCCGGCGGGCAGGTCGGCGCGGATGGGGGTGATCTGCAGCGACGCCGCGGACACGGCGCCAGCCGGCACGCCCAGCGCGAGTGCCGCGGCAAGCCACCAGGCCCGCGCTGGCAAACGGGGCGCCATCCTAGAAGGTGATGGTGGCTGTGACGGTGGAGGTATAGGCGCCGGCCGCCGGCGTAGTCTGCGGCGGCACGCGGCCGTACACCGGGATGGTCTGCGCGGTGCCGTTGCCGGTGCCGCTGATGGTATCGGTGGCCGGCGTGTTGCCCCACACCTGCCCGCGCGCCGAATCCCGGTACAGCTGATAGCGCACCGTGGCGGCGGCCGGCCCGATCAGCAGGCGGCTGGCAATGGTGGAACCCGTAGCGCTGCCGGCGTCCAGTCCAACGGTGTAGGCGGCGCCGCTGGTGCAGGTGACGGTCAGATTGCTGGACTGGTCGATGTTCGCGGCCAGCACGCCCTGCGAGCCGAAATCCAGGTCGGTCGCGCTGATGGCGCAGTCATTGGCGAGCGTCAGACGTACCTGGAAGGTAGTGGTCTTGGTCGCCGCGCCCAGGCCCAGCGGGAGCATGGCACTGAGGGCGCACGCAACGCCGCGCAGGATAGCGGTGTGTCGCATGTGGAGTTCTCGGTGTTCTTCTTATGCGGAAGTCTAGGTACGCCGAGTGCATTGCTGCAAACATGTTTCACAAATGTTACATTTTTGGTGAATTTAAAGCAGATTAAAAAAAGACTTCAAGCATCGTCAAGGGTCGACCCGCAGGCGTCGTGGTCAGGCCGCCAACCGCCTGGATGCGATAGGGCGAACGCAATGCACAGTTGACATGAAGGGTGGAGGCCTGGATCACCGTGCAGGCCTCCACCACTTGCAGCCGTACCCGGAACTGCTCCGCCGTGGCAGCCTTGGCGGCGGCGGCGTTTGCCGCTCCCAGCCACGCCGCCGCCATCAGTACCGTGTGAATGAACCTGTTCATCGCCCCGCCCCGTTAACTTCACCGGACCCTATATCGGCATCGGCTGGCCACTTTGAAGTATCGCGTCAATAAATCATGGTGGCACGCCGGGCGTGACGCAAGGCTCGGGAACGGGACTTGCACTTCCTTCACAGACTCGTTGCCAAGCCCTAGCCATGGAAGACCCCGAAATCACCGCTTCAGAAGCCCGGCGCGATCCGCTTGCCGGCACGGCGCGCGGCCTGATGCGCGTGGTCGATGCGCTCACGCAGACCGCCCTGGTGGTCGCCACCGCCACCCTGGCATGGGTGCTGTGGCGACGCTCCGATGCCTACGCCTGGTTCGGCGGGCTCGGCCCCGGCACCGCGGTGACGCTGGCGGTGCTGGTCACGCTGGTGGCGCTGCTGGGCGTATGGATGGGCGTGCGCACCTGGCGGCGCGTGGGGTGAGGCGTCGCTAAACCTTACAACGGCCCAGTAAAAACGGCCCACAACCCCAAGGAGATTCGGTGGCTGACACTGCGCTTCGCCATACCCGCCCGCTTGCCGTCGTCACCGGCGCGTCCTCCGGCATCGGCTACGAACTGGCTCGTTGCTGCGTGCGCCGCGGCTTTGACGTGGTGATTGCCGCCGACGAACCGCAAATCGACATCGCAGCAAAGCAGCTACGCAACGAAGGCACCGAGGTGACAGCGCTGATGGCAGACCTGTCGACGCCCGGCGGCGTGGAGCAGGTCTGCGCCGCGCTGGGCGGCCGCCGCGTCGACGTGCTGTGCGCCAACGCCGGCCGCGGCCTCGGCCATGCCTTCCTGGACCAGGACTTCACGGAAATCCAGCGCGTGGTGGAGACCAACGTGACCGGCACCTTGCACCTGCTGCACCGGGTTGGCCACATCATGCGCGCGCAGCGCGAGGGGCGCGTCCTGATCACGGGCTCGATCGCCGGCTTCGTCCCGGGCACCTGCCAGGCCGTGTACAACGCGACCAAGGCCTTCCTCGACTCCTTTTCCTATGCGCTGCGGCATGAACTGCAGGACAGCGGCGTGTCTGTCACCTGCCTGATGCCGGGTGCCACGGAAACCGATTTCTTCGAACGCGCGGATCTGCTCGATACCCGGCTCGGCCAGCAGAAAAAGGCCGATCCCGCCGAGGTGGCGCGGATCGGCTTCGATGCCATGATGCGCGGCGAGGGCGAGGTGGTGCCGGGCTGGCAGAACAAGCTGCGCGCCGCCATTGCCATGGTCACGCCCGCGGACGTGCTGGCCGAGCGTCACCGCCGCCTGGCCGAGCCGCAGCCCGCCGAGGCGCCGGCGGGCGCGCCGCCGGCGCCATAGCGCTGCGTCAGCCCACGCGCGTGGTGCCGCCAGTCGTGTCGCGGCCGGCACCAGGCCCGCCGCTGCCGGTTTCCATGCCGCCGCCATAGCTGCTGGCGCTGGACCCGGTGGCGCTGCCGGAACTGCTGACGCCGCTGACATGCCCCTGGCCGGACTGCCCGGGCTGCGCGGACTGCGCCCCAGACTGCGCGCCTTCCGTGATGCCCGACACGCCGAACGCGCCTGGCGCCCCCAGGCGCACCGCGTTATGGATCTCCTGCACGCCAAAGACATCGTCAACGATGTCCTCGATACAGTACTTCTGGCGCCGGTCGCGCACGTTGCCGGTCAGGCGCACCACGCCGCCCTGCACTTCGACTTCCACGTCGCGCACATCCACATGGCGCGCATGCGCAAGCCGTTCGCAGATGTCTTCGCGGATGCGCTCGTCGCTGCGCTGGTAGCCCTTGGGCCCGACACGGTCGCGCCCGCGGGGCGCCGTGCGCGCGGCCCCGGCGCGGCTGTCGCCCCATTCGTCGCGGACCTCGCTGCCGCGGCGCCAGGCTTCGTCTTCTTCCCACGGCGGGCGCTGGTCGGATGATTCCCAGACCCGCTGCGCCGGGCTGGCGCGGCCGCCGTAGTAGCCGGGCTCGCGCGCGCCGCTGTCATGCCGCTGGCGCCCTTCGTAGCGGCCCTCGCCGTAGTCGCGCGCGGGGCCGCCGCGCTGGCCATAGCGCCCCTCACCGTAGCCGCGCGGGTCGTCGCCGCGGCTGCGGCGCGGTTCATCGGCGTCGCGATCCTCGCGCCACCAGGAGCCGCCGCCTTCATTTCGGAATGGATGCATCGCTGTCTCCAGGAGGTTGAAGTTCCCGCGCGGCCTTGCCGGCCGCGCAGCCGTCAGCGGGGCGCAACCTCCATACCATTGGCCGGCATGGCCGTCGGCACGCATGGCGCGGGCCCCGCACCAAAGCAAAAGCGGGCGCCATCGGTCGAGGCGCCCACCGTTGTGAGGCAATCGGGTTGCCGCGTCAGGCGGCCAGGGGGGTGAGGCCGTGCGGGGCATCGTCCTCGTCTTCGTCCACAATCAGCACGACACCGCGCCGTTTGGCCGCGGCCATGCCGATGTTGACAGCGACGTCGCGGTCGTCGCAGTGAACCAGGCCCTTGCGCGCGCTTTCGACCGTCAGCTCCCAGCCTTGCGCGGTCTGCCTGATCAGGAAGTTTGCAGCCATGGGTTGCTCCCTGTCATTGGTGTTCTTGCAGCGTAGCGCATGGGCAGAGCCGTTAAATCGGCGTCTGTCCGATACCGTGTGGGCGCTTCTCCTACAGCCCGCGCATGGCGCCACGGCGCCATCCCGGCGCACCGGGCGGGCACTGACAAAATGCGCCAACAGTGATCACGACAATCCGGATCAGTCGATCGTGGAAATGCGATTGTTGACCAAGATCACGGATATAGCGGGGGCCCCGATCCAAGAATCTTCCCCTATTACGAAAAACCCGACCCCGGGCATCGATGCGGACCGCACCGCACCGTGACACGCCCGGCCAGGACCATCGGAGACAGGGACGGACCGCGCCCATGGTCACACGACTTTGCCGGTCCCCGGCTCCATTCCTGCCACGAGGAGACCATGGACATACGCCCTCTCGCCGCCCTCAGCGGCCCCGCTGCGCCGGCTTCGCGCCGGTTGCCCGCACCCGCTGCCCGGAGCGTGGTGCATGACATGGAGCAGACCCGGCTGGCCATCGAGATGATCGGGCTGGGCGCGCGGCTGCAGGTGCTGGAAGCAGAGGTATCGCTGCCGCGCGTGCGGCTGGTCCGCCTGTACAAGGAGCTTTGCGGGGTGTCGCCGCCCAAGGGCATGCTGCCGTTCTCGACCGACTGGTTCGTGACCTGGCGCCCCAACGCCCATGCTTCGATGCTGCTCGGCGCCTACCGCTTCATGACCCGTGCCGGCCACCTGAACGGGATTCGCGCCACCCTGGCCAGCTTCCGCATGTATCGCGAGCATCTGTGCGTCACGGGCGAGGCCCCGCAACTCAGCTTCACCCGCGCCTGGATGCTGGTTCGCTTCTATGAGCGCGGCATGCTGCAACTGGCGCGCTGCCAATGCTGCCGCGGCGAGTTCGTGGTGCGCGCCCACGATGGGCGCCAGCGCTACACCTGCGGGCTGTGCCTGCCGCCGGCGCGCGCGGGCAAGGGCCGCAAACCCGGGCCGACTGGCCACGGCGTGACGGCTGGCGCATGAGCACCCGGCCTGCCTTCTCTCCATTGTCTGCTGGCGCACAGTCCGGCCTCTCCCGCCCTTCCATCATGAATACACCCGAACACCCCGCCCCCGGCGCTCCCGGAGCCTCGCCCATGTTCAAGATCCCCATGCTCGGCAAGATGCTGGGCAGCTCAGCGCCCGACCCCGGCGGCCAGGCTCGCGGCACCGCGCCGCCGGCTGCGCCCGGCACTCCGTCCGGCGCTGCGCGCCAGGGCATGCCGGAACAGCTGGCGCAGAACCTCAAGACCCAGGGCGACGCCATGATCCAGTACGGCGCGCGGCTGCTGGTGATGCGCGAAATGCTGTGCGCCATGGCCGTGGCGCTGCCGCCCGATGCGCGGGCGAGTGCACAGCGGCAGTTCCGGCAGCGCATCGACCAGTTGCTGTCGCTGACCGATGACCATGTGCTGCCGGCCGAATTCCACACCGCGCTGCTGGCGGAGGTCAACTATTACCTCAACGAACTGAGGCAACGCTGACGGCACCGCGGCCGGCGCGACGCCTGGCCCGCGTTTTCGCCGGCGGGCGCGCCGCGCCGGCGGATATCCCACTCCGCGTTTTCCGCTGCGGCCCGGGTAGCCGGTTTGATACGGGTCGTAACGGCCATGCCAGGGCCGCTGCCATCGTGCTACAGTGCGCCCTCAGCACAAGGCTGCGCAGCGGCGCATAGCGCACCCCAGGACGCCCGGACCGCGGGCGCCGCACGGGATGGCGCTCCCGCATTTCCGTCCGGCTTTGTCACCCCGACGCGCACACGGTGCGCACCAGGCGCCGGGCATGTGCCGGGAGCCGGCCATCGCTCTTCGCGCCTTGCCGCGCGCTTGCCGTTCGCCACCCGCGTGGCGCCGAACCATCGCCGCGCAGCCGCCTGCCCGGGCCCGTCCCGAGCGCCGCTGCCGACTTCCAGGATCTTCATGACGCACCGGCTCCAGGCTGCGCTGACCATCGCCGCCTTCAAGCTCTTTGCCGCCTTGCCGTACGGCGTAACCGCCCGCCTGGGCGACGCCATCGGCAAGCTGCTGTACCGCATCCCCAGCCGCCGCCGCCGCATCGTCCATACCAACCTGGCGCTGTGCTTCCCGGACATGGACCCAGCCCGGCGCGAGCAGCTGGCGCGGGACCACTTCGGCCATGTCCTGCGCAGCTACCTGGAGCGCGGTGTGCAGTGGTTCGGCAGTGCCAAGCGCCTCGGCAAGCTGGTCGAGCTGGATTCGCGCATCGACCTCGCCTCGTGCGCCGAGCATCCGACCATCTTCATGGGGTTTCATTTCGTCGGCATCGAGGCCGGCTGCATGTTCTATTCGATGCGCCACCCGGTGGCGTCGCTGTATACGCGCATGTCCAGCCCGCTGCTGGAGCAGATCTCGCGTACCCAGCGCGGGCGCTTTGGCGCCGAGATGATCCCGCGCAACGGCAGCGGCAAGCAGGTGGTGCGCACGCTGCGCGCCGGCTGCCCGGTGATGCTGGCGGCGGACATGGACTTTGGCATCAACGATTCGGTGTTCGTGCCGTTCTTCGGCGTGCCGGCGTGCACGCTGACCTCGGCCTCGCGCCTGGCCAGCCTGACCGGCGCGCGCGTGGTGCCCTTCACCACCGAGGTGCTGCCCAATTACCGCGGCTACCGCCTGCGCGTGTTCGACCCGCTGGAAGGCTTTCCTTCCGGCAGCGTCGAAGAGGATTCGCGCCGCATGAACGCCTTCCTGGAAACGCAGATCGCCACCATGCCGGAGCAGTATTACTGGATCCACCGGCGCTTCAAGCACCGCCCGGAAGGCATGCCGCCGGTGTACTGACACCGGTCAGCCCGCGGCGCGCCGCCAGGCCTGCTGGATCTCGGCCACCAGCCGCACCAGTTGCGCCGCATGGCGCGCATGGTCGCGGCGGCGCTCGGCCTCGTTGAACGGATAGCTGATATTGAGCCCGTACAGCTGCTGGTCCGGGCCTGAGAACGCCGCGCCCACGGCCAGCAGGTGCCCCGGCTGGTAGGCGGCGGTGCAATGGCCATGGCGCTGCGCCTGCGCGATGCCGCGCAGCACACGCGCCTGCATGGCGGGCCAGGCCGCGCCCTGGCGCGCGGCGATGCCGGCGAGCAGGTCGTTGCGCACCCCCTCCGGCTGCGCTGCCAGCCATGACAGGCCGATCGCCGTCAGCTCCATCGGCACGCGCGAGCCAGGCACCACGCGCCGCGTGCGCGACACACTGTCGCGGCTGTGCCGGATCGACGCCAGGTACACCATGTCCAGTTTGTCCCCTACCGCCAGCCCCACGTTGACCTTGCCCGCCTCGGCCACCTTGCGCATCAGCGGCAGCGCAATGTCCGGCGCGCGGCTGGACTGGTGGAAGGCATCCGCCAGGCTCAGCACCACCGGCGCCAGCCGGTAGGCGCGCTCGTTGATGTCGTAGCGCAGGAAGCCGGCATCGACCAGGGAGCGCGTCAGCCGGCTGACGGTGGGGCGCGGCAGGCCGGTGCGCGCAGCCAGTTCCGCATTGCTCAGGCTGGTGGTGCCGACGCGGAACGCGCGCAGCAGCACCAGCCCGCGCTCGAGCGACTGGCTGCCCGCGGTATCGCGGGTAAAGCGGCCGGTCTGGTGCGTCAGGCGTCGCGTGGAGGGCTGCGGCGGGATGGTGTCGGACATCGCCCCTCAATTTCGGTAAGTGAAATCCGAGTATAGCGGCGCGGCGGCGCGGCGCGAATACTGTGTGCACCCGGCCCCGAGCCGACCGAACAGAGAGGAGCGCCCCGCATGTCATCCGATGCCGAAATCCAGGTCAGCCGCCAGGGCCACGTGGCCCGCGTGGTCCTGTCCCGCCCGCCGCACAACTTTGTCGATGCCGAGGTGATGCGGCGCCTGGCCGATACCCTGCTGGCGCTGGACGACGACCACGGCTGCCGCGCCATCGTGCTGGAGTCGGGCGTGGGCGCGTTCTGCGCCGGTGCCGACTTCAGCGGCGCCGGCCAGGGCGAAGTCGCCAGCGACCCGGCCGGCTTCTACGTGCACGCGATGAAGCTGTACCGCAACCGCAAGCCCATCGTCGCCGCCGTCTCCGGCGCCGCCATCGGCGCCGGGCTGGGGCTGGCGCTGGTAGCCGATTTCCGCGTGACCTGCGCCGAGGCCCGCTTCAGCGCCAACTTCAACCGGCTCGGCTTCCATCCCGGCTTCGGCCTGAGCGTGACGCTGCCGCGCCTGGTGGGCGAGCAGCAGGCCGCGCTGCTGTTCTATACCGGCCGGCGCATCACCGGGGCCGAAGCGTTCAAGATCGGCCTGGCCGACGAACTGGTGGCCAAGGCCGAGGTCGACGCCCGCGCCATGGCCCTGGCGCAGGAGATCGCCGCATCCGCGCCGCTCGCCGTGGAAACCACGCGCGCCACGCTGCGCGAGGGGCTGGCCGACCGCATTGCCGAGATCAACCAGCGCGAGCTGGCGATCCAGCGCGGCCAGTTCCACAGCGAGGATTTCCGCGAGGGCGTGGCGGCCATGGCCGCGCGCCGCGCCCCGGTATTCCAGCGCCGTTGAAGGAGCGGTCCCGATGAGCGAACAAGACACCCGCACCACGCCGGCCGGCCCGCTGGACGGCATCCGCGTGCTCGACCTGACCGCGGTCGTGCTGGGCCCGCTGGCCACGCAGGTGCTGGCGGACTTCGGCGCCGACGTGATCAAGATCGAAGGGCCCGAGGGCGACCTGATGCGCGCCAACGGCGTCTCGCAGCACGCCGGCATGAGCTCGATCTACCTGGCGCTGAACCGCAACAAGCGCTCGGTCGTGCTCGACCTGAAGACCGCCGACGGCGCCGCGGCGCTGCGCGCGCTGATCGCCGGCGCCGACGTGCTGGTGCACAACATGCGCGTCGCCGCGATCGAGCGGCTGGGCTTTGGCTATGCCGAGGTGGCGCGCCTCAACCCGCGCATCGTCTACTGCATGGCCACCGGCTTTGGCCAGGACGGCCCGCATCGCGACAAACCTGCCTTCGACGACATCATCCAGGCCGGCTGCGGGCTGGTCGCGCTGGGTTCCGCCACCGGCGAGCGCCCGGAATACGTGCCCAGCCTGCTCGCCGACAAGACCACCGGGCTGGCGCTGGCCAATGCCGTGCTGGCTGCGCTGCTGTACCGCGAGCGCCACGGCGTGGGCCAGCTGGTCGAGGTGCCGATGCTGGAGACCATGACCGCCTTCGTAATGACGGAGCACCTGGGCGGCCTGACCTTCGAGCCGCCGCCCGCCGGCGCCGGCTACGCGCGCCTGTTGCAAGGCGGGCGCCGCCCCGCGCCCACCCGCGACGGCTGGATCTGCGCCCTGCCCTACACGGCGCGCCACTGGCAGGCCTTCTTCCGCGCGGTGGGCCGCGACGACCTGGCCGAGCGCTATGACGTGGCCGACCGCGCGCAGCGCAACGCCAATATCCGCGCGCTCTACGGCCACTTGGCCGAACTGACACCCGCGCGCACCACCGGCGCATGGATGCAGCTGTTCGAGTCGCTCGACATCCCCGCCACGCCCATCTATGGGCTGGACGCCCTGGTCGACCACCCGCACCTGCGCGCCGTCGGCCTGTTCCAGCAAACGCAGCATCCCACCGAGGGGCCCTTGCGCGAAGTGCGCCCGGCCGCGCGCTTCTCGGCCACGCCGCTGTCGCTGCGCCGCCATGCGCCGGCGCTGGGCGAGCACACCGCCGAGGTGCTGCAGGAACTGGGCCTCGCGCCGGATGCGCGCCAGTCATGACCAATCAGGAGGAGACACGCATGAACTTTGCACTCGACGAAGAACACCGGATGCTGAAGGACCTGGTCGCGCGCTTCGTGCGCGAGCAGCTGATCCCGCTGGAACCCACGGTGCTGGCGCGGGAAGCGGCCGGCGGGCAAATGACGCTGCTGCCGGAAGAGCAGGCGCGGCTCGATGCCATGTCGCGCGAGCTGGGCCTGTGGGGCCTGGATGCGCCGACCGAGCTGGGCGGCGCCGACCTGCCCACGGTGGCGATGGTCGGCGTCAACGAAGAACTGGGCAAGACCATCACTCCCTACGACCTGCCGCCCGATTCGCCCAACCTGCGCATGCTGATGCTGACCGCCAGCGAAGCGCAGCGCGAGCGCTATCTGGCGCCATATGCGCGCGGCGAGACCGTGTCGGCCATCGCCATCTCGGAGCCTGGCGCCGGCGGCGATCCGGCCATGATGACCACGCGCGCCGAGCGCGACGGCGACCACTGGGTGCTGAACGGCCGCAAGATCTGGATCAGCCGCGCGGCGCGCGCCGACTGGACCATCGTCATGGCCGTGACCGACAAGGCCCGCGGCGCGCGCGGCGGCATCTCGGCGTTTATCGTCGAGCGCGGCACGCCGGGCCTGCGGGTCGAGCGGCGCATCCCGATGATCGGCGGGGCCTCGACCTATGAAGTGGTACTGGAAGACTGCCGCATTCCGGCCACGCAGTTGCTGGGGGCCGAGGGCCAGGGCTTTGCGCCGATGCAGGCGCGGCTGTCGACGCGCCGGGTGCAGATGGCCGCCTGGTGCATTGGCCGGGCGCAGCGGGCGCTGGACATGATCTGCGAATACGCGCCGCAGCGCCAGACCTTCGGCGCGCCGCTGGCGCAGCGCCAGGCGATCCAGTGGTGGGTGGCCGACGCCGCCACGCGCATCCACGCCTGCCGCCTGATGACCTACGAGGCCGCCAGCCGCATCGACGCCGGCGACGAGGCCCGCACGCAGGTATCGATGATCAAGGTGTTCGCCACCGAGATGGCGTGGGACGTGATCGACCATGCCATGCAGACCTTCGGCGCGATGGGCATGACCAAGGAGCTGCCGCTACAGCAGATGGCCAACGAGACCCGGCTGATGCGCATCTACGAAGGCCCCAGCGAAGTCCATCGCTGGGTGATTGCCCGCGACCTGCTCGGACTGCGCCGCTGAGCCGCGGTTTCTTTTTTCCATGCACCGGCGGGCACACGCCGGGCCTTGTTCTGTCAGGAGACCACCATGCAACAGGCTTTCCGTTCCCGCCGCCGCTTCCTTCTGGCCGCGGCCGTGCTGTCGATGCTCGGCGCGGCCACGCCGCCGGCGGCGCGCGCGGCCGATGCCGATGCCTTTCCGGCGCGGCCGCTCCGCTTTATCGTGCCGTTCCCGTCGGGCAGCGGCACCGATACCACCGCGCGCATGTTCGCCAAGAAGATCGGCGAACTGACCGGCCAGGGCGTGGTGGTGGAGAACAAGCCCGGCGGCAACGGCTTTATCGGCGTGCAGACCGCGCTGAACGCGCCGCCCGACGGCTACACCGTCTTTATCGGCAGCAATTCCACGCTGTCGACCAATGCCGCCACCTTCCGCAAGCTGCCGTATGACCCGCTGACCGACTTCGCGCCAATCACGCTGCTGTCGCGCGGGCCGTGCGTGATCATCGTGCCGGCCGGCTCGCCCTACCGCACGCTGGCCGAGCTGCTGGAAGACGCGCGCAAGCGTCCGGGCGCGCTCAACTACGGCTCGGGCTCGATCTCCTACACGCTCTATTCCGAGTGGCTCAACGAACTGGCCCGGATCAAGACCACGGCGGTGCCGTACAAGGGCGCGGGCGATGCCATCAATGGCGTGATGGCCGCCAATGTCGACTTCGCCGTGGTCGATGCCACCGGCGCGATCGAACTGGCCCGCGGCGGCAAGGTGCGCGCGCTGGCCTACACCGCGCCGGTGCGCTCGCCGCTGCTGCCGGACGTGCCATCCATCGTCGAAGCCGGGCTGCCGGACTTCCTGGCCTACAACTGGGTGGCGGCGGCGGTCTCGGCCAAGACCCCGCCAGCAGTAGTGAAGCGGCTGCAGGACCTGTTCACGCAGGCCGGCAACGCGCCGGATGTGCGCGACTACTACACCCGACAGTCGACCAAATTGATCCTGTCGTCGCCGGCCGAGATGCGCCAGTACCAGAAGGACGAGATCCAGCGCGGGAAGCGGCTCGCGGCGGTGGCGAAGATTCCGCTGCAGTAGCCGCCTACGCCTGGCTGCTGTGCTCGCGCAGCAGCACCGTCAGGCGCTGCGCCAGCGGCGACAGGTAGGCGCCTTCGCGCGTAACCACGCCGATGCGCCGGCGCAGGTCCAGTTCCTCCACCCCCAGCGGCAGCACGCGCAGGCCACGCTGCATGGCGTCGCCGCTGGCATTGGCGATGCTGAGCATCTGCGTGCCCTGCATCAGCGCGAACAGCGAGGTGCTGCCGAAGTCGATCTCGATGCGCGGCTGCGGCTCCGGCAGGCCGCGCTGGCGGAACGCCGCGTCGACCTGCTGGCGCAGCGTGATATGGCCTTCGGGCAGCAGCCATTCCTGCTCGGCCAGGTCAGCCAGGCGCAGCTTGCGCCGCCGCAGCAGCGCGTGGCCCTCGTCGGCGACCACCACCAGCCGGTCGTCGAACAGCGGCTGCACCGCGAAGGTGGCCGCCAGCGCGCCCGACGGCGTGGGCGCCACCGCCATGTCCAGGTCGCCGGCGGCCAGCAAGTCCAGCAGATCACGCGCCAGCCGGCGGCGCAGCCGCAGCCGCGCCACGGGCCGCTCGCGCACCAGCTGCCGGCACGCGCCCAGCATCACATTGCCCGGGATCGACGGCGAATAGCCCACACGCAGGATGCCCTGCTCGCCGGTGCGGATGCCCAGCATCTCCTTGATGCCATCCTCGTACTCCAGCTGGATGCGCCGTGCGCGTTCCAGGAAGCGCGTACCGGCGTAGGTCGCCGTCATGCCGTTGGCGGTACGCTCGAACAGCGGCAGCCCCGCCTGACTTTCCACCCGCTGCACGGCCTTGGTCAGCGCCGGCTGGCTGATCCCCAGCGCCTCGGCGGCCCGGCCGATGCCGCCGTGCGCCGCCACGGCCAGGATGTATTCGATATCCCGCGTCTCCATGTCCTCGCATTCCCGACGGTTATGGCTTTATAGCCAATGCGTCATTGTGGTGATGCCCGCCATCTTACAGACTACAGCGTCAGAGCACACCACCAAGCGTGCGCCAGAATCAATCCAGCCTTCACGGAGACAGCATGGGTTTCGCGTATTTCCTGCGCCGCGCCGCGCGCTATTGGGGCGACCAGCCCGCCATCCTCTACCAGGACCAGGTGGTCACCTATCGCCAGCTGGATGAACGCTCCACGCGGCTGGCCAATGCCCTGCTGGCGCTGGGCCTGCGCCCCGGCGACCGCGTCGCGGTGCAGTCGCGCAACCGGCCCGAACTGGTCGAGCTGGAGTGCGCGCTGTACAAGGCGGGGCTGGTCAAGGCGGCGCTCAACCCGCGCTTCACCGCGGCCGAGGCCAGCGACGTGGTCGAGAACTGCACCCCGCGCGTGCTGATCGCCGGCCCGGGCTACACCGGCCACACCCGCACCACGGCAGGCTTCGGCAGCATCGAGACCTTTATCGCCATCGGCGAGGCCCCGGCCGGCTATGTCGAATACGAGGCGCTGCTGGCCAACGCCGGCACCACGCCGCCCGACATCACCCCCGCCGCCGACGACCTGGCCGTGCTGCACTTCTCGTCGGGCTCCACCGGCAAGATCAAGGCGGCCATGCAGAGCTACGGCAACCGCCTGGCGGCGCTGCGCAAGGTGGTGTCCGGCATGGACCGCCCCGCGCGCCCCGGCGACCGGCTGGCGCTGATCGGCCCGGTCACGCACGCCTCCGGCATGCTGATGCAGCCGTACCTGTATGTGGGCGCGACGCTGGTGCTGTTCGAGAAATTCGAGCCGGCGCACTTCCTGGCCGAGGTCGCGCGGCTGCGCATCACCCATGTCTTCATGGTGCCGGCCATGATCAACATGCTGCTGGCCGAGCCTACGCTGGCGCAGGCCGACCTGTCCAGCCTGAAGACGCTGGCCTACGGCGCCGCGCCGATGGCGCCGGCGCGCATCCGCGAGGCCTGGGAGCGCATCGGCCCGATCCTGTCGCAGGGCTATGGCGCCAGCGAATCGACCTCGGGCGTGACGCGGCTGTCAACCAACGACCATGCCGACGCCATCGCCAACCACCCTGAGCGCCTGGCCTCGTGCGGCCGCGCGCTGGGCGAGACCGAAGTGCGCGTGGTCGACGAGCACGGCAACGAAGTCGCCGTGGGCGAGATCGGCGAACTGGTGATCCGTGGCGAAGACGTGTTCCAGGGCTACTGGAACGAACCCGGCCTGACCAGCGAGACCCTGGTCGACGGCTGGCTGCATACCGGCGACATGGCGCGCGTGGACGAGGCCGGCTACCTGTACCTGGTCGACCGCAAGAAGGACATGATCATTTCCGGCGGCTTCAACGTCTATCCGACCGAGGTCGAGGCCGCGCTGTACCAGCACCCCGACGTGCTGGAAGCGTGCGTCATCAGCGTGCCGGACGAAACCTGGGGCGAAAGCGTCAAGGCCGTGGTAACGCTGCGCCCCGGGCGCGAGGCCACCGCGCAGCAGCTGATCGCGCACTGCCGCGAGCGCATCGCCGACTACAAGTCGCCGCGCACGGTGGACTTTGTCGCCGAGCTGCCCAAGAACGCCAGCGGCAAGCTGGCCCGCAAGGTCGTGCGCGAACGCTACTGGCAAGGCGTCGGGCGCCGCGTCAACTGAACCCGGAACCGGACCGAGGAAACCGCCATGTTCGATCACCTGACCAACCCCGTGCTGCTGGAAACCCGCGCCGGCATCCGCCGCTTTATCGACGAAGAGCTGCGCCCGCTCGAACACGAGCTGGGCCTGGGCTCGGAAGACCCGTGGCCGCGCGAGACCCTGCGCCAGGTCTGGCGCCGCTCCAGCGAGCTGGGCTTCTACGCCGCCTGCCTGCCCACCGCGCTGGGCGGCAAGGGCCTGAACATCCAGGAACAATGCGCGCTCAAGGCCGACCTGGCCGCCAGCGGCTCCACGCTGGCCGCGCACGTGCTGGGCGACCTGGGCGGGCCGCCGCGCGTGGGCAATATGCTGAAGTACGCCACCCCCGACCAGCTCGAGCGGTACTTCAAGCCCGTGATCCGCGGCGAGAAGTCGACCTGCTTCGCGCTGACGGAAACGCATTCCGGCTCCGACGCGCAAAGCATCAGGACCTCGGCCGTGGCCGATGGCGATGAGCTGGTGATCCACGGCGGCAAGCACTACATCAGCGGCGCGCCGTTCGCCGACTTTGCCATCGTCATGTGCGTGACCGACGCCACCGCCACGCCGCCGGCGATCACCGCGGTGCTGGTCGACCTGGACCTGCCCGGCGTGACCGTGACCAACGAGTACGTGCCGATGTCGGGCCAGCATATCGACGGCGACATCCGCTTCGACCATGTGCGCGTGCCGCGCGCCAACGTCTTTGGCGGCGAAGGCAACGGCTTCAAGCTGGGCATGTCGCGCATCAATGTCAACCGCCTGCTGCACTGCCCCAGCATGCTCGGGCTGGCCACCCGGGCCTATGAGTCGTCGCTCGAGTATGCCGGCCAGCGCCGCCAGTTCGGCGGCCCGATCGCGCGCTTCCAGGCGATCCAGCACATGCTGGCCGACATGGCCACGGCGCTGTGGGCCTGCGAAAGCATGATCGCGCATACCGCCGCGCTGGCCGATGCCGGCGCCGACCTGCGCATGAAGGCCGCGGCGTGCAAGCTCTTTGTCTCGGAGCGCTGCTTCGAGGTGGCGGACAAGGCCGTGCAGATCCACGGCAATGTCGGTGTCACGCGCGGGCATCCGGTGGAGCAGACCTTCCGCAAGCTGCGCATGTTCCGCATCTTCACCGGCACCAGCGAGATCCAGCGCAACACCATCGCGCGCGCTATCCTGGAACCGCTGCAGCAGAAAGGCTGACCGTGCCGGCGGCACGGTCGCCGCCGGCATTGGACCCGCCCACAGCACAATACGACAAGATCACGGAGACCAAGCATGAACCGCCGAAACTGGCTTGCCACCGCCGGCGCCGCCGCGCTGGGCAGCCTGCTGCTGCCGGCCCGCGCCGCCAGCGCTTCATCCGCCTACCCCAACCGTCCGATCCGGCTGATCGTTCCCTTCATCGCCGGCAGCACGCCCGACAGCACGGCCCGCACGCTGTCGGCGGAACTGGGCAAGAAGCTGGGCCAGCCGGTGGTGGTCGAGAACATGCCCGGCGCCGGCGGCATCATCGGCGCCGGCGCACTGCGCCGTGCCGCGCCCGATGGCTACACGCTGGGCATCCTGGCCAACTCGCACGTCATCAACGTGCACATGTACCGCAAGATGCCGTATGACCCGGCACGTGACTTCACGCCGATCACGGCCTTGTCCGGCGGACCGTCCGCGCTGGTGGTGCCCATGTCCTCGCCCTACAAGACCGCCGCCGAGCTGGTCGCGGCGATGAAGAAGGCGCCGGGCAAGTTCAACTACGGCTCCGGCGGCAAGGGCAGCATCGCCCATCTGGCGGTGGAAACCATGCTGCACCAGACCGGCTGCGACGCCGTGCATGTGCCCTACAAGGGCGCGCCAGAGATCATCACCTCGATGCTGACCGGGCAAACCCAATTCGGCATGCCGGTGCTGGGCACCGCCACGCAGTACGTGCGCAACAACCAGGTCAGGGTGCTGGCCGTCACCGCCGCGGCCCGTTCCCCCTATTTCCCCGACGTGCCGACCATGGCCGAAGCGCTGCCGCCGGGCTTCGTCATCGACAACTGGAGCGGCCTGTTCGCGCCGGCCAATTTCCCGGCCGAGCTGACGCAGGCGCTGCACGCCGCCGTCAGTGCGCTGCAGGCCGCCGGCGTCTTCGACGCCCAGCTCAAGGCCAACGCCGGCGAACTGCGCCGCAGCGCCTCGCCCGCGCAGTTCGGCACCATGGTGGCCAGCGACAACGCGCGATACGGCGACCTGATGAAGTCGATCGGCATGACGGGCGACCTCGGCTGAGCAGGCCGCCCTGCCCCGCGCCGCCCGCCACCGCGCGCGCGCGGCGCCTGTATTTCCTCCCAGCCTCCAAAGGCCGCGCATGAAGCCAGAATGGTCTTGCCTCAAGGACGTCACCATCATCGACGTCAGCCAGTTGCTGCCCGGCCCGCACGCCTGCAGCCTGCTGCGCCAGCTGGGCGCGGAGGTGATCAAGGTGGAGCAGCCCGGCACCGGCGACACCGCGCGGCAGCTGGGGGCGCATGTGTATGCGCAGTTCAATCGCGGCAAGCGCTCGGTCGCGCTGGACCTGAAGACCGACGCGGGCCGCGCGGCCTTCCTTGACCTGGTGCGCGATGCCGATGCCGTGGTCGAAGGCTTCCGCCCCGGCGTGATGGCGCGCCTGGGGCTGGGCTATGACGTGCTGGCGGCGGTCAATCCCGCCATCGTGCTGTGTTCCATCTCGGGCTTCGGCCAGACCGGCCCGTACGCCAGCCATGCCGGGCACGACCTGAACTACCTGGCGCTGGCCGGATACTGGGCCACGCCCGTGCAGGTGCATGACCAGGTCTCGCGTCCGCGCGTGCGCGTGTCGGACTACGCCGCCTCCGGCTACGCGGCGTTGTCGCTGGCCGTGGCGATCATGAGCGCCCGCCAGCACGGACAAGGGCAGCACCTGGATGTGTCGATCCACGATGCCATCCTGTCGTGGACCGCGCACGGCGCCTGGACCGCGCGAGAGCATGAGGCGTCTCCACAAGCATCGCCGACCGTGATGCCGGAAAACGACCTCTTCGAAACCCGCGACGGCCGCCACCTGGCGATGGGCATCCTGGAGAACAAGTTCTGGGACAACCTGTGCGCAGCGCTGGGCGACGCCTTTCCTGCCTTGCGCGATCCACGCTTCGCCACGCGCGCCGGGCGCGGCGGGCACAAGCTGGAAGTCAATGACCTGATGGCGGCGGTGTTCCGCACGCGCGACCTTGCGGACTGGGAGGCCTTCTTCGCCCCGCTCGATATGCCGTTCTCGCCGGTGCTGGGGGCCAATGCGCTGTTTGAAGACCCGCATGTGCAGGCGCGGAAGGTGGTGCGGCGGGTGCCGGCGGAAGGCGGGATTGCGGTGAATTTCCCGGTCAGGTTTTCGTTGGGGTTGCCGGAAGGGGAGGATTTTGTGGCTGAGGTGGGGGCGCACAATCCGCGGTAGTGGGGCGGCTTGGCACCATCGGTCCGCATGCCTGTCCGTGACGTGGTCTCCCTATACAGCTGAAATGCCGCCTGCGTGCCCCCCTGCACCATTACCCGGCGGCGCCGTGACAATGGAGCGCAGCGCAGGCGTGGCTGGCACGATCCTGGCCAGATCCGGCACCGGCCGCCTCAATTCAGGCGACGCGGCAAACGCCGTCTCCATCGCCTGCGCCGCAGCCAGGGTCTCCAGATCCCCTCGGAAGCGCCCGGTCACCTGCAGCCCGAACGGCATGCCCGCTTCATCCGTACCACATGGCAGCGAGATAGCCGGATGCGTGGTCAGCGTCACGACATAGGTCAATGCCAGCCAGCGATAGTAGTTCTCCTGCTTCTCCCCATTGATGATGTCGGCATACAGGCTAGTCCATGCAAACGGCGAAACCGGCGTGGTCGGCGACAGGATCAGGTCGTATTCCTGGTAGGCCTGCTGGAAGCGTTGCAGGATCCGGTTCTGTTCCGCCTGCGCCCAGGCACTGTCGGCCAGCGACATCTTCGCGCCCATCTCGTAGTTCGCCCGCGTATTGGGTCCGAGTGCGTCGGGGTCGCGCTGGTAGGCGTCATGCAGGCCCGCGACGAAGCTTTCCGCGCGCAGCACGTCGAAGCAGCGGTGCACATCGCCCAGATCAAAGCTGACTTCGTCGCAACGCTTGAACAGGTGGCGCATTGCGGCGATCTTGCCTCGGAACAAGCGGCGGATACCGTTGTCCACGGCGCAGCAGCCGAAGTCCTCGGTATAGCCGACGCGCAGCGTCGACAGGTCCACATGCGGCGGAAGGCGGAAGGACGCAGGGTTCACCGCGTAGCTCAGCGGATCGGTCACCGACACACCCGCCGATGCGGCCAACTGCAGGCAGGTATCGGCAACCGTGCGCCCCATCGGGCCGACCACCGAGATCGGCGTCCAACCCAGCAGCTTGCGTGAATTGGGTACGATGCCGGGCGATGGCCGGAAGCCCACCACGCCGCACTTCGCCGCCGGAATGCGCAGCGAGCCGCCGGTGTCCGAGCCCGTGCACACCGGCAGGAAATCCGCTGCCAGCGCCGCCGCCGAGCCGCCCGACGAGCCGCCCGCGTTGAGGTTGGGGTTGAACGGATTGCCGGTCGCGCCCCAGACCGCATTGCGCGAGTTGGCGCCGGCACCCATCTCGGGAATGTTGGTCTTGCCCACCACGATGGCGCCGGCTGCGCGCAGCCGCGCCACCAGCACGTTGTCCGCCGCCGGAACGTGGTTGCGGAACAGCGGCGAGCCATAGGTGGTCAGCAAGCCCTCGGTGGCCTCCAGATCCTTGACCCCGAGCGGCAACCCGTGCAGCAGGCCGAGCGGTTCGTTGCGCAGCACGGCTTGCTCGGCCGCGCGTGCCTCCTGGCGGGCGCGCGCGAAGCAGGTCGCCGTGATGGCGTTGATGGCCGGGTTGTAGGCCTCGATGCGGGCGATGCAAGCCTCCAGCAGTGCTACCGGTGAGATGTCGCGGGTGCCGATCAGCCGGCGGAGTTCGACCGCGGAAAGCGAGGTCAGTTCGTCTGGCACGTTCATGGATCAGGACGTCGGTGGTCATGCCTGCCGCCGCGGCGGGCGACAGGGTATCGGAAGAGACAGGGAGCGGTAACCAGCTCAGTCCAGCTTGATATGCGCACGCTGCGCGATGGCGCGCATCTGCGGGATTTCCTTGTCGATCATGGTGGCGACCTGGCTGCCAGGCGCGTAGAACGGTTCGATGCCGCTCTCGGCCAGCTGCTTGCGCGTGGCCGGATCGGCGATGGCGTCGGCCAGCGCCTTTTCCAGCTTCGCCTTGACCTCGGCCGGCACGCCGCGCGGCGCGACCAGTGCAATCCAGGTGCTGGTATCCATGCCGGGGTAGCCGCTTTCCGCCACGGTGGGCACATTTGGCAGCAGCGCCGAGCGCTTCGCCGTGGTGACCGCGATCGCCTTGATCTTGCCTGACTTGAGTTGCGGGATCGCCGCGGCCACGGTGTCCACGCTGAACGGGATCTGCCCGCCCATCAGGTCGGTCATGGCCGGCGCGCTGCCCTTGTACGGCACATGCAGCAGCCTGGTGCCGGTAAGGTTGAGCAGTTCCTCGCCGGCAAAGTGGGCGGTGGTGCCGGCGCCGAACGACGCGTAGGAGTACTTGCCCGGCGCCGCCTTCGCCGCGGCCACGAACTCCTTGAGGTTGTTCACCGGCACGTCGCGGTTGGCGAGCAGGATCAGCCCCGTCGAACCGATCAGGCCGATCGGCTCGAAGTTCTTCTGCGGGTCGTACGGCAGCTTGGCGTAGACGGCGGGATTGACCGTGAACGTCGTTCCCGAGGTGGCCATCAGTGTGTAGCCGTCCGGCGCCGACTTGGCCACGTAACTGGCCGCGACGATGGTGGCGGCGCCGGGCCGGTTTTCGACCACCACGGGCTGGCCGAGCCCTTCCCCGAGCTTGCGCGCGATGGTGCGGCCGACCATGTCGGTGGCGCCGCCTGGCGGAAACGGCAGGACCAGCTGGATCGGCCTGGACGGATAGCCGCCCTGCGCGGCGACAGTGGCTGGTGCCAGCGAGGCGACGGCGCAGACGCTGCAGGCTGCAAGCAGGTACAAGGGGCGCGGGACGGGGGATCGCATGGGGATGCTCCGGCAGAGAAGGAATCGGCGCAGCGCAGCAAGGCTGTGGGACGCCGCATAAATCTATCGTACGATCGATCCGGAGTGAAATCGTAGCAATGTTTCGAAAGATTGATTGCCGAAAACGCAATCGATAGAATGGTCCTGCCGCCTTCCAGCCCCTACCCGACCATGTCCTACCGCATCCTGCAGGAAACCGCCGTGCGCTACTTCCTTGAAGTGGTGCGCACCGGATCGGTCAAGGACGCCGCCATCAAGCTCAATGTGGCCCCCTCGGCGGTCAGCCGGCAGATCGCCAAGCTCGAAAGCGAGCTCGATACGCTGCTGTTCGACCGGCGCGCACGCGGCCTGGTCCCCAACGCCGCAGGCGAGCTGCTGGCGGCGCACGCCAAGCGCGCCCAGCAGGAGATCGACCGCGTCACCGGCGATATCCAGGCATTGCGCGGCCTGCGCGTGGGCCAGGTGCGGCTGGCCAGCGTGGAAGGCCTGACGCACGATTTCATCCCCGCGCTGGCGGCCAGCTTTCGGGAACAGTACGGTGGCATCCGCTTCGACCTCGACGTGTGTCCGCAAGGCGACATCGCCAGGCGCATCCGCGACGGCGAGGCCGACATCGGCATTACGCTGAGCGGCTTGCCCGAGCTGGATATCGAGGTGGAATTGCGCCATCCCGCGCCCGTGCTCGCGGTCATGGCCCCCAGCCATCCGCTGGCCGGACAGCGCCAGCTTTCGCTGTCGCAGGTCATCGGCTACCCGCTGGCGCTGCCGCCCAAGGACAGTTCGCTGCGGCAATTGCTGGATACCAGCTGCAGCCGGCAGGGCCTGAGCTACCAGACCGTGTTTTCCAGCAATCACCTGGATTCGCTGGTCGGCTTCGCCGCGGCCGGGGGCGGGGTCATCAGCTTCTATGGCGAGCTGTCGGTGCGGCGGCGGCTGAAGGCCGGCATCGTTACCGCCGTGCCGCTGCGCGATCGGGAAATGAACGAGCGCTATATCGAGATCCAGACGCTGGCCCGGCGCAACCTGCCACCGGCGGGCCGCGCCTTCGTCCAGCACCTGGTGCAGGCCATCACGCGCATCGATGCGGAAAAGTGATCCGCAGGAAAACGCGATTCGATTGCCGAACCAGCAATCGACCATTCGGATAATTGCTCCCGATGCCAGTCGCGCCAGGCACCCCGGCGTTGCAGAATCGAGGCATCGGATCAACGCTGCAAGAAAGAAAGGCCCTACCGCATGAGCAAAGACATCCTGGTACTCGGCGCCGGCATGGTCGGAGTCTGCACGGCGCTGGCGCTGCGCCAGCGCGGCCACGCGGTGGTGCTGGTGGATCGGCAGGCTCCTGGCCGTGAAACCTCCTATGGCAATGCCGGCATCATCCAGCGCGAGGCGGTGCAGCCTTATGCCTTCCCGCGCGAGTGGACCGCCGTGCTGCGGGTGATGGCGCGCCAGGGCAACGACGTCCATTACCATCCGCGGGCGCTCGCCGGGTTGTTGCCTGCGCTGGCCCGCTACTGGCACGAATCGGCACCCGGCCGCTATTCGGTGACGGTCGCTGCATATAGCGCGCTGATCCGCCACTGCCTTACCGAGCACGAACGCCTGATCGCGCTGGCGGGCGCGCAGGACCTGGTCAGCAAGCAGGGATGGCTGCAGGCTTACCGCACCAGCGCGGCGTTCGAGCGCGAGGCGGCAAAGGCTGCCGCGGTCTCGCGCGAACATGCCCTTGATTGCCGGATCCTGGATCGCGCCGCCCTCGCCGCCGCGGAGCCGGCCCTGCACGGGTCGCTGGCCGGCGCCATCCATTGGCGCGATCCGTGGACCGTCGCCGACCCCGGCGAACTGGTTCACCGCTACGCCGCCTGCTACGAGAACGCCGGCGGCATCTTCAGCCTCGGCGACGCCACCACGCTGAAACCTGCCGGCAGCGGATGGAGCGTGTCGACAAACGACGGCATGGTAACGGCGCAGCATGCGGTCATTGCGCTGGGCCCGTGGGCGCCGTCGCTAACCCGGCCGCTCGGCTATCGGATTCCGCTGTTCGTGAAGCGAGGCTACCACCGCCACTACGCAGCCCCGGCGATGCCCAGGTTGCCGCTCCTCGATACCGAGAACGGTCTCTTGCTGGCGCCAATGAAGCGCGGCCTGCGCCTCACTACCGGCGCGGAATTCGCCCGCCACGATGCGCCGCCCACGCCGGTGCAGCTGTTGCGCGCCGAGCGTTATGCCAGCGAACTGGTGGAACTCGGCACACCCGTCGAGGACACGCCATGGCTGGGCGCCAGACCCTGCGTGGCCGACATGCGCCCGGTGGTGGGCAAAGCCCCGCGCCATCCGGGCCTGTGGTTTCACTTCGGACATGCGCACCAAGGCTTTACCCTTGGCCCCGCCACGGCGCGGCTGCTCGCCGAACTGATCGACGGCGAGGCGCCTTATGTGGATGCCCGCCCGTACGATCCGGCCCGCTTTGGCAACTGACGTTGCAGATTGCCCCCTGTTCATCGCCGCGAATGGCGAGGAACTGCTCAGCCGGCTTGGTGAAGCAGAAAGCGACGTCATCACGTCACGGACGGCGCTCGAAGCCGCCTCTGCCATGTGGAAGCTAGGCGCCGGCCTGTGCTGAGGCCGACTGCGTGACACGACCCTCGGTGAATACCCCAACGTCCATACAACTGAAAGGCGGCTGAAAGTTCGGACTTCTACCGTTTGAGCGTTTCATCGCGTACGTCCGGGTAGAGGTGGAGCGCTTGAGGCAGCGTGCGCTGAAGCACAAAACAACAGAGGAGAATCATGTTTCGCATACGTAGCCAAAAGGACTTCGCCTCCGGCCTGATGTTCATCCTGGTCGGATTCGGCTTTTCCTGGGTCGCGCGCGGTTATTCCATGGGAACCGCCGCAAAGATGGGACCGGGATACTTCCCGTTCTGGCTCGGCATCGTGCTCGCCCTGCTGGGCGTGCTGGTGCTGTGGGGCTCGCTGTCTTCCAGGATGGAACAGGACAGCCTGGCCCGCTGGGACATCAAGACGCTGTTGTGGATCCTCGGAGCGGTGGTGCTGTTCGGCCTGCTGCTCAAGCCGCTGGGCATGGTGCTGTCGGTGCTGGTGCTGGTGCTGGTGTCGTCGATGGCCAGCCACGAGTTCAGCTGGAAGGGTGCGGTTCTCAACGCGATCATCCTGGTGCTGATCAGCATGGGCGCGTTCGTGTACGGCATCAACCTGCAGATGCCGGTGTGGCCGGCTTTCCTGGCAAGCTAAGGAGCCGCCAACATGGAACTACTCACCAACCTGGGTCTCGGCTTCTCCACCGCCCTGACCTTCCAGAACCTCGCGTACGCCTTCCTCGGCTGCGTGCTGGGTACCCTGATCGGCGTGCTGCCGGGCCTGGGGCCGCTGGCCACCATCGCCATGCTGCTGCCGGTGACCTACACGCTGCCGCCGGTCGCCGCGCTGATCATGCTTGCCGGCATCTACTACGGCGCCCAGTATGGTGGCTCGACCACCGCCATCCTGGTGAACCTGCCCGGTGAATCGTCGTCGGTGGTGACCACCATCGATGGCTACCAGATGGCCAGGCGAGGACGAGCGGGGGTGGCATTGGCCACAGCCGGCCTGGGCTCGTTCTTCGCCGGCTGCGTCGCCACGCTGATCCTGGCCGCGTTTGCCGCGCCGCTGTCGGAACTGGCGTTCAAGTTCGGCCCCGCCGAGTATTTCTCGCTGATGGTGCTGGGCCTGATCGGCGCCGTGGTGCTGGCATCGGGTTCGCTGGTCAAGGCAATCGCCATGATCGTGCTGGGCCTGCTGCTGGGCCTGGTCGGCACCGACGTCAACTCGGGCGCCGCGCGCTTCTCGTTCGACGTGCCGGAACTGACCGATGGCTTGAACTTCGTCTCGGTGGCAATGGGTGTGTTCGGCTTTGCTGAAATCATCGCCAACCTGGAGCAGAAGGAACACCGCGAGACCTTCACCGACCACATCACCAACCTGTTCCCGACCAAGGAAGATTTCAAGCGCATGATCCCCGCGGTGCTGCGTGGCACCCTGCTGGGTTCGGCGCTGGGCATCCTGCCAGGCGGTGGTGCAGCACTGGCCTCGTTTGCTGCGTATTCGCTGGAGAAGAAGACCTCCAAGTACGCGCATGAATTCGGCAAGGGCGCGATCGAAGGCGTGGCGGGTCCGGAGTCGGCCAACAACGCCGCGGCGCAGACCTCGTTCATCCCGCTGCTGACGCTGGGCATTCCGCCCAATGCGGTGATGGCGCTGATGGTCGGTGCGATGACCATCCACAACATCCAGCCGGGTCCGCAGGTGATGACCAGCAATCCGGCGCTGTTCTGGGGCCTGATCGCCTCGATGTGGATCGGCAACCTGATGCTGATCGTGCTGAACCTGCCGCTGATCGGCATCTGGGTGAAGCTGCTGAAGGTGCCCTACCGCTACCTGTACCCTGCCATCCTGGTGTTCTGCTGCATCGGCGTGTACTCGGTCCAGAACACCACCTTCGACGTGTTCCAGACCGCGGCCTTTGGCGTGATCGGCTACCTGTTCATCAAGCTGCGCTGCGAACCGGCACCGATGCTGCTCGGCTTCGTGCTGGGGCCGATGATGGAAGAGAACTTCCGCCGCTCGCTGCTGCTGTCGCGTGGTGCCTTCAGCGTGTTCGTGACGCGGCCGCTGTCGATGGGCCTGCTGATCGCCGCCGCGGTACTGGTTGCGGTCGTGGCGATGCCCTCCATCAAGTCCAAGCGAGAGGAAGCCTTCCAGGAGGAATAGCTTCCAGTAATGTCGAGCCTCATTCGGGACAAGCTACATTGGGGGGTGCGGTTGCCTCCCAATTGCCTCCCAATATCAAAAGGATTGCATTCATTCCAGCACGCAGGCATGTAGGCGCATCTGCATGAAAGCCCCGAATCTCAAGCGCGTCTTGTCGCGTTTGTATATTCTCAAGATCGTCCAGGCGAACCCCGCGACGGTGCTTACCTTGGCGGACCGTCTGCGCGAACGGGGCATTGAAGAGAATATTCGATCATTGCGCCCCATTTTGCGCAGCCTTATGATGGCGCGCGCCATTACGGCGCAACTCGTCGAAGGCAGTGGACGGGTTTACCGTATTACTGACGAGGGACGAGAGGAACTCGAGGTCTATCTATCCCACCTTGACGTCTTGCAGAAGGATAGCCAACCAGCGGAATATCAAAGCGACAAGGACCCCGTCTCGGACAACCGGGAATAGTTTCAGCGGCCACGCCACCCGGCCGGCAACGGATGGCGCGAACCGCCTGGGTGCGTACCCGGCGTAGCTTCGATTCCGGTTATGTATCGACCCACCCGCATGCCGAACGCCCCGCCTAATCCTTCCCCCCGTACTCCAGTTCCGGATACCAATTCCCCCTCCCCTCCGGCGTCGTATCCAGCAACGTCCACAACGGGTCCAGATCCGGCGCCCCGCGTGGATCCTGCCCCGGATCCGCCGTCAGCGCATACATCTCGCTACTCCAGAAATGCCGGATCTTCCCATCGCGTCGCGTAAAGACCGTATAGCCCGGAACATCCGCATCCTCGGCGCTGACATAATCGCGCGTGAAATCGCCGTCAATGTCCGCATAGACCTTCAGCTTGCTCCAGCCTCGCGCCTGCTTCGCCGCGACCAGGCGCTCGACAGGCGAGCGCGCGACCATCGCCAGCGCGACGCGCTGCTCGATATCCGGAACCTTGTGGTCCCATGACCCCATGATCGATGTGCACATTGGACAAGGCCGCTCCCGCTGCGGTCCGAACATATAGCTGTAGACGACAAGCGTGTCCTTGTCGGCGAACAGTTCATCGAGCGTGACGGGCCCATGTTCTCCCTGGAAGGTATAGCGCTTTGTCACCTCGCCGCCGGGCGGCAAGGCGCGCCGCAGTTCAGCGACGCGTTCAATATGCCGGCGCAGTTCGATTTCCTCGGCCAGCAACGCATTGCGCGCCTCGCGGTACGCCGCGCTTTCATTCGGAAAGTGAACAGGATTCTGGCGTGCCAGTTCGGGTGATGGGACAAGCTTTGTTGGGGTGTTCATGTCGGTCCTCCTGAAGGTCGGGTGCCGTGCGCGGCCCGCGCCATGCAGCAACGGCCGATTCGCCCGGCATGTCCATTCGTTGCGTCGCAGGAAGAATTGTTCCGGCGCGATGGCGAGGTCTTGCCTGGCTCCTGAAACTAAGACGGCGGTTCACAGCTGTCTGTGAACCGCCGTCTATCCGGGCCTTGTGGCCGGCCGGCGCTACGTGGTGCCTGGTTTACCTAGCTGGTCACGTGTATTGTCGAAGCCGCATGTGAGAAAAGGGAATCGCAGGGCTACTGCTGCATACACCATGGCGGCGGACGTCGGACATCCACCTGGCCCGGCTGGCGCGGTGGCTTGCGGAGATCGTCCTCATGCCTCGGCGGCAACTGCTCCTCACTGTCCCGGGAGGGATCTGCCGGCGGCACCTCCGGTACATTCGGCCCTTCACCCGGCCGTGGAATTTGATGTTCCATGATGCCTCCTGCTTGCAAAATGCGGCACCCATAAAGACGCAACGACCATGCCAAGGCAAGCGGTAGTAGCGTGGCGCGATTTTGTGCGCGCGGACCATCCCGGGGGCGCGCGTTGCCGGGTGCGTACGGACCGACGGCGCAATCTCAGCGCGCAAATCTGCCTGACTTTGTAATGCGGCACGCGGTGAGGGTATCGCCGGGCTGCCCTGGCGCCACGTCAGCCATGGCCCACCGGGGGATGGCGGCAGCGGCCATCGCGGGCACGAAAGGTGCACCGCCCTACCTTGGCGGGCGGGGCAGACCCTGTGCGCCCGATACTTCAATGCGGAGGCGGACCATGGAACAGACGGAAACGAAAAGCACACCGGGCACCGGATCGGAAACCAGCCAGCAACCGGCGCGGGGATTCTCAAACTTCTCCGGCCCGGATTCCGGCAGCGGCGGGTCGTCCCGGGTGACGTCCGCGTCGACGGGATCGACAGGAGCGACGCGATCGACGGCATCGCAGGATCTCGCCAGCGAACTGGACAAGCTGCTCGATCGCATTCCCATGCTGTCCGGCGAGAACCTTGAAAAGGCCAAGGCGGAATTCGTCGAGCTGGCCGCAAAGTCGGGCAATGCCGCAACGGAACTGGCGGCTAAATCGGCGGAGGTCGCCAAGCGCGTGAGCGGGCGTGTCAAGAGCGAATGGGAGACCGGGCTTGAGCGTACCGAAACTTTCGTACACGCCAATCCCATCCGTGCGCTGGGAATCGCGCTCGGGGTCGGCGTGGTGTTGGGCGCGCGGCTGTTTGGCGGCTCGCGCCGGCACGACGGCATGTAATTCGGCAGTTGCGGAAGTGGCGTGCCAGGACGGTTGCCCTGGCACGCTTGTTTTTGTGGGCGCGCCGCTTGTGTGTGCCAGCCAACCGAAGCGAGACCCGCCCTATTGGCGAGCGGTGCGCCAACCCTATACTCTGCCGATATAGGAGATAAGTGACTACCAGTCACCATGCAGGGCCACAGGGATGAACGCTTTCGATAGCAGCATCATTCAATTCCTGAACCAGTTCTCTTTCCGCTGGCCCTTCGTCGACCACGCGGTGCTGGCCATGACCCAGTTCTACATGCTGCGCGGCTTGCCCATGATCGCGTTGCTATGGTGGCTCTGGTTCCGCGACGGCGTGGACAAGCAGCGCGACCGCGAAATCGTGGTCGCGACGGTCGTAGCCGCTTTTTGCGCGTTATTGCTGGGGCGCTTCCTCGCGTCCGGCCTACCGTTCCGGCTTCGTCCCATGGCCAATCCTGAGGTAGGACTGCGCTTCCTGCTCGCCGCCGACGACGGCATGCGCACGTGGAGTTCTTTCCCCAGCGACCACGCGATGCTGTGGTGCGCCGTGGCCACCGGTGTGCTGGTCGCATCCCGGTGGCTTGGCCTGCTGGCGCTGGCCTATGCCGTGCTGATGATCTCCATGTCCCGCGTTATTGTCGGGCTGCATTATCCGACCGACGTCATCGCCGGCGCCCTGCTGGGCGTGCTGACATGCCTGATACTGACCCGTCCCTGGTCCCGCGAGCGGATCGCGGCGCCCTTCTTGTTCCTGTGCGAGCGCTACCGGGGCTTGTTCCATGTCGGCATGTTCGTGCTCAGCTTCGGGCTGATCACCAATTTCGACGAGATCCGCACGGTGGCTTCGTCGCTGATGAAGGTCAGCTGAAGCCGTTGCGCGGCACCGCGGTGCCGAACTGCTTGCGGTAGGCCGATGGCGACACGGCCAGCGCCTGGGTGAAGTGCTGGCGCAGGGAAACGGCCGAGCCGAACCCGACCAGCGCGGCCACCAGGTCAACGCCCTTGTCGGTCGTCTCCAGCAAGCGCCGCGCCGCCGTCAGCCGGTGGTTCAGCAGCCACTGCGTCACCGTGGTGCCGGTCTTGGCCTTGAAGCGCCGCGTGAAATTGCGCCGGCTCATGCCGGCCTTTTGGGCCAGCGCATCCAGCGTCAGCGGCTCGGCCAGGTGCGCGATGGCCCAGTCCAGCGTCATGCCGAGCCGGTCAGCGCCCTCCGCCTGCGGCAGCGGGTGCTCGATGTACTGCGCCTGGCCGCCGTGCCGGTGCGGGGCCACCACCATGCGGCGCGCCACCCGGTTGGCCACTTCGGCGCCATGGTCGCGCCGCACCAGGTGCAGGCAGCAGTCCAGCGCGGCGGCGGTGCCGGCCGAGGTCAGGATCTCGCCATCGTCGATATAGAGCGAATCGCGGTCGAGCCGCACCCGCGGGTAGCGCTGCGCAAAATCGTCGGCCCAGGCCCAGTGCGTGGCCGCGGTGCGGCCGTCCAGCAGGCCCGCCTCGGCCACCACGAAGGTACCCAGGCATAGTCCCACGATGCGCGCCCCGCGCGCGCTGGCCGAGCGCAGCGCATCGCGCAGCGCTGGCGGGGCCGGCTCGGCCGGATCCCGCCACGCCGGCATGATCACGGTGTCGGCCTGCTCCAGCGTCGACAGGTCATGTTCGACCTCGATCCGGAACCCGGACATGGTGGCAATCAGCCCGGGGGTTTCGCCGCAGATCAGCAGCCGGTAGCGCGGCACGCCGAGCCGGTCGAGGTCGTCGCCAAAGACGATGCAGGGCACGGACAGGTGGAAAGGGCTGATGCCTTCGAAGGCAATCACCGCGACGGTGTGCATCGCAATCTCGCTGGCTGGGGACGTCGGTCGGCGGGCCGGAACGGCTTGGCCCAGGTTGGCCCGATTCTATCGAATGTTGTCCATCGGGCCACTTTCGGCGATGCCGCCGGCGCCGGACACTACCTCCCATGCCGCGCTTGCGGCGAACGCGGCGGCCGCCATGCCAGCGGCGCCGACCTTCCCCTTCCATCTCGACGAGGACCCACCATGCCCCATCCGACCCTGCGCACGATCGCCGGCACCCCCGCGCCCACCGCCATCGACGCCGCCAGCACCGCCGTGCTGGTGATCGATTTCCAGAACGAATACTTCAGCGGCAGGCTGCCGATTCCTGACGGGCCGGCCGCCCTCGCCAACGCGCGGCGCCTGGTCGAGCACGCCGACGCTGCCGGCATGCCCGTGTTCCACATCCAGCATGTCACGCCGGCGGGCAGCCCGGTCTTTGCGGAACACGGCCCGACCGTGGCGTTCCACGGCGAGCTGCAGCCGGCTCCGCATCACACCGTGCTGCAAAAGACTTCGGTCAGCGTGTTCCCGACCACCGACCTCGACCGGCGCCTCAAGGCGGCCGGCATCAAGACCCTGGTCATTACCGGCCTGATGACCCACGCCTGCGTCACCGGCGCGGCGCGCGACGCGGTGCCGCTGGGATACAGCGTGATCGTGGCGGCGGACGCCTGCGCCACGCGCGACCTGGATACCGCGGCCGGCACGGTGCCGCACCAGGACCTGCACCGCGCCGCGCTGGCCGCGCTCGACGACACCTTCGGCGATATCCTGACGACCGCTCAGGTGCTGAAGCTGCCGGTGGCCTGAGCCACCGCGAGCTTTTGCCGGGCGGTCCCGGCGTGGGTCAGTGGCTGGCGGCGCGCAGGATGGCGTGCGCCGCCGCCACCATGGCCTGGGAGGACTCCAGTGCGCGCGCCGCCGGATCGTCGCGCTTGCGCACGCCGGCGGCGCTGGTTGCGCGCGCGGCGCCGTCGGGGCTGGCGGAAAACTTCACCACGGTCAGCCCCCTGGCGGGGTTGATGTAGATCTTCTGGCCGAAGCGGCCGCTGGCCTCGACGCTGCCGTCGCCGTCGTTGCGCTGGAACCAGTAGTTGCGGTAGCCGTAGCCGTCGCGTCCTGCCGTGGTGTTGCCGCGCGCGAAGCGGGCCTGGTTGCTTGCCGGCTGCAGCGCGATCCGCACCGCCTGCGGCGATATGCCAACCGTGGCATCGCCGGCCGCGGCGCGGCGCACCGCCTCGGCAAAGCGGGCGGCATCGCGCAGCGTGGAATTCATGCCGCCGCTGGCCATTTCGGTGCCCTGGCGATCGACCTGGGTATAGGCATCGTCATCGGCAAGGCGCGACCAGAGCCGCTCCGTCACCATCTGCGCCCAGCTCTGGCCGGTGATGCGGCGCAGGGCCCACGCCACCGCCTCCGGCGAGCCGTTCTGGTAGTACCAGACCCCGCCCTCCGCGCCCGCGACTGCGGGGCCGGTGGCGTGCACGACCTTGAGGAAGTCATAGATGGTGTCGGGCGCATCCGCCTTGCGCGGCACGATCCCCACCGCGCCGAACAGTCCCAGGTCCGGTGGCAGCGCCTGGGGGTAGCCCACCGGCACCTCCATGTCCAGGTTCTGCTGCACCGTGGCCTCGCCGAACGGGTTGCCGGCCAGTTCCGGCACATACTGCGCCAGCCGGGCGTGCGGATCGAGCTTGCCTTCCTCGACCAGCATGGCCGCCAGCAGGCCGGTCACGGACTTGGTCATCGAGGCCCAGATATGCGGCTGGTGCGGGCCAAAGCCGGCGAGGTAGCGCTCATACACCACCTTGCCCTGGTGCAGCACGATAAAGCCGTCGGTGTGCGTATCGCGCAGGTAGTCCGCCAGCCGCACCGTCTGGCCCGCGACGGTAAAGCTGACCGCGTCCAGTTCCGGCGCCGCCTGCCCTGGCAGTGCCAGCGGCTGGCTCGCATGCCGGATGCCCACGGTCGGCGACATCTCGCGCGCATGACGGAAGGCCCAGCGCATATAGGGCGGGCGCAGCCCGCTGCCGCGACTGACCTGCTTGTCTGGCGGCGGCGGAAACCCCTGCATGACTTCGCTCTCCGCCACCGCCGCGGACTCGCCCGCTCCCTGCGCCTGCGCCATGCCCGCCGGCGCCGCCATCAACGCCACCAGCGGCGCCAGTGCCCACCACGCCCGACTGCGTCGGAACCCCGTCCTGTGCGAATGCGCTTGCGCCTGCATGCTGTCTCCATGGCTGTCGAAGCGGCTGCACGCGCGGTGCGCCGCCTTCTGATGATCCGATGCAAGCCTGCGAGGGCAGGCTGCCGCGCCATGTTGCATGGCCTGCGGACATGGCCACAATCCCCTGTTCGGAATAGAGCCATAACCGGTGGGAATGTCATGGAGAAGCGGTAGCGCGGGATGGATCGGCGCGGCCCGCGCATAATGTCATCACCCGCTACTTCCGATGCCTGCCATGCAGCTTCCCGACGCCCGCGTCAGCGACCTGCTGCGCCGCCCCCGGCGCTTTGCCTGGCATACGCTGCGCCAGTTCCGCGCCAACCAGGGCCTGCTGCTGGCCGGCGCGGTGGCCTATTACGCGCTGCTATCGATCGTGCCGCTGCTGATCCTGATGGTGATCGCGCTGTCGCACGTGATTGAGCCCGCGTTGCTGCTGTCGACGCTGGCGCGCTACCTCGAGTGGGTGGTGCCAGGGCAATCGCGGGCGCTGGTCACCGAGCTGGCCGCCTTCCTGCGCAATCGCGGCACCATCGGCTGGGTGCTGCTGGGCACCATGCTGTTCTTCAGCTCGCTCGCCTTTACGGTGCTGGAGAACGCCATGTCGGTGATCTTCGAGCACCGCGTGGCGATCCGGCGCCGCCATTTCCTGGTATCGGCGCTGCTGCCCTATTGCTACATCGCCGTGCTCAGCGTGGGCCTGCTGCTGGTCACCGTGGTCTCGGGCGCGCTGCTGGCGATCGCCGAGCGGCACGTGGAGGTGCTGGGCCACGACTGGTCGCTGGACCGCCTCTCCACCGGGCTGCTCTACCTGCTCGGCTTTATCGGCGAGGTGCTGATGCTGACTTCGATCTACATGGTGATGCCGGTCGGCCGGCTGTCTCTGCGGCATGCGCTCAGCGGCGCGGTGGTCGCCGCGGTGCTGTGGGAGATCTCGCGCCACGTGCTGGTGTGGTACTTCGCCACGCTGTCGCAGGTGGGGCGGGTCTATGGCTCGCTGACCACGGCCATCGTGGTGCTGCTCAGCCTGGAAATCGCCGCGACCTTGCTGCTGTTTGGGGCGCAGGTGATCGCGGAATTCGAGCGCGGTGTCTGGCACAAGCTGCGTGGCGGCAGCGGCGACCCCAAGGAGTTCCATACGTGAGCGCGCCGCACAGCGGTGCGGCCTGGTGCGGCTCAGGCCAGCGCTGCTTCCATGCAGGCACGCAGGCGCGTTTCCGCCACCGCATCGAAGGCGCCGACGAAAACCAGGGCGGAGCCGTCGAAATCGGCGTGCCCCGCCGGCCCCAGCCGCATCTTGCCGCCGACGAGGTGGACCTCATGCAGCCGCGGGTCCGCGGCAAGCCGGACCAGTCCCTTGGCGCGCAGCAGGCGCACCGGCAGGGTCGCCAGCGCCTGGCGCAGGCGCACCTTGTCGAAGCTGCGCGCGGTCTGGTAAGCGACGCTGCGAATGCCGGCGTGGCCCGCACCGGCAGCCCCGCGCTGCCAGCCCGGCGCGCCCGCCAGCGCCGCGCCGCGCCGCGCGGGCACCACGCCCGCATCGAGGAACACCGCCAGCGGCAGTTCGCCAGCGCGCGCCGTCAGCACGGTGGCGTGCGGCGCCAGGACGGCTGCCGTGGCCCCGGCCCGTGCCACGGCCTCGGTGCCGGCCAGGTCGGCCTTGGTCAGCGCCAGCACCGACGCGCCTTCGACCTGCCGCCGCACCATGTCGCCGACCAGCGGGTCGCGCAGGCCCTGGTGCAGGCCGGTCGCGTCGACCGCGACCAGCACCGCATTGAGCCGGAAGGCCGGGTCCAGCAGGCCGACCTGCGCGATACGCCGTGGGTCCGAAACACCGCTGGCCTCGATCACCAGCAAGTCCGGCCGCTGCGCCCGCGCGGCGATGGCCACCAGCGCCTCGGCCAGCCGGCCGCCGATCGAGCAGCAGATGCAGCCGTTCTCCAGCTCGATCACATCGTCGCTGCGCGCGCGCACCAGCGCGGCATCGATATTGACCGCGCCGAAGTCATTGACCAGCACCGCGATGCGGCACCCGTGCGCATGGGCGAGCAGGCGGTTGAGCAAGGTGGTCTTGCCCGCGCCGAGGTAGCCGCCCACCACCACCAGCGGGATCGGCGCGCGCGCGTTCATCGTGCCGGCGCCGCAAAGACGCGCCCGCCCAGCACCGTGCCCCAGACGCGCACGTCCTTCAGGCGCTCGGGCGCCACGACGGTGGGATCGTCCTCCAGCACTGCAAAGTCGGCCAGCTTGCCGGGCGCGATGCTGCCGATGCAACGCTCCAGCTTCAGCGTATAGGCCGCGCCCATGGTGATGGCGTAGAGCGCGTCGGCCAGCGTCAGGCGTTCGGCTTCGCCCAGCACGCGCCCGGAAGCGGTCTGGCGCTGCATTGCGCACCATGCCGTGAAGAGCGGGTTCAGCGGCGTGATCGGGGCATCGGAATGGATCGCGAATGGAATTCCCAGCCGCCGCGCGCTGCCGGCCGGGTTCATGCGGGCGGCCCGCGCTGGCCCCACGGTCTGGCCGGCATGCGCATCGCCCCAGTAGTACAGGTGGTTCGAGAAGAAGTTGATGCACAGGCCCAGGCGTGCCGCGCGCGCCAGTTGCGCCTGGTCTGCCAGCTGGCAATGCTGCAGCGTATGGCGATGGTCCGCGCGCGGATGGCGCGCCAGCATCGCTTCCAGCACGTCGAGCACCACTTCGGTGGCCTCGTCGCCGTTGGTGTGGATATGCAGCGGCAGGCCGGCCAGATGGAACGGTGTGAATGCATCGAGCAGCTGCTCCGGCGGGATCAGCCACAGGCCATTGGGCTGCCCGCCGGCGTAGCCGGGCGCGCGCAGGCGCGCGGTAAAGCCCTGGATCGAGCCGTCGACGATGAACTTGACGGGGCCGAAATGCAGCTTGTCGGTGCCCGCGGACGCGGCGGCATGCACCCGCGCCGGCCCGCCCTGCGCATTGCGCTGCGGGGAAAACGCCGGGACGATGCGCAGCGGGAAACCGGGTTCGGCCGTGACCGCGCGCAGCGTCTCCAGCCCCTTGGGCGACAGGTCGTTGACCAGGTCGGTGGCCGTGGTCACGCCCGCCAGCTGCGCCACGCGGCCGAAGCGGCGCACCGCCTCGGCGTTCTCGGCAGCGGCCAGCGACAAGCCGCTGCCCAGCACGCGCTGCACCGGGAACATCGCCGCGAACTCCTGCAGCTCGCCAGTGGGCAGGCCCTGCGCGTCCTTGTGCACGCCGTCGATCTCGGTGTCGGCGTCGATGCCGGCCTGCGCCAGCATCGCGGAATTGACGTTCATCAGGTGCACGCTGGCATGCATCACCACGATCGGGCGCGTCGCCGACACGCGGTCCAGCTCGCGCACCGACAGCCGGCTGGCGCCGAAGTAGATCGGGTCGAAGCCCCACGCCAGCAGCGGCGCCTCGGCGTCGCGCATCTGGCTGGCCGCGCTGGCGAGGCGATCGATCACCTGCTCCAGCGTGCGCAGGCCGCGCCACAGCCTGCCGTCGGGGTCGCGGCGGTCGAAATAGCCGACGTAGACCGCATCCCACATCGCGCCCTCCATCAGGTGGCAGTGGCCTTCCACCAGCCCCGGCATCAGCACCTTGTCGCGGAAGGTGTCGACCTGCACCGCAGCGGGCCAGGCGGCCATCTCGGCGGGGCCGCCGACGGCCATGATCTTGCCGTCGCGCACCGCGACATGGGTCGCTTCGGGCCGCGCGGCTTCCATCGTCAGGATCTTGCGCGCCACAAATACCTGCGTGCGCGCCGTGTCGTCTTGTGTCATCGATTGCATGAGTAGTTCATTCAGGCGGCCTGCACGCGGGACAGCCGCGGCGCGTAATGCACCAGCGCAGTCACCAGCAGGTTCACGGCCAGGCTGACCAGGCCAAGGTTGATGCCGCCGAAATCGGCCTGCTGCACATACAGCGCGATCGCCAGCAACTGCCCGGTGACGATGCCCAGCGCAATCGCCAGCGGCCGCACCTTGAGCGAGAACAGGATCACCAGCACGCCGGGGAAGAACTGCGTCACGCCGTAGTAGGTGGTGTTGATCAGCGTCAGCATCAGGTTGGGCGTGGCCAGCGTCATGGCGATCGACAGCACCAGGTAGATCACGATCACCACCTTGGCGCCCTGCTTCTGGCGCGCTTCAGGCAGGCCCGGAAGCAGGTTGCGCGTGACGATGGGGCCGATCGCCAGGCAGATGCCGGCCAGCACCAGCAGGCCCGACAGCGCCGCGCCCGCGGCAACCAGGCCCAGCAGCCAGCCCGGCAGCAGCCGCACCGCCGCCGCGAAGAAGGCCTCGTTGGGCGACGCCAGCTGCAGGTTCTGGCTGATGGCGTAGTACGACGCCAGCACCAGGAAGGGATACATCAGCATGTACAGCGGCATCGCCACCTGCGTGCGCCGAATGGTGTTGGCGCTCTTGGCGGTAAAGAAGTTCTGCACCGCGAACGGCATCACGTAGAAGCCCAGCGCCTGGAACAGCATGGTGCTCATCGAGAAGCGCAGCTGGGTCTCGCTCATCTGGTTGCTGACTTGCAGGCTGGCGGCGTGGAACACATCGCCCACGCCCGCCTTCAAGCCCACCGCCACGCCGGTGGCGACGATCGCCACCACCATCAGGATGTCCTTGAGAATGGCGATATAGGCCGAGGCGCGCACGCCGGAGATGGCGATGTAGCTGAAGGCCAGCGCCGCCGAGATCATCACCAGGTAGACCGGATCGAAATCCCAGCCCAGCCCCTTGAGCGCCGCCACCAGCCCGGTGAACTGCAGCTGACCCCACGGCAGCAGGAACAGGATCGACGAGCCCGCCACGATCAGCTCGAGCGCGCGGCTGCCGTAGTGGCCCTTGAACAGGTCCGGCAGCGTGATGGCGTTGTAGCGCGCCCCGGCCTGCCATATCTTCGGCCCCAGGAAGTACCCGAGCGGATAGGCCAGCAGGATATAGCCGAGGAACCAGATGCCATAGGTGGGCCCCTTGGCATAGATGCCGCCCGGGAAACCCACCATGGTGCCGATGCTGTAGATCTCGCCCGCCGCGAGGAAGAACACCAGGAACGCGCCGAACTGCCGCGACGCGACGAAGAAGTCGTGCATGCTCTGCGCGCCATGCCCCTTGCCCGAGCGGACGGCGAGATAGAGCGAGAACACGATGAAGCCGAGGAATACCGCTGTGGTCATGGCCGGCTCCCGGGTCAGGCTTCATGCGCCGCGTCGGCAGCGTGGCGGTCGAACAGCAGCCAGCACGCCAACATGCAGCCCGAGGTCAGCACGAACCACGCAAAGATCCACGCGTAGATGAAGGGCACGCCGAGCACGAAGCGCTCCACCGATGCCACCCACGGCAGCATCCCGATCACGCCGATATACGGCAGGCCTAGGCCGATCAACAGCTTGAGCATGTCTTGTCTCCGATGTCCGATGGACGGTTGGCGGTATCCCGCGGCGGGGTCCGCTCTGTTGTTCCGCTCATCATAGGGAGCGGCAAGGTATGATTCAAATGCAAATGTTGAACCGATCCCATAACCAACGCGCATGGTTTGCCGCATGGACACCCAGAAACTTCTGCACCTGCTCGCGGTGGTCGAGCACGGCACCTTTTCCGAAGCGGCCCGCGCGGTGCACCTGACGCAGCCGGCGCTGAGCCGCAGCATCCGCGCGCTGGAAGACGAGCTGAAGGCGCCGCTGTTCGACCGCGGCGCGCGACGCGCGACGCTGACCGTGTTCGGCGAACTGGTGGCCGAGCGCGCGCGCCGCATGCGGCTGGAAGAGCGCCAGCTGCGGCGCGACCTGGAGCTGCTGCGCGGGGGCGAGGAAGGGTCGCTTGCGATCGGCGTGGCGCCCGCGCCAGCGGCGCTGCTGCTGACGCCGTTCCTGATCCACATGGCGCAGGCCCATCCGCGCATCAAGGTGCGCACCGAGACCGGCGCGACCAGCGCCTTGCTGGAGGCGCTGCGCAACGAGACCATCGATGCCATCGTCGGCGATGCCTATGTGCTGCGCGCGGCCGACGATGTCGAGGTGGAGCCGCTGGGGGAACTGCCCGCGGGGCTGGTCTGCCGCGCCGGCCACCCGATCCTGCGCAAGCGCCGCATCGACATCGACACCATCCGCGCCTATCCGGTGGCCACCACCACGCTCAGCACCGTCGTCAGCCGCCAGCTGGCCGAGCTGTGGGGTCCGGGCGCCGCGCCGGACAAGCTCTTCACCCTGCATTGCGACAACCTCGACATGCTGCGCAGCGTGACGCTGGCGAGCGATACGCTGCTGTTCGGCGTGCTGTCGATCACACGGCAGGAGCGCGCCGCCGGGCTGATGGCCGAAGTGCCGATGCCGCCCGATGCGCGCCGCTGTGGGCGCTATGGCATGGCGCGCATGGCGGCGCGCTCGCTGTCGCCGGCGCTGGAGGTGCTGTACCGCTTTACGCGCGACCACTGGAAGGCGCTGTCGTTTGAGGCCGGCGGCGGCAACGGGCGCCGCTGAGCGTTTCCCATGCCGGCCGCTGTGGCAGGGCCGCTGTTGTATGCTCCGCCCTGAGCCATTGCCCATGTCCCGCATGACCGAAGCCACGCCTGACCGCCCCCGCCGCATCACCATCCACGACGTCGCCCGCGCCGCCGGCGTGTCGCTGACCACGGTGTCGCACGCGCTCAATGACCGCGGCGTGCTGGACCCGGCCACGCGCGCGCGCGTCAAGCGCGTGGCCGCGGAACTGGGCTACCGGCCCAGCGTGCGCGCGCAGCGGCTGCAGTCGGGCCGGGCCAACTGCATTGCGCTGCTGTCGTCGATGCCGTTCGCGGTGGCGGGCGGCACCTCGCGCCTGGGTTTCATGATGGAGGTGGCCGCGATCGCGGCCGAGGCGGCCATGGCCCGCGGCCTGGGCGTGGTGCTGGTGCCGCCGCTGGAAGGTGCCGGTGGCCTGCTCGACACGCTCGATATCGACGGTGCCATCGTGATCGAGCCGATCGCCGGCGACCCGCATATCGCGCGCCTGCGCCAGCGCGGCGTCAGCATCGTGTCGATCGGGCGCGAGCCGCTGACCGACACGCCGGTGCCCTGCGTCGACTTGCAGTCTGCCGAGACCGCGCGCCTACTGCTGGCGCACCTGCACGGCCACGGGCGCCGGCACATCGGCCTGATGATCGGCGCGGCGCCGCGGCAGTCGTATGTGGAAACGGAACGCGCCTACCGTGAGTTCACGCAAGCGCTGGGCCTGCCCTGCCATATCGTCAAGGCAGCCGAGGAACATGGCGAAGCCGCAGGCGCCGACGCCTGCGCGCAACTGCTGGCGCAGATGCCGGGGCTGGATGCGCTGTGCGCGCCGGTGGATGCCTTCGCGGTCGGCGCCATGGCGCACCTGCAAGGGCTGGGCAAGCGCGTGCCCGACGACGTGATGGTGGTGACGCGCTACGACGGCATCCGCGCGCGCAGCGCCCAGCCGCCGCTCACCGCGGTCAACCTGCACCTGGAGCGGGTGGCGTCGCTGGCGGTGGAACTGCTGTTCGCGCACCTGTCGGGCGAGCGCAGCCGCAACGTGATTGCAGGACCGGCGCCCGAACTGGTGGTGCGGGCGTCGTCGACGCCGAACGCCTAGCCGCGCAGCAGCACCACCGCCCCGGACACCAGCGCGAATACCAGCACGCCGATGCGCAGCATGCGCTGGTTGATGCGCTTGTGCACCAGGTGGCTGGCCACCATGCCGACACCCAGCACCGGCAGCAGCCCCGCGGCATAGAACACCTGCTCCATGCCCAACCGGCCGCCCAGCGCCAGCACCACCAGCGAGATCACCTCGCCCACCAGGAAGCACAGCGCCACCGTGGCGCGCAGCGTGGCCACCGGCGCGTGCTGGTACGCCAGCGCCAGCGGCGGGCCGCCGACGCCGGTGGCGGTCTCGGTTACGCCGGTGATCAGGCCGGTGGAAGCAAAGGTCAGCCGCCCCGGCGTAAAGGCCGGCGCCAGCAGCGATACCACCGCCGCGGCAATGGTGCTGCCGCCGACCAGCGCGTTGAGCCACGCCATCGGCATCGCCACCAGCACCCACAGTCCGCCAAAGGTGCCGGCCACGCGCCCGGCGCTGATCCAGCCCGCGCCGCGCAGGTCGATGGCATGGCGCTCGCGCCAGGCCACGTAGGCATTGAGCGGCAACATCGCCAGCAGCAGTGCGCCGGGCAGCATCGCCGGCGCGGCCAGCGCCAGCACCGGCACCACGATCAGCGCGAAGCCCATGCCGGTGGCACCCTGGATCAACGCGCCGGTAAACACCGCGACGCCGACGCTGAACAAGGTCATGTCCATGCTCATGCCGCCTCCGTGCCGGCGTGGCGCGCGCGATGCACGTCCGCGGCGTCATGCAGCTTGCGGATTGGCGCGCCGGCGACGGTGTGCTCGGCCATCGCATGGATGTCGCGCATCAGCGCGCGCGCGTCCCAGTCGGTGGGCCAGCCCTGCCACAGGCGCAGGCTGCCGTCGACAAAGACCGCGCGGATCTGGTCGCGGTTGGCCAGCCGCACCAGTTCCCAGGTCAGGTCCCAGGACGGCGTCAGTTCCGGCACGTCCAGGTCGACCAGCAGGAAGTCGGCGCGCTTGCCCGCGGCAATCTCGCCGGTCAGCGCGCCGAGGCCCGCCACGTCGGCCGCGTCGTGCGTGGCCATGTCGACCCAGCGCCAGCCCGCGCCGCAGGACGAATCGCCGACGCCGATGCCGAAGGCAAAGCGCTGCGCGGCCTCGGCATAGTCCAGCAGGCGGAAGCCGTCGCTGCGGGTGCCATCGGTGCCCAGGCCCAGGCGCACGCCGAAGGTGGCCATGGTCTCGGCAGGCGCCACGGCGTTGCCCTTCCAGGCGCTGGCCACGGGGTTGTAAGCGACGGCGGCGCCGCTGTCGGCGAGCAGGCGGATTTCCTGCGGCGTCACCAGCGTGGCGTGCGCCAGCAAGGCCGCCGGGCCCAGCGCGCCGTTCGCGGCGAGATGCTCGATCGGCCGGCGCCCGCACGCATTGAGAGAGCGCTCCACCGCCACCAGGTGCTCGTTGGCATGGGTCTGGAAGATGCGGCCGGACTCGGCGCACAGCTGGTAGACGTGATGCAGCATCGCGTCCGAGGCTACCTCGGGGATCGAGATCGCCAGCGACGGCGCCACCAGCGTATCGCTGGCGTAGCGGTCCAGGTGCGCGGCGGCGCGGCGCAGGATCGGCGCGGCGTCGAGCGTTTCAGCGCCCGGCTTGTCGTTGCAGATCAGGCCCAGCACGCAGCGCACGCCGGCATCGCCGACCGCGCGCGCCACCGCATCCAGACCGGCCTCGCTGCGGGTGCCGGCATCGACTACGGTGGTAAAGCCGCCGCGCAGCGCTTCCAGCGCCGCCAGCTTGGACGACAGGTAGAGGTGCTCCGCCTTCAGGCTGCCCTCCAGCGGCACCCACACGCGCCGGAAGATCTCCGACGGCTCGCCGAACACCAGCGACTTGCCGAACGACTGCGTCAGGTGGTGGTGCGTGTCGATCATGCCCGGCATCAGCAGCATGCGCGGCAGCGGCAAGCTCTCCAGTTCCGGGAAGCGCGCGGCGACGTCCGCGGCGGGGCCGACCGCGGTAAAGCGGCCGCCCTCCACCACCATGGCGTGGCCGCGTACCGCGCCCTGGCGCAGCAGGGTCCATTCCGGCAGCAGGATGCGCGGACGCTGGAAGCTGTCCGGCGCCAGGGGCGGGTTCATCTCGCCGGGCCAGGCCGGCGTCGAGGCATAAGGTTGAGTCATGGCAATGCAGTCAGCGGGGTCAGTGCGTGGCCGCGGCATCGTCGCGCGCGATGGCGCCCGCGGCCGCGGTCCGCAGACCCGTATGGAAAAACAGGAAATTGAGCAGCGCCGCGGTGATGGCGCCCATCGCCACGCCATTGCCCACCAGGATGCGCAGGTTGGCCGGCAGGCCGCCATAGATGCCGGGCACCAGGATCGGCAGCAGGCCCACGGCCAGTGCCACCGCCACGACGTACATGTTGGCGTGGTCGCGCAGGTCCACCTTGCGCAGCATGTCGATGCCCATGGTGCCGACGATGCAGAACACCACCAGGCCGGTGCCGCCGACCACGGCTTCGGGTATCGCGCTGATCAGCGACGACACCGGCACCAGCAGCCCGAACGCCACCAGGATCGCGCCCGACATCGCCGTGACAAAGCGCGAGCGCACGCCGGTGGCCCGCACGATGCCGATGTTCTCGCCGCTGGTGATGATCAGCGAGGTGCCGAACATCCCGCCCAGCAGCGAGGTCAGCGCATCGCCGCGAATGGTGCGCGGCACGTCGCGCTGCTGGTCCACCGGACGGCCCACGGCATCGCTGATCGCCAGGGTCTGGCCGGTGGCCTCGACCATCGAGATCACGGCGAACACCATCAGCGGGATCGCGGCGACCACGTCGAAGGTCGGCCAGCCGAACGGGAACGGCGTCGGCAACGCCAGCACCGGCGACAGCGACACCTGGCCGAGGTGGAACGCACCGGCCAGCCCCGCCACCAGCGCACCGCCCAGCAGCCCGAGCAGGATCGCCAGCTGCGCCAGCATGCCGGTGAGCCAGCGCGAAGCGGCCACGGTGCAGGCGACGGTGGCAAAGGCGAGCAGCAGGTTGAGCGGATCCACCGCGCTGCCCGCGGCGGGGTGGCCGGCCACCAGCCGGCCCGACACCTGCGCCAGGTTGATCGCCACCAGCAGCAGCATGGTGCCCACCACCACTGGCGGGAAGTAGCGCAGGCAGCGCCGGAACACCGGCAGCACCAGGAAGTAGAACACCCCGGTCAGGATCACCGCGCCGGCCGCGGTCTGCACATCGGTCTGCTGCGCGATCAGGATAAACAGCACGATCGGCGCGCCGCCAGGCAGCATCACGAACGGCAGGCGCGCGCCGATGCCGCGCTGCCCGAGCGACTGCAGCAGCGTGCCGAGGCCGCAGATCACAAAGGTTGCGCTCAGCAGCTGCACCGCCAGCGCGGGCGGGAAGTTCAGCGCCTTGCTCATCAGGAAGACCGACGCGATCGGCGACGCGGCCATGACCAGGACGTGTTGAAGCCCGAAGACGAACAGGCGCCGCCATGGCAGCCGTTCATCCACCGGCGCGGGGGCGGGGTGGGACATGCTTTTGCTCCTCCTTTGGTGTGTCGGGCGTTTTGCCGTCGGCCGCACGGGCCAACGGCTGCGTCTGTGCGCAGTTCGCCCCAAATGTTATCGATTTCCGCTAACAAAAACGTTTTGGTAAGTGTAGGGAAAGGGCATCGGCCATGCAAGGGGTTTTGCTGGCGAGGTGGCTGGCGTCTTCCCCTATATCGAATAAATCGATAACCCCTAGCAGCAAAAGCCGTTTCACAAGTTGACGAGGTCACGTCAAAGTAGCCGGCATAGCGCCTTGCGCGCCACAACATGCCCCCAAGCACGCCCCTAAAGGAGACGCCCCATGCGAGACAAGAACCGTCCGGCGCAATCTGCCGACCCAGACCGGCCGCTACCGGCCCGGCGCCGCCTGGTGCAAGGCGCGGGCCTGCTGGCGCTGGGCGCGTCACCGCTCGGCGCGCTGGCCGCGCAGGCTGCGCGCGCGACCGACGGCGTCACGTTGGCCGACGGGCCGCGCCCGCTGGTGCGCTATCCGGGCAAACGCCCGCTGGTGCGCGTCAGCACCCGCCCGCCGCACCTGGAGACGCCGTTCTCCGCCTTCAACGAGGGGCCGATCACCGCCAACGACGCGTTCTTCGTGCGCTACCACCTGGCCAACATTCCGCTGTCGGTCGATCTCGCCACCTTCCGCCTGAGCGTCGGCGGCCACGTCGGCAAGCCGCTGAAGCTGTCGCTCGATGAACTGAAGCGGCTGGCGGAGCCGGTGGAGGTGGTCGCGGTGAACCAGTGCTCCGGCAACAGCCGCGGCTTCTCCGAGCCGCGCGTGTTCGGCGCGCAGCTGGCCAACGGCGCGATGGGCAATGCGCGCTGGACCGGCGTGCCGCTGCGCAAGGTGCTGGAACATGCGGGCGTCAAGGCCGGCGCCAAGGTGGTCACGTTCAACGGGCTCGATACGCCGGTGTTGCCGAGCACGCCGGACTTCCGCAAGTCGCTCGATATCGCCCACGCGATGAACGGCGAGCCGCTGCTGGCCTGGGGCATGAACGGTGCAGACCTGCCGCTGCTCAACGGCTATCCGCTCAAGCTGGTGGTGCCGGGCTACTTCGGCACCTACTGGATCAAGCACCTGTCCGAGATCGAGGTGCTGGACCATCCGTTCGAGGGCCATGACGCGTTCTTCATGACCAAGGGCTACCGCGTGCCGGACAATGATTGCCAGTGCGTGGCCCCCGGCACGCCCGCGGCGAAGACGCGGCCGATCTCCAAGCTGGCCGTGCGCAGCTTCATCACCAGCGTCGAGAGCGGCGGTCGGCTGCCGGCCGGCCGCGCCGTCGAACTGAAAGGCATTGCCTTCGACGGCGGCTCCGGCATCCGCACGGTCGAGGTTTCCGTCGATGGCGGGCAGAACTGGCAGGCCGCGCAGCTCGGCGAAGACCTGGGCCGCTTCTCCTTCCGCGCATGGCACTTGCCGGTCAAGTTCGCCCGCAAGGGACCGGCGGTGCTGATGGTGCGCGCGACCAGCAACGACGGCGAGACCCAGCCGGCCAAGGCCAACTGGAACCCCGCCGGCTACCGCCGCAATGTCATCGAAGCCACGCCGGTCACCATCGCCTGAGGAACGCGCCATGAAAGCAACCATCGCCCCCGCGCTGCTGGCGCTCGCCATGCTCGGTGCCGGCCACGCCGGTGCCGCGCCACAGGACATCAAGCTGCCGGCGGAGAACGTCAAGCTCAAGCCGGCGAAGCTGCCGGGCTACGGCATCGCCATGCAGAAATGCGCGATCTGCCATTCGGCCGACTACGTCTCGTACCAGCCGCCCGGACTGAGCCTGGCGCAGTGGACCGCCGAGATGAAGAAAATGCAGCAGGCCTACGGCGCGCCGATCGACGATGCCGAGGTCGAGCAACTGGGCGCCTATCTTGCCGTGGCCTATGGCTCGGCCAAGGCGAAAGATCCGGAGATCGTGGCGATCGCGCAGAAGGCCGGCAAGCCCGCTGCCTCCGAAGCCGCGGCGGCGCCCGCCGCCACCGCGGTCGACGTACAGGGCCTGCTGGCAAAGAACGCCTGCCTGAGCTGCCACAGCGTGACGCAGAAGGTCGTGGGCCCGGCGTATCACGAGGTTGCCGCGCGCTACAAGGGCGACCCGCAGGCGCAGGCCAGGCTGGAAGCCAGCATCCGCGGCGGCAGCAGCGGCAAGTGGGGATCGGTGCCGATGCCGCCCTTTGCCGCGTTGAAAGCCGATGAAGTCAAGGCCCTCGCGGCGTACGTGCGACAGCAATAGACCCGCCCCGCTTTCGCCAGCGACGCCCCGGCTTGCTCCGGGGCGTTGTGCATTTTGCCCTTGCAAGTTCCGGCCGCCTTCCTATACTTAGCCGCATGGCTAACCATTGTGTCGAGTTTGCAGACGTGTCTCAGGCTGTCGATCTTTCCCCGCTGTCCGGCGTGTTCTACGCGCTGGCGGACCCGACCCGCCGCGCCATTGTCAGCACGCTCGGGCGCGGGCCGGAAACGGTGTCGGCGCTCGCGGCACCGTTCGCGATGGCACTGCCCTCGTTCATGAAGCACCTGCAGGTGCTGGAGCGCAGCGGGTTGATCCGTTCGCGCAAGACGGGGCGCGTGCGCACCTGCGAACTGGTGCCGCAACCGCTGTCCGACGCGCAGCAATGGCTGGCCGACCAGCGCGCCCTGTGGGAGGCCCGTACCGACCGCCTGGCGGCCTTTGTCGAAGCACTTCACCAAGAGGAACAGTCCGATGCCGAATGAAAACGCCGCCAGCCCGGAAAGCCAGGACCTGGTCATCTCGCGCCTGCTCAAGGCCCCGCGTGCCAAGGTCTGGCGCGCATGGAGCGATCCGCAGCTGCTCAAGCAATGGTGGTGCCCCAAACCCTGGACCACCGAGGTCCGGGCCTTCGACATGCGCCCCGGCGGCGCCTTCCATACCTTCATGCAGGGCCCCGACGGCGGCACCAGCGACAACCCGGGTTGTTTCCTCGAGATCGTGCCGATGGAGAAGATCGTCTCCACCTCGGCCTTGGTCGCCGGGTACCGGCCCGGCACGCCGTGGCTGTCGATGACCGCGGTCATCACCATGGCCGATGAGGGCGACGGCACCCGCTACATTGCGCGCGTGATGCATCCGGACGAGGCCACGCGCAAGCAGCATGAGGAGATGGGATTCTATGAGGGCTGGGGGATCTGCATCACGCAGCTGGAGGAATTTGCGCAGCAGTTGGAATAGGCTTGGCCCTCTGCATGCTGCCGGTGTTCTCCCCTCTCCCGCTTTGCGGGAGAGGGGAGAACACCGGCAGCACTGGCCGAGTCTATCGACCACCCTGCGCTTCAATATCGATGCCGCAACCTCACGCTCACCGGCTTCGCATCATCGCTGCTGCCCGGATCGATCACGGACGTAGTTTGGCGCGGCGACGCCTGCGCTCTCCCCCGGTCCCCCTTGCCCGTTCGTCGCGACTATCGTAAGGTGGCGGCTCCTGGGATAACCGAAGCCACGCCTCGAAACCCGCCGATCCACGGCCGCAGCGCATGCCGCGGCCGTCCAACCGACGGGAGCCCATCTTGGACAGGCGCGTCTATCTGCTGACGGCAACGGTATTCCTGGCCGGCATCGCCGAGAACATCTGCATCGGCATCCTGCCCTCGCTCAGCGCTGACCTGGGCGTCTCGGTGGCGACCGCCGGACAGCTCACCACCGTTTTCTCCGCCATCTTTGCCATCACCGCCTTGCTGGCCTCCGCGCTGCTGACCCGCGGCGACCGCAAGACGCTGCTGCTGGCTGCGCTCGGCGTGTTCGCGCTCAGCAACAGCGTGGCCGCGGCCAGCCCCGGCTACGCCGTGCTGTTCGGCGCGCGCGTGCTGATGGCCGCCAGCTGCGCGCTGGTGATCCAGCTGGCGGTGATGCTGGCCACCGCGCTGGCGACGCCCGCCAGCCGCGGGCGCGCCATCGGCCTGGTTTTCGTCGGCATCAGCGGCTCGCTGGTGCTGGGCGTGCCGGCCGGCATGGTGCTGGACCAGTGGGCGGGCTGGCGTGCGGTGTTCGGCACGCTCGCGGTACTGTCGCTGCTCCCGGCGGCGCTGCTGTGGCGCGGCCTGCCGCGCTCGCCGTTGCGGCGCACGGCCTCGCTGCGCGCGACCTGGCAGGCGCTGGCCGATGCGCGCGGGCTGTGCGCGCAGCTGGTGTCGGTGGCGATGATCGGCGGGCATTTCACGCTGTTTGCCTACCTCAGCCCTTACCTGCAGGCCGTGCTTGGCGCCGACGCGCGCGGGCTGACGGCGTGCTACGCCGCGTTCGGCGTGGCGGGCGTGGCCGGGGCCTGGCTGGGCGGCTGGTGTTCGGACCGCCTCGGCGCGGCGCGCGCGCTGCTGGCGTGTCCGGCGGCGTTCTGCGTGTCGATGGCGGTGCTGCCGCCGGCTGCGGTCTCGCCGTGGCTGCTGCTGCCGGCGCTGATGGTGTGGGGCGCGCTCAGCTGGTCGATCTCGCCCATCGTGCAGAACTTCCTGGTGCGGCAGGCGCCCGCTGGCGCCGATCTCCAGGTCGGCATCAACGTCGCCGCGATGCATGTGGGCGTGGCCGTGGGCGCTGGCCTGGGCGGCGTGATGGTGGCGCGCGGCGCGCTGACGCATGCGCCGTGGCTTGGCAGCGCCATGGTTGCGCTGGCATTGGTGCTGGCACTGGCGGCAGTGCGCGGGCCCCGGTGGCGCGCTGCGTTGCAAGGGCCGAGGGGATAGCACAACAGCCGACTTCCTCCTATATCCATGTCGGAGCCACACCGACAGCGGGCCCCCGGTCCAGCCACTAGTATCCATTCAGAAAAACAGCACGCCCCACGACAGCCGGTGCCGCAAGCGGCATCCGGGCGCGGCTGCGCGCTGCATGGACGACAGCAACAACAGGAGGAGCGCCATGGACCGCCGCCAGTTTCTCAAGTGGGGGAGTTTCCTGACCGTTACCGTTGCCACCGGCGGGCTCAGCGCCTGCGGCGGAGGCGGCGATGACCCGGAGCCGGATACCGGCAACCCCGAGAACTTCAATTTCGTGCATGGCGTGGCGTCGGGCGACCCCCGCCCCGACAGCGTGATCGTGTGGACGCGCGTGGAAGGCAGCAACGGCAAGCGGCCGGTGGTGGTGCGGCTGCAGGTGTCGACGCAGCAGGATTTCGCGCCGCCGACACTGTTGGTGAATCAACCGCTGATGGCCCTGCCGGACTGGGACTACACCATCCGCAACAAGGTCACGGGCCTGAGCCCGGGCACGCGCTACTACTACCGTTTCCTGCTCGGCAACCGCCCCAGCACCACGGGTCGCACGCGTACCGCGGCCGCGGCCGGCACGCCGCTGGCGGAGCTGCGCTTTGCCTTTGTCAGCTGCCAGGACTGGAATGCCAACCACTGGGCCGGCATGGAGGAACTGGTGCAGCAGGACCTGGACTTCATCGTCCATGTCGGCGACTACATCTACGAAGCGGTGCCGGGCGGCTCGCGCGCGGGCAATGTGGAGGACCGCCACACCGCGCTGCAGTTGCCCAACGGCACCGCGCTCTCCGACGGCAGCATCTACGCCACCACGCTGGACGACTACCGCTACCTGTACCGCAGCTACCGCAACGATGCGCGCCTGCAGGCGCTGCATGCCGCGTTCCCGATGATCGCGATCTGGGATGACCACGAGTTCTCGGACAATTGCTGGCAGGACCGCCAGACCTACACCATCACTGACGACCAGACGCCGCGCACCGCGCGCCGGCGCGCCGCCAGCCAGGCCTGGTTCGAGTTCATGCCGGCCGACGTCACGCTGGACCTGAACAACCCGTCGTTCCAGAACATCCAGATCTACCGCTCGTTCACCTTCGGCAATCTCGCCACGCTGCTGATGACCGACGAGCGCCTGTACCGCGCCGACCACGTCATCCCCGAGACCTCGGTGGGCCGCTCGATCGGCAGCCTGTACTTCGTGCCGCAGGCCACGCTGGCCGCGGCCGAGGCGCAGAAGATCGCGGCCGCCGGCAACGTGCTGACGCCGGTGTCGATGCTGGGCGACAACCAGCGCGCCTGGTGGCAGGACCGCATCGGCGCCGACGCCACCACCTGGAAACTGTGGGGCAACCAGTTGTCGCTGCTGCGCATGCAGGTCGACGTGACCCAGGCGGTGGCGCGGCTGATCGCGCGGGCGCTGGTGCTGGCCAACAGTACGCTGTCCTCGCTCGAAACCGCCATCGCCAACGCGCTGGCCGACGACCTGCGCGCGGCAAAGACGGCCGGCACCTATGTCAACCTGGCCTTCACGGCGCTGCGCAACGTCCTGTCGCAGGTGGGCATCGACAGTGCCAACTTCGACGCCAGCATCAAGCCGCTGATCGAAAGCCGGCTGCCGGCGATTGCGCTGCTCGACCGCTTTATCCTCAATGCCGACCAGTGGGATGGCTTCAACGCGGAGCGCAAGAACCTGATGGCGTTCCTGAAGACCAACGGCATCCGCAACGTGGTGGGGTTAAGCGGGGACATCCACGCCTTCTTCGGCGGTCAGGTCATGGACGACTACGATGCCGCGACGCCGGCGCCCGTGATGGTGGACCTGGTCACCGCCGGGCTGTCCAGCAACACGCTGCTCAGTTCATTCCGCACCGTAGTCGACAGCGACCCGGCCTTTGCCGCGTTGCGCGAGCTGATCTACAGCAACGTGGGCGGCACCCTCGTGAATACCTTCGATGCCACGCTGCGCGCCTTCAATCCGTGGCTGCGGCACGTCGACACCAACGCCGAGGGCTACGCACTGGTCACGCTGACGCCGCAGAAGCTGAGCTGCACCTTCCACACCATGAAGCCGCTGGCGGGCGGCTCGGGGCCGGCACAGCCGGCCACGGCCAGCACGCGGTTGCTGGAGGTGGCCGCGGGCACTGCGGATGTGACCGTGACCTAGCCGCGCCGCGGCCGGGCCCCGGTGGCCGGCTTCAGTAGCCGGCCTGCCGGTCCACCCGGTTCAGCAGCGGGCGTCCGTCGCGCGCGCGCCGCAGGTTTTCGATGCATTGCCGGGCCACCAGCGGGTACGACGGATCGGCCGCGATATGCGGCGTGGCTTCGATGCGCGGATGGTTCCAGACCGGGTCGTCCGGTGCCGGCGGTTCCTTGGCAAACACGTCCAGCGCGGCCCCGGCCAGGTGGCCTTCGTCGATCAGCGCGACCAGGTCGGGCTCGACCACGTGCTCGCCCCGGCCAACGTTGATGACATAGGCGCCCTTGGGCAGCCGCGACAAGGCCCGCCGGTCGAGCAGGCCCTCGGTGCGCGGCGTCAGCGGCAGCGTGCAGACCAGGATGTCGCTTTGCGCCAGCATGGCTTGCAGGCCGTCGTCGCCGGTGAAGTCGGTCACCCCCGGCAGATGCTTGGCGGCGCGGCTCCAGCCGCTGACCGGATAGCCGATGGCGGCAAACATGCGCGCCACCTCGCTGCCGATCTCGCCCAGCCCCAGCACGCCCACGCGGCATTGCGCGGCATCGCGCCCCGGATGGCGCTTCCATTCGCCGCGGCGCTGCTGCTCGGCGTAGAGGCCCAGCGCGCGGGTATGGCGCAGCGCCATCGCCAGCACGAAGCGGGCGATGCCGGCCTGCTGGCCGGGATCGACGATACGCGTGACCGGCACGTGCGCGGGCAGGTCGGGGGCGGCCAGCAGCTTGTCGACCCCGGCGGTGGCGGCGCAGACCAGCCGCAGGTTCGGATAGGCCGGCACCACGCCGGGCTTCAGGCCCCACGCGATGAGGGCCTCGACCTGTTCCGCGACAGCGGCCTCGCGGCCGTTCCACACGGTGATATCCGGCGCCGCTTCGCGCAGCAGCGCGGTGATGGGAACCGCCATGAACGACGGCAGGTGAACGAGGATGGCCATGGTCAGTTGCGGTAGTCGGGGTTGATGCGGTCGAGACGGCGCAGCAGGCCCGGCCAGGCCAGGTTGGAGCCCTTGCCCTTGGTGGCCTGGCGCGCTTGCTGGCCCATGTTGGCGCTGGCAGCTTCCGGCACCAGCGTCAGCGGCGTGCCGCCGCTTTGCGCGAGGATCTGGATCCGGCACGCCGACTCCAGCGTGTACATGGTCAGGAACGCATCCGGCACCGTGCGTCCGCAGGTGAGCAGGCCGTGGTTGCGCAGGATCATCTGCTTGCAGCGGCCCAGGTCCGCCACCAGCCGCGCCTTCTCGTCCTCGCGCAGCGCCACGCCCTCATAGTCGTGATAGGCCAGCCCGGTCAGCGCGAACATCGCCTGCTGCGAAATCGGCAGCAGGCCGTCCTGCTGCGCGGACACGGCGACGCCGTGCGAAGTATGCGTGTGCATCACGCAGCCGACCTCCGGGCGCGCCTCATGCACGGCGCTGTGGATGATGAAGCCGGCCGGGTTGACGTCATACGGCGTTTCCAGCACGGGCTGCCCGTCGTGATCGACCTTCACCAGGCTCGATGCCGTGATCTCGTCGAACATCATGCCGTACGGATTGATCAGGAACTGGTCCGGCGCATCAGGCACGCGTGCCGAAATATGCGTGAAGATCAGGTCGTCCCAGCCAAAGTGGGCCACCAGCCGGTACGCGGCCGCCAGGTCCACGCGCATCTGCCATTCTGCGTCGGAGACGCGGTCTTTTACGGATTCGACGAGTTGGACTTGCGCCATGTGCGGCCTCCCGGGGGCATGTGGGTCATTGATGCGCAGCATTGTCCCGGCGCCCCGCGCCAAAATCTGTTAAGTGTTGGACAATCTCGGCTCCGGCAAGGAGAGCAATGTGAAGGGTCAGGCGAAGGGTCGGCACAAGGATGCCTTGAAAGCGGTCGAACCCGCGCGCACGCTGCCGCGCGGCGTGCTGGCCAGCGGCTGGCTGCGCACCGCGCCGCCACGCGTACTGGATGCCGTGGCGCATGCCGCACGCCGCCAGCGCTTTGGCGACGGCGAGATGATCTTCGCGCGCGGCGATCCGCCCACGTATTTCTGCATGGTGGTGTCCGGGCGCGTGCGCATGAGCCGGGTCAGCAGCGGCGGGCGCGAGTCGGTGTACGCGGTGATCGGGCGCGGACGCTGGTTCGGCGAGATCTCGCTGCTCGACGGCAAGCCGCGCACGCATGACGCCTTTGCCGTTGGCAACACCGAGCTGCTGGTGCTGGGGCAGCGCGATTTCCATCGCATCCTGGCGACCCATGCGGAAGGCATGCAGCTGATCGTGCAGCAGATCTGCGCGCGGCTGCGGGTGGCCTTCGACCATGCCCAAAGCGCGGCGCAGGCGCCGATCGACGCGCGCATGGCGGCACGCCTGCTGGAACTGGCCGATCGCACCGACCAGGTCGTGCGCATCAGCGCGGAGGACCTCGGCGACATGGTCAACCGCTCGCGCCAGACCGTCGCCAAGTACCTGCAGGCGTGGGAAGACGCGGGCCTGATCCGCCGCGAGTACCGGCAGATCGAACTGCTCGATGCCGCGGCGCTCAAGCGCCTGGCCCGGCGCTGACCGACGCGCGCGCATTTAACCGGTGCTGGCCTGGATGGCAAGACTGGTTAACGACCGTTGCAAAAACAAACAGAATGTCAGGTGCCCCGGCGCTACAGTGGCCTTTCCCTTGCCTGTAGGCGTTTCTTGGAGGTACACGAATGAAGCAACATCTGGCGAAATCCCTGGTCCTGGCTGGCGCGATGATCGCGTCTTACCCGCTGTTCGCGCAGCAGTCCCAGCCCTTGCAGCCGGGCCAGCCGATGACGCAGCCGATGCAGCCGATGCAGTCCGCCCAGCCGATTCAGTCCGCTCAGCCCGTGCAAGCCATGCCCGCGGCAGCGCCGTCCGCGCAGATGGCCCCGGCAGCCCCGGCCGCTGGCGGCAGCTATGCGCAGGCCCCCGTGCCGCCGGCCCAGCCCGGCATGGCCCCCGCGCCCGCCGATCCGTCGCTGGCAGGCGGCGCGGTGTCGGCCGCTGACTCCGCCAGCATGAGCCTGGCGCCCGATGCGCTCGGCACGCGCCTGGGCCAGCGCAGCGCGTTCCTCGACGGCGCCTGAGCGCCACCGGCGCGGGCCCGCGGCGCGCGGGCCGCGCGCCCGCACGCATCACGTCCCCCTCTTCCGGCAGGCGCCCTCCGCCTCAGTCTTGCGCGGCCGCTTCGCCCTGCTGCCGCGGCCATTCCAGGAACGCGCGCAAGTGCAGCGGCTTGTCCGCATCGCGCGCGGCCGGCGCCTGGCCGGCCCGCGGAGTTCAGCGGCGGATGAAGGCGGCGATCACGGCGCTGATGATGCAGCTGGTCGCCACGATCGGGAACACCAGCGAGGTATTGCCCGAGTGGTCCAGCATGCGGCCGATCAGCGGCTCGCCCAGCCCGGCGAGCAGGTAGGAGAAGAAATTCAGGATGCCGGTGGCGGTCCCCGCGCGCTTCGCCCCGACCAGGTCCGGGCACAGCGCCCAGAACGACGACGCCGGGCCGTAGACGAAGAAGCCGGCCAGGAACAGCGCGACGATGGCACCCATGCCGGTGGGCAGCCTGAACATGACCATCGAGGCCACGGCGCCCAGCACCATGTAGAGCATGATCGCCTTGCTGCGGCTGGAGCCGAACAGCCGGTCAGAGATCCAGCCATTGGACAGTGCGCCGAGCGCCATGCCGACCGGCAGCGCCACCGAGATCCAGGCCGGGTCGATCAGCGTGTCGGCATGCTTCCAGTCCTTGCCCAGGAAGTGCACCGGCACCCAGACGATCAGGCCGTAGCGCGCCGCATTCTGGAACCCGATCGACAGCCCCGCGATGATCAGGCGCGGATTGCGCAGCACCGCCTTGTAGCGCGACCATGAGCTTTCGTCGGCGTCAGTCTCGATGGCGGTGGCCTGGTCGGCGTCGTCGCGATGGGCCACGCCCGTGTCCGGTGACTTGAAGCCAAGCTCTTCCGGACGCTCGCGCACGACCAGGTAGAAGGTGATGCCGCCCAGCAGCATCAGCAGCACCGGCAGGCGGAAGATCCAGCGCCAGTCCAGGTGCAGGATGTTCACCACCACGATCGAGGTCACGAACGACAGCACCGAGGCGCAGCCGGCCGCGAACACATAGAAGCCGTAGACCTTGCCGCGCTCGCCGGCGCCCCACCAGTTCGACAGCAGCCGGCTGCCGGGCGCCCAGCCCAGCGCCTGGAAGTAGCCGTTGATGCCCCATGGAATCGCCAGGCTCTTGAAGCCCACGGCGAAACTCACTACCCAGTTGGCCGCGCATGACAGGATCGCGCCGGCGGTCATCACGCGGCGCCCGCCGAATTTGTCGCCGAGGTTGCCGTTGATGGCCTGGCCGATGGCGTAGCACCACAGCAGGCAGGTGGAGGCCCACCCCAGCACTTCCTTGGACAGGCCGAATTCATGCTGGATGCCGGGAATGGCGAAGCCGAAGGTCTGCCGCCCGGTGTAGAAGAAGAAATAGCAGAACATGGCGGCCAGCAGCATGCGCCACTGCGCACGCCGGAACGATTGCTCGGCCGGGGCGACGAACGCCCCCACCTGGATGCGGTCGGCTGTTTCCATGGTTGTCTCCTTTTGTATTGTCGGCCCGTCGATCGGGCTCGTGTGGCCGGGTAAACCTGTGGCCGGGGGGAAAGCGCTAGGCCGGCACGGCGCCGATAAAGTTCTTGCCGCGGGCGCCGTCCAGCGCACGCGCGATCATGGCGCCGGCCTCATCGTCACTGACGCCGTAGTCCGCAAACTCGGTCTTCACGCCCAGCCCTTGCAGCAAGGCACGCAGGCGCTGCTGCCCGCCCGCCAGCGACGGCCCGAACAGCCGCTGCAGCGTGCGGTCGCGGTCGGGGCGGCGCGCCCACGCCTTTTCCAGCACCAGCGGCAACGTGAACGAGCAGGCAATGCCGTGTGGCAGGCCGTGGCGCAGCGTCATTTCGTACGAGATCGAATGCGCCAGCGCGGTCTTGGTGTTGGAGAACGCCAGTCCGGCCTTGAGTGCGGCCAGTGCCATGCGTTCGCGCAGCGACAAGTCGTCCAGGTTCCGGACCAGCTGCGGCAGCGTGTCGAAGATGTCCTCGACCGCCGACACCGCGAAGGTGTCGGAAACCGGGTTGGCGTTGACGTTCCAGATCGATTCGAGCGCGTGGGACAGCGCATCGAGGCCGGTGGCGATGGTGGTGCCGCGCGGCACCGACAGCATCAGTGCGGCATCGACGATGGCCGCTTCGGGCCAGGTCTCGGGCAGGTGCAGCGAGTACTTCTTCTGGTTCGCCGCATCCCAGAGGGTGGCCCACGGCGTGACTTCGCTGCCGGTGCCGGCGGTGGTCGGCACCGCGATCAGCGGCTTGACCCGCGCCGGCGTGAACGACTTCCCGGTCGCCAGCAGGCTGACCAGCGAGTCGAACCGGCCTGAGCGGGTGCCGACCATCAGCGCCTTGGCGGTATCGATGGCGCTGCCACCGCCGACCGCGACGATGGCCTCGCAGCGGTCGGCGTGTTCCCAGAAGCGGTTGTACAGGCCGGCCAGCTGCGCCACATCCGGGTTGGGCTGCACGTCTTCGACCAGCCCGGCCAGGTCCGCGCCCAGCAGGGCCTCCAGCCGTGCCACCAGTCCCAGCGCGCGCGCTTCCGGAAAGGTCACGACCAGCGCGCGCCGGCCGTGCAGCAAGGCCGGCAATTGGTCGAGCGCGCCGGCCCCGCAATGGATCGACACGGGGTTGTGGTAAGCATGGATCATGGGGTCTCCTCGGTTCTGGCTCGGTTTGCGCTGGCGGCGGCTGGTGCCGCGCGCCTGGTTGCCAGCAGTGTGGGAGACGCCAAACCCCCGGTCCAATCGCATCTTTGACGCCCGGCTGCGCCAAAACCGATGGATTGCCGCGGCGCTGCGCCCGCCTCGGGGAAACCCTGTACGCATCGGCCAGCGGCTGTGGGAGACTCGCCGGACACGCCGCCCAGAACGGCGCCCAGCCCCTATCGAGACCCCATGTTCCACCAGTACTACAAGTCGATCCGCTGCTTCCACGCGGTGGCCCGCACGGGCGGCTTCACCGCCGCGGCGCAATACCTGCATATCGGGCAGCCCACCGTGACCGACCAGGTCAAGGCGCTGGAGACGCGTTTCGGCGTGGAGCTGTTCCTGCGCAGCGGGCGCACCGTGCGCCTGACCGATACCGGCGAGCGGCTCTATGCGATTACACAGGGGCTGTTCGGACAGGAAGAAGAGGCCATGCAGTTCCTGCACAGCGCGCACAAGCTCAAGACCGGACTGGTGCGGGTGGGCGCGGTGTCACCGCCGATCGCGCTGGGGCTGGCGCGCAGTTTCCGCTGCGTGCACGCGGCGCTGGAACTGACCGTCACCATCGGCTCGGAAGCCTCGGTGCTGCGCGGGCTGCAGGATTTCGACATCGACGTCGGCATCCTCGCCGAGGCCGACCCGGTCGCCGGACTGCATATCGCGCCCTATCGCAGGGAGCGCATCGTCGCGGTGATGCCGGCGGGCCATCCGCTGGCCGCGCGCGCGACCGTCACGCTGCGCGACCTCGCTGGCGAACCCGTGATCCTGCGCGAGCCGGGCTCGAAGACGCGCGACCGCGTCGAACGCGCCTGCGCGCAGCATGGGGTGGCGCTGCACGGCGTGATGGAGATCAACAGCCGCGAGGCCATCCTGCATGCCGTGGCCAACGGCATGGGGCTCAGCTTCGTCACGCAGATCGAATGCATCCCGCTGCCGGGGCTGCAAGTGGTGCCAGTGGACGAGCCGCTGCTGTCGATCGACTATTCCCTGTGCTGCCTGGCGGTGCGCAAGGAGCGGCCGTTGATCTCGGCGCTGTTCGCGGTGGCGCTGGGCGGCGGCTGAGCGGCAGACTCCTTGCGCTTGGTCTCGGCCTCGGCCTCGTGCCGGCGCGAGCCGTAGCGGCGCGCGTACTGCCACGTGAACTCCGCGCCCAGCAGGAAGATCTGCGCGGAGTAGTACACCCACAGCAGCAGCACCACCAGCGAGCCGGCGGCGCCGTAGCCGTTGGCCACGCCGCTCTTGCCGATATACAGGCCGATCAGGAACTTGCCCAGCGTGAACAGCAGCGCGGTCACCGCAGCGCCCAGCCACACGTCCGGCCAGCGCACCTTGGCGCGCGGCATGATCTTGTAGATCATGGCGAACACCACCGTGATCAGCACCAGGCTGACCACGGTGTCGAGCGCATGGCCGATCACCTCCTCGGCGCCGAACAGCGGCCCCCACAAGCGGTTGAGCGCGGAGATGCCCGCGCTCAGCAGCAGCGACACCACCAGCAGGAAGCCGATGCCCAGGATCATGCCGAACGACAGCAGCCGCGCGCGCAGCAAGGCGAAGATGCCGGAGCTCTTGCGCCGCTCGGGCACTTCCCAGATCCGGTCCAGCGCGGACTGCAGCTCGGCGAACACCGTGGTCGCGCCCACCAGCAGCACCACCACGCCCACCACCGCCGTCAGCGCGCTGGCCGCGGGCTTGCTGACCGCCAGCAGCATGGCTTCCACGGTCTTGGCGCCCTCCGGGCCGAGCAGCCCCTGCAGCTGCGCCACCACCTCGCCACGTGCCGCGTCGTGGCCAAACACCACGCCGGCCACCGAGATCACGATCAGCAGCAGCGGCGCGATCGAGAACACCGTGTAATAGGCCAGCGCCGCGCCCATGCTGGGCGCGTAGTCGTCCACCCAGGCGTTGACGGTATCCCGCAGCAGCCCGTAGAGCGCGCGGGGCGAGGACAGCAGGACCGACGGAAGGGAAGGCATCGCTGGACCCGAAGTCACGATAATGCCCTTCCCCCGCAATTCCCGTTCCTGCCCGCGGCAATGTGCTGCGGCGATGGCAAGGGCGCCGCCGGAACGCCGCAAAGCCGCGCTACGCCTGGGCTGGCGGCCCATGCACGGGCCCGTCTCGCCGCGCTGCGACGCCGGCTCGCATGCATTCTTTACAACGCTCCGCCAGTCAGCCAGGGCGGCGCCGGCCCGCCCTGCTCACGGCGCCTGCATCGAGACGCCGTAGCCGCCAAAGATGCGCGCCAGCTCGCCGTTGCCGCGCAGGGTGTCCAGCGCCGTCTGCAGGGCTTCGGCCAGCTCGCGTTCGCCGGCCTTGACCGCCATGCCGACGGCCCAGCCGCGCGGCGGCAGCAGCGGCGCGTTGATGTCGGTGGCGGCATAGCGGCTGGCAGCGTGACCGCCCGCCTTGAGCGCGCTTTCGTACTGCGCGCGCGTCACCAGCGCCGCGGCGATCTCGCCGGCGAACAGGGCATCCAGCGCGGTGGCGGCTTCGGGATAGATCTTGACCCGATCCCGCAGCGCACCGCCGCCCGCTGACAGCAGCGCATTGGCCCCGGCCGAACCCGCGGCCGCGCCGGTGGGCTGGCCGGCCAGGTCTTCCAGGCCGCGCACGTCGGGGACTCGCTCGCGGTCCTGCACCAGCACGAAGGTCTCGCGGTAGTAAGGGGCGATGATCAGCGCCTTGTCGTTGGCGCGCATGAAGGCGCGGTCGACCGGCACGTGCAGCATGACGTCGGCCGGCCCGTAGCCCAGGTAATGGCCGCGCCAGACCATCGCGCGCAGGTCGTCCGACATGTTCTCGTCGGCATCGAACGGCATCAGTGCCACCGACAGGCCCAGCGCCTTGCCCAGCGCCTGCGCCAGCGCCACGTCGATGCCGGCGTACTGGCTGCCGGCCATCGATGAGAACGGCGGCAGGCCCTTGTACACCGCCACCTTCAGCGTGCCGGCCTGGCGGATCCGGGCTAGGTCGGCGTGCGCCGGCGACGGACCGAGCAGCGCGGCGGCCGTCAGCAGTAGCGGGCCGAGCCAGCGCAGGACACGCGGCGGCGCCGCGAGGGAGGACAAGGTAAGCCGCGGGCCGCGGCCAGGGCTGGCAGGCATTGGCATCTCTCCAGTCAATCGAAGGGGCCCGGCCGCCGGGTGCCGGCAGCGGGGCATGGATGGCGCCGGTCGGCGCTTACTCGTGGCGCGATTCCAGGTAGGTCTTGATGGCCCAGACTGCTTCCTGGCTCAGCACGCCGTCGAACGGCGGCATGTAGACGCGGCCGTCGCGGGTGCGGCCCTTGCGCACGGTGGTGGTGTAGAACTGCGAGATCTCGCTCAGGCACGCCTGCTTCTTCCTGGGATCCGCGAGGGCGGCACAGTCGCTGTCCAGCTTGCGCAGGTCGGGCGCAATCCCGCCCGATACCGCCTCCAGCCCGTGGCAGCGCGCGCAGTTCTGGTTGTAGGCCGACGAGCCGATGCGCAGCGCCTCTTTGTGCGCATCGCCGCTACGGTAGGGATTGTCCGGACGCCATTCGTCGCCCAGCTGTGGTAACGCTTTGGTATCGACGGCCTGGGGCGTGACATCGCCGTGGGCCAGCACCGGGCCGGTGGAAAAAGCGGTCAGGGACGCGCAAAGCGAGAGCAAGGCGAGCAGGCGGCGCTGCGTTTTCATGGATGTCTCCTACAGTGATGAGGCTGGCTTTGGTTTGCCCCATTTCCGCAAGAGCCATACCAACGCGGCGGCACGGCAAAATGCCGGGTTCGGCGGGGACTTTAGCGAGGCTTTAGCGGCCCCGCGGCACCCGGGCCACGCCGCGGTGTCCCGGAATGCCACACCCTGGCAAGTGTTTTGCTTCAACACGCAACACTGTCGAGCGCGCACCTGGCGCGGCCGGCAGCGACCCGCGCACAGATCGCGGGCGGACTTTCCACAGGAGACCGAGACATGACCATCCAGCCGGATCCGGCCCGCGCGCAAGCGGACGCCCCGGGTGACGCCGGGCAGCACGACCGCGCCGAACTGATCGCCCAGGCCCACCAGCGCTCGGAGTCTTACGGCCTGCGCCCCTACGAATCGCCGGACTTCTGCCCGGTGCTGCAGAGCGAGCTGAAGACCCGGATCGAACGCAGCCAGTCGCTGTTCACCTATGCGCTGCCGGTGATGGAGACGCTCCACGACCAGATCGTCGACACCCAGAGCATGATCATCCTGACCGACGCCGATGGCCTGATCCTGCACGCCATGGGCGACGATGACTTCCTGGCCCGTGCCGACAAGATCTCGCTGCGTCCAGGCTCGGAGTGGTCGGAGGCGCGCCGCGGCACCAACGCCATCGGCACCGCGCTGGCCGAGAACCAGGCCACGCTGGTCCACGGCGCCGACCATTACCTGGAGGCCAACCAGTTCCTGACCTGCTCGTGCATGCCGATCCTGGACCCTTACGGCAAGACCGTGGGGGCGCTGGACGTGACCGGCGACCAGCGCAGCTTCCACAAGCACACCATGGCGCTGGTGCGGATGTCGGCGCAGATGATCGAGAACCAGCTGTTCGGCAATGCCTTCCGCGACATGGTGTGCATCCGCTTCCATTCGCGCGCCGAGTTCCTCGGCACGCTGGTCGAGGGCATCGTCTCGTTCACGCCCGGCGGGCGCTTCCTGTCGGCCAACCGCAGCGGCCAGTTCCAGCTTGGCCTGTCCAACGGCGCGCTGCAGGCGCATACCTTCTCGTCGCTGTTCGGGCTGTCGATGTCGCAGCTGTTCGACGCGGCGCGGGCGGCCCATGCCGGCATCGTGCAGCTGCACTTGCCCAGCGGCGTCAAGGTCAGCGCGCGCGTGGAATGGAAGTCGCCGGCCGCGGCGCTTCCCGGCGGCAGCGAGGCCCGCCACGCGGGCACGCACGGCGCCGCGGCCATGCCGCGCAGCCTGTCGGCGGGCCCGGCGCCCTCGCCCGGGCTGGATGCGCTGGACACGGGGGACGCCCAGATCCGCGCCGTGATCGGCAAGCTGCGCAAGGTCATCGGCAAGGACATCCCGGTGATGGTGCTGGGCGAAACCGGCACCGGCAAGGAACTGATGGCGCGCGCCATCCACGCCGACAGTGCGCGCCGCGCCGGCCCCTTCATCGCGGTGAACTGCGCCTCGATCCCGGAAAACCTGATCGAGTCGGAGCTGTTCGGCTACGAGGAAGGCGCCTTCACCGGCGCCCGCAAGAAAGGCGGCATCGGCAAGATGCTGCTGGCCAATGACGGCACGCTGTTTCTCGACGAAATCGGCGACATGCCGCTGCACCTGCAGGGCCGCCTGCTGCGCGCGCTGCAGGAGCGCGCGGTGTCGCCGCTGGGCAGCAGCAAGGTGATCCACATCGATGTCTCGGTGGTGTGCGCCACCAACCGCAACCTGCGCGAGCTGGTCGCCAACGGCCAGTTCCGCGAAGACCTGTACTACCGTCTCAACGGACTGGTGGTGCGGCTGCCGGCCCTGCGCGAGCGCAGCGACCTCGACGTGGTCGCCGCCAGGCTGCTGTGCCAGGACCACGGCGGCAACGCGGCGGACGAGCCGCCCCGGATCAGCGACGCGGTGATGGCGCTGTTCCGCCGCTACCACTGGCCCGGCAATATCCGCCAGCTGGGCAACCTGCTGCGCACCGCGCGGCTGATGGCCGAAGGCGAAGCCGAGATCACCGCGGACCACCTGCCCGACGACTTCCTTGACGACCTGCGAGAGCCGGCGGCTGGCATGGCCGCGGCGACCGCGCCGGCCCTTCCGCCCGGCGCCATGTTGCCGGGCGCGCAGCCGACGCGGCTGGCCGAGGTCGAGGCGATGGCGATCGTGGCCACGGTCAAGGCCCACAACGGCAATATCTCGGCGGCGGCGAAGGCGCTGGGGATCTCGCGCAACACCGTCTACCGCAAGATGGAAGAGGCGCGCGGGTTGCCGCACCAGGCCGGCTGAGCTTGCGGTGCACTGGCCGCCGCCGTCAGCCTGGCGGCCCGCCCTGCATCCACAAGTCTTCCAGCTGGCGCCAGGCGCGCTGCACGTTGAGCGGGTGGCGCGCCTGGAAATGGCGCCACTGCCGGAACGCATCCGCCGCCACGGCATCCACGGCATGCGAGGCATCGCGGCCCGCGGCGAGGGCGGCGCCGATGCCATCGGCCAGCGCATCGAGATAAGCCAGCGTCGGCACCAGCGTCTGCGCGGGCGTGCCGGCCGCGGTGGCGACGACGGTGTCTGCCGGCAGCGCGCCCAGTTGACGCAGCGCCTGGCGCCAACCCTGCAGCGAAGCTTCCTGCATCTCCGGCACCCGTTCGCGGTACGCCAGGCCCCCTGCGCATAGCAGTCGCAACTGCGGCGCATACAGCACGGTATCCGACGCACTGTGCGCCGGCGCGTGCACCTGCACCTGCCACGCGGTCTCACCGGTCTGCAGCCAGCCGCCGGCCCGCAGCGCCGGCTCAGGCAACACGATGGCGGTGCCGCGCATGGCAGCGCGGCCGAGCTGCGCTGTCAAACGGTCCAGGCAGTCCGCGCACCGTTGCCGCATCAACGCGGCGGTGGCGGCGGACGCCAGGAACGCCGGCCGCGGCCGCAGCCCGGCAAAGGCGGCGTTGGCCAGCACATGTTCCGGATGGGCGTGGGTGTTGACCACCCAGCGCACCGGCTGCGGCGTCAGCGCCCTGATGGCGCCAAGCAGCGCGTTGCCCCACGCCGCGTGCGGCCCGGGATCGACCACCAGCACGCCCGCGCGCGTGACATGGACCAGGCTGGGCACCACCGTGCCGGCGTTGGCGCGCAGGGCTTCGGCATTGTGGGCGCGGGCGACGTAGACGCCTGGCTGCAACCGGGACAGCGTCACACGCCCACCTGCGGCAGCGGCAGGCGGCCAGGCATCGAGCGCCAGCGCCAGCGTGGCTCCCAGAAAACCGCGCCGCGTGGCCGCCATCAACGCTGCCAGGCGCAGGCACGGATGGCGGCCGCCAGCGCGTCGCGCATGGCGCCCTCGGCCAGGTGCCCGCCGTCCACCCATTGCAGCCGCGCCGCCGGCATGGCCTGCTGCAGCCGCCAGGCATTGGCGGGCCGGCAGACCGCGTCGGCACGGCCATGCAGCAGCGTCACCGGCATGCCATGCGTGGCGATGTCGCGTGCCGCGCGCAGCACGGCCGGCTTGCCCAGCCCGGCGCGGTGGCGCAGGTAGTGCGCCTGGATGCGGTACTTGCGCACCGTGGCCAGTCGCTCGCGCGCCGCCGGCTTGTGTCCCTGCGCGACCCCGCGCAGGCCGAGCCGTTCCAGTTCGAGCCGGCGCCACGCCGCCGCGGTGTCCTGTTTTTGAACAGCCGTCCCACTTTGGAGCAGTCGTGACACGGTGAGCAGCCGCGCGCGCGCTTCGGGCAGCCGCTCGCCCGCCGGCGCAATGCGACGCAGCATGCCGGCGCCGCCAGCGCGCGGCGCGAACAACCCGAGCACGTCGTCGCGCCCGGTCAGGAAGGCGCCCCGCAACACCAGCGCCGCCACCGCATGCGGGCAGCGCGCGGCGTAGGCCAGCGCCAGCGCCGCGCCCCACGATCCCCCCGCCACGCCCCAGCGCGCGATGCCCAGCGCGCGGCGCAACTGTTCGAGGTCGGCCAGCAGCGCGCCGACGTTATTGCGGCGCAGGCCGCCCGCCGGCGTCGAGCGGCCGGCGCCGCGCTGGTCGGGCATCACCACGCGGTGCCGTTGCGGATCGAACCATGCCGCCATCGACGCCGCACAGCCGCTGCCGGGCCCGCCATGCAGCACCAGCCAGGGCTCGCCCTGTGGCGGCCCGTCAAGCAACACGTGCAGGCGCTGGACGTCCGGGGTGCGCAGGTAGAAGGCGGTGCGGGTCAGGGTCATGTCGGGCATGGTTGTTGCCTTTCAGGGCATCGCGGCAGCGACGCTGCCATGCCGCGACGATATTCACTAACCATGCCACCCAAGGAGACCACCATGACCTGGACCACGCCCGCCTACACCGAGCTGCGGCTCGGCTTTGAAATCACGATGTATATCGCCAACCGCTGACCGGCCGCGGCTGCCGCAGGGGCGCCGGTGCCGGCGCCTGCGCGCTGAAGCCGCGAGCCAATCCTCGAGCGCTCGCGCCATGACCACCATCCGGGTATTGGGCTCGGCCGCCGGCGGCGGCTTCCCGCAATGGAACTGCAATTGCCGCAACTGCGACGGCGTGCGCCGCGGCACCGTGCGCGCCACGCCGCGCACGCAATCGTCGATCGCGCTGAGCGGCGACGGCCCGCAAGCCATCCTGGTCAATGCCTCGCCCGACATCCTGCAGCAGTTGCGCCAGACACCCGCACTGCAACCCGGCCGCACCGCGCGCGACACCGCGATTGCCGCGGTGCTGCTGATGGACGCGCAGATCGACCACGTCACCGGCCTGCTGATGCTGCGCGAACACCGCCAGGCGCTGCCGCTCTATGCCACCGCCAGCGTGCTCGAAGACCTGGCCGAGGCGTTCCCGCTGAGCCGCATCCTGGCGCACTACTGCGGCCTGCAGCAGCATGCGCTGCCCTGCGACGGCACGGCGTTCTCGGTGCCGCCGCTGGACGGCGTGGCCCTGACCGCGATACCGCTGCAAAGCAAGGCGCCGCCCTACTCGCCCAAGCGACACGCGCCGCGCCCCGGCGACAACATCGGCCTGCGCATCGAGGACCGCCGCAGTGGCCGCAGCGCCTTCTACGCACCCGGCCTGGGCCAGGTCGACGACCACGTCTTCGCGCAGCTGCGCAGCGCCGACGTGGTGCTGGTCGACGGCACCTTCTGGCGCGACGACGAAATGCAGGCACTGGGCTTCTCCGGGCGCAGCGCCGCCGACATGGGCCACCTGGCCTTGTCCGGGCCGGGCGGGATGATCGAGGTGCTGGACCGGCTGCCCGCCAGCCGCAAGGTTCTCATCCACATCAACAATACCAATCCGGTGCTGGCGCAAGACTCGCCCGAGCATGCCGAGCTGGCCCGGCACGGCATCGAACTGGCCTACGACGGCATGGAAATCACGCTATGACAGCCACCGTTGCATGGAGTCCGGCCGAGTTCGAGGCGCGCCTGCGCGCGCGCGAGCATGGCTACCACATCCACCATCCGTTCAACCGGCGCATGGCGGCGGGCGAATGTAGCCCCGAGCAGATTCGCGCCTGGGTGGCCAACCGCTTCTACTACCAGGCCAGCATTCCGCTGAAGGATGCCGCGATCCTGTCCAACTGCCCGGACCGTGCCACGCGCCGCGAATGGGTAGTGCGCATCCTCGACCATGATGGCACCGACAACCGCCCCGGCGGCATCGAGGCCTGGCTGCGGCTTGGCGAGGCCGTCGGCCTGGAGCGCGACGCGCTGCTGAGCCACCGGCAGGTGCTGCCGGGGGTGCGCTTCGCCGTCGACGCCTATGTCAACTTCGCGCGCCGCGCGCCGTGGCAGGAGGCGGTGTGTTCGTCGCTGACCGAGATGTTCGCGCCGAAGATCCACCAGGAGCGGCTGACCGGCTGGCCAGCGCACTATCCGTGGATCGAGGCCGGCGGGCTGGACTATTTCCGCTCGCGCATCCCGCTCGCGCAGCGCGACGTCGACCACGGCCTGCGCGTGACGCTGGACTACTTCCGCAGCGCCGCGCAACAGCAACGCGCCCTTGACATCCTGCAGTTCAAGCTCGACGTGCTGTGGTCGATGCTCGACGCGATCCAGCACGCCAACCCATGACAGCCAGCACGCAAGACCTCGCCACCCCGACCCTGCACCGGACCTTCCGCCTGCAGTGGGAAGCATCGCAGCAGAGCTGGGTGCTGCTGTATCCGGAAGGGATGGTCACCCTCAACGACAGCGCCGCGGCCATCCTGCAGCGCTGCGACGGCAGCCATACCCTCGACATGCTGATCGACGACCTGCAAGCCGCGTTTGGCGTGCAGGGCATCGCGCCGGAGGTCCACGCCTTTGTCAAACATGCCACCGAACGCGGCTGGCTGGTCTGAGCCGGCGCCGCCCGGCCCGCCGCTGTGGCTGCTGGCGGAGCTGACCTACCGTTGCCCGCTGCACTGCGCGTTCTGCTCCAATCCGGTCGACTATGCCCGCCATGCCGAGGAACTCGACACCGCGCAGTGGTGCGACGTATTCAGCCAGGCGCGCGCGCTGGGCGCGGTGCAGCTGGGCCTGTCCGGCGGCGAGCCGCTGCTGCGCAAGGACCTCGAGGCGCTGGTGCGCCATGCGCATGGCCTCGGCTTCTACACCAACCTGATCACCTCCGGCGTAGGGCTGACCGATGCCCGCCTGGCCGCGCTGCGCGAGGCGGGCCTGGACCATATCCAGCTGTCGTTCCAGGACTCGACGCGCGAACTCAATGACTTCCTGTCCAGCACCCGCACGTTCGAACTGAAGCAACGCGTGGCCAGGCTGATCAAGGCGCACGGCTACCCGATGGTGATGAACTGCGTGCTGCACCGGCACAACCTGCCGCACGTCGGCACCATCATCGAGCTGGCCCTGCAGCTGGGCGCCGAATACCTGGAGCTGGCCAATACGCAGTACTACGGCTGGGCCTGGGAAAACCGGCTGGCGCTGATGCCGACCCACGAACAGCTGCGCGACGCCGAGGCCGTGGTGCAGCAGTACCGCGCGCGCATCGGCAGGCAGTGCCAGATCCTGTTCGTAGTGCCGGATTATTTCGAGGCGCGGCCCAAGAAATGCATGAACGGCTGGGGCACCACCTTCCTGGGCGTGGCGCCGGACGGCACCGCGCTGCCATGCCACGCGGCCCGCATGCTGCCTGACCTGGCGCTACCCAGCGTCAAGGCCGAAACGCTGCGCGACATCTGGCACGACAGCGACGCGTTCCGCCGCTTTCGCGGCACACAATGGATGCCGCAGCCGTGCCGCTCCTGCGAGCACAGCGAAGCCGATCTCGGCGGCTGCCGCTGCCAGGCCTTCCTGGTTACCGGCGATGCCGCCGCGACCGACCCCGTTTGCGCGCATGCGCCCGCGCACGGCAGGATCGCGGAAATCGTGCTGGAGGGGCGCCTGGCGGCAGCGCAGGCGCGCGAGTATCCGCTAGTGTTCCGTAGCGACGGCAACTCATTGCGGTTAAGCGGGGCACGCAGGGACGATTGAGCCGGGGGCATCAGCGTCTTTGGCGCCGCCGCCGCAGGCGGGCCCTGCGCCGGCCCCCGACGCCGGCGCCGGCCCCGCGTCCGACGCAGCGGCCGCCGCCAACGCACCGTCCCGGCTCAGCCGACGCCCAGCACCCACTCCGCCAGCTTCTTCGCATCGTCCTCTCCCAGGTTGCCATGCGCCGGCATGGGAATCCGGCCCCACGCGCCCTTGCCGCCCTCCCGGATCTTTTTCGCCAGCGTGGCGGCCGCCTGGCCGTCGCCCTTGTAGCGGGCCGCTACCTCGGCAAAGCCAGGGCCCACCAGTTTCGACTGCATGCCATGGCAGGAAAAGCAGCCGCTCTTGTCGGCCAGCGCCTGCATCTCCGCCGCCGTGGCGGCCAGCGCCGCGCCCGGCAGCATCGCGCCAGCCGCCGCCAGCGCCATCCATTCTTTCTTCATACCTGTATCCCGATCGGATGCTGTTGCTATGGTGCCCGGCGCACGCACGCATCGATGATGCGATGGCGCGCGCCGGGTTGTGTCACCGCGTTCCCGTTCAGCTCTTGTGCAGCTTGAACACCCATACCGAGCCGCCCTGCTCCAGGAAATTCACGCGCTTGGCCACCTCGCCGCCCCACAGCGGCACCGCGCCGCCCCAACCCGACACCACGGCCACGAACTGTTCGCCGTTCTCTTCCCACGTGACCGGCGGCGCGACCACGCCGCTGCCGGTCTGGAACTGCCACAGCTCCTTGCCGGTCCTGGCGTCGGCGGCCTTCAGGTAGCCTTCCGGCGTGCCCCAGAACACCAGCCCGCCGGCGGTGGTCATCGCGCCGCCCCACAGCGGCGCGCTGTTCTTGACCTCCCAGACGATCTTGCCGGTCTTCGGGTTGATCGCGCGCAGCGAGCCGATGTAGTCCTCGTTCAGCGGCTGGATGGTGAAGCCCGCGCCCAGGAACGCGGCGCCCTTCTTGTAGCTGATGGGCTCGTTCCAGATGTCCATGCCCCACTCGTTGGCCGGCACGTAGAACAGGCCGGTCTGCGGGCTGTAGGCCATCGGCTGCTGGTTCTTGCCGCCCAGGAAACCCGGCGCCGCGAACACCGACTTGCCCTTCTTCTCGCCGTTGCTGGCGGCGGGGTCGCCGGGGCGGCCCTCGGCGATGTAGTTGGGGCGGCCGCTCTTCAGGTCGATGCCGGTGGCCCAGGTGATCTTCTTGACGAAGGGGAAGGCGTTGACCAGCTTGCCGTTGCGCGCGTCGTTGACGTAGAAGAAGCCATTGCGGTCGGCCTTGCCGCCCATGCGCTTGCCGTCCAGGTCGAAGGTGACGAACTCATTCACGCCGTCGAAGTCCCAGCCGTCGTTCGGCGTGTTCTGGTAGTGCCAGACGATCTTGCCGGTGGCGGGGTCGAGCGCCACGGTCGAGGCGGAATAGAGGTTGTCGCCCTTGCGGATGTGGCTGTTCCACGGGCCGGGATTGCCGGTGCCGAAGTAGGCCAGGCCGGTCGCCGGATCATAGGTGCCGCCCAGCCACGTGGCCGCGCCGCCGGTCTTCCAGGTCTCGCCGGGCCAACTGGCGTTCAGGGTGCCGGTCATGCCGATCTCGGTCTTGTTGCCGTCCTTGTCGTACTTGTAGCCCATGTGGCCTTCGACCACCGGCCGCGACCACACCAGCTGCCCGGTCTTCGCGTCGCGCGCCTCGACGCGGCCGACCACGCCGAACTCGCCGCCCGAGATGCCGGTCAGCACCAGGCCCTTGGCCACCAGCGGCGCGGCCGTGTACGAATAGCCGGCCGCGTAGTCTTCCAGCTTCTCTTTCCACACCACCTTGCCGCTGGTCTGGTCCAGCGCCACCAGCTGCGCGTCGAGCGTGCCGAAGATGACCAGGTTGTCGTACAGCGCCGCGCCGCGGTTGACCACGTCGCAGCACGGCATGATGCCTTCGGGCAGGCGATGCTCGTATTTCCACAGCTTGCGCCCGGTCTTCGCATCGAGCGCGTAGATGCGCGAGTATGAGGCGGTGACGAACATCTTGCCGTCATGGATCAGCGGCTGCGCTTCCTGCCCGCGCTGTTTCTCGCCGCCGAACGAGAACGACCACGCCGGCACCAGCTGGCCCACGTTCTTCGTATTGATGCGCGTCAGCGTGGAATAGCGCTGGCCCTGCGGGCCCATGCCCCACGACAGCACGTCGCCGGGGCTCTTCGCGTCGTTCTCGATCATGGCGTCGCTCACCGCTGCCTGCGCGGCAACGCTTGCCGCGGCGGCCGCGATTGCCGCGACCGCCAGACCTACTCGTAACGTCCTCATTGCCATCTCCTCTCTTGTTTTGGATTTCGCTGGTGCGCCACTGCGCCACACACCAGCACGCAAATGGCAAATCCCATGCCAGTGGGCTGGCGGCCTGAAGCGGCGCCGCGCGGGCCGGCACCCTGGCCGCGGCCCGCGCCAGCGTGCAACACTGCGTTGCAGCTGCGCCAGAATTGAACAGCCGCCGCCGGCCCTTCATTGGCCCAGCGCGGCTTCCTCGTGCGCCGGGTAGAGATGGGTCACGTTGCGCAGGTACTCCGCCGGCATCGCGCCCCAATGCGCAAAGGGCTCGGGCACGGGCATGGCCATAACCTCGGCCAGGTCGCGCCCCTGCACCGCGGCCTCGCGCAGGCGCGTATCGAGCCATTGCAGGTAGGCGCGCGTCTGCGCGATGGCTTCCGCACCGCCCAGCGCGGGCCCGTGGCTGGGAACCAGCACGCGCGCCCCGCTCTGCTCCATCAATGCCTGCAGCCGGGCGAGGCTGTCGAGCCAGCGGCCGATGTGCGCGTGCGGCGTGGTCGGAATGCGCTGGCGGAACACCAGCCCGCCGGCAAAGACGACGCCGGCGCCGCGGTCCAGCAGCACCAGGTCCGCGTCGGTATGGCCTTCCAGGCGGATCAGCTCCAGCGTGCGGCGGCCGAGCCTGCGCGGGCCCGGCGCCAGCGCGTGCACCGGCGGCGCGGGCTCGGTGCCGCGCATCCAGTCGCCGCACAGGCGGTAGAGGTTGTCGGCATAGGCGGCGGCTTCGCGTCGCGCCCCGTCGATGGTGCCGGGCAGCGCGCTGGCGCCCACGTCGGCATAGGCCTGGTTGCCGAAGAAATAATCGGGATGCTGGTTCAGGTTCAACACCAGCCGTACCGGCGCGCCGGTGACCGCGGCGATGGCGCGGCGCTGCTGCGCGCCATACTCGCGCGACGGGCCGGTGTTGATCACCACCACGCCGTCGCCGGTGTCGATGAAAGCGGTATTGATGATGTTGCAGCCGTTGGCCGGAGCGAAGTCGGCATTGGCGCCTTCCAGCAGCCATACGCCGGCGGCGATCTCGCGCGGGGCCAGGCGGTAGTCGGGCGGCTGCGCGGGGGCCGCGGGGGCTGGGTCTGCCACAGGGGCCGCGCAAGCCGCCGTCGCGGCCAGCCACAGCAGCACTGACGGCAACGCCCGCTTCATGGCGACACCCGCGCCGCGATGCGGTTGCCGTTGTTGTCGTGGCCGGCCACGGTCATGCCGGGCACCACCGCGTCGCGCAGGTCGAACGAGAAGATCGGGTTCTCGGCCACGGGCTCGTGCAAGGCCAGCCGCAACAGCGGCTGCCGGGCGGCGTCGGCCAGCACCAGGGTCTCGATATGGAACGCGGGGATGCCGGCTACCAGGCCGGTGTCCATCGGATGCATCACGCGCAGCCGCACCCGTGCGCCGGCATCGCCCAGGCCGGGGAACACGCGCGCTTCGACCCGGTTGAGGGTGCGGCTCCAGCTGCCGTCGCTGCGGCTGGCGCCCGGCACGGTGCAGCCACCGCCGCCGGCGTCGACCCAGGCGCTGCCGACATGCCAGGTGCCGTCGCGGGTGCGCGCCGCGACCCGCACCGGCGAGGCCTGCTCCAGCTTGAAGCGGAACGACAGCGACGGCCGCGCGCGCAGCGGCTCGAACACCAGCACCGCGCGGATCGGGTTGCGGTCCACCGCCACCACGATGCGGTCGACCTCGCCCAGCGCCGACGCGTCAAAGGCAATCGGCACGCGCATGGGGTCTTCCGCAAAGGCCGGCCCGGTGACCTTGACCCGGCTGTCGAACACCACCGGGCCGTGCTCCAGCAGCTCCTTGTGGATCCACGCCCATTGCGGCGACTGCAGCGGATCGCTGCGCGCGAGCACGGCATCCGTGACGGCTGCGGCCGGGCTGGCAAGGCCCAGCCATGCCAGCGCCAGCAGCGCCATGCCTTGCCGGCGGCCCGTCATGCCGGTTGCCCGCGGCGCGCCATGCCGCGCTGCGGATCGTAGCCCCACAGCGCCAGCATGAAGCACACCACCGCGCTGCCCGCGACGATGGCCAGGCTGTGCAGCGCAAGCTGCCCGTACAGCGCAAAGCGGATCGCCTCGACCGCATGCGTGAACGGGTTCAGGCGCGCCAGCTGGTACACCGCCTCGGCGCCCGCTTCCTGCAGCCGCCACAGCGGGTACAGCGCCGAGCTGATGAAGAACATCGGGAAGATGACGAAGTTCATGGTGCCGGCAAAATTTTCCAGCTGGCGCACATGGACCGAAAGCAGCAGCCCGAGCGCGCCCAGCATCAGCGCGGCCAGCGTCATCGCGCCCAGGCCGGCCAGCAGGTGCAGCGGCACGAAGCGGATGCCGAAGGCCGCCGCCACCAGCAGGAACGCCGCCATCTGCAGCAGCGACAGCACCGTGCCCGCCGCCAGCTTGCAGCCCAGCAGCCAGCCGCGCGGCAGCGGCGCGGTCAGCAGCAGCCGCATCACGCCCATCTCGCGGTCGTACACCATGGCCAGCGACGACTGCATGCCGTTGAACAGCGCGATCATGCCCAGCAGCCCGGGCGCGACATAGACCTGGTATTCGATATAGGTGTCGTACGGCGGCGCGATGGCGACCCCCAGCGCGTTCTGGAAGCCCGCGGCGAACACCAGCAGCCACAGCAGCGGGCGCACCAGTGACGACAGCAGGCGGCCGGGCTGGCGCAGGTACTTGCGCAGCTCGCGCCCGCAAACCGCGCGCAGTGCGCGCCAGCGATGGCTCTGGGCCGCAGGCATGGTGGCAGGCAAGGTGTCAGGCAAGGTGTCAGGCATGGGCGGGGGTCATGTGGGGGCGCGGCATGCCGTGTCGGGTTCGTCCGCGCCCAGGGTGTCGAGGTTGTTCTTCGGATGCAACACGCCTTCGGCCGGCGCCGTGCCGACCACGCCGTCCGGGTGGGCCAGCAGCAGCGGCTGGCGCAGCTGGCGGTCCCAGCGCCGGAACGACAGCGGCGGGCCCTTGAAGCCGTCCACCACCACCTGCCCCGTGGCCAGCGCCTGCGCCTGCGCGGCAAAGCCCGCGGGCTGCCGCACCACGCTCTCGGCAATGGCCTTGACCGCAACCCAGGCGGCCCAGTCGTAGCCGGTCATCGCCCGGCCCGCGGCCCGGATGAAGCGCCGGTTGAGCTGCGGCCCGCCGTTGCGCTCCCAGGCCCAGTGCCAGGCCTGCGCGCCCAGGCCGCTCGCGCCCACCACCGGGCGCGGCAGCTGCGTGGCGTAGGGCAGGCCGCGCGCGAACTCGCCGTCGGCGTCGGCCACCACCACCACGTCGTAGTCCACGCCGCCGCTCAGCAACCTGACATTGGCCTGGTCGCGCTCGCGCGGATCGTTGGACAGCCGGAAGGCGCGCTGGCCGGCCCACGCGATGCCGAAGCGCCGCGCCGCGCCCACCAGCGCGTCGCGCTGCGCGGCGTCGGCCGGGGACGGCCCGCTCAGCAGCAAGGCGCGGCGCCACTTGCGCGCGGCCAGGTACTGCATCAACGCGTCGGCGCGCATGCGCTGGCTCGGCAGCGTATGCAGCAGGACCGGCGCGCAGCCGGCGCCGCGCAGCGTATCGTCGTCGGCCGAGACATTGAACAGCAGCGCCTCGCCCGGCTTGACCGCGCCTGCCGCGGCCCGCACCGAAGCCGGCGGCAGGTCCAGCAGGATAAAGCGCGTGCCCTGGCGCGCCAGCGCCGCGACCAGCGTGGCCACCTCGGCTTCGGTGCGGGCCTGCTGCCCCTCGATCCTGAGCGACTGGCCCGCGGCCTCCAGCGCAACGCGCGCTTCCGCCGCCGCTACCTGGGCGCCATCGAGCGCGCGGCCCTGCGGCTGGTCGGGATAGCGCTGCGCCAGGCGCCGCGGCGCGTAGCGGGCATCATCGGCCAGCGACACCACCGCCACGCGCACCGCCGCCGCGTGCAGCGGCGCCGGCAGCGCCAATGCGAGCGCGCATGCCAGCATGGCCAGCGCGCGCTCAGTCATCGATCGCCACCGAATGCGGCACGCGGCCCGCCTTGAGCGTGGCCACCGCCTTGCGGCTGGCGGTGTCGACCACGCTGACGTCGTCGGACAGCCCGTTGGCGACGTAGAGCCGGGCGTCGTCGCGGCTCAGCGCCAGCCCCCAGGCGCGCCGGCCCACCAGCACGTAGTCCTGCACGCGGCGCGACGCCACCTCCACCACCGCGACATGGTTGGCGCGGCCCAGCCCGATATAGGCATGCGTGCCGTCGCCGCGCGCCGCCATCCCGACCGGCGTCACGTCTTCGGCGCGCATGCCGCGCGGCGCGAAGGCAATGGTCTGGACCACCTCCAGCGTATCGGTGCGGATCACGCTGACGCTGGCCGACAACTCGTTGGACACCCACAGCTCCTTGCCGCCGCGCACCAGCAGCAGCCGCCGCGGCCGGTTGCCGACGCGGATATTGCGCACCACCTTGCGCGCGGCCACGTCGACCACATGGACCAGGTTGGCGACCTCGGAGGCCACATACACCTGCCGTCCGTCCGCGCTGACCCTGACGCCTTCGGGCTCCTCGCCCACCCCGACCGCGAACACGCGCTTGCCGGAGCCGGTGTCATAGGCCGACAGCAGCGCGTCCTCTTCGTTCGAGACATAGAGGGTGCGGCCATCGGGGCTGAGGTCGAACAGCTCCGGATCGTCGCCGACCGGCAGCGACGCCACGGTCTTGCGGGTGGCCACGTCGACCACGTCGACGCGGTGGTCGTCGCTGCAGGCCACGTACAGGCGCGCGCGGTCGGGCGACAGCTGCAGGTGGCGGGGGCGCCTGCACTGGCGCCATGCCGCCAGCTGCTGGCCGCTGCGGGCATCGTAGACGGTCAGCGCATCGTCTTTTTCGCTGGAGACAAAGACCTGCCGGGTCGCGGCGCGCGCGGCGCCACCCTGCGCGCCCTCGGCCAGGCCGGCGGCGACCAGCAACGCGGTGGCCAGCAGCCAGGCGCCCGCAAACCAGACAGGGGATGGCATCGGCTTCATGCGGGTATCTCCGTTTGCGCCGTCGCGGCGGCGCGGACTGGCGGCGTCATGGCAAGGAAGGCGGCTTCGAGCGTGGTGGCGGCGGTGGCGCCCAGCAGCGCGGCCGGGGTGCCGTCGAAGCGCACCGCGCCGCGGTCCAGCACGATCACGCGATCGGCCTGCTCCACCTCCTGCACCAGGTGGGTGGCCCAGAGCACGCCGGCCCCGGCATCCCGCGCCAGCCGCCGCGCCTCGGCCAGCAATTGCACCCGCGAGGCCGGGTCCAGTCCCACTGTGGGCTCGTCCAGCAGCAGCATCGCCGGTTCGTGCAGCAGCGCGCGCGCCAGCTCGACCTTGCGCCGGCTGCCGCCCGACAGCTCGCGCACCGGGGCCTGCGCGCGCGTCGCCAGGCCGAAGGCCTGCAGCAGGCGCGCGCTGCGCTGCGCCGCCACGCGGCGCGGCACGCCATGCAGGTCGGCATGGAAGCGCAGGTTGGCCAGCACCGGCAGATCCAGGTCGATGGCCGGCTGCTGGAACACGATGCCCAGCTGCGCCAGCGCGCGCGCGGGCTCGCGCCGCATGTCGCGGCCCATCACCGTGACCTGCCCGGCATCGGCGACGAACAGGCCGCTGAGGATCTGGAACAGCGTGGTCTTGCCCGCGCCGTTGGGTCCCAGCAGCGCCACGAACTCGCCGCGCCGCACGCACAGCGAGACCCCGTCCAGCGCCACGCGGGCGCCGAATGCCTTGCGCACGGCGTCGCACGCGAGCGCCGGCGTCGCCAGGGATGGCATTGCGCTCATAGCTGCGCCTTCGCCCGCGCCGTGCCCGCGCGCTCGGCAAAGATGCGTTCGGTCTCCCACGCCTGGCGCAGGAAGGCTTCATATTGCGCGGTGCCCAGGTAAGTCAGTTCCTGGTCGTAGCGGGCCAGCTCGGCAAGATGGCGCGGCTGCTGCATGGCAACACGGAAGGCGTCGTGCAGGCGCCGGACAATGGCGGCATCGGTGCCGCGCGGCACACCGATGCCGTAAGGCGAATTGTGGACCGCATCGGCGAAGCCCAGCTCGGCCACGGTCGGCACGTCGGGCCAGCGCGCCGAACGCTGCGCGCTGAACACCGCCAGCAGGCGCAGCTTGCCGGCCTCGACGAACGGCGCGAAGCCGGTGGAATTGACGCCCGCCATCAGCGAGCCGTTGGCCACCGCCAGCATCTGGTCGGCGGTGCCGTGGTACGGCACGTGGATATAGCGCACGCCGCTGCGGCCGAGCACGTCTTCCATCGCCAGGTGGGCAGTGGTGCCGATGCCGGTGGAGCCCACCGTCAGCTGGCCCGGATGCGCGCGGCCCCACGCAATCAGGTCGCGCAGCGAGCGCCAGGGGCTGCCGGCGGGCACCACGATGCCGAAGGTATAGCCGGAGATCATCAGCACCGGCTGGATGTCGCGCAGCGGCTGCCAGGCAGTCTTCTGCTGATGCGGGAACCGGTACACCGTCAGCGGCAGCTGGGCGATGGTGTAGCCGTCGGGCCGCGCCGCGGCCAGCAAGCCGCCCACCAGCGTGCCGCCGGCGCCGGGGCGGTTCTCCACCACGATCGGCTGCCCCAGTTCGCGCCCGGCCAGCTCGGCCAGGATGCGCATCGAGATATCGGTGGCGCCGCCGGCCGGCCACGGCACCACCAGCGTGACCGGGCGCGACGGGTACGCAGGCGCGCCCTCGGCCCGCGCATTGGCCGCCGGCCCCAGGCCAAGACAGATCGACAGCAGGCAGGCAAGGCAACGGAACATGGCGCAGGCACCGACGGGGTTGGGATGGGGAGGGACAGAGCAAGGCCGATACCAGCTGCGGCGCAGCACGGCACCGCGCAGGTGGCCGCGCGTTGCGTGGCCGCGGCGCGCGCCACTGCAGACCGGCGCGCCATGGCGCTGCGTGGTGCGGTGCGCCGCGCACCACTGTGTCGTGGCGGAACACTGGCCCGCTGGCGTCAACGCTCGACTGTCCCGTTTTGTGACAGGCGAGCCGGCGCCGTGGCCCGGCGCGGCGTCGCTGCCGGGGCCGCAGCCGGCCCGGCCGCGGCACGGTACGAAAACTGCTGGGGGCCTGCGCACAGGCGCGACCCGATGCAGGTACGCGCCGCCTATCCGGAGGAGACTGAGCATGCCAGCCATCCCGCGCCCTGCGCCGCCAGGCCAGCGGCGACCCCCGCCCCCATGCGACGCCGCGGCACGCCTGCGCCGCCGCGCGGGCCCGCGTGCCGCCATGCTGGCCGTGGCTATCGCGCTGCTGTTCCAGCGCGCCGCTGTGGCGCAACCGGACAGCGCTGTGCCAAACCAGGACAGCGCCATGCTGCCCGAAGTGCTGGTGGTGGCAGCCGCGCCGCTGCCCGGCATCGGCGTGGCCAGCGACCTGGTGCCCTACACCGTGCAGACCGTGCGTGGCGACGACCTCGGCGGCGCGCGCGCCGGCAACCTGGCCGATTACCTGAACCGCAACCTCGCCGGCGTCAATGTCAACGACATCCAGGGCAGCCCGTTCCAGGCCGACATCACCTACCGCGGCTTCCGCGCGTCATCGATTCCCGGCGTGCCGCAGGGCCTGTCGGTGTACCTGGACGGGATCCGCGTCAACGAACCCTTCGGCGACGTGGTCAGCTGGGACATGATTCCCGAGGCGGCGCTGGCGAGCGCGTCGCTGGTGTCCAGCGCCAACCCCGCCTACGGCCTCAACACCCTCGGCGGCGCGCTGGCCATGACCACGCGTTCGGGGCTGGACTCGCCCGGCTTCACCGCCGATCTTTCCTACGGCAGCCGGGCCCGCAAGCGCGCCGACCTGTCCGGCGGCGTGCGCAGCGACAGCGGCTGGCATGCGTTCGCGGCCGGCACGCTGTTCCAGGAGCACGGCTGGCGCGACCACTCCGAGGGCAGGCTCGGCAACGTCTTCGCCAAGGCCGGCTACGCCGGCGCAACCAATAGCTGGGATGTCTCCGTGCTGCACGGACGCAGCACCCTGACCGGCAACGGCCTGGTGCCCGGCTATCGCGCCGCCGACGGCGGCACGCAGCCCGAGCTCTACCAGGCCAACCGGCGCGCCGTCTACACCTACCCCGACCAGACCCGCAACCAGCTCACGCAGGCCGCGCTCAACGGCCGCCACTGGTTTGACGACAACACCAGCGCCGCCGCGCTGGCCTATGTGCGCAACAGCCGCCGCGACACCGCCAACGGCGACGTGAACCCCGGCTACGAAGCCTATGCCGAAGACTGCGAGGCTGGCTTCAACGCCGACGGCAGTCCGCGCGGCGACGGCTGCGGCATGACCCGCGCGGACGGCGCGGCGCTGCACCCGGCGGTGCTCAACACCAGCCATATGCGGCAGCAGACCGTGGGCATGGCGCTGAGCGTGGCGCGCGAGACCGAGCGCCACGTGCTCAATGCCGGCGTGACGCTGGACCGTAGCCGCCTGACCTATGCGCAATACGCACAGCTCGCCGCCTTTACCGACGACCGCGGCGTGGTGGCCGATCCCGCCGAGGCCAACGCGCTGTTCTCGGGCGTCAGCGGCAACGCGCGCACGCTGGGGGTGTACCTGTCCGACACCTGGTCGCTGACGCCCACCACCTTCCTGACCGCCTCGGCCCGGTGGAACCACGTCACCGTCAGCAATACGCTGCGCAACAGCGATGGCAGCGAACAGCCACGCGAGCGCTTTACCTATCGCCGCCTCAACCCGGCGCTGGGGCTGGCGCAAAAGCTGAGCGGCGGCGTCACGGTGTTCGGCGGCTATGCGCAGAACAACCGCGTGCCGACCGTGCTCGAACTCGGCTGCGCCGACCCGGAACGGCCCTGCCGGCTGCCGGCGGGCCTTCAGGCCGATCCTTATCTGAAGCAGGTGGTGTCCCACTCCTACGAGGCCGGCGTGCGCTGGCACCTGCGGCAGGACACCGAGGTCACGGCCTCGCTCTATCGCATCGACAACCACGACGACATCCTGTTCCTGCGCGCGCCGAACACGCAGCTCGGCTACTTCGCCAACTTCGACCGCACCCGCAACCAGGGCCTCGACCTCACCGCCCGCCATCGCCTGGGCGAGGTCACGCTGCGGCTCGCCTACAGCTACCTGCAGGCGACCTACCAGTCCGCCGGCCAGCTTGCCGCCGGCGAACGCACCATCGACATCCGCCCGGGCATGCGCATGGCCGGCCTGCCCCGCCATACGCTCAAGCTGGGCGTGGACTGGCGGGCGTTGGCCGGCCTGACGCTTGGCGCCGACCTGGTGGCGGTGTCGGGCACCGTCTCCAGCGGCAACGAGGACGGCCTGCGCAGCGACCCGCAGCCAGGCACCCCGCCAAAGACCGCCGACTGGCATACGCCGGGCTATGCCACCATCAACCTGCGCGCGGCGTACCAGGTGACCAAGCGGTTCGAGATCTACGCGCGCGTCGCCAACCTGCTGGACCGCCGCTATGAGACCTACGGCCAGATCGCCAACGATGTGTTTCCCGGGGGCAGCCTGGTGCGGCCGCACGTGGCCCCCGGCGATGCCGCCAGCGCGCTGTTCGTGGCGCCGGGGGCGCCGCGCAGCTTCTGGCTGGGCGTGGTGTTCCGGATGTAGCCGTCACCGGCGCTGCGGTCTTCACGATTCCTTACAGACAGCGGCGCTGGGACAATCTATTCTCCTGTCGCAAACGGAATCCCCTCATCCCCACAACAAGGAGAATGCAATGAAATCCGTACTGGCCCTTCTGGTCGCGTGCAGCGCCCTGCTCGGCGGCTGCGTGGTCGCCCCTTATGACACCTACGGCGGCGGCCCGCAGGGTTGCCCGCCGGGACAAGCCAAGAAAGGCAACTGCCGCGTCGACGCGTACGGCAACGAATCGTTCTGCCCGCCGGGCCAGGCCAAGAAGGGCCGCTGCTAAGCCGGCCCGGCCGCGCTGCCGGCCGGTGTTGCAGGAACCCGCCCGCGAGCCGGACAATGGCCATTGCGGACCTTCTCCGTCCGCAGGAGCGCGCCATGCCATCCCGGTCCCTATCCCCGCGCCGCCTCGGCGGCCTGTGCGTTGCCGTGGCCCTGTTGGGCGCCTGCGCCACCCTGCAGCCGGAACAGACCGGCAGGCAGATGATCGGCAGCCCCGAAAGTGCCGTACGCCAAACTTTCGGACCACCCACCGAGACCCACCGCCTTGCCGACGGCACCACCCGCTGGCTGTGGTCGCGGCAGCCCTTCGGCCATGAGGTCTACGCCGCCGATTTCGATGGCGCGGGCAGGCTGACCCGCTACCGACAGATGCTCACCGAAGCGGAAATCTATCGCGCCCAGGTCGGCGTCTGGACCAAGCAGGACGTGCAGCAGCATTTCGGGCTGCCGCGCGAGCCGGTGCAGTATTACCCACTGATGCAGCGCGAAGCCTGGTCATGGCGCATGTATAAGGACGGCCTGCAGACGGCGCACTTCAGCTGCTACTTCGACAATGCCGGCGTGCTGCGCCAGACCATGATCATCGTCGATCCGCTCGGCGGCGACGCGCGCCGCGCGCGCTGACGCCGCGGCCGGTGCCAATGCCGGCAGCAGGGGCTCCCCGGCCCCGGCACCGTTTTACGCGCAGAATGGAGGCGATGCGGCAATGCCCGCCCACCTCTCCCTGCGGAAAACCAACGTGACCACAGCCATCCTGCTCGAGAACATCCACCAGAGCGCCAACGCCCGGCTGGCCGAAGCCGGCCTGCAGGTCGAGCGCCGCACCGGCGCGCTGGCCGGTGCCGAACTGCGCCAGGTGCTGGCCAGCCATGACGTGATCGGCATCCGCTCCGCCACCCACCTGCGTGCCGACGATATCCGCAGCGCACCGGCCCTGCTTTCGATCGGCTGCTTCTGCATCGGCACCTCGCAGGTCGACCTGGATGCCGCCACCGCCGCCGGCATCCCGGTCTTCAACGCGCCCTTTTCCAACACCCGTTCGGTGGCCGAGCTGGTGGTCGCCGAAGCGGTGATGCTGCTGCGCCGGATTCCCGAGAAGAACACGCTGGCGCATGCCGGCAAATGGGCCAAGGGCGCCAGCGGCGCGTTCGAGGCGCGCGGCAAGACCATTGCCATCGTCGGCTACGGCAACATCGGCTCGCAGGTCGGCGTGCTGGCCGAATCCATGGGCATGCGTGTGGTCTACTACGATGTGCTGGCGCGGCTCTCGCACGGTTCGGCGCGCGCCGCCGGCTCGCTCGAAGAAGCGGTGTCGCAGGCCGAGGTGGTGACCCTGCACGTGCCAGCCACGCCGCGCACGCGCAACATGATCGATGCCAGTATCCTGGCCGCGTGCAAGCCGGGCGCGATCCTGATCAATGCCTCGCGCGGCAGCGTGGTCGACATCGCCGCGCTGGCCGCGGCGCTGCGCGAGAAGCGGCTGGGCGGCGCCGCCATCGACGTGTTCCCGGAAGAGCCGAAGACCAACCAGGACCCCTTCACCAGCGCACTGCAGAACCTGCCCAACGTGCTGCTGACCCCGCACGTCGGTGGCAGCACCGAAGAAGCGCAGGAAAACATCGGCACCGAGGTGGCGGCCAAGCTGGCGCATTTCCTGGCCACCGGCGGCACCATCGGCGCGGTCAACTTCCCCGAGGTCGATCCCGGTCCGCTGCATGCGCCGGCGCGCCTGCTCAACGTGCACGGCAACGCGCCGGGCGCGCTCGCCGCGCTGAACACGCTGCTGGCGCAGGAGGGGGTGAACATCACCGGCCAGCACCTGCAGACGCGCGGCCACACCGGCTACGTGGTCACCGACCTGGACCGCGTGCCGTCCGCGCAACTGATGCAGGCGTTGCAGACCCATGCCGGCTTTTCCCGCTCGCGGCTGATCCTGCGCGGCGCGGCGTAGGCACGGGCAAGCGCCGGGCGGATCCCCGCAACTTCCACCGAACTGTCTTAAGCGCTGAAAGCCGTCTGAACGCGAGGCTATGCTGAAGTCAGCCCACACGCGAATTTGGTGGGCCTGCACGGTACGCGATGAGCATGGCGGCCCGGTCGGCGCCGCACTAACTATCGTGAGGTCAGACATGTCGCTTGAACGGAGCAGGACGGCCGCCGCCTTGGCTGGCCGGCTGGCCGCAGCCACGCTGCTGTCGATCGCGGGAATCGGCGGCGCTGCCGCGCAAACCGGCACCATCACATTCCTGGGGGCAATCACGTACCCCTCATGCGACTTCCGGCAGTCTGCCGGCCAGCTGCAGGCCAGTTGCCAGCAGCCAACGGGGCAGGTCGTGTCGGCGCCCCTTGCCGTGACACCCGGCCTGCTGCCGGGACTGACCCGAATCGGCGTGGCCAGCCTGGAAGTCCAGCCTGCGCGCGCCACCACGCGCAGCGCGGCACCTGCCTACGTGGTCTTGGTGACGTATCACTAGCAGACCTATCACCAGGTGATATATCCGCCCGCGGGTGGCCTGGCGCCCGCTACCGCAATCGGGGGATTGCGTTGCCGGCATTGCGGCCCCTGCCGCATCTTTCGCCGTCACGGCTTGACCGCCGAGAGTGCAGTCTTGACACCTTGGCTTGCGCTTCCTTTAATGGTGTAACGCATCGCGTGCTGCGCCCGATCCCTTCTTGCCGACAACGTCAACCCACAATGGAAACCGGAGAAGCCCACGACCCGCAGCGCAAGCAAGAAGAACTGCGCAGTTTCCTTTTCCTGACCGCTGTCATGGTGCCGGTACTGTCCGTCATCATCGTTGCGGGCTATGGGTTCATCGTCTGGATGACCCAGCTGATCAGCGGTCCGCCGTCACACTAGGCGACCGGCAGGCCGGTGCGGCTGGCTCGCCGCCATCGGGGCATTTGACAGATAAAAACAAGCTGCAGCCCAGACTGAAACGGCATCGAACCGGAGCTTGCGCATGCCCGCAGCAAGACGCGCCATCCCCATCCAGCCGCTGCCCGCCGGCGCAGAGTGGCATATCGCCGGTATCGTCGTCCATGCGCTGCCGGGCCAGTTGGCCCGGGTCCGGGCCGCGATCGACGGCATCACCGGCGCCGAAATCCACGCCGCCAGCGACGCCGGCAAACTCGTCGTCACCATCGAAGCGCCCACCTCGCGCGCCATTGCCGCGCACCTGACCTACCTGCACCAGCTCGACGGCGTGCTGTCCGCGGCCCTCGTTTACCAGCACAACGAAGACGCCGAGGCAATGAACGAGGAGATCGCCCGATGAATATCTCTCGTCGTGACTTCATCAAGCAGACCGCGGTGGCCGCCACGGCGTCCGTTGCCGGCGTGACGCTGCCCGCGGGGGCCGCCAACATGGTGACCGACAGCGAAGTGACCAAGCTGAAGTGGTCCAAGGCGCCATGCCGCTTCTGCGGCACCGGCTGCGGCGTCACGGTGGCGGTGCGAGACAACAAGGTGGTGGCGACCAACGGCGATCCGCAAGCCGAGGTCAACAAGGGCCTGAACTGCGTCAAGGGCTACTTCCTGTCGAAGATCATGTACGGGCAGGACCGGCTGACCAAGCCTCTGCTGCGCATGAAGAACGGCAAATTCGACAAGAACGGCGAATTCGCCCCGGTCACGTGGGAGCGCGCCTTCGACGAGATGGAGCAGCAGTTCAAGCGCGTGCTGAAAGAGAAAGGCCCGACCGCGGTGGGCATGTTCGGCTCGGGCCAGTGGACCGTCTGGGAAGGCTATGCCGCGTCCAAGCTGATGAAGGCGGGCTTCCGCTCCAACAACCTCGATCCCAATGCGCGCCACTGCATGGCGTCGGCCGTACAGGGCTTCATGCGCACCTTCGGCATGGACGAGCCGATGGGCTGCTACGACGACTTTGAAGCCGCCGACGCCTTCGTGCTGTGGGGCTCGAACATGGCCGAGATGCACCCGATCCTGTGGACGCGCATCACCGACCGGCGCCTGAGCCATCCAAAGACACGCGTGGCGGTGCTGTCGACATTTACGCACCGCTCGTTCGACCTGGCCGACATCCCGGTCATCTTCAAGCCGCAGACCGACCTGGCGATGATGAACTACATCGCCCACTACATCATCAAGAACAACAAGGTCAACAAGGACTTCGTCAACAAGCACACCGTGTTCAAGGAAGGCGTGACCGATATCGGCTATGGCCTGCGGCCTGAACATCCGCTGCAGAAAGCCGCCAAGAACGCGGCCGATCCGGGCGCGTCGCGCCCCATTACCTTCGACGACTTCGCGCGCTTCGTCGCCAAATACGACGCCGATACCGTCAGCAAGCTGTCGGGCGTGCCCAAGGCCAAGCTCGACCAGCTGGCCGAGCTCTATGCCGACCCCAACATCAAGGTGATGTCGCTGTGGACCATGGGCTTCAACCAGCATACGCGCGGCAGCTGGGCCAACAACATGGTCTATAACCTGCACCTGCTGACCGGCAAGATCGCCACGCCAGGCAACAGCCCGTTCTCGCTGACCGGGCAGCCGTCGGCGTGCGGCACCGCGCGCGAGGTGGGCACCTTCTCGCACCGGCTGCCCGCCGACATGGTGGTGACCAACCCCAAGCACCGCGAGGAAGCCGAGCGCATCTGGAAGCTGCCCGCCGGCACCATCCCCGACAAGCCGGGCTACCACGCCGTGCTGCAGAACCGCATGCTCAAGGACGGCAAGCTCAACGCCTACTGGGTGCAGGTCAACAACAACATGCAGGCCGCGGCCAACCTGATGGAAGAAGGCCTGCCGGGCTACCGCAACCCGCAGAACTTCGTGGTGGTGTCCGACGCCTATCCCACCGTGACCGCGCTCGCCGCCGACCTGATCCTGCCCAGCGCGATGTGGGTGGAAAAAGAAGGCGCCTACGGCAATGCCGAGCGCCGCACGCAGTTCTGGCACCAGCTGGTCGATGCGCCCGGCGACGCGCGCTCCGACCTGTGGCAGCTGATGGAGTTCTCCAAGCGCTTCAAGGTCGAGGACGTCTGGCCCGCCGACCTGATCGCGAAAAAGCCCGAGTACCGCGGCAAGACCCTGTACGACGTGCTCTTCCGCAACGGCCAGGTCGACAAGTTCCCGCTCAAGGAGATCGACGCCGACTACCAGAACGCGGAGGCCAAGGCCTTTGGCTTCTACGTGCAGAAGGGGTTGTTCGAAGAGTACGCCAGCTTCGGCCGCGGCCACGGCCACGACCTGGCCCCGTTCGATGCCTATCACGAGGCGCGCGGGCTGCGCTGGCCGGTGGTCAACGGCAAGGAAACGCGCTGGCGCTACCGCGAGGGCAGCGACCCGTACGTCAAAGCCGGCACCGGCTACCAGTTCTATGGCAACCCCGACGGCAAGGCGGTGATCTTCGCCCTGCCCTACGAACCACCGCCCGAAGCGCCCGACCAGGAATACCCGTTCTGGCTGGCCACCGGCCGCGTGCTGGAGCACTGGCACTCCGGCTCGATGACGCGGCGCGTGCCCGAGCTGTACCGCGCCTTTCCCAACGCGGTGGTGTTCATGCATCCGGAAGACGCCAAGGCCATGGGATTGCGCCGCGGTGTTGAAGTCGAGGTTGTATCCCGGCGCGGCCGCATGCGTTCGCGCGTGGAGACGCGCGGGCGCGACGCCCCGCCGCGCGGGCTGGTGTTCGTGCCGTGGTTCGATGCCAGCCAGTTGATCAACAAGGTGACGCTGGACGCCACCTGCCCGATCTCGCTGCAGACCGACTTCAAGAAGTGCGCGGTCAAGATCGTCAAGGTCTAGCCCGCAACCGAACAGGGAGACGCCATGAAGCCAAGCCGATCCTGGATGCCGCTGCTGGCCCTGTGCGCACTGCTGCTGGCCGTGCTCGCGCCGCAGGCCGCCGGCCCCGCGCACGCACAGGGGGTCGTCGACGCGATGCGCGGGCCCACGCCCATCGCCAATGAAGCCAAGGCGCCGCTGCTCTACCCCACCGAGAACAAGGACATCCGCCGCACCCGCAACTACACCATGCAGCCGCCCACGATCCCGCACAAGATCGACGGCTACCAGCTCGACAAGGACTTCAACCGCTGCATGTTCTGCCACGCCCGCACCCGCACCGAAGAGACCCAGGCGATCCCGGTCAGCATCACCCACTACATGGATCGCAACAACAACGTGCTGGCCGAGGTCTCGCCGCGCCGCTACTTCTGCACCCAGTGCCACGTGCCGCAGGCCGACGCCAAGCCGCTGGTGGGCAACAGCTTCGTCGACGTTGAGCAGCTGCTCAAGCGCAAGCCCGGTACCAAGGGCTCGTCCAACTAGCGAGTGCGCGCCATGCTCGACCTGATCAAGCGTTACTGGCGGACCATCAACCAGCCCAGCGCGTACTTCAGCCTGGCCTTCCTGACGCTCGGCGGCTTTATCGCCGGGGTGGTGTTCTGGGGCGCGTTCAACACCGCGCTGGAACTGACCAACACCGAGCAGTTCTGCACCGGCTGCCACGAAATGCGCGACAACGTCTACCAGGAGCTGCAGGGCACCATCCATTTCACTAACCGCAGCGGCGTGCGCGCCAAGTGCTCGGACTGCCATGTGCCGCACAACTGGACCAGCAAGATGGCGCGCAAGATGCAGGCGTCCAAGGAGGTCTGGGCCAAGATCTTCGGCACCGTCGACACCCGCGAGAAATTCCAGGCGCACCGGCTCACGCTGGCCCAGCATGAGTGGGCCCGCTTCAAGGCCAACGATTCGCTGGAATGCCGCAACTGCCACGACTACCAGTCGATGGACTTCACGCGGCAGAGCCCGCGCGCGCAGGCCATGCATTCGACCTACCTGGCCAACAAGGAGAAGACCTGCATCGACTGCCACAAGGGCATCGCCCACCATCTTCCCGACATCTCCAAAGCCGAGGAGCAATGACGGATGCCGCCGCGCCCGTGCTGAGCGCCAGCGGCCTGGCCATCTCGCGGGCCGGCCGCCCGGTCTTGCTCGGCATCGACCTGGGCCTGGCGCCGGGCGGCCTGCTGCAGGTGCTGGGCGCCAACGGCAGTGGCAAGACCACGCTGCTGCGCGTGCTGTGCGGGCTGGCCAGCGCGGATGCCGGCACGCTGCACTGGCACGGCCGCCCGCTGCGCGCCGCCGACCCGGATTTTCAGCAGGCGCTGGCCTACCTCGGCCATGCGAACGGCATTGACGTCGACCTGACCCCGGCCGAGAACCTGCGCTTTGCCGCCCGCCTCGCCGGTCGCCATGCCGATGCCGGCCAGCGCGCCGACAGCGTCGCGCGCGCCCTCGCCGCCCAAGGGCTGGAGCGGGTCGCGCAGGTGCCGGTGCGCACGCTGTCGCAAGGCCAGCGCCGGCGCGTCGCGCTGGCGCGGCTGGCGCTGGCGCCGCGCGCCTTGTGGCTGCTGGACGAACCGGTCACCGCGCTGGATGCCGAGGGTTGCGCGCGCTTCCAGCGCCAGCTCGACGCGCACCTGGCCGCGGGCGGCATGGCCGTGATCGCCACGCACCAGTTGCTGCCGGCCGGCGGCGCGGTGCTGCGCCTGGGCCGATCGGCATGACCGGCATGATGTGCACGCTCGCCGCCATCGTCGCGCACGATGTCTCGCTATCGTGGCGACGGCGCGGCAGCCTGCTTGGCGGGGTGGTGTTCTTTGTCATGGCCGCCAGCCTTTTCCCGCTGGCGATCGGCCCCGAACCCCAGCAGCTGCGCGCGCTGGCACCGGGCATCCTGTGGGTGACGGCGCTGCTGGCCTCGATGCTGTCGCTGTCGCGGCTGTTTGCGCAGGAGCATGCCGACGGCAGCCTGGACCAGCTGCTGCTGTCGCCGCATCCGCTGGCCTTGCTGGTGCTGGCCAAGATCGCCGCGCACTGGCTGACCAGCGGACTGCCGCTGCTGTTGCTGACGCCGCTGCTGGCCCAGCAGTACGGGCTGCCGTTCGGCGCCGCGCTGCTGCTGGCGGCATCGCTGCTGGTCGGCACGCCGGCGCTGAGCCTGATCGGCGCGGTCGGCGCGGCCCTGACCCTGGGCGTGCGTGGCGGCGCGGTGCTGCTGTGCATCCTGGTGCTGCCGCTGTGCGTGCCGGTGCTGGTGTTCGGCGCCGGCGCCGCAGCCGCGGCCGATGCCGGGCTGGACGTGACGGCGCAGTTCTCGCTGCTGGGCGCGTGCCTGGCGCTGTCGCTGTTCCTGTGCCCGCTGGCCGCCGCCGCGGGGCTGCGCATTGCCATGGAGACGCCGGCATGAGCCAGCCGCTGCCATCGGTGCCACACCGCATCCCGCCACACGCCCGCGCCCGCCGCGCCTGGCTGGCCTACGCCGCGCCGGTGCGTTTCTATCCGCTGGCCGGGCGCATGGCCCCATGGTGCTTCGCCGCGGCGGCGCTGTTCGCGCTGGCGGGCTTGTGGACCGGCTTTGCCGTGGCGCCCACCGACGCGCAGCAGGGCGAGGTCTACCGCATCATCTTCATCCATGTGCCGGCGGCATGGATGTCGATGTTCATCTACGTGATCATGGCCGGCTATTGCGCGCTGGGGCTGGTGCTGCGCACGCGGTTGTCGTCGATGATGGCGTCGGCGCTGGCGCCTACCGGCGCGCTCTTCACCGTGCTGGCGCTGTGGACCGGCGCGCTGTGGGGCCAGCCCACCTGGGGCACGTGGTGGGTGTGGGACGCGCGGCTCACCTCAGAGCTGCTGCTGCTGTTCCTGTACCTGGGCTTTATCGCGCTGGAAGCCGCCATCGATGAGCCGCGCCGCGCCGAACGCGCCTGCGCGGTGCTGGCGCTGGTGGGGGTGGTCAACATTCCGGTGATCTATTTCTCGGTGCAGTGGTGGAACACGCTGCACCAGGGCGCCTCGGTCAGCCTGACCGCGGCGCCGTCGATGGCAGCCACCATGCTGGCCGGCATGCTGCTGATGACGCTGGCGTGCTGGATGTACACGGTGGCGGTGGCGCTGGTGCGCGTGCGCTGCATCCTGCGCGAGCGCGGCGAGGCGCCGCATGGCCCCGCCATGGTTTCCGGAGAGACGTCATGACGCTGTCCACGCTGCTGCCCTACGGGCACCACGGCATCTTCATCGCCGGCGCCTTCGGCGTGAGCGCGCTGCTGCTGGCACTGGAGCTGGTGCTGCTGGCCCGCCGCTGCCGTGCCGCGCGCCCGGAAGCCGGCCAATGACACCACGCCAGCGCCGCTTCGGGCTGCTGGCCGCGGCACTGGCCTGCTGCGGCATCGCGGCGGCGCTCGTGCTCAATGCCTTCCGCTCCAACCTGGTGTTCTTCTTCAGCCCGAGCCAGGTCGCCGCGCATGAGGCGCCGGTGGCGCGCAGCTTCCGGCTGGGCGGGCTGGTCGCGCCCGGCTCGATCCGGCGCGAGGGTGACGGCATGACGGTGCGCTTCGTCGTGACCGACACCGCGCGCCAGGTGCCGGTGCAATATCGCGGCCTGCTGCCCGACCTGTTCCGCGAAGGCAAGGGCGTGGTCGCGCGCGGCCAGCTGCAGGCGGACGGCACCTTCATCGCCAGCGAGGTGCTGGCCAAGCACGATGAAAACTACATGCCGCCCGAAGCCGCCGACGCGCTCAAGCAGGCCGAACAGGTGAACCGCCGCATGGCCGAAGCCGCGCCGGCACAGGGGGTGCGCCGGTGATCGCGGAACTCGGCCATTTCGCCCTGATCGTGGCCCTGCTCGTCGCGCTGGTGCAGGCCGTGGTGCCACTGGCCGGGGCGGCGCGCGGCCAGCTGGCGTGGATGGCGCTGGCGCGCCCCGCCGCGCGCGTGCAGTGCCTGCTGGTGGCGCTGTCCTTCGCCGCGCTGACCTGGTCCTTCGTCAGTAACGACTTCAGCGTGCGCTATGTCGCCGCCAACGCCAACAGCGCGCTGCCGTTGGCTTACCGCATCGCCGCGGTGTGGGGCGGGCACGAAGGCTCGATGCTGCTGTGGACGCTGATGCTCGGGCTGTGGTCGCTGGCGGTGTCGGTGTACAGCCGGCAGCTGCCGCTGGCCGCCGTGGCCCGCGTGCTGGCCGTGATGGGCGCGATCAGCGCCGGCTTCCTGGCATTCCTGCTGTTTGCCTCCACCCCCTTCGTGCGGCTGCTGCCGCCGGCGATGGAAGGCCGCGACCTCAACCCGCTGCTGCAGGACCCGGGCATGGTGTTCCACCCGCCGCTGCTGTACATGGGCTACGTCGGCTTCTCGGTGACCTTTGCCTTTGCCGTGGCCGCGCTGCTGGCCGGACGCGTCGATGCCGCCTGGGCGCGCTGGTCGCGGCCCTGGACCACCGTGGCGTGGGCCTTCCTGACGCTGGGCATCATGCTGGGCAGCGCCTGGGCCTACTACGAGCTGGGCTGGGGCGGCTGGTGGTTCTGGGACCCGGTCGAGAACGCCTCGTTCATGCCGTGGCTGGCCGGCACCGCGCTGATGCATTCGCTGGCGGTGACCGAGAAGCGCGGCGCTTTCCGCGCCTGGACCGTGCTGCTGGCGATCTTCACGTTCTCGCTGAGCCTGCTGGGCACTTTCCTGGTCCGTTCCGGCGTGCTGACCTCCGTCCACGCCTTTGCCGTGGACCCGAAGCGCGGCATCTTCATCCTGGCGCTGCTGGGGCTGGTGACCGGGCTGGCACTGGCGCTGTATGCGTGGCGCGCGCCGCGGCTGGCACGGCGCGTGGCGTTTGCGGCCGTGTCGCGTGAGTCGATGCTGCTGGCCAACAACGTGCTGCTGGCGGTGGCGGCCGCCACGGTGCTGCTGGGCACGCTGTACCCGCTGCTGGTCGATGTACTGGGGCTGGGCAAGATCTCGGTCGGCCCGGCCTATTTCGAGCAAGTCTTCGTGCCCTTGATGGCCCCCGCGGTGCTGTTGATGGGCGCCGCGCCGCTGGCGCGCTGGCGCCATGGCAGCCTGCCCGACATGGCGCGCCGCCTGCGCTGGGCCGCCATGGCCAGCACGGCCATCGGGCTGGGGCTGCTGCTGGGGCTGCGCAACGCATCGGCGCTGAGCGGGCTGGGGCTGCTGCTGGCGGCGTGGTGCGTGCTGAGCGCCGTGGCCAGCCTGGCGGCGCGTTTGCGCCAACCGCAAGGGCGCCGCCTGGCCGCGTTGCGCCAGTTCACGCCAAGCTACTGGGGCATGCTGCTCGCCCACGCCGGCGTGGGCATCTTCATCGCCGGCGTGACGCTGGTATCCGGCCAGGAAAGCCTGCGCGAGCTGCCCATGCGCGCCGGCGACAGTGTCAGCGTGGGCGGCTATGACTTCCGCTTTGCCGGCGTGAGCCAGGCCGGCGGGCCCAACTACGACGCGCTGCGCGGCACGCTGGTGGCCTCGCGCGACGGCAAGCGGGTAGCACTGCTCCACCCCGAGCGCCGCATCTACCGCAGCCAGGACATGCCCACCACCGAGGCCGCGATCGACAGCGGCCTGACGCGCGACCTCTACGTGGCGCTGGGCGAGAATGTCGATGGCAGCGCCTGGGCCGTGCGCATCCACGTCAAGCCCTTTGTCGACTGGATCTGGGGCGGCTGCGTGCTGATGGCGCTGGGCGGGCTGCTGGCCGTCTGCGACAAGCGTTACCGGCTGCGCCGCCGTGCCGCCAATCCAGCCACCGCGCCAGCCGCGCCGGATGCGCCCGCAGTGCCGGCATTGGCCAGCGTCCATGAGGAGACGCCCGCATGACGCGTTTCCTGCTGCCGCTGGCCGCCTTCCTCGCCCTTGCCGTCGCGCTGGCCGCCGGGCTGCGCCACGACCCGCGCGAACTGCCTTCGCCGCTGGTCGGCAAGGCCGCGCCGGCGTTCCGCCTGCCGCTGCTCGATCCCGAAGGCAGCACGCTGGCCAGTGCCGACCTGCGCGGCAAGGTCTGGCTGCTGAATGTGTGGGCGTCGTGGTGCGCGGCCTGCCGCACCGAGCATCCGCTGCTGGTGGATTTTGCCGCGCACGCGCCGGTGCCGCTGTATGGCCTCAACTACAAGGACGAGACCGGCGCCGCGCGCGACTGGCTGCAGCGGCTGGGCAACCCCTATGCCGCTTCGCTGGTCGATGCCGATGGCCGCGTCGGCATCGATTACGGCGTCTATGGCGTGCCCGAGACCTTTGTCATTGACCAGCATGGCGTGGTGCGCTACCGCCAGGTGGGCCCGGTCACGCGCGAGGTGCTGGAGCGCAAGCTGATCCCGCTGATCGAGCAGCTGGAACAGGGAGGTGGCCATGCGTAGCCGCATCCGCGCCCTGCTTGCCTTGCTCGCCGTGGCGCTGTGCGGCGTGGCGCTGCAGGCCGCGGCGCTGACCGAAGCCGAACTCGATGCCCGCGTGCACGCGCTGTCCAACCAGTTGCGCTGCCTGGTCTGCCAGAACCAGACCCTGGCCGACTCCAACGCCGAGCTGGCGGTCGACCTGCGGCGCCAGATCCGCGCGCAGTTGCGCGGCGGCGCCAGCGACGATGCCGTGAAGGACTACTTGGTACAGCGCTATGGCGACTTCGTGCTGTACCAGCCGCCGCTGCGGCCGCTGACGTGGCTGCTGTGGTTTGGACCGCTGCTGCTGCTGGCCGGCGTGGCCGTCGCGATCATGCGTGCGCGCTCGCGCAATCGCCAGGCCGATGCGACGCTAGACGCCAGCACGCAGCGTCAGCTTGCAGACTTGCTGGACGAATCAGCCACGCCAATGGAGCACCGTCAGCCATGACCACCTTCTGGCTGCTCGCCGCCGTCCTGATCGCCGCCACCACAGCCTGCATGCTGTGGCCCCTGCTGCGCCGCCGGGCAGCGCCAGACCCCGGCACGCCCGAACGCAGCTTGCTGGTTGACCTGTACCACGACCAGCTGCGCGAGCTGGACACGGACCTGCGCGGCGGCACCCTCACCGCGGCGCGCCACGCCGAAGCCCGCGACGAACTCGGCCGCCGGCTGCTCGATGATGCCGCCGGTGCCGCCGCCGGCACGGGACGGGCCGGCACCTCGCCCCTGCTCGCCGCGCTGCTGCTCGCATTGCTTCCCAGCGCCGCCATCCTGCTCTACCTGCACCTTGGCAACCCGGTCGCGCTATGGCGCGCCGACGACCTGCCCGAAAGCACCGGCAGCCAGCACCAGCTGAGCGGTGCGCAGGTCGAGGGCATGGTGAACCAGCTGGCGCAGCGCCTGCGCGAGTCGCCCGGCGACGCACAGGGCTGGGCCATGCTGGCGCGCTCATACGGCGTGATGGAGCGCCATGCCGACGCCGCCGCGGCGTACGCGCGGGCCGTCGAACTGGCGCCGGACGTGGCCGCGCTGCGCTCGGACTACGCCGATGTGCTGGCCAGCCTGAGCGGCGGCTCGCTGGAAGGCCCGCCCATGGCACAGGTGCGCCAGGCGCTGGCGCTGGACCCGGACGACCCCAAAGCGCTGGCGCTTGCGGCCAGCGCCGCGGCCGAACGTGGCGACAAACCGGCGGCGATCGGATATTGGGAGCACCTGTACCGGCTGCTGCCGGCGGATTCGCAGACCGCGGCGCGCATCGCCGCCAACCTCGCGGCCGCGCGCGGCACGGCTGCCGCTGCGCAAACCCCGAAGATCACCGGCATGGTCATGCTCAGCGAGAAGGCCGGGCGCACGCAACCGGGCGACACGCTCTTTGTCTACGCGCTGCCCACCGACGGCTCGCGCATGCCGCTGGCGGTGCTGCGCCGCCAGGCACGCGACCTGCCGCTGGCATTCACGCTGGATGATGCGATGGCGATGCGGCCCGACCAGCGGCTGTCAGGGCAGCAACAGGTCATGCTGGAAGCGCGGATTTCGGCCAGCGGCAGCGCCTTGCCGAAGGCCGGGGACCTGGTGGGGCGCACCGGACCGGTGGCAGTCGGCACCGAGGGCATCCGCATCGCCATCGACGGCGCGATCGCGCCATAGCGTCTCAGGCGGGCAGCGTCGCCTTCAGGTTGACCAACATGTCCGCCACCATCTCCTTCAGGCCGTACTCCGCCTGCCAGCCCCAGTCCGCGCGCGCGACCGAATCGTCGATCGAATCCGGCCAGCCCTGCGCAATCGCCTGGCGATAGTCGGGTTCATAGCGGATCTGGAAGCCCGGCACCTGCTCGCGGATGGCCGCGGCGATCTGCGCGGGCGTGAAGCTCATGCCGGCGATGTTGTAGCTGCCGCGCTCGCTCAGCTTGTCGGCCGGGGCTTCCATCAGTTCGATGGTGGCGCGGATCGCATCGGGCATATACATCATCGGCAGGGCCTCGTCTTCCTTCAGGAAGCAGGTGTAGGGCTCGCCCTTCACCGCCGCATGGAAGATGTCGACGGCATAGTCGGTGGTGCCGCCGCCGGGCGGGGTCTTGTGCGAGATCAGGCCCGGATAGCGCACGCTGCGCACATCCACGCCGTGGTTGGCGTGATACCAGCGGCACCAGCCCTCGCCCGCCTGCTTGGAGATGCCGTAGACGGTAGTGGGTTCCATCACGGTCTTCTGCGGCGTCTGTTCGGCAGGCGTGGTCGGGCCGAAGGCTGCAATCGAGCTGGGCCAGAACACTCGCTCCAGCCCGGTCTGCCGCGCCAGTTCCAGCACATTGAGCAGGCTGGTCATGTTGAGGTTCCAGGCCCACTGCGGCGCCTTCTCGCCGGTGGCGGACAGGGCCGCGGCCAGCAGGTAGACCTGGGTGATGCCATGCCGTTCGACCACCGTGGCCAGCTCGCCGCGGTCGGTGGCATTGAGCATCTCATGCGTCAGCTGCACGTGGCGGCCGGTGGGCACCACGTCGGAGGTAATGACATTGGCGCGGCCATGGCGCTCGGCCAGTGCCAGCGCCAGCTCGGACCCGATCTGGCCATTGGCGCCGACGATCAGGATCTTCGGTTTGTCCGCTTCCATCAGATCAGCCCCAGTTCGCGGCCGGCCTGCCCGAAGGCGTCCAGCGCCGCCTGCAACGCGGCCTCGTCATGCAGCGCGCTCATCTGCACGCGGATGCGCGCCTGGCCCTTGGGCACCACCGGGTAGAAGAAGCCGACCACGTACACGCCCAGCTCCAGCAGGCGCTGCGCGAGCTGCTGCGCCTTGTCGGCGTCATAGACCATGATCGGGATGATGGGGTGCTCGCCCGCCTTGACGTCGAAGCCCAACTGGTCCAGCCCGGCGCGGAAGAACTTCGTACTGCGCTCGAGCCGGTCGCGTAGCTCGGTGCTGGCTTCCAGGATATCGAGCACGGCGATCGACGCGCCCACGATGGCCGGCGCTACGGTATTCGAGAACAGATACGGCCGCGAGCGCTGGCGCAGCAGCGCCACCACTTCCTTGCGCGCACTGGTGAAGCCGCCCGACGCGCCGCCCAGCGCCTTGCCCAGCGTGCCGGTGATGATGTCGATCTTGCCGAACACGCCGCGCGCCTCGTGCGTGCCGCGCCCGCCCGGTCCCATGAAGCCGGTGGCATGGCATTCGTCGATGCCCAGCAGCGCGCCATACTCGTCGCAGATCGCGCGCATCTCGTCCAGCCGCGCCACGGTGCCGTCCATCGAGAACACGCCGTCGGAAAACACCAGCGTGTAGCGCGCGCCGTCGGCCCGCGCCTGCTCCAGCTGCACGCGCAGGTCGTCCATGTCGTTGTGCTGGTAGCGGTAGCGGCGCGCCTTGGACAGGCGGATGCCGTCGATGATCGAGGCGTGGTTGAGCGCATCGCTGATGACCGCGTCTTCCGCCCCCAGCAGCGTTTCGAACAGGCCGCCATTGGCATCGAAGGCCGAGCCATAGAGGATGGTGTCCTCGGTGCCGAGGAAGTTGGACAGCCGCGCCTCGAGCGTCTTGTGCAGGTCCTGCGTGCCACAGATGAAGCGCACCGAGCTGAGTCCGTAGCCATGCGTGCGCAAGGCTTCGTGCGCGGCCTCGATCACCCGCGGGTGCGACGACAGGCCCAGGTAGTTGTTGGCACACAGGTTGATGACCTCGCGGCCATCGCTGGTGCGCACGCGCGCGCCCTGCGGTGTCGCGATCACGCGCTCGTTCTTGTACAGCCCGGCGTCGCGGATGGATTGCAGCTCGTCGCGGATGGACGCATAGAACGCCTGGGCATTCGGCATGGCTTTGGCTCCGTTTGGGGTCGAGGGTGTGCTGGCGGGTGTGCTACGATCCGATCGATAAATCGAACACGTTCTGTATATCGAACGTTTTGCGCAATATAACGAACATCATTCCATGACGCAAGCCCTGGTCCAGACCCCGCCGCCCGACGGCCCGCCCGCCGTCGGCATGGCGCTGCAGGCGCTGCGCCAGCAGCAGCGCCTGTCGCTCGACGAACTGTCGCGCCGCGCGGGGGTTTCCAAGTCGATGCTGTCGCAGATCGAACGCAACCTTGCCAATCCGACCGTGGCGGTGCTGTGGCGCCTGGCCAATGCCCTGGGCGTGAACCTGGCGGATTTCCTGGCCGGCGGCGCCGGCGAGCGCGCCGGCGGCGGCATCACCGTGGTCCAGCCGCACGCGATCCCGTCGCTGAAGAGCCCGGACACCCGCTGCGACCTGCGCATCCTGGGCCCGATCGAACTGGCCGGGCGCTTCGAGTGGTATGAACTGACCATCCAGGCCGGCGGCGTGCTGGCCTCGGAGCCGCACGAGGCCGGCACCCAGGAACACCTGTCGGTGCTGAGCGGATCGATGACGGTGCGCGCGGGGGCCGATGAGAAGAAGCTGCGGCACGGCGAGACCGCGCGCTATGCGGCCGATGTCGCACATGCGATCTCCAATGGTGGCAAGACCACGGCCACCGCACTACTGGTTGTAGTGCATCCGGGCTGACACGACAAAGACTGGCGGCCGCGCGCCTGCGGTGCGGCCCGCTGCCGCTCAGCGTGCCCCGGCCGCAGCGAGGATCTGCTCGATCTGCCCATAGCCGCGCTGGCGCGCATGCTGCAGCGGCGTCACGCCGTCGCCGTCGGCGAGGTTCACGGCGGCCCCCGCCTTGACCAGCAGGCGCACGATCTCGGTATGGGCCGGCCCGCCGTCGCCCAGGATGATGGCCTCGAGCAAGACCGTCCACTTGAGCCGGTTCACATGGTTCACCGCCACGCCGGCCGCGATCAGCGTGCGCACGGTCTCGACGTGGCCGCGTTCCGCGGCCGGGATCAGCGCGGTGCCGCCGTAGCGGTTGGTGCTGCGCAGGTCGGCCCCGTGGGCCAGCGTGAGGCGCAGGATCTCGTTGTAGCCGCGCGCGCCGGCGTACAAGTAGGGGCTGTCGTGGATGGCGTCCTGCGCGTTCACGTCTGCGCCGGCGTCGATCAGCACCCGCGCCGCCTGCACGCGGTTGTGGTGCGTAGCCAGCAACAGCGCCGTGCGCTCCTGCGCGTCGCGGGCGTCGATGGCGGCGCCCTGGGCCAGCAGCGCGCTGACCTGCGCGGCGTCGCCGCGCACCGCGGCCTCGCGCAGTTGCTGTTCAGGCGTCGCGCTCGCCGCGGCGGGGACAGGTGTCAGCATGACAATGACCAAGACCAGAGAAAGGGAACGGAACAGGCGCGCCAACAGCATGTGGATGCCTCCCTGCGGATGCGTCAGGGGAGAGGTATAGGGATACATCGACCCCATTCTGGCACGCTGCCCGCGGCACGCGAAGTTAAGGAATCGAATGCGCGCCAGTGCCTTCGGCCATAGCGTCCGGCGCCCGAATACGCTCTATAACAACCCGCGCCACCCTCCCTGCGCACGCTGGCCTATATTCGCGAGGCCCGCATCACGTTTGCCTGCGCGGGCCAGGCCTGACCGGAGACAACGCGTGTCGACCACCGAAGCCTATCTGCTGGATGCCATCCGCCTCGCCATGGAGAACGTGCGCGAGCGCAATACCTGGCCCTTTGGCGCCGTGGTGGTCAAGGACGGCTCGGTGCTGGCCCGCGCGGTCAACGAAGTCGATGCCACCTGCGATCCCAGCGCGCATGCCGAGATGCAGGCGGTGCGCGCCGCCAGCCGCGCGCTGGGCAAACCCGACCTGAGCGGGTGCACCGTGTACGCCAGCGGCTATCCCTGCCCGATGTGCCTGACGGCGATGTACCTGGCCGGCGTCGAGTCGGTCTACTACGCGTATTCCAACGAGGACGGCGCCCCTTACGACCTGTCCGCGGAGCGCGGCTACGTCGAACTGGCCCGGCCGCTGGACCAGCGCGAGATGAAACTGGCCTACGTTCCGGCGCGCGACGAAGGCGTCGACCTGTATCAGGCCTGGCGCGCGCGGCAGGAACAGTAAAGGCGGCCGGGCATGACGGGGCGCGGTCGGCTGCCGCGCCCTTGTCCACGACGCCGGCATGGCCATCGTATTGTCACCCGGTCGGGCTAGTATGGTCATGACGGCAATGCGACGCCGGGTCACATGTAACGGCCTGCGGTAGCGAGGAACCGTACGCAGCCCATCCCGTCAAACCAGTGGATTGCGCGGGACCCGCGGCGGCGCTGCAGCATTGCAGCGCAACATGCGCAGCGCATGTGCCGCGTTGTCTCCACGATCGTGTTTCGCCTTCCCCGCCGGCGCGATGCCGCCGCGCAGACTCCCAGCAAACGCCCCCCTCTAACCAAGGAGACGAACGTGCTGAGCCCGCATGAACTTGCCACGCTGCTGTTGCTGAGCGACGGCCCCGATTCCCTCGATTCCAGCGATTCCCGCCAGATCGATCCCACCGACCTCAAGGCCCTGGTCGAAAAGCAATTGGTACACCTGGAGGTCCTGCACGGTTGCCGGCAGGCGCCGCGCATCACCAGTCACGGCTATTCCATGCTCAAGGCCATGGGACGCTGAGGCCGCGCCCCAGCGTGCCGTGGCAAGCGCCGTCCGGCCCACTCGCAACACCACGGAGGCCACCATGACCACGGCTCCGGCACTTGGCGCCGGTGTTCCGGCAGACCCCGACGGCGCGCGCCGTCGCTTCCTGCGCGACCTGGGCCTGCTGGCTGCGGCCGGCATCGCGCCGGGCACGGCCGCAGCGGCAACGCCCGCCGCGTGCCTGCTGACGCCGGCCGCCACCGAAGGCCCTTTCTACCTGGACGACGCCCTGATGCGCGCCGATATCCGCGACGGCCGCCCCGGCCAGCCCTTGCGGCTGCGCATCCGGGTTGTCGATGCCGGGCACGGCTGCGCGCCGGTGCCGGGTGCCCTGGTCAGCGTCTGGCACTGCGATGCGCAAGGCCACTACAGTGGCGAAGGCCGCGACAACCGGCAGGCGCGTTTCCTGCGCGGAGTGCAGCCAACCGGCAGCGACGGCGTCGCCACCTTCACCTCGATCTATCCCGGCTGGTACGCGCCGCGTGCCATCCATATCCACTTCAAGGTGCTGCTCGGCGCCGCCGAAGCGCTGACCAGCCAGCTTTACTTCAGCGACGCGCTGAACCGCGAGGTGCTGGGCAGCCACCCGGCCTACCGCGCGCACGGGGTGCCGTCGCGCGCCACCGCGCAGGACCCGATCGCGGGCGCGCGCCCCAACCTGATGGAGGTGCGCCAGGCCGCCGACGCGGAGGGAATGCTGGAGGCGCGCTTCACCGTCGGCATCGCGCGCGCCTGAACTGGCGGCAGGCGCCGCAGCGCCACAAAGTGCGCCGCCACACACGCGCGGGTAATCCCTAGATTGTGGTTGTCTGTGCCTTTCCTACCATGAAGGGAATCACGGGCCACCTGCCCGGCACCCCTGCCCGTCCGCAGGCCTGCCGCGCCTGCGCAGGCCCAGCATGCTCCAGTTTTTCCCGACTTTTCCGGTGTTCGCGTCAGTGGCGAGCGGCCTCGGCCCCCATGGCCGGCACGCTCGCGGGGTAGTCCCACACTCAGCAGAGGGAGACGGTCATGGCATCCAGGGCGAGCAAATCAGATGGGCGGAGCAGCGGGGTGTCCCGGCGCGGCTTCCTGGGTGGCGCCGCCGGCGCGGCCGCCGGTGCGGCGGCGATGGGCTTCCCGGCCATCGTCAAGGCGCAGGGGCCGGTCACGATGCGCTGGCAGAGCACCTGGCCGACCAAGGATATTTTTCACGAATTCGCCGGCGACTTCGTCACCAAGGTCAACGACATGTCGGGCGGCGACCTCAAGATCGAGCTGCTGCCCGCGGGCGCGGTGGTCAAGGCCTTCGACCTGATCGACGCGGTCAGCAAGGGCACGCTGGACGGCGGCCATGGCGTGATCGCGTACTGGTACGGCAAGAACTCGGCGCTGGCACTGTGGGGCTCGGGGCCGGCTTGGGGCATGGATCCGAACATGCTGCTGGCCTGGCACAAGTACGGTGGTGGCAAGGAACTGCAGCAGGAGATCTACCGCAGCCTGAACCTCGACGTGGTGTCGTTCCTGTACGGGCCGATGCCGACCCAGCCGCTGGGCTGGTTCAAGAAGCCCATCACCAAGCCGGAAGACTTCAAGGGCCTGAAGTTCCGCACCGTCGGCCTGTCGATCGATATCTTCACCGGCCTCGGCGCCGCGGTGAACGCGCTGCCGGGCGCCGAGATCGTGCCGGCGCTGGACCGCGGGCTGCTCGATGCGGCGGAGTTCAACAACGCCAGCTCCGACCGCGCGCTGGGCTTCCAGGACGTGTCCAAGGTCTGCATGCTGCGCAGCTTCCACCAGTGCTCGGAGCAATTCGAGATCCTGTTCAACAAGAAGCGCTACGACGCGCTGACGCCCAAGCTCAAGGCGCTGATCGGCAACGCGGTCGAGGCGGCCTCGGCCGACATGTCGATGAAGGCCATCGACCGCTACTCCAAGGACTACCAGGCGCTGCAGCAGCAAGGCGTGAAGTTCTACGCCACCCCCAACTCGGTGCTGCAGGCGCAGCTGAAGGTCTGGGACGAGATCGTCGCGCGCAAGGAAAAAGAGAACCCCATGTTCAAGAAGGTCAATGATTCGATGAAGGCCTTCGCGCAGCGCTCCACGCGCTGGCAGAACGACACCAACGTCGACTACCGGCTGGCCTCCAGCCATTACTTCTCCAAGCGCGGCTGAGCCCGGCGGGACGCGCGCCGTGCAACGCCTGCTGCTGCGCATCGACTGGCTCAGCACCTTCGTCGGCCAGGCCGCCTCGTGGCTGATCATCGGGCTTACGCTGATGATCAGCTACGAGGTGTTCTCGCGCTACGCGCTGGGCGCGCCGCACGCGTGGGTGTTCGACGCCAGCAACATGCTGTACGGCACGCTGTTCATGCTGGCCGGCGCCTATACGCTGGCCAAGCGCGGCCACGTGCGCGGCGATATCCTCTACGGCTTCCTCTCGCCGCGGATACAGGCCGGCATCGACCTGGTGCTGTACCTGGCTTTCTTTTTCCCCGGCGTGATCGCGCTGGCCTGGGCCGGCATCGACTTCTTCGAGGTCTCGCTGGCGCAGAACGAGCACTCTTCCATCGCCGCCGACGGCCCGCCCATTTATCCGTTCAAGGCGGTCATCCCGGTGGCCGGCGCGCTGCTGCTGCTGCAGGGCGTGGCCGAAACCATCCGCTGCATCCTGTGCCTGCGCAGCGGCCACTGGCCCCTGCGCGAAGGCGATGTCGAAGAGGTCGACGTCGACAAGCTCAAGGAGATGGTGCAAGGCACGCCCACGGTTGAACTGGCCGAATCCGCGCCGCCGCATGACCAACCGCCGGGAGCCGGCCGATGAGGAAGGAACTGTGGTTCGGCGTATCGCTGATGGTGGTGATCGTTGGCGCCGTCGCCTGGTTCATGCCCGCCCCGGCCGACTGGACCAACGGGCACCTCGGCCTGCTGATGCTGGCGCTGATCGTGGTGGCGATCATGCTGGGCTTTCCCACCGCGTTCACGCTGATGGGCATGGGCGTGCTGTTTTCCTGGCTGGCGTACCGCCACGCCAACCCCGAGATCGCGGTGCAGCAGACGCTGGACCTGATGGTGCAGCGCGCCTATGCCGTGATGACCAACGATGTGCTGATCTCGATCCCGCTGTTCGTGTTCATGGGCTATCTGGTCGAGCGCTCGAACCTGATCGAGAAGCTGTTCCGCAGCCTGCACCTGGCGCTGGCATGGATCCCGGGTTCGCTCGCGGTGGCCACGCTGGTGACCTGCGCGATCTTCGCCACCGCTACCGGCATCGTCGGCGCGGTGGTCACGCTGATGGGGCTGCTGGCCTTCCCGGCGATGCTGCGCGCGGGCTACAGCACGCAGCTGTCGGCCGGCGCGGTGACCGCGGGCGGCTGCCTCGGCATCCTGATCCCGCCATCGGTGCTGTTGATCGTCTACGGCGCCACCGCCGGCGTATCGGTGGTGCAGCTCTATGCGGGCGCGTTCTTCCCCGGCCTGATGCTGACCGGGCTCTATATCGTCTACATCCTGGTGCTGGCCAAGCTCAAGCCCGCGCTGGCCCCGCCGCTGCCGGAAGCAGAGCGGGTGGTGCCGCTGCCGCCGCTGGCGCGCACGCTGGAAGCCGGTGGCGCCTCCCATGCGCTGCCTGCGCTGGGCAGCGGCCTGGTGCGCGCGCTCAAGGGGCCGCGCAACGCCGACCTGCCCACGGCCGTGTTCGCGCGCCAGCTCGGCATTGTCCTGCTGCCGGCGCTCGCCGTGGCGTTGGTGATGGGCACGATATACAGCGCCGTCACCGCCCCGGCCGCCAGCGTCTCGGCGGAATCGCCACTGTCGCTGGGTGGCGCCGAGGAAAGCAGCGCGGCGGTGGACGACCTGGCGGCTCCGCCGGCCGAGGAAGCCACCGCACCCGCGGCAGAACCGTCGCGGGCCGCACCCGCGGCACCGGCAGCGCCGGCCGCTGCCAAGCCTGCCGCGCCGGCCGCCGTGCAAGCCGAGGCGGGGCCAGCGGCGGCGGCCGCGGTCTCGGCACCGCGCTGGTTCTGGATCACGCTGGCGGTGGTGGGGCTGGTGCTGGTGTACTTCTACTGGCGCTTCAGTTTCGCGCGGGTGGAAATCTTCAAGATGCTGCTGTCGTCGTTCTTCCCGCTGGCGCTGCTGATCGTCGCGGTGCTGGGTTCCATCGTGTTCGGGCTGGCCACGCCGACCGAGGCAGCCGCGGTCGGCTCGCTCGGCGGTGCGCTGCTGGCTGCGGCCTACCGGCAGCTCAACTTCCGCGTGGTCAAGGAATCGGTGCTGCTGACGGCCAAGACCAGCGCCATGGTGTGCTGGCTGTTCGTGGGCTCGTCGATCTTCTCGGCCGCCTTCGCGCTGCTCGGCGGGCAGGCGCTGGTCGAGCAATGGGTGCTGTCGATGAACCTGTCGCCGGTGCAGTTCATGATCCTGGCGCAGGTCATCATCTTCCTGCTGGGCTGGCCGCTGGAGTGGACCGAGATCATCATCATCTTCATGCCGATCTTTATCCCGCTGCTCGACAACTTCGGCATCGACCCCCTGTTCTTCGGCCTGCTGGTGGCGCTGAACCTGCAGACCGCGTTCCTGTCGCCGCCGGTGGCAATGGCGGCGTTCTACCTGAAAGGCGTGGCGCCGCCGCATGTCACGCTGAACCAGATCTTCCTCGGCATGCTGCCGTTCATGGGCATCCAGCTGATTGCGCTGGTGCTGCTCTACGTCTTTCCCGGCATCGGCCTGTGGCTGCCGACGGTGCTGTACCGCTAAGCACCGCGGCACGCTGGCGCCCGTTTCCTATACTGGTTGGCAATGCCAACCGATACCGCCCTCGCCAGCCCGCCGCTCGACACCACCTTCCGCACCGACATTCCCGGGCGGCTTGACCGGCTGCCGTGGTCGCGCTGGCACTGGCGCGTGGCGATCGCGCTGGGCATCGCCTGGGTGCTCGATGGCCTCGAGGTCACGCTGGTCGGCTCGGTCGGCGCCGTGCTGGAACGGCCCGATACGCTCGGGCTCACTGCGACCCAGGTCGGCTGGTCGGGCTCGCTCTACATCGCGGGCGCGGTGCTGGGTGCCCTGGTATTTGGGCGCATGGCCGACCGGCTGGGGCGCAAGCGCCTGTTCCTGGCCACGCTCGCGGTCTACATGGTGGCCACGCTGGCGACCGCATTTTCGCCCGGCTTTGCCTTCTTTGCCGCGTGCCGCTTCTTCACCGGCCTGGGTATCGGCGGCGAGTATGCGGCCATCAATTCCGCCATCGACGAACTGATCCCCGCGCGCGTGCGCGGGCGCGTGAACCTCGCCATCAACGGCAGCTTCTGGCTGGGCGCGGCGCTGGGCGCGGGGCTGAGCCTGGTGCTGCTCGATGCGCGCGTATTCGGCCCGGTATGGGGCTGGCGGGCCTGCTTCGCGCTGGGCGCGGCGCTGGCGGTGGCGATCGTGCTGGTGCGCCGGCACGTGCCGGAAAGCCCGCGCTGGCTGGCCACGCATGGCCGGCTCGAAGAAGCCGAACGCGTCATCGCCGCGATCGAGGCCGAAGTGCGCGCCAGCCATGGGCCGCTGCCGCCGGTGTCGCCCGATTGCGCGGCGGTGGCGATGCGCCGGCGCGCCGCGCCGGGCGTGGGCGAAGTGATGCGCCTGCTGCTGAGGCGCTTTCGCCAGCGCAGCCTGATCACGCTGGCGCTGATGGTGGCGCAGGCCTTCTTCTACAACGCGATCTTCTTCACCTATGCGCTGGTGCTGTCGCGCTTCTACGGCGTGCCGGAGGCGCGCGTGGCGCTGTACATCTTTCCGTTCGCGCTCGGCAACGCGCTGGGGCCGCTGCTGCTCGGCCCGCTGTTCGACCATGTCGGGCGCCGGCGCATGATCGCCGCCACCTATGTGCTGTCCGGCATCGGCCTGGCGCTGACCGGCTGGGCCTTCGTGCAAGGCTGGCTCGACGCGCGCACGCAGGCGCTGTGCTGGTCAGCGGTGTTCTTCCTCGCCTCCGCCGCGGCCAGTTCCGCCTACCTGACCGCGAGCGAGGTATTCCCGCTGGAAATGCGCGCGCTGGCGATCTCGGTGTTCTACGCCGTGGGCACCGGCACCGGCGGCTTCATCGCGCCGCTGCTGCTGGGCGCGCTGATCGAGAGCGGCAGCCGCGAAGCCGTGGCAGCAGGCTACGGCTTCGGCGCGGCACTGGTGATCGTGGCCGGACTACTGGCGCTGCGCTTCGGCATCGATGCCGAACGCCGCCCGCTGGAGCACATCGCGCCGCCGCTCGGCAGCGACGACTAGCTTCGCTGCACGGCCATTACCGGCGCCTGCGCACGCCCTCCGGCGCAGCGCGAAACCGCATCTACCTATGCTGTCTGCGCTTCCGTACCGGCGGTGAAGCGCATGCCATGTTAAGGCCGTATTAAGCAGTGCTACAGCCTCCTCTTACACATTTTTACAGCAAGCGAAGGGGCAACTGACTAGCCTTAACTCACCTGCGGCGGCCTGAGTGCGTGAATCTTTGCTTCAGCGGGCTGCCATTTCTTGGCCATGACTGGCCATTGTTCAACTCTGCCTGGATGAAGCCGGGCAAATCCACGGGCCGCGTGGCGCTGCATGCGGTATCTCGGCCCGATTGCAAAGTGCGCCGATACGGCTCAGCCACATCGCGCGCGCTGCAGACAACAAGCTGAATTGGGGACTTGCAAGCCGGGCCACGCGCGACAGCCCTTGCGCGATGCCGCCCGCTTGCCTGAAGAACACGCTCGTCCGACATCCCGCATGGATGCCGGCGGGGATGCTTTTTGACTTTGCTTGCGGGAGAACAACACCATGGCCGACCAGCGCAACAATCCACCACCCAGACCCCATCCGCTGACGCCGGCCCCGCTGCGCCACCCCCATGGCGACGGGCTGGTACAACGCCCCCAACCCGTCGCCGTGCCGCTCTGGCATATCGTGCCGCGCATGGCGGGCTATGGCGTGGTGCTGTTCATCATCTGGGCCGTGCTGACGATCATGTTTCCAAATGTGTTTACACGATCGTCGGAACGCGCGGTGGTGAACAGCCCTGTCAGCCTGGTGACGTCGCCGGTGGAAGGCGTGGTGATGAAGCAGATGGTGGCCGCGGGCCAGCCGTTCACGGCCAACCAGGCGCTGATGGTGGTGCAGAACCCCAATATCGACCGTGCGCTGCTGGTCGACCTGACCGGCAAGAAGCTCGACAACCAGCAGCGCTATGACTCGGCCAAGGCGCGGCTGGAAAGCAACCGCCGGCTGATGGCCGCCACCGAGCAGGACCTGCAACGCTACAACAGCGCCGCCCAACGCGAGCACGCCACGCGCGTGCGCGCGCTGGAGGCGCGCCTGGCCTCGGCACGGGCCCAGGAAGACCAGCAGCAGGAAGTGGTCAACCGCAACCAGAGCATGCAGTGGGCCGGCGCGGTCAGCGAGGCCTACACCAATGCCTCGCGCTACCAGCTGTCGATGCTGTCCAACGCCAAGGCCGCCGCCAAGGCCGAACTCGACAACGCCATCGGCGAAAGCCAGGCCTCGCGCAACAAGGTCTATGCGTCGTCCACCGACGGACCCAGCGCCACACTCGCGCAGCGTCGCCAGGTGCTGGGCGCGGAAGCGGCACAGCTGACCGCGGAGCTGGAGCAACTGGAAGCGTACGGCAAGTCCGTCGACGCCATGATTGCCACTGAGCAGGAACGCATCGACCGGCTGTCTAACCTGGAAATCCGCTCGCCCGAACCCGGCACCATCGAAGACCTGATCGCGCAGCCGGGCATGCGCGTCGCCGCCGGCGCCACGCTGGCGCGCGCCAGCAACTGCGCGCAGACGCGCGTGGTGGCGGTATTCCCGCGCAGCCTCAGCGACAACCTGCTGCCCGGTGCGCGCCTGAACGTGCAGGTCGACGGCTTGCCCACGGCGCTGCCGGCATCGGTGGCCGAGGTGCTGCCGCGCGCGCCGGACGGCGACCAGGCGCGCTACTTCGTGCCGTTCCCGCCGATCGAGAAGAACGAGATCTACGTGATCGCCAAGCTCGACCGCCCGCTGGGCAATCTGCCGGCAAAGGCCGGCACCGCCTCCGGCAGCACCGCCACGCCTGGCACCGCAGGCACGGCCGCGGCGGCGGCTCCGGCAGCGCCGGCGCAGTCCGGACACTGCGGCATGGGTCGCTGGGCGCGCGTCACGCTGAACCAGAGCTGGCTGGGCCAATTGCGGGCATCGCTGTAAGCGCCCGCGCAAAGGAGAGCCGGATGCGACTGCCGATTCCGACTGCACGCCTGCCCCGCATGGTCGCCGGCGCGCTGCTTCCCGCCGTGCTGGCACTGTCGCCAGTCGCTGCCCGCGCCGCGGATCCCGCCGATGCCGCGCAGCAGGCGCTGCTGGCCGAAGGCTGCCAGGCCCTGGCCGGGCAAGTCGGCCGCGCCGGCGGCAATGGCCCACTCTTCCTCGCCAGCTATGAGCCCGCGCCCGGCGGCGAGCCGCTGGCGCCCGCGTTGCGCAATGCCGCCTTCGTCTACGACAACGCGCTGGCCGGCATCGCGCTGATAGCGTGCAAGCGGCCGGCTGAAGCCCGTCGCATTGCCGATGCCGTGCTGCAGGCAAGCCGCCAGGACCGCCACTTCCGCGACGCGCGCCTGCGCAACGCCTACCGCGCGGGGCCATTGCCCGCAGGCCCGTCGCCGCTGCCCGGCTGGTGGGACGAACCCAGCAAGCGCTGGTTCGAAGATGCCTACCAGGCCGGCACCGCCACCGGCAACGTGGCCTGGGCCGCGCTGCTGCTGCTGGCGGTGCATGACGCCACGCGCGACGCGCGCTATCTCGACGGCGCCGCGGCGTTGATGGGCTGGGTGCATGCCACCGTGCCGGACCCCACCGCCCCCGCCGGCTATATCGGCGGCTTCTTCGGCCATGAGCCGAAGCAGACCCGCCAGGGCTGGAAATCGACCGAGCACAACGTCGATACCTATGCCGCCTTCAGCTGGCTGGCCAGCCTGCGCAACGATCCGCGCTGGCGCGACGGCGCGGCGCGCTCGCGCGGCTTTGTCAGCGCCATGTGGCAGCCGCGCGAGGGCCGCTTCATCATCGGCACGCACGACGACGGCCGCGCGCCCAATGCCGGGCCGTCGGCGCTGGACGCCGTGCTGTGGCCGCTGATCGCCTTCCCCGACCCGCCGCAGGACTGGCGCCGCAACCTGGCGTGGGTTGAAGCGAAGCACCGCGCCGGCGCCGGCTACGGCTTCAAGGGCAGTCCCGACGGCATCTGGACCGAAGGCACCGGACAAGCCGCGCTGGTGCTGCAGGCCGCGGGACAGGCGCAGCAGGCCGCACCGCTGTGGTCGCTGCTGCGCGCGCAGCGGGCGCCGTCGGGCATGCTCTACGCCACGCCGCAGGCGCGCGTCAGCACCGGGCTGTCGATTGGTCCCACCTCCACCACGGAGGACTTCCACTACTTCCACCTGCCGCACCTTGGCGCCACCGCATGGGCGGTGCTGGCCGCCGCGCGCTGGAACCCGTTCCGCCCGGGCGGCTGCCTGGACCCCTCCTGCCCGCCGCCGGCCATTGCCGCCTCCGGCCCCGCCAGCACTGCCACCAACAAGGACTGACGATGTTCGCCCTCTTCCTGGAAAACCAGACGCTGCTGGTCATCAACGGCGGCGTGCTGATGGCAGTCGTGCTGCTGTCGCTGCTGTGCCGGCACGACCGTGCGGCGGACCGCATCCTGTTCGGCGGCGTCACCGCGCTGCTGCTCGGCGTGTACCTGACCTGGCGCTTGCGCGAAACCCTGCCCGACTGGCAGATGACCTTCGCCAGCGTCTGGGCCCATCTGTTCTTTGCGTTCGAATGCATCACGCTGGCCTATACGCTGCTGTCGATCGTGGTGCTGGCCCGCACCAGCAATCACACCCCCGCTGCTGACGCGGGCGAAGCCGCGCTGCGCCGCGCGCAGCAGGTGCCGCCGGTGGACATATTCATCGCCACCTACAACGAGGGGCTCGAGATCCTGGAAAAGACCATCGTCTCCGCGCTGGCGATCGACTATCCGGATTTCCGCGTCTGGGTGCTGGACGACACCCGCCGCGACTGGCTGCGCGAGTTCTGCGAGCGCGTCGGCGCGCATTACGTGACGCGCCCGGACAACGCCCACGCCAAGGCGGGCAACCTGAACAACGGCCTGCGCCACAGCGCCGCCGCCGGCGGCGCGCCCTACATCCTGGTGCTGGACGCGGATTTCGCGCCCCACCGCAACATCCTGCTGCGCACCGTGGGCCTGTTCAGCGACCCGCGCGTGGGCGTGGTGCAGACGCCCCAGTTCTACTACAACGCCGATCCGATCCAGTACAACCTGCGCGCCACCGAATGCTGGGTCGACGAGCAGCGCGCGTTCTTCGACGTGATGCAGCCAGCCAAGGATGCCTGGGGCGCGGCGTTCTGCATCGGCACCTCGTTCGTGGTGCGGCGCGACCTGATCGAGTTGATCGGCGGCTTCCCCACCGGCACCGTGACCGAGGACATCCACCTGACCTACCGGCTGCTGCCGCACGGCTATATCACGCGCTGGCTCAACGAGCGCCTGAGCGTGGGCCTGTCCGCCGAGGGCTTGCCCGAATACATCAGCCAGCGCAGCCGCTGGGGACTGGGCACGATCCAGGTGGCGCTGACCGCCGACGGGCCGCTGCGCGGGCGCGGCTACACCGGCATGCAGCGCCTGCACTATGTGCACGGGCTGCTGCACTGGCTGTCGCGGCCGTTCACGCTGATGCTGCTGGCGGGGCCGCTGCTGTACTGGTACTTCGGCGTCTCCACGCTCTACGGCGAGCCGCTGCAGTTCCTGGCCTACGGCCTGCCCGCGCTGGTGGCGTACTGGGCGTACAGCATCTGGATCACCGGGCAACGCGCGCTGCCAATCTTTACCGAGGTCACGCAGATCGTCGCGGCGCTGGCTGTGACGGCCTCGCTGGTCAGCGCCATGTTCAAGCCGTTCGGACGGCCGTTCAAGGTGACCAACAAGGGGCTGGACCGGTCCAAGCTGGTGATCCACGGCAAGTTTGCGGCGCTATACGCGGGCTTGCTAGGGTTCTCCGCGCTCGGGCTCGGCCGCGCGCTGATGGTGGACCCCGATGCGCAAGGACTCGCCTTCAATACGATCTGGACCGGGGTGGCGCTGATGCTGTATCTGGCCTCATTGCTGGTGTGCGTGGAACTGCCGCGGCCGCGCAAGGAAGAGCGCTTTCCGCACCATGCCGCGGCGCTGCTGCGCGTCGACGGGCGCGAGTACCGCGTCACCACCAAAGACCTGTCCTGCAACGGCGTAGCGGTGACCACGCCGCTGGCGCCGGCCTTGCGCCCCGGCGCCGAGGGCGCGCTGTGGCTGGCACAGACCGGCTGGATCCCGTGCCGCGTAGTGCGCCGCGACGGCCAGCTACTCGGCATCGCGCTGCATACCAGCATGGCCGCGCGCCACGCGCTGATCCGGCTGCTGTTCACCGACCCCGCCCACAACATTGCCCGACAGGGGCAGCCCAGGCTGGCGATCTCGCGCTTCATGCGGCGCGCGCTGATGGGCTGACCCCTGCTGCTCTCCTTCTCTCTCTCCGGAACGATACATGCGAAGCCTGCCCCGCCCCCGCCGCCGTACCCACCTGCCGCCGCCGCGCCTGCTGCTGCCGGGCGCCCTTGTGCTGGCCCTTGCGGCCTGCACGCTGGAGCCGCAATACCAGCGCCCCGAAGCCCCGGTCCCGTCAGCATGGCCCGACGGCGCGGCCTACCGCACCACGCAGGCCAAGGCGGCCAACGGCACGGCGCAGCCGGGACAGCCGGTGCAGCGCCCCGGTCCCTCAGCCGCCGACCTCGGCTGGCGCGATGTCTTCATCGATCCGCAACTGCGCCAGCTGATCGAGCTGGCGCTGGCAAACAACCGCGACCTGCGCATGGCCACGCTGGCCATCGACGAAGCCCGCGCGCTGTACCAGATCCAGCGCGCGGCGCAGTTCCCCACCGTGGAGGGCAGCGCCGGCGTGGTGTCGCAGCGGCTGCCGCAACGGCTGCGGGCGGCGGGACAGTCGCCGCAGATCACCACGTATAACGCGGGCATCGGCCTGACCGCGTTCGAGCTGGACTTCTTCGGCCGCGTGCGCAGCCTCAAGCATGCCGCGCTGGAGGAATACATGGCCACCGAAGAGGCGCGGCGCAGCGCGCAGATCAGCCTGGTGGCGGAGGTGGCCAACGCCTACCTGACGCTGCGCGCCGACCGCGCACTGCTGCGGCTGTCGCAGGACACGCTCAAGACCCAGCAGGACGCGGCCGAGATGATCCGGCGCGGGCACCAGGTCGGCGCAATGGCACAGCTGGACCAGCATCGCGCGCAAACCCAGGTGCAGACCGCCCAGGTGGGCGTGGAGCAATACACCCGCCAAGTGGCGCAGGACGAGAACGCGCTGGCGCTGCTGATCGGCGGCCCGCTGCCCAAGTCGGTGACCGATGCCGGTGCCGCGCCCGCCAATCCGAATGCCCCCGCGCCGGATCCGCTCGACGCGCGCATGCTGGTAAGCGAGTTCCCGGAAGGCTTGCCGTCCAGCGTGCTGGTGCGCCGGCCCGATATCCTCGACGCCGAGCACCGGCTCAAGGCCGCCAACGCCAATATCGGTGCCGCGCGCGCGGCCTTCTTCCCGCGCATCTCGCTGACCGGCGCGCTGGGTGTGGCCAGCAGCAGCCTGGCCGGTTTGTTCTCGGGCGGCATGGCGTGGGTATTCGCGCCGCAGCTGACGGTGCCGATCTTCGACGCCGGCCGCAACCGGGCCGGCCTCGATGCGGCCAACGTGCGCAAGGACATCAACGTCGCCAATTACGAGAAGACCATCCAGACCGCATTCCGCGAAGTGGCCGACAGCATGGCGGCACGCGCCACCTATGAGCGCCAGGTGCAGGCGCAGGAAGCGCTGGTGCGCGAAAGCGGCGAGACCCGGCGGCTGTCGGAGATGCGCTTCAAGAATGGCGTGGACGACTACTTCGGCGTGTTCGATGCGCAGCGCCAGCTCTACACCGCGCAGCAGGCGCTGATCACCTACAAGCTGGCCGGCCTGACCAGCCGCGTGTCGCTGTACAAGGCGCTTGGAGGCGGTTGGCGCGAGGTGACCGAGGCCGCGCCAATCGCCAACGGCGGGACTAACCCGGCGCCCGCCGCGCGGCCGCAGGCGGTGACGCAAACGCAGGCGACGGCCCGGCCGCCGGCGCTCGCGCAGCCTCAGGCGGTGGCGCAACCGCAAGTCGCAGCGCAGCCCCAAGCTGTCGCGCGACCGCAGGCTACCGCGCAGCCTCAGGCAGTCGCGCAGCCCCAGGCCACTGCGCAGCCGCAGGCGGTCGCGCAGCCTCAAGCCGTGGCGCAGACGCAGATGGCCCCCGCACCCGCCCAGCCCCAGGCCGTGGCGCCACAGCAGGCGCCGGCGCCCTCCACGGCACCATCGCCGGCAACGGTGCAGCCGGCTGCGGCCGCACCCGCCCAGCGCTGAGGCCGCGTGCGGCGAATACAGGCGCTGGTCAGAAGTACTTCAGCCAGCGCCAGTCCCGCCGTATCGCCTTCAGCGCCGCGAACCAGCGCACCGCCGGCCACAACGCCAACGCCAGCACCGCAGCCACCAGCCATAGCTGCCAGACCTGGTCGAAGCCGAACACGCGTCCCTGGTTCAGCCCCCAGCGGTGCACGCAAAGCTGGTACAGGCCCTGCAGCACGTACAGGTGCAGCAGGTAGAAGAACATCGGTACCGCGCCGAACACGGCCAGGCGTCGCGCGAGCAGGCCGCCCTGCGCGCGCTCCAGCCACACCAGCAGCAGGCAGCCGGTGCCTAGCGTCAGCAGCAGGAACAGCAGCGACGGCGGGTATTTGGTGACGTTGAGAAAGCTCATCGCGGTATGCAGGGCATCCGCGCCAGGCAGCCATTTCTGTTCCTGGCCGTAGCCGTTGAGCGCGCGCAGCCACGCAAACCCGCCCAGCGCCGCCAGGCCGCACCCGGCCAGCCGCAGTTGCCGCGCCCGGACAGGCATGGCCGTGGCAAACCATGGCCCCGCCGCATAGCCCAGCGCGATCACGCCGATCCACGGCAGCACCGGATACGAGGTGCGTACCCGCAAGCCATCGGCCACCTCGAGCCAGGTGCGGTCGTGCAGGATCGCCCAGGGCACGTGCCAGGCACTGTCAGCCGGAAAGTGCAAAGGGCTCAGCAGGTTGTGCCCCGCCACCAGTGCCATCCCTAGCGCGACCAGCGCCGCGCGCGGCAGCCACACCAGTGCCGCCAGCGCCATCATGCTCAGGCCGATGGCCCAGATCACCTGCAGGTAGATCACCTGCGGCGGCAACCGCCACGTCCAGGCAATGCCCACCAGGGTCAGCTCCAGCAGCACCAGGAACAGGCCACGCCTGAACAGGAAGCCGCTGACCGCCCGCCGCTCATGCCCGGCGTTGCCGTAGAGCCAGGCCGAGACGCCCGCCAGCCAGATAAACACCGGCGCGCACAGGTGGGCCAGCAGCCGCGAAAAAAACAGCGCCGGCGAGGTCGCGGCGACATCCATCGGGTCGGCGACCGGTACGTGCAGGAAGAACATGTCGCGCACATGGTCCAGCAGCATGATCAGCATCACCAGTCCGCGCATGGCGTCGATGGACAGCAGCCTGCCACTGGCAGGCCGCGCCAGCGCAGCAAACGACCGCACGGCCGGGAGGGTGCGGGACGCGGCGGTCCGCGCCAGGGGTCTCGGCATCATCGGTCTCTCGTCAGTAGCTCAGCTGCACGCCCAGCCGCACGCTGCGGCCCGCGCCCGGCGCCACCCACAGGCTGCTGTACGAGCTGGCGTAATAGGTCTTGTCGAACAGGTTGCCGACATTGAGCGACACGCGCACCTGGCGGCTGTATTGCCAGTAGCCATGCAGGTCCACCAGCACGTAGGCCGGCAGCGAGAAGCTGTCCTGCACGTCGCCCGGGCGCCGGCCGACATAGCGCACGCCGGCGCCGGCGCCATAGCGCTGCCCCACCGGCGCCGCGTCTTCGTACATTGCCAGCAGGCTGGCGCTGGTGCGCGGCACATTGGACAACGGCGTGCCGGCGGCCAGGCGGGTGTCCTGCGTGATCTCGGCATCGGTCAGCGCGAAGCTGCCCGACACGCGCCAGTGCGCGCCAAGCTGCCCGGCCAGGTCGAGCTCGACGCCGCGGCTGCGCGCTTCACCGGCGGCGAGATAGAACGACGGATCGGCCGGGTCCGCGGCCAGCACATTGCGCTTGCGGATCTCGAACACGGCCAGCGTGGCGCCGGTGCGGCGGTCATCGCTGTCGAGCTTGAGGCCGGCCTCCAGCGCCCGGCCGTGCTCCGGGTCGAATGGCTGGCCGGCGGCATCCGTGCCGGCATTGGGGCGGAACGACTGGCTGGCATTGGCGAACAGTGACAGGTTGTGGCTGGCCAGATAGCTCACGCCCACGCGCGGCGACACCGCGTTGTGGTGCTGCGTGGTGCGGGTGCCGCGCAGATGGTCATCCAGCGCCTGGCTGAAGCTGTCGAAGCGTACGCCGGCCAGCACGCGCCAGCGCTCGCCCAGGCTGATCTGGTCCTGCGCGTAGGCGCCGACATTGTGCTGGCGCTCGTAGGTGTCCATGTTCCACGCCAGCGACGGCGCCGGCTGGCCATAGACCGGCTGGTAGATGTCGATCGCGTACGGCGCCGCGGCGCTGGGATTCTTGCGCAGGATCGCCATGGTGTTGCCGAAGCGATAGGCGTCCACGCCCAGCAGCAGTTCATGCCCCACGCTGCCAGTGCTGAATTTGCCGGTCACGCTGGCCTGCAGCGAAACATCGTCAGACTGGAAATCGCGGTAGCGGTGCTGGCGCCATAGCGTGCGGCCATCGGCGGCAAGCGACGCGGCCTCGCTCGAATGTCCCGCCAGCGCGCCGCCTCGGTACGACAGGCCGAGCCTGCCCTTCCAGTTCGGCGAAAACTGGTGCTCCACGCTGAGCTGGTGCGACTGGCTGTCCAGGCGCATGCTGCCGTCGTCCGGTTCGCCCAGGAAGCGCGAGCGCGGGATGCGGCCCAACTGGCCGTTGATGGCCACCACGCCACGGTCCATCGGCGTGGTGTAGCGCTGGAATTCCGCCGCGTACTGCAGGATGGTGTCGTTGCCGAGCATCCACGTGAACGATGGCGCGACCAGGTAGCGCTGGCTGTGGATGAAGTCGCGCGTGCTGCCCTGGTGGTCGGCCACCGCGATCAGCCGGCCGGCGACGTTTTCGCCCAGCGGACCGGTGACATCGGCGCTGGCGCGGTAGCCGTCGCGCGTGCCCAGCTCGAAGCCATAGCGCTGCGCGGGCCGGAACTGCGGCTGGCGCGTGACCACGTTGAAGGTGCCGCCGGGTTCGCTGCTGCCATACAGCGACGAGGTCGGGCCCTTGAGCACTTCCACGCGGTCGATGGTGGCCGCGTCCAGCGGCGCGGTATAACCGCGATTGGCGGCAAAACCGTTGACCAGGTAGCCGGCGCCGGTGTTCTCGTTGCCGGTGAAGCCGCGCATGGCAAAGTTGTCCCACAGGCCGCCAAAGTTGTTCTGGTGCGCCACGCCGCTGACATAGTCGAAGGTCTGGTCGAAGCGGGTCGCGGCGATGTCGTCGAGCATGGCGCGCGGCACCACGCGCACCGACTGCGGGATTTCGCGCAGCGGCGTGTCGGTGCGGGTCGCGCCCGAGGCGTCGGGCGGGTTGTATGATGCGGTGGCCGTGCCGGTGACCGACACCGCCGGCAGCGTGATATCGGCGGCTTCGGCCGCCTCGGCCAGGGCAGAGACGGCCAGTATCACGGCGGGCAGGGAAGCAAACGGCACGCGGTGCCGGGCACGGCTGGGCTGCGCAGGCAGCATAAGGAAACACCCCGAAAAAAACGAGTCGCCGCGGCGGCCATCCGACTGGCAAACCGCGGCGACTCTCATTAATGATAATGAATTCTCATTAAGATTCTAGGCATGGAACGCATGACCCGTCAACGCGGCGCCGTGATCGACGCGCTGCGCGAAGCCGGCCGGCCGCTGAGCCCGGCCGAGATCCTGGCCGCGGCCCAGCGCCAGGTGCCATCGCTGGGCCTGGCCACGGTCTATCGCAATCTCCGTGCGCTGCTCGACGATGCGCAGGTGCACGCCGTGGAATTGCCGGGCCAGGCGGACCGGTATGAGCTGGCCGAGGAGTCCGGCGCCGTGACGCATCGCCACTATTTCCAGTGCCTGACGTGCGACCGAGTGTTCCCACTGGATGGGTGCCCGGGACACCTGGAAGAGATCACGCCGCCGGGCTTTGTGGTGGAGCACCATGAACTGACGCTGCTGGGCCGCTGCCCGGATTGCGCCGCCAAGCCCGGCAAGCGGCGCAAGGCCGCCGCACGGGACCACTGAACCGCGCCCCATGGCGCGTATCGCACAACTGTACTGAGCCCCCTGCGCACACCTGTATATGGCGCCGGCGCCGCGCTTGCCGCATGATGCGGCTGCATTCGCGCCGCCACCTCACCCATACAGGACCCGACCTTGCCGCACGCCGCCGCCCACCGCCGCTCGACCCTGATCGCCGTACTGGCCCTGACCGGTTCGATGGCTTCGCTGTGCATCGGCACCTCGTTTGCCAAGAGCCTGTTCTCCGCGCTGGGCGCGCAGGGCACCACGGCGCTGCGTGTGAGTTTTTCCGCGCTGATCCTGCTGTGCGTCTGGCGTCCGTGGCGCATGCCGCTGACGCGGGCCAACGCCCGCGCGATCGCGCTGTATGGCGCGGCGCTGGGCGCCACCAACCTGCTGTTCTACATGTCGCTGCGGACCATTCCGCTGGGGCTGGCGATCGCGATCGAGTTCACCGGGCCGCTGGCGGTGGCGGTGCTGTCGTCGCGGCGCGCGATCGATTTCCTGTGGATTGGCTTTGCGGTCACCGGGCTGCTGCTGTTGCTGCCGGTGGGCGATGCCGCCGGCACGCTGGATCCGGTCGGCATCGGCTTCGCGCTGGCCGCGGGCGTGGGTTGGGCACTGTATATCGTGTTCGGGCAGATGGCCGGCAACGCCCACGGCGGGCAGGCGACCTCGCTGGGGCTGACCATGGCCGCCCTGGTGGTGCTGCCGTTCGGGCTGGCGCATGCCGGCACCGCCATGTTCAGCCCGACGCTGCTGCTGTTCGGGCTGGCGGTCGGCATCCTGTCCAGCGCGATTCCCTATTCGCTGGAAATGGTCGCGCTCAAGCGCCTGCACCGGCGCACCTTCGGCATCCTGCTGAGCATGGAGCCGGCCATGGGCGCGCTCGCCGGGCTGGTGTTCCTGCATGAACAGCTGAGCACGGTGCAGTGGCTGGCGATCGCCAGCATCATCACCGCCTCGGTCGGCTGCACCATGACCTCGCGCGGCAAGCGCGAAACCGGCTGAGGTGCCGGGCGCGCGGCAGTTCAGCGCGCGCTGAACCAGTCCGCCGGCAGGCGCTGCGGGCCGCGCGCCGGCTGAGACAGCGCCATGGTGACTTCATGCAGGTAGCTGTCCTGCGGATTGCGGTGGCTGGCAAAGCCCAGCTCCCGCAGGATGGCCAGCATGCGCCGGTTCTCGCTGAGCACGTCGCCGCGCAGGCCGTGCAGGCCCGCCGCGCGCGCCAGCTCGCACAGCCTGGCGATCAGGCGCCGGCCCAGCCCCTGCCCCTGCCAGGCATCGGCCACCACCACGGCGAACTCGCCAATCTGGCCGGACACCACATATTCGGCGCTGGCAACGATGGCCTGCCTGCCATCTTCATCCGGGGCCACCACGACCAGCGCCGCGCCACCATCCCCCGGTGCGGCGAGGCTGGCGACGATCTCGTCAACCACCCGCCCGCCGGTCAGGAAGCGGAAGTAACGGCTCTCCCGCGACAGCGCATCGACCATCGCGCGCAGCGCCGCCACATCGTGCGCCCGGGTGCGGCGCAGCGTCACCTGCACGCCGCGTCCTACCGTCCAGCGTTCCGACCCGCCTTCGCCTGTGAAGCCCTGGAGATTCATCCCGTCCACCTCTGGATTCATAATTTGTAGCCAGAGTATAGGAGATAACCTGACTTTTTCAAATGAAGTCAGCATGCTATGCTTCCCGACATCATGCCCCCTACTGCGTCCGATCTCCGTCGCTGCTCGATTGCCTCCACGCTGTCGCTCATCGGCGAAAAGTGGACAATCCTGATCCTGCGCGACGTTTTCCACGGCGTGACGCGCTTCGATGACTTCCTGCGCCGGCTGGAATGCTCGCCCGCGGTACTGTCGGCACGGCTAAAGACGCTGACCGATGCCGGCCTGCTGCGCAAGGTCGGTTACCGCGAGCCGGGCGAACGCGAACGCTTCGAGTACCGCCCCACCCGCGCCGCGGTGGAACTGCTGCCGGTGCTGGTCGGCCTGATGCAATGGGGCGACTGCCACCTGGCCCCGGCCGGCGGCCCGGTCGAGATCCGCTCCCGCGCAAACGGCAAGCGGGTGCGCGCGGCGCTGGTCGACGAGGATGGCGCGGAGGTGTCGCCGCGCGACATGCAGATCATCCCCCTGGCCGCTTCCCGCTCGCCCGGTTCCGGCAACTAGCCACTACAGCACGCGATACCCCCGCACCACCGTAGTCCGCTGCATTGCACCATGAGCGTGCCGCGCGCCGCTCACCCGCCCCACCACAGCGCATGGGTGCCCGCCGCGCCAGCGGCCGCGTGCCCTTACCCGCGCTTAGCCGCCCCTTAGCCTCCCTTGCTCGTCACTCGCGGGGTTGGCACACCCCTTGCGTAATAGCGTCCGGGCCCGTCAACGGCGACCGGCCCACCCCCACAGACACAGTCCCTATTCCATGTAGTGGCTGTCAGGACAACGGCGTCCCCTGAATCGGCTTAACCGCCGGTTTGCGGGACGCCATTTGTTTTCTTGGAGCAAGTGACGATGACCGGCAAAGCCACCCGCATCGAGCTGCTGAGCTTGAGCACTCCGCAGATGCGCGCCTTCCACCTGACCTGGATGGCGTTCTTCGTGTGTTTCTTCGCGTGGTTTGCCTGCGCGCCGCTGATGCCGGTGCTCAAGGGCGAGTTCGGCCTGAGCGCCGGCCAGATTGCCAACATCAATATCGCTGCGGTGGCGGTGACGATCCTGGTGCGCCTGGTGATCGGCCCGATGTGCGACCGCTTTGGCCCGCGCAAGACCTACACCGGGCTGCTGGCGCTGGGCGCGCTGCCGGTACTGGGCGTGGCGCTGGCGCAGAACTACGAGACCTTCCTGGTGTTCCGGCTGCTGATCGGCGCGGTCGGCGCGAGCTTCGTGATCACGCAGTACCACACCTCGGTGATGTTCGCGCCCAACGTGGTCGGCACCGCCAACGCAGCCTCGGCCGGCTGGGGCAATGCCGGCGGCGGCGCCGCGCAGGCGCTGATGCCGCTGGTGCTGGCCGCGGTGCTGATGATGGGTGCGGAACAAGCCCTCGGCTGGCGCATCGCACTGCTGCTGCCGGGCGTGCTGATGCTGATCATGGCCGTCGTGTACTACCGCTTCACGCAGGACTGCCCGGAAGGCAACTACTCGGACCTGCGCGCCCGTGGCATCGAAATCAGCGGCAAGGATGGTGGCAAGGGCGGCGGCTGGGCCAGCTTCCGCGCCGCCAGCGCCAACTATCGCGTGTGGCTGCTGTTCATCACCTATGGCGCCTGCTTCGGCGTGGAGATCTTCATCCACAACATCGCCGCGATGTACTACGTCGACCGCTTTGGCCTGAGCCTGAAGGCCGCCGGCCTGGCCGCGGCCAGCTTCGGCCTGCTGGCGCTGTTTGCCCGTGCGCTGGGCGGCTGGCTGTCGGACAAGGCGGCGCGCCGCCGCGGCCTGGATGCGCGCGCCTCGCTGCTGTTCGTGCTGATCTTGGGCGAAGGGCTGGGCCTGCTGTGGTTCGCGCAGGCCGGCAGCGTGGCGCTGGCGGTGGTGGCGATGCTGCTGTTCGGCCTGTTCACCCACATGGCCTGCGGCGCGACCTACGCCCTGGTGCCGTTCATCGACCGCAAGGCGCTCGGCGGCGTGGCCGGGATCATCGGCGCGGGCGGCAATGTCGGCGCCGTCGCCGCGGGCTTCCTGCTCAAGGGCCTGGGCAACGTGCAGCAGACGCTGATGGTGCTGGGCGTGCTGGCCACCATCGCCGCGCTGTGCGCCATCGCCATCCGCTTCAGCGCCGAGCACAAGGCACGCGAGCAGGCACTGTACGACAGCGCCCTGGCCAGCTGATTTCGCAGCATCGCCCCACAGCACAACAAGCAGCACAGACTGACTACCGGACAAGGAAAGCATCATGAAACTGATCATCGTCGGCCACGGCATGGTGGGTCACAAGTTCCTCGAATGCCTGGCGCAAGCCGGCGCGCAGAACGTCGAAGTGACCGTGCTGTGCGAAGAACCGCGTCCCGCCTACGATCGCGTGCACCTGTCCGAGTTCTTCGCCGGCAAGTCGGCCGAAGACCTGTCGCTGGTGCCCGCGGGTTTCTTCGAGCAGCACAACAACATGCTGCTGCGCCTGAACGCGCGCGCCGTGGAAATCGACCGCGCCGCGCGCACGGTCAAGGTCTCCACCGGCGAGACCCTCGCCTACGACAAGCTGATCCTGGCCACCGGCTCCTATCCCTTCGTGCCGCCGGTGCCGGGCAAGGAGCGCAAGGACTGCTTCGTCTACCGCACCATCGAAGACCTGGAGGCGATGCGCGAGTGCGGCGCGCGCTCGAAGACCGGCGTGGTGGTGGGCGGCGGCCTGCTCGGTCTCGAGTGCGCCAAGGCGCTGCGCGACATGAACCTCGACACCCACGTGGTGGAGTTTGCGCCGCGGCTGATGGCGGTGCAGGTCGACGAAGGCGGCGGCCGCATGCTGCGCCAGAAGATCGCAGGCCTGGGCGTGACCGCGCATACCGGCAAGAACACCGTTGAAATCATCGACGGCGAAACCGGCACCCACCGCATGGTGTTTGCCGACGGCACCCATCTCGACACCGACATGATCGTGTTCTCCGCCGGCATCCGCCCGCGTGACGAACTGGCGCGCGCCAGCGGCCTGGCGGTGGGCGAGCGCGGCGGCATCGCGGTGGACAACCACTGCCGCACCTCGGACCCCGACATCTATGCCATCGGCGAATGCGCGCTGTGGCAAGGCAAGATCTACGGCCTGGTGGCGCCGGGCTACGACATGGCCCGCGTTGCCGCGCGCCATCTGCAGGGCGAAGCGGCCGAGTTCAGCGGCGCCGACATGAGCACCAAGCTCAAGCTGATGGGAGTGGACGTGGCCAGCATCGGCGACCCGCACGGCACCGTGCCGGGCGCGCGCTTCTACCAGTTCTGCGACGACCGCAAGGAGGTCTACAAGAAGCTGGTGGTGTCCGACTGCGGCAAGTACCTGCTGGGCGGCGTGCTGATCGGTGATGCCAGCGAATACGGCACGCTGCTGCAGATGATGCTGAACAAGATCGAGCTGCCCGAGTCGCCCGAGTTCCTGATCCTGCCCGACAGCAGCGGCAAGGGCCGCCCGGCGCTGGGCGCCGACGCCCTGCCCGACACCGCGCAGATCTGCTCGTGCAACAACGTGTCCAAGGGCGAGATCTGCGCGGCCGTCTGCGACGGCTCGACCAGCATCGGCGCGCTCAAGAGCTGCACCAAGGCCGGCACCGCCTGCGGCGGCTGCGTGCCGCTGGTGACGCAGATCATGAAGGCCGAGATGAAGAAGCAGGGCATGGCGGTCAACAACCATCTCTGCGAGCATTTCCCGTACTCGCGCCAGGAGCTGTATCACCTGGTGCGCGTTGGCCAGCACAAGACCTTCGACGCACTGCTGCATGCGCACGGCAAGGGCCTGGGCTGCGACATCTGCAAGCCCACCGTGGGCAGCATCCTGGCCTCGTGCTGGAACGAGTTCGTGCTCAAGGAAGAGCACGCCAGCCTGCAGGATTCCAACGACTACTACCTGGCCAACATCCAGAAGGACGGTACTTATTCGGTGGTGCCGCGCATGCCGGGTGGCGAAGTCACGCCCGAAGGGCTGATCGCCGTGGGCCAGGTCGCCAAGAAGTACGGCCTCTACACCAAGATCACCGGGGGCCAGCGCGTGGACCTGTTTGGTGCGCGCGCCGAAGAACTGCCCTATATCTGGGAAGAGCTGATTGCCGCCGGCTTTGAGTCGGGGCATGCCTACGGCAAGGCGCTGCGCACGGTGAAGTCGTGCGTGGGCTCGACCTGGTGCCGTTATGGCGTGGGCGATTCGGTCGGCCTCGCGATCGAACTGGAAAACCGCTACAAGGGCCTGCGCGCGCCGCACAAGATCAAGTTCGGCGTGTCCGGCTGCACCCGCGAATGCGCCGAGGCGCAGGGCAAGGACGTGGGCGTGATCGCTACCGACAAGGGCTGGAACCTGTACGTATGCGGCAACGGCGGCATGAAGCCGCGCCATGCCGAACTGCTGGCGAGCGACCTCGACCACGACACGCTGGTGCGCTACATCGACCGCTTCCTGATGTTCTACGTGCGCACCGCCGACCGCCTGCAGCGTACCAGCGTGTGGCGCGACAACCTCGAAGGCGGCCTGGACTACCTGAAGGCGGTGGTGCTGGAGGACAAGCTGGGCCTCGCCGCCGAACTCGAGGCCGAGATGCAGCACGTGGTCGATACCTATGAAGACGAGTGGAAGAAGGCCGTGACCGACCCCGAGACGCGCAAGCGCTTCCGCCACTTCGTCAACAGCGAACGCCGCGACGACAACCTGGTCTTTATCGAAGAGCGCGGCCAGATCCGCCCGGCCACGCCGGAGGAACGGAACTTGCAACGCTCCCGGCTGAGCCACATTCCCGTGGTGTCCATGCCCGCGAAAGCAGCCTGACCGTGCCCGCAAACAAGGAGAACGTGATGAGCCATCCCCACCATCCCGAAACCTGGACCGCCATCTGCACCGTCCGCGATATCGTGCCCAATACTGGTGTGTGCGCCCTGGTCGATGACAAGCAGGTCGCCGTATTCCGCATCGGCCGCGGCGACGAAGTCTACGCCATCGACAATTTCGATCCCAACGCCCAGGCCGCGGTGCTGTCGCGCGGCCTGGTCGGCAACCTGGGCGAGCGCCTGGTGGTGGCTTCGCCGATCTACAAGCACCACTTCGACCTGCGCACCGGCGAATGCCTGGAGGCGCCCGAGCAATCAGTCAACGCCTACGCCGCGCGCGTCTATGACGGCAAGGTGTGGATCGCTGCTTGCGCGGCCGTGCGCGAGGCCGAGGAAGAACTCGCCGCCTGACGCCCAGCGCCCCCGATGCTCCCCTGTTCCAATCGCCCCGCCAACGGAGATGCCGGCATGATGCCTTCCGCCAACCCCCAAGCCCGCCCGCGCCTGGTCGTCGTCGGCAACGGCATGGCCGGCATGCGCACTGTCGAGGAACTGCTGCGGCTGGCGCCGGACCTGTACGACATCACCGTGTTTGGCGCCGAGCCGCACGGCAACTACAACCGCATCCTGCTGTCGCCGGTGCTGGCCGGCGAAAAGACGGTGGCGGACATCATGCTGAACACGCGCGAGTGGTACGCCGAGCATGGCATCGAACTGCTCGCCGGCGACCCGGTGGTGGCCATCGACCGGCCGCGTCGCATCGTGCGTTCGGCCTCGGGGCGCGAGGTACGCTACGACCGCCTGCTGCTGGCCACCGGTTCCAAGCCGTTCATCATCCCGGTGCCCGGCCACCAGCTCGACGGCGTGATCGCCTTCCGCGACATCCAGGATGTGCAGACCATGCTCGACGCCGCCCGCAACCACCGCCACGCGGTGGTGATCGGCGGCGGCCTGCTCGGGCTGGAGGCGGCCAATGGCCTGCTGCGCCAGGGCATGGACGTGACCGTGGTGCACCTGGCCGACTGCCTGATGGAGCGCCAGCTCGACAAGCCCGCCGCCACGCTGCTCAAGAGCGCGCTGGAGCGCAAGGGTCTGCGCTTCCTGCTGAGCGCGCAAACCGCCGGGATCCTCGGCACCGACCGCGTCACCGGCGTGCGCTTCCAGGACGGCAGCGAGATCCCCGCCGACCTGGTGGTGATGACCGTCGGCGTGCGCCCCAATATCGAACTGGCCGCCGGGGCCGGCCTGCACTGCGAGCGCGCCATCGTCGTCGACGACACCTTGCAGACCTATGACCCGCGCATCTACGCCGTGGGCGAGTGCGTGCAGCATCGCCAGGCCACCTTCGGCCTGGTGGCGCCGATCTGGGACCAGGCACGCGTATGCGCCGCGCACCTGGCCGGCGCCGGGCACCGCCGCTATGTGCAGCAGGCCACCGCCACCAAGCTGAAAGTCACCGGCGTCGACCTGTACTCCGCCGGCGACTTCATCGGCGGCGAAGACAGTGAGGACCTGGTGCTGCGCGACGCGCGCCGCGGCGTCTACAAGCGCCTGGTGCTGCAGGACGGGCGCCTGGTCGGCGCCGTGCTGTACGGCGACGTGCAGGACGGCGCCTGGTATTTCGACCTGATCCAGCAACGCACGCCGGTGGCGGCGCTGCGCCAGCGCCTGCTGTTCGGCAAGGCGCAGTGCGAAGCGCTGGCCGCGTAGGTATTCCCGCAAAGCTTTAGAACGCCCCCCGTACGGAGAACGCGTGAACCTGTCTGATATCCCGGTCGCAGTGATTTCGGCAACCCCGGCAGCCCTGGCCACGACCACCGCCACCACCTGCCCGTACTGCGGCGTCGGCTGCGGCGTGCGCGCTAGCGTGCGCGCCGACGGCCAGGTCGAGATCGCGGGCGACGCGCAGCATCCGTCCAATCAGGGTCGGCTGTGCGTCAAGGGTTCTGCGCTGGGCGAAACCGTGGACCTGGAAGGCCGCCTGCTCCATCCGAAACTGCGCGGCAGCGACGGCGCGCTGCAGCAGGTGTCGTGGGACCGCGCGCTCGACACCGTGGCCCAGGGCTTCGCCGATATCGTGCGTCGCCACGGCCCGGATTCGGTCGCGCTCTATGTCTCGGGCCAGTTGCTGACCGAGGATTACTACGTCGCCAACAAGCTGATGAAGGGCTTCATCGGCAGCGCCAATATCGACACCAACTCGCGGCTGTGCATGTCGTCGGCCGTGGCCGGGCACAAGCGCGCCTTCGGCGAAGACCTGGTGCCGGGCAACTATGAAGACCTGGAACTCGCCGACCTGGTGGTGCTGGTGGGTTCGAACACCGCGTGGTGTCACCCGATCCTGTTCCAGCGCCTGTCCAAAGCCAAGGAAGCGCGGCCCGAGATGAAGATCGTCGCGATCGATCCGCGCCGCACTGCCACCTGCGAGCTGGCCGACCTCCACCTGGCCCTGCGCCCGGGCACCGACGTGTGGCTGTTCAACGGACTGCTGAGCTATCTCGCGCGCGAGGGACACGCCAACCCCGCCTTCGTCGCGGCAAGCACTGCCGGGCTGGATGAAGCCCTTCAGGCCGCCGACGCCAGCTGCGCCGATCCCGCCGCCGTAGCCCGCGCCTGCAAGCTCGATGTGCAGGACGTGCTGGCCTTCTACCAGCTGTTCGCGCAAACCGGGAAGACCGTGACGGCCTTTTCGCAGGGCGTCAACCAGTCGTCGGCAGGCACCGACAAGGTCAACAGCATCATCAACTGCCACCTGCTGACCGGCCGTATCGGTCAGGCCGGCATGGGCCCGTTCTCGCTGACCGGCCAGCCCAACGCGATGGGCGGGCGCGAGGTCGGCGGCCTGGCCAATATGCTGGCCGCGCACATGGAACTGGCCAACCCGCTGCATCGCGAGGTCGTGCAGGACTTCTGGCAATCGCCGGTGATGGCAGACCGTCCGGGCCTGAAGGCGGTGGAATTGTTCGAGGCCATCGAAGCCGGCCGCGTCAAGGCAGTCTGGGTGATCGCCACCAACCCGGTGGTGAGCCTGCCCGACGCCGACCAGGTGCGCCGCGCGCTGGCCCGGTGCGAACTGGTGGTCGCGAGCGACATCATCGAGCACACCGACACCAACGCCGCCGCGCACGTGCTGCTGCCCGCGCTCGGCTGGGGCGAGAAGGATGGCACCGTCACCAACTCGGAGCGGCGCATTTCGCGCCAGCGCGCCTTCCTGCCCGCGCCGGGCGAAGCGCGCGCCGACTGGGCCATCCTGTGCGAGGTGGCGCGCCGCATGGGCTTCAGCGGCTTCGACTATGCCGGGCCGCACCAGATCTTCGACGAACACGCGCGCCTGAGCGCATGGCGCAACGATGCCGCGCCGCGCGCGTTCGATATCGGCGGGCTGGCCGGCCTCGACCAGGCGCGCTACGACGGCATGGAACCGGTGCAGTGGCCCGTGCCCGCGCACGGTCGCCGGGATTCCCGACGATTGTTCGGCGATGGCCGCTACGCCCACGCCGACGGCCGCGCCCGCTTTGTCGCCACGCCACCGCGCGCGCCCGCCCACGCGCCCGATGATGACTTCCCGCTGATCCTGAACACCGGCCGCGTACGCGACCAGTGGCACACCATGACGCGCACCGGCAAGTCGGCCAAGCTGGCCGACCACCTGCCCGAGCCCTTTGTCGACATGCACCCGCAGGACGCGCTGCTGTGCGGCGTCGGCGAAGGCAAGCTCGCGCGCGTCAGCACGCGCTGGGGCGCGATGGTGGCACGGGTGCGCCACGGCGGCGGCATTCCCCGCGGCAGCGTGTTCGTGCCGATCCACTGGAACGGCCAGTTCAGCTCGGACGCGCGCGTCGGCGCGCTGGTCAATCCGGTGGTCGATCCCGTTTCCGGCGAGCCCGAATTCAAGCACACGCCCGTGCGGGTGGAGCCGTTCGGCGTGCACTGGCATGGCTTCATGCTGAGCCGCCGTGCGCTGCCTGCCGAGGCGCTGACCTACTGGACGCGGGTGCAGGGCCGCCAGTTCCAGCGCTATGAATTCGCTGGCCGCGACAGCGTCGCCGACCGCACCGCCTGGGCCCGCGCGCTGCTCGGCGTGTCCGATCCGGACGCGGACTGGCTTGAATACGAGGACCGCGCGGCGGGCGTCTACCACGCTGGCCATGTCGTCGACGACCGGCTCGAGGCCTGCGTCTATGTATCGACGCGGCCGGAGCTGCCGTCGCGCGCCTGGCTCGCCGGCCTGTTCGGACGCGAGCGGCTGGAAGACGCCGTCCGTATCGGCCTGCTGCTCGGACAGCCGATGGAGAAAGGCGCCGACACCGGCCCGACGGTGTGCTCGTGCTTCGGCGTGGGCCGCAACACCATCTGCGATGCGGTGCGCCAGCACGACCTGAAGACGCCGGCGGAGATCACGGCCTGCGTCAAGGCCGGCGGCAATTGCGGCTCGTGCGTGCCCGAGCTGAAGAAATTGCTGGTGGAGGTGCGCTTGGCCGAAGCGGCCTGAACTTTCACCACGCATTAGGCATCCTTCACGAGAACCAGATTGCGGTCGCCGCGGCTTGCCCCCATGCTAGCCGCGCAATACCGACAAGCCGCCCCGGACCCACGGCGCGGCACCAATCTGGAGACAGCAATGAAGGATGCGAAGTATCGGCTCGCCAGTCCGCGATGGCTGGCAGGTGTGGTGGTGGCGGCCGCGGCCGTGACGGGCGCTTCCGGCGCGGCAGCGGCCGATGCCTATCCGGCCAAGCCGATCACCCTGGTGGTCCCCTACTCCGCCGGCGGCCCGACCGATGTCGTTGCACGCACGCTGGCGCAAGCCATGTCGCAAGACCTTGGCCAAAGCGTGGTGGTGGAAAACCGCACCGGCGCCGGCGGCACCGTGGCCGCCGCCTTTGTCGCCCGCGCCCAGGCAGATGGCTATACGCTGCTGATCCACCACAACGGCATGGCGACCGCGCCGGCGCTGTACAAGAAGCTGTCGTATGCGCCGCTGAAGGACTTCGAGTACGTCGGCCAGGTGGCGGACGTGCCGATGACGCTGATGGGGCGCAAGGACCTGCCGGCGAAGACGGTGCCGGAACTGATCCGGTACGTGACCCAAAACAAGGACAAGGTGTCACTGGCCAACGCCGGATTGGGCGCGGTCTCCCAGCTTTGCGGGCTGTTGTTCGAACAGTCGGTGAACGTAAAGCTGAACGCGATTCCCTACCAGGGCGCGGGCCCGGCGCTGACCGCGCTGCTGGGCGGCCAGGTTGACCTGCTGTGCGACCAGACCACGGCCACGCTGCCGCATATCCAAGCCGATCGCGTACGCCTGTTCGGTGTTACCACGCCGGCACGGATCCAAGCGCTGCCGAATGCCCCGACGCTGCAGGAAGGCGGACTCAAAGGCTTTGATGTCAAGGTCTGGCACGGCATCTACGCGCCCAAGGGCACGCCGGCCACCGCGGTTGAGCGGCTGACCAGGTCGCTGCAGAAGGGCCTGAAGGATCCGGCCGTGATCAAGAAACTGGACGGCCTGGGCGCGGAGATCGTACCTGTCGACAAGCAAACGCCCGAAGGATTGCGTACGCTGCTGAAGGCGGAAAGCGACAAGTGGCAGCCGCTGTTGAAATCGATGAAGGTAGAGGCCGACTGAGCCAGCGATCCGTTGCCGCCGCCAACGCGCCGGGCGGCAACGGGCTTCCGCAATGCGTTAGAATCCTCACGTTCTCCGGGCGAGCTTCCTGATTCGTCCAATTCCGCCTTGCCGGTGCCCCGCGCACCCTCGCCCATGCGCCCGACTCCGCGGCGCCATCCATCCCCCAGATTTAGCCGGTCTTAGCCGATGATGCCGTCGCGTTGCGTCCACTCGCGCGCGCTTCGGCAGCCTTTGTCTCCGATATCAAGCCCATGGAGCCTCCCGATGCCATCGCCATTCCTCCTGCCTGTCCTGGCCCTTGCCGTCTGCATGGTCGGGGCCGCCGAATTCATGCTCGCGCCGCTGCTGGCCCCGCTGGCTGTGGCCTTCGCCACGACCCCGGCACGCGCCTCCGGACTGGTCTCCGCCTATGCCTTTTCCTACGCGCTTGCCGCGCCGCTGATGGGCTGGATCTCGGATCGCACCGGACGCCGCCGGGTGCTGATTGCGGCCATGCTTCTGTTCGCGCTGGATGGCATCGCGCTGACCTTGGTGCCGACGCTGCAGGCCGCCATGGCGCTGCGTGTCCTGGGCGGCCTCGCCGCAGCCGCGACGATCCCCACGATCTTCGCAGTGATCGCCGACGAGTTCCCGCCGGGAAAACAAACGGGTGCCATGGGTGTCGTCATGCTGGGCATGACCGTCGGGATTGCCGCTGGCCCGGCGGTGGCCGGATTGCTGGCCGGGGCATGGGGCTGGCGCGCGCCGTTCCTGGTTACCGCCGGAGGTTGCCTTGCCGCCTTCACAGCGGGCTGGCGACTGCTTCCTCGCGATCGCCCGCGGGCGCCCGATATCGTCCGACAAAATCGCGACCTGGACTCCAAAGCGGGCATCTTGCGGCTATTGGCCGCGAAAGGCGCCTGGAATGGCAGCGCAGTCGCCGGCTATGTCTTCGCGGGAGAAATGCTGCGCTTGCGCTACGGCTTCAATGTGGCAAGCGTCGGCGCGGCCGTTTCGGTATTCGGTCTGGGGCTGGGTATCGGCAACGTATGCGCAGGGCGTGCCAACCGCTATGGTGAACGGCTGGAAACCGTGGTGGTTTTGGCAACCGTACTGGTCGCTGCTGCCATGATCGCTTTCATGGCGGCCCCCATCGGCCTCGCGGCCGCACTGGGTTGCCTGCTGGCCTGGGGCACGGCGCTGGGCGTCGCGGCGCCTGCAAGCACGGCAATCCTCGCGCAGCGGGCGGGAGTCCATAAGGGAAAGGTCCTGGCGGCATCGGAAAGCGTCAATAACCTTGCCGTACTGATGTTGATGCCCGTTGCTGCAAGCGCGGCGGCGAATTATGGCGGCACGTCGGCCGCCATGTTGCTTGGCGGAGTCTGCCTGTCTGGCGCCGCCCTGAGCGCCACGGCCCGCCGCAAGACAGCATAGCGGGGCATAGCGCGGTGTGTTTCTCCCGCGCCAAAGCAAAAACCCCTCGCAGCGAATGCTGTCGAGGGGTTTTGCACAATAAGAGCCTGGCGATGACCTACTTTCACACGGGAATCCGCACTATCATCGGCGCGGAGCTGTTTCACGGACCTGTTCGGGATGGGAAGGGGTGGTTCCAGCTCGCTATGGTCACCAGGCATGAGGGGTTGTGGCGCTGTCCTGGGACAGCGTCACGAATCGGGATGTAGTCTTTGGTTGTGTATTGACTGTGTCAACTGGCACAAGGCGAATCACTCACCAGGCAAAACACACTGGTTATAGGATCAAGCCTTACGGGCAATTAGTACTGGTTAGCTTAACGCATTACTGCGCTTCCACACCCAGCCTATCAACGTCCTGGTCTCGAACGACCCTTCAAGGAGGTCAAGCCTCCAGGGAATCCTCATCTTCAGGCGAGTTTCCCGCTTAGATGCTTTCAGCGGTTATCTCTTCCGTACATAGCTACCCTGCGATGCCTCTGGCGAGACAACAGGTACACCAGCGGTACGTCCACTCCGGTCCTCTCGTACTAGGAGCAGCCCCCGTCAAGATTCCAACGCCCACGGCAGATAGGGACCAAACTGTCTCACGACGTTTTAAACCCAGCTCACGTACCTCTTTAAATGGCGAACAGCCATACCCTTGGGACCGGCTACAGCCCCAGGATGAGATGAGCCGACATCGAGGTGCCAAACACCGCCGTCGATATGAACTCTTGGGCGGTATCAGCCTGTTATCCCCAGAGTACCTTTTATCCGTTGAGCGATGGCCCTTCCATTCAGAACCACCGGATCACTATGTCCTGCTTTCGCACCTGCTCGACTTGTCGGTCTCGCAGTTAAGCACGCTTTTGCCATTGCACTTTAGGTACGATGTCCGACCGTACCAAGCGTACCTTCGAACTCCTCCGTTACACTTTGGGAGGAGACCGCCCCAGTCAAACTGCCTACCATGCACTGTCCCCGACCCGGATTCACGGGCCAAGGTTAGAACCTCAAACAAACCAGGGTGGTATTTCAAGGACGGCTCCACGTGAACTGGCGTCCACGCTTCAAAGCCTCCCACCTATCCTACACAGATCGGTTCAAAGTCCAATGCAAAGCTACAGTAAAGGTTCATGGGGTCTTTCCGTCTAGCCGCGGGGAGATTGCATCATCACAAACACTTCAACTTCGCTGAGTCTCGGGAGGAGACAGTGTGGCCATCGTTACGCCATTCGTGCAGGTCGGAACTTACCCGACAAGGAATTTCGCTACCTTAGGACCGTTATAGTTACGGCCGCCGTTTACCGGGACTTCAATCAAGAGCTTGCACCCCATCATTTAATCTTCCGGCACCGGGCAGGCGTCACACCCTATACGTCCACTTTCGTGTTTGCAGAGTGCTGTGTTTTTATTAAACAGTCGCAGCCACCATTTTATTGCAACCCCTTCACCCTTCTGGCGCAGGCCAGTCAAGCTACCAGGGCGTACCTTATCCCGAAGTTACGGTACCAATTTGCCGAGTTCCTTCTCCCGAGTTCTCTCAAGCGCCTTAGAATACTCATCTCGCCCACCTGTGTCGGTTTGCGGTACGGTCTCGTATGACTGAAGCTTAGAGGCTTTTCTTGGAACCACTTCCAATTGCTTCGCAGCACTAGGCCGCTCGCCCCACACTCTTGAATTCCGCGCCCGGATTTGCCTAAGCGCCTTCTCCAATGCAGGGACCGGGACTTCCAACACCCGGACAACCTTCCGCGATCCGTCCCCCCATCGCATCATACGACGGTGCAGGAATATTAACCTGCTTCCCATCAGCTACGCATCTCTGCCTCGCCTTAGGGGCCGACTCACCCTACGCCGATGAACGTTGCGTAGGAAACCTTGGGCTTACGGCGAGGGGGCCTTTCACCCCCTTTATCGCTACTCATGTCAGCATTCGCACTTCTGATACCTCCAGCATCCTTTACAAGACACCTTCACAGGCTTACAGAACGCTCTCCTACCACGCACTTGCGTGCGTCCGCAGCTTCGGTATATGGCTTAGCCCCGTTACATCTTCCGCGCAGGACGACTCGATCAGTGAGCTATTACGCTTTCTTTAAAGGGTGGCTGCTTCTAAGCCAACCTCCTGACTGTTTTAGCCTTCCCACTTCGTTTCCCACTTAGCCATATTTGGGGACCTTAGCTGGCGGTCTGGGTTGTTTCCCTCTTGACACCGGACGTTAGCACCCGATGTCTGTCTCCCGTGATTGCACTCTTCGGTATTCGGAGTTTGCTATGGCGGGGTAATCAGCAATAGACCCCCCAACCATGACAGTGCTCTACCCCCGAAGGTGAGACACGAGGCACTACCTAAATAGTTTTCGGAGAGAACCAGCTATTTCCAGATTTGTTTAGCCTTTCACCCCTATCCACAGCTCATCCCCTAACTTTTCAACGTTAGTGGGTTCGGTCCTCCAGTACGTGTTACCGCACCTTCAACCTGGCCATGGATAGATCATCTGGTTTCGGGTCTACACCCAGCGACTCAACGCCCTGTTCGGACTCGCTTTCGCTACGCCTTCCCTAATCGGTTAAGCTTGCCACTGAATGTAAGTCGCTGACCCATTATACAAAAGGTACGCCGTCACCCGTTTCCAGGCTCCGACTGTTTGTATGCATGCGGTTTCAGGATCTATTTCACTCCCCTCCCGGGGTTCTTTTCGCCTTTCCCTCACGGTACTGGTTCACTATCGGTCGATCACGAGTATTTAGCCTTGGAGGATGGTCCCCCCATCTTCAGACAGGATTTCACGTGTCCCGCCCTACTTGTCGTACACCTAGTTCCACAATCGTGTTTTCGCATACAGGGCTATCACCTGCTAGGGCCGGGCTTTCCATCCCATTCTGCTAACACCACTGCTAAAGAGTACAAGGCTCTTCCCATTTCGTTCGCCACTACTCTGGGAATCTCGGTTGATTTCTGTTCCTGCAGCTACTTAGATGTTTCAGTTCGCCGCGTTCGCTTCCCTGACCTATGAATTCAGTCAGGGATGACCCATACGGGCCGGGTTTCCCCATTCGGACATCTCCGGATCAAAGCTTGTTTGCCAGCTCCCCGAAGCTTTTCGCAGGCTACCGCGTCCTTCATCGCCTGTGATCGCCAAGGCATCCACCACATGCACTTGTTCGCTTGACCCTATAACGAGTGTGTCTCGATGACTCGAAACGTCGCTACAGGATGAGTTCTCGCATTTGTGCCGTATTCCAAGTCATCTTTCGATCACTTAAATACATTTTGGTTGATACAATCACAACCCGGTATCGCGTTATACAACTGTGCGTCTCATCAACGCACCGCGACACCTTTACTACATCCCATATTGTTAAAGAACAGCCGATTCGCAGGTGAGACCCGCGATCGCTTGGCAATGCCAAAGGGAAGCACTCAGTAAGCGCTTTCCTTTGACAACCAAACCAAGGTACCAGGTAGTGGTGGAGGATGACGGGATCGAACCGACGACCCCCTGCTTGCAAAGCAGGTGCTCTCCCAGCTGAGCTAATCCCCCTTCGGATAACTTGGTGGGTCTGGTAGGACTTGAACCTACGACCCCCGCCTTATCAAGACGGTGCTCTAACCACCTGAGCTACAGACCCTTGGCTGTAACAGCAAACAAACCGATAAGTGTGAACGCTAGGCTTGAGACACAAGCCTCTGGAAAGGAGGTGATCCAGCCGCACCTTCCGATACGGCTACCTTGTTACGACTTCACCCCAGTCATGAACCCTGCCGTGGTAATCGCCCTCCTTGCGGTTAGGCTAACTACTTCTGGCAAAACCCACTCCCATGGTGTGACGGGCGGTGTGTACAAGACCCGGGAACGTATTCACCGCGGCATGCTGATCCGCGATTACTAGCGATTCCAGCTTCACGCAGTCGAGTTGCAGACTGCGATCCGGACTACGATGCGTTTTCTGGGATTAGCTCCCCCTCGCGGGTTGGCAACCCTCTGTACGCACCATTGTATGACGTGTGAAGCCCTACCCATAAGGGCCATGAGGACTTGACGTCATCCCCACCTTCCTCCGGTTTGTCACCGGCAGTCTCTCTAGAGTGCCCTTTCGTAGCAACTAGAGACAAGGGTTGCGCTCGTTGCGGGACTTAACCCAACATCTCACGACACGAGCTGACGACAGCCATGCAGCACCTGTGTCCACTTTCCCTTTCGGGCACCTAATGCATCTCTGCTTCGTTAGTGGCATGTCAAGGGTAGGTAAGGTTTTTCGCGTTGCATCGAATTAATCCACATCATCCACCGCTTGTGCGGGTCCCCGTCAATTCCTTTGAGTTTTAATCTTGCGACCGTACTCCCCAGGCGGTCAACTTCACGCGTTAGCTACGTTACTGAAGAAATGAATCCCCAACAACTAGTTGACATCGTTTAGGGCGTGGACTACCAGGGTATCTAATCCTGTTTGCTCCCCACGCTTTCGTGCATGAGCGTCAGTGACGTCCCAGGGGGCTGCCTTCGCCATCGGTATTCCTCCACATCTCTACGCATTTCACTGCTACACGTGGAATTCTACCCCCCTCTGACATACTCTAGCCTGACAGTCACAAGCGCCATTCCCAAGTTGAGCTCGGGGATTTCACGCCTGTCTTATCAAACCGCCTGCGCACGCTTTACGCCCAGTAATTCCGATTAACGCTCGCACCCTACGTATTACCGCGGCTGCTGGCACGTAGTTAGCCGGTGCTTATTCTTCCGGTACCGTCATCGACCCCGGGTATTAACCAGGGCCATTTCTTTCCGGACAAAAGTGCTTTACAACCCGAAGGCCTTCTTCACACACGCGGCATTGCTGGATCAGGGTTGCCCCCATTGTCCAAAATTCCCCACTGCTGCCTCCCGTAGGAGTCTGGGCCGTGTCTCAGTCCCAGTGTGGCTGATCGTCCTCTCAGACCAGCTACTGATCGTCGCCTTGGTAGGCTTTTACCCCACCAACTAGCTAATCAGACATCGGCCGCTCCTGTCGCGCGAGGCCGTTACCGGTCCCCCGCTTTCACCCTCAGGTCGTATGCGGTATTAGCTAATCTTTCGACTAGTTATCCCCCACGACAGGGCACGTTCCGATGTATTACTCACCCGTTCGCCACTCGCCACCAGGGTTGCCCCCGTGCTGCCGTTCGACTTGCATGTGTAAGGCATGCCGCCAGCGTTCAATCTGAGCCAGGATCAAACTCTTCAGTTCAATCTCTGTGTGGAAGCCTCGCGGCTCCCTCGCTCTTTCGAGCGGTCGCTCACTCTCAGAAAACTGACTGACCAGATCCGAAGACCCAGTCACGTTTTGCTGTGCGAGCACTGTATAACTTGAAGCCACACTGTCCGAAGACAGCGGCGTCCGCTACCCAGCGCCCACACTTATCGGTTGTTTGGTTGTTAAAGAACTTCGCCACCCGGCTTTGCCGTTCAGCGCGCTGCGTTGTCTGCAGCAGAGAAACGAGATTATGCAGCGCTTTCTTCGTTTCGTCAACCGTTTGCAGCAATCTTTTTTGCTGCCGTCAGCGCTGCAAACCTCGCTGCGCCAACCTCCCGGCCGACCCCGCATCCCTTGCTGCGCCTGCCTTGCAGGGGCCGCGTGGTGTTGCGAGGGGGCGAATAATAAGCGACCGCAACGGGGTTGGCAAGGGGTGATTGAAAACTTCTTCATGACGCCCTCGGCAGCCCCTTAGAATCTGCGCATGCCAGACTTGCCTACCTACTTGCCGTCGCACCTGCCAGCAGACGGCGCGCGGCTGCTCGATGCCCAGTCCCTCGCCGCGGCGCTGTCGCGTCCTATTGTCTTTGTCGACCTGGAAACCACGGGCGCCGACGCCCAGCGTGACCGCATCACCGAGATCGGCGTGGTCGAAGTCGGCCCTGAGGGCATTGTCGAATGGGAAACCCTGCTCGACCCCGGCATGTCGATTCCGCCGTTTATCCAGCGCATGACCGGCATCAGCGATGACATGGTGCGCGGTCAGCCGACCTTTGATTCCCTGGCCGAGTCGCTCGCAGAGCGTCTGCAGGGCCGCCTGTTCGTGGCCCATAACGCACGCTTCGATTACGGCTTCCTGAAAAACGCGTTCCGGCGCGCCGGCGTAACCTTCCGCGCCGACGTGCTGTGTACCGTAAGGCTCTCGCGCTCGTTGTTCCCGTCGGTCGAACGCCATGGCCTGGACGCGCTGATCGCCCGCTTCGGCCTGACGCCCAAGGGCCGGCACCGCGCGCTGGCCGATGCCGAGCTGCTTTGGCAGTTCTGGCAGAAGATCCACGCCACGTATTCGGTCGACCTGGTGGAAGCGGCCGTGCGCACACTGGTGCGCCGCGCCAGCCTGCCCGCGGGCCTGGAGGAAACCGCGCTCGAAGACGTGCCCGCCGCGCCGGGCGTCTATATCTTCTATGGCGACCAGGACGTGCCGCTCTATATCGGCAAGAGCGTGCACCTGCGCCAGCGCATCGGCGCCCATTTCTCGGGCGACTACCGCTATGGCAAGGATATGCGGCTGGCACGGCTGGTCCGTCGTGTCGAATGGCGGGAAACCGGCGGCGAGACCGGCGCGCTGCTGCTGGAGGCACAACTCGTCAAAGCCATGCAGCCCGTGCACAACCAGTTGCTGCGCCGGAATACCAGGCTCTACGCGTGGGAGATGCCGCAACAGTTGCCGGTGCCGCGCCTGCGCTCGGATCGCGACACCGATTTCTGCCGGCATCAGGACCTGTTCGGCGTTTTCGGCAGCCGCGGCGCGGCCGAAGCGCGCTTGCGCGCGCTGGCCGAGGAGCACGGCCTGTGCATGGCTACGCTTTCGCTGGAGAAGACTACGCGCCGTGGCAGTCCCTGCTTTGCGCGACAAGTCCACCGCTGTGCCGGGGCCTGCATCGGCGCGGAATCGTCGCGCGAACACCGTGCCCGGCTGGCCGCGGCGCTCGCGCCGATCGCGCTGGTGCCGTGGCCGTTCGAGGGCCCGGTGGCCTGGCGCGAGCAACACGGCGCGCGCGCGTGGTGGCATGTCGTGGATGAGTGGTGCTACCTGGGCTGCGCGGCCACGCTGGAGGATGCGAGCACGCTGGCAGCCGCGCCCGCGCATTTCGACCTGGATACGTACCAGATCCTGGCGCCGCGCCAGGATCAATGGATGCCGGACGCGGTGCCCCTGTCCGTGCGGCGGGCTTTCACGCTGACCGCGCCGGAAACGTCCGCCGAAGCCCCGCGCCCCGCACGCGCGGTTTGCGCGCCTCCCGCGCGCAAATCCGCTGCCGCCGCGGGCCAGCAAAGCCTGGGCTTGTTCGCTGACTGAGACTGCCCTGCCGTAGGGCCCGGCAATCTGTACGCCAGCCCCCATAAGGCACTTGCAGACGATGTGACGGCTCCACTAGTCTCCACAGACCGGCCCTTGCCGCCGGCTGCGCCGATGTGGAGTCCCATGCCTGCCGATCCAGCCCGATTTGCGTACGCCGCCCGCACCGGGGCACGCAGGGTTGCGCGCATGGCTGGCCTGTGGGCGGCGGCCATTACGGCCGCCTGCGCCGGAATCGGGACCAGCGCGATGCAGGACATCATCGATTCCTGGAAGAACGTCCCCGTCGACGAAGCGAAGCGCCAGTGGGGCCCGCCGCAGGCCGTGCAGGCCCTTGCCGCCGGCACCGCCTACGTCTGGACCGATTCCGTGCCGGCAGCGCGACCGCCAGGCAGCGGCCCGCGCGATGCGGGCATGGAGCGCACGCCCGCGCCGGGGCAATGCCAGCGCAAGCTGGTGGCGGGCCCCGATGGCATTGTCACCGGCGGCGAGTGGCGCGGCGATGCCTGCTGCATTACCGCGCTGGCCGGGCACTGCGCCGCGCTCAAATACCGCGCGCGGGGCTGAACGCAGCCATCGCGCCCCTGTCCCGCCATGCACGCTCAGCGTTCAGGCCACGCACCGGTATCGGCCAGCACGGGCGAGAACTCCCGAAAGGCGAAGCGCAGCGGCAGCACGCGCTCGCGCCGCACCACGCGCTCGACATGCAGCCGCACCAGCCGCTCGGCACCGGCGTAACCGGCCAGTTCCTCGCCTTCCCAGATCACTTCGGCGCGCCCGCCCACATGCAGCAGCGAACCGTCGGCAAAACCCGGCACGACGAGCCCGGCACGCGGATCGGCGATCAGGTTGCCGATCGTGTTGAAGAAGTTGTTGCCGTTGAAATCCGGGAACGTCACGGTATGGGCGTCGTCCACGCGAATAAAGCCGGGCTTGCCGCCGCGGTGCGAGACGTCGACGCCGCCAGTGTGCTCGCCCTCGTCTTGCGTCGACACGCTATGGCTTGACGCGATGAACAGCGTATCGGCGCCGCGCAGCCAGGCGCCGGCGTGCGCATCCAGCGCGTCGCCGTGCCAGGCCGCAGGCGCGGCAGCCGGCTCGGCAATGGCTACGTCGCGCAACTGGATGTAGCGCGGACAGTTGCCGAAGCTCTGCTCGACCTCGACCGTCAGTCCCGCCTGATCCTGCGCCACGATGATGCCGTTCATGCGGTTGCGCCGGCGCGTAGGCAGTTCGATACCGAGCAGGCCGATGCGTGCGCCCTGTTCCAGCGCCGCGGCAAGCGGATCACCGGGTAACGGCACGGCGTCGATACGCAAGTGGGTGGCGTCCGGCGTCCGCGCAAATCCCGGCGCCCCTACCAGCAGCGTGGCCCAGGGGGCGCCATCGGCATCGACCGCGCCGGCCAGCAGGAACGGCAGCTGCGCGAAGAACGCGCGGTGCTGTTCCGGCATCTCGCCACGAATCACGCGCGGGCCCGCCGCTGCCATGCGTTCGCGCTTGCCGGCGCGCTGCTGTGCGGCGAGTTCGCCGGCGTGGAATGGCAGGCCGGCATGCGGCCAGGTGGGCAGGTCCATGAGTGCTCCTTCGAAATTCCAGTAGCCAGGCGCTCGCCGGCGCAAAGGCTATGCGGCCAGGCCGGCCTTCGATACCAGGATCGGCACGAAGCCGGGCAACGCTTCCACGCGGCGCAGCCAGGCATTGAGCGCCCGGTACGGCGCCAGCGGCACGTTGCCTTCCTCGGCGCGGGCGATATAGCTGTAGGCGGCTACGTCGGCAATGGTGGCGTGTTCGGCGGCCAGGAACGGCTGTGCCGCCAGGATGGGCTCGATCAGCGCAAACAGCCGCTGCGCGCGCGCGACCGCGTCTTCCATCGGCACCGGCCGGCCAAACAGCACGCCCAGGCGCGCCGCTGCCGGGCCGAACGCAATCTCGCCGGCAGCCACCGACAGCCAGCGCTGCACGCGGGCCGCGCCGACAGGATCCCGCGGCAGCCAGCAGCCGTCGTCATAGCGCGTGGCCAGGTAGACCAGGATCGCGTTGGAATCGCCCAGCACCACGCCGTCGTCGTCCAGCACCGGCACCTGGCCGAACGGGTTCAGGCGCAGGAAGGCCTCGCTGCGCTGCTCGCCGCCAGGCAGGTCAACATCCACGAGCCGATACGGCAAGCCAAGCAGACCCAGCATCAGCTCGGCGCGGTGCGCGTGGCCGGAAACCGGCGAACGGTACAACACCAGCGGCCTGGCGGGCACTGCGGGGGCATTCGTGTGTGGCATGGCACTCTCCTGAGCGGTTGGTATGCACGGATTCTGGATGCCGGCGACGCTGCAATAAATAGAGGCATTGATATTTGACTACTCCACAAAATGGAGTAATGTTTGCCGCCATGGACAAGCTACGTGCAATGCAGACCTTTGTGCGGATCGTCGACGAAGGCAGCCTGACTGCCGCCGCGGCGTCGCTGCACACCTCGTTGCCGGCGGTGGTGCGTACGCTGGCGGCGCTCGAAGCCGAACTGCAGGTGCGGCTGCTGAACCGCACCACACGGCGGCTGTCGCTGACCGCCGAGGGGCGCAGCTACCTGGAGGGCTGCCGGCGCATCCTGGCCAATATCGACGAAGTCGAGGCAGGCCTGAGCGCCAGCCATGTCGAGCCCAGCGGCCAGCTCACGCTGACCGCCTCGGTCTTGTTCGGGCAGATGTACGTGGCGCCAGCGGTGACGCGATTCGTGCAACGCTATCCGCGCGTGCGTTGCCGCATGGAATTCACCGACCGCGTGGTGAACCTGCTTGAGGAAGACCTGGACGTGGGCGTGCGCATCGGCCCGCTGGCCGATTCCACGCTGGTGGCGCAATCCGTCGGCCATATCCGCCGCGTGGTGGTCGCCACACCCGCCTACCTGCGCAAGCATGGCGTGCCCCGCCACCCGGACGCGCTGGCCAGCGCCAACTGCGTGCGCTTCACCGGCAACCATGCGCACTGGTGGACCTTCCGCGAAGGCGAGCGCGAGTTCCATGTGCCGGTGTCGGGCAACCTGGAGTTCAACCAGACCGCACCCGCCGTGGCGGCCTGTGCCGCCGGCGCCGGCTTCGGCCATTTCCTGTCGTACCAGGTCGCGCAGCTGGTCGAGGAGCGCAAGCTGCGCATCGTGCTGGAGGATTTCGAGCAGCCGGCCTGGCCGCTATCGCTGATCTATCCGCACGCGCGGCTGCTGCCGGCGCGCACGCGCGCCTTTATCGACTGGATGCGGGACGAGCTGAGCCCCCGCTTCAACTAGGCCCTGTCGTGTGATTGCCGATTGCCGCGTCAACCACGCGCGGCGGCGCATGGCGCTCGCGCACGGAATGTTCTGCGCGTCCTGATCGGCAAATGGCAAGGCACCGGGCTGGCACCACGGTGCGCCGACGGCATCTGCGCGGAACATTTGCAGGGCCACCCGACAAAACCCTTGACGCGTTGCCGTGCGCACCGGTATTTTCAGAAACCGAATCCGAATTCGAATACGGAATATGCCCATGTCAGCAACGCCTTCCGGCTTCACCGCCAACGCTTCCTTCCCCCGTATCGACACGCCCTCGATCCTGCAGCCGCCGCGCCAGCGTCGCGCGCGCGAGACCGAACAGGCCTTGTTGGGCGCAGGCCGAGAACTGCTGGCGACGCGCGACTTTGCCGCGGTTTCGGTGGCGCAGATCGCTGCGGCGTGCCAGGTATCGGTAGGCGCCTTCTACGGGCGCTTCCGCGACAAGATGGCCTATTTCGAGGCCCTGCGCACGTTGGTGATGGAAGAAACTTCCGCATCGATCGACCGCTACCTGGCCCAGGAACGCTGGGAAGATGTCGCCACGCAGGTGCTGCTGGAAAAGACCGCCAGGTTCATGGTGCTCGGCACGCTGGCCAACCGTGGCGTCATGCGCGCATCGCTGCGCCATGCGTCCACGCGCCCCGAGGAATGGCTGCCCCACCGCCAGAATGGCGAGGCGATCGTGGAACGCATGGTGCAGCTGCTGGTGCCCCGTCTGCCACTGCCCGCGGAGACGGCCGAGCTGCGCGTGCGGTTTGCCATGCAGGCCGTTTTCAGCGTGCTGGTCAATGCCGTGCTCAATGATTCCGGACCGCTGCACCTTGACGACGAACGGCTGATCACCGAGCTGAATCGCCTGATGGCCGGCTATCTCGGCGTGCCCCTGGCCGAGGCGGCCTGAGCCTGCCTGGTAATGCAGCCAGGCCATGGCTGCTATGAATTGCGCGGCGCTTGCTTGGCGCGGGCGCCGGCGTTCCATAGAATGGGCCAACGCTCCGCTCCGAGCCCGGCGCCCGGATCACCCCAGGTGCCTCGCCGGGACAGCCCTATCCGCCTCAATGATTTACCGGAACCGCTCATGGCCACGCTTTTCCTCGTCCGGCATGGACAAGCCTCGTTTGGCGCTGCCAACTACGACTGCCTGTCGCCGACAGGCCGGCAGCAGGCGCGCTGGCTTGGCGAATATTTCGCCGAGCGCGGGGTCAGCTTCAGCCGGGTAGTGGCCGGCACATTGGTGCGTCAGCAGGATACCGCCGCCGAAATCCTGGCCGTCATGGGGCAGCCCCAGGCCACGGTCATCTCGCATGCCGGCCTGAACGAATACGATGGCGAGGCGCTGTACCGCTGCCATACGGGCGGCGCCGACCACCGCGCCCACCAGAACGGCGACTACAACGACTATTGGCGCACCTTCCGCGCGGCCTATGCGGCCTGGACGCAGGACGGGCTCGCCGAGATGCCCGAAAGCTGGGCCGACTTCGGCGCGCGCATTGCCGGCGCGCTGGCGCACGCCAGCGAGGGCACGACGCGCGAGGATGCAATCCTGGTGGTCAGCTCTGGCGGCGCCATCGGCCGGGCCACGGCCGACCTGCTCGGGGCGCCGGCGCAGGCCGCGATCGAGATGAACCTGCAGTTCCGCAATACGGCATTCTGTGAAATCATCGTCGGCCGCGGCGTGCAGCGGCTGCTGAGCTTCAACAATGTGCCCCACCTCGAACGCGCCGACCGGCGCAGCGCCGTGACCTTCGCCTGACGTGGATTGCGGGCTCGCGGCGCTCGCTCAGCGCGATCCGCCCCCTTAAATGACAATGGCCGCGATTTCGCGGCCATTCTTTTTCTTGCTCCGGCTGCTGGCGCGGGCACTTTCACATGCCCGCGCCGCCGGTCCTTCTCCCTTTACTGCCCTGTGTCGCGGCGTCGCTGTTTTACAGGCGCTCGACGATGGTCACATTGGCCAGCCCGCCGCCTTCGCACATCGTCTGCAGGCCGTAGCGCTTGCCATGCGTATGCAGCGCATGCACCAGCGTGGTCATCAGCTTGGCGCCGGAGCCGCCGAGCGGATGGCCCAGCGCGATCGCGCCGCCATGCACGTTCAGGCGCTCCGGATCGGCGCCGGTCGCCTTGAGCCACGCCAGCGGCACCGGCGCGAAGGCTTCGTTGACTTCGAACAGGTCGATATCGCCGATGCGCAGGCCGGCACGCTTGAGCGCCACCTCGGTGGCCGGCAGCGGGGCTTCCAGCATTACCACCGGGTCATGGCCGATCACGGTCATGCTGTGCACGCGCGCCAGCGGCTTGACCCCCAGCTTCTTCAAACCCGCCTCGTTGACCACCATCAGGCCCGCGGCGCCATCGCAGATCTGGCTGGCCGTCGCGGCGGTCACGCGGCCGCCTTCGGCGATCAGCTTGACGCTGCCGATGCTTTCCAGCGTCGCGTCGTAGCGGATGCCTTCGTCGGTGGTGTGCATCTCGCCGTTGGCGCCGTCGGCTGTGCGCACTTCCACCGGCAGGATCTCGGCGCTGAAGCGGCCCGCCCTGGTGGCGGCGATGGCGCGCTGGTGGCTTTGCAGCGCGTAGGCGTCGAGCTGCTCGCGCGACAGGTCATACTTGCGCGCGATCATCTCGGCGCCGGTGAACTGGCTGAACTGCACGCCGGGGTAGCGCGCCTCGATCCCCGCGCTCTTCGGCACGCCGAAGCCATTCTTGGCCGGCAACTGCGACGACAGGCCCATCGGCACGCGCGTCATGCTTTCCACGCCGGCGGCAATGACGATGTCCATCGCGCCCGACATCACCGCCTGCGCGGCAAAGTGCAGCGCCTGCTGCGACGAACCGCACTGGCGGTCGACCGAGGTACCCGGCACGCTTTCAGGCAGGCGCGAGGCCAGGATCGCATTGCGCGCGACATTGCCGGCCTGCTCGCCGACCTGGCTCACGCACCCCATGATGACGTCTTCGACCAGCGCCGGATCGGCGCCGGTGCGTTCCACCAGTGCGTCGAGCACCTGTGCGGCCAGGTCGGCCGGATGCCAGCCCGACAGCTTGCCGCCCTTGCGGCCGCCGGCGGTACGGACCGCCGCGACGATATATGCCTCTGCCATGTGATCTCCTTGGTTCGGTGCAGGCCGCCGGGGCAGCCGTGGTGTTATGCGGCATGCCGGCGCGGGTGCCGGCAGCGTCGAGGGCTATTGTTGCGCCGGGGGTGGCGGCAAGCGTCGTCGGAAGCGACGAAGTTGCCGCACCGCTCAGGCGCGCGGCGCCAGCACCGCGAAGATCGCCGTGGCGCGCAACAGGCAGCGCTCGCCACTGAACAGCCGGCAGGTGCCGTAGCGCAGCCGCGAGCCCAGCTTGTCGAATTCCACGCGGGCTTCGACCCAGTCGCCCAGGCGCGCGGAGTCGAGATAGTCGAGGCTCAGGTTGACCGTCACCGCGCTTTTGGCGCGGCCGGTTTCCAGCGACATCATCATGCCGATCGCGGTATCGGCCAGCGTCGCCAGCATGCCGCCATGCGGGATGCCCAGGTTGTTCAGGTGGCTCTCGTCGATTCGCACGGCCAGCGTGCGGCGTCCGGCGTGCAGATAGAGCTGGCCGAAGCCCGCCATGTAGCCGCTCATCTGGCGCAGCGGGATAAAGCCCTCCGGCACGTCGGCGCCAGCTTCGGCAGGCGCGGCGATGGCACGCGTCATCGCCGTCTCGATTTCCGCCTCGGCCATGGCGTCAGGCAAAGTAGCGCGAGGCCACGCTGAGGTGTTCGCGGCAATCGGCCACCATGCGTGTGATCAGTTCTTCGCAAGTGGGCACGTCGTCGATCAGGCCCACGCACTGGCCGGCGCTGATGATGCCGCCGTCGGTTTCGCCCGCCTTGAGCGCGGCCCTGCCGCGCACGCCGGCCACCAGATGCTTGACGTCTTCGAACTGCGCGCCGCCGGGACGGCGTTCGATGCTCACCACTTCATCCGACACGGCGTTCTTGAGCACGCGCGCGGTATTGTGCAGCGTGCGGAAGATCAGGTTGGTGTCGCGCTCGCTGGCCTGGACCAGCGCCTGCTTGACGTTGTCGTGGATCGGCGCCTCGCGCGTGGCGCAGAAGCGCGTGCCCATGTTGACGCCCTCGGCGCCCAGCGCCAGCGCCGCGGCCATGCCGCGCCCGTCGGCGATGCCGCCCGAAGCGATCACCGGGATCGACAGCTTGCGCACGGCCTGCGGGATCAGCACCATGCCGGGCACATCGTCCTCGCCCGGATGGCCGGCGCATTCGAAGCCGTCGATCGAGACCGCATCCACGCCCAGCCGCTCGGCCGACAGCGCATGGCGCACCGCCACGCACTTGTGGATCACCTTGATGCCCGCGGCCTTGGCCCGCGCGATATGTTCCTTCGGGTTGTTGCCGGCGGTCTCGAGCACCTTGATGCCGCTCTCGATGATGACGTCGAGGTAGCGGGCGTACGGCGGCGGGTTGATCGACGGCAGCAGGGTCAGGTTCACGCCGAACGGCTTGTCGGTCATCTCGCGGCAGCGGCGGATCTCGTCGGCCAGGTCCTCGGGCGTGGGCTGGGTCAGCGCCGTCAGGATGCCCAGGCCGCCCGCGTTGGAAACGGCGGAGGCCATTTCAGCGTAGCCAACCCATTGCATGCCGCCCTGGATGATCGGGTAGCGAATGCCAAGCAGTTCGGTGATGCGAGTCTTCATGGTGGTCCTTTTGCTGTCTGCGCGGCACGGCGCTCGGCGGTATTGTGGCGCGCCGGTCCTGCCGTGGGATGCACGTCAGTCTACGGCCACGCGTGGCATCGCAGCCTCGTCGGAAGCGACGATTGCGGGCGGCGCATTCTGCACTAGTGTTGGACGAGCCCCGCTGCCGGCGCCCCCGTCCCGGCATCCCTCCCCTCTCCCAGCAGGAGCCAGCATGACGCCAGCCACGCCTTCGTTCGAAACCCTGCGCTACGCCGTTGAAGACGGTGTCGCCACCATCACGCTGCACCGCCCGGACCAGCTCAATGCCTTTACCGCGCAGATGATGCACGAGCTGATCGCCGCCTTCGACGCCACCGATGCCGACGACAACGTGCGCGCAGTGATCGTCACCGGGTCCGGCCGCGCCTTTTGCGCCGGCGCCGACCTGTCCGGCGGCAGCTCGACCTTCGATTTCGAAAAGCGCTACGGCGCCAGGCCGGACACCGCGCATCGCGATGGCGGCGGGCGCGTGTCGCTACGCATCTTCCGCAGCCTCAAGCCGGTGATCGCCGCGGTCAATGGCGCCGCGGTCGGCGTGGGCGTGACCATGCAGTTGCCGATGGATATCCGGCTGGCCTCGACCGACGCCAAGTTCGGCTTTGTCTTTGCACGCCGGGGCATCACGCCGGAGGCGGCGTCGTCGTGGTTCCTGTCGCGCGTGGTCGAGATCTCAACCGCGCTGGAATGGTGCTATACCGGTCGCGTGTTCTCGGCCCAGGAGGCGCACGAACGCGGCCTGGTGCGCTCGCTGCACGCACCCGAAGACCTGTTGCCGGCAGCGCAGGCAATTGCGCGCGAGATTGCCGCCAATGCCGCGCCGGTGTCGGTGGCGATTTCGCGCCAGCTGATCTGGCGCATGGCCGGCGCCAGCCACCCGATGGAGGCGCACAAGCTGGACAGCCGTGCGATCCAGTCGCGCGGGCGCTCCGCCGACGTGAAGGAAGGCGTCAGCGCGTTTCTGGAAAAGCGGCCCGCCGCATTCCCGGAAACCGTGTCGCAAGACATGCCGGACTTCTTCGACTGGACCAGCGAACCGCCCTTCGCCTGAGCCGCTCGAATCGATCTTTTCTCCGGAGTCCCGATGCAAGTCAGCCAAGCCGTCGCCAGCCGCAAGTCCGTCCGCGGCTTCCTGCCCCGGGCCGTCGCGCCCGACACAATCCGCCGCGTGCTCGATGCCGCCGCACGGGCCCCGTCAGGCGGCAATCTGCAGCCGTGGCACATCCATGTGGTCGGCGGCGAGGCGCTGCAGCGCCTGCTCGGCGTCATGCGCGAACGCATCGCCCAGGCGCCCACCGGCGAAGCGCGCGAGTACGACATCTATCCGCGCGAACTGGTCTCGCCCTACCGCGAGCGGCGCTTCCAGGTGGGCGAGGCGCTCTATCACCACCTCGGCATTCCGCGCGAGGACAAGGCGCGGCGGCTGGCGCAGTTCGCCAGCAACTTCACCTTCTTCGGCGCGCCGCTGGCGCTGTTCTGCACGGTGGACCGGCGCATGGGCCCACCGCAATGGTCGGACCTCGGCATGTATCTGCAGACGGTGATGCTGTTGCTGCGCGAGGAAGGCCTGGACAGCTGCGCGCAGGAGTGCTGGGCAATGTATCCGCAGACCGTTGCCGATTTCCTGTCGCTGCCGGCCGAACGGATGCTGTTCAGTGGCATGGCGATCGGCTACGAGGACCCCGCGGCGCCCGCCAACCAGCTGCGCGCCGAGCGCGCGCCGCTGGCGGAATTCACCGAATTCATGGGCATTTGAACTGGCACCGGGCGGCCGGCGGGTTGAGGATCAAAGCAGGCCGAGCTGGCGCGCGATCGCCACCGCCTGGGTGCGGTTGCTGGCGTGCAGCTTGGCGCTGATATTGCGCAGGTGCGTGCGCACCGTGGTCTCGGACACGAACAGGCGCTCGGCCATGGCGACGTTGGAGTAGCCCTCGGCCAGCAGGTGCAGCACCTTCTGCTCCTTGGGCGTCAGCGGTTCCACCAGCGCCGCCGGCGCGGGCCGGCCAGCGCCGCCAGGCGGCTCCGCGACGGCCAGGCCGCAAGCCTGCAGCAGCTTTTCAACGTAGGGAGCCGGCAGGCTGGCCGCCTGCCGCGCGCAGGCGTCGGCCACCAGCCGGCGCACATCGTCGCCCTCGTCGGCAAAGATGCGGACAAAGCCTTCGGCCGCGCCGAAGCGCAGCGCCTCGCCCATCACCACCAGCGCATGCGCGCCATCGCCGGTGCGCTGCCATGCCTGCGCCAGCAGGATGCGTAGCTTGAGCGCGCGGCGCATCAGCTGGTTGCCGGCGGCTGCGGCCAGCTCGCGCTCGACGGCCTCGCGCACCGGCGTGCCCGGGCGCGCATACAGGTCCAGCCGCAGCCGGCCGAGCGTGATGTCCTCGACATCGCTGGCAAAGGAGCTGACGCCGGGGCGCGTGCGCCACAGCGCCGGATCGGCGGCGCGCTCGATGGCCTCTTGCGCGGCGTGCACATTGCCCTGGCGCAGCGCCAGGCGGGCGCGCTCCAGCATCGCCGCCATCACCAGCCGCGTGAGGCCGCGATGGTGCCCCAGCGCTTCGAGTTGCGCCAGCCATTCATGGGCCTGGTCTGGCTCACGGCGCTCGAAGGCAATGCGCGCCAGCACCGCGTGCCCCGTGATGATCTGGTCAGGCAGGCCGAGGTCGCGCGACAGCGGCAGGTAGACGTTGAGCAAGCGGCTGGCGCGCTCGGAATCGCCGCTCTCGTAAAGACCCTCGGCCAGCAGGATGCCGGCCATGGCGTTGCCATTGGTGGGTCCGAAACGGTTCGGCAGCATCGTGCTGGCGGCGATGCGGAAGCGCGCCAGCGCCTGCTGCAGGCGCCCCTGGCGCAAATCGATCAGCCCTTCGACCGATTCCGAAAAGATCTTGTTGAAGTTGCTGTCCGAACCGCGCACCGCATGCCGCGCGACCTGCAGCAGCCGGCGCGCTTCGGGATAGTCGCCGGCCACCGCGGCCAGCCGCGCCATCGAGGTGGCGAGGATCGCATCGGGGAAGGCATAGCCCATCGGCAACGGCGGCAGCTCGTTGCGGGCAAAGGCGCGCGCATCGTCGAAGCGGTCCATCATGTTCAGCAGCATGTGGCGCAACGCGCGGATATGCGCCAGCAGGTCGCCGGCCGCGCCCGCGGTGGGAATCTGCTGCAGCAGCGCGATGGCTTCGGCCGGCCCGCGCGTGAACGACACCGCCCACACCCGCGCGATCTGCAGCTTGGGCAGCCGGGCCAGGTCCTCGGCAGGCACCGCCTCGAGCCAGCGCGTCAGCAGGCGCATGCGGCCCTGCGCCAGCAGGTCGTCGGCCGCGCCATCCAGTAATTGCAGCGCATGCGCGAGCGCCCCGGCGGCGAAGGCATGTTCGATGGCGGGCACCAGGCGCTCCTGCGACTCATACCAGCGCGACGCCGACAGGTGCAGCTGCGGCACGGCTTCGGGCATGGCCTGCGCCAGCTGCGCGCGCAGGAAACCGGAAAACAGGCTGTGATAGCGATACCATTGCTCGGGCGCGGCGCCGGAGCCGCGTTCGCCGTAGCGTTCGCTCTCCAGCGGCAGCAGGAACAGGTTGGCGCGCTCCAGCCAGGCCAGGATGTCTTCGCTGCTGCCGGCGGTGGCGGGCTGGCACACCGCGTCGCACAGCGGGCCGCACAGCTGGTCCAGGATCGAGGTGCGCAGCAGGAAGTCACGCACCGGCTCAGGCAGGTGCAGGAAGACGTCTTCGACCAGGTAATCGGCAATGGCCGCATTCGAGCCCGAGAAACCGGCGATAAAGCCCTCTGGCTGGGTGCGCCGCTCCAAGGCCACCGACGCCAGCCACAGTGCCGTGGCCCACCCTTCGGTGCGCCGGTGCAGCGCGCTGATGGCGGCCTGCTCCAGCTTCAGTCCGCGCGCCTGGCGCAGGAAGGACGCGGTCTCGTCGGCGGAAAAGCGCAGCTGCGCCGGCTCGATCTCGAGCAGTTCGCCGCGCGCGCGCAAGCGCGCCAGGCCGGTCTCGGGCACCCAGCGCGTGCCGATCACCACGCGGCAGCCCGGCGGCAGGCTTTCCACCAGTTGCCAGACCAATCCGGCCACGGCTGCGTTCTGGATGGCCTCGAAATCGTCGAGGAACAGCGTGAAGTCGCCGTGATGGCTGGCAAGGCGATCGATCAGCGCGAGCGCCTGCTCGCCCGGGTCCTGCGCCAGCGCCTGGCGCGCGGACCGGTCCGGCCCGCCGCTGCCCAGGCCCTGCGCAATCGCGGCTTCGATCGAGCCGAGGAAGCGCGAGGTGTCATTGTCGGAGCGGTCCAGCGTGAGCCACGCGGTGCGGCCGCCCGCGGCCTCGAGCCGCGCGCGGCACTGGAGCATGGCGGTGGTCTTGCCGAAGCCGGCGGGCGCGCGCACCAGCACCAGCTTGACGAAGCCGGCCGCGCACACGGCATCACAGATCGCCGCGCGCTGGACCTGGAACGGGGTCAGCAGCGGCGGACGCAGCTTGGCGGCCAGCGATGCCGCGCCGGCAGGTGGCGGCGTGCGCCGTCCGGTCTCCTCGATACTTGCCATTGGCTGTTTGTCGTCTCCCGCACATCGCGGCCCTGGGCGGGCGCGCAATGCGCCCCCGGCTGCAACACGCAGGCGGGTGGCCGTGGCTGTGGTGTAGCGAGGAATTATGACGTAAACCGCTGCGCTCGCTCAAACCCGCGCAGCGGCCAGGCACCGTTTGCCGGACTCACACCAGCTTGCTGGCGTGCCCGGCCCAGTAGCGGTCGCGCAGCAGCCGCTTGAGCAGCTTGCCGGTGGGCAGGCGCGGCAACTCGGGCTCGAAGTCCACCGAGCGCGGGCACTTGATGGCGGACAGGTTGGCGCGGCAGAACGCGATCAGCTCGGCGGCCAGTTCGGGCCCGGCCTGGCCCATGTCGGCGGGCTGCACCACGGCCTTGACCTCTTCGCCGAAATCCTCGTTGGGCACGCCAATCACGGCGACGTCCATCACCTTTGGATGCGTCATCAGCAGGTTCTCGGCCTCTTGCGGGTAGATGTTGACGCCGCCGGAGATGATCATGTTGGCCTTGCGGTCGGTCAGGTACAAGTACCCGTCGGCGTCGACATAGCCGACATCGCCGATGGTGCTCCAGTCCGGATGCTGCGGATGGCGCGTCTCCGCGGTCTTGGCCTCGTCGTTGTGGTAGGAGAAGGCGCGGCCCTCGGCAAAGTAGATCGTGCCCGGCTCGCCCGGCGGCAGCAGCGCGCCGTCCGGCCCGCAGATGCGCAGCTTGCCCACCATGGCCCGCCCCACCGTGCCCTTGCGCGCCAGCCATTCCGGCGTGTTGACCACGGTCACGCCATTGCCCTCGGTGCCGGCGTAGTACTCCCAGATCACCGGTCCCCACCACGCGATCATGGCTTCCTTCACCTGCACCGGGCACGGCGCGGCGGCATGGATCGCCACGCGCAGCGACGACACGTCATAGCCCTGCCGCTGCGCGTCGGGCAGCTTGAGCATGCGCGAGAACATCGTCGGCACCAGTTGCGTGTGCGTGATGCGGTGGGCCTGCACCAGCCGCAGGAACTGCTCGGCGTCGAAATGCTCCATCACCACGGCGGTGCCGCCCACGGCCTGCACCGACATGGTGTAGCGCAGCGGCGCCGCGTGGTACAGCGGCGCGGGCGACAGGTAGCGCGTGTCGGCATCGAAGCCATAGAGCCGCTGGCACAGGGCGGTGAGCGTCGTCGGCGCCTCGATGTCGGGGCTCGACGGAGGTGCATATACACCTTTGGGCCGGCCGGTCGTGCCGGACGAATACAACATGTCGCCACCGGTCACTTCGTTGTCGATGCGCGTTGCCGGGCAGCCGGACAGCGCGGCCTCATAGGCGTCATAGCCCGGCACCGTGCCGTCCAGCATCAGGCGGCCCTGCAAGGCGGGCGTCTGGCCGGTCAGCGCCGCCGCAATTTCCGCCTGCGTGTGCGTGGTGATCAGCAGGCGGGCGCCGCTGTCATTGACGATATAGGCCGCGTCGGCGGCGTTCAGGCGCGTGCTCAGGCAGATATAGACAATGCCGCTGCGCTGCGCGCCCCAGCACAGCTCGAACAGCCGCGGATGGTTCTCCACCATGAAAGCCACGCGGTCGCCAGGCTGCAGGCCCAGCTTGCGGAACAGGTGGGCGACCTGGTTCGAGCGCTGGTCCAGCTCGCGGTAGGTGACGACGGCGCCGCTGCTGCCCATGATGACGGCGGGCTTGTCGGGCGTGCGCTGCGCGTGGATGTGCGGATGCATGGCGTGGAGCTCCTCGACTGGGATGGTGGCACGGCGGATGCCGGTTCCGCATTCTCGGAACCCTGGCCGGTTCCACCATCGTCGGAAGCGACGAAGCGGCATCGGCCATTTTTTGTCGCAGCGCCGCAAAAGAAGGCGCCGCCGGCCAGGCGGTCAGCTTCGTCCGATGCGACGATGCGCCGCCGGACGGCTTGGCCGGAAGATGCCCGCCAGACTCCCGCCAATCACGCCTCACCCTCATCCGAAGGAGCCAAGGTGGATTTCCAGTTCAGCGAAGAACAGTCGATGCTGCGCGACACGCTCGCGCGTTACCTGGCCGATCACTATGATTTCGAAGCGCGCCGCGCGGCGGTGCAGTCCGCGGCCGGCTGGCGCCCGGACTGCTGGCGCGCGTTTGCCCGCGACCTCGGCATCCTCGGCGCGGCCTTCCCCGAGCAGCTGGGCGGCCTCGGCGGCGGCGCGGTCGAACACATGGTCGTGATGGAACAGCTGGGCCGCCACCTGGTGCTGGAACCTTACCTGGGCACCGTGGTGCTGGGCGGCGGCGCGCTGATGCACGGCAGCCCTGAACTGGCGGCGCAGTGGGTGCCGGCCATCATCGGCGGCGAGGCCACCGTGGCGTGGGCCCATGCCGAGCCCGCCAGCCGCTACTGCCGGCACGACGTGCAGGCCAGCGCCACGCGCCAGGGCGACGGCTACCGGCTCAGCGGGCACAAGCACGCCGTGGCCGGCGCGCCGTTCGCCTCGCATCTTTTGGTCAGCGCCCGCAGCAGCGGCGCGCGTCGGGACCCGCGCGGCATCAGCCTGTTCTGGATCGCACGCGACACGCCGGGCGTGACGCTGCGCGAATACCCGACCTTCGACGGGCAGCGCGCCGCCGAGGTGCTGCTGGACAACGTGCAGGTACCGGCCAGCCAGCGCATCGGCGCCGAAGGCGCAGCCTTGGCACTGATCGAGCAGCTGTGCGACCAGGCCATGGTTGCGCTGGCAGCCGAAGCCAATGGCGCGATGGCGCGCATGCTGGCCGACACCATCGACTATGCGCGCCAGCGCAAGCAGTTCGGCGTGCCGATCGGCACCTTCCAGGCACTGCAGCATCGCATGGCCGATATGTACATGCAGCTGGAGCAATCCGTGGCGCTGACGCAGGTGGCCGCCATGCAGGCCGCCAGCGCACCACCGGTGCGCGCGCAGGCGGCCTGCGCGGCGAAGATCCAGGCCGGCCAGGCGGGCGCCTTCGTCGGCCAGGGCGCGGTGCAGATCCACGGCGGCATGGGCGTGACCGAGGAACTGGCGGTGGGCCACTACTTCAAGCGCGTCACGGCGATCGACCTGCAGCTGGGCTCGGCCGAGCACCACCTGCGCCGCTATGCCGACCTGCTCTATCCCGCGCAGGCCGCGGCCTGAGCCCGCCGAAACACCGACGCACACAACCCTGTCGATTACCCAGCGAGGCCCGTCGATGCATCTCGAGTTCTCCCCGCAAGACCAGCAGTTCCGCGAAGAAGTGCGCGCCTGGATTGCCCAGGCCTATGACGCCGACCTGCGCGCGATGATGGCGCAGTCCAAGAACGGCTACCTCGACAAGGCCGGACAGTTGCGCTGGCAGAAGGCGCTGCATGCGCGCGGCTGGGCCGCGCCGAACTGGCCCAAAGAATATGGCGGCCCCGGATGGAGCGCGGCCCAGCGCTTTATCTTCCAGTCAGAACTGGCCGCCGCGGGATGCCCGCCGGTGTCGCCGATGGGCCTGAAGATGGTGGCGCCGGTGATCATGAAGTACGGCACGCCCGAGCAGAAGCAGCGCTTCCTGCCGCCCATCCTCAGCTCCGACGTCTGGTGGTGCCAGGGCTATTCCGAGCCCAACTCCGGCTCCGACCTGGCGTCGCTGCAGCTGCGCGCCGACCCTGGCACCGATAGCGATGGCGAGCACTACATCCTGAACGGCTCCAAGATCTGGACCACGCATGCGCAATGGGCCGACTGGATGTTCTGCCTGGTGCGCACCAGCCGCGAATCGAAGCGCCAGGAAGGGATTTCGTTCCTGCTGCTCGACATGCATACGCCCGGCATCACGGTGTCTGCGCTGCCGACGCTGGATGGCCCCATGCCCGGGCAGCAGGAGGTGAACCAGGTTTTCTTCGAGAACGTGCGGGTGCCGGTCGCCAACCGCATCGGCGAGGAAGGCAAGGGCTGGACCTATGCCAAGTACCTGCTGGAGTTCGAGCGCGGCGGCACGTATAGCCCGATGCTGCGCAAGCAGTTGTCCAAGATCGCCGAGATCGCGGCGGAACAGCCTGGCGACGACGGTGGCCGACTGCTGGACGATCCGGTGTTCCGCCGCAAGCTGGCCGCGCTGCACCTGCGCGCGGCCGCGCTCGAAGCGGTGGAATTGCGGGTGTTTTCGGGCGTGGAATCGGGCACTTCGATCGGGGCTGCGTCGAGCATGCTCAAGCTCACGGGCACTGAGACCCTGCAGGCGGCCAGCGAGCTTGCGGTAGAGGCGGCTGGGCCCGCGGCGCTGCCGTTCGTGCAGGACACGTGGGCGCAACTGCAGGGACGCGAGGCGCCGCCGCGTGTCGGGCCGGACTATGCGGCGGTGCTGGCGCCGCGCTATTTCAACTATCGCAAGGCGTCGATCTATGGGGGATCCAATGAGATTCAGCGCAATATCATTGCGAAGATTGTGTTGGGGCTTTGAGGTGGGGGCTGGGTTGGGTCGCTTTTGGTGACATGCTGTCGGCTTTTGAACCGCCGGGTTCCGCCCTGCTGGGCGGGTTACTTTTTGTCCGAGCGGTGTGTGTCAAGGTAGTTGTCGCGTCCGCCGTTATGCTGCTTTCCGGTGCTCCCTAGCCTCCTGCTCAGCTCGTTCGGGGTTCAAGAAGACCACTGGATCCAGTTTCCAATTCCGGATCCCTCGCGACCAGCGCTGCGGATGTCGGGCGCGGGCTGCCTGATACAGCATCGTGCGTCGCGCCAGTAGGGGCGGCGCTTCACCGCGGTGCCGCTGGTTCGGCGTGACGTACTTTAGGCCACTGTGGCGGTGCTCCTCGTTGTACCAACGCACGAACCGATGGACCCAATCGCGCGCCTGCTGCAGCGTATCGAATGGCCGATCCGGCCACAGCGGGCAGTACTTGGCTGTGCGGAACAGCGCTTCCGCGTAAGCGTTGTCATTGCTCACACGCGGACGACTGTATGAGGGCTGCACGCCCAGGTAACCCATCATCGCCAGCATCGTCCCTCCTTTCATGACGCTGCCGTTGTCCGAATGCAGCACCAGCGGCCGGCCGGCGGTCTTCTCGCGCAAACAGCCCAGCGACAGCAGTTCGCTGGCATGGTTGGCCGATTCGCTCTCGTGCACCTCGTTGACTACCAGCTTGCGGCTGTAGATGTCCTGCATCATGTACCAGTAAAAGAAGCGACCTTTCACCGTCGTGGGCATCCACGTGATATCCCAGCACCACACCTGGTTGGGTCCGTCGGCTCGGTGGGTGGTCAACGGACGCGACTTGGCTTCGTGGCCGCGTCCGCGCCGGCGCGCCTGGCCGGCGGCCTTGAGCACGCGGTAGAAGGTCGACTCCGAGGCCAGGTAACGGCCTTCGTCGGCCAGCCTGGGTACGATCTGGTGCGGCGTCAGGCCCTCGCAGCCGGGCTCGTTGGCCGCGGCCAGCACGGCCTCACGCTCGGCCTCGCTGAGCTTGTTGGCCGGCACCGGACGCTGCGCGCCCGGTCGTCCATCCTCAGGCGTATGGCGCCAGCGCTGCAAGGTGCGCTCGTTCAGACCTAATTCCTCGCACGCGAGGGCCTGGCGCGCGCCGCTCTTTACCGCTTCATCGATCAACGCAATGGCCTCGCGGCGATCCGAGACGTTGATCAATCCTCCTCGTCCCTTCCCCAGATCGCCTCGGCTTTTTTTCTTAGCACCAGCAGCGCTGCGGTTTCCGCCAGCGCGGCGTCCTTGCGCTTCAGCTCACGCTCCAAGTCACGGATTCGCTTCTTCGCGGTTGCTTCCTCGCGCAGCTGTGTGTCTGCCTTGGGCGGCGTCTTCGCATTCGCCTGCTCACAGGCAGCACGCCACTGCCGGATCTGTTCTGGCTGAATGCCCTTCCTGCGGCAGTATTCGGACAGCTCCGCTTCACTCAGGGGCGCCGTCTCCAGCACCACCCGGAACTTGTCCGCGCTGGACCACTTATCGCTCTGTTTGCCGTTGCCTGGCACAACTCGTCCTTGCTCTCGCGCCTCGTTGCGCCAGGTGCGCAGGCTCACCGTCGTGACACCCGTCTCCCTGGCCAACTCCACAACCGATCGGTTCACGGGCGGCATCATCTGCTCAACCACCCATTCCTTGTACTCCGCCGGATAGCGTTTCATTCTCCAACCGCTTCCGCCCTCCATTGTCCTTCATCGAAAGGCGGCGGGGCGACATCTATCCTGACATGGAGGGGAGCGACAAAAAGTAACCAAAAAGCGCGTTTACTGCCCTGCGGGCGGCATGTCTTATCGTAGTGTGCCCCGGGTTTTCGTACGGGGCTTGGCTTCCTCATAAGGCTAGACTGCCTGCCGCAGGGGTGCGCTTCGGTGGCAGGGGCGTTGAAGTGGTGGTTGAACGAGCCCAGAGCGGTGGGTGGTCCCTGCTGCTGGCGTTACCGTAGGAACGCCTTCGGCTGCGCTGCGCGCAAGCGCCCAATGTCCCCAGCGCATATTGAGCCTGCGCAGCAGCCGCAGGCGTCCCCGCGTTACGGCCGGCAGCAGGCGGCCTACGCCCTGCATGGGGATTGTCCAATAGTGGGTGATCGAAGGCACTATCCCTGACTCACATAGCGTAGCAGGGTCGAACGCGCACCCACATCCAAGCGGCAAGCACCGCCGCCCATATGACCAGCGCCGCGTAATTTATAGCCAGCCGCTCAGGCGACGCGTTTTTTGGTTACTTTTTGTCGCTCGGACAAAAAGTGACTCGCCGGCTACGCCGGCGAAACAGCCGCGCCCGCCAAGAACGATAAAGCGACGCCCCCACCCCTAGGGTTCCCCCGTAATTGACGTCCACCCTTTCACGCCTATATATTTTTATGAACATATAGTTCATTTTTGAACATCTCCCAACCAGCCAGCTGGAAACCATGCCCCTCAAAATCGGAATCAACGGCGCCGGCATCGGCGGCCTCGCCGCGGCCATCGCACTACGCAAACTTGGCCTGGACGCAATCGTCTACGAACAAGCCCCCCGCTTCGCCCGCGTCGGCGCCGATATCAACCTGACGCCAAATGCCGTTCGCGCGCTGGACGGGCTTGGCGTTGGCGAGGCTCTGCGCGAAACCGCCGCGCGTCCCAGCCACCGCATCAGCCGCATGTGGGATACCGGCGCGGAAACGTCGCGGCTGCCGATGCAGGAAGAGGCCGAGCGGCGCTATGGCGCGCCGCAGCTGACCATGCACCGCGCCGACCTGATGACCGCGCTGGAAGCCGCCGTGCCGGCCGACTGCGTGCGGCTCGGCCACCAGGCCGTGGCGATCGAGGCCGGTGCCGATGGTGCGACGCTGCGCTTTGCCAATGGCACGCACCAGCACGTCGACGTGCTGGTCGGTGCCGACGGCATCCATTCCACCGTGCGCACCGCGCTGTTCGGCCAGGAAAGCCCGATCTTCACCGGCGTGGTGGCCTATCGCGCCGTGGTGCCGGCCGAGCGCCTCGCCGGCGTGCCCAACCTGGGCGCCTTCACCAAATGGTGGGGCCCGGATGCGGCCACGCAGATCGTCACCTTTCCGCTCAACCGCGGCCGCGACATCTTTATCTTTGCCACCGTCGCGCAGGCAGCCTGGCGCCATGAGTCGTGGACCACGCCGGGCCGCGTGGCAGACCTGCGCAGCGCCTATGCCGGCTTCCACCCCGAGGCGCGCGCGCTGCTCGAGGCCTGCGACGAGGTGCTGATCTCCGCGCTGTACGTGCGCGATCCGCTGCCGGCGTGGTCGGCAGGCCCGGTCACACTGATGGGCGACGCCTGCCATCCGATGATGCCGTTCATGGCGCAGGGCGCGGGCATGGCGATCGAGGATGGCGTGGTGCTGGCGCGCTGCCTGGCCGAGGCTGCGAAGGACGGTGCCGCCGGCGTGCCGGCCGCGCTGGCGCGCTACCAGGCCGCGCGCCATGCGCGCACCAGCCGCATCCAGATCGGCTCGCGCAGCAATGCCTGGCTCAAGGACGGCGGCAATGCCGACTGGGTGTACGATTACGACGCCTGGAACGTCACCCTCGGCTGAAGCCGCGGGCCGCGTTTCACCGAAGCACGGCCGCCTGCGCGGCCGTTTTCCATGGATTGCCAACGCCAAGATGCCCAAGTTCCCCATGCCGACCGAACCCGACCTCGACGACAGCGCCGCGCCGGAAGATGGCCGCGAGGCCCAGCTGGTGTCGCCGGTCATCCGCGGCCTGCGCTTGCTGCGCTTTATCGCCGAGGGCGGTGCCACCGCCAACCTGAGCGAGGTCGGCCGCCGCATCGACGTGAACCGGGTCACCGTGATGCGGCTGCTGGATACGCTCGAGCATGAAGGCATGGTCGAGCGGCTGCCACAGGGCGGCCACCAGGTCGGCTTCAATTTCCTGAAGCTGGCCGCGCGCGTGCTGGCCTCGAACGACCTGACCAGCTTTGCCGGGCGCGTGCTGGCCCGCCTCAGTACGTCGCTGCAGCTGTCGGCCTACCTGGCGGTGCGCGATGGCGGCGATGCGCTCTACCTGCTGCGGCAGATGCCGGCGGCCGCGCTGGTCAGCAATATCCAGGTGGGCAGCCGCGTGGCCGCGCACCTGACCACGCCGGGCCGGATGCTGATTGCCGAGTTGCCCGCAGAGACGCTGCGCGAATTGCTGGGGCCCGATCCGCTGCCGACGGTCACCGGGCAGAGCCCGGCCACCCACGCGCGGCTGGCCGAGATCCTGGCCGCCGACCGCGAACGCGGCTGCGCTTGGAGTTTCTCGGCCTACGAGCCGGGCATCGATGCGTGCGCGGCACCGGTGCGCGGCGCCGACGGCGCGGTCATCGCCGCCATCAGCGTGGCCGGGCCGCAGCAGCGCTTCGAAGCCGACGGCACGCTGCGCGAGCGCGTGGCGAAGGAAGTCCGGCAGGCCGCGCGTGACCTGTCGGGACTGATGGGTTACCGGGGCGACGCTACTGCGCGGTGATCCCGTACTGCCGGATCACCTTCGCCCACGTGGCGGTTTCCTCGCGGATGCGCAGCTCGAGCGCCTGCGGCGTGCTGCCCACCGGCTCCATGCCCTGGCGCTGCAGCTCGGCCCGCACCGCGGGCGTGGCCAGCAGCGCGCGCACGTCGGCGCCGAGGGCATCGGCCGCGGGCTGGGGCGTGGCTTTGGGCACCAGCAGCGCGTACCAGGAACTGACGTCGATGCCGGGCACGCCCTGCTCGGCCAGTGACGGCACGCCGGGCGCCGCCGGTGACCGCTTCGGCTGCGTCACCGCCAGCGCGCGCAGCGCGCCGGACCGGATAAACGGCGCCAGCGTCGGCCACGTGCCGAACAGCACCGGCACCTGTCCTCCCACCACGTCGTTGAGCGCCTGCGTGGTGCCCTTGTACGGCACGTGCAGCAGCGCGATGCCGGCCTGGTGGCGGAACAATTCGCCAGCCAGGTGCAGGCCGCTGCCAACGCCGGGGCTGGCGTAGCCGAGCGGTTTGCCCGCATGGTCGGCTTGCTTTGCCAGCTTGATCAAGTCCTGCACGGAGTTTGCCGGCACCGACGGATGCACCGCCAGCACGTTGGGCGAGCCCGCCAGCAGCGACACCGGCCGGAAATCGCGCCCGACGTCGTAGGCAAGCCCAGGCATCATCGTGGGGTTGATGGTCAGGTTGCCGGCGGGCGCCACCAGCAGCGTGCAACCATCGCCCGGCGCGCGCCGCACCGCGTCGATGCCGATATTGCCGTTGGCGCCAGGCTTGTTGTCGACCACGAAGGGCATGCCGCGGCGCTGCTGCAGCCCGTGGGCCAGCGTGCGCGCGAGCTGGTCCGCGGGACCGCCCGCCGGAAACGGCACCACGATGCGCACGTTGGCGCAAGCGGCCGCCTGCGCCGCCTGCCAGGGCAGGCACGCCGCCACTACTGCGGCCACCGTGCCGGCCAGCCACCGGCGCCGCCGCGGCGCCCTCGTTCGTTGCTTGCTTTGCTGCATCTTGCTTTCCCTTGATGGCGGCGGCACCTTGCCCTCAGGCGAACGGCCTGGGCACCTCCGGCCGGTAGTCGAGCAGGCGCGACAACTCGGCCGCGGCGCGCCTGACCTGTTCCACCATATTGTCGAGCTGGTCCGGCTCGATGCGCGCGGCCGGGATGGTGGCGCCCAGCGCCGCCACCACCTTGCCGCTGCGGTCGCGCACCGGTGCCGCGATGGTGGAGATGCTGGCCTCGAAAAATCCTTCGTGCAGCACATAGCCGCGCCGGCGGTCGCGCTGGACCATCTCGTACAGCTCTTCGACCGTGCGCGGCGTGCTTTCGGAATAGACCTCGAGGCGCTCTTCCGGATAGAGCGCGCGCAGCTCGGCCAGCGACAGGTCTTCCAGCAGCACGCGTCCCAGCACCGTGGCATGCGCGGGCAGCCGCGTGCCGACATTGACGGTGCTGGCAAACGGACGCGAGGCCACGGATTTGGCCACGTAGACAATGAAGCGCCCGTCGCGCACCACCAGGTTGCACGGGTAGTGGATCTCGTCGCGCAGCCGGTCCAGCAGCGGGCGCCCCAGTTCGGTCAGCTCGAGCGAGGCCAGGTAGTCGAAACCGAGGCGCAGCACCGCCATGCCCAGCCGGAACTCGCGCCCGCCGTCGGTGCGCTCGACGAAGCCCATCATTTCCAGCGTGGCCAGCAGCCGGAACACCGTCGAGCGCGGCACCTTGAGCCGGCGCGCCAGCTCGGCGGCCGACAAGGTGCGCTCGCGGCTGCTGAATTCGCCCAGCAGGCGCAGGCCGCGCTCCAGCCCGGGCACGATGTACTTGTCCTGCGCGCTCTCCGGCGCACCCTCCTGGCCGCTTTCCTGCGTCGCTTCCTGCGGCGAATCGGTCGTCATGGTCTGTCTCTGCAATAGTCGGTCTTGGCGCAACGCTCTCATATATCACGCCTGCACCCGATAGGGTACCCGTATTGCGGACAGTCCCCGCCGGCCAGCCGCTATGCGACCGGGCGCAGGTACTCGCGCAGCCACGCCGCGCACTGCTCGCCGTGCGCCGCGGGCCAGCGCACCACGATGGTCTCGTCATGGCGGCGCAGTTCGATGCAAATGTCGGCATGCGGCCCGCGCCCGAACAGGCGCGACCACAGCCCAGCCCGCGCTGACGGCGGCTGCGCGGACTGCGCCGGCTGGACTGCGTGGCCGTTGACCGCCGGCGCCGCCGCGACGCAAGCTGCTTGCGGCGCAGGCGCCGGCCTCGCCACAGGCTCAGGCGCAGGCTGCGCGCCCTGCGGCGACAGCCGCGCCAGCAGGTTGGCGCCGAACTCGTCCCACATGCGGTCGGCCTTGGTCTTCATCACGCTCAGGCCGAACGTACCCAGCCGGCCCAGCACATCCACCTGCACCCGCATGCGCAACTGCGTGCCGCCGTCGTCCAGCGGCGTCAGGAACAATTCGCTCGACTGCCGCAGCGAGCTTGCCACCGAAGCGTCCTCGCCGGTGCCCTCGGTGCGCAGATAGTGCGGCGCACGTGTCTCGACGATCTTCGTATGCAGCCGGAAGCGCGCGTTGATGAAGGCGATCTTGACCGCCATGTGGGCGATGTACTCGACCTCGCTGAGCACTTCGATCGATGCCATGCCAGGCACGCACGCGCCCATCACGTTGGGGTCGAGCAGCAGCGCCCACACGCGCGCCGGCGGCGCCGCGGTAACCAGGGTCTTTTCAATTTCCACGCATTTTCTCCGCGGCGGACAGGACCGATTCGACGATGCCGACATAGCCGGTGCAGCGGCAGAGGTTGCCGTTCAGGCCGTGGCGGACCTCTTCCTCGGTCGGGTTGGGATTGTTGGCGAGCAGCGCGCACGAAGCCATCAGGAAACCCGGGGTGCAATAGCCGCACTGCAGCCCGCCATGGTCCATGAAGCACTGCTGCAGCGGATGCAGTTGGCCGTCGGCGGCCAGGCCCTCCACCGTCATCACATGGCGCCCGCGCGCCTGCACCGCAAGCATCAGGCAGGACTTGACCACTTCGCCGTCGACCAGCACCGAGCACGCGCCGCAGATGCCGGTCTCGCAACCGCGCTTGGTGCCGGTCAGGTTCAGGTCGTCGCGCAGCAGGTCCGCCAGCAGGCGCCGCGCCGGCACCTGCACCTGGTGTTCTTCACCGTTCACGGTGAGTTCTATGCTGACTGCATTCATGGGGACTCCTTATTCCGAGGCCACGCCGAACAGCTCGGCGAGGGTGCGGCGCGCGACCACGCGCACCATCTCGCGCCGGTATGCTTCCGACCCGCGCGCGTCCGACACCGCGTTGATATCCGCGGCGACAATGGTGGCGACTTGCGCGGCCAGTTCCGCCGTCACCGTCTGGCCGGCGAGCAGCGCCTCGGCGCGGCGCAGCCGGGCCGGGACCGGCGTGGACGCGCCCACTGCCAGCCTGGCCTCGATGCAGAACGCGCCCTCGCGCCGCACCGCCAGCGCCACGCTGGCGAGCGGGCGGTGCTCGGCGGCGGTGCGCAGGAAGCGCGCATAGCGGCCATCCGCCCCGGCTGCCGGCGCGGGCACGCGGATTTGCGTGACGATTTCGTCCGGGGCCAGCGCCGTAACGTAGTAGTCGACCAGGAAGTCTTCGATCTCGATCACGCGCTCGCCACCGCGGCCGCTGACCACCACTTGCGCGCCCAGCGCCATCAGGCAGCCGGGCGGATCGGTGGCGGGATCGGCATAGCAGAGGTTGCCGCCGAGCGTGCCCTGGTTGCGCACCTGTGGATTGGCCACGCGCGCGGCCATGCTGGCCAGCATCGGGTAGTGCGCCTGCACCAGCGGCGAGCGCGCGACCTCGGCATGCAACGCCAGCGCGCCGATGCGCAGGCCCTCGCGCGCATCGAACGTGATGCCGCGCAGCGTGTCGAGCCGGCCCAGCGAGACCAGGTGGCTCGGCGTCAGCATGCGCTGGCGCATGCCGAGCATCAGCGCGGTGCCGCCGGCAAAGATGCGGCAGCTGTCGCCAAGGTCGGCCAGCAGATGGCTGGCTTCGGCCACGGTGGCCGGCTCCAGGAAGGCAAAGTCACGCACGGGCGGCCTCCTTGTCATTCAGTTCGGGCAGGCCCGCCAGCACCTTCTCCGGCGTGATCGGCAGCGACTGGATGCGCACGCCGACGGCATCGAACACGGCATTGGCGATTGCCGCCGCGCCCGGCAGGATCGCAGTCTCGCTGGCGCCCTTGGCGCCGTAGGGGCCGTTGGGGTCGTTCGACTCGACCACGTCGGTGCGCAGCATCGGCACCGCGTCGGCAGTCGGCATGGTGTAGTCGGCAAAGTTGCCGTTCATCAGGCGGCCATCCTCGTATTGCAGGTTCTCGTACAGGGTCCAGCCGATCGCCTGCACGGTGGCGCCGTGGGTCTGGCCATGCACGGCGAGCGGATTGATGGCCTTGCCGCAGTCGTCGGCGACAAAGCTGTCGATCACGGTGACCTGGCCGGTGCTGGTGTCGACCTCCACCTCCACCGCCTGCGCCGCGAACGAATGCGCGGGCGCGACGTTGCCGTAGTAGTCGGCATCGTGCATCACGGTGGGTGCGTCGTAGCTGGCGCGCACGTGGATGCCCTCGCCGCCGTGGCGAAAGATATGCAGGCGCGCGATCTCGGCCAGCGTGGCGGACTGCTCCGGCTGCCCCGGCACGGCGATGCGGCCATCGGCGATCACCAGCTGCTGCGCCGCCACGCCCAGCTTTTCCGCCGCGAGTGCGAGCAGCTTCTGCCGCGCCTCGCGCGCCGCGCGCAGCACCGCGTTGCCCGAGATGATGGTCACGCGCGACGCCAGCGAGCCCAGGCAGAACGGCGCGGTATCGGTATCCGGCGCCATCACGGTGACGTGCGACAGCGGAATGCCCAGCTCCTGCGCGCAGATCTGGCTGAGCATGGTGTTGGCGCCCTGCCCCATGTCGCACTCGCTGGTCTGCAGCATGACGCGGCCGTCCTCGTTCATCTTGAGCAGGATGGTCGAGCCGTCCCAGTTGCCCAGGGTGCGGTTGCCGCTGACATGCATCGCCGCGGCAATGCCGACGCCGCGCCGGCGCGTGCCGGTGCCGCGCGGGGCCGCGCGTTTTTCGTCCCAGCCGATGGCCCGGCGCGTCATGTCGAGGCATTCGGCCATGCCGGTGCTGCTGATCTTCCAGCCGTGCACGCTGGTCTCGCCGGCGCCGATGGCATTGCGCTTGTGCACTTCGACGGGGTCGATGCCGAGCATGCCGGCCAGCACCGTCAGGTGGCAGTTCAGCGGAAACTGCATCTGCTGCCCGCCGAAGCCGCGGAAGGCACCGCGTGGCGGGTTGTTGGTATAGGCCATCACCGCGTGCGAGCGCACGTTGTGCAGGCGGTGCATGTTATCGCTGCGCATGGCGGTGACGTGCATCACATCCCCGGCAAGTCCGGAGTAGGCGCCGCACTCCGCAGTGATGCGCACGTCCTTGGCCAGGATCACGCCGTCGGCGGACAGGCCCATGCGCAGCCAGACCTGCATCGGCACGCTGGCGCGCGCGCCCTGGAAGTCTTCCAGCCGGTTGTTGACCAGCCGCACCGGACGCTCCAGCCGGCTGGCCAGGAAGGCGCAGATCAGGCTGTTGTTCTCCTCGACGATCTTGGCGCCGAAGCCGCCGCCGGTGGTGGCCTGCACCACGCGGATGGTCGACACCGGCCGGTCCAGCGCCTCGGCCAGCCGCGCCCGCGCCAGGAACACTGACTGCGTCGACGCCCACACCGTGAGCCGGCCGTTGCCGTCCTGCGCCGCGACCGACGCCATCGGCTCGAGGTAGCCCGGGTACTGCGAATGCATGTCGTAGGTGGCTTCGTACACCGCGGCGCAGGCCGCGAACGCGGCATCGACGTCGCCGCGCACGATGCGCATTTCATGGCCGATATTGCGCGTGCCGGTGTGGATCTCGGGCGCGCCCTCCGCCAGGGCCGCGGCCGGCGTCAGCAGTGCGGGCAGGACCTCGTACTCGACGTGGATCCGGTCCAGCGCATCGCGCGCGATCTCCTCGCTGACGGCCACCACCGCGGCCACTTCCTCGCCGACATGGTGCACCACGCCGCAGGCCAGGATGCGCTGCTCCTTGCGGTGCGGGCCCCAGTGGCGGGCGGGCACGTCGTACCCGGTCGCCACCAGTTTCACGCCGGGCAGCGCCTTCGCCGCGGCCGTGTCGATGCGCACGATGCGTGCGTGCGGGTGCGGGCTGCGCAGCACCTTGGCGTGCAGCATGCCGGGCAACTTGAGGTCGCCGGCATACTGCGCGCGGCCCATGACCTTTTCCCGCGCGGTCACCTGCGGCGTGGACGTGCCCACGATGGCCTTGCTCATGCCGGCCTCCTGCCTGTCGTTGTCCATGGGATGTGGCGGCGATGCGATGGCGCTGGCGCGGGTCATTCGGCGGTGATCGCCAGGTCGCGGATCACCTTGCCCAGGCGCTCGTAGTCGGCCGCGTTGACCTTCTCCAGCGCGGCCGGCGCGCCGCCCACGGGCGTGGCGCCGAACGTCGCCATCTTGTCGGCCACGTCGGGCAGGCGCAGCACGTCGTTGAGCTGCTGGTTCAGCACCTTGACCACCTCGGGCGGCGTGCCCTTGGGCGCCATCACGCCGTGCCACGCGCCGACCACCACGTCCTTGTAGCCCAGCTCGGCCAGTGTCGGCACGTTGGGCAGCAGCGGCGAGCGCCGGGCATCGGTGATCGCCAGCGGGATCAGCCGGCCCGTGTTGATGTATTGCGCCACCGGGCCCAGCGTGACGTAGGCAAACGGCACGTGCCCCGCCACCACGTCGTTGACCGCGGGCGCTACGCCCTTGTAGGGCACGTGCTGGATCTTCACGCCGGCGGCGCGGTTCAGCATCTCGCCTGCGATATGCATCGGCGAGCCCGCGCCCGGGCTGCCATAGGTCAGCGTCTTGCCGCCCCGGGCCGCGGCCACCATCTCGCCCACGGTCTTCACACCCGCCTGCGGGTTGGCCACCAGCAGCACCGCCTGCACGGCGGTCTGGATCACGGGCGTGAAGCCATGCAGGGGGTCATAGCTGGCCGACGGCGCCAGCTTGAGCACCATCGGCGCCAGCGTGAACGGATTGGGCGTGTACAGCAGCGTGTAGCCGTCCGCCGGCGCGCGGCTGACGAACGCGGCGCCGACCACGCCACCGGCGCCGGGACGGTTTTCGACGATGACGGGCTGCTTCAGGCGGGCCGACAGCTTGTCGGCGTAGAGCCGGGCCATGGCGTCGGTGTCGCCGCCGGGCGGGTAGGCCACCACCATGGTCACGGCCTTGGCCGGATAGGCGGCGGTGGCCAGCGCACTGCCCGCGGCCAGCGCAAGCGCGGCCATGGCAGTGGTGGCGACGACACCGGCAAGGGGACGTTGGGGACGTTGGGGACGTTGTCTCATCTACAGCTCCTGTGGGGGCGCATTCGCGACGCAGTCGTGGCGGTCAGCACGTCGCGGAAACAGGGTTGGCTCGGGTTACAACTCTGTGCGGTTGTTTTATTGGTAAAACGTTGATCCCATAAAGGAACACAAGCATCGTATGCCGCATAAGTTGACAACTCAACTTACGTTAAATACCAATTGACGCTCAACTATTTATAAAGGTCATTCTGTAGTCATCGCATCGAGATACTGATGGCGGCATTGGCAAGCGCCTGTGAGACAATCTGCCCCGCCCACCGGCCACGCATCCTGGCCGGCAGACCAGACCAAGAGGAACGCATGTCCCGTGATGCCGCGCCCGCCCACGGCAAGCCCGCGCCCGCCACCGCCCCCGCCGACAACACCAGCCCCTGGACCGACCTCGACGAGGCCGGCAGCGGCCTGACCGTTGATAACTTCCTGACCACGATGCTGAGCCAGCTGGTGACCGCGCTGCGCAGCACGGTGACCAAGCCTTATGCGGAACAGTTCGGCCTGACCGTGCCGGAATGGCGCATCCTGGCGCTGCTGGCGCATGCGCGCGCGTTGCCGTTTGCCGAGCTGGTGGCGCAATCGACCTCGGACAAGGCGCTGGTGAGCCGCACGCTGCGGCTGCTGGAGGACCGCGGGCTGGTGCAACTGACTTCGGCCGGCAACACGCCGCGCAAGAAGCTGCTGTGCGAAATCACCGAAGCCGGCACCGCGCTGCACGACCAGGTGATGCCGCTGGCGCGGCGCGGCCAGGCGGAGGTGATCCGGCAGTTGTCGCCGCAGGAACGCGAGGCGGTGTACCAGGGGCTGCGCAAGCTGCTGCGCGCGCAGGCATAAAGAAAAAAGGGCCGCGCCGGCATTGCGGCGCAGCCCTGTTGGAACACTGAGGGAACCGCACGGGCCCGTTCAGACCTCCAGTTCTTCCAGCACCCGCCCCTTGGTCTCGATGCCGAGGCAATGCACGGTGACGGCCGCCAGTGCCGGCACCACCGACAGCGCAAAGAAGGCAAAGCTGAGGTCGCCGCTGCCGATGGTGCTGGCGATCAGCCCAGGCGCGAAGATGGCCGCCAGCTTCAGCCAGGCGCCGCCCAGGCCGCAGCCCATGGCGCGCACGCTGGTCGGATACAGCTCCGGCGTATAGACATAGGCCGTGATGAAGCCGCTGGCCAGGAACCCCATTGCCAGCGCGCAGAAGGTCGCGACCACGTACACATTGGCGGCGTGGAACACCCCTGCCAGCACCAGCGACAGCGCGCACAGCAGGAACGACACGTTGATCACCGGCTTGCGCCCGACCTTGTCGACGATCATGGCGCAGACCAGCGAGCCCACCACGCCCAGCACCGAGGCCCCGGCGGCAAGGTTCAGCGCCAGCTGCAGCGGCGCGTGGTAGACGGTCTTGTAGACCGTGGGCAGCCACGTCGACAGCCCGTACTGGATAAAGCCGCAGGTGGCCCACAACATCCACACCGCCAGCGTGCGGCCGAGATAGGCCTTGCTGACCAGGTCGCGCACGCGCCGGCGCGGGTGCTGGCCCATGCGTTCGTAGGCGCTGGTATCGCCGGGCGGCGGCAGCGGCGTGCGGGCGCGTGCCTCGAAGGCACGCAGCGCGGCATCGGCCTCTTCCAGCCGGCCTTTCTCCGCCAGCCAGCGCGGCGATTCCGGAATCACGCGGCGCAGGATGAAGAACAGCACCAGCGGCGCGCCGCCGATGAAGTACATGACTTCCCAGCCGTAGTGCGGCACCAGCCAGGCACCGATGCCATTGGATACCATCAGCCCGATCGGGAACACCACTTCGTACAGCAGCACGAAGCGCCCGCGGCCATGGGCGCGCGTGACCTCGTTGATATAGGTCGCTGCCACCGGCAGCTCGCCGCCAAGTCCCAGGCCCTGCACGATGCGCAGCAGCGCGAAGATCTCGAACGACGGCGCAAAGCCACACGCCAGGCTCATCAGGCCGATGATGCCGGCGCTCCAGCCGATGGAGCGCAAGCGGCCAAAGCGCTCGGCCAGCCCCGGGAACAGCAGCGCCCCCACCAGCTGGCCGACCGACGGCGCCGCGATCAGAAAGCCGATCTGCCCCGGCGTGAGCGACCACTGCGCGATCAGCAGCGGCAGCGTGGCGGCGATGGCAATCACATCGAAGCCGTCGAAGAAGGTGGCCAGGCCGATCAGCAGCCGGGCCCGCACGTGCATGGCGTTGCCGGGCATGCGCTCGATGCGGGCGACGATATTGCCGCGCGTGAGCGGGCCACTGCGCGCGCTCGCCGCGCTCTGGCCGGAGCTGTCCGCCGCGGTCACGATACCTGCGGTGGCGGCCACCGGTGCGCCGGGGGACGCTGCGTCTTGTCTCTGGGTTAGCACGGGACTTCTCGGTTGATTCTGGGGTGGCCCGCCGTGCGGGAGGTTTGCTCCCCTCTCCCGCGAAGCGGGAGAGGGGCCGGGGGTGCGCGCCGGCGGTTCTGGTGGCATGGTTCCTTGCCAAACCACCCCTCACCCTGCCCTCTCCCCATGCGGGGAGAGGGGAGCACCGTCGGTGTTCAGGGGCGGTGCGACAGGATCACAAATCCAGCACCAGCTTGCTGCCCTTGCACCCCGACACGCACACCATCATGGTCTTGTTGCTGGCGCGCTCGCTGTTGCTCAGCACGCTGTCGCGGTGGTCGGGGCAGCCTTCGAGCACCGCGGTCTCGCACGAGCCGCACACGCCTTCGCGGCAGCTGTACTCGACTTCCACGCCGGAATCGAGCAGCGCATCGAGCAGCGACTTGCCCGGCGGCACCTTGACCAGCGAGCCGGTGCGCGACAGCTGCACCACGTATTCGCCTTCCTGCACCGCCTCGGTCGACGGGTCGGCGGCAAAGCGCTCGATATGGACATTGGGGTAGGCATGCGCCGCGCACGCGGCCTCGAATGCATTCAGCATCGGGCCCGGGCCGCAGCAGTAGAAGTGCGTCTGCGCCTCCTGCTCTCCCAGCATCGCCTTCAGGTCCGGCGGCGCACCCGCTTCGTCGTCGAAATGGAAGCGCACCGCGTCGCCGTAGGCCGACAGCGCATCGACGAACGCCGCCTCGGCGCGCGAACGCGCGCAGTAGATCAGCGTGAACGACTTGCCCAGCTCGGCCAGCCGCCGCGCCATGCAGACGATCGGCGTAACGCCGATGCCGCCGGCGACCAGCACGGTATGCGCGGCGCTCTCGTCCAGTTCGAAGTTATTGCGCGGTGCGCCCACCGTCAGCGTGGCGCCCACGCGCAGCTGCTCGTGCACATAGCGCGAGCCGCCACGGCTGCCGCGGTCCAGCAGCACGCCCACGGTGTAGCGGTTGCGCGTTTCCGGCGCCCCGCACAGCGAGTAGCTGCGCACCAGGCCGTTGCCCAGGTGCAGGTCGATATGGGCGCCCGGGCGGTACTCGGGCAGGGTCTTGCCGTCGGGATCTTGCAGTTCGATGCTGACCACGCCGCGCGCTTCGTAGCGCATGGCCTGGACCCGCAGGGTCAGGGACTGGTGGGCACTCATTGCTGCTTCCTTCTGTTGCGCTTCTCTGCTTACCGCTTCTCGGTCAGGAACTTGCCTGCCGGGCCGCCCGCGTTCTTCTGCCGGCGCGTGTTGCCGTCGATGCCGCCCTCGATCGCCCATTCGGCGAACATGGTCGGGCCCGGTTCGAAGGCGCGCGGTTCCCAGTGTTCGTCGAGCTGGTCTTCATCGGCGTAGTACTCGATCAGTCCGCCGGCCGGGTTCTTGAAGTACCAGAAGTAGGCCGAAGAAATCGGATGCCGGCCCGGGCCAAGCTGCGTGTCCCAGCCCTTGCGCGACACGTGCAAGCCGCCGCCGAACACTTCATGGATATCGCGCACGGTGAAGGCGACATGGTTGAGGCCGCTCTTGGGTTCCGGCAGCTGCAGCAGGAACAGGTCGTGGTGGCCGCCGTCCGCGGCGCAGCGCAGGAACGCGCCGCGGTCCGGATAGCGGTCAGACGGCACGAAGCCGAATTTCTCCACATAGAACTGCTCGGTGGCCTTGACATCCTTCACGAAGAACACCACGTGGCCGACTTCAATCGGCGTGGCGTGATCGTAGATCGGGCTGCGCTGGTTCATGCGCGGCTTGTCGTTCCAGGTATTCATCAGCGCGCATTCGACCTGCACGTCATGCTTGCGCGTGACCTGGAAACGCACGGCCAGCCCGTTCGGGTCGGTGCAGCCGAGGCGCAGCGTGTCGCCGTCGCCTTGCCTGATAAAGCCCGGCGCATCGGCGATTGCGCGAGCCAGATGGTCGAGCGATGCCTGCGATTCGACACCCCACACCACTTCGCGCAACGTCGGGCCGGCCTCAATCGCGGGCGGCAGTGAAGCATCGTCGATGCGGCGCACCAGCACGCGGCAGCCGTTCAGCGTTTCGAAATCCAGCCCCTGCGCGTCGTCGCGCTTGATGGCCAGGCCCCAGTCGGTGAAGAAACCGCGGCAGGCGTCGAAGTCATCCGCGCCGTACACGATCTCGTCGATTCCCAATACCTTGATCATGGCTTCTCTCCAGCTTGCCGGGTTCAGTGGTTGGCCCACGGCAGCGGTTGTTCGTTCAGGCCCCAGTACACGCTTTTCTGCTCCATGTACTGCAGGATGCCCAGTCGTCCCTTCTCGCGGCCCAGGCCGCTGTCGCGCCAGCCGCCGAACGGCGTCGCGATCGAGAATTGCTTGTAGGTGTTGATCCACACATTGCCCGCCTGCACCGCGCGGGCCACGCGCCAGGCGCGCTTGTAGTCGCGCGTCCAGATGCCGGCGGCGAGCGCGTACACGCTGTCGTTGGCCTGCGCGATCAGGTCGTCCTCGTCGTCGAACGGGATTGCCACCAGCACCGGCCCGAAGATTTCTTCCTGGCAGATGCGGGCGTGGTTATCCAGGCCTTCGATGATGGTCGGCGTGTAGAAATAGCCGTTGGGCAGGCCGGCCACGTCGGGGCGCACGCCGCCGCTACGCAGTTGCCCGCCTTCGTCCACGCCCGCCGCGACATACGATTCGATCGAATCGCGATGGCGGTCGGTGATCAGCGGGCCCATCTGGGTACGCTCGTCGGCGGGATCGCCCACGCGCAGCTGCGCGGCGCCGTGCGCCAGCCGGTCCATGAAGGCCTCGTACTGCGAACGCGCCACGAACAGGCGCGAACCGGCGATGCACGACTCGCCCGACGAACTGAAGATGCCGTACAGCACCCCGTTGACCGCATGGTCCAGGTCGGCATCGTCGAACACCATGGTCGGCGACTTGCCGCCCAGCTCCAGCGACACCGGCATCATCTTGTCGGCGGCGATATGGGCGATGTGCTTGCCGGTGGTGGTGCCGCCGGTGAACGACACGCGCCGCACCAGCGGATGCTTGGTGATGGCGTCGCCGATCACGGAACCCTTGCCGGGCAGCACGCTGACCAGGCCCTTCGGCACGCCCGCTTCTTCGCAGATGCGCGCCAGTTCCAGCGCCATCAGCGGCGTGACCTCGGCGGGCTTGACCACCACGGCGTTGCCGGCGGCGAGCGCGGGCGCCATCTTCTGCGCCTCGCTGGCGATCGGCGAATTCCACGGCGTGATCGCCGCGACCACGCCCATCGGCTCGTAGACGCTCATGGTCAGGCAGTCGCCGCGCTGGGGCGTGATGGTTTCTTCCAGCGTCTCGCAGGCGGCGGCAAAGAACTGGAAGGTGCCGGCGGCACTGGCGACCAGCGCGCGCGTCTCGCTGATGGGCTTGCCGTTGTCCAGGCGCTGGCGCTGGGCCAGTTGCTCGCCCTTGGCGCGGATCAGCTCGGCCACGCGGTACAGCGCGGCGGCGCGCTCATGCGGCTTGCGCTGGGCCCAGCCGCTGGTGAGGAAGGCCTGATGGGCGCCCTGCACGGCTTCCTCCACGTCCGCCAGGCTGGCGGCGTTCAGTTCAGCCACCACTTCGCCGGTGGCCGGGTAGCGCGTGCCGTAGCGGTCGCCGGTGCCGAGGCGCCATTCGCCGGCAATGCAGATGGGGAGTACTTCTTGGTGTTTCATGTCGTTGCCTGCTAAGTCTGTCTTTGCCTGCGGGATCTTGCTGCGGTGCCTTGTTGCGACGGCATTCTCAAATGCTGCTGCGGAACTCCCCTCTCCCGCGCGCGGGAGAGGGGAGCAAACACGCAGCGGTCGTTGGCGCCTCAAGTTCTTTAAATCGATACCGCGTGCGCCCGGTTCCCCAGCGCCCGCACCACGCTGAACACCGTCAGCGCCGAGGTCTTCGGGTTCGCCGCCAGCGGCTTGCCGCGCATGGTCAGCTCGAACCCGCCAAACGCCCCACGCGCTTCCACGTGATGCACGTTCTCCACCGCATGCGGATCGGCCAGCAGCTTTACCGCGGTGCGGTCCAGCCCGAGGCCGGCCAGCGACACGGTTGCGGCGACGTTGGCGTTCTTGGGGTACAGGCGCGCGGCGTCGCGCGCGGTGCCTTCGAAGATCACCGTGGTCTCGGTCAGCGCGTCCAGGTCGAACAACTGCTCGGCCGGCGTGCCGGTCCAGGCGCGCGCCGGCTTGCGGCCGGTGTAGATGACTTCGTCGAGCCCGCCGACACGCGCCGCGGCCAGCGCATCGATGGCGCCGATCGCGCCCGACAGCAACTGCACCTGCGTGCCGCCGCGGCGCGCGGCGGCTTCCAGCCGCTCGGCCATGCCGGGCTCCGACAGCGCGCCCACCGACACCACCATGCACGGGATGCCGCGCTCCAGCGCCGGCACGATGTGCTCTTCCAGCGCATGGTGGCCGGCGCACTCGACCAGCAGGTCGGGCCGCTGGTCGTCCAGGTGCGTGGCGACACGGGCGCGCGGCGCCAGCGCGGAGACCGCGCCGCGGGCCTCGTCCATCGTGTGCTCCGGCACGATCACCACGTCGAACACCACGTCCGGATCGCTCTTGAGCAATTCCAGCACGCCGCGGCCGATCGCGCCGCAGCCAACCATGGACACATGCAGCATCGCGGGTCTCCCTCAGGCGGTGATGGTGGTTTGTTCGCGCGCCGGCTCTTCGTTGTCCTTGTTCACCGGGGGGCCGGCGAAGATGGTCTTGAAGGAACCGATCGACAGCATGTCGATTTCCAGCAGGAACGGACCGGACTCGGCCTTGGCCGCCTCGAGCGCGGCGCCCGCCTCGGCCAGGTTGCTGACACGCGCGTGGCGCAGCGACAGCGACTTCGCCAGCGTGGCGTAGTCCGGCGTATGCAGGTCCACGTAGTGGCGGCGGCCGCCGTACTGCGCGTCCTGGATGTTCTTGATCACGCCGTAGCCCTTGTCGTTCATCAGCACGATCACCATGTCGGCGCGCTCCTGCACCGCGGTCGCCAGCTCGCCCAGGTTCAGGATGAAGCCGCCGTCGCCGGCCAGCGTGAAGGTCTTCTTGCCCGAGCCGGTGGCGGCGGCGCCGATCGCGGCGCCGATACCCATCGCCAGGCCCTGGCCAATGCCGCCGCCGAGCGCATGTACCCCGGCACGCGAGTCGAAGATGCGCAACTGGCGGTTGCCCCAGGTGCTGTTCGACACGGTCACGTCGCGCACCCAGTTGAAGTTGCGGCCGACCGCGCCCTGCAGCGCCTGCACCAGCGCCGAATACGGGCCGAGGCCATCGACCAGGCCGTTGACGGCGGTGTCGTGCGCGCGGCGCAGGTCGGCGGCGAAGGCCGGGTCGATTTGCATGCGCTGCTCGAGCCGGTCGGCGAGCGCGTCCAACGCCAGCGCGGCGTCGCCGCTGACAAAGTAGTCGCTCATGTAGCAGCGGCCTTCGGCGGCGGGATCGGCATCGATGCGCAGCAGCGGGCGCGGCAGCTTGAGTTCGTACTTCAGGGTTTCATTGCCGCGCAGGCGCGAGCCCACCACCAGCATCGCATCGCAGGTCTGATAGAAGGCCTCGACCGGCTTGTGCAGGTTGAACGCGCCCAGCGAGCGCGGATCATCCTCCGGCACGATGCCGCGGCCCTGCGTGCTGGTGACCACGCCGAAGCCCAGGTCCAGCAGGCGCTGCACCTGCTTGCTGGCGTGGCGCGCGCCGCCGCCCAGCCACAGCAGCGGGCGCTTCGCCCGGGCCAGGCGCTCGGCGAGCGCATCCAGCGCGTGCGGCGACGGCACGTGCCGCGGCACCGGCAGCGGCTGCAGGTCGACCGGCATGTCGATCAGCGCGGCCTGGATGTCGATCGGGATCTCCACGCTGACCGGGCCGGTCGGCGCCGTCAGCGCGGTCTGCACCGCCAGCTTGATGGTACTGATCGCGGTGTCGGCGCTGCGGATGCGGAAGGCGGCTTTCGACACGGCCTTCAGCATGGTGAGCTGGTCCGGCGCTTCGTGGATGTAGGCCAGGCTCTGGTCCAGGTACGGCGTCTCGATCTGGCCGGTGATATGGAGCATCGGCGTGCCGGCGGTCAGCGCTTCGACCATGGCGCCGGCGGCATTGCCGGCGGCGGTGCCGGTGCTGGTCAGGCACACGCCCAGGCCGCCGGTGGTGCGGGCATAGGCGTCGGCCATGTTGGTGCCGCCCGCCTCGCCGCGCGCCGGCACGAAGCGAATCTGGCCGCGCTCGCCCATGGCGTCGAGGATCGGCATGTTGTGGATCGAGATCACGCCGAAGGCGGCCTTGACCCCACATTGCTCGAGGAACGCCGTGATGGCGCAGCCGACGGTGACCTGCTGTTGTTCGTACTGGTGTTGATTAGGCATGACGGGAGTGTCCTCCGGAGATATCGATATGGCTGCCCGTGGTGTACGAAGACAACGGCGAGGCAAGGAACAGGATGGCGCGGGCTGCCTCGACGGGCAGGCCCAGGCGGCCAAGGGGAATATGCTTCTGCCGGGCCAGGCGCGCGGTCCACGCGGCCCAGTCCAGGTGACGATCTTCTTCGGGACGCGCCTCGAAGCGGCGGCGCCACTGGCCCGATTCGACCAGCCCGATCAGGATGCCGTTGACGCGCACACCCTTGGGCGCGAACTCGGTTGCCATCGAGCGCACCAGGTTCAGCACGCCGGCGCGCGCGGCGGAAGTCGCCACCATGTGCGGCTCCGGCTGCTGCGCCAGCAGCGAGTTGACGCAGACGATCGCGCCCTGGCCGGACTGCTCGAGCTGCGGCAGGAACGCGCGCGTCGGGTGGATCACCGAGAAGAACTTGAGCTGCAGTTCGTCCATCCAGGCCGCGTCCTCGGTATTGGCGAAGGTGGACACGCGGCCCTGGCCGGCGTTGTTGACCAGCATGTCGACGTTGCCCAGCGTGGCCTGCACGGCGGCGGCAAAGGCGGCGACCTGTTCCGGCCTGAGCACGTCGCAGGTGGCGGCATGGAGCCGGCACCCGGGAAATTGCTCGCGCAGCCGCGCTTCGGCGCTGCGCAGGCGCGCTTCGTCGCGGCCGCACATGGCCACGGCGGCGCCCGCCTCGAGCAGCAGTTCGACGGTCGCCAGCCCGATGCCGGAGGACCCGCCGGTAACGACGGCAACCTTGCCGCCGAGATCAATCATGGACATTGTCCTCACTCCCGATACAGATTCACCACCTTGCCGGCGCTGTGCAGCGACGGCCGGTAGTCGAGCAGGCGCGACAGCTCGCCCGCGGTATCCCTGACTTTCTCCACCATCGCGTCCAGTTGCTCCGGATCGATATGCGCGGCGGGAATGGTCGCGCCCAGCGCCGCCACCACCTTGCCGGTGCGGTCGCGCACCGGCGCCGCGATGGTCGAGATACTCGATTCGAAAAAGCCTTCCTGCAGCACGTAGCCGCGCTCGCGGTCGCGCTGGACGATGGCGAAGAGCGCATCGGCCGTGCGCGGCGTGCTGTCGGAGAACACTTCCAGCTGCGCCTCCGGGTACAGCGCGCGCAGTTCCGCCAGGGTCAGGTCCTCCAGCAGCACCCGGCCCAGCACCGTGGCATGCGCCGGCAAACGCGTGCCGACGTTGACCGAGCTGGCGAAGGGCCGCGGCGACACCGCCTTGGCCACGTAGACGATCGAACGGCCGTCGCGCACCACCAGGTTGGTCGGGTAGCCGATCTCGTCGCGCAGCCGCTCCAGCAGCGGGCGGCCCAGCTCGGTCAGCTCCAGCGACGCCAGGTACTCGAACCCGAGCCGCAGCACCGCCATGCCCAGCCGGAAATCGCGGCCGCCATCGGCGCGCTCGACAAAGCCCAGCATTTCCAGCGTGGCCAGCAGGCGGAACACGGTGGAGCGCGGCACCTTGAGGCGGCGCGCCAGTTCCGCGGCCGACATGGTGCGGTCCTTGCTGCTGAACTCGCCGAGCAGGCGCAGCCCGCGCTCCAGTCCCGGGACGATGTACTTGTCCGGGGTCTCGTTGGCGGCTGGCGTGGTCGGGATGGCGTGGGTGCTCATGGTCGGTGCGTGCGCTCGGGCCGAGGGCGCATCAGCGCTTGATCTTCGACAGCGGGTGCTCGGGCGGGTAGGTCGGCGTGATCGGCTTTTGGGCGCCGAGCATCACGCACATCAGCGCGTCTTCGTCGCCGATATTGATTTCCTCGCGGTACACGCCCGGCGGCACCGAGACCAGGTCGCGGTCGGTCAGGATGGTCTCGAAGCGCTCGCCATCCTTTTCCAGGACCAGCTTGATCTTGCCGCGCATGACGAAGAACACCTCTTCCACGTCGGTGTGGATATGCGACGGGCCTTCATGGCCGGCCGGGATGATCATCGTGGAGAAGGTGAAGTGCTCCGACGGCACGGTATTGGTGTCGGCGGCCACGCCGGTGCCGCCGGTGCCCAGGTAGCGCATCTGCGCGCGGCGGTACTTGGGGTCGAAGTCGGCCTGGAACTTCAGCGCGTCCCAGTCGTACTTGCGCGTGGAGAAGCGCGCGACGCGGCTTTCCATCCACTGGTCGAACGAGGCGCCCTCCGGCTGGTCCCAGGAACGCTTGATGTTTTGTTGTTGGGAAAGATCGCTCATTTGGATTCCTTCTGCTTGATGTGGCTTCAGTGGATCGGTGGATCAATGCATGACAAAGCCGCCGTTGACCGCCAGGGTCTGGCCGGTGACGAAGCGGGCAAGGTCGGACAAGGCGAACAGCACGGCGCCGCAGACATCGTCGGGCAGTTGCTCGCGCTGGATCGCGCGTTGCTCGCGGTACAGGTCGTGCCGGTGCTGGGGCACGTATTCGGTGGCCTCGACCAGGGTCAGGCCCGGGGCCACGGCATTCACCGTGATCTGGTCCTTGCCCAGCTCGCGTGCCAGCGAGCGGGTCATGCCGATGATGGCGCTCTTGCTGGCCACGTAGGCAAGCAGGTTGGGCGCGCCCCACAGCGGCGTGTCCGAGGCCAGGTTGACCACCGCGCCATGGCCGCTGGCGCGCAGCGCCGGCAGGCAGGCGGCGGTCATCAGCCAGGTGCCGCGCACGTTGACGTTCATCACGCGGTCCCAGGTGGCGATATCGATGGCAGCGGCGTCACGGCCGCCCGAGTCGGTCACGGCGGCGTTGTTGACCAGGCCATCGAGGCCGCCCAGGGCCTTCACGGCGGCGTCGGCACAGGCCTGCACCGAGGCGGGGTCGGACAGGTCCAGCGTGACCGGCACCACCTTCAGGCCGCGGGCGCGCAGCGCATCGGCTTCCTGCTGCAGGCGCTCGGCCAGGATATCGGCCATCGCCACGCTGGCGCCGGCTTCGGCCAGCGACGTGGCGAAGGCCAGCCCCAGGCCGCGCGCGGCGCCGGTGACCAGCACCTTGCGTCCGGCCAGCAGCGCGTTGTGCTTGGGAGCCTCAGGCATGGCTGGCGGCTCCGGCGGGTTGCAGCATGGCCACCGGCTCGTCGGCGACTTCCTGCTCGGCGCGGCGCTTGAGCAGCCGGCGCACGCGCGTGATGCCGGCATCGTGCTGGTACAGCATCTCGTGGTCGCGCGCGTTGGGGGCCATCATCTCCAGCACCACGCGGTCCTGCTCGAGCACGTCCCAGTGCAGCTGCTCCAGGCGGTTGCGATACAGGAAGCGCCATACGTCGCGCTCCCAGCCCTGCACGTGGCGGGTGCGCCAGAAGAACACCATGCAGTGGTCTTCATCGACCGGGGTGGCCATGCCGACGATGCCGAACGGGCCGCCGGGGCCGACCTTGGCGCGGTACGGGATCGCCAGGCGCAGCCACAGCGTGCCGGTCTCGCCGAATTCGACCCAGTCGAAGTTGACGCCGCGCTGGCCGGTCTTCTCGAACACCAGGCCGTGCTCGGTCTCGCGGATCTGCATCACGGCGGATTTCTCGCCCGACGCCATCGAGTGCGACACCGCATGCAGGTAGGCGCCGTGCATCGGGTCCATTACGTTGTCGATGGCATAGCGGTAGTTGCAGTCCCAGTGCGCCACGCACAGGAAGTGGCTGTGCTCGTCGCTGACCAGCTCCTCGGGCAGGCGCAGCTCGTCGGGGCTGCCCTCGCCTTGCGGGGCCTGGTCACCGAACCACAGGAAGATGGCGCCGGCCTTCTCCTGCACCGGGTAGCTGCGCACGCAGGTACGGCCTTCCAGCGGGCAGCTTTCCACCGCCGGCACGCTCTTGACCTGGCCGTCGCCGCCGACTTCCACGCCGTGGTACCAGCAGGCGACGCGGTCGCCCAGGTTCCAGCCCATCGACAGGCGCGCGCCGCGGTGCGGGCAGCGGTCTTCCAGGGCGTGGACCTGGCCGGCGCCGTCGCGCCACAGCACGATGTTCTGGCTCAGGCGGGTGATGCCGATCGGGGCGTGCGATACCGCCCAGGAGGCGGCGACGGGGTACCAGTAGTTGCGCAGGCCGGTGTTCAGGCGGGCTTCGGTGCGGGCTTGCTTGTTCGATTCCATGGTTTTCTCGCTTCGAGGCTGGACGTGGACGGGGCGGGCTCAGGCGCCCAGCCGGCGCATTTCGGCCAGGAAGCGCTCTTCGGTCCAAGGCTGGCCGTCCACGCTCAGGAAGCCGGCGTCATTGAACGCGCGCACGATGTCCTGCGGGTTCTGCGCGCCGCCTTCGAACGCCGCTTCGAGGGCGTCGCCGAGGGCGTTCTCATAGGCGCTCGGCGCGGCGGCACGGGTCTGCCAGACGATGTTGGCGACCTTGCCGGGTTGCTCGATATGGCCCTTGCCTGCCACGTTGTTCGGCGCCGGACGCTCCCAGGGCACCAGGTTCGGGTTGTACGAGAGGCTTTCCATTGCGCTTTGCTCCATGTCTTGCAGCTAGGGGGACCGTGTTCCGACGCCGTCCGGATGCGCCTTGCTCCTGCTTCCGTCGTGTTTTACTAATGAAACACTGGTTTAGATATTGAACACAGGTACGACTATAGACAACGACGCCGTAAAAATTGACTGGGGTTAACCCGCGACTGGGCAGGTTCGCTGGAAGTTGCGGCGCAAGCGGCGCGCCGCCGCGCGGGACAGCACCTGCAGGCGCCGCCGCGAAAGCTCAGTCGCAGCCAGGCAGCGCCGCGCGGATCAGCCGCGCCGTGGCGGCAGCCTGGTCGATATAACAGGCGTGTCCGGCATCCGGGATCAGCGAGAACGGCAAGCCGAAGCGTTCGGCCAGCGCGGCGCAGGCCGGCGGCGTGGTGACGACATCGCGGCCGCCGCAGGCAATCTGCGTCGGCACGCGCTGCGCACCCCGCGCCAGATAAGCGTCGATGTCGTCGCCGCACAGCATCGCCACGGCCTGGCGATAGCCGTCCGGGTTCAGCCGCCGCATATTCCAGCGCACCCACGCCTGGGCGCTGGCATCGGCCGCTTCGCTGAGCAGCCGCGCCGGGCCGCGTTGGGCCAGCCCGTCGACGCCCTGCGCGGCCAGCGCCTCCAGGCGCTGGCGCGCCACCTCGCTGGCCTGGGCCTCCTTGCCGGGCGCGCCGTAGCCTTGCGCCACGCTCAGCAACAGCAGCCGCGCCGGCAGCCGGCGCGCCGTGGCGGTATAGGCGGCAGCCATCAGCGCGCCCAGCGAATGCCCGACCACCAGCGCCGGCTGCAGGTCCAGCGCCGCGAGCAGCCCCTCGAGCCGCTGCGCATAGTCGGCGGCGGCCGGCCGCGCCTGCGCCAGCGGGCTGGAGTCGCCGTAGCCCGGCGCGTCCCACGCAATCACGCGCGCATGCGCGGCCAGCAGGCTGGCGCAGGGCAGCCAGGACGCCGCCCCGGAACTGATGCCGTGCAGCAGCACCACCACCGGCCCCGACCCGCCGCCGCAGCGATAGGCCACGCGCGCGTCGCCAACTTGCGCCACGCGCTGGGCAAACCCGCGGTCGAGGTCGTCCAGCAGGCGGCGATCGGGTTCCGCGGTCGTCAGGGACATATTTTGTTCCATATATAAAACCACTGTTGGTAAATAAAACTCTCCAAGCATAGGCGCTGCCCCGCCGCTACCGGGATCAGGGTTAACGATAGGCCGACCGGAAAGCCCGGCGTGGCGCCAGCTGCGGTCCGCCGCAGCCCTCTCTTTAGGGATAACCCTCCTCACATTTCCCGGAACGTCGCGGCTATATTTTGCTCAACGTTTCTTATGCTGTTTGATGTTTCATATATAAAACACAGAAGAGGCGATAACGACATCCAGTGCCGCCATCCGCAGTGGTACCGGAGAACAAGAGCAAAGCCCAAAAGACCACAAGACGGAAAACGGAAGGAAACTGGTAGATGAAACTTGCACGAACCGCCGCGGCACTGCTTGCGGCTTCCCCCCTGCTGGCCTCGGCGCAATCGTCGGTGACGCTGTACGGCGTGATCGACAGCGGTGTCGAGTACGTGAGCAACGTCGGCGCCAACGGCAACGGCCTGGTGCGCATGCCCAACAACACCGCCACGGTGCCGTCGCGCTGGGGCATCCGCGGCACGGAAGACCTGGGCGGCGGCCTGAAGGGCCTGTTCGTGCTGGAGTCGGGCTTTTCGCCGGACACCGGCAATGCCAACCAGGGCGGTCGCCTGTTCGGGCGCCAGGCGCTGGTGGGGCTGAGCAACCCGTACGGCCAGCTGTCGTTCGGCCGCCAGTACACGATGCTGTTCTGGGCCATCCTGGACAGCGACATCCTGGGCCCCAACGTCCATGGCTCCGGCTCGCTCGACAGCTACCTGCCCAATACGCGCGCCGACAACGCGGTCGCGTACAAGGCCAACTTCAACGGCTTCGTGGTGGGCGCCACCTACAGCTTCGGGCGCGACGCGGTCAACGCGGGCCCCAGCCCCGCCGGCACCAACTGCGCCGGCGAAAACCCGGCCGACAAGAAGGCGTGCCGCGAATGGTCAGCCATGCTGGGCTACGACAACAAGACCTGGGGCGTGATCGCGGCGTACGACTCGCAGCGCGGCGGTCCGGGTGCCTTCGGCGGACTGACCAACAGCAACCTGACCGACGATCGCCTGTCGTTGGGCGGCTACATGCTGCTGAAGAACACCAAGCTCGGCGCCGGCTGGATCCGCCGCGACAACGAGGGCAGCCCCACGCCGGTCAGCGACCTGTACTACGCCGGCGTCTCGCACGACATCACGCCGGCGGTCAACCTGGCGGGGCAGGTGTACTTCCTGAACTACCACGGCAGCGACAACCAGGCCATGCTGTACGCACTGCGCGCGACCTACAGTTTCAGCAAGCGCACCTCGGTCTATGCCTCCGCGGGCTTTATCAATAACAGCGGCCAGCTTGCCATGTCGGTGAGCGGGGGCTCGCCCGGTTCCGCCCCGCGCCCGGGCGAGAACCAGTGGGGCTCGATGCTCGGCATCAAGCACGTTTTCTGAGTCCGCCCGAATCCACCCGGGCCGCCGGCGCCGGGCGCCGGGTTCCCCCACGCGGCACCGCCTCCGGGCAGGTGCCCGGTTTTACCGAGGTATGAACATCATGAAGTCTGCACGACGCACCGTCCTGGCCACGCTGGCCGCCGCCCTGCTCGCCCCCGCCGCCTTGATCGGCGCGGGCAGCGCGCTTGCCCAGGGATCGTACCCGAGCAAGCCCGTCACCATCGTCGTCGCCTACCCTGCCGGTGGCGACGTCGACGTGCTGGCCCGCATGCTGGCCGAGAAACTGGCGCCGCGCCTGAAGCAATCCGTGGTGGTGGAAAACCGCACCGGCGCCGCCGGCACCATCGGCAGCGCCTACGTGGCACGCGCCAATCCGGATGGCCACACGCTGCTGCTTGCGCCCAACACCGTCGCCATCGCGCCGCTGGTGCTGCGCGCCGGCACCGGGGCCAGCTACGACGTGCAGCAAGACTTCACGCCGATCAGCCAGATCGGCACGCAGTCGCTGTTCGTGGTGGTCAACAAGGGCACCGGCATCACCAGGGTCAGCGACCTGGTGGCACGCGCCAAGGCCGGCAAGGTCGAGACCTATGCCACGCCCGGCAACGGCTCGCCGATGCACATCATGGGCGAGCTGTTCAACAAGTCCGCCGGCATCAAGATCAGCCAGGTGCCGTACCGTGGCCTGGCGCCCGCCATCGTCGACGTGATCGGCGGCCAGGTGCCGGTCACCTACATCACCTACGGCGCGATTTCGCAGTACGTCGGCAATGGCAGCCTGGTGCCGCTGGCCGTCGCCGACCCGAAGCGCTCGCCGTTCGCACCCAACGTGCCGACGCTGGCCGAACTGGGCTACAAGGACGTCGAGATCGGTGCCTGGCAGGCGCTGCTGGGGCCGAAGAACATGCCGGCCGAGGTGGTGCGCACGCTCAACGCGCACGTCAACGAGATCCTGAAGATGCCGGACGTGGTGGCGCGCATGGCCACCATCGCCGTCACGCCTTCGGGCGGCGACCCGGCCGTGCTGAGCAAGCTGATCGCCGCCGACACGGCCCGCTACACCAAGGTCGTGAAGGAGTTCGGCATCCAGGCCGACTAAGCCCGGCTCTGCGGGGCCAGGCTGAGTCGGCGCGGCCCCGCGGCAAACCATACGCTGCGGATGTAAGAATTACCCGGGTGGCGGCGGCGCCGGCACCACAGGGACCTGCGTTGCCATGTGGCCTGGAAGTTGCTGGGTCTCGCGCATGGACCTGTCGTTCGACTGGCGCGCAGCCCTGCTCTTCACTCTCTCGCCGCTCGAGATCATCGTGCGCGGCTCGCTGATGTACTGGGCGCTGTTCGTGCTGTTCCGCTTCGTCGCGCGGCGCGATGTCGGCTCGCTCGGCATTGCCGACCTGCTGGTGATCGTGATCGTTGCCGATGCGGCGCAGAACGGCATGGCCGGCAAGGGCGAGAGCGTCGCCGATGCCGTGCTGCTTGTGGTTACGCTGATCGCCTGGAACCGGCTGATCGACCTGCTGTCCTTCCATTTCCCCGCATTCCAGCGCTTTGCCACCCCGCGCAAGGTGCTGCTGGTGCGCGATGGCGCCAAGCTGCGCGAAAACATGCGGCGCGAATCGATCACCGACGAGGAGCTGGAAGCCAAGTACCGCGAGGAAGGCGTCGATTCGCTGGACCAGGTCAAGGCGCTGTACCTGGAGGCGGACGGCAAGGTCAGCGTGATCAAGAAGAAATAAAAGACCCGCGGCCAGAACAGCAAAGCCCGCCGGTGATGGCGGGCTTTGGCGCGTTCCCGGCGGTTTCAGTTCACCTGCCGGTTCATCCCCTCCCAGAACGGCTCGCGCAGCTTGCGGCGCAGCAGCTTGCCCGAGGGGTTGCGCGGCAGCGCGTCGACGAACTCGATGCTCTTCGGCACCTTGAATCCCGCCACGCGCTGGCGCGTCCAGGCAAGGATGGCATCGCGGTCCGGCGCCTGCCCCGGCTTGAGCACGACGATGGCCTTGACCGCCTCGCCCCACTTCTCGTCCGGCACGCCAATCACCGCCACGTCGGCCACTTGCGGATGGCCGTAGATCGCGCTTTCGACCTCGGCGGGGTAGACGTTTTCACCGCCGCTGATGATCATGTCTTTGACGCGGTCGTGGATGTACAGGTAGCCCTCGGCATCCATGTAGCCCGCATCGCCGGTGCGCAGCCAGCCGTCGGCATCGATGGTGCGCGCGGTCTCTTCGGGCTGCTTCCAGTAGCCGGCCATGTTGTGCTGCGAGCGCACCACCACTTCGCCCACCTCGCCCGGTGCCAGCTGGCGCCCCTCGTAATCCACCACCTTCAGCTCGACCCCCGGCAGCGGCTTGCCGGCGGCGCGCATGCGCGGCACCTCGTCGGTGGTGTGGTCCTCGGGCGGCAGCGCGACGATGGTGCCGGTGGTCTCGGTCATGCCGTACTGCTGCACGAAGCCGCAGCCGAACACTTCGATGCCTTCGCGCAGCAGCGCCGCCGGGATCGGCGCCGCGCCGTACAGCAGGTACTTCAGGCGCGAATAGTCAACCTGGCGTGCGCGCGGGTCACGCAGCACGATCTGCATCGCCGCCGGCACCAGGAACAGCTTGCTGACGCGCTCCTTCTCGATGAAGTCGAGCACCGCGCGCGGATCGAACTCGCGCGCAACCACGCCCTTGGCGCCGGACAGCAGGTTGCGCAGGCCCCAGCCGGAGCCGCCGATATGCGCCACCGGCATCGCCACCAGCGAAATATCGTCGGCCACCCAATGCGACCAGGCCAGGTGTTCGCGCTCGCTGACCTCGGTGCCGATGGTCAGGTTGCGGTGCGTCAGCATCGCCCCCTTGGGCCGGCCGGTGGTGCCCGAGGTGTACAGCTGCAGCACCACGTCGTGCGCAGCCGGCTCATGCGTGGGCGGCGTGGCCGGGTGCGCGTCGCGCCAGTCGGTGTAGCAGGGCCAGTCACCCTGCGCGTCGCACGGTTCCATGACCACCACCTTGCGCACCAGCGGCAGCGCCGGCAGCAGGTTGCGCACCATCGCCGCCGACTCGGCGCCGACAAACAGCACCACCGCATCGCAATGCGCGAGGATGAACTCCACCTCGGGCGGCGCCAGGCGCCAGCTGGCCGGCGCCATCACCGCGCCGGTCTTGCCCGCGCCCAGCAGCAGTTCAAAATAGTGGTCGCTGTTCTTGCCGATATAGCCGATGCGATCGCCCGCGCGCACGCCTTCGGCCAGCAAGGCCTGCGCCACGCGGTCCGTGTTGCGCTCGAACCCGGCGTAGGTGGTCTGCCGGCCTTCGAACGAATACGCCACCGCCTCGGCCCGCAGGTGCGCGAAATGGCGCACCGCATGAGGCAGCGTCGTCAGATAGCTGAAATCCATCCGCGTCTCCAAAAAATTTCATTGCTATGGCCGCCTCCGCCTGGTGCGGGTGCGGCCGTGGCAACAGGCCGGTGGGCTCAGCGCGGCGCCATGCGGATGGCGCCATCCAGGCGCACCGACTCGCCGTTGAAATAGCCGTTGCGGCACATCTCGACGGCCAGCGAGGCAAACTCTTCCGGCTGCCCCAGGCGCTTCGGGAACGGCACCGAGGCGGCCAGCGCGGCCTTGACGTTCTCGGCCGCGCCCTGCAACAGCGGCGTATTGAAGATGCCGGGAAGGATGGTGTTGACGCGGATGCCTTCGCCCGCCAGGTCGCGCGCGATCGGCAGCGTCATGCCGACCACGCCGGCCTTCGATGCCGAGTACGCCGCCTGCCCCATCTGGCCGTCCTGCGCCGCCACCGACGCGGTGTTGATGATCACGCCACGCTCGCCGCCAGCGGTGTCGAGCGTCAGCATGCCGGCGGCCGATCGCGCGATGCAGCGGAAGGTGCCGATCAGGTTGATCTGGATGATGCGCTCGAAGGCATCGGACGGGAAATGCTTGATCTGGTCCGGCGCTTCCTTGGCACGCGAGGCGGTCTTGATGGCATTGCCGGTGCCGGCGCAGTTGACCAGGATGCGCTCCTGGCCGATGGCGGCGCGGGCCTTGGCAAAGCCGGCCTCGACCTCGGCCTCGGAGGTCACATTGACCTGGCAGAACACGCCGCCGAGCTCACGCGCCAGCGCTTCGCCCTTTTCGGCGTTCAGGTCGAACAGTGCCACGCGCACGCCCTGTGCCGCCAACGCCCGCGCCGTCGCCGCGCCCAGCCCCGAAGCGCCACCCGTCACTACTGCCGATACCGATGCATTGAGTTCCATGCCGTCTTTCCTTTTGTCTCTTGTTGCTGTGCGGCCGGCGCTGCGCGGCCGCGCTCTGGTTAAGGCCGGCAGGCGCAAAAATCGCCTGTACCGGAGTGGGTTCGAGATTCGGGGATCGGGGCCGCCGATGCATCGTCCGAAGCGACGAATGCGCCGAATGCATACCAAGGCGCCCGGGCGCTCGCCGGCACACCGCGCGGCCGATGCGCTACAGTGGCGCGATCGAAGGCCCTTCCGGCGCCGGCCCCGCCCGGCAGACGATCCTCCGCCATGCGCAAACCCCAACCTCACGCCCTCGCCTGCCCGCCCCGTCGGCCTGCTGTCGTGGCCACGGCACTGGCCATGCTGGCCGGCCTGCTTGCGCTGCTGTGCGCCATGCCGGCGCACGCCGCTCCGGCCGGCCCGTTAGCCGCCCTGCTGGCGCCAGCGGAAAAGCCAGCGGCGCCAGCCGGTGCCGCTGCCGCCGCCAGCACGCCGCTGGCGCAGTCACTGGACCAGGTCATCACCACGCTGCAGGACGACGCCGAGCGGCGCGCGCTGGTGAACCAGTTGCAAACCCTGCGACAGGGTCTGGCGGCTTCCGCCGGCGTGGCGGCGCCAGCGCCCGCGGCGGCCTCGGCGGCCGGGCTGATCGGTGCCATGGCGCAGGTGCTGGACGAAGTCGACTCGCACCTGCGCGAAGACCGCGGCCCGTGGCAATACTGGGGCTGGCGCACGCGCTTCGCGGCCGAGGAATGGCGCGCCGCGCTGACGCAGGGCGGCACCCGCTCCGGACTGGACGCGCTGCGCGAATTCGCGCTGGTGCTGGCGGCCTGGGCGGTGTGCGGCTGGGTGCTGCAGGAGCTCGGCCATCGGCTGCGGCGACGGCACCAGGCCGGCGCCCCGCCCGCGCCGCGCGGCAAGCTGCCCGAGCTGCCCTCGTGGGTCGACGTCGGCATCTACATGCTGCGCCATATCGGGCCGTGGGTGGTGGCGTTCGGGCTGACGCTGATGCTGGCCCGGCAGTGGTTCGCGCAATCGCCGGCCAGCGTCGCCGCGGTGCTGCTGGCCTACGCCATCGTCGCCGGCGCGATCGCGGCGGCGGTGTGCCAGGTCATCTTCGCGCTGTTCCGCAGCGCGCACCGGCAACTGGCGGTGCGCCAACTGCTGGCGCGTTCACCGTGGCTGCTGTTCTGCACCGGCGCGCTGGCGGCACTGGGTAACGGCGCTGCCGATGCCCGCATGGCCGCGGTGCTGGGCAGCAACCTGTCGGCCCTGGTCTCGACCCTGGCCAATATCGCCGCGGCGCTGGGCATCGGCGGGTTCGCGCTGGCTTTCCGCCGCCAGATCGGCCAGCTGATCAGCCAGCGGCCGCTGGCCTTCCGCCAGGCCCATCCCGCCGTGACCGACCTGTTGCGCCTGGCGGGCCACGCCTGGCACCTGCCGGTGCTGGCCGTGGTGGTGGCGTCGGTGATCGGCACGGCGCTGGCCACCGGCCATGCCGATGTGTTCCTGCGCCGCACGGTGGCCTCGGTAGCGCTGTTCATCGCCGCGCTGCTGCTGACCATGGTGCTGGGGCGCTCGCCCAAGGCCGGCGCACGCGCGCCGCGCATCCGCGACCGCCGCCGCTCGGCCTACCTGCAGCGCTTCGGGCGCTTTGCGCTGGCGCTGGTGCGCGTGCTGGTCTGGGCGGTATTCGTGGAAATGATCATGCGCGTGTGGGGCTCTTCGCTGGTGCGGCTGGCCGAGTCGTCGGCCGCCGGGCGCCACCTGACCGAAACCGCGTTCCGCGTCACCAGCACCGTGCTGCTGGCCTGGCTGGTCTGGCTGCTGATCGACACCGCCATCATGCAGTCCTTGTCGCCGGCGCATGCGCGCGCCGCGCAGCCCAGCCTGCGCGCCAGGACCATCCTGCCGCTTGTGCGCAATGCCTCGTTCATCGGCCTGCTGGCGATCACCGTGATCGCGGTGCTGGCCAACCTGGGCGTCAACGTGACGCCGCTGCTGGCCGGCGCCGGCGTGGTCGGCCTGGCGATCGGCTTCGGCGCGCAAAGCCTGGTGCAGGACCTGATCACCGGCCTGTTTATCGTGATCGAGGATTCCATCGCCATCGGCGACTCGATCGAGCTGCCCGACCATGCGGGCGTGGTCGAGGCCATGACCATCCGCACCGTCAAGCTGCGCGACGGCCGCGGCGCGTTGCACACGCTGCCGTACAGCCAGATCAAAGCGGTCAAGAACCTGTCGCGCGGCTACGGCTACGCCGTGCTCAATATCGGCATCAGCTACCAGAGTGACCTGGACCGCGCGCTAGAACTGATCCGAACCACCGGCGCGGAACTGTCGCGCGATCTGCGCTACGGCCGCAAGCTGATGTCCGGACTCGAGATCCTGGGCCTGGACCGCTTCGACCCGAGCGGGCCGGTGGTAATGGCGCAGATCAAGACCCGGCCGCTGATGCAGGCGGAGATCACGCGGGCCTTCAATGCCCGGCTCAAGCGCAATTTCGACGCCAACGGCATCCGCATGGCGTCGCCGAGCCTCACCATCCAGGTCGATGGCGGCCCCGCGGAGCTACCCGTCGAGGAGCTGGTGCCAAAGGGGGCACCACAGTAAAAATGTGCCGGATTGAAGTGCCCCATAGGCAACCGCTTAAGTGTCGATCGGGCCATTCGCCCAGCGGCCTTCGCCTTTTAGCCGCACCGGCTGCGGCGTCAAAAGCGCCGCAGGGCAAGGCCTGGCGGAGACTTACGCGACACAATCGGGACTTTCCCCCCCATCACGGGGTATAAAACATACAACATTGTTTGGCATGATTGCGGTACGGCAAGCGCCGCCGACAGGCGCTGCCCGCAGCAGCCGTATCGGCGCTACTACAGAACGCCAGGACGGAACCGATAACACGAAGGGATGTGGCCACTTGCCGTGGCGCAGAGCAAGAGGCGTTTGCCACCGGGGGGATCTGAACATGGGCGAACACCCGACAACGGACGAGGATTTCCATCGTCTGGTCGACTCTATCTATGAGTCCGCGCTGGACGTCGCGGCCATGCCCGCCGCCCTCGATCTCTTTTCCCGCTACACCTGCACGGGCAGTCCACGCTACCTGATCTGGGACAAGCTCGCCGGCCATGCCCGCCTGGGCGTGACCCCGCACGGCTGCTTCACCAGCGGCGCCAGCCTGCCCGACTGCCTGCCCGGCCCCCTCGACCTGCCCGGCACCGACGCCCGGCGCGCGGCCTCTGAGGCGATGGCGCGGTGCTGCCACGGCGCCGGCGCCGCGACCGCCGCCACCACGCTGGCCTGCAGCGAACTGGAACAGGGCATCCGCCTGATCGAGAACGCCGAAGTCTGCGTGCTGATGAGCGGCACCAACGCCGGCAGCATCAGCACGGGCCAGCGCGAGCGGCGCCTGGCCCATGTCATGCCGCACTGGGTGCGCGCCGCGCGCATGCAGCAGCGCAACTTTGAACTGAGCGGGCTGGCCAGCCTGGGCCTGGCCGGGCTCGATACCCTCGACTTCGGCGTGATGGTGCTGCAGGCGGACCTGCGCGTGCGCTACGCCAACAGCTGGGCCGAGGCACTGGTGCAAGCCGACAGCCACCTGTCGCTGCAGGACGGCGTGCTGCGCGCCCACAGCGACACGCTGCAGGCGGTGCTGCGCAAGCTGCTCGACGGCGCCATGCGCGGCCGCGGCGCCGATGCCGCGTCGGGCTCGTGGATGCATATCACCTCGGGCGGGCAGCCGGTGCCGATCATCGTCACGCCGCTGGTCTCGCGCCAGCCGGTGGAAGGCCCGTGGCAGCTGCCGGCGGCGATGCTGCTGCTGGGCAACTCGGAATCGCGCTCGGTGCTGGATGCGGGCGTGCTGACCTCGCTGTTCGGGCTGTCGCGCAAGGAAAGCATCATCGCCATTCGGCTGGCCGCCGGCGAGACCCTCAACGAGATTGCCGAACGCGAGTTCCTCTCGCCCCATACCGTGCGCGTGCATATCCGCGACACGCTGCGCAAGACCGGCACGCATCGCCAGTCAGAACTGGTGCGGCTGCTGCACCTGCTGCCCGGCGTCAATCTGGAGCGGGCCGGCGTGACCTCGGCGATCCGGCCGCGCGCCCCGCGCCCGCGCGCCGCCTGACACCGCAGGCCTGCGCCGGCTACTGCACCGCGGCCTGCGCCGCCGCCAGGAAGCGCTGCACCTGGCGGTCGCCGTCATCGGGCCGCGCCGCCAGCGCAATGCCGATGCGGCCCGCCGGCCGCGGGCTCGACAACGGCAAGAAGCGCACGCGCCGGTTGGCGTAGCGCGCCGCCACGCTGGGCACCAGCGCCACCCCCAGCCCGCTTTCCACCAGGCTGACCTGGGTCTGCACCTGCACCGCTTCCTGCGTCACGCGCGGCACGAAGCCCGCCTGCTGGCACAGCATCATCGCGACCGCATGCAGGTTGGGCACCTGCGCCGCCGGATACATGATGAAGGGCTGGTCGGCCAGCGCGCGCAGCGCGATCGCGTCGGCGCGCGCCAGCGGGCTGTCGGCCGGCACGGCGGCGACGAAGACATCGTTCTCCAGCGGCGTCAGCGCATAGCCGCCGCTGCTCAGGATCGGGAAGCGCACCAGCCCGGCATCGATCTGGTGCTTCTCCAGGCGGTCCAGGATCGCGGCGGTGGTGGATTCGTGCAGGATCAGTTCGATGCCGGGATGCGCGGCGCGGAATGCCGGGATCAGCTTGGGCAGCAGCGCATAGGTGGCCGAGCCGATAAAGCCGATACGCAACGCGCCGCGCTCGCCCTCCCCCGCCGCCATCGCCGCGGCGCGCGCCTGCTGCGCGTGGAACAGCGCCCGGCGCGCGTCATGCAGCGCGGCCTCGCCCGCCTGCGTCAGCCGCACCCCGCGCGAGGTACGCACGAACAGCGCCGTGCCGAGCTGTTCCTCGAGCTTGCGGATCGAAATCGACAGGGGCGGCTGCGCCATGTGCAGCCGTTCGGCGGCGCGGTGGAAGTTGCCGGTCTCGGCCAGGGCGACGAACTGCTGCAGTTGGCGCAGGTCCATGGTTTGCAATATCCAAGGGATATCAATTGCTAAAAAACTAATATTAGACCACCAGGTCGCCGCTGATCTACCCTGTGGCCCACAGTACAAGACATCGGAGACACTATGCTGCCGCTTGCAGGCATCCGCGTGGTCGACCTGTCCACGGTGGTGATGGGGCCGTATGCCAGCCAGTGGCTGGCCGACCTGGGCGCCGAAGTGATCAAGGTCGAGCCGCCCGAGGGCGATTCCACGCGCCGTACCGGACCCGCCGCCGAACCCGGCATGGCGGCGATCTTTTTAGGGGTCAACCGCGGCAAGCGCAGCGTGGTGCTGGACCTGAAGCAGCCCGCGGCGCAGGCCGCGCTGGAGCGCGTGCTGGAGCGCGCCGACGTGCTGATGCACAGCATGCGGCCGCAGAAGCTGGCGGCGCTGGGGCTGGCGCCGGACACGGTGCGGGCGCGCCATCCCGAGCTGGTTTTCGTCAGCCTGCTAGGCTTTGCCGAGGACGGCCCCTATGGCGGCCGGCCCGCCTACGACGACATCATCCAGGGCCTGTCCGGCAACGCCGCGCTGATGGCGGCGCAGACCGGCGACAGCCGCTACTTCCCCACCATTGCCGCGGACAAGACCAGCGGGCTGGTGGCGGCGCTGTCGGTGTGCGCGGCGCTGGCCGGGCGCGCGCGGCGCCACGCCGACGGCGGCGCCGGGAACGGCACGCTGGTCGAGGTGCCGATGTTTGAATCGATGGTGGCGTTCAACCTGGTCGAGCACTTCTACGGGCGCCACTTCGAGCCACCGCGCGGCCCGAGCGGCTATCCGCGCGTGCTGGCACCGCTGCGTCGTCCGTACCGCAGCGCCGACGGCCATGTCTGCATGATGCCGTACACCGATGCGCACTGGCGCGACTTCTTCCACGCCGCGGGGCGCCCGGAGCTGGCTGCCGATCCACGCTTTGCCGACATCGCGGCCCGCACCGAGCATATCGCGACCCTTTACGAACTGACCGGCGAGATCGTGCAGGGACAGAGCACGGCGCACTGGGTTGCGCTGTGCGAACGGCTGCAGATCCCGGTGGCGCGCATCAATACGCTGGACGATCTGCCGGCGGATCCGCACCTGGCCGCCACCGGATTCTTTGAAACCGCCGACGACCCGGCCATGGGCACGCTGCGCTTTCCGGGCGCGCCGGTGCGCTTCGACGGCCAGCGCGCGCCGCTGGCGATGCCGCCGCGACTGGGCGAGCACACCCGCGAAGTGCTGGCCGAGGCCGGCCTCGGCAGCGAACAGATCGCACAACTGCAACACAGCGGCGCCGCGCGCTGCGCCCCCGCCACGGAGACACCATGACGCACGCTGAACTGCCCCGCCTGGGCCAGGGCTTCTACTGGCAAGACCTGCACGAGGGCCAGGCCTTCCGCACCTTCGCCCGCACCGTGACCGAGACCGACCTGGTCAACTTCATCTCGGTCACGGGCATGGTCGAGGCCATCTTCATCGAAGCCGGCTACGACGGCGGCGCGATCCAGGGCCGGCCGGTGCCGGCGGCGCTGACCTATACGCTGATCGAGGGCTTCATCCTGCAGACCATGATCCAGGGCACCGGGCTGGCGATGCTGGAACTGACGCAGCAGATCCACGGCCCGGTGCTGGTCGGCGACACCATCCATGCCACCGTGACCGTGACCGGCATCCGCCCGACCTCACGCAGCGGCCGCGCCGTGGTCGATTCGCGCATCGAGGTGTTCAACCAGCGCGGGGAACAAGTGATGACTTATACCGCGCGCCGGCTGCTGGCGGGACGGTGAACCCATGATCTCGCGCCCCGATGGAATCAAGATTGCGGTATGCCAGCGCCTGCCCTCACCCCCTGCCCCTCTCCCGCATGCGGGAGAGGGGAGCAAACCCTCGGCACGCGAAGACGCGCACCTTGTAGCAAGGCCTGCTTCAGCGACGGTTTTCTCCCTCTCCCGCTCGCGGGAGAGGGTTGGGGTGAGGGCCGGCGCGTCGACAAGGTATTGCGCAGCGGTATGCCACCGCCTGCCCTCTCCCCCTGCCTCTCTCCCGCATGCGGGAGAGAGGAGCACAGCGCTGTCATCTGAAACAGACTTCGCAGTATCAAGCCACAGGATTTCACCGTGACCGCATTGCTCTCCACTTTCAGCCTCACCACATTGCCGCCGCACGCCGTCGCGTTCCGCGCCGAGGTGCGCGCCTTTCTCGACCAACACCTGCCGGCGCTGCCGCCGGAAACGCGGGCGCGCTCCTGGATGGGCTTCGATGCCGGCTTCAGCCGGGCGCTGGCCGCACGCGGCTGGGTCGGCATCACGCTGCCGGCGCAATACGGCGGCGCGGGACTGGACCCGTTCTCGCGTTTCGTGCTGGTGGAGGAACTGCTGGCCTGTGGCGCGCCGGTTTCGGCGCACTGGATTGCCGACCGCCAGAGCGGCCCGCTGATCCTGCGCTACGGCAACGACGCGCAGAAGGCGCGCTACCTGCCCGCGATCAGCCGCGGCGAGGCCTTCTTCTGCATCGGCATGAGCGAGCCGAATTCCGGCTCGGACCTGGCCAGCGTGGCCACGCGCGCGGTGCGCCAGCCGGACGGCAGCTGGCGCCTGAGCGGGCGCAAGATCTGGACCACCAACGCCGACCGCTGCCACTTCATGATCGCGCTGGTGCGCACCTCCGGCACGCCGCAGGACCGGCACGCCGGGCTGTCGCAGTTCATCGTCGACCTGCACGCGCCGGGCGTCACGGTGCGGCCGATCCACGACCTGACCGGCGATGCGCACTTCTCCGAAGTCACCTTCGACGACGTCGCGCTGGCGCCCGATGCGCTGGTCGGCAACGAAGGCAGCGGCTGGGAGCAGGTCAACGCCGAACTGGCGTTCGAGCGCAGCGGCCCGGAGCGGCTGTATTCCAGCGTGGTGCTGCTCGATACCTGGCTCGACGCCCTGCGCCGCCAGCCGCCGGCGCGCCGCGACACCGTCACCGCGGGCCGCCTTGCCGGGCACCTGGCGGTGCTGCGCGCGATGTCGCTCGCGGTCACGGCGCGGCTGGCCGCGGGCGAAAGCCCGGTGGTGGAGGCCGCGCTGGTCAAGGACCTCGGCACCACCTTCGAGCAGTCGGTGCCGGCGCTGGTGGAAGCCGCGCTCGGCGACGAGCCGGCACTCGCGGCCGACGGGGCGTTGTACCGCACGCTGGCCTATGTCACGCAGATCGCGCCGTCGTACTCGCTGCGCGGCGGCACCCGCGAAATCCTGCGCGGCATGATCGCGCGCGGGCTCGGCCTGCGCTGAGCGTTGCGCCGGCCCCGCCGACCGTCATCCTGAACGAGATTGCCCATGCATAACGCCTACTCCGATGCCCTCGACGCGCTGCTGCGCGACTGCTGCACGCCCGCCACAGTGCGCACCCTGGAACAGCAAGCCGACCCGCAGCCGCTATGGCAAGCGCTGCGGGAAAGCGGCTTCGCCGACTGCCTGTTGCCGGAAGCCGCCGGCGGCGCCGCGCTGCCACTGCGCGAGCTGGCGCCGGTGCTGTTCGTCACCGGTCGCCACGCCCTGCCGCTGCCGCTGGCGCAGACCATCTTTGCGCGCGCGCTGCTGCATGCCAATGGCGTCGCCCTGCCCGACGGCCCGATAGCGCTGGCCGGCTTTGACGACGGTGCCACCGCCACGCTGGTGGCGGACGCGCGCCATGCGCAGTGGTTCCTGCTGCAGGACGGCGAGCGCTGCCTGCTGCTGCCGGCCGCGGCGGCGCACGCCGAGGCCACCGGTGCGCACGGCGACCTGACGCTGCGCGTAGCGCGTCCCGCGGCCACGGCGCCGGCGGCTTGTGTGCTGCCGGCCGGCACCGTGCGCACGCTGGGCGCCTGCCTGCATGCGGCGCAACTGGCCGGCGCCTTGTCGCATGTGCTCGACCTGACGCTGCAATACGCCAACGACCGCCAGCAGTTCGGCCGCGCCATCGGCAAGTTCCAGGCGATCCAGCACCAGGTCAGCGAGATGGCCGAGCATGTCGCCGCGGCGCGCGTGGCGGCGCAGCTGGCGTGTGACAGCGACAGCGCCACGCCCGAGCGCCTGCGCGCGGCAATCGGCAAGCTGCGCGCCAGCGACGCGGTCACGCCGGTGGCCGCGATCGCCCATGCCGTGCATGGCGCCATCGGCATTACCGAGGAATATGACCTGCAGCTCTATACGCGCCGGCTGCATGCGTGGCGCGTGGCGGACGGGTCGGAGCGCTGGTGGAGCCGCGTGCTGGGCGAAGCGGTCTGCGCCAGTGAAGGCCGCAAGGCGGTGGAGCTGGTGCGCGACTGGTGCGAGCCGGCGCCCGCCGCCTGAAGCGACAGGCCAGGAGCCTGCCGTTCAGGCGGCGAGGCTCAGCCCGCTGCCATGCGGACGGCGGTGGCGGCGCTCAGGCTTGCATTCGTACTTGAGCTCGGTGCGGCCGTCTTCATAGGCCACCTCCAGCCGCACGGTAAAGCCCCACAGCCGCGTCACGTGCCGCACCACCTCGTCGAAGTTGTGCGCCAGCGGCCGCCGGTCGCTCTGCAGGTGGCGCAGCGTCAGCGAGCGGTCGCCGCCGACGTCGACGTTGGTGACCTGGATATTGGGCTCCATGCTGGACAGGTCATACTGCGCCGCCATCAGCTGGCGGATGGCGCGATAGCCTTCGTCGTCGTGGATCGCGGTCACGCGCAGCTTGCCCTCGCGGTCATCGTCCAGCACCGAGAACAGCTTCAGCTCGCGGATCACGCGCGGCGACAGGAACTGCAGCAGGAAACTCTCGTCCTTGAAGTTGCGCATGGCGAAGTCCAGCGTCTTGCGCCAGTCGGTGCCGGCGATCTCGGGCGCCCAGCGGTAGTCCTCGTCGGTCGGGTTCTCGCACATGCGGCGCAGGTCCTGGAACATCAGGAAGCCCACCGTGTAGGGGTTCATGCCGCTGTAGTAGGGGCTGTGGTACGGCGGCTGGTAGATGACGTTGGTGTGCGCCTGCAGCAGTTCCATCATGAAGGCGTCATTGACCAGCTTTTCCTCGTACAGCTGGTTGATGATGGTGTAGTGCCAGAACGTGGCCCAGCCTTCGTTCATCACCTTGGTCTGGCGCTGCGGGTAGAAATACTGCGCGATCTTGCGCACGATGCGCACGATCTCGCGCTGCCACGGCGCCAGCTTGGGCGCATTCTTCTCGATGAAATAGAGCAGGTTCTCCTGCGGCTCGGGCGGGAACGAGACATCCGGTTCCGGCGTGTCGTCGTCCGACGCCAGCGCGTGCGGCCGGTGCTTGGGCAGCGTGCGCCAGAGGTCGTTGACCTGCATCTGCAGGTAGTTCTCGCGATCGGCCTGGCGCGCCTTTTCCTCGGTGATCGACAGCTTCTTGGGCCGTTTGTAGCGGTCTACCCCGTAATTCTGCAGCGCGTGGCAGGAGTCCAGCAGCAGTTCCACTTCCTGCTCGCCGTAGCGCTGCTCGCACTCGGCCACGTAGTTCTTGGCGAACAGCAGGTAGTCGACGATGGCGTCCGCGTTGGTCCACGTGCGGAACAGGTAGTTTCCCTTGAAGAAGGAATTGTGGCCGTAGCAGGCGTGCGCGATCGTCAGCGCCTGCATCGGCATGGTGTTTTCCTCCATCAGGTAGGCGATGCAGGGGTTGGAATTGATGACGATCTCGTAGGCCAGCCCCATGTGGCCTCGCTGGTAGCTGCGCTCCGACGCCAGGAAGTGCTTGCCGTAGGACCAGTGGCTGTAGCCCACCGGCAGGCCCGCCGACGCGTAGGCGTCAAGCATCTGCTCCGCGGTGATGATCTCGATCTGGTTGGGATAGGTATCCAGGCCGAATTCGCCGGCGATGCGGGAAATCTCGCGGTCATACCGGTTGATCAGTTCAAAGGTCCATTCCGAACCCGTGGACAGATAAGCCATCTTCGCCCCTTTTGTCCGCGCAGGACAGGCAGGCCGGTGCTTGCGGCACGGGTGCGCCGCCCGGGTCCCCTGTCTTGCCAATCTTGCCTTCTTTCACCGCGGCGTGCCGGCAACCGGCCAGCCAGGACTGATTATGCCGCGCGTTTCTGGAACAGGTCATGCAGCACTGGGTAGATCTCGTCCGCGCCGATGATGCGCTGCATCGCAAAGTGATCGAACTGGCTCTTCACCGTCAGATACTCTTCCCAGAGGTTCTGCGGCTCTTCCGAAGCCACCTCCACATAAGCGTAGTACTGCACCAGCGGCAGGATGGAATCGCGTAGCAGCCGGCCGCACAGCTCGGAATCGCCGGCCCAGTTGTCCCCGTCGGAGGCCTGGGCGCAGTAGATGTTCCACTGGCTGGGCGGATAGCGGTCGTGGATGACCTCAACCATCAGCTTCAGCGCGCTCGACACGACGGTGCCGCCGGACTCGCGCGAGTGGAAGAAGTCTTCCTCCTCGACTTCCTTCGCCACGGTGTGATGGCGGATGAATACCACGTCGATGCGCTCGTAGTTGCGCTTCAGGAACAGGTACAGCAGCATGAAGAAGCGCTTGGCCAGGTCCTTGCGGCTCTCGTCCATCGAGCCGGACACGTCCATCAGGCAGAACATCACCGCCTGGGCCTGCGGGCGCTTTTTCAGCACGCGGTTGTTGTAGCGCAGGTCGAGCTTCTCGATAAACGGCACGCGGTCGATGCAGGCGCGCAGGTGCCGCATCTTCTCCATCAGTTCGAGCGTGCCTTCGGCGTAGGGGCCGTCTTGTTCCAGCGCCTCGGCATAAGCCAGTTCCAGTTCGCGCAGGCGCTTCTGGTAAGGGCTGGACAGTGCGATGCGCCGCCCCAGCGAACTGCGCATGGTGCGCAGGATCGAAAGGTTGGACGGGGTGCCGTCGATGGAATAGCCGGCGCGCACCTTGCGCACCTCGGCAATCTTGGCGAGGTGGCGCTTGGCCAGGTCCGGCAGCGCCATGTCCTCGAAGAAAAAGTTGAGGAAGTCCTCGCGCGACAGCGTAAAGACGAAATCATCCTCGCCCTCGCCACTGTCGCTGGCGCGCGAACCGGTCCCGCCGCCGCCCTGCTGCTGGCGGTCGAAGGAATCGCCCTTGACGAACTTCTTGTTGCCAGGGTGAATCCACTCGCGCCGCCCGCCCGGGCCGTGGTGGAAGATCGGTTCGCTGATGTCCTTGACCGGAATGGACACCTGGCCGCTCTGCTCGATGTCCATGATCTTCCGGCCGGACACCGCCTTTGCCACCGCTTGCCGGATCTGCTCGCGGTAGCGCTTGATGAAGCGTTGCTGGTTGACGGCACTCTTGTTGCCGCCGTTTTCGCGCCGATCGATGACCGTAGCCATATGTTGCCCTCGTTGAGAGACCTGTTCCGCGGCGCCGTTACGATGACTTTCTTACGCGCAGATACCACTCCACCAACAGTCTCACTTGCTTGGGCGTGTACCCCTTCTCGACCATGCGGTTGACGAAGTTCTCGTGCTTGTCCTGGTCTTCGCGGGAAGACTTGGCATTGAACGAGATCACCGGCAGCAGGTCTTCCGTGGTGGAGAACATGCGCTTCTCGATCACCATCCGCAGCTTTTCATAGCTCGTCCAGACCGGGTTCTTGCCGCCATTGTTGGCCCGCGCCCGCAGCACGAAGTTGACGATCTCGTTGCGGAAATCCTTCGGGTTCGAGATACCCGCGGGTTTTTCCACTTTCTCCAGCTCGTCATTCAGCGCGTTGCGGTCGAGGATTTCGCCGGTGTTGGGATCGCGGTACTCCTGGTCCTGGATCCACAGGTCGGCGAACACCACATAGCGGTCGAAGATGTTCTGCCCATATTCCGAATACGACTCAAGGTAGGCGGTCTGGATCTCCTTGCCGATGAACTCCACGAACGGCGTGGTCAGGTACTCCTTGATATACGACAGCAGCTTGGATTCCTGCTCCGGCGGGAACTGCTCGCGCTCGATCTGCTGCTCGAGCACGTACAGCAGGTGCACCGGGTTGGCCGCCACTTCGGTGTTGTCGAAGTTGAAGACCTTGGACAGGACCTTGAACGCGAAGCGCGTCGACAGCCCGTTCATGCCTTCGTCGATGCCAGCGTAGTCGCGGTACTCCTGGTACGACTTCGCTTTCGGGTCCACGTCCTTCAGGCTCTCGCCGTCGTAGACGCGCATCTTCGAGAAGATATTGGAATTCTCCGGCTCCTTGATGCGGGTAAGCACCGCGAACTGCGCCATCATCTTCAGCGTGTTGGGCGCGCACGGCGCGGCCGACAGCGAGCTGCTGCGCAGCAGCTTGTCGTAGATCTTCACCTCGTCGGACACGCGCAGGCAGTACGGCACCTTGACGATATAGATCCGGTCGAGGAAAGCCTCGTTGTTCTTGTCCGCCTTGAAGGTCTGCCACTCGGCCTCGTTCGAGTGCGCGAGGATCACGCCGTCGAACGGGATCGCGCCGAAGCCTTCCGTGCCCTTGTAGTTGCCCTCCTGGGTCGCGGTCAGCAGCGGGTGCAGCACCTTGATCGGCGCCTTGAACATTTCGACGAACTCGAGCAGGCCGCGGTTGGCCAGGCACAGGCCGCCGGAATACGAGTACGCGTCCGGGTCATCCTGCGGGAAGTCCTCGAGCTTGCGGATGTCGACCTTGCCCACCAGCGACGAGATGTCCTGGTTGTTCTCGTCGCCCGGTTCGGTCTTCGAGATCGCGATCTGCGACAGCACCGACGGCCGCAGCTTCACCACCTTGAACTTGGTGATGTCGCCGTTGAACTCGTGCAGGCGCTTGACTGCCCATGGCGAGGCAATCGTGTTCAGATAGCGGACCGGGATGCCGTAGTCCTCTTCCAGGATCTTGCCGTCTTCTTCCGGCGAGAACAGGCCCAGCGGCGACTCATGGATCGGTGAACCCTTGAGCGCGTAGATGGGAATCTGCTCCATCAACGCCTTGAGCTTCTCCGCGAGCGAGGACTTGCCGCCGCCGGGAGGCCCGAGCAGATACAGGATCTGCTTGCGCTCTTCGAGGCCCTGCGCGGCGTGCTTGAAGAACGAGACGATCTGCTCGATCGTGTCCTCCATGCCGTAGAAGTCGCGGAAGGCCGGATAGATGCGGATGACCTTGTTGAAGAACAGGCGGGACAGCCTGGGATCGTGGTGGGTATCCACCAGCTCAGGCTGACCGATCGCGGCGAGCATGCGTTCGGCAGCGGTCGCGTAGGCAGTCGGATCCTTCTTGCAGATCTCCAGGTATTCCTGGATGCTGTATTCCTCTTCCTTGCGAGCTTCGAACCGCGTAGCGTAATGGCCAAAAATGTCCATACCTCACTCCCGTCAGAGTTCACGTCCGAGGCGTAGGTAGTGCTACCCCCAAGGCTTCGCGCAACGTTCGCGGTACACCACCCCGGCCTGGCGACCTGTCATGTTGCGAAGTCTTTACTTCATCATAGTCAAATAACGGCGATGGTGGAGTTCGAGTTGACGAATCTGGCGTCGATGCAACGGATGTTTCGGTGCTGCCTTTCCGCTGCATTTCCTGCCGGATTTTGCTGTCAGCCTTTGGCTGATTTTCACTCGGCTACGCCCCCGCGCGCGACGGGCCATTGACCATGCTTGTGACAAACCTTACACCTTTCCCGCGATCCGTGCACAGCCGGTTTTGTAACCATAAGCACGAAAGCCGGCACGGGTGCCGGCTTTCGTTTTGTGCTGGGACTCATGCGTTTTGCACGGCTTGCGCGCACTAGCACACAGACAGTGCTGATAGCGCAGCGCCAGTGCAGGCAGGTCAGAGCGTGCGCGCGACCAGCTCCTTCATGATCTCGTTGGAGCCGCCGAAGATCTTGCTCACGCGTGCGTTCGCGTACATGCGCGCGATCGGGTATTCCAGCATGTAGCCATAGCCGCCGTGCAACTGCAGGCACTCGTCGATGACCTGGCAATTCTGTTGGGTGCACCACCATTTGGCCATCGCCGCGGTCGCCGCGTCGAGCTGGCCGTCCATCAGGCGCAGCATGCAGTCGTCGACGAAGGTCGCGGCGATGGTCGCCACGGTCTTGCACTCCGCCAGCTTGAAACGGGTGTTCTGCAGATCGCCGAGCGGCTGGCCGAACACCTTGCGCTGGCGCACGTATTCGGTGGTCAGTTCGATGGCGCGCTGCATGGTTGCCACAGCGCCCAGGGCGATGATCATGCGCTCCTGCGGCAGCTGCTGCATCAGCTGGTAGAAGCCCTGCCCTTCCTGCGTGCCGAGCAGGTTTTCGCACGGCACCAGCACGTCGTCGAAGAACAGCTCGGCGGTGTCCTGGCCCTTCTGCCCGATCTTCTCGAGGATGCGGCCGCGGCGGAAGCCCGGCAGGTCCTGCGTTTCCACCATGACCAGCGACACGCCGCGCGAGCCGGCTTCCGGGTCGGTCTTGGCCACCACGCAGATCAGGTCGGCGTGGTACCCGTTGGTGATGAACGTCTTGGCGCCGTTGATGCGATAGCAGTCTCCGTCCGGGGTCTGTTCCCGCAGCGCGCGGGTGCGTATCGCTTTGAGGTCGGAACCGGCGCCGGGTTCCGACATGGCGATGGCGGCCACCAGTTCGCCGCTGGCCATCTGCGGCAGCCACTTCTGCTTCTGCGCTTCGGTGCCGTACCGCAGCAGGTAGTGGGCCACGATGCCGCTGTGCACGTTGTTGCCCAGGCTGGTGCAGACCGCGCGCGACATCTCCTGGGTGATGATGGCCTCGTGGGCAAAGGTGCCGCCGCCGCCGCCGTATTCCTCGGGGATGCTGGCGCACAGCAGCCCGATCTGGCCGGCGCGGCGCCACATGTCGCGGTCGATATAGCCCTGCTCCGCCCAGCGGGCCTCGTTGGGGGCGAGTTCGCGCTCGACGAAGCGGCGCACGGTGTCCTGGAACATTGCCAGGTCTTCGTTCATCCAGGAGGCCTGGCGGGCGGCGGGCGCCGCGTGTTGGTCTTGGGATCCCATAAGTTGGACTGGTATCAGGGTAAACGTGAAGGTTGAACCGGCAGGCTTCGGTCGATGCCGGAGACCTGCCTATATAGATAAGGGCGAGTGCCAGGGCCGGGCCGATGCTGCGGGACAGCAAGCACCGCCGCCGGACCTTCAGTCCGGCCAGCGGTAGCGCAGCGGCTGCTTGGCCATGAAGCGGTCGGCGGCCTCGCGGCGGTAGCCGGTGGCGAAGGCGATGCCCTGCGCGTCGGCCTCCATCGCCAGCATGGTGCCCAGGTCCTGGCCCAGGGACGCATTGAGCGCCTGCTTGGTCAGGCTGACCGCCACCGGCGAGGCCTCGGTGAAGGCTTGCGCTAGTGCCCGGGCACGCTCGTGCAGGCTGTCGGCCGGCACGATTTCCATGACGATGCCGAGGTCTTGCGCGGCCTGGGCGTTAAGCTCGCGCATCGAGAACATCAGCGCCTTGGCGCGTTGCAGGCCGATCATCCGCGGCAGCGTGTAGAACACGCCACAGTCAGGGACCAGCCCCATGCGCAGGAACGGCAGCCCGAAGCGCGCGCGCGGCGTGGCCAGGATGATGTCGGCCGTCAGCGCCAGGCTGAAGCCCGCGCCATAGGCGGCTCCGTCGACCGCGGCGATGACCGGCACGTCTAGGTGGATCAGGTCTTCCAGCCAGCCGTGGAGCTTGCGCAGGCGCTTGCGGCCCTGCTCGGCGCTGATCTCGACCTGCATCGAGCTGATGTCCCCGCCTGACGAGAAATCGGTGCCGGCAGCGGTCAGGATCAGGGCGCGCACGCTGTCGTCGTCGCGTATCCGGCGAATCACTTCGCCGATTTCCTCGCGCATCGGCAGCGACAGCGCGTTCTTGCGCGCCGGCGCATCCAGCGTCAGTGTGGCGACGCCGTCCTCGACGGCAAAACGGATGGTTTCCATGGGCGGGCTCCGGTGCGGTGTCAGTCGAGCTGGATGTTGGCGTCGCGCACGATCCTGGCCCACTTGGGCGTGTCGCCGGCGACCACGGCAGCCAGTTCCTGCGGCGTGGACCCCACCGGCTGCAAACCCATGCCGGCCAGCTTCTGCGTCACTTCGGGCAGGCGCACGATGCGTGCGGTCTCGGCGGCCAGCTTTGCGGTCACGTCCTTGGGCGCGTTGCCGGGCAGGAACAGCGCGAACCAGCCATTGGGCTCGAACCCCGCCAGCCCCAGCTCGGAGAAGGTCGGCACATTCGGCAGCGCCTTGTAGCGCTGGGTCCCGGTAATGCCGAGAATCTTGAACTTGTTGCTGCCCAGGTAGGGGTTGATCGAGGTCACGTCGACAAAGGCGCTGTCCACCTGGCCGCCCAGCAGGTCGCTCATCAGCGGCGCCGCGCCCTTGTACGGGATATGCGCGATCTCGATGCCGGCCTGCTGCCTGAGCAGTTCGCCGTGCAGGTGCGACGAGGTGCCGTTGCCGTAGGAGCCATAGCTGAGCTTGCCGGACTTGGCCAGCGCCAGGAACTCGCGCATGGTGCTGGCCGGCACGCGGTTGGGCACCACGAACAGGTCGGACGACTTGGCGATCAGCGAGACCGGGGTGAAGTCCCTGGCCACGTCGTAAGGGGTGCGCTTGTACAGCGCCGGCGACTGGATCAGCGCGGTGATCGCCAGCAGCACGGTGTAGCCGTCGGCCGGCGCCTTGGCGACGGTGTCGTTGCCGAGCATGCCGCTGGCGCCCGGCTTGTTCTCCACCACTACCGGCTGGCCCAGGCTTTCGGCCAGGCGCTGGCCGATCAGGCGGCCCACCGTGTCAGTGCCACCGCCTGCCGGATACGGCACGATCATGCGGATCGGCTTGGCGGGGTACGGCTGCTGGGCGAAGGCCTGGCCCGTGCCGCCGAGGATGGCCGCGCCGGCCAGGGTGCCGGCCTGCGCCAGCCAGTTGCGTCTGCTTTGCTGCATGCTGTCTCTCTCTTTGCTGAAGGTGGCGCCGGCGTCAGTCGCGCGGGTTGCTTGGCTGCATCTCGCGCTCCTGCAAGGCGCGCCACAGGATCTTGCCGGTGGCGGACTTGGGCAGCGCGTCGACCACGTCGACGATGCGCGGCACCTTGTACGCCGCCATGTGCTCGCGGCACCAGGCCATGATGCGCTCGGGCTCGGCTTCCGCCGTGCCGCGCGCGTCGGGCCGCAGCGCCACCACCGCCTTGACGGTTTCGCCGCGGCGCTCGTCGCGCGCCGCGATCACGCAGGCCTCGTGGATCGCCGGGTGGCCGTACAGCATGTTCTCGACTTCGGCCGGCCAGACCTTGTAGCCGGACGCATTGATCATGCGCTTGAGGCGGTCGCGCATGAAGAAGTAGCCTTCCTCGTCCATGAAACCGAGGTCGCCGGTGCGCAGGAAGCGCTTGCCGTCGAGCTCGATGAAGGTGGCGGCGTTGGCGTCGTCGTTGTGCCAGTAGCCCTGCATTACCTGGCCACCGTGGACCACGATCTCGCCGGTCTCGCCGTGGGGCAGCTCGCGCAGCGTTTCGGGGTCGACCACGCGCGCGTCCACGCCGAAGGTGGCGATGCCCAGGCATTCGCGCTTGGGCTGGTTGCGCGGGTTCGACAGGATGAAGGCCGCGGTCTCGGTCATGCCGTAGGCCTCGACGTAGGGCAGGCCGAAGCGCTCCTGCAGCATGTTGGCCACCGCTTCCGGCATGGCCGCGCCGCCGCCGCCGACGTATGCCAGGCTGGACAGGTCACGCGCCTCGATGCCCGGCTGGGAGAAGAAGTCCACCATCATCGCCGGTGGCGCGCCCCACACCGAGACGCCGTAGCGCTCGATCAGGTCCGCCGCCAGCGCGCGGTCCCAGCGCGGCATCAGCACCACCGTCGCGCCCAGGTAGAGCGGCGAGTTCATGCAGTTCTGCATGCCCAGCAGGTGGAACATCGGCGCCACCGCCAGTACCACCGATTCAGGCGTGGCGCCGCGCCAGATCTGCGAACCGGCCGCCGCGGTCATCAGCGTGCCATGGGTATGCATGCAGCCCTTGGGGTTGCCGGTGGTGCCCGAGGTATAGGCCAGCATGCACAGCGTGTCGTAGCCCGCCCGGTGCGGCAGCGGCCGGTGCCCGGCGGTGCTGGCCGCGTCCCATGCCACCGGCATCGCGCCCGCGGGCGCGGCCTGCGGCGCGGGCGGCGGCTCGCGCAGCCACGCCGGCACCGGCAGGCCACCGTCGTCGCGCAGCATGCCGGCATAGTCGTGCAGGATCACGTGGCGCACCGCCGGGCCGTGCAGCGGCGCCATGCGCGGGTACAGCTCGCTGCCGGCGAAGGCGGCGACGGCGCCGCTATCCCGCACCACGTGGGCGAGTTCGGCTTCCAGCCACATCGGGTTGGCGGGCACCACCACGCCTTCGGCACGCAGGATGGCGTAATAGGCAATGATGAACTGCGGGCAGTTCTGGCTGAACAACACTACCCGGTCGCCGGGCTGGATGCCGCAGGCGTGCTGCAGGTAGCCGGCCATCCGCTCGATCTCTGCGCGCAGCTCGCCATAGGAGATCGCGGTGCCGAAGTACTGGATCGCGGTCTTGTCCGGGTAGCGGTGCGCCGCCACCTCGACGTTGTAGAACAGGCTGGTGCGCGGCGCATGCAGCGTCGCCGGCAGGCCGGGCGGCCAGGCGGGAGAGCGGAACGGCTGGGTGGTGCGTGTGGCAGGGCTGGTAGCAGGCTTCATTGCAGCAATCGACGGGTCAGATACAGGTCAAACGGAAAGGGCTCAGTCCAGGCGGATGTTGCGCGTGCGGATCACCTTGCCCCAGCGCACGTAGTCGGCCTGGATGGTCTGGGCGAACGCGTCGGGCGTGCTGCCGGTCAGGATCACGCCAAGCTCGTTCATGCGCTTGCGCACGTCGGGCTGGGCCAGCACGCGGTTGACGTCGGCGGAGAATTTTTCAACGATCGGGCGCGGCGTGGCGGCCGGCAGCAACAGGCCGAACCAGCCCATCGCGTCCATGCCTTCGATGCCAGCCTCGCGGAAAGTCGGCACATCCGGCAGTTGCGGCGCGCGCGCGGGTCCGGTCACCGCCAGCGCGCGCAGGCGGCCGGTGGCGACATGCGGCTTGGCGCCCATCACCGAAATCACCGCCGCCGGCACCTGGCCGCCGAGCAGGTCGTTCAGTTCCGGCGCCTCGCCCTTGTACGAGACATGGAGCATGTCGATCCTGGCGGCCTCGTTGAAGACTTCGCCATACAGGTGGCCGCTGGAGCCTGCGCCGAACGAGCCATAGGAAAATTGCTTGGGCTTGGCGCGCACCAGCGCGATGAAGTCCTTCAGGTTGGTCGCCGGCACGGCATTGGCGTTGACGGCAAACACCAGGTTGGTGGTGCCCAGCTCGGACACCGCGGCAAAGTCCTTCACCGGGTCGTACGGCGCGCGCGCATACAGGCTCGGCGCCTGCACCAGCGGCGTGATCGTCAGCAGCGCGGTATAGCCGTCGGCCTCGGCCCGGGCAACCACTTCGGCGCCCAGCATGCCGCTGGCGCCCGGGCGGTTTTCCACCACCACCGGCCGCTTCCACTGCTTGCCCAGGCCCTCGGCCAGCGCGCGCGCCAGCACGTCGGTGGCGCCGCCGGCCGGGAACGGCACCACCATGCGCACCGTGCGCGCCGGAAAATCTGCCTGCGCATGGGCCAGGCCCGTCCCGAGCACGCCGGCGGCCAGCCCACTGCACACCAGCAACCCCGCGCCCAGCCGGCCGAGGGCACTACGACGCGCACCACGGCTCGCACTATGCTGCGCACGACGACGATCTGCCTGCATGTGTTGTCTCCTTGATTTTTTCCTGGGGCGGGACCGGGCTTTTTTGCTGGCCTGCGGGTTCCGCGCTGGCCGGTGGGCCGGCCTTGTAGGGGTACTTGCCGGAGAGTGCGCGATGCTGCAGTGCTTGGACAATGACCAGACGCGCCAAAATGATTGGCCGAATCGCTCAGGCGGAAGGCAGGCTTTGGCAAATCCCGATTGTGCGGCGCCGCGCGGGCTTGCTAAGGTGGGGGCAATATGTGGCGCCAAGCCGCAACAGCCGGGGCAGCCCCGCACAGGCCGCACCGGTGCGTCGTTCGTGACGAGGAGACCCATGCACACAGCCGTTCTGTCATCGCCGCGCCCGCCGATGCCGGGCAAGCCGCACTTTTCCGGCCACGGCCTGCCCCGGGACCCGCTGCGCGGCGACGTCGCCAGCGCGGCTGGCGCCCGGCCGGCGGCGTCAGGCGCATCGGCCGCGCCGGCCCCGGCACGCCACACCATCGCCATCCAGCACGTGACGCACATCCTGCAGGGGGCGCGCCGGCTGGGCCACGACATCGATGCCCTGCTGCGCCGCGCCGATATCTCGCCCGCGCTGCTGGCCTCGCCCACCGCGCGCGTGACGCAGGGCCAGTATGCAGCGCTGATCCGCACGCTGCGCCGGGTCATGCGCGATGAACTGTGGGGGCTGCTGGACCGGCCCGTGCCCCCGGGCGTGTTCGCCCAGGTGTGCCGCAGCCTGGTCCATTGCGCCACGCTCGAGGACGCCATCCGCACCGGGCTGCGCCTGTACCGCCAGCACATCGACGCCTTCGCGCCGCGACTGCATGTCGGCGCCGACGGCAACACCGCGGCGGTGGTGCTGCATCCGCGCGCGCCCGCCTCGGCCTGCCGCAGCTTTGCCGAATCGACCTTCGTGTTCCATGCCTATGCGCTGGTCAGCTGGCTGGTCGCCGGGCAGATCCCGCTCGCGCGCGTCGACCTGAGCGCTGCCGCATCGCAGGGCCGCACCGATACCGAGCGTGTGTTCAAGGCCGCGGTCAACTACGGCCAGGCTGTCACCGCGCTGCATTTCGACGCCGCCTCGCTGCGCCTGCCGGTGATGCAGGACGCCGCCAGCCTGCGCGAATTCCTGCGTGAAACCCCGCGCAACCTGCTGATCCGCTACCGCGACAACAGCTGCCTCGCGGAACGCATCCGGCAGCACCTGCGCTCGCACCTGGACGGCGAACTGCCGTCGCTGGAGCAGATGGCGCAGCTGCTGCGGCTCACGCCCCAGACCCTGCGCCGGCGCCTGCGCGACGAGGGCCGCGGCTACCAGAGCATCAAGGACAGCCTGCGGCGCGACGTGGCCATCGGCATGATGGAGCGCCCCGGCATGACGCTGCAGGATGTTGCGCTGCGGCTCGGCTTTTCGGAGCCCAGCACGTTCCACCGCGCCTTCAAGAAATGGACCGGCGTGGCGCCGGGGGAATACCGGATGCGCGGGATGCGGGCCGAGGACGCGCCGGCGGCCTAGCCAGGGCGGCACACCACCGGCTTATTCGAGCCGGATCTCGCCGTCGAAGCGCGCCTGCAGCTTCACCGCCGCCAGCTCCAGCGTCACCGACACGGGCAAGTGCTCGTTGCCGGCCAGGGTGCCGTCGGCGACGGCCCGGGCAATGGCCTGCTCGATCTCGCGCTGGGAATTGACGCCAACCACCTTCAGGAACTTGCGGATGCTGAGGTTGAAGGTTTCTTCGTCCATGGCTGTCTCCGGGAGCAAAGCGGCATGCGGCCGCCACCCGGACAGCCTACGCCTGTGACGGCGTCCGTGCAGCGGCGCGCGCGGCCGCCAGGATGAAGCGGCGGCCGGGAACCGGCCGCCGCTTCGTCGTCAGCGCGGGCACGCGCTCACACCACGCCCTGCTCGCGTAGCTTCGCGATGCGCTCGGCCGACAGGCCCAGCACCGTCTCCAGCACCTGTTCGGTATGCTGGCCCAGCCGTGGCGGCGGCGCATCGTACTGCACCGGCGTGGCCGACAGCCGCAGCGGGCTCTTGACGGTCGGGCACAGGCTGCCGTCCTCGCGCACCAGGTCGACCTGCAGTTCGCGATGCCGCACCTGCGGGTCTTCCAGCACCTGGCCGTAGTCGTTGATCGGCCCGCACGGAATGCCTTGCGCCTCCAGCGCCTGCACCCAATGGGCGGTCGGCCGCGTGCGCATGTGCGCCTCGAGCAGCGGCACCAGCGTGTCGCGGTGGATGATGCGGCCGGGGCCGGTGGCAAAGCGTGCGTCGGCGGCCAGGTCGGGCCGTTCGACCCCGCGGCAGTACGCCTGCCACTGCCCGTCGTTGCCGGCCGCGACGATCATGTAGCCGTCGGCGGTGGCGAACACATGGTAGGGCACCATGTTGGCGTGCGCGTTGCCGTAGCGCGGCATCGCCTTGCCGGTGACGCGCTGCGCGATGATGGGGGTGGCGCCGACCGCCACCACCGCGTCGAGCAGCGCCATGTCGATATGCTGGCCCTCGCCGGTGCGTTCGGCATGGCGCAGCGCGGCCAGCACCGCCACGGTGGCATACATGCCAGTCAGCATGTCGACCACCGCCACGCCCACCTTCTGCGGCCCGCCGCCGGGCAGGTCATCGCGCTCGCCGGTGACGCTCATCAGGCCGCCGAGGCCCTGGAAGATGAAGTCGTAGCCGGGCTTGTGCGCGCTGGGGCCGGTCTGGCCATAGCCCGTGATCGAGCAGTAGACGAGCGAGGGGTTGATCGCCTTCAGGCTGTCGTAGTCCAGCCCGTAGCGCTTCAGGTCGCCGACCTTGTAGTTTTCCAGCACGATCTGCGACCTGGCGGCCAGCTCGCGCACGATCTCCTGCCCTTGCGGGCTGGCGATATCCAGCGTGACCGACTGCTTGCCGCGGTTGGCGCCGGCAAAGTAGGTGGCGTCGCGCGACGGCTGCCCGTCGGCGCCGGGCAGCCACGGCGGCCCCCACGAACGGGTATCGTCGCCGGCGCCGGGCCGTTCCACCTTGATCACCTCGGCGCCCAGGTCCGCCAGGTTCTGCGCGCACCACGGGCCGGCCAGGATGCGCGACAGGTCCAGCACGCGCACGCCGGCAAGCGCGCCGCGCGCCGGGGCTTGGCCGCCCGCCATCAGATCGGGTCCCAGCTGATCACGTCGGGCGAGCGCTCCAGCTTGAAGAAGCTGTTGCGCATCGCCGGCATGGCGATCTCGCCCACCGACTCGGGCGTCCAGCCCTCGCTCATGTGCACCGAGCGCACCGGGCGCGGCTGGCTCATCAGGATGATCTCGTTGGCGCGCACCGCGAAGATCTGGCCGTTGACCTCGCTCGCTGCCGGGCTGGCCAGGTAGACCGCCACCGGGCCGATCTTGCCGGCTTCCATCTTCTGCAGCTTGGCCACGCGGGCTTTTTCCTCGGGCGTTTCGGCCGGGATCGAGCTGGTCATGCGGCTCCAGGCGAACGGCGCGATGCAGTTCGAGCGCACGTTGAAGCGCTGCATGTCCAGCGCGATGGACTTGGACAACGCGGCGATGCCCAGCTTGGCCGCCGAATAGTTGGCCTGGCCTAGGTTGCCGATCAGGCCCGAGGTGGAGGTCATGTGCACGTAGGCGCCGCTCTCCTGGTCCTTGAAGTAGTTGGCGGCGGCGCGGCTGACGAAGAAGGTGCCGTTCAGGTGCACGTCGATCACGGCGCGCCATTCTTCCTCGTTCATCTTGAAGAACATGCGGTCGCGCAGGTTGCCGGCGTTGTTGACCACGGCGTCGATGCGGCCGAAGTTGTCGAGCGCGCATTGCACGATGGCGTTGGCACCGGCCCAGGTCGACACGCTGTCGGTGTTGGCCACGGCTTCGCCGCCGGCGGCGCGGATTTCCTCGACCACGCGTTGCGCGGGGCCGGCGTCGCCGCCCTCGCCGGACATCGACACGCCCAGGTCGTTGACCACCACCCTGGCGCCGGCGGCCGCCATGGCCAGCGCGATGCCGCGCCCGATCCCACCTCCAGCGCCCGTTACCAGCGCGACCTTGCCTGCCATCAAACCGCTCATTGCTTGCTCCTCTGAATACTTTTTGTGCGGTCACCGACCGCAAACCCGGCGAAACAGCCTTGCGCGGCGGGCAGCGCCCGCCCGTGCGGTCAATCCGGATGTCCACGCCGCAGTGGATACGATAAATTGACGCCCAAGCGATTGGAATTCACGAATCACAAAACTGGCCTTTGGCCTGACAGAAGCCCATGCATTACGACCTGACCGACCTCCGCCTCTTCCTGAATGTCGGCGAGACGGAGAACCTGACCCGTGCCGCCGAGCGCAGCTTCCTGTCGCTGCCCGCCGCCAGCACGCGGATCAAGCAGCTGGAAGAGGCTTTCCAGACACAATTGCTGATCCGCCAGGTCAAGGGCGTGCGGCTGACGCCGGCGGGCGATGCGCTGCTGCGCCATGCGCGCGAGGTCTTCCGCGAGCTCGAATGCCTGCACGCGGACCTGCGGCCGTATGCCAAGGGCGTGAAGGGCCGCGTGCGGCTGCTGGCCAACACCACCGCCACCAACTCGTTCCTCGCCACTGGCGTATCGCGCTTCCTGAGCGAGAACCCGGACGTGGACATCGAACTGGAAGAACACCTGTCGCAGGAGATCGTATCCGCCATCAGCGCGGGCGCGGCGGACCTTGGCATCGTCGCCGGCGAAGTCGCCACGCAAGACCTGGATGCGATGCACCTGTGCAGCGACGCGCTGATCGTGATTGCGCCGGTCAACCATCCGCTGCCGACGTTCAAGCGGCTGCATTTCGCCGACCTGCTCGATACCTGCCGCTTTGTCGGCCTGAACCAGTTCAGCGCGATCCAGTCCTTCCTCGACCGCATTGCGGCCGGCATGGGCAAGCGCATCAGCCTGCGCATCCAGGTGGGCAGTTTCGACGCGGTCTGCCGCATGGTCGAGGCCGGCGCGGGCATCGCCATCGTCCCCAACAGCTGCGCGCGCCGCTATGCCAGCCGCAAGGTGCTGCGCTTTATCCCGCTGGAAGACGAATGGGCCAAGCGCGAACTGCGCCTGGTGCGCCGCCCGGGACGCGAACTGCCCCAGTTTGCCGAAACCCTGATCCATTACCTGGTCGACGCCGCGCGCGAACCCGTATAGCGCGGCGACCAGGGTTCAGCCCGCGCCCGGAGCGCCGCCCTGCACCATCAGCGCGGCCAGCGGACGCAGCGACACCACCATCACCAGCAGCAACAGCCCCATGGCGAACACGCCGGGCCAGCTGGTGCGGCCGCGGCGCACCAGCGAGTCGGTCTCCAGTTCCGGCGAGTAGTGGTATTCGCGCAGATGCCGGATAGTGGCCTCGGCATGCCAGCGGTAGAGCTCGTTGCCATAGAGGCCCAGCAGCAGCGCCAGCGCGTACATCAGCGGCCGGCCCGCCATCGGCAGCTGCAAGCCGAACCAGGCGTGCAGCAGCGGCTCGGCGCCAACGATCAGCGCATAGACGCCCACCTGCCAGTACATGCGCCGGTAAGCCATCCAGAACGGGCCCAGCAGGCAGGCCGCCCAGTTCCACGAGATGCCGCCATGGGTCTCGGCCAGCGACCAGCGGGCGCTGTAGTACGGAAAGCGCGTGCCCACGAATGCGGCCAGCGCCGTGTCGTCACGGATCGATGCATGCATGCCAGACCTCCCCCAATGGCTGCGGCGGCAGCGCCTTTGGATCGCGGCGCAGCCTGTGCCACAGCATAGGGCGCGCGGCGGCCCTGCTGTGTGCGCCGGCGCGCATTCGGCACGCATTGGGACACCCTTAGCAGCGCAAACAGCCGGGATCTGATCGCAAGGGCACAGACCGTCGCACCGCGCCGTGGTGCGGCAACGCTACTTCCAGCGTTGCAGGATCTGCAGGATGACCAGCGTAAACACCGTGGCGATCGCCGCGGTGGTGTCGCGCCCGAGCCCGGCCGCGACACCGATGGCCGCCACCATCCAGATGCTGGCCGCGGTGGTCAGGCCCTTGATATGGGCTTCGTCGCTCTGCTTGAGGATGGCGCCGGCCCCCAGGAAGCCGATGCCGGCGATCAGCCCCTGCAGCACGCGGCTCATGTCCGCCAGCGGCACGCCGGCCTGCAGCGGCACCAGCACGAACAGCGCCGAGCCCAGCGCCACCAGCATATGGGTGCGCAGCCCCGCCGCCTTGCCCGAGGACTCGCGCTCGTAACCGATCAGGCCGCCGAGCAGCACCGCCATGGACAGCCGCACCAGGATGCGGGTGGCCTCGCCGGCGTCCGGCACATCGGCAAATTCCGCGCGCAAGGCGCGGTAGATATCGGTCCAGACTGACTCCATGCGAACTCCCGGAGACTTGGATGCATGGCTTGAGCGTAGCACGTCACACCGGGGCGGCGGAAAGCACTTTGGCGCCACATCGCCGTGCCGTCCGGCGTGTGCGGCAACGTCCTACACGGCAAGCGGAAGCTCCCCGACAGTCCCGCCGACGCGGCATTCCTATATTGAAATCACCAATCACTGACCTCCAATGGAGTCGCACCATGCCCTATATCCTCGCCTGGCTACTTGGTGTTCCGGCCTTTGTCCTGATCCTGATCTGGCTCTTTGTCCACTGATCGGCAGGCCGTGCTGCGGCACCGCCCCCAACTAACACTGGCGCCCCGCGCGCCACCCGCTGCACGCCCGGCTCGCCGGGCGTCTTGCTTGATGGCCCCGGCCGTGCCGCGCTTTCATATCGCCCCGCCGCGCCGCTTCCGGGCCACCTAAGCCGCTCTTTCGCAAATCCGAATTTCGGCGTGCAGGGGGCTCGGGAATAATGGCCCCAGTTCCAATCGACCCGGCGACCATGCACGCAGACCAGGACCCCGACCAGCTGTACCCCGAAATCCGCGAGGCGGTGCGCAGCCTGTGCGCCGGCTTCGATTCGGCGTACTGGCAACGGGTGGAAGAGCAGGACGCCTTTCCCGAGAGCTTTGTCCAGGCGCTGACGCAGGCGGGCTGGCTATCGGCGCTGATCCCCGAAGCCTATGGCGGCTCCGGCCTGTCATTGACCGCGGCGTCGGTCATCATGGAGGAAATCAACCGCAGCGGCGGCAATTCCGGCGCCTGCCACGGGCAGATGTATGTGATGGGCTGCCTGCTGCGCCATGGCTCCGCAGCGCAGAAGCAGCGCTGGCTGCCGGCCATCGCCTCGGGCGAGCTGCGCATGCAGTCGATGGCCGTGACCGAGCCCACCACCGGCACCGACACCACCAAGCTCAAGACCACCGCGGTGCGCCAGGGCGACAAGTACGTCGTCAATGGCCAGAAGGTGTGGATTTCGCGCGTGCAGCATTCGGACCTGATGCTGCTGCTGGCGCGCACCACGCCGCTGGACCAGGTCCGGCGCAAGTCCGAGGGCCTGTCGGTGTTCGTGGTGGATCTGCGCGATGCCATCGGGAAGGGCCTGACGGTCAAGCCGATCCGCAACATGGTCAACCACGAGACCAACGAGCTGTTCTTCGACAACCTGGAGGTTCCCGCCGAGAACCTGATCGGCGAGGAAGGCCAGGGCCTGAAGTACATCCTCGATGGCCTCAACGCCGAGCGCATCCTGATCGCCGCCGAGTGCATCGGCGACGGCTACTGGTTTGTCGAGCGCGCCAGCAATTACGCGCGCGACCGCATCGTGTTCGACCGCCCGATCGGCCAGAACCAGGCCGTGCAGTTCCCGATCGCGCGCGCGTACGTCAACGTCGAGGCCGCCAGCCTGATGCGCTACAAGGCGGCGCGGCTGTTCGACGCCGGCAGCCCCTGCGGCAAGGAAGCCAATATCGCCAAGCTGCTGGCCGCCGACGCCTCGTGGGAAGCCGCCAACGTCTGCCTGCAGACGCACGGCGGCTTCGGCTTCGCCGCCGAATACGACATCGAGCGCAAGTTCCGCGAAACCCGCCTGTACCAGGTGGCGCCGATCTCCACCAACCTGATCCTGTCCTACGTGGCCGAGCATGTGCTCGAGCTGCCGCGTTCGTTCTGAGAACCCTACATGCTCCACTCCTCCCAAGGCATCCGCCCGCTCGACGGCATCCGCGTGGTCTCGCTCGAGCACGCGGTGGCCGCGCCCTTCGCCACGCGCCAGCTGGCGGACCTGGGCGCGCGCGTGATCAAGGTCGAGCGCCCTGGCGTGGGCGACTTCGCGCGCGGCTATGACCAGTCCGTGCACGGCCAGGCCTCGTACTTCGTCTGGCTCAACCGGGGCAAGGAAAGCCTGACGCTGGACCTGAAGGACAACGAGGCGCAGGCGATCCTGCACCGCCTGCTGGCCGACGCCGACGTGCTGGTGCAGAACCTCGCCCCCGGCGCTGCCGCCCGCATGGGCCTGGATTTCGACACCCTGCACGGCCAGTACGAGAAGCTGATCGTCTGCGACATCTCCGGCTATGGCGACTCTGGCCCCTATCGCGACAAGAAGGCCTACGACCTGCTGATCCAGGCCGCCGCCGGCCTGGTGGGGCTGACCGGCGGCCCGAACGAGCCGTCGCGCGCCGGGGTCTCGATCGCCGACATCTCCGCCGGCATGTACGCGTACAGCGGCATCCTGTCGGCGCTGCTGCAGCGCGGCCGCACCGGCAAGGGCCTGCGCGTGCAGGTGACCATGTTCGAGGCGATGGCCGAGTGGATGAACCAGGTGCTCTATTTCGGCCACTACGGCGGCACCACGCCGGCGCGTGTCGGCGCCTCGCACCCGACCATCGCCCCGTATGGCGTGCATCGCGCGAGCAATGGCAGCGTGATCTTCAGCGTGCAGAACGAACGCGAGTTCGCCAATTTCTGCGAGATCGTGCTCGGCGACCGCGCCCTGGCGCAGGACGAGCGCTTTTCCAGCAATACCGCCCGCGTGCGCAACCGCCCCGAACTGACCGCGCTGATCGAAGCGCGCTTTGCGGCGCTGACGGTGGCGCAGGCGGAGGCCTTGCTGGACCAGGCGCAGATCGCCAATGCGCCGATGAACGACATCGAAGCCGTCTGGAACCATCCGCAGCTGCAGGCACGCCAGCGGTGGCGCGAAGTCGCCACCCCGAACGGCCCGATCGGCGCGCTGCTGCCGCCGGCCAACCTGTCGGGCGTGGAGCCGGTGATGGGCGACGTGCCGGCGCTGGGCGCGCACAGCCGCAGCATCCTGGCCGAGCTGGGCTACGGCGCGGGCGACATCGACGCGCTGGCGGACAAGCGCACCATCTGAGCCAACACCGGCGCCCGGGCAAACCGGGCGCTCTTTTCTTCCCGCAAGCACTGTTCAAATTTCCGGAGCCGGCATGAGCCAAGCCGCAGACACCACCTACCCGACCCGCCAGCTTTGCGAATTCCTGGCCAACCTCAAGCTGGCCGAGGTGCCCGCGCCCGTGATCGAGCGCACCAAGGACCTGTTCCTGGACTGGATCGCGTCGGCGATCGCCGGCAAGGACGCCCCGGCGGTGCGCACGCTGCAGGAATTCGCCGCGGCCATGGGCCCGTCCGACGGCGCCGCCGAAGTGCTGGTCGACCGCCGCCGCACCTCGCCCTACTTTGCCGCGCTGATCAACGGCGCGTCCTCGCACGTGGTCGAGCAGGACGATGTGCACAACGGTTCGGTGCTGCATCCGGCCGCGGTGGTATTCCCGGCCGTGGTCGCCGCCGCGCAGGCCGAAGGCAAGACCGGCGCCGAAGTGCTGCTGGCGTCGATCGCCGGCTATGAAGCCGGCATCCGCATCGGCGAATTCATGGGCCGTTCGCACTACCGCGTGTTCCACACCACCGGCACCGTCGGCACGCTGGCCGCCGCCGCGGCCGTGGCCAAGCTGTTCGGCCTCGATGCCGAAGGCATCAACCAGGCGCTGGGCTCGGCCGGCACGCAGGCCGCCGGCCTGTGGGAATTCCTGCGCGATGCCGCCGATTCCAAGCAGCTGCACACCGCCAAGGCCGCGGCCGACGGCCTGCAGTCGGCGTGGCTGGCGCGCGCCGGCTTCACCGGCGCGAAGCAGATCCTGGAAGGCGCGCAGGGCATGGCCGCCGGCATGTCGAGCGATGCCAATCCCGCCTGCCTGACCGATGGCCTGGGCACGCGCTGGGCCACCGCCGAGACCTCGTTCAAGTTCTTCGCCTCGTGCCGCCACACGCACCCGGCCGCCGACGCGCTGAAGGCGCTGATGCAGCGCGAAGGCATTGCCGCCGGCCAGGTCGCCAGCGTTACCACCCACGTGCACCAGGGCGCCATCGACGTGCTCGGTCCGGTGGTCAACCCCGCCACCATCCACCAGGCCAAGTTCTCGATGGGCACGGTGCTCGGGCTGGTGGCCGTGCACGGCCACGCCGGCCTGGGCGAGTTCGAGCAGCACGCGCTGCAGGACCCCGCAGTGGCCGCGTTCCGCGGCAAGGTCGACATGGAACTGGATCCGGAGATCAATGCCGCCTACCCGCGCCAGTGGATCGGCCGCGTGACCGTCAAGACCACCGATGGCCGCACGCTGGCCGCGCGCGTCGACGTGCCCAAGGGCGACCCCGACAACACGCTGTCGCGCCCCGAACTGGAAGCCAAGGCACTGCAGCTGGGCGCGTTCCGCCAGGGCGCGAGCGAGGCCGAGATGCGCGCCATCATTGCGCGCGTGTGGGCGCTGGAGCAGGCGCCCGACGTCAACGACTGGCTTCCCGCCGCGCGCTGAGGATCGACATGTCCACCGCAGTCACCTACCTGTTCGTGCCGGGCGACCGGCCGGAACGCTTCGACAAGGCCGCATCCGCGGGCCCGGACGTGATGATCCTCGACCTCGAGGACGCAGTCCATCCGGACGCCAAGCCCGCCGCGCGCGCGGCCATCGCCGCCTGGCTGGCCGGCCAGCCCGGCGCCAGCGCCTTCGTGCGCATCAACGACAGCGCCTCGCCCGCGTTTGCCGCCGACCTGGCGTGGCTGCGCGCGCTGCCCCCGGGCACCGCGCTGGCCGGGCTGCTGGTGCCGAAGGCCGAAGACGCCGCCGCGCTGGCCACCATCGCGCAAACCCTGCAGGCGATCAACCCGCAGGGCGAGCTGGTCGCCATCATCGAGACCGCGCTCGGCCTGCACCAGGTCGATGCCGTGGCATCGGCCGGCGGCGTGGCGCGCCTGGCCTTCGGCTCGCTCGACTATGCGGTCGACCTGGGCTGCAGCCATACCCGCGACGCACTGGCCTTCGCGCGCGCGCGCATCGTGCTGGCTTCGCGCGTGGCCGGCCTGCCGCCGCCGGTCGACGGCGTGACCACCGCGCTCAAGGACGAAGCCGTGCTAGCCAGCGACGTCGCCTATGCGCGCGAACTCGGCTTTGCCGGCAAGCTCTGCATCCACCCGGCACAGGTGGGCGCGGTCCGCGCCGGCTTCCTGCCCAGCCCCGAACAACTCGACTGGGCCCGCCGCGTACTGGAAGCTACTGCCAGCGGCAGCCACGCGGTGCAGGTCGATGGCAAGATGGTCGACCGGCCCGTGATCGAGCAGGCCCGCCGGCTGCTGGCGCTGGCGCAATAGCCCGGCATCCGCCATCCTTCACGCATCACAAGGTCCACTGCCATGACTGACGCCACTACTGAACTCGAACGCCTGCGCGGCTGGATCGGCCGCAGCGAAGCGCGCACCGAAACGCTGTCGCCGGAGCCGGTCGCCGGCCTGGCCGCCACCTTCGACCTCGACCCCGAGGCCGTCGCCGCCGGCCCGCTGCCGCCGCTGTGGCACTGGCTCTACTTCCTGCCGCGCGCACCGCAGCGCGAACTGGGCCGCGACGGCCATCCCACCCTCGGCGGCTTCATGCCGCCGGTGCCGCTGCCGCGCCGCATGTGGGCCGGCAGCGAACTGAGCTTCAGCCATCCGCTGCATATCGGCGATACCGTCACGCGCACCTCCACCATCAAGGACGTGCAGTACAAGACCGGCCGTACTGGCGAGCTATGGTTCGTTGCCGTCGATCACGAGCTGACCGTCAACGGCAAGACCGCGGTCAACGAGCGCCACGACATCGTCTACCGCGCCATGCCGGACCCGACCAAACCGCAGCCTCCGCGCCCGCGCCTGGAGCAGACGGCGCAATGGCAGCGCACGCTGCAGGCCGACCCCGTCATGCTGTTCCGCTATTCGGCGCTGACCTTCAACGGCCACCGCATCCACTACGACCGCCAGTACACACGCGAGGTCGAGGGGTACCCCGGCCTGGTGGTGCATGGGCCGATGCAGGCCATGCTGATGCTGGACCTGGTGGCGCGCGAGCAACCGCAGGCACGCGTGAAGCGCTTCGGCTTCCGCGGGCTGGCGCCGCTGTTCGACCAGGACACCATCACCGTCGGCGGCGCGGCCGATCCGGCGCAGCCGGGGCGGCTGGTGCTGTGGACGGGGGATGATGCTGGCGGGCAGGCGATGCAGGGGTGGGCGGAGGTGCAGGGGTAAGAGCCTGAAGCCTTATCCGCTCCGCCGGTTTGCTCCCCTCTCCCGCTTGCGGGAGAGGGGCAGGGGGTGAGGGCAGGCGGTGGCATGCCCCAGGCTTGACTTCGTAGAGGCTCCGGCCCTCACCCCAACCCTCTCCCGCAAGCGGGAGAGGGAGCAAACAAGCGGTCGGCCAAGTCAGGCGGTGCCTACAATGGACACCAACGGCGCCTGCCACCTCAGTGAATCAGCGACCGGCCGCGATTGGCTACCCGACCATCGCTTCCTCAATTCCCTCCGCGACGTCTTCTACCCTGTCGGCCAGCAATCCAAGGGACGCCTGACACAGCCCTCGCAACGCATCCAACGTAGCCGCCTGCAAGGCTACGCTTCCCTCTTCCTGTGCATCGCATTCGCTGTGGGTCACCAACGTCAGCACGCATGCAGTCCCTCGCGCAACCGCATCGGCCTGGTCCAACAGATTCAACAACAAGAGTTGCCGGGGAACAGGCAACGCGTCCTTGCGCGCTGCACGGCGGGTTTCGGGACTGAACCGGGAGAGGGAATCATCAAGTCGAGGCGGGATAAAGGCGTCGGATTCGATGTTGGACTGATGCATTGCTGACCTCCGTATCGTAGATGTGGAGGCCCGCCGCTCATTCTCACCTGAGGTGGCGGGCCAGACAACGGGGGTGAGAAAACCGGACGATACGGCCGGCCCAGCCGAAGCTAGCCCCGCCCGGCCCGCCGTAAAGTGAAGGCGCACACAAGCGTAACGGACTTGAAAATTGCCGCTTGCGCGACAGTCCGCTGTATCGTGAACCGGGTTCTCACACCCGACTCCTGTTGATCAGGAGCCAAGCCAGTCTAGAGAACCCTGTCGTTCACAATCAAGGAGCAGATTGTGAAGGATGGATACGTCGAGTCAATCGTAGAAGTTGGCAAACTTCACGTAGCGCTCAGAGAAATCCGGGTTCCAATCCTGCCAGACAAGGCCACGTGCATACCTCGAGCACCGTTGGACGATTGTCCAACAACTGTTGGACAATCGCGGGCTCGGGCCAGTCATGTCAATCGCTTAAAAAATTTCGGGCGGAGGACGGGCTTCGCGAACCGGACGGCTTTACTTCGTTGAAGCTCCGGCCCTCTCCCCCGCCCCTCTCCCGCAAGCGGGAGAGGGGAGCAAACCGGCAGCGGCAAGTAGGCTATCAGTGCCTTCATTCGCCTCCGGACTTCCCACTTCCGCTTGTGTACTCCCTCTCCCGCTTGCGGGAGAGGGTTGGGGTGAGGGTGGGAGTATCAACGAAGTGAAGGCTGTCGCTATTGCCACCGCTTTCAGCGGCAGCAGCGATACGAAACGCAACCAACTCAATTGTCGTGACAGCGTTAGGAGAATTGCCTCTTGCGAAAACGCGGTGGCGAATTGCACCATTTTTCGCAGGTTCTTGGCCGCAAAGCTACGCCGTAATCACGGACAAGCTGCGTAGCCCGCAACCGTCTCCGAAAACGAAAAAAGCCGGCGTTCCGCCGGCTTTTCCGCAACATCCACAAGCGTTCAATCCGCCTGGATCCCCGCCTTCTTCACCACCCCACCCCACAACGCCAGCTCCCGCTGGATCCGGTCCCCCAGCACCTTGGGCGTACTGATATTGACGTCATACCCCCCGGCCGTCATCCGTTGCCGGAAGGCAGCATCCTCCCCCACCGCCTTCTGCGCCTTGACCAGCTTGTCGACCACATCGGCCGGCAGCTTCTGCGGCCCCACCAGCGCATACCAGCCGGTCAGGTCATAGTCCTTCTGTCCCGACTCGATCATGGTCGGCACGTTCGGCAACGCCGGGTTGCGGGTCTTCGACGTGACCGCCAGCGCGCGCACCTTGCCGCCATTGATATGGCCGATGGCCGTGCCGGTGATATCGAACATGAACGTGACCTTGCCGCTCATCACGTCTGCCATGGCCGGCGCGTTGCCCTTGTACGGCACGTGCAGCATCTTCACGCTGTTCATCTGCGCCAGCAGTTCCGCCGACAGGTGGTTGGAGGCACCCACGCCCGCGGAGCCGAACGAGACGCCTTCCGGATGCTTGCGCGCGTAGTCGACCAGTTCGCTGACGTTCTTCGCCGGGAAATCCTTGTTCACCAGCAGTACGTTGGTGTAGTCGGTGATCAGGCCGATGTAGGTGAAGTCCTTGACCGGGTTGAAGTTGACCGAGTGCTGGATCAGCGGGGTCATGGTCATGGTGGGGCTGGCGACGAAATACAGCGTGTAGCCGTCCGGTGCCGCCTTGGCGGTCATGTCGGCGGCGATTGCGCCGCTGGCGCCGGCGCGGTTATCCACCACCACCGGCTGCTTGAGCACGCGGCCCAGCTGCTCGGCGTAGATGCGGGCGGCGGTGTCGACCGGGCCGCCGGGCGCGTAGCCCACCAGCAGCTTGACCGGGCGCGACGGATAGGCATCGGCGGCCCATGCCGCGCCTTGCAGCAGCAGCGTGGCAGTCAGCGCGGCCAGCGTCTTCCATGTTTTCATTTATGTTCTCCTCCAGGGATGGCTGTCATGCCCGGGGCCCCGTGCCCCGGGGGCTTTAGTCGAGCATGGCGCGCAGCGGCTGCTTGAGCAGCTTGCCGCTCGCCGTGGTCGGAATCACGTCGACGGTGCGGATTTCGGCGGGCCGCTTGTACGGTGCCAGGCTGTCGCGCAGGTAGGTGTCCAGCGCCTTGCGGTCGAGTTCGGCGCCTTCCTGCAGTTCGATGAAGGCCACCACTTCTTCGTTGCCGTCGCCCGTGGTGCGCCCCACCACGGCGGACTGGCGCACGCCGGCGAAGGCGTTGATCACCGACTCCACCTCGATCGGGTACACGTTGAACCCGGAACGGATGATCAGGTCCTTGGAACGGCCCGAAATGAACAGCGCGCCATCGGCATCGAGATAACCAAGATCGCCGGTATTGAGCCAGCCGCCGGGCAGCAGCGCCTCGGCGGTCTGTTCCGGATTGCGGTAGTAGCCGAGCATCACGCCCGGGCCGCGCACGCGGATCTGGCCGCGTTCGCCGGCGGGCAGCGGCTTGCCTTCGGCATCGGTGATCTCGATCTCCACGCCTTCGACGATATAGCCGGCCGAGCAATCAGCGCGCGGCGCGTCCATGCGCGTGATGAACAGCGACCCGGCGTATTCGGTGATGCCGTAGCCGTGATGCAGCGGCTGGCCGAACAGCGTTTCGACGTCGCGCTTGAGCGTGGGATCGAGCGGCGCGCCGCCGGTATAGAGATAGCGCAGGCGGGGAAAGGCGCCGGCCTTCGCGCCCACCGTGGGGGCGACTGCCATGATGCGCGTGAACATGGTCGGCACGCCCTGCAGGATGGTGACCCCTGGCTCCGCCAGTGCCTCGAACACTTCATTGGCGTCGAAACGCGGGCGCAGGAACAGGCTGGCGCCGGCGTACAGCGTGGCCATCAGCACCGTCGCGATGCCGAAGATGTGCGACATCGGCAGCGCGCCGTAGGCCACGTCGGCGGGGCCCATATCGCGCGAGGTCGCGGAGATGCGCGCGAACTGGGTCAGGCCGGCGTGCGGCACCATCACGCCCTTGGGCGCGCCGGTGGTGCCCGAGGTATAGATCAGCGTGGCGACGCGGCGGGCAAGCTCCGCGGGCTCGCGCCGCGGCGCGCTGTCTGCCCGCGCGACGCGCATGCCGTCGTCATAGACCGCGCAGCCGGTGGCCGTTGCGCCCAGCCGCTCGCCGTGCGCGGCGGCAACGTCGGAAACGTGGCCGGTGAACAGCACCAGCGCCGGCTGCGCGTGGTCGCGGATATTGTCGATCTCGCGCGCGGACAGGCGCGCGTTGACGTTGATCGGCCAGGCGTGCAGCAGGCTGCAGGCGAACAGCGTCACCACCATCTCGTTGCAGTTCTCGCCCACGACCATGACCCGGTCGCCTTCACCTACGCCCTGTGCCGCCAGCCAGTCGCGGGCCGCTTCAATGCGGCGCCACAACTCGCCATAGCTGATGACGGCACCGTTCTCGTACAGGCATGGCGCCGCGGGGGTCTGCGCGGCCCAGTGGGCGGGGATCTCGTGGATGAACTGAGGGCGGAAGGAAGACATGGTGCTGGGAATCTCTCGAATGCAGGCTGAGTCGGATATGCGGCGGAATGCACCCGGCCACATGAAACTGGCTGCATCAGTTTGCGGCAAGGCCCGCGCCGCAGCCATTTGGAATTCACTAAGGTCGTGTTCGTCCGGGCCATGGTCCCGCCGGCGCGCGCCATGGCAAGCGGTGCCTGGCGCATGTGGTTCTGTCTCCGCGAAGGACGCCTTTGCGATTGATAAAGCAACGAATCACCCGAGGCCCATACAATCGGCCGGCACAGCAAGGGTTTTCGCCATGGCGCGCTGCACAACACGCGGCACCGCCGGATTGCGCGCCGGCTCTGCGAAGCCCGCGTACCACAGGGGACATTCAGATGGATTTGCGTTTCACCGCCGAGGAACAGGCCTTCCGCGAGGAAGTCCGCGCGTTCGTGCAGACAAAACTGCCGGAAGACATCCGCAACAAGGTGCTCAACCACCAGCGCGTGGAGAAGGACGACTACGTCCGCTGGCACCGCATCCTGCAGGCGCAGGGCTGGGGCGCGCCGACCTGGCCGAAGCAGTGGGGCGGCACCGGCTGGACCGCGCTGCAGCGCCTCATCTTCGAGATCGAGACCTTTCGCGCCGGCGCCCCGCGGCTGCTGCCGTTCGGGCTGACCATGATCGGCCCGGTGCTGATGAAGTACGCCAGCCCCGAGATGCAGCAGCGCTTTTTGCCGCGCATCCCGGGCGTGGAAGATTTCTGGTGCCAGGGCTATTCCGAGCCGGGCTCCGGGTCCGACCTGGCCTCGCTGAAGACCCGCGCGGTGCGCAAGGGCGACAAGTACATCGTCAACGGCCAGAAGACCTGGACCACGATGGCGCATTTTGCCGACTGGATCTTCTGCCTGGTGCGCACCGATTCCGAAGCGAAGGCGCAGGAAGGCATCTCGATGCTGCTGATCGACATGAAGTCGCCCGGCGTGACGGTGCGTCCGATCACCACGCTGGACGGCGGCCACGACGTCAACGAGACCTGGTTCGAAGACGTGGAAGTGCCGGTCGAGAACCTGGTCGGCGAAGAGAACCGCGCCTGGACCTACGCCAAGTACCTGCTCGGCCATGAGCGCACCGGCATCGCCGGCATTGGCCACTGCCATCGCGAACTGCGCCAGCTCAAGCACTACGCTGCGCAGGCCACCGACGGCGCCGGCCGTCCGCTGATCGAGGACGTGCGCATGCGCGACAAGATCGCCCGCGTCGAGATGGACATCATGGCGCTGGAAATGCTGCTGCTGCGCGTGGCCACGCAGGCCGCGGGCACGCCGGGGCCCGAAGCGTCGATCGTCAAGATCCGCGGCTCGGAGGTGCAGCAGGACCTGGCCATGCTGATGATGGAAGTGGCCGGTCCCAACGCCTGGCCGTACTCGCCCGACTGGCTCGAGCCCGGCGCGACGCAGCCGGTATCGGGCCCGGAGTGGGCCGCACCGGCCGCCTCCACCTACTACGACATGCGCAAGACCTCGATCTACGGCGGCGCGACCGAAGTGCAGAAGAACATCATCTCCAAGATGATCCTGGGTTTCTGAAGGGATAGCTGACATGGACTTCACCTACAGCGAAGAGCAACAGATGCTGGCGGACAGCCTGCGCCGCTTCATCGACACCGAATACACCTTCGAGGCCCGCCGCAAGAGCGCGCGCCAGGGCGAAAGCCTGGACCGCGGCGTATGGAACAAGCTGGCCGAAATGGGCGTGCTGGGCCTGACCGTGCCGGCCGACTTTGGCGGCTTCGGCGAAGGGCCCGCCAGCCAGCTGGTGGTGCAGCGCGAGCTGGGCCGCGGCCTGGTGCTGGAGCCGGTCACGCCCAGCGGCGTGATGGCCGCCGCCATCCTGGCCGCCCACGGCAGCACCGCGCAGAAGGAAGAATGGCTGCCCGCGATCGCCTCGGGCGAGCGCATCGTCACGCTGGCCTACCTGGAGCCGACAACGCGCTACCGCCCGGAATCGGCCCGCGCCAGCGCCGAACGCAGCGGCGACGGCTACGTGATCAGCGGCACCAAGAGCGTGGTCTGGCACGGCGCCGCCGCCGACGCCTACCTGCTGACGGCGCGCGTATCGGGCAGCAACGAGATCGCGCTGTTCCTGGTGCCGCGCGACAGCAAGGGCCTGGGCGTGACCGCCTATCCGACCATCGACGGCCTGCGCGCCGCCGACCTGACGCTGCAGAACGTCACCGTGCCGGCCAGCGCACTGGTGGGCCAGGCCGCGGACGGCCTCGCGGCGCTGGGCGTCGGCCTGGAGCACGGCATCGCGGCGCTGTGCGCCGAAGGGGCAGGCGCGATGGAAAAACTGATCCAGATCACCGGCGAATACCTGGGCACGCGCCAGCAGTTCGGCAAGCCGCTGGCCACGTTCCAGGCGCTGCAGCACCGCATGGCCGATATGCTGGTGCAGAAGGAGCTGGCGCTGTCGATGGCCTATGTGGCGGCGCAGGCGCTGGATGAAACCGATCCCGCCGCGCGCCGCCGCATGCTGTCAGCCGCCAAGGTGACCGTCGCCCGCGCGGGCCGCTTCGTCGGCCAGCAAGCGGTGCAGCTGCACGGCGGCATGGGCATGACCGACGAGCTGTCCGTGGGCGACTACTTCAAGCGCCTGACCATGCTGGACCAGCTGCTGGGCGACAGCGACTACCACCTGCAGCGCTTTGGCGAAGTGATGGAAGCCTGATCGCGCCGGTGTTTGCTCCCCTCTCCCATCAATGCGAGAGGAGAGCAAACCGGCGACACGCGACAAGCTGTCGGAACTCCGGAGGCCGGGCACTTGCCCGGCCTTTTTGTTGGCCCCTCCCCCCGCTAGGGAAATCCACTAGTCCGTTCCAACGATTCCCGGCCGGCATGCCCTCACTACCCTGTCACCAGGGGCCCGGGCATCACCGGCCACTTCCGTCAAAAGGAGCGAGACGTCATGACATCCAGTACACAACGACTGCTGCGCGGGGGCCTGCTGGTCACCAGCATGGCACTGGCCGCGGCATCGTGGGCGAAGGCCACGCCGGAAGAACTCAAGCAGCTCGACAGCACCCTCACGCCGATGGGCGCCGAGCGCTCCGCCAGCAAGGACGGCGAGGTGCCGGCGTGGAGCGGAAAGTGGCTGGGTGCGCCGCCCCACGTCAAGTATCAGCGCGGCGACCGCTATCCGGACCCGTATGCCGATGAGAAACCGCTGTTCGTCATCACCGCGCAGAACATGGCGCAGTATGCCGAGCGGCTGACCGAAGGCCAGAAAGCGCTGTTCAAGAAGTACCCCGACACCTTCAAGATGCCGGTGTACCCCAGCCATCGGGACTTCCGCTTTGAGGACGGTGTCTACAAGGACATCCGCACCTACGCCACCACCGTCAGCATGACGAGCGATGGCAACGGCTTGAAGGACGCCGGGCCCCAGGTTCCCTACCCGATCCCGAAGACCGCCATGGAGTTGCTGTGGAACCAGCGCTTCTCGGCGGCCATCGGCACCGAGAAGGCGCAGTACGACCAGGCCGTGGTCTATCCGAACGGCTCGATCGCATGGGGTCGCGTCTCGTACAACATCTTTTCGCCGCGAAACAACGGCAAGTTCGAGCCCAACAACCCCCTCAACGACCGCACCTTCTTCCGCACCGCCACCGACCTGCCCTTGCGAGACCGCGGCCAGGTGATCGTGGGCTATGCGGTCTGGGACCAGGAGGGCTCGGACACCAACCGCACGTGGATCTACAACCCGGGCACCCGGCGCGTGCGCCAGGCGCCGGAGTTCGGCTTCGACCAGCCCCAGGGCCCCGGCGGCTTCCGTACGGTGGACGACGACCGCCTGTTCAACGGCTCGGGCGAGCGCTACAACTGGAAGATCGTCGGCAAGAAGGAGTTCTACGTCCCGTACCACACCTACAAGCTGATGAGCGCCTCGGTCAAGTACAAGGACCTGCTGACGAACGGCCATGCCAATCCGGACGTCATGCGCTACGAGCTGCATCGGGTATGGATCCTGGAGGCAACGCTGAAATCCGGCTTCCGCCACCAGTATGCGAAGCGCGTGCTGTATCTCGACGAAGACACCTGGCAATCGGTTGCCGCCGACAACTATGACGGCCGCGGCCAGCTGTGGCGCACCAACCTGCAGGCACTGGTCTATGCCTACGATGCGCGCCGCTTCTCCGCGGCCACGGTGTTCTACCATGACCTGATCTCGGGCGCCTACCTGGCGGACCGCCTGACCAACGAAGGGCCGATGGCCAAGTTGAACAACAGTCCCGAGTTCAACGAGGCGTTCTTCTCTCCTGACGCGGCGCGCGGGTCAGGGACCTGATTGCATCGTGATTGGCTGGGCGCTCTTGGGGGCGCCTTTTTTTTGGTTCTTTTCGATTTCGGCCACATTAAGAAGCCGGCAACTCCTCCTCCAGCACCCGTTCCAACTGGGCCTTCACCAATCCCAGCAAGCAAAACGCCCCAAAGCTCCCTTCCCACCATTCGCTCTGCTGTTCCAGCAATGCAAGCACCCCATCCATACCGGCTGCCACCGCCAGAAGACTGTACCGCGCTGAGGATAGATCGATTTCCGACATAGGACCCCCTATCGTTGCATGAAGGTCCACCGCACCACGCTAGCGGAGGGCGGCGGGCCTGACGACGAGGGTGGAAACCGGGCACTTACCCCAATCCCGGTCAGCCTGCTGGCTGCCTCGCCCGGCCCGCCATGGAGGAGGGTGCGCGCGTATGCGGACGCGGGCAACCGCGAGAGCGATTGCCCAGGGGTAAGGCTTCGAGTTTCCACACTCGGTCACCGTTGTTCGATGACAGCCCCAGTCTCCCGCGGCACGACGTGTGACGCGATAGGACGTTTCGCATTCCCATACGGACGCCGCATCCTGCCCCCACCTGACCGGCCAGCAAATAGCCAATCACCGAAACGCATCCGCGCCGTGAAGCGCGTTCCGGATTTCGACTTGATTGGTCAGACTGAGTTCTGAAGCAACAACCTGATCATGGATGCGGAAGGCCTCACTTCGTGGATGCGCTGGCCCTCTCCCCCGCCCCTCTCCCGCAAGCGGGAGAGGGGCGCAAACCAACGGGAGGGAAAGTCCTTCAGGCTATCCCACTGCCTTACCGCAAATCCACCCGGACCTTATCGATACGCCCGCCCGTAAAAGCATAACCAGGCGTCGCCTCGGCAGGATATTCCCCCGCCGCCGAGCCATGGTCGATGCCAACATCAAAGGTCTCATCGATGGTGTAGAAGCCCGGCGGGCTTGCCGGCAAGCGATCCCGGCCAACCGGCTTGCCATCCACCAGCAACTGCACCGCGGCGCCCTTGCCATAGCCGCCGCCGTCATAGTCGAAATCGAAGCGCAACTGATGGTGGCCGGCGGACAGCGGTACCGGCGCGCGCAACGTCACCGTCTTCAGATTGAACAGGCGGTACGTAAACACCGGATATCCGTTACCGTCCAGGTAAAGCGACCAGCCCGCGCTATGCCCACCCAGCGTCGCGATCACGCCACGCGCCTGCGCGCCGGTTTCGATCGTGGCCGACACGCTCCAGGACCGGTTATAGGTCTTGGGCAGCGCCGATTCGGGAACACCGACGGCACCCTGCGTGAAGGTCGCACTGGTGCGGCCCGCGGACAGCGATGGCAGCGCCCTGGCGTTGGTGGGCGACATGTTGCGCAGCGGCAGCACGTGGTTACGCGCCGCTTCGCGCAGGAACAAGTCCTGCATCGCCGCCAGCCGCGCCGGCTCGCGCCGCGCCAGGTCGTTCGCCTGCGAGAAGTCGGTGGTGAGGTCATAGAGCTCCCACTGGTCGTCTTCGAACTTCTTCTGGCCATAGTCGATCACGGTCCACGGGCGCCGGCTATGGAAGGCCGACGCCATCCAGCCATCCTGGTACAGCGCGCGATGGCCGAATACCTCGAAGTACTGCGTGGTATGGCGCGTAGCCGCCCTGGCATCGGCGAAGCTGTAGAGCAGGCTGACGCCATCCATTGGCTTCTGCGCGACGCCGTTGACCACGGCGGGCGCCGGAATACGCGCGGCTTCGAGGATGGTGGGCACGATGTCGTTGACGTGGCCGAACTGGCTGCGCAGGTCGCCGCGCGGGGCGGCATGCTTCGGCCACGTCACCACCATCGGATTGCGCGTGCCGCCAAGGTGGGATGCCACTGCCTTGGTCCATTTGAACGGCGTATTCAGCGCCCATGCCCAGCCGGCCGGAAAGTGCGGATAGGTGCCGGGCGCGCCCAGCGCGTCGAGCTGCGCCAGCCGCATCGCATCGCTTTCCGGCAGCCCTTGCACCGGCGCGAAATAGCTCGCGCTGCCGAGCAGGCCGCCTTCGGAACTGGCGCCGTTATCGCCAACGATATACAGGAACAGGGTGTTGTCGAACTGGCCACTGGCCTTCAAGGCATCGATCAGCTTGCCGACCTGCGCATCGGTATGCGCAAGGAAGCCTGCATAGACCTCCATCAGCCGCGATGCCACCCGCTTCTGGTCCGGCGACAGCGTATCCCACGCCGGCAGGTCGGCCATGCGTGCGGTCAGTTGCGTGTTCGCCGGGATCACGGCAAGCGCCTTCTGGCGGGCGAAAATCTCCTCGCGCAGCTTGTCCCACCCCTGGTCGAACTTGCCGCGATAGCGGTCGATCCACGCCTTCGGCGCCTGCAGCGGCGCGTGGGCGGCCCCCGGTGCAAAGTACAGGAACACCGGTTTGTCCGGCGTGACCGCGCGCTGCACGCGCAGCCAGTCGATCGCCTTGTCGGCGAGGTCCGCAGTGAGGTGGTAGTCGCGTCCCGGCGGCCGCATCACCGGAGTCGTGCCGTCATAGAGCGAAGGCTCGTACTGGTCCGTTTCGCCGCCATGGAAACCATAGAAGCGCTCGAACCCTTCCCCGGTCGGCCAGCGGTCGAACGGGCCGCTTGGCGACAGCTCCCAGTCCGGCGTCTGGTGCCATTTGCCGAACGCCGCGGTGTTATAGCCGTTCTGGCGCAGCACCTCGGCGATGCTGGCGGTATCCTTGGTGTGGAAACTGCTGTATCCCGGGCGTTCGTCCGCGACGTTCGCCACCGCGCCGATTCCGGTCGCGTGCGCATTGCGGCCGGTCAGCAGTGCCGAGCGGGTGGGCGAGCAGATCGCCGTGGTATGGAAGTTGTTGTAGCGCAGGCCCTCGCGCGCCAGCGACTCCAGCACGGGCGTCTGCACGGGGCCGCCGAAGGTGGAGGCAGCACCGAAGCCGACATCGTCGAGCAGCACGATCACCACGTTGGGCGCGCCTGCCGGTGCCTTGACCTGGTAGGCCGGCCTGTTTGCAGCGCGGGGAACGGCGGGGCCCTGCTGCGTGTATGCAGGCGTGACGACCAGCGCCAGCCAGGTGGCGATGAGCTTGCGGGTAAATTGCATAGGCGTCCTGCGATATCGGTGGGCCGGCGCGGCGGCATGTCCCTGGCGCTCCGCATTGTTCGCATGACGCTGCGCCGCGGGCATCGTCCGCCCGGACTATCCGATCCGGGCGAACCATCAACGTACGTTGCACGGCGTCGAGGCGCCGTCGATAAACGCCACATCAGCCCTCGAACACATGCCGCAACACCGGCGGCTCGACATTGCCCGGGTTCAGCTCGATGACGCGCCGCGCTACGCTGGACGGGCGCACCTGCTCCACATCCGTATAGAACTGCTGGTACCAGTCACGCATCTGGTACATGGGCCCGTCGCCTTCGCACAGCAGCGGGTTGTCGATACGGATCTTGCTGTCCCAGATCGCCACGTCCTCATAGAACGCGGCACGGGCCTGGTCGACATAGGCTTGGGCCATGGCGCGGTTCTGTTCATCGGACAGCCCCGGGATCTTCTTCACCAGCACGCCGTAGCGGAGCACGAAGCTGTTCAGGTCGATCGGCACATGGCAGTTGAGCAGGATCGATTCAATGCGCTGGTCGCCCATCTGGCCGCTCATGTCGGTGATGTGATAGGCAGGCCCGAAGTACGTGGACAGCGCCGTCAGCTGCGCATCGCCGGAGAGCCGGGCGCTGCGCCCGATCATCAGCTGCGTGGCCTTGTGTGCTTCGAACAGGTTGGCGAAGTAATCGACCGGCGCGCCGTGGACCGTCCCGAAATGCGCCATGTCGGAGATGTTGTCGACCAGCTCGCGGCAGTTGGTCTGGATCACCATCTCGTCCACGGCCCAGTCGGACCACTCGTCCGAGAAACAGGCGTCGATGCGCGGGATGGCGACTTCCGGGGGCGCGGGCCGGCCTTCCGGATCGTGCCAGATGAACAGCAGGTGGTTCTGCTCGCAGGTTTCCCAGGCACCGATGCGCGCCTTGGGCGGCACCCGTTTGCAGTAAGGGATGGACTTGCAGCCGCCATCGCCGCCCCACTGCCAGCCGTGGAACGGGCACACCAGGTTGTCGCCCTGCACGGTGCCGGTGCTGAGGTCGGCGCCCATGTGCGGACAGTGGCCGTCGATCACGCGAATCGCACCGGTCGAGTCGGCAAATGCCGCCAGGCGCCTGCCGAAGATATCCAGCGTGTGCGGCTTGCCGTCGCGGTAGCTATCGGCCAGGCCCAGGCAATGCCAGCCGCGCGCGTAGCGGGCCTCGGGCGGGCGCGATTCGATCTTGTAGCCTTGTACGCTCATGGCGTCTGTCTCCTTGTGATCCGGTGGGATCTTCAAGATAGGGGCGTCCGGCCCGCGCCTCATCGTCTCATCGGACTACTGCAGCGCAACCATGCGGGCAAGCGCCGGGTCATTGCCGGGGCCATGCACGCAGCTCACCCCGGCCGGATCGTAGATTCGCGCCACGCAGCCATTGCAGCTGTCGCAGGCGGAACGCTGCAACGCGCCGCCGCGCCAGCGGGCCACCAGCGTGGGGTCGTGGATCAGCGCTCGGGCGAGGGCGATCGCATCGAAGCCCTCTGCCATCAACTGCGCCACGTTGTCGGGCGACTTGACCCCGCCGATATAGGCCAGCGGCATCCGCACTGCCTGGCGCACCACACGGGAGGCTTCCAGGAAGTACAGTTCGCGGAAGGCCAGGTCGCGCGGCGTGCGCTTCTCCAGCATGGTGAGGCCCAGGCGCGCCAGTGCGGTTGGCGCCGTGGCCTTCATCTGCGCCGTCGGCATCGGGCTGCCGAACAGCGCCCACGGACTCTCCACGTTGCGCCCGCCGCTGAGGGTCAGCAGGTCGGCCCCTTCCGCCTCCAGGATGGCTGCGGTCACGGCGGAATCCGCCGGCTCATTGCCGCCAGGCACGGCGTCGCTGACGCTGAGCTTGCAGCACACCGCCAAGTCGGCGCCGACGGCGTCCTTCACCTGGCGCAGCACGGCGGCCGGAAAGCGGGTCCGGTCCGCCACGCTGCCGCCGAAGGCATCGCGCCGCCGGTTGCTCAGCGGCGACAGGAACTGGTTGAGCAGGTAGCCGTGCCCCATGTGGATTTCCACCGCATCGAAACCGGCTTCGCGCGCCAGCCGCGCCGCGGCGGCGAACTGGCCGGCCACGCGGGCCATGTCCGGCGCGCGCATGGCGCGCTGGAAATACACGCCGTGCATCATGCCGAAGGCATTGAGCCCTGACGATGCACTGCCCGGCGCGCGGCTGCCGCCGTGGCGCATGGTGGTGAACGAACCCGCATGCGTGATCTGCAGGCAGGCCGCCGCGCCTTCGCGATGGACCGCGTCGGTCAGCACGCGCAGGTGCGGCACCTGCTCGGCACGCATGCTGAGCTGGTGCGCGAAGGTCAGCCCATCGTCGGCGACGGCCGCGTAGGCCACCGTGGTCATGCCCACGCCGCCCGCCGCCACATCGCGGTGGTGCCGGACCAGCGCCCGGGTCGGCAGGCCCTGCGGCGTCATGCCTTCATTCGCGCCGGCCTTGATAAAGCGGTTGCGCAGCGTCAGCGGGCCGATGCGAAGCGGCGTGAAGGCCGGTGCGGCAGAACTCTGGCTCTCGGGCATGCGGTCTCTCCGGTTGCGCGAACTCAAGCCGCGTCGGACTTCAGGCCATGCGTGACCGGCCCCGCCTCGCCGCCCACGGGGGCGTCCGCTGGCCTGGTGGCCGGGGCCCTGGCGCGGGCGCGCTCTTCCTGCTCGACGCCCAGCCACGCCGCCAGCGCCGGCAGCAGCGATACCGCGCCGAACAGGTTCACCAGGAACATGAAGGCCAGCAGGATGCCCATGTCGGCCTGGAACTTGAGCGCGGCAAAGGCCCAGGTGCCCACGCCGATGCACATCGTCAGCGCCGTGAACAGCGCCGCCGAGCCGCGCTGGCGCATGGCCTCGGCAAAGGCCTGCGGCAACGCCTGCCCTTCCTCGCGGATCTGGTGCTGGATGCGCTCGTACAGGTAGATGCCATAGTCCACGCCCACGCCCACACCCAGCGTGATTACCGGCAGCGTCGACACCTTCAGCCCGATGCCAAGCCGCGCCATCAGCGCATTGCACAGCACCGACACCAGCGTCAGCGGCACGATGATGCACAGCACCGCGCGCCACGAGCGGAAGGTCAGCAGGCACAGCAGCGTGATCGCGCCGAAGATCGCCAGCAGCATCGCCACTTCGGCCTCTTCCACCGCCTCGTTGGTCGCCGCCATCACGCCGATATTGCCGCCGGCCAGGCGGAAGGCGACGTTGGGGGTCTTGTCGGTGGCGTTGAAGCGGCGGATCTCGCGGATGATATGGGCGATGGTCGCGCCTTCGTGGTTGGCGGTGTAGATCAGCACCTGGATCGCCTGGCAGTTCGACGTGTTCATGCCGTTGTCCGGGTCGAAGGCCTTGGCGCCCTGGCTCAGGCCCGCGCTGTTGCGCGGCAGCGCCTCCCAGCGCGGGTTGCCCTCGTTGTAGGCGCCGATCACCACCTTGGCCAGCGACGACACGCTCACCACCGACTGCACGCCGGACACGCCGCGCATATGCATCTCGAAGCGCTCCACCGCGCTCATCACCGGATAGTGCAGGCAGCCGTCGTCGAAGCCGGTGGGTTCGACCACCACGGTCAACGCATCCGAGCCGATGTTGTACTGGCTAACGATGCTGGCGCTGTCGCGGTTATAGCGCGAATCCGCGCGCAGCTCCGGCGCGCCGGTACCGACATCGCCGATCTTCAACCCGCGCGATTCGATCGCGCCGGCGGCCAGCAGCGCCAGCGCCGCGACGAACACGCCCAGCGCCGGCGCCGGGCGCGCCAGCGCGCCGAACTTGTGCCAGATGCCGCCCTGGCCGGTGCCCCGCGCTGCCTGCGAGCGCGCCAGCGCCGACGGCTCCAGCCGGGTGTAGGACAGCAGGATCGGCAGGAACACCTTGTTGGTCACGATCATCAGCAGCACGCCCAGGCAGGCGGTAATGCCAAGTTCGCGCACGATATCGATCTCGATGCGCATGATCACCATGAAGCCCAGCGCATTGGTCAGCAACGCCACCGTGCCGGGGATGAACAGCTTGCGGAACGCCGCGCTGGCGCTGTCGAGCGCGCCGTGCCCCTGCGCCACCTCCTGCTTCCAGGCGTTGGTCATCTGCACCGCGTGCGAAACCCCGATCGAGAAGATCAGGAACGGCACCAGGATCGACATCGGGTCGATGCCGTAGCCCAGCAGCGGCAGCAGCCCCAGCAGCCAGCCCACCGGCAGCAGCGCCACAACCAGCGCCAGCGCGGTGATGCGCAGCGAACGCGTGTACAGCCGCAGCAGCAGCGCCGTGACGGCGAAGGCCAGCGCGAAGAAGCCCATCACGCCGGCAATGCCGGCCTCGACATCGCCCACCAGCTTGGCGAAGCCGACGATATTGACTTCGACATCGGTGCCGCCGAACTGCGCGCGGATCTTCTCGAGCTGGCGCGCCACCGAGCCGTAGTCGATGGTCTTGCCGGTGGCGGGGTCGGTCTCGCGCAGCTCCGCGCGGATCAGCGCGGACTTCAGGTCATTGCTGACCAGCCGGCCGATCTGGCCGGAACGCGCCACGTTGCGCCGCACCTTGTCGAGTTCGTCCGGCGCGCCGGAGAAGCGCCCCGGCACCACCACGTCGCCGCGGAAACCGGCTTCGGTGACCTCGGTGTAGCGCACGTTGGGCGTGAACAGCGAGAACACGCGCGAGCGGTCCACGCCGGGGATGAAGAACACTTCATCGGTGGCGTGGCGCAGCTTGTCCATGAAGCCGGCGTTGTAGATGTCGCCGTCGCCCTTCCAGCGCAGGCTGACCAGCACGGTATTGGCGCCGGAGAAGGTGCTGGCGTACTTGGTGAACACCTGCATGTACGGATGCTGCAGCGGGATCATCTTGTTGAAGCCGGGATCGAGCCGCAGCCGCGTGGCGGAAGCGCCCAGCGCCACGGTCACGGCCAGGCACAGCCACAGCAGCAGGCGGCGCCGGCGCATCAGCACGCCGGCGCAGGCATCGACGAAGCGGCCCAGGCGGCCGGGGGATTGGGGGCGGGTCATGGTGGTTCTCGCGTCCGGGTCGGTCGGGTTCAGTGATTGGCGGCGAGCTTGGCGCCGGCCAGGCCGCCATTGCCGCCGAGCGCCAGCGTGTCCTTGCCGGTGCCGGCCAGCGCGGCCAGGGTCTGCGGGCTGCCCGCCGGCAGCACCGCGAAGCGGCGCCCGCCGTCGGCGGACATCACCAGCACGCCGCCCTGCCCGGCCAGCACGATGCGGCCATCGGCAAGCTCGGCGCCGCCGAAGAACGAGGTCCTGAGGCCGGTCTGCGCCGCCCGCCAGGTCGTGCCGAAGTCTTCGCTGCGCAGCGCGTTGCCGCGCATGCCGAAGGCCAGCCAGGCGCCGTCGCGCAGCGGCAGCACGCCGTACAGCGAGCCTTCGTAAGGGGTCCTGACCGGCTCCCACTGGCTGCCGCCGTCGGTGGAGCGCAGCACCAGTCCGGCCTCGCCGACCAGCATCAGGCGCCCCTGCCCGTCGCCGGCGATGGCGTTGAGGTGGCGGTCCTGCATGGCCTTGCCGCCAGCCTCTTCCCAGTGCCTGCCCTGGTCGCGCGACACCAGGAACCGGCCAAAGCTGCCTACCGCGAACCACGGCCCGCTGGCCTGGGCCAGGGCACCAAGCAAGGGATCGGACGATTGCGGATCGAAGGCAACCTGCTGCCAGTGCGCGCCGCCGTCTTCGGTACGCAGGATCAGGCCGCTGTGTCCGACCGCGATGCCCTGGCGGCTGTCGGCAAAAGCCACCTGCGTCAGCGTGGCGCCTTGCGGCCGGTCCACCGTGGCCGGGCGCCAGCTGCGCCCGAGGTCATCGCTGAACAGGATCTTGCCGCGCTCGCCGACCGCGACCAGGCGCTCGCCGGCGCGGGCGATGCCGTTGACCTGCAGGCCGTCCGGACGCAGCGCGGTGGCCGGGAACGGCGGGAGCGGGCGCGGCGCGAAGGCCCACACCGCGGTGGCCAGCACGGCCAGCGACATGGCGATGCCGATCAGTCGTTTCATGATGTCTCCTCCTTTTTGGAGTGATGGCACGTGGCCTTGTGATTGTTTGCTCCCCTCTCCCGCGTGCGGGAGAGGGGCGGGGGTGAGGGCCGGCGCTCGCAATGCTGACGCCCGTGACTTCGTGGAGGCTCTGGCCCTCACCCCCAGCCCCTCTCCCACTGGCGTGGGAGAGGGGAGAAAACCGGCAGCGCTACCTCTGCTTATGGCGATACGTCAAACAACGCCGCCGCCCCCATCCCCCCGCCGATACACATGGTCACCACCGCCTGCTCCACGCCGCGGCGCCGGCCTTCGATCAATGCATGCGCCGTCATGCGCGCCCCCGACATGCCAAACGGATGCCCGACCGAGATCGCGCCACCATTCACGTTCAGCCGCGCATCGGGAATGCCGAGCGTCTGCTGGCAGTACAGCACCTGCGAGGCGAACGCCTCGTTCAGCTCCCACAGGCCAATATCCGCGACGGTCATCCCATGCCGCGCCAGCAGCTTCGGCACCGCGAACACGGGGCCGATGCCCATCTCGTCCGGCGCGCAGCCGGCCACCGCCATGCCGCGATAGCGGCCCAGCGGTGGCAGCCCGCGGCGGCGCGCCTCGTCGGCGCTCATCAGCAGCACCGCGGCGGCGCCATCGGACAGTTGCGAGGCATTGCCGGCGGTGATGTGCTCGCCTTCGGCCACCGCCTGGCCGCCGCGCCAGACCGGCTTGAGCGCCGCCAGGCTCGCGGCCGTGGTGTCGGGCCGGTTGCATTCGTCCTGCGCCAGCCGCACGGTCTCGTAGCCGGTCAGCGCGCCGGCCTTGTCGAACAGCGCGCGGCGCGTTTCCAGCGGCACGATCTCGTCGTCGAAGGCGCCGCGCCGCTGCGCTTCGGCAGTGCGCTGCTGGCTGCGCCAGGCGTAGGCGTCCTGCTCGGCGCGGCCGATGCCGTAGCGGCGCGCCACCACCTCGGCAGTTTCGATCATTGCCATGTAGGCGGCGGGCTGCCGCGCCAGCACGGCTTCGGACTGGGCGCGGAAACTGTTCTTGTGCTGGTTCTGCGTCAGCGAGATCGACTCCGCGCCGCCCGCCACGATGATGTCGGCCTCGCCGCACTGGATGGCGCGGGCGCCCGCGGCGATGGTCATGAGGCCCGAGCCGCACATGCGGTCCATGGTCATGCCCGGCACGCTGTCGGGCAGGCCGGCGGCCACCGCGCACAGGCGCCCCAGGTTGTAGCCCTGGGTGCCCTGCTGCGCCGCCGCGCCGATCAGCACGTCGTCGACCTCGGCCGGGTCCACGCCGGCGCGCTCCACCACCGCGCGCACCACGTGGCCGCCCAGCACCGGGGTTTCGGTATCGTTGAAGGCGCCGCGGAAGGCCTTGCCGATGGGTGTGCGCGCGACGGCGACGATGACTGCGTCTTTCATGCTTGGGTTCCTGTTCAGAAGTAGTAGCGGCTGATGGTTTCAGCCACGCAGGCGGGCTTGGCCTCGCCTTCGATCTCGACGGTCATGCGCACCACCGACTGCACGCCGCCATCCAGGGTCTCGGCACGCACCACCTCGCCCACGCCGCGCACCCGCGCGCCCACGCGCACCGGCGCCGGGAAGCGCACCTTGTCGCAGCCGTAGTTGACGCCCCACTTCATGCCCTCGACGGTGACCAGCTCGGGCAGGAACTGGTTGACCAGCGCCAGCGTCAGGTAGCCATGGGCGATGCAGCCGCCGTAGGGTCCTTGCGCGGCACGTTCCGGGTCCACGTGCAGCCACTGGTGATCGCCGGTGGCATGGGCGAACTGGTCGACCTGTTCCTGCGTGATGCGGGTCCAGGCGCTCTCGCCGAGGCGATGGCCGACCGCGGCGTGGATGTCTTCGGCGCAGCGGAAGATTCTTGGCATTGCTGTCTCCTGCGGATTCTTGTTTGCTCCCCTCTCCCGCCCGCGGGAGAGGGGAGCGAATGCGGGGGTGGTGGCAAGCACCAGCGCATTCGCATATCGCCGGCCCCTCAAGCCCGCTGGCTGCTCACCGGCAGCACTTCCCCCGTCATATACGACGCATAGTCGCTGGCCAGGAACACCATCACATTGGCCACCTCCCACACCTCCGCCGCGCGCCCGAACGCCTCGCGCTCGCTGAGCTGCCGCAGCAGGTCCGCCGGTGCCGACTTCTTCAGGAAGTCGTGCAGCGCGATGCTCGGCGCCACCGCATTGATGCGCACGCCAAACTCGGCGGCCTCCATCGCGCTGCAGCGCGTCAGCGCCATCACCCCGGCCTTGGCCGCGGCGTAGTGCGACTGCTCCTTCTGCGCGCGCCAGCCCAGCACCGAGGCATTGTTGACGATGGCGCCGCGCCGGCGCGACTGCATGTGCGGCAGCATCGCGCGCGTCATGCGGAAGGTGCCGGTGAGGGAAATATCGATGACGCGCGACCACTCGGCATCGTCCATATCAACTAGGCGGCGCGACCCGCCCAGGCCGGCGTTGTTGATCAGTACGTCGGTGCCGCCCAACGCTTCTTCGGCGGCGGCCACAAGTGCGCGCACCTGCGCTTCATTCGACACATCGCAAAGCTGGCCATGGATCGCCTGCAGGCCGGTTTCCGCGCGCAGGCGCTCGACCGCTTGGTCCAGCCGCTTCTGGTGGACGTCGGAGATCATCAGCGCGCGGCAGCCCTCCTCCGCGCAGCGGCGCGCGGCGGCAAAGCCGATGCCGGCGCCCGCGGCCGCGGTGATCAGGACGCTCTTGCCGGCGAGCAACTGGTGGCCCGGTACATAGGCCGGCGCGCCGGGGATTTCGGTATGAAGGGTCATGGCTGTCCTCGTGCCTCGCGCGGCATGCCCAGCCCGCGTTCGGCGATGATGTTGAGCTGGATTTCGTTGGTGCCGGCGTAGATGGTGTCGGCGCGCGAGAACAGCGCCATCTGCTGCAGCCGCGTGCGATGCGCGTCGGCCGGGTCCAGCACGTTGGCGAGCGGGCCCAGCACGTCCAGCGCCAGTTGCCCCAGGTCGCGGTGCCAGTTGGACCAGTAGTACTTGTAGATCAACGCCTCGCGCTGCAACGCGGTACCCCCGTCCTGGCCCGCCTGCGCCGCGCCGGCCAGCATGCGCAGCGCATTGGCGCGCATCACGCGCAGGCCGGCCCAGGCGCGCGCGATGCGCTGGCGCACCAGCGCGTCGCGGCTGCTGCCGTTGTCGCGCGCAGCCTGCGCCACCCATTCCAGCTCGTGCGTGAACTGCATCTGCTGGCCCAGCGTGGAAATGCCGCGCTCGAAGCCCAGCAGCGCCATGGCGATGCGCCAGCCGTCGCCGGGCTCGCCGAGCACGTCGGCAGCGGCGGCGCGCGCGCCGTCGAAGAACACCTCGTTGAATTCGGCGCCGCCCCCCATCTGCCGGATCGGGCGGATCTCGATACCAGGCTGGTCCAGCGGCAGCATCAGGAAGATCAGGCCCTTGCTGCCGCGCGAGCCGGGCTCGCAGCGCGCCAGCACGAAGACCCAGTCGGATTCGTGCGCGAGCGAGGTCCATACTTTCTGGCCGCTGACCAGCCAGTCACCGCTGGCGGTATCGCGCACCGCGCGCGTGCGCACATTGGCCAGGTCCGAGCCCGCGCCGGGTTCCGAATAGCCCTGGCACCAGAACGTGGTGCCGTGGCGAATGCCGGGCAGCAGCCGCGCCTTCTGGTCCTCGCTGCCGAAGGCAATGAGGGTCGGGCCGATCAGGCCTTCGCCGATATGGCCCATGCGGCCCGGCCCGCCGGCGCGCGCGTATTCCTCGTGGAAGATCACCTGCTGCATCACCGGCAGTTCGCGCCCGCCGTGCGTGCGCGGCCAGCCCAGGCCGGTCCATCCGCCTTCGGCGAGGCGCCGCTCCCAGGCCTTGCGCAGCGCGGGGAAAGCCTCTTCGTCGCCGGGGCCGCCGCGGTGCTTCAGGCAGGCGAACTCGCCGGCCAGGTTCTCGGCCAGCCACCGCGCCACCTCGGCGCGGAATGCCGACTCTTCATTCGCTTTCATGCTGTCCTCCATGCCTGCGGGCCGTTGGCGGCGATGTAGGCAAGCGCGGCCCCGGCACCGCCCAGCCACTGGCTGGCGGCCTGCGCGCGCTTGAAATAGAGCTGGGGGTCGTATTCCCAGGTGAAGCCGACCCCGCCATGCAGCTGGATGGCCTCCTGCGCGCAGAAGCGCAGCGCGTCGTCGGCGGCGACGGCAGCGGCGCAGATCTCAAGCCGGGCCTCGGCGGCCTCCGCCGCCTCCCACGCCTGCGCCGCGCCATACACCGCCGAGCGCGCCGCCTCGGCCACCACCATCATCTGTGCGCAGCGATGCTTGACCGCCTGGAACGAGCCGATCGCGCGGCCGAACTGGACGCGCTCCGAGGCATAGGCAACGGTCAGGTCCAGGCATTGCTGGGCCGCGCCGAGCTGCTCCGCGGCCAGCATCAGCTTGCCGTGCCACCAGGCCCGCGCCAGGCCCTGCACGGCGGCGTCCCCGCGCGCCACGCAGGCGCTTGCGGCAACGGGCAGGCCCTCGAGCCGCAGCGACGCCAGCGGCCGCGTGCGGTCGAGCGTGTCCAGCGGCGCGATGGCGAAGCGCGCGTCCTGCGCCAGCGCGGCAGGCTCCAGCAGGAACAGCGCCGGCTCGTCCTCTTCAAGCCGCGCCGGCACCAGCAGCCAGTCGGCCCCGGCGGCGTCGGCCACCTGCGCAGCGCTACCGCGCAGCACGAAGCCTTGGGCGTCGGCCTGCGCCGCGATCCGGACCCCGTCGTAATGCCAGCCGCCATCGTCCGGCAGCACCGCCGCGGCCCGGCACTCGCCAGCGGCCAGCCGCTCCAGCCACGGCGCGCTGTGGCCGACGCTACCCTGCAGCCACGGCGCCGCCACGCAGGCCGTCGACCAGAACGGCACGCAGGCCAGGCGCTGGCCGAGTTGCTCCTGCAGCAGCACCAGCCCGGGGGCGCCCAGGCCGGCGCCGCCCACGGTCTCGGGCAGCGCGATGCCGCACCAGCCGAGCTCGCCCGCGATGGCGCGCCACAGCGCGTCATCGTGGGCCGGCCCGGCCTCGGTCGCGCGCCGCACCGCCGCCGAATCGCTGTGCGCGGCGAGGTAGTCGCGCGCGCTGTCGCGGACCATCTGATGTTCGACGCTCAGGGAGAAATCCATGGCCGTCCCGCTCAGGTGCCGTAGACCGGCTGGGCCGGCTGCGCCTGCGCCAGCAGCCCTGTCACCGCCGCGCCGATCTCTGCCGGTTGCCAGCGCGCGCCCTTGTCGGCCTTCGGGCCGGTGCGCCAGCCGTCAGCCACCGACACCATGCCGCCGACCGCCTCGAACATGCGCCCGTTGACCTGCGCGGAATCCGCGCTGCCCAGCCATACCACCAGCGGCGCGACATTGGCGGGGTCGTAGTAGTCGAAGCCGCCCTCCGGCGCCTTCATCATGTCGGCGAACACGTCTTCGGTCATGCCGGTGCGCGCGGCCGGCGCGAGTGCATTGGCGGTGATGCCGTAGCGGCCCAGTTCCGCGGCCTGCACCAGCGTGAGTGCGGCAATGCCGGCCTTGGCGGCGGCGTAGTTGGACTGCCCGACCGAACCCTGCAGGCCCGCGCCGGAACTGGTATTGATGATGCGCGCGTCGACGGGGCGGCCAGCCTTGGCGGCATCGCGCCAGCGCCGCGCCAGCAGGTTGGCCAGGCAGAAGTGGCCGCGCAGGTGCACGCGCATGACGTCGTCCCAATCGGCCTCGGTCAGGCTGACGAACATGCGGTCGCGGCAGATGCCAGCGTTGTTGACCAGCACATGCACCTCGCCGAAGGCCTCGACCGCGGCGTCGACGATGCGCTGCGCGGTGGCGAGCTGCGTGATGTCGTCAGCGTTGGCCAGCGCGCTGCCTCCGGCCGCGCGGATCTCCACGCAGACGGCCTCGGCCGCCTCGCGCCGGATGTCGTTGACGACCACGTTGGCGCCCTCGGCGCCGAAGGCCAGCGCATAGGCACGGCCCAGCCCGCCGCCGGCGCCGGTGATGATGACGGTGCGTGCGTCGCAGAGTCCCATGTCGATCTCCTTACAGCCGTTCGATGATGGTGACGTTGGCCAGGCCGCCGCCCTCGCACATGGTCTGCAGGCCGTAGCGGCCGCCGGTGCGTTCCAGTTCGTGCAGCAGCGTGGTCATCAGGCGCGCACCGGTGGCGCCAAGCGGGTGGCCCAGGGCGATGGCGCCGCCGTTAGGGTTGGTGCGCTCGGGGGCGTAGCCGGTCTCTGCCAGCCAGGCCATGGCCACCGAGGCGAACGCTTCATTGATCTCGACCACGTCGATATCGGCCAGGCGCAGGCCGCTGCGCTCCAAGGCACGTTTGGTCGCCGGGATCGGCGCGGTCAGCATCCACAGCGGGTCGTCGCCCAGCACGCTCATATGCGCGATGCGCGCGCGCGGCTTGAGGCCGTAGCGCTTGAGCGCGTCCTCGGAAACGATCAACAGCGCGGCGGCCGCATCCGCGGTCTGGCTCGACACGGCCGCGGTCAGCGCGCTGCCGGGCATCAGCGGCTCCAGCGCCGCCATCTTGGCCAGCGTGGTATCGGGGCGCGGGGTTTCATCATGTTTCACGCCCTCGCACGGCACGATCTCGCGCGTAAAGCGGCCGCCCTCGATCGCCGCGGCGGCACGCTGGTGGCTTGCCAGCGCGTAGGCCTCCATGGCCTCGCGCGACAGCTTCCAGTGCTCGGCAATGCGCTGCGCGGCGTGGAACTGCGACACCGGGGCATCGCCAAAGCGTGCCTGCCAGCCCTTGCTGCCCGAGAACGGGTCGGCAAAGCCCAGAGCCTGCCCTGCCAGCATCGCCGACGAGATCGGGATCTGCGTCATGGTCTGCACGCCGCCGGCAATCACCACGTCCTGCGTGCCGCTCATCACCGCCTGCGCGGCGAAGTGCACGGCCTGCTGCGACGAGCCGCACTGGCGGTCCACGGTCACGCCCGGCACCGTCAGCGGCAGGCCGGCAGCCAGCCACGCGCTGCGGGCAATATTGCCGGCCAGCGGGCCGATGGTGTCGACGCAGCCGAACACCACGTCGTCATAGTCCTCGGCCGGAATGCCGTTGCGGCGCACCAGTTCGGCCAGCACGAAGCCGCCCAGGTCGGCGCCATGCAGGTGCGACAGTCCGCCCTTGCGGCGCCCGGTGGGCGTGCGCAGGGCATCAACGATATAGGCGTCTTTCATGGTCATTGGTCTCTTTGGATTCAGGCGAAGGTGGCGCCGGCACCGATGTCATGCGCGCCGTCAAGGATGTGCGCGCCCATGCGCGCCTTGTGGAAGGCCCGGTCGCCCCAGCTTCCCGCCAGAGCCCAGGCCCGCTTGGTGAAGATCTGCAGGTCCAGCTCCCAGGTGTAGCCCATTGCGCCATGCACCTGGATGGCCTGTCGCGCCGCGCTCCACGCGCAGCGCGCGGCGGCGACACGGGCGTGCGAGACATGCAGGCCCGCATCGGGCAGGCCATGCGCCAGCGCGGCGGCGGCCCGCAGCAGCACCGGCCTGGCGAATTCAAGCTGGATCGCCACGTCGGCCAGCAGGTGCTTGACCGCCTGGTAGGCGCCGATGGCCTTGCCGAACTGCTTGCGCTGCGCGCTGTAGTCGATCGCCAGGTCCAGCATGCGCTGCGTCAGGCCCAGTTGCTGCGCGGCCACGCCGAGCGCGCCGCGGTTCAGCGCGCTGTTCCACAGGCCACTGCCGCACGGGATCAACTCGGTATCCGCCGCCGGCGTCCACGCCAGCTCGAACAAGCGGCGCGAAGGATCGAGTCCGGCGCGCGCTGACAATACGGCCTGGTCCGGCTGCAGCAGGTGCACGGCACCTTCGTGCGCGCACAGGATGGCGTCGGCGACATGGGCGTCGGCGACGAGCCGCTCTTGCGGATGTGCGATCGCCACGCGGGCATCGCCGGCGGCGATGCGCTCCAGCAGCGCGGCACAGCGTTCGCGCGCCGAGGCGTCCGGCGCTGCCGCGAGCGCGTCACGCAGCAGCCCGGCCGCCACCAGCGCGGTGTCGAGCAAAGGCTCGGGCAGCGCAAAGTAGCCGCAGGCCTGCGCCAGCGGCGCCCACTCAACCTCGCCCAGCCCCAGACCGCCGTGCTCCTGCGGCACCATCACCGCGGTCAGTCCCTGCTCGGCAAGCTGGCGCCACAGCATGTCGGAGCGGCCGGACTCAGTGGCCCACAGCTCGCGCGTCAGTTCCGGCGTCATCTCGGTCATCAGGAAGCGCCGGATGGCCTCGGCAAACTGTTCCTGTTCTTCGGTCAATGCGAAATCCATGGTGTTTTCCCCGGGTGCCGTCACGCGCGCGGCATGCCGAGCAGGCGCTCGGCGACGATGTTGCGCTGGATCTCGTTGGTACCGGCGTAGATCGGGCCGGCCTGCGCGAACAGGAAGCCATCCAGCCAGTGGCCGAGCGACCCCGCCGGCTGCCCCGCGGGCGCGACTTCGGCGACCTGTCCCAGGATGGCCAGCGCGGTATCGTGCATATGGATGTCGAGTTCTGACCAGAACACCTTGTTCGTGCTCGACTCCGCGCCGATGTGGCCACCCCGCACCAGCCGGCTCGCGGTGGCATAGGTGGACAGCGTGTAGGCTTCCGCATCCATCCACGCACGCAGCACCGCCTCGCGCAGCGACGGGTCGCGGTCAGCCGCCTCGCGGTTGGCCTGGTACAGCCTGACCAGCGCCCGCGCGGTTTCCTGGAAGCGCGCCGGCGAGCGCAGCATCAGGCCGCGCTCGAAGCCGGCGGTGGCCATCGCCACCTGCCAGCCGGCGCCCTCTGCCGCCAGCCGGTTCTCCACCGGCACCCGCACGTCGTCGAAGAAGATCTCGGCAAAGCCGGTCTGGCCGTTGAGCTGGCGGATCGGGCGCACGGTGATGCCCGGCGTATTCAGCGGCACCAGCACGAAGGTCAGCCCATGGTGGCGTGTCGAGGCCGGGTCGGTGCGGAACAGGCCGAACAGCCAGTCGGCCCATACTGCGCGCGTCGACCAGATCTTCTGGCCGTTGATCACATAGTCGTCGCCGTCGCGAATGGCGCTGCAGCGGATCGCGGCCATGTCGGAACCAGCGTTCGGCTCGGACCAGCCCTGCGCCCAGATATGCTCGCCCGAGGCCATGCGCGGCAGGAACCGCGCCTTTTGCGCGGCGGTGCCGAATTCCATCAGCGTGGGCCCCAGCAGGAAGATGCCGTTCTGGTTGACGCGCATCGGCGCGCCGGCGCGCCAGTACTCTTCCTCGAAGATCAGCCATTCGATCAGGTCGCAGCCGCGCCCGCCCAGCTCGGCCGGCCACGTGACCATGCTCCAGCGGCCCTGGTTGAGCGTGGCTTCCCAGGCGCGGTGCTGGGCAAAGCCTGCCTCGGTGTCAAAGCTTTCCAGCGGGGTGGGCGGCACGTGCGCGGCCATCCAGTCGCGCACCTCGGCGCGGAAGGCGCGCTGGGCGTCGGTGTACTCAAACCGCATCGCGTGCTCCCTGCACCGAGCCGGCGAAGCTGGCTTCGCGGCCTTCGACGAAGGCGGCGCGCGCCTCGCCGGAATCGGCGCTCATGTACGCCTGCAGCGTGAAGCCCTGCTCCCAGCGGTACTTGTCCTCGAGGTTGCCGTCTTCCACGCCGTTGAGCGCTTCCTTGGCGAGCTGCAGCATCGCCGGGCTCTTGGCCGCGATCTGGCGCGCCAGCGCCATGGCGGCGTCGCGCAGATCGCTGCGCGGCACGACGCGCTCGACCGCCCCGAGCCGATAGGCCTCGGCGGCATCGATCATCTCGCCGGTGAAGTACATCGCCCGCACCTTCTGCACGCCGAACATGCGCTGCAGGTGGGCGCCGCCGCCCATGGCGCCGCGGTCGATCTCGGGCACGCCAAAGCGCGCGCAGTCCGATGCGACGATGATATCGGCCGCGCCGCAGATGCCGATGCCGCCGCCCAGCACGAAACCGTGCACGGCGACGATGACCGGCTTGGGATTGCGGTGTACGGCGCGGAAGGTGGCGTAGTTGCCGGCGTTGACGTCGACGATGCGCTCCGGGTGCGCCGACAGCTCCTTGATGTCGACGCCCGCGCAGAAGCCGCGGCCTTCGCCGCGCAGCACGATCACGTGCACGGCGGGATCGGTGCCCAGTTGGTCGATCGCGGCGGCCAGCGCATGCCAGCCGGCGCTGTCGAGCGCATTGACGGGGGGATGGTCGATCACCAGTTCGGCGATGCCGTTGGCGGTGTCGATGCGGAAGGGTGGGTGCGTCGGTTTCATGGTTGGTTGGGGTGTCATCTTTGTTTGGGCGTTGGTTGGGCTTGGATGGCTCGCTAGGATGGAGGCGCTTGCCCTCACCCCCTGCCCCTCTTCCGCAAGCGGGAGAGGGGAGCAAACCGGCGGCATTTGCAATGCCCTCTGTCCTGATCGAAGCCGCTTGGGTACTCCCTCTCCCGCTCCCGGGAGAGGGCCGGGGTGAGGGCCGGGCGCATCAACAAGGCGCAACCTGTCTTGATGCCAACACCTCCAGGCGCGCGCGCGCCTGCAACACCATCCCTGCCACAATCTGCTCGCACGATGCAATCGCACCGATCGCCGCCGCCGCCTGCCCGCTGGGCAACACCCCTTCATCCGGGCACCCCTCCACCATCGCGCGCTGGATCAGCACCGGCGCGTTGGCGGCCATCAGGGTCTGGGCGGCGCTGTAGTCCTGCTCGCGCATTGCGCGCCACGCGGTCGCCAGCAGCTGCGTGCTGCGCATGCCGGTACGCGCCTGCCATTTGCGCGCGGCCGACAGGGCCAGCCAGGTGCGCCGCAACGGGCCGGCCTTCTCCAGCCCGATCAGCAGGTCGTTGTCGATCATCCGCTGCGGCAGCCCGTCGATCGCCAGCGACACGCGGATCTGGCCGGGGTCGCACACCTTGACGTAGCGCTCCAGCGTCTGCGCCGGCACCGGCGATTCGGCCGACATCAGGAAGCGCGTGCCCATGGCCACGCCGGCCGCGCCGTAGGCCAGTGCCGCGGCAAGGCCGCGGCCATCGAAGAAGCCGCCGGCGGCCACCACCGGTACGCTGACGCTGTCCAGCACCTGCGGCAACAGCAAGGTCGTCGGCGTGCCGCCGGTATGGCCGCCGCCCTCGCCGCCCTGCACGGTGACCACGTCCGCGCCCATTTCCACGGCCTTGGCCGCATGCCTGGCGGCGCCCACCGTCGGCATGCAGACCACGCCGGCCGCCTTGAGCCGGCCGACCATCTTCGCGTCCGGGCCGCGCCCGTAGCTGACCGCGCGCAGCCGGTGGCGGATCGCCATCTCGATGACCTCGTCCGCGTTGGTCTGGAACATATGGAAGTTGATGCCGAAGGGCCGGTCGCTGAGCGCCTTGACGCGCAGGATCTCGCGCTCGACCTCGCCGGGCGGAATCGTGGCGCCGGCGAGGAAGCCAAAGGCCCCGGCATTGCCGCTGGCCGCGACCAGCTTCGCATCCGCCACCCAGCCCATCGCCGTCTGCACGATGGGGTAGCGGCAGCCGAGCAGGTCGCACAGCACGGTGTGCAGGCTCGCGGTGCTCATGCCTTGTCCTCGTCGCCGGTGCGTTGCGAAGCGGCCATGGCGCGCGCGTCATAGCCGCCGAGCTTGTCGCCGCTGACCAGTTCATTGTGCGCATGGGCGAAGTGGTGCCAGGCGAAGACCGCATCCATCGCGGTGCGCTTGCCCTGCAGGTCCTCCACATGATTGACCGCCTGCTTGGTCAGCGTCAGGCCCAGCCGCGGCATCTGCGCCACCTTGGCGGCCATGCCGTAGACGGTGTCCTCGAGCGCGTCGCGCGGCACCACGCGGTTGACCATGCCCATGCGTTCGGCGCGTTCGGCGCCCATGCGCTCGCCCAGGAACAGGAATTCCTTGGCGATGCGCGGGTGCAGTTCGTAGGCATGCGCGAAGTACTCCACGCCGGGAATGCCCATGCGCACCACGGGATCGGCAAAGAACGCATCGTCCGACGCCACGATCAGGTCGCACACCCAGGCCAGCATCAGGCCGCCGGCAATGCAGGCGCCGTGCACCATGGCGATGGTGGGCTTGGGCAGCTCGCGCCAGCGCCGGCACATGCCGAGATAGACCTCCTGCTCGCGCGCATACAGGAACTCGCCACCGGGCTTGTTAACGTGGTCATACCAGAGCGACGCACGCTCGAACGACTCGTTGATGTCGCGCCCCGGCGTGCCGATGTCGTGCCCGGCCGAGAAATGCTTGCCGGCCCCGCGCAGCACGATCACCTTGACCGCGTCGTCGGCGGCGGCGCGCCGGTAGGCCTCATCCAGCGCGTAGGTCATCTTCGAGTTCTGCGCGTTGTGGTACTGCGGCCGGTTCATGGTCACGGTGGCGATGCCGTTCGCGACCTGGTAGAGCACTTCGGCGTCGGGGCCGAGGCGGATGGCTTCGGTAGCTGGCGATGTCATGGCTTGGCTCTCCGTCTTTACACGCGTCCGGCAGGATTGCCGCGCACGATCGCGGCGCGCAGGTTGTGCGGGTCGAGCTGCGCGATCAGCCGCAGTTCTTCCGCTGTCGGCGCTGCCGTCTCGAGCAAGGCTTCACCTGGCGTGTTCGCCAGCGCAAAGCCGGTGGCGGCCTGCACCTGGTCGAAGCTGACGCCGGGGTGCAGCGAGCGCACGCGGATGGCGTGGCCGGCGCCGCCGAAATCCATGACGCACAGGTCGGTGACGATCACGCGGAGGTCAACGAAGCTGCGCATGCCGTCGACCTGTCGCGCCGGGTTGTAGCCGGCGCTGCAGACCATGTCGACTTCGCCGGCGACCAAAGCGCGCGGGCTGTGGCCCGGCACGAAGAAGGAATTGGCGTGGTGGATGCTGTTGCCGGGAAAACCGCGCGCGCCCAGCAGCTGCGTCTTGGGCTGTGCATGCGTGCCGCCCAGGCAGGAGATATTGGCCTGGCCGTAGCGGTCGATCTGGGTTGGCATCACCAGCGCATGGCGGCGCCCGCCCCACAGGCAGTCGAACACGCGCGAATAGCCCATCCAGCCGCTGGCGCGCACGGTGTAGCCGGGCTCGCGCGGGCCCAGCGGCACCGGCGTTTCGACGAGATAGGCTTCGCCGTCGGTCAACAGCAGCCCGGGGTTGTGCGCCAGCCGCGCCAGTCCGGCGGCGATGCGCGGACCGGTGCCGATGCCGGTGGCCAGCACCTCGCCGTCGTCGCGCCAGGCGCGGGCCGCGGCGGCGATCATCAGCTCGGCGCGGGTGAATTCATAAGTGGCGCTCACGGTCGCTCCTTGGAGATCAAAGTACGGGCAGCGGCAGGTCGTGCACGTGGCCCAGGCCGCCGATGCACGCCAGGTAGTGCGCCTCGCTGGCGCCCACCACCTCGTCGCGGTAGGCACCGAAGCCGTCCTCGGCCTCGGCGCTGGCGCAATAGGACTTCAGCGCCGGCAGGTCCCAGCCGTACGCCGGCGCGCACGAGGTGGGATGGGCGCCGGCCGGTGCGTGCACCACGCCGGTCACCAGCGAACGCTCGAAGGGGTTGTTGCGGGCACGCGCCAGGTCGTCGTCCTCGAGGCGCGGATGCAGGGCTTCGCAGCTCACATAGCAGCGCCGCGCGGCGCGGGCGAACCATTCATCGAAGAACGGATCGGGCCCGTCGATGCGGGTGTTGCCCAGCACATCGCTTTCGTTCACGTGCAGCAGCGCCGCGTCCAGTTCGATGGCAGGCATCGCCACCAGCACTTCGCCATCGGCATAGGGCGAGCGCACAGTGCGCAGGTGCGGGTTCTTGTCCAGCACGTCGGTGCCCAGCGCGGCGCGCGTCGGCAGGAACGGCAGGCGCGCGGCCGCGGCGCGCAGGCCCAGCTGCAGCATGCCCTCGTCCAGCTCCGTCACCTCCAGCAGGCCCCGCTCGCGCGCCTGGCGGAAGTAGGGCTCGAGCGGAATCACGTCGAGCGAGACAAAGCCGAACACCAGCTTGCGGACCTTGCCGGCCGCGCACAGCATGCCAACCTCGGGGCCGCCGTAGGCGACCACGGTCAGGTCTTTCAGCGGCGAGCGCAGGATCTCGCGCACCAGCGCCATCGGCTTGCGGCGCGGGCCCCAGCCGCCGATGCCGAGGATCATGCCATCGGCGAGCTGGCCGACCACGTCGGCCGCGCTCATGGTTTTGTCGATCGTCTTGGTCATGGTGTGTTTAGCGGTATCCGATGCTGAAGTCGTGTCCCCACAGGCTGACGCGCGTTGCTTCGTAGGCCGCGTGGTGGCTCCAGTCCACCACCAGCCCGCCGTGGCCGAACTCGAGGTCGAAGCCGCCAGGGGTCTTCATGTAGAAGGAAGTCATGCGGTCATTGCAGTGCTGGCCCAGCGTGGCGGAGAGCTTCACGCCGTGCTGCTGCACACGGTCCAGCGCGCGGCCCACCTCGGCCATGTCCGGGACCTCGGCCATCACGTGGATGCAGCCGGCTTCCGACGGCATCTCGAAGATCGCCAGGCTGTGGTGGCGGCCGTTGCCGCAATGCAGGAAGTGAATGCGCTTCTCCGGCTCCGCCGGGTCGTTGGTAAAGCGCACGCGGAAGATGTCGGACAGGCCGAAGCCCATCACCTCGCACAGGAAGGCGTAAGTCTGGTCGAAGGCCGGCGCGGGCAGCACGGCGTGCCCTGCCCCCATCGGGTCCGTGATGAAGCGCGGCACGCCCACCGGCGAGACAAAGCGAAGGAAGTCCGAGCGCATGCCCCAAGAGATCTCATGGCGGTTGCCCGACGGGTCGGCGAACCAGGCCATGGCCTGCACGCGGCGCTGCGCCAGCTCCGCGGCACTGGCGTGCACCACCTCCACGCTGGCCTGGCGCAGCGTGTCGAGCGCATGGCGGTAGGCGGGCTCGTCGGCCAGCTCCCAGCCTGATGCCAGGTAGCGGTCGCGCGCGCCCGGCACCACCAGGTAGCGGTAGTCGCGTTCATCCATCTTCACGTACAGCCCACCGCCGGGCGCGCCGGAACAGGCCATGCCGAGCACCTGTTCGGCATAGTGTCGCCACTGCCCGATGTCGGTGGACTCGACCACGATGTAGCCAAGCGCACGAATGTCCAACATGCCGGTCTCCTCTGGTTCGATGCGGGGTTCGGGACTGGCTGCCGCGGGTTGCTGCGCTGCTGCAGCCAGTCGATGGGACCGATTCTTTCGCGTGCGGCCCGCGGGCACATCGTCCTCGCGGACTAGCCGGTATTGCGGCACGGGTGCCGTCTTCCCGGGCCACGGCGGCGGGCGCGGCTAGTCCGAACGAGGGATGTGCGGGCCCCGCTCTCGCCGCACGCTTGGCGCGGGACGACCCTTTTCACAAAGGAGCAGAGATGAAGGAATCCGCACAAGCCTGCGTCGCCGTGGTGACCGGCGCCTCGCGCGGTGCCGGCCGCGGCATCGCACTGGCGCTCGGCGCAGCCGGCGCCACGGTGTATGTCACCGGCCGCACCGAGACAGAAGGCAGCGCGCCGTTGCCCGGCAATATCCACGCCACCGCGCGCGAGATCGATGCGCTCGGCGGCCGCGGCATCGCGATTGCCTGCGACCACGGCGACGACGCCCGGGTCGCGGCGCTGTTCCGCCGCGTGCGCGAAGAGGCTGGAAAGCTCGACATCCTGGTGAACAACGCCACCTCCCTGCATGACCAGCTGATCCAGCCGGGGCCGTTCTGGCAGAAGCCGCTGGAGATGGCCGGCATCCTCGACGTGGGGCTGCGCTCAGCTTACGTGGCCAGCTGGCATGCCGCGCCCATCATGGCCGCGCAGGGCCGCGGGCTGATCGTGTTCACCTCGTCGTTTGGCGCCAACTGCTACATGCACGGTCCGGCCTACGGCGCGCAGAAGGCGGGCATCGACAAGTTCGCGCACGACATGGCGGTCGACCTGCGACCCTGCGGGGTTGCGGCGGTATCGCTGTGGATGGGGCCGCTGCGCACGGCGCGCACGCTGCGGGTATGGGAAGAACATCCGGACAAGTACGCGGCCTTCGCGCCGGTGGCGGAAACGCCTGAGTTCACCGGGCGGATCATCGATGCGCTGTACCGCGACCCCGCGCTGATGGACAAGTCCGGACGGGTGCTGATCGGCGCAGAGGCGGCGCTGGCCTATGGCATCGTCGATGCGGAGGGGGTGCAGCCGCCGTCTTACCGGCAGGCGCTTGGGGGGCCGCCGCCGGTGCATCCGGCGATTGTGGAATAGGGTTGGATCTGCGGGCGCATCGGCGCTTGCCACCACCGCTCACATACGCAGCCCCTCTCCCGCAAGCGGGAGAGGGGAGCAAACAAGCGCGGCCTCCTACCCTCCCTCCGACAACAACCCCGTCGTGAACACCGTCGACCGGATCAGCCACGCCCCATCAACCCGCACATACTCATCCGCATAGCGCCCCGTCAGGAACGTACGCGAACCACTGGCATCATCCAGCGCCAGGTAGGCCAGGTCCCAGCTGCCCTGCGCGGTGTTCTCATCCAGCACACGGATCTCCCCCTGCCCCGCAAAATGCATCTCCCGCAGCGTGGGTCGGCACGCCAGCTCTGCAAAGCACTGAACCAGCGCGTCGCGCCCCGCAAAGCTGCCGATCCGGTCATAGTGGATATGCGCGTGGTCAGCCACGAAGCACGCACGCATCGCATCAGGGTCCTTGTCATCGCAAGCGCGCAGGTAGCGCAGCTTGAGCGCGCGGATCGCCTCCGCGGCTTCCAGCCGCGCCACGCGCTCGGCAATGGCGGCCATTTCGGTCATGATCGATTCCCCGTTGATCAGGCTTCGCGCAGCTGGTACTTCAGCACCTTCCCCGCCGCGCTGACCGGCAGCGACGTCACGAACAGCACCTCGCGCGGCACCTTGTAGTTGGCCATGTGCCGGCGCGCCCACGCAATCAGGGTGTCGGCGTCCACGCGCGCGCCGTGGCGCAGCACCACGTAGGCGCGCCCCACTTCACCCAGCCGCTCGTGCGGCATGCCCACCACGGCCACCTGGGCCACCGCCGGATGGGCCACCAGCAGCTTCTCCACCTCGGCCGGGTAGCAGTTGAAGCCGCCCACGATAAACATGTCCTTGATGCGGTCAGTGATGCGCAGGTAGCCGCGCGCATCGAGCGTGCCCACGTCGCCGGTATGCAGCCAGCCGTCGCTGTCGATGGCTTCGGCGGTGGCTTCGGGCAGGCCGAAATAGCCCTGCATGACGTTGTAGCCGCGTACCAGCACTTCCCCCGGCTGGCCGGTGGCCACGGGCTGCCCGTGCGCATCGATGCAGCGGATTTCGATGCCCGGCATCGCGCGGCCGGACGTGGCGGCGACGGTTTCGGCGTCGTCGCCGGCACGCGTGAGCGTGGCAAAGCCGCACGATTCGGTCAGGCCATAGCCGGTGATGATGGTGTCGAAGCCCAGTTCGTCGCGCATGCGCTGGATCAGCGCCGGTGCGATCGCCGAGGCGCCGGTGACCGCCACGCGCAGCGAGCTCAGGTCGAATTCGCGCAGGCGCGGCGCGTTGAGCAGCGTCTGGTACAGCGTGGGCGGGCCGGGCAGCACCGTGATGCGCTCGTTCTCCACGCGCGTCATCACGGCTTCGGCGTCGAACACCAGGTGGGGCAGGACCGTGGCCCCGCGCGACAGCGCCGCGAGCCATCCGGCCTTGTAGCCGAAGGTATGGAAGAACGGGTTGACGATCAGGTAGCGGTCGCCAGCCCGCACCCCGGTAATGGCGGCCCAGCCGTCGATGGCGCGCAGATTCTGCGCATGGGCCGTCATCACGCCCTTGGGCCGGCCGGTGGTGCCCGAGGTGAACATGATGTCCATCGGGGTGTCGCCGCTCACGCCGGCCTCGCGCGCGGCCAACGCGGCCCTGTCCGTGCGCGGCGCCAGCCCCAGGAAATCGTCCCATGCCAGTTCGTCGGCACCGGCGCGCCGGCCCTGTCCCGGGCGCAGGATCACCAGCCGCTCCAGCGTGGCGGGACGGTGCGGGGCCAGCATCTGCGGATAGCTCTCTCCGAGGAAGCCGTCGACGCAGAACAGCAGGCGCGCGCCGCTGTCGGCCAGCACGGCGCCGGCTTCGGCCCCTTTCATGCGCGTATTCAGCGGCACCAGCGCCGCGCCCACGCTGTGCGTCGCCAGCGCCGCGATGATCCATTCGGAGAAGTTCGGCGCCCACAGCGCCACGCGGTCGCCGGGTTGCGCGCCCAGCGCCATCAGCGCACGCGCCGCCTGGATCCGGCTGGCGTCGAGCGCGGCGTAGGTCAGGCGCAGCCCGTCTTCCTGGATGGCGATGCGCTCGCCGTGGCGGCTGGCCGCGCGCCGCAGCAGCTCGGGGATGGTCTCGGCAATGCCGTCGTTTGCCGCGGCTTCGATGCCGGCCGGTGCCACAATGGCGTCGAGGGTATCTGATGGAGTCATGTCAATCCGGGAACTTCAGGTGGATCTCGCGGCTGGCCGGGCGCGCCTGGCAGGCCAGGGTCCAGCCCGCCTCCAGGTCGGCGCGGTCGAGCACATGGTTTTCGCCGAGCGTCACGTCGCCCTGCGTCACCTGGCACATGCAGGCGCCGCACAGGCCGGCGCGGCAGGAGTTGGGCGCAGCCACGCCGGCGCGCTGCAGGGCATCGAGCACGGTCTCGTCAGGCGCCGCGCCGAGCTGGTGGGTCGCGCCGTCCAGCTGCACGGTGAGTGCGGCGCCTTGCATGGTGGTCGTGGGCGCGGTGGCGGCCGCGCTGGGCGGCGCCGTTGCCACCGGCGCATCGGGCAAGGAGACGAAACGCTCCACGTGCAGCTGGCCACGCGGCACGCCCAGGGCCTGCAACGCGGCCTGGGCGCCGTCCATGAAGGGGCCGGGCCCGCAGACAAAGCATTGCGCCATGCTCCACGGCCGCACCAGTTCCTCGATCTGGCGCTGCGTGGGCGGCCCCTGCACGCTGTCCAGCCAGTGGATCACGCGCAGGCGGCCGGGATGGCTGTGCGCGAGCGCGGCCAGCGCCTCGCGAAAGATGATGGAGCGTTCGTCGCGGTTGGCATACACCAGCGTGACCGCGCCGCGCCCGTGTCGCAACGCTGCCTTGGCGATCGACAGCACCGGCGTGATGCCGCTGCCGCCCGCCAGCAGCAGGAAATCGCCATGCAGCGCAGGCGGCGTGAACACGCCGGCGGGCGGCATCGCCTCCACCGTGTCGCCGGCGCCGAGATGGTCGCAGATCCAGTTGGATACGCGACCGCTCTGCACGCGCTTGACGGTCACGCGCAGGGCGCCGTCCACGCCCGGCGTGCTGGACAGCGAATAGCAGCGCTGCAGCGGCACGCCGTCCACGGGCACGCGCAACGTGAGGAACTGGCCCGGGCGGTAGGAAAACGTCTCGCGCAGCCCCTCCGGCAGCGCGAATACCAGCGAATGCGCCTGGTCCGTCTCCGCGACCACTTCAGCAATCTGCAGCCGATGGAATTGCACTGGCGCCATGATGTCCTTGTTCCTGTCCTTGAGCCTATCCTTGACCCGCCGGGCGCGTGCTCAGGCCACGCCCATGATGGTCTGCGCGTTGTCGATACGAAGTTCCGCGCCGTTGATGAAGCGCGATTCGTCGGAAGCCAGGAACAGCACCAGGTTGGCCACGTCGCGCGGATGGCACATGCGCTGCATCGGCTCGGCGCCGCCGACCTCCTCCGGCAGGGCCGTGGCGCCGCCGGGGAGGAAGGCCGCGGTCATCGGCGTCAGGATGCCGTCCGGATGGATCGAGTTGCAGCGCACGCGGTAGCCGCTCTGCTTGCAATGGCCTGCCACCGCGCGCGTCAACGCGGCCACCGCGCCCTTGCTGGCGCTATAGGCGCAGAACGCGCCCATGCCGCCCAGCGCCGCCACCGACGACATGTTGACGATGCTGCCGCCGCCCGCCTTCATCGCGGCCACGCCGTACTTGCAGCCCAGGAAGTAGCCGTCGGCGTTGACGCGCATCACGCGTTGCCACTGCTCCAGCGTGGCGTCCTCGACCGTTCCCAGCATCAGGATGGCGGCATTGTTGACCAGCACGTTGGGCGCGCCAAAGCGCTGCGCGGTGCGCGCCATCACCTGCTGCCAGCCGGCTTCGCTGGCAATGTCGTGCGGCACGAACAGCGCGCTCTCGCCAATCTCGCGCGCCAGCGCGTGGCCCGCTTCCTCGTTGAGGTCGGTCAGCACCACGCGCGCGCCTTCGCGCGCCAGCAGCAGTGCGTCTTCCTTGCCGACGCCGCTGGCGGCCCCGGTGACGATGGCGATCTTTCCTTCAGTACGTCGGCTCATGGGTAGTCTCCTGGTGGTTGTGTGCGTGCCGGTCGCCGGCAGGCTGTCGTGCGAGATGGCGGCCCGCGTTGCGTCCCGACCAGATGCAGTCGGCAAGCGACAGGCCGCTCACGTAATGATTGGATGCGATGCCGACGGCGGTGCGGCCCACGGCGTAGAGCCCGGGGATGGGTGCCCCGCCCGCGGCAGCCAGCACGCGGCCGCTGGATTCTTCCACCGACAAGCCGCCCAGCGTGATCGCCGGGCACGGGAAGACCCGGCTGTCGGCCGAGATATCGATGGCCAGCCACGGGCCGGCCTCGAGCGACGCGCACATGGCCGCCGACTTGCCAGCCGGATCGGGCCCCTCGCCGCGCGCCGCGGCGTTATAGGCGTCGAGGGTCGACCGCAGCACCTGTCCCGGCATCCCGAGCTTGGCGGCCAGTGCCTCGACGCTGCCGGCGCGGCGCGCACCGGCCAGCATCAGCAGCGCCGCCGGCAAGGCCTGGAACGCCCACAGCCGGCCTCCCAGGCATTCACGCAGCGCCTCGCGCGCCAGCGCGCGGTTCAGCACCAGCCAGGCGCGCCCCCCGTGCCGCTCGCAGATGGCGTGGCCGAGGGTGGCGCCATAGGTTTCCTCGTTGCCGATGCGCGCGCCCAGTGCGTCGACCACGCAGCCGCGCGCCCAGGCGAACGGCGGATTGATGAAGCGCCACGCCGACACGTGCTCGAGGTGCCGCGTTGCGCCGCCCGCCGACTCGCCGAGGCGGATGCCGCTGCCGTCGCAACCGGTCGCACCCAGGCGCCAGGCCTGCTGGTACTTGCCGGCGTGGCGCGCCACCATGGCGCGGTTGAAGATAAAGCCCCCGGTGGCCAGCACCACCGCGCCGGTGCGCACCGCGACCGGGCGCGCATGGCGCAGCTCCAGTTGCAGCACGCGCGCGCGCAGCCAGTCGGCCAGCGCCGGCAGGCCGTTGTGCAGGCGCTCGGCCAGGCGCGCCAGGCGGGCATGGCGCGTCTGGTGGCGCCCCGGCGGCAGTTGCCACAGTTCGACGCCGACGACGGCGCCGTCGCGGTCGAGAATCAGCCGCCGCGCGGCGCTCTGGCGCATCACCGTGATACCCCCGCTCGCCTCCACCGCGCGGCGCAGCACGCCATACAGCGTGCGGCCGGACATGCCCGGGCCCTTCACGCGGTGTCCGCGCGGTGCCGGCGCGGCATGCTGCGCGTAGGCGGGCACTGCTTCGTTGCCGGAGTAGTACAGGTAGTAAGGCTGTGCCGGATAGGAAGTCTTGCGCGGCGGCACGGTGGCAGCAAAGCGCACTCCCAGCGCCTCCAGCCAGCCGATCATCGCGCGGCTGCCCTCGCAGAAGCCTTGCAGCGTGGCATCGCTGACCACCCCTTCGGTTTCCTGGCGCAGGTAGCCGGCCATGGCTTGCGGCGTATCGTCATAACCCGCGGCACGCTGGTAGGGCGTGCCGCCGCCGGCATAGACCACGCCGCCGCTTCTGGCGCTGGCGCCACCGCCTTCGAAGCGTTCCGCCACGATCACGCGCGCGCCGCCATGGGCGGCTTCCAGCGCGGCGCAGGCGCCGGCGGCGCCGAAGCCGACCACCACGGCATCGCAGGCAGCCTGCCACGGATGCGCGTCGGGATCATCGAGCCGCAACGGGGCGTGGACCGGTGTGACAGCGTCGTGGGCCATGGTGGCGCTTGCTCCGGGTCAGGCCGAACACAGCGCGCCCAGCGGCGCGGAGGTGGTATAGGCGCCGTCGACATAGACCAGCGGCGAAACCTCGCCGGCCAGCCTGACCTCACGCAGCCGGCCGATAAAGACCGCATGGGTGCCATAGTCGAAACGGCCATCCTGGCGGCAGAACAGGTTAGCCTGGGCATTGCGCAGGCTCGGCACGCCCAGCGTGTCGTCTTCCCATTCGCCGCTGGTGAAGCGCGCTTCGCCCTTGAGCCGGCCGCTGCAGTCCACGGCGATGTCGCGGTGGTCGGCGGCGAGCAGGTTGATGCAGAAGTCCGCGCCGACATCCAGCGGCGGGTAGATCGATGCATTGCGATGGATGCAGATCAGCAGTGAAGGCGGGTCGGCGGACAGCGAATCGACCGCGGTCACCGACATCGAATAGCGGCGCTCGCCATCGCGGCAGCTGATCACCGCGACGGAGCGGGCCATGCGCCGCATCGCCATCAGCATGTCGTCGCGCAGGGCGCTGCCGGCTTCGGCGCTGGCGCCTGCGCTGGAACTTGCGCTGGATTCGGGTCTGGCGCTCATATTGCCTCCTGTACGGGTTGAGCGGGGTGCGTCGCGGCGGCTTGCCGCGCAGGCTGCGAAATCACGTCCGCGGCGATCATGCCGAAGGTCATCGCCGGGCCCAGCGTGGACCCGGCGCCGGGATAGCTCGCGCCCATCATCGAGGCGCTGGTATTGCCGATTGCGAACAGGCCGGCGATGGCGCTGCCGTCGCCGCGCAGCACACGCGCGCTGGCGTCGGTCACCAGACCGCCCTTGGTGCCGATATCGCCGGCGTCGAGGCGCACCGCATAGAAGGGCGCCTTGCCGATCGGCGCGAGGCAGGGGTTGGGCCGTACCGCGGGGTCGCTGTAGTAGGTGTCGAACAGGTTGTCGCCCTTGCCGAATTCAGCGTCGACCCCGGTGGCCGCGTAGTCGTTCATGCGCGCGACGCTGGCGGCCAGGCCATCGGCATCGACGCCGATCTGCTGCGCCAGCTGCGCCAGCGTGTCGGCGCGCACCAGGATGCCGGACAGGCCCGCCGGAATGCTGCGATCCGGCATCACCGAGCCGGGCAGGATCGGCCCGCACGGGTACTTGTGCCGGAAGGTGGCGTCGAACACCATCCAGGCCGGCACGCTGCAGCCGGTCTGTTCGTGGTCGCGGTACATCGCGGGCACGAACTCGGAGTACGGCGCGGCCTCGTTGACGAAGCGCCGGCCCTGCCCGTTCACCACCAGGCAGCCCGGCATGGCGCGCTCGATAAACAGTGCGCGCTGTTTTTCCTCGCCCTGCACCTGCACCGTGGGCGCGCCCCAGACGTGGGACATCAGCGCCACCCCGGCGCCGGCCGCCTGCGCCGCGCGGATGGCGTCGCCGGTATTGTTGGGCGGGGTCGCGCTCCAGGCGGCCCGGGTCGGTTGCGGCAGGTATTGTTCGCGCATGGCCTGGTTGCGCTCGAAGCCGCCCGCGGCCAGGATCACGCCGCGCAGCGCGCGGATCTCCACCTCGCGTCCGTCCTGCATGGCGCGCACGCCGCGCACGGCGTCGTCCTCGACGACCAGGTCCTGCAGCGCGGTATCGAGCCACAGCGGAATCGCGCGGTCCATCATGGCGCGCCGCAGGCCGCCCACCAGGCTGTTGCCGAGCGTGAGCCGCCGGTCGCGCCGGGTCTTGCGGCGCCAGCCGAGGTCGAGCCAGTAGCGGGCGAACTGGCGCACCGCCAGGCCAAGCCAGCCGGGCGCGCGGCACAGCAGCGCATGCGCCTCGGCCGAGGTCACCGCCACGCGCCCGCCCACCAGCGTGCCGGGCGACGGCGGCCGCAGCCGCTCGAACTCTTCGCGCAACTGCGCGCCGTCGAACGGCATGGGGTCGAGCGCGCGGTAGCCCGGCATCGCCCCTGGCAGCTTCTGGTAGTAGTCGGCGTAGCGCGGCAGCGTGTAGTAGCGCACCCCCGCCTGCTGCTCCAGGTACTGCAGCATGCGCGGCGCCTGCTCCAGGTAGGCGCGGATGCGCTGCGGGTCGCCGTGCTCGCCGGTGCAGGCGAGCACGTATTCCAGGGCCCTGGCGTAGTCGTCGTGCCCGCCTGCCGGCGCGATATGGTGATTCAGCGGAATCCAGATGCCGCCGCCGGACACCGCCGAGGTGCCGCCGTACTGGCTGCTCTTCTCCAGCACCACCACCGACAGGCCGCGATCGGCGGCGCGGCAGGCGGCCAGCATGCCGCCGGCGCCGGAGCCGATCACTACCACGTCAAACTCGCTGGGCTGCATGCGCGCTCTGCTCTGGCTCATGATGGGTCCTCGTGCCGGTGCGGCTCAGATGAAGAAGTCCGTATTGGCGCGCCCCATCATCACGCCGCCCAGGTTCTGGCCGAAGCGGTCCAGGTTGTTGGCGTAGTGGGCACGCGCCGCATGCAGGTCGAGGAACCGGCGCACCATCGGGTTGCTGCGGTAGATGCCGTTGCCGCCGGCATAGCGCAGCAGGCCGTTGGCCAGCTGCGCGCAGCGCTCGGCCACCTGTGCCGACTGGAAGCGGAAAAGCAGACGGCGCGGCGTCTCGAGCTGGCCGCCGTCGCGCGCCACGGCCAGCAGTTCGTCAAAGTTGCGCTCCAGGATGGTCCGCATCTCGTCGATGGCCACCTGCGCGCTGGCGCACGCCATCTGCGCGCCACCGTCTTCCGCGGTCTTGCCGCCGCCATTGCTGCTGATGCGGCCGTCGGCATAGGCGACGAAGTCGTCCAGCGTGCCTTCCAGCGCGCCGATGCAGGCGGTGCAGACCGCGCGCACGAAGATCTGCGCGAACGGCAGCCGGTACAGCGGCACGTCATTGACGGCCAGGCCGGGGCTGGTACCCATGGCGCCATCGACGGCGCGATGGGTGCGGTAGTCCGGCACGAACACGTCGTCCACCACGATGTCGTGGCTGCCGGTCGCGCGCAGGCCCAGCACATCCCAGTTGCGCACGATCTTGTAGTCCGAGCGCGGCAGCAGGAAGGTGCGGTAGTCATAGGCGCCGCCAGATTCGGCCGGCGGCACCAGGCCGCCCAGGAAGATCCAGTCGCACAGCTCGCTGCCGCTGGAGAACTTCCAGTGGCCAGAGAAGCGGTAGCCGCCTTCCACCGGCGTGACCTTGCCCACCGGCATGTAGGTCGAGGCAATCAGCGTGGCGGGGTCGTTGCCCCACACTTCCTGTTGCGCGCGTTCATCGAACAGCGCCAGCTGCCAGTTATGCACGCCGACCACGCCATAGACCCAGGCGGTTGACATGCAGCCTTTGGCCAGCGCCATCTGGATGCGGAAAAAGGTTTGCGGGTCCAGCTCATAGCCGCCGTGGCGGCGCGGTTGCAGCACCTTGAAGAAGCCCGCGGCCTGCATCTCGGCGATGGTCTCGGCGGGAATGCGGCCTTCGGTTTCGGCCCGCGCGGCACGCTCTGCCAGCGCCGGGATCATCTGCTCGGCACGCGCGATCAGGCGTGCCGCCAGTTCCTTGGGATTGTTGTCGTGATGCACCGCGGTCTCCTTGTTTGCCTGGTTTTGTGGCTGGCATCGATATTTGCACCGGCGCGGCGGCGTGCCATCGTCTGTTGGGACTAGCTGTTATCGCGAACTCGCGCGTACGACTGCGTGGTTGCGCCCGCCCTCACCCCCGCCCCTCTCCCGCAAGCGGGAGAGGGGCGCAAACCCTCAGCGGGTCCATTAGCGTCCGGCCACATCAAGCCAGCGCGCGCAGCTTCCTGCCCTGCTTGCGGAAATGCGGGATCACGTACTCGCCGATATTGCGGATGGTCTCCAGCTGCGCCCACTGCGGCACCGTGCCCATCTGGCAGATGAACAGGATCTCGTCCGCGCCGGCATCGATCAGGCGCTGCACGTAGCCGATGCAGTCCTCCACCGTGCCGTAGGCGTGGTTCGGGTTCAGCATCATCATCGACGGATCGCTGAAATCCACCGAGACTTTCTCGGAGGCGAACTTCGTGTTGATGACGGCCTTGCCCTGCGCGTCCGTCGCGGTGACATGCTCGTCGTCCCACGTCGACGGATCAGGACGCTCGCCGCCGGCATACCAGTACGACAGCGACTCCATGAAATAGCGCTGTCCCTTGATGCCGATCTTGCGCGCGGCCAATCCGTCTTCCAGCACGATGGTCGGACACAGCGCCGCCAGGTGCTGGTGCGGGCGGAAGCCCACCTGGTCCTCCGGCTTGCGGCACTCCCACGCGGTGCGATAGATCTCGTTCTTCTTCGCCACATCGTCGGGCCCGCCGAAGCCGAGCACCAGCGCACCCATGCCGCGCGCGCCGGCGCGCTGCAGCGTGTCGGCGTTGGTGCAGGCCAGGTACATCAGCGGGTGCGGATCCTGGCGCGGCTTGGGGTGGATCGGGCGGCGCGGGATCTTGATGAACTCGCCGTCGTGCTCGATCTCGTCCTGGGTCATGATCTTCGGGATCAGGTACATCGACTCGTCGATCATCGGGTGCAGGCTGTTCAGGTCGTAGCCGAAGGTGCCGGCCTCCTGCTGGGTGCCGCCCTTGCCCACGCCGAAGTGCACGCGGCCGCCGGACAGGATGTCGAGCGTGGCGATGCGCTCGGCCACCTTCACCGGATGGTTCATCGCCGGCGGCAGGCAGACCACGCCGTGGCCGATGCCGATGCGCTGCGTGCGCCCCGCGACGAAGGCCAGGAACGTCTCCGGCGCGCTCATGTGCGCGTAGTTGGTCAGCGCGGTGTGCTCGACCGCCCAGACCACGTCGAAGCCCATGTCCTCGGCCAGCACCACCTGTTCCATGATGTCATCGAACACCTGGTGGTCGCCGGCGCGCGAGGCATCGACGGTCTGGGCTTCATAGATCAGCGAAAAACGCATTGCAGTCCCCTCTCGGTTTGTCGGTACCAGACCGCGTCCGGGGCACTGCGAGGCGCTGCGCCTTGGGCCGGAAGCGGCCGGTGTGATCGCAGTGTGGTCGGCGCAGGGCGTTGCAACATCGTCTGATTGGATTATGAGCCGCGCAGGGCGCGTCCCTATCATGGGCACCGGGCATACCGCCCGCGCTTATCGAAAGGAACAGATTCCATGCAAACCAGGCTGCTGCTTTACCCCGTCGCGGACATTGACGCCGCGCTGCCGTTCTTTACCGAAGCACTGGGACTGCCATTGAAGTTCCGTGATGCCGACCGCTATTGCGCGCTCGACGCCGGCGCGCTGACGCTGGCGCTGGTGGCCGGCGAGGAACGGCTGGTCGACCAGCCCGCGCTGGCCTTCAGGGTGGAGGCAGGAGACGATATCGCCGCGGCCATAGCGCGGCTGGTGCAGGCCGGCGCCACCGTGACGCAGGCCGCGGCGCAGGGACCGCACGAGACGCGCGCGGTACTGCGCACGCCAGAGGGCTTTGCGCTGGTGCTCAGCGCAAAGCTTGCGCCCGCCAGCTAGCCCAGCGAGATCACGCTGCTCAGCAGCATGCGCACCAGCGTGGCCTGGCGTGTCACGCCGGTCTTGGAGAAGATCGCACGCAGGTGCGCGCGTGCCGTGTTCTTGCTGATGCCGAGTTCGTCGGCGGCTTCATCGAGCGTCAGCCCGTTGGCCAGCTGCAGCGCCAGCTGCGTCTCGGCCGGGGTTAAGTCGAACAGTTGGCGCACCACGTCGTGCGAGGCCTGCGAGCGGCGCTCGGGGTCGCGGATAAACACCACGCACGCGGGGCGCTTGCGGTTGTCCTCGGACCACTCGCTCAGCGGGATGGTGCGGATCAGCACGCCCAGCCTGGCGCTGCCGGACGGACGCGTGATCGACATCGCCTCCATCAGCGCCGGCGCGGTGCCGAGGTGGCCCATCATGGCCTGGCGCAGCAGGCGCTGGAACTTGCGGTTCTCCTGGCCGTACTCGACGTCCAGCCCGCCCTTGGCGACGCGGATGCCGTCCTTTGCGCCAAGGATTTCATCGGCGGCGGCATTGGTCTTGATGATGGTGCCCGACTCGTCCAGGATCACCATGCCGACCAGCATGCGGTCGATGGCGCTGGCGTAGACGGTACGTTCCGACTCGACCACGTCCAGGCGCGAGTGCAGGTCCACCGCGCGCTTCAGGTGCGGCAGCAGGGAGGTGCACAGGGCCTTGTCCGCGACGGAGAAGTCAGGGCCGTCATGGTCGCGGCACACGCGGAAGCGGCACTCGACGCCGTCGTCGGTGCGCAGGTCGGCACCGAGGATGTAGCGGATGCCGACGTCCTTGAGGAACTGCTGGTAGAGCTCGCTCTTGCACCACATGCCGGGGCCGAGATGCTCGTCGATGGTCACCACCCGGTCCGACGGCAGCCCGATGAAAGGGTCCAGCGCGTAGTAGTAGTTGTTGTAGGAGGTCTCGCCCGGCAGGGTCGAGCCATGCTCGGACGCGTTGATCATCAGCCCGGGGCGATCGGTGGCCGGCGAGCGCAGGATCAGCGTGGCGTAATTGGCATTGAGCTGGCGCCGGATCTGCTCCAGCGCCTTGCCCCATGGCACCTGCTCCATCGGGCCCTGGTAGATATTGCCCAGCAATGCGCTGAACTCCGACAGCGACACCGTCGCCTGCGCGAACAGGTGTGCGGCCGCCTGGCTCTGGCTAACCTCCATCAGCATTTCCTCTGTCTCCATTGTGGCGTGCTCAGCGCTCCGGACGAGCCGGGCCGCTGGCTTGTGCGGGCTCTCTGGCCCTTTTTTTGTGACCCGATTATAGGGACGGCAAAGGGGGCGCGGCTGGCCCCCGCCTTCATGGTTTGCCCTAGGCGGCCCGGCCGCGCACACAAGCCGGACTAGTCCCGCGGGACAGGCCCATCGTCACGCGCCGGCCGCGCAAACACATACTCCAAACAGACTAAGGACAGACCCATCCCCGCCCGGCAAGGGCAAACCCCTATGCAACCGGTGTCGCAGGGCCGTCCTTACCCAAACAGACGATGCCCGCGCGCCGCGCCGCCGCTACAACGAGCCATGCGCGGCGATGGACGCCGCCGTTTTCAGGAGACTTCCACCATGGCGGCAACCCCGCGGCAGCAAGCCGCAGTGATCACCGGAGCGGCCAGCGGCATCGGGCGCGCGCTGGCGCAGGCGCTGGCGGCGCAAGGCTACGCGCTGGCGCTGGCCGATATCGATGCCGAAGCGCTCGAAACCGCACGCGCGGCGCTGGCGCACAACGGCGCGAGCGTCGTCGCCGTGCCCACCGACATCTGCGACGCGCGGCAGATCGCGCACCTTTGTGACGAGAGCTTCCGGCAACTGGGTCGTGTCGACCTGCTGTTCAACAACGCCGGCGTGCTGGCCACCGGCCGCTGCTGGGAATTGCCGCCCGAAGTGTTCGACCATGTCATGCGCGTCAACCTGTGGAGCGTGCTGCATGCGCTGCGCTGCTTCGTGCCGCGCATGGCCGCGCAGGGTTCAGGGCATATCGTCAACGTGGCGTCGATGGCGGGCCTCGCCGTCGGGCCCTGGCTGGCGCCCTACACGCTGTCCAAGCAGGCCGTGGTGGCGTTGAGCGAAGGGCTCGCGCTGGAGCTGCAGGCGGCGGGACTGCCGCTGGGCGTGTCCGTGGTCTGCCCCGGTCCGGTCGCCACGGGCATCGCCGCGGGCCTGGACCAGGGCGGGCCGCAGGAAGTGCTCCAGATGAACGGTGCGCTGCGCGGCGGCATTGCCGCCGGCATGACGCCCGACGCGGTCGCGCGCTGCATCCTGGACGGCGTCCGCGCTGGCCGGTTCTGGATCCTGCCGCATGAGCAGGCCGCGCACGCGGCGCTGGCACGTGCGCAGGGCATTGCCGCAGGCAGCGCGCCGTCGTTCGCGTTCCCGGACTGATTCCCCGACCGATCCAACCTGCCATCCAGGAGACACCATGCCGCTCGATCCCCAGGCCCGTGCCATGCTTGAAGCCATGGCCGCCATGCCCAGCCCCGATTTCACCACGCTGCGCGCCGCCGACTACCGCGCCGCGCTGGCGGCCATGCCGGCGTTCGCGCCCGGCGATCCCGTCGCCGCGCAGCAAGACCTCGCCATCGATGGCGCCGCGGGACCGCTGCAGGCCCGCCTCTATCGCCCCGACGCACCTTCCGGCGACAGCGCGGCACGACCGCTGCTGGTGTACTTCCACGGCGGCGGCTTTGTCCTCTGCGGCCTCGATTCGCACGACAACATCTGCCGCAGCCTGGCCCGGCGCAGCGGCGTGCTGGTGCTGTCGGTCGACTACCGGCTTGCGCCCGAGGCACGCTTTCCGGCGGCGGCCGACGATGCCGTCGCCGCGGTGCGCTGGGCCGCCGCGCATGCGGTGCAGCTGGGCGCCGACCCGTGCCGGCTGGCTGTCGCCGGCGACAGTGCCGGCGGCAACCTGGCCGCCGTGGTCTGCCAGCAGCTGCGCGGCAGCGGCATCGCACTGCGGCACCAGCTGCTGCTCTACCCCTGGCTGGACTGCAGCGATGCGGCCACGGCCAGCGCAAGCTATCGCGACTGCGCGCAGGGCTACTTCCTCAGCGCCGCGGAGCTGGACTGGTACCGCGCCCAATACCTCGCCACGCCCGCCGATGCCGATGATGTCCGCGCCAGCCCGCTGCACCAGCGCGACCTGCACGGCCTGCCGCCGGCCACCATCATCACCGCCGAATTCGATCCGCTGCGCGACCAGGGCGAGGCCTACGGCGAGGCGCTGCAGCGCGCGGGCGGCAATGCCGCCGTGCAGCGCTGGCCAGGCCAGTGCCACGGCTTCGCCAGCATGCAGGGGGTGATCGATGCCGCCAGCCACGCGCTGGACGCGGCCGCCGCGTCGCTGCGCCAGGCCTTCGGCGACGACCGCGGCCAGGAGGCAGCATGAGCCCCGCGCCCGCACTGCCGCCGATGGCCGAGGTGCTGGCGGCGCTGGCCGCGGGCCAGCGCGTGGTGGTGCTCGAGGACGAAACCGCGGAAGCCACCGGCTGCGTGCTGGTGGCCGCCGAGCGCGCCACCGAGGCCGACGTCAACTTCATGGCCGCCGAGGCGCGCGGCCTGGTGTGCATGGCCATCACCGAGGCACGCCGCGCGCTGCTGCAACTGCCGCCGATGGCAGCCAGCCAGCGCCAGCGCGAGCGCTACACCGTGTCGATCGAGGCCGCCAGCGGCGTCAGCACCGGCATTTCCGCCGCCGACCGCGCGCTGACGCTGCGCGTGGCGGCGGCGCCGCGCGCCCGGCCGCACGACCTGGTCCAGCCCGGCCATGTCTTCCCGGTGGTGGCGCAGCCGGACGGCGTGCTGCGCCGCGCGGGCTTTGCCGAAGCGTGCTCCGACCTGCCGCGGCTGGCCGGGCGCGTCGCGGCTGGCGCCTACACGATGGTGCTGGATGACGACGGCGAACTGCTGCGCGGACCTGACCTGCTGGCCTTCGCGCGACGCCACGGCCTGCCGGCGGTCTCCGTCAGCGCGCTGATCCACCACCGGTTGCTGACCGAGGGCGCGCTGCGCCGTACCCGCTCGACCGAACTGGCCACGCCGTTCGGGCGCTTCACCGTGCACGCCTACCATGACGCGCCGGTGGACGCGCTCCACCTGGCGCTGGTGCTCGGCCAGCCCGATTCGCAGACACCCGTGCTGACCCGCGTCCAGGCAGTCGAAATGCAGCGCGACGTGCTGGCCTTCGACGCGCCCGCGCCGCCGGCGTGGAACCTGGAGCGCGCGCTGGAACGGATCGGCGCCGAAGGCTGCGGCGTGCTGGTGCTGCTGGATGAGCGCGAGTCGCCGCAGCAACGGCTGGAACGGCTGGCCGCCCCGTCCGCCACGGCGCCCGCGCCGGCCTTCGCGCAGCGCGCGCTCGGCGTCGGCGCGCAGATCCTGCGCGACGTGGGCGCGCATAAGCTGCGCCTGCTGAGCCATCCGGTGCCGTATCGCGCCGTCACCGGCTTCGACCTGGAGGTTACGGAGTTTGTCCCGCCGGGCTGAGCGGCGCGCCGAAGCAGTCGGCAAAGCTGCGCGTGAAGCGCTCCACGTCGGCGTCGGGCAGGTGGTTGATGCCACCGGCCAGGCGCCGCCCGCCGCCGGTCTCGAAGGCGCGGCAGAAGTCTGCCGCGCCGGTAACGCTGTGCGCCGGCACCCGCACGCTGACCACGAAGCCGCCGCCGGACCGGGGCGACAGCAGGCCGATCGCATCGCCGGGACGCCCGCGCACCAGCTCGTTGGCCAGCACGCCGATCGCGCGCCGTGCCCACGGTGCGTCGGGCAGCACCAGCAGCGCGGCCCCGGGCATCTCATGCACGGGCGATAGCCGGCGCGCCTGGGCCATGTCGTCCTCGTAGCCCTCGCACAGCAGCGTGTAGGTGGCGCACTGCGCGGCGAAGTCCAGCGGGTCGGCGAAGGGCAGCATGTGCTGCGCGAGTTCGCCGGGATCGTAATGCAGGTCGGCCAGGCACTCGCCGTACGCGTTGTAGTTCAGGCAGGTGCCGAGCCGTTCCAGCACCGCCGTCTGGCATCCGTCCAGTCCCAGCTGCGCCGCCATGCTGCGCGCCACATCGCCGAGGTTATCGCCGAAGGCCGCGGTGATCGCCCAGCGCCGGTGGCGGCCGGCAAGGTGGCGGTCGACCAGGATGCTGGTGCAGACTTGCGCCCCCTCGTCGATATGCGCGCGCAGCCCGGCATGCGCCGGCAGCTCGCCGGCATGGTGGTGGTCGAAGTAGTCCACCCGGACGCCGGCGCCAAGCAGCCGCAGCAGCCCCCTGCGGTTCTGTTCGAGCGAGATGTCCAGCGCCGTCACGGTATCGCCGTCACGGGCGTCGATCCGCTCGAGCAACCGGATATCGCGCTTGACGCCGGTCACCAGCGTGGCATCGCTGGCGTGCAAATGATGGGCCAGGCGCAGCTGCTGCAGGGCGCACAGGCCGTCGGCGTCGCCGTTGAAGGCAAAGTAGCGTGTCATGGCATGCGGTGCGGAGGGCTCAGGGCATGAAATCGCCACCATTGGCGTCCAGCGAGGCGCCGGTGATGGCCCTGGCGTAGTCTGACACGAGAAACAGTGCCGCGCGCGCGCAATCGTCGTCGGTCGGCATGCGGCCCAGCGCAATCTGCGCGGTGACCGGTGCGATCACCTGGTCTTCGCTCACGCCCTGCTCGGCGGCGGCATGGCGCACATAGCCCTGCACCGGCGCGCCCCACATCCACCCCATGAAGATGCTGTTGGCGCGGATGCCATGCGGGCCGAGCTCGCGCGCCAGGTACTTGACCGCCACCGCCAGCGCGCCCTTGGACGCCGCGTAGCCCGATTCGCCGGGCATCGGCTTGCGCGTGGCCTGGGTGTTGATCATCACGATGGCGCCGCCGCCCTGCGGCTTCATCAGCGCGGCCACTTCCTGCGTCAGCGTCATGGTGCCGAAGACGTTGGTGTCGAACACCTGGCGCCATACGTCCAGGTCGGCGGCTTCCACCGGCTCGGGAAAGTTGCCGTGCTGGAAGGCGCTGTTGACCAGCGCGTCGATGCGGCCGAAGCGGCGCAGGGTTTCGCCGGCCAGGTGGCGGGACTGGGCGCGGTCAGTGATGTCGGTCACCACCTTGAGGACTTCACAGTCCGCGCCCAGTGCATCGATGCGGGCCTGGGCCTCGTCCAGCCTGGCGGCGGTGCGCGCGGCAATGGCAACGGCGCGGGCGCCCTCGCGCGCCGCTTCTACCGCCAGCTTGATGCCCAGGCCCGGGCCAATGCCGGATACGATGACGATCTTGTCTTTCAGCAGCATGTGGTGGTCTCCTCGTTGTTTTCTGTCTTAGTCGCGGCCCCGCACATGGCGCGCGCGATAGCCGGCGAAATCGCGTTCCAGCTGTGCCTGGCTGAGGCCAAACTGTTCCGGCGTATAGGCGTGCGCCGCACGCTGGTTGCGCGGGTTGCTTTCCATCCACGCCCACATGCCGGCGCGTGCGGCCTCGGTCAGCGGCACGCCGGCGAAGCGACAGACCGCCTGCGCCACGCCGAACGGATCGCGCACCGAGTCCTCGAAGCGCACGTCGAGGAAGCGCTCGGCAAGCATGGCGTCGCGCACGGCCATAGCGTGGTGGGTGCCGCGCCGCATCTGTTCGCTCCATTGGCGGCCCACCACGACCGGATCCGGCGCATCGGCGTACATCTTCCACAGCGTATACGCCATGCTGGCCATCGACGGGATGGTCTGCACCGGATCGCGATGGGTCAGTACCACCTGCGCGCCCGGGAATACCCGGAACAGCACCTCCAGCGTATGCAGGTGCTGCGGGGTCTTCAGCACCCAGCGCTGCGCCGCCGGTGTCTCCGCGCGCTGGCGCTTCTGCCACTGCAGGAACTGCAGCATGGTCTTCAGGCAGGCATAGACCTCGGTGTGGTCCTGGCGCGCCAGCCAGCCGGTGTAGGACGGCACATTGGCGTAGGAATCCATCGCGCACAGGAACGAATGCTCCATCAGCATGAATTCCTCGTCCGCGGCCATCGCGTCGAGCGGGTGGATGGCAAGGATGTCCGGAATCAGGCGGATCATCTGCGCAACCTCCTCGCGCGCCGCGGCGATGCGCCGGCTGGGGTCGCGCACGTCCTCGCCGGGCAGCGGCGCCGGGTAGCGGGTCTCCCACCACGCCGCCGAGCAGAAGCGCGCATCGGTGGCCAGCATGCGCTGCAGCAGGGTGGTGCCGGTGCGCGGCAGGCCGACGATGACCAGCGGGTCTTCCACGCGCTCGTGCAGGATTTCCGGATGGCGCCGGCAGTAGTCCTGGATCACCAGACGGTTCACCAGCTGGCCCTGCAGCTTGCCCGCCAGCATTTGCGAGCCTTGCGGCGACAGCTTGGCCTCGCGCGCCAGCGAGTCGGACAGCACCTGCAGCGCCTCCCGGTAGTTGCCTGGGCCGAAGTCGGCCAGGCCGCCGGCCTGCTCGCTCGCCTGCGCCAGCAGGCGCTCCACGTTGATGGCGTTCATGCGTTGTTCTCCCCGAATTCTTCATTGAGCGAGGCAAGCTTGACCACGCGCGTGCGCGGATGCGCCGGCTGCGTCGCGCCCACCCAGCGCCAGCACATGGTGCCGTGGTGATGGCCGGCGGTTTCCAGCCAGTTGGGCCGGCCCGGATCGCGCGCGCTGAGGATGACCGTGACGCCGCCGCCGGCATCGAGCCGGGCGCCGTGCTTGTTGATGCAGATGTCGTGGTAGCGGTAGTCGAGCGACTCCATCCAGTAATTGTTGATCTGGAAGTTCCAGAACTCGCAGTCCGGCACGCGGTCGACCTGGACCACCAGCGCCTCGTCATCCGCGAGCCGCCAGCAGGAGTGGTAGTAGAAGATATTGGGATCGCCGCCCGCCGCCTGGCAGACCGCCTGGTCCGCGGGCGGCAGCGCGTTGACATGGCCGGCATAACCCCTGGCCCATTCGGCAAAGATGCGCGCGGTGCCCTCGACAAAGCCCGCGGCGCGCAGCAGGCCGCCGTGCAGGCGTTCGGCGCTCAGCACGGGCGGCTTGCCGTGCCCGTCGATGCGCTCGATCTGCAGTTCGGCCGGGGTCTCCGCCTTGCGGTCGAGGAAGGTCTGGCGCACCACCAGCGCATTGGTGGCCGGCTCCATGCGCACCCAGTTGCCCGGCTGCGGCGCGGCGCTGAGGACGATCCCGAAATGCCCGTCCGGCGCCACCGCAAGCTGGTTGCTGTCGAGGAAACCAGTCTGGACCATGCGCCCGTCGGTTTCGTAGCCGCCCTTCTGCGTGCCGAAGCTGAGATACGCCACCGTGCCGCGCCGGCCGCGGATGCGATACGCCGCGTTGCCGTCCAGGCGCGCGTAGCGGTACAGGTTGTCCGGATTGTCCGCGCCGATCTTGGCGGTTTCGTGCGACGGCGAGAAAAAGCCGGGGAACGCCGGATCGGCGAACTCGACGTGCATTTCCAGCGCAATGCGCAGCAGGCGGCTCAGGTAGCGGAAGCCCTCGGCGCGCGTCAGCGCGTCCGTCGGCGCTTCGGGGCGCAGGATCTGCTGCCCGCTGCGCTTGAGCACTTCGCAAAACTCGGCCCAGGTCTGGCCGCTCAGCAATTGGTCTTCGGCGGAGATCGCCATCTGCCTGCTCCCGTGGTTGGTCGGCGCAGCAACGATACCCAGCGCCGGCCCAGCCCTTCCTCGTCCGGGTGGACTAGGAAATGCGTGCCGCGCACCGCGATTTCTTAGTCCGCCCGGACGAAGTGCCGCGAGGCCCCGGCTCGCTACCTTGTGGCCATGCCGGATCCCTGCAACGGGGCGGCACAACCAAGAGGACAAGAGGAGAACCCGATGTTGACCCACCTGGAGCAACTGGAGGCGGAGAGCATCCACATCATGCGGGAGGTGGTGGCGGAATGCGAAAACCCCGTCATGCTCTATTCGATCGGCAAGGACAGCGCCGTGATGCTGCACCTGGCGATGAAGGCCTTCCATCCGGCGCGGCCGCCGTTCCCGCTGCTGCATGTCGATACCACGTGGAAATTCCGCGAGATGATCGCATTCCGCGACCAGACCGTGGCACGGCTGGGGCTGGACCTGCGCGTGCATATCAACCCCGAAGGGCTGGCACGCCATATCAGCCCGCACGAGCACGGCTCGGCCGTCCACACCGACGTCTGGAAAACGCAAGGCCTGAAGCAGGCGCTAGACCACTATGGCTTTGACGCGGCCTTCGGCGGCGCGCGCCGCGACGAAGAGAAGTCCCGGGCCAAGGAGCGCGTGTTCTCGGTACGCACCGCGCAGCACCGCTGGGATCCCAAGATGCAGCGTCCTGAACTCTGGCGCCAGTACAACACGCGCAAGCGCAAGGGCGAGAGCCTGCGCGTGTTCCCGCTGTCGAACTGGACCGAGCTCGACATCTGGCAATACATCTACCTCAACGAGATCCCGATCGTGCCGCTCTACTTTGCCCGGGAACGGCCGGTGGTGGAGCGCGACGGCACGCTGATCATGGTCGACGACGAGCGCCTGCCGCTGCGCCCCGGCGAGACCCCGCAGCTGCGCAAGGTGCGCTTCCGCACGCTGGGCTGCTACCCGCTCACCGGAGCGATCGAGAGCGACGCCGACACGCTCGGCGGCATCATCCAGGAAATGCTGCGGGCGACCACCTCGGAGCGCCAGGGACGGCTGATCGACAGCGATTCGGCCGGTTCGATGGAGAAGAAAAAACAGGAGGGATACTTCTGATGGAAACCCTGATCGATAACGCGCCAGCGCTGGCGCAACCCGCTGGCTCGCCACAGGATGTCGCACACTATCTGCGCGCCCAGCAGAGCAAGAGCCTGCTGCGCTTCATTACCTGCGGCAGTGTCGACGACGGCAAGAGCACGCTGATCGGCAGGCTGCTGTATGAATCGAAGATGCTGTTCGAAGACCAGCTCGCCCAGCTCGAGGCCGACTCGAAGAAGATGGGCACGCAGGGCGAGGACCTCGACTTCGCGCTGCTGGTGGACGGCCTGGCCGCCGAGCGCGAGCAGGGCATCACCATCGACGTGGCGTACCGCTTCTTCGCCACCGACAAGCGCAAGTTCATCGTCGCCGACACACCGGGCCATGAACAGTACACCCGCAACATGGTCACCGGCGCCTCCACCGCCGACCTCGCCATCCTGCTGGTGGACGCGCGCCGCGGCGTGCAGACGCAGACGCGCCGCCACAGCTACCTGGTGGCCACGCTCGGCATCCGGCGCGTGGTGCTGGCCGTCAACAAGCTCGACATGGTGGACTATTCGCGCGAGGTCCATACGCGCATCGAGAACGAGTACCGCGCGTTCGCGCGGCAGATCGGCCTGACCGATATCGTCTGCATCCCCATGTCGGCGCTGCGCGGCGACAACATCACCGAGCCCAGCGCCAATACACCGTGGTACCAGGGCCCGACGCTGATGGCTCACCTGGAAAGCGTGCCGATCGACCACGCGCCCGCCCACGACGAGTCGTTCCGGATGCCGGTGCAATGGGTCAACCGCCCGAACCTGGACTTCCGCGGCTTTGCCGGCACCGTCAGCGCCGGCGAAATCCGCGCCGGCGACCGCGTGCGCGCGCTGCCCTCCGGGCGCGAGAGCCGCGTCGCCGGCATCATCGGCGCCAGCGGCGCCTGCGCGCACGCGGTGCGCGGCCAGGCGGTGACGCTGACGCTGGAAGACGAGATCGACGTCAGCCGCGGCGACGTGCTGGCGTGCGCCGAAGACCCGCCGGCGGTGGCCGACCAGTTCGAGGCCACGCTAGTCTGGATGAACGAGGACGCCATGCTGCCCGGGCGCCCTTACCTGCTCAAGCTCGGCACGCGCACCGTGGGCGTGACCGTGGCGCAGCCCAAGTACAAGATCAACGTCAACACGCTCGAGCACCTGGCCGCGCGCACGCTGGAGCTGAACGAGATCGGCGTATGCAACCTGCACCTCGACCAGCCGGTGGCGTTCGACCCCTACGCGCGCAACCGCGAGCTGGGCGGCTTCATCCTGATCGACCGCCTCACCAACAACACGGTCGGCGCCGGCATGCTGCACTTTGCGCTGCGCCGGGCGCAGAACGTGCACTGGCAGGCCATCGACGTGGACCGCCGCGCGCATGCCGCGCTCAAGCACCAGTCGCCGCGCATCGTCTGGTTTACCGGGCTCTCCGGCGCGGGCAAGTCCACCATCGCCAACCTGGTGGAAAAGCGCTTGCATGCGCTCGGCCACCACACCTACCTGCTCGACGGCGACAACGTGCGCCACGGCCTGAACAAGGACCTCGGCTTCTCCGAGGCCGACCGCGTCGAGAACATCCGGCGCGTGGCCGAGGTGGCCAGGCTGATGCTGGATGCCGGGCTGATCGTGCTGGTGTCGTTCATCTCGCCGTTCCGCTCGGAACGCGATATGGCACGCGCGCTGGCCGGGGATGGCGAGTTCATCGAAGTCTTCATCGACACCCCGCTGGCGGTGGCCGAGCAGCGCGACCCCAAGGGCCTGTACCGCAAGGCGCGTCGCGGCGAACTGAAGAACTTCACCGGCATCGATTCGCCCTATGAGCCGCCCGAGCACCCGGAAATCCGCATCGACACCACCGGCGCCAGCGCCGAGCAGGCGGCGGAGCGGATCGTGGCGTGGCTAAGGGACAGGCCCTAGGCGGAATGGACGATGAGGCGGCGGGCAGGGGCGGTACGATGGGATGCGGTGCAGGCGGCGGTGTGCGAAAGCGTCAGCGCTTGCCACCGCCCCACGCAATCGCACCCCTCTCCCGCGCAGTGGGAGAGGGGTGGGGGTGAGGGCCTGAGCATCCACGAAGTCAAGGCACAACGTGCTTGGCGGGCGCTCACCCTCACCCCCGGCCCCTCTCCCGCAAGCGGGAGAGGGGAGCAAACCATCGAGCCGCCATCATGCTGCCACCCCTCCCAGCCGCCGAGCTGAGCGCCCTGCTCGCCCAGCTCTATCAGGGGCCGACGGAAACCGTACCGTGGGCCGGCTTCCTGGAAAGCATGCGCCAGCGACTGGCCGCCGCCTTCGTCACGCTGGTGCTGCGCCACCCCGCCACCGACCGCCCCGGCCTGATCGTCAACGCCTCCGACTACGGCCCCCACCTGCCGGGCGAGCCTTCGTACAGCGAGCAGTACTACGCGCTGTGTCCCTTCCTGGACCTGCACCCCGACCGGCTCTTCAGCGCCGACGAACTGTTCGGCGAGACCGGCTGGCTGGCGCATCCGTTCTACACGCAATACCTGCAGCCGCTTGGCCTGCGCTACATCCTGGCCGCCAACCTGGTCACGCCCGATGGTGTGGAATGCGCGCTGTTCATCAGCCGCATTGCAACGGGACAAGACTTCGGCGGCGCCGAGAAGACGCTGCTGCAGGCGCTGCTGCCGCACCTGAAGCGCGCCGTCGACCTGCATGCCGCGCTCGACGTCCTTGCCTCCGAGCGCTCCCTTTACGCCGATGCCGTCGACCGCCTGCAGGTGGGCACGGTCATCCTGGACGAGCACGGCAGGTGCATCCGGACCAACGATGTCGCCGGGCGCCTGCTGCGCGCCCGCGACGGCCTCTACCTGGCTGACGGCGCGCTGCACGCGCATTGCCCGATGGAAAACCGCAGTTTCCGCAAGATCCTGGAGGGCGCCGCGCAGGCCCACGCGCTGGCCGCGCCGCGCAGCGAAGTCACCACGCTCAGCCGTCCCGCCGCGCCGACGCCGCTCAGCGTACTGGTGCGGCCCATCCCCCTCAGCTACCGCACCGAGGACAAGGCCCGCCGTCCCGCGGTGGCGGTCTTCATCCGCGATCCCGCGGGCTCGCCGCGCAACACCCACGCCAGCCTGCGCAAGCTGTTCCACCTGACGCCTACCGAAATCGAACTGGCCCTGCTGATGGTCGACGGCCTGACGCTCGATGAAGCCGCGGCGCGGCTTGGCGTGAAGAAGAACACGGCACGGGCGCACTTGCGCGGCATCTTTGCCAAGACCGGGGCGACGCGGCAGGCGGTGCTGGTGAAGATGTTGCTGTCGAGCGTGGTGGGGATGGGATAAGGGGCGAGGGGATTCGATGGCCGCGAAGTTGATCGAGGAGCGGAATCGGTCCAAGCGCTACCCCCGATCCTGCACATCTGCAACAGTCCGGAAGAACGCCATCGCTACGTCGTCGCTGTCTTGCGCCAACCTTAAAAGAGCTGGCGCCGACCATCGTAGTCGAGAACGATCTGGTTCATCGCAGCGACCAGTGCCGGATCGCCACCGTCGAGCGATTGCTCGATCGCGCGCATATAGCCCAGCAACTGCGCCTGCGCTGCATTGGCAACCTCGGTGGTGATGCCTTCGTCGTCATGCAGAATCACATACGATCGTGCGAAGCCATATATCAGGAAGTAGGCCGCGGCGTGGCGCGGATCGGCGGATATCAGCGCCTGCGACTGTTGCTTGACCGTGAGAAAGGCGTCCGTTCCCGGAACGCTGTTGGCGAATTGCTCGGTAACCGTCTTAAAGTCCATGGGATGTCTCTCAGGGGAAAAAAAGCGAATGGTTCAGACCTGCTGCAACATGCGCCGCAACAGGCCAGCTCCGTCGGGGCCCTTGTAGGCGCGCTGCCAGAGAGCCTCGACCATATTGGTGTAAAGCGACACCGCCTCCGGCGCGGCGGTCACCGAGGCGATGCCGGCTGAAATGTTGGGAAACTCGCCGAAGCGGAATGGGCTGATGGCAACGTATGAGCCGGTGGGCCGCTCGAAGACCTGGAACGTGGCGTTCGGCATGCTTTCGTTGACGATGCCGATCTGCATGCCTGCGTACTGCTGTTCAAGCAACACGGCAATGCGCTCCACCTCCGCGCGCGCCGCCAGCGACCGCTCCATGCGGGTCGCGGGCGGCAGGTCCATCCTGCCGATCAGCCCGAAATGAACGAAACGTTCGAGCTCGCGCAAGCCGATCAGGCTGAGGATTGGCGCGGGATGCGACGCATAGGATTCCTTCCGCTCGCGCAGCAAGGCCATGATTGCCTGGACCCGGCCGTCATCGTTGTCGCCGCTCTCTCTCAGCATCTGCTCGAGATAGCGCTCGTAGTCCGGCGAGGTCAGCAGGAATGAAATCGGCTCGAAATGCGCCAGGATGCGGGTAGCGCCCTGCTCTAGCTGGCGCATCCGTTCGATGTAGGCGATGGCCGACGGGTAGTATTCCGTGCCGGCGCCCAGCAGCGATTCCAGCGAGGTATCGAGGATGCCGGCCAGGCGCTCGAGCGTCTCGATCTTGACGATCTCCCCTTTCTCCATCCGGTAGACCGCCGCCCGCGAAATGCCCAGCACTTCGGCGACCTGCTCGGCCCGCAGCTGCGCGCCAAGACGGTAAGCACGCAGCCGCGCCCCCAGTGCCTCGAAGTCGATTCCGCACGTGCCGGTGGCGCGACGTTCCATTTCAGTCTCAATAATTAGATTTCCGCCACTATAGCATGGGCCGGCTGCCCTGCGCATCGCCCGTGCGGTGAGGCTAGGGAAAAACCCGGAAGGGCCGCAAAAACGCTTGCCATCCCTTCATGCGCCGCATAGTCTAAAAAAAAAGATTTTCACTGCGACTGCGCCAGCCTGGCCTGCCACCCGAGGCAATGGGAGCGACGCAGTGCTTTTTGATAGCCTTTCAGTCTAAAAATGGAGACAGCATGACAAGCCAGCCCCTGACCCAACCCGTAGCTGCGACGGAGGCGCCAACTTCTCCCTACGCGTGGAAAGCCCTGGCGGGATCCGCCATCGGCTACGCCATGGACGGGTTCGACCTGCTGATCCTGGGCTTCATGCTGCCGGCGATCAGCGCCGCGCTTGCCCTGACGACCGGCCAGTCCGGCGCGCTGGTGACATGGACGCTGGTCGGCGCCGTGGCCGGCGGCATCATCTTCGGCGCGCTGAGCGACCGCTATGGTCGCGTCCGGGTGCTCACGTGGACCATCGTGCTGTTCGCGGTGTTCACCGGCATGTGCGCCGTGGCGCAGGGCTTCTGGGACCTGCTGGTCTACCGCACCATTGCCGGCATCGGCCTGGGCGGCGAGTTTGGCATTGGCATGGCGCTGGCCGCCGAGGCGTGGCCGGCCAGCAAGCGTGCGCGCGTGTCGTCCTATGTCGCGCTGGGATGGCAATCGGGCGTGCTGATGGCCGCGCTGCTGACGCCCTTGCTGTTGCCTGTGGTGGGTTGGCGCGGGATGTTCGTGGTCGGGGTGCTGCCGGCGCTGGTGGCATGGTTTATCCGCAACCGCCTGCACGAGCCCGAAGTCTTCGTGCGCAGCGCGCGCACGGAAAAGAAGCCCAATGCATTCAAGCTGCTCGTCGCCGACGGCAAGACCACGCGCACGAGCCTGGGCATCGTGGTCCTGTGTTCGGTCCAGAACTTCGGTTACTACGGCATCATGATCTGGCTGCCGACCTACCTGTCCAGGGCGCTGGGATTTTCGCTGACCAAATCGGCGTTGTGGACCTCGGTCACTATCGTCGGCATGATGATCGGCGTCTATGTCTTTGGCCACCTGGCTGACCGTATCGGGCGCAAGCCGACCTTCCTGATCTTCCAGGCAGGCGCGGTGGCGATGGTACTGGCCTACGCCAGGTTGGACGACCCCATGACCATGCTGTGGGCCGGTGCGGTCATGGGCATGTTCGTCAACGGCATGATCGGCGGCTACGGCGCACTGATTTCCGAGGCCTACCCCACCGCGGCACGCGCCACGGCGCAGAACGTGCTGTTCAACATTGGCCGGGCGGTGGGCGGGCTTGGGCCGATCGTGGTCGGCGCCATCGCGGCCGCGTATTCGTTCCAGCTTGCGATCGCGCTGCTCGCGAGCATCTATGTGGTCGACATGATCGCCACCATCTTCCTGATCCCCGAACTGAAGGGCGTGGAACTGGAATAACTCCGGCGCCCTCCAGGCATTCCTTCGCTGCGCCGTCCGGCGCAGCCCCATCCTCAGGAGTCACCAACATGTGTGCCACTGTGTGTAGCGCGGATTCCGCGGCTACCGTAGCCTCCTATCGCTGTCGGATCGTTGAACATTACTGGGTCAATCAGCGCTACAAGTACCTCCGGCTGCAAGCGGATGCCCCGATCGCGCCGCTGACCCGGCCCGGGCAGTTCTACCAGCTCGGCTGCCCCGCCACTGCCGACGCGCAGCCGTTCCTGCTGCGGCCGATGAGCGTCTATGGCGCTGGCCCGGAAAGCGGGCGCATCGAATTCCTCTACAACGTCACCGGCGTCGGCACGCGGGCAATGGCGACCCTGCCGGTTGACGGCCATCTGGATATCGTCGGCCCGCTCGGCAATACCTTCTCGTTCAAGCCGTCGTTCCGGCGCATCCTCGTGGTCGCGCGCGGCGTCGGACTGGCAACGATGGCGCCGTTGATCCGCCAGGCCGCCGAGGCCGGCACCGCCATTACCGCGATCATGTCGGCGCGTAGCGCGGGTGACCTGATGGAGAAGGAATTCCTGCGCGGCGCCAGCGCGGAGGTGCACGCCGTGCTCGATGCCGACGGCACCTCTTCGGTCGAGGCGGTCGAGGCCCTGGCCCGCCGGCTGATCGACACGCAACGCCCCGATGCCGTCTACACCTGCGGCTCGCATCGCCTGCTGATGCTGCTGCAGCGCGTGCTGCAGGACCATCCCGGCATCCAGGGCGAAGTTGCCATGGAGCAGCGCATGGCGTGCGGCATGGGCGTGTGCCTGTCGTGCGTGCGGCTGTTCGATTGCGACGGCGACAAGCAGTTCCTGCGCGTCTGCCGCGAGGGTCCCGTTTTCAAGATTCGTGAAGTGGTTGGGGAGGTGGAATTTGGCTAATCTGACTGTCCGGGTTGGCGACCTGACGTTGCGCAACCCCGTGATGCCCGCATCCGGCTGCTTCGCCATCGAATACCGCGAGGCGATGGATCTCAACCAGCTTGGCGCGCTGGTCATCAAGAGCGTCTCGCCGAAGTCGCGCGCGGGCAACCCCACGCCGCGCGTGGCTGAGACCTTCAGCGGCATGCTGAATTCGATCGGCATCCCGAGCAAGGGACTCGATTACTACCGCAAGGAAGTCCTGCCCGCCTATACGGCGTACGACACCCCGGTGGTGGTATCGATTTCCGCCGATACCGCCGAGGAGTTTGCCGCCGCTTGCGAAGAGATGTCGTTGCCGGAAGTCGACGTGATCGAAGCCAACATCTCGTGCCCCAACCTGGAAGCGGACGGCATGGCCTTCGCCATGCTTCCCGAGACCACCTACAAGGCAGTTTCCGCCATCCGTCGCCGCACCCGGCACCCGTTCTGGGTCAAGCTGACGCCCAACGCCGGCAATATCGCCGCGGTGGCCCGCGCGGCCGAGGAAGCCGGCGCCGATGCGATCGTGATGGGCAACACCGTGCTGGGCATGGCGATTGATATCCGCACACGCAAGCCCAAGCTGGGCAATGCGATGGGCGGCCTGTCGGGGCCCGCGATCAAGCCGATTGCGCTGCGCCTGGTGCACCAGTGCTATCGCGCCGTGCGCATTCCCATCATTGGCTGCGGCGGCATCCAGAGCGCCGATGACGCGGTCGAATTCATGCTGGCAGGCGCGTCCGCCATCCAGGTCGGCACCGCCTCGTTCCGGGACCCTGCGGTCATGCAAAAGATCATCGACGGGCTCGGGGCGTATTGCGACCAGGCCGGCGTCGCCGCGATCCGCGACCTGACCGGGCAGGTGATCCTCGACCGCCAGCTCAGCGACCGCTGGCTGCGCTTTGCCCAGCAGTCGGGTTGAGCAACGGGGCCTAGCCATGGACATCCTGGAACTCAAGCCGCTGGCCGAGCAGTTGTTCGCAGACATCGGCGCGCTGTCGTTCGACGGCGTCGGCATTACCCGCGACAGCTATGGTGCCGGCGAATCGGCAGCGGTCGACTACCTGCGGCGCTTTGCCGGGGAGCACCGGCTGCAAGTGCAGAGCGACCGGGCCGCGAACCTTGTCTTCGCCCTGCCCGACGAGGACGCCGGCGCGCCTGCCGCATGGGTCGGCTCGCATATCGATTCCGTTCCCCAGGGCGGCAACTTCGACGGCCTGGCGGGGATTGTCGCCGGCCTGCTGTGCCTGCTCGCGCGAAAGGCGCAAGGCATCTCCGCTGCCGCGCCGCTGCGCGTCATCGCCTTTCGTGGCGAGGAAAGCGCCTGGTTTGGCAAAGCCTACATGGGATCGGGCGCCGCGCTGGGCAAGCTGACCACCGACGACCTGGCGCTGAAGCACCGCAGTTCCGGCAAGGCGCTCGCGGATTGCATGGCGGCCGCGGGCGCGGACATCGAAGCCATTGCCGCACAGCAACCCTTGTTCGACCGCGCCGCGGCGGCGGCATATCTTGAACTGCATATCGAACAAGGTCCGGTGATGGTGGCACGCAAGCTGCCGGTGGCGGTGGTGCCCGGCATTCGCGGCAACGTGCGGCACAACCTGATCACCTGCCTCGGCGAAGCCGGCCATTCCGGCGCCGTGCCCCGCTGGCTGCGCAAGGATGCGATGTTTGCCGTGGCCGAACTGATCACGCGGCTCGACGAACACTGGAAGGTGCTGCTGGAACGCGGCATCGACCTGGTGGTGACCACAGGAATCGTGTCCACCGATCCCGCCGAGCATTCGATTTCCCGGATTCCGGGGAAGGTCAGTTTCAGCTTCGAGGCGCGCAGCAAGAGCGTGGACACGCTGGAAGGTTTCTACCAGTTGCTGCGCACGGAATGCAAGGCCATCGGCCGCGACCGTGGCGTGCATTTCGAGTTCGACCGCCGCATCGAATCGGCGCCCGCGACGATGGACCCGGCGCTGTCGGGCCTGTTGCGCGACGCGTGTGCCGGCGCCGGCGTGCCGGTCGAGATGGTGCCGAGCGGCGCCGGGCACGATGCCTCGCTGTTCGCCAATGCCGGCATTCCCACCGCCATGCTCTTCGTACGCAACGAGCACGGTTCGCACAATCCGGACGAGGCGATGGACCTGGATGATTTCATGCTCGGCACGCAAGTCATGTATCGGGCACTTGAAGGCATTCCATCCGGGAGACAGGCATGACCGTGCAGACCCTGCCCATCCGCCGCCCGGACGACTGGCACCTGCACCTGCGCGACGCCGACCTGCTGCGCGCGGTGCTCCCGGCGTCGGCCCGCCAGTTCGGCCGTGCCATCGTGATGCCCAACCTGAAGCCGCCGGTGACCACCGCGGAAGCCGCCATGGCCTATCGTGAATGTATCCTTGGCGTATTGCCGCCGGGGTCCGAGTTCACGCCGCTGATGACCTGCTACCTGTGCGACACCACCGATCCGGCGGACATCCGCGCCGGCTTTGACGCCGGTGCCTTTGTCGCCGCAAAGCTGTATCCCGCCGGCGCCACCACCCACTCCGAATACGGCGTGACGTCGATCGACCGCATCGCCGGCGTGCTGGCTGTCATGCAGGACATCGGCATGCCGCTGCTGATCCATGGCGAAAGCACCGATCCGGCGGTCGATGTCTTTGACCGCGAAGCCGTCTTCCTGCACGCCACGCTGCGGCCATTGCTGGCGCGCTACCCACGTTTGAAAGTGGTGCTGGAACACATCACCACCGCCGAGGCCGCCGACTTCGTCATGCGCGACCCCAGCGGCAGGCTGGCAGCCACCATCACGCCGCAGCACCTGATGTTCAACCGCAATGCCATGTTTGCGGGCGGCATCCGGCCGCACCACTACTGCCTGCCGGTACTGAAGCGCGAGCGGCACCGGCTGGCGCTGCGGCACGCCGCCACCTCGGGCTCGCCGGCATTTTTCCTCGGCACCGATTCGGCGCCGCATGACACCGGCGCCAAGGAGTCCGCCTGCGGTTGCGCCGGCATCTTCAGTGCGCCGGTCGCGCTGCAAGCCTACGTGACCGTGTTCGACGAGGAACAGGCACTGGATCGCTTCGAAGCCTTCGCCAGCGACAACGGCGCGCGCTTCTACGGCATGCCGCCGAACCAGCAGACCATCACCTTGCACCGCAGCCCCACGCACGTGTCCGGGCAGATCGATTTGCCGGACGGCCGGCGCATCCGCCCGTTCCTTTTCGGCGAGACGCTGCCATGGACGCTCGCCTGGCCGGACGATGACCTTGATCGGATCGCATCATGACCCATACCTATCGCACCGAAGCCGACCTGCTTGGCGAACGCCAGGTGCCGGCCGACGCCTACTACGGCGTCCACACCCTGCGCGCCGCGGAGAACTTTCAGATCAGCGGCACCCCCATCTCCTCATGGCCGGAACTGATCATTGCGCTGGCCTCGGTCAAGCAGGCCGCCGCCGAGGCCAATGCCGAACTCGGCCTGTTGCCGGCCGACCTGCGCGACGCCATCCTGGCTGCCTGCCATGACGTGCGCGAAGGCATGCTGCACGACCAGTTCATTGTCGACACGATCCAGGGCGGCGCCGGCACCTCGACGAACATGAATGCCAACGAGGTCATCTGCAACCGCGCGCTGGAACACATGGGGCACCGCAAGGGCGAATACCAGTTCCTGCACCCGAACGAGCACGTGAACATGGCGCAGAGCACCAACGACGTCTATCCCACGGCGCTGCGCATTGCCACCTACTTTGCCATCGGGCACCTGCTTGAAGCGATGGAAACCCTGCGCGCTGCCTTTGACCGCAAGTCGAATGAATTCTCCGGCCTGCTCAAGCTCGGCCGCACCCAGTTGCAGGATGCGGTGCCGATGACGCTCGGCCAGGAGTTCTCCACGTATGCGGTCATGCTCGAGGAAGACATGGCGCGCCTGCGCGAAACCGCCCTGCTGATCCGCGAGATCAACCTCGGCGCAACCGCGATCGGCACCGGCATTACCGCGCATCCCGACTACGCGCCCAAGGCCTTGTCCGCATTGCGGCGGATCACCGGCATCGACCTGTGCCTGGCCCCCAACCTGGTGGAAGCCACGCAGGATTGCGGCGCCTTCGTGCAGATCTCGGGCGTGCTCAAGCGCATCGCCGTCAAGCTGTCCAAGACGTGCAATGACTTGCGGCTGTTGTCGAGCGGTCCGCGCGCCGGCTTCGGCGAGATCAACCTGCCGCCGATGCAGGCGGGATCGTCGATCATGCCGGGCAAGGTCAACCCGGTTATCCCGGAAGTCGTGAACCAGATCGCCTTCGAAGTCTTCGGCAACGACATCACCATCACCTTTGCCGCCGAGGCCGGCCAGTTGCAGCTCAATGCCTTCGAGCCGGTCATCGCCGCGAGCCTGCTGCGCAGCTTCCGGCATTTGACCAATGGCTGCGTGACGCTGGCACAAAAATGCGTCGACGGCATTACCGCGAACCCTGAACGCCTGCGCGAGACCATCGAGCGTTCGATCGCACTGGTTACGGCGCTCAATCCCGTGATCGGGTACAAGAACGCGACCTCGGTCGCCGCCGAGGCCCATGCCAGGGGCACCACCATACGCGAAGTGGTGCTGGCACGGGGCCTGATGACCGCCGAGGCACTCGACGAAGCCTTGCGCCCCGAAACGCTGATCCGGCCGCGTCCCGACAAGCTGGAGGGCAAGCCATGAACGAGGGCGTCTTCATGCACCGCCATCGCAATGCGCTCACGCTCCAGAAATCGGTCGGACGAGCGCTGCTCGAGGCCGGCTGCGTTCGCTTCCGCGGCGACGAGCCATTCCGCCTGCCCTCGGGTTGGGCCAGCCCGGTCTACATCGATTGCCGCCGGCTGATTTCCTACCCGGCCTTGCGTCGCGCGCTGTTGCAGCGCGGCCTGCAACTGTTGCGCGAGCGCGGCCGTCTGCAACGCATCGACGTGGTCGCCGGCGCGGAATCGAGTGGTATCGCGTTCGCCGCGTGGGTCGCCGAAGCGCTTGACCTGCCGCTGGTCTACGTGCGCAAGGAAGCCCGCGGCCTCGGCCCCGCCGCGCAAGTCGTCGGCGACCTCCGCGCCGGCGACCGCGTGCTGCTGGTCGACGACATGATGGCTGCGGGCCGGTCCAAGGCGAATTTCTGCGCGGCACTGTCCGACGCCGGCGCGGTCGTGCAGGACATCCTGGTCCTGTTCGACTACGGCACGTTCCCGACACAGGCGGCCCTGTCCCGCTGGCGGCCGGACGTCCATGCCCTGGCTACGTGGCGCGACATCCTCGACGCGGCGCGCGATGCCCGCGAAGTCGCAGCAGCACACCTGGCCGAGCTGCAAGCCTTCCTGGCAGACCCGCCACGCTGGTCCGGCCAGCACGGCGGCATCGCCGCCTAGATCTCAACCACAAACCGTTTGCCAGCCTTTCGCCCGTCATGCACGGGCGGCGGCCCCTTTTTTCCCGATTTTCCTGAATCCCCGCCATGGACGACGCCTTCAGACAAAGCGCCCTCGCCTATCACCGCGGCGCGACCACGATCACCGAATCGATGAAGCTGGCGTGCGTCCACGCGCTGGCCGCGTTGGCCGAAGAGGCCCCCGGGCATGAAGTCGCCGCTGCCTACCCCGGCGAGTCCTTCGCGTTTGGTCCCGACTACCTGATCCCGAAGCCGTTCGATCCGCGCCTGATCACCCGCCTGGCGCCCGCGGTCGCCCAGGCGGCCATCGACGCCGGCGTCGCGCGCCGGCCGATCGCGGACATGGCGGCCTATCGCTCGCAACTCGCGGCACGTCGGCGGCAAGCCTTCCCACACCCCACCAACTGAAAACAATCGGAGGAGACCATGCATCTGAAACACCGGGCCCTGGCGACAGCCGCCATGGCCGCAAGCCTTGCGCAGCCTGCACCGGCCCAAGCGGGCGTCAGCCTTTACGGCCAGGTCGACGCCTTCGTCGGCAGCACCCGCGCCGCGGGCGGCGAGCGTACCGCGATCCTCGGCGCGGGCGGCATGCAGACCTCGTACTGGGGCATGCGCGGCACCGAAGAGCTGGGCGACGGGCTCAAGGCCATCTTCGACCTGAATGGCTTCTACCGGGTCGACACGGGGCGCTCCGGTCGCTCCGACACCGACGGCTTCCTGACGCGCAGCGCCTATGCCGGCCTGCAATCGTCGAAGTACGGCACAGTGCGGCTCGGCCGCAACACCACGCCATACTTCCTGTCGACGATCCTGTTCAATCCGCTGGTCGATTCCTACCATTTCGGCCCATCGATCTTTCACACCTACAAGACGGCCTCCGACGGACGCGTGTTCGACCCCGGCATCATCGGCGATTCGGGGTGGTCGAACTCGGTCGTGTATTCGTCGCCAACGGCCGGCGGCCTGACCGTGAACCTGATCTATGCGTTCGGCGAGCAGCCGGGCAGCACGGGCCAGAACAAATGGGGCGGCAATCTCACTTACTTTGCCGGCGCCTTCGCCGCCACAGCCGCGTTCCAGCAAGTCCGGTTCAACACCGTGCCCGGCGACGTCACGGCCCCCGCGGCGCTCACCGGCTTCGACAAGCAGACCGCGGCGCAGCTTGGCGTCAGCTATGACTTCGGTGTCGCCAAGCTGTTCGGGCAGGCACAGTACATCCGTACCGCGGTCAATGGCGCGCAGGGCGATATCCGGCACGCCAACGGGCAGGTCGGCGTGTCGATTCCTGTCGGGGCGGGCAATGTGTTGACCTCGTACGCCTATGGCAACACACGCAACGACGTGGCCGGGATGGGCCGGCATTCGGCCGCCGTTGCCTATGACTACAACTTGTCGAAGCGGACCGACCTGTATGCCGCGTATTTCTACGACCGCTTGACGGGGCAGCCGCATGCCGAGACGATAGGCGCCGGCATGCGGCATCGGTTCTAGCTGTTGGCGACTGGACAGAGTTGGCGCAGAGCGCCCCTGGTGATGCGGCGCTATCGAATGGCGCCGCGCCATGACCGATCTGCGCACGCCCTCCCTCGCCTTTGGCTGTACCTAGTGCATGAACGACAGGGACGACAAGGCAAGCGGACTGGCCTCTCGCAATCGCTCTGGCCCAGGGTTTTGCCGCTAACAATCCATTACAAACAGGGCGATCGGTTTGCGCTATTCTCCGCAGCCAACATGACGCGGCCAGCGCTGGCCACTGACCCACCAGGCCCGAGGCCGGAGAACTTATGACGAGAATCTGCTCGCTTTTCGTGACGGTCGTGGCCGTGCTGGCAACCGCAGGCACCGCCCATGCGCAGCATATCGTCGGTGGGATGGGCGAAGCAGTCAGGATCGGCGCTTTCTCCGAGCCGGGCCAGGCCAGCCGCAACCGTGGCTTTGCTGCCGACAGCCGTGCCGCCAAGGCAGGCCAGGAACGAACCCGCGCCGCCGCCAGCCAGCAGCCACGACGGGGGGACGCGCGGGCATCGGCTGGATTGCTGCCGGGAAGACATCTGCCCTGACGGCTGGCAGGCGTTCCCGCAAGGGAATAGCTGACAGAGCCAGGCCAGCGGAAATCGAGATCCGGTTTCCTGCGGCCACTGCTACAGCGGATCAAACAGCGCTCTGTCGACGGCGGCCGCTCCTGCTGCTGCCCGCTTCCTCATTCGTCATCGCCCATCTCGCTTGCGCCAACGCGAACGCCGTCTGCCTCGAACGCTCGCGTTGCCTCGCATTGCCTGTCCGTCGTCGATTGTTTCCGTTCGGTCAACATACTGAAGGCCTTCGCGAGGCTACTGGCGTTCGCTCCCCCTGCCTACAATCGGTTGCAACGATGGTCGCACAAGACGTGCGACGTCGAGAAGCATGTCCGCGCAACGAAGCGGAACGCCCCTGCCGCCTGATGCGGTTTACCCACCCGATTGACAGGACTACTGAAGATGAGCGAAACCACCCGCAATGTGCAGCCGGTTACCGCCAGGCTTGGCAAAGAAGGTTCTGGCGAACTTGTGCCTTCCCGCTACGCCGTGCGCGTGGGCGACGTCGACGTCGTGCTGATCAGCGATGGCATTCTGCCGCTGCCGACCTCTACCATGTCCACCAACGTGAGCCAGGCGGACCGCAACGAATGGTTCGATGGCCGTTTCCTGCAACGTGACGTGTTCGACTGGGCGCTGAATATCGCGCTGGTGCGCAGCGGTGAACGCCTGATCCTGATCGACTCGGGCGTGGGCGACGGTTTTGAGTATTTCACGCGCGCCGGTCGGTCGGTGATGCGCCTGGAATCGTCGGGTATCGACCTGGCTGCGATCACCGATATCGTGATCACCCATATGCACATGGATCACGTCGGCGGACTGAATGTGGATGGCGTCAAGGCCAAACTGCGCCCGGACGTGCGGATCCACGTAGCGGCGGCGGAAGTGGCGTTCTGGAAGAATCCGGACTTCAGCAGGACGGTAATGCCGGAGGCAGTCCCTCCCGCGTTGCGCAAGGCTGCCGCAAAATTCGCTGAGCTCTACAGCGAAAACATCGTGCCGTTCGACCAGGCAGTGGAAGTCGCCGCGGGCGTGTCGGCGCGCGTAACCGGCGGGCACACGCCGGGGCACTGCGTCGTGGACGTCGCATCGAACGGCGAGAAACTGACGTTCGTGGGCGACGCGATTTTCGAAGTCGGCTTCGACCAACCCGAATGGCAAAATGGCTTCGAGCACGATCCCGAAGCGGCTGTGGACGTCCGTATCGCGCTGCTCAACGAAGCCGCGGAAACCGGTGCCCTGCTTGCCGCTGCGCATGTCGCATTCCCGTCCATCGGCCACATTGCAAAGAACGGCAAAGTCTTTCGCTTCGTGCCGGTGCAATGGGATTACTGATGGATGGGCGACGACCGACCGTGGTCGTATAGATTGCCCAGCGCGGCATGCGCAGCGACCGCAAGCGATGCGTTCAATGCTTGAGGATAGCTGTCGTCCCTGGAGGGCAAGACAGGTTCTCCGCTCGCGCGGCGGAGAACCCCAAGGCGCCGTGGCTAGTGGACCGACCCCGGCTGCAGTTCGACCTTGATCCAGCCGGGCTGGCGCAAATCAAAGGCCTGGTAGGCCTCGATCGCCGAGGTCATCGGCTCGCGCCGCGTCAGGATGGCGGCCGGGTCGACCGCACCGGTGCGCACCAGTTCGACCAGCCGCGGGATATAGGCGCGGTGGTTGCAGTTGCCCATGCGCACGGTCAGGTTCTTGTTCATCGCCGCGCCGATCGGGAAACTGCGGTCGGTGGGCGGATACACGCCGATGATCGACAGCGTGCCGGCCTTGGCCAGCGCGCGGATGGCCCAGTCCAGTGCCTGCGCCGGCGCGTCCCCGGGAACCCAGTTGCCCTGCGCCGACGGGTGGGCATGCGGCGCCAGGCGCGCGGCCTCCTGTTCACTGTCCGGGATGGACGGATCTTGCGCCGCCGGACCATGGTGCGCGTGCATGGCATCGACGCCCACGGCATCGATAGCCCGGTCCACGCCAATGCCGCCGGTCAGCTGCACGATGGCCTCCACCGGATCTTCGGTATCGAAGTTCACTACCTCCGCGCCCTGCGCGCGCGCCATGTCGAGCCGGTCCGGCACCGCATCCACGGCAAAGATGCGGCCCGCGCCCATCAGCCTCGCCGATGCGATCACGAACTGCCCCACCGGGCCGCAGCCGAACACCGCCACCGTATGGCCAGGATGGATATTGGCGAGGTCGGCGCCGAAATAGCCTGTCGGGAAAATGTCGGAAAGCATGATCGCCTGCTCGTCGCTAATGTTGTCCGGCAGCTTGACCAGGTTGACGTGGGCGAACGGCACCCGCGCTTTTTCTGCCTGCAGCCCCTGGAACGGCCCGGTCTGCTCGGGCCCGCCATAGAAGGCGGTGCCAGCCTGCTTGCCGTGCGGGTTGGCGTTGTCGCACTGCGCGTAGTAGCCGGCGCGGCAGTACGAGCAATAGCCGCAGGCAATGGTGGACGGGATCACGACCCGGTCGCCCACGCTGAGGTTGCGCACGCCTTTGCCCACCGCCTCGACCACGCCCACGCCCTCGTGGCCGAGCACGGTGCCGGGCGCCAACCCTTCCATGGTGCCGCGCACGAAGTGCAGGTCGGTGCCGCAGATGGCACTGGCGGTGAGGCGCACGATGGCGTCGGTATCCTGCTCGATTACCGGCTCTGGCACGTCATCGAGCCGGATGTCGCCGATACCGTGAAATACAACCGCTTTCATGGTGTCCTCCACATGAAGCCGGAGCCACCTCCGGCGAAGTCACTGGGAGTACCGATGCTGCAAGGAACATTCCCGAGGGCTACCCGCAAGGCGCCGGCGCAGGGAGCGGAGGCCGAAAGCGCGCCCTGGCAATTTCTGCTACGCGCCTTGCAATCCATTCCGGCGCGCGCAGGCACCAGGGCTTCAAGGCGCGTCACACAGCGAGCCTTCTGCTGCAGAGCAGCCCGAAGACTGCCTTGGCGAGGTTGCAGGTGCCGCAGCGTGCGCGGCCGCGTCGTCGTCATGGCGTGCCACAGGCTCCGGCAACCCGGCGGACACAGATGACTCGGGCATGTCGATTGCTAAATCACACCTGGCGCCCGAACGATCTACCACACACCTAATGTGGCAACCGGCCCGCCGCGCTGGCCGCTGCGCGCAGCCACTTGCGGCTCAGGCGGCAAGTATCCGCGTCGTGCCGCGATCGAGGTCCCGAGCCGGCGCGCCATCCCGCTTGTTACGCTGGCGCCCCCCTGTCAAGGAGACACGAATCATGAAGCTGTACTACGCTCCCGGCGCATGCTCGCTCGCGCCACATATCGCCCTCATCGAGACCGGCCTTCCCTTCTCCACCGAGCGCGTCGACTTGCGCGCCCAGCCGCACAAAACCGAGCGTGGCGCTGACTACAAGACCCTCAATGCCAAGGACTACGTGCCAACGCTGGCGCTCGATAACGGCGATCTGCTGACGGAGGCGGCTGTGGTGCTTCAGTACATCGCCGACCAGGCCCCGGAAAAAGGACTGGCTCCGGCGTGCAATACGCTTGAGCGCTATCACTTGCAGGAATGGCTGAATTTCATTTCGTCGGAACTGCATAAGGGCTTTGGGCCATTCTGGAAACCCGACACGCCGCAGGAACAGAAAGACGCGACGTGGGAACGCCTGTCACAGCGGTTCGACTGGATGGCCCCGCAGCTCACGGACAAGGACTACCTGATGGGGCAGTTCAGCGTCGCCGACGCCTACCTGTTCACCATCCTGAGATGGCCCGACCATTTCAAGCTGTCGCTTGAACGCTGGCCTGCGCTGCAAGCGTTTCGGTCGAGAGTTGCCGCGCGCCCCGCGGTGCAGCAGGCGCTGAAGGATGAGGGTATTGGTTGACCTACGGCGCCACTGCCTCACTTGCCATGCTGTTTGCCGTGGGCGTGGCGCCCGGTCGCCGTTGTTCTGGCGACAGACCATTCTCGAACACGGGCAAAGGAGCGGCTCGACTGGAAAGGAATTTTGACATAGTGGGGGTATGGCAGGCAGTGTGCTGTAGGCCGGCCAGCATGTCGCACTTGACCCGCTCTTGCCTCACAAATGAGTCGAGGTGCATCGTGCGCTGTTAGGGATGCGACGCAGACACTGCAGCAGACGCAGGAGGTGGATTTTCGGTCGAGATATGCATTGAATCTTGCGCATTACCTGCTTGTCAGAACAGGGACAGTGCAACATAAGCGCACGACTCGGACAAGGCTGGCGGGCGCGAAATAGAAGCTGCCCCGCGAGCCCGTTTGGGGCGCCCTATGACGACTGCGACCCGCCGTGCATGATCCACGGCGATTATGTCGACGCAGGAGTGAGTCGCGCACTCCAAGAGAAGTGCACGACTTGTTTGCGTCTTCCCGCACTAGTTGTCGAGTTTCACCCCGGACTGGGCGACGATATCCTTCCACTTGACGTAGTCTGCCTGCACGAAATCGGCAAACTCCTTCGGCGACATCTGCTTAGGCTCCGCACCCTGCTCATGGATGGCTCGAATCACCGAAGGAGAAGAGAGAACCTTGTTGACCTCGGCGTTGATGCGGTTCACGATCTCCGGCGGGGTCTTCGCCGGCGCAAACAGCCCATACCACGTGCTGACATCTACCTCTTTGTATCCACTTTCGGCTACAGTCGGGACGTCTGGGAGAGAGGAACTTCGCTTCGCAGAGGTGACAGCTATCGGTCGCAGCGTGCCAGCTTTGATTTGCGCAAGAACGGACGGGACTGAGGCCACCATCAAGTCAACATTGCCGGCGATGGTGTCCGGAATCGCAGCACTCGATCCCTTGTAGGGAACATGCAATAGTTTGATACCCGCTGCACGGCTGAAAATCTCGGCCGCCAGATGGACCGTTGTACCACTCCCGGGAGAACCATACTTAAGCGAGCCCGGCGCGGCGCGTGCAGCTTTCACGACGTCACCAAGTGTCTTGAGCTTGGAATTGACCGATGTAACCATGACAATGGGCGTATAGGCTACATGGCTGACCGCGACAAGATCGCGGCCTGGTACATAGGTTACGGACTTGTAGATCCACGGAGCCACGGACAAATTGTCCTTCTGGCCCATAACCAGGTCATAGCCGCCTGGCGCGGACCGTACAATGTCTGCGATCCCGACGGTCCCCCCAGCCCCAGGCTTGTTCTCTGGCACGAAGTTCCACTTCGTCGCCTGTGACACTTCTGTAGTCACCAAGCGAGTCAGAATGTCCGAGCCACCGCCGGGCGTCCATGGAATAACGACTCGGATTGGCTTCGTCGGCCAAGGCGAACTGGCCTGTGCCTGCGCGCTAGTGAGTCCGCACGCCATCAGAAAGATGGCAAAGATTGTCTTTATCACCTTGTGTCTCCTTTAGTTTAAGTCTTGATGCCGCGAGCATTCTCGGCTCGATGGCATTGTCGTGTACTAAACCCGGCAAACGTGAAACGACCCAGCCAAGTAATTAAGGCTTAAGGAATTTCAGAAATTAATCTGAGGGCGCTCAAACGAGCCTATCGTCCTCAACAGCGGAGCTTTCGGCTGACGAAGTAGCACCGCACAGAGATCAGTTCTGTATCATTTGCCCCGTCTCCAACCAAAATTTGAGTCTAGTCATAGGCTCCTTGGATACTTGAGAAAGTAACCGCGTTAGCTGCCTGATAACGTTCTGAGACTGGTCCCCTGCCAGATCCGATCCTTTACCAGATCCGTCATGACGTCGCGGAGCAGCTTATAGACCGCATCAGTCGCAGCGCTGGATGCATTGAGAGAGGAGGTACAAACTGAGAGGGGGCGTGTGAATTGCTGGGCACGAACCTTCAACACCTGTACCTCTCCAGCAGCTTCCTCCTTCGCGACCACTGCCCATGGAAGGAATGTCGATGCGATGTTCTGGACCACACACGCCTTCAACAGCGTGAGCGAATCCAACTCCGCAACCGGCTTGAAACTTAGCCCGGCGATCGTACAGGCGGTATCCACCACCAAACGCATGCTGTTGCCAACGGCAGGCATCACGAGCTTCGTCTCCAACGCCTCTTCCAGGCTGATACTCGTCCGCCCCTTATCCGAAAAAGGACTATTCGGTGGGCAAACATAGAAGAGTTCCTCGTCCAGCACTGTCTGAATCTCAAGTCCTCTTGGCGCATGATCAAGGAACAGGATAGACATATCAAGTCGACCGCTTAACGTGAACTCTTGTAGCAGAACACTCAGTCCTTCGACAATCTGCAGCCGCACCAGCGGAAGGTGCTCATGGCATGCACGGATCATTGCAATGCCAAGTAGCTCTGCCATGGCGGACGGCAAGCCAAGGCAAACTGTGCCGCATGGTTCGGCACTAGCGTTGGCCACGTCCTCTTGCGCGATCTCCGCCTGACGTTGAATCAGCCGGGCGTGGCGATACAGAAGGCGCCCGGGCTCCGTCAGCGTTACACCTGTGGAGCGACGCAGGAACAGTTGGTTGTGGAGTTCGCTCTCCAGTGCTGCGATTTGGGTACTGATTGCCGATTGGGCAACGTGCAATTGATCGCTAGCCTTGGATATGCTTCCTAAATCAGCAACTTTCAGAAAGTACTTCAGTTGTCGCATGTCCATCGTCGTCTGCCTTTCCAGCCGCCGGGCCGTTTGCATATTCCTCGAGGTAGCGATGAGCATCGAGGGCAGCCATGCAGCCTGTCGCGGCGCTAGTAATAGCTTGACGATACACCTGATCCTGAACGTCGCCCGCAGCGAACACCCCCGGGATGCTGGTCATGGTCGCGTAGCCATTGAGGCCTGACCTCGTGATGATGTAGCCATTGTCCATCTCCAACTTGCCAGCGAAGATGCCGGTATTCGGGGAATGACCGATGGCAATGAAACAGCCCTTAACGGATACCTCTTCAGTCTTACCATCGGCAAGTTGGCTGAGGCGCACGGCGGAGACTCCGTGCTCGCTCCCTAGTACTTCATCAAGGACGGCTCCCAACTTCAAGGAAACGACACCCTCTCGCACTTTGTCCATCAGGCGACCAACTAGAATCGGCTCGGCCCTGAGCTTGTCCTTCCGATGGACGAGAGTGACCCGACTGGCAATGTTCGATAGCAGCAGTGCTTCCTCGACTGCGGTGTTTCCCCCACCGATCACGCAGACGTCCTCTCCTTGGTAGAAAAATCCGTCACATGTGGCGCATCCGGAAACGCCGCGCCCCATGAAGTCCTTTTCCGATGGCAACCCGAGCCACTTAGCAGATGCGCCCGTCGCGATGATGAGCGTGTCACATGTGTAGGTTCCACCTTCGCCGTGAAGCGTGAATGGTCTTTCCTCGAGCGACACTGCTCGGACGTGATCCTCCACAATCGTCGTTTCGAACCTTGCAGCATGATCGCGCAACCGCTGCATGAGCTCGGGACCTTGTACGCCGTTTACATCGCCTGGCCAATTCTCCACGTCCGTCGTCGTGGTCAACTGCCCGCCAGGCTCACGCCCGGCGATGAGCATCGGTTTGAGATTCGCTCGCGCCGCATATAGGGCGGCGGTGTATCCGGCAGGCCCCGATCCGACGATGGCGACCTTGGCATGTTTGATAGCGGTCATGCTGCAATCCTGATGACAAACGATTCGTTCCGCTCTTACTCGAAGCGGCCGGGATTAATGGAATTCGCTTTGTGAGGTTAAGCGGATTATTCCCAGAGACCTTGCGGCATTGGCAGGCCTTCGTAATCCTCCTCAGAAAGGGTCACTGGCAATTTAATCCCCTTTTCACTGAGCAAGGCAATCAATTGGCGCGTATGCTGGGCCGAGTGCCACGTGGAGCGTTCCAGGAATTGGTGCAGTGGATGTTCGCCGTAGAACATTTTCAGCACCTGGGTGCAGGACTTATCGTCAAGCTTTGCCCACCATGCTTCCACCCTTTCCTTGAGTTCATTGCCCTCTCGAAGGATGTCGTCGATGCTACTGATGCGGTCTGGTGCGTCAACGTTGGCAACAATTGTCCAGTCTTCGAGCCCCTCCAGTACCGTTTGGAGAAATGCATCTACGACCTGGAAGATGTGATAGCTGAGGTCGCGATAGGTGCGCGGTCGTCCCGGAAATACGGGGCTGTTAAACAATTCATCCGGCATCTGCGGTGTGATGGCGAGCGCCACGGTTAGTACCTTCATCCACTTTTTTACCAAGACTTCGGGTGGCAGCCGGTCCATGACAGCATCGAGTCGGTCAACGAAGCGTGCCACGTCCTCGATAGACTGCGCGTAGACGTATTGGTCCCCTTTCGAGACCACTGGAACCGACCTCGCTCCTAGCCGGCGCAATTCATTTCGACCCTCGGTATCCGACAGCACGTTGACCGATTTGAATGGGATTTCGTGGCGGGTCAAAAACTCCTTGACGCGCACACAGCTCGAGCAGCCGGGTTGCCAGAAAACGCTGTACGGGTGGGTGGCACTGTCCATTTGTACTTCCTCTCGGTTTGAATGGGTTGGTAGAAGTATCGTAGCCATGCGTCCGTACACTCGGAAACATGGTTTCCCGATACCACCATCTGAAATGCAGATGGCGGCTTAGGGTCGCCCAAACCAGCCTTTTCCATAACGACGTGCAGAATATGCCGCATATGGCACATATTCTGAGCTTGGTCGAACACCCCAACGAGAAGTGGTCGCTGCCAGCAGGTGTGCGCGTCGTCGTAAGCTACGAGGCCGGCCAGGACGGGTTTTGGATCTCTCGGGCGCTTCAGGCGGGCGCCATCGAGTGCTACGTCATCGATCCGGCCAGCATTCCGGTTGAACGCCACAAGCGGCGCGCGAAGACCGGCCGGCTCGATGTCATCAAGCTGGTGATCAACCGGCGCGCATGGCTACGCGGTGAGCGCGATCGCATGCACGTAGTTCACATGCCATCGCCGCGGGACGAAGCGTCGCGGCACCTGATGCGCGATCGCAGGCAACTGCAGAAGGAAGTGCTGCAGCACCGCGACCGCACGCGCAAACTGCTGGCCACGTTCGGTTGCTGGGATGAAGTGGATCACATGCACTTCGCCGGCCGGCTCGCCCGTGACGAGGTGAAGTGTCACGACGGCGCGCCGTTGCCCTCCGAAATGCGCGAGCGGCTGCTGCGCGAGTGCGAACGGCTGGCGCTGGCGCAGCAGCAACTCGCGGCGCTGGAGAAGACGCGGCAGGCAAGCCTGCCCGCACCCGCGCGCCAGCGACGCGATGACCTAGCGCGCCTGAAGGGGATTGGCGAAGTAGGCGCGTCGCGCCTCGCGCTCGAATTGTTCTGGAGGGAGTTCAGCAATCGGCGCCAAGTGGGTGCCTGTACGGGGCTGGTGGCCCAGCCCTACGACAGCGGCGAGAGCCAGGTCGACCAGGGCATCAGCAAACAAGGCAACCGACGAGTGCGCGCGTTAGTGGTCGAGATGGCATGGTGCAGGCTGCGCCACCAGCCCGATAGTCTACTCACGCGCTGGTTCAACGCACGCACCCAGAGCACGGGCCAAACCGGCGGGCCCGGCGCATCGCAATCGTTGCCGTCGCACGGCGACTCGCCATTGCGCTGTGGCGTTATCTGAAAGACGGGCCAGTCGCGGACCTTACCATACTGGGACCGCGACTGGCATCGAAGCACATATGTCTCATTTACCTTGGAAGCCGCCATTAAGCGGGGCGGGATCGAAGGGCCGCTTCGGGTCGGAAGCGGAAATCCGTGGTCGCTGCCGGCCAGCGACCCACGATCGCCCGTCTACGGCCCGTTTGAGACGTCGCG